>NZ_CP133671.1:2951250-5902500 GCF_031326345.1 Aureispira sp. CCB-E
TGCAATATTATGACATATTATTTGTGGAGTTATAACCAATTTTGGGCAATTCTTACAAGTCAGAAGAATAGTTGAAAGAATGGAATGCTTTGTTTATGGGATGTTGGAGAGCCTGTTGATTACATCCAATAGTAGTTAATTTATAAAAAAAAAACACCATCCAAAGATTGGATGATGTTTGAGGTTAGGGAAAATCCCAACTCTATTTTATGTTATAATATAGGTTAAGAGCGAATGACTTTTTCCTTAGGTTTGGGGATATGGCGTTGTTGTAAATTGAGTTTTGCTGTTTCATACTTCATTGTAAGTGTGCCAGTACTTTTGGCTAACTTCTGGATACTTTTGTTGTATAAATCTACTTTTTCATTGATAACATTACCTTTTTTATCAAAGGCAGAGACCATATCTGGATATAGTTTTTTAGAGGCATCCTTATAAAAATCTACTAGTTTTTCTGCTTGACCAATAGCGGTAGCATCCTCTTTGATACGCTCGATTTTTTTCAAGCGTTTGCTAGCATTGTTGGCTGCTTTAACCATGTTTTTAACTTCTTCTTTTGCCTTACTAGGATTTTTTTCATTCAATGCTTTGACAATGGCAGCATCGGCATATTGTACTTCTAAGGTTGCTAAATTCAATTCTTGTAGATAATTGTTAATTCTATTGATTTTGGCTAATAACGTCTCGTGATTATCACCCTCATCGGTCATTTGAATATTATTTGCTTTGGCAAATTCTTCAATACTTTTGACCATTGAGCTCATTGCCTTGCCTAGTTTATCTACATCCTTGTCTATCAACTCTGTTTCAATCAACACCGCTTCAAAACAATCCAAACAACCTGCTTTGTCAATTGCAGTAGCTGTATAGTTGTTATTGCCTAATAAAAGCATTATATCCAAGACCTTAACCGCATTAGATTTGATGCCTTTGTCGTCTTCAAAAGCTTTTAAACTAGCAAATCGATCGTGAATTTTTTGAGAAGATGCTAATAAACTTTGGCGTTTGGCTTCTGCCTCAGCGCTACCTGTGTGTGCTAAGAAAGAGGAGTATTCAATCTGCATTTCTTGCATTAATGCAAACTCTTTATTAAAGTACTCGATATACTCTACAGGAGAACTAAATCCTTGAGCATTGATAAGTGAAATAGATAGAAAAAATAGGCAGTTTATTGTTAATAAAAATCGCATAGGTAATTTGTTTATTATTGTATAATAGTTAGTTTGTCGTCTTCTGTTTGCGGTTGTAGTTGATAATAAGTTACTTGATTATCAAAATTTTGTTATAGGTTTTGGTACTTGGTTATTGACCCTTTGCAAGGACTTCAAGAGATGAAGTTATGATAGTCTAAAAATCAATCTATTAGTTTCTTAGGGGCATAAGAAAGCCCTATCACAAGTTATGAAAGAATAACTGTAATTTTTAGGATAAAGTTCATCTCTAGTAAGAATGGCAGCTCCTACTATAATTTTTTGTTTAGGTGCTTACATCTGTGATTTGCTCACTAGTCATTCCAAAACGACGCTCTCTGTTTTGAAAATTAAGAATAGCTTCGTAAAAATGTTTCTTGCGAAAATCGGGCCAAAAAACAGGGGTGAAGAAAAGTTCGGCATAAGCCAATTGCCAAAGTAGGAAATTACTAATTCTAGATTCCCCACTCGTACGAATCATCAATTCTGGATCAGGAAAGTCCTTTGTACTCAAAGCATGTTTGATACTGTCCTCGTCAATATCGTCAATAGCAATTTCTCCACTGACTGCTTGACGAGCGATATCTTTGACCGCTTCGATAATTTCCCATTTAGAACTATAACTCAGGGCGAGAATTAAGGTCATACGTGTGTTATCTTTGGTACTTTCAATTGCTTCTAGCAACTCTTTTTGAGCAGCAGAAGGAAGCATATTGATGTTGCCAATCATTTGCAGCCGAATTTGGTTTTTATTTAATGTAGCAATTTCTTTTCGAATCGTTGACACCAAGAGGGTCATCAAAGCTGTAACTTCAAATTTTGGACGATTCCAATTTTCTGTAGAAAAAGCATACAATGTCATATACTGAATGCCTAATTCTGCGCCAGCTTCTGTTACTTCTCGTACTGAGTGAACACCATTTTTGTGTCCAAAAACGCGTGCTTTACCTTGCTGTTTTGCCCAGCGACCATTTCCATCCATAATGATGGCAACATGTTTTGGTAGATTGTTTAAATCTATTTGATCTTTTAGCTCCATTAATATTATTTTTCCCTAATTTTGTGTCTATTTGGGATAGATTGTATTAATTGACAATACCTGTATTTTTGCATCTATACCCTAAAATGCTTTTATGCACGAACGACAAAGTTAATACTATTAATTTTGAATTAAAAAGAATAGTTAGCTTGTTCCGCTCATTTGACCATTAAAAACACTAAAATTGACTTATAAAATAAAACTTCCTGAGTTTGAAGGGCCGTTTGATCTCTTACTCTTCTTTATAGAACGAGATGAACTGGACATTTATGATATTCCAATATCTTCTATTACAAATGATTTTTTGGAATACTTGCGGGAAATGGAAGAATTAAATATAGACACAGCAAGTGAGTTTATTTTAGTAGCCTCAACATTGATGAGAATCAAAGCCAAGATGCTCTTGCCTCGAAAAGAATTAGATGAAGATGGCAATGAAATTGATCCTCGTAAGGAATTAGTTGAACGATTGTTGGAGTACAGACGTTACAAAGAAGTTTTGGAAGAGTTGCGTCAAATGGAGGCAACCCGTGCAGCAAGAACACATCGAGGAAATGTTTTGGACGAAGTCCAGCAAATGACCTCTGCGGCATTAGCCGATGCAGAACTAGAGAACCTATCCTTATTTCGTTTGTTACAAGCGTATGAACGAGTCTTGTCTACTTTTGAATTTAGGATGGAAAAAACTATACATACTGTTGTCCATTATCATTATACGATAGAAGAACGAAGAGATTTTTTATTAAGTAGTTTAACTACAAAAAAGAATCTTTCTTTTAGAGGTATCTTTAGCAATTGTGAAAATCGACTGCATGCAATTTTTACTTTTTTGGCGATTTTGGACTTGATGCAGCAAGAACTAATTATCTTTGTAGAGGGAAATGGTGGTTTTAACGATTTTACGATTAAAGCTCCACCAATAGATCATATATTGGGGACAAATGAAGAGGAAGAATAGGCTGTTTACTTCGTAAGTGCTTTGCTTTTAGTTAGCTGTGTTGCTACTTCGTGGTTTATAAAATTTTTTCCTAGACGATTACTTATGTTGAATTAAATTAGCTTTGTTACTCCCTGTAGTTGTGAGCTCGCACAGTTCAGTGCTACAATGTGCAACTTCGTAAGTGTTGGTTACATAGTTGATAATCAAATTTTTAATACTTTTAACACTGAAAATAATACCTGCTGATTATCGGTTTGATGCGATTTTTCAGCGAATTATTGATTACAATAAATAAAAAGAATAATGAGCGAAATGGAATCTGTAGACAACCAGTCTATTAAGGAGCAGGAAGAAGAACACGCAGGCGTCTTAAATTCTATTAGTCCATTTAGAATTTTTTTGGCGGCAATGATTGGGTTATCGGTTGTTGTGTATATGTTCGTCAAGGATTTTAATGCAGAAGAATTTAGTAAAATTGAATTTAGTAGCCACGTATTTACATGGATTGGAATGGCTGCTTTTTTTATGTGTTTTCGCCATTTTTGCTATATGGTACGGTTGAGGATTATTACCAATGGCTTCTTTTCATGGAAAAAATGTTTTGAGTTGGTGATGATGTGGGAATTTAGTTCTGCTGTAACACCAACGAGTGTAGGAGGAGCAGCAGTGGCTATGTTTGCGATAGCGCAAGAAAAGCTGGCTGCTGGAAAAACAGCAATGATAGTGTTGTATACAGTTATTGTAGATACTTTCTCTTTCTTATCAGCATTGCTTGTTTTCTTTCTACTATTCGGACCTCTTATGATTCAACCAGGATCAGATACTATAGCACATCTTTGGCACGATAGTGAGTGGGGAATTGCCTTTGTTTTTGCTTATAGTTTGATGTTGGTCTATGGAGGTATTTTTTTCTATGGAGTATTAGTTGATGCCAAAAAGCTAGAAAACCTGCTGCTTTGGTTCTGCAAAATTCCATTCTTGAAACGTTTTAGAGAAAAAGCGATCAAGATAACAGACGATATGGATTTGGCTTCAGAAGAGCTCAAAACTCAAAAATGGACGTTTCATATCGGTACCTATATTAGTACTATGTGTGCATGGGCTTCTCGTTTTATGGTATTAAACTGTTTGATTGTTGCTTTTGTTGCTTATTCTCCTAACCCTGAAATTCAAGCGCATTATAACGACTTTATGCACGGGCAATTAAACTTTACAGCATTCTGGGAACAATTGTTTATTTATGCTCGTCAGCAAGCGATGTATGTAATTATGGCTGTTATGCCTAGTCCAGGAGGAGCAGGGGTTGCTGAGTATGCATTCAAAACATTCCACTTTGATTATATACCAACAGAAGCTACAGGTATTGCAGCAGCAGGAACTTTAATGGTTATCATGGCGACAATTTGGCGTACATTTACGTATTATGTATATCTTTTAGTGGGGGCTATTGTTGTCCCTAATTGGGTTGGCAAAATTATTAAACGAAACAAAGAAGAAGCCTTAATGAGAAAACAAGGTATTGTAATAGAAGATCCAACTACCTACGATTCTTTGATTTCGGACAAGAAAGATTAATCTAGCTATCGAATTGGATGCGTTTTGGTGAAAAATACTTTGTAGAAAATAATAGAATTTAGCGAGGAATCATGTACTAAAGATTTAATTTGCAATATTATGAACATACTAAAATTAAGTTGGAACTATCTAGCCGATAAACCATTTTCGACCTTACTGAGTACTGTTTTAGTAGCATTAGGAGTAAGTTTGACATCGATTTTGTTTTTGTTAAACAAGCAATTTCAAGATCGATTGTATAAAAATATAGAAGGAGTGGATTTGGTCGTTGGTGCAAAAGGTAGCCCTTTGCAAATGATTTTGTCTTCGGTGTACCATATTGATGCACCAACAGGAAATATTCCTCTCAAAGAATCTTTTGTTGTTACCAAAAACCCATACATCCAAAAGGCAATTCCTTTGGCATTGGGAGATAGCTACAATGGATTTAGGATTGTCGGAACAGACAGCCAATATATTGCTCATTTTAACGCAGAAATAGCTGAAGGTCGTTTGATAGAAAAAGACTTGGAAGTAAACGTAGGGGCACGTGCAGCGAAAAAGCTAGGTCTTAAAATAGGGAGTACATTTTACGGTTCTCATGGATTAGTTCAAGAAGGCGGACATGTACATGAAACCTATGCTTATGAAGTGGTTGGAATTTTAAAAGAGACAAATCTGATCTTGGATCAATTAATTTTAACAAACGTGTCTACTGTTTGGAGAATGCATGACGATCACGACCATGGTAGCCACGACCATGGCGACGGACATAGTCATGACGATCACGATCACGGCAGCCACGATCACGGCGACGGACACAGCCATGATGCTCACGATCACGGCAGCCACGACCACGGAGACGGACACAGCCATGATGCTCACGACCACGGCAGCCACGACCATGGAGACGGACACAGTCATGATGCTCACGACCACGGCAGCCACGACCACGGCGATGGACACAGTCATGATGCTCACGACCACGGCAGCCACGACCACGGCGATGGACATAGCCATGATAATCACGACCACGGAGATAAAAAAGTTCAAAATTTACCTCCAATATCCAAAGAAGGAAAAGAAGTAACGGCTTATTTAGTACAATATAAAAAGGATGGAGAAGGAAATACCTCCATGCGCGCCGTAGTAGAAGCTGCCCAAATTATTGAAGATAACAGCGAGAGCTTGGGCTATGCTAAACCTGCTATTCAGTTGCAACGTTTGTTAGAAATGACAGGATTGGGGATGGATTTTTTAACTGCTTTAGCCTTTATTATCATCATTATTTCTGCATTTAGTATGTTCATTTCTTTGTACAATTCTTTAAAAGAAAGACGCTATGAAATTGCCTTGATGCGCGTGATGGGGGCAACACCTTCTAAGCTGTTTATAATGATAGTTTTAGAAGGATTGTTGGTTGCTGTTTTTGGTCTTTTGTTGGGCTTGTTGGTGAGTCATATAGGGGTAGAAGTTATGGCAGCCGATTTGGAAGAAACGTATAAATATACCTTTTCAGGTTTTATCTTTTTGTGGGAGGAAGTATATCTGGGGCTTGGTGCTTTGTTAATTGGCTTTTTGGCAGCTATTATACCCGCCTTGCAAGCTTACAATGCAGATATCTCTGAAACGCTTTCTAATTCTTAAATGACTTTTGTTGATAGTGCATGCATCTTCAAGAATTAACACTAAGTAATTTTAAAAATTACGATAATCAAGTATTGCAACTCTCTACAAAGCTCAATTGCTTTGTAGGAGAGAATGGTATGGGAAAAACGAACCTTTTGGATGCCATTCATTATTTGTGTATGTGCAAAAGTCACTTTAGCTTGCCAGATCGTCAGGTTGTTCGACATGGAGAAGACTTTTTTAGGATAGAAGGATATTTAGAGCGAGGAGAAAAACGAGAACAAGTGGTTTGTAAGTATGCGCCCAAAATCAAAAAAGTGATGGAGCGAAATAAAGTCACTTACAAACGTTTGGCAGATCACATTGGCTTGTTTCCGATGATTATGATTACGCCTGACGATACCTTGTTGATAACAGAAGGAAGTGAGAATCGCCGCCAGTTTGTGGATGTATTGTTAGTACAATTGGATGCGAATTATCTCAATCATTTGATGGTTTATAATAAAGTCTTGCAACAACGAAATGCTTTTCTCAAAAGTTTTAAGCATCCTTTGGACGTTAATTTTGAATTGTTGGAAATCTACAACCAACAACTGCTTATTCCTGCCAATTATATTTATCAGGAACGTCAAAAAATTATTGCTAAGTTAAAGCCTATTTTTCAAACTTATTACAAAATCATATCGGGGGATAAAGAGCAAGTAGATTTGAGTTATCACTCGCAATTGTCAGAACAAAAATTAGAACGTTTGTTTGCTGAAAGTCAAGAAAAGGATACTTGGTTGCAACGAACAACAAAGGGTATACACAAGGATGATTTAAAATTATTAATTAATGATTATCCTGTAAAAAAGTTTGCTTCACAAGGTCAATTAAAATCTTATTTGCTGGCTTTAAAGTTGGCGCAATATGAGTTGCTGCGCCAAGAATCTGATGTTGCGCCGTTGGTTTTGTTAGATGATATTTTTGACAAACTAGACAAAAAGCGAGTGCAACAATTGTTGGAACTGCTTTTGGAGCGTGATTTTGGACAAATATTTATCACAGATACACACGAAAATAGAATCGCAAAGATTGTCACTGGATTGGGAACCGATTTTAAACAATTTCATGTTTCTAATGGCATGGCTTCTGAAATGGTGCGCTTGTAATTTTTTATCTATAAAATCCTATACCATGAAATCAATTATGTTATTCTTCCTACTTTTGGGAATGTTCTCTACGACTGTTGCTCAAACGCCTGAGTATTATTACGAGAAGGGAATTGAAGTAGCAACATCTGAACAATATGAAAAAGCACTTCAGTTTTTTAAACGAGCGATAGAATTAAAGCCTAATTATTGGCAAGCCTATTTTTCGAAAGGTTCTGTAAAGTTCAGGCAGAACGAATATGAAGCTGCTGTTGCAGCTTATGACAAGGCTATTCAAATAAAAAACAATGCACCTGAAATTTATTATGAACGAGGACGGGCTAAAGTAGAATTAAAGCAATATGAGTCTGCCTTGATGGACTATAATAAGGTGATTGAATTAGATAGGAATTATCAGTATATTTATAATGCTAGAGCAGTTTGTAAAAAATATTTGGATGATTTGGAAGGGGCAATTCGAGATTATAATAGTGCTATAAAGCAAGATCCCACGAATTACATAACTATTTATAATCGCGCTGTAATGAAACAATTATTAGAAAACTATACAGCTGCTGTTAAGGATTTTGATATTGTAATAAAGCTAAAACCTGATGATTTTTATTCTTATATTCATAGAGGGAACTTAAACAGAAAATTAGGGCAGTACGCTGAGGCTTTTGACGATTTGAATAAAGCAATCAAATTAAATCCTGAGTCGTGGTATGGATATAATAATAGAGGCATGGTCAAAGATGCTATTGGAGATTACGAAGGAGCTATAGAAGATTTTAATAGTGCTATAAAGTTGGATTTGAGGCAGCCTTATCCTTATAATAACCGTGGTTACGCTTATTATCACTTAAAAAACTATGAAACAGCCTTGAGAGATTGCACGTATTCTTTGGAGCTAGATGCCAATAACTCTTATGCTTATTATTATCGAGGATTAATTTTAAACGCATTGAACCGAACAGAAGAAGCTTGCCAAGATTTTCACAAGGCAGAAGAATTGGGGTATCCCAAAATGGGAGCAGAGTTGGAGGCTTGTCGTTAAAACAAAAATAGGAAGGATGGAGTACGCTTATAAAATATTAGATTTATTAGCAACCGCAGAAGTAGAAAATATAGAGCTGGCTTATCAACTGTTGCAACCTTACGTGAGCGAAGATGCTTTGACAGAGATTTATTTAATGTACTTTGTCACAGATGACGAAACCTTGCGCCAAGAACTTCGTGGTTTGTTAGAAATCTATGCTCCTAAGCAATTTTTTGACTTTTCAAGTCCTTCTAATCATTTGCAAGGGCGTTCGGTATGGTCTCCTAATTATATGTTTAGAGGCAACCTAAATCCATACATCGAAACAGGGGTTTTAGAGGCTAAAAAAGTACTGTACTTTTTTGAACACTTACTTCCTATTGAAGAAATGCACCCTAGTATCAAAGGCTTATTTTTGGAGCATGGAACCCACCAACAAATCGAAAAGGCAATTGAAGCGTCTAAAAAGAAAAATATTTTGATCTTAAATGCGTGCAATTTAACCAAAATCCCTTCCATTGTTTTGACTTTTAAAGGTTTGAGGCGTTTGGAATTGCTGCAAAACTATATAGAGGAACTTCCTGAGCATTTCTTTGAGCGTTTACCAAGTTTGACAACCTTGCTGTTGAAAAACAACCAATTAAAGACCTTGCCCAAAGGGGTGAATCATTTGCAAAAACTTCAATTGCTGGATATAAGTGATAATGAATTGGAAGCATTACCAAACGAAATTGGAGCCCTAACGCATTTGCAGACATTAAATGTCAAGAACAATCGTTTAAAAGAATTGCCAATCTCATTGGCCAATTGCCAGCAGTTGGAAAATTTGTATTTGCGTGGGAATAAGTTCAACCACATTCCTAAAATTATTTTGCATTTTAACCTAAAACAAGTCTCAGGAATTAAAGGCTTTGACCGAGCAAAAACGAGTACTGAATTTTTGAAATTTTTGCAAGCTCTACACAAGAGTTCTTTATCTATGGTCGATAAAGAAAAACAGTTTCATTTGTTTACAGATCATAAAAAAGAAATTAAAGAAAATTTAGGGATTAAAGATTTATTGGCTTGTTTAAGTTTTCAAAATGAGGTGGTAAGAAGTAGAGCGCTGGGATATTTGTTAAATTGGCCAGGAAGTACGTTGGTTGAAAATCCAATTAAGCAGGGAGACGAAGTATTACTGATTGGGGATACGAATTTAAAGAAAAAAACAATTAAAACACGCCTAAAAAAAAGTGGAATTGCTTATACAACACAATTAACGCCATCAACAACACATGTTGTTTTGGGAATAAAGCCTAAAAATTTTGAGTGGGTTGAAAATCAAAAGATTACTTTTTTGACAGAGCAAGATTTAAATCAGTTTTTAAATCGAGAAGACACGCCTTATCTGTTGGAAAAAGAAGCGGATACGGCTCTGAACAAAGAAAATGTCAAACGACTGTTGTTGAGTAAAGACGAGGGAAGCATCGAATTAGGGGTAGAGTTGTTAAAAACAGGTGGTGTTCCTAGAGACTTGATGACGGAACTGTTTTTTGTTGCTAAAACTGTCACGAATAAAAAAATCCGAGAACAGGCTAAAAAGATGCTCAAAGTTAATGGTTCTGCTACTGTACAAAAGGCATTGGCAGACCGTTCAAAGCTAGTTTCTACGGCACACAATGCAGAAAAAAATGTGCGCAAGAATTTAATCAAATTAGCAAAATTGAGCACTGAAATTAACTGGACTAGAATGGGTTGGTACTTGTATCAGAATTTTGGAAATGGTTTGCGATATACCTTTGACTACGAACCACAAGGTAGCGCCTTGCGTTATGAAATTATTCGGAAATTAACTCAAGATAATAGCTTGAATTTTTACCAAGCATACGCTTCTTACATGCCCCTTTACGATTATTTTGGCTATGCTTATTATGAAAAAACAGAATTCCCAATTGAGATTTTGGAACAAACGAACTTGAAAAAACTAAATTGCGCAGGTTGTCGAATAGGAAGTATTCCTGAAGAAATTGCTCAATTAAAAGCACTAGAAGTACTAGACTTGAGTGCTAATTTTTTGAAGGAACTACCAAAGAGTTTTAGTGAGTTGAAAGCGTTGAGGGTCGTTGATTTGAGTGATAATGAATTGGTCGAATTTCCTATGGTGTTGTTAGAAATGCCTTGGTTAGAAAAAATTGTCTTGTCCAAAAACCGAAAAGGCCCAGAAGAATTTCCATTGCAATTACCACCAACACTAAAAGATAAGTTGAAACACACTCAAGTTGTGGGCATAGAATAAAAAATCGATTGAGAATAATATAGGTGAGAATGAGCCTTGTTTCCTTTAGATATACAACTAAAGGAAACCGATAGGCATCAATTGGTTACAGTAGGTCTTATTTTTGTGATTGTTTTGCTAGTGTTTTCATGAGTTCAAAAACGATGGTATCTATATTTCCTGTCTTGGGATGAAAGGCGGAAACATTGGATAAGAGTACAACTCCTTTCTGATTTGAAACATCAATAGCCATAGATGAAGTATAACCGCCTGTTCCTCCATTGTGCCAGTGCAGTTGGTGACCAGATTTGGTATGGATAATGTGCCAACCTAAGGCAAGATCCATCTGTTTATTGATGTTTTTGGTTTTGGTTTGTTGTAATTGAAAAACAGGGTTGGTCGCATCAAAATTAGCAATAATAAACTTGGATAAATCTTGGACTGAAGAGAGCACATTGCCAGCAGGAGCTAGAACTTCTAACTCCCAATTAATAGTCACTTTTCCAGCAGGGTCCAAGCCTCTGACGAGTTGTTCTTGAACAAGACTTTGACGCGTTGTAGATTGGGTCATTTTTAGAGGTGTAAAAATAATCTCTTGTAGCAGCTCTTCATAGCTTTGATTGTTTTTTTTTGCAATAGCATATCCGAGTAGACCTGCTCCTAAATTGGAATAATCATACCGTTCGCCAACGGCAGTTTTGAGACTCAATTGTTGGGTGCAATATTCTTTTAATTTCGCTTCATCATATCCTTTGTAGGGATTGTCAGGATTGTTCACCATCATCGAAAATATATTATCAGGCAGTCGAGGCAATCCAGAGGTATGATTGGAAAGTGATTCTAATGTAATTTTAGGATTGCCCTTTAACCTAAAAGGCAATGATTTTTTGACCAATTCTTTTAACTGCATTTTTTTGTTCACGACTTGATGTGCCAAAAGGGTAGAGGTAAAAACTTTGGTAATAGAACCAATTTCAAATACGGCTGTGTTGTTTTTTTTGGCTTCAAATATGCTGTCTTTTTTGATAAATCCATAATAAGAAACTTGATCTCCCTCGATGATGGCAATAGCAACTTCCGTATATTCAGGAAAGGCTTTGCCGTATTTTTGAATTAGTTCGGGAGGCGTTTGGGCATGGTTGAACTCTATTGCAAATAGGGATAATATAAAAATAATACGTTTCATAATTAAGAGTGATTAAGTGAGATAGTATTTTGTCAAGTATATTTCTATCTTTTTGGTTCAAATTGGGGAATAGGAACCGACAAAAGTTGTGTTTTCTTAGATGAATCTTTAAGAAGGGGCAGCGAAACAGAAGGAATAAAGGTTTTAAAAAAGAATAGCAGCAATAGTTTTACCCTATAATTATATTGAAAATGCTATTTAGGCAACAGAAATTTACTTTTTGTTGCCTTTTTTATTGTAACGATTACTAGCGATAGTTGCTACTTTATGATATGCATTCAAACGAACGTTTGGTAGAAAATTGCCTTTAAATTTGGTTTTCAAACGAACGTTTGGTAGATTTGGCTAAAACAAAGAAATACTATGCCAGTTCAAAAGACAACAAAAGATGAAATTATTGCAAAGTCTATAGAGGTGTTCCGAAAGCAGGGATACCACAAAACGTCTATGAGTGATTTGGCAGCGGCTTGCGGTTTGCAAAAGGGGAGTTTTTATTATCATTTTAAGAGCAAAGAAGAGTTGATGCAAGCTGTATTGCAAATGGTACATTCTTATTATAATAAAAAAGTATTTTCGATCGCTTACGAGAAGGACTTATCAGCAGAGGAGCGATTTATAAAATTATTCAAAAAACAAGAGCCAATTATTACACAAGACTTAGCAGGTTGTTTATTTGGGAATATGACCCTAGAGAGTATTAGTAATAAAATGGAGTTTAAAAATTTTTTGAAAGGCTTTTTCTCCGATTGGATTGCCACATTTCAACATTTGTATCAAGAAAATCATGAGGAAGAAACTGCCTTGGAGCTCGCAAAGCAGAGTGTGATGGAAATAGAAGGTGCCTTGATGATGATGCGCTTATATGACGATAAGGAGTTGTTAAAGTCTGCTTGTTTGCGAGTCCTAGATCGATTGAAAAAATAGCCACGAAAGGGCTTAAATGTTTGTTAGATAAGATGCTGTTTAGATGAACAATTGCTGGTCTTTATTGTCTTTAATGGTGTAACACATAGAATAAGGCTTTTGTAAAAAAAAGAGAGTTTTAAGATAAAAAAAAGACTTGTTTCTTTTTTTGAAAATGAATCGAACAAACGTTTGATAAGGTTATAAATTATTGTAATATTAAATAATATTAAAAAGAAAGAAGTTTATTGAATTGTTGTGTAATATGTATTAATTTGAAGACTCGAGAAGACAGTAGAAATGAATCATAATCATTTCCCCGAATCTTCCAATTAGTATATTTTAATTAACAGCTAATTTTACATAGGATGCTTTTTTGATGAGACACCCAAAGAAGCAATGAATAGAACGCCATATTGCTACAATATTACAAGTACGGGCAAGTATCTAATTTATTTAGATAAGTAGGGCGTTAATTCAATGAACTATTATTATTTCAATAGTTCGTTGAAAAACTTTATTAGTTTGATAATTAACAAGTTATAATTTTATTGCATTTTGCGTTAAAAATTTGATTATCAAACTAATATAAGTGTGCTTTTTTGTCTTTTTGGTAAAAAAGTAAAAAATCAACGAACTACTAATTATTTAACACCATTCTAAAATTATTAAACAAGGATGAGTAGAAGAATCAAAAAAGTAGCCGTATTAGGATCTGGAGTAATGGGCTCTGGAATTGCGGCCCATTTTTCTAACATTGGTCTTGAGGTATTGTTGTTAGACATCGTACCATTTGATCTAAAAGAAGAAGAAAAAAACAACCCAGCAGCACGTAACCGTATTGTTAATGCTGCCTTAAAAACTGCTATCAAAAATCGTAAGCCTGTATCTGCATTTTATGATACGAAAACAGCAGCACAAATTACAACAGGTAACTTCACCGATGATTTTGAAAAAATCAGCGATTGCGACTGGATCATCGAGGTCGTTGTAGAGCGTTTGGATATCAAGCAGCAGATTTTTGAAAAAGTGGATAAATATCGCAAACCTGGTTCATTGGTAACGTCTAATACATCAGGTATTCCAATCCATATGATGTCGGAAGGACGCAGTGAAGATTTCCAAAGAAATTTCTGTGGAACACACTTCTTCAACCCGCCACGTATCTTGCGTTTGTTCGAGGTTATTCCTGGTCCTAAAACAGACCCTGAAGTATTGGATTTCTTTATGATGTATGCCGATCGTTATTTGGGTAAACGTGCTGTAATGTGTAAGGATACACCTGCGTTTATTGCCAACCGTGTTGGGGTGTATGCGATGGCAAAAATTTTCCAATTAACAGAAGAATTGAATTTACCAATCGAGGTAGTAGATAAATTGACAGGAGATGCAATTGGTCGTCCTCGTACAGGAACATTTGCTCTAGGAGATTTGGTAGGTTTGGATACGGCCGAAAAAGTAATCAAAGGAATTGTTAATAACTGTCCGAATGATGAGCAGGCTAGTGCCTTTAAAATGCCAGCTTACTTGAACTTCATGTTGGAGAATAACTTTTTGGGTAATAAAACCAAGAAAGGATTTTACGAACGTACCAAAGAAAAAGATGCGAGTGGTCGTAGAATTAAACTAGGATTGAACCTTAAAACATTGGAATATGCCCCAACACAACGTGTTAAGCTACCTGTGTTAGATGCTGTTAAGCAAGTAGATTCTTTGAAAGGGAAAATTCGTACGTTCTGTAGCGATAAATTCAAAGATTCTCCTGCTGCTCAATTGGTAAAACGCTCTTTGGCTGGATTGTTTGCTTATGTATCGAACCGAATTCCAGAAATTGCCGATCATTTGTATTCTATTGATGATGGTTTGCGTTCAGGTTTTGCTTGGAAAGTAGGACCATTTGAGTACTGGGATATGGTTGGTATCAAAGAAGGTATTGCAATGGCTGAGGAAGATGGTCAAACAGTGGCGCAATGGGTAAAAGATATGGTTGCTGCTGGACACGACTCTTTCTACAAGTTGGAAAACAACGTTCAGAAATACTATGACATCGAATCTAAGTCTTACAAAGTAGTTCCAGGAACAGAAGAGTTTATTGTTTTGGACAACATTCGTTCTTCTTCTATTGTTTGGGAAAATTCAGACGCTGCTTTGCATGACATAGGTGATGGCGTTCTTTGCTTTGAGTTCCGTTCAAAAATGAACTCTTTGGGAGAAGGTGTTATTAGAGGAGTACACGAAGCAATTGAAATTGCTGAGAAGGGAGAATGGAAAGGTTTGGTAATTGGTAACAATGCTGAACATTTCTCTGTGGGCGCTAACTTGATGGCGATTGCGATGATGGCTTACGAGCAAGATTGGGATGAGTTGAACATGGCGATTGATGTGTTCCAAAAAACAAGTATGCGTATTCGCTACTCTGCTATTCCTGTTGTTATTGCTACTCAAGGATATGTATTTGGTGGTGGCTGTGAATTTTCGATGCACTCAGATGCTGTCGTTGCCTCTGCGGAGTCTTATATCGGATTGGTAGAAGTTGGTGTTGGTTTGATCCCTGGTGGTGGTGGAACAAAAGAATTTGCTTTGCGTGCTAGCCAAGAATTTGGACCTGGCGATGTACAAATTCCTACCTTAATCGAGAAATTTAAAACCATTGCAATGGCTTCTGTTGCTACTTCAGCAGGTGAAGCGTTCAAAATGGGGTACTTGCGCCCAGGTATTGATGAGGTGAGTATCAATGTTTCTAGAACATTGGGTGAAGCAAAGAAAAAAGTATTAGAATTGGCTCCCAATTATACGCAACCTGCTCCTAAAAATGAAATTTTAGTTTTAGGTCGTGGAGGATTGGGTGCTTTGTATGTTGCTGCTGAAAGCCTTCGTTTAGGAAAATATGCTTCTGACCATGACATTTTGATTGCGAAGAAAGTGGCTAGTGTATTGTGTGGTGGAGACCTAACAAGTGCACAAAAAGTATCCGAGCAATATTTATTGGATATTGAACGTCAAGAATTCTTGAGTTTGTGTGGTGAACAGAAAACATTGCAACGTATTCAGCACATGTTGGAGAAAAACAAACCACTAAGAAACTAATAGGGGATTAGAATGAACATCAAGTGATGTTGTACTATTAGTTGAAAGATGTGTTTTGAGTTATCTAAAAGATGGCTTTAAAATAGAAACAATCATTATCAAAAAAATAATTGTAAGTGTATAGGGCAAGACTTATGGCTTACAACTGAAAAATAAAATAAAAATGGAAGCATATATTGTTGCAGGCTATCGTTCTGCAGTAGGAAGAGCCAAAAAAGGCGGTTTCCGTTTCTTCCGCTCTGATGATTTAGCGGTAGAAGTAGTGAAATATTTGGCAGATAAAGTTGATTTTGATCCACATACTGTGGACGATGTATTTGTAGGTTGTGCGAATCCAGAAGGGGAGCAAGGGCTACAAATTGGACGTCAAATTTCCTTGCGTGGATTGGGCAAGCCAGTTCCTGGAGTAACGGTAAACCGTTATTGTGCCTCAGGTCTAGAAACTATTTCTATGGCTGTAGCAAAAATTAAAGCAGGCATGGGACATTGTTACGTTGCTGGAGGAGCAGAAAGTATGAGTCTAATTCCAATGACAGGATACAAACTATCACCAAGTTACGAAGTAGGTTTGAATAATCCTGATTATATCGTGGGAATGGGTTTGACAGCAGAAGCTGTTGCCAACAAATACGGTATTACTCGTGAAGCACAAGATGAATTTGCATACAATTCACACGTAAAAGCTGCTGCTGCTATTGATGGCGGAAAATTCAATGATGAAATCGTACCTGTTAATGTTAAAGAGGTAAAAGTTGTTGATGGCAAAAGAGTAGAAAGCGAGTGGACTGTTAGTATGGACGAAGGTGTGCGTAGAGAGACAACGGTAGAAGGTTTGGGCAAGTTGCGTCCAGTATTTGCGCAAGGAGGTTCGGTGACGGCTGGTAATTCTTCTCAAATGTCAGATGGAGCAGCATTTGTATTGGTTATGAGTGAACAAATGGTCAAAGATCTAAACTTAACACCAATTGCTCGTATGGTTTCTTGTTCGGTAGCAGGTGTCGATCCTTTGTATATGGGAATTGGTCCTTGTGCGGCTATTCCTAAAGCATTGAGCTATGCTGGTTTGAAACTAAGCGATATTGAGCAAATAGAATTGAATGAGGCATTTGCAGCTCAGTCATTGGCAGTTATTCAAGAGGCAGGCTTAAACCCTGACTTGGTCAATGTCAATGGTGGAGCAATTGCCTTAGGACACCCTCTAGGTTGTACTGGAGCTAAATTAAGTATTCAATTATTCAACGAAATGCGTCGCCGTGGTCAGAAATACGGTATGGTTACTGCTTGTGTAGGTGGTGGTCAAGGTATTGCGGGAATTTATGAGTTGTTGAACTAAATTCGTTTCGTTGTAAACAAACGTATAATATTAGAGCTGCTTCTTTTGGAGGCGGCTCTTTTTATTTTGAAAGATTGCTTACCTTAGTGCAAACTATTTGATAAAGATGCTATTATAATGAAATATATCAAAAAATCTTTAGTGGTAAGTATGGTTGGATGTTTTTGGTTGTTGATAGCAACCAATTGTTCTAGTCCACCTTCTTCAAAAGAAAACACGTATCCCGATATTTTGAATTATGAAGTCGCTCCCAAGCACATTCAGTTTTATTATAAGAATAGTAAGGGGGTACGTTATAAAAACTACAAACGACTTCGAGAAGAATTGGCAACAAAAGGAGAGCGCCTTCTTTTTGCTATGAATGGTGGTATGTATAAAAAGGGGGGAGAACCAAATGGCTTGTATATTGAGCAGGGCAACGAAATAACACCGATAGATCGAAAGAATCGAGGTTATGGCAATTTTTATTTGCAACCCAATGGTGTGTTTTATATTGACAAAGACAAGAACGGTTATATTTCTACAACCATAGATTTTAAAACGGACTCTAGCCTGATTTATGCTACCCAATCGGGACCGATGCTCTTAATTGATGGGCAAATACACCCTCAGTTTAACGCCACTTCTACTAATGTTAATACTCGGAATGGAGTAGGAGTTTTGCCTAATGGAAATTTACTTTTTGGAATGTCTACAAAGGAAATAAATTTCTATACCTTTGCCAAATTCTTTCAAAACCACGGTTGTAACAACGCCCTATATTTGGATGGTTTTGTTTCTAAAATGTACTTGCCAAGCCAAGGTTGGATAGAGGAGGAGGGCGATTTTGGTGTTATTATTGGGCAAGTGAATTGACTTTTCTTATAAAAAAAATAAAAATGCTCAGATCAATATTTACTTATGGACCACCTTTAATTTTTTCTTTGCTTCGAATACCAGCTTATCAAGAAGCACAAGGCATGATTTGGACAGATGCCTTGATTGCTGGATTTTTGGGATTGTTAGGTGGATATACTTATAAATTGATAGAAAGAAAGCAACTTCAAAAAAAACAAAAAGAGGAAAACCTATAAAATTAATGGATTGGGGATAGCTTAAAATACTACCTACTGTATGTTAAATTAGTAATCGTTACCAACTAATTGGAGTTAAGACAGCGTTGTTAGTAAAGTGAGCTTGTGCAGTAGGATAAAAGGCAAAAGGCTCTTTGCTTAAGGTATTGAACTTGTAGTCTTTTAAATGTATTTAAGAGGTAATGAATTTTTCTAAACCAAATAATCCCCAACTATGAAACAATATTGTTTAATCTGTTTTTTGTGCTGGTGTAGTGTTTTTTATACGGAGAGTGCCTTAGGGCAAAAGGCAGATGCCTTACGATTAAAAAAGCATAAGGATTGTGTCGTTTATTTTGCTTCGGGAAATGCTACATTGGATGCTGCTGCAATCCAAACTTTAGAGACTTTTCTACAAGAAATACCGATTTCGGATGATACTCGATTTCGTTTACAAGGATTTACCGATGATGTAGGTAGCCCAACATTGAATGCAGCTTTGGCAAAAAGAAGGACGACTGAAGTTCAAGAATACTTAAAAACACAAACTGTTTTAACCGAGCAAATAGAAATTCAAGCTTTTCAACAGCTGCGTTTGAATCCAGATAAAAATATAGCTATTCAACGAGCTGAGAATCGTCGTGTGGTAATAGAGTATTGGGCGTTGCCACTAAAAAATGATTCTAGTAAAGCAATTCTCAATGAACCTGCGTTTACGATTGAAAGCTTTTTTAATCGAAATCCTGTACAATTTCAACAACAGTTTACTATCAATGCTTCGGAAGGGGCGGTGATAAAGGGCAAAAAAGGAACAGTGCTGCAAATTCCTATGAACTGCTTTGTTGATCAAGAAGGAAATATCGTCAATGGAAAAATTTCGTTCTTGTTGCAAGAGGCTTATACTTATAGCGATATGCTATTTCAAAATTTGAGTACCGTATCTGATGGAAGGTTATTAGAAACAGGAGGTATGCTTTTTATAGAAGCTAAAGATACAGCAGGCAACCGTTTAGAAATTCGTGAAGGGGCAGCAATTACAGCAGCGATGGCGAGCACAGCGGCAAGTTTGCCTGAAATGCAGACGTTTAATGGTATAGTAGATTCTTCGACCAATACGGTCAATTGGGTGGCTACGAATCAGCAAGTTTTATCCAATAATCAAGGTAATTTGTTGTGGAGTGGAAGAATGCTTGAAGGGGAATATAGTAGGTATCAAAAAAGTCTTTTTAACGAAAGTTTGACTGGGCTGAAAGAAGTACCTGTTTGGAATCGAAAATTGCCCAAAGAAATAGATCAACCACGGTTTAGAAAGCGAATCCCTAAATATCCTCGTCTTAAAATAGTAGAGAAACCTAATAAAGAGGTTTTGAGTACAAAAATGCCTCAAACAACAAATATCTCAGATGTTAATTACAAGAAAAAGATTCGTAAAAAATACGTAGCCCTTCAAAAAAAATATCGTAAAAAAGTTCAGTACAACAAAAAGAAAAAAAAGGATTATAGAAGGGATAGCATTCGTTACGAGCGAGCTTTGGCAACGCATGAAAAAAACGTCTTGAAATATCGTCTGTATAACGATAATATGCGTATAGTACTAGAAGAAATGTATGATCATTTGACGAATTTTGATCTTGCAGAGTATCTAGCGACCTATTATCAATTGCATAGCTTTAGTCGGCAATTTCGACAAAGAAATGGAAGGATGTCCGCAAGAAAAGCGTATATAAAACAAGAAATTAGTAGTACAACATACGATACAACTGCTGTTATTCAAGAACTACAGGAGACACTCCATAATACAAGTTTGAGGAAATTTACAGAGGAAGAGGCTAGATTAGTGGAAATATGTTGGTCTGACAAGCTAGGAAAAAAAATATTAAATTATTCTGCTCATTGGAATTTTAATCCTTCAAAATTTAGGACCAATCGTTACCGAGTAGCGAATATGTATAATCGAGTGAATAGTGAAGGTAATTTGCGACCTTATCAGTTGCGCCGAATTCGAACGATGAAAACAATCGTTAAAAAACTTTATAATTACAATAAATTGGCAAAAGTTGATGAAGAGTTACAACGCAAACAGATTAAAACGCTTCCTTTAATTACTCGCTTTTGCGAAAAAGAAAAGGCAACTTTAGAGATGGAGCAAAAATTCTTGGAAGCGAAAACGAAACTCAATATTTTGACTCCGAGCGATGTTGTTGATATTTATAGTAATGCCATGCGTATTCAAAACGTAGGATGGATTAATTGCGACCGATTTATAAATCAAAGCAATGTTATGGATTTAGAAATTGTTACAGAGCATACGCAAAATACACGTGTACTTGTTCTGTTTGAAGGTGGATTTAGAGCTTTATTAGAAGCGTTTCCTATGCAAGAAAATTTTAAAGCCTTACGAGTTCCCGCCAATAGAGCTATTAAATTGATTGGTTTTAGGGTAGTTGGAGATAGTATGGAGGTCTTTGTGGAAGAAGGAACAGTAAAGAGTTTGCAAGGGGTGAAACCTGTTTTTAAGAAAAAGACAGTAGAGGAAGTCGAACAAATGATGCAGGCTATTTAAGTCAAAGCATCATCGGTTGCGCTCGAACGAGCTTTTTCCCAGCCCAATATAGAAGCTTTGCGTGTTTTGTTCCATTTGTAGGCACTAATAGCGCCTACAGACCGAATGACTCGATGACAAGGAATTAAATAGCCAATATGGTTTTGACCAATTGCTGACCCTACGGCACGACTTGCCTTAGGATTGCCAATAAGGTGGGCGATTTGTTGATAAGATCGAACAGCTCCAAAAGGAATTTTGAGCAAAGCTTCCCAAACTTTGATTTGAAAGGGAGTGCCAGAGAGTAAGATGGGCATGGATTGTTGAGGTTGGGGAGAAAAAATTTGCGTTATCAAAGGAGCTATTTGTTGCGGGGCTTCTTGAAACTTAGCCGCTGAAAAACGTTGTTGCAATTGGGCAAGTCGAAAGGTTTTGTCGTCATCTAAGAAATCTAATGCACAAATTCCTCGTTGCGTTATAGCTAAAAAACAATCGCCAAAGGGACTTGTATGAGTACCGTAAAAAACGGTTAATCCTTTGCCCTGTTGTTTATATTCTCCTGGTGTAACTGCTTCAAAATTAACAAACAAATCATAAGCTCTAGAGGGAGCAGACAAACCAATATTTTCTGTCAACTCTAGTATGTTTTTGGTGCTTTCGATTTCTTTCTTTAGACTTTGTATCGTTAAGTACTGCAAGAACTTTTTGGGAGAAATTCCCGCCCATGCTTTGAACATACGCTGGAAATGATGCTTGCTCAAGTGTATATGTGCAGCAATTTGTTCTATTTTGGGTTGCTCGTTTAGGTGCTGTACCATGTAATGCATGGCCTTTTCTATTCTTTGATAATTTATAGTTTCTTTCATAAAGTAAATTTAGGCGATTGTTTTGAAAACAACAACCCGAAACGTGCGCTATGGATTTTAGGCAGCAGTATTAATATCGTAGAATGTAGCTATGATAGTATTTGTATATTATAAATTAGAATAGTTTTTTTGCTGAAAAATGACTTTTAATTATTGGCTCTTATTGGTTTGATTGTTAGTTTTTTAGATTTGTTTCTTTTGTTCTGAACTTACAATTGATTTCTGATAAAGTTAAAAATATGTTTTTTTAGCTTATTAGTAATAAATGTATCTTAGCCTCAAGCTAGTGATTTGAGACAAAGGGAAACTAAATTAGTGAATATAGAAGCATAAAAGCGTTAAAGTCGAGTAGTTTTAAGTTAAGTGGTGTTGGTTATTGATCTGAAATCAATACATATATATATTAAATATTTTATCTAGTAAATAAATTAGCATTTTTGTTTTTCAATTACATTTTTAATTACTTCGTGGGAAAATCGCATCAGTTTACCGTGTGAGGGCTTCGCCATTGATTATCAATAGAATATGTTTTTGTTGCTTGCTTCTTTAAAGAGTTGATAATCAAAATTATGTAAAGATGCTTTTTTAGTTTTTTACAAAAAAAACTAAAAAATCCACGAAGTACTAATTTTAATAATGTTTATATTTATGGGAGTAGAGGCAGTATTTTCAGAAGGAATAAATTTAACATCTTCAACAACAAATAGATCTTGATTCTCCTATTAGAATAGATTATCTTTGTACTGTATTTTGAACACAGTGTAAAAGCCTCAAATGTAGATAAATATAAGGTTTGTTAGCTCTTTTATATTTTTGTAAATAAAATAATTTAGTAGCAAATCAATGATTTAACTAGAATGCAATTTCGAAATTGAATTATATTTTCTGTGTAGAGCATCTATAAGTGCCTAGTAGTAACAAATGCTTATTAAAATATCACAAGTTTATAGACTAAATAATATAGAACTGAGGCAATGTGTTTACTCCGTTTTGAGGCGTTTATGATGAAGAGGTACTTTTAAATCGTATTAACAATAATTTTTACTACATGCTATTATCCCAAAGGGTTTGGGCTGGTATGCTACTTTTATTACCATTAATAATGACATATGGTAGTTTGGTAGATGCTGTGTCTATTCCTCGCGTCACATTTTTATTAATTTCAGTTGTTTGCACCAACCTATATTTGTTAATAAAGGAAAGACAGACTTTTTTAGAACATACACAGCAATTTTTTTCTAATCCTTTAGGGATGAGCCTAACTGCCTATTTACTAATAGGGCTTTGTTCTTTGGGAGGAACACTTAGTTTATCCGAAGGAATTTGGGAATGGTTAAAGCTAGTTGGTTGGCTAAATGTTATTTGGTTAAGCTCCTTTTTGCTAAAAGAAAAAGGGAGCTTATTGTTATTTATGAAAGCGAGTATTGTTGCTTTGCTGGTTGTAGAAGTTATAGGTCTAAAAGAATTTGCCTCGATTTTTAACCGCTTGGAGGAAGATAAGATTTTGTATTTTGTCAATTCAACATTTGAACACAAAAACCTTTTGGCTACAGGCTTGGTGATGAGCCTACCTTTTAGTTTTATTGTTTTTCGGTTGGAAAATAGCCGATTTTGGAAGCTACTAGCAGGATTAGTTTTTGGAGTAGGTATTCTCTTAATTTTGATTACACAAAGCCGAGCAGCATGGCTAGCTTTGGGAGGAGGCTCATTTTTTGCATTGATTTGCCTTTTGTTAACGAGTGCTAAACGCAACCTAATTTTACAAGCACGCTATTGGTTAATGGGAGGAGGTGTTTTAGCTTTAAGTGTTGGGCTTGTTTGGTTCTTAAGCAGTCAAAATAATGTAGCCAATGCTCCCGTAGAGCGAATTCAGGCATTGTTTACCTATGAAGATACTAAAAATGAGCATACCGAAACCATCAAAGAGCGTTTGTTGCTATGGAATAATACCGTCGAGATGATTAAAGAACGTCCTTTTAGGGGTGTTGGTCTTGGAAACTGGAAAATACATTTTCCGAAATACAATATAGCAGGACTTCGATCAGAACAAGGGGAAGTCTTTTTTCAGCGACCTCATAATGACTATTTGTGGGTAGCTAGTGAGATGGGGATACTAGGGTTGGTTGCCTACTTATTAATTCTGTTGAGCGCTTTGTATTATGCCACTCAAGTATTAAAAAGAACCACAGAAGAGGAACATAGCACTACGTATGCCATAACCATAGCAATGGCAGCAGGGTTGGTTGCATTTATGTTATTTAGTTTATTTGATTTTCCTAAAGAACGCCCTATACATTTGCTATGGAGTGGCGTGATTATTGCATATATTATCAGCACCTACCAACAATTATATTCTAATCAAAATAATAAGAAAAAATCGTTTCAGTCTATAGGCAGTATTGCTTATGTATTGCCATTGTTAGCCGTATTAGGAGTGGCTTTTTCAGCCAAAAGGTGGCAGTTTGAACGACAACTGAAAGTAGCGCTAGGTGCTAGAAGCCAACAACAATATTTGAATGTATTGGCGACGCTAGAATCTATCAATCCTTGGGTGTATGAGTTGGATCCATCTGCAACACCTATTGATTGTTATAGAGGAGAGGCTTTGTACTTGCAAAAACGATTTCCAGAAGCTTTAGTAGCGTATCAAAATGCAAATGCGGTGCATCCTTATCATATTCATACCCTTAATAATTTAGCGACTACTTATTTTGGATTGCAGGATATTGAAGCATCTAAGAAGCACTTTGAACAAGTGCTGCACTTTGCTCCTCATTTTCCAGATGCCAATATGAATATGGCTGCAATAGCGTACAATCAAAAAGAAATTCAAAAAGCGATAAAATATATTGGTAATTGTGTGCCCAAGAATTATCAAGATAGTCAGTTTTTACAATTTTTGAAAGCAATCAGTGCTAGTTATGCAAGTTTTTTGGCTGAGAAAGAAGCGTTGCAATCTCTTGTGCCGTTTATACAACAGTTTGGAAAAGACGAAAAGTGGCAAATAAGAATGCATGAACAGGCGCATCAATATAACAGAACTTACGAACAACAAATTCATCTAGATTTGCTTTTTGTGGCAAAAGAACAGCAGGCCATTACAGAAGAAGAATCTAATAGATTAACCCCGATTTTAAACAAATTTTTAAACCATTAAAATATGAAATTATGAAACAAATACTGTTAATACTTTTCCTCTGTTGTTGGGGAGGAGTATTATTAAAAGGACAATCAATAACCTCGGTTGTTCCTAGCCAAAATCCAGTTCGAGGGGGGGAAGTGCTTACTGTGAATATCTCTGGAAGTGGAACAAACTTTTCAGCAGGAAGTGCTAACTATATTGCTGCTATATTTGGTAGTACTAGTGTACATGGTATAGTAGATCTGAATACAGTTACGAATACCAATATGGATGTTACTTTTTATGTGCCTTGTGGTGTATGTGGCAATGCAGATTTATCTGTTACTACTCCTGCAAATGGGCAAATGACTTATGCGAATGCATTTAGTGTTTCTTGTGGTCAGATTACGTCTGTTAACCCTAATGTAGGAACGGTAGGTCAAAACCTAACGGTAGGTATATCAGGTACAAATATGAATTTTGGTCAAGGAAGCAATGCTGCTTGGGTGTATTTTTACGACCCAGCTACGGGCAATTATTTGTTCCCTAGTACCAATCCAGGCGGTACATCGAATAGTATAACAGTTGATGTAAATATACCTCAAGGGACTTGCAATGGTTCTTATGATGTGATTGTCTATCCGGGTAGTAATTCTTGTGCCATTACGATGCCCAATGCGTTTGATGTTATTGGAAATACGGGACAAATTACAATGGTCAACCCTGATACTATTACTCCAGGGCAAACATTACCAATTACTATTTCAGGAACAGGGGTTAATTTTCAACAAGGAAGTTTACTTGTTTATTTTAGAAAATCTAATGGTCAACGATTCTATGCGACAGCTAGTAATGTTTCAGCCAATAGTGTAACCGTTAATTACACAACACCTAATTATATGTGTGGTGGAAGTTATGATGTTTGTGTAGAGCAGACACCAAATACTTGCCCAGTTTGCTTTGAAGATGGTTTGTATGTAAATGCTCAAAATGTTCCAGCGGTTATTACGAATGTAACTTCTAGCCCGTCTCCAGCACAAGGTGGACAATCATTAGTCCTTAATATTTCGGGAACAGGAATTGATTTTACTCAAGGATCGTCTATGTATTTCATGTTGAGAAATACGGTAACAGGAGCGGGAGTAGGATCTTCTTTCAGTGCACCAATTTCAACTAATGAAGTTATGGCGTACTTTAACTCAATGCCGTATGATTGTGGAAATTATGATTTGGAAGTTTATGTTCCAAATACTTGTTCAAATAATATTTTAACTTATAATAATGCTGTAACCGTAAGTAGTACATTGAATCCTGTATTGTATAGCGTCTATCCTTATCCATCACCGACAGCGGGTCAGTTGAGATTGCGTCTGTCTGGAGCAAATATTGACTTTACACAAGGTTCGTCTATGTTGTCTGTTCGTTTGGTTAGTCCTACAACAGGAACAGTGTTGACAGGTAGCAATATTATTCCAAGCAACTTTAGCAATTCTATAGCAACAGTTGATTTCACTCCTTCGGTAAATGATTGTGGTTATTATAATCTAGAAGTAATGAATGTTCCTGTTGGATGTGGAGGAACGACAACAGTTGGTTACCATAGACTGGTAGGGGTAAATATTCGTCATTGTGCTAGTAATGCTCCTTCTTCTCTTACGACTCATTCTGGCGGAAATAACAATTCGATAGTTTCTAAAGTGAATGATGGTCTTGATGGACTAGAAGGAGAGAATGATTTGCAGATATTGGATGCAACAGATGTTGGTAGTAATGGACTATTGGTTCAAGTATTTCCAAATCCAATGGACGAAGAAACTACTATTTTAGTAGAAGCAGAGGAACAAAAAGTGTTGAACTTTGCCCTTTATGATGTATTAGGTCAACAGGTAAAACAAGTAGAATTCAACTCGAATGAAAGACTTCAAGTGAATCGCGAAAATTTACCTGCTGGTATGTACATTTATAGAATTTTAGATGCGACAGGAAATCCACTTCATGTAGGTAAGTTAGAGATGAAATAATTCGCATCATTTTCGTTTCCCAAATGCTGTTAAAAAAGAAAAGACTATCCTTGTGGATGGTCTTTTCTTTTTTATAATCATAACAGAAGTAGTAGTTTGCTAGTGTTTGGGTAGTTGTTTACAAGTCTAAAAACTTTAAATATTCCATAATCATAGGTAGATTGGTTTTGATAAAGTAACCTGCGCCAGCCAAAAGTGCAGCTAAAATTAAGCCTGCCCATACAAAGTCTACTTTTTTGTAGACAAAGAAATAGAATTTGTCGCAAGAAAACCATATTGTAAATAACAATCCAATCCAGAACATACTACCAATACCGTATACCAATGCAATCGCTAAAACACTTAGGGCAGCAACCAAGGCAATGGTTTCGGTCACTATTTTTTTTATAGGGTTGTCTTTGTAATTATAAATATAATTAATATAGAAAAGTCCTAAAAAAGAAACCATAGGAATCAACGAAGTCATTCCTGTTTCAAAGACACGCAGGTGTGTTTTTAAAGCACTTAAAGTAGGAATGTACTGGGTGTAAAAAATTAACCATGATAAAAGTGTCAGTGCAAATGTGAATAGTGTTAATTTTAAAACAAACGGAGTGTCGTCTTTTTTGAAACCTAACATAATCAGTCCCGAGTCCATGAAAAAAAAGAAACCGATGCTTGAAATAAATGAAGAAACACTCATGAATCCAACAAAAGCGTTGTTAAAAAAATAGGCAATCAACCCCCATAAAATGGTTAAAATCCAAGAGCCAATGGTGCGATATACAGTAGCTTTTGTTTTTCCTCTTCGTTTGTAAATGCTATAAGAAACCAAAGAACCCAATAGGAAAGAAGTAACCAAAACCGCATATTCGTTGTGAACAACATACAAAAAACACAAGAGGCTTAGATAAGCCAGTGGTTCCCATGTTTTTTGAACGAAAGTACGAATTACATGGATAAGTTGCTGAACTGTTTTGTGATCAATAAGTGCTTTGATAATCTTCCCTAAAGGTGTTAAGATTATTTTTAGCAAAGGACCGAGAATAACCAGTAATAATAAAGCCGATATGACGTAAAACGCTGACCCAATCCAGTCAATTCGTTGAGCAGGAACAATTTGCTGAAGTTCCAAACCTTCTATATCAACTTGAAACTTCTCTGTAGCCAAGCGTTCTAAATAAGCCGTTTTTTCTTCAAAAACACTTTCAGAGATACTTTGCTCATTGTGCAAATCAATTAGTAAGTTGTATTGAGCTTGTAGCTCGGTAACGTCTTTAGGCTCATAGTTATTGGCAAAAAGAGATAGAGAACTACAAAAAAAGAGAAATAGGAATAAGCGTTTCATAATGGGGTGTTTTGGTGTGGTTATCAGAGCCAACTGTCTTGTAAAAAACGAAATTCGTCGGGGTGTTTTTTTAGCACAGCATCTATTGTCTCACAAGTAGAACACTTATGACAGCGTTTTAATTCCCAATTGGCAGCTCCTTCTGGATATCGACAAGACCAAGTTAGCTTTAAGATGTTGGGTGGAATGGCTTTCATAACTTCGTATTTAAACATATTTTTAAGAGGAAAAACTATTTTAAAATCCTCTTTTTTTTGTTCGCTAACCAAGTATAATATTTTTTCAATTTGATCCAATCGGTCTTGAAAGCCTTCTTGCAAATAATCGTCTGCAATCGCTCCTTCAACCATTTCTGAAATTTCTGGATGCGCACGCAAACAAGTTGCCGCTGCAAAATTCACGGCTTCGCTATCCCAAATAGGAGGAGGACCCAATTGAGAATAGTCAAAAGAGAGTCGTTTGAATGTAAAATTCTGAATTCCCATCCTTCTCAACTCGTCAAGAATATGATGAACGGCTTGTTCTTCTTTTACGGTTCGGCTGGCACATTCGCCATTAATTAGATTTACTTTAAAAACAAGGAAATGTTCTTTAGGATATCGTGTTAGGGTTAGGTACAAACCTGCTGTGCTGTCAATACCGCCAGAGAATGGAATTAAAGCTTTGTAAGTCATTGTTTTATCGTCTTTGCTTTGTTGTGTTATGTTTAATTTTTTTGGTAAAGTATGTATTCTTTGAAACCGCCCCTCATGCAATGATTGGAACTTGGAGAAGCGCCATAACCACCACTGTTTAGGAGTGCTAAATAATCCCCCTCTTCTACAAATGTTAGTGGCTTGTCTTCCGAAAAAAGATCAATAGGTTCGTTGATGTTTCCTGCTAGTGTGGCTTTAAACGTTTGGTTGCTTTTGGGAGCGATAAGAGGAACTGCCTCTAAGTTCATTTTATAGTAGGCGTATTCATTATTCATATTCATGCCTGTGTCAATGCCAACGAAGTATTTGCCCTTCTTTTCTTCAATGGTGTTTATTTGGGTAATCAATATTCCTGCATCTTTGACCAAAAAGTCACCAGGTTCAAAAGCTAATCGCAAGCCTTTTTTGGCGGCATAGCGGCAAATAATAGAAGCCCATTCGTCCAAATCTAGAATTTGATCGCCTTGATTTTGTGGAACACCCAATCCGCCTCCTAGATTTAAAACTTCAACAGTGGGGAAAAGCTCAATAAAAGCATCAATTACATCAAAAATACGCGGCAAACGTTGTAATTGATCACTTAAAAATCCAGAACCTGAATGGCAATGAACCGTTGTTACGACCAAATTGGAGGAATCAATAAGTGCTTTTAAAGCTGCCCATTGTTCTTGATAAATCCCAAATTTTACAATCTTGTTGCCAGAATATTCCAAATCTTGTTTGTAAGCCATGCCAATATCTGCGTTGATTCGAATACCAATTGCTCTAGTTTGATTAGAATTTAATTGAATGAAGCGTCGAATGGGGCTAATAGCATCAAAGTTTATTTTGATTTGAGGATGTTGTGTTAAAACAATTAAGTCTTGTTGTGACAAAGAAGTACCAGTATAAGTAATCTCTTGTTCTTGAAAGCCATGTTGAATCGCCCAGTCTAATTCATTGGGAGAACAAACATCAATCCCAATATTAGTTTGAGCTTTTAAATGACTTAATATGGCTGGGTGCCTATTGGCTTTCATTGCATAGTAAATGTTGTAAGCTATAGCATGGGGATTTAAAGCAGCAGATAGAGATTGGTATTTGTCTAAAATACGTTGAATGTTATAGACATAAAATGGAGTTGGCTTGTTCTTAACAAAATCCACAAGATTGGTAGTAGCAAAATTTAAATAGCCTTTCTGATAATGCAAGTCCGAACGTTCCCACCAGTAGTTCTGTCTATTCTTATGGGGAGTATTGGTGTTATTATTATCAAAAAAACGAGCGTAGATAATAGCAGTACATTGACAAGGAGGCGTACCACAAATACTACATTCGTAATTATGCTGAATGCTTTCCATTGCCCAAAAATGAGGAACTTCCTTTAGTGGTTGACAGGCATTTTTTTCTAAAATCGAACCAATATGAGTGTTTGCTGATTTCCAAGCATCGCAAACAACAACGGGTACTTTTTGTGATAAAAATTGTAAGCCATTTTTTACCAGAAAACTAGCAACTCCTTTGCCTTCAAAACGTCGATCCACAGCCGTTAGAGAACGATAACCAATATAGTCGTAGTCTTTGAAGTAATCTAAAAACCATTGTTCTGCTTGTTTCATTTTTTGAGCCACTATCGTTCTATGGGAAATTTCCATTAATGAAAAGCCAATGACCTGATCGTTGTGTAAAACAATATGGCAGAATTGATTCGCTGCTTTTAAATAGGTTTCTAACAATATTGGGTCTAGAAAACCTACCCCTAGTTGTTGTTGACTAATAGCAAGCACAGTAGATAGGTGCTTTTTCTCTAAAAAGCTTAAAGAATATGAGATTGTTTGATGCATAAGGTTGAAAACAGACTATTCTAGTTAAATAGATGAGTTAACAAATATAAAAATTAAAAAATAGGAACAGCATTATTGAGCCATCTCTTGTCTTAAAGTGAAAGAATATGACTTTATGTATTTAAATTATTTGGTGATAATTTTGGAAGTGTTGTTAAAAGAAAAATATGGCTAAAAATATTTTATTTTGTCTTGTAAGTAATTGTTTTTTATGGATTTGTATTGTGAATTAGTTTGCTGAATCTTTTAAAATGCTCAAAAAGATGCTTTTGAGTTAAATAAGTAAAAGAATACTTTTGCATCAAAATGTTTACTTTTATCTACTAAATAATGTTTTTCTGTAATCAAAATGATTGCAAAGCAATTAAAACTACTAAAAATGAAACTATTTTCTTTTCTTTTACTCTTTTGTACCCTGCAAATTAGTTATGGGCAGGGGGTAAGCTTAGCACAGGGAACTGCGCTTATCCATTCAGGGCAATCAACAGCCTTTGAGGAAAATAAAGGTCAAATTCGGGATATAGAAGGCAATAGAGCACCCTATGTTCATTATCGTTACAAACAGGGAGGAACGAGCGTCTTTATGCTATCGACAGGAATTGCTTATCAGTTTAGCAAGGTTAACGATGTCAATGCTGCTAATTCAAATGATAATAAATGGAGGGAAGCCTCTCCGAAATCAGTTGATTTAGAAACTTACCGAATGGATATGCGTTTGGTTGGTGCTAATTCAAATGCTATTATTAAAGCGGAAGAGGAACAGGAGAATTACATCAATTATTACAATGAAAATAGACTAGACATTCATAGTTATGGTAAATTAATTTACAAAGACATTTATCCTGGAATCGATTGGGTGGTATACACAACAGATAAAGGGTTGAAATATGACTTTGTAGTACATCCAGGCGCTGATCCTGCGCAAATTCAGTTAGCGTTTGAGCACCATGAAGGACTACAGCTTAATAAAAATGGTAGTTTTACACTATCGAATTCTATGGGAACAATTACAGAGCAGGCTCCTGTTTCTTTTCAAGGCAAAAAAGAAGTGCGTTCTTCTTTTGAGTTGGAAGGAAATAGCATTCGATTTAAGCTTGGCAATTATGACCCCACCAAAGCCTTGATAATCGACCCTAGCCTAATTTGGTCTACTTATTATGGAGGATCAGACTTAGACCGAATTACTGGTTGTGCTACCGATGCTAATGGAAATATTTTTGTATCTGGTTACAGTAGATCTACTAGTAATATCGCTTCAGGTGGTCATCAAAATGCACATGGAAGTGGCACTGAAGATGCGTTTTTGGTTAAATTTAATAGCAATGGCGTTCGTCAATGGGCAACGTATTACGGTGGTACAGGTAGTGATATAGGGAATGGTTGTGCTGTAGATCCCAGTGGCAATATTTACCTAGCAGGGTATACCCGTTCTACGAATAACATCGCTTCAAGTGGTCATCAAAATACGTATGGAGGTGGCGAAGATGCGTTCTTGGTCAAATTTAACACGAATGGTACTCGTCAGTGGGCAACCTATTATGGTGGTATAGGCAGTGATGTTGGAGATGGTTGTGCTATAGATGCCAATGGCAATGTCTTTATAGTAGGAAGAGCACAGTCTACTAGTAGTATCGCTTCAGGTGGTCATCAAAATATACATGGAGGAGGGACTTCGGATGCTTTTTTGGTAAAGTTTAATAGTAATGGTACGCGTCAGTGGGCAACCTATTATGGTGGTGCAGATACAGAAATATTTCTTAATTGTACAGCAGATGCTAATGGCAATTCGTATATAACGGGTATCACCCGTTCTGCGAATAACATTGCTTCAAGTGGGCATCAAAATACCTATGGAGGTGGCGAAGATGCTTTTCTCGTAAAGTTTAATAGTAATGGCGTTCGTCAATGGGGAACTTATTATGGTACTGCTGGTGATGATAATGGTAATGCTTGTGTTGCAGATGCCAATGGAAATATCTTTTTGATAGGTTCAACAGAATCTACTACGAATATGGCTTCAGGCGGTCATCAGAATACTTATGGAGGTGGTAGCCAAGATGCCTTTTTAGTAAAGTTTAATAGCAGTGGTGTGCGTCAATGGGGAACTTATTACGGAGGTAGTTCTTCTGATGTTGGCGGATATGGGACGATACATACCAATGGAAATATATTCTTAGGAGGTTTTTCGGCATCTACTAGTAATATCGCTTCAGGTGGTCATCAAAATACGCATGGAGGTAGTCAAGATGCTTTTCTAGTTGAATTTAATACGAATGGTGTGCGTCAATGGGCAACTTATTTGGGTGGAAGTGCTAGTGATATAGGGAGAGGTTGTGTTGTCGATGCCAATGGTCATGTTTATTTGGCAGGACACACAAGCTCTACAAGTGGTATTGCATTAAGTGGTCATCAGAATACTTATGGAGGTGGTTTTGTGGATGGGTTTTTGGCAAAATTAACAACAACTACAAGTACGGCTTGTAATCCAACAACCAACAGTATCTCTGCAACAGCTTGCGGTTCCTATACTTATAATGGACAAACCTATACCAATTCAGGAGTATATATGGATACCTTAACAAATGCTGGTGGGTGTGACTCTATCGTAACACTTAATCTGACGATTGGAGGAGCTACTTATGATGTATCCGCTATTACTTACACTTCAATAAATGCTACTGGTGGAACATCCGTTAATTTAGGAGATGATGCTTTAAGTGCAAGTCTACCAATTGGATTTGATTTTAACTTTTTTGGAAACACATACAATGATTTTAGAATTAGCTCCAATGGTTTTATAACATTTGGAACGAATACGACTACTAGTGGTTGTTGTTCAGGGCAGGTATTGCCAAATACCAACCAACCTAATAACTTAATCGCTTTGTTTTGGGAAGATTTGTTGCCACCGAATGGAGGAACAATTCGTTACCTTACAGCAGGAACAGCACCAAATAGAGTTTTGGTCGTAGAGTTTGTTGACATTGAACATCACCCTAGTGGAGACAGTGTACAAGGGCAAATTCATATTTACGAAAGTACCAACATCATCGAAGTGCATGTTGCAAAACAACCGGCAGCAGGCAGACACACATTGGGAATTGAAAATGGAACAGGAGTATTGGGATATAGTGCGCCTAATAGAAATGGCATAGCATGGACCATTGCGACCCCTGAAGCTTGGCGTTTTGCTCCTGTTGTTGGTGGGGTAGACGTGCAAACGGCTTGTAGTAGCTACACTTGGATTGATGGAAAAACGTATACAAGTAGCAATAATACAGCAACACACATTATACAAGGAGGTTCTTGGACTGGATGTGATTCTGTGGTGCAATTGGATTTAATTATTTATAATACACCAGGAGGCAATGGTACCCTATCCGAAAATATGGAAGGAGGAGCACTTATTTCAGGAACTGGTTATTCACGAGAATTGACGAACGCTTACTTTTATAACCCTAATAATATATCAGAAGCCAATTTCTCTTCTTTAGAGGGTTCGTTGTACGGTTATGGACAAACAGGAGGATTTGTCAATTCAGACCGTTCTATTCGCTTTAGAACTTATGCGATACCTGCGGGCAATGAAATGGCTATTGTAATGAAGAAAGTCGATTTGGATTGTAATGCTCAAGTGTCTTTTTCTTACGCACATCAAAATTACTTAGGGAATGTCGATACCATGCAAGTAGAAGTTTCTACGGATTGTGGGGCAACATGGACAACTGTATGGATGAAATCAGGAGCGGATTTAGCAACTGCGGGAGCAAGTACAAGCAACTTTCTTCCTCCATTTACGGCTTCTGATTGGGTGCGAGATACGGCCGACTTGTCAGCTTACAGTAATATGCCAGATGTGATTGTGAAATTTACAGTGTTGTCGGGATATGGCAACAACATTTATTTAGATGATATTAATATTACTTCTTCTTTGGGGTATGCGACTAGAACCGTAACCGCTTGTAATAGCTATTCATTTAATGGGCAGGTGTATATGAATTCAGGTATTTATGTAGATACTGTTAGTACACCAGGGACTTGTGATTCGGTTATAACGTTAGATTTAACGATCAACAACTCTACAACAGGGACAGACGTACAAACAGCTTGCGATACTTACACATGGATAGATGGGAATACGTACACAAGTTCTAACAACACAGCAACGCATACCTTGACGAATGCAGCAGGCTGTGACAGTGTGGTAACATTGAATTTGACAATCAATAACTCTACAACAGGAACAGACGTACAAACGGCTTGCGATACGTACACATGGATAGATGGGAATACGTACACGAGTTCTAATAATACAGCAACCCATACCTTGACGAATGCAGCAGGCTGTGACAGTGTGGTAACGTTGAACTTGACGATCAATAACTCTACAACAGGAACAGACGTACAAACGGCTTGCGATACGTACACATGGATAGATGGGAATACGTACACGAGTTCTAATAATACAGCAACCCATACTTTGACGAATGCAGTAGGTTGTGATAGTGTGGTAACGTTGAACTTGACGATCAATAACTCTACAACAGGAACAGACGTACAAACGGCTTGTAATACGTACACATGGATAGATGGAAACACGTACACGAGTTCTAACAACACAGCAACCCATACTTTGACGAATGCAGCAGGTTGTGATAGTGTGGTGACCTTGAATCTGACGATCAATACGCCAACAACAGGAACAGACGTACAAACGGCTTGTAACACATACACATGGATAGATGGGAATACGTACACAAGTTCTAACAACACAGCAACCCATACTTTGACGAATGCAGTAGGTTGTGATAGTGTGGTGACCTTGAATCTGACGATCAACACGCCAACAACAGGAACAGACGTACAAACAGCATGTGATACGTACACATGGATAGATGGGAATACGTACACAAGTTCTAACAACACAGTAACCCATACTTTGACGAATGCAGTAGGTTGTGATAGTGTGGTGACCTTGAATTTGACAATCAATAACTCTACAACGGGAACAGATGTACAAACAGCTTGTGATACGTACACATGGATAGATGGGAACACCTACACAAGTTCTAATAATACAGCAACGCATATTTTGACGAATGCAGCAGGTTGTGATAGTGTGGTAACGTTGAATTTGACAATCAATAACTCTACAACAGGAACAGATGTACAAACAGCTTGTGATACGTACACATGGATAGATGGGAATACGTACACGAGTTCTAACAACACAGCAACGCATACTTTGACGAATGCAGTAGGTTGTGATAGTGTGGTAACCTTGAATTTGACGATCAACACGCCAACAACAGGAACAGATGTACAAACAGCTTGTAATACGTACACATGGATAGATGGGAATACGTACACAAGTTCTAATAACACAGCAACGCATACTTTGACGAATGCAGCAGGTTGTGATAGTGTGGTAACGTTGAACTTGACGATCAACACGCCAACAACAGGAACAGATGTACAAACGGCTTGCGATACGTACACATGGATAGATGGAAATACGTATACGAGTTCTAACAACACAGCAACACATACTTTGACGAATGCAGCAGGTTGTGATAGTGTGGTAACGTTGAACTTGACGATCAACAACTCTACAACGGGAACAGACGTACAAACGGCTTGCGATACGTACACATGGATAGATGGGAACACGTACACAAGTTCTAACAACACAGCAACGCATACTTTGACGAATGCAGCAGGCTGCGATAGTGTGGTAACCTTGAATCTGACGATTACTACAGTAGATACAACCGTAAGTCAGAATGGTTTAACTTTAACAGCAAATCAAAGTGGAGCTACTTATCAATGGGTAGATTGTAACAATGGAAATACAGCAATTGCTGGGGCGACTGGGCAAAGTTTTACACCAGTAGCAAATGGCGATTATGCAGTGATGATTACCTTTAATAATTGTACTGGCACGTCAAGTTGTTTTAATGTAGTTGTGAATGCACTACCAACGGTAGAAGAGGGGATCAAACAGGTTCGTGTATATCCCAATCCAACAACAGGACAGGTTAATATAGAATTAGAAGAGGTGTTAAAACAAGGCGTGGCTCGATTGATGGATGTAAATGGACGTTTATTGTTAGAGCAATCTATAGATGGTAAACAGTTCATTCAATTGAATATAGAGGCGTTGCCAACAGCTGTTTATTTCTTAGAGTTGCAAAGTTTAAAAGGTGTTTATAGCCAAAAAATTATTAAAGAATAAATTGCTTGACGAATAACTAACCTTTGACTAGGAGTTTAATACTGTCTCTGGTAGGTTATTAGTAATATAAGAGTTGTTTTTATTAGTAGTTCGTTGATTGCCTGCGGTGCTACTGAATGGTTTCAACGAACTATTGTTTTATGTAAACGCAACTCTTATTAAGTATAAAAATTGTAAACAACAAAAATATACAATATGAATCAAGATACATGGGAAAATATTAATATGATCATCCAAGATGAAGATATTCAAGGAGCAGAATTTACAAGAGATTACATCAATGAAGGAAATGTAAATTCTTGTGTAGATTTTTACTCTAGTGCCCTAAATAATAAGCAAAAAGCTATAGTTATAACCATTTTTTGTTCAGATTACCAAACGGAGAATACAAAAAAGATAGCTAAAGATTTCTTAAAGAATGTTCCAGTGACAATTTACAATGAGCATGTCCATAAAACCTGTTTGTGGAATCTTGATTCAACGTTGAATTTGGAATCTCTAGAAGATATTGCAACAATAGAATTGGCAGTGAAAAAAGCTTTAAACGAATAAAAGGCTGAAGATTTATTATTGTTTATAAAAAAGTCGTGTTGAGTACAGTTGGTAAAACAGTATTTGATGCGGCTTTTTATTTTTAGCATAAGGCGTCATTGGGAATAAAAAATTACTATTATGACGTTTAAATTATTTGCGAATTTTTTTAATTTTGTAATCAAAAAAAATATGTTTCTGAATTTTTAGAATGATTGGGTCTAAATAATTGAATTGTAGCTGGTTATTTGTTTTTTGAACTTTTTGAAAGCCTAAAAAAGGGCTTAAAAGTGATTTGAGGTTATGAAACTAGTAGAGTACATTTGCATAATCAAAGTTATGACTAAAAAATAACTTTTATAAACTCTTGTTATTCAACAGCCCAAGGAGGGCTACTATTATTTACAATAAACATAAAAAACACAAATGATTTTAAATCGACTATTAAAAGTAAGTCTTGTTCTTTGCTTGCTCATGAACAGTTTTGGAAGTTTTGCAACTTCTCACACTGTTACTAATTTGAATGATACAGGTAGCGGATCATTAAGGGATGTACTCGGTCTTGTTGCTACTGGTGATACAATTCTCTTTTCTAATGCTATGCTTTCTAGTAGTAGCGATACTATAAAACTAAATTCACCACTTATTCTCAATCGGAGTCTTGTCATTTTAGGACCCAATATGCCTAATTATAAATTGTACCTTAGTGGTCAAACTAGTACCAATATCGCAGAGGTAAGTTTTTCACGATTTAGCCCCCCATTAGAAATACAAAACCTCGGTTTTATAAACGGATCTACAACACAATTTGGTAAGGGGGGAGCAATTGCGATCCTAGCTTGTAGTGGTATTACTTTAAAAAAATGTGAATTCAAAAATAATTCAGCTAATTATGGAGGAGCCATCAATTCTAGCCTTTCTCAAACTTCTGATAAAGATGTTATTATAGAGGAATGTTTGTTTGATAATAACTCTAGTACTTCTGGAGGAGGAGCGATTTATTTGACGAGTCATGATGCTTATGCGTTGACATGGAATATCTCCAAGACGACTTTTAGCAACAATACAGCTGTTGGTTCTAGACATGGAGGAGCGATTTATTGTCGCAATGGGATTGATAACACCTCATTGCCAACCAAAGATATGACCATAAATATTACAGAAACAACCTTTGCAAATAATACAGGGTACGAAGGTGCTGCCTTTTATTCATACCATGATCCTGATGGCACCTACTCAAATACGAATATTACCATTACAAAATCTACTTTTACAGGGAATGTAAATACTTACCTAGGAATACATGGTGCCGCTCTTACGGTAACAAGTAGTATTTATGCTACCGCTGCTAGTTTAGGATATTATTTAACGATGTATGGATGTAGTGTCGTTGATAATATAGGAAAGGGAATTTACTATGGTAATAGAGGAGGTAATGGCAATATAACAATAGGAAGTAGTATTTGGGCATTTAATACAAGAGGTGATTTTTATGTTTCTAGAACGTCAGGGGGTAATGGAGGCTCAGCTATATCATCGAGCGGATACAACCTTATTAGTGATGCTGGGCGGAGTGGAGCGTTGCCAACAGATCAAGTAGGAGTAACGGCTGCGAATGTTAATCTTGGACCACTTCAAAATAATGGAGGTGTAACGGAAACAAGAATGCCAGGGGTTGGTAGTATTGCGATTAATGCTGGAAATCCTAATGATATGTCAGATGCACAAAATGGCAGTATAGAAGGAGGTCGTAGAGATATTGGAGCAGCAGAATATGTTTCATGCTTAGTTAACTCCACAACGGGAACAGATGTACAAACAGCTTGTAATACGTACACATGGATAGATGGGAACACGTACACGAGTTCAAACAACACAGCAACACACACTTTGACGAATGCAGCAGGTTGTGATAGTGTGGTAACGTTGAATTTGACAATCAATAACTCTACAACGGGAACGGATGTACAAACAGCTTGTGATACGTACACATGGATAGATGGGAATACGTACACAAGTTCTAATAATACAGCAACACACACTTTGACGAATGCAGCAGGTTGTGATAGTGTGGTAACGTTGAATTTGACAATCAATAACTCTACAACGGGAACAGACGTACAAACAGCTTGTAATACGTACACATGGATAGATGGGAACACGTACACGAGTTCAAACAACACAGTAACCCATACTTTGACGAATGCAGCAGGTTGTGATAGTGTGGTAACGTTAAATTTGACAATCAATAACTCTACAACGGGAACAGACGTACAAACAGCTTGTAATACGTACACATGGATAGATGGGAACACGTACACGAGTTCAAACAACACAGTAACCCATACTTTGACGAATGCAGCAGGTTGTGATAGTGTGGTAACGTTAAATTTGACAATCAATAACTCTACAACAGGAACGGATGTACAAACAGCTTGTGATACGTACACATGGATAGATGGGAATACGTACACGAGTTCTAACAACACAGCAACACACACTTTGACGAATGCAGTAGGTTGTGATAGTGTAGTGACGTTAAATTTGACAATCAATAACTCTACAACGGGAACAGACGTACAAACGGCTTGTGATACTTATACATGGATAGATGGGAATACGTACACAAGTTCTAATAATACAGCAACACACACTTTGACGAATGCAGCAGGTTGTGATAGTGTGGTAACGTTAAATTTGACAATCAATAACTCTACAACGGGAACAGACGTACAAACAGCTTGTAATACGTACACATGGATAGATGGGAACACGTACACGAGTTCAAACAACACAGCAACACACACTTTGACGAATGCAGTAGGTTGTGATAGTGTAGTGACGTTAAATTTGACAATCAATAACTCTACAACAGGAACAGATGTACAAACAGCTTGTAATACGTACACATGGATAGATGGGAATACGTACACAAGTTCTAATAATACAGCAACGCATACTTTGACGAATGCAGTAGGTTGTGATAGTGTGGTAACCTTGAATTTGACGATCAACACGCCAACAACGGGAACAGATGTACAAACAGCATGTGATACGTACACATGGATAGATGGGAATACCTACACGAGTTCTAACAACACAGCAACGCATACTTTGACGAATGCAGTAGGTTGTGATAGTGTGGTGACCTTGGATTTGACCATTACTACAATAGATACAATGGTTACTCAAAGTGGAATTGTTTTAACAGCGAACCAAAGTGGAGCTACTTATCAATGGGTAGATTGTAACAATGGAAATGCAGCAATCGTCGGAGAAACCATGCAAAGTTTTACACCTTCGATAGATGGTGATTATGCGGTGATGATTACTTTCAATAATTGTACTAGTACTTCAAGTTGTTTTAATGTAGTTGTCAATGCTGTGTCAACTATTGAAGAAGGAACCATGCAGGCTCGTGTATATCCTAATCCAACAACAGGACAAGTTAATATAGAGTTAGAAGAGGTGTTGGAACAAGGATTTGTTCGATTGATGGATGTAAATGGGCGTGTGTTGGTAGAAAAAACAGTAGATGGTGAGCAGTTCATTCAATTGAATGTTGATGCGTTGCCAACGGCAGTATATTTCTTAGAACTTCGAAGTTCAAAAGGCATTTATACGCACAAAATTATCAAGGAGTAAGACGTTAATTATATTCATACGGTTTATAAATGAAAGTCGTATTGAGGACAGATTGGAAAATAGTCTTCAATGCGGCTTTCTCTTTTTGGTAAAACAATGGTGTATAACTCTGTAGTTAACTATGTTGTTACTATGGGAAGATTTATGGTGTTATTGGAGTTGTGTGTTAAAAGTGTTGATTGATAGATTGGTATGTATGTGCTTTTTGTTTTTTTATTACTCAGGTGTAGGCTCTTATCAGCATAGCGAACTAAAAAAGTAAAAAATCAACGAACTCTAGTATAGGTAATTATTAATTGAACGAAGTTATTTATACCTTTACGAAGAACTACTAAGATAAGCACAATATGGATGTAAGATTAAAGGCGTTTGAGCGTTTGCTCAACATTATGGATGACTTAAGAGAAAAATGTCCTTGGGATAGAAAACAAACGTTGGAGAGTTTGAGTCTATTGACAATAGAAGAAACCTACGAATTGGTGGATGCTATTCAGGAAGGAGATATGGAGGAATTGAAAGGTGAGATAGGAGACCTAATGCTACACATGGTTTTTTATTCTAAAATAGCCAGTGAAAAAAAAGCTTTTGATATTACGGACGTGTTAAATGCAATTTGTGATAAATTAGTCCATCGACATCCGCATATTTATAGTGATGTGGTGGCAGAAGACGAAGAGACGGTTAAGAAAAATTGGGAGTTGTTAAAATTACAAGAGAAAGGAAAAAAATCTATCTTGCAGGGTGTCCCAAAATCTTTGCCGTCTATGGTAAAGGCTTACAGAATTCAAGAAAAAGTAAAACAGGTAGGCTTTGAGTGGGAAGAAATAGAAGAAGTCTGGGAAAAAGTAGAAGAAGAGCTAGGCGAATTACAGGTTTCTGTTGATGATAGAGAAAGTTCTGAGCGTATTGCAGATGAATTTGGAGATGTGATTTTTGCATTGATTAATTATGCTCGTTATCTCAAAATTGACCCAGAAGCCGCCTTAGAAAAAACCAACAAAAAATTTATCCGACGATTTAAGTATATTGAAGACCACGCAACGAAACCCTTAGCGGATTTGTCTTTAGACGAAATGGATGAATTATGGGATAGTGCAAAAAAAATAGAAAAAAACAATAATTAATCAACCATAAAACTACTATTAAGAATGTACGTTTCTGACCGTTTAAAAAATATGGCGGAATCTGCCACCATCAAAATGGCTCAATTAGCAAGAGAATTGAAGACTCAAGGGCATGAAGTAATTAGTCTTAGCTTGGGAGAACCTGATTTTGATACGCCCAGCCACATCAAAGAGGCCGCTAATAGAGCATTGCAAGAGGGCTATACTAAGTATACGCCTGTTCCTGGGTTAGTAGAGTTACAAGAAGCAATTGTTACCAAATTTAAGCGTGACAATAATCTAGATTTTGATAAAAATCAAATTGTAGTTTCTAATGGTGCCAAGCAATGTTTGGCCAACTTGTCCTTGTCTTTGCTCAATGAAGGAGACGAGGTTATTATTTTTGCTCCGTATTGGGTTTCTTACAAAGAAATTATCGGGCTGAGTGGCGCAAAGCCTGTATTTGTAAATGCTACTATTGATAATGATTTTAAAATAACAGCAAGTCAACTAGAAGCAGCTATTACAGCCAAAACTCGTATGGTTTTGTTTTCTTCTCCTTGCAATCCTACTGGTACAGTTTATTCTAAGGCAGATTTTGAGCCTTTGGTAGCGGTTTTGGAAAGACATCCTGAGGTTTTGATTGCTTCGGATGAAATTTATGAATACATCAACTTCTTAGAAGGCGGTCATTGTAGCATTGCTAGCTTTGACTCCATCAAGGATCGTTGTATTGTTATTAATGGTTTTTCTAAAGGCTTTTCTATGACGGGATGGCGTTTGGGGTATATGGCAGCTCCAACTTGGATTGCCAATGCTTGTGCTAAAATGCAAGGTCAGTTTACTTCTGGGGCAAACTCTTTTGGACAAAAAGCAGCTGCGGAGGCTTTGTTGGCTGATATGAAGCCGACCTATGATATGAATGAAGCGTTCAGAAAACGCCGTGATTTGGTTCTAAAGTTATTACAAGAAATTGACGGCTTTAAAGTGAATTTTCCTGAAGGGGCTTTTTATGTTTTTCCTAATATTAGTGCTCTTTACGGCAGATCCGTAGATGGTCAGACGATTCAAAATTCTTCGGATTTTTGCGAATATATTTTGCACAAAGCTCATGTTGCTATTGTTGCTGGAGAAGCGTTTGGTGCAGATGATTGTGTGCGCATTGCTTATTCTACATCTGAAGAACAGTTAGAGGAAGCAATAAAGCGCATTAAAAAAGCGGTCGATGCATTGAGTTAATCTCTTATTGTACTTTACGCACGGATCGTAAGTCATTAAGCGGATTATAGTGCCTATTTCATAGATGAGATAGGCACTATTTTTTTTGGTACAAGAACCAAAAGGGCTAACGAGTCTTTTTATAAGTTAAGATATAATGTTCTGTTTTTAATAAAATAGAGTCTGTTGGCAGGAGTGAATGAGTGCGTTTCTTTAAGTTATAATGTGCTGTTGAAATATCTTTTTGCACGGCATTTCGTTGCGTAAATAAACGCAGTGCTCTTGGCTTGTAAAAGACAATGATAGCCTCTTTGGGAGTATTGTTTTTTATGTATTGATAGATTTGTTGCAGCTCGATGGAGTAGGCTTCATTGGTATCTTTCTGCCAATAATAATAGCTGGTTAATAAACTCTGGCTTAAACTACTTAAAAGTAATCCTATAATGATGTATTTTTGAAATTTTGGGGCAATGGGCAACCCTTTGATGCCTTCTAATAGGAAGTAGATCAAAAAAGGAAGTACTGGAAATAGAAAGCGCATGCCTTGAAAGCTAACCCATATCAAACAAATGCTTATTGTTCCTCCAAGGTAAACCAAGAGTGGTAGGTGTGCATTGCCTTTTTGGTAGATACCAAGAAGGATTAAACTACTAAAGAAACAGGCAACCACTAATGCAATAGACGTTGGAATATTTCTAAAAATTAAGAAATAGTTGCCTACTAATAAAAAATAATAGTAGAAGTTGTTGATAATAATATCCAGAGAAGTTTCAGACAATAAGCTAAGTTGTTTGGTTGAAACAGAGGGGGACCAATACCAGCGCATTAACCATAGACATACAAAACTGATGTAAGGTAGTAGGTAAATCTCTAAAGAAGCTTTTTTTGCTGTTTTAAATTGCTGCCATTGATAGGCAAAAAGACAAGGCAATAGGACAATGCCAATATCTCTAATGTTATACGTAAAAAAAATGAGGATGCCTAAAAAAATACTTTGAAAGTAGCTGTTATATTGCTGTCGTTGAAGGTGATAATAACTCCATAAGCTAAAGAAAAAGAAGGGGAGATCTGATAAAATGTGATCTGAGAAACGTATAAAATGGTAATTAATAACAACTAAGAAGGTAATGGCAAGGGCTTTTGGGGTAGAGCATCCAAATTGTTTGAAAATTGCATAAATAAAAGGAATGCTTGCTATAAGAAAGAGCAAACAATATACTTTTAGAACCCAAAAATTCAATCCAAAAATCAAATAAATAGGGAGCAACAAGATAGGAAAACCATTTGGATACAGGTAAGGACCAACATGGGCGTAGGAATGTTCCATGGCAAAGTAGTTGGCTTTAAGCAAGTCCTCTGTATTGCCTTCCCAAAGAGCTTGAGTTTGCTGTAGATATAGGGCAAAATCATCCGACCAATTATGCCCTATATCAATACAAGATAAACCTAGTAAAAGTGTAAGAATGCCAACGCAATAAAGGGCATTAGTAGCCGGTAAGCGCATGAGGAATTTATTGTAGGCGATTGATTACAGTTGGCTTAATGCTTCCAAAACGGTTCCTAAAATAATACCTCCTCCAATGGCTGCCGCATCATAAAGCACTTGGTGCTTCATCGGGCGTACTTGGATCATCTCCCAACCGTTGGATTGATTAAAGCACAGTGGGTTTAATCTATGATTATTATAATAACTAACAGTTTCTGGATGGTGCTTCCAAATGATATTGGGTACTTTAGGTAGTTCAAATGTGGGGCTTTTTCTTGCTTTTTTTACATCAATAACTAAAGGCTCTTGTTGGAAAGTTTTTTGAAACGACAAGGTACTTAGCTTTAAGTCGGAATCTACTTTTTGTGCTTGAGCAGCAAAACAAATGCTGAATAGAGCAACGATGAGGATAAATTGTTTCATAGAAATTGATTTTAAGAGAAATGGTTATAAAATGTAGCTTTATCGGCATTTTCTGGCAATCCAGAGACTTGACCATCTCCTAATTCTACAACAATCCATTGACCATTTTCTTGTTGGGCAATATCAATGCAGAAAAAACTACTGTTTATAGTAGGAATAACGTTTTCTAAGAACGAAAGGTTGGGCAAACTAGCCGCGTAATTTCCTTCATCCCAATACATTAAACTTTGAATGATTTTGCCATTTTTGACAAAAATTCTAAACTCCTTTGTTAAGGGCATCCCACTCGTAGAATGTATGGCTAAAGGTTGTAGGTTTAAAAACGCTCGATACACAATCCCTACATTCAAATCTACATCTTGTAACTCAATAAAACGTTTGGTTATTTTTTCAACATTGGCTAAATCACTTGCATCTGGAATAAAACAAGCTTCTTCCCAATAATGCTTTTGAGACTTAACGTAGTCTTTAACGATAATAGGGCGATTGTCAAAAACTTTTAAATCTTCTCTAAAATCTTCCATATCAAAGGCACCATTTAGAGGCTTGAAGATGCTTTGGGGCGTGACTGCCTTTATGGTTTCGTAGGAATTGGGTAGGTAATGACAAAAGGCATATTCCTCAGGCGTATTGATTAGTTGAATATTGCGTTGGAACAATGCCTCATACAATGTTTGGTATTGTTCCTGCGTCAACATCCATCCTCTATAAACTGCCTGTTCTTTCTCAGAGGCTGGATGAACAAATCGAAGGGCAACATCTAGATTGCCTTTTTTGAGGGCTTCAAAGCTAATCAAAGAACAAGAAAGATTAGCTGCCTTTGCGGCGGCATATTCTTCTTGGTACATATAGTCTATTTCTTTAGGATTGAATCCACTATCACAAAATAAAATGCGCATATTATTTGTTCTTTAGACAACATTTTTTGTATTTCTTTCCCGAACTACAAGGGCAAGGGGCGTTTCGACCTATTTTAGGAGTGTTATTGACCTTAGGTGTTTGTTCTGAATAAAAACCTTCCTCTAATTGGTCGATATTATCATAAATTTGTTCTAAAGTAGAACGTATTTTGTTTAGAATATCTTCATCTGTAGGACTGTTATACAAAAAATCAATCGCTTCAAATGGAATTCCATTTTTTTGAGTTTCTAAAACCTGAAAGGCTTGTTCTTTGGTGGTAATAGCCATTTGAAATAGTTTTAGATTCGTTTTAATAACGCCATATAAAAGCCATCAAAACCTTCATTAGGCAAAATTTGTTTTTCTTTCAACAACTGAAATGCCCTTCCTGCCTCGCTAGCTAAGAATGTTTGCACTTGTCGTTGGTTTTCGGAAGGCAAAATACTACATGTAGCATAAACTAATTGACCTCCTTTTTTACAAATAGGGGTATATGTTTGCAAAATATGTTGTTGTGTTTGCTTAATTTGTTCTAAAAAATCAGGAGTTAAACGCCACTTGATGTGTGGGCTGCGTTTTAAGGTTCCTAAGCCAGAACAAGGAACGTCTAACAACAAACGATCGGCAGTATCATATAAGTTCTTGATTGTATCTGAACTCGTAATCGTTTGTGTTTTGATAATAGAAACGGCGGCTCTTTTAGCACGTTTAGCAAGTTGATACAGTTTCTCTTCCTCCACATCCAAAGCAGTAATATTTCCTTTGTTGTTCATCAAGGCAGCTAAATGCAAACTTTTGCCTCCTGCGCCAGCACAAGCATCTACAACGGTCATTCCTTTTTCGACTTCCAAAAAGGGAGCGACTTGTTGTGAAGAGGCATCTTGAATTTCAAAATATCCTCTCTCATAACTAGGCAAAGCCGTTAATTTTTGTCGTTTGGGAACAATAACGGCATCGGGCAGTTCCATCGCTTGAGCTTGGACACCTTTTTTATCCAAATTAATTAGCAAATCTTCGGTACTTGTTTTTAAGCTATTGGCACGAAGTACCAATTCAGCAGGTTCGTTAGAAGCTTCCATACAGGCAGCCCATTCGTTGCCCAATTCTTGGCGTCCCAAATCATCTAGCCAATCAGGAATCGACGTTTTTATTTTTAAAACTGTAGACAACTCAGCCTGTTTATTTATAATAAATTCCTTATTTAACGCTTCAAAGGTCTCCCAGTCAGGTAGTTCGATGCCTTGGAGTATCCACATAATACCCAATATTTTCCACCAATCTTGTGTGCTTTGAGGCTCTTTACCCAATATTTCATAATAAGTTCTGTACCAGCGTACCGCATCATAAATCGTAGCGGCTAAAAAACGCCGATCTTTAGAACCCCATTTTTTATTGGAACGCAAGGTTGTTTGAACAACTCGATCAGCCAACTGATTTTCAGTGAAAATTTTTTTTAATGCCTTTATAGACGCTTCTACTAAATTTCGATATAGTCTCAAGTTTTTTGTATTTTTGTGGTACTGTTTGATTCTGTGTCAAACAAATTTATAAAGAATAAAGTGATTTTGACTAAAAATCTAAAATTTATAATCAAATATGGAAACGACAACAAATGTAACATTAAGTTCTCAAGATTTAATGGATTTAGAAGATAAGCACGGTGCTCATAATTATCATCCACTGGGTGTGGTTTTGGCTAAAGGTGAAGGGGTTTATGTATGGGATGTAGAAGGAAAGCAGTATTTTGATTTCTTATCTGCATATTCTGCAGTGAACCAAGGACACTGTCACCCTAGACTAGTTACGGCTATCACGGAGCAAGCATCAACACTAAACTTGACTTCTAGAGCTTTTTATAACGATAAATTGGGTGTGTTTGAAAAATTTGCAACGGAGTACTTTGGTTATGATAAACTATTGCCGATGAACACTGGAGCAGAAGGGGTTGAAACAGCAATTAAAATATGTCGAAAGTGGGGATATGAGAAAAAAGGAATTGAAGCAAACAAAGCAAAAATTATTGTTTGTGGAGAAAACTTTCATGGACGTACTGTAACCATCATTTCGTTTTCTAGCGATCCTGATGCAAGAGGAAATTTTGGTCCTTATACGCCAGGGTTTGAAGCGGTTCCATATAATGATTTGGATGCTCTAAAAGCAGTAATGGAGGCTGATGCTGCTAATATTGCTGGATTTTTGGTAGAGCCCATTCAAGGAGAAGCAGGTGTAAATGTTCCAGACGATGGTTTTTTAGCAAAAGCTTATGAATTGTGTCAGCAGCACAATGTTTTGTTTATTGGAGACGAAATTCAAACAGGAATTGCTCGTACAGGTCGTTTGTTGGCTTGTGATTATGATAATGTGCGTCCAGATATTCTAATCTTAGGAAAAGCACTTTCGGGGGGAATGTATCCTGTATCAGCAGTTTTAGCAGATAATGAGATTATGAACGTGATCAAGCCAGGACAGCATGGTTCTACTTATGGTGGTAATCCTATGGCTTGTGCAGTAGCTATGGAAGCCTTAAATATTGTAAAAGACGAAGCATTGGCTGATAATGCTTTTGAGTTAGGAAAGGTGTTCCGAGAGCGAATGAATCAATTGGCTGAAAAAACGGATTTGATCGCCAAAGTAAGAGGTAAAGGTTTGTTGAATGCTATTTTGATTAACGATACACCAGATAGTTCTACGGCTATGGATATTTGTATTGCCTTGTCTAAGAATGGTTTATTGGCAAAACCTACACACGGAAATATCATTCGTTTTGCGCCTCCTTTAGTGATGACAGCTGCTCAGTTGGATGAGTGTTGCAAAATTATTGAAACAACAATACTTAATTTTAAGAAGGCATAATGCTATGTATGTGTTTGAAGAACATGGCTGAATAATAAAAAATGGAAATTAATTTATTGTATTAATTTTTATATTTAAAACGGATTTAGTGCTTTAGCCTAAATCCGTTTTTTTATATACTGTTGTTATTTGTTGGGAAATAATAGCTGGGTTGCTTTATTAGAAATAGTTGTGATGTTTTTAGTGTTGAGGAATGTTGAATAATGTTTTTGAGATTATTAGTTAATATAATTAATATTGTAAATACAGAATGACATCAAATTTTACGGAAAGGGCATTGTGAAATTGATGGTATAAGTTCTAACTTTTCTCAATCACTACAGGTTCATTAACCAACTCAACAAAAAACTATTTCTATGAAAAAACAACTCTTAATAGTTACTTTATTTCTAGCAAGTTGCTACCACAATTTATCAAAGGCACAATCTTGTATGGAATCAACAGCGCAAGAATATATCCAAAATTCGGATATGAAAATCTTATTCCGCAATGGAGGAGATATGTTTTGGGATGGTAGTTCTCAAGCTCAATATGCCGTACCTTATACCTATAATTCAAATAACCAAACCCATTCTATATTTGCTGCGGGGACTTGGATGGGGGCTTATGACCCAGGTGGAAATCTACTATTATCAGCGCAAACGTATCGTTCTAGTGGAAATGATTATTGGGCAGGCCCAATAGATGAGGCAACAGGGATGGTTTATGATTGTGCAGGATTCGATCGCATTTGGAAAGTACAGCGTTGGGCAATTGAACAACATATAGCAGATTACAACGATAATGGGGTCATTGATGGTCCTGTTAACCCAAGTATCTTGCAATGGCCAGGCAGAGACAATCCTGATTTCTTAGCGCAAATGGGCTTCCCATTACTTGTCAATCAAGATTTGGCGCCATTTTATGATGCGAATAACAACGGTATCTATGATCCTATGGGAGGCGATTATCCTGTGTTTGAAAATGGTAACCCTAATGCTATTGCCGAAGAAATACTGTGGTCTGTATTTAACGACAATGGAAATGTACACACCCAAAGCAATGGTCAAGCTCTAAAGGTAGAAGTGCAACAAACGGCTTATTTGTTTTCCTGCTCTAACGATCCATTATTGAACAAAACGTTGTTTGTAAAACACAAAGTTATTAATCGTAATCCAATAAAACTCCGTGATTATTACTACGGTGTTTGGTTAGATTTTGATATGGGCTGTTCTCACGACGATTATATCGGAACCATACCTAGCAAAAATACGATGTATGCTTACAATGCTGATAATAACGATGATAACCCTTGTGGAACAGCAGGTATAGCAGGATATGGCACCAATCCACCTGTACAAGCGGTTACTATACTAAATCATAATTTAGCACATAGCATTTATTATATCAATGGCTCGAATCCAGTGGGAGATCCTACTAGTTCAATCGGTTATTACCGCTTATTATCGGGGAAATTTATGGATGGTACACCATTAACTCATGGAGGCAATGGTTATAATGTCAATGATCCCAATGCAACACTTACAAACCATGCTTTTCCTGATAATCCCAATGATCCAGCAGGGTGGTCTATGTATACTGAAAATCTATCGGGACTTGATCAACGTATTATCGGTTCTGTTTATAAAGATAGTCTATTGCCAGGAGAAACTTTTATTGTAGACTTAGCTTATTCTTACCATAGAGATCCTGACAGCAACCATGTACAGAATGTCAACTTGATGGAGCAACAAATAGATTTGGTTCAACAGTATTATGATAATAATTTTGCTTTGACGGGCTGTACACAACCTACTTTTTGTACTAATAATTGTGTTTATCCAGGGGATGCCAATAACAATGGGGTAGACAATGATTTTGATATTTTGGAAATGGGACTAAAGTATGGTGGGGCAGCAGTGGCTCGTACTCAAATAGGCGATCATTGGATGCCTCACACGCCACCAACACCTATTATCAATGCTTATGTAGATGCGAATGGTGACAATACCGTAGATACATTGGATTTGATTGTTAATAAAGACAACTGGGAGAAAACACATAGTTTGTATACGGGAGCTGTCGAAGGCTTTAACACGGTAGGAACGGACTTATTTTTTGAACGTTATTATAATAGTTCTTCGTTGCCTATTTCCCTTGCTAAGGATACAGTGGTTTTGTTAAATGGCTATGCTGTATTGGATGTGAACTTTGGGGATGCTGTGCAAAATATTACAGATTTGCATGGAGTGACATTTAGAGTGAATTACGATGAAACTACTTTGAACCTACAAGGAATAGGAAACAATCCAGTTTTTGGGCTAGGATATTCAAACTTAGACAATGGTTGGTTGGACGATGATGGAGCACCTGTTCACGCTCGGATGATACTGGAAGATGGTAGAATTCACTATGTTGGTACCCGTCTCAATCAAGTCAATTATACAGGAGGGGGAAAAATCGGTCGCTTGATTTTTAAAGTAGATGCCAATGCTCCAATAAATGCAGCTACAATGTCCACGCAAGTTTGTTTTGAGGACTTTAAAGCGATTCGAGCAGACGGAACAACAATTTCAATAGGAGCGGAGTGTGCAACAATTCTATATCGCGATACAAATTATACAAGCATACAAAAAATAGAAAGAACTGCGCCCGCTATTAGTATTTATCCTAATCCAACCGATTATCAATTGAATATTGATTTAGGAACAGAGCAAAATGTTTCAATTCAACTCTTTAATGTTTTGGGAGAAGCTGTACAAACTATCAAAGATGCAAATGGTATTGTAGAATTATACAAAAATGATTTGGCACAAGGAATCTATACTATGGTTGTCGAATTTAAAAATGGGACAAAATCTAGCCATAAGGTTGTGTTCAACTAAGAACGACCTTCACGAAATGTAGTTCCTGTAATAATAAAGTGGTATGGATCACTGAAGTCTTTTTCTTTATTGGCATCCTCGAGAGATGTATAGCCTTTTGAGGGTGTCTATTTTCACTTCTTTGATAAAAGAAAAACTAAAACAGTGATCTTGCTGCGAAATGCATTGAAATTGCAATTTATTGATTGTTAAATTAATATTTTTTTTGCAAACTCTTGATTAGCAATGCTTGCATTAGAAAAATGATAGAAAATATGAAAAAAATACTTGTTATTCTTATAGCCTCAGGAATATGCTTGTTTAATAAAAGTGTTTGGGCGCAAAACTGTGCAGAATCTAATGCACAGGAATATATCCAAAATTCGGATATGAAAATCTTATTTCGAAATGGGGGAGATATGTTTTGGGATGGCGATATTCAAGCTCAATATGCCGTACCTTATGTCTATAATTCAAATAACCAAGCCCATTCTATGTTTGCGGCGGCTACTTGGATGGGAGCTCTTGACCCAGGAGGACAAGTGCTATTATCAGCGCAAACATACCGTGCTAGAGGAAATGATTATTGGGCAGGTCCAATAGATGAGGCGACAGGAATGGTTTATGATTGTGCTGGATTTGACCATATTTGGAAAGTACAGCGTTGGGCAATTGAGCAGCATATAGCAGATTACAACGACAATGGGATTATTGATGGTCCTGTCAATCCCAGTATTTTGCAATGGCCAGGCAGAAATAATCCTGATTTTTTGGCACAAATGGGGTTCCCATTGCCTGCCAATCAAGATTTAGCGCCATTTTTTGATGCCAATAACAATGGTATCTATGATCCTATGGGAGGTGATTATCCTGTATTTGAAGATGGTAATCCCAATGCTATTGCAGAAGAAATATTGTGGTCTGTATTTAATGACCAAGGAGGACTACAAACACAAAGTCGAGGACTAGCTTTAAACGTAGAAGTGCAACAAACGGCTTATTTGTTTTCCTGCTCTAACGACCCATTATTGAATAAAACGTTGTTTGTAAAACATAAAGTTATCAATCGAAATCCATTAAAACTATATGATTATTATTATGGTGTTTGGCTTGATTTTGATATGGGCTGCGGAGAAGACGACTATATGGGAACGATACCCAGTAAAAACACTATATATTCTTACAACGCTGATAACGACGATGATAATCCTTGTGCAGTAACAGGTGAGGCGGGTTATGGTACTAATCCACCTGTACAAGCCGTTACTATACTAAATCATGATTTGGCGCATAGTATCTATTATGTAGGAACACAAGGATCAGACCCTGTTAGTCAAAACGTATATTATCGTCTGTTAACAGGAAAATTTATGGATGGTACCCCATTGACTCATGGAGGTAATGGTTATAATTCCAATGATCCCAATGCAATACCAGTAAATTATGCATTTCCTGACAATCCCAACGATGCAGCAGGATGGTCTATGTATACTGAAAATCTATGGGGATTCGACCAACGTACTGTTGGTTCTATCTATAAAGACAGTTTATTACCTGGAGAAATCTTTACCGTAGATTTAGCTTATTCTTATCATAGAGACCCTGACAGTAATCACCTTCAGAATGTCAACTTGATGGAGCAACAAATAGATTTGGTTCAGCAATATTATGATAATAATTTTTCTATGGCGTGTACACAATCCGTTTTTTGTACCAGCAATTGTGTCTATCCAGGGGATGCCAATAACAATGGAGTAGACAATGATTTTGATATTTTGGAAATGGGACTAAAGTATGGTGGGGCAGCAGTGGCTCGTACTCAAATAGGTGATCATTGGATGCCTCATATGCCACCAACACCTATTACGAATGCTTATGTGGATGCGAACGGTGACAATATCATAGATACATTGGATTTGATCGCTAATAAAGAAAATTGGCAAAAAACGCACAGTTTGTACACGGGAGCTGTGGAAGGTTTTAACACGGTTGGAACCGACTTGTTTTTTGAACGTTATTACAGTACTTCAATGCCTATTTCTCTTGCGGCTGATACAATAGTACCGTTAAGAGGTTACGCTGTCTTGGATGTTAATTTTGGTGATGCTGTACAAAATATTACAGATTTGCATGGTGTGACATTTAGAGTTAATTATGATGAGGCTGTTTTGAATTTGAATCTACAAGCAACAGCAAGCAGTCCAGTTTTTGGGCTAGGATATACAAACTTAGACAATGGTTGGTTGGACGATGATGGAGCACCTGTTCATGCTCGAATGACATCGGAAGATGGTCGAATTCATTATGTTGGCACCCGTCTTAATCAAGTCAATTATACAGGAGGAGGAAACCTTGGGCGTCTAATTTTTAGAGTAGATGCCGACGCTCCAGTAAATGCAGGTACGATGTCTACACAGGTTTGTTTTGAGGACTTCAAAGCGATTCGAGCAGACGGAACAACAATTTCAATAGGAGCGGAGTGTGCAACAATTCTATATCGCGATACAAATTATACAAGCATACAAAAAATAGAAAGAGCTGCGCCCGCTATTAGTATTTACCCTAATCCAACCAATTATCAATTGAATATTGATTTGGGAACAGAGCAAAATGTTTCTCTTCAACTTTTTAATGTTTTGGGAGAAATGGTACAAACTATCGAAGATGCAAGAGGAGTGGTTGAATTGAAAAAAGGAGAGTTGGCACAAGGAATGTACACGATAGTAGCTCATTTTGAGAATGGAACTAGATCCACACACAAGGTATTATTTAATTAAAAAAAGTAAGTGGTCAGAAAAAAATAAGGTTCTTTTTATATAATTTTTTCTGAACAATTACTTAAACGAAGTAACTATATATTTTTGTACTACGAAACACAGCTTTTGATTTCAGTTTTGGAATCAGAGTTGTGTTTTTAGAGTTATTAAAAAAGGAAACATGAGTCATCCCGAATTTTCTAAAGCACATTGACAAAATAAAAATGTTAAGATAAAATGGATGGCTTTTCTAAGTCTGTAAATCGGCATCGAAGTCTTTCGGTGCCGATTTCCTGTTCTAGGACACCAAATATTAATGATAGTAGTCATAGTTGCTCTAAAGTTCCTCAACATCCGAAACAAAAAATCCATTACCAAAGTAACTAACATCAACATTTTAAGACGATTTTCAAAGAACCAAAGCCTAGGAGACTCCATACCCAACTCTGATTTTCCATATCTAAAAACCTGTTCAATATCCCATCGTTTCATATAAGAATAGAACATTTCCCATGCTTTGCCACAAGTGTCAATTACTTCATTGGTTAGCAAGTACATAGGAGAAGTGCCTTTGCGTTTATCACGAACAATAACGAGGTATAAATCTGTTTGGGGAAACCATGGATGAGCTACTTTTCGGTAGAGTATTTTGACGCTTCTCGTTTCTTTCCGAATATTATCCCATATTAGGCGATGATCCTTAGCTTTTTGTCCCAGAGAAAGACGATAGGTATTTTTCTTCACTCCATTTTCATCAATCAAATTATTAAGCTTTTTCCAACGAACTAGAAACTTTGCTTTAAAGTTGAGCATACGTTCTACAAAAACACCATTGGCATAACCTCTATCAAAGACATGAAGCACATCCGCTTGTGTAGATGCTACACGTTTATTTAGAGCATTAAACATCCGATAAAATATCTCCGAACTTTCCTCTTTATGTTTACCTCTTGTGGCAAACCAACGCATTTTAGATATTTGAGGAACTTCCTTCGCATGCAAGGAGGTTAAAACTGCACCCGACCACTCAAATCCAGGAACACAAATACGTTTATGCTTATCATAATAACCTGGTTTTATTCGTGTTAACCGTTGACTCTTCTTACTGTGTACTGGGCTTAGCCCTTCACTAAACCAACTTTCGGGCTTTTCTAGTACACTATCATCCCAGAGCATCAACCAACTTTTTCCTAATTCTTGCTTATCTTCCAATCTAGCAACAAACTCTTCTTCTAAATGTTGATCTATTATTTGGTAATCCCATTTCTTACTGCGAAATAAATTACTCACACGTTTTACTCCTGCTTTAGCTTTTTTAGGACCAAGAACTAAGGCGCCTAACTCGGTCAATAGCAAGGCATCTGAACGATTTCTTGACATTAAAACTGCTATAAATACATTATAAAATGTACGCACCAAACGTTTATCTAAATCTTCATCTAGTTTTAAGAGTAATTTAGACAAGTATTGATGTGAGCGATGTAAAATTGTCCATCCTGCTCCATTCTCTTTATTGATATTTTCTGTATCTTGTAGTTTATTATAATACATAGGAATCTCTAATTTTTTGTGGTAATTAAATCTAGTAGATTCCTATCTTTTTTCCAAAAAAAAAGTCATCGCCGAAAAATTCGGGATGACTCATGTTTTAAGTTTAAATAATTTCGTCAAACAAGGTTCGTAAGCTTTCGTCACTTGGTCTTGGAGCACTTGCACTAATAATATTACCTTCGGTATCTAATAGAATAAAACGAGGAATGCTATTAATTTTGTAAGCACGAATGAAGGGGTCTTCCCAGCCTTTGGGTGCCAATAGTTGTATGCCTCCGAGTTCTTTATCTTTGACCATCGCTCTCCATTTTTGGTTGGCAACTTCCCATGAACCTTGGTGTGCTTGAGCATCATCAATGGATAAACTTACAAAAGCAATATTTTTGCCTTCATAATCGTGTTCCAATTTTTTTAAAGCAGGTATTTCTGCTTTACAAGGACCACACCAAGTTGCCCAAACATCGATGTATACATTTTTGCCTTTTAAATCAGAAAGAGATGTTTTGCTTCCGTCATAATTCTCAAAATCAGTAAAGATAGGAGAGCTACTACCTTTAGGCATTTCGTTTTTTAATCGAATGATCTCTAAGTGATATTCTTTTAAAGATTGAGCGATGATAGACAATTCATTTAAATTCTCATGGATCAAAATAGAGTCTATATCTTTTTGAGAATTGATGTAGTCTTTCGCTTGATCGACAAGAACTTGAGTAGCACTATCCAACTGAGTAGAGTCTAAATGTGTTAAGTTTTGATCGTATAATTCTGTTTCAAAACGAGCCTTAGCAACTAGATAGTTATTTTCTTTAGCGCCTTCTCCTGTAAATTTAGCGGTTTCTGCAAAGTCCTCCGCATCTACATCCAACGAAAGATCATAACCATCTTTTAAAAAGACAATCATTCCTTTTTGCCTAGTTGTAAAATAATAGGTACCAGGTTCGACACTAAATGTATCTGTGAAACTGCCATCTTCTTTTATGGCAATTGTTTTAGCGAAATCACGGGATAAAATTGCTAACGAATCAGCAGTTGTATGGGCAATTTTTCCCGAAAATACCACATAATCTTTAGGTTTTTCAGTTTGCTCTGATGAAGTAGTTTCTTGGCAAGAAAAGAGGGCAAGAATCGGGAGAAAAAGAAGGAACTGTTTCATATATTTGGCTTGGATTAATTGGGTTCTGTAATAAATTGCTTGATGACTAGCAAGTTGTTATTACTGAACACAAGATGAAAATTTAATTTAAATATAATATTTTTTGTATTAAAGAGATAAGACCATACTAGGTTTTCTATTCTTCAAAATTGTAGGAAGCGTCCCAATTAAGATTCTAACAAAATACGGATATTATCAATCATCGTTTTAGCATCTTGATTTTGGGGGTGTTTTTTGTAATATTCATTATAATACTGCAATGCCAAAACTAAATTATTTCGATTGTTAGGTCCTGGGTCAGCTTGATATAGCTTGGTGTGAAGTAGTCCCAAAGAACTAAGCGCTACATCTTTGTACGTAGGGTTGGTGGATAATTTTTTAAATAAATCAATGCTTTTTCGAGTATTGATATCTATATAAATGGTTGCTAGTTGATGGACAATATCCATATTTTGAGGATTCAACTCTAAGGCTTGGTTAAGTGTTTTAATAACAGCAGCATTATCATTTAGCTTTTGATATAGATCAGCACGATGCACTAATATTGTTTTGTTTGTTTTGTGTCTTAATTCTGCTTTGGCAAGCATTTTTAATCCATCGTTATAAAGGCGTTGTTTTTTTGCCAATTGAGCATAAGTAATATAAATTTCTAAAGGCAGAGGATACTCTAACCCTTCTAATTGCCCAATTGTACGTTTAAATGTGGTTAAATCCCTTTTTTGTATAGCAACATTTAATTGCCTTAGATAAGCCTCTACATTGGTAGGTTCCAATTGTATCGCCTGAGTATAATACTGTATGGCTTGCGCATATTGGCGGTTGGCTTGTGCACTTTCTCCTTGTGTAATGGCTTGATGATAAGCATCAGACTGTGCAAAAAAAGTAAAGGGCAAAAGTACAAAAATAGGCAAGGATAAGAATTTGGGCATATTGATTGATTTATAATAATGAGTACAGATGAACTAATAATAGTCTTGACAATTAAATAGTTAAGGTTCGAATTGTGTTTTTGTAATGAGAAGAGCCAAGCACGACCAAGAGTTTATGAGCATACTTAAAGATATCTAATTCATTCGATTAAGGAGCTCGGTTGTACAAAAATAATAAATTTAGAACTAGTTTTTCCAAAAAAATAACGTTCTTGTTAACATTCATTCTGTAGATAGAGAACTATATTTTTGATTTAATGAAGACAGTTAGAGAATATTTACAACTTATTAAGGATTTTTATTGGGAACATGCTCCTTATTACAAAAACCTTACATTTAATCCAATGACTTCGATCGAAATCCAAGATTTGGAAAAAAAAGTAGGTTTTAGCTTACACAATGAACTGGTTGAGTTTTTGACTTATTGTGATTATCGAATAGATTTTGAAGGCGGCTATGTTTATGAAAATCCTGCTACTGTTTTAAATAATTGGAGTTGTAGTGCGGAATTGATAGATGAAGGTATCTTCAAAGATACGGTTGCATTCAAAGAGCAGCATGGATTTACCAATTGGAAAGATAAGCGCCTTGCCCGAAAATATTGTAGTAAAGGTTGGATACCATTTTGTGTAGATAGTGGAGGCAATCAATTGCTAGTAGACCATGATCCTGGACCAGTTGGACAAGTAGGACAAATAGTGGGAATGGAATTTCAAGATGGTCAAGGACCAGGATATACAACGAGTAGTTTGAGTGCTTATTTGGCAGACACCTATGAATGTTTGATTAACTATCAATGGTCTACTTGGGATTATGGTAGCGAAGGAAATCAATTGATAGAAATAGATTCTTATATAACACCTTCGAATCACAAAAGCGATACTTGATTATACTTTGGAGAACTAAATATTAAAGAAAGGCATAAAATAAGTATGATAATCAACTTTTTGGAATGCTTTTGTTGCTCAATTAAAATAATTTTATGAAATCTATACTTGTTTTTACTAGTGTAATTTTATTGTTAGTTGCTTGCAAGGCAACAAATAAAGCAGCTTCCTCAAAAAAAGGACTGAATACAGAATGGTTTTATGGTCTCTGGAAAGTAACCGCTTTTCGGTTTCATGATGGAAGAGTTATGCCTGGACCATATATGGGAAACCCTCAATATGCTTTTGATAAGGAAGGAAAACGAACGAAAACTTTGAATGAAGAACCTGCTCCTCCACCAGAAATTGTAGATTATATTTTAGGACAGGATAGTATGATCTCTTATCCCAATAATAATTTTCCACCCATGAAGGTGGTTCATTTGTCGCAAGATTCAATGATATTGAGCAATGATAAGTTGAGTTGGTATTTGCATAAGTAATCATTTAAGTAAGTGGACAGAAAAAAGTATAGTTAAAAATGTAATTGTTTTGCCTATAAATTTTTATGAACGATTACTTAATAACTTCTATTTCAGGTCAATAATTCAGAGCTTTCTTTATCTACTTCTAAAAAATAGCAAGCAATCTTTTAGAAGTAGTAGGCTGAATAATTAGTTTTTATATCTAGTTGATTTTAGTTTATTTGGTTGTTAATCAGTGTTTTGCGGGTTTTTTCTGTTGCTGCTGAATGAAGATGAAATTAAATTTTAAGATTTTGGTATAAAAATAGAATAGAGTTACTATAAAACACCTATTCGGTGTTCTAAAACAAGGAAACAGTTGTTTCAAAACGAAAATTTAATGTTATGCAAAGAACTTTTAATCTAAGTATGTTAATTAGTATAATGCTGTTGTTGTTAGGTGCTCAACAAGCATTTTCTCAGGATCAAGATGACAAAAAAGCAGCTAAAACAATTGCTAAAGTAGGCAAGTGGGAATGCAAGAAACTCCAAAAAGATGGCCGTGAAATCAATATCAAGGGGATTGCAGGAATTGTAACGATGGAGTTTCGGATTCGAAAAGATATGAAAACAGAAAAATTTACAGATGCAAAAGGGAATGAGAAGAAAAAAAAGGTAAAAGAGGTGATTAATGTCTTTAAAATGGAAATGGGGGGGAACGACCGTATTTTTAATTATAATGTCAAAAATGATTCTGTGCAGTTTGTTGGTGTGAATGGGTGGAACGATTATAGAATTGTACGTGTAGAAAAAGATGAGATGGTTTTGGAGCATAATTTAGACAACAGTATCTATCGTTGGACAATGATTCCTTCGCCCAAGGACAAGCCCAAAAAGAAATAACTTCTTGTAGTTATAGAATTAGCTCGTGAGATCGCAAGCTTAGTTACCAAAAAGATAAAAAAGTACATTTATATTAGTTTAGCTGCGCTGCTACTTCGTGAGTGCTGCGCTTTTAGTTAGCTTTGTTACTCCCTACTGTCGTGAACTCGCATAGCTCGGTTCGCTGCTAATACGTGGTACTTCGTGAGTGCTGCGCAGTTGATAATCAAAATTTTAATACAAAACACAATAAAGCTATAACTTATTGATTATAAGGTTAATAAAGTTTTTTAATGACCACGTAGTAGCAGCGCAGTTAACTATTGATAGAATAGGAATGAGTCCAAAAAATGGACTCATTTTTTATTTAAAAAAGAAGTGTTTGATGCCTGTTAAAATACTTTGTACAGCATAGGCTGCTAGAATTAGTCCCATGATTTTACTAATGACAATAATCCCATAGTTACCAATTTTTTCCTGCACAGCATTAGCTGCCAGTAATATCAGACCTGTTAGCGCAATAACAATTAGAACAATCAGGGTGGTCACAGCTTGTTGTTGAATGCTATAATGGTGATTGTCTGTCATTAGAACTACAGCCATGATTGCCCCAGGAGAAGCAATGGAAGGCATTGCTACGGGAAATATAGTAACATGATTATAATCTGTTATTCGATTGATTTCTTCCTCAGGTTTGCTGTCTCCAAAAATCATACTGAGCGCAAATAGAAACAAAATCACACCTCCTGATATTTGAAAAGCATCCAAAGAAACTTCCATTCCTTCTAGAATTAATTGTCCTATTATAATAAAAAACAATAAGATACAAAAGGCAATTCCTGCAGCACGAATTGCAATTTTTTGTTGTTGGACTTTATCAAAGTTTTTAGTAGCTTCTAAATAAACAGGAACAGAACCGAGGGGATCAATAACGGCAATCAAAAAGAAAAAGGTCGTGATAAATTCAGACATATTAATGCTATTTTATTTTATTCGTTTTGCTTGAGCTGAAAAAGACAAACCTTGTTGCCCTTTGGTTGAATTCATGATTCCCTCAAATAAAGGTTCGGGACAGCCCAAAGGTATTTTCCACTCAAATAAAAAATTAGAACCCGTTCCACCACTTACATCTGTTAAGTCTATGATGATTTCTGTTGTTTCCATAGGTGATAAGAACACAGGTTGATCAAAATAAGTTCTAATTAATGCTCCATATGTGTCGTAATAAGAAGCACTCAGTAAATAAATAGTATCTGTGTCACTAGTATTTCGCAAACTAACCATAGCTGTTAAGTTCGTCACTCGCTTATCGTCTGCACTGTATATTTGAGAATAAATAGAAAGATAGGATTTCCCATATTCTAACGAATCTACCTGTTGGATGTCAATAAATTTTTCAGACCAGTTTTGTGTAGGAAGTGAACTCGGGTGATCTTCTTCATGGCAAGAACTAGCAAACGTGATGATAAGTAGAAAATATAAATATTTTTTCATTGTAAGAATTATTATTTAGCAGATGGTATTATCTTATTGCAGTATTTGTTGTTGTTTGTTAATGTTTTAGATTTTTAGTTGGTGTTGGTTGACCTGAGATAGGGTAGACGCTTGCTAAAAATACTTTTTTATTAGAATAGTAGCTCGTTGCTTTTTACTTTTTTAACAAAAAGATGAATAGTATGCCATTCTGTTAGAGTATTTTGTAGGTACTAAGTAAAGCAATCTCATGCAATGTTAAACGCTTGATTATCTTTAGGGCTACTTTGGATCTTTTTTGTAGGAGGTCAACCTAAGAAGCATTATTGGTAGGTTTTATTTTCTTCTTAATATTTGCCCATATCCAATACTCAACAATAATTAGATTAGGAACCCAACTAAACCACGCAACCCAAGTATAACTATTTAGGTTGTACCAATTGAATAAATACCCCAAGAAGAAGGTATACCAACGTAAGGTAATAGCAGATAAGGTTAAAGCGTAACTGCGTAACATAAATGCTCGATGTTGGAGGATATTTTTCTTGCGAATATACATCCAAGCTTGCCAAGTGAATAACCACCATAAAAAAGATAAAGCAAAAAAACAACTGTTAATCAGCCAACCTCCACGTGCATAGAATGCCATGATTAAGGCGGAAGGAGCTGAAATAAATAAAATAAGTCCTACATAAGCTTTCCCCATTCTACGATGCCATTGTATAGCATTGGTTTGAATCCAACGGCTAAAACCCAAGCCACCAATGACCAAAATACAGCCACTAGTTACAATATGACCATACAAAGCAGGTAGATAAATAGAATAATGTATTTGTTTAGTTTTTAAGAAAGTAGAAGGGGTCGTGTAAGGAGAAAAGTGCTTGAGGCTACCAACTGTAATCACAACAGCCATCGATAAAATGAACAGTAGCCCAATACCTTTTCCAATATTTTTGAGAACATTAGCCAGCAGCGACAAATACCCCATAGGTGGTATTGATGAATTCAGCTTCATGTCCTTCCATTTTTTTCTTTTGGTTGAGAATAGCACGAATGTTGTGTTTTTCTATTTCACTTAATTGATCGTCTACATTTTTAAATTGTGGGGTATACCATGCTTGTTTTGCAAAATAATCTTGCCATTTTTTCTTTGTAAAAATGTAACCATGCGCCGCATAAATTTCATTGCGCATTACATCCAAGTCGTCAATAGTAAGGTGCTCTAAGTTCGCAAAATTTAGATAATCATCTTCTTTTACAGTTGCTCGTTCTTCCTCGGTGAGGTCACGAGAAAAGCAGCCTTTAAAATAAAAATCTGTAATTTTAAGTATTCTAGTAAAGGGATACAGACCTTTGACGTCAATAGAACTAATTTTTCCATTGGCACTAATATGATGATAAGTATAAGTTGTCATCATCGTATAAGTTGGGTGGTGAGCTGCCTTAATCATCATTACTTCTAAGGTATTATCATCAATAAAACGGAAACGAATATTGGGAGAACAAGGGCCTTGTATACCATAATGTTCTATACTCAGCACATCTATTTTTTCCATTTTTTCATTGACGGTAATAATATCGTTACGTTCTTCATAATAACCACGAGGGTCGGCTATATACTGTTTAAAAGCACTAATAACGGTTTGATTATTGCCTGTTTTTCGAGCAGTTTCGATGGTTGCCGTTGTTTCGCCATTGCCAGGACCATTCCTTACAAACGGACTCCATTCTGTTCTAAATTCAGGAACCAATCCTAATTGGTAGAGGTAGGATGGAAGAACTAACAAGGCTTCTTGTTGCACACGGCTATCTTTTTGAAACGTTCTTTGTGTTTTAAAAATTGGAATTAATGTCTCTGAGTTGGAATCAAAAGACCAATTGGTTAAAAGGTTAGCCACTGATTGTGCTTTGAAAAGGGCTTTGTTGTAATGAGACATAGTATCTAGTGAGACTTCGCCAGAAGTCCTAAGCCAACCAAATTGATCCCCTTTTCTAACTTGAACCCAAGCATTTTTAACATTGTTACAAGGATAAATGCCGTCAAACTCTGCTTTTAGTAATTCATTGCCAACAATGTCATAAGCTCCTAGTTTACCATCCAATTCCACTTCCATAAGATTGGGGGCAACACCACCCATGTTGTAGATTTTATCATATTTTATTGGGATAATCGTTTCGTTCAATTCATTGACCAAACCTACTTTATAAGAGCCTTTGGGAGCTGCATTTTGATTTGAATCCTTCCAATTGTCTTCCTTCCAATCCCCCGTAGCAACAATAAAATACAGTTGGTTGTTGATGAACATGGTGTAAGGAATGTGTTGGTGAAATGCTCCAAATTGTTTTTCAAAAGCAGCTGTACGGGCAGCAATCGTCTTTAAATTGATGTTAGATCGTTGTGTTTCTACCAACTTGATGGTAGGAGCAGTATTTTCTTTAGAAAATTGTATACTATCTGCACTTGTTGCTTGAAAGGGGGCTTCTTGACTAGTTTCAGTACTAGCACATTGATAAAAATAGAAGCTTATCAATAGAAGTAGTGGCCATAAATTTTTCATAGTGGATGTTTGTCTTATTTTGTCAAAAGAAAGAGACGATAATTTTTCTGAACAACCACTTGTTCTATGCTTAAAAACAAAAATAGAAGCGTAAAGACATTACTTTTAGAGATAAAAAACCCATTGATAGTATCAAATTTATTATTTGGCAATTTTGCGTACAAAAAAGATAAAATAAGTGATTTTAACCGCAAAAAGTCTTTTTTTTGTAAGTAAACTATATTTTATAAAATAGTTTTTGGAAATTTATAAAACATTTCCTACTTTCGAGCTAAGGTTATAAAACATTAATTGTGGTTCTATAAAGAGAACAACAAAAGAACAATTAAGGTTTTAAAATTTAATTGATTGATTTTTGGTGATTAAAAGGTTTGTTAAATGAAAATTTGGCAAACCTTTCTTTTTTTTCAATAACTTATCGTCTTTGTTTTTTTAGCTTTTTACTGCTTCCTTCTTCTCGAATAAATTTTCCATCAGAAATAAATTCTACGCTATTTAAGTAATGATAGGCCGCATTCGTAGCAAAGGCTGTTGTAATGATAATTTTGTTGGCTTTGGGATTTTCGATAGGAATGGTTAATTCTCGTTGATCAAATTCAATGGTGATGGATTGAATTGCTTTATTCTTATTGTATTTATAAAATCGAGGAGGGTCACTATTTTTGAGGCTATCTCTTATCTCCGTAGAAGCAGCCATCATTAATTTTTGGCGTTCTTCTAGCATTTTTAGACCTGCTTCTCCATCCATTTCCAATGTAGCCGTTTCGTCTTCATTAACAAAAATACTAGAGATAGAGGTAGGGCTTTGTCCCTTTTGTTTTCCTTGAATGATGACGTGCAAATTGTTGATTTGAGGATCTTCAACTTCTTCTACAACATAATCTGTTAGCTGATGATCGCTGGTTAGAACTACTCGACCGCTTCCAAGAGGTCGCCACTTGCCTTGAGTAATGCAGTTGGTCCATTCTTTATTGTAGGTATAAAAAAAGACACCATCTCGTCGCAAGTTTAATTCAATGGTTTCTTTTGATGATTTGTCTTCATATTTATAAATTCCTGTTTGAGCAAAACTGTTGTAGGAAAATAAAATTAAGATTATGAAAAGTAGATGTGAGGTTTTCATATTGTGTTAATTTTTAATTCAAGATAGTGAAATTTAGGGATAATTTAAATCTATAAAAAAATGATTGCCATTTGCTGTAAATACTTCGCTTCGTGGGTCTTTTAGTTCTTACAAAAAAAATATACAAAGTATTAATAAATAGTATTCTTAGTGTTATTCTAACAAACTATTTTTTGTGAATATGATAGCAAAAGTTCTATTTGTGTGGGTTAGAACAGGTTGTTTTATAAAAATAAATTGAAATGATTCTTACAAAGTAAAAGCGTCGATCGTAGCAAATGATAAATTGATTCGTAGATCAGATGAATCAACAGTTCGTTGAAAAACTTTATTAGTTTGATAATCAATAAGTTATAGTTTTACTGTGTTTTATGTTAAGAATTTGATTATCAAACTAATATAAATGTGCTTTTTTATCTTTTTGGTAAAAAAGTAAACAACTAAGCGATAGCGATCTCACGACCGCAGGGAGCTAATCAACGAACTACTAATGAATAGTATAGTACTGAAATTATGCCAAATTTTGCACATTTTTACGAATACTAGATAAATTAATCCATATAAACAAGATACAAAAAAGTAACCCAACTCCCCAAACAATTGGGTGCAAACCAAAACTTAGGTTGTATCCTTGTTCTGTTATCAAAGTCGAGATGAAATATTTGGTTGGAATTAATATTGCAAAAACCAATACAACGACAATACCAAATAATTGGAGTAGATTTTGAGCTAATGTTTTGGTGATTTGCTGGTCTTTGTATCCCAATTGAAGCAGTAATTGAATATCGTGACTAGCTTGAGCAATAAGTACTTGAAAGTTTAAGATAAAGACCAACATCGCCAAACCAACAATAGTCATTCCTATGGCAACTAAAAGGAAAACAAGCATAAATAGCGTTGTTTTGAGTTCACCTCCGATAAGACCACCTCTAGAAATTTCATAGCCTTTTTCTTCTAAAAATTCCTCTAGGGCAACGCTATAGGGGTTGTCTGTAGAGGCAATGATTTGTGTAGGCAGTTTTGCTTCTTTAGCTTCTCCAAATTTTTTGTTGCTATATTCCATGAACGATTGGGGCACTAAAATAGAGTTGACATTGGGTGTAAAACCACAAACATAGCCATCAAAAGATTCTTGTATCCCATTGCCCATTATTGTAATTTTGAAGTCAACCATACTAATCGTACTTGCCGAGAATTTGGGCAATCCTTGGCTTGGGGCAAATCCAAAGTTGTATAAGGCTAAGTAGTCACTGGATAGGACGATTGGAATTCGATTTCCTGGTTGCCATTGAAACAAGGTACTGTCTACACTTAGAAATTCTTGTGGCAACGACTGAAAAAATAGAAGTGTCCTAAAGCCCATTTTTTGGCTAGATAAGGACACTTTATATTCATTAGACTCAAAAGCATCGACTTGATTAAAAAAAGGTTGCTGGCTAATTTCTTGAAATTCAGCTGAAGAAAACTCTAGTGGTTTTCCATAGTGTTTCTCAAAAGCTTTATTAATGACCAAAAAATTATCATCTTTTGCTCCTTTGGTCAAAATTTGCACATCTAAATAAACTTGTAGTGCAAAAAGCAACAAAAATAGACCTATAAAAATGCCTATTGATGCACCAATAGTTTGCCAGCGGCTTTTGCCTTTCCAAAGTACTTGATTGAGCATAGCGTATGATTATAAGTATCTACGGCGAACCAGTTTTACAAAATCTTTAGCAATTGGTTTTTTCACTTTTTTCATCCAATTGTACGTATCTGCTAATTCAGATTCAATATACAAACGTGCGCTGTTAAAATCTTTTTCGTCGTTTAGTACTTTTATAGCAGCTTGAAATTTAGCAACATCTCCACCGAACAATTCATTAATGTATAGAAATTTTTCGTTAAGCCCTAATGCTTTATTTAAATCACTAAGAGGAGTGGCACTTAGTTTTTGAGATAAATCAGTTGCTTCTTTAAAGATAAATAATTCTTCATAATCCTCATTAAAGGCAGTACTTGTTGTGCTGTCTTTAGGGGGTTCTACTTGTTTTTCTGCCTTTGGAGTCTCTTGCTCAACAGCAGGTTTTGTTTCTGTAGGCGTTGTTTCTTTTGGTTGCTCAACAATAGGTTCTTCTTTAACTGTTGATTTAGGAGATTTGTTGGGCGTTACTTCATTCCCCGTTTTTTCGGTTGTTGGGCTAGGATCTGTTGTATTGAAAACCAACTTAGGGCGTTTTTTGGCTTCTTTTTCTCTTGTTTTTTGGGTAGGAGTAGTTGTTTTATGAACTTCTTGTGTACTAGTTGTTGCTACTTTTGCGGTTGCTTCATCAAAACAAGCGTCGTATAGTTCTCGAATAGAAGCTATTAAAGCATCATGATCTACTCTAGAAATAATTTCCTGATTAGCATTTAAATAGTCATAAAAACGATTGACTTTTTCTAGTTTTTGTTTTACGTTTTGCAAATTCATAAAATGGTATCAATACGGTTTGTGAATCAAATTTTTTGAAAGATAAGTTTTTTCAATTAAAAATCGAGTATAAGCCTCAAAAGGTTCTTTTAATTTACCATTAATTATATACAGTTGTTGGACAAATAAAGTTCAATAACGACTTTTAAAATGCCAAAAGTCTCTTGCTGTGGAGGGCAAGAGACAGTAAAGAAAATGTATTTGTTGCTTGGTATTTAAATTTATATAATATTTTGCTTGTTTTTACATTACTCCGTTGAAAAATCGTATTAGTTTGATTATCAGTAAGATGTGCTTTTGTTAGTCTTTGTGCTAAAAGGCTGGTAATCAAACTAATGCAAGATGCTTTTTTACGTTTTTCGTAGGAAAACTAAAAAATCAACGGAGTATTATTTTATTGAAAAAGAGATAATTCAGTGGCATTATTAGAATAGCAGTAATGGTAATGAATCGTTAAATCCTTAAAAAGAATAATATTTAAGAGTAGATAAGCGGACCTTAACTTTATGACCAGCCCAAGCATCTTTAAATTGTATAAATAGTGTAATAAAATTAGCTTCTCTATCGTACTCAAATAAATTTGCCTTTTCACCATATCGATCTCTAGGCAAGCCTTCCATATAACCTATTTTCTTGATAATTTTAGCTTTATTAAAATCCTTGATGTCTAGAGTTTTTCCCGATAAGACTCCTATTTTACAAATTTCCCGATATTTTTTTAGAGTAGTTTGGATCTCAATTCTACCTATTTGGAGATAGAATTTCGAATTCCCTTTTGGAATAGGCAAATGGGTTAAATAGACAGAGTTACTGTTGATTGCTTTTAGCCCTGAATTGAATTCTAGAACGGATGCCTCTCTTATAAAAACTCTATTTCCTAGTTCAATTACATTATTCGTGAAATCTACTTCTAACCCCTCTTTTTCATATGCAAAATAGATAATAATGGGTGTTCGATAAATAACTCTTATTGGTGTTTGATTCTTAAAAGTCAATTTAGAAATAGAAACGCTTCTTATTGCGTCATTTTTTATAGTAAATGTAAAATTTACTTCTTGATTTGCATATATTTTAAAATTTTCAATCGAGCTACTATTTTCAACTTCTTCATCTAGGGCAAACTCTTTTATTTCTGCATAGTTTTCTATTGAGTAAGGTATATATTTAAAAGAGACTTGGACTTTCTTGTCGTAAGTATCCAAGAGTTTGAAATGAACGTGTAATCCAGGAGTGCTTTCAATCTTGGGGCTATTCTTAGAACAATTTAAAATTGCTTCAGCGACTTTTTCGTTCAAATTTAAAATAAATTCTGATTTTTCTTTTTCAAACTTTTTAAGAAACATTTTGTCTGTCGCTAGTTGTTTTTGATATGTTTTGGTTTGTTGTCGCGTAGATGAACCAGAACTATCTCCTGAGAATACCGGTAATCCTATATCTAGACTTGTAGCAAATGTTTGCAAATCGGTAATAGAGCTAAATTCTCCTTTCAAGAGAATAGTTCTAATTGATTTATAATAGGACTCTTTGCTTTCGGCTTCCACCATATCGTGAAAAGCAGTCCCTAAGCCAATTTGGTTTATAAGTTCTTTACAAAAATTACTCATAATTACGGAATTTAGTAATCTGCTAATTTTTATATAAAAAGAAGTAGCTCGTTATGAAGTACAAAATAAAAGAGTTCGCCTAGGTGATAGAGCCTTTTGTACTTGGTTTATCATAATAGTTATGAATAGTATAGTATATGAGAGCTATTAAGACAGTTTTAGCAGATTAAAATTAAAAAATAAAGATTTTAGTTTTTGGTGAGTCGTCTTTTTTTGCATCAAAAACGGCTTTGCCTGAATTGATCTTGCTGATAATGGGGAATTGGTGTATGTAGAATGACTTAGAACGTTAATGCACTCCAACAATACTTTTTCATATACAAATAGGGAATAATACCATAACCAGCACCATAATAACTATCAGGAGCCCAAGTCGTACCCCAGCTATTTCTAACAATAAAATAACCACCTCCTTCAAATGTAGAGTCATCTTGATAACCTACTAAAGTCATTGCATGACCTGAAATTTCTTCATCCCCATTTATAGGCAATGTAATTCTGCCTGTTCGGCGTGTTTCAGTTGATCTATACCAACTCTTGTAGACTGGAATAGAAAAGGGAATAATTCGATTGGTATTTAGTATTTGTTTCAGAGTTAAGATGTCTTGACCATTTACAAATGCATAAGTGTTTGTAAAGTTTCTTGCATTACTTTGTGCATTCGATGGTTTTCCATATTGTTGAATACAAGGAGCATTAGGGTTGTACGACCATATTTGTTCTTCGCATTGTCCTTTGTGTGCAATGATATGCATAGCTGAAGATAGCCATGCAGCGCACTCATTATCTGACTCAAGGGCTTTGGTTTCAAAAAATAGATGCTGTTCTGAAAGGTCATATTTTCTACCAGTTTGCATATAGTAGGAAAGTTCATTGGCAACTGTAACAGCAAAGGCTGTGCAAGTGCCTCTTTGATTTCCTTGATCTTGGATTGGATTTAGGTAATGAATGTGATTGACAGCATTTGCTAGGGTAAAATCAGTGTTATTAAGACGGTCAATTGAATGCATCTTTACCTGAACATCTACGGTATTCTCCCGATCCTCGTAAATAGGAACTTTTAGTTTATTATCGTTAAAATTTTCAAAGTTTTGAGGTCGCTTAGCACCTAGTTTATAATCAATGGAGCCAAGACCGCTTAATTTTTCTAAATTATAGCTAGGAATGATACGCTCACAAATAGTTTCAATTGTTTTTAACTGAGTATTGTCCTTCAATTGAAGGGTGCTGATTAATTGTTGTTCTATCGCTTTATTCTTGACTAGAGCATACAACTGTTCCCAATCGTAAATAGCATGTTCTTGTAAGATCTTAACTGTTTGCTCAAAGGGGTTTTCGGATGTAAATACTTCATCTGGACTGTTAGTTTCGTACAATTCCTTAGATATAGAGGTGTTAATTCTAGCGCCATTGAAAATAGATTTCTCCATGATATATGATGTTTATCAAATTAAAGATTATTAAATTAAAAATTGTATTGAAGCCCCACATAGAAATTAGGAGGCCAAGAAAAATTGTATTGATAATCCTTTTCCAAATCGTCAGAACCAGTTATTGGATCTCCTGGGCGAAGTGTGTTTAATTCTTTTACCCAAGAAAGAGCAATACCTCCAGATATAGCGATTCGTCTTACGTTATTGATATTACTTCTTATGCCAAGACCAGCCATCAGTGTTGGAACCTCTGTGTTTACTCCTAAACCTATTTGGAAGAAAGGGTGTAAAGGAGAGTTTTCTATAACGTAATTGAAATTAAGCATGGTAGATATATTGATGTTACCTACATGGTTTCTAATAGAATCTCCCACATACATTTGGTTGTTCACAGAGTCGAATTTTGTTCCATAAGAAATAAAAGAGAAAGAGGTATAAGCTAGCCCAATAGAGACCTCAGGAATGAAGCGTTGAAATTTTCTGAATCTTTGAGTACGTTTGAGTACTTCTTGGGGGGAGGTGCTGACAATCTCGCCTTTATCAGACAATACATAGCCACTTTTTTGAATGGTGATGGTATGGACAGATACCTTACCTTTTTTTATAGGAACTGAGGCTATATGGAGGCTCCATTCCAATCCAGGACTCCAGTCTCCATCCACTTGCATGGCTTTGTCATAGGTGTCTTTAACGAGCTCGTAGGCTTTGTTAAGATTGTCAAATCTTTTCCTCTGCTCATAAAAAATAGTTGTTAAATCGTTTAAGATAGAGTTGAAAATGAACTCTGCTACATAGGCGTGAGGAGCATCACAATCATAAGATTTCATTTGGGTTTCTAATGAGAATGACTCGATAAGCGCTTTAATATTTGTAAAATGCAGTTCAATGTCACTAAGGCTATCTTTTAATTCATCCAATTTCTTTTTTGTATGGGTTGGATTGGCAAAATCTAAGGCTTTCAAAAGGGTAAAAACATGGTTTATTTTTGTTTTTTTATTGATTTCTAAGTGTTTTTTTATTTGTAACAATTTATTTTGTATGCCTTTGTGAGTATGACATTCACTTTCAACATAACTCGTATCATTAGAGTTGTCATCAAGTGTGTTAATAACCATTGCTACTTTATTAGATGGCAGACCCTCTAAAATAGTTGCTAACGCCTTTTCTGCTGCTTCATTGATAGGATCTAGAATGATTTCATTTTGTGTTGTCACACTGTAATTTAAGGGGTTGAGTGGGCGCATGTATAGGTTAAGACCATTCTCAGAAACCAAAAAAATGGTACTGTCTTCTAGGGACTTAGGCGAAAAAGGATTTTGGGGATCGTTTAGGCTTTTATTGACCTGATATTTCAATTGTTGGTTGGCTAAATCAAATTTTAAAAAGAGGTTTTCTAGTTTTTTTATTCTAATACCATTTTCTAAAACGTCTTTTGCCTTTTGGGCATAAGAGAAACTAGAGATTAGTACAAGAAATAGAATCGTGATTGTTTTCATTTTTATTGAATTTTAGTTGATAATTGGATATAGGGAGGGCTAGCCACGTTTTTGTCATTATCAAAAAGTAGCAGTTTACTGGTCGAGAAATAGGTGTTGGAAAATTAGAAGGAGATTAGGAATAGCCCTAGGCCATTCCTAATCTGAAAAAGTTGTATGGTGTAGTAGCTTAAGTGCGTTTCATGTACTTTATTTCTATTGTAGTTTTATTATTACTATTGGTAGTGGTTTTTAAGAATATTCGCTGTTTTTGCATCAGATAGATTTGATTAAATTTTGGTTCTGATGTCAATGCTCGAATGTCATCTACACCAATAATACCCAGCATGAATTTGTTTGAATTAGCAATATCAATATAAGGGCTATCTAGATCTTTTAATTTGAGTTGGGTAGTAGCATCAGCGAAACCACCTTTGATGTCTCCATCATAATCAATAGTGTTAAAGAGTATTTTAGAATATACTGGAGCATTGTCAAAGTCATTGCTATCGGCAATGCTTAATTCCCCTTGCAGAATACCAGTATTTTTGTGTTTATAAATGGTTAGTTCAAGACCTTCACTTAGCAAGAGTTCTGTGTTCTTAGAAGCATCTTCAAAGTGCAAAGTTAGTTTTTTAGTACTGTCACTGTAAGTAACTTTTTGAGGATAATCGCTCATGATTCAAAGTTTTATGATTAAATGCTTACTCTATTTTGGCTTTTCAGCAATCGCCATTGTTATTTTATCTTTCAAGGCAGTTTGTAAAACAATTTAAAGAGCCATACTGTCGAGCAAAAGGAAGGTAACTTTGCTCAAGTAGAGCGACCTCAAAGCCCAAGCTTTCCCATACATATTTACTTTCAAGGTCATATTTTTTTAGATGTGTCCAATCTCCATATTTTATAGGATGGTTGGTTCTGAGACATTGTTGGATATTTCTACTCAAATTAGATGACATTTCTTTTTTAGAAAAATCAGATGCACTACTTCCATAAGCTGGGAGCCAGACTTTTTTAGAAGTTTTTTGTTGGGGAGTCTCCTCAATATGTTCTACCAAACAATTGTTATAAGAAGCCCAAAACCATTCTCTTTTAAGACAAGCTGAGCCTACTTTGTCATTGTATGTCAGTATCAAAGGAATAGAAACTATATTTAGATTTACCTTCAATTCCTGTACAAAACTAGTTTTAAGGTTTTCTATACAAGAGCAAAGAGAAGCTTGCATTTGTGTGATCCAACCATTCAAAAACAAGTAAAATTCATGATCCAATTGCTCTAGAGCTTCTACTCCAAGTCTGGGGTGACCAACTACTATTGTATAGCTTGTTTTGTCTTTGTTAAATCCAGCTAAGGTTAAAAACATGTCCAAATGATAAATGGGCTGTTTTCTAATATCAGATAAAAGTGGAAACTTGTTTTCAAAGGTATCTTTTGAGGTATGATATTCCTCATGAGGAGGAGGTACACAAGACTTGACAAAAATAGTTTTGATTCCAAACCAGTTCTCATAAACCTTTTTACAATCTACCTTACAATCTTCAGGGTGAATGTCATTGGCTCCAACCAACATAAAACCGTCTCCAACCAATAGGTTCCCCCCTTCAAATGGAAGCCCTGTTTGCTTTAGTTTGAAATTTGGAAGTAAATTGGATTCAGCAGTAGACTGAGCAAGTCTTTTTAAGGAAAATAAATAATTGCTATCTATATTTCCTATCATACCATAAGTAGTGACAGAAGATGTTCTTTCATTTATGAGTTTTAAAGGATAAAAGTGGTCTTGTGCCCAAGTGGACAAGTCAGCATCTGTAGCCGCTCTTCCTCTCTGATTTTTTATCAATTTTAAGGCTACTCTGGGATGATTTTTTAGCCACAGTTTAAAAGTTGGATCTAAATCAAGTTCTGTTCCTCTATGTACTACAATAAATTGTACCTCTGGCAGTTTTTGGATTAGCTCTCTTAGAATTGGAAAGAAATTGAATTTGCTTTTTAGCTTTTTATCTTTAGGTAGTACCAACAGTAGCGACTTTATTTTTCCCTTGGAAGAAGGAATGGGAGCCTGCTGTGTTCCTTCTTCAAAAGGTGGGTCAATAGGGAGATTAATAATTTTATCATTAGAATATATCTTCTTTTGATCATTAAGAGGATAAGGCAATATTTTTAGTTTCAACATAATATATTATTTAGGTGGTTGTAAATGTATTAATAGGGTGGCTTTTAAAAACAACAAATGATTGTCTATATGTAATTCTAGTGTATCATCTAGAGAGGAGCTATTTTTTCTCCATAAAAAAATATTGTTACACAAAAAGGAATTAAAAGAGGTTTGTATCTTTTCAATTGTCTTCATAGAAGTACTTTTTTCTGATACCTCTGATTTTGTATGAAGTATTTTCTCTACTTCTTGGAGTGCTTTTGTATAGTCTTCAGAGTTAGCTATCTCCACCAAAAAGAAAAGGCTCTCAAAGTTGTTTTTATTCAATTCATTGAAAACATAGTTAATACATACTTTTTTTAAGACTCTTTCATTGTTTTTTTCGATAAAAGTAATATATTTTGAAATCGAATGAGATGTTTTTGGTATAACAATAAATTCATTGTTTTTGGTATCTTCGATCACGACTACTAGAATAATAATGGCAACAGGATTATAGAAATGAGGAAGGGTAATTGCAGCAGCTTGTTTTAATCTCAATTCATTAATCCAAAGTATATATTGTTTTCTTTGTTGTGGAGGCATGATTCAATTTATTATTAACCCTTGTTGATGATTCAAATATAGACTAGAAATCCAAAAAGGTAAAACCAACTTTTTGAAAAATGTAAAATCCCATTTTAGCTATTTTTGAATCTCTGATTTGTCCTAAAAAGAATGAGATGGCTTCTTCCCTTGAGTTGTTTAATTTGATTCAGTCTTTGACTAGTAATGAAAAAAGACATTTTCAGTTGTCTACAGATTTGCAATCTGGTAAAAAAAACTATGTGTTGCTGTTTGAAGAAATGGAAGCACAAGAGACTTATGACAAACAACAGATTATCGAAAAATTATCAGGCTATAAATTTGTCAAAAGACTGCATGTTACTGAAAATTATCTTTATCAGCGTATTATGGAGAGCTTGCGAATTTTTCATGCCGAAAAATCTATTGTAGCCAAATTGTATAATTTGCTAATGGATGCTGAAATTTTGAGTAGAAAGGGCTTCTACAGATTAGCTATGGAAGTACTGAATCGTGCAGAGAAATTGGCAACAAAACAGCACAAAAATTTCATACTGGCAGAAATCACTCCTCGGAAAATAGAATTAATAGTGGCTGACAAAGATCGAAAATTAACAGAACAGCTAGATGCTTTGTATCATCAAACTCAACATATACACCATCAATTGCAAGAAGAAAGTCATTATATTTATTGGCACCATTGGTTTGTATTGATTTTTAGAAAATGGCGACATCCTAGAACAGCCAAGATACTTGAACAAATGGAAAAAGGCTATCAATTTGTGATTCAGCAAGGTTTCCCAGAAACAGGGACTTTTCAAACACAGTATTATTATTATACCATACAGAGTTTGTATCATCAACTGACAAAACAATATGAAAAAGGGAATGAAATACATGCCAAAATATTGACCTTATGGGAAGCAAATCCTACCATAATTCAGGAAAAAAGGTCTGTTTATATAGCAAGGTTGGCTAATTACATCAATAATAGCCTTACTTGTCAAAAATATGAAGTGGTTTTTTCTTTAATTGAAAAAATGGAAAGCTTAAAAACAACTACGTTTGATGAAGAGGGAGAGAAATTTCAAAATGTTTATTTTTATAAACAATTGTATTATTTAAATACCAAGAAGTTACAAGCTGCCGAAGAATTAATTCCCTTAATAGAAAAAGGACTTAATAAGTATACTCAAAAAATTAATCCTGCTCGCAAATTAGCGTTTTATTACAATTCTACAATTACCTATTTTTTATTAGAAAACTATGAGGCCGCTGCAGATTGGCTCAACAAGATTTTGACAATTGCGAGAACATATGAACCACGAAAAGACGTACAGCAATTTGCTCGTATTTTACAAATGGCAATTTATTATAAACTATCTAGCTATAAAGTGTTGGAATATCTATTCAGAAGTGTATATAGAAATAAGAAGCTAAAAGCTGAAATGCACACCTTTGAAAAAATTGCTCTCCAATATTTCAAGAAATTATTGATAATTCCTGTTGAATCTAAAGAAGAGAAGATGCTGTTTAAGCAATTCAAGGAAGCTCTAGAGACCTTAACATCAGTAGAACAAAGTGTTACAGGGTTTGAAGAATTTTATATATGGGTGTGTCGAATGTGTTCCTAAACTAAAAATCAGAAAGGGAATATGCTCCCCAATTGATAGCCAAAACTAAAAGAAATAGTTACCAATCCGTCAAACGTTCCCAAGAGTTTTGACCCATAACATCTTCTAAGATAGAAAGGTAGCTTTGGTAGCGCAAAATACTAATAGCCCCCGATTCAACGGCTTCTTTAACCGCACAATGTGGTTCGTTCATGTGCATACAATTGCCGTATTTGCAATGTTCAGACATCTCAAATATTTCTCTAAAATTATGCGCTACATCTGCGGGATCCATATTAATAAAACCCATTTCCTTGATACCCGGGGTATCAATAATAACACCTCCAAACTCTAATTCATGCATTTGCGCAAAGGTCGTGGTATGCATTCCTTTACCAGAATATTCCGAAATTTCTTGTGTGTCCAGTTCTAAATTATCTTGTATACAATTGACAATGGAAGATTTCCCAACACCAGAATGCCCAGATAAAAGCGTCGTTTTGTCTTTTAAAAGTTCTTTTAAATCTTCGATACCTGTACCTGTTTCGGCAGAAACTAGTTTCGTTTGATAGCCAATTTCTGCATACAATTGCTTTAAACCATTAAAAATAGCCATGTCATCGTCGGTATAAATATCTGCCTTATTGACGATAATATAAGTGGGAATGTTGTGAGATTCTGTTGTTAACAAAAAACGATCAATAAATCCTGGCTTGAGCATAGGATCTTGGATGGTAACAATAATAAAAGCTTGATCAATATTGGCCGCAATCAAATGCATATAATGTTTGCGTCGAGTAGATTGTCTTAGGACATAATTTTCTCGTGGAAATAATTTAGCAATCATTCCCGTGTCCAAGCCTTTTTCTTGTTCTACCCAAACTTTGTCACCAACAGCAATAGGGTTGGTCAATTTAAATTTACCCAATCTAAATTTTCCTTTAATTCTACAATTCATCAATCGCCCATCTTCTAACTTGACGATATACCATTTGCCTGTTGATTTTGTTACAATCCCTTCCAATCCAATTGATTTATAATAAATTAAAAACTGTCATGTTCTCCTAACACAAAGTAGTGCCCAAATCGTTCACTAAGGTACGTTTATTTATGTAGGTTATGCAAAATAGTAGAGGGCTAATTTTACTTTTATTTAAGTTTAGAGAGGATAAAGGAGCGGTATATCTTGTGGAAGATTCAACGTATCCTACCTTGTAGGAATGGTTCGTTATTCTATTTATAATCGATTGAAATGTAGTTGTTTTTTCAAGGTGGTAGTTTGGAGAGATTGATGAATTAAAATAGAAATAATCCTTTAAATCAATATTTAGCTAGTATCTTTTTCGTTTTTTTAGACAAAAACCATACATTTAAGAAGTCCTATCTTACTGAATAAATGTAGCAAAAAATGGAGTACCCACATAAGAGCGGAAACATCGTGTTACAAATTAGTGATTTATAAATAACTTAAGCACCCAATAAATTTTTTTTCATGCAAAAGCACACTGTTTATATCTTTTTTTCTGAGGCTAATGAAATAGAGGCCAATCAAATTGCTAAAGATTTAAAGCACACGAATATTAATTGTATCGTTGCGGCACCAACTGCTGAGAAGGTAACGCAATTGGTAGAAAAAGAAGACGCAACAGGACTTCTTTTAGTGAGCGATAATTACCTCAAATCTATTCAAGAAACAACGCACTTAGATCGTTTGTTAGATGAAGATCTAGAAAATCGAATAATTCCAGTTATTACGCATGGTCGCCGTCTAAAAGTGGGGACGTCTCAGATGGAAGTGTATCCTACCAAAATTCAGACACTAAATAATGTCATGTATTACAGAGATTTTTGGTATGAAGAATGGATTGCTTTGCGCAAAAAATCTAAAAGTGCTCCTATAGAAGAGCAGGAAGCTTTGAATGAGCAAAAAGAGATTGCTAAAAAAATGTCAGTGGGTAGTATTTCGAATTTTATTCGAAAAATTAATAGTACCGAACCTGCCGATTGGGATGAGTTGTGTGCCGATGATTACAAAATGCTTTTTGATAAAGTTGGTATTGAAAGAGTTTTTGTTGAGGGAGAAGAGGAGGAAGAAGTCTCAGAAATTCCTACTATTGAGATACCTGTTGAGGAAGTGGTTGTGGAGGAAAATGCGGAAACAGAAGTATTGGACTTAAAAGGCGATGAAGAAAGCATAGCGGTAGAGGTATCTGCATCTGAAATACCTTCTAACGAAAACGAAGAAGAACTTCCTACAACTTCAGAAAACGAAGAAGAAACAAAGGAAGAAATAGAAGAAGAGGTGTTTTCAGAAGAGCCAATCGAAGCAATGCCATTGCCAGAAGTTACCTTAAATGAAGCAACAGAAGAACAACCAGAAGCAGAATTAATAGAGGAGGAAATAGAGGAAATCTTGTCTGAACCTGAGGCGACGGTCAAAGAAGAAGTGCTAGCAGAGTTAGTAGAGGAGGTCAATGAAGAACTAGAAGAGAAACCAGAAGAAACTACTGCTATTGTTGATGAATCTGAAGAGGATAAAGTAGAGCTCCCATTTACAATGGAAGGGTTGAAAGATCTAGATAGTGTAGATGCACAGGCTATATTGGAACAGTATAATATAGATGAGGTAGAGGATGTAGATATCCTATTTCATATAGCAGAAAGTAATGCGGAAGAAGGAGATTTTGAGGATGCTCGAAGAACATACGAACGTATTCTTAAACTGGATCCTTATAATGGTCGAGCATTAATCTGGTTGGCTCGTTTGTTGGCTAGACATTACGACGGAGAGACAATGGAGGCAGCACATTTGTACCGCAAGGCAATTATGGTCAATGATGATAACGCTGCTTTGTACTATGAATATGCTTTGTTGCAAAAAGAATACTTTAAGTCTTATAACAAAGCAAGCGACTCTTTTAGAGAAGCTTTGTTAATTGATTCGATGTTTGAAGATGCTTACCTAGGTTTGGCGCAATGTCAAAGAGAGATGGGAATGATTGACCAAGCAAAAGCTAACTATTTGCAGGCTTGTGTATTGGATGCTGCTAAATTTCAAACCGCAGAAAATGACAATTATTTTGGAGTGCTTCGCATATTGGAGGATGAAGTAGAGGAAGCTGTTCAGGAACTAGAGGAGGAAGAGGAAGTAATTGAAGAGGAAAGAAGTCCTAATGCAGATACTGTGGTGATGGTAACAGGAGCGAGTTCGGGAATTGGACAGGCTATTGCTGGTCAATTTATTATGGCTGGCTACAAAGTGATTATTACTGGTCGCCGAAAAGAACGTTTGGATGAGTTTCAGCAATTGATGGAGGAGCATTTAGAAGAAACACATATTCATAGTTTGAATTTTGATGTTTGTGACTTGGATGCAGTCAAAAATGCTTTGGATAGCTTGCCCGAAGAATGGTCTAATATTGATATATTGATTAACAATGCAGGATTGGCAAAAGGGTTAGCTTCTATTCATGAAGGCAACGTGGAGCACTGGGAAACAATGATTAATACAAACATAAAAGGGTTGTTGTACATGACACGCATGGTAACTCCCAATATGGTAGCACGTAAGAAGGGGCATGTTATTAATCTAGGTTCTGTGGCTGGAACGCAGGTTTACCCTGGTGGTGGTGTGTATTGTGCGACTAAAGCTGCTGTTGATTCTTTGACACAATCTATGCGTTTGGATTTGTATCAACACAATATTAAGGTAACTTGTGTAAGCCCTGGACATGTAGAAGCAACAGAGTTTGCAGAGGTACGTTATGAGGATAAGGAAAAAGCAAAAATTTATGAGGACTTTAAACCTCTTTCTGCACGTGATGTTGCCGAGACAATTTACTATGTTGCCACGAGACCCGATCATGTGAATATTCAGGATATCCTAATGTTCGGAACACAGCAGGCTTCTGCTAGAGATGTGAATCGAAGTGGACGAGGGGAGGATAAATAAAAGTGATTGTGTTCGCAGTCTTTTTAATCAAGAAGCGTTTAGTGGTAAAAAACTACTAGACGCTTTTTGATTTTTGTCATGCGTTACTTAGGGATATTTGAATAATTTCCTTTGGAGGAAGTAGGTTGCTGATTTTATATTTAGAGTCTATGATTTTGCATTAATGGAGTAGTCTTTTTTTCCAAATTTTAGAAATAACTTGACCTATTTCTTTAAATTCGGATTCCGTAAATGTATCTGTTTTTCCATTATTGCACCAATAACAAGAGTATACGAGATTTTCAATGTCTAAATATGGTTGATTAGGAACTTTTCGCTCAATTTCTAATTTTTTTCCCCTCTTTCTTTTTGTAAGGAATGGGTCTTTTTCCCATAAAACTTTTAGTTCTTTTTCAGAAATATGGCAATAGTAACATTCTTTTTTTGATAATTCAAACCAATTTTTGAAATCATAAAATTTATTGCATTGTTCTTCTTTTGTTAAATCTATTGTAGGATTTTTTGAGAGCCATATTCTTCTAATTTTAGAAAGTTTTTCTCGTGTATCCTTTAGATTATTCCACCATAAAGAAAGTTCTTTTCGAGGAATATTCAAAATAGTTTCAATTTCATCATAAGAGTACTGTTGAACCACTGCTAATTTTAAAAACTCTTTTTGTAAAGGAGTAATTTCCATTTTTTCAATTTTTTAATTTGGTACAATGTTAGACTGTTGAAAAAAACTAGAGAAAAAAATCTTTAGATCCATTTCATTCAGCTTTTGAGTTATATTTCAATGATTTAGTTTCAATGATTTGATTTTTGAAGGGATATTCTTCCTGAAAATACATTAAGTATACTAATATATGATCAAGAAAACCAATAAATAGAATAAGAATTTTAGTTTTCCAATTTAGATTTCCTTGCAACCAAATATTTCCTTTCAAAATGATTAAACTTAGAATTGTTAGAGAAAGTCCATATTCTAGATATCCCATAAAACTAATTAGTTCAGAAAGTTTACTTGGTAAAAGCTGAATAAAAATTCTCACTTCATAAATAAGAATGCTAGTAATAAATAGGAGTAGGGAGTTTACTTTGGAAATATATACGATAAAAAATATGAGTGTAATAATTTCCATCCCATTAGCCCAAAGATAAGTGATAAAGCTTAGAGAAATCGTTCCTAGAAAAATAGTTATTAATGTAATTACTTTTTTTGATTTTGAGAACAAAAAAAATGTAATAGTTATGGCAAGTAGACCTTTTACTAAGAGATTATAGACACTTATTATTGAAATGGGAAGAAGAACAGTTAATCGATGTTGTTGATTTAAATAAGATTGGAATAGGTTATTTCCTTCATATATGAAATAACAACCTAATAGAAGCCACATTATTCCAAGTGTCTTTTTTTTATTGGACTCACTTTATTTTCTGAATTTTCAATAGTATCCAATATTTCATAAGTCATAAACAAGGTTTTTGTATGTCAAATTGAGATTTTGAGCAAAATATATGAGATTTTAATTTTCCTATACACAACTATACACCAAGATATTCCAAACAATTAAAAAATATAAAAGCTAACAATATTTTTACTATATCCACCAGCATTCATTTAATCTTTCAGATACCCCAAACAGGCTTTACAATTCTATTTTAACAAATTAATAACAGCTTTGGCTAGTCTTTTGTAAAATAAGATGTTTTATTGTGTTTTGAATTATTGAGACAATTTTAAGATTTATTGGTTGGGTTCAAATGCATCTTTAGAAATAGAAAGAACAACCAATAATTAAATACCAAAAAATAAAAAAATGAATTTTAAATTATTGTCAACAACGTTTCTTGGGTGCTTCTTTTTTGTTCATGTTCAGGCGCAGCTGCCTGTTGTAAAAGCCAAAGGAGGAGATGGCGTAGAAATAGATTGGCGATCGGTGCAAGAAGCGGAAGATGCCGATGAGAAAAATCCTGGTTTCTTTTACAACGATTGTGCGCAAGGTGTAACACCAATACATGCTTCATCCACGCTAAAAGGGCAAGGTTCTAAAAATTATAACATAGGAAACTTGTCAGACGATAATCCAATGACAGCTTGGGTAGAAGGGGTACAAGGGTATGGTATTGGTGAATCTTTTGAGGTCAAAGCAATTACTGTGAATGTGATTTACAACGGTTATCAGTCTAGTCCTCAAAACTGGAGATACAATTCAAGGGTAAAGCGGTTTAAGGTGCATCGACATGGTGAGCCAATTTGTTACTTGGATTTGACCGATGAAATGGGAGCACAGCATTTTGAATTACCACATCACATCAACTGGGAAACAAAAGAGAATTTTAAATTTGAAATAGTAGACGTATACAAAGGAGAAAAGTGGGAAGATGTTTGTATTTCTCATATCGATCATGTTGCTTGTTGTTTTGCACCAACTACTCAAATTAGTCTAGCAAATAACACAACAAAAATGGTAGAAGGATTGACTGTCGGGACTACATTGTTGGCCATTGATTTGGAGACATCTCAAACATTCGAATCTGCAGTAGAATTGACAACCAATCAACGTCATTTGAGTTTATTGGATGTAAAAACGGCTTCCTATCAAATTTCAATTACTCCTGATCATCCTTTATATATCAAAGGACAGGGATTTGTGTCGTTGGCAAAATTAAGAAACCAAAAAAATAAGCAAACTTGGAAGGCATTGTCCCAAACAGAGGTGCAAGTCATGGTTTTTGATGAAAAAACTGGCAAGACAAGTTTTGAGCGTATAGAGTCTATTCAAAAAATAGAGGGTGACTTTAAAACTTATACCATTCTTTCTATTTCCAAAGGATCAACCTATGTTGCCAACGGGTTTGTCAACAAAGTATATTGATAAGTTGTTTGGTTGAATTTTTCTTTAAAATAAGGAAGAATCAAATGCGTTTAATTACCTTTATTGGGTGATTAAACGCATTTTTTATAATAATACATTTGCACAATAGTTTGTAAATTTTTACAGGACAGAGCATTATTTTTGATAAATAGAAAGATCGTGCTGCTAAGAGTATCTAATTTTTTATTATTATCAAATAAAAGATACGCAGATCTAACTTTGAAGTTGTGGTATTGATGGAACTGTGGTAGTTAGACAAATTTAAAAACTGTTCGAAACTCCAATTAACAACCTATTGCTTGCCGTGTATGTAGTCTAATTCAACTATGAAAAAAAAATATCTAGTACTTTGTTTGACTGCTTTTTTAGGAAGTATACAAGCGCAAAAAAACTTAACCCCGCAACAATTATTGGAACTAAATAGAGTGTCAGCAGTAGGGTTGACCAATGACAAAACAGCTGTTGTCTATCGTTCTTCTCAATATAATGTAGCAGGTAATTCCAAAACAACAAAGTATTATTTGCAACCGATTAAAGGTGGAGAGAAAAAAACAATTAGTGATTACTCCAACTTGGTAAAAGACGGACACGTGTCTCCAGATGGTCAATTGAAAATTACAGCCGAAAATGTTAAAATAGAGCGTGTTACTGGAACGGATTATTATCCAACACTAGAAAATTCAAATGTGCGTATTTACGAAAGTTTACAGTATCGCCATTGGGACACTTGGGAAGATGGAGAATACAGCCACTTGTTTGTAGAGAACATAAAAGGGCGTATGATGGATCGAGTGGATATTATGAAAGGAGAACCTTACGATTGCCCTACCATGCCCTTTGGTGGTGGGGAAGACTATTTGTGGAGTCCTGATGGTAAGAAAGTATTGTATGTTACCAAAAAACTACATGGAACGGCATATACTCAGAGTACCAACACCGATATTTATGCCTATGATATAGCTACCCAAAAGACAGAAAATTTGACGGGTTATAATAATGGTTATGATATGGCACCTGCATTTTCTTCTAAGGGATTATTGGGTTGGTTGCAAATGAAACGAGATGGTTATGAGTCGGATAAAAATGATATTATTATTCGTTACAAAGAAGGGGGAAAAAAAGGCGATATCAATCTAACAAAAGATTGGGATGGTACGGTCAATAGTTTTTTGTGGAGTAATGAAGGTGACAAAATTTATTTTACAGCACCCGTAGGGGGAACCGTTCATTTGTTCGAATTGGCGGTGCCCACTTCTTATGAAGCTAAAGTAACAGCTCCGAAGCAAATTACAAAAGGGCAGTTTGATGTGCATGGAATTGTTGGACACAATGGTGCTACAATGGTGGTTGCTCGTAGAGACATGAACCATGCGACAGAGTTGTATACCGTAGATATTACCACTGGCGAAATGAAACAATTGACGCATGAGAATGATGCTATCTATGAGGGCATCAATAAGAGCAATGTGGTAAAACGAATGGTAAAAACGACGGATGGAAAAGAAATGGTTACATGGGTAATTTATCCTCCAAACTTTGATAAAAATAAAAAATATCCAACACTGTTATATTGCCAAGGAGGTCCACAAGGAGCGTTGAGCCAATTTTATTCGTTTCGTTGGAATTTTCAACTTATGGCAGCACAAGGTTATATTGTCGTAGCACCCAATCGCCGAGGAATGCCAGGATATGGGGTTGAATGGAACGAACAGATTAGTGGAGATTATGGCGGGCAAAATATGAAAGATTATTTGGCAGCCATTGATGCTGTTGCAGAAGAACCTTATGTTGATAAAAATAGATTGGGTTGTGTTGGGGCAAGTTATGGTGGCTATTCTTGTTTCTATTTGGCGGGTATTCATGAGAAGCGTTTCAAGACCTTTATTGCACACGATGGTATTTTTAATTGGAAATCAATGTATGGAACAACAGAGGAAATGTTTTTTGTCAATTGGGACATGGGAGGTCATTATTGGGACAAAAACAACAAGGTGGCACAACGTAGTTTTAATGAATTCAATCCTATTGAGCATGTTCAAAAATGGGATACTCCAATCCTAATCATCCAAGGAGGAAAGGATTTTAGAGTACCAATTGGGCAAGGTTTGGAAGCTTTTAATGCTGCTCAGATGCGAGGAATTAAGAGCAAATTGCTGTATTTCCCAGAAGAAAATCACTGGGTGCTTTCTGTGCAAAATGCTTTAATTTGGCAAACAGAATTTTTTAAATGGTTGGAAGAAACCTTAACGGTTGATAAATAAGGGGGTATAAAAAAAATAACTGAAGTTATTACAACGAACTATGCTAAGCATTCGTCTTTAGTGTAGTTCGCTGTTTTTTATCCCCACACTACCTCAAAAAAAGATTATGTTAACTAAGACAAATTTTGTATGCTACCTATCCCTAATAACTACGTTGTTTTTTACTGCTTGCCAAAAAGAAACAATTAAAGATGTAGGAACTGTTGTTGATCCACCAATTACTTCAGATACTATTCATTTTGCAGAAACAATGCAAGATGCTAAGACGTTTACAGTTTTCCCTTCAGCTACGTCAAGCACTAGCCACTTTGAAGGAAACTTTTATGGTTCAATTTATACTAGTCAAATCATGTTACCTCCCAATGATTTTAATAATCAATCAGATCAAGTGATTAAAGTATATGTAGAAAACAATGCCATTAAGGTTTTGAACTTTGTCTTTCCAATCGACTCTTTATCGCAAACTCATTTTGATGCAAGCATTATTCCTAATCCAAATTCTTATAGTGATACTAAGATTTTAAAATTGACGTATAGCATTAATTATAATCGAATTGTTATACAATACGACCACGAATGTTATTATGGACCTATTAGTGGCTGTGCCAACTCTGAATTGCATTTTGATGGACTTCGCACGACAAAAAAAGAGACCGTTTTGCCTCATGGAAATGTCGCCAATTTAACAGGAACGTATAAACTATGGGTAAGAAAACAAGACTTTACAAATAACCTAGACACACAATATATCAAAAATGTAGTAGTGACTACTTCGGGAAATTCTTTTTTCTTTGATCAGCAAAGGTTTTCTTTAGGTTTATTTGATAGTTATCAGAACTATACTGGTTTTTGTTTTTATAACAATTCTTCTGGTTATATTTTTAGAGAAGAAATAGCTAGAGACATTTATTGGTTTAACGACAGTTTGTCTTTACAGTATTCGAAAAATGTTAACGATAATGGTGTCTTGAGTTCTATGCGCTATACCTACCGAGGCAGGAAGGAATAATGTTTGTTTTTTTACTAATTAGAGATTGTTTTGACAATTTGTAGGGTTTTTACCCTAACTGATAATTAGAATTAATCCAGCCTACATAGGTAGAGATGTACTGCACATCTAAATATAATACAGAAAAGTAGGGTAATAAAAAATTGTAAATTGAGGTTGTAAAAAAATCACTGGGTGCTTTCTGTGCAAAATGCTTTAATTTGGCAAACAGAATTTTTTAAATGGTTGGAAGAAACCTTAATGGTTGATAAATAAGGGGGGGATAAAAAAATAACTGAAGTTATTACAACGAACTATGCTAAGCATTCGTCTTTAGTGTAGTTCGCTGTTTTTTATCCCCACACTACCTCAAAAAAAAGATTATGTTAACTAAGACAAATTTTGTATGCTACCTATCCCTAATAACTACGTTGTTTTTTACTGCTTGCCAAAAAGAAACAATTAAAGAGGTAGGAACTGTTGTTGTTGATCCACCAATTACTTCAGATACTATTCGTTTTGCAGAAACAATGCAAGATGCTAAGACGCTTACAGTTTTCCCTTCAGTTACGTCAAGCACTAGCCACTTCGAAGGAAACTTTTATGGTTCAATTTATACTAGTCGAATCATGTTGCCACCAGACGACTTTAATAATCAGGCAGATCAAGTGGTAAAAGTATATGTGGAAAATGACACGATTAAGGTTTTGAACTATGCCTTTCCAATCGATTCTTTGTCGCAAACTCATTTTGATGCGAGTGTTATCCCCAATCCAAACTCTTATAGTAATACTAAAATCCTAAAATTGACGTATAGTAATAATTATAATCGAATTGTTATAGAATACGATTATGACTGTTATTATGGTCCTTACAATGGTTGTGCTAACTCTGAATTAGATTTTAATGGACTTCGCACGACAAAAAACGAGACCGTTTTGCCTCATGGAGATGTCGCCAATTTAACAGGAACGTATAGACTATGGGTAAGAAAACAAGACTTTACAAATAACCTAGACACACAATATATCAAAAATGTAGTAGTGACTACTTCGGGAAATTCTTTTTTCTTTGATCAGCAAAGGTTTTCTTTAGATTTATTTGATAGTTATCAAAATTACACTTCTTTGTATATTTACTCTTATTATAGACGTGAGGTATCTAGAAACATCTACTGGCATAATGATAGTTTGTCTTTACAGTATTCGAAGATTATTAATGATGCTAGTATTGGCTACTCATCTTCTGTTCGCTATACCTACCGAGGCAGGAAGGAATAATGTTTATTTTTTCTAATAGTAGTTCGTTGATTAGCTCGCTACGCTCGTGAGATCGCAAGCTTAGTTACCAAAAAGATAAAAAAATACATTTATATTAGCATTGATAATCAGTGCTTTAATGTAAAATACGACAAGGGTGCAACTTGCTGGTTATCAACTGCGCAGCACTCACGAAGTAAACTAATAAAGTTTTTCAACGACCACGTAGTAGCAGCGCAGCTAACTATTGTTCTAAGTCATCAGATTGAGTCCTTTTTTAGAGGGTATTTTGACGATTCATATAGTATGGAGTTATAGGTCATCGAAAATTTTTGAGTACCAACTTTGATCGTATACTTCCTTTGTTCCCTTGTTTTTTGTCTAAAAATTGATTTAATTTTCTCCTAGAACTAAGGGAGAGTTGGTTGTCATTATATTCTCCTTAAAAGTCGATGGAGTAAGAAGCTGAGGCATTAAATAGTACTTTTTTACATCTTTATGGACTTCTTTTTTGTTATAAAAATGTAAACCAAATATTAAAATACTCCAGCCGAATCTTTCTGAATGAAAAATATTATTAAAAAATCGCTGCTGCTGTTGTTGGCACTGTTGCTAATTGCTGTAATTGCTTTTTTTATTAATCCTAAATACTGGTTAGAGCTTACGCAACCTGTACAAATAGAGATTAATACTGCACATACTAAGATAACAGAGAACAATATATTCATGAAATTAGATGTTGAAATTTCAACAGATTATTACTTAGATGTTATTATTGATTCTATGGCTTATAAAGTATATATGGGAGAGACAGAGTTTTCTAAGGGAACTATTTTTGTGGATAGAGATTATCAAAAGAAAGGAGATAAAAATGTCTTGACAGTGCCCGTCGATATTAATAAAAAAGTATTGGAAGCTACCTTGGCAAAAATGAATCCGACCGATACTGCCACGATACGAGTCGTATTTCGAAACTATTTGGATTTGCCTATTTTTGGAAAACGGGAGTTGGAGATGGAAATTAATGAACAAACGTTGGCACCGAAGATTATCAAGGTTGAGATATTAAAAATGAAAAAGCGGGAGCTAAAGTTGCACCATGCAGTTTTTGATGTACAGTTGGCGATTAAAAATCCAAGTTTGCATCAGATTGTAATTGATGAAATCAAAGGAAAAATTGATTTTGAAGAATTGTTTGTCGGAAAAGTGAACCATAAAAAACAAATTGTGATCGAACCAATGAAAACGACAGTGGTCGAAACAAGAATGGATTTTGACAAATTGGAACTCATTAAGGATGCCTTAAATGTTATTTTTCATCCCAATAAGAAGTGGAAATATACTTTGGTAGCAGATGTGCTTTTAGTAAAGGAAGATGGCTCGACGCTTTTGTTAGATATATCTAATACGGGAAGAATGGATATTATGGAAAATAAGAAGAAAAAGAAAAAAAATAGGAAACGGAATTAATATAGTTAGATGTTGTATGTGATTAAAAAAAGAAGCCTTAATATATGAAAATGCCTGAAAATTGGGACTTTTACTTTGAAGAAGATGAAGATGGTCCGATGTCCATTTTTGTAAACATTGGATTGCATCAAATAGCTCCTATAAAAAAATATTTAAACCTTTTGTGCATTTCAATAAGGTATACATCAAAAGAGAATGGTTTTCCTACAAGCGATGATCTTGACAGGCTAAGTATTTTGGAAGAGGAAATTATTCCTACATTATGGAAAAAATTTAAGGCAATCCAAGTGGGACATATTACGTCAAAAGGAACAAGAGATTTTTTCATTTATTTCAAGGAAAAAGTCCAGATAGACAATATACTTTCAGGACCTTTTCGAAGTTTCCCATCAAGCACTTATCATTTTAGTGAAGATAAAAATTGGGATTTATTTTTAATGGTATTAATGCCATCTGAAGAACAATATCAATTGATGCAAAACAGGAGAGTTTTGCGCAATATGGAAAAGCATGGCGATACTCTTCAGAAATTAAGAGAAGTAAGTCATTGGGCGTATTTTGAAAAGCAAGAAGATCAATGTTCTTTTGAGAAAGCTGTTAAGAAAGATAACTTTAAAGTGCTTAGAAAGAGATTCAATAAAGAGGATAAATTAAGATATGAAATAGTTTTTTCAAGGCTTGATAAAGTTGACTATGATGAAGTTAATATTTATACCACTAGTTTATATAAATTAGCTAAAGATTTTAATGGGTATTATGATGGATGGGAATGTAAATCATTTACTGAATAAATCAAGTAATAAAAACTGTGTTATGGACAACCTGAAAAATTGCAGATTTTTCCTTAGGAGTTTATATTTCTACTCGTATAATACCTTTAATTTGTGGGGGATTCCTTATACAACACACAAAACTATTTGAGTATTATAATACTTCTGTCAAAAAGAGCTGCTTAAAACTTAGAAGCCTGTTTTCTTAAAAAGAACTTGTTATCTTCCTATGGTTCTAAAAAGAATGGTCTCAATAGAACTTTCTTTTATTTCTTTAATAAAGATGCTTGGTGTTTATGAAAAAACTATGGATTGGTTTCTTGTTGTTGGTTGTGTTAATAACCGCTTGTGATAAAAATATCGTAAATAATGAGCCTCAGAGTCACGCTTCATTTGATGCTCTTCTAACAAAATATGTAGATACAAATGGAAATGTTGACTACGTGGGGTTTAAAAATGAAGAAGCAAAACTGTTGGCATATATTGACTGGTTAAAATCCAATGGTCCAGAAACGACTTGGTCGGATAACAAACAGATGGCTTATTGGATCAATTTATACAATGCTTATACGATATATACTATTTTGGTAGAACATCCTGTGAATAGTATTTTAGATATTGATGGTGGTATGGTATGGACTACGCGTCAAATAATGGTTGGAAGCCAAGCATATACATTGGATCAAATCGAAAAAAATAAATTATTGGCTGCATTTGGAGAGCCCAAAGTGCATTTTGCAGTTAATTGCGCTGCTGCTTCGTGTCCTCCTTTATTGAACAAGGCATGGACAGAATCCAATATTCAACAATATTATACCAGTCAAACCAAAGCTTTTATTAATAATCCTACTTATAACACCATAACAACTGATACCATAGAAATTTCGAAAATTTTTGATTGGTATGCCACCGATTTTGGTGGCAGCAGCCAACTTGTAAATTACATTCAACAATATTCAGATCATACAATTTCTAATAATGCTGTTGTGAAATTTAAGTCTTACAATTGGGATTTAAATGCTCAATAGTCAGAAAAAAATAAGTCATCCTCTTTAATTAGAAGATGACTTATAGGTAGTAAAGTTTGTTGATAAGATTACCAATCTCGGCTTTCCATTAATTTAGCAATTTCAATAATTGTCTCTGTAGCGGCTACAATAGATTCTAAAGGAACATATTCATAACGACTGTGGAAGTTTAGACCGCCAGCAAAAATATTAGGACAAGGCAAGCCCATAAATGACAATCTGGAACCATCTGTTCCTCCTCGAATAGGACGAGTAATGGGTTGCATTCCTAAGTTGCTAATGGCTTCTCTTGCTAAGTCGACAATATGCATAACAGGACGAACTTTTTCTGCCATATTATAATATTGGTCACTCAAACTCAAAGAAAGACGATGGTCATATTTTTGATTTAAAGCATCTACTGTTTGTTGCATCAATGCTTTTTTTGCTTCAAATTTTTCTTTGTCATGATCTCTAATGATATAACGGAGTTCTGTTTTGTCTACATCTCCATTGACAGAAAGCAGGTGGAAGAAACCTTCATAACCTTCTGTTTTTTCGGGCACCTCCTCTGCGGGCAAAGCTTGAATAAGTTCGGCTGCAATATACATTGAGTTGACCATCTTGTCTTTTGCGGCACCAGGATGAACAATTTTTCCCTGTATATCAATGGCCGCGTAAGCCGCATTAAAATTTTCGTATTCAATCTCACCAGGAAGCGAGCCATCCATTGTGTACGCCCATTCTGCACCAAATTTTTCCACATCAAATAAATCTGCTCCACGACCTACTTCTTCGTCAGGAGTAAAACAGATACGGATTTTCCCGTGTTTAATTTCAGGGTGGTTAATAAGGTATTCCATAGCAGAAACAATTTCTGTTACACCAGCTTTGTCGTCTGCTCCTAAAAGTGTCATGCCGTCAGTCGTAATCAAAGTTTGACCTTTAAATTGGAGCATTTCAGGGAATTCAGAAGTTCTAAGAACAAGATCTTCTTTTTCGTTTAATACCAAGTCTCCACCATCGTAATTGTTCCAAACAATTGGAGCGCAACCTGTTGCTGTGAAATCTGGAGATGTGTCAATATGGGCAACAAAACCAACTGTAGGTATTTTCTTGTCGGTATTGGCAGGAAGCGTAGCCATAATGTAACAATGGTCATCAATTTCAACATCACTCAAACCTATGGCTTTTAATTCTTCTACAATTTGATTGGCTAAGATGAATTGTTTATCTGTACTAGGAATTTTTTCTACTCCAAACTCAGACTGAGTATCTACTTTGACATAACGGAGAAAACGATCTAAAATCTGCTCTTTCATGATGCTAATTTATAATTTATATACGGTTTTATAGAGCTGGTAAGTTACTTAAAGTCTTGAAAATTTCGTATTATTATCATAAAAAATCCAAACCATTAATAAACATGATCACGAATGAAATGGTATGCCTACAAAACCATCTTTTTGGGATTGACTTCGTCAAATGCTCTACTTCATAGCTTACAGCTATGAGTTTGCGCTTTTCCTTGTCCTTCAAAAAATCTTGCTTTTTCGGTAATACGACTCTATTCGTAATCATGTCTAATGAATTTTTCCCATGAAAAAAATAGGATACAAAGTGCTAGTTATTTTATTGCTTGTCGCATTGGTTGCGCTAATTGTTATTGTAGAGTTTATAGCTCCTTATGCTATTGTAATGCCCTAAAAGATTGATTTAGAAGAACACCAAGAGCGATTTTCTTATGGTGCCTTCCCTAAAGATTACCAACTAAAAACAGAAGTGTTGGAGATAGAGACAAAGGATGGTGTTATTTTGTCCAATTATTTGGCATTGCCAGACCAAGATTCTGTAAAAGGAACAATCATTATGCTGCATGGTATAGGAGGTTGTAAAGAAGATTATTTAGGGATAGCGAAGCGTTTGACCGAATCAGGATACAACTGTATGATTTATGATGCCAGAGCACATGGACAAAGTGGGGGAAAATATTGTACATTTGGGTATCATGAAAAAGAAGATGTTCAAGCTGTCGTTGCTGCAATTTTAAATTATGACCCCAATACGTCTATTGGAATTTGGGCGAGTTCTATGGGAGCGGCGGTTGCATTGCAGGCATTGGCTATAGAACCAAGAATTCAATTTGGCGTGATTGAAAGTACATTCACAGATTTATCAGAGATCGTTTATCAGTACCAAAAACGATACTGTTATGGGATTGGTTTACGTTTTGCTTCTAATCGAGCTTTAACGCTTGCTGGGCGGATTGCCAATTTTGATCCGTACCAAATTCAACCCATACTAGCTTGTAAAAAAATAAAACAACCTATTTTGATGAATCATGGCGATGCCGATAAGCATATTCATATTCGATATGGCAAGCAGTTGTTTGAAGCTTTGGCAAGTACTGACAAGACTTTTTATACTGTGAAAGGAGGAGCACACACAGATTTATACACGGCAGGAGGAGCCGCTTATTACAACCATACGTTAGATTTTATAGCAGCACATTTTTAGATACTCTACAATAATCGACAGGTCAAGCTGCTATTTTATAAAAAAAAGTGTAACTAATTGACTTTTTAGGGATTATTAATAAAAGCTATTGAAGTTCTTAAAAATGACCGACTATGCGATGCACTTTTTTTTTATGCTACTTGTGTTTACAGCTCACAACAGCTCATGCACAAGGACATCAACCTAATTTTAGTCCAGAGGACACGATTTCTTTTGTCAACTTGAATCTCATGAATCCCAACGGTAGTCCCTATGCCAATGCGCCCGTTGTGTTAAAGGGAAAAAAGGGACATGTGGTAGAAGCTATAACAGGCTCTAATGGACGTGTGAAAGTCAAGGTTCCTTTTGATGAGACATATACGGTTCATTGTGGCGAACACACTTGTCTGAGACCGATTACAATCAATGCGTTTCCTTATGTGACGTATAATTATCAAGCCTATACGCGTCGATTTATCTACTTTACATTTACGTATAGAAATATTGCCAATCAACGATTGCCCAACGAAGTCGTAACTTTATATACCACTACTGGGGAAGTTTTTAGAGATACAACAAATGCTGAAGGGCAAGTGCATTTTTACCTGCCTTTTGTATCTGAATTTAGAATTGCTGTAAAATACCATGATAATGTCAAAACGATACGTCCTTTAGATGTTGGCAAAGAATATAAGATTATGTCAACTGTTTTTACTTGGATGGGATCTAAAGAAAAAGAACGATTGGCGCACATTGCCGATTCTTTGTCTCGTCTTGTTCATATGGATGCCATTCATTTTTTAGATTCTTTGGTTAGAACGGGCAACAAACACAAAATAGCAGAGGAAGATATTTACATTCCAATAGACTATGATAGTGTGGAGTGGGTGAATGCCATGTTGCAAATTAAAGCGCAAACGTATAGAGAAAAATTAAAGCAAAATCCTCATTTTTTTGAAGAAAAAAATAAAGCAGTTCTAGCGCCTTTGTTTCGGTTAAAAAAGCAGTTTAAACATAAAATTGTCGTAACCGATATTACAGGATCTATGTATGGTTATACCGAGCAAGTGATCTTGTGGCATGCTTTAAATTTTATGGAGAACGAAGATAAAAAATACTTATTTTTTAATGACGGTGATAACAAATCTACTTCACAAAAGAGGATTGGTTCAACAGGTGGGTTTTATTTTTGTCAGGGGCAAATAAAAGATTTTAATACTATTATTAATACCATGAGAAAGGGGATGCGAAACGGAGGAGGAGGAGAATATCCAGAAAATGATGTGGAGGCATTATTGGCGGCACAAGATAAACGCAAAAAGTACGATGAAGTTTTTTTGATAGCAGATAATTATAGCCCGATACGTGATTTGGAATTAATGCACCAATTAAAAGTACCTATTCGTATCATACTATGTGGTGTAGAAGATGGCGGGAGTTCTTTTTGGGGGAAACAAGAGAAAATTATTAATGAAGAATATTTAAACTTGGCTCATGCAACGAATGGTTCTATTCATTTGATAAAACAGGACATATTTGACTTGGCAAAAACGCAAGAAGGAGAATCCATTACCATAAAAGGACAGAAATTTGACTTTATCAATGGTCGCTTTGTTCGCCAAGAAAAATTGTGATCGCATTATTTATTAGGAATATAATATTTCTAAAAAAAATGATTGTTTAAAAAATATTTTCTAAAATTTTTCTGGAAAATATTTTTTTTTGGATTGACCTTGTTGTTTTTTGTTATAAGTTTTTAGTGTTTTTTTAGTGTTGTTTTGTATTGTTGTTTAATGATTTATAAATAATTTTTTATTTAAAGTGATTAATTTTTATTTAAAAATGTCTTTTTAAACAGTAATGCTTCTACTTATTATTGTACTGTCAAAGAAAAGTATTACTCCAAACAAAAATTACGTTTAAATCAAAATCAACTTATGAAAGCATTTAATTATTTAACATTAGCTATTTTACTGTTCTTAGGGGCAACAAGTAGTTTGCAAGCACAGTGTAGTGCTACGTTTTCGTATACCAATACGGGGAACAACTACAACTTTACAGCCACTACGAGTGCGGGGATGATGAATCCTGTTTATGTATGGACTATTGATGATTACAATAATAATACAACGAACACGGTGACATCAGTTACCCCAACAATTAATTACAACTTTAGTGGTGGTTCTCCATTTGGTTACCATCATGCTTGTTTAACGGTATATGATAGTTTAACAAATTGTCAGACAACAACTTATTGTGATAGTATTATTAGCAATACTAATCCAAATCCATGTTCAGGTTTTGCTGTAACACACAGTCATACAGTTAGCGGCAATACAGCTTCTTTTACTAGCAATGTAGTAGGAGGCAATCCAATGTATAGTTATGCTTGGAATTTTCATGGTTTAGGAAGTTCTTCAGTTGCAAATCCTTCGTTTACTTACCCTGGACCAGGATGGTATGCTGCCGATGTAACTGTTTATGATACATTAGGTTGTCAAGCTACTTACCATGATTCAGTTTATATTAGTGGCAACACCAACCCATGTAATACATCGGTATGGTTTGTTGATTCCTTAGCAATGGGAAATAGTGTAACCTTCCACTCTTATGCATCAGGTTTTGGAGCAGGTGCTTATTACTCATGGGATTTTGGAAATGGTGTGTATGCAAGTGGACAATACCCAACTGTAAACTTATCAAATGGGTGGCACTATGTATGTTTGACAGTAGACGATTCAATTTGCGTTGAGACATACTGCGATTCAATTTATGTGAATGGAGGGAATCCAAACCCATGTAACACATCTGTATCATTTTCTAGTTCAGTAACAACAGGAAATCATGTAACACTTCAAGCATCTACTTCTGGTTTTGGAGCAGGAACTTCTTATACTTGGAATATAGGAGGTAGCTCTATCATTGTAGGAGGACCAACTGTAACATTTCCTGCATCAAATGGCTGGTATTCTGTATGTTTGACAGTAGATGATTCACTTTGTACAGAAACATACTGTGATTCAATTTATGTAAACGGTGGTAATACAAATCCATGTAGTGGAACAATTTCGTTTACAGATTCGTTATCATCAGGAAATAATGTGACTTTTAATTCGTCAGTATCTGGTTTTGGAGCAGGCGCATTTTATGCGTGGACATTTGGAACTAACTTTCAGGCTTATGGACCAAACCCAACGGTACAATTATCAAATGGTTGGTATCAAGTATGTTTGACCGTAAGTGATTCGTCTTGTACAGAAACATACTGTGATTCTATTTATGTGAATGGAAGTAATCCAAACCCATGTAATACATCAGTATGGTTCTTTGATTCTTTGTCAACAGGAAATAATATCACTTTCCATTCTTCTGCGTATGGCTTCGGAGCAGGTGCTTACTACTCATGGGATTTTGGAAATGGTGTGTATGCAAGCGGACAATATCCAACTGTAAACTTATCAAACGGCTGGCACTATGTATGTTTGACAGTAGATGATTCACTTTGTACAGAAACATACTGTGATTCAATTTATGTGAATGGAGGTAATCCAAACCCATGTAATACATCGGTATGGTTCATTGATTCCTTGGCAATGGGAAATAGTGTAACTTTCCACTCTTCTGCATCAGGCTTCGGAATAGGAACTTATTACTCATGGGATTTTGGAAATGGTGTGTATGCAAGCGGACAATACCCAACTGTAAACTTATCAAACGGCTGGCATTTGGTATGCTTGACAGTAAGTGATTCACTTTGTACAGAAACATACTGTGATTCAATTTATGTGAATGGAGGCAATCCAAACCCATGTGCACAAAATGCTGTAACATTGAACTTATTGTTTGATAACTATGCAACAGAAACTTCTTGGACTGTAACAGATGCGAATGGTGTAGTAGTAGCGAATGGTGGAAACTATAGCTCAGCTATGAACGGTCAAAACTTACCAATCAATTTATGTTTGCCAACAGGTTGTTATAACTTTAATATCTATGATAGCTATGGAGATGGTATTTGCTGCTTGTATGGCCAAGGAAGCTATACTTTGGTAGATGACTCAACAGGAATGACATTAGTGTCAGGAGGTTCATTCACTTATTCAGAAACAACAAACTTCTGTGTAGGAGGAGCTTCTAATTCATGTGGAAACTTTGGAAATGGTTCCTTTACTTACTCAGTAGGTGCGAATGGAGTTGTGACCTTTACACCAGTATTAACAAGCAACCAATACCCACTAAACTTTACTTGGGATTTTGGTAACGGAAATACTTCGAATAGTTCTAATCCAACGTTTACTTTCACAAACGGATACCACTTAGTATGTTTGACGGCAGATTCTGCAAACTGTACCTTTACTTACTGTGATTCAATCATGGTAACAACGAACAATGGCAACCCAACAGGACCTTGTGCTAACTTGACAACAGATCTTCATATTACTCAAAGTATTAACGATCCATTCTTATTGTGGATGCAACCAGTAGTAAACGGTGCTGCTTCGAATGCAGGATTTACATTCGTATGGGATTTCGGTGATGGTACAGGAGCAATGTCTGGTGCACCACTACACACTTACAATAGCTTTGGCTCTTATGTAGTTTGTTTGATGGCTTTGGATACTGTAAATGGTTGTGTATCTACTTTCTGTGATACTATTACAGTAGATTCTGTAGGTAACTTTAGCCGTAACTTTACGAAGCCAGGCTTTACTGTAAATATGTTGCCTCCTGTAATCAATTACTATACAGCAGTAGAAGAAGTAGAAGAAGGAGCAACAACAATCAATTTGTTCCCTAATCCAGCAAACAGTGTAGTACATTTAGCAATTAGTACAGAAGAAGCAATAGATGGAACCGTTTCTATCTTAGATTTGACAGGAAAAGTTGCTTACATGAATAACTTGAATGTAGGAGCAGGACAAGAGCAAGTAAGCCTTCCTATCGAGCAGTTACCAGCAGGTGTATACGTAGTAAGAATTACAAGTGAAACAACACAACAAACTATGAAATTTGTCAAAGAATAATATTTTGATGAATACGCATAGTTAAGTGTTTGACAAATATTATAACCTATTATTTAATCAATAGGATATAGGGTGTGAATACGGCCAGAGTTTGAGGAAACTCTGGCCCTTTTTTATTTGTTAAGGTGGCAAATAGATGTTTTTTTAGAGAAAAAGAGAGAAAAATTAGTTTTGTGAGTTGTTTTTATAGTTTTGATTAGTAGTGTGTTATGTTGAGTTAGTAGCTTGATGTAAGTTGATAATGGACCTATATAGAATTGATATGGTATGTTTTTGGCACTAATAATTATTATTATGTACATTTACTCTAAGGAGAAGTGCTCTGCTACAAAGATATTAATAACATTAGGTTGAATATTGACGGCTCATACAAGACACAAGTGACGACAAGAGTCAGAGTACTAATTACTATCTAAAAAACATCAAATTATGCGAACAATAATTACATTACTACTGCTAAGTTATGTCCTAATAGTACAGGCACAACGCCCAGGAGGTCATCATAATCATCATGGTCACCATCACCATTATCCAATCCCAATGTCGGACATTGAATTTAATCAAGCTCTAAATCAAATGGGGAGAGAATCTTTTGATGATGGAAAATTGCGTATTGCCAAGGGAATTATCAACGGAAACTATTTATTATCACAACAAGTAAAGATAATGGTAGCACAATTTAGTTTTAAAGCGAATCAAGAAGAGGTTGCGCTATATGCTTACCCAAAAACCTACGACCAAAACAAATACTATATTGTATATGACGCTTTTACCTTCGATTCTAGCAAAGATAGAGTTAGTGACTGGGTTAGTACGCAGCCAATTAACGATTATCAAGGGGGCGGATATTATGGTCCTTATCCTATTACGGATGCCGATTTTGCGCAAGCATTGCGTCATTTGAGAGCAGAGTCTTTTGATAATGGAAAGTTAAGAGTTGCCAAGCAATTGGTCGATGGAAATTATTTGTACGCTAGTCAAGTTAACGCTTTAGTCAAAGAATTTGATTTTAAGAATAACCAAGAAGAAATTGCCAAGTATGCTTATGCCAAAACTTATGATCAAAGAAATTATTATTTGGTATACGATGCCTTTACTTTCGATTCTAGTAAGGATGCTTTGGAAAGATGGTTAGATGGGCAACCTATTAAAGACTATGCTCGTCCACCTAACACGGGACATTCTCATGGAGGAGGTATACATCACAATCCTAATTTAGGAAACAACCGACCACCAAACAGCCCAAATCCTAATTATAATAACAACAATAATTATAACAACAACAATAGCGGTTGGAATAATAATTTAAATAATGGTGGTACTAATTCCAACTCCAATTCAACAAACAATAACTGGAATAATAACAATGGTGGGAACAGTAGACCCCCAGCTAATACAAATAACAACAATAATACAAATAGTAATAACAATAGCAATAATAATAACTGGAATGATGATCGCCCAAATGGGAATGTGACATTAGGAAACCCAGCTAGTAACAACAACAATCAAGGTGGAACGGTACAAGCCATGTCTCCACGTGATTTTGACGCAATGAAAACAGCAATTGTTGCTTACTCTTCTGATAGCGATAGAATAAAAAAAGCAAAAGAGTTTTTACCAAATAATTTCCTACTAGCAGAGCAAGTAAAAGAAATTATGACTCTATTTGTTTTTGAAGACGTACGCTTGGATTTTGCGAAAGAAGCTTATGCTAAAACATACGATCCTCAAAATTATAGTGTCGTTCAAGGAGTCTTGGTCAATCCTTCAAGCCAGCGAGATTTACAATCTTATATTGACAATTATTAAAATCAAAATAGTTAGCTGCGCTGCTACTACGTGGTCGTTGAAAACTTTATTAGTTTACTTCGTGAGTGCGGCGCAGTTGATAATCAACAAGTTGCAAGTTATCGTATTTCGAAGTAAAACTTTGATTATGAAACTAATAGGAATGTGCTTTTTTATCTTTTTGGTAAGTAAGCTTGCGATCTCACGAGCGTAGCGAGCTAAAAAAGTAAACAACTAAGCGATAGCGATCTCACGACCGCAGGGAGCTAATCAACGACCACGAAGTAGCAGCGTAGCTAACTACTAAAAATCAACAACTAATGTTGAAAAAAAGCACTTTCTATCTTCTTTTAGAAAGTGTTTTTTTCTTGGAATAAGAGTCAAGCCACTAAGAGTAAATCTCAAACTTTCTAATCAACTGTTGCGTACTTTGGGAATTGGATTCCATTTGTTCAAATAGAACATCAGCGACTAAATGGCTAATGGGAGATAGCACCTCGGGATTCGCCAATTTGTTTTTGACACAGCCAACAAAAGTGGGAGCATCCATTTTTAGATGTAAAAAAGCGATTAAGTTTTCTCTTATCCCTTTTTCAGAAATTCTGTAATGTGTAACTTGTTGTTGTTTTAAATAACGCATAATTCCATAAGTTAATCCTTTTAGAAGGGCATCTACGTGCGTTCCTCCCTCATGAGTTGGGTGATAATTGACATAAGATTTTAAAATAGCCTCGTCAACACCATATTCTCTAAATGCAAAAGCTATTTCTATATGCATTCCATCCAACTGTTGATCAATAGACATTTCAAAAAGATTTTGTCCTAATCCTGTTAAAGCTTCTAAACGCAATTGGTCTTGTAGCCCATTTTTAAAATGATAGAATACATTACAAGCTCTACCATTTGTGTTATACTGGACTTCAAATTGCACTTGTTTGTTTAAATAAGCAAAATGGGCTACTTTATTAGAGATAAAGGTAGGTTGAAGGTCTATATCTTTCCAAATATTACCGTCTAATGTGCTTTCTATTTGTAATGTGGTGCCATTCCATAATTGATTGGTAGTACTTTGGCTAGCAACCCCTGCTTCAAATTTCTCTTCCAAAAGAACAGTGGATGAAGCATCCAATAGTTGAACATTAAAGATAGCACTTAAAGCATTGAGGGTTTCTAATCCGACAAAAATAGGGTTTTTACTAAAGTCTCGTTCCCAACTTGCCCAGCATTTTTGAATCGGTTGGGGAATGTCTCGAATGAGAAAGCGAATGGATTGCCTTCCCATTATCTCTATGTTAATATTGGATGACTGAAAAATGGTAATGCTATCATAGAGCACCCCTTTTAGTAAATGAAGGAAGCCCCTCATGTCAACACTGCCAATATACATCCCTGGTCTTAGTCGTATAGCCTCTATATAGGAGAGTGTTGGTGGAGCTTTTAGCTCTATTTTTTGCTCTTTTTTCATGCAATAAATTTTTATTATTTGAGGTTCGTATTTACTCTTTAAGATACAAAAAAAGCAGCAAATTCTATAGCTTTTGGAATGGATTAAGAAGGAGATATGGACGGTTTTTAGAGGATAAAAATTTCATTTATCTAAATAAAGTATATTGGATCAATTGCTTTAGTGAAAAAACTAATGTTTTAGTTAAAATGTACGTTTTTAGCTGCTGCAATTGTTAAAGTTGAGGATTTATTGATGTCCTTAAAAAGTATGTAATGCCCATGTTTAAAGGTGTGTAGATGTAATAGGGTGTTTTTTTTGTTAAGATGCGAAAGAAAAGTTGGCACGCTTTTTTTATTAGTATAAATAGAACAAATTAAAGATTACATAGAACCCAATACACAACATCTAATCTATGCAATAATTTTGACACCATTCAAATGAATTACTATGAAGAATCTAACATTAATCATCGCACTTATAATAGGAACATCTTTTGCACTTTCTGCTCAACGAGGAGGAGGTACTTTAAATAGCAACGGGAATACAAGTTCTAATTCTACCTTGAGAGGAAACTCAAACCTAAATAGAAACCCAAATCTTGGTACAACAAGCCGAGGCGGTTCTAACTATGGACGGGGAGGAGGACGACCAAACAGTGGTTATTCTAATAGCGGACGAGGAGGAAATCGTCCAAATGGGTATGGGCATCACAATCATGGACATCATGGTCACCATAACAACGGTCATCACGGACATCACAATAATTCGCATCATGTTTATCATAACAATGGGCATCACGGTCACCATGGTCACCACAACAATGTAAACGTGGTGGTAACTTCTCATCACCATGGGCACTATTATAATGGTTATTGCAACTATACCAATCACAACTATGGTTGGGCACCTGTTTGTGTTGCTGATTTTAATATAGGTTGTCGCTCAATTAGAGGTTGTGGTTATGACAACGATCGTTTGAGAGCAGCAAAACGTTTTGTACGTTGCAATTATGTAAGTGCGCACCAAATTGCAGATATTATGCTGATGTTCAGCTTTGAAAGTACTCGATTAGCTTTTGCAAAATATGCTTTCCACAGAACATGTGATATTCACAACTATGGAATTGTATTTGATCAATTGGCTTTTAATTCTAGTCGTCGTGAGTTGGATTGTTACATCCGTGATTATCATTGGTAGATCTTGTATTACTTGTTATGTAACGTTCAAAAAATAAAAAATACAGTCCCTGCGTAAAGCAAAGAAAACCGCCTTTGGGTGGTTTTTTTTTGCCTAAAAATAAGGCAATAATTTTTTTATGCAAACGAGGTTTTAGTGGCAATGACTTATAATTGAGTGAATTGTGTGGGTGGGTAATTGTGGCAAAATGCGTAAAACTATTTTTTTATAGAAATAGTTCCCGATGCGCGAAGTTTGGCACGCTTTTTCAATATATAATAATTATAAAACATCAAAAACACACAATAACATGGAAAAAGTTACGTTTACACTCGTTTTTATTTTATGCACGACTTTAGGGCTGTTGGCACAGCGGGGTGGAAATGCACCATATTACAACAATAATAATAATTACAACCACCATTCTACCAATAATCAAGCTCAGTATGGCTCAATGTTGACGTTGAATAGAGGTAACAATCCCAATGGTGGTTTGCGCCCCAATAGCAATTTGAACAATCAGCCTACTTACAATGGAGGAGGGCACCATCATAATCCCAATCATGTGCATCATGGAGGGCATCACCACGACGGGCACCAGCATACTTGTTCACATGGTCACAGTTGTACATTTGGTTGTGCTCATACGAATTACGTACACATTCCTGTTCATATAGATGCTTTTTCGGGCTGGCTGCATAGTTTAAAACACCAATGCAATTCAGCTGTTCGATTGGATATGGCATTGGATTATGTCGAACACAATTGGTTGACAACACATCAGATTTACGATATATTGGGAGCATTTAACAACGAAAGTAGTATGTTGATGATTGCCCAAAGTGCCTATCCAAATACTTGTGACCCTCAAAATTACCATTATTTATATCGTTGTTTTTCGAATAATGCTTGTGTGCTGAATCTACAGAACTTTGTACACCACCATTAGTATATAATCGGTAAACTCTAAAAAGTACTTATTTCTCCTTTAATTTTTTATTCTAAAAAGCGTCTACTAAGATACCCATTACACCTTTTGGATCAGTAGTTTGGTGTTTTATTGAAGATGATTTTGGAACCATACTCAGGAATATAGACCATCATTTTTTTGTTGGTCCTACTTTTTATTGTTTTTTTTGAAGCAACTTCTTAGTTTGATGCCACTAGACCTGAGTATTCTGCAATATTAATTTTTGTATTTTTTATAGAGCATTTTATTTGTTGTGGAGATCACTTGCAGTTTGATATTATTGTACAGAATATTAAGTAGCACTATTTAAAAACAATAGTTAGCTGCGCTGCTACTACTAACTACTATAAAAAATAACGTTAAGAAAAACTTAAAACATTTAGAATTGTATCTTGTTCTAAAAAAGAACAAATAGAACATATTTAGGCACCAAGCAGTCCAAAAATAGATATATCAACTGTTTTGATGCTTACCTCAATATCAATAAATCTATCTTACAAAACTTACATTATGAAATCATTACTTTACTTATGTCTAATATTAGGACTAAGCTTATTGGGAGCTACTCAAAGTAGTGCTCAAGGGGGTGAAGGGCGCATGGGCAATGGCAAAGGCTATTGGATTTTTGGGCTCAACGCTGGAGGAGCTTGGCAAGACAGTGATATCAAAGCCCTTGCGGGAGCGGGTTGGGGTTTTTATATTGGTCATAGCTTCTATAATCCTAAGGATGGCTTTTTTTCAGCAGATGCTCGTTTTCGATATCTCAACACCTATACATTTGGTCAAAATCACAGAGACAATTTGTTTGGAAACGCCAATCTAGCAGACAGCACTCAATTTAGTTACCGTCCCGCAGCAAAGGCTTTTGCACACAATCATCGGACAACTTTTCACGATTTGTCCTTAGAACTGCGCCTCAATTTTGAAAAATTGCGTCGAGAAACCAATATTTGGCTTTCGCTTTATGCTGGTGCAGGATTGGGAATTTATGGTACAAAATTTAATCAAAAAGATGCTTCTGGCAATGATTATGATTACGAGAGCATCGATTATACACAGTCAGAAGACGATATTTGTCGAGATATTATTGCTTTGCAAGATGATACTTACGAAACGAATGCTGCAACAGATGAATTTGGAGATAACTTATTTCGCCTGACGTTTACCCCTACAGTTGGTATTGAGTTAGGATACTGGTTTAGTCCGTATTTTGCATTGGGAATAGGACATCGAACAACCTTTACACTACAAGATAATTTCGAAGGGGTGAAGATTAATAATGGGGGAGCGATTAATAGCTCTATACATCATTATACTTCTTTGATGTTGCACTGGAGGGTTTATGGAAGTAGTGGAAGCCAACAGCCATGTCCTGATGTACAGTTTCAATTGCCCGTTAATAACGGACAGACATATACTACGAACCAATCTAGTGTTTTTATCTCTGCAATGGTTAGCAATGTCAACCGCAATCAAATTACATATACGGTCAATGGACAAGCTGTTAGCGATTATTCTTACGATTCTGGAACCAAAGAATTTAGAAACAACTTACGATTACAGAGAGGGGAAAATAGAATTGTTTTGCGAGCTAAAAACTCTTGTGGAACAAGTGGTCAAGCAATTATTGTGGTATACGAACCAAATAATAATACCAATACAGATCCCAAACAACCTCCTGTTGTAACGATTACCAATCCTTCGACTAGCCCGTCTAGTACCTTGGCTTCGACAGCAACAATTACTGCACAAATTTTGCACGTTACTAGCAAAAACAACGTCGTATTTTCTGTCAATGGAAATACAGGATACAACTTTAATTTTTCGGGAACTAGTTTCTCGGCAAGTAATGTTCCTTTGGTGCAAGGACAAAATACCATTACCATAAAAGGACTGAATAAAGATGGTAGCGATAGTAAGACAATTATTATCAATTACCAAAAAGAAGAACCACTGCCAGTCGTAACAATTACGAACCCTAATAGAAACCCATACACGGTAGACGTTTCGCAGATCAATCTAAATGCAACGATCCTAAATGTAGGAGGAAGAAACAATGTAACTTTTACAGTGAATGGTCAAAATTCTACCAATTTCTCTTTCTCAGGAACCTCGTTTGTTGCCAATAATATTGCCCTAAATCAAGGTAGCAATACGTTGACGGTAACAGGTCGTAATGTTAAAGGGCAGGATGTGGCTTCTACTGTGGTGATTTATCGCCCTGTTGTTGTACAAAATCCACCAGTGGTAACCATTACCAATCCTAATAGAAATCCATATACTACCAATAATGCCACGGCAAGAATCAACGCTACCATCCTAAATGTAGTTGGCGCTAGCAATGTAACTTATACTGTAAACGGACGAAGAAGCAACCAATTTTCTTTTGGTGGAACTAATTTTTCTTCTACTGTTAATTTGATGGAAGGAAGCAACACAATTAGTATTACGGGACGCAACCAAGACGGTCAAGATACGAAGAGTACTGTAATTATTTATCGCCGAGTGGTAGCAGAACCTGCTCCAATCGTAACAATTACGCAACCTCGCGCCAATCCTTTTGTGACGCAACAACCTCAAGAAACAATTCGCGCTACCATTCAACATGTAGCTAGCCGCAATAATGTAACTTGTACCGTAAACGGTCGTACAAATACAAGCTTTTCTTTTTCAGGAACAAGCTTTGTTTTGAGTGGCTTGACTTTGTCGCCAGGAAATAATACCATTGTAATTACAGGGCGTAATAATGCAGGGCAAGATACCAAAAGTACGGTCGTAGTTTATGAAAAGCCTTTGCCTCGACCTCCTGTAGTAACGATTGTTGCTCCTGGGCAAAATCCTTATACTACACAAGCTTCTAAAGAAACTGTTTCAGCAACCATTGATCATGTAACAGGTCGTAATAATGTGACGTGTACAGTGAATGGTCAAGCGAATAGTAATTTTAATTTTTCAGGAACTAGTTTTACTTTAGCAAACTTAAACTTGCAGGAAGGAGCTAATACAATTGTGATCACAGGTCGCAATGCAGCAGGGCAAGATAGCAAATCAACGGTTATTATTTACGAGCCAGTTGTTCAATTGCCTCGACCTATTGTGACGATTACACAACCTAATAGAAATCCATACACTACGCAAAATAATCGAATTAATATTAATGCAACTATTCAGCATGTTGCTAATAGAAATAATGTAACATTTACCTTTAACGGACGTCCTTCAGCAGACTTTACGTTCTCAGGAACGAGTTTTGTTATGAATAATGTAGTCCTTCAAAATGGTAACAATACTGTATCGATAACTGGTCGCAATAGCGCAGGGCAAGATACAAAGACAACTGTAATTATTTATCAAGCTCCTGTTCAAGAGCCATCGGTTGTGATTACTTCACCGAATCAAAACCCATTTACAACACAAAATAGCCCTATTAACATCAATGCAACGATTCTAAATGTGGCGAGTAAAAACGATGTGACATTTACGATCAATGGGCGTTCTAATTCAAACTTTACGTTTTCAGGAACCAGCTTTGTAGCCAGCAATGTTTCGCTTACTCCAGGGAACAATACATTTGTAATCACAGGTCGTAATGCTTCAGGGCAAGCAAATGCTTCTACCGTTGTCGTTTATCGACCAATAGAACCACCCGTAGTCACATTTACAGTACCGAATCAAAACCCATTGACAACGCCAAATTCGACGACGAATATTTCGGCTACAGTAAGCAATGTTAGTTCTAAAAGTGATGTGACGTTTACGGTCAACGGTCAAGCAACAACGAATTTTTCATTTAGTAATAATGTATTGACAGCAAACAACATTAACTTGAGTGCAGGAAATAATACCTTTACAGTAACGGGACGCAATGCGGCAGGGCAGGATAGTAAATCTACTGTTGTCGTAATGAGAGCCCCAAAACCAGCACCCATTGTAACGATTACAGCACCAAATCAAAATCCATTTACTACGGCTACAAATAGAGTGACGATTACAGCTACGATTTTGAACGTAAGTGAGAGAAATAATATTAATTTTACCATAAACGGTCGTCCCAATACGAACTTTAGCTTTTCGGGGAACACCTTCACAGCTACCAACATCCCGTTGAGCAATGGCAATAATGGTTTTGTGATAACAGGTAGAAATGGAGTTGGGCAGGATAGCAAATCAGCGATTGTAATTTATGCTCCGCCAGTACCCAAGCCAGTAGTGACCATTACAACTCCTGGTAGAAATCCTTATACTGTTCTAACCAATACAACAAGCATCCAAGCAACGGTTTTGAACGTAGCTAGCAAGAATGATGTAACGTTTACCGTCAATGGTCAGAACAATACAAACTTTAGCTTTTCGGGGACTGCTTTTGCAGCGAACAATGTTGCTTTGAATGTAGGGAATAACACGTTTACTATTACAGGGCGAAATAGTTCTGGACAGGACACCAAATCAACGTTGGTAATTTATAAATTGCCAGAGAAGAAACCGACAGTTGTGATTACAACACCGAACCAAAATCCGTTTAATACACAAACGAATAAGGTTAATATTACAGCAACGATTTTGAATGTTGCGAGCAAAAACAATGTTACATTTACAGTCAATGGGCAAGCTAATACGAACTTTAGCTTTTCAGGAACTGCTTTTGTCGCCAACAATGTAACCTTGAATCAGGGTAATAATACTTTTGTGATTACAGGAACAAATGGAGCAGGGCAAGACAGCAAATCGACAGTAGTTGTCTACTCTTTACCAATACCTAAGCCTGTTGTAACAATTACCAATCCTGCACAAAGTCCATACACTGTTTTAACTAGCGCAACAAGCATCAAAGCAACGATTTTGAATGTAGCGAGTAAGAATGATGTAACTTTCTCAGTCAATGGACAAGCAAATACCAATTTCAGTTTCTCTGGAACTGCTTTTACGGCTAATAATATTCCTTTAAATGTAGGTAATAATACCTTTGTAATTACAGGGAAAAATAGTGCTGGACGTGATTCTAAAACGACTGTAGTGGTGTATCAATTGCCACAGAAAAAACCGACAGTTGTGATCACATCGCCCAACCAAAATCCGTTTAATACGCAAACGAATAAGGTTAATATTAAGGCTACGATTTTAAATGTGCCTACTAAAAACGATGTGACCTTTACGGTTAATGGACAGGCAAATACCAATTTCAGTTTCTCTGGAACTGCTTTTGTTGCAACAAATGTGTCTTTAAATCAAGGAAACAATACGTTTGTAATCACGGGACGAAATGGAGCAGGACAAGACAGTAAGTCTACAGTTGTAGTTTATTCTCAGCCCGTTCCAAAACCAGTTGTGACCATTACGACACCAGCCCAAAGTCCGTTTACAACCTTGCAAAATAGAGTAACGGTTAAAGCAACGATTTTAAATGTAGCGAGTAAGAATGATGTAACATTTACAGTTAATGGTCAGTCTAATACATCGTTTATATTTAATGGCAACAATTTTATGGCGATGAATTTGCCACTAAATGTAGGCAACAATACCTTTGTAATTACAGGAAGAAATAGTGCAGGGCAAGATAGCAAGTCTACCATCGTCGTTTATCAATTGCCACAAAAAAAGCCAACGGTGGTTATCACATCACCTAATAAAAATCCTTTTAGTACGGTAACGAATAAGGTAAATATTACGGCTACAATATTAGATGTAGCCAGCAGAAATAACGTAACATTTATTGTTAACGGTCAAGCTAATACGAATTTTAGCTTTGCAGGAACAACATTTACAGCCAGCAATGTACCATTGAATCAAGGGAACAATACCTTTGTGATCACTGGAACAAATGGAGCAGGACAAGATAGTAAATCTACGGTTGTTGTGTATACCACAGGGAATCCGAATGGAAATGGAACTGGGAATACAAATCAACAAGGAGGAGGAGCGAATAATACAGGATCTGGTACAGAAAATGACAATAGCAATAGCAACAATAAAGGTGGAACGGGTAAAACCAAGAAATTGGACAAGAATACTTCATCCGTTAATAAAAATGCAGATGGGGAGATTGGTAAAACCAAGAAACTGGACAAGAACACCTCAACCGTTAACAAAAATGCAGAGGGCGCTACTAGCACAAAGAAAAATAAATCTAATAAAGTAAACAAGGTATCTCCTGATCCTAAAAAAGGTGGGTAAAGCATTAATGTTACTTGAAATTGGTTTTAAGTAACGTATCAATAAACAGTGGACCATTCTCAATATTTTTGGGAATGGTCTTTTTATTGGGCGGATGTGTTATAGTTTGAAATTTCGAATTTGCTCTAAATCTTTCCAAACACAATCGTTTTGGATGCAGTTGATAATTGTGCTAGGTTGCAATGTTGCGGCTCGGTTCCAAAGGTCAAAATTGCGATTAAGAAGTGTGCGGATGCTTTCTTGTTTAAAACTAGCGTTGTTTCGATCACTGTTGAGGAGTAACGAGAGCGCATGATACAGCCCTTTTTTAGCATTATTCATAATAATATAAAGCTCAAACAAAGAAATTTTATCATAAGATTTGAAGGTTTTATAGTCTCCATTATAGACATTGGTTACAATTAAAGGAAAAATAGTGACTTCTGATGGAGCGTGGGAGAAATTAAATTTTTCTTGAACGGCAGACCAATTGTTGTTAATAAAATACAAGGAACTATCCAATTGTCTGGTTGCTTCGTTCATTAGTTGTTTGTCTTCAATATAGCTCGCTTGACGAATGGCATTAGAGTGACTACTATTTTTGATTTGTATAACAAAAAGAAATTGATCTTTATAAGCTACAACGTCAATATCACCTCCTTCTTTTTTGGGGGAAGAAGGGTGAGGGAATTTCCAGCCAACAGCAACAGAAAATTGTTTGTCTAAAAATACCTTACTCGTTGCTGTTTCTAAGCTTCTATCAATTTTTTGAACCAATGCATCGTACACGGATTTCTCTGTATAGGTTTTGTCTTCTTTGAGTTTGTTGCGTAGAATAATGTCCCAACGACGATCTTTTAACAAACGTCCCAACCAAAAAAGCTTGTTGTTTATCTTGATAAAGGGGCGTTGTAACCATGCACTTAAATCATCAGAATGACTCAAATCACAAATCAAAAAATCTAAATTCTCCTTAATCGTAGCCATTGGTTTTTTATAATAAAGATGTAGTGCTTCTAATAAGTCGTGGTAATCATACATAGAAATAGCTTCATTGCTCCCTAGTTGTTGCGAAAAACTTAGAGGAGGTTTGTTGAGGATGGTAATGGGCACGTGTTCACCTGGTTTAATTGCCCAATTCTCTTTTTTGGAAGTATCTATTGATCGATGAAAAATTCGGCTCATAGGAGATTTGTATCGGCTAAACTCGGTAAGAAGCAGCAACACTAGTTTCAGATCTATGTTGGTCGTAGGAATTTCTAAAGGAACGTGATAAAATTCTAAATTGGAGACCTGTGTTAGAACCGATTGCTCAATAAAGGAAAGTTTGGGAAAATTCTTGATGCTAAGCAAATCGAATTGTCCTTCTTTTATGCCTACTGCTTTGGCTTGAGCGTTCATAAAAAAATAGGATTCTTCGTAACCACTCTTAGAGTCATCTTTTTTGAAAGAACTGTGCTTGTTGTTGTAGGCGGCAAAAGCATAATTGGAGCCGTTGAGAGTACACATTTCAGCAGCATAGGCACTAAGAAAATAGCGTTTGGATTGGCGGCGAATATCTTTATCAATAATTGTCTGGATTTTTGTATACGTAGGGTCGTTCTTGTAAGTAATCGGTTTTTTATATTCTGATTTGTGTTTAGGACGAAAATACGCCCATTCTTTTTGCAACATAGTATTGTCACTAAGAACTATCTTGTGTGTGTGTGCGTGTCGCTTTGCGTATTTGAGGAATAGGTCTAGTGTGGTAACAATAGCCATATCAAGCTCTTTTTTTCGGGTGTTGTTGCCATTGATTTCTTGGGATTCCATCATAGCACTGTGCGCAAAACAAAACCCCATTAAAACTTTATCTATGGGGATTTTTAGCAAAGACACAAAGTCTGCTTCTCGTTCTATGGCAATACTATTTTCAAGTGTTTGGACTTGTTTGAATTCTTGTATCAAATTCTCCACAGCAAGCTGTTTGGATGGAACAATATTGGTGGACATATTTTCTAAGGCTTCAATCCAAGTATCATGGCGAAAACGCTGAAAACGTTTGAATAAAGAGAGGAGCAAGGCAGCATCTTGTTTCCAAATCTGTAACAATAATTTGGTGTTTGGAGGGGCTTTAAAACTAAAATAAGGGTGCAAAATATCTATGCGATCATCCGATTTTAAGAATAGTGGAAGAGCATAATTAACTAATTCAGAAGCCCAAAAAGCTTTCTTTAACTTTCCTTTTTTATACACTTTAGATTCGATTACTAAGGTGGCAAAATTCTTATGAGGTTCCTTTTTTAGTAATTGTAAACACGCTTGATAGGCTTGCTTTTTTAAGAGTTCTAGTAGTAGGTGGTTACGGGGCATGATAATAAATATTTTTTATTGTTTTATATGTATAATGCCTCCTTAACAATTTGATAGTTGATATAATTCCATAGAATGGCAATAATTGAAGGAGGGTGTGCATATCCAAAGTCATAGATAAATGACAAGCAAGGATATTGGGAAGCAGCAGGTTGATGTGAAAAAGTAGAACTTTAGGAAAAGATATAGTATTTCAGTACTATTTTGGTATCTTTCTAGGGCAGTTTGTTGGTATTGAAGGAATCGGTTGAATGGCAAAATTTTAAACAACTTCAATATATTTTTTTATAGAAAATACGTAAGCATGTCTAGTTTAAGTAAACTCACTTTTTCAGTACGAAATGAAGGAACTTATCAGCTAAAAATTGAACGCATTCATCCTGATGCACCCTCTTTAGATTGGATAAATCAGCAAGAAGAAAAGACGGTTAAAGTAGTGCTATTATTTAGGACATTGATCTTTTTGGAATCAAACCATAGCGAGACGGGAAAAATTTCTAAATTGTATCAGTATGTTTTTTCCTTGTTATCTCCTTTTATAGAAGAAGAGTATGGAGAAATTCCCGAGTTGAATAAGTACACAGAAATAACAGAATATGGTAGCGATATACTAGAGGATATTGTGGATCAAGTTATTGTTTCTGTCAAGCAAATAGAAGCAGATATAAATGATAATTGGGAAAAAGGACAAATCAAAAATTTTAATCCTTATAAAGAAAACGAAGGAGTTCCATTTGTAAGCTATGAAATAGTGTTATCTGAACCGCTTCTTGAAAATATGGAAGAGTCATTGGTTTCAAAAAATGATTTTTCTCCATTGAGCATTTCTTGTAAATTCAAATAAAATAATTCTAAGAATCATTAATAGATTGACTATATGGGTGTTTTTATTTCTATGACTTGTGCTTTTGGAAAAAGTGAAGATGAGGTAACAAAATGTTTGAACGAATTTTTTCAATTAGAAAACGAGAATATTGGATTAACTGATATAGAGGTTTGCACTCGAAATACATCAGAGGAAAATTACAAAGTCACTATCTTGTATCCTTCGGGGTTCTATAAGTGGGATAATGCTTCTAAATATATTTCTGAAAAACTGAAAATTCCTGTTTTTTCGTTTCATATTCATGATGGTGATTTATGGATGTATCTCTTTTTTGAGAAAGGACAGCTTATCGATAAATTTAACCCTCTTCCAGATTATTGGGATAAAATAAGTAGTGAAGAAAGAAAAACATGGGAAGGGAAACCACAGGTTATAGCGGATAAAATAACAGGAGTTGAGGCATTTCAGATTAAGAAATACCTGACAAATTGGGACTATGACTCTGCTCTTAGGAAAGCTTATCCACAAGATGAATTTGAAAACGAAGCGTGGCAAGTAATAGATTTTATGGATAAATTGGGATTTGTATATCCATCTAATGATGGTATATTATAAAATAAAACAAAAATATGAACACAAAAGAATTTGCCTTAAAATGGATAAAATCATGGAACTCTCATGATTTAGAAGATATTCTTAATCATTATTCTGAGGATATTGAAATTACAACCCCAATGATAAAACTAGCAGGGGGGATAAATACGGGAACTCTTAAAGGTAAAACGGCTGTGGCTGCATACTGGAAAAAAGCATTGGAAAAAATTCCTGATTTGCATTTTGAGCTGTTGGAAATAACAGAAAGTGTGCATTCAATTGCACTTTACTATAAGTCTGTGATGAACAAAAAATCAATTGAAGTAATGTTTTTTAATAAAGAAGGAAAAGTCAATAAAGTGATTGCGCATTATACATCATAATTGAAAACAGCGAAGAACAAAGAGGCTGTATGGAATGGCACATTAGTATCGTTTTTGCCAATTTAAAATTTTGCAGGGCGTGTAAGTGGTTGTTTTATAGTTTGTTTTGGGAAAGGAGCTTTTTGGCAAGAAAACGCTATGTATAGAATTAATATTTTTCGAAATTTATAGTAGTAATATATTAAGCACTAACTTTATACGTGAAGTTGTAGAGTTAGAGAAACACTAAAAACGAAGAAAAATGAAATATGTACTATTACTTGTAACTCTATTGTTGTGTACAGTAGGGACAACCAATGCTCAAAATGGAAAGGGAAAAGGTGGAATGAAAGATATTGCAAACGAAGCTCAAGCAAAAGGAAAAGACAAAGCGTCTGAAATGAAAGCCAAAGGCAAAAATAAGGCTAAAAAAGAAGGGGCTAAGGTCGTTGGTGCCGATGTTGCTGATAAAGCTGTGGAAAAAGGAGATGACTTGGTTCAAAAGGGAAAGGATGTTGTTGTTGATAAAGTGAATAAGGATAAGGGGGATAAGGGGAACGGTAAAGTTAAGGCGAAAGAAGACAAAGGAAATGCTTATGGCAAGAATAAGGGAAACCTTTCAGGCAAAGAGTTTGGGCAAGCTAGAGCGACCGAAGCCAAAGCAACCAACCAAGCAAAAAAGAAAGAAGTTAAAACTTCGATTGAAAAGGGGCAAGAATCTGTAACCAAAGCAAAAGATAAAATTGCAGCTGCCAAAGATCAGTTAGAAAAAGATTTTGCTGCTAAAAAATTGACGAAGGATGAGTATGCTGCTAAAAAAAATAAGATTATCTTGATAGAAGAAAAAGCAGAAAAGCTTCAAAAAGAATTAAAAAAAGGCAAAGAAATTTCTCATAAATCAGAATAGTAGTTGGCAGATAATAGCATTTAATATTAATGCCAATACGATTGAAAAAAAATACATTATGAAACACCTGATAACATTAACTTTAGTTGCCGTTGTTTTTTTTAGTTGCGGGAGTGAAAGTGTCGAAACAACTTCTGAAGTTTCTCCAGAACTAATCGAGGAAACAAAAACATTAGAATCTGAAAATGAAGAACTGGAGGAAACCATTCAAAATATAGAGACTACTAGAAAAGAATTGGATGAGATGTTAGAAGATCTATAAGTTTTGTTCAAGATGAGTTGAGAGAGGCTGTTCAAAAAGGACAGCCTCTCTATTTACTAGAGGTTAGTGTTTCGCATTATTCTTGCATTAATCTTGATGTTTTAGAAGAATTGATATACAAAATATGAATAAAAATACCTTAAATGACTTTTTTCTTTTTGCGATTGGTCAACTTAATGTGCAAGAAATAGAACAAATTATCTATCAACACAACGATTTGGAGAATATACTAGAAGAAGAACTCTACATCGAGCTAATTTCATTTGACTTTAATCAAGCAGAAGCAAGAAAAACATTACTTGATTTTTTCCTAACATACCTTTTCTCTCAAGAGGATTTATTTTTATGGTCAAAAGAGTATTATGCGCCAATTATTGAGGAAATTAGTGCGTTTATTATCAATACCTACAAAAAATTACCGCTCGGTTTGTCAATTGATAAGCTAATCGACCAAAAGGAAAACTATTCTAAAAAAGAAGGACATGATCCTCATTACAAGCTCACCAAAGAATTTGGAGAAGTGGAAGAAATGGGAGTGTATTATAAGCATAATAAAAATATACTAACCGGCCTTGTGCTAATATTTGAATCGCCACTTACTTTCTATTATAAAGAAATGCATGGGAACGATGGTTTGTTAGAGCATGCGATACAAAATGGCAAGGCTCAATTATACGCTGTAATACATAATTTAGTTTGCTCTAAAGTGATTGATTATTTTAATTCAATTTTAGGAAAACCTTCTGTAGAACAAAATAATGATAGTGGTTTGTTTAACCAGCCTCATCATCAATATCACCTTTATAAATGGACATTGCCAAATGCAGAAACAAATAATGACAGATTTCTATATTTGATGAAATATATAGACGATAGTACTTGGCATCAGATAAATGCGTTTATGAAAATAAGTTTGGTTGATTAAAGTCTACTGTTGTAGTGTTTTGGATTAGCTACTTCTCAAAATTAGTAAGTTGTTATGTGATATTACTCCGTTGATATTGAAAAAGACTATATTTGCTGATCTTTGAACTTTACAACAACTTATTAACAATCGTTTATTACAACAATATAGTGACGGTAAGATCGGTTTGCCAGCTCACGAACGCAGGGAGTGACAACGCTAAGGAATCAACGAATTGTTTTATTAAAATATGTCTATGAAAAAGTTATTCTTTTGCCTATTTGTTTTGGTACATTATACTTTAAATGCACAAATAAATCTTGAAAATGCTTATACCGATGGTTATGTACTTCGAGTTGATTTGGCAAATTCAGGTGAAAAATATTACCTTTTGGATGCACAAAATGCAGTGGCTAAATTTTACAATGCCAATCATACGCTTTGGAAAACGATCAATCTTTCTATTCCTACAGGAGCAACAATTAATGCAATTAATCATGTTTCAGAAAATGTAATTAATTCCGATAATTTGTTAGAGGTTGGCTATACTTTTTTTACTAATAGTGGGGGATTGATTTATGAAAGTCGCATTATTAACGAGGCAGGAACAACACTTTTATCAATACCAAATGCTTCTTCCATTTTTGTGAGCCAAATGGGAGGTTTACAAGATAAAATCATTGCTACAATTCAAGGAGCTACTATCTCAAGTGAAGTTTATGGAATTCCTTCTTTAGCATTAGAACATACTTATACGGACGGCTATGTATCTCGCATTGACTTGGCAAATTCAGGTGAAAAATATTATCTTTTAGACGCGCAAAATGCTGCAGCTAAACTTTACAATGCAGATTATACTTTTTGGAAAAGCATCAACCTTCCAATTCCTGTTGGAGCAATAATCAATGGAATTAACCATGTTTCGGAAAATGTGATTAATTCGGATAATTTGCTAGAGGTTGGCTATACTTTTTTTACAAATGGAACAGGATTAGTGTATGAGAGTCGTATAATTAATGAGGCAGGAACAACACTTTTATCAATACCAAATGCTTCTTCCATTTTTGTGAGCCAAATGGGAGGTTTACAAGATAAAATCATTGCTACAATTCATGGAGCAACGACCTCAAGTAAAGTCTATGGCATCCCTTCTTTAGCATTGGAACATACCTATACCGATGGTTATGTACTTCGAGTTGATTTGGCAAATTTAGGTGAAAAATATTACTTTTTGGATGCTCCGAATGCAACTGCTAAATTTTACAACGCTAATCATACACTTTGGAAAACAATAACGCTTCCTACTACTACTGGAGCAACGATTAGTGGAATTAATCATGTTTCAAACAATGTGATTAATTCGGATAATTTGGTGGAGATTGGCTATACTTTTTTTACCAATAATGGAGGATTAGTTTATGAAAGTCGCATTATCAATGAGACAGGAACAACACTTTTATCAATTCCCAATGCATCATCGGCTTTTGTGAGTGAGATAGGAGGCTTACAAAACAAAATTATAGCTGCAATACAAGGCACTACTTTATCAAGTGAAGTGTATGGAATCCCTTCTTTTGCTACATCTGTGTTAGGTATCGATTCAGATGTTTCTCTTTCAATTTATCCCAATCCAACCATTCATTTTTTGACAATAGACAATCGTGGGATAGGGATTAAAGACATGAATTTAGTCTCAAGCAATGGGGAGATCGTAAAAAGTATTCAATCTCCAAGGCAAAAGACAGTTGTTGACCTTAATGACCTTCCTATTGGTGTTTATTTCCTCATTGGAAAGGATCAGAAAGGAAATGTTTTTTCTAAAAAGTTAGTAAAGCAATCTTTTTAGAGAAGTAGGTATAATGTTCTTCATTAGAAGAACAGCCTAAAAAATGCGATACTTTAAAAAGTGTTCATGAACATACAGACAATGAAGGAACAATTGATTAAAAATATCTCCAAACACATTAGGCTCTCTGTTCAAGAAATAGACTTATTCAAAACCTTTTGGACAGAGAAGAAGCTGGATAAAGGGGATTATTTATTGAGAAATGGGGCAACTTGTCGGACGGATAATTATATCGTTTCTGGATGTTTAAAAGCATTTTACATCAACTCAAATACAGGTCGAGAAGAGGTATTGTATTTTGCAATAGAAGATTGGTGGGCAACAGATATTGATAGTTTTCAAAAGCAAACACCTTCTATTTATAATATTCAAGCATTAGAGGAAACTCAATTGCTTCAGATTAGCCATTATTCTTTTAATAGAATGTTGGAGCAAATGCCAAAGCTTGAAAAATATTTTCGAATTATCTTGGAAAGTTACCTAGGAAGTTTGCAAAGAAGAATTATCGAAAATAATCTCCTTGGTGCAGAACAACGATACATAGAATTTATAGAAAGATACCCTCAAATTGCAAACAGAGTGCCTCAATATTTAATAGCTTCTTATTTAGGTATTTCTGCGGAATTTTTGAGTAGAATTCGACGCAAACAAAAAATTGATTGAACTAGGTCAATTTTTTTTACATTTTAATTGGTGAATTTTGTTTTTTCTTAATTTATTAACTTTCTAACAATAGTTCGTTGAAACCACGCAGTAGCAGCGCAGTTGATAATCAACAAGTTGTAAATTTATTGCATTTTGTGTTAAAATTTTGATTATCAATCTAATATAAATGTGCTTTTTTGTCTTTTTGGTAGCTAAGCTTGCCGAGTAGGCTTGTGCTAGTAGCACAAAAGCCCAAGGTCATGACCGCAGGGAACTAGCCTTGCGCTCTCATGAGCGAACCGAGCATAGCGAGCTCACGACCGTAGGGAGTAACAAAGCGAATAATAATCAACGAACTACTAAACAATAAAAGAATGAACAAGGTATTAATCATTAACGCAAGTGTAAGAGATGAGAGATCGCATAGTAGAAAATTAACACAAGTATTTATTCAGAATTGGCAAAAAAAGTACCCCAAGGATTTATTCACTTATAGAGAGGTTGGACTAAGCAATGTGCCGCCAATTGACGAAAAATGGATTGCGGGCGCATTTGTACCATTAGGGGATAGAACAGCGGAAAATCAAAAAGCGTTAAAATTTAGCAATGAATTGGTAAAGGAACTGAAAGAGAATGATGTTTATGTTCTTGGAACTCCAATGTATAATTGGTCAATTCCAAGTGGTTTAAAGGCGTATATTGATCAAATTATGCGCATTAACGAAACTTGGAAATTTCGTTCAGGAAAACCAGATGGAGATTATATGGGCTTGCTTAAAAATAAAAAAATGTTCATTTTATCGAGTAGAGGAGATACAGGATATGGGGAGAACGAAAAAAATGCCAACATGAATTTTCAAACAACCTATTTAAAATTTGTATTTGGAATGATGGGCGTTCAGAACGTGACTATTATTTCTTTAGACAATGAGGAGTTTGGAGGTGAAATATTTGAGGAATCAAAAGCAGCTGTTTATCAAAAAATCAATTCCATTGAGTAAATGGGGTGAAAAAATATATGAGGATGTTTCAACGAATCAAGCAGTTTTTTGCGAAGCAGAATAAGGAGGTCATGACTGAATCTACCACTGCATTTAATGGTGTTAATTGTGAGTGGTTGGTATTAAAATCAAAAAATACAGAAGAAGTTGCCCATTTTTTAGAGTTGGATAATATCAAGCCAATGCATGGAACGATTGGGATTCAGCAATTATACTCCAAACGAAATTGTATTTATATTACACCTCCAATTGAAGGTTGGGTAGTTATTATGGGCGCTGGATTATTGGCAACAGGAGAAGGCATTCAAGTGTTGTTGCCAAAACTTAGTGTGCGATTTCAAGAAGCCTACTTCTTTAAAAACTACGATACTGGAGATACCTATTGCTGGATGAAAGCTATTAAAGGAACAATAGAAAGAAGTTTTACTTATTGTCTGGAACTAGGGGAGTGGTCTAGCATCGGAAGGCTTACGGCAATTGAGCAAACTCTGAATATAAATGCTTTTATTGATTCGTTAAATTCCAACGAAGAAGTCGACGATATTTATATTGATATTAATACTGTAATTGCAATTGCTGATAATTGGTCAATTTCTACTACGAAAATAGATGCTATTAGGTATTTAAAAGAATTGGGGTGCTCTGGTGAACTTCTTAAAAGGCGTTGAAATAAAGGGATTAGATATGTTATTATTTCGTAGCTAACTGTTGAATGATAAAACGAATATTTTATGAAATTTAGTGTTTGGATTTTAATTTTTCATCTTCTCATTTCTTGTGATATAGACAAACCGAAAAAACAAGATGTCCACGCTGCTTTGTTGTCAAAAATTGACTCAGTTATCAGTCAGCAAAAATTTAATGGCGTAATTTTGGCTGCTGTTGATACAACCGTCCTATATTCTAAAGCCATTGGATTTTCAGATTTAGAAAATAAGGTTAAAATGGATTTGGATGACCAGTTTATTATTGGCTCCATAAGCAAGCAAATAACGGCTGTACTGATTTTAAGAGAATATGAGAATGGTAACATTGGGCTTGATGATACAATCAGTCAATATTTGACAGCCATCAACCAAGCTTGGATAAAGGAGGTGACCATCCATCAACTGTTGACGCATACTCATGGAATTGTTGCTTTAGATCAGCCTTTAGAATTCAAACAAGGTTCTCAATTTCGTTATTCGCAAATCGGTTACGAACTATTAGCGCAAGTACTTGAAAATGTTACGGGCAAAAGTTTTGAGAAGTTATTAACTGAATTTTTTGAGGCGTGTGGCTTGAAAAATACATTTCATCCAAACAATACCAAATATAAACATCTTGTAAAGGGGTATGAAGCAAACGAAAAAGGCGATTTAGTTTATAGGACGACTAGTTTAAACAATTATGTTCCTGCTGGTAGTATGATTTCCAATGCAATGGATCTAAAAAAATGGAATGAAATGTTATATTCAGGGCAATTGGTTACCAAAGAAACCCTAAAACTCATGACTACAAAGTACGCTACTAGGGTACATCCAATTTTTGAAACAGTAGCTTATGGTTATGGTTTGCTTTTTAAAGATGGTGAACAGAGTGTCCAAGTTGGAGCCTTAGGTTATGCGCCAGGATTTGTTTCGGCTTGTTATCATTATCCACAAACTAACATGAATCTCGTTGTTTTAGAAAATACAGCAAATAATTTGAACGACTTTAAGCAAACGTTTGTCGTACATACAGAGATTATGAAATTAATGAAAAAAGAATGTTTGGTAATTGGAGATAGGATGTAGTGGTTGAAACGAAAATCTGAACTGCTTTTTTCTTTTAACTCGAATATTAACTCTTTCAGAAATACTCAAAATGGAAAAAGAATCGAACAAAGATATCTATGAACCTGCTTTTGTTGAAAATTTATTTGATAACATGAGTAATTCTTATGAAAGAATAAATGTCCTGTTTTCATTTGGTTTTACACATTTCTGGCGAAGAAAAATGATCAAGAAAACCGCCATTTTGGAGACAAAAAAAGTTAAAATTATTGACTTGATGTCGGGAATGGGAGAAACTTGGGATGCTATAAAAAAGAGGTATCCCAATTCCGAATTAACAGCCTTAGATATTTCAGAAGGAATGTTAAAAAGGGCTAGGAAAAAGAACAGTAAGACTTACCAAGGGAAGGTTAAGATTTTGAATGAAAATATTCTAAAGAGCTCCTTAGAATCCGAAAGTTATGATATTGTTTATAGTGCTTTTGGGTTAAAAACTTTCAGTAAAGAACAAATAAAAAAATTAGCAATAGAAGTCAACAGAATTTTAAAACCTGGAGGAGCGTTTGCCTTTGTTGAGATTTCGGAACCAAAGCATCCTCTATTACACTTGTTCTATTATTTATACGTAGGGAAAATTACACCCCAAATTACAAAATTACTTTTAGGAGATCCTATAGAATATAAGATGCTTTGGGAATATACTCAAAGGTATAAAGATTCTAAATGGGTTGCAGAAATATTTCAAGAGGTTGGTTTGGACACAAACTATGATCAATACTTCTTCGGCTGTGGTTCTGGTATTCATGGAAAAAAAATAAAGTAACAGTTTTGATTTTTGTAATCAAAATAGGGGAGAAAGTGATTTTGGACGACATAAGTTTGTTACAACAGCAATGATGTTATTGTGATAATAATTTCTAATCAAAAATGTTTTCAATAGAACAATAATTTGCAGCACAATTAACTGCCAAAGTCAAAGTAAAACTTTGAATATAAATGAACTATACAACACAACAACACAGCAATTGGTGGGATGGTCCAGAATCCTTTCAACCTTGTTTAGAACAAGACATCACAACAGAAGTAGCTATTATCGGAGGTGGTTTTACAGGATTGTATACGGCTTTACAACTTCGAGAATTTGGAGTGGATGTCAGTGTCTTGGAAAAGGGATTTGCAGGGAGTGCTGGCAGTGGTCGTAACTCTGGTTATGTAGACAGCTTGATTGGAAAAGACTTTCCTTCTTTGCTTAAAATGAATAGATTAGAACGAGCTAAAGAACTGTGTAATTTTTCGGTGGAAGCTGTTAGGCGGTTGGAACATTTTATTAAAAGCCACCAAATTGATTGCGATTATGTAGATCACGGTAATATTAATGTTGCGGTTCATCCAAAGCAAATTAAGCGCCTCAAACATTTAGAAGCCGTTGGTGCTGAATTGGGGCTTCATTTCAAGTATTTAGAGGAGGGGGCGATGCGCGAACGAGGAATTCCTAATGCATTTTTGGCAGGAATTCATGATACTATTGGAGGGACTGTTAATCCAGGAAAATTGATCGATTTTGTTCGAAAGTTAGCTATTTCTAGAGGTGTTAAGTTGTATGAAAATACGCCTGTTCTCAAAGTTCATAATAGTTCCCCCGTTCGCCTTGATACGCCAAAAGGTACGGTCTATGCTCAAAAAGTAGTATTGGCTACGAATGCCTTTACAGCATCTTTAGGCTGGAAAAAGCGTGTTCTTTCTCCAATTTGGGCGGGTATGTTCGAAACAGCTCCTTTAAGCCCAGATCAACAAGAAATATTGCAATGGCATCATAAAGAGGGAATTTACACGGCTCATGAGAAACTTGAAAGTTATCGGAGAACAACGAGAAATACACTAATTGCTGGAGGGAAATACATCAAAATTCCTTATGGTTTTAAATTGGGAGATATTTCTCAACCCCAAATGACCAATCAGATCGCTGCTGTGTTTCGTCAGAGATTTCCAGCATTGAAAGATTTGGAATTAGCAACTTTTTGGGGTGGTTGGATTGGTATCCCCTTGGATTTCATGCCTACAATTGGAGTAACAGGTAAGCATAAAAACATCTTTTATGGAATGGGGTATGCTGGGCACGGTGTACCACAGACTTTTTTGGTTGGGGAAATTTTGGGGCACAAAGTTTATGGAAAGGAACACCCGTTGGGCAATGTACTGACTCGAAGAACCTTGCCAATTCCACCAGAACCTTTCAAATGGTTGGCTTCTACGGCTATAGACAAAGTATTGGGTTGGGTTGATAATAGAGTGGACCGAGAAGTGGCAAAACTAGAACGTAAATAAGTAATCGTTCAAAAAAAATAATCCCATTTTTTGTTCTTATTTTTATAAAATAAAGAGACTGTTAGAAAATCTAACAGCCCCTCTATAATTAAAAAAATCAACGAACGACTAAAGTCATTAAGACTTAGAAATAATTAATTTCTGAGTCGTTGATTTTTCTCCGATATTAAATTGAACCATATATACTCCAGAAGGAAGTTTTGCCGTATTCAATTCAACCGTTTGATTTAAAATATTATCAAATGTCTCTTGAAGAACGATTTGTCCTATTGTATTAACTACTTGTATGTTAACGGTTGCTTGTTCCATTAAATCCATTTTCACAAATACATTATCGTGTGTTGGATTCGGGAACATACTCATGTTAGCTACACCATTAAGCGTATTCACATTTAATACAACTGCTTGGAAAGAAACAACTTCTGTGCAGCCATTAGCATCTGTGACAACAACATAGTAGGCGTCTCCGGCAACCAAACCTGTTACTGTAGCGCCTGTTTGATTTCCTGTGTTGGGACTCCATTGATAGGTATATCCAGCAGCTCCACCACTAGCACTTACCGTAGCCGTTCCGTCTGTATGATCGTCAATTGTTGCAGTTATAGCAGTAGGTTCTGTTAATACGACAGAATCAATCATTTCACAACCAAAAGCATCTGTAACAGTAACGGTATGCGTTCCAGCAGCAGCATTTACTAGCGAATTATTTGTTTGTCCATTGCTCCATAAGTAAGAATAGCTAGGTACGCCACCTGTTACGGTTACCATACCAGAACCACTGTTATTATCATTACAATTTAAATCCGTTCCTACTGTAGTTAGTGACATAACGGGAGGATCTACCAAGGCAAGCGTTCCTAGTGCAGAACATCCAATAGAATCAGTAACTGTTACCATGTATGTTCCAGCTCCTAAGCCAGTAGCGATGCTTGTTGTTTGGTTATTAGCTGTTGCATTCCATTGATAAGTATATGGAGCAAAACCACCTAAACCAGTAGTTTCAATTTGACCATTAGCACTGCCTGTACAACCAATAGGATTGGTAAGTGTTGCACTTAGACTTGTATAAGAGGTCCAAATTGAATCAACAGAAAGGGTATCGTTTGAAGCATTATTATCACCTGTAAAAGTAGTAATAACCTGAATCACGGTTGCTCCAGTTGTAGTTGCCAAAATTGTATCAAGAGCAATGGTATCCAATTGATTTCCAATTAAACTGTCAATAGTGCTGGTCTCTACTACAACTCCATTGACAACAACGTTATAAGGAACATTGTAAACCGTATTGGCTCTGATATTCGCAACAACAACAGAACCTGCAATAACAGATGCATTACAATAAACAGAATCTGTATTGAGTAGTGCGATAGGTGCAACGTCATCTGTTGGAATCGGTGCTGGTTGTACTAAGAAACTGTCAATAAAGACATCGTTATCTTCATTGGAAACTGTAGACACAGCATAAAAACCGAATTTTACAACTCCTGTATAAGCTGCTAAATTAATAACAACGCGATCTCCTGTATTGGTTGGCTCAGAACCTGCTACCCATTCTTGCAAGACATTGGCTTTTTCCCAAGTTGCTCCATTATCGGTAGAAACAACTACGGCAATAGTATCATCGACTCCTAAAACAGTTGCAGAACTATTGTTCCAGTCTGTCAATGCAATATCAAATTCAACTTGGTAAGTAGTCGTACCATTTCCTAAATCAATACTAGGACTAATTAACCATTCGTCTCTAGAAGTACCATAAAGATTTATTTTAGCAGAACCAGTTGAACCATTGTTGGCAAAGCCATCTGAAGTCCAAGCTGAAGAAGTACCTGTTAATGTTGTACTGTTTGTTAAAATACCTTCTGCTTCTGACCAACAAGCAGGTACATAAGTCGTAAATTCTTCGAGATAAGTAGGGGTATAAATGCCACAAGGAGTAGAGAAATTAAAAGGTCCAGCCCATGAACTAGAATCTCCTGCGCCACAAATAGCACGTACGTAAAAACTGTAATCAGTGTTACCAGTAAGACTTGTTGCATTGTATGGGTTTGTTCCAGTAACGACAGCGGTACCTGTTCCTTGAACGAAACCTTGAGCACCGTATTCAATCTGCCAAGACGTAGCAGAGCCATTTTCTGTCCATGCTAAATCAGCTGTTGCAGCAGTGATGTTATTGGCAGCTAGTGCACTAGGCGCAGCACAGCTTGCTAGATTGGTTACCAAGAAATTATCAATAAAGACATCGTTGTCTTCGTTAGAAACAGTAGAAACTGTGTAGAAACCAAATTTAACGATACCTGTATAAGCAGATAAGTCAATAACAATGTGATCTCCTGTGTGACTTGGTTCAGAACCAGCTACCCATTCTTGTAGGATATTTGCATTTTCCCAAGTTACTCCATTATCAGTAGAAATGACAACTGCAATGGTGTCGTCGGACCCTAAAACAGTTGCAGAACTATTGTTCCAATCTGTCAATGCAATATCAAATTCAAGTTGATAAGAAGTCGCTGCTGTTCCTAAATCAATGCTAGGGCTAATGATCCACTCATCTCTAGCGGTACCATAGAGGTTTATTTTAGCAGCACCAGTTGAACCATTGTTGGCAAAACCATCTGATGTCCATGCAGAGCTTGTTCCTGTAAGTGTTGAACTAGGTGTTAATCTACCTTCTGCCTCTGACCAACAAGGGTCAAGGTAAGAGGTGAAATCTTCTAAGTAAGTAGGCGAGAAAGGCGTACAAGGTGTTGTGAAATTGAATGGTCCAACCCAAGTACTAGAGTCTCCAGCACCACAAATTGCTCGTACATAAAAACTGTAGTCTGTGTTGGCTGTAAGGCCAGTTATGTTATGAGGGTTTGTTCCAGTAACAACAGCGGTACCCGTTCCTTGTGCAAATCCTTGCGCACCATATTCAACATGCCAAGATGTAGCAGAACCATTTTCTGTCCATGCTAAATTTGCGGTTGTATGGCTAGGTATATTAGCCGCTAAAGCACTTGGAGCAGGGCAACTAATCAAAGTTGTAAAATTAAAAGGTCCAATCCATGAACTAGAGTCTCCAGCACCACAAATTGCTCGTACATAAAAACTGTAGTCAGTGTTGGCTGTAAGACTAGTTAGATTATGAGGATTGGTTCCAGTAACGACAGGAGTACCTGTTCCTTGTGTAAAACCTTGTGTGCCATACTCAACTTGCCAAGACGTAGCAGAACCATTTTCTGTCCATGCTAAATCAGCTGTTGTAGCAGTGATGTTGTTGGCAGCTAGTGCATTAGGAGCAGTACAGCTTGCTAAATTGGTTACTAAGAAATTATCAATAAAGACATCGTTGTCTTCGTTAGAAACAGTAGAAACTGTGTAGAAACCAAATTTAACAACACCTGTATAGGCTGCTAAGTTAATAACAATGTGATCTCCTGTATGACTTGGTTCAGAACCAGCTACCCATTCTTGTAGGATATTTGTATTTTCCCAAGTTGCTCCATTATCAGTAGAAATGACAACTGCAATGGTATCATCTGATCCTAAAACAGTTGCAGAAGTACTGTTCCAATCTGTCAATGCAATATTAAATTCAAGTTGATAAGAAGTCGCTGCTGTTCCTAAATCAATGCTAGGGCTAATGATCCACTCATCTCTAGTGGTACCATACAAGTTTATTTTAGCAGCACCACTTGAACCATTATTAGCAAAACCATCCGATGTCCATGCAGAACTTGTTCCTGTAAGTGTTGAACTAGGTGTTAATCTACCTTCTGCTTCTGACCAACAAGGATTAAGGTAAGATGTAAAATCTTGCGAATAAGTCGGTGTAAAAGCAATAGGACAAATTGTAGAGAAATCAAAAGGTCCAGCCCAAGCGCTAGAATCTCCAACGCCACAGATTGAACGAACATAAAAACTATAATCCGTAGTTGGATTAAGACCAGTTAAGCTGTATGGGTTGGTTCCTGCTAGAACAGTAGTACCTGTTCCTTGTGTAAAACCTTGCGTACCGTATTCAATCTGCCAAGACGTAGCAGAACCATTTTCTGTCCAACCCAAGTTGGCAGTAGTGCCTGTAATATTATTTGCAGTTAATGAGCTACTAAATGGATGAACACAACTTGGCATTTGCATGACCGCAACATCATCAATTAACAAATCATTGTTATAATCTGCCGAGGCACCCCCTGATTCAGCATGAAAGCGAACTTTTAAGCTGTCTCCTCCTCCAAAGGTGAAATTAGTTACATTAAAACCATACAAATCCCACCCAAAAGAAGTGTTTCCTTGAAGCGATGCAACATTGACCCAAGTGCTACCATTCCAAGCGTCTACGTGTAGCAAATTAAAGGGGTTTAATGTTCCTGTGTAATGACTTTCGTGATAAAAAGATACATAAGGTGTTGTTAAACTAGAAACGTCAATAGTTGGTGTAACTAGCATAACACTGTCGTCTGAGCCTGAGAAATCAACCCAAGCATAATTCCCACCATTTCCAGTATGGTCAAGAGTTGCCGATACGTCGAAACCCGCATTGGTGCTGAATTCCCAAGGACCTCCATTGTTAGAGGTGTTGTTCCAACCTACAGGGGTTGTTCCTGAATCAAACGATTCTGTAAAAACCGTTTGGGCATAAGAAAAGTTACTTAGCAAAAAGTAGGCTAAGAATAATAATATTTTTTTTTGCATGTAAAAAGTGAATTAGTTAATGAATAGTAGGGACGATTCCATTTGGGCTGCCAAAGTTATAAATTTTTTTTGTATGAAAATTTTGTTTTAAAAGGACTAAAAGCAGTATTTTTCAAAAAAAAATAGAACCTGTTTTAAATGAATAAATTAAGATTTAACTATAAATCACTTATAAGTTATATTAATTTGAGGATCTATCTGAAATACCTCAACTTTAACATTTCTATAATTTTTTTTTGTTCTTACAAGCTGTAATCTGCTACTTTTGGCAAGGAAGTTTAAAGCATTGAAAGTCTATGAGAAAAGACCTTATATGGGTTTATAATTATATTCTTAAAATAAATTAAAATTTGCTCTAAGTCTAGGTTTAAACTGTTAACTTGTTGCATATTGATTTTTTTATGTTTTAAATTTAAAATAGAATGAGCAAATATTATCGTATAAAGGCTTCTAAAGTAGAAGGAAATTTGGTCCTACTAAATATTGTAAAAACAAGCTCTGATGCAAAGGGTATAACTGATCATGGCGGATTAGAACAATGGGCTTTAGCTTTTATGATTGAACTAAATGAAGAACTATTAGAAGATACCAAAGGGTTTGATATTCATATGGATAAGCATCCATACAAAGAAAAATATCAAAATTTGTATGGTATGAAAATGGGTAAAAAATATTACGTAGCTGACAGCGATGCAAATGCTGATACATACGAAGGACAGAAAGTTGTTAATCGTTTCAACTTCGGAGGGAAAAATCTTCTTATCACTCGCCCTGAGTACAAGCAGTTTTGTCTAGATGCTAAAGATTATTTTGAAGTCAAATCTTTAGAGCAAAATGGTGATCATTACACCATGCTTTTTGAAGCCAAAGATCCCAATATGATTTATCATCTAAGAGAAGGTATGGAATGGGAGTCATCGGCTTATAATATGTGGGATATGTTGGCTCTTATTTAGCAGAGCACACGCTTCGCGCCTTGTAATTTTGCAATTGAAAAAAAGAAGATGAAAAATTTAGGAATAATTTTATTAGCTTTTATTAACCTTCTTTGCAAAGGTCAACCCGATTCTAAGGCAGAAAGAAATGTTGGCGGTCCTTGTCAAGATTGTGTAGCTCTTTTAGATTTTAGGTTGTTAACCCCAAACCCTAAATCAGTTGACTCATTACCTGGTTTCGAAGAAAATGAGCCCCAAATAAAAATAACTGGAACCGTATTCCAAAGGGATGGGAAAACTCCCGCAGATAATGTATTGTTGTATGTTTATCATGTGGATAGAAATGGGATTTATCAACCAAGTGATGCTCCTGTTGGCTGGGAAAAAAAACATGGACAATACCGTAGTTGGCTAAAAACAGGAGAAAATGGAAAATTTGCTTTTTATACTTTTCGACCAGCTCCATATCCTGAAGCGCGAGAACCTGAGCACATTCATATTTATGTAAAAGAACCGAATACTATACCGTACTACATTGATAGTTATCTTTTTGAGAGTGATCCAACTCTTACGGAAGAAAAAAAACAATCGCTTAAAAATCGTGGTGGTTCGGGAATCGTAAGACTTGAAATGAAAAATGGAATTTGGACAGCAAATAGAGATTTAATTTTGGGGTTGAACATTCCAGATTACGAATAAAATATATACTTAAAGCTGTTAAATGTAATTTCGTTTATCGTTAGGATTGTTATTAGAAAATATATAGGATGAAAAAAGCAATAGGAATAAATAATAGAAGGGATTTCTTTAAAAAAATTGGATTATCTACAGCCTCTGTTCTGCTCCCTATAACTAGTTTAAACTCGATGCCTTTGCCTGCGTTGTCCAGAGCCCCTAATCAACCGAATACGCCTGTCAATTTTATTTATGATGGTCTTGCTTTGACCCCTCAGGAATATTTAGAAAAGTTAGATCAAATAAATAAGAAACAACCAATTGAGCCAGATTTTTATGGAAATGGAGGTGCAACTAAACTAATTGAAGATGCTTTTACAAAAATAACAGGAAAAGAAAAAGCGATTTATCTCCCTACTGGTACAATGGCAAATCAACTGGCTATTAAGCTACTCAATGGAAACAATACGAAAGTTATAGTGCCCGAAAATTCGCATGTTTTCAGAGATGAGGCAGATGCAGCTCAAAGTGTTCATAGTAAAAGATTGATTCCGATAGGAAAAGGAAAGCCATATTTTGATGTAGAGGATTTAAAAAATACGATTGACTATACCAATACTAATGAGGTTTTTAAAAGTGGTTTGGGAACGATAGTAATTGAAAACCCTGTTAGACGTGCTGATGGAACTGTTGTTCCAATTGAAAAGATAAAGGAAATCTCAAACTATTGCAAAGAGAATAATTATAAAATGCATTTAGATGGTGCTAGAATTCATCTAGCATCTGCTTTTAGCAATACTTCACTTTTAGAATATGCATCGTATTTTGATACGGTTTATATTTCTCTATATAAGTATTTAAATGCATCGGGTGGGGCGATGCTTTGTGGGGATGCGGATATAATTGATAAGGTTGCACATCAAATAAAAATACTTGGAGGAACAGTGTATCAAAGTTGGAGCAACACAGCAATGGCATTGTACTATTTAAATGGAATTGAGGATAGATGGAGCCAAGTTATTCAAAGATCTAAAACAATAATATCTGAGTTGAATAAAATAGAAGGGCTTCGTATATCTAGTTTAAAAAATGGCACTAATATCTACGACTTAACTCTAGATACAGCAATCAATTTAAAGAAACTAGCTATATTTTTGTATGATACATATAATATTTGGTTAGGAAGAGCGAATGAAAAAGGAGTTGTGAAGTTTGTGATTAATGAAAGCCTGTTAACTAGGGATTATAAGGATATAATAAATGCTTGGATAGAAGGAATTGAATATGCACGTGGATAAAATGTTGTTAAGCATTATTAGAGCTTACAAAACGGAAATAGTTAGACCTTTGTCAAAAATTTTCTTATTTCTTTTAATCTTTTTTGCTACGATTTGATTAAACCATATTATGTTTAGAAGCATTGAAAGGAAAAAAGCTGCTATCAAAACATATCTATATTCATCTACTAAATACATATCGTATATTGCTGAGAGCATCATAAAAGTTTGAAACAGCATTCTAACCAATAAAAATGTCCAAAAATCTGCTTCTTCTAATACGGTATTAAATCTCTTATAAAGCTTTGGATAGCTTTTTAAAATACTCCTCAAAGAAACAAAAATACTAGAAAATTGAACTGCAACTATCCACAACCATGTCGATGGAATATCGGCAGAAATAGCAAACTTTAAAATTACCAAACCAAAGGCTATATGATGAATGATTAGAGCCCAATTATAATTAGATTTAATCCTAAATTCTTCAATAGTTGAAAAAGAATAAAAAGAGACTATGACTAGAAGAAAATGAATGTGGGCTGAGCTTAAGTTGACCTCGCCATTCAAAGTTCCTCTGAAAAGCAAAATAGAAAGAGTTGTTGGTACTAAACAATAGAAAAATGCAGTGATTATTTTTAACTGTTGTGCTTTGTTTTGAGCAACAAAACCAAATGCATTATAAAGAAAATACCAAACTAAAGTGTATGTAAAAACTAAGTATAGTTTTAGCTCTGTTAAGGATAAGGTATGGATTAGACTTGACATGATTTTTATTTTTATTATATGTCGAAACTAAAACTTTATCCCCCTAAACTTAACAAGGAAAAACTCTTGGTAGTATGTATGATGATTCGGTGTAGCTATAACTTAATTTGATCGTTTTTCGATACAACAGTAAGAAATTGATGTCTAACAGTTATTTTGATGTATGATAATGGTGCTTGTTTTTCTTATTTATTGAGAGGTTGTATATTGTTTTGTAATAATGTTGTAGATGTATATTAGTTATTCCAATTAATAAAAGTAAATACTGATTTTCAATTTTTAACCTAAACTCTAATTTATGGGCTTGAATTTAACTCTCAATTATCTAAAAAGTTCTGAAATTAAACCTGATGCATTGACTTTCTTCTTAGAAGTTCAAAAACAACTCGGTTTTAAAGGTCAAGTTGTAAGTGAAAAAGCAACTCTTGATGATGTAATGAGTACTCAACACCAGCATGAAGTGTATTTGTCGTTCTTATTTATAAATGAAAATCTAGTGATTAAATCTGATTCAGATTTTTTAACTAAAAATCAAGCACTCTTTGTCTCTAAAAAACTTACATCTGCGGTCTTAAAAATAGAATATTCTGATACTGTAATGGTCCAAAGTTTTATGTACTTTGAAAAAGGAAATCTACTTCGGGAGCTTACTAGTGGATTTGATGCTATTGTTGAAGAAATGAAAGCGTACCAACATCTAATGCCACAACCTATTCCTCAAAGTGCTTTAAAAGGTGATGTGAATGTAGGAAATCCGCTTTGGTTTGAAAAAAATGGTACGGATCCTGATATTCTCATGGAAACTTACGGAGTTTCAATGGAAGATATAGATGTAGAAGATTGGACAATTTGGGAAGTAAAATAATTGCCCCAAAGGTATACCACAGTTATCTTGTATACTCCTATATTAAAAAGCCGAAGAAACTTCATTATATATGTTTGTTTTAAAGGGATGTTATATAGCAAGAGTAGCGTCTTGGTTATTAAGTTTTTGTGGAGGTATAAGTGAGTTCTTATCGTGGCTTTTATTCTGTGTTTTATTTCTATTATGTATATTGGAGCGTTATTACGTTTGTATGTACTAGTTTAGAGGTATATACAAGTAAGTTGTGTAGTATTAAAATAGATATTCAAAAAATGAGACTTTTATACTTAATCATTTTCCTTTTTTTTATAAATAATTTCGTTTTTGGGCAACATGATTTTTTGTCCAATATGGACTTATATCGGTATGAGCACAATAGTTTAGGGGCAATCGAAGTTGGTGTATTTAAAGCTGAAAATAAGGGCAAAAAACCTTTGGTTTTAGTTTTGGGAGGTTCTGGATTAGAACCAACTTTCAAATATAATCTTGAAGATAAGCAAGTTTATTGTTCTGGCTTTTGGGGATTTACAAAATTTAAAGAAGAGTACCATATTGCTTATATTAATAAAGGTGGAATCCCTTTATTCGATTCAATTCCCAATAACAATTCCAAATATCCAATAGATAGTATTACAATTAAGCAGAACACTTTAGATTGGAGAGCTGAATCAGCTTCCTATGCAATAAGTAAATTACAGAAGGCGTTAAAACCAACTAAAATTTATGTAGTTGGGCATTCTCAAGGCGGACAAGTTGCACCTAAGGTGGCTGTATTAAACAAAAGTGTAGACAAAGTAGTTGTTATGTCTGCTAATGCTTTAGACCATATTTATGACCGAATTCTGATTGCTCGTCAAAAAGCGGCAAATCATTTGATGACACAGGAAGAAGCTCAATATGTAGTTGATAGTCTGTTTAGGGTGCAAAAGGAAATTTATCAAAATCCCCAAAGTACTGAAAAAGAATTTTGGGGAGAAACCTATAACAAATGGTACAGCTACTCCAAAACAACACCTTTGGAAAATATGCTTTCCTTAGATATTCCAATTTTATTAATTGCATCAGGTAGAGATATTGATGGTTCTTATATTGGAAATACAGATTATGCAATGCTCGAATTTATAAGAAAAGGCAAAAATAATCTGACTTATAAAGTCTATCCCAATTATGACCATATTTATATGGAAACACAATGGAAATTAGGAGAAGAGATAGGACTTGGTTTTAAAGCTAATAAAGTAATTAAAGATGTTTTTGACTGGGTGAAAAAATGATGTTATGATTGGATGAGGCGTCAAATGAAGAGACGAATTGACAATTTATCAACTGAATAGAAGTTCAACTTACAAAAGATATAATATGTGAAGAACGAAAGCTAAAATTAAAATTTATGTGGAGCCCGTATCATTTTTTATATAAAATCCGAAAAGACCAATTGTACTCAGATTCGATAGAGACATTTGATCTAAAAGGTATATTGAATACTTTTGATGAAATTATTTCAATAGGAGAACTCTATTATAGAAATAGAAAACAATATCCTTGTATATCAATTTTAATTGTAAGCTCTGATAATGGTAACTTCACTGTTAAAGATCATAAAACTACATTCAAGGAAATAAATCTGATTGAGATTCAGACGTCTAAAGATAAAGATTTGAAAGATTGGTATTTGAATTTTATGACTAAAATAGCTCAAAAGTTAAATTGGGAGTTGATTCTTTCTGAAGATGACTACGGAAATGAAGACATTCTAATCTGGAAGAGTGGAGAAAACAGTATCTAAAAGTGTATTTTTTTAATAGACGAGGGTCGACATGAATGAAAATTGGTTTAAATTGTTAGAAAAATATGAAAGAGGAGACTTTATTGAAGGAGTTGTTATTGTATTGCCCATGCATCCTTTGGAGTTTTTCTCAATTTAAATGCTCCTCCTGTTCTTGGGCTTATAAGAATAGTTAGTTTTACTGATAAAGAACGGATGACTGTTGATCTATTTCCTAAAATAGGCACTAAATTAAAAGGCATAATCACTGATTTCAATGAAGACAACCTACAAGTAAATATTAGTGTAAAACCTAGTGATTTTGAAAGATTTAAAAAGATAGCTTATAATAATTAGTAGTCAGAAGTAAGTGCGGAGGAAAATTTTGCTAATTTTGCCGTGTTGTTATGGGCAATTCAAGCTAAATAGAATGTTGAAATATCTAGTTCTAATTTATATTGTTATTTTCTTTGCAGGATTAATAAGTTGTGAAATTCCAAACCCTAATTTTAATCCTTTTATAGAAGATCATCCTGATTTAAGTGTCGAAAAAATATTAAATGATACAACACTCAAAATGGAAGGGGATTGTATGGCTTTTAGGTATTCGAAAAATTTTGGGGCATACAATATCTTTTATATAATTTATAGTCTTCCAGATGAAATAAGAATTGAAGGGAAAGGTTTAGAAATTCCATTAAAAAAAGGACTCCTTATTTTGCAAGATGATCTTTCTAAAGGGGTTATAAACAGAGCTCTAAAAATAGATTCGATTTTAAGAAATGTTGAAATAGATTCATTTAAAGTTAATTCAATTCTAAATATCTATGGATTAACCAAAACGAAAGAAATGGTTTTAGAAGATACATTGTGGGATATACAATTGAAAAAGTACTACTGGCTTTATAAAAACTTACTAGGGGATGAATATCTATTTGAAAAAGTACTAGATGTACAATGGTTATCAGAGGTAAAGGGGATTGGAACACTTAAAATCGTTTACGATTCAAGACTTCAATATGAAACCAATAAAATAAAGGAGAATTACTAGAAACTTGTATATAATAGTACAATACAACAATAATAAACTTATAAAATGAGGAATCTAAACGGTCTATTCTTAATTGTCTGTTTGTTATTTTCGTTAGGTGGCTTTGCTCAAAAGAATATTAAAGTTGACTTTTTAGGGCAAAAAATCAAGGCAAATCTAATTTGCATAGCTTCTCAACCAACTATAGAAGAATCGGATGCACAAGCTGTGTTTAATATCAATGAAACTCTGATGGGAGCTATAAGAGAAGCTCAATTTTTGGACATAAACATCATGATGTCTAAAGATACCATTAAAAGTGATTATTTAGTGTTTGTTATTGAAGTCGATCAAGCTCAAAAATTAACCCTTGAAATGTTTGATGATGGAAGTTTTGTTATGGTTGCAGATTGTACATTTTCTGTAAATACTGGTGGGAATTTTCTAGCTGTAGATGTAAAAAATATAAATAAGGGAGTATATAATTTTCGACTTAAAGATGAAGAAGGTAGCGAAGTAAACAAAAGGGTTGTTCTATCTAAAAAAAGCTAGAAGAGGCATTAATAAAGATAATCAAGGAGATAAAATTGAAACAGTCTTTAAAATAATGCATGCGGTAGTAAGAAACTAGTTTCTTGTGGTTGTTTTTACATGGGGAGTCTTAAGCAGTTTTTAACTCTATCGATTATGCTTAAATAAAAATGAAATAGCATATTTATAATGAAAAGAAGACTTAAAAATATATTTATACTACACGAATACATTGACGATTCTCAAGATGTAATGCAAAAGTATTCAAAAAAAGTGTATAAATATATGTACACCTCTCCAGTAATTGCTCTTGAAGGTTTAGGAACAAGTGCAGTAAGAACAGATGGCGTTTGGACTTGGAGTGATTCTATTGTGGAGTCTTATAAAGGTGGAAAAATTTGTTTGCCTAAAGAATTTGTAGATCATGTTAATACACACTTGTTTTCTTATCCATTATGGTTCGCTTTCAAGGAATATATTCTTAGATATAACCTTAGGGATGAGGTAAATCTTCTGATCAATGAAAAAATTGAGCAAAACCAAAACAAGTAAAATAAGAGAAGCATTGAAAAATTCACCTCTAAATTAGCCAGCAATTCTAACGATGTAAGAAAATATATTAAATAATAATAATATCAAATAGCTATTCTAATTGAGGTCGAATATTGACCTTTCTAGCGATTATTTGATAGATTAAGTTCATTGAAATAGTAGGAATAAAATCAAAGAGTACTCGAACTTTCTGCCTTAAATTACGCAATGTTTTTGCTTCTTTTAAGGCTTGTTCAAAACTTTCATCAACAGCCCTTGTAATCTGGTCAACAAAAAATGCTAATAGCATAATCAAAGCAAATACTGTTGACAAGTAGAATTTTCCATGACCATAATTATGTTCCAAATTGTAGTCTTGATTCTTCAAGGTGTTAAATGTCTCATTTTCAATTTTCCAACCTGCTCTTCCAGCTGTGGCAATAGATGAAACATTTGATTTAGTCAAAGTTAGGTTGGTAATCCACTTATTGGAATAAACCACTTTATCTTTTTCTAAATCATATTCTTCGTATTCTAAATAGTTTACGATAATATCTTGGTTTGCGCCATTTAGAATGAGGTTAGATGCCCACCTGTATCGACACAGAGTCTTTTCATTTTTCTGGTATTGACACTGATGCAAACTATCCTTTTTTCTAAGTTGCTTAACTTGTTCCAAAACATATCCTTCCTTGATTACTATGATGTAATCCATTTGGATATCTTGTGCTTGAAGTGCTTTAATAGTTGGACCATCAGCATATAAAGCATCTAAAAGAATTAAGATCTTTTCTTTTGGCAGTATGCTGCGTAAATGTGGAAATAATCGTTTACATGCCTTTCGTTCACAATCATTCTTTTTTGAACCATCCTGCCGCGTTATTGCTTCTCCAAAAACAGGAAAAACGGTCTTGAAATTAGGATGAACTACACTCGCTGCTAACAATTGGTGATGATGTTCTATTGTACCATTTTTTCTTTTCTTTGTTAAACATTGAGAACAACCAATCTTATTGGAAGAAAATGTACCTGTGGCATCAACACTTACTAGCAAATGTTGGTCTAAGTATCTTCTACTTTCGAGTATTTTGAGCCTTTCCAAATGTTCAAAGATTGTTTTAAAAGTAGGTTGAAAAACAGATGGTTGGACAGCATCTAAAATTTTTCGCATCCCATTATCTGTTGGAAGCTTACTAATTTTAAAGACTTGTTCTAAATTGTCCTTACGATGAATGGCATTATCTATAAAACTCAATAATGATGGATCTTTTAGACCAAACATAGCAAATGCTCCCATTAAACAATCATGTAGCAAATATTCTGTATGTCCTTTTCGATGGTCTGGAACTTGGTGAAACTCTTTGGATACTATTTCTACTAATTTGTCGTACATCGTTTACTTTTTAGTAAATGTACGTTCCTTTTTCAATGAACTTAAATCTTATTTTATCATATAATTCTGTTTATCGTTAGAATTGCTGAATTAGATATTGAACTAGTATTGAATTTTAATGTATTAAGTTTTTTTTTTGTGTAAAGTGTAGATAATCAGATTTTAAAGTGATTTTGATCATTGTGTTTTTTAAAATTATCTATTAGTTTTATATTTATATAATAACAGTTAAATATAAAAATATAATCATGAAACGACTACTCAAATTGAATACTACCTCAGTGTTACTATTATGTTTATTATTTAGTATTAGTTTAAAATCGCAAACTTATGATGTGAAACCTCCTAAGTGGAAAAGTTTGGATCAAATATCCAAATCTTTGAAAACTACACAGCTTGAGCTAAAAGAATCCGTTTATTTACCCTCTGGAAGAATTAAAAAAATTTCCTCTATTTCTGTTCTAAGTGTTACTTCTAATGTAATTACAGCTATCATGTGTTCTGATGATTCAAAATGGTTTAAAGTAGAAATAGAAATAGGTGACACGGAAGAAATTAATAGATTTGAGATACTGAGAGAGGGAATTTTAGTTGATAAATTAAATAATGAGATAGGTGGAGTAGAAGGAACAGCTATCTACGATGGATATTTTTATGTTTCCTTAGATAATGATATAAAAAACAAACAGCAAAACTATATATTCAAATATGACTTGGATGACTTGGATAAAATAAAAAGCAGTTGGAAGTTTGAAGAGAAAATTAAGCTAGTAGATGAAAAATATTTCCCTACCGCAGATGCTTATAAGAATGCTGGGTTAGAAGCTCTGGCAGTAACAGATGATGGAAAATTATTTACAATTTATGAAAAAGGAAGTACTAACAAGAGATTAGCTTGGCTGAAAAATATTTATCAAAGAGAACAGGCTACTATAGAGTTGAAGTATATGGCTCAATATCCTGAGATAAAGGGAGCTGCAACATTATCGAATGGGAATATTGTTATTCTTGAAAAAGAATTTGATAAGTACGTAAAAAAGAATAAGGAAGTAAAAAAGACTCGGTTTAGTATTCATGAACTTGATCGAAAAACCTTAAATAAGGATACATATTTAATTACCAAGAAGTTATTGGAAACAAAATTCAGTCAAGATGATTTTGATAATTTTGAAGGAATTACTTCCTTTGTAATGAATGAAAAAGAGTATCTATTAATTATCTCTGATGATAACGGGGATAGTAGTCAAAATACTCTGTTGTTTCTATTTAAACGAATAAATCCTAATGATGGAAAGACAAAACCTAAAGTACCTAGAGTAGGAGTTGTAGAACCTGAAAAAGAGAAAGTTGTTGATCCTACATTAATTCCTTATCCTCAATTTAGTGGAAATAGAAGCTCTTTTAATACTTATGCAGATAAAAAAAATAGGCAAATTATTTATGATACTAAGTTAGGTGCCTCACTAACAAGAATAGATGAGAATGGTAACACCCAAAAGGCTCATGGAATACCTAGGCATGCAAATGTTTCTGTGGCAATAAGCCCTCTGACTTTAAGAGGTATTCTGAAAGAAGAGGTAAAATACTTTACGGTTAGTATTGAAGGAAAGGATCATTTATTTAAGAATAGTGTTCAGGATTTATACGAATTAACTTCCCCTCCAAGCGGAGATGTGGGCACCTCTACTGGAGATAGTCACGAGCCAGAATTGGAAAAATCTGTAGATAAAGCTTTATCTATGCTAGATATTCGAGGTACAGATGATGAGTTAAAAGAAGCACTTGAAGGAGTTGAAGCTAATTTGCCCCAAGATAAAAAAAGTTCATTTATAAGTGCAAAAGATGCATTTCTTAATGGAGCAAAAAACAGCCTTACAAAAGATAACTTAAGAGAAGAGCTAAAGAAAATAAAAAACAATGGCTTTGCTCAAGGTACTGTTAGAACTCAAAGCAATTTGGAAAACTATCTTAATAATGTTCTAAGGAGTTGGGATAAAGGAGATCAATATGTTCAATATTCTGAAATTGAAAGGCTAAAAGCTTATAGAGATACTTTAAGAAAAGCCATTCATGAATGGCAAATATCGGGAAATAGATTGTCTTTAAAAGAAACTGAGGCATTTAATAAGGTAATGAATTGGTTACCCCAAGAGATATATCTAACAACCTTCTCGTCAATCGCACCAGATAAGGATGAAATAGAAATTAAAATAAAAACCTTTGGGGAAGCGGGTGCAGCAACAAACGAATTTAAAATAGCCAAAAGGAAAGTTAGTACAGGTTTGGCTGTTAATATAGGAACTTCTCTTTTCTTGACAGGATTTAGGTCAAGTGATGCTTATCTGAATGATTCTTTTCCGATCAATGATACCGTTATTGAGAGAAGAGTAATGATTCCTACCAATGATCAACTTTCTGTAGGAATTGGTGCAAATGCAGAATTATCTTTTAGAACTCCTAGTATTGTTCGTCCAATGATAAGTTTGGGCTTTTTTGTTCCTTTGAATGAAAAAGTAAAACCCTTGGTTGCTATTGGTGGAGGTGTTACGGTAGGAACTCAAAAGGTAAAGATAAGTGCTTCTTTTGGTGCTGCTTTTGGAACAATGAATGTAATTAAGGAAGAATATTTGAATAAAAATGTATCTTCTACTATTCAGTTATCAGAAGTAACAGAAACCGTTTGGAATCATAGTTGGCAAATGGCAATAGGAATAAGTTATAATATTGTCGGAACAAATTAGATACATGGAAGGTAGAATGAGTGATCCCAAAGCTAAATAAAGCTTTGGGATTTTTTATGGCACAAACTCATGGAAGTTAATAAGAAAAGCACATTGCCCAATCCCATAATTCTTTACTGAAAAGGATTCTTTTTGTAAATTAAAATACCCATTTCAAAAACAGAACCCCCAATTTTTTTAAGACAAACATTAATTTTTTTTGTAGATTTGAGAATTGACCTTGATACTAATTTTTATATCCAGAATTGTCTAGAAGAAGCATCATAGATAATTCGTTATACAACCAACAAAACAAAGAATGGCAATAAAGAAATCAGAGTTATACAGCTCCCTTTGGGCGAGTTGTGACGAGTTGCGTGGAGGAATGGATGCCTCACAATACAAAGATTATGTGTTAACCATGTTGTTTGTCAAATACATATCCGATAAATATGCAGGAGATCCCAATAGTTTAATAGATGTTCCAGAAGGAGCAACTTTTGAGAATATGGTCGCCTTAAAGGGACAGCCAGACATTGGGGATCGAATCAACAAAGAAATTTTAAATCCATTGTTTCAGGCCAATGGCTTGGATGGACAGATAGATCCAGTTGATTTTAACGATGATGAAAAGCTAGGAAGTGGCAAAGAAAAAGTAGATAAACTCTCCAAATTAATTGCCATTTTTGAAAACCCTGCTCTGAATTTCAAAAACAATAGAGCCGAGGACGATGACATATTAGGCGATGCCTACGAATACTTGATGCGCCATTTTGCTACTGAGTCGGGAAAGAGCAAAGGGCAATTTTATACTCCTTCTGAAGTATCTCGAATACTAGCCAAAGTGATTGACGTACACAAGGCAGATAAATCTTCCTTTACTGCCTATGATCCAACTTGTGGTTCGGGATCCTTATTGTTAAAAGTAGCCAATGAAGCAGCGGCAGACATTACCCTCTATGGACAAGAAAAAGACATTGCTACCAGAGGTTTGTCTATTATGAATATGTGGCTACACGGTCACCCAGAGGCTAGTATTGAGGGGAAAAATACCCTTGCTTATCCACAATTTACTGAAAAGGATGGAAGCTTGAAACGCTTTGATTTTGTAGTATCCAATCCTCCTTTTTCGATGAAGAACTGGAGTACAGGAATTATACCACTGGACGATGAATTCAATCGTTTTCGTGGCTATGGGGTGCCTCCAGAGAAGAATGGCGATTATGCTTTTTTGTTGCACATTCTTGCTTCGATGAAGAGTACAGGAAAGGGAGCTGTGATTTTGCCACATGGGGTCTTGTTTAGAGGAAATGCGGAAGCTTCGATTCGCCAGAACATCATTGAACGCAGGTGGATCAAGGGAATTATTGGGTTACCTGCCAACCTTTTTTATGGAACGGGCATTCCTGCTTGCATTATTGTGCTGGACAAAGAAGGCACGGCAGAGCGTAAGGGCATTTTTATGATCGATGCCTCTAAAGGCTTTATGAAGGATGGTAATAAAAACCGTTTGAGAGAGCAGGACATTCACAAAATTGTTGATGTATTCAATTCTCAAAAAGAACTGCCGAAATACGCTCGTTTTGTTCCCTTTGAAGAGATTAAAAAGAACGAATACAACCTAAATATTCCTCGCTATATTGATACGCAAGAGGAAGAAGATATCCAAGATTTGAGCGGGCATTTGAATGGTGGTATTCCGAATAGAGATATTGATAACTTACAGGAATATTGGAAGGTTTATCCAAGCTTGAAACAAGACTTACTAGCACCTTTGAGAGAAGGATATAGCGAATTGAACGTGGATAAGGATGCGATCAAAAGCTGTATTTTTGAACATACTGAATTTAAGGCCTATCGTCAAACGTTGGATGGCTTGTTTGAGGAATGGAACAATCAAGTAAGTCCTCAATTGAATGCCATTCATGCTCAAACGGCTCCTAAGCAATTGATTCATCAAATCTCGGAAGCCTTATTGGAAATCTATGAGGGCAAAGCTTTGGTGAATGCTTATGATATTTACCAGCATTTGCTCAACTATTGGAATGAGACGATGAAGGATGATGTCTATTTGTTAGTAGAAGATGGTTGGGAAGCCAAGGTGCGTCGAATTATAGAGAAGAACAAAAAAGGGAAGGAAGTAGACAAGGGCTGGACCTGTGATTTGATTCCCAAAGATTTGATTGTACAGGCTTATTTGCTACAAGAACAACAAGCTTTGCAAAATTTGGAAGCAGATTTGGAAGCGGTACAGGCAGAAATGCGCCAATATGAGGAGGAGCATACTGGAGAAGGTGGCTTGTTGGAAGAGGCGACGAATGATAAGGGAAAGATTACCAAAACAACCTTAACCAATCAAATGAAGCAGGTCAAAAATGACCCTACAGAAAAGGAGGCTTATACCTTGATGCAGGAATTAAAAAAATTGTTTGACCAAGAGACAACCCTTAAAAAAAGCATCAAAACCCAAGTAGCGGAACTGGATCAAAAAACATTGGAGCAGTATGCTTGCTTGACAGAGGATGAAGTTAAAAAACTAGTTGTCATAGACAAATGGTTGGCTACGATACAGGCAGCCATTCAGCAGGAGATTGATGCGATTTCTCAGCGTTTGACAACTCGTATTAAAGAATTGGCAGAACGCTATGGAGATACCTTATCGACTTTGAATGCAGAAACCAAGACTTTGGAAGATAAAGTGGCTATTCATCTTCAAAAAATGGGCTTAGTATGGAATTAATAGAGACTGAATTTAAACAGACGGAGGTTGGTTTGATTCCTGTTGATTGGGAGGTATTTGTTTTGAGTGATGTATTAAATGGGATCGCTGATGTTGATCATTATATGCCTCAATCAAGAAAAGATGGTATCCCTTATGTTATGACAGGTAATTTAAAAGAGTTAGCTAGTAATATAAATTTTAATGACTGTAAAAAAATAAGTGCAGACGATTATAAAAGGCTTTCAAAGAAAATCAAAAACTTAAAGGGAGATGTAATTTTAGCACGATATGCAACAATTGGTACTGTTTCTTATGTGGATATCGATTTCGATTTTGTGGTTTCGTATTCATGCGTTACTGTTAAATCAAATCCTTCTAAGTTGCTGGGAATGTTTTTGTTTTATTACTTTAAATCAAGTGTTTTTGAAATAGAAGTTAAAAATAAAGTCAATGCAAATACACAAAGTAATGTAGGAATTGGAGACTTAAATACAATGAAAATTGCTCTTCCTACTCTTCAAGAACAGGATATTATAGTTAAAGCCCTAAGCGATGTAGATGCCCTCATTCATAGTTTAGAAACCTTGATTGCTAAAAAGAAAGCTATCAAACAAGGGGCTATGCAGGAATTGTTGACGGGGAAGACTCGTTTGGTGGGCTTTGAGAATGATAAGGGTTATCAACAGACGGAGGTTGGTTTGATTCCTGTTGATTGGGAGGTGAGATTAGCTTCAGATATTGCTGAAGTTCGAAGTGGAAAAAGGTTACCTAAAGGAAATGCTCTTCAAGATACCGAAACTTCTCAACCTTATATTAGGGTAGCCGATATGTTTAATGGAGGAGTAGAACTAAAAAATATTAAATATGTTCCAGAAAGTGTTAGCCTTCAAATTTCTAATTATAGAATTTATAAAGATGATATTTTTATATCTGTTGCGGGTACATTAGGAATTTGTGGAATGATTCCATTAATTTTAGATGGAGCAAATTTAACTGAAAATGCTAATCGTTTTACAAATATTCAATGTGATAAAAAATTTCTGTTGTATATCCTTTTATCTCCTTTGATTCAAAATTTAATTAATTCAAGTAAAACATTGGGAGCGCAGCCTAAATTAGCTTTAGTTAGAATTCGAAATTTTGCTATCCCACTTCCCCCAACCCTAAAAGAACAAAGAGCCATAGCCGAAACACTCTCCAATATGGATCAAGAAATCCAAACTCTACAAACCAAAAAAGAAAAATACCAAGCCATCAAACAAGGCATGATGCAAGAATTGTTAACAGGTAAAACTAGATTAATATCGTCTTAATAGTGATTGATCAGCGAGCCTTAGCGATAGAGTTGGAGGATGAAGGAATATCTTTGGCTAGGGAATTTGAGATGCCCATTCATTATAAGAACAAGCATATAGGAACTCGAAGAGTAGATTTTTGGTGGAGGATATGCTTTCGGTAGAATTAAAAGCAGTCAAACAGATCGAAGATGTTCATATTGCACAAGCCATGAATTATTTGGAGGCTTACAATCTAGAGGTTGGTTTGTTAATCAATTTTGGAGCAACGAGCTTGAAGTTCAAACGCTTTGAGAACAAAAAGTATAGAGTGAGGAATTGAGAATTGTTGAGTTATAAAAGGAGATTGATATGAGTAAAACTAACGAAAGTATAAAAAGTGTCGCTTCCTTAAAAGCGTTTCATTTTTTGTAGAAGATTATCAACAAGGCTATAAGTGGGAGATTGTACAAGTACATGAATTGTTATCTGATGTTGACGAGTTTGAGAGAGGCTTTGTCGGTTACGGAAAATATAGAGTTTTATAAGTATGAAGTTAGTTTTCGATTGATTAAGGGTAAATAAGCTAGAAAATAGTGTATGAGTAGTATAGATGCAAAGATTCGTAAGGTAAAAGATATTTTAGATCAGAACCTTAAAATACCAAATTATCAACGCCCTTATCGTTGGGAAGAAAAGCATGTTTTTCAACTATTAGAGGATATTTTTAAGAGTTGGAAAGAGGGGAAAACAGCGTATAGAATAGGTAGTCTTATCCTACATGAAAAAGAGGGAAAAGATGAAAAAGAGAAAGATTTAGAAATTGTAGATGGTCAACAACGAATCACCACTTTAACTTTAATTTTTTTGTCTTTAGATGAGAAGCGTTTTTATAATTATGCAGAGAAATTACATTTTAGTCATGATGATTCTAAATATACGATAAAGCGTAATTTTGTCTTTATAAAGGAGTGGTTGGGGCACGAAGTTGCTCAAGCGAAGGTAGAATTTCTAAATTATTTGTTAGAGGCTTGTGAATTTGTAGAGGTTAAAGTAAAAAAAACATCAGAGGCCTTTCAGATGTTTGATTCGCAGAACAGTAGAGGGAAAAGCTTGGAGGCTTATAATTTGTTGAAAGCTTATCATATTAGAGCCATGGAAAGTGAAGCGGAAACACTTAAAGTAGATTGTGATCGAAGGTGGGAAAGTGCTATAAGATTTTATTCTGGTGAAAAAGAGCCAAAAGATATTCTGAAACAATTATTTGAGGAGCAGTTGTACCGAACTCGTCTTTGGAGTCGAAAAGAATATGCTTATCGATTTAGCAAAGAAGTTATAGGAGAGTTTAAAGGCAAGACGATTGAGGATGAGAATAGTGTAGATTATCCTTATCAAAACACCTATTTGCTTCAACGGCTTATCCTTCAAAATAGTAATCTATTAGGTAGTAAAATGAAAGGAATAAAACCTCGTTTTATGACAAGAGAATTGCCAAATGTAAATCCTTTCGTTTCTATTAATCAGCCTATTATTAATGGAAAACTCTTCTTTGATTTTATAGAAAGCTATACAGAAATTTATAAACAATTATTTATTTACATAGACGACAAAAGTTGTTTAGGAGAATTTAAGACATTTTATGATAAATATTGTAATTATAAAACCAATCGAGTAGGCGATTCTTATTTGAAAGAACTATACAAGTCGCTTGTTATGTTGGTTTTTGATAAATATGGAGAAGAGGGGCTTAATGAATACTACAAGGTTCTTTATACGATTGTTTACCGTTTGAGAGTAGAGAAGTTTCAAGTAAAATACAATGCTGTTATGAAATATGCAGCAGACAAGTGTTTATTTGTGATTATAGACGAGAGCAAGGGCTTTGTTGACCTGAGGGCATTGAATGCTTTAACAATGGATACGGTAGTTTGTCGAAGAGATGAAGCACTTATTATTCGATTTTTATGTGAACAAAACGTGAAAATCAGTAAACATGAAGACCTATCGATAGATGTTATGAAAAAGTACAAAAACTCAATAGATGGAACGAGAAAATCTCAATAAAAGCTTAAAAGAAATATTAGACTACGAGCATAATTATGTGGTACCTCTATACCAACGGAATTATGCTTGGGGAGCAGAGGAAATATTTCAACTAATTCAAGATATTTATGAGCATTTTGTAGAATCTCCTACAGAACATTATTTTATAGGAACCTTAGTGGTCTTAAAACGAAAGAATGAGGACTATGAGGTAATAGATGGGCAACAGCGATTGACAACGATTTCTATATTGGGAAAATATCTTGATGTAAATCGAATAAAGAAACCTAAATTGAAGTACGATTCGAGGCAAAAAGTAGAGTGTTTTTTTGACAAGTTTTATAACAACCCCAATAGTGTGAACATACAAGACGATAAATCGATTGCTCATTTTGTTCATGCGGTTGATTATATAAAAAGTACGGTACTCAATCCAAAGGAAACGAAGCCTATTCGATTAGAATCTTTTAAGGAGCGTGCTAATTATTCGGTTTTTGTAGATTATTTTTTTAATAAAGTCATATTGGTTCGAGTCGAAATCCCTCAGGATACAGATGTTGCACATTATTTTGAAGTGATGAACAATAGGGGAGAGCAGTTGGTGCCTCATGAAATTTTAAAGGCAAGGTTATTAGAAAAAATAGAAAATAAAAAACAGGCAGCAATTTTTGCTAAGGTTTGGGAGGCTTGTTCTCAAATGGATAGTTATATACAGAGCTATTTTAATAAAGAGGATAAAAATTACTTCTTTGGCGAAAAAAAATATGATGGATTTAATTTTAATCCGTTAGAAGATCAGCAAGGGGAAGTAAATGAGAAGACATTTGTCTCTATTAATAGTATATTGAAAGAATATGAATTAAGGGGTGATTCGTCAGATAAAGGAACAAAAAAAGCGAATGGCAAGTATAACTCAATTATAGATTTTCCTAATTTTTTGATGCATATCTTTAAATTGAAATATAAGGATTACGATGGGCGAGAAGTTCCGCTTAGTGGAGATGAGTTATTACGTGTGTTTGAAGCCTTAGAAGGTGAAATAGATCCAATGGACTTTATTAAAGATTTGTTTTTTTATAGAGTAGTCTTTGATCGCTTTGTATTGAAAACAGTTGAGGATGAAAAAGTAGAGGATAACTATAAATGGGTATTGAGAAAACCAGCGTATTATTTTTATGATACAAAAGAGCAAGATCGATTGGTTTTAAAAAATACATTTGAAAAAAGGGAAGAGCAAGATGCCATTATTAAGTGTTTGTCTATGCTTCAAGTAACGTTTAGAACCAAGAAATATAAAAAATGGTTACAGGAAGTATTTCAATGGTTTAGAGAGGTTAAAGATTTAGAAATTAGTGGGGAAGAGTATTTAAAGAAGTTGAATGCTTATGTTTTAGCTGTTTTTTCTGAGAACGAGCGCTTAGTAGATATTTGTACTAATAAAACTCCAAATGTTGATTATGCAGAGGGGACAAATACGCCTCATTTTCTTTTTAATTTTATAGATTATTTGTTGTGGATGGATAAGCCTAAGGATTTTAACTTTGATTTTAAATATCGGAACTCTGTAGAACATCATTTGCCTCAATCTTTAGAGAATGCAGGATTTGTTCATAGTTTAGGGAATTTATGCCTAGTTAGCAAACGTGCTAATTCTAGGATGGGAAATGAAAATGCTGTTGGTAAAGCTAAAGAAACGAATGGTAAATATTATAAAGAAGATTTGCCGCCTAAGCAAAAACTAATATACGACAAAACAAATAAAGGAAGTTGTTGGGGAGAAGTAGAAATAAAAGCACATTATGATGAGATTGTAAAAGTGCTTAAAGGTAGAAACAAAATATTAGAACACCATGAAAGATAATATAGGCAAGACAGAGCGCATTAGTCAAAATCGTATTATTAAGTTGTTTGAAGAGCAACTAGGCTATATCTATTTAGGAAATTGGGAAAAAGAAGAACGAACTCAGCCAATAGAAGCAACCATTTTGTTGGACTATTTGATTCAACAAGGTTATGCCAAGCTACTAGCAAAAAAAGCAGTAGATAAATTCGTAAAAGTAGCGACGAACCTATCCAATGGTTTGTACGAAACGAATAAGAAGGTATACCAATTGTTACGTTATGGCGTAACCGTTCGAGCGGCGCAAGGAGATCCCAAAGAAACCGTTTGGTTGATTAATTGGAAGGACGTTGCAAAAAATCAATTTGCGATTGCTGAAGAAGTCACGGTAAAAGGACAACACACCAAACGTCCTGATATAGTCCTTTATGTGAATGGAATTGCTTTGGGTATCTTGGAATTGAAGCGGAGCAAGGTAGGTGTTTCGGAAGGGATTCGTCAAAACTTAGACAATCAAAAGCCCCAATTTATTCAAAAGTTTTTTACGACAATGCAATTTGTTTTAGCAGGCAATGATAGCCAAGGATTGCGGTATGGAACGATTGAAACAATAGAGAAGTATTATCTAAAATGGAAAGAAGAGACGGCTCAAGAATTTGAATACCTAATTGATAAACAACTTTGGTTGCTGTGTAGAAAAGAACGTTTTTTAGAGATTATTCATGATTTTATCGTCTTTGATAAAGGAACAAAAAAAATGTGCCGCCCCAATCAATACTTTGGCATCAAAGCAGCGCAAGAAAATATTCGTACACGACAAGGAGGGATTCTTTGGCATACACAGGGAAGCGGAAAGAGTTTGACGATGGTTTGGTTGACCAAATGGATTCGAGAAAATATACCCGATAGTCGGGTGTTAATCATTACAGATCGAGAGGAGTTGGATGAACAGATTGAGAAGCTGTTTATTGGTGTTGATGAAAAAATCTATCGAACCAAAAGTGGACGGGATTTATTAAGGGTGTTGAACAGTAAAGAAGAAATGTTGATGGGGAGTTTGGTGCATAAGTTTGGACGACACGCAGAGCAAGGCGATTATAACCAATACATCAAGGAGCTGCAACAATATGCTAGTGCTGATTTTGAAGCCAAGGGAGATATTTATGTATTTGTGGATGAGTGTCACCGTACCCAGTCGGGGAAGTTACACGATGCTATGAAAGTAATTTTGCCTAATGCCCTTTTTATCGGTTTTACAGGAACACCTTTGCTCAAAAAAGACAAACAAAAGAGTATTGAGGTTTTTGGACCTTATATTGGAACACCTTATAAATTTGATGAAGCAGTTGAGGATGGGGTTGTCTTGGATTTGTTGTATGAAGCTCGTGATGTGGAGCAGTTTGTAACCGATCAACAAAGCATTGATGAATGGTTTGAAGCAGAAACCAAAGGATTGACAGATGTTGCTAAAGCGGATCTAAAACGAAGATGGGGAACCATGCAAAAGGTGCTGGGGTCTAAATCTCGCTTAGAAAAGATTGTATTTGATATTGTCAAAGACTTTAAAGTTAAGCCTCGTTTGTCAACGGGAGAAGGAAATGCTTTATTGGTGTCTAGCTCTGTTTATCAAGCTTGCCGTTATTATGAATTATTTCAGCGAGCAGGTTTGAAGGAATGTGCCATTATCACTTCCTATCAACCTTATCATGGCGATATAAAAGGAGAAGAAACAGGAGAGGGAACACCCACCGAAAAATTGCTAAAATATGAGGTGTATCAAAAAATGTTGGATGGAGTAGATGTGGCTACATTTGAGAAAACAGTCAAGACAAAATTTATCAAAGAGCCTGCTCGAATGAAATTGTTGATTGTTGTCGATAAGCTTTTAACGGGCTTTGATGCGCCCTCTGCAACGTATTTGTATATTGATAAAAGTATGCAAGATCACGGTTTATTTCAAGCAATTTGTCGAGTGAATCGAGTAGATGACGCAGGTAAAGATTATGGATATATCATTGACTATAAAGATTTGTTCAAAAGTCTATCTAAATCTATTACTGACTATACTTCAGAGGCATTTGATGATTTTGATGTAGAAGATGTGAATGGTCTGTTATTAGATCGTTATCAAGAAGCCAAAGAGCAACTGGAAATAGCGCAAGAAGCGGTTCGAGCCATGTGTGAACCTGTTCATCCTCAGACAGAACCCAATTTTATTCGTTATTTTTGTGGAAATACAGAAAATCCAGAAGATATAAAGGAAACGGAGGAGCGAAGAGTGGCTTTGTATAAGGTGGTGGGAGCTTTGGTTCGAGCTTATGCTAATATTGCTAATGAATTGCATAAAATTGGTTACACAGAGCAAGAGTGCATTGCCATCAAGGAAGAAGTACAATATTATTCTGATTTGCGTGAAACGATTAAAAGGGCAAGTGGCGATTATTTGGATATGAAGCGATTTGAACCTGGTATGCGCCAATTAATGGATATGTATTTGGATGCTAGCGCTAGTAAGAAAATCTCAGATTTTGAGAATAAAACCCTAGTTGAGTTAATTGTTCAATTGGAAGCATCTACAGGAGCAAGTCCATCGAAATCGAAACAAGTAGCGGTAGCTGAAACGATTGAGAACAACGTTCGTAAAGTAATTATAGAAGAATCCAAAACGAATCCTAAGTACTTTGAAAAAATGTCGGATTTATTGTCAGAATTGATTCAACAAAGGAAGGAACAACGGATTGCTTATACAGCTTACTTAGAGAAAATAAAGGAATTAGCAGAGCGAGTTTCTAACCCGTCGAAAGGAACCACTTATCCTACAACATTAGATACGAAAGCAAAGCGGAATCTATATGATAATTTGGAAGGGGATGAGAAACTCACTTTGGCATTGGATCAAGCGATTCAATATACTAAAAATGATGGATGGCGTGGGAGTAAGATTAAGGAAAAGAAAATAAAAATAGCTGTGAATGGTTTGATACAAGACGAAGAAAAAACAGCTAAGATTATGAAAATAATAAAAGCTCAAAGTGAATATTAGTCAAGAAAAAATAGCGATTGCAAATTTAGAGATTGATGTTATTCGAAAACAAATCAAAAACATGCATTTGGCGGTTTATCCACCTACTGGTCGAATTCGTTTGTCTGCTCCATTGGCAACGGATTATGATGTGATGCGCTTGTTTGTAATTTCAAAATTGGGCTGGATTAAAAAACACATTAGAAACTTTATGGAGCAAGCTAGGGAAACACCTCGAATGTATGTTTCTGGAGAAAGTCATTATTTTGAGGGCAAACGTTATTTGCTCAAGGTAATTGAACAAAAGAAAGGAGTCAATCGAGTAGAATCAAGTGGAGCAAAGTATATCTATTTGTATGTTCGATCAACTACCAGTACGAAAGAAAGGGCTCGATTGATGCGAGAGTGGTATCGAGCACAATTAAAAAAGCGCATTCCTCCTTTGTTGGAAAAGTGGGAAACTATTATGGGCGTTCAATCGAATGATTGGATGGTGAAATTGATGAAAACGAAGTGGGGCACTTGTAATATTGAGCAGAAAAGGATCTGGCTAAATTTGGAGTTAGCCAAAAAGCCTACTTTACATCTAGAGTATGTGATTGTGCATGAATTGACACATTTATTGGAACGCAACCACAATGAGCGCTTTGTTCAATATTTGAATCAGTTTATGCCTAAATGGAGGTTGCATCGAGCTGCTTTGAATGCTTTGCCTTTGGGGGATATGGAGGAATAGTTTATCAATGACTATACTATCGGTATTAATAAATGTATTATGTAAATGGCTGAATTTTAGTTTTAAGGAATTGTTGATGTGAAAATATAATTAAAATTATTATTGTAACTTGATGTTTTATTAGTAATAGTTTACCTTTGTAAAACCATGAACCACAAAACTAATACAAAATAATAGAGCAATAAATTAAATCAATATAGTTTATTAATAATTATTTTTCACCCTAAAAATTCATTTATGAATAAGATTCTCTTGTGTGGAAGCACAATCTTCCTTTTTTTGATGTTGACAATTATCGGATGTCAAAAAGAAAATGCTCCAATTTCCGAAAATTCAATAGAACAAACATTTAAAAGTAAATCCATTATTATAGATGGTTCGAATAGAGCCAAATCTGCTAATGGAATGACTGTTTTGGGCAAAAAACGGGTAAACCCTTACACCGTTGCTAATATGACAGCAGCATGGAATCAACTTTACCCAGAACATCAACAAACAGCCCTGCCAGCAACTGACTTATATGTTAGATTTAGCCCAAAAACATTTCAAGAATTAGCTGATTTACAAACAGCTATTTACAGTTATGATGTCGTTAATAATGATATTAATGAGAATGATCCTTTTTTGTATGATTATCCATTAGAGTATGAGATAGAGCAGATAGGAGACTATTACCATGACCCAAAGATACCATCAGGAGAAATTACGTACCATTATGCTGTGGTAAAGCCTAATTTTCAATTTCCTACAGGAATTTCTTATAAAATTATTGATGAATTAGTTTTAGCACCATATAATTCTTTTCTAACAGCTGAAGCTTTTCGTCGCACTAATAATGCTTATTATAACTCTAATGGAGAGCAAGTAGTATTCTGTGAGTCTACTTGCCCCAATTATCCAGCTTGTTTAGCAGATGATGTAGATTGTGAAGGGGGAGAGGTTTATCCTTTGCCACTTCCTTGTTTGCCAGGAGCTGCGCATTGGCCATTTTGTTTAGGCTTGCATAGAACATCTCCATCTTCTCCTGTTGGACCTACACCAGTAGGAGGAGGAACCTCAACCAATAGTTGTGGTTGTCCAATTTTTAATGATGTGTTAATGCCTAGTGGTTGCGTGCAAGTTGAGGATACACAACTAGGATTTGAAGGAGTTAAAAGTGTACAAGTATATATTCGAGATAGGTGGTTTATGGGGAGAAGTTCTTGGACAACTAATGATGGTTGTTGGAGTATTGAGGCTCCTTACTGGGGAGGTATTCAAGGGCAAGTTGTATGGCGGAATAGTAGGGCGACTATACGAGGTATTATGGGAGTGGATTTGGTTCAATATGGTTTACCTGTAACACAAGAGTTAGGAACCCATGTTTTTGCTCCTTTTAACGATTTTCAAATTCGACACCACCGTTTTTCAGATAATGGGGATATTAGAAGATTACATTGGTATGCATCTACAGCAATGAATTCTTTATTTGAATATGATTTTTATGCTCAACAGGAGGGGATTGGTGCTGCAGCGAGTGAACTCCAAATACTTCTTGCTAATCATGATGGATCAGCTGCTGCTCCCATGTTTTACAAGCTTCAACAGGGAGGTGTTGGTTTTACAGTATCACAAGTTATAGGTAATACTGCTGTTTTATCCTTAACACCTATATTGGAAGGCTTTCTCCCTGGATTCGGTGTGATTACAACAGGTTTAGCAACTTACTTTGTTGCTAATTTACCAGATGTAGTGTATGCTTATGGAGATGATGGAATGAGAACTTCAGATGTTGTAAAAGAAACCTTTTATCATGAATATGGACACACTGCTCATTATGCAGGATTACCTTTTGTCACGAGAGATCAATTTTGGTTTGATAATATTGCAAGGACATTGGATAATAGCACTAGTGGAAGTAATCCACCTTATGGCGTAAAGAATACTCCTGGAGCAGAGCGAACTGCTATTATTGAATCTTGGGCAGGTCATATTGGTTCCTTTATGGCGGATTTGCAATATGGAGTTAATAATAGAAAATCCAGGCTACATCCCTCAGATCCAAATATGCAACAGATCAATAGATATATTTATAGATATTTAGAAATAGGTGAAGATGTTCCAAGTGCAGATAGATGGATTCCTTACGGAATATTTTGGGATTTGATAGATGATCGTAGCCATAACGGTGCGCCTTTGAATATTGTAGATCCTGAAACGGATTTTGTAGAAGGGGTAACAAATGCTCAGATATTCAATGCTATTATTACAAATGCGCCAACAACTATACAACCGATAAGAGATGCAATAAAAGTAAATCATCCAACGATAGCAACAGATATTGATAATTTATTTTTAGATTATGGATATTAAAAAATAATGTAACTCGGCCGTAAAGGAAATTCTCCTTTACGGTATTAATTTTATTGCTTATGTATAAGAATTTATTATTACTGTTTATAATTGCAGTAGCAATTAGTAGCTGTTTAACATCAAATCCTTGTTTAAAGTATTATTCATTTGAATTTCCTGTAAAAGTAACGGCTCAAGATACTTTTTCTGTAGGAGATACAATTTGGTATGAAATGGATTTATCCAATCAACTACTAGATAAAAATAGTGGATCGTATATAGATTTTACAGACTATGAATTGTACTTTTCCCTAAATTTTTCAAAAGTGGATACGGGTATGGTATATGGCGCTACACTGTTATTTGATTTATATGCAGAGGTAGGAGAAATAAAGCAAAATGTAAATGGTTTCGCATATACTTATATCCACTTTGATGATGTTAATAATAAAAAATTCAGGATAGGAGTTATCCCAAAGCATAAAGGTGTATTCTCCTCATCAATTAGCTTACCATCTTATCTTTGTAACAAAGAAGTAAGTGATACAGAACGACTAAATATAGGTTCTGAAAATTGTATTGAATATATGTGTGACGAATCGGGGGCTAAAATTAATAACGGAAATATTAATTATTATTTGGTAGATGGAGTATGCCAATGGACAACCGATAGTCTTGAAATTTGTTATGGAACTTATGACGAGAGTGCTAGTAAAGGTGGCTTTGCTTTTGTAGTTAATTAGTAGTTGTCCTAGTCTAATCCATTTTTATAATGAATAAACTGTTGTTAGGTATAATAATAACGGGTCTTATTGGCTGTTTGGGATCCAATTCTTGTCATAATTATTACTCTTTTGAGTTTCCCACAAAAGTATCTTCACAAGACACATTTTACTTAGGGGATACAATTTGGTGCGCAATGGACTTACCAAATCAATTATTAGATAGAAATAGTGGAAACTATATTGATTTTAGCAATTATGAATTATACTATTCAGTTTCGATATCTAAAATAGATACGAATATTGTTTACGATGCCATGTCTTTGTTTAAAATACAAGAATTAGAAGGACGTGTTGAACAAAATACAAATGGTTTTATCTCTACTTATGTATATTTTAAGAGCATAGGAGAAAAGCAATTTAAATTTGGATTAATTCCTCAGCAAAAAGGAACATATGATATGGGAATATCATTAGCAACGTCTTTTTATGATATCGAAATAGATGATAATAAGCAGGGATTAGAAATAACTGACACAAGGTGCAAGGAGTACATGTGGCTAGAATCAAATGCTTTAATTAATAATGGAGATGATAATTATTATTTAGTAGATGGAGTATGCCAATGGACAACCGATAGTCTTGAGATTTGTTATAAATCGCAAGCAAAACATGCTAGAGGAGGCTTTGCATTTGTGGTAGAATAATGAATTTGTTAAACAAGTGCTTGAGTATACCCAGCAATCCTCCCAGCTCGATCCAAACGATTGACCACCTGCCTAGCCTTATAAAAGTCCTGGCGTTTTGCATTAATAAAATCCTTCAAAGCAAGCCCCGTAAAAGAACCCTGCATCATGCCATAAACCAAAATACGAGCCGCATAAGTCGGCTGCAATGCTAGATCGTTGACAAAATCCACCCGAAAGACCCGAGTCATCTTTTGATAATTCTCCTTCCAAGTCAATTGAACAAAACCCCGTCCAAAAGTAGTTTGGGAACACTTACAAGTGGTGACAGGAATAAAAAATATACAGAGAGTGTACGTAATAGATTAGGCAATAATAAAGCAAAAGATAATCAATATACACTAGATAAAGTTAAACGAAGAGCTATTGGTGAAGCATTAAAAACAGGAAAAGCAACATATTAGAATAAAAAATGATCTCTAAAAAAAATAGTAGCTACATAGTTGTTTTATTAGTCATTTTGTTAGGTTGTCAACGAGCCTTGGATAAAGTAGAGGATAATAGTTATCTATTTATATTCCCATTTAAAGATTCTACAGGGCTATATGGATATATGAATAATAAAGGGGAAACAATCGTAGAACCACAATTTAAGCATGCTAATTATTTTACAGAAGGTATTGCTTCTGTCGTTAAAGATAGTCTATATGGTTATATAAAGTTAAATGGAGAATGGAAAATTAAACCTACTTTTAGGCATGCTAAGCCGTTTTTTAATGGATATGCAATTGTAGATCTAGCTGACTCTATGGGTATTTCTAAAGAGTACCTAATTTCAAAGCAAGGGAATGTTGTATATGAAAAACCTAAATCGTTAAGAAAGGTACTTAAAGGAGGTTTATTTGTCTGTTTAGAAAATGGTAACTCTATTATATTGAATACATTAGGCGATACGGTTAAGGTTGTTAGAGAAGGGGTTCTTTATGCTTCTACTAAAGAGAATATGTTTTTTTATACAGATTCAGGAATGGTTCAGTTTCATATTTCTACCAATAATCTTAAGCCCCTTGATTCATTTGATTATATAGGTCCGTTTAGTGATGGAATAGCAACTGCTATTAAAAATGGAAAGAATATTGTCATTGATGAGAATTTAGCAACTGTTTTTGTCATTCCTCCAGAACATAGAGGTTTGGATGAATGTAAAGAATCTAGAATAGGTTTTTCTAAAGATAAGAATAATAGAGTCTATAGTGGATTCTTGAATGAAAAGGGAGAGGTTGTGATTCCTCCAATTTATCGTTCTGTACTTTTTTTTAGCGAAGGAGTTGCAGGAGCTTCTATTCAAAGCTCTAAGGGTGAGGTCTGGGGTTTTATAGATACATTAGGGAAGTGGTGTGTTGAGCCTCAGTTTGATGAAATTTGGGATAGTTATTGTAATGGGCTTGCTATTGTGAAAAAGGATGGGGATTGGGGATATGTTAATAAACAAGGGATATGGGTTAAGAGGTGTAAGTTAGGTGAAAAGTGGGAAGATGTTATTGCTATAAGTAGATTTGATTACTTATATTCTACGACCTGTAATTGTAGGTTTTAATATTTTAAAGTAACCGTTAGAAGGATATTATTGTATGATTCCTAGAGTTAGGAAGTTAAGAACGAATATTAAACAAAGTCATTAACAACCAACTTCCCATACTCAGCAATCTTCCCAGCTCGATCCAAACGATTGACCACCTGCCTCGCCTTATAAAAGTCCTGGCGTTTCGCATTAATAAAATCCTTCAAAGCAAGCCCCGTAAAAGAACCCTGCATCATGCCATAAACCAAAATACGAGCCGCATAAGTTGGTTGCAGTGCTAGATCAGGCTGATTGACAAAATCCACCCGAAAGACCCGAGCCATCTTTTGATAATTCTCCTTCCAAGTCAATTGAACAAAACCCCGTCCAAAATAACCCGAGGACCAATATTGATTTTGACGGTTATACAGCTCCGTTTGGCTAGGAGTCGCACGCCGTTCCTGGACAGGACGAAAGTGACTTTCATGCCAAGCCGTTGCCAAGATATAAGCCAGCTTATTTTTATCTCCATCGCCATAACGATGGAAAGCCGTCACAATCTTCCGAATAGAATCCTGTTGGGTTGCATCCATATAGCCAAAAGCATTTTCACAAGTTTGGATGGCTTTTTCTTGAGCCAGTTTTAAGCGAATTTTAATAACCAGGAGAAGGAGTAAAAAGAGCAGTATAGCACCGCCCATCCATTTTAACGTAGTGTTGTTTTTCATGTTTGAATTTGTTGATACTGATAAATACCATAGGCAACTAAAGCACCAGCTGTCGCAACCACTCCAACCGTCACTGCCACTCGAGTCCAATCGGTTTTCATAGCAGGATAATCCCGATTCAAGGAGTCAATCAATTGCCTTTCATAAGGACTATTAATACGCCTGTAATAAGCAATCATTCGCTGTCTAAAAGCATTAAAAATACGAGCCTGCCCTACTCGTAGGATTTGCCGATTGAGCGCCTGAACAGAAGCCACCCCAAAAGCACCATCCACCGAAAGGCGCTCTCCCAAATCATTAAGGGTGCGCTGCATTTCTTTGATGGCATTGCCTCCAGCGGAGCTTTTCATATCTGCTAAAATATCCGCAAGGGCTTGGCTCTGGATCAAGTCGCCTTGGATCTTATCCCAATATTGAACCTTGTAAATCTGCATGGCTTCCCCAATAGACAATGCCTCCATTTCTGCTTTAGAGACCATGCGCCCACGCCAGGCAATGAGTGTCGGAGCGGCAATACTTCGATTGGTACCAATCAAGGTCCCCACCCCGACTTGATTGGATGACCAATTGCCCTTGTCGTTGTACAGATCCTGATAACCTGCCATGATACGCCGCCACCGTCGTTTGGTGGGCAGCATCCAACTGTTGAAACTAGCCATAGGAAGAGGTTTTTGAAGCGGTTTTGAAAAAGCAACAGCAACTCAAGCGCTTGGTGCTGGAGTTGCTGGAGTAGATTGGGCATAGAGCCAACGAAAAAATAAAAGGACAAGGAGCACAAGCAAAATAGGTTTGAGTAGGTCAAAGAGTTCTTGTGTCAAAGAAGGTTCTTTTTGCTCTTGACTTGACCACCACCAATAGCCTGTACTACCAGCACCTAATAAAAAAGGAAGTAATAAAAACATGGGTTTAGATTGTTTTAAGCGGCTGCAAGATTGGTCTGCAATTGAGCTAAAGTAATGCTCTTTTGTTGGGTGTATCGAAGGAGCATTTGCTCGGTTCTATCTCCAAAGATGCCATCCTCTTCTAGTAGAGGAATGAAGGTTGGAGCGTGTTTTTGATGTTCTTGATTTAAGAGCTGTTGCAGCTGTCGCACTTGTTCTCCTTGACTGCCTTTTTTTAGGAGGAGGCTTTCAGGATTAGAGGTAGTTGTATTATTAGAAACCGCTGTTGGTTTGGAACCTGTTAAAAGGGTTCCTTTAAAAAGGCGATGTCGATAAAAATACAAGACAAGCAAGAGCACCAACAAACCAACGGCAAGGAGTGGTTTTTGATATTGGATCAGTTTTTCTTTCATGTTAAATGGGTTGATCTTGGTTTTCTCCTCCTGCTACTTCCAAGTTTTTGGCTTGAGCGCTGGTGGTTTGAGGCGCAGGGGCATTTTTAGTTAAATCTTTGTTGGTCGTTTTCTTTGGAGCTGCTTTTTCAGCTGCTTGTTTTTCGGCTTTCTTTTTCTTGAGATAGAAGAAAGTGCCCACTCCCAAAAGAGCCACAACAAAGAAAATGCCCGCTATTTTATACGAAGGTTTTGATAACATGCTAGTTGATGATTTTATAAAGAAGGTATTAAGAATAAGTAGAAACAACTCTAAACGTAGTGTTACGCATCGTTAAGTTGTCACGGCTTGCAATTGATGGATGCGTTGATAAATCAAGTCAAAGTAACTCAAGCTGTTGATGCCTGTTTTTAGATTACAATCCACATGACAAGCTTTCATAGGAATGGTGATGTCCACGCCATATTTGACCTTGTAGGCTTTGACCGTTGCCATAAAACGAGCAGGATCCAAATCATAGAGCTCTTTGATGGGATTGCAACGCTCCGAAAAATCAAAGTAATATCGAGTGATCAACCCTTTGTTGAGTCGAACAAGCAAAGGATTTGGATCATAAACCACTGTTTGTCCATGCTCGTCTTGGAGATTGACCGTCACATCAATTTCTCGTTGCTCCACCGCTTTCTTTTGGCGTTTACCAATCAGATAAGCAAGAGCAATTGCCAGGAGTGCCCCAGCGCCTAAAAATAGGTGTTTGTTTTCCATAACAATGGGCTTTTTAGGGGAAGTTTGAATTAAGTTAAAATAAGATCAAGGGCATCGTTGGTACGACTATCTTGCGGATCATAGCTCTTGCTGTAGTCCGTTCCTGTCTCAGGATCTAGATAGGTAAACAGCCACCCATCGCCCCCTTTGGAGGTTGGAGCGGTTAAGGTTCGGATGGCTTCCCATTCGGTTACTTTGTTGAGCTGATCAATGGCTTCCACCCAGCGCTGCACAAAAGTATAGAGATTCCCTGCAGGATAAGCGGCTTTGCCGTTGTCGTTCACTTTGACCAACCAACGATCATCCACTTGATGCCCATTAAAATCTTTAAAAAAGTCCAACTCGCTGCGTTGTCCCCAATACCACCAAATATTATCGGCACTAATGGTGGTTGAAACGGTTGTTCCTAGCAGCAAATTCAATTGTACCGAGGGCAACCACCAAGGCATGGTGGGATCTCGTTTGTTGCTGAGATTTAAGCCCTCCCAGCCCCTATCCAAGAGCTTTTGTAAATCCGATCTTAGGGCAGGTCCTTGTGATTCGTGTTTGCCATAAATCGGGAAGGTCAAATAACGCTTGGCAGGATCCGAATGGACGTCCACGCCAGATACTTTGTCAAAGAGCTGGTCAATGGCTTTTTGTGTATCGGAGTTGAATTTAATCAACTCCCTGCCAATATCGTACTTAGCACGAATGATGTCCATGACCGCTACTTTGGATTGTAAATGCTCTGCTTTGGCAGTAATCAAAGCTTGTGCTCGAGTGCCTTTGATGTAAAGCGGCTCTTTTTGTTTGGGTTGGTTTTCGTTGCCTGTGTTGCCACTGTTAAAACTAGAATTGTTATGACCAAATAAAAAGGCAATCTGTTCTTTGGTCAAACCTGTGTTTTGACTGGAGACATTGTTGCGTCCTGTAACCACTGGCGTTGAAGCAGCGGTTTCTTTTTTGGTGGTAACAGTGGGCTCTTCTTCTTTTTTAGGACGGAGTACCGCCCAAACCGCCCAACCGCCAAGGGCTAGAATGAGCAGCAAACCAATGACCAATAAGGGTGTTTTATTCGTTGGATTTTCCATGCTTAAAAAAGATTAATAGGGCGATTAATAAGACAACTCCACCAATGACGCCTCCAATCAACCAGGGCGAAGGTTTGGGGGGAGGATCAGGAGCAGGCACATAGGTTGGAGTGGACGGACTGGGTTTGCCCATCAAGGATCCTAAGAAGCCTGTAATGCTGTCCAAACCATTGGCACTGGCATTGATAATATCAGCGGCATTTTGTGGTTTTTTGTTGGACGCTTGATTGGAGTCGCTGTTAGCGTTGTTGTTGTTTTGATTTTTGTTTCGGTCTTCACTCACCGTGCCTTCCCCTTCTAAATGGCAAGCCATAAAGAGGGGGGCATTAGGATCTTCACAAGCCATGGTTATACTTTTTTAACGAAGTGAAAAGAAAGTGCCAACATAAAAAGAACGATGCTGATTTGCAGCGCAAGCCCTGTGATGCTTTTAGCCGTGCAATAACCACAAGGTTTGTTGGGTGTTGCTGTTGGTGTGGGCGTTGGCGTTGTTGTTGGTACTGTGGTGGTAGTCGTACTAAGAGTTGGATTGGATGGGTTGACCAAATTCTCATTGTTGGAGTTGGTCGTAGTTGGGTTGACCGTATTTTCTAATACCTGAGGAGTGTTTTTAGTGGGTTTGGGATCAGGAACAGAAGGCATTGCAGTGGTGGTAATCGTTGCAATCGGAGCCGTTGCCATACGAGATTCAGAAAGGGTACCTAGACTCATGATGTAGGGTGTTTGGAGTAAAAGAAAAGAAGGAGTAGAAGCAGCAATAAAACAACAACAGAGGCGCTAATGATGAGCAGTTGATCCCGCCGTTGTTGAACTTGCAGTTGTTGGCTAGCCTGAGCCGTTTGTGCTTGAGCCAAGGAGCCAAAAATGACTTTGAGGTCTTTGTTGGACAGTCCTTGGGTGCCAATATTTAAACCACCATCCAAGATGCCAATATCACCTGTGGAGATGGATTCAAAAACAGAACCTGCCATAGAAAAAGCATTAAAACAAGCCAAGTTGCATGAGGGAAGACAATTCCTTTTGATGGGTCGAGCAACAAGGAGGAGATCCTAAAAAGTACGGGGGAGGTCTTCCCGCAACTTGGCTTTAAGGGTTAAAGGAGGGTTGGTGTTATTTGGTGAAGGTGGTATCTAGGGTGATGTTGGCACCAATGCCCCGATAAATAGGCACTTCTAAATAGCCAAAGCCATCTAAGGTGACGTCAATGTCTGCTAGGACTCGAATGGTGGTTTGTTCGTCACTAGCCAACGATTTGGGATACAAAATATTTCGGTCGCCCATGCTAGAACCATCGTGTTTGAATTGACGCTCGACCATTTTAGCGGTAAAATGTTTGTCGTTGTCCGCATCAATGTGCATGCCATTAATGACCAATTGTTTGCCTTGACGAGCCAATTGGGCAATGGTTTGTAAGGTACCAGGACCATAGGTTCCACCAATTTCCAAGCCGATCAAAAAGTCAGCATGATCACCAGGGAAAATTTCAGGGCTATCGCCATCAATACCAATCTTCACCATGGCTTTTTCTGGAAATTTATAGCTGCCATCTTCCTTTTTTTCATCGGACAAAAGCAAGGTCAATTCCAATTGTCCTTGTTCGTCGCTGCCTTGTTTTTGAACCAAGATAGAATAGTTGGCATCAACAATACCACCTGCTTTTTGGACATCGGTGATTAATTCCTGCTCAACAGTCCCAGCAGGTAGAGGACGATAGGATAATTCACCATCGACATAAGCCCAAGGGCTCGCCATGCATAAATCTTTGGTGAAAGGGGCATAAATACGTTTTACATTCGCCATTTTCTAAGTTTCGTTTTGAGTTTGGTAGTAATAAAAGAATAAGCAGTTTGGACTTTCTTAATTGCCCATAGATAAGAGCGTTTGAAGAGGGCAAAATTGAGGATAAAAAGAAAGAGCAAGGAAAGGAACATTAAACCCGTTCTAAAGGCATCTAAGGCAAGGATCAATTGGTTTTGATACTCTATCAAGGCATACAATCGGAGGATTTCATTGGCTTGATTTTCGAGTTCTAAAAAGTGCAATTGTTGCAACAAACTATCCACGCCATCCGAGCAATAGATCCCGACATTAAACAGGCTTAACAAACTGGTAAAAACCGATTTAAGAAGCGCTTTCATTTAGAGGAGTTTTTTGTTGATAATCAGGATTAGTAAAACCACCAATCCAATGACACCAACGCCAAGGTAATCGGGTTTGATAATGAGGGTGTGTTTGGATTCATCAGGGATGAGCATAATAAAAACAAGGGTTTTAGGAAGTAATTAGGCTGCTTTTTTGACAAGACAAAGATGCGGTAAAAAATGCTAAAAAAACGAATATGAACGAAGCATTCAAGGTTGAAAGAGGCGTAATTCTAGCAACTTTAAAGCGGCTTTTTGGATTAAAAACAACCTTGAACAAACGGCAGTTAAACGGATTAAAAAGAGGACCGAAAAAAATATACGCCTGAAATTACGCTTTTACTGTTTTCGTTTCTTAAAAGGCAGCAAACGAACCCCCAATCTAACTTGATGCACCTTTTGCAAGACATCATAATCATAACCGAGTGCCCAACCTTTCTTAGAGACAAATTGCAACCCAAGAGTTACACTAGAAAAGCTATTGATATTACCACCCACCCCAGCATTCAAAAAGAGTCCATTGGTAGGCATAGGAACAGGTGTATTAATACGAATGGTTTTGGTAATCTGCTTTGGTATTTTTAGTTTATAATCCAGCTCATTCTGCAGGAGCTGCCCATCTACCAAAGATTCATAATACAAGGTCAAATTATCATCCTCTAAACTATCTTTATAAAGCTTTGTAGCGACATGTTTACTTGTATCAATAAGTTCTGATTCAACGATATTTCTAAAACTATCGACATAAATAATCCTAGGCTCAGGAACAGCTTGACGAGGTAACTGCACGATAACAGGAGCTGGCAAAATCGTATCTAGAACAATCGTCGTATCCATTCGAATTGTTTGTTGATTACTCAAACTAGATCCTTGCTTGCATTGCTGTAGGAAAATCACATAAGCAAAGAGTCCCAAAATCAAAGCAAATTGTAACTTATCTTTCATGAATGATGGTATTTAAGGTAGGCTTCAATAATTGCCAAGGTATAAGCGGCAATCCGATCTCGTCCTTTGGTTGTCATTAAATAGGTTCTGCATTCTTGCTCATTGTCCATAAAAAAATGCTCCAAGAGAATGGCGGGCATGTTGGTCAAATGTACCAAATCAAAATTCCTGCGTTTGATGCCTCGAAACGTACTTTCTGGAAAATGTTGGACAAACAAGGCTTGAGACCAATGCGCTAAAGCCAAGCTGGAGCTGCTGGCAGCACTGGAGATAAAAACTTCCGATCCTTTGCCTCCTCCTGCATTGGAATGCAAGTCGAGTAAAAAGGTATTTTTGTATTGGGCATGAAAACGATTCGCTCGAGCAACTCGAACACTCCGATGAATGTCGTGCTGCTCTGGCACCAAATCATAATAAGGAATGCCTTTAAAATGGAGCAGTTCTAACAAACGGTTTTTGATGGCTCGATTAAATTCTCCTTCATAAAGAACCGCACCGTCAGACCAAACAGGAGAGCGTTTGCCCTTTGTTTGGTAGACGTTGCCAATCAAACCACCATGCCCATTGCTGATAATTGGAATGCAAGACATGATAACGTTAGTTTTGGGGTTAAGTATTAGATGGTCGAGCTCCTTCAACGCTAAAGCGGCTCTGACTAAAATAAATGTTTTGAATGCGTTGGATCTGCTTTTTTTCGTAAGTAGATTGATGGTTGGGCAATTTACCAATGTAGTTGTATTGGGGTTGAAAATGCCGTTTGAGCACCATCTCTACCGATGATAAGCGCATGCTGGTCAATAGAATTTCAAAGCTGACCTTTTGGACTGGAATGGCTTGTAAAACGCCCCCTTTTTGAAAGAGGCGCAAGCCTGATTTGTAGATATTAACCGAGTTGCCAATATAAATGACCTGGTCTTTTAACCGAATGACATAAATGCCTTTTTTGTGTCGATAGCGACCTAGGAGCTTGGAGGAAATGGGTGGATGAATGGTCAAGTTATTGCCCTGACGATTCATAAAATGTATGTGTGTTTAAAAATGATAAAAAGGACGATTATAAAAATAAAAAACTACAGCTCTAAGTTAGCAAAAAAAGCCGTTAGATCAATTGGATCGGTGCCTGCCGTGGTAATTTTAAATAATTGCAATTGACAAGCGTCGTTGTATCGAATCAAAAGATTCATTGTTTCGAGCTGTTCGATAATAAAGTCCTGGATATTGATGGTGCCAACCTGTTTTTGAACCAATTTTTGGACAACAGCAGGCAATTGCTCCAGCTGGAGATAAAATAAGTCTTCTAACAATTGAGCTGCATTTAATTGATGCAAGCAGTTGTTGTCAGAATCATAGATTTTTCCAAGTGCTTGCTGCTCGACTTTGGTTAAGATCAGTTGCAAATCAAAGGGATTGCATTGGTGTTGATCCGCTACTTCTGTGAGCAAATCTTCAACAATGGCTTCTAGGTTTTTCTGCAGCGTTGGCAGATTCAGTTTAAGCAAGGTTTTTAGCATCGTTATTTTTTGTTTTTAAAAGGTGTATAAGATAAATCGCCTGTGTCCATAATCAAGGTGCAATAGCTGTATTTTGGAGCCTCTTTAAGAACTTTGTAAGCTTTCATAATTTCTCTAAAGTGTGGAATGATTTTACTCTTTTGAGTCGGTGGTGCCACATTGTTTTTAAAAAACTTGGCTTTGGTCAAAGCTCCCCAAGCACCATTGGGAAACATATTGGGATCGTGAAAAACCAAGGCAAACCAGATGCCCACATGTTTGGCTCGATAGAAACAAGCTTTTTGTGCTTGGGTCAAGGTAGAGGTCAAAATATTGGTGGCATCGTCAATAATAAAAAACAGCCCTTCGTAACCTTTACGAGAAAGGCGTTTGTACAAAAGCATCTCGGTTAGTTTTTCGTCTGCCATCATGGCTTTGACTTTCTTGCCTCGAAACTTTTTCATAAAGTGCTTTTCAAAGACATAATCTTTGCCTTTGTAAGAAAAATAAAGCTCCTGTTCTTTTTTATCCGACCACAATTCAATCAATTCATAGCCCACCCAATCTTTGTCCCAACCTGAGTTGTACACAAAAATAGTGGGTCGATTACACCTTAATGCAAATTGCTGTAGATCGTAGGTCTTTCCTGAATGGGGTTTTCCAAAATAGGCTAAAAAGAACGGATGGTGTTGGTCTATTGTCGTGGTTGTAGGCTTACTCATCGTAAATAATTGCTCTAATTTCAGGATTCGTTTTTCCTTGGTCAATCAAGGCTTGAATTTCAGGACTGGGAACTTCATCGGCAACATCAATAGCGCAATAAGTATTGTTGGGAAGGTGTTTGTAGGTCCCTGTTGTTTTGTGAATGCTGAATAATTTGCGCCCATCCTGATATTCTTTTAAATGGGAAAAATCAGAGCTTGGCTGTCCCTGCTCCTGGTTGTCTTCCACCATTTCTTCTTGAGTAATTTCTGAAGAAGCCGTTTCTTTTTTTGGTTCCATTTGTTTGATTTGATAACGATGCCAAAAAGCAGCTCCAAAACCAGCCGCTGCCCAAGTACCCACTGCCAAGAGCAGCGTCATCAAAGGTGTGGGGGCTTTAATTTCTTGAGTGCTCAAGTATTCTTGAACGGCAGCAATTAAGACTTTTTTTGCTTTTTCATCTGCCGTATATTCCGCCACATACTGCCCACTAATAGAGCTACACAATTGAGCTTTGGCTAGGTCAATATAGGTGAAGGCAATTTCTCCCAGCTCTGCCAAGTTTTTGAGATTTTTGCTACTCGAGCCTGTTGCTTTTTTGATTTCTTCAACAGGGTTAGTTTTGGGTGGTTCTTGAACATATCCATCCAGTGGATCTTCTTCAATTTCAATGATAGGCTCTTCCTCCCAACCTTCTTCGAGCTGCTCTAGGGTATCAGAATTATTTTCTGCCGTTTCTGCAGCAGTTTCTACTTCTGAAAAATCAGTTTTTGTGCCAGTAGAGTCAGTAGAGGCGGTTTTTGTTGATTTTTGCTCTAGGTCTTTTGCGGTTTCAAAATCTAGTTCTTCCTCTTCGTCTAGATCGGTGGTCAAATCCTTGTTATTGGCTTGCTCCAGCAGCTGTTGGCGCAGCTCCTCTTCCAAATCATAGGTGGTATTTGGTTGCTTGTTTTCCATTTTTTTTGAGGTTATTTTTGTAATAATTTTTAGTAGTTTCTATGGCAGTTTCTGTTTAATTTCTGTTTAATTTCTGAGCAGTTTCTAGCTAATTTCTGCTTAATTTCTAAGCAGTTTGAAAATTAGTTTTTGTGCTAGTAGAGCCAGTAGACGCAGTTTTTGTTAATTTCTAGCCAGTTTCTGAGCAGTTTCTAATCCAGTTTCTACGTCAGTTTGAAAATCGTTTTTTAAGTCAGTTGTTGGATTTTTTTGCACAAGGATTTTAACTCCATAATAAGGGTGGCATTGGTGGCGTGTGCTGCCAAAGAAAAGTTATCTGCCATCGCTTGATTTTCGTCTGTCTCCAGCCAATCGTCTTCAAAAATACCGTTGTTGAGAATGCGAATTTCGTGGGCTTCTAGTTTTTGGATTTGTGCTTCAATTAAGCCTACCACAATTGTTTTGTCAATCGGTTGTGGATGGTCGGTTTGGGCATTGCCCAGTTGTTGTTTTTTCATACGTTACTTTTTTTTAGAATAGAATATTTTATATCTGTAAAAGTATTGTATGTGTTTGGTATTGGAAAGTTTTGTTGCTGAGGCAGGGGAATTTTGTGGCGTATATTTGTAGGTTGGTTGATATAATTTAATTTATAAATTCTCAATAAGAAGTGTATTGCCTAATATTGAAATTGTATATATTGTAGTTAGTTACAACTAAACTCTCAATTTTTTAATAATGATACATTTTATAAACAGGCTATATTCTACAGTTAAAAATGTTCTTAGCTCAAATGATTCTCCCTATAAAGAATTAAAAATTAAAAGCCTAGAACGTGAAAAGAGGATACATAACTCTCAAAATAATAAATACAAAGATGCAAATTATTCTATTGCCTATAACTTATTTGAGAAAGGAAATGAAAAATTTAGCAATGAAGATTATGAGGGTGCTATAATTGAGTATAACAGATCTTTAGAAATACATCCAATACTTGAAGATGCATATCACAATCGAGGATGTTCTTACGCTAGATTAGAAAACCATGAAAAAGCAATAGAAGATTACAGTAGAAATCTTCTAATTAATCCAAAGGATGAAAATTCTTATTTTAATCGGGCTTATTCTAAAAATCAGATAAATGATAAGGAAGGGGCATTAGTTGATTATTCTAAAGTGATATCCCTAAATAATGAAGATAAAGTAGCCTACTTTAATCGGGCTTTAATTTTCTATGAATTAACACTATTCACTAAAGCTCAATTCGATTTAAACAGAGCCATTGAGCTTGATGAAAATTACTATGATGCACATTTCTATAAAGCTCTCATAAAAACAGAAAATAAAGAACTTCAAGAAGCTCTTAACGATTACGATATAGCTGAAAAAATTTATTCAAAAGACCCTTATTTATACTATAATCGAGGAATCATATACTCAGACATGAAAAAATACAATAAAGCTATAAGTGAGTATGATAAAGCAATTTCAATTGATAAAAACCATAGTTTATCTTATAACAACAGAGCGTATATTTACATTAAACAAGGATATTATAATAAGGCTATTAAAGATTGTGATGATGCAATAAATATAAATCCTAATTTTGCTTTTGCTTACAACAATAGAGGTTTTTCAAAATATAAATTAGGGTTATATTTAGATGCACTAAAAGATTGTACGCAGTCAAAAAGTTTAGATGAATCAAACGCTCATGTTTATTATTATTTAGGGCTTATATTTCACAAACTTAGCGAGCCTGAAAAATCAAAAATATATTTAGCGAAAGCTGATGAGCTTGGATATAATGATGACAGGGAAAATATAAATTAAAAACAACCAAAGGATATAGTAATTAGTTATATTTTATGAAGATTATAAATGGATTACCTTATGTCCCTTATTTTATTTTTATTAAAGGTATTAGTCTTTAGTAAAAATAAAAGACCTTACATGTATTCCCATCCATGTAAGGTCTAAATCACCCCAACTGCGCTTGCGCACTCACGCAGTAATTAAAACCCAAATTTATCTTTAGAAGTTTTAGCGGTTGAAGATTGGACTTGCATGTATTCCCATTCATGCAAGTCCTAAATCACCCCAATTAAAACCCAAATTTATCTTTAGAAGGTTTAGTGGTGAAAGATTGGACTTGTACGTATTATTCCGCTTCGCTCCATGAGCTTTGCAGGTTCCCATTCGTACAAGTCCTAAATCACCCCAACTGCGCTTGCGCACTCACGCAGTAATTAAAACCCAAATTTATTCTTAGTTAGTTATGATCACTTTTGATACACTTACTATAAATGCCAAAGCAATGCCAAGAAATAAAAATATTTAATAATAAGGGTTTTATATATTTAATTATGTTATAATTTATTCTATTTTGAAAATAGAACCTAAAATGGGAAGCCCTCTAAAAATGTTTCCGCATCTGCAGCAGCAACTTATCAAACAAAGGCACCACTGTTTTTAACTCAGTAGGTGTCATATATTGGATAGCATGATACTTCGTTTTGGTCAAAAAGATATTTTGAATCTTCATCTCCTGGAGTTTGTAACCAACATACTGCTCAAAGAGCCGAGCAAAGATTTCATTTCTTCTCAAGAAGTAATCTAGATATTGTTTAGGAATTGCTTTTCGAATACGTCTCACATAACTAGAATCCGCTGTTTTGCTCTTGTCCCAATACGCCTTTTCTAGAATCTCCTCCATCCAGTAACGCATGGGCATTTTAGCGGGATCGTAATTGATGCGTCTAGGATCTGTCGAGCGACCATCAGATAGCGCATAGATTTTGGGATGGTTTTCTATTCGAGCACCAAAAAAGTAATCTAGGAAATGACCATACTCATGTGCAAAGGATCCCACGCCGCCCGAAAAGACAAAGCGGACTTTTTTCTCGGTAGGTTCATCAAAACGGTTCTCTTCGTAGTAACGAGTGAGATTGATAATATTGGTAGAGGGTTCATAATGGGCTAAAGCGCCCTTTACCCCTCGAGCTCCAAAGGCAATGCCCAATGTTTTGTCCAAACCAAGGTTGTTTCCTTTGAATCGCAACACTCGATTTAAGTCATACAAACAAATACCTAGAGCAGCTAAATAATTAAAACGGTCTTCATGCGTTACCCAGTTACCAAACTGATAGCCCCTCAATTGAAAGACTTCGTGCACCGTTCGAACATCTTTGAGCTTGTCATAAAAGCGTTTTTCCATCGCTCCTTTTCGAAAGAATTGATACAATTCTACAAAACCTTGATCTTCCCACCATCGTTCGGCTCTAGAGCCTCCTTCTGGACTTAAAGTATCTACAATTTTCATGGTTTAGCGTCTTTTTTTAAGTTTTCCTAATCGTTTTAGTTTCTTTTGGTTGAGCATGGATAAGGGAACCCCTCGTCCAACAATTTGCTCGTCAGGGTGTAATTTAGCTCTGGTTTTTTTTAGTTTTTTCATGTGTTTTTGGATTTGATGAAAGAATGAAAGCCCCTAAAATACGGACTTTGAATGCAAAAAACAAGGCAATAAAAAACGCCACTAGGAACTAATGGCGTAAATTTTAAAGGTTGATTTTTTCTATATTTTTGCTGAGGAGGCTTTTGGTCTCAGCTGCTGCAAATAAGTTTGAGTGCTTTTAATTTTTGTTTTTAACAAGCAAATTTGTTGTTCTTGACAAAGCAATTGTAAAGGATTCTTACTTCCTTTCATTTGAGTTAATTTTTGCTGTTCTTTTTCTAATTTCTGCTGTAGTTTTTTAAGCAACTGCTGCAGTATAGAAACATCGTTTTGTTTGACCATAAAAGATAGTTTTTTACTGCAGTAGTATTTTTTTTACTGCTGCAGTACACTAGTGTTTATCGGTGTTTGAATAAAATAATATCATTTATTTTACTGCAGCAGTTTGGTGTTTTACTACTGCAGTAATTCTTAGTAAAATAGGGCTTCTCATTCTGCTCGTTGTTCTCGAGCATCAAGCATACAGCTACGAGTACAATAAGTATGGTTGTGGGATTTGTGAATAAAACCCGTACCACATTGAGGGCAAATACGAGTATATTCCTTCTTTACTTTTTCTATTTCTTGAAGTTGTTTTTGTTCCACTTCTTCATAATTAATGAAGCCTATTTTATTGATGCTAGGAGCTTGATGAGCATCTTCTGGAACTTGGATTTTTTCTTCCTCTTGAACCGAAGAAGGAGTATAAGCAGCTGCTACTTGAGCAATATTCCCTTCCTTTTTCTCCTTCTCACATTCGGTATAATACCACCAAGAAAAGCCCATCGAAAGTAGAAACAACAACTCAAAACCAATAGCTGCTCGAACCAATTGTGTACTCAATTTTTCTCGCTCCAAAGTCATGGTAGATTTCCTAGATTCAAAATCCTCCAATGCCTTTTGTTCGATGACTTGGTTCTCGAGTAAAAGAGCCGCTAGAGCAGCGTCTTTTTGTGCTTGAGTCGCTTCAATCTTTTCATTGTATTCTTGGACCACTTTAGAATCTTTTCGAGCCAAGCGCCCTTTGTACAACCTAGTATTCCGAAAATTATCCCGTTGTATCTCGAGCGCTGCCATTCGATTATCATAATCAGAAACAATCCCTTCAGAAGATTTTAAAACAGGTGCTTGAGGAGTCGCTTCTTCAACCAGTAGGGAAGGGAGAATTTTAGCGCCTTCTATCGAAATGTAAATACTCGCCCCAACCGCTACGATTGCCAAGAGAGCAGAGAACTTTTCAACTTCTTTGTACTGAAATAAGCCCTTCATCACATCATCGGTTGATTCTCGTTTGATGACCTCAATCATAACCACTAAAGCAATGGAGCAAGCGATTCGAATCACCCAATGAATGTTGAGAAATAGATAAGAAAGCATGGTGAATGCCGTGGTTAAACTTGCCAACTGTGCAATCACGCCCATGCCTAAAAAGGCTCGATTTGCCCAAGCAAAACGATGGGCAAAGTTTTTGTGTTCAAATTTCTGTTCTAATGTCTTGTTTAAAGACCAATTGAAAATGGCGTAATTTTGAACTTTACGCTGCTTGTTGTGTGGATTTTCTGCAAAAGATGTCATAAATTTGTTTTTTAAGAATTTGTCTAAGAGGGTCCCTAGTTGCCGCTAGGGATCCTTTTTTTATGCTGGTCAAATTGTTCCAATTGTACTTTGATTTCGTAGAAGATCGTCCTTAAATAAAGATCACTTGGGTCGTCGTTGTAAAGCAGCTCTTCCAAAGCATATTTTTCTGTTGGTGTGAGTTGGATTCGATAGATTTTAGCTTCGTTTTGCCAGTGTTTCTCCTGTCGTTTGCTGATTTTGATAATAATCTGAATTAAGGCAGCTCTCCAACCTTTTTGTATAAAATCATCCGCAGGCTCTGGAGCAGAGAAGGGGAGCAGCATTTTTGCCAAGTAGATCCAATCTTTCAAAGTCAGTTTGATTGGAATATGTAGAACCTTGATTTGCTCAATGGCTTGATAATAGGTCATACTCTAAAAAATTGTCCTTTGATAAAATTATGCGTGTGTTGTCCGTTTTGGTAGACCATAATCCGCTCTACGTCTTGATTCCAATATTGAGGCGTTTCATCCAGTCGTTCAATTGGCATACTCAAGCCTTTGGTGCGACCTGTTTTTAATTTGTAAGCCGCTTTGTAAATGATATAAAGCTTTAGCTTAATGCTGCCTAAGAGCTGTTGAAAAGCTTCTTTACTCAAGGCTTGATCCTGCTTTTGAGGGTGGTAATAAGCGTTGATTTTACCCGTTTTGTTATCATACAAAACCGCCCATTCAAATACTTTTCCTTTAAGAAAAACACGCTCCAAGCGATGAATGCCCAAGCTTGGGTTTTGAGGGGTTTTAGCATCCAACGAATAGCGTTTGATTGGGGTGGGGTTACCTGGTGTTTTGATTAATAAATAACTTAAAGAATCTCTTTTGATTTTAAATTCGGTTTTGGTACTACTAGCCATAATTAAGAGAGTTGATTTGAAAAAATAGGTTGTAAACGATCTTTGAATTTTCGAATGAGTTTTTGTTTTTGAGCGGCACTCATACAGGGAGGTGCTTGTGCAATCATGCCCCTCAATTTTCTCCAGGCTTTTTCGGTGACACGCATTGCATACGGTGTCTTACCATCCTGTAAGGCTTGCAAGGCTGAAGTATGTGCTTGGTTGATTTGCTCCATCACCATTTGATAATAAGAGAGGCTTCGATTTTTGGGACTAAACTTGGTATAGATAGTATTAAAATCATCTTTAGAATAGCCCAGTGCACGATCCCAATGCTTAGAAATGAAATATTGAGTTGGCGCAAAGATTTTGTCCATATAATCATTCTTTAAAGCATTTTCTCGTTGTTTTTGAATGGCTTCGGACACAATTCTAAGAGCCGATAGCTCAATATTGGGCAGTTTTTTGGCAAACCACTCGTTCAACATCTTCCATTGATACTTTGGATTCTTGGCCAAACCTTTGAAATAAGCAGAATCCTTGAATTGCTCGAGCTTTTGTTTGCGAAACAGGCGCACATGATCCTCTACCAAGCGCAAATGCGAGCGGAGCAGGTCAACGGCTTGCTCTGTTTGAGCGACATTGAAATTTTTGCCGCCCCAAAGTGCGACTCGAGCTTGCTCAAAGAGCTGACGAGCCAAAAAATCTTCTTTGTTGCTGCTCGGAATGAAGACTTTTTGCACAAAATTGTTCGGCAAAAGATTTGGAGGACAATTGGAAATTGACTTGCTTCCCTGCTCTGCACCTGAGATAATCTTGTGATTTAGCTCTGCGCTAGCAGAAGCCTTATCCACAACTCCTGTTGGTGTTGTATTATATTGTTTTAAAGTATCTATATTATCTAGTATAGACATCTGCGGAAAAGATGTCCTTCTATCCGCAGCATCAAGGGGCTGAGCAGCATCAGAACGAGAGGAGCCCAAGGCTTCATTTGCCTCTATTTCGCCCCAAACTAGCAACTCATAATTCAGAATCAACTTAAATTTTCCACGTCCTCTAGGATCCTCATGCATGGGCAAAGGATACGCTTTTCCTGTGTGCATAAAGTTGACCTTCTGCACCAAAATTTTAGCCTCTAAGAGCTTTTGAATACAAGAGCGCACCGTGCGCCCACTAATTTGGAGTAGGGGACGAGCGGCTTGCTGGTTGACCATCGTGGCCAGGTACTCGTTGTTGGCAAAGCAAAAGAATTCTTGTTGGTGTATCGACCAATCAAAAACATTGGGCTGCTCGGTTTTCATGGCTTCCATGGTGCGAGGCATCAGCGACAAGATTGCTTGTAGGACATCGTGTACACTAGAAACCATACCACCTCGTTTGTGCGTACGAAGCCACTTTCGTTGATAGATCTCCATCAAATCATAAATCTTTTCCAAGCTGGCTTTTCGGTCCAGTAGATCGTAGATAGAGAATTGATGAAACTTGGTTAAAAATTGGGCGTGTTGCGCCATATTGTTATTCTGTTTAAAGCTTAAAAAATGGCACAGCCTTGCAGCTGTACCTCGGCATATAAGTCGCCGTAACTATACAAGTAAAAACTTGCTACCCTGTGACCAGAAGGAGAGTCGAACTCCTTTGATTGCTGCGGATAGACAATCTTCCCCGCCTGATCGTTTTGATGTGGTTGTAGGGTTTTAAGATTGGGTACAAACCACTTGCACCCAATCCAATGAATAAAATGTTGCTACGGAAACGAAGCCGCATGCCGAAGGTTATCGGTCTGATAATCCTCCACTTCTTGTTTTACAAAAAACAAATAGCCGCTTTTTTTGTACTTGCGTCCATTGAGTTTCCCTTCCTCATTGAGCTTTCTTACAGTTCTAGGCTGTAAGCCTAGTAAGTGTGCCGCTTCAGCTGTATTGATAATGCTCTTGTCTTTGATGAGTAAGAGTTTCAGCTCTTCTTTGAACTCCTCCTTCACTTCCTCCTTAATTTCGTCCTTTACTTCCTCTTTTAGTTCTTCCCGAAGTTCTGCTCGAAGTTCTGCTTTGAGCTGTAGTTTTAATGCTTCTACAAAGTTTTGATCCATCATATTAATCTTAATTTTTTGGATGGATTTCCATGATTATGATTGAATAAAAGAATGTTGTCGAATGGTTATTGTATCAATGCCTAACTCAAATTGTTCGACCAATTCAATGGCTTTTATTTCTAATAGTTTTTCCAGTTTTAATACGACCTCATAAGGCGTATTGGCTGGCGTTTTGAGCAAGCGAGTAAGCTTGTTTTGGCTAATGCCTAAGGTGGTGTTTAGTGCTTCGTATTGGTCAATCGAAAGGTTTTGTCTTAGGAATTGACAAAAAGTTGGTGTTTCAAAATCGGTCATAAAATTTGTTGTTTGGGCATGGCTTCGCCCTACCGCTTAAAAGCAGTGACAAGCCACATGAATAAAATAAGTGAAAGCATCAACTCGCTTTAACATTTGCTGAGTTCACAAACAAAGGAGCTAATACATTAAAATTTATTTGTTTTGTTGGACGCTAGAAGTCGCCTTCTAGTTGTTGATCCTCCATCCTCATAAAATCTCAACAATACCACTCGGTACGCCCAAAACCATTCATCCTAGTATGAAATGTTATTTTTTTAGGTTCGATTCTCGGATTTTCGTTTACATTTGTTTACATTAGTCTACATAAATTTTTACTATCTATTCAATAGAGTAGACTTTTGTATCTATTTATTAAGATTTTGTATCTATTTATTACAATAAATGTTCGTATTAATTAGGTTCATAACATAAGAACAATGTTTTTTAGAATTTGTAACTTTTTAGTTCTATTGTGTTTCGTTTGTATTACAAATATGAACTAAAAATTTATAAAATCAAATTTTTGGTAACAAAAAAAAACTTTTTTTAGCTTTTTATTTTAATAATTATTATTTAATGTCTATAAATCAAAGGTTTAAAGAAATTGTATCTGCACTCGAAATTAATGCAAGTCAGCTTGCAAAGAAATTAGATGTAACTCGACCGACAATTACACGGATAATTAATGGTGTTAATGAGCCAAGTGCTAAAATTTTAGCGCCATTATTAAAGGCGTATCCTCAATTAGATATCAAATGGTTATTAATAGGAGAGGGGGAAATGTTTTTAAAGCCTCAGGTAGAGGTAAATGAAGTTGACAAGGATTATTTAGATCGCTTGGCAGATAGCTTAGAAAGAGAAAATACGATGCTTAGAAAAGAGGTTAATGGGCTAGCTGAAGAATTAGATCGGATTAGGAAAATAGTAGAAGCACTACCAGACGAGGATTAAAAATACATCTTCAAAATAGTTATTATAAAGATGTTAATAATCTACTAATTGAATAAGAATGAATTAAACGAAAATGGGCGGTAATGTCGATAAATAAAGCGTTATAGCGTTTTGATTTTTGATAACTTTTTACTTTAAATATGAATCTTTTTGCTGTCTGATCCGTTGTATTAAGTCCCTTATTGTATGGTTTAACTAATCGGCTAAATCCTGTACAATTACTTAATGAAAACAAATCTAAAACTAAAAGATGCGTTGTTACAACAACTATCTGAGCTTGACACACGCATCAAACAGACAGAAAACAAGATTGCTAACCAAAAGATTGAACGACTTGTAAAATTGAAACGGTCTTCAAAAAAATGAGAACAGCAGCAAGGAATTGATTTCTTTGCTGCTGTTTTTTTGTTTTATGTGTTGTGGTTTTCTTATTTTTTGTGTATATTATATTGCATATACAAGTGTGCTAGCAGCTATAAAATATATCTTTTAGGGAAGGAATCTTTTTAAAATTTACCAAAAAACTTCTCTATTGCCTCAAGTAATTCTTTATCAAATTTAAGTGGTTCCAAAAGTTCCTTAAGTTTTATTAAAGCTTTTTTATCATCTTCTAATTCCTTTGGAGTTACCGTTCTTTCATATAATGGTTTATTTCTTAAATATCCGTTTACTCCACTTTCATTACCTATTATATAAGTTAAAGCATTGTCATATTCCTGAGTATTAAGTATCATACTTTCCATAGATGATATATTTTCATTATCAAATCTCCTTAAGATAACATTATTTTCTTCTTTAGAACCTGAAATACTTTTAGGCGAAATTATAACTTGATGTTTATTATCAATTGGTAATCTTATAAAATTGTCCTTATCAAAAGGTATTATTTTAGAACCATCCATATTAGACATTATTACAGGATTATCACTAGTAATAAATTCATGGTCACCACTTAATTTAATAACAGTAATACTGTCATCTAACCTTGCATTTACAAGCATAAATGTATATTTCAAATGTTCCAATAAATATGCTTGATGGTGCTTTTGCCTAACTTCCTCAATAACATCTTCAAGAGATTTATTTTCACAATCTACAAACTCTCCATCTGGTAATTGGATTTTCTTTTCTTTTGAGTTTTCAAGTAATCTATAACTTTCGGTTAATGCACTCTTCCAAACTTCATTATGTTTATTTACCCATATGGGGTTTCTATAGTATATACTAAGTATTGTCGTAACAATTTTATACTTTTCATCATCAGTTATTTGAATTTTACTAGCATCAGTTAGAAGCTCATAAACTTCTTCATAGTCTGATTCTATGTTGTCAGCATAAAATTTTTCAATCATCTGTTGCTCTTCTATAGTTTTTCCTTCCAATGAATAGAAATGCTTTTGTACAGCTATTTTTGCTGTATTAGTTAAAAAATTACGTTCATTTTCTTTATCATAAACATATACTTGAACTTTTTTTTTCCCAACTATACCAAAGTTTTTCAAGTATGTTCTAGGAACGAAATGTTGTCTAATTGTGCCTTTACCCATTTTGCTAATTTTTATTTTTTATCAAAAAATACGATTTATGATAAAATCTAATAAACATTATTTTGTATGATTTCCCTTTAAATTTTAAATAAATGTATAATGCTTTATTCTCTCATTGAGTTCCATTTTTTATCTTTTTCAGCAAAAAAAATCACTCAAAAATATTAATTCAAATACAACAAGTACTAATAATCATATAATGCTCAAAATAACAGCTGCTGACAAAGTGTTTTTTATACTGCATTTAAGAAGTATTTATGTTTTTTAATATGCATATTGCGTTTATTAATAGAGGGTATGAAGATAGGAGTTCTTCTATATAAAGCTTTCAGAATAGTTTAAAAACAAGCAGTAAAACAACTATTTTACTGTCTGTATAATCCTACCAATCAATCCCATCCAAAGCATCATTAATAATCTTATTAGACAGATGCAAATAAACCATAGTCGTTTCCAACTTAGAATGCTGCAAAATAGACTTTAGAATATGAATGGGCACCTTAGAAGCCAAATGTGTGGCAAAGGTATGGCGAGCCACATGGCTCGTTAGTTTTTTGTGAATGGATGCTCGTTCTGCCAAAGTTTTTAAAACTCGATTGTAATACTGGTTGGCATACGCATGAAAGATAGGATCCTGAGGAGCCATGCCGTGCAACAGGTATTTATTGACAATTTCCGTTGGTTTGTGTCCATAGAGTTTGTACAAAGGCAAGATCAATTGTTTGCCCGTTTTTTGCGCCACAATTTTTAAGACATAGCCTAGGTAGTCCTGCTCGATATTCTCCCGTTTGACTGAACGAACATCTGCAAAGCGCAAGCCCGTATAACAAGAAAAGAGAAACATATCCCGAATCAGCTCCAAGTAAAATTCTTCTCGTCCAAAGGAGAGCTGCTCCAGCTGTACGACTTCCTGTTGAGTGAGCACCGTGCGCTCCGTTTTCACCTGTTTGGGGCTAAACTTCTTGTAAGGATTCTTATTGGCATCAAAAATATCTCGTTTGATGGCGACATTAATATAACGTCTTAGTTGCTTGTGATGCGTGTAAATGGTATTGACATGCAAGCCATGACTTGCCAAGAATCGGTCGTACTCTAGGATTAAATCATAGGTCAAATCCGCAAAAAGAATTTTCTTTCGAAACTTCTTGAGATAGTTGAGCGCTGTCTTTTGTTTTTTCTTGGTTTCTTTGGCTAGGGTAGAGCTGTTGGTCATCTCGTATTCAAAAAACTCGGTAAAGGAATTGAGATCCTCGTAGCGTTTGGTGTTTTCCAACTGCGTTAGGGTAACAGAGCCTTGTTTTTTGATCAACTCCAGGGCGTAGGTTTCCATCCGATCAATTTGCCTTCTAATTTCATTGTTAAAGGACATGGCATTGGGATGGTCAACCACTTGCTTGCGCTTGGGGCTCCATTGTTTGGGGGTAACGTAGATGTTGGTGGAAAAGAATTTGGCTTTGTTGTTCAAATAAGCTTTGATTTGAATCAATGCGGTTCCGTTTTTACGGAGTTGGTGTTTACGATTGTAAACAATAGAGAAATTAATCATGGTTTTAATACTTGAAAAAATTAAAGAAAATGAAAAAACTCCTTTAATCAAGTATTAATATGGGAACAAAACGGGTACCGAATGGGTACCGAAAAGTAGTGTAGAAGTATGTAAATGAACCGTAACATGGGATAAAAAAGAAAACCAAAAAACTAGCTGAAACGGCGATTTTTACTAGGTTTTTGGTTCTTTTTGCAACCGAATGCAACGTGTGAATTGTGCCCAGGACAAGGATATGGATGTCTTAGGGTAATTTGTTGTTTATTAGTTGATTATAATTTAAAAAGCTATTGGGGTAGCAAAAAAATACACAAAAGGAGAGGAGTGGATATTTTTTTTGAAATTTTTTTAAAAGATCATTTACCTCAAATGATTTGAAATTACTTGAGTATGATTGACAATCCATACCGCCTGATTCAGGGCGACTTTAGAACTATTGTAGGAAGGCAATACAGTCTACTATGAGATCTAAAATAAAATTGGAAAAAACATCTATTTATCTTATATTTAGAGATTAAACATATTTCTATTGAACTAGAAATATAGAAGAATTTACTTAGGGCTAAATAAAGGCACATGAAACTATCAAAAAGTATTATTTTTATTCTAATATTATGTTGTTCATGCAATTCGGATAAATTTGAAGTTGGTGATGATCCAATTATATACTTAGGTATAGACACAACATACGATCATCAGCCAACAGAAGCGTATTGCGTTCATACTAGTAAATTATCTATCATTAGCGAAGATTCTATTATTTTGTATTTAGGACATAGTCCTACAGCTCCTGTAGATAGTCCTTATGGTCTACATGGAACTGCAATGATTTATCAAGGAGTTGTAAAAAAGGTTACAAAGAATGACATTGTAAAAGTTGAATGGAATTTTGATCCATCAGAGGATATTGTTTGCGATGAGGAATTCACCAATCAGATGTTAATTAAAAAAGATAAAGTGACTCTGATTGACCTAACCAAAGATACGTTATGCATTGGCAATATCGAGTGCATTAAACAGCAGTAACTTCAACTGGAGATAAATCAAACTTGGTTTATCTCCAATCTTAAGTTTTATTAAAATAGTTGTATTGACCAAATGATGCCAATGTTCACGGGAATCAAGTTATATTCTGAATAATAGATTCTGCATAATTGGCTATTCGCTCCGCCCGATCCAAACCATTCACCACCCAGCGAGCATTATAAAAGTCCACCTTCGATGCATTAATATACCTTTCCAAAGGACGACGAGTAAACGCCCCTTCCATCATCCCCTGCACCAAAATACGAGCTGCATACTTAGGCTGCATCACCCAATCAGGATTAGAAACAAAGTCAACTCCTAGTAACTTCGACATTTTAGCATAGTTCCGATCCCAAGTCAGCTGTACAAAACCACGCCCATAATAGCCCGTATACCAATAGGCATTTTGATTGTTGTACACCTCTGTTTGACTAGACGAAGCTCTTCTTTCTTTAATCGGTCGAAAGTTGCTTTCATGTCGAGCAGTTGCCAGGATATAAATCAACTTATTTTGGTCTTTATCTCCATATCGTTCAAACATCTTCACAATAAGCTGGATGGAATCCTTTTGCGTTTGATCTAAGGAACCAAAAGCAGCTTCACAGGCTTTTACAAAACGTAGACGCCTAGCCCTTACAATTAAGGAGCGGATTAAAACTAAAAAGAGGAGCAACAAAGCCGCCCCTCCTACATATTGTTTCGTTTGTATTGTCATGCCAATTGAAATTGATGCAAATGTTTGTATAAATTCGGTCCTGGACAACGGGTTGTTCCAAAGTCCTTGTGACCATAAACGTCCAAACGCTGAGGCAAGGTTTTTCTTAAATATCGGATTAGCTGCTTTAAGCTCTTGAGCTGTGCCCGACTGGGCTCTTGTTTCGTAAAATCACCACTCAAACAAATGCCAATGGTGGCCGTATTTACCCCAGCTGTATTGTAACTCACGACCGTCAAAGGATGCGCCTGAACAATCAACCCATCCACTTCAATCACAAAAGTGTACCCAATCCCCGCCCAGCCCTTGGTCAAGACATGATAGCGAGCATAGTCCTTGGCCGTTTGACCAATAGAAGCCGAATGATGGACAACAATTTGACGAATCTGATCTAAAGTCCTGGTTCCATATTTTTTAGTCGCCGAGCGCAGCAATGCATTGGATTGATCCACTATTTTAAGCCGCTGATCCTTGAACCAAAGGAACAGAAGAACGATGCAACAAACAACGCCAACCAGCACCGCTTTTTTATTCTTGAGCGTCATTCCCTTTCATTTTTGGCAATTGCACAAAAACATGATAACCTCCGATAACCCAAGTTAACAACAGCACAAGGACCAACCCTTTAATCATTCTGTCTCTGTTGTGCAGCATTCTTCGAATGGTATCCATCGACGCATCGACGGCTTGTATTTGATTGTTTGTCATAGATTAGAGAATAACCATACGTCTACTTTAGTTGTTGTTCTTTGCTCTGAATCCTCAAAGAAAAGCTGCCCCAAACTATACGCAGGAATTGCCATTACTAAAAAGGAACTGGCTGCCATTAAATAACTACCTTTTTCTTTTCCACAGACATAGAGCAAAACGATGGCTAATAAAGCCACTCCTTTCATGCCTGAGTCATTATATGTTTTCATCGACGTCATGTTCAATACTTCCTTTTTTATAGAGCCATCGCAGAAACAACAGCACTAATAAGATGATTAAAATGGGCTTTAGGGCATTCCACAGATCTTCCCCTAAATGGGGCTCCTTTTCCTCCTTTTGTTTGGTTTGCCACCACAAAAAGCCCGTCCCACCTGCTCCTAGAATAAAGGGGATTAAGAACGGCATTACTTCAAGGCTTTTAGCAAGTCATTGATACTGATGCTTGTTCTTCCCGTGTACTTTTTTAACATCGCTTCCGTTGCGGAACCAAAAATGCCATCTACCGTTAAGTACTCATAAAAACTAGGACCACTACTACCATGCTTGACATTCAGCAATTGTTGCAATTCCTCTACTTGCTTGCCTTTACTGCCTTTTTGTAAAAGGGTATCTCTATCCACTATTGCACTGTTGTTGCTGGTCACGGTTGGATGCATTGTTGCGGATTGAGCATTGGTCAATCCTCCTTTATACAAAAAGAAGGATGCTAGCTTATTTTTATACATAAAAGCAAGTACAGCCAACAAAACCAAAGCCCCCACAATTAAGGGGACTTTGTGTTCTTGAATTTTTTCCTTCATTTTAAACAGGTTTATCGGTGCTGTCCATGACTGTCAACTGTTTTTTAACCGTTGTTTTGTCTGCTTTTTGTTGCTCAGCGGCAACTACTGTTTTCGGTTCTTGGGGCTGCTCTGCGTCCATCTTGGCTTCTTTCTCCTTTTGCTTGTCTGCTTTTTGTTTCCAATAATAAGCTGCTCCCCCTGCTAGTAATAAGACGATGAGTACGAAGAGGATGATTTTAGTTTTTTTCGATAGTGTTTTCATGTTTGGGTTTGTTGTATTGTTGTTGATAATTTTCTAAAAATGATATGAAGCCTTTGCTTTTATTTGATAATATGTTCTAGTTCTTTAATTCGCTGCTCAATTAACATAAAATAACCATAAGCACCATAGCCTCCACTGCCATCACAGCCCACATTACAAGCAGCAATATGCACCTGAATATCCACCCCATATTTTACTTTATACGCTCGTACCGTCGCCATAAAACGAACCGCATCTAAGTCATACAATTCCTTAATCGGTTCGCAACGCTCTGAAAAATCAAAGTAATATCGAGTTGTCAGCCCTTTGTGTAGACGCTCCAAAAGCTCATTCGGATCATAGGCTACTGCATTGCCATTTTCATCTTTGATATCTACCTGTACCTCAATCTGTTTATTGGTTTTGGATTTTTTGCCAAAATAATTGCCTAGAACAAAAATCAAGACAATCAAAACGACAACACCTCCGATATACAGTTGATTTTTTGTTAACACGGGATTGGTTTTTTCTCTCATTATTTTTTCCCCATTTTATCAGCTTTTGCTGTTTTTACCAAATAACCTTCTGCAATCAATGCGGCAACAGCGGTTTGTTCCGTCACTCGATCAAAGTATTCCATTTCAGCCATCCAACTTTTAACAAAGGCATGCATTACCCCAGCATTATACACGGGACGACCATGCACTCTTTTTAGCAGCTCTCTATCACTGACATTGTGCCCATTCACTGCCTTAAAAAAGTCTAGTCCCTTTCGAACACTCTCTCCTTGATTCATCCACCAAACCTCATCCTCCGAATGTACATACGCATTTTGACTGCCATACATCAAATTTAAGCTCAGTTGACCAATCCAATGAGCATCGCCTGCATGTCGTTGATTGGTAACATTATATCCATCCCAAGACTGCGCTAAAAAGCGTTGCAGCTCCTTTCTTAATGGTTCTCCTTTGGTTTCATACTTTCCAAAAATGGGATAGGTTAAATAGTTGTTCTTTTCAACTTGATGCAGCTGTGCAAACATTCCACTGATTGCCTCAATTGCTTGGCTGGTCCAACTGGATGTATCAACCAAGGTTCGACCTACTTTGTGAATGGCTCGCACCTCATCGGCGGCTCCTTCATTCATTTGGATGTACTTCATCCGCTCCTGAATCAAGGCTTTTCCTGCTTCGCTGTTCTGAAGCACTGCAACAGGTTTGGGTGGTGGTGGTGCATTAGGATCCTTCTTATTGCCCAATAACTTCGCCACTAAATCCTTGGTTAAAATATTGGTGGCTTCACTGCTTGCATCTTTTCTTCCTGTAATCGGAGGCAACTGCTCCTGGCGTTGTTCCTGAACAGGTTCATCGTCGTCCTTATTGGTTCCCAAGACTTTCCAAGCCGCAAAACCACCTCCGACCAAAACCAAAAGAATCACAGCGATTAGAAGCCCTGTTTTACTGCTTGGATGTTCCATTTTTAGTTAGTATGATCACAATGATTAAAACAACCACTCCTGCTGCAATGCCTCCAATGAGCCAAGGATTGGTTTTCTTTTCTGGTGGTGGCGGGGGCACATAAGCAGGAGTAGTACTAGAACCGCCTTTGCCTGTAACGGCGGTAATAAAATTGGTGATGCTGTCCAAACCACCAGCACTAGCGCCAATAATTCCTGCTACATCAGTGCCTGTTTTACTTTCTTGCCGTTGCTCGCTCAGTGTCCCATTCGAGCCTCCAAACTGTTGGCTGTAACTGGGACGGTTGCTCGATAGGTTAATATTCAAGCCATTGCTTGACCCACCGTATTGCTTTGTAAAATCCATTATTTAGGACTTTTTACAAGGCTAAAAGAAAAAGCTAAGACCAAGATCACCAAACTAAAACTAAAGGCTAGATTGGCAATGGATTTGGCTTTGCACAAACCACAAGGAGTTGTTCCTGTTTGGGTTGGTGTATCGGTCGTGGTGGGCTCTTTAATAACGGTAGCAGAAGCATTGCTAGAAGTATTTAATTCATTCGTAGCCGTTGGAGCTGGACTCGCCACTTTAATCGTGGGCTGGCTGGCTGTTGGGTTGGGATTGGTGGTAGAATCGCCTCTCAATTCAGCGAGGGTACCTGTTTGCAATTTTTCCATTAGGTTCTTGGGCGTTTAGAGGTTAGGTAATATAATAGGAGAATAAACGATAAGCTCGTGATCACGGCACCACTAATCACTAGTAGTTTGGTGCGCTTGGCTCGATCTTCTCGTTCTTGAGCAGCTTGAATGGTGTCCGATTGTGCCATTGCTCCAAATATATGGGCAAGTTCACTCCCTGAAACACCATGATTGCCAAAACCACCGCTCAATATATCCCCTGTCTGTATGCTATCAAAAAATTGACCTACTGCCATAGGATATGGGTTTGAAAAAAGCCAATTGCCACTCGGGACAATTGGCTCTTAGGGTTTTAAGGGGTTGTTTTTTAGGTTTACTATCGACGAACCCACTCAGTGGTCATCGTCACATTCACGCCAACACCTCGATAGACAGGCATTTCTAAATAGTTGCTGCCATCTAAAGCTACACCAAGGTCGGTGATGGAACGAATATTCGTCTGGTTGTCGTTCGCTGAGGCTTTGGGATAAAAGATGTTTCGATCACCATCAGAAGTCCCATCGTGCAGCCAAGAACGTTCTACCATTTTAGAGGTATAATGTTGATCGTCGTCCGCATCCAAGTGCATACCTGTGATTTTTAGATAAACTCCTTCTTTTGCCAAGCCCGCAAGGATTGCTAAAGTGTCTTCTCCAAAGACGCCACCACTAACAACCAAACCTTCAACAGAATTTCCTTTACTGCCATCGAGCACTAAACTGGCATCGGTCACGCCAATTTTTACCACTCCTTTGGCTGCATAATCGTAGGTGCCATCTTCTTTTTTGCTGTCAGGAAGCAACAAACGGAATTCAAAATGGCCTTCTTGTACTTGTCCTTTGGCTCCTGATGCCATCAAGGAACGGCTCCAATCAATTGGAAAACCTGCTTTTTCTAAATCTTCAATCGACTCTACTTGGTATTCTCCTGGTCCTAGAGGAAGGTTGGATGGTTTGCCATTCACTAAGGCTTGATCCGATGCGACTGCTAAATCCTTCGTAATTGGGATGTAGACTCTTAATACTTTGTTTGTTGCCATCTTAAGCTACGGGTTTTGTTTGAATTAATTTTTGATACAATGCTTTGATTTTGGTGCAGCCTTTTGAGAAAAAACTGCTGATTCGTGGTTGGTTCACGATGAATAAAAACAAGATGCTAATCACCATCAAAAGACATTTAAACACGTCTAAAATGACTAAGATTTCTTGTTGATATTCTACCAACTGGTACAGGCGGATTAACTCATTGGCTTGTTCTTCGACTCCATTCCGAACCAAGGACAACACTAGGCTATCCATGCCGTCGGTCATCTTGTATAGTCCGACATTAAATAAACCAACAAACCAGGTTAAGATGGCTTTTGCTACTGCTTTCATCTAAAGGACTTTTTTGTTGATGACTAGAATGAATAAAATCGTTAAACCAATTAAGCCGATTCCTAAATAGTCGGGTTTGATGACTATTTCCATCTTCTCTGGTATGAGCATGGGTAAAAGGGTTTAGTGGCACATAAGTAAATTTGTTTGGGTTTGCTTCTATTGCTTGTTATGAACAGTACAAAGATGCCGCTATTTTGGGCTAAAAAACGAATTTTTTAAGGGCTTTTGAGATCTTTTGTAGCGTAATTTTGGGTGTTTTTAGGATGGTTTTTAAGGGCTAAAAATGTTGGCGTATATGTTTGGACTTGGGTTGTGTGGAGTAGATTGAAAATTATTACGCTGGGGGTTACGCTTTTTGCTCATCAATTATTCAAAAAACGTTTAAATAGTTATCTTTGAGAAAAAATATAAACAAAATTTTTATGAAAAATGTAGGTTTATTAATTCTATTTAACTTATTTATTAGTAGTATTTTTTCTCAAAACTCTGATAGCTATATATTTGGTAAGTCTTCTAGTGTATCCTGTTTTGGTGAAAAGAAAATTAATGAGAAAAACATTATTTCTTATAGTCAAAAAACTATTGCAATCTATGATAAAAAAACATTAAACCTTATATCAAGTAAAGATATTGAGAACTTTCCTGAAGATGATAAATGTTGGAATTTCTTTGAGTTTCAAGAAGAGTTCTTCTACTTGTTTTATTCTCAAAAAAAAGATGCTAAAACATTTAAAATTTATATTCGAAAATTGAATCTTGATGCTACAAGGCTTGAGGCACCTCAAAATTTATATGAGGAACCTGTTACTGGTCGAATAGGTTATTTTATTAATGGATCATCTTATATTGGTCAAAAACCTTTCTTAGGTATTCAACTATCAAAAGATAGTTCAAAATTAGCAGTTATTTTAGGTCAAAAAGTCCAAGTTTTTGAAAAAGGAATGAAGCTATTATGGAAAACCGATAATGTTTATGGTTATCATTCTCCATCTGGACCTTTTGACATGCATGCTAATTTTCTAGATAACAATGGTGATTATTATTCTATCATCAAAGTTTTTAAGTATAATAAAGAAAGAAAAAATGAGTACGACTGGGCAGATTACAGAGAAACAGTTAAGAAGTCTTATAAACCAAATTATGAAGTCTTAATTCTAAAAGCTAATAGTAATAGTATTGAGTTATTGAATAGTGAAGCCCTTAAAGGGCAGTTAGTTCATAGTATGACTATTCACAAAGATAATAAAGGAAATCTTTACTGTATGGGAGCTTGTTTTGCAGACAGAAATATTACTCGAACATCTGCTTTTTTTATTATGGACATGACACAGGAGGTGCCTAAATTGAATAAGTTTAAAATTCCAGGAGAAATTGAACATTTTAATAAGAAAAAAATTCCTGAGATTAATAAGGGAGTCTCTTTTTTAAAAAATCTTGAGGTAATAAATTGTAATGATGGTAACTTACTAATGATATGTGAACAAAATCTTAACTTCGATCCTGCTGGAGTGCATTCCTCAGGTACAGGAAATTATGGTAACATTCTTGCATTTAAAATAAGTTTAACAGGAGATATTATTTGGAGCAGAATTTTACTTAAGTGGCAACTTAATACAAAGGAGGGGGGGTATTATCGCTTTAATTCATATAAATATTTTTATTTAAATGATAAACATTATATTGTTTTTTTAGATAACAAAGGTAATGAAAAACTCAATTACGAAAGGGTTAAATATTGTACAAATGGGAAAAATAGTGTCATCATGGCATACTGTTTAGATGATGATGGAAAAGTTGATAAAAAAATTTTATTTGATATCGGAAAATTAACACAAAGAACCACTTACGACTATAGAAGATCTCTTATTCCTCTTTCTCCAAATGAGCTAATGCTTTCCACATATCAAAAAAAACAAAAAACTTCTTTAGTTAAGATTATAATTGACAAATAGCAATAGTGCCCTCCTATCTTCAGGAACACTTTCAATCCATTGATAATTTATTAGATCTTTTCTTCCTAAATCTCTTCGCAAAAAATGTGAAAGGTTTAGGAAGAACACATGAACTACTAACTCAGTTGAAAATCATTTAGAATAACAAGAAAAATGACATCTACAGATTCAATTATTGAGGCAATTCTCAACTTTATCTTAAATAAAAAAATACCAGGAAACTCAGAATTAGAAAGGCTATTCGATAAGACTAAAAAAATTGTTATCAAAAAGGCTATTGGAAATATTGAAAACCAAAACTTTAAAAAAGTTGTCGAAATACGTAGCAAAAAAGATATTGAATCATTAAAAGAGTTATTTAAAATTTATACTAACATTTCAGAAAAAGCACTTTACCATAATGAATACTCTTTTTCTTTTATCAAACGATTTGGCTTTAAGGAAAAAATCTATTTAGACAAAAATGGGGGTATTGTAAAAAAGAACTGGAACCCTGATTCTGTACGACTCATATATGCTAAAGAATTAAAAAACTGGCTAAAGAAAAAAGAGAACAGCATAAATCGTTTATAATTACGCTACCTTATTCTATAAAAGGTTCTTTTTATCTTATTGTCACAATAAAGAAACTATATCTAAAACTGCCCCAGCAGAATTTAATAAATTCCTCCATTATGTTACTAAATCACAAATACCAAATAGAAGGCGTTAACAAAAGCATTCAAGATATTTTTATCAGTAACACAACAAGTACAAAGTTCGAAGAAGAATTTAGACTGCTTAAGACTATTTCTGAAAATCAGATGTTGTTCCGTTATTTATTAACGGGAAGAATAGGATATATAAAAGTGCTCTTAAAAAAAGATGAAGACAAGTTATTGGTAGAAATTTTTCAAGCTCCTTTAGGTTTTTCGGTACCTGTTGTTCTATTTTTTGCGTCAATATGTTTCTTTATTTTAGGGGATTCTCAGATATCTTTATATCTATTGGGTTTTGGTTTATTTTGGTTGTTATTAATCTATTTTTTCTTTAAAAGTGATGCTAAAAACATCAAAAAAAGTATTCTAGATTTCATATCCAAATGAGTTTAATAAAAGTAAAAAAAAGAGGTTAGTTCGTCAGCTAACCTCTTTTTTGTTTTGCCCCAAACTGCCCCAACCGCACCCCAAGATTCACAGAATGCACCTTCTGCAACAAATCATAATCATAGCCTAAAGACCAACCCTTTGCAGATACAAACTGTAAACCCAGCCGAACACTGGCAAAAGAACGAACATTCCCACCAACACCAGCTGTTAACAGAATCGAATGAACAGGCATTGGAATAGGTTTCGGAATCTCAATCGTCTTCGTAATTTGGGTAGGGATCTTTAGCTTGTAATCCAAGTCATTACGAATCAGCTGACCATCAACAATAGAAGAGTAATATAAAGTCAAGTTTTCATCCTCTAAGCTATCTTGATACAATTGAGCAGCTTGGTGTTTGCTCGTATCAATTTGCTCCTGAATTACCATATCTTTAGAGCTATCCACATAAATAATGCTTGGCTCTGGGACATCTTGCCTTGGCAGCTGCACAATTACTGGAGGCGGTAAGATGGTGTCCATTCGAATGATGGTATCTATTTTTACTTGTTCTCGCTCTGATGGTGAAGCTTGACGACATTGCTGCAAAAAAATCACATAAGCAAACAAACACAAAATCAGTAGGAATTGAATGTTCTCTTTCATAGGTTTAGGATTTAGGCGTGTTAAATTGATGTTTTACCCAGAGCGCTGTTTTTACACAAGCTTGAACCCGTTGGAGTCTAGTATCTGGATTGGTAATAAAAGCAGCATCTTTGCTGGAGCTGTGAAAACCCCACTCACTCAAGATGGCTCCAAAACAATCGGTAAACTCAAAGAGATCTGTTTCTCTCAAGATCTGAAAGTTCACTTCATAATCCGAATCGCCATCCTTCAGCTGCTCTCGGTAGTGCCAATTGTTGGTGCCTACAGCTTGCTGAACGTGTGTAAAATGCTGCTGAGCAATTTGATCCGAAAAGGTATTTCCTAGCGTACTAAAGACCATATAACCGATGGTGTTCTTTAGCTTTTGAATGCTGTTGCTACTAGAAATCGCATTGGAATGAAAGGAATGCAAATAGCCGTAATAACCTCTTCTTAGATAGCTTCGAACCAATTCCGTGCGCTCCGACAACGACCAGTCCTTGTGTGGATGATAGGTGCGAATACATTGAATACCTTGTTTCGTACAAGCTTCTATAAAAGCTTCTGCTGCCAAACGATTTTCAAAACCTTCGTAATAATGCCCTCGTTCGTGTAAGATCAAGTCTTGATGATAGGCTCTTTTTCCTGGTGTCACATAACGTCCTTGATCGTTGATGCCGCCATGACCTGCATCCACAAAAATGACAAAACGCCTGCTTCCAAAATGAAGCAAATTAGAATTGGCTTGAACGGTTCTTATATAAACCAAATGCAATCTTGCCAACGTTTGAGGACCAGCAATGCCATCTAACTGCAAACCATGAGTCTGCTGAAATTTTAAGACCGCCTGTCTGGTTGAGAGTCCATAGTCGCCATCTACTGACAGACTAATATTCAATACCTTTCTCAAGCGGTATTGTAAGGTTTTAACGGCTTGTTTATCCATGTTTAGAATCGGTTTGGTGCTCGCCTTGGACCTCGATTCGAGTTTGTGCTCGATAGGCTGCCCAAATGCGTTTGGATTGTTTTTTACGATAGGCTTTGTAATCCCTCAGCTCGGGGTGGTAATTGTAGGCTGGAGTGAGTTTTATCTTTAAGGCTTGTTCTACCGTGCCTCTTTTAAGATTGGATAAAATCACTTCAAAGGTGCATTGCTCAAAACACAGTTCTTGCAACGCACCGCCTTTTTGAAAGAGTCTGGCAATGGCTTTCTGAATGTTTTTCGAGCCGCCAACATAGACAATTTGACCCTGATGGTGAATCAGGTAAGCGCCTCGAATGTTTCGGTAACGACCAAGCTGTTTTTTAGGGAAAGGAGGATGAACGGTCAACAAGTTTGTTGGACGGTTCATAACAAGATATTTTTATGGAATAGTTGGTTGCCGTTTCTAACCAACTACTGTATCAAAATAAAGTAATTAAAGATAAACTTAAAAAGTAAGGTTCGCAAAAAAAGCATCCATGTCAATGCGTTTCATTTTGCCTGTTTGTTGTTGATAATACTGAAATTGATAATTGGCATCATAACGAACGAAGATTGCTCCATTGTCCCTCAAACTATCCCGTACCTCCTCTCTGATTTTTGCATTTCCTACTCGTTCCCAAAATAGCTTTTGAACCAGTGCGGGAAGCAGCGTCAATTGTTTTTCTAACAAGTCTTCTATCATATCTCCAGCATCAAAATCATGCAAAGAAACTTTCTTTTTGGTGAAAACAGTAGCAATCGCTTGATCGCCTTGAGCCGACAAACTCAACACCAAATCAAATGGATTTAATTCGTGGGCATCCGCTACTTGACCTATAATTTGTTCCAGGATAGTTTCCAAATCTTTTTTTAAGCGTTCTTTCTGTCCTGCTAATAACATGTCTAACATTGATTCTATTATTTTTGTGTGGTTGAACGAGACCTTTTTGAAGGTCCTTTTTTAGTTTTTCGTGGTGCGGTTGGTTGTTTCACCTTCAAATCCCCTGTATCCATGACAATCGTGCAATGACTGTACAAAGGCGCATCTTGCAAGATTTCAAACGATTTCATCACCTGGTCAAAATGAGGAATGACATTCTTTTTGCCTCTTGGTGGAGACACATTGTTCTTAAAAAAACGAGCTAAGGTCAAGGCTCCCCAAGCGCCATTGGGAAACATATTGGGATCGTGAAACACCAAGGCAAACCAAATCCCAACGTGTTTGGCTCGGTAAAAACAGGCTTTTTGTGCTTGGGTTAATTGAGAACTAAAGACATTGGTAGCATCGTCAATGATAAAAAACAAGCCTTTGTAGCCTTTTCTGGACAAGCGTTTATAAAGCAGCTGTTCGGTCAACTTCTCATCAGCCATCATGGCTTTCACTCGTTTGCCTTTGAATTTTTTCATAAAGTGTTTGTGAAACACATAGTCTCGACCTTTGTAGGTAAAATACAGCTCCTTGCTTTTAGCATCCGACCAAAGCTCAATTTCTATAAAGCCAATCCAATCTTTCTCGTGTCCAGAATTGTAGACAAAAATAGTCTCTCGTCCACAACGCTTCACAAATTGGATCAAATCATAGGTCTTGCCTGAATGGGGTTTTCCAAAGTAGGCTAAAAAAAAAGGATGGTTTGTCATACTTACTCGTTGTATAAAGCGGCTCGAATCTCTACATTGCTCCATCCTTGATCCAACATCTGTTGAATTTCTGGACTGGGTTTTTCGGTCGCTAAACTGGTTTTGCAAAACTGTCCTTTGGGGGTTCGATTGTAACAGCCCGTTTCTTTGTGGATATCAAACAGGCGTCTATTTTCTTGATACTCCTTCAAGTGTGTGTAATCCAATTGATCTGACGTATCGCTTTGAGCTTCGCCTTCTATTTCCAGATCTTCAATTCCCTCTGCTGTTTTTTTTGCTTTTTGAGCAGCCTGCTTTTTGATCGCTTTTTTGGCTTTGTTTCGATCATAAAAAGCCGCTCCCAAGGTGGGCAGTCCCCACATGGCTAACACCAACAACAAAGAACCCAAAGGACTGGGGGTTTTGACCTGGTTACTCCGCATGTAATTGGCAAAGGCTCTCAACAACGCTTTGTTCAGTTTTTTGTCACTGGCGTATCGAGCAGGAGATTCTCCACTAATGGCACTACACAACATAGCTTTGGAGTCGTCAATCTTTTCCATCGCAATTTCTCCTAATTCTTCTAGCAGCTCCAAGTTTTTCACGCTGTCCCCTGTTAAATCTCCAATCACTTCGTCGATTGGTTTTTCTTCTGGCTCGCCATTGATTGCCTCATCCAAAGGGTCTTGTTCTTCTAACTCATCATCAGGAAAATCAAAGGCATCGGCTGCTTCATTTTCTTCCCAATCTTCCTCCTCTTCTAAAGGAAATTCCTCGTCCAATTTTTCCTCCAATTCCTCGTCCATTGTGGGCGCATTTTCTACGTCCATTGTGGCGGCATTTTCTGAAAATGTCTGTTCCTTTTCTAAAGCGTTTTCTACGTCAGAAATGCAGTTTTTGGCATTTTCAACCTCATTTTCTAATCCATTGACAAAGTTATTGACAACTTCATTTTCTGAGGCATTTTCTACGTCGTTTTTATCGGTCATTTTTAAGCTAGATTTTCAACTTTTTTATACAATGATTTTAAGTCCATAATATGAACGGTCGTAGCAGCATAAGAAGCCGTTTTATAGTTTTCCCCTCGTTGCTGGTCGATCAATCCTAAATCATCGTCCACATCAAAAATCCCCTCCATCAACAACTTATTTTCGTGTTGCTCCAAGACTTTAATTTTTTCTTGAATCAATTCGAGTACCCTTGCTTTGGAAACGCCTTGAGCAGGATCGCTTTTTGCCCTTCCGATGGGCTCTGGAATCGGTGGTGGTGGGATTTCTTGTCGTGGTGTTACAGTCGTATCCGTTTGATGTTCTGCCGTGACATTGGCATGAATTGTTTTGTTCATGCGGTAAGTTTTCCCCGCATGGGAAATCACATCCCCTCTTTTTAATTTGATGGTTTTCATTTTTGGTTTAAGATTTAATGAGAAAAGTAATGCTTACCATTTGATGCGCAAATGGGTACAATTGGGCTCTAAATCGAGTCGGTAGCGCTGATCTATTCTAGCATAATGACAAACAGAAATACGGCGTAAAAGCCTTTTGTGTCGGTAGATAAAAACGGTCTTTTGTCGTTTCATGGTATGGGATTAAAGAGTTAACAAATGCGGTTCTGTTGGCGGCTTTTTTTGGCAATGCGGCGCTTTTTTCGACGCTTTTTAATGGCTTTTTTGGGGTCCTTGATGGATTGGTTCCTGGAATACTTAGGAAGTACTAAGGTTTCGGACGCTTCAGCGACTGTTTGTAGTGGGTACATGGTTGTTTCTTGAATCGTTTCACCTGTCTCGTTCTCCCAAAAATCCTTTTCTTCTATACAAACCTCCTTCGGAAAAAGTGGATCGGGGGGAATTCGATGACAACTGTAATAAATTATTCCTGCTACGATTAGCATACAAATGGCTAGAATCATGGTGCTTTTTTTCAATACTTCGTGGTAAAATCGTATCCATACGATTATTAGTAGGCTAAATTTTAAATATTCAGCGTTTGAAATTCTGATAATCATATGGATACAAAGATGTTTTTTTGTTTTTGCGATAGCAAAGCAAAAAATCCACGAAGTACTATTTTAAATTAATCAATTGGTTTTACATAAAGTTAGAGCAGCTGTTTGGCAATCAAAAGGATTCTCTTTTGAGGGACTTGATTTAGGGGCGTAATTTTTTGGCTTTCTAAAAAGGCATAAAAAAAGCTGTCCAAAATTGAACAGCTTTCTTTAATGGTAAGGAGAATAGGATTTAAAAATGTCTTCGCATCTGTACTAACAATTTATCAAACAAAGGAATCACTGCTTTCATTTCTGTTGGGGTCATATATTGAGCCTTGTTATATTTTGTCTTGGTCAAAAAGACATTTTGTATCTTCAAGCTTTTTAGTTTGTGAGAAATGTATTGTTCAAATAAACGAGCAAAAATTTCATTCCGTTGCAAAAAATACTTTTGAAGTAAACCTTTAGAGGCACCTTTAATCCGATTCGCATAAACAGAATGTTCCTTTTTATTCGGTGCCCAATAAGCTTTTTCTAAAATAGATTCTACTAAATGGCGCATAGGGTACTTTTTTGCATCATAGGTTATTCGTTTAAAATCTGTAGAATCCCCATTAGTTAACGAAAAAGCCCTATGTGTTTCTACTCTAGAGCCAAAGAAATAGTCTAAAAAATGACCGTATTCATGGGCAAAAGAGCCAACCCCTCCTGAAATAACAAAACGTTTTGCTTTGTCATAAGGATCCTTAAAACGATGAGCTTCTTTATAACGAGTCAGGTTAATGATATTGGTACCTGGTTCGTAATGAGCCAAAGCACCTCTTTTCCCCCTCGCTCCAAAAGCAATCCCTAAGTGTTTATCTAAACCTATGTTGTTGCCTTTAAATTGTAGAACTCGATTTAAATCGTAAAGACAAACCGTGAGTGCTGCCAAGTAATTAAAACGGTCTTCATGTGTTACCCAATTCCCAAATTGATAGCCTTTTAAATGAAAAACCTTTGACACTTCTCGAATGTCTTTAATCCTCTTTAAATCATCGTTAACAGCTCCTTTTCTAAATTCCTTATAGATTGCCTCAAAACCTTGAAACTTCCACCAGCGTTCCAAGTTGGAACCATCCTCTGGAGTTAATGTATCAACAATCTTCATCTATTTTTTCCGTTTTTTGGCTGTTTTAGAATTTAGTTGCTTGAGCTTCTTAATTCGCTCTTGGTTGAGCATACAATCGGGAACACCCTTGCCAACAATCTTTTCTCCTGAACGAAGTTTTGCTCTAGTTTTTTTCAGTTTTTTCAATGTGCTTTTATTTTTATTAAGAATGCTAAAACGCCTAATATAGCAGCTTTATAGCCCAATGTCAAGCAAAAAAAATACGCCCACCTGTTTTAGTAGCGTATTTTTTTGGACTTTTTTTTATTTTCTAAAGTATGTTAAGAAGTGATCCATACTCTTTTTTTGTCCCCATTTATTAAACCATCTTACGGACATAGAAAACGTTGTTGTCTACAGTTTATTGTTAAGTAATTACTTTGCACCACGGCACTAGTTTCTCTATTTTTTGTACTTCCCTTATAGAAAGCATATTATCTTTTATATATAACTCTTTTAGGTTTTTTAGCTTGGAAATTGATTTTGGTATTTGATTCAGTTGATTACTTTCTAAACCTAAAAGTTCTATTTTTGCTAAATTTCCTATTTTTTCTGATAAAGATTTTATGTTATTCTGACCTAAGAGTAAACATGTTAAATTTTTTAGTTCATAGATACTTTCTGGAATAACCTCAATCTTATTCTCCTCAAGATTTAAATAATCTAGCTTTTGTAATTTAGAGATACTTATAGGTAAAATACTTATAGCATTTTCTTCTAAGTCTAGTCTAGTCAAATTTTGCAAATCGCCAATAAAGTTAGGTATGCAATTTATATAATTAAGAGATAAATCTAAATCGGATAAAGACTTTAGATTTTTGATGCTTTCTGGAATGCTCTTAAATTTATTTTTGCATAGATCGATAATTTCAAGTTTTTTAAGTAAACCAATACCATCAGGAATGGTGCTTAGGTTATTCCCTGATAATTTGATGGTTTTAAGTTTTTTGGGGAAACGTAAACCTTCAGGGATAGTGCTTAGATTATTCCCTGATAAATTCATGGTTTCTAAGTTTAGTAGCTCCCCAATGTTGGTTGGAAGAGTAGATATTTCGTTATATGCTAAATCAAGATTTTTTAAATTGCGTAGAAAGATTATATTTTGAGGAATTTTTTTTAAGCCATTTAGCCATAAAGAATTTTGGCTAAATAATTTGGAGAATATATTAAGAAGAGGACTTGCAATTAATTCATTATCGTCAATGATTTCTAACCAAGGATTTAATACTTCATCTTTAGAAATATTCTGTGCTTCAGCTTGGATACAAGCGATTTCTATATTTTCTTTTTGCCCACTTTTTAGTAACTCCTGAATCTTTGATAATACCTCCTTTTTTTTCATTTCTAAAAATGATTTTTTGAAATTATATGCACGCCATTATAACTCCAATATACAACACTCTAAGAACAAATAAATAAAAAAATCCTTCTATCTAAAAGAACAACCAAAACAATCAAATTTTACTCCCAAAGTATTCCAGCAAACATAGGCATTCCAGTGAAACAAAAAACTTCCAAAGTATTTGTTATACTTTGGAAGTAAATAAGCTATTTTTTACCAACCCGTTCCTCTCGATTTGCCAACATACAAGCCCGAGTACAATACTTATGATTGTGCGTTTTATGGACAAAAGGCGTAGAACAACGAACACAAATCCGAGTATAATCTTTTTTCACCTTCTCAACCTCAAGAGGAGCCTTGTCCTGTTCCTCATAATCTTTGAATCCGATCTTCTTATTTGCCCTAGCACCAACCACTTCAACTTCCAAAGTATTCGAATTTACTTCCAAAGTTTCAGTACTAACTTTAGAAGTACTTCCTGTGTTTATCGGCTGTTCAATGTTTTCCTTGAGATCCTGCCGTTCCTTCTCACACTCCGTATAATACCACCAAGAAAAACACATCGACAGCACAAACAAAACCTCAAAACCAATCGCAGCCGTGACCAGCTGTCGTCCTAAATCGGCTCGCTCTACTTTCACCGCATCAGAGCGCTCTTGAAAAACTTGAAAAGCCTGGTCTCTCGCTGCCTTATTTTCTGTCTTTAACTCCACCAAAGCAGCATCCTTTTGCGCTTGTACTACTTGGATATCTTCGTTGTATTGCTCAATGATTGCAGCATCCTCACTTCTTAAGCGACCCCTCCAAAGACGATTTTCTCGGTAAGTATCACGCTCCAACGTCAAGGCGGCTATTCTGCCATCATAGTCCTCATTGATCGCATCAGGTTCAACTTGTTTCGGTTGCTCCTGGATCGCATCATCAACAAGCAAACTCGGCAAAATCTTAGCCCCCTCAATTGCAATGTAAATGCTCACCGTTAGCGTCGCCAAGCCCAAGACAGCCGCAAAAGGCTCGACTTTTTTATACTGAAAAAGTCCTTGCATCGCATCGTTGGTCGATAAACGTTTGATCACCTCAATCGCTACCAACAGAGTAATCGAAGCGACGATGCGAACGAGAGTAGGGGTGCTCACAAACAAATAAGACAGCATCACAAATGCCGTGGTCATGCTCGCCAGCTGTGCCACCACACCCAAGCTTAAAAAAGCATTGTTTGCCAAAGCAAAACGCTCAGAAAATCGTTTGTGCTTAAATTTTGAATCTAGGGTTTTATTCAAATTCGTTCTAAATATCCAGCCATTGAGCAGATTCCGTGCCTTGGCGTATGGATTTTCTCTAAAAGTTGTCATATCTTTGTCTTTCAAAATGCTCTTACTTGGAGTTGCTGGATTAAGTGACAGCAACTCCTTTTTTAATGGATTTATTTTTTAATTCGTTGTGCCTCGAATTTGAACATCATATCCAAATCTTCCTTCAATTCTGGTTCCTCTTTGAACACCCCAAACATCAAAGCCAGAAATTGAGCTTTGCTCTCTGTATGAATGTGAATAGCACCGTTTTTATCGGTTCTAATCAAAGCCCACAACGGAGCTTCTTTTAACAGTTGCTTTGAATGTTGAATCACATAATCTTTTGCACTGAATGGGCTGTGTTGCTTGTTATCTGCCATTTTCTATGTTGTTTTATCAATTATCAATAAATAAATATCTTCTAAATGCTGCTCAATCCTGTGTTAGAATTGATTTCATGTGCTTGTAAGTGGTCTAAAATGGGTTGTAAATACGCTATGAAAAAGGTCGTATCTTCCTGCTCTTCCTCCAAAATTGCCAACTCAATCGAAAACACGTAGCGAAAGCAATATTTCTCCAAAGGCGTCAAATGAAGGGTCGAAAAACTTGGTAGGGCTTTGCCTTTTTTTGCCAAGGTTTCCAGCTGCTTGGATACCTTGATGTAAATTTGAGTCAAGGCACATTGGATCAACGCTTCCAAACTGTTGTGCGCAGTGCCATTTCTAAGGTAGTTGCTCAACCATCCGTGCAGCTGTTGCCAATGCGAGCGTTGTAATTGCAAAGGAATTCGTTGCTGCTCTAGGCTTGTGTATAGTTTGTAATCACTCATGTTATCTTAGTTTAAAAACATGTTGTATTAGTTTAAAAATCGACCATTCTCATACGAATTAATTTTCTTGCCCTCCAGATAAACATCTATTCTCAACACATCTTTTGTCCAGTATTGATGGATTTGCTCTAAATCATAAATTCGTTGGCTAATTCCTTTTTCAATGCCCGTTTTGCGCTTGTAGGAGCTGGTCGGGATGATGTACAAGGAGTAGGCAGTAAATTGCGCTTTGTAGGTTTTTAAATCCAAGCGTTCAACACCTGTTTTCGGATGATAATAATGGATGACTTTATTTGTATGTAATGTTTTTAAGCTAGCCCATTTCCACGAGTGTCGATACTTGACCAAATATTTTTCAACACTCTTGAGCTGCTTCTCATTTTCTATCTTCATCGCTTTGTTGTTGGTTTGGTTCTTCCACCGAATATGCACATAAGCAATGTAATTTCGTTGCACTTTAGCTTTCGGCTTGGTATTGGCGTTGGAGGTGTTCATCGTTTAGCAATGGTTTAAATTTTTGTATGAATAAATTCGTTAGTTCTTTGATTTTTGATTCGCTGAGGTTTGGATCTCGTTTGATTCCTTGGTACCATTTCCAATAAGCTTGGTTGGTCAGCTCGTACACCCGTTTGGCACCATCACTTGGCAACAATTCTAGCATTTTGCTGTAATGACTGTTCATCCATTGGATTTGCTCAAAATAGGCTTTGGACGAGCGGTTTTTATCAAAATAGTTCGCTTGAATCCTGTCCCAATCGTCCACAGAATAGCCAAAGGCTTTTTGGGCTGCGATGGAGTTTAAATAATTCACAGGATACCAGAGGGTATAGCCTTTCTTTTGGGCATGTTTCTCTTGCTTGATAATGGCATGTGCTACAATTTCCACCGCAGAGCGCTCTACATTTGGCAGCCTTGCCGCAAAGTTTTTGAGCATCCTTGGTTGGTTTTTCGCTACCAAATAAGCGGGATTTTGCTCAAAGCTTTGAATCTTTGCTTTTCGATAGGCCTGTACGTGCTTTTCTGCTTGATCCAAGAGACTTTCTAACAGCAACTGACACTCTGTATTGGTCTGCTCGTTAAACACTCGATTTTGATACAAATTGTAGCGCATCAATTCCCACAGCTTGAAGCTAGAAAATTGTTTTTTGCTCCAATTTTGCGGCGGAAAAGTTGGAAATGCCACAGGCTTCGACTTGATTTCTCGTCCTTTATCCTGAATATTGGATGGATTCAACTTGCCGACAGGCAAAGCCGCTTTATCCACATCCAAAGGAGTATTGGTTATTGATTTAAGTTCTTTATCCTTATATAGTAAAGAACTTGTTCTATATTGCGGTAAACTTTTCCCTATAGCCTCAAAAAAAGAGGCATTATCAGAAGCCGCAGATCCTTCGTATTTTGCCTTAATACACAACACCTCTGGGTTTATCCACAACTGAAATTTGCCTCGTCCTGAGGGGCTTTTTTCGCAGGGAAACGGGTTTCTATGTCCTGTTTGAACATAGTTCACCTTTTCAGTGATAATGCCGATCTCCAACATCAATTTGATTTGATTGTAAACGGTCTTGTCCTTTGGAGTCAAGGCGGCGTGGTGCTGGGTGTCGTTTAACATCGTTTGCAAACTTGGAATGGTGGTAAAACAAAAATACTGTCCTGTTGCTCGACATTCCTCGTACAGCTCCCGTTGATGCTTTTTGATGTCTTCCATCGTGGGCGCTACGGCTCGAATGATGGCGTGAAATAAATCGTGGGTGTACGGCGTTACTCGCTTGTCGCCTTTTTTGCGCTCTTTTTGATAGGTTTCCATCTTGTCTTTTCCTGCGTGATAGGTCGCTTTTTTGTCGATCATATCAAAAAAACTCGTTTCAAGGGAACCTTTAAAAACCGTTGGCTGTATGTCTATCTGTTGACTCATTGATTGGGTTGAAAGAGGGCAAGTCTTTCCTTCGATTGCCCTCTTGTTAAAAACAGTAAAATTCTATCGGCATATACGTCGCCGTAACGAATCCGCTTGCGCTTGATTTCTCGTAACTGGGAAGAGAATTGAACCCTTCTGAATGCGAACACACACACATTCTAAACCTTTCCAGTTGACCATTATGGCTTTTCTTTTAGTCCTTAGACCATTTTCTTAATATTGCTTTCCATGAAAGCGGGCTCTAGTGCGGTTGTAGTCCAATTTCGCTTGAATGTGTTTGTCTAGATCAATCTTTAACCCTGCTGCCATATCGAGCAGCCGAATGGTGGCATCTGCCAGCTCATCTTCAAAGCTATCTTTGAGGTGCTTTTTAAAAGACAAAGGAGCTGTTTTTATCGTAGAAACTTCATTGGAATACGCCTCCCAATCCGCAAACTTACCCTTTCGATGCGCTTCCATCGCTTCTCCTAGCTCTGAGGTCACCAGCATCAACATTTCGCCGACATTGCGCTCTTTATCCCAAAAACCTTTCTCTCGATTGACTTGGTGAATTTGCTGGGCTAAATCATTGATTGTTCGATACGGTGGATTTGGGGCAGAAGGCGCTTGAGCTTGTCGGTAAGCTTTTCTAAGGTCCATCAATAAACTCAAGGCTTTTAAACCGATCCCCAAATAGCTAACGGACGATTCTTCGGGCGCTGCCTCCGTTTCTGTTGCCTCTTTTTCCTCCACTCGTACCAAAGTAAGGTCCTCATCATACTCCAAGCCTAAAGCTGCCCGATTTTCAGCCGTGTTGTTGACACCAATTCCTGACTGGGCTTCTAAATCCACGCTAAGCGCCTCCATTCGTTCTTTTTTGAGAAACAGGTACTTAAAATCCTCAGCGTATACGGTGGTCAATTTTGCCTGGCGTAGGTTCTTGGTAATGCACTCATCTTCTTCTTGAGTTTTGTGCAAAAAGTAAAAGGTGCTGTCTTCCTCTTTGTTATAGTCGGTTGGAAGTACGTAATATTGCTGCATTGGAACCAAGACGCCTTCTTCCTCCTGCAAGCCCAATTGCTCCAAGTTCTCTGGCGTATTAAAAACAACTTCATCGCCTTGTTCAAAAACGGTTATTTCTCGTTCCAAGTCCTCTATTAAGTAGGTGGGAACCGCTAAAAAGCCTTCTTTTTCTTCTTTGTCAAAAAGAACACAAGCTTTGTTGACATTAACAGAAACGCCATTCTCGGCTTCATCATTGACTAAAAAGTATAAATACCTTGCTCCTTGGCTGTGTTGGAGGGATAAGTGATAATATTTTGTTTTGGACATTGTTCTTATTTTTAGTTCATTTGTCGTTTATACTCCACGAATTTGCTCATCACTTCCCCTGCTTTTTCTTTGTCTAAGGAAGGGTATGATGTTATACTGATCAAGGTAGAGCCTCGATCAGAAGGAGAAGCGTCTAAACTTCCTTGATATACCTTGTCCTTATCTTGTGCTCTGAACTCGTGTTTGTTCGATCTTATTTTTCTAAAGGTTACTAGCATAGGATGTTGTTTTTCTAAATTTTCAATAATTGATTTAATCAAAAGAAGCCCAATGTCGAAAGACCTTTTTCCGATAGGCTAAGACTTCCTTAAGGGCGAAAAACAGGCGGCTTTCCTTCTTGTGTTTTCTGCCTGTTAGTTTGCCTTCATAATTGTACTTTCGAATTGTTCTTGGTTTGACACACAAAAGAATCGCTGCTTTCTCTGTGTTGACAAAATTCTGTTCAAATATTTTTCCGTTCTCTATCTCTTGTTCCAATAGCTCAATCGTTGCTCTCTGTTGCGCTATAATACGTTGGTACTCTGCTTCGGTTAACTGCTTTTCTTGTTGTCCATTCATACACCTTTTTTTAGTCCGCTTGAATTAATTGTTTGTATTCTCGAACCGTCAAGACATCAAAACCGATTTCGTATTGGTCCACCAGTTCCTTGATCGGCACTCCCAATACTTTTTCCAGTTTTTGAATCATTGACAGTTTCATTTTACTAGGTTTTTGCAAGCGCATGGTGGTCATGCGGGCACTTGCCTCTAATTGGCTCGGTAAAGTGTTAAAGTCTGCCACAGACATCGTATTTAACACATATTGGTAAAATGTTTGCTCTTTGTGGTTGATGTTTATTTCCATAGACTTAAATTTTGACATGGCTTCGCCCATACCGAATTGGGAACGGCACACACTACTTCTGATAAAATAAATTGGATTTTTAGCTCTAGCAAGGGGAATCGAACCCCTTGACCTCGGGACGTAAAGCCGCCTTCCATTAAGGCACTAGAATAGTGAACTATATTATTATTTTGATAGGCTTTGAAAGTGATAAAAAAGGAAGCTCGTAGCTTGTCCACAAGCTTTCCTTGTTTAGAAACACTCAACTTGACCTATACTTAGCGCTGGACGCTAGAGATCGCTCTCTAGTTGCTGCCTCTTCCTCAAAAGGTCGCAATACCACACAGTACGCCCAATCATTTCACCCTCCTTTCCCTCAAAAGAAACATGAAAAACTATTTACATTTTTTTGTGATGTTTGGATATTTGTCTACATTGGTCTACATACGTCTACATGGAGTAGCCTAAAAAGAATCTTTGAAAGTTCTTTTTGGCAACAATAACCCTTGTATATGTGTATTTGCTTAATTGCTTTTTTGTTAAAAATGGAGCTTGTTTGCTTGACTACCTCCCTTTGTTAAAACAAATGTAGTCTAAAAATTTTACAAAACCAAAATTTTAAATTTGAAATTCTATTTTAAATCAATGTAAAATAGTATATAAAATTGCAAATGACTGAAAGAGAAAGAGTTGAAGAAGTAAGGTCTTTTTTAAAATTTAATAAAAAAACCTTTTCAGAAATACTAGGGTATACTACACCTCAAAGCTATACTAGTTACCTAAATGGTAGTAATAATTTATCTATGAAAATGGTAAGAGCTTTGAAAAAGTATAATACTCAAATTAGTATAGATTGGATTTTAGAAGGACAAGGTCAAATGCTTATTAAAAGTAGTACTAATAATATTCAGAGTATTACAAATAAAGAGGGCACTATTAATCAAGTGAGTAATACAGGAAACAATACTAGTGTTTCTGATACATCAGAGGTTTTGAAGGTTAAGTTAGAGCATTTAATAAGAGAGAATGAGCATTTAAGACAATCACTAGAAGACAAAGAAGAAATTATCAGATTATTAAAACGATAAAAAGAGAAGGGAACATTGTTCCTTTTTTTTGACTAGTTACATATTTTTTTTGAGTATAAAACCCTTTTTTCTATATAACAACTTCAAATAATGAAAATAAAAGTTGGAGAATATGAAGTACTTGATAGTGGTTCGGTGATTGGAATACATGGAAAACCAATTGTATTCTATATTAGTACAATTGAAATTGAAATTTCATTTCAAAATAGTACTGCTTATAAAAGCCATCATATAGAAGCTTCTAAAGTCAATGATTCTAGACTTAAGCTAACGTTTTATAATTTCTTAGCAGGAAATGTTTTAGGAAATAAAATCCCTATGCAACTTGGCTATTTTGATGGGAAATTGTTATCTTTAACGTATAGAGTTAGTACATTATTTGGTGAAACAGGACATACATTACAATATACATGGCTTACTAAATCAATGGAACAATGAGTGGCTCTACAGGAATAACACTCCCTAATATAGATGAACGAACAATCTATGAAGGAGGTAACTTAAATGCAATAACCGTGGAAGATTTAGAAAACAATCCTATAGCTATTCGGCAGTTGCTGAATACGCATAATATAAAAGTGAGGGAAGCAACCCAACAACAAATTGAGATTATTGATTTAAAAGCAGAATTAGAGCATCAAAAAACAGCTCCATTTATTGCTATTGTTTCTGCATGCATTAGTATAGCAGGTACAATTGTCTTAGGTATTGCTATCAATCAAATAACTTCAACCTCTCCTCCTGCTTACTCATCCACATTATTATATACAGGTGCGTTTTTATTATTTCTAAGTGCTTTGGTAAATATCCTTTTCCCTTATGCAAGAACATTTTTTAATAAAAAGAAAGAACAAAGCTTTTAAGCTTTTTTTTACCTAAGTACATATTTTTTTTGAGTATAAATTTGATTATTCTATAAAAACATAACCTATTATATTTTTTTGTTTCCTTCAATACGACCCAATAAGTGTAAATCTACATCATACCCCCTTTTTACTCTTATACCTGTGAACAAAAGAACAATTATTAAATCCATGACAGAAGCTTCGAGTTTGAACCCCGAATCTTCCACACTAATAGGAGAAAATGTTTATATCAAGGTTCATTGGTTTGTCCAATCTAATGAGCTGAAACTTGAACATTCTAATTTACAAAGCATCGTCAACACAAACGGTATGCTTCAGCACGTGTATAATAGTACGAACAAGGAAACAAGAGAAACAGCTCAAGAAGTTGCTTTCCTGAAAAAGGAAATTGAATACCTGAAACAAAGTTATTGAAGGCAAAGATGCTCAACTAAAAGATAAAGATGAGCGGTTGAAAGATAAGGAGCGGCTTATTGCTATACTTGAGAAAAATCAGAAGTAGAAAGCGATTTTTTCGCTTTTTTTTTATTTAAATGCATTTTTTTTTGATAATAAAAAAAAACACTAATTTATAAAGTGTTAATTAATTACATTTTTTACTATTTATCTTCATCAAAATTCACCTCTACATTATAGAATATCTCAAATCCCCATTATGTCAATATACATCTCTGCTTTAATAACAACATTAATACTAATTCTAATTTTTATACTGTTGAGGCTTCTAATTATTAAATTTTTTGAAAGCCAAAAAGGAAAGTTTAAATCGTTAACTTACCCTGTAATTGTTGCCGTAGTTATAATTGGTGGCTCTCTAACAATTATAACTACCATACTCCCTTCATTGATAAATATTTTTATTACTTTTCTTAATCATCAGTATAACTTAAATATTATTACCTCAGTCACTTCAGACTTTTACAATACAGTAAACTATGCTATTTTTTGTCTTTCAATATCTACAATTACTATATTTTATATCATAGGATTGAGGCAAAAATTCGCAAAGAATAAAGAGAAAAGCATACAAATAGTTCCAGAACATACTATCAGTTCACCTCCTATTCCTTTACCTGTAGATAACCGTTTTCATCAACGAGTCAAGAATTTATTTGAATTAAAGCATCCTAATTTAGAATTAAACTATGACCCAAAACTAAAAGTACTCTATGGTTACTACAAAAATGGGATATATACTTACTTTAAAATAATTTTTTGTCATGAAACCGTCCTCCCAATTGACATTAGTGAATCATTAGCTAATTCTAAATTAGAGAATATAAAGAGCATCTTAATAGAAAACAACATTATTCCTCAACAAAGAAATATTCTTATTGAGGAATATTATATTTTAGAAAAGGGGGGGGGGATTGACTCGTTACAGAAAAACATATACACAGAAAAGACTTTTCTAAAAAAAATTATAAACTTCGATAAATATCTACAGGATTTAATTTATTCATTCAGAAATGATGAACTACCTTTCGCTACTCTTACAATTAAGGATAAAAAAATAACTTTAGCTGATACATTTATAAATCCAACATACAATAATGGCAATAGTCATCTAACAGAATATATAGAGAAATGGCTAAATGAAGATAATAGAAAACATTTTGCATTAATGGGGGATTCTGGTACAGGAAAAACTTCTTATCTCAAATACTTGGCACATCATTTAGCTCAAAAAGTGCTAGATGGAAAGTCAGATAGAATTCCTATATACATCCCTTTAAGAAGTACATCTCCAATACATAGAGGTATTGAAGGTGCTATTAGTGAATTTATAGTTCAAAACAGACTAGATACTGGAATTGAACTATTTAATAAGCTAATACATAGTGGAAACTTCATCTTTTTACTAGATGGTTTTGATGAAATGGGATTTATTGGAACGCATGAACAGCGTTTTGACCAATTAAATGCTATTTGGCAATTAGCTGTTAAAAATAACAAGCTAATTATAGCAGGGCGTCCGTCTTACTTTCCGAATGAATTTGAAGAAAGAAACATTTTAAAAATAACTATAGATAATTCTGTACCTAGAGAACTTCCTTTTTGTGAAAAAATTTTACTGGATTACCTTTCTGATAAGAATATAAAAATATCAATAAAAGCCTTTTATAAAAACACTGAAGATGTCATTAAATATTTCGAATTTATAAAAAACAACAATAGCATTTATGATTTATGCAAGCGTCCATCTATGATGCATATTATAAGGGAAATGCTACCTTATTTATATAAAGAATATCAAAATAAAAATCTTAATGCTAATACATTAATGAATCATTATTTAGACCATTGGATTGAGCGGCAAACAAGTAAAAAAATTGTTAGTCTACTAAATAAGAGTCAAAGTCAACGAACAATAATATTATCCTTTTTTCGGACTCTTGCTGTTGATGTATTTCTAGAAAAAGTTTCACTAAGGACAGATTCAATTAATAATTATATAAAAAGGGAAGTTGAAAAGTTAGACATTAGAGGAACTGAATCTCGTGAGGGTTTAGAAAATGAATTAATTACAGCATACTTCTTACAAAGAAATGAAAACATGTACAGCTTTGTTCATAAATCTTTCTTTGAATATTTTGTTTCACTAGAAATTGTTGACAAACTCAAGGAAAAACAATTTAGTAATAAATTAATTCAGTCCCCAAACTGGACTGACGGAATGGAATTTTTCACATATGAAGCAATTAAATATGATGGGGATATTTCAGCAAATGAGAATATCCCCATTCTTTTAAGAATATCAAATAGTAAAAGTAAAGCCTGGATTAAAAATCAGTGCTTTAATATCTGTGGTAAAATAAATCACTATGTTGGAATCCTACAATATTGTTGTTATCATATTTTTAAACATCCAATGTCTTTTTATTTAAAAATATTGAACTTAATATATAAACAAAGCAGAATGCTAAGTGTTCTAGCTTCTATTTTAATCTTCTTTCCTTTTATCTATTTAGGATATTACTCAAATACATCTTTAGGATTAGACCTTATTATTATTATTATTGGAATGCTTTTAACTAGTTTAATACTCATGAACCTGTCTAAAATAGCTAGCAGTAATGTTATGTATTTATCTAAATACAAAGGAAATCAAGGGTTTGCATTACCTATTATTATACTAATTCATATTATCATTGGACTAATATTTAAACATACTTTAATTCATTCTTTATTAATAATTGGACTTTCTACTTTGGCATTCCTAGCTCCTATAATGCTTGTTATATATTTAATTCGATTTAATCGTACATTTTCTTTTATATCTAAAGCATATTCTTTTTCTTTCTCTAGAAATTTATTGCCTACAGGTAAAAATCAAATTATAATATGGGAATACAACACTTTATTTCCTACTGAAAAAAAACATATTTTATCAGAAAGCAACATTTATACTCCTCATCATTTTTTTTATAAAAAAGATATTGAAATAAAACAAACTAAATTCCACTCGTACTCAATAGCTCTTGAGTATTCAACTTTAGAAGATATTATCTTCTATGGTCCTATCAGAGAAATAATAATTATTGGAGGTCTCTTACAGAATATAACTTTTGACCAAGTAGAGATAAAAAAGAAACACTCTCTAACTATTAGCATATATAACTTAGAAGAACAAGTAGATAGAAATACAATAGAAGCTATTGTAAAACTTATTAATGAAAATAAATTCTTCTCTATTTCAGATTTATATGGCTCCGAATGGTTAATTAACGAGGTTAAGAAACAAGTCTAAGGTTTTAAAGCTTTATACTTCTGTGGTTATTTCTCCTGTTAATGAAGGTTGTATGTAAATTAAATTATTTATTTTTAATATTTTTTTTACCTTTAACTATTCCTCAAAAAAATGAATGGACCCTCAAAAATGGCAAAGAAGAAGAAATTACGAAAAGAGCGGCATAGATCCCCAAAACGATACAGACCTAAAAGTACACAAAAGAAGTTAAATCTACCATCAAACACAAAAGCCACTAATCATTTAGCTAATAAATTTAAAAGACTCATTGCCCCTGAGAATTTAACCTTAAGGTATGGGCACGTCCTAGAAGTTCTAAAATTTATAGCTAAGGTCAAAAAATATGGCCATAGAGGTCATTATTTAGACTTAGATTTGAGAAATGTCCAAGTTATAGCAGAAGGAGCTTTGGCTATGTTATTGTCTGTTATAGATGATTTATCGAGACATGATATACTTTGTAAAGGACAAAAACCTACAAACATAGCTGCAAAAGACATTCTAGAAGCATCAGGTTTTATGGATCGAATGGGTGGTACGATTGCATCAAAAAATCAAAATTCAAAGAATAAAATCTTAACAACAGGAACAAAAGATACTCATCATCAAATAATTGTTCCTGAAGTTTATAAGGCAATGGAGACGGTTTGGGGAACTAAAGCAAGATGTCCTTGTTTATATGGAGGAATAGGCGAAATGCTAAGAAACTCTTGTGATCATGCTTTTTCTACTGAGGATAAGATTACTTGGCATTTGGGTATTAGCCACAACGAAGCAGAAAACTCTGTTAAGTTTTCATTTGTAGACAATGGAAAAGGAATTACAGAGACTCTTAGTAGAAACTTTATCTATCGAGCAGCTAGACGATTATTCGGAAATAATGCTGCCTTATTAAAAGCAGCCTTTGAAGATGGTATAGAATCTCAAACAGGCTTGTCGTGGAGAGGAAAAGGCTTGCCAACTATTTTCGAAATGTATACTGATAAGATTATTACTAGTTTGGTTGTTATAACAAATAATGTCTATTTAGATTTCGATGAAGGAATAATTGAGACAATAAAGGTAAATTTTGAAGGAACTTATTATTTTTGGAAAATAAACAAAACTTGTGAGCCAAATGCACACTTCCCAATCTAACAATAAAACTATGGTGACAATTGACATCCCAAAAGATTTTTCGTCTAGAACAGGATTCAGAACTTATGAAGATGGTCCACACTCTGGGCAACAATTTTTTGATGAGTTGCTGAAAGATAAATTTAAAATTGCTTTAGATCAAAAAGTTAAGTTAAAAATCATTTTGGATGGTGGTGAAGGATATATGAGTTCATTTTTAAACGAAGCATTTCGAAGGCTAAGAAATGAACATACTCCTGATATTGTTTGGAATAATATTTTGATTATTTCACGAGAAACACCTAAATACATAAAAAAGATAAAAGATACTATTTATGAGCCAGCCTAAACCATCTAAAGGCAATTCATGGATAGAAAAGCTCAAAGAATCATCCTTTGTAAGGAAACTAAGAGACCATCTCTATTCCATTGCCATTGCTTTTTGCCTAGGGGTTATAGTCTCTTATATTACAAGTGAATTTAGATACTTTAAAGTAAAATGTGAACTAGATATACCTAATATTGCCCTTAGTATTATTACTCTATTTGTTGGTCTTTATATTGCAGATATTTTGCAAAAACAAGTTAATAAAACACAGAATCAGTATGAATATCTAAGCTCTAAATTAGATGCGACATGGGCAAGCTTTCATAAGTTCTGCGAAAGTTTGACTTACAGTGAATTTATTGATACAGAAACTATTAAAGTACTCAACAATCAGATTATTCCTTCGATCTCCTTTCTACAAAAGTTGTTCAACGCACTTGATGTTGATAATGCGTGTGTTATTAAGTTAGAGAAAGAGTTGGTAAAGTTAGAAGAACTATTATCTGAGTCTCCTGTAGAAGATAATCTAGTTACGTTTGATAGAGCAATAATTGATGAGCAAATATTAGTTATTGATGAATGCTTGTCTTCTATTTTAAAAGAAATTCAACTTATATAAATAGTCTAGGTGGTTAAAAGCTAAAAAAGGTTGCCCCAAACAAGGCAACCTTCTATATCAGTAAGAGAGCATAGGCTAACAATTCAAGTCGTGATAGTTAGTCCCCAATATTTGACCGTAAGAAGTCACAATAGGGTCACCTTGACATTGACCATTGAAATAAAAGCCGCCTTTGTCTTTACATTCTCGTTCTCTACAAACTTCAATCGCATTTTGTTCCAGAGCATGTTTCTGAGCTTGATTTTGCAAAGCCTTGGCTTCTTTATCTTCTTTTCCCAAGGCATGCCCAATCACTCCACCAATAGGCGCAATAATAAGAGCAGCTGTCAGCCAGTATCTCCAGCCCATTTTATTTTTTAGACCATAGAGGTAGAGCGGAAGCGCAACTAGCCCCCAGCCCAGAGCAGAAGCAGATTCTTTATTCATAGGCTTTTTGTTTTAGGTTTTTCATGAATTTGGTTTTAGCTTAGAAAATAGACTTCAAAGCTAAAGGCTCTATTTTAGAAAACCAAGGGCTTGTTATTTGTTGGGGCGAATTGTGTACGCAATTTCTTGATTTTTTGTATGTTTTAACGATATTCAAAGTATTGTTCACTCATTTGTTCGATATGTGTCAGTGGGGGATTGTCGTTTCGGCTTGGTGCTCTTGGATCGCAATTGATAAATAGTTGACTGTATATGCAATTGTGTATATATGGTATTGGCAACAATTAACAATGCGTTTTCCTTCCTTATAAAGGAATTCTAAAATATTGTTTTGTAAGAAACTAAAACCTCATAAAGTCATACTTAGTAAATCAAACTAAACTAATGTTAAAACTAATTATCTCCGTGTTCTTTATATTCTTATTTCAAAACCTTTATTGTCAGTCTCGACAAATAAAGAAAGAAACTAATATCAAAATTGATTATTTATTTAAAATTTATTGGCAAGGAAAAATTAGACGAGATACTTTTATAACAGAATATTTACCAGACGGTAGTCCAAAAGAATGGCCGACATATCTTCCTCCTCTCAGTTCTATTAAATTTAGTACTTTAGATAGCACCAAAATTATGGTTTCAAGCCCGAACTATATTCATAAAATACTATATTGGTCAGATTCCTCAACAGTTAACATTTATACTAAAATTTCCCAAAAATCATTCTGTCAAATAAATGTTCAAGACAAAGATACTTTACAAATTCGAGAAGCATACTTCAAAGATAAAGTCAATCCCAAATTTAATTTCGAAAAGATTGAAGTAGCAATTGATGAATTTAATCCTTTTAAGGTTATATGTAATTTTGAAGACTCCAGATTAGCTAAAGTCTTCATTCAAGAAAAAAATGGTTTCACAGATAGTTTAAAAATATCAATTCACCCTAAAAAGAAAAACTATGAAAAGTTTATATTCAATGATGCAACAAATGAGTGGTTTCTTGCTGAAAAAGTCATATTCAAAAAAAGGAAAAAGATAATTTGGGAGACCGATTACCATGATTATCATAAGAAGTATTTTACATCAAACCGTGTTCAACATTTCAACAAGTATAATAATTTAGTAAAAGAATACACTTACGATGATTTCTCCCTTTTAATCCATGAATCTTTTTATTTCTATGAGTACTATAAAAAAAAATAACTGTTGCCAATAAAGTGCATATGGCTATTCTAGGAATCAGGGCTAAAGTTAAAGTTCAGGGATTTTGTCTAGCACCGCCAAATCGCAGATTTTGCTTCGGGAATAGCTATATTGTACAGCGCATAACTTCTAGCATATCATATGCATACACGCCAGACTATTGAAAAACTCCAATAAAACGGCTTTTAATAGCTCTTTAGGTAAGAAGTCTATCGTTTTTTCAACAGTCTGACGTTGGCATTAATTACCAAAAAACATCATTAAAAAAAATGAAATTCATACTAACCATTATTTCAGCTCTTACTAGTGCGATTGCATTTTCTCAAACTTCTTTCGATAAGAACATAAATCGAATCCTGAATTCCTATATTGAATCTGGACCAGGTATAACTGTTGGAGTTGTTCAAAATGGCGAACTTATGTATCACATTAATAAAGGTGTAATGAATTTGGAATATAAGCTCCCTTTTAATGATTCAACAGTATTTGGACTTGCTTCTATTACAAAACAGTTCACATCAGCATGTATAGGTATATTGGAAAAACAAGGGAAACTTTCAATTAATGATGATGTAAGAAAATATATTCCAGAATTAAGTAATTATAAGTATGTCATACAAATAAAGCATCTTTTGAATCACACGAGTGGTATTCGAAACCATAACGTTCTTCTTGATCTGCAAGGTTTTGATTATAAACATAGAGGTTATACAAATAAAATGATTCAAGAGCTTATGTTTAAACAAGAAGGTGTAAATAATTTACCAGGGGAAAAGATGCTTTATTCTAATACAAATTACGTATTGCTTGCATTAATTATTGAAAGAGTTTCAGGAATGAAAATTGAAGAATTTGCCAAGCAAGAAATCTTTGAACCGTTGAAAATGCATAATACATTTTACAGTAAGAATTTAGAAGATATTATTGAAAACAGAGCATATCCTTATTACAAAGAGAGTGGGCAGTACCGACAACCCAAATCCTTAACTCATTGTATTGGTGCAGGTGGAATGGGGAGTACCGTTCAAGATTTAGCAAAATGGTCTAATGTGTTTTTAAATCCAAATCATGACTTCTTCTATTTAGCAGAATTTATAACCGAATTGGACCTTTTAAATAACGGTCAACTTATGAGGCATGCTAGAGGAATGTTTGTCTCTTCTTACAAAGGACTTACGACTTATAATCACAGTGGTCGGGATTTAGGCATGCGTTCTCAATTTATATGCATTCCAAAGAAAAACATAGCAGTTATAGTATATACAAACTCTGAGGATGTTAATGCAGTAAACATTTCTTATGAAATATTGGATTTACTTGTTGATGAAACATTTGTTGAGGGTAAAAGACAAGAATCATATAAGCATTCTACTAGCGAAAAAATGAAATTCAAAGGAGTTTATCAAGAGTTAAACAGTGATTTAAGAATGGAAATTTTTATTGAAAATGACACCTTAAAAGCTATTAGCAGCTTTGGTAGAAGTGCCACAACATTAATTTCAAAAAGCGCAAATTCATTCGTCCGAATTGATAACCCTTCAATTGTATATACATTTCAAATAGAGGGAAATACAGGAGCTGATTTATTAGTTGATTTCGGAGGGGCTATTTTCTACTTTGAAAGCATTGTACTTGCTTCATCTCCTAATCAAAATTTAGATGCGTTTGTTGGAAACTACCATTCAGACGAACTCAATGTTACATATTCTATTGTAATTGAAAACAACAATCTAATTTTAAACTACCCCAATAATGAAGGTGTCCTAATTAAAGAAGGCGTTAAAGATACCTTTGGGGCGAATAGAAGAACAAAGTACACATTCAATCGTGGCAATAATGGAAAGGTAATTTCTTTTAAAGTTGCTTCTGAAGGTACTGTGAAAGATATATTATTTGAAAAAATAGACTAATGCCAACAATGTATAACCGCAATTACGGTTGATTCGGCTATGTTCGAATCAACTCGGAACTGCTAAAGCCTGTGTTTTAATCTTAGAATACTGCAAAAACAAAAGGTTGCCCTCTATAATTAAAGGCAACCTTCTATATTAGTAAGAGAGCATAAACTAACAATTCAAGTCGTGATAGTTGGTCCCCAATATTTGACCGTAAGAAGTAACAATAGGATCACCTTGACATTGACCATTGAAATAAAAGCCGCCTTTGTCTTTGCATTCCCGTTCTCGACAAGCTTCAATCGCATTTTGTTCCAGAGCATGTTTTTGAGCTTGATTTTGCAAAGCCTTGGCTTCTTTATCTTCTTTTCCCAGGGCATGTCCAATCACTCCACCAATAGGCGCAATAATAAGAGCAGCTGTTAACCAGTATCTCCAGCCCATTTTATTTTTTAGACCATAGAGATAGAGCGGGAGCGCAACTAGCCCCCAGCCCAGAGCAGAAGCAGATTCTTTATTCATAGGCTTTTTGTTTTAGGTTTTTCATGAATTTGGTTTTAGCTTAGAAAATAGACTTCAAAGCTAAAGGCTCTATTTTAGAAAACCAAGGGATTGCTATTTGTTGGGGGGAATTGTGTACGCAATTTCTTGATTTTTTGTATCTTTCAACGGTATTCAAAGCATTGTTCACTCATTTGTTCGATATGTGTCAGTGGGGGATTGTCGTTTCGGCTTGGTGCTCTTGGGTGGCAATTGGTAAATAGGTGGTTGTATATGCAATTGTGTATATAAGAGAGTTATGTAGTATTAAAAAACAAAAAGCAGGATTTATCGTATAAAGAAAGCTACACTTTGATAAAGGAAAACTATGATAAAAACTTACACTAGAGAGCTTTCATTAAAAGAACTGAAACTAATAAAACAGCCTAAAATATCCATGATATGGTGGTTATTTGAAAATTTCATTCTCTCCTTGGTATTTATCATTGGTATTCTTTTAATCTTAGGTAACTATATTCATGGGTATCTAAAATGGAATAAAGATGCAGAATTATATATGGTAATTTCCATTGTTATTATTGCTTTTATTATAAACTTAAAATTTCATTTTTCTACTCTAAAGGACTTTCCTTTTCCTCCCCAAATCCCTATTGAAGATATAAAAGCTGAAATTACAATTATTCAATCAAGAAAAGCTGTAGAAAGAGAAGACCCAGAAGATTTTGGTCCTGGTTTTTATTTCGAAATTAAAGATGGAGTGAAATTAAAAAGTATCTTTCTTTGTGGACAATATCTTTATTCTGCTACAATCCCAAACACTCATATTGAAGTAACTCGTCGTAGTGATACAAAAGAAATTTTAGACATAAAAACAAAAGGAACATACTTCTCACCTGAAAAAGTATTACCTCCATTCTCCGATGAAGAGTGGAACTCTGAAAATTACCACGAAGATGGCGATATTCTAAATTTAACTCTTGATGAAATAAAAAAAAAGAACACTACATAACAATGTGTATATTTTCATGGTACGAATCAGGAATAGCCTTACAAAAATGAACACATGTTCTACACCGCAAAATCTGCGATTTTGATTTGGGAATAGCTATCTTTATATTGGCATGGCTTGTACCACGCAATATACACGAGCCGTTGTCTACAATTAGGAAAAATATAAATATTAAAATAATCAAACTTAGCGATTTGACAACCCTATCAAGGGGAACCATCACATTAACTTAACACAAAAATGACCATTAGGTTATACATATTATTTCTCTGCCTCTTTTTCTATTCCTGCTTAGATCTAAAGGAAAAATTGACTTATAATCCTTTTGATTATGAATATAATGTAAGTATTGATGATTTATTAAAAGACAGTTGTAAACTTCTTTACCAACCTTGTGGATATGGTACTTATGGAAAAGAAATTGAAGGAAATATTATATATTATCAGTTTTATCCTAAAGAAAATGATGAGGCTTGTGCTAAAGGTATTAGTATCCATTTAGATACATTTGAAATTGAAACGAAAATAAAAGAATCGTCTCTAATAAGATTAGTAGCCATTGAAAAAATTGGACGTGAATTATTATTTGAAAAAATTGACACTCCTAAAATCCTTTCTTTCCTTTCTGAGCTTGGTTTAAAAAGAGTACCAGTTGCAGAAAGTGAAATGGAATTTATAGATTATGAAATTTTCCCAAGAGACACAATTAGAAAATTTCCTCCAAATAATACTTGGTGTTTTAAAGATAAAACGGGAAGAGTCCACACGACTAATGTAGATTTCAAAACAAGTAATGATAAAAATAACAATACAACAATTATAAGAACTTTAGATTTTTTTGTAGGCAAACCAGAAATAAAACAAAAACAAACAATTAGCGATCAAAATTAAGTGGGTCCATGAGACCCCACTAATTTTATTGTGCTGTTGCACTGAACACCCCGAGTACAGTCGGTAAAATAGCCCCTGTATAATTTCAATAAACCTGTGTTTTAATCTTAGAATACTTGCCGATTTTTATTCTTTTAAATAAATTGTTGTATTTGAGTATCTTGTCTTCATATTATCATAATCCCTAAATTCCGCAGGTTCCATCAAAATAGCTTTTATCTTATCGTAGGTAATATAAATCGTACGAGAATCTTTTTCCTCTAGATTAGATTTGATTACCATATATTTTTCATTAAAAGTAAATGCAAGAGTAGAAGGTGTAAATCCGCTATAGTAAGATCTGTCAGAATTTCCATCTTGTTTTATACAGACAAAAAATTTGTCCTTTGATTTATAATCAATCTTATTTAGAATTTCCTCACAAATAGTCTTGTCAAACTGTGCGAATATAGTATTAGTAAAAAAATATAGAAAAAAAATAAAGAATAATTTTTTCATAATATTGCTAAGTTTATTTTGAAGTTCTGTCAAATAGAATTATACTACTCTGAATTCATCTAAAATAAATAAAAAAGCAGAAAACTACTAAATTAACCTAAATAAATCAGGGTACACCGCAATTTGATGACAAAAATTAGCTATCTCATAATTTTATTCTTTCTTATAAATTCTAAAATATCCTTATCTCAAATTTGAAACCCTACATAAAAACTTAGAAAAAACTAAGACGAGTTCTTTGAAAATATGAGAGAAAAGACGAAAGGGATTTCCCTTTCAATAAAATAATGAACTAATTTTAAGCCCAATGTAAAAATTGAAAACTGTTGATTTTGTTTTTCTTGAACTTTCTTTTTTACTGGACTGTTTTGATGTAAAGCACCAAATCCCATAATAAAACAAAAAGCTAATGCACCAACAATCAACAGATTAAATATGTCATAAGCTTCCTTTAATCTTGTTTTATGCATATTAAATCCTCTTGATTTGAAATCTTTGAACATGGTTTCAATTGAAAAACGCAGTTCATATTGCCTTATAATTTCAAAGGGGTCATCTAGATTACTAATCAAAAATATTGGCTCATCATATTTAGGATCATGCCAATGCAGAAAATTTACATCTTGAATTTTCTCTTTAGAAAACTCAACAGATGGGATAAACAAAAATGTTTCTCCATCTGGTACTTTTGTAAATCGAGGTTTAAAACAGTCTCCTTGCTCATGTAAAATTGTATTCTTGGCTGTTCTTACAGCATATTTCCAGCCTAACTTTAGGCGACATAATTGCTGTATAGATGCTCCATCAAACTCTCCATCTCCTAATAAAGTCACTTTAGTTTGAGTAAAAAGAATCGGTTTTAAGATTTCGGCTGCTTGTTGAATAATGTCTAAATGCATTTGTTGGGGGAAATGTCCTTTACGCCCTTTTCTGATTACCCAACAAATAGGAATACTACGTTTTTTCCAAGCTAGACTGACAACAAGAGCGACATGTTTACTTCCCATTTGACTCCCATCTATTACTAAACTAATGTCTTGATTATTATTCTTTTTGGATAAAGCAAAACGTAAAAATGCAATTAGAAAGGGAAGATAATGTACCTTGTAATCTGTCCACTTATTTGACAGAAATCGTTTGGCATGAACAACTCGACTTGCGGCATCTATATCTTGAGGTAAACCACTACCTATATCTGGCAAATGGCTACTTTTTCGTTTAATCATTCCTGTCACTAAGCCACACAAAGTGTTCAAACGGCTTAGTGCATGCCCCGATGGCTCTTGCTGATATAGACTTTTTAAACTATCTTTGACTTGTGAAAAAATCGTTTTTTTTCATATTGACAGGTTTTGTTTGATATTCGCATTACAAATATGACCTGTCTTTTTCTTTTCTCTACCTAATTTTCAAAAAACTTCTTCTTTTCTTTTTATGTAGGGTTTCAAAATCTCAAAATCAAAATTTTCTTGAAGGGGTAAATATTGACAGTCTGATAAAAAATAGAACATACGCTATCAAAAACATTAACCTAATCCAAAATAAAATACAACTTATTGAAGAGCTACTAAAATATGAAGGCAACTACAACGAAAATCGAAGTTGGAAAGTATCCACATATCAAGACTCAGTTGGGATAATGTACGCAGGAAAACCCAGAGAAGATCAAAGAATAAGTCATGAACTCGTTGCTATATTCTTAATTGAAGGAATAATTCAAAAAAACGTGCTTTTCGACAAATATCATTTTACGGTTAAGATTTTAAATTCTAAAGATGAATTTGATTCTAAAGTTCTTTACCCGTATGAAGAAGGAAAACGTATGTACTATAAAAATGGAGAAGTCTTTGAAAAAATATTAATCAATCAAAAGCACATAAAAAAAATATTCTCCCTTTATAAGAAATGGTATAAAAAGGTCAAAAGAAAATATAAAACTATTGACTCTATTGCATTAAATCATCCTCTATTAAACTCTAAATATTCTTGGAATTAACAAAAAAAAGCGCAGCAGATAACAAAATTTGCAGAACCAAGTTGAATTTATAGATGATGCCATTGAGGAAGAAAAATAAGAACTGGTCACACACACTAGAACGTAAAAAAAACAAGTCACCCAACAACAGGGCAACTTGTTTTTTTACAACCTACCAATCCACGCTATCCAAAGCATCATTGACCAACTTATTCGACAAGTGCAAATAAATCATCGTCGTTTCAATTTTGGAATGTTGCAAAATTGCCTTTAAAATATGTAGCGGTACCTTAGAAGCCAAGTTTGTCGCAAAGGTATGTCGAGCGACATGGCTGGTTACCTTCTTTTGCAAGTGGGCACGTTGAGCAATGACCTTGAGCGTACGGTTAAAGTATTGATTGCTGTAAGGATGAAAGACAGGACCACGAAGGTAAAGTACCTGCTTTTTGTATTTTTGAATGATGGCTTCAGGCTTTCGTTCGTAGAGTTTGTATAGGGGAAGGATAAGCTGCTTATTGGTTTTTTGAGCAATGATATTCAAAACCAAGCCCTCCTTGGTCGCATCAATATTCTCATACTTCAAGTGAGCTGTATCGGCAAAGCGCAACCCCGTATAACACGAAAATAAAAACATATCCCGAATCAATTCCAAATAAAACTCCTCTTTAGAAAAGGTCAAGGCTTCTATTTGTTGCACTTCGTCAACAGTGAGTACCGTCCGCTCTGTTGGCACCAATTTGGGCGTAAATTTTAGATAAGGATTTTGATTCATTTCCAACAAGTCACTCCTGATGGCCAAATTGATGTACTTTCTTACTTGTTTGTGGTGGGTGTAAACCGTGTTGGTGTGGAGTTGGTGTTGGTACAAAAAGGTGTCAAAGTCTCGAATGAGGTTGTAAGTCAACTCAGAAAACTGTACATCCTTTTTAAATTTGGTCCAATAATTCAACGCTGTTTTGTGTTTTTTCTTGGTTTCCTTTTCTAATTTGGTATCGTTGGCCAATTCGTATTTCCAAAACTCGGTAAAAGAACCGTTGTCCTCGTATTTAAAATAAGCATCCAATTGATTGAGGGTAATGGCATCGTGTTTTCTTACCCAATCGTAGGCATAGTTCTCCAGTTCGTTGATTTGCCGTTGAATTTCGGCATTGTAAGTTGCGGCATTGGGGTGGTCAATGACTTTGGATAGTCGCTTGCTCCACTGTCGGGGCTTGACGTAGATTTTGGTAGAAATGTATTTTCGTTTTCCATCGAGATAGGCTCTGATGTGAATGGTAGCGGTACCATCTTTACGAAGTTTTTTCTTGAAGTTGTAAATTAAGCTAAATTGAATCATTTGAATTTCTTTTTTAGAAACGTGAAGCAAAAAGCGTTCTAAAAAAGGTAACAAATGGGTAACAAAAAGAAATGTTAACCTGTGTAGAGAGTATCTGAGAGCAGTAGGAGTAACAAATGAGTAACAAAAAAAAGAGTAGTAATAAATTAGCTGAAACAGCGATATTTGCTAGGTTTATTACTACTCTGTGTCGGCTAAATGTAGCCTAGAATTGTGCCCAGGACAAGATTAAAGTCGTCTCTTATATTGTTTTGTACATCAACAATATAGGGCTTTTGTTGGATTTTGGGTACTGAGTTGGTATTTTAATTTGGTTCTGTTATCCAGTGTTCTATTTGTAAACAAATGGCCTTTTGCCAAGATCTAATTTTTTGTTCTGTAGTAATCGCAAGAACACTACAATTTTGATTTATATTTCCTTTAGTGTCATAATAATGTCCAGTGTGCGTGTTTGATGCATAACTAGGGTAGACCAAGGCAGCTTTTTTAGCATCGAAATAATGTAAATAAGCAAACATTTGACGTAAGTCGTTTGAAGATGGATTTGTATTGTACAAGTTTTTCCATTTAGTATCAAGTACATATTTTTTCTTGTCTAATTCAATGATAATATCAGGACGTAAACGAGAAGCATAGCCTTTTGAAGGTTTCCAAAAGTTCTTAGAACTTTGAGTTGATATTTTGAATGAATTATTTTTTTGCAAGCTAACGGCAACAAATTGTTCCCAAAGTAAATTCATGTCAAACATTAGAGCCAAAACATGGTTATTACCTTGAGTAATATTAGGGTGATAATTAAGTAAGATTAGTTGAGCAATGTCTATTGCGGTTTTGTAAGATGTATTTTTTCTATTGTAGACAATTTTTTCAAAAAGCACTGGAGTTACTTTGATATTAGGCATAGGAGGGAAGTCTAGCAAGATTTTGCCTATTTTACTAATTAAACTTGGATTAAGGTTTATTCTTCTAAGAACTAATAATGTTTTATACAGAATTGCATGTAGTTTATGATTAATATCATAATTAGTATAAGCAATATAAAAACGTTCTTGATGTATTAAGTTTTGTTGTATATGCTTATTGAATTTAATTTTTCCTTTTAAAGCTAGTTGATTCCCTTCTTTTTTATTGTACTTTTTAATAAGCCCTCTATGTAGGAGATATTCTATTTCAGTAATGAATAGTTCAAAATACAAGTCTAGAATAGAATTTTGTTTAATATTTAAGTTACTAGAAGATGGAGCATGAATATTAAACATCCCCACAGCTTTTAACATCTCAATAAGTCTATTTTGCCAAGTTTCTTTATTATCTATTTTGCCAGCTTTGGGGAGCACTTCGATAGTAGTGTTTCCAATTTTAAGTACACCTACGTATTGGCGAAATTTGATTCCCTTGTTAACCAATGAGTAATAAGGAAAATCATTTCCATCGCCATAGAATTGTTCAAGTAGACCAAGTTGTTGTTGAGTCAGTCTTAACTCATTATTTCCTCTATTAGTATATAACGCTTGATGCTCAAATATTTGAAATGTATCATTCATACCTAATTCAACATATTTTTGACCGCTGTTATAAAATTAAACTTTAATTCATTTTGACTATCTTTGATAAATAATTCTTTTTGTATTCTATAATCATGTATAAGGTATGTTTTCCGCTCTTGGAATGAAGCTATTCCTTCATAAGGAAATTCAGAAAATAGATTATTCTCGGTGTATTGTTCTTTTACAAAGCCAATGCCTAGAATAAGCCCTATTTTGCCATAGTCTCCAAAAAAGTATTCTTGAAGTAGGGGGATAATTTGATTGTAAAAAGTATATTTTAAATCTTCAATATCCTTTATTTTCATAAAGTAGCTATGACCAATAAGATGATCTTTGTCTAATAAGACCTCAATGCGTTTATTTATAATTGTAAGAAGTTGCGTTAAGTCAATTTCAGAAACAACTCCCATTGATTTTTTTAATTTCCCTTCTGTTTTAATTAAATGAGGATTGGGAGCGATTTCTTCAAAAGAAAATCTCCTTCTCAATGCTGTATCTAAAGCTTCTACACTTCTATCTGCTGTATTCATTGTACCTAAAATATAAAGGTTAGAAGGAACACTAAATGGATCTCTGCTATAAGCTAGTTTTATTTCTAATTCTTCATCATTACCAGCTCGTTTATCTTCTTCTATTAGGGTGATTAGTTCTCCAAATATTTGAGAAGTATTCCCCCTATTTATTTCATCAATTATTAAGACATAATTTTTTAAAGAGTTGTCAATTTGATTTTTTTCAAGGTTTTTGTCTTTTAATATGTCATCAATAACCTTTTGTTCATAAGATTTATAAGTTGGGCTTTTACCTTCAAAAAGGACTCTTGATAATTGATTAAAGCAAATATTCATTGACGTTTGCATCGTTCCTGCTTTGACAATAACCGAACCTACAGAATTCTTGTATAGATAAAATGGATACCCTTCTGGTGTGTTAAGTTGAAAGTTGGAGTGTGTTTCTTTTTGGTTAGGAAGTTTTTCGGTATAGTTATAGTATAATTCTCTAAATATCTCTTCAGTAAGAGGGATTTTGTCATCACCGATAAGAATACTACGTTCTTGTTGTTTGTTAGCTTCAGTACATATTTTTCTAAAAAGACCAGGAATAACCTTGTAGGTTATATTCCTGCCTTCTTCTTTAGGTTCTAAAGGCTTCATTCCTTCAACAAAATCTTCATAACCCATACTTTGATGAAAGGTGCAGAAAACAATTCGTCCCGCTTCTTTATAAGTATTAAATTGATCCGTTAATTGTTTTCTGTTAGTGTATTTTGCCTCTAATTCTTCTTGAGTAAGATTTTCAATGATTTGTACCGCATGATTAATAGTATGGTACGTTTTTCCTGTGCCAGGAGGACCAAAAAGAATTTTGTTTAATGGGATATTAAGCTTCTCAATAGTTATGTTAGTAGGAGCATGATTAGAATTATTATCAATGCCAAGTAGTGTAGCAATGATATCAAACTTAGGTATTAACTCTTGGATGGCTTTTTCTGTGAGTTTTATTAATTCTTCCCAATTATAGGAGAGTAATTCTTTCTTGGGATATATTTTGACAATTTCAGAATTAAAATAATCTCCTCGATATTTTAAATATATTTCTCTGAGTTTATCGTTCTCATTAAGTCCAACGGTGTCAATTTTAATAACATATTGATCCTCCGTATCAATAGATAGGGTGTAAGCAAGGATTTTGTTATTTAAACTTATTGGTGTAGGATATATTTTAGCCCATAAATATTCTTGAAAATTACCTCCTTGGTTGATTGGTCTTCTATGGACATGAATACTCTTTTGTCCCTCAAATAAATTTTTTCCAATAGTTATAGCCAGATGCTTTAATTTCTCATAACTAACATCTTTGAGATAGTTGTAAGTTTCTTGTGATTCAGGAATAGATGATTTTTTTTGTCCTGCATAGCGTTTTAGGTATGTAAAGTCTTTTTCGTTGAAGAACTCCATTGGTTGCAATAGTTTTTTAATAATATCCTTTACTTGACTTGTTAAAAGGAGAAGAATAGAGCTTTTAATAAATTGCTGGTTTAAAAATAGATTTTTTTTTAATATTAACTCTTAAGTTTTTAGTTTTTATACTAAAAAATCACTTTTTCCAACTAAAAAGTCAAAATATATTGCAAAAAATGTAAATTTAAGGCTAAACCAAATCGAAGTAAAAATAAATGACCAACGAACAACTAAAAGACTTAGAAAATAAATTATGGGATTCTGCTAATGCCTTGCGTGCTTATGGTGGAATCAAAGCCTCTGATTATGCCGTACCTGTATTGGGACTGATATTTTTGAAATATGCAGAGAACAAATATAAACAGCATGAGTGGAAAATTAAAGCAGATCATGGAGCAGTTCAGGGGACTCGAATGGAGCGCCCGATAGAGGAAATAGCCTTAGAAGTTTGTGGTTTTTACATGCCCGACCATGCTCGTTTTGATTACCTGTTGAGTTTACCAGGAGATCAAAGCATGGCAAAAGCCTTGCGAGCAGCAATGGAAGGAATTGAACAGTATCAAGATGCTTCTTTTCAGGATGTATTACCTAAAGAAGCTTATTTTGAAATAGAGAAGAAGAAGGATGATATTTTACCACAATTGCTGAAGACCTTGTCGGACATTCCAGAAGATGCGACGGGAGATATTTTTGGTAAAATTTATGAGTATTTCTTAGGGAAATTTGCCATGAGCGAAGGGCAGAAAGGAGGGGAGTTTTTTACGCCAACTTCTGTCGTACGTTTTATTGTAGAAGTAATAGAACCCTACAAAGGAAAAATCTTTGACCCTGCTTGTGGCTCAGGGGGGATGTTTGTTCAATCCGCTACCTTTATCAACCAATCCCAAAAAGATGTCAACGATATTTACGTTTGTGGGCAAGAGTATATGGGCGAAACCGTGCGTTTGGCAAAGATGAACTTGTTGGTGAATAACCTAAGAGGAGAAATTACAGAAGTGAACTCTTATGAAACAGATGCTTATGACAGTTATGGGAAGTTTGATTTTGTAATGGCTAATCCTCCTTTTAACGTCAAATCGGTAAAAGAGAGTACGGTTAAAAACGATCAACGTTTTTATGAATATGGTTTGCCAACCAATAAAGGGAAAAAGGTTGATAAGATTGCAGATGCCAATTACCTTTGGATTTCTTTATTTGCTACTTCTTTGAATGAAAAGGGAAGGGCTGGCTTTGTGATGCCCAATTCGGCTTCGGATGCTCGTGGAGCGCAGCAAGAGATTCGCAAGAAGATTGTGGATTCAGGTATTGTGGATTGCATGGTGAGTATGCCTTCTAATATGTTTTTGACGGTGACCTTGCCTGCTACCTTGTGGTTTTTTGATAAGCAAAAGGTACATACAGAGCGCAAGGATAAAATTCTCTTTTTGGATGCTCGAAATGTTTACCATCAGATTGATCGAGCGCATCGAGAATGGACGAATGAGCAACAGCAAAATCTAGCGGCTATTGTGCGTTTGTATCGTGGAGAGAAGGAGCGGTATTTGGAATTGATTCAAAGCTACTTTCAAGAATTAAAAACAGCTTTGGAAGACTTGAATTCAGTGCGTTTTGAGTTAATGCGGACACAAGAATCCTTAAAACAAAACTTGAAAGATTATACTAAAAAACAAGAGAAAGAATTGAGCACTGCTAAGCGTAAAAAATTAGAAGGTGCCACTTTCTTTTTGAGGATAAAGAATTTTGAAAATACCGTAGGGAAAGCACAAGATAGGAAAGTAGACTTGCCTAAACTTTTGGCAGCTGTAAGCTTGGAAAATAACAGACAATTGGAATTGTCTGAAAAGGTAAAGGCATTTCTTCAAATAGAAACAACCATTCACGAATCCTTTAAGATGGATAATAGTAAGTTATCAGAATTATGGGCGCTTGCGGATAAACATCTTAAACTCAAAAACGATACGACTTGGGGGAACTTGAGTCGTGGAGATAAGCAATTGGAAGTTGCTTTACAGGATTATACAATGGCTAAAGAATGGGTGGTATATTGGTTGGAAAATATTACTTGGTTGCAAGAGCGTTTTCCAGATGCCGAATATCAAGATGTGGTAGGACTTTGTAAGATGGCAGATGCTAGTGAGTATGCAGAAGAACAGGATTATTCTTTGAATGCTGGACGTTATGTTGGGGTGGAGATTGAGGATGATAAGATTACACGAGAAGAGTTTGTTTCTATGCTAAAAGGTAAACAGGTTTATTTGAAAAAATTAAATGAAGAGGCTAAAGTTTTAGCAAATGAAATTATTGTGAACCTAAATCAAATCGTTAATGGCTAATTGGAAAACTATATCTCTAGGTGAATATTTTGATTTTTCTTCTGGTTTATCTAAAAGTGCAGATCAGTTTGGTTCAGGGTATCCATTTTTATCGTTCAAAGAAGTTTTTAGAAATTATTTCGTACCTGAATCTTTAGTTTCATTAGTCAATACAACAAAAAAAGAGCGTGAAAAATGTTCTGTTCGAAAGGGAGATATATTTTTAACACGAACTAGTGAAACTAATGATGAGTTAGGAATGAGTTGTGTTGCTTTAAAAGATTATCCCAATGCTACATTTAATGGGTTTACAAAACGATTACGCCCTAAATTTAAAGGTATTGTTGATCCCATTTTTATAGGATTTTATCTAAGAAGCTCTCAGTTTCGTGCTCAAATTTCAGCATATTCTAATTTGTCAACAAGAGCAAGTTTAAATAACGATATACTTGAACGTCTCAAACTTAATATTCCACCTATTGATGAGCAATTGAAAATAGGTCGAATATTGATGAATTATACAAATTTAATCGAAAACAACAATCAACGCATCCAACTCTTAGAAGAGATGGCAGCAGAGATTTACAAGGAGTGGTTTGTGCGCTTTCGTTTTCCTGGGTATGAATCGGCTACTTTTGTGGATCAAGAAGGGAAGGAGGTGCCACATGGTACGGATGGGGCTTTGCCTTTGGGCTGGGAAATTCAAAGAGTTAAAGATTTTGGTAAAATAGTAACAGGTAAAACACCATCTAAAAAAGATGACTCAAATTTTAATGGAGATATTCCTTTTATAAAAACTCCTGACATGAAACAGGGAATGTTTCTTTCAACTACAGAAGAAACATTATCAAAAAAAGGAGCAAATAGCCAATCAAGTCAATATATTCCTAAACACTCAATTGTTGTTAGCTGTATAGGTACAGTGGGAAAGGTTGGGATTTCGACTAAATTAAGTCAAACAAATCAACAGATTAATTCAGTTATTCTAAAAAGAAAAATGATGTTAGAGTATTTGTATTATACTTTAATTAGAATGAAACCAATGATAGAAAGTTATTCAGCAACAGGAGCTACTATGGCTAATCTTAGTAAATCAAAATTTGAGAACTTAAAAGCTGTTAAACCTAATCAAGAAGTAATAGAAAAGTTTCATGAGGTAGCTAACCCTATGTTTCTTGAAATTAAAATACTTCAACAAAAAAACGAAACCCTCCAACAAACAAGAGACCTATTACTACCCAGACTAATCAGCGGAAAACTAAGCGTAGAAAACCTAACCTTATCAACACTAGAAGCAGCAAGCACCGTGAGCAGTTAAGAACCAACAGTAGACCCTAAAAAAGCAACAACATGGCATTTATCAACGAATCGCATATTGAAGAAGCAGACGTCAATTTATTTGTAAAAGGCTTGGGCTATCAGCATATAGATGCTTGGGAAAAGCAATTGATTGGGCGCAAGCACTTAAAAAATGTCGTGTTAACAGATCGCTTAAAGAAACAGTTGATTAAATTGAATCCAGTTTTGCCAATGGATTGTATTGAAACAGCGGTTGAGGAATTGAGCAAGAGCCGAGCGAAGTTGACGCCAGTAGTTGCCAATAAAGAAGTTTATGAACTGATAAAAGGAGGCGTACCTGTTACGTATAAGAACAAAGAAGGGAGGGAAGAAAACGACTATGTGAAAGTCTTGGATTTTGAACAGCCTTCCAACAATGATTTTGTGGTGGTCACTCAATTGAGCATAGAATACCAACGCACCGAAAACATTACTCGTAGACCCGACCTGTTGTTGTATGTGAACGGCTTGCCCTTGGTGATGATTGAGTTGAAGAATGCTACAGAAAAAGTCAAACTAGGGTTTGATAAGAATCTCAACGATTATAAACGAGACATTCCACAACTGTTTTGGTACAATCTATTTGTCGGCATATCGAATGGCATCCAAACCCGTGTAGGGGCTTTTAGTGCAACTTGGGAACATTTCTTCTCTTGGGTAAAACTAGAAGATACAACGGTTGCCAATGAACAACCAACTCGAAAGGAAATCGAAGCAGAGAGCGAAAAGAGTGGAAACCATTTAACCTTGCAATTGTTTTGTGAGGGCTTGTGCCGAAAGGATAAACTGTTAGATTACTTTGAGAACTTTGTTTTGTATCATAACAACAAAGTAAAAATCATTGCCAAAAACCATCAATTTCTAGGGGTTAACAATGCGATTGAATCTTTTAAAAATCGAGCAGGAAAGAAAGGAAAGCTAGGCGTATTTTGGCATACCCAAGGTTCAGGAAAATCTTATTCCATGATTTTCTTTACTCGAAAAGTAGAACGAAAAGTACAAGGAAATTGGTCCTTTCTCATTATCACAGACCGTAAAGATTTAGACGATCAAATCTATCGTAACTTTTTAGAGACAGAAACCATCCATGAATTAGATCAAAAAAAGAAAAGCCATTATCGCCCTAGCTCCAGGGCGGAATTACAAGAATACTTGCAATCCAATCGAAGCCATGTTTTTTCACTCATACACAAGTTTGGCATTGAAAAAGGAAAAAGTTATCCCAAACTAACGGATCGAGACAATTGGATTGTCATTATAGATGAAGCTCATCGAACACAATACAAAGGCTATGGCGAGAACCTACGTATTGCCATTCCCAATGCCCAATTTATGGCCTTTACAGGAACACCTTTGTTGAGCAATGAATTAACCAAAGATTGGTTTGGACCTTATGTATCCGAATACAACTTTGCGCAAAGTATTGAAGATGGAGCAACGGTTCCTTTGTTCTATAAAAAGTCAGTTCCTCAAGTTGAGCAAATCAACGAGGATATGGTTGGCGAAGCTGCTCAAATCTTAGAGGAAGAAAACCTAACAGAGGAGCAACAAAAACGCTTGGATCGAGAATATTCTACCTTATTGGAGATTGTAAGAAGAAAAGATCGTTTGAAAGAAATTGCCTTACACATTGTGCAGCATTTTCCTTATCGTTTGGATGTAGACGATGACAATGGTGCAAGAAAGCCCATGAAGGCAATGGTGGTTTGTATTGATAAATTTACAGCCGTTCAAATGTATGAATTGGTGCAAGAAGCATTGGAAGAAGAGTTAAAGAAATTACACAGAAAAAGCAAACAAACCCAAGATCCAGCAGAAAAAAGCCGTTATAAGCGAGCCATTGACTTTATGAAGGAAACTCGTATGGCAGCCGTTATCAGCCAAGAAGGAACGGATAAGGAAGAAAGGGAGAAGTTTGAAAAGAAGGGTTTAAACATAACAAAACATCGTCAACTCATGGATCATCCAGATGAGGATGGTCGCAACATAGAAGATTATTTTAAAGATCCCAATAATACGTATCGAATTGTTTTTGTAACAGCTATGTGGTTAACGGGTTTTGATGCGCCTTCTGTATCTACCTTATATTTGGATAAACCAATGCAAAATCATGGTTTAATGCAAGCTATTGCTAGAGCCAATCGAGTGATTGAGGGAAAGAAAAATGGTTTAATTGTAGATTATTTTGGTGTCTTTAGAAACCTGAAGAAAGCCTTAGCGGATTATGCGGAAGGTTCAAAAGGCAAAGGCAAAGGGGGAGCGGATGAATTTCCTGTAAAGGAGTTTGAAGAATTGTTGGATTTATTAAGGGAAGCTATTGCTCAAGCTAAAGCCTATTGTAAAGAATTGGCAATTGATTTGGATGCTATTTTAGATCTGAAAGAAAAGAGTTTTAAAGAGATTGAATTGTTCCAAGATGCTGCTAACATTATCCTGGAGCGAGATGAATATCGTAAGCAATTGGGCTTATTTGTGAATACTATTGTTGGGCTTTATGATTCTTCGAAACCTGATATATACGATTATCCTGAAATTAAACGAGAGAAGGAAGTTTTGGAGTATTTGCGTAAGGTGGTTGATCGACAGGTGGATCAGGATGATGCGATTGAACGGGCGAAGGGAAAGCTAGATGTTTTGTTAGATCGTAGTATTGGGAGTATGGGCGACCTAAGAGAACAATCCTATGAATATACGATTAATTCTTCTAAGCAAATAGACTTGAGTCGTTTGGACTTTGCGCAGCTCCGTGCTGAATTTCCTGAAAAGAAACATCAGAATATTCAGTTTGCTGATTTGCGAGAGTTGATGGAAAAGAAACTCAAGCAAATGATTGGACAAAACAAAACTAGAGGAACTTTTTTGGATCGCTTTGAACGTTTGATTGAAGAGTATAATTCAGGTAGTTTGTCGATTGAGCGTGCCTACGAAGAATTGATACAGCAAGCTGAGCGTTTATCGGAAGAAGAACAACGAGCGGCTAAAAATGATATGTCTGAGAGTCAGTTGGAGTTGTTTGACTTGTTGAAAAAGGAGAAGTTAACGAAGAAGGAGGAACAAGAGGTGAAGTTGGCTGCAAAAGAATTATTGGATGTGTTGTTTGATGCTAAAAATAAGATTTTAATTCAGGAATGGCATAAAGAAAAAGCTACACAGAGCAAGGTGAAGGGAACGATTAATAGAATACTTGGGGATAGATTGCCAGATTCTTATGATCGCCAAATCTTTGGGGAAAAACTGGATGTTGTTTTTCAGCATTTTTATAGCTTGGCAGAGCTTGGACGTGGGTTTGCTGCTTGATGATTTTTTTGTAACAAATGAAAATATAAGACAATGACAATAAAAGAAGCTACCTTAAAAAGCTTAGAAGATATTAAGGGGTTGGCTAATTCTAATGAGGTGTATCAACATATAGTTGCTCATAATTACTATGTTTTTGGAGCCAAAACGCCTGTTTCTACGGTTTCAGCTGAGTTGGGAGATTTTATTAGAAAAAAGGATAGTAGAGTGAAACGTATCAAAGGAAGTGGAGGTGTTTTTTCATATTATTTAACTAAACATGAGCAGGAGATAGGAGCAGCTGTATTGACACAAATAGCACCTCAGAAAACGAATTCAAAAAAAACGTTCAAAGAACGTGATTTGCATAAGTTGTTGAGTACTTATTTAGAAAGTAAAGGAACTTATTCAAAAACCATTTTTCATGAACTATCTAGGAGTACCAAAGATAGTAATCAAAAGTGGATACATCCTGATATGGTAGGTATTAGTTTTTTGAAATTGCAAACGAAAGAAAGTCAAACTCTACTGAAGGCCGTTAAGCAGGAAGATACTTTTAAAATGAGTTCTTATGAGTTGAAGAAAGAGATCAATACAGATTATGAATTGAAAAAATCTTTCTTTCAGGCGGTGTCTAATTCTAGTTGGGCTCATTATGGTTACTTAGTTGCTTTTGAGATTGGAGATAGTTTGTTAGAAGAAATTGAACGACTAAGTCAGTCGTTTGGTATAGGAGTAATTGAACTGAAAGCAAATCCTTATGAAAGTGAAATTTTATATCCGTCTCGTTATAAAGAACTAGATTTTAAAACAGTAGATAAATTATGTAATATTAATTCAGATTTTAGGGTATTTGTTGAAAAGACAGAGAAACTTTTAACAGCGCATGATCGTTATGTAGATTCAACCGAGCGTGAATTGGTGGATTTCTGCGATTCTTACTTTAAGAATGACTCAGAGATTGACCAGTATTGTAAGGAAAAGCATATTCCAATAGATACTTTAGATGAGATTTAACCAACAAACTACTAAACCATGAATATCCCAGAAGATTACATCGAATTTCTGCATTGGGTCAAGGAAATCACAGAAACATTTTGGAGCAAGGATCCTGTTCCTCAAGAAGAAGGAGTAAGCCCAGAGGAGTGGGTGAGAGGAGCAAAGTGGATTGGACTAGAGGAAGAAGAAATTGATGCCATTGAGGAAAAATATCAAATCAAGTTTACCAAAGAACATCGAGCTTTTTTAAATATTCTACATACGATTGATAAAAAGGAACCCATTGAGTGTTACGATGACAATGATGAAGTCTATTATATTGAGAAGTCTTTTTTTTATAACTGGAAAACAGATGATGATGAGCTGAATTATCGTTTTGAGTGGGTTTTTGAAACGATACTTCAAGATGTATTGGGTGTTAATCAGACTTGGCTAAAATCATGGGGTAAAGAGCGCCCTAAATCTGATGATACAAAAAAGGAGATTTTTTCGAACTGGTTGAAACAAGCGCCAAAATTGATTCCTATACATGCACATCGTTTTGTGGTTAGCGAACCATCTAATTCTGACAATCCTGTATTATCGGTTTGCGGTTCAGATATTATTGTATATGGGTGGGGGATGAGGCATTACTTGATAAATGAATTGGGTGGACATTTGGAACTGATGTATTGGGAGTATGATGAGGAATTTGATTGTTGGAGTGTAGAGCCTAAAGAAGAACTAGAAAATTTGTACAAGTTAGAGTATGCTACTGCAAAGGATAAAACGATTCCTTTTTGGGAAGAGATGATTTTATATTGGAGTACTGGTTGGTCTAGTTTTGGGCGGGAATGTCCTTATCATACTAAAGGAGAGGTAGATCCTATTGTTAGTGCTTTTGTTGCTGAAGATGAGGAGTGAGAATTCTTAAAATCTATTGATTTATTATAACCTATCATTACTCCGTTGAAAAATCGTATTAGTTTGATTATCAGTAAGATGTACTTTTGTTGGTTTTTGTACTAAAAGACTGATAATTAAACTAATGCAAGATGCTTTTTTACGTTTTTACTTCGTGAGCCTGCGGGTTCGTAGGAAAACTAAAAAATCAACGGAGTATTAAACCTATTGAACCATGAAATATTTAGTATGCTGTATTGTTCTTTTCTTTTCGTTTAGAAGTAGTGGGCAAGTCGAAATAGATGAAACTAACTTTTGGAAAGTTAGAGATTATGCTGTTTATATAAAACACCTAATAGAGAAAGAAGATAAGGTGAAATTGTGGAAAGCATTAAAAGTCATCAAGCCATCAAGCCTTGAAAAGACAGTTGTTAATTTATTTCTTGATGATGAAATTTATAAAGAAAAAGGTGTTTATATAATACCAGATATTGCATTGACAAGTACTGAAAATGTGTTTAAAATTAATATCTATGCATCTAAATTTTTAGAAGATTCCATAAAAGGAGATAGGGCGAAACTTTATTTTAATATATCTATGCGAGCTGTTTATAATCGTAAGACAGATCGAGTAAGAATATTAGATGGTGAATTGTTGTCTTCAAAAATAGATATAGAACGCTGGTGGTATAAACAGATGGCAAGTTATCGAGATACGATTAGTGGAAGGCAAAAAATTTATAAGCAATTTAAACTCCCATCGCCGCCACCAATTCCTCCTCCATTAGGTATGTTTATTGCTAAAAAAAGAGACTATCGTAGATTTTTAGAAGAAGGAGAGAAAAAGATAGAAATGACCTATCAAAAGATGACTTCTCAGACTAAGGAAGGAGCATACATTGTTAGAACATTTTATCCAGAGAAAGAGCAAATTACAGCGTTGGTTACTTATAAAACTGGGAATTGTGAGTTGAAAAATGGAACCTACCAAACTTGGTTTGATAATGGAAATAAAAAGGTAGAGGGGCATTATGATAATGATAAAGAAACGGGGGATTGGAAATACTATCGTCATAATGGAACATTAAGTTCAGAAGGGGGCTGTAAGGAAGGAAAGTATCATGGGAAATGGAAAAATTATGATTATAAAGGACGTTTGAAAAATGAATTAGTTTGGGTTGATGACCTTAGAGAGGGGGCTTTTACAGAATATGATACATTAGGAAATATTATTAATAATGGTGTTTACAAAGCCGATACTATTTTTGAACAAACAAAAGTAGTCGAGGAAAGATCTGTACAGCCATTAGAGAGTGGTACAATCTATACTATTGTTGAAGAAATGCCTTATTTGAAACAATTTGAGCATATAGAGGATATAGTGGAACGTAAGAAAAAATCAGATCGGTTTTTATTAGAACACATTTATCAACATATTATCTATCCTGATTTTGCTAGAGAAGAAGGAATAGAAGGCAAAGTAATCATTAATTTTACAATTTATGAGGATGGTAGCCTTAGAGATATTGTCGTCATCTCTGGCGTTTGTGAAGTAATTGAAAAAGAATGTTTGAGAATTGTGGAGACAATTCCAGCTTGGAATCCTGGGAAACAAGATGGAAAAGCTGTTCGAGTGAAATATTATTTGCCAATACGATTTAAATTAAACTAACAACTTCCCATACTCAGCAATCTTCCCAGCTCGATCCAAACGATTGACCACCTGCCTCGCCTTATAAAAGTCCTGGTTTTGCGGATTAATAAAATCCTTCAAAGCAAGCCCCGTAAAAGAACCCTGCATCATGCCATAGACCAAAATACGAGCCGCATAAGTTGGCTGCAGTGCTAGATCAGGTTGGTTGACAAAATCCACCCGAAAGACACGAGCCATCTTTTGATAATTCTCCTTCCAAGTCAATTGAACAAAACCCCGTCCAAAAGTAGTTTGGGAACACTTACAAGTGGCGACAGGAATAAAAAATATACAGAGAGTGTACGTAATAGATTAGGCAATAATAAAGCAAAAGATAATCGATATACACCAGATAAAGTTAAGCGAAGAGCTATTGGTGAAGCATTAAAAACAGGAAAAGCAACATATTAGAATAAAAAATGATCTCTAAAAAAAATAGTAGCTACATAGTTGTTTTATTAGTCATTTTGTTAGGTTGTCAACGAGCCTTGGATAAAGTAGAGGATAATAGTTATCTATTTATATTCCCATTTAAAGATTCTACAGGACTATATGGATATATGAATAATAAAGGGGAAACAATCGTAGAACCACAATTTAAGCACGCTAATTATTTTACAGAAGGTATCGCTTCTGTCGTTAAAGATAGTCTATATGGTTATATAAAGTTAAATGGAGAATGGAAAATTAAACCTACTTTTAGGCATGCTAAGCCGTTTTTTAATGGATATGCAATTGTAGATCTAGCTGACTCTATGGGTATTTCTAAAGAGTACCTAATTTCAAAGCAAGGGAATGTTGTATATGAAAAACCTAAATCGTTAAGAAAGGTACTTAAAGGAGGTTTATTTGTCTGTTTAGAAAATGGTAACTCTATTATATTGAATGTATTAGGTGATACAGTTAAGGTTGTTAGAGAAGGGGTTCTTTATGCTTCTACTAAAGAGAATATGTTTTTTTATACAGATTCAGGAATGGTTCAGCTTCATATTTCTACCAATAATCTTAAGCCCCTTGATTCATTTGATTATATAGGTCCGTTTAGTGATGGAATAGCAACTGCTATTAAAAATGGAAAGAATATTGTCATTGATGAGAATTTAGCAACTGTTTTTGTCATTCCTCCAGAACATAGAGGTTTGGATGAATGTAAAGAATCTAGAATAGGTTTTTCTAAAGATAAGAATAATAGAGTCTATAGTGGATTCTTGAATGAAAAGGGAGAGGTTGTGATTCCTCCAATTTATCGTTCTGTACTTTTTTTTAGCGAAGGAGTTGCAGGAGCTTCTATTCAAAGCTCTAAGGGTGAGGTCTGGGGTTTTATAGATACATTAGGGAAGTGGTGTGTTGAGCCTCAGTTTGATGAAATTTGGGATAGTTATTGTAATGGGCTTGCTATTGTGAAAAAGGATGGGGATTGGGGATATGTTAATAAACAAGGGATATGGGTTAAGAGGTGTAAGTTAGGTGAAAAGTGGGAAGATGTTATTGCTACAAGTAGATTTGATTACTTATATTCTACGACCTGTAATTGTAGGTTTTAATATTTTAAAGTAACCGTTAGAAGGATATTATTGTATGATTCCTAGAGTTAGGAAGTTAAGAACGAATATTAAACAAAGTCATTAACAACCAACTTCCCATACTCAGCAATCCTCCCAGCTCGATCCAAACGATTGACCACCTGCCTCGCCTTATAAAAGTCCTGGCGTTTCGCATTAATAAAATCCTTCAAAGCAAGTCCCGTAAAAGAACCCTGCATCATGCCATAAACCAAAATACGAGCCGCATAAGTTGGCTGCAGTGCTAGATCAGGCTGGTTGACAAAATCCACCCGAAAGACCCGAGCCATCTTTTGATAATTCTCCTTCCAAGTTAATTGAACAAAACCCCGTCCAAAATAACCCGAGGACCAATATTGATTTTGGCGGTTATACAGCTCCGTTTGGCTAGGAGCTGCACGCCGTTCCTGGACAGGACGAAAGTGACTTTCGTGCCAAGCCGTTGCCAAGATATAAGCCAGCTTATTTTTGTCCCCATCGCCATAACGATGGAAAGCCGCCACAATCTTACGGATAGAATCCTGTTGGGTTGCATCCATATAACCAAAAGCATTTTCACAAGTTTGAATGGCTTTTTCTTGAGCCAATTTTAAGCGAATCTTAAGAACCAGGAGAAGGAGTAAAAAGAGCAGTATAGCACCGCCCATCCATTTTAAAGTAGAATTGTTTTTCATGTTTGAATTTGTTGATACTGATAAATACCATAGACAACTAAAGCACCAGCTGCAGCAACCACTCCAACCGTCACCGCCACTCGAGACCAATCGGTTTTCATAGCAGGATAATCTCGATTCAAGGAGTCAATCAATTGCCTTTCATAAGGACTATTAATACGCCTGTAATAAGCAATCATCCGCTGTCTAAAGGCATTAAAAATACGAGCCTGCCCTACTCGCAGGATTTGCCGATTGAGCGCCTGAACAGAAGCCACCCCAAAAGCACCATCCACCGAAAGGCGCTCTCCCAAGTCATTAAGGGTGCGCTGCATTTCTTTGATGGCATTGCCTCCAGCCGAACTTTTCATATCTGCTAAAATATCCGCAAGGGCTTGGCTCTGGATCAAGTCGCCTTGGATCTTATCCCAATATTGAACCTTATAAATCTGCATGGCTTCTCCAATAGACAATGCCTCCATTTCTGCTTTAGAGACCATGCGCCCACGCCAGGCAATGAGTGTCGGAGCGGCAATACTTCGATTGGTACCGATCAAAGTACCCACCCCGACTTGATTGGAAGACCAATTGCCCTTGTCGTTGTACAGATCCTGATAACCTGCCATGATACGCCGCCACCGTCGTTTGGTGGGCAGCATCCAACTGTTGAAACTAGCCATAGGAAGAGGTTTTTGAAGTGGTTTTGAAAAAGCAACAGCAACTCAAGCGCTTGGTGCTGGAGTTGCTGGAGTAGATTGGGCATAGAGCCAACGAAAGAATAAAAGGACAAGTAGCACAAGCAAAATAGGTTTGAGTAGGTCAAAGAGTTCTTGCATCAAAGAAGGTTCTTTTTGCTCTTGACTCGACCACCACCAATAGCCTGTACTACCAGCACCTAATAAAAAAGGAAGTAATAAAAACATGGGTTTAGATTGTTTTAAGCGGCTGCAAGATTGGTCTGCAGTTGAGCTAAGGTAATGCTCTTTTGTTGGGTGTATCGAAGGAGCATTTGCTCGGTTCTATCTCCAAAAATGCCATCCTCTTCTAGTAGAGGAATGAAGGTTGGAGCGTGTTTTTGATGCTCTTGATTTAAGAGCTGTTGCAGCTGTCGCACTTGTTCCCCTTGGCTGCCTTTTTTTAGGATAGCCGCTTGAGGTGCGGTGGCACTAGTACTGTTAACAGTCGGTTTGGAACCTGTTAAGAGCGTTCCTTTAAAAAGACGATGTCGATAAAAATACAAGACAAACAAGAGTACCAACAAACCAACGGCAAGGAGTGGTTTTTGATATTGGATCAGTTTTTCTTTCATGTTAAATGGGTTGATCTTGGTTTTCTCCTCCTGCTACTTCCAAATTTTTGGCTTGAGCGCTGGTGGTTTGAGGCGCTGGGGCATTTTTAGTCAAATCTTTGTTGGTCGTTTTCTTTGGAGCTGCTTTTTCAGCTGCTTGTTTTTCGGCTTTCTTTTTCTTGAGGTAGAAGAAAGTGCCCACTCCCAAAAGAGCCACAACAAAGAAAATGCCCGCTATTTTATACGAAGGTTTTGATAACATGCTAGTTGATGATTTTTATAAAGAAGGTATTAAGAATAAGTAGAAACAACTCTAAACGTAGTGTTACGCATCGTTAAGTTGTCACGGCTTGTAATTGCTGGATGCGTTGATAAATCAAGTCAAAATAACTCAAGCTGTTGATGCCTGTTTTTAGATTACAATCCACATGACAAGCTTTCATAGGAATGGTGATGTCCACACCATACTTGACTTTGTAGGCTTTGATCGTTGCCATAAAACGAGCAGGATCTAAATCATAGAGCTCTTTGATGGGATTGCAGCGCTCTGAAAAATCAAAGTAATATCGAGTGATCAACCCTTTGTTGAGTCGAACGAGTAAAGGATTTGGATCATAAACCACTGTTTGTCCATGCTCGTCTTGGAGGTTGACCGTCACATCAATTTCTCGTTGCTCCACCGCTTTCTTTTGGCGTTTACCAATCAGATAAGCAAGAGCAATTGCCAGGAGTGCCCCAGCGCCTAAAAATAGGTGTTTGTTTTCCATAACAATGGGCATTAATTAGGTTAAAATAAGATCAAGGGCATCGTTGGTACGACTATCTTGCGGATCATAGCTCTTGCTGTAGTCCATTCCTGTTTCAGGATCTAGGTAGGTAAATAGCCACCCATCGCCCCCTTTGGAGGTTGGAGCGGTTAAGGTTCGGATGGCTTCCCATTCGGTTACTTTGTTGAGCTGATCAATGGCTTCTACCCAGCGCTGTACAAAAGTATAGAGATTCCCTGCAGGATAAGCGGCTTTACCGTTGTCGTTCACTTTGACCAACCAACGATCATCCACTTGATGTCCATTAAAATCTTTAAAAAAGTCCAACTCGCTGCGTTGTCCCCAATACCACCAAATATTATCGGCACTAATGGTGGTTGAAACGGTTGTTCCTAGCAGCAAATTCAATTGTACCGAGGGCAACCACCAAGGCATGGTGGGATCTCGTTTGTTGCTGAGGTTTAAGCCCTCCCAGCCCCTATCCAAGAGCTTTTGTAAATCCGATCTTAGGGCAGGTCCTTGTGATTCGTGTTTGCCATAAATCGGGAAGGTCAAATAACGCTTGGCAGGATCCGAATGGACGTCCACACCAGATACTTTGTCAAAGAGCTGGTCAATGGCTTTTTGTGTATCGGAGTTGAATTTAATCAACTCCCTGCCAATATCGTACTTAGCACGAATGATGTCCATGACCGCTACTTTGGATTGTAAATGCTCTGCTTTGGCAGTAATCAAAGCTTGTGCTCGAGTGCCTTTGATGTAAAGCGGCTCTTTTTGTTTGGGTTGGTTTTCGTTGCCTGTGTTGCCACTGTTAAAACTAGAATTGTTATGACCAAATAAAAAGGCAATCTGTTCTTTGGTCAAACCTGTGTTTTGACTGGAGACATTGTTGCGTCCTGTAACCACTGGCGTTGAAGCAGCGGTTTCTTTTTTGGTGGTAACAGTGGGCTCTTCTTCTTTTTTAGGACGGAGTACCGCCCAAACCGCCCAACCGCCAAGGGCTAGAATGAGCAGCAAACCAATGACCAATAAGGGTGTTTTATTCGTTGGATTTTCCATGCTTAAAAAAGATTAATAGGGCGATTAATAAGACAACTCCACCAATGACGCCTCCAATCAACCAGGGCGAAGGTTTGGGGGGAGGATCAGGAGCAGGCACATAGGTTGGAGTGGACGGACTGGGTTTGCCCATCAAGGATCCTAAGAAGCCTGTAATGCTGTCCAAACCATTGGCACTGGCATTGATAATATCAGCGGCATTTTGTGGTTTTTTGTTGGACGCTTGATTGGAATCGCTGTTAGCGTTGTTGTTGTTTTGGTTTTTGTTTCGGTCTTCACTCACCGTGCCTTCCCCTTCTAAATGGCAAGCCATAAAGAGGGGGGCATTAGGATCTTCACAAGCCATGGTTATACTTTTTTAACGAAGTGAAAAGAAAGTGCCAACATAAAAAGAACGATGCTGATTTGCAGTGCAAGCCCTGTGATGCTTTTAGCCGTGCAATAGCCACAAGGTTTGTTGGGCGTTGCTGTTGGTGTGGGCGATATTGGTGCGGTAGTAGTGGTAGTCGTACTAAGAGTTGGATTAGATGGGTTGACCAAATTCTCATTGTTGGAGTTGGTCGTATTGGAGGTGTTGGTTGGGTTGACCGTATTTTCTAATACCTGAGGAGTGTTTTTAGTGGGTTTGGGATCAGGAACAGAAGGCATTGCAGTGGTGGTAATCGTTGCAATCGGAGCCGTTGCCATACGAGATTCAGAAAGGGTACCTAGACTCATGATGTAGGGTGTTTGGAGTAAAAGAAAAGAAGGAGTAGAAGCAGCAATAAAACAACAACAGAGGCGCTAATGATGAGCAGTTGATCCCGCCGTTGTTGAACTTGCAGTTGTTGGCTAGCCTGAGCCGTTTGTGCTTGAGCCAAGGAGCCAAAAATGACTTTGAGGTCTTTGTTGGACAGTCCTTGGGTGCCAATATTTAAACCACCATCCAAGATGCCAATATCACCTGTGGAGATGGATTCAAAAACAGAACCTGCCATAGAAAAAGCATTAAAACAAGCCAAGTTGCATGAGGGAAGACAATTCCTTTTGATGGGTCGAGCAACAAGGAGGAGATCCTAAAAAGTACGGGGGAGGTCTTCCCGCAACTTGGCTTTAAGGGTTAAAGGAGGGTTGGTGTTATTTGGTGAAGGTGGTATCTAGGGTGATGTTGGCACCAATGCCCCGATAAATAGGCACTTCTAAATAGCCAAAGCCATCTAAGGTGACGTCAATGTCTGCTAGGACTCGAATGGTGGTTTGTTCGTCACTAGCCAACGATTTGGGATACAAAATATTTCGGTCGCCCATGCTAGAACCATCGTGTTTGAATTGACGCTCGACCATTTTAGCGGTAAAATGTTTGTCGTTGTCCGCATCAATGTGCATGCCATTAATGACCAATTGTTTGCCTTGACGAGCCAATTGGGCAATGGTTTGTAAGGTACCAGGACCATAGGTTCCACCAATTTCCAAGCCGATCAAAAAGTCAGCATGATCACCAGGGAAAATTTCAGGGCTATCGCCATCAATACCAATCTTCACCATGGCTTTTTCTGGAAATTTATAGCTGCCATCTTCCTTTTTTTCATCGGACAAAAGCAAGGTCAATTCCAATTGTCCTTGTTCGTCGCTGCCTTGTTTTTGAACCAAGATAGAATAGTTGGCATCAACAATACCACCTGCTTTTTGGACATCGGTGATTAATTCCTGCTCAACAGTCCCAGCAGGTAGAGGACGATAGGATAATTCACCATCGACATAAGCCCAAGGGCTCGCCATGCATAAATCTTTGGTGAAAGGGGCATAAATACGTTTTACATTCGCCATTTTCTAAGTTTCGTTTTGAGTTTGGTAGTAATAAAAGAATAAGCAGTTTGGACTTTCTTAATTGCCCATAGATAAGAGCGTTTGAAGAGGGCAAAATTGAGGATAAAAAGAAAGAGCAAGGAAAGGAACATTAAACCCGTTCTAAAGGCATCTAAGGCAAGGATCAATTGGTTTTGATACTCCATCAAGGCATACAATCGGAGGATTTCATTGGCTTGATTTTCGAGTTCTAAAAAGTGCAATTGTTGCAACAAACTATCCACGCCATCCGAGCAATAGATCCCGACATTAAACAGGCTTAACAAACTGGTAAAAACCGATTTAAGAAGCGCTTTCATTTAAAGGAGTTTTTTGTTGATGATCAGGATTAGTAAAACCACCAATCCAATGACACCAACGCCAAGGTAATCGGGTTTGATAATGAGGGTGTGTTTGGATTCATCAGGGATGAGCATAATAAAAACAAGGGTTTAAGAAGTAGTAGTTCGTTGATTTTTAATTTTTTACCAAAAAGATAAAAAAGCACATTCCTATTAGTTTATTGCATGAGCGGTTTGTAACTTGTTAATTATCAATTACGAAGAATTCATGCAATAAACTAATAAAGTTTTCAACGACCACGTAGTAGCAGCGCAGCTAACTATTTAGGAAATAATTAGGCTGCTTTTTTGACAAGACAAAGATGCGGTAAAAAATGCTAAAAAAACGAATATGAGCGGGGCTTTAGTCCTCAGAATGGGCGTAATTCTAGCAACTTTAAAGCAGCTTTTTGGATTAAAAACAACCTTGAACAAACGGCAGTTAAACGGATTAAAAAGAGGGCTGAAAAAAATATACGCCTGAAATTACGCTTTTACTGTTTTCGTTTCTTAAAAGGCAGCAAACGAACCCCCAATCTAACTTGATGGACATTTTGCAACACATCATAATCATAACCGAGTGCCCAACCTTTTTGGGAGACAAATTGCAAACCAACCGTCAAACTAGAAAAAGCATTGAGATTCCCACCCACCCCCGCATTCAAAAACAGCCCATTGCTAGGTGTTGGAACAGGGGTATTGATGCGAACCGTTTTAGTGATCTGCTTTGGGATTTTTAGTTTATAATGTAAATGATTTTGCAAGAGCTGACCATCCACCAATGATTCATAATAGACTGTCAAATTATCATCTTCTAAACTGTCTTGATAAAGCTTTGTAGCCATGTGTTGAGCGGTATCAACAAACTCTGATTTTATTCTATTTTGGAAACTATCCACATAAATAATTCTAGGTTCAGGAACTACTTGTCGAGGCAATTGCACGATAACAGGAGCTGGCAAAATCGTATCTAGAACAATCGTTGTATCAGCTCTAAATTCATGCTTCTTACTCGAGCTAGATTCTTGCTTGCATTGCTGTAGGAAAATCACATAAGCAAAGAGTCCCAAAATCAAAGCAAATTGTAACTTATCTTTCATGAATGATGGTATTTAAGGTAGGCTTCAATGATTGCCAAGGTATAAGCGGCAATCCGATCTCGTCCTTTGGTTGTCATTAAATAGGTTCTGCATTCTTGTTCATTGTCCATAAAAAAATGTTCCAGGAGAATGGCGGGCATGTTGGTCAAATGCACCAAATCAAAATTCCTGCGTTTGATGCCTCGAAACGTACTTTCTGGAAAATGTTGGACAAACAAGGCTTGAGACCAATGCGCTAAAGCCAAACTGGAGCTACTGGCAGCACTGGAGATAAAAACTTCCGATCCTTTGCCTCCTCCTGCATTGGAATGCAAGTCGAGCAAAAAGGTATTTTTGTATTGGGCATGAAAACGGTTGGCTCGAGCAACTCGAACACTCCGATGAATGTCGTGCTGCTCTGGCACCAAATCATAATAAGGAATGCCTTTAAAATGGAGCAGTTCTAACAAACGGTTTTTGATGGCTCGATTAAATTCTCCTTCATAAAGAACCGCACCGTCAGACCAAACAGGAGAGCGTTTGCCCTTTGTTTGGTAGACGTTGCCAATCAAACCACCATGCCCATTGCTGATAATTGGAATGCAAGACATGATAACGTTAGTTTTGGGGTTAAGTATTAGATGGTCGAGCTCCTTCAACGCTAAAGCGGCTCTGACTAAAATAAATGTTTTGAATGCGTTGGATCTGCTTTTTTTCGTAAGTAGATTGATGGTTGGGCAATTTACCAATGTAGTTGTATTGGGGTTGAAAATGCCGTTTGAGCACCATCTCTACCGATGATAAGCGCATGCTGGTCAATAGAATTTCAAAGCTGACCTTTTGGACTGGAATGGCTTGTAAAACGCCCCCTTTTTGAAAGAGGCGCAAGCCTGATTTGTAGATATTAACCGAGTTGCCAATATAAATGACCTGGTCTTTTAACCGAATGACATAAATGCCTTTTTTGTGTCGATAGCGACCTAGGAGCTTGGAGGAAATGGGTGGATGAATGGTCAAGTTATTGCCCTGACGATTCATAAAATGTATGTGTGTTTAAAAATGATAAAAAGGACGATTATAAAAATAAAAAACTACAGCTCTAAGTTAGCAAAAAAAGCCGTTAGATCAATTGGATCGGTGCCTGCCGTGGTAATTTTAAATAATTGCAATTGACAAGCGTCGTTGTATCGAATCAAAAGATTCATTGTTTCGAGCTGTTCGATAATAAAGTCCTGGATATTGATGGTGCCAACCTGTTTTTGAACCAATTTTTGGACAACAGCAGGCAATTGCTCCAGCTGGAGATAAAATAAGTCTTCTAACAATTGAGCTGCATTTAATTGATGCAAGCAGTTGTTGTCAGAATCATAGATTTTCCCAAGTGCTTGCTGCTCGACTTTGGTTAAGATCAGTTGCAAACCAAAGGGATTGCATTGGTGTTGATCCGCTACTTCTGTGAGCAAATCTTCAACAATGGCTTCTAGGTTTTTCTGCAGCGTTGGCAGATTCAGTTTAAGCAAGGTTTTTAGCATCGTTATGTTTTGTTTTTCTTTGTTTTAAAAGGTGTATAAGATAAATCGCCCGTATCCATAATCAAGGTGCAATAGCTGTATTTTGGAGCCTCTTTAAGAACTTTGTAAGCTTTCATAATTTCTCTAAAGTGTGGAATGATTTTACTCTTTTGAGTCGGTGGTGCCACATTGTTTTTAAAAAACTTGGCTTTGGTTAAAGCTCCCCAAGCACCATTGGGAAACATGTTTGGATCGTGAAAAACCAAGGCGAACCAGATGCCCACATGTTTGGCTCGATAGAAACAAGCTTTTTGTGCTTGGGTCAAGGTAGAGGTCAAAATATTGGTCGCATCGTCAATAATAAAAAACAGCCCTTCATAGCCTTTGCGAGAAAGGCGTTTGTACAAAAGCATCTCGGTAAGTTTTTCGTCTGCCATCATGGCTTTGACTTTTTTGCCTCGAAACTTTTTCATAAAGTGCTTTTCAAAGACATAATCTTTGCCTTTGTAAGAAAAATAAAGCTCCTGTTCTTTTTTATCCGACCACAATTCAATCAATTCATAACCCACCCAATCTTTGTCCCAACCCGAATTGTACACAAAAATAGTGGGTCGATTGCAACGCAATGCAAATTGCTGCAAATCGTAGGTCTTTCCTGAATGGGGTTTTCCAAAATAAGCTAAAAAGAACGGATGGTGTTGGTCTATTGTCGTGGTTGTAGGCTTACTCATCGTAAATAATTGCTCTAATTTCAGGATTCGTTTTTCCTTGGTCAATCAAGGCTTGAATTTCAGGACTGGGAACTTCATCGGCAACATCAATAGCGCAATAAGTATTGTTGGGAAGGTGTTTGTATCTCCCTGTTGTTTTGTGAATGCTGAATAATTTGCGCCCATCCTGGTATTCTTTTAAATGAGAAAAATCAGAGCTTGGCTCTCCCTGCTCCTGGTTGTCTTCCACCATTTCTTCTTGAGTAATTTCTGAAGAAGCCGTTTCTTTTTTTGGTTCCATTTGTTTGATTTGATAACGATGCCAAAAAGCAGCTCCAAAACCAGCCGCTGCCCAAGTACCCACTGCCAAGAGCAGCGTCATCAAAGGCGTGGGGGCTTTAATTTCTTGAGTGCTCAAGTATTCTTGAACGGCAGCAATTAAGACTTTTTTTGCTTTTTCATCTGCTGTATATTCTGCCACATGCTGCCCACTAATAGAGCTACACAATTGAGCTTTGGCTAGGTCAATATAGGTGAAGGCAATTTCTCCCAGCTCTGCCAAGTTTTTGAGATTTTTGCTACTCGAGCCTGTTGCTTTTTTGATTTCTTCAACAGGGTTGGTTTTGGGTGGTTCTTGGACATATCCATCCAGTGGATCCTCTTCAATTTCAATGATAGGCTCTTCCTCCCAACCTTCTTCGAGCTGCTCTAGGGTATCAGAATTATTTTCTGCCGTTTCTGCAGCAGTTTCTACTCCTGAAAAATCAGTTTTTGTACCAGTAGAGTCAGTAGAGGCGGTTTTTGTTGATTTTTGCTCTAGGTCTTTTGCGGTTTCAAAATCTAGTTCTTCCTCTTCGTCTAGATCGGTGGTCAAATCCTTGTTATTGGCTTGCTCCAGCAGCTGTCGGCGCAGCTCCTCTTCCAAATCATAGGTGGTATTTGGTTGCTTGTTTTCCATTTTTTTTGAGGTTATTTTTGTAATAATTTTTAGTAGTTTCTATGGCAGTTTCTGTTTAATTTCTGAGCAGTTTCTAGCTAATTTCTGCTTAATTTCTAGGTAGTTTGAAAATCAGTTTTTGTACTAGTAGAGCCAGTAGACGCAGTTTTTGTTAATTTCTAGCCAGTTTCTGAGCAGTTTCTAATCCAGTTTCTACGTCAGTTTGCAAATCGTTTTTTAAGTCAGTTGTTGGATTTTTTTGCACAAGGATTTTAACTCCATAATAAGGGTGGCATTGGTGGCGTGTGCTGCCAAAGAAAAGTTATCTGCCATCGCTTGATTTTCGTCTGTCTCCAGCCAATCGTCTTCAAAAATACCGTTGTTGAGAATGCGAATTTCGTGGGCTTCTAGTTTTTGGATTTGTGCTTCAATTAAGCCTATCACAATTGTTTTGTCAATCGGTTGTGGATGGTCGGTTTGGGCATTGCCCAAGTGTTGTTTTTTCATACGTTACTTTTTTTAGAATAGAATATTTTATATCTGTAAAAGTATTGTATGTGTTTGGTATTGGAAAGTTTTGTTGCTCAGGCAGGGGAATTTTGTGGCGTATATTTGTAGGTTGGAATTATGAGGTGTGTTTAAATAGAATTGAAGCTCAGACAATTTACTATTTAAATAAAAAATAAAAGGTTAAAGGATTTTCCTATAAAAATAGTGTCTCAAAAGTAATTGTTTTTTTTTAACAATTATGTTCAAATATTTTATAGAAAAACCCTAAAAAAGTAAATGAATTAGAAGAAAAAAATCAATCAACTTATAGCGACTGAGCTGGTAAGGTTCACTGAGCTTGTCGTAATTTCTCCTCTTTATCCTAATATTAAAGCAGGTTTTATTTTTTGTAACAGTATAACCTAGTTCAATATTTTCATTATTTGATTGTATACTCTATTGGCCCCTGCATTTAATTCGCCATCTACTTTGCGGAAATTTTTATTTTTAAATACCATATTTACTTTGTCTTTAGTGACCTTTACTTTGTTTTTAAGCATTTTTTTAATCTCTGCCAAATATTTTTTATCAGACCCATGTACTAAATCCTTAGTGATTTTCCTTAAATCAGATTCTGATAAACTATTTTCATTAGTAATCTCTAGGCTATAATCTTGTGGTAATTTGGGGGCATTGTCAACCGAAATTTTAGAATCAGTTTTTTGATCAAAGAGATCGATTTGATTAGTTTTTTTGTCTTTAGAATAGTTACTTTCTATAACTTTTGTTGTATTCTTATCTCTGATAATTTCTTTTTCTCCTTTATCAATCCCCTTCTCATTACTATCCCTATCTTCCTTTTCTTTTGTAGGTTCTGGGTTTTGTTTAGATTCTTTACTCTTTGGAAGATTACTCTCTCTATATCTGGTTGAATCCTTATTTATTATAATTTCTTTTTCTATTTCTTTCTCAGCATTTTTCTTTATATCTACTCTTACATTTGAGGGGTTTGTCTTCGGCTTATTTACAATATAAGTTGTCTTTTTGGGGGAGGGGATAAGTTTAGAAGTTTTAAATAATGGAGCATTAGATAAGCGATGGAAAGATTCATATAATCGTTCATAGGAATGAACATATGCAAAAATGACCATAGCATAAGCCAATTCTTCTGGGTAGTATTTCTTTAGTTCTTCAATATCTTTTTTTAGCAACAATAAGTTAAAATCGGCCTCTGATAATATTCTGTTGAAGGATAGAAATAGATAATAAATCAAAAAAGAGTTAAGCTTTGGAAAATCACGACCTAATATCTCTTGTAATTTTTCAATTTTAGGCTTATTTTCTTTAGATTCTCTTTTTAATAAATCTTTTAACTTTTCATAACTCCCCTTTAAACTCAATTGATTAAGATGACTCTTATTGGTATTGCATATATGGTAATATGGTCCTTGAGTCAAAATAGATTCATCTGAATTCACTGCCTTTAGGGCAATACACCCTAACTTGATAAAACTTTCCACATTCCCTTCAGGCGCAAAATTAGGAGTAGTATCATACCGTAAGAGTTGACTAAAAGCACTTGAAGATTCATAATAAGGATTCTTTAAAAGAATTCTATTTATATTACCCTTTAACAAGGCGAAAAAATCCTTACTAGCAGCTTCATCTTTTAGTTTAGAAATATTGAATAAACTTCTAATTTTTGAAACACTTATTGTTCTAATTTTTTCTTGCTTGCTAAGGTATATTTTCTCAAATAGAGCTTGAGGCAAAGGCGCAGAAAGACGAAAATTCTGGTTGATCTTTGATTTAATGATATTGTAAGCTATCTCATTTAAAGGAATTAAATTTTGAACGCCCTGAAACACAAGAGAAACTCTATTGTTAAAACTGATGTATTTTTTTTCATACACCATAAATACTACCTCGTCTTCATTCTCGAAAAAAGGCAAGGCTTCTTCAAGAGACTTAGCAAGTGAATCATTTCCTTTTTTTGCTTTTTCAGAAAAGAGTTCCCAATTATCTATTTCGACAATACTTGATATACTTATAAAGCAAGAATTGTATTTGTATAAATACAAAAATTTTTCTCTTTCTATTCCAATTAATACTTTTTCCATATTTTTATTATTTAAAATAAAATTTCATCATTTGATGTATTTATGTCTTTTACGGGAAGTGAATGTAAAAACTTACTAAAAGTACTACCTACTTCTAAAGTATAGGTTATCAATAAATCTCTTTTGGATCTAGACAATGCAACTAAAGCTAATGCATCTGGTTTTGTAGTAGGATATAAATTAGTGTTAACTTGTGGCAAAGCTACTGCCCCAAAATCTAAGCCTTTTGAAGAATGATAAGTCATAATTACGATTTTATTAAATCTATCCGCATCATATAAAGACCCATCATTGTTTCCAATATACATTAATGGCATATTATTATCTTTTAAATGCCCATTTAACGCTTTAAAATTAATTTTTTCGTTACCATTGTTATACTTATCTACCATTTCAATTTCCCATCTTGGCTTTCCCTCTAATTCAAGTGCTTTATTTACAAAGTCAACAATATCAGCCCTTTTGAACATAAGTATAGCTGCTACTTCAGACTGTCTATTGGTATTCGTTATTTTCATTTCTTTCCAAACAAACTCAATCTCTTCTTCATAAGAGTTAGCTTCATAGAGCCTAATAGCTGTGTTAGCTTTACCTACATGTGCTTTTACCCTCAGTGAAGAAAAAACATTCTTTAGCAAATCTAATATATTCTGAGTTAATCTAAAAACTTGATTTAATGAGTAAGCCTGAGGTTTAATAGATCCAGTAATTTCAGCAATACTAGCTGTACCTTGCTTATAAATCGGATCTTGATCATATATTGATTGTGCAGCATCACCTGCGATAATTAATTGAGTACACTTCTGCTTTAAATCATTAATAAATTGTATGGGCAAATCTTGTACTTCATCACAAAAAATTGCATCATATTTATCTGTTTTATCATACTTTAGTTGATATATTATGTAGACAGGAACTCTTCGATTCTTTAATCCAGGGATTTCTCTTATTCCATTTTTTAATAAATCTTTAAGAGCATGGGTAAAAACATAAACTACAACTTTGGCTCTAGGGTTTCTGATAAGATAGTCTGTTAAGCTATATAGCATGACAACTGATTTCCCACTACCAGCATGACCTTGAATCCAAATAGGTTGATTACCTAGCTGATTAACTTTTTTCATTATATCCCTTTGTTCTGGGGATAATTTTTCTTCTGGAACCATCCAATTCATAATCTCACTATTTTAGGGTTAATAATATCTATTGATCCATCTCGCACTACTTCGCAGTTTATATTTAAATCATTGTCGATATAAATTGATGTTTTATCAATATCACTTGTATTTTTAATCACAAACTCAATTCTTTCATGACCGTATTCAATGACAACAAGGTTCGTGGTATAGTTAATATCATAGTCCAATGTTGGGCAGACTGTTCCCTTATCAAAAATAATTTCGTTCTTCCCATTAAGATACAGGATAACATCAAAATGTAATAAAGAATTGATAATATTCTTTCCAAACAAATGCTGAGTAAATGCTTGGAGTGCATTTCCTCTAGCAACCTGCTCTTGAATATTATCAGAAACAATAACTTCTGAGTGATTGAAATAAGATTTAGAAAAAGTCTTTATATAAGGGTTTCTAGCCCCACCACCTGTTAGGATTACTTGGCTTATTTGAGATGCTTTCAAATTTGCTTTATGAAGAGCACTTTTCAAGGTGGGAACAATGCCATTACAGGAATCTTCCCAATAAGAATTCATGATATTATAAAACTCTTTGAATGAAAGCGAAATTGTTTCGCCATTAGGTAGGTTAGTGACTCTTGTTTCAACTGAAGTAGCCATTTCTGGTAATCTGTAATCTACCGTTTTATCGGTTATAACATTATTACATAACACCTTTTTGAGTCTTTCACAGAAGAACCTTAAATTACTTTGGTCATGTAATGTTGGATTTTTTTTGATTAAAAAATCAACCATCATTTGATTAATCTTGTTGCCCCCAATTTCTGATATTCTCTCAACTGCTAAGAGTTCAGAATTTATATTATCAGTATCCTTTGACACTTTTAAAATCGAAACATCAACTGTTCCTGCTCCAACATCCAAAATAAGAATTGTCTTTTGCAGCTTAAAATCTATGGTAGCGTTCGTCTCATGAATATAATTAATCAAAGCAGAAACAGGCTCTTCTACGAATGGTGTATTGTCCATTGGAAAGCCTGCTAACATAGCACATTCTTTTAATTCAGCTTTTTGAATAAGAGAATAATTGGCAGGTACACTCCATGTATAATGCAAGTCCGAACTAGGTCTAATTAGGGTAACCTTATCAATAATTGCCTTTAATAGCAACTTAAAAAAAGTAATTAGCCCTTCTTTAGCATTTCCAATAGGAAAGTCTCTATGAACTTTTAACATTGAACTAGGATAAAGAATTTCTTCTAAAGCACCTAAGTCTTCTTTAAAATAAGCCCATACATTTTTACCGATTTCAAGGTTAGGAAGGTGTTCCGCAGCATGTTTACCAAGCATAAATTGTTTATTGAATATACCCATAACAGTTGGAACCAAAGGATCAGAGGTAAGGTCACCATTATGATCTTTCTGGTCAAGAGCCAATGTTTCAAGTTTTATTTTACCTTCTTCTACATAGCTAATACTTACTACAGTAATTGAGGTGCCAAAATCAACTCCTACAAAAACTTTTCCTTGAGCTTCATCAATCACTGTTAGATTATTCTCCTCTAATGGTTTGTACAAGGCTGTAAAACCTACTGCAGAGTTACTCTGTGCAATTGGTTTTGTAGTAGCCTTTATAATTAGCGAATAGTCATATTTTAAATATTTTCTTGGAATAAGACCATCTGCTCCTGTTAGCAAAAACTTTCTAATAATATTGGAAGGACTTGAATTATAGGAGACCATTGATGAAGGTGAACTGTTCCCCAAGGTTGAAACTATATCTTGAGGATTAAATTTGGCTTTTATCTTTTTCTCTATATTCTCAATTTTTGACCGAATGCTTGAGGTTAAATCAATCATCAAAAGGCTCCCATTCCCAGGTAAATTTGAATACATCTGAGAAATATTCTGATTCAATTGATTATAATGGATAGTAGCTATTTCATTGATACAATTTTGTATCACAACCAAATTGGATTGTTTAAAAATATTCAAATACTTTTGAATGTCTAAAGTGCTTGTTAAGTCAAACTGTACAACATTCCAATCAATTTGAATATTATCGCAATTTACTTCATTGATTAACCCATCTTGAACTACTTTATGGCTATAATTCCATGTTCTTGCATTGATGTCTAAGATATTGACTGTGATTTTTTGAATGGAAGCTTTGTGTGTTAATAAATATTTAATCACGCCAAATGCTTCCGAACCAGGACCACCTCCAATAAAAGTTACTTCAAATTCATCACTTTGTATCGAGGTTGCAAAATCCTGCTCTTGCAATATTTTCTGAATTAACTGATAATAATGTGGTAAGTAAGTCAATAAATAAGCACTCTGAATATCTTCGACATGATAGGATACATAAACAGGATACTTCCGATAAGATAGTCTTAAACTTCGAACTGAGGATTGCAATGATTTTAAGTAATCTTTTATTGGTTGGTTATTACTTTTGTGTTGGTTAATTCCTTCTACTATTTGGTTATATACATCCATCAGCTCACGATTGTTCTATAGGTCAAATTAATTCTAGTTTCTTTTATTCTTTTTTGAACGGGAATCTGATGCAGCCAATTATGTTGTAAAGAACCTGTCATAACGATTAAGGATCCAGGCGTCAATTCTATTTGCAATTTTAAATCTTTATCATGCTTATGTTTTAGATCAAATCTTCTGACTGCACCTAAACTTACAGATGCAATTGTTGGGTTTATTCCCAAACCTTTTTCATCATCAGCATGCCAACTTACTTTATCGGTCCCATCTCTATACATATTGAGTAATACGCTGTTAAAATCTTGTTTAGGCATAAAATACTCAATCACCCTTTTTATCTCCATTAATTCTTTTGTCCAAGGTTCTGGATTACACATTATGCCTGAATATTTGTAATTAAAACCTTCATAGCCATACCAAGCTGTCTTTCGAGGAATAGGGTATATTTTTCCATAATATTTAATTTCCTCTTGGCGCCAATTGATAGTTTCTTGAAATATTTTATAGTAAGATGCTGCTTTATCTAAGGGCATGAAATTGGGCATAAACCACACTTCGCCATCTTTTAAAATATGCTTTTTAAATTCTCTTGGTTTCGGCTTGTTGTTTTGGTTAAATAAGTCCATTTCGTATATTTTTTATCTGATTACTAGACAATTGTAAAAAGTAATCTCAAATTAGAATTATTTGAAATGGAATATACAGAAAAAATTTGAAGGTTATGGTAAGGTTTAACAATGTTGTAAAAACTATTATTAGCTTGGGAATTATCATAACAGACAATAATGTATTGAGCAAACAAAATTTAAAAACTCTAATAGGTTGCTTTATGGTAGAACTACCAACCTTGAAATAACTTCAGATGATTGCTAAATCAATTTTAATGAGAATTTTCTAATGCAGCAGGTGAAGATATTGAGTTTTGTTTTCAAGTGAATAAAGAATGATTTGAAGTTTGTTTTAATCAGAAAATGTTGGTTTATCACAATAATGGATGTACTAAAAACATTTTCTCTAGCTTAAGAAAGTTTAGAGATCAATTTAAAAAATATAGAGAAGGTGAAAAATCCTACTTGATCAGATACCAGAGTGTTATGCTTATTTTAATGAAAATGAATAAATTAGAGCAAAATAATAAGCCTTAAACAAGAAAAGACCTTACATGTATTCCCATCCATGTAAGGTCTAAATCACCCTAACTGCGCTTGCGCACTCACGCAGTAATTAAAACCCAAATTTATTAGTAGTTAGTTATGATCACTTTTGATACACTTACTATAAATGCCAAAGCAATGCCAAGAAATGAAAATATTTAATAATAAGGGTTTTATATATTTAATTATATTATAATTTATTTTATTTTGAAAATAGAACCTAAAATGGGAAGCCTTCTAAAAATGTTTCCGCATCTGCAGCAGCAACTTATCAAACAAAGGCACCACTGTTTTTAACTCAGTAGGCGTCATATATTGGATAGCATGATACTTTGTTTTGGTCAAAAAGATATTTTGAATCTTCATCTCCTGGAGTTTGTAACCAACATACTGCTCAAAGAGCCGAGCAAAGATTTCATTTCTTCTCAAGAAGTAATCTAGATATTGTTTAGGAATTGCTTTTCGAATACGTCTCACATAACTAGAATCTGCTGTTTTGCTCTTGTCCCAATACGCCTTTTCTAGAATCTCCTCCATCCAGTAACGCATGGGCATTTTAGCGGGATCGTAATTGATACGTCTAGGATCTGTCGAGCGACCATCGGATAGCGCATAGATTTTGGGATGGTTTTCTATTCGAGCACCAAAGAAGTAATCCAGAAAATGACCATACTCATGTGCAAAGGATCCCACGCCGCCCGAAAAGACAAAGCGGACTTTTTTCTCGGTAGGTTCATCAAAACGGTTCTCTTCGTAGTAACGAGTGAGATTGATAATATTGGTAGAGGGTTCGTAATGGGCTAAAGCTCCCTTTACCCCTCGAGCTCCAAAGGCAATGCCCAAAGTTTTGTCCAAACCAAGGTTGTTTCCTTTGAATCGCAACACTCGATTTAAGTCATACAAACAAATGCCTAGAGCAGCCAAATAATTAAAACGGTCTTCATGCGTCACCCAGTTACCAAACTGATAACCTCTCAATTGAAAGACTTCGTGCACCGTTCGAACATCTTTGAGTTTGTCATAAAAGCGTTTTTCCATCGCTCCTTTTCGAAAGAATTGATACAATTCTACAAAACCTTGATCTTCCCACCATCGTTCGGCTCTAGAGCCTCCCTCGGGACTTAAGGTATCTACAATTTTCATGGTTTAGCGTCTTTTTTTAAGTTTTCCTAATCGTTTTAGTTTCTTTTGGTTGAGCATGGATAAGGGAACTCCTCGTCCAACAATCTGCTCGTCAGGGTGTAATTTAGCTCTGGTTTTTTTTAGTTTTTTCATGTGTTTTTAGATTTGATGAAAGAATGAAAGCCCCTAAAATACGGACTTTGAATGCAAAAAACAAGGCAATAAAAAACGCCACTAGGAACTAATGGCGTAAATTTTAAAGGTTGATTTTTTCTATATTTTTGCTGAGGAGGCTTTGGGTCTCAGCTGCTGCAAATAAGTTTGAGTGCTTTTAATTTTTGTTTTTAACAAGCAAATTTGTTGTTCTTGACAAAGCAACTGTAAAGGATTCTTACTTCCTTTCATTTGAGTTAATTTTTGCTGTTCTTTTTCTAATTTCTGCTGTAGCTTCTGCAGCAATTGATCAAGAATAACACAAGCATTTTTTGTTGTCATGAGTAGCTGTTTTATGGGGCAGTACTGCAGCGGTACTACTGCAGTACTGCTTGATTATGAATTGGATAAAAGATTTGTTTTTTTCTCCCTAGCAGCAATCAAACAAGAGCGTTTGCAATAGGTATGATTATGCGATTTGTGAATAAAACCACTGCCACATTCAGGGCAAATACGAGTATATTCCTTCTTGATTTTTTCCTCTTTTGGAGGATCTTTTTTTTGCTTTTCATAATCAATAAAACCAATCTTTTGGATACTTGGTGCCGCATGTGGTTGAGGAGCTTTTTCTTCTGGTTTTTCGCCGTAGTACTGCTGCAGTACTGCAGTAGTACTTCCTGTGTTTATCGGGGTTTCCGTATTTTGAGCAGTTTCCTTTTTCTCCTTCTCACATTCGGTATAATACCACCAAGAAAAGCCCATCGAAAGCAGAAACAACAACTCAAAACCAATGGCTGCTCGAACCAATTGCGTACTCAATTTTTCTCGCTCCAAAGTCATGGTAGATTTCCTAGATTCAAAATCCTCCAATGCCTTTTGTTCGATGACTTGGTTCTCGAGTAAAAGAGCCGCCAGAGCAACATCTTTTTGAGCTTGAGTCGCTTCAATCTTTTCATTGTATTCTTGCACCACTTTAGAATCCTTTCGAGCCAAACGCCCTTTGTACAACCTAGTATTCCGAAAATTATCCCGTTGCATCTCGAGCGCTGCCATTCGATTATCATAATCAGAAACAATGCCTTCAGAAGATTTTAAAGCAGGTGTTTGAGGAGTTGCTTCTTCAACCAGTAGGGAAGGGAGAATTTTAGCGCCTTCTATCGAAATGTAAATACTCGCTCCAACCGCTACGATTGCCAAGAGAGCAGAAAAACGTTCTACCTCTTTGTACTGAAATAAGCCCTTCATCACATCATCGGTTGATTCTCGTTTGATGACCTCAATCATAATCACCAAAGCAATGGAGCAAGCGATTCGAATTACCCAATGAATGTTGAGAAATAGATAAGAAAGCATGGTGAATGCCGTGGTTAAACTTGCCAGCTGTGCAATCACGCCCATGCCTAAAAAGGCTCGATTTGCCCAAGCAAAACGATGGGCAAAGTTTTTGTGTTCAAATTTCTGTTCTAATGTCTTGTTTAAAGACCAATTGAAAATGGCGTAATTTTGAACTTTACGCTGCTTGTTGTGTGGATTTTCTGCAAAAGATGTCATAAATTTGTTTTTTTAAGAATTTGTCTAAGAGGATTTCTAGTTGCCGCTAGGGATCCTTTTTTTATGCTGGTCAAATTGTTCCAATTGTACTTTGATTTCGTAGAAGATCGTCCTTAAATAAAGATCACTTGGGTCGTCGTTGTAAAGCAGCTCTTCCAAAGCATGTTTTTCTGTTGGCGTGAGTTGGATTCGATAGATTTTAGCTTCGTTTTGCCAGTGTTTCTCCTGTCGTTTGCTGATTTTGATAATAATCTGAATTAAGGCAGCTCTCCAACCTTTTTGTATAAAATCATCCGAAGGCTCTGGAGCAGAGAAGGGGAGCAGCATTTTTGCCAAGAAAATCCAATCCTTTAAACTCAATTGAATCGGAATCGTAAGTACTTGGATCTGCTCAATGGCTTGATAATAGGTCATACTCTAAAAAATTGTCCTTTGATAAAATTATGCGTGTGTTGTCCGTTTTGGTAGACCATGATCCGCTCTACGTCTTGATTCCAATATTGAGCAACTTCTTCTATTGAATCAATCGAGATACTCAAACCTTTGGTGCGACCTGTTTTTAATTTGTAAGCCGCTTTGTAAATGATATAAAGCCTTAGTTTGACACTGCCTAAGAGCTGTTGAAAAGCTTCTTTACTCAAGGCTTGATCCTGCTTTTGAGGGTGGTAATAAGCGTTGATTTTACCCGTTTTGTTATCATACAAAACCGCCCATTCAAATACTTTTCCTTTAAGAAAAACACGTTCCAAGCGATGAATGCCCAAGCTTGGGTTTTGAGGGGTTTTAGCATCCAACGAATAGCGTTTGATTGGGGTGGGGTTACCTGGTGTTTTGATTAATAAATAACTTAAAGAATCTCTTTTGATTTTAAATTCGGTTTTGGTACTACTAGCCATAATTAAGAGAGTTGATTTGAAAAAATAGGTTGTAAACGATCTTTGAATTTTCGAATGAGTTTTTGTTTTTGAGCGGCACTCATACAAGGAGGTGCTTGTGCAATCATGCCCCTTAATTTTCTCCAGGCTTTTTCGGTGACACGCATTGCATAAGGCGTCTTACCATCCTGCAAGGCTTGCAAGGCTGAAGTATGTGCTTGGTTGATTTGCTCCATCACCATTTGATAATAAGAGAGGCTTCGATTTTTGGGACTAAACTTGGTATAGATGGTATTAAAATCATCTTTAGAATAGCCCAGTGCACGATCCCAATGCTTAGAAATAAAATATTGAGTTGGCGCAAAGATTTTGTCCATATAATCATTCTTTAAAGCATTTTCTCGTTGTTTTTGAATGGCTTCGGACACAATTCTAAGAGCCGATAGCTCAATATTGGGCAGTTTTTTGGCAAACCACTCGTTCAACATCTTCCATTGATACTTTGGATTCTTGGCCAAACCTTTGAAATAAGCAGAATCCTTGAATTGCTCGAGCTTTTGTTTGCGAAACAGGCGCACATGATCCTCTACCAAGCGCAAATGCGAGCGGAGCAGGTCAACGGCTTGCTCTGTTTGAGCGACATTGAAATTTTTGCCGCCCCAAAGTGCGACTCGAGCTTGCTCAAAGAGCTGACGAGCCAAAAAATCTTCTTTGTTGCTGCTCGGAATGAAGACTTTTTGCACAAAATTGTTCGGCAAAAGATTTGGAGGACAATTGGAAATTGACTTGCTTCCCTGCTCTGCACCTGAGATAATCTTGTGATTTAGCTCTGCGCTAGCAGAAGCCTTATCCACAACTCCTGTTGGTGTTGTATTATATTGTTTTAAAGTATCTATATTATCTAGTATAGACATCTGCGGAAAAGATGTCCTTCTATCCGCAGCATCAAGGGGCTGAGCAGCATCAGAACGAGAGGAGCCCAAGGCTTCATTTGCCTCTATTTCGCCCCAAACTAGCAACTCATAATTCAGAATCAACTTAAATTTTCCACGTCCTCTAGGATCCTCATGCATGGGCAAAGGATACGCTTTTCCTGTGTGCATAAAGTTGACCTTCTGCACCAAAATTTTAGCCTCTAAGAGCTTTTGAATACAAGAGCGCACCGTGCGCCCACTAATTTGGAGTAGGGGACGAGCGGCTTGCTGGTTGACCATCGTGGCCAGGTACTCGTTGTTGGCAAAGCAAAAGAATTCTTGTTGGTGTATCGACCAATCAAAAACATTGGGCTGCTCGGTTTTCATGGCTTCCATGGTGCGAGGCATCAGCGACAAGATTGCTTGTAGGACATCGTGTACACTAGAAACCATACCACCTCGTTTGTGCGTACGAAGCCACTTTCGTTGATAGATCTCCATCAAATCATAAATCTTTTCCAAGCTGGCTTTTCGGTCCAGTAGATCGTAGATAGAGAATTGATGAAACTTGGTTAAAAATTGGGCGTGTTGCGCCATATTGTTATTCTGTTTAAAGCTTAAAAAATGGCACAGCCTTGCAGCTGTACCTCGGCATATAAGTCGCCGTAACTATACAAGTAAAAACTTGCTACCCTGTGACCAGAAGGAGAGTCGAACTCCTTTGATTGCTGCGGATAGACAATCTTCCCCGCCTGATCGTTTTGATGTGGTTGTAGGGTTTTAAGATTGGGTACAAACCACTTGCACCCAATCCAATGAATAAAATGTTGCTACGGAAACGAAGCCGCATGCCGAAGGTTATCGGTCTGATAATCCTCCACTTCTTGTTTTACAAAAAACAAATAGCCGCTTTTTTTGTACTTGCGTCCATTGAGTTTCCCTTCCTCATTGAGCTTTCTTACAGTTCTAGGCTGTAAGCCTAGTAAGTGTGCCGCTTCAGCTGTATTGATAATGCTCTTGTCTTTGATGAGTAAGAGTTTCAGCTCTTCTTTGAACTCCTCCTTCACTTCCTCCTTAATTTCGTCCTTTACTTCCTCTTTTAGTTCTTCCCGAAGTTCTGCTCGAAGTTCTGCTTTGAGCTGTAGTTTTAATGCTTCTACAAAGTTTTGATCCATCATATTAATCTTAATTTTTTGGATGGATTTCCATGATTATGATTGAATAAAAGAATGTTGTCGAATGGTTATTGTATCAATGCCTAACTCAAATTGTTCGACCAATTCAATGGCTTTTATTTCTAATAGTTTTTCCAGTTTTAATACGACCTCATAAGGCGTATTGGCTGGCGTTTTGAGCAAGCGAGTAAGCTTGTTTTGGCTAATGCCTAAGGTGGTGTTTAGTGCTTCGTATTGGTCAATCGAAAGGTTTTGTCTTAGGAATTGACAAAAAGTTGGTGTTTCAAAATCGGTCATAAAATTTGTTGTTTGGGCATGGCTTCGCCCTACCGCTTAAAAGCAGTGACAAGCCACATGAATAAAATAAGTGAAAGCATCAACTCGCTTTAACATTTGCTGAGTTCACAAACAAAGGAGCTAATACATTAAAATTTATTTGTTTTGTTGGACGCTAGAAGTCGCCTTCTAGTTGTTGATCCTCCATCCTCATAAAATCTCAACAATACCACTTGGTACGCCCAAAACCATTCATCCTAGTATGAAATGTTATTTTTTTAGGTTCGATTCTCGGATTTTCGTCTACATTTGTCTACATTAGTCTACATAGACGTGTTATATAATTTTTGCTTATACAAATATAATACTTTATCGCATTAAAGTCAAACTTTATTGCATGAAAAAATAACTAAAAAGTAAATTAAAATCAAAATATTTTAATTAAATGTCTGTACGTCAGCGATTTGAAGATTTGTTAATAAGGTTGAAAATAAATGGAAGTCAGTTAGCTAGGGAACTAGGTATCTCACAAACTTCTGTGTCTAGAATATTAAGTGGTAGTACTTTGCCCAGCTCAAAAGTTCTAATTCCTTTAGTTGAAAAATACCCTACAGTTAATCTAACTTGGTTGTTAGTAGGGAAGGGGGAGATGTTTGTAAATGAGAATCCAGTTGATAAAGATTATCTAGATCGCTTAGCAGATAGCCTAGAACGAGAAAATAATTTACTCAGAGATCGAATAGATGATTTAGCTGCTGAATTAGAAGCTATTAAGAAGGAAGTGGAGGCAATGCCCGATGAAGACTAGCTTTGAGCTGTTTTAAGTTTTTGCAATATTTTACTTTTAGGATGAATTTTTTTGGAATAGGGCACGTTATTTAATCACCCCCTATTGTTTGGTTTAACTAAATAACTAAAATTTATGACGTCCTTAAATGAAGAAAAACAGTAAAAAACAATTATTGCAAAAATTACTAAAATTGAAAAAGACCCTCCGAAAGGAAAAAGAACAGACAAAAAATCAAGAGAAAGGTATTAAGACCCTTCGGAAACTTAATAGGCTTGAGTAATTGAACAGCAGCAAGGAATTGATTTCTTTGCTGCTGTTTTTTTATTTTGATATGTTTTATTTTCTTATTTGTTGTTCTGGTGTGTATATTTGTATGTAATGATGTTGTATATCCACTATGTAGTATGTACAAGTGCATTGTTGACAATAAAAATAAAAGTGCTTTTTTGTTTCTAAAAAGCTTGTAAAACTAATCAAAAGTATGAATCCTAAGATACAAGGATTAATCTTCGATGAAGATAAACAACAATTCAAAATAAGAGAGTTAGAAGTATCTATTACTTCAAAATGCCATTTACAATGCAATAACTGTGGGTTTTGTATTCCTAGTCAACCATCACCTTCTCTTTCAGGAAATGTTATTGAGGAGCTTTCTGCAAGCTTGTCTCATTTAAAGAGATTAAATATTAATATAGGTAGTTTAGGGCTTTTAGGGGGAGAGCCGTCTTTTAATAAGAGTAATTTAGAATTAGCACTTAAAGCCTTTTCAAAGTTTGATAATATTAATCGAATTGAAATAGTTTCTCATGGATTAACCCCTCAAAATATAACTAAAGAATCTTTAAAACTTATTGACAAAATAAGCCTAAGCATTTATTTTGATAACAAGAAGTTAATTACTTTATGGGAAGAATATCTTTTAAAATTTGCCTCACACATTGAACTCAGTTTAAGAATTGAGAAAGTTTGGGATAGGTGGTTTGGAGAGGAGGTAGTTGATGATGAGAAAGCTCAGGAGTTGTTTGATTCTTGTTGGTATAGAAAACATTGTGTTACTCTAGAAAGGCAACGAATTTTTATGTGTTCTAGAATTCCCAAATTATCTCAAGATAAAGAAGGTTTAATCTTAGATTCAACTACTAGCTTTGATGATATTCTAAACTACCTAAACAAAACTGAATTCACTAATTCATGCAAATCATGTATTCCTATGATGGGGCTTTCAACAGTTAAAGCAGGAGTACAACCAGATAATCGAATACATAAAATGATCCCTAAAGCAATTCAATTTTTAACATCTGAATTAAATGAAAAATCTTAGAAGAATTGGTTTATATGGAGTAAAGGGAGTTGGAAAAACAACTATATTAAAAGAAGTTAATAAATTAACTTCTAATGCAGTTTGGCTAGAAGGGGCAAAATTAGTCTTAGATGCTGCAAAATTGCCTTTAACTGAATTTAAAAAATTGCCAAAAGATAAGAAGCACTTATTTAGAGAGCAAGCAATAGAAAAGGCTATTGAGGTTCAATCAAAAATGAATAAACATATTTTGATTGATGGGCATCTAGTGTTTCCAAAAGGAGAAGATGAATTTGAAAATGTAATGACAGATAAAGATAATCTCTTTTATACTGATTTTGTTTATTTAGTGTTCCCTCCAAAAGTTATTCTTCAACGACAAAAAGATGATTTGATAAAAAAGCGAATATACTCCTTAAAAACTATTAAAAACTGGATAGAGTTTGAAATGTCTGAGTTGGAAAAGGTTTGTGAATTATATAAAATAAATTTACATATTTTAAGTGCGAAAAGTAATTCTGATTGTATAAATTTCATTCTTAATTTAATTAACCCTAATAACAATGCTGAATGAGCAAGAAAACATTTCAAGAGTTGAGGCTTGTATAAATGAAATACTTGCCCAAAGTGATAAGTCCATTTTTCTGATTATTGATGGAGATAGGACTTTAATTTCTACTGATAGCACTAAGTATTTTTTTAAACACTTAGAGCTAGAGTTTATAGAAATAAAATCAATTTTTCAAAAGTATGATTACACTTTTGAAGCATTTTACCATGTTGCTTTATTTTATTCTAGGATTGATGAGAAAAGATATAAAGAGGCATGCATAGCAAGTGCAAAAGCTGTAAATATATATTCTGATTTTTTAAAATTTATAAAGGCAGTAAAGGATAAAACGGAATTAATATTAATTACTTCAGGTATAGCTCAAAGTTGGCAAAATGTTATTGACAACCATTCATTGGATTTTATGCATTTAATAGGAGGGAATTATTTCCCAAAAGAAAAATTTGTAGTGGATAAAAATGCAAAAGGTATTATTGCTAATAAACTAAAACTTGCTGGAAAAAAAGTTTTTGCTTTTGGAGATACACTTATTGATTTTGATATGTTACAGAATGCTCATCATTCTTATTTAATAGTAAATGAGAAGATGAATAAAGATATTATTCCTCATTCTCATGAAATTGCTCATTTGAAGCAAATATCATTTAGTAGTGATTCCCATCAAAACTTACCTCTTACTGATTTAATAAAAGTTACATCTCTTATTCATAAATACTATGAGAACAGCACTAACAAAAATTCTTAGAGCAAAAAAACAAAACTGGGAGTTTCTAGATTTAAGTGGTCTTGGAATGAAAGAACTACCTCAAGAAGTTTTTGAATTGATACATTTAAAGACTCTTCGATTAGGGAAATATAGGACTAAAATAAAGAATGCCATAACTATTATTCCAAAAGAAATAGCAAAATTAAAAAATCTTGAAAAATTAGACTTAACAGATAATAAAATTTCTGAACTCCCACCTGAGATAGCTCAACTAAATAATTTGGAAATACTTATTCTCAGTAGTAATAAATTTACTGTAGTTCCTTCTGAATTAACTAAAATGACTAATCTTAAAGAGTTATTTTTAGGGAATAATAGAATCTCGGTCTTGCCAACAGAAATAAAACATTTATCCAATCTTATTAGTCTGAGGTTGAACAGTAATAAGTTTACATCAATTCCAGATGAGATAAACTTATTGAACAAGCTTCAATACCTATATCTATACGATAATCCTATAAAAAATGTTCCTAAAGAAATTTTGGGCTTAAATGGAAAAGATAATGTATGTTCATTGATAAAACAATGGTTTATTGATAAAACTGAAGGAGAAAGCTATATCTATGAGGCTAAACTAATACTTGTTGGAGAAGCAGAAGCAGGAAAGACATCATTATCAAAAAAATTGCGTAATCCTAATTATAAATTAAATCCTACTCAACCAATGACCAAAGGTATAGAGGTTAAGAAATGGGTATTTGATTATGACGAAGACCAAAATTTTCATACCTATATTTGGGATTTTGGAGGACAGGATATTATGCATTCTACACATAGGTACTTTTTAACTGAACGGTCTCTCTATGTTTTAGTTGTTGATATACGAGCTGAAAAAACGGATTTTTATTACTGGTTAAATTTGATAGAACTCTTTAGTTCTGGAAGTCCTGTAATTATTGTCTTGAATGAGAAACATTCCTATAGTAAGGAAATTCCAAATGCAATTATAAAGAGATTTGAAAATGCTATTGTAGGGGTTTATAACGTAGATCTTAAAACAAATAGTGGATTATCTGAATTGACTGAAATCATAAAATCAAATTTGAAAACACTTCCTCATATTGGGAAAGAAAAGATGCTAAATAAATGGCTATCAATACGAAATGACCTGCAAAAAAGAACTAATGATTATATCTCATATGATGATTACCAACTAATAACTCAAAAGCATGGAGTACAAAATGTAGAGCAATCGTTAAGTATTGCAAAAATTTTGCATGAATTAGGAGTTATCTTACATTTTCAAAATCATCCTGTTCTTAGAAACACAATAATATTAAATAAAGCTTGGGCGACAGAAGCGGTTTATTTGGTCCTCTTAGATAAACAAATAACGAAGAATCATGGGAAAATCACTTTTAAGGATTTAGATAGAATTTGGAAAAAATACTCATTAACGAAAAGAGTTGACTTGATACAACTTATGATTAGGTTTCTTCTTTGTTATGTTGTTGAGGAGAATAAAACTTATATTATACCTCAGTTGTTACCAGAAAATGCTCCTAATGAAGATTATCAAATTAATTTTAAGGAGGATGAAATATACTTTAGATACAAGTATGAAAAGTTTATCCCTAAAGGGATTGTATCTCAGCTTATAGTAAAAATGCATGAAGATATTTATGATGAAACACAATGGAAGAGTGGTGTTGTGTTTTGCATTGATTCTACTTTTGCTGAAGTAACAGAAGATTTCGTAGATAGGAAGATTAATATTCGTATTTCTGGTTTACATAAACGAAATGCTCTTTCTGTGATAAGAAAAAAACTAAAAGAGATAAATTTTTCTTTTAAAAAGCTGAGTGTGATTGAAGAAATTCCATGTGGTTGTAAGTTGAATACAGAGGAAGGGAAACCATTCTTTTTTCCACGAAATAATTTAGAGAATTTCAAAGAAAACAATCACAAGACAATCCAATGTCATACTTGTTCAAAAAACCTAACAGTTTTACAATTATTAGATTCTGTATTGAGTGATAGTGGATATATAAATGAGTTAGAAGAAGAATTTTTTAATAACCCAATTAATAAGGTTGATTTTGTGAAGAATTTGATTGAAGGAGGTGAAATGAGAGATGTAGAATTTAAATCTACTTTGTTTGTTCCTTTGGGGAGTGAAGATTATTTTAGGGAAAAGAAAAAAATAGAATCGCTAATAGAAAAGTTTAAAAAAGAAGGAAACAAGAAAGCCCTTGAAAAAAATAAGGAGAGATTAGAAGATCTTGAGAAAAAAAAGAATAACGATAAAGCAGTTAAACACAGTACAATGAAAAATGTTGCTGCATTAGCAAATACTGATGGAGGGTATATTCTTATTGGTGTTTCGGATGACAAAGAAATATTAGGACTTGAGAATGACTTTAATAGGAATAATAAGTCTGATAAGTTCGATTCATTTAATACAGATTTTGATACTTTAATAACTCAATATATTGGAAATCATATTCAAAGTTTTATAAAACCAGAGTTTGTTGAAATTGGTAAAAAACATGTTTTCATTCTAACCGTAAAAACATCTGATTCACTTGTTACATTAAAAATAGGCGAAGATGGTAAAAATACTTCAGATGTATATGTAAGAGGAGCAGGCTCAGCTCGAAAACTTGGGGCGGATGATTTAATAAAATTGGTCATGTCTAGAAAATAATATATAAGTCTAATGATTTTTAATGAATATACAGATAAAAAAGCAGTACAGTTATTAGCGACTCAATCAAGAAGAATAGATATTTCTTCTTTAGAGCTATGTACAGTTCATCTTGAGATGGGGAAATATTTAGCTTATGAAATACTTGAAGAATTAGAGTTAGAAGAAACTAGGATTCAGCATGTACAAGGAGTGAAAACAGGGATGAAATTAAAAAATGAGAATGAAATAATAATTTTTCCTCTAATGCGAGCAGGACTTTATGCTGCTGAAGGGATAAGAAGTGTTATTAAAGACTCGCAGTTTGCACCTTACAGTAAGGAAGAGGAAGAAAAACTTAGTTTAGAAAATAAAACAATTATTCTTGTTGACTCTGTTATTAATACAGGCAAGAGCATTCTTAAAATAATAGATAGCTTAAACAAAAAATCGATAAAAAAAATAATAGTTGCAACTCTTATTTTGCAAAAGGATGCACTTGGGCTTTTTGAAAAATATGAAAGCATCTCATTGTACTCTTTAAGAGTTTCAGAGAATAAATATACTGGAAAAGGGGGAACAGATACAGGAAATAGACTATTTAATACTATAAAAAGGCTTTAACAGTTTGGCAAAATACTGCCGACAACAATTCAATTAGCGATCAAAATTAAGTTGAAGTGGGATCGTGGGATCCCACTAATTTTATAATGTTCTTGTAGTGAATGCTTCAAGCACTGTTGTTAGAATAGCCTTTTATGCAACCTCTACCAATCCACCCCATCCAAAGCATCATTAATAATCTTATTCGACAGATGCAGATAAACCATAGTCGTTTCCAATTTAGAATGCTGTAGAATAGACTTTAGAATATGAATCGGCACCTTAGAAGCCAAATGTGTGGCAAAGGTATGGCGAGCCACATGGCTCGTTAGTTTTTTGTGAATGGATGCCCGTTCTGCCAAAGTTTTTAAAACTCGATTGTAATACTGGTTGGCATACGCATGAAAGATAGGATCCTGAGGAGCCATGCCGTGCAACAGGTATTTGTTGACAATTTCCGTTGGTTTGTGTCCATAGAGTTTGTACAAAGGCAAGATCAATTGTTTGCCCGTTTTTTGCGCCACAATTTTTAAGACATAACCTAGGTAGTCCTGCTCGATATTCTCCCGTTTGACCGAACGAACATCTGCAAAACGCAAGCCCGTATAACAAGAAAAGAGAAACATATCCCGAATCAGCTCCAAGTAAAATTCTTCTCGTCCAAAGGAGAGCTGCTCCAGCTGTACGACTTCCTGTTGAGTGAGCACCGTGCGCTCCGTTTTCACCTGTTTGGGGCTAAATTTCTTGTAAGGATTCTTATTGGCATCAAAAATGTCTCGTTTGATGGCGACATTAATATAACGTCTTAGTTGCTTGTGATGCGTGTAAATGGTATTAACATGCAAGCCATGGCTTGCCAAGAATCGGTCGTACTCTAGGATTAAATCATAGGTCAAATCCGCAAAAAGAATTTTCTTTCGAAACTTCTTGAGATAGTTGAGCGCTGTCTTTTGTTTTTTCTTGGTTTCTTTGGCTAGGGTAGAGCTGTTGGTCATCTCGTATTCAAAAAACTCGGTAAAGGAATTGAGATCCTCGTAGCGTTTGGTGTTTTCCAACTGCGTTAGGGTAACAGAGCCTTGTTTTTTGATCAACTCTAGGGCGTAGGTTTCCATCCGATCAATTTGCCTTCTAATTTCATTGTTAAAGGCCATGGCATTGGGATGGTCAACCACTTGCTTGCGCTTGGGGCTCCATTGTTTGGGGGTAACGTAGATGTTGGTGGAAAAGAATTTGGCTTTGTTGTTCAAATAAGCTTTGATTTGAATCAATGCGGTTCCGTTTTTACGGAGTTGGTGTTTACGATTGTAAACAATAGAGAAATTAATCATGGTTTTAATACTTGAAAAAATTAAAGAAAATGAAAAAACTCCTTTAATCAAGTATTAATATGGGAACAAAACGGGTACCGAATGGGTACCGAAAAGTAGTGTAGAAGTATGTAAATGAACCGTAACATGGGATAAAAAAGAAAACCAAAAAACTAGCTGAAACGGCGATTTTTACTAGGTTTTTGGTTCTTTTTGCAACCGAATGCAACGTGTGAATTGTGCCCAGGACAAGATTCGAACTTGCACGCCCTACACGAGCACCAGCCCCTCAAGCTGGCGTGTCTACCAATTCCACCACCTGGGCATTATTGTTTCCAATAATTATCGGAAGGCAAATATACTTAGTTTTTGGATTAATACAAATTTCCGTACTTTTTTATTTTGAACAATAGATATTCTTTAATTGTTCCTAAGAAATCATTTATTTTAACAAAAAAAATCAATGGTAGAATTATTATTAACAAGACTAGGGAAGTATGCCTCTTTAACAGAAGAAGAAGCAACTTATTTAGCAGAACATTTGGTGATAAAAAAATATGCTAAAAATGAAGTGATTTTTTCAGAAGGAAATATAGCTCGAACGATTTACTTTGTTTTAGAAGGATGTGTGCGATTATATTATAATGTAGAAGGAATTGACAAAACGGCATTTTTTTATACCGAAGGAGATTTTATTTGTGCAGGAGAGAGCTATAATTTAGAAGTTCCAGCTATAGAAAACTATCAAGCTATAGAGGACAGTATTGTTGTTCTATTCGATAAAAGTTGGAATGAAAAATTAATGCATGCTTTTCCTGTTTTTCAACACATCGCCTTGGTAGCGACAGAGAATGAATTAATTGCTTGCCAAAAAATGTTGGCTTCTTTTGTTACGCAAAGCCCAACGCAACGTTATGTTAAGTTGTTGGAAAGTGATGGGGATTTATTCTTGAGAGTTCCACAGCAATATATTGCTTCTTATTTGGGGGTTTCTCCAGAAACATTGAGTCGGATAAAAAAAAGAATTGCTAACAAACGCTTACTTGACGATGGTCAAGAATAAGCTGGTTGAGATGCCTTAGTTTTGCGTTATCGAATTATAATAAAGCAAAACAGCATGAAAACAAAACAAGTATTATTAGCAGGTGGAACAGGTTATTTAGGTGGTTATGTGTTGCAAGAATTGTTACAGAAAGGGCATCGAACAAGGGCGATTGTTAGGTCTTTGAAAAAGATTAATACTCAACATCCGTTGTTGGAGTTGAAAGAAGGACAAGTGACTCAAAAGGAAAGTTTAAAAGGGATATGTGAAGGAATTGATGTGGTTATCAGTACGGTCGGGATTACTAGGCAGAAAGATGGGCTAACATATATGGATGTGGATTATCAGGCTAATTTAAATCTCTTGGAAGAAGCCAAACGAGCAGGAGTACAGAAATTTATTTATGTTTCCGCTATTAATGGGGATGCTCTTAGAGACTTGAAAATATTTGAAGCCAAAGAGCGTTTTGTAGATGCCTTAAAGGAGTCAGGACTGGCATATGTAGTGCTTCGACCCAATGGGTTTTTCTCAGACATGAAGGATTTTTTGAAAATGGCTAAAAATGGACGCGTATATTTATTCGGAGATGGAAACTGTCAATTAAACCCTATTCATGGAGCAGATTTGGCAGAGGTTTGTGTTACTAGTATTGGTAAAAGTACTAGAGAAGTGGTTGTAGGAGGTCCTGATTTGTTTACACAAAATGAGTTGGCAGAATTGGCGTTAGAGGCATGGGGAAATAAAGTTAAAATTGTACATTTGCCGGACTGGATACGCCGAGGAATTATTTTTATAATGAGAACATTTACTTCTTCTAAAACGTATGGTCCTATTGAGTTTTTCTTGACAGCTATGGCAGTAGATAATATAGCTCCTAAATATGGTCAAAAACGTTTAAAATATTTCTTTGAACAAGAAGTTAGCAATATAAAGTAATAATCATAGTGGCAGTCTATACATGAGGGACTGTCACCAATAAACATTTGAATAATTATGGCATTTGATAAGCATCAAGCATACGAACAAGCTATTAATGAGATTAATGCTATCTTGGAAGGGGAGACGAATATGATTTTGAAAATGGCAACGATTAATTGCGTTTTGAAACAGCATTTGCCTTATTATTATTGGGTTGGTTTTTATTGTGTGAACAAGGGACAATTAATAGTGGGACCTTATCAAGGAACCTTAGGGTGCTTGCACATTCCTTTTTCTAAGGGCATTTGTGGTCGTGCTGCTCGAATGGAGGCGACCCAGTTGGTTGAAAATGTGCATGAAGACCCCTCGCATATTGCTTGTGATAGTCGCACAAACTCAGAAATAGTATTGCCTGTTTGGGACAACGAAGGTCAGTTGATTGCTGTCTTTGATGTAGATAGTACGACTTTGGCTTCTTTTGATGCTGTCGATCAGTCTTATTTAGAGCCCTTGTTGGAATTACATTTTAAGGAAAATGAGTTAATCAAATCATACCAATAGCGTTACAATAGTTCGTTGAAACTAACATAAAGGAGTGGCTTACGAGCATAGCGAATGAATCAACGAACTATTGTAATATTAAGAAGGCTCTCGATTTTCTAAGGGACCAACAACCCGACAGGGATTACCAACGGCTAAGACGCCTGAAGGTATATCGGATGCGACAACTGAACCAGCTCCAATGGTGGTGTTGTCTCCAATGGTAACCCCAGGTAAAATAATGCTATTGCCACCAATCCATGTGTTGTGCCCAATTTTAACAGGACTAGAGTAGGTTTTGTAACGCGTTTTATTTGGGTGCGATGGGTCGGTGTAGACCCGTTCAGAGGCTTGTAATGGATGTGAAGCGGTGTATATTTGAACAGAGGGACCAATAAGGCTATTATTACCAATCGTAATTGTATGATTATCTATGAACGTACAATTGCCATGAATAAATGTATTGTGTCCTATAAAAATAAGCTCTCCATAATCGCAAAAAAATGGCGTTTCTAACCAGACGTGCTCCCCAACACTTCCTAATAGCTGCTCTAATAAATGTTGTCTTTGTGAAGTATCACGGCTATCTATATGGTTTAATCTTCTCAGAAGACTTCGTGCGTTATGATATAGGTCTAATAATTCGGTATCTCTAGAATCATAGGCAAGTCCAGCAAGCATTTTTTGTTTTTCTGTCATTGTAGGAATATGGTCTTATTATTAGGTAATAGCTCATTAGGCTAGATTAGCTTGCAATGGGCTATTGAGTGAAAGATTTAGGAATTCCCGAAGTTATAAAAAAGGTCGTAATAAGAAGAAGAGATAACAAGGTTTGTTGTAGAATTGAATATTGTAGTAGTAAAAACATAGTTTTAGGAGAATATTTTTATTTTTAGCAATAGAGTTGTTTTGAATAATTTTAATACAAGAACAGGTTTTTAATTCTAACAAAATATGCAACAGCTACAGAATTATATTAACGGTGCTTTAGTCGCCCCGCAATCCAATCAGTATATAGATAATTATGAGCCTGCAACTGGCAAGGTTTATTCTTTGATTCCAGATTCGGGAGAGGAAGATGTAAATGCGGCAGTGGCTGCCGCAGAAGCCGCTTTTCCTAGTTGGTCAATGACTCCCATTGGAGAGCGTTCTAAGATTTTAATGCGTATTGCTGCTCTAATAGAGGAAAACTTGGAACGGTTGGCATTGGCGGAATCTATTGATAATGGAAAACCAGTTTGGTTAGCAAAAATGGTTGACATCCCACGAGCTGCTAGTAATTTTCATTTTTATGCCACAGCCATCCATCACTATGCTACAGGAGCGCATGCTATGACCAATCAAGCGATTAACTATACTTTACGTGATGCTATTGGTGTTGTAGGGTGTATCTCTCCTTGGAATTTGCCACTTTATCTGTTTAGTTGGAAAATTGCACCAGCTTTGGCGGCAGGAAACTGTGTGGTAGCAAAACCATCAGAAGTAACTCCTATGACGGCGTACTTGCTGTCTGAGTTGTGTATAGAAGCTGGATTGCCTAAAGGAGTTTTGAATATTGTACATGGATTGGGGCATTCGGCAGGAAATGCTATTGTTGCACATGACAATGTAAAAGCAATTTCTTTTACAGGTGGAACACAAACAGGCGCACATATCGCAAAGATTGCCGCGCCTAAATTCAAGAAGCTGTCTTTAGAATTAGGAGGTAAAAATCCTAATATTATTTTCGCAGATTGTGACTATGATAAAATGTTGACAACCACTATGCGTTCTTCTTTTGCCAACCAAGGACAAATTTGTTTGTGTGGTTCTCGAATTTTTGTAGAACGACCTATTTATGAGCGGTTTAAGCGGGATTTTGTGGCGCGTGTAAAACAACTCAATGTAGGTGATCCTAATAAAAAAGATAGCAAAATGGGAGCCGTAGTCTCTAAGGCGCATCAAGAAAAAGTACTATCGTATATTCAATTAGCAAAAGAAGAAGGAGGTGTTGTTTTGGCAGGAGGGGAGGCTTTGGAAATAGAAGGTCGTTGCAAAGGTGGGTATTTTATTGCACCAACAGTGATTGAGGGCTTGGAGTACAATTGTAGAACGAATCAGGAAGAAATATTTGGTCCTGTGGTCACTATTATGCCTTTTGATACGGAAGAAGAAGTTTTGAAATATGCCAACAGCGTACAATATGGCTTGGCTTCTACCTTGTGGACTACTAATGTCAGTCGTGCTACTAAAATGGCACAGCAAATTCATGCAGGAATTGTGTGGGTGAACTGTTGGCTGTTGAGAGATTTGAGAACACCTTTTGGTGGGGTCAAAGCTTCTGGAGTAGGTCGAGAAGGTGGTTTTCATGCCTTGGATTTCTTTACAGAACCTAAAAATGTTTGTATCGAATATTAACTTTTAGACAAATGGAAATGATCTTGGAGATATTCTGTGTATTTAGGTTATGAAATTTGCACAGATATTTGGCTGCTCAATACTATTTGGAAAGCCAATACATTTCATTTTTATAGTCCTCTGTTATGTGACCAAGGTCTTTGTTGGGAAACGAAAAATTAAAACAATCAAAATAAAAAAAATATGATTCCAAAAGAAGAATTGTTATACTCAGATAGAGCACCCAAAGCAGTGGGCGCTTATCCTCATGCCCGTAAAGTAGGCAACCTTTTATTTTTATCAGGCGTAGGTCCTCGAAAACTGGGTTCTACAGCAATTCCAGGTGTAGAGCTGGATGATGAGGGTAATATTGTTTCTTATGATATTGAAACTCAATGTCGAGCAGTATTTGATAATATTCGTTATATTGTAGAAGATTGTGGTTCTAGCTGGGAAAACATTGTAGATGTAACTGTCTTTTTGACGAATATGAAGGATGATTTTAAGACGTACAACAAATTGTATGCGGAGTATTTTAAAGATAATCAACCATGTAGAACTACTTGTGAAATCAATTGCTTGCCAACCCCGATAGCTATAGAGCTTAAGGTAATTGCTACTATCGAACCGTAATTGCTATTTGTAAAAGAAAAGTGCGTAGGAAGTGTTGATAGGTTGTTTGATGTAATGTGCGAATTCTATTTTGTGCTAAACACTTACGATCTTACTTGGGGGATTAAAAATCACTGTGTAAATCTTGTAAATTCTAAATTAAAATGAAAACGTTTAATGTTGTTAATTTGATGAAGTGGGTGGAAGAGAATAAAGATGATCTAAAACCACCTGTTTGTAACAAAGAAGTTTTTCCAGGGTCAGAATATATTGTTATGGTTATTGGAGGACCTAACTTGAGAAAGGATTATCATTATAATGAAACACCAGAGTTCTTTATGCAACTCAAAGGGGATATGGTGTTAAAAATAATTGATGAAGGAGAGCCTAAAGATATTCCTATCAAGGAAGGTGAAATTTTTGTATTGCCAGCCAAAGTGCCGCACTCTCCTCAACGTCCAGAAGGAACGATCGGTTTGGTTATCGAACATGTGCGAGATATAGAAAAGCATACCGATGGATTTCAATGGTATTGTGAAAATTGTAATGCGCAATTGCACGAAGATTATTTTAAATTGACAAATATTGAAAAGCAGTTGCCAGAGGCATTTGCTAAATTTAACAATAATGAAGCCTTGCATAAATGTGATAACTGTGGAGAAGTGCTAGAGGTAGTTAAAAAGTAAGGCGTTATGCCAACCCAATAATATTTGCAACAATTAGGTCTGCGTCTAGGCAATATGGTTGCCTCGGAACTGTATTGTCTGGGCGTTTATGTTTTGAGTATAGAAATGTTATTGGTGGATTAAATTTAAAGGTGTACTTTCCTATAATACGCTATTTAGTCAAGATATATTTTGTGGCTAAAAAAAACTTAAATTTTTTCGATTTTTTTTTGAGCTTTAAAAGTTTGATTTTGATTTAATTATAATTTTAGGTTGTTTTTTTGTTAAAAAAACAAGAAAAAAAAGCGATTATTTTTTTGCATTTCTAAAGACATGTTCTATCTTTGTAATCACAAACGGGAAACATCCCAACAATAATAAAAAAACAAGCGAAAATAGCTCAGCTGGTAGAGCACAACCTTGCCAAGGTTGGGGTCGCGAGTTCGAATCTCGTTTTTCGCTCTAAAGTCTTTCTGAATATTCAGAAAGACTTTTTTTTTGCCAAAAAATAAAGCTTTTAATGCAACAAGCAAACAATAGGTGTAGTATTTGTATTGTATATAAGCAGAAGAACAAATCATCCAAGTATTCAATCATCAACAAGTGTGGTACAAAGTCTATGAGTTAACATTCTAAAGCGAGTTAACTTAGCAAACTGCATGTGTTATTATTAAAACCAGACAATATGAACAAAATAGGAGAACTTAGAGAGTGGGACGAAAATACTTCTGATATAGTAGCAGAAGATGAATTGAGTCAGTTTTTTTCGCAATTACCTATTCGAACACAAAGAGAAGAATGGTTAAATACTTGGTCACATGGTTTTTTTGCCATTTTAGCTGTTTTTGGTTTTGCTTATGTTGTTTTTTGTGCTTTGGCAAATAATCAAGCTTATGCTTTGGAGTCTGCGTTAGTTTATGGGAGTAGTTTAGTCATGTTGTTTGCTGCGTCTGCGTTTTATCACGGAGCATCTGCACCTTTGGTCAAAAAACGTTTGAGAATAATGGACCATTGTGCCATTTTTATATTCATCGCAGGTAATTACACCCCTTTGTTATTGCTTACAGTGGGGGGAGATGTAGGGTTTTCTCTATTGTTGTTACAATGGACTGTAGCGGTGATAGGAGTAGTGCTGAAAATTAAATTTACTGGTCGATACGATTGGTTTTTTATCTTGCTTTTTGTGACAATGGCTTGGATCGGTGTTATTCAGGGAGATTATTTGTATCAAACATTGCCTGCTACTGGATTTAACCTTTTGATTTTGGGAGGTATTGTTTATATGATTGGAATCATCTTTTACAAATCAGAAGCACGTATTCCCTATGCACATTTAATTTGGCATTTGTTTGTTATGGGAGGTTGCTTAATTCACTATATTTTGATGGTTAGTTATGTGTTTTAATCCTGTCTAAATATTGGAATGTACGATCTTATTGATAGAACAAAGATATAACAAAAAATTAGGAGATGATGGAGGTAAAACACTCGATTAATTTTGTATCTTGGAACCACTCAATGAGCAATAAAAATTATGCTTTGCGCATAACTCTCTGTCACCATTAAGTTTTACTAATTTTAAACTTTGTGACGTTAAAAAATGGTAAAAAGTTTTGTGTGATAACCGAATTACTTAGAGGCAAAAGCGTAGTTCATTTGCGGAGATTCATAATTTATCAAATGTAGTGAACTCACGCAGTGCAGCTAAGTATTACAACAAAAAATAAAAGAACAACTAAGATTATGGCAAGAATGGGGCTTATTTTGTTTGATGACAATCGAGAAACACTTAAACCACTCACTTTTACACGTCCAGTAGCAGAATTACGTGTTGGAATTTTGACGATCCGAGAGAAGTGGGAGCGAATGCTAAATATGCCAGCTTCTCATCATACGGCACCTTATCTCTCTACAAAATATCCAGCTAATTTTGAGAGTTTGAACATTCTGGTAAATGGTTCTATCTTGCCTACTCAAGAGCTTTGTGATTACATTTTGCAAACTCTACCATCCAATACGTTGTTAGTAAAAGGAGATACACCGATTGTGTTAAAAACAACTCAAGCTACTGCAAAAGCATTTTTGGCAGGAGAGAAAAAAGTGCCTACTGTATTAGAGAGCGATTTGGAATTTATAGAAATTGAATATCCTTGGGATTTGTTTGGGAAAAATGGTGCGGCTATAGAAGCTGATTTTGATTTGCTGACCAAGGGCAGAACTTCGCAACCATTGAGTGCAAGCAATCGAGTTATTGGCGATACTAATCGAATCTTTTTGGAGGAAGGTGCTTGGGTAGAATGTGCTATTTTGAATACGGAAGGCGGTTCTATTTATATTGGGAAAAATGCTACAGTAATGGAGGGCTCTATTATTAGAGGTAGTTTTGCATTGTGCGAATCTGCCACTACTAAAATGGCAGCCAAAATATACGGTCCAACAACTATTGGGCCTCATTCAAAAGTAGGTGGTGAAGTCAATAATTCGGTGATACTTGGTTATTCTAATAAAGGGCACGATGGATTTTTGGGAAATTCCGTATTGGGGGAATGGTGTAATTTAGGAGCAGATACGAATAATTCTAATCTTAAAAATAATTACGGAGAAGTACGTGTTTGGAACTATGAACGCCAATCTTTTTCTCGGACAGGTCTTCAATTTTGTGGATTAATTATGGGCGACCATTCCAAGTCAGGTATTAACACAATGTTTAATACAGGAACCGTGATAGGGGTATCTAGCAACCTTTTTGGAGGCGATTTCCCTAGAAAATTTGTCCCTTCTTTTTCTTGGGGGAGTAGTAAGGGCTTTGAAATTTATCAGTTTAAGAAAGCTATGGAGACGGCAGAGCGTGTGATGCAACGCAGAAACAAGGAATTAGATGAGATAGAGCTGGCTATTTTAAAGCATGTGTTTGAAGAAACAAATGTGAACCGAAAATACTAAGTTTGTATGAAGCTAACATTTTGGACCAAGTTGAGTAGCTATTTTGTAGATGTGCAGTTGGAAGAAGCTTGGAGTGATTATAGCGGAAAACTAGAGGTTATTTGTAGAAATGGGCGTTATGCACTTTGTACCCAAAATGCAGTGTATTCTTATGATGATTTGTATGTTAACTTCAGAGATAGTTTCCAACAAATAAATTTGGACAAATATTCGATAGAAAATGTTTTAGTTCTGGGGCTTGGCTTGGGATCTATACCGTTATTATTAGAAAAAAAATTTAAAAAAAAATATAATTACACATTAGTAGAAATTGATCAAAAAATTGTAAATTTAGCTAATAAGTATACATTAGATGAGCTTCAATCCTCATATTCAGTGATTTGTATTGATGCTTTAGAGTACGTTAAAACCTGTTCCCAACAATTTGACTTAGTGGCAATTGACATTTTTATTGATGACCAAATTCCCTCTGCTTTTGAGTCTGTTCAATTTTTAGAAAATGTCAAAAGAGTATTATCACCCAATGCTTTGCTTATGTATAATCAATTGACTTATAACGACACTCTTTTGTCAAAAACAGAACTTTTCTTCGAACGCAAATTTAAAAGCGTTTTTCCTGAAGCTGTTTTTTTGTCTCTGAGTGGTAATAAAATGTTATTAAACAAGTTTTGTCCTACAAAATAAAAGTAAGAATTAAATAAGAATTTATATTGAATATATAATTTTTTTTGTTATCTTTAAGGGGTAAGCTATTTTTCCCCCGTATTTTGTAACAAAACTGTAAGAAATAACATATAAAATATAGTGTATAACACTATAGTAATACAATTTATACTAGAACATAAACTTTTACTAACGATGAGAATTTTGTTTTCTACAAATCATCTCCCCAAAATTACAGTATTTCTGCTTTTATTCTTATTGAGTGGAATACAGACAGTTAGTGCTAACAATAGTTTTTTTGATTATCTCCCAAAGTACAGAAAGTTTAAGTCTCACTACCAAATTGACAAAATTGAATATCAAGAAAAAAGGACGATCATCCATTTTCGATATGTAGTTCAAGAATCAGGTACAACGACTTTTTATAATGGCAACCATCCCAACTCTTGGTATTTGAGAACGCCTCCTAGAATGAGAGGATTAGAAATACAATTCAAACAACTAGAAGTTGCCAATATTGCTATTAATAACGAAGTTAAACGAACATCTCTAACCAATGTTCCCGAAATTAGTTACGACTTAAATAGGGGTGATGTGGTTACTTGCGAAGTTCACTTTGTTAGAATTCCTCGTTATATTCGAATGCTGGATATGATTGATGGCAAGGATGGACACTTAGACCAAGACAAGTTAAATTGTTTTGATATTATGATAAAAACTAAGGACAACCCTTTGTTAGGCAAATCAGAAAACATGGTTGCTGTTGTCAATAGGTTTGAGCAGTCTTTTAGCTATATCAAGCCAAAAGTTCAGGAAGGTAGCCCTTCTGTTGCTAGCACGTCTAGTCAACCTCGTAGTTATTCAACAACAGGGTCAAGTACAAGACCTTCTACAACTCGACCGACGACAACTCGACCAACTACGACTCGTCCAAGCTCAAGTTCAACGACTCGCCCTTCTAGTACATCAGAAGAAAGAGAAGTGGTCAATATTAATCAAACTCCTGAACCTATTGATTACATGCCTGGGGCATTAACCTCAATGGTAGATTTAAAATGCGACACACGAGTTTATTTGCCAGATGTGGTTTTTAAAGAAGATGAAACTAAATTTTCAGGTCGTGTAAAGGCTATTCAGAACATTCGAGTAATTGTAGAATACGTTAATACCTATACAAATGCTCGAATTAATTTGTATGGTCATACTGATATACATGGAAATCCACGAAAAAATTTAGACCTTTCAAGAGAAAGAGCCTTGGCTGTAAAGCGTGAATTGGTCAATATGGGAATTAACCCTAATAAGATATCTGTTTACTTTTTTGGAGGAACGCAGCCTTTGTCTAAATATAAAAATGGGGGTTCGCCTAATCGTCGTGTAGAAGTAGAACCGATTTGTGTGGAATAAAATATTAATTTTATAAAAATATATAAGATAGCTCTACAAGGAATTGTAGGGCTTTTTTATTGTACATACTCTGTTGAATTTTCAACGGAGTATGTAGTATATTATAGACCTTTTTGCCTTTTTCAAAACGACATTAGGATATAAGATAAAATCATCTTATAATAAAGCTTAGAATAAACAAATTGCCTTATATTTGTTTTATAACATAGAGCATTTGTTACAACAAGAATTGGTAGATTATCCATCGAATATTTAGGGAATTTAGCAGAAGCAGTAATTCTTAAATCAAGAACGATAATGCTTTGGATATTTAGCATCTTAAATGCAAGTGAATCGGCTATCTATTTAATGTGGTTTTGTAACAAACTATTGAAGTTAATTAGTTGCATTTTGAGCATCTAACGAATTAACTAACGACAATCAATCATCATCAATCATAAATTAAATTAATGAATACAGGTACTTTTTCGGCAGCTGAGCGCACCACTTGGTTGTCAAAATTAGAGTCAGAGCTATTTGACTTATTGGTTATTGGAGGCGGAATTACAGGAGCAGGAATTGCTTTAGATGCTGCGACAAGAGGTCTTAAGGTAGCTTTAATTGAAAAGAAAGATTTTGCATGGGGGACAAGTAGCCGTTCTACAAAACTCATTCATGGAGGCTTACGTTACTTAAAACAATTAGAGTTTGGTCTGGTTCATGAAGTAGGTATTGAGCGGGCAATTGTACATGCTAATGCTCCTCATGTTGTCATTCCCGAAAAAATGTTGTTACCAATTGTTGAAGATGGATCATTGGGCAAAAGACTAAGTTCTATCGGACTTTGGGTTTATGATCGTTTGGCAAGTGTGGAAAAAGAAGAGCGTAGAAAAATGTTAGAGAAAGATGTCGTTGTAGGTTTAGAACCATTGGTACGCCCAGATATCTTATTGGGAGGTGGTTTGTATTACGAATATAGAACAGATGATGCTCGTTTGACCATTGAAAATATAAAAACAGCGGTGGATAATGGAGCCATCTGTGTCAATTATGCTGAGCTAACAGATTTTGTCTACAAAGAAAATGGTTATGTAGGAGGAGCAGTAGTAAAAGATCATATAGGGAATCAAACAATAAAAGTAAATGCTAGAAGAGTTGTAAATGCGGGAGGTCCATGGGTGGATACCATTCGAACATATGACAAAGAAGGCGTAGTTGGTAAACGTTTACATCTTACAAAAGGAGTGCATATTGTCGTTCCTTATGAAAAGTTGCCGTTGCAGCAATCGGTCTATTTTGATGTAAAAAAAGACAATAGAATGTGCTTTGCTATCCCAAGGGGAAATATTACGTACATTGGAACAACAGATACTTTTTATGATAAAAGTATTGACCAACCGAATGCAACAAGAGAAGATGTACTGTATATTTTAGAAGCCACCAATTATATGTTTCCTACTGCAAAACTAAATATTAGTGATGTAGAGTCTTCTTGGGCTGGTTTAAGACCCTTAATTCACCAAGACGGTAAGTCTCCCTCTGAGTTGTCAAGGAAGGATGAAATTTTTTATTCTGAAACAGGCTTGATTTCTATTGCTGGAGGAAAGCTGACAGGCTATCGCAAGATGGCAGAGCGCGTTTTGAATTTTGTTGCTAAAACAATGCGTACCAAGAGTAGTTCCAAAACTCAAAAATTAAGATTGTCTGGAGGGGATTTTGACTCTACAGAAGCCATTCAAGCCTACGTGTATAAAGTGACAGGAGAGGCTAAGCAAATTGGTTTAAGGATAGAGCATATTCATGCGTTGGTCTATCGTTATGGTACGAATACAGATATTATCATTAACAAAGCTTATGAATTGTACAACTCGATTAAAGACGTAGAAGAGCGTTTGTTGAGTGCTGAAATTTGGTATTCTATTCATTATGAAATGACAAATAATTTATGTGATTTTTTAATACGAAGAACTGGTCGCCTTTATTTTGAACGCCCTACATTAGAACATACCTATCATTATATTGCCAACCAAATGGCAAGCATGTTGAATTGGTCAGAGGAGCGAAAGCAGAAAGAAGTGCAAGATTTTGAGCAGGCTTATGCAGCAGTAATGAACTTTAAACGATAAATAACGGCTACTAATAATAAGTGGGCTTTGTGCTTTGTAAAGACAGTCACCTGTTTAATCGCTTGGGGCTTTACAAAGCACAAAAGCAGTTGATAGATATGCTCAAACAGTTTTGGGAAGCCTTTATTTATCATTTCGAGAGCGCATATTTTGGGGCATAGGCTATAGGAGTCCTACCGGTTAATTTTTTGAACAATACTCGGAAAGATTTAGGATCTTGATAGCCTATTGAGTACATAACTGCTGAAACATCTAAATGACCAGTTTCAAATGCTTTTTTGGCTACCTCTATCCTAATTTTTTGTAAATAAGTAATGGGAGTGTCTCCTGTGGCTTTTTTGAATCTCCTAATAAAGTTTCGAGGGCTCATCATAGCTATAGCTGCTAGTTGGTGAATGTTTATTTTTTGTGCATAATTCTTTTCCATAAAAGATTGTACGGCTATTATAGGAGTATCTTGATGGTCTTTTTGTGGATAAAAAATATAAAAACGATTTTGAGATTCAATAGGATATTCTATACCCAATACTTTTGAAAAATGAAGGGCAAGTTCTCTAGAACAGTATTCCTCGAGTAACAAGAAAATTAGTTGAAGGGATGAGAATGCACCTCCACTGGTGTAGATGTTTTTTTCTTTGGTAACCGTTTGATTTGTTTTCATAATAACGTTCAGAAAACGAAGGCGCATCATTTTATCTCCCATCCAATGGGTAGAGCAGGGCAATTGATCAAGTAGCCCCGTATTGGCTAAGAGGATAGAACCAAGACACATACTACATAGTTTGGTGCCTTTTTGATATTCTTCTTTTAACCAAAGACTGAGCTTATTATAATGAGCTAAATCCATCGTATCCAAAAAAGATTCTTTTAAAGAAGGAAGTAAAATGACATGATTAGGAGAAGTATTGGGAATAGTCTCACACGTTTTTATACTAGTATATGTATTAATTGTAATTTCAGATTGCTCATAACCGACTAGTTTTAAGTGGAAAAAAGACTTGCCTGTAATCTTTTGCATGTATTCATTGACGCTATTGATTAGATCAATAGTTGGGAAAATAGCCGAGCCAAAACTATCTTCATATATAACGAGGGATATGATAATCATAGATGGTTTGTCTTGTATAATAATAATTCGTTGCTTTTAATTGCTGATAATTAAACTAATACGATTTTTAAAGCAGAACAATGATAAAGTTCTTGACCGATCACAAAGTAGCAGCGTAGCTAGCCATTAGTGGTTCAAAAATAAACTATTTTAATGGCAATATTTCCCTTTTAATTGTCAATATTGCCTATTGAGGAACTGGTTAGAGGTAAATATATTTGCATCTTAATTTATAACTTAAAAGGATGACAAATGGAAATAGGAAGTTATCGTTGGGCAAAAACGACAGACAGCAAGCTCAGTAAATCAGAAAAGCGACAGATTTTGCAACAGTTGATTCGTGTACAGTTCAGAGAATTTATATTATTACTTCAAACTAAAACAGGGTTCAATAAGAATCGACTTGCACAAGTTAACTTGGATTCAATTCGAATACCCGATTCCAAATTTGCAGATTTATCGAATGAATTAGCCAAAGAAACGTATGATGTGCCCTTGTATAAACATTGTGTCCGAACGTACTTTTTTGCCAGTATGTTGGCTCAATATGAGGGATATAAGATTGATGAAGAATTGTTATACATTAGTGCTATTCTGCATGATTTGGGGATTAGTGAGACACACAAACAAAAGGCTTGTTCTTGTTGTTTTGCTGTTGTTGGCGCAGAGTTAGCCTATGACTTTGCTAGTCAAATTGGTGTAGAAGAACAAAGAGCTCAACAAATTTACAATGCAATTTCGATTCATTTGAACCCACTCGTTTCTAACAACCAAACACCTGAGGCTGTTGTTTTGAGTCGTGGAGCCTTTCTAGACGTTTCTGGCTTTAGTCATCGCTGTATACCTAAAAGAGAGCTGGTTAAACTAAACACAACCTATTCTAGAACTAATTTCTCAGATGCATTAATAGATACGGTAGACAACATCAATCATCTAAAAGGAACTAGAGCAGAATTTTTACGGAAGTTTGGTTTTTCCAATTTAGTTCGAAAAAATCCTTTGAATAAAATAGTCTAATTTAATAAGGCACTAAAGTTGAGAAGCAAACAAAGCGCATAAAATCCCTGTTGCTACACCTGCGTTTAACGATTCTGCACCACCCATTTTAGGAATGGTGATTTTATGCGTAATTTCTTTTTGAATAGGATCACTTAAACCTTTGCCCTCATTACCAATCAAAAGAAAGGAAGGTGTTTTTAGGGACTGTTTAAAAACATTGTCACCACCTAATACAGCTCCATAAACAGGTAAGGATGGGTATTGAGAGAATAATGCTTCCAAGTCTATATAATGCACTTGAACACGAAGAAAACCACCCATACTTGCTTGAATTACTTTGGAGTTGTAGATGTCTACGCAGCCTTTGGAGCAAAAAATATGAGGAATTCCAAACCAATCGGCAATACGAATAATGGTTCCCATATTTCCAGGGTCTTGAATGTTTTCAAGAACTAGATTAAGTGATGTTTGTATTTTATCAGCGAAAGATGTATAATGAGGTGTTTCTACAACAGCAACAACCGAATTAGGAGTTTTTAAAGAAGATATTTTTTTGAGTCCATTAAGAGGTGTAGGTGTTAAATGGTTTTGATAAGATGCTAGGATAGTTTTATTTTTGTTAATCCAGTCTTCTGTTGCATAGATGGAATGTATCTTGAATATATGCTGACGTAATACTTCATCAATAATTTTTTCTCCTTCTACTAAAAAAACTTTCTCTCTTTGTCTGTGTTTCTTTTGTTGAAGGGATTGTAAATATTTAATCTTTGCTTTGGATAACATCTTAGCGTTAATTCTATTTAATTCTATGAAATATAAATTTGAGCACTTTTCTTGTATTTTCTTGCTTTTGTGTCTACTAATGAGCAGTTGTGGCAATCGAAAATTCTTAAAGAGTCACTCAAAGTCGATGGAAAAACCTCGAGTTAGAGTTTTTGATGAATATATGGTGAAAAAAAACCAAATTAATTTTCTGAAGCAAAAGTACAAAATCCAAGAAGACTCAGAGAATTTGTACTACGAAATGTCTTCCATTATTCAGCAAGTTCCAGATCGCTCTATAATACGAGGCTTTCGCCAAATGGTTTATCACCTCAACGATACATTGTCTATTCCGTACAAATTTAATCGAGATAGTATGCAAATACTTCCCGATACTATTCGTCGAAAATCAACAGGACTACAGCGTTGGTTGCATCGAAAGGTAGGGTATGGACCTGTTATTTTAGACACAGCAAAAACTAATCTTACAGTTAGGAATATGCGTGCTTTTCTAAATCAAAAAGGTTATTACAATGCAGAAGTTAGTTCAGAGATTACCTATAAAAGACATACTGCAATTGTATCTTATAATATAAAAACAGGAATGCCAATATTAATTGACACGGTATTACTTATTTCTAAAGATACTGCTATTCAGGATATAATGGAGGAAATAAAAAGTCTTACTGTGTTAAAGCAAGGAATACGAGCATCGGTTGATAACATGAATAAAGAAAGAGGAAGGCTTGAATTGGCGATTAAAAATCGGGGGTATTTTGAATTTACAAAGAATTATGTCGTCTTTCGAATTGATACGGTCAATGCAAAAGAAGTAGCTCCAAAAGAGGGGGGGCTTTTTAATAGCAATCCCGAACAAGGAGAACCAAGAGCAAATATTTATGTTGAGGTATTGCCTTATTCAGATACCTCGATTATCCACCCTAAATATAAGATTTGTAATGTTTTGATTACTCCTAATGAGTATATAGTAAAGGCGTCTAAAGTACGTAAGATCAAAAAAGATTCTTTTTTTATTGTTGAGCGGACACTTAAAGATAGAGTGAAGCGGATTGTTCTAAAAGAAGGAGAGATTATGTTGCCAAAAGATAGTTTGGTTACAACGGTAAAAACAGTTGGAGGGAAACAACGTCGGATTGTGTTGCGTAGCTTGCCAAGATTCAAGAAAGTAACTTTGAACGCTCGTTCAGAGATGCAAGATAACGATAAGCTAGTACATATTTTATTGCGTAAAATTGTTAGAAACAAAGATGGAAGCCCAACAACAGAGCGCCAACGAAGACAAACTTATTTTATTCGAGATAAAGTAATTTCGGATGCGGTGCCTGTTGAGATTGGGCAGTTGTATAGTTACCGATTGGAGCAAGAAACTAGGCGCAATATTAATGTGTTGGATGTATTTCGAGCCCCAAGGGTAGAGTATGTCATTTCGTCCAACGGAGAACCTAATTGTTTAGATTGTTTGGTCAAAATGCAACGTGGAGAGAAACAGGGTGTTGGAGGAGATTTTGAAATTAATAATAACAATACGAATGTTTCGAGTTTGGGAGTCGCAGCTTTTGGATCTTACCAAAATAAAAATATTTTTAAAGGAGCAGAGACCTTCGAAATTTCTTTATCAGGAGGTCTTGATTTTAAATTAACAGGACGAGATTCTTTTGATAATAATTTCTGGAAACAAGCAGTAAATTTGTTTGATGTTTCGGCAGAGACAAGCTTATTTTTTCCTAGGTTTTTAGGTTTTCCTTTCCTTAAGAAAATGTTCAAAATGGAAAGCCCTACTACAAAAGTTTCATTGGGATACCGATATCTACAACAATCAACGGATTTTCAAATTAGCTCTTTTTATACCAAAATAGGATACGATTGGAGGCGAGGTCCCTATCATACATTTAGTTGGAATCCTGCTGTGGTTAATATCACTTTGCAGCCTGTGTTGGAGCCTAGTTTTGAAGCCCTACTACGACAAAACAATAGGGCATTATACGAGTCTTTGTCTGCCAGCTATTTGATTCCTAGTATGGATTTTAGTTATACATTTAGTTCTCCTACAGCCTCAACAAAAGGAGGTAGTTGGTATTTTAAATCTTCTTTTGAATTAGCAGGAAATCTTATCTACTTATTAGATCAGGCAGTGGAGCCAAATAAGCAGTTGAAGTTTTTTGGAATAGATTATTCACAGTATTTTAAAACAGATTTTGATCTTCGTTACTCTTATAAATTAGGAAAATACCATTCGATTGCTTCTCGATTTATGTTTGGTATTATTATTCCTTATGGGAATTCAGAAGGTACGGATGTGCCCTTCGTTAAGCGTTTTGCATTGGGGGGACCTAGTAGTATGAGGGCTTGGCTATTGCGTTATATTGGTCCTGGTGAGCAAACTTCTGTTAATGGTGCTGAATTTCAACTGGGAGATTTGAGGATGGAATTTAATAGCGAATACCGTTTTATGTTTACCTCTTGGATAGGTGGTGCCTTTTTTGTAGATGTTGGAAATATTTGGTTGTTGAATTCCAGAGCAACCGCAACAAATATTCCACAGCAGAACCCCAAAACAGGGGTTTTTACAGAGCGTTTTTATGAGCAGTTGGCCATTGGAGCAGGACTAGGACTAAGGTTTGATTTGAGTTTCTTTGTCTTTCGGGTAGACTTTGGGATACAATTGAGAGATCCACAAGGATACCGCCTAAAAGAAGACGGAACTGTGCAGTATTGGAACTTTGATCCTTTTGTCTTGCCAGGGCGTTCGAACCTTATCTTTGCTGTTGGGTATCCATTCTAATGAATCTTATTGAAAAGAAATAGATTGAATAATTCAGACAATGGAATATCGGGACCATCACATTTGGAAATGTATACAGAACCGATTTTGAACCCTAATAAACTAGATAGTTTTGAATGGAGAAGAAGGATTGTATCAACGTTAGGTAATGCAAAATTTAAAATACAATATTATGGAGCATTACATTCAGAATGGAATACTTTGATTGTGGGAACTGAGTTTGCACCTCAAAAAATAGTATTGGTAGATATAAATAATCAAGAAGAAATATTGCTATTTGATGCCTGTAAACATGGTTATAATGCCTTGCTTTGTGATAAATATACTCAAGAACAATTGGCAGCTAGAATGACGGATCAATTGTATCAAGATCAATGGGGAAACGATAGTTTTGAAATAATTATCTCTGTATATTATCAAATTAATTTTGAAGAAGAATTTAGCGAAGAGATAGATGTTAATGGTGATGTTGAGTTAATTAATGGTCAAAAAATTAGCCTCGAAATGTTGAAGAGAAATGCCTACGACTGTATACAGATTTGGGGAATTAATAAAGATGGGAAGAAAATAGAAATTATATCCGAAGAATTGGCTTAGTAGTAGTTTTATAGAAAATTTTAAATAGTCTTCAAAAAACTAACCTAAAATGAATGTATTAAAAATATCTTATATTCTTGCATTGTTATTGGTAGTTTATTGCATGAGTTGTTCCTCCAGAAATGGAGGTGTAAAGGAAAAGAACAACCAACTTGCTGATATATCTGAAGCATACCTTAATAAAAAAGGAGAGGATACTTCAATTTCTAAAATGATTGTAGATTCTTTATTAGAAACTTTAAATACTTCAAAACGAATACAATATAATTCGCCTACATATCGTACTTTAAAACAAGATTCACGAATAAACTTTAAGTTGAAAAATTTGGGAATGAACCTAAATGAAGAGAGAGCGAAGAAGGGGAAAAGTCCAATTTCTTTTGATTATAAAAATGGACACTTAAATTTTTACGAAAAAGAAGGCTTTAGCTGTATAGATTATTATTTCCTATTGGCAGGTACCAATGAAATATTACCATATATCAAAAAAGAAACAGCGTCAGAAATATATATTGATTATTACAAAGTAGCTTACCCTAGTGTAGAAATTACAGATGGACAATATGAGGTCATTAGTAGAACCCAACCAGTAGAAGCAATCGTAAAATTATCTACGAAAGTTAGCACCTCTTTTATAAAAAATCGAAAAATATATTTCAAAGACAAAGAACTGCCATTTTATACTGCTTTATCATTGTAGGAATCTATCTAAATTCCAGTTGCGTTTAGATAGATTCCATTGTTTAAGATACAGCCTCATCAATACTAGTACGTACCCAAAGAATAATATCTAATAAGGCATTGATAAATGTTTGTACAGTGTAGATGGTAATAGGATAGTTATAATACTCACTAGATTCTGGAGCTTTGTGATTAATGGCAATACTTTGAGTACTATAAATAACATAGGTCATAAAAGAAATATGCAATGGAGCCAACTTTTTGACCTTGATATGGTCAATTAAATCTTTGCCCCGACCAGGAGTATCTTTACCTTGTCCAAAAAGCATTGGGTCCATTTTTAAACATTCTTTACAGTAGACATTTAAAATAGATTCTTCCAGTCGTCGAATGAAGCCCAATCGATTCATTAAATCTTCTCTTTTAGATGATAATTTAGGAGATAACAAACTAATTAAAAAAGCGTTATCTTCATCATCTAGATATTGTTCTGCAAATTCAAAAACTTCTGGATGCTGTTGTTTGATTTTTGTTTCTTCCAATTTGCCAATTGCTTGGTGAAGATGCTCAAACATCGCCTCCATCATATTATCATCAACAGCAGTTTTTTTCTTATCAAAAATTTTAGCTCGATTTCTTAAGCTCGGTTCTAGTTGCACATACCAAGCCGTATGCACACAAAAAGGCAAGGTGCGTTCGTGTAATAATTCCAACTCCCTTAATTTTAAGATCGCTTCGTGGACAAAGTTCTCAGCTTCTGTACCTTTTGGTTGTTCGGGCGACATTGGAGCTTTACCATCTAAAATAACAGCTTGATACTTTGTATTGTTTTCCAATTCTCTAAAACCATCTTTAAAGTTGGTTGCATTGGTAATAATAACGTTATGACGTCGAGCTCGGTTCTTAATCGAAGCAGAAAGCCCTTCATCATCATCAATCATTAAGACATTGATAGGCCTTCTGCGTTTTTTATTTTTTGTCATTAAAACTTTTCTTGAAAGTGGATAAATGAATAACCAATAATACAAAAAACTTAGGAGTTGTAGGACGTTTTGAACTTAATTTGTATTCGCAAGAATAAATTATATAGCTTGGAGAAGAATGGTGATTGTAGGATTAGAATAGTTGGGAATAAAAGAATGTAAACTAGTAATCGCTGTTTTTTAGAGATAGAGGATATTCTACAGAATCGGAAAATATAATTTGGGTATGCGTTAGTTGTTTGATAATATCGAAGGTTGCCTTATTATTTTTTAAATGAGATGGCAACGTTAATTGTTTCAATTCAGTTAGTGATCCAATTTGTTGGGGAAGTGTTGAAATTGGATTACCACTTAAATTGAATTGTTTTAACTTGTAAAGTTGATGAATATTTAAAGGCAGTTCTTTGATTTGATTACAACTCAGATCCAAGTGCTCTAGGTTGACTAGAGAAAGAATGGGTTTGGGGAATTTTTGAATGTAATTATTGTTGAGTCGCAACTTTTTTAGTTGTTGTAATTTTTTAAGTTCTGTGGGAATTTTTTTTAATTGATTAAAATTGAGATACAATGATTCCAACCTAGATAAGTTTCCAATTGTTCGAGGCAAGGTGCGCAATTGGTTGAGTGATAAAATGAGAATTTTAAGGTTAGAAAGGAACTCAATAGAAGTAGGGATTTTTTTTAATTGAGACAAATTATAATCTAACACTTCCAAACTTAAAATTTCCTGAAACATTAATAAAGGTGTATCTATAAATTGTTCTTCTACCAAGTAGCTTAACCAACGATAAAGTTTAGTATATTTAGTTAAGTTAATAGTAATATTTTGACTTTTGGCTAGTTGCAAAGCAAGTTCAATATTTAAAATACATCCAGAGTTTATCAAACTCATTAAGTGATCATTTTCTATTTTTTTATTTTGTAGCATGAAATATTATTTAATTATTGACGGCTAGTTTTAATAGTCTGGTTATTGATAATTAGGCTTCTATGAGTTTTTTTGCTTTTGCTAATAACACAAAAGCCAAAGTGAGTAACAAAACCAACTTGCTGGCTCATGTAGCGTAGTAAGTAACCGAACAACACCTATTAGTACTTGACATGCAGCAAATATAAATGATGAGAAAAATAAAAAATACTACAAAAAAAATAATTTGTCCGATTATTTTGTCACATTAAAATGATTAATAGCAAATTAATACAATTATATAGTGCCTTAAATAAAGAGGAAAAGACCTTGTTGAAAAAATGGGTTTGCTCGCCTGTGCACAATCAACATTCAGAAGTTGTCCAACTATTTGATTTTCTATTTAGTAAGAAGAAAATAACAACTCGAGTTTTAGCTAAAGAAAAGGTTTTTAAAGCTATTTACCCAACAAAAGAATACGATGATTTACGTTTGCGTCATCTGATGTCTTTAGGGGTAGGACTGCTAGAAGATTTTGTCGGGTTTTTAATGCAAAGAAAAAATAAGATTTTACAAAAAAAACACCTAATAGACTTTTACGAAGAACGAAATTTGAATAAATTGCTAGTGCGAGAGCTGAAAAAAATGGAAACGCTGCAAGAAAAACAGACTCTTCGAGACCAACGTTATTACTATCATTACCATGATTTAGAACTAAAGAAATTTTATTTTTTTACTCGTAAAGACAGAATTGGAGCGCATAATATTCCTGCATTGTTAGAAACCCACTCGATACTAATGGTTCTAGAGGTTTTAGAGAATGCTTGTGTTGCAGCTAATACACATCATATTGATCGTCGAAACAACTATAAAGTACTGTTTTTGGAAGAGGTTTTGAAAGTTATAGAAGAAGGAACGTATAAAGATATTTTTGCAGTACAACTTTATTATAATGCTTACCGATGTGCTACTTTTACAGAAGATAATAGTTATTTCTATACACTTAGCGACTTGTTATTAAAAGCACAAGGCAAAGTACAACGAGAGTATATTTTAAATATCTACCATATTGCAATTAATTATTGTATCCGAAAAGTTAATACAACATCGGATGTCCTATTTAGAAACAAGTTGTTTGCTTTGTACCAGTTAGGTATACAAAATGACTGGTTGCTAGAGTATGGCGTGTTAGATCGTTTTTCGTATAAAAATATCGTCTCTTTAGGGTTGTTGTTGAGAGAGATTGATTGGGTCGAGCAATTTATAAAAGAGTATACCTACTTGGTAGAAGAGGAGCACCGATCAAATTATCATCGTTTTGTGCAATTACTTTTAGCCTATGAAAAAGGAGAAAACGAAAAGGCACTTCAATTGCTGAGTCAAACAGAATTTGACGATTTATTCTTAAATATAGCCATTAAAAATATCCAAATCAAGATATACTATGAGATGGGGTTACTGGATATATTACTTTCATTCTTGAATACCTGTGATGCTTATTTGCAGCGAAATGCAAAGATGATTAAGGTCTATGAAATGTACAGAATATTTATTCGGCTAGTACGTCGATTAGTTGTTGTCAACCCTTATGATAAACAAGCATTGAAAAAATTAAAACAGGAAATCGCTCAGAACCCATTGTCAAAGGAGTGGTTAATCGAACAAGTAAATAAATTGATGAAGTAGCACTACTTTTCGTTTTATATAAAAAAATTAAGCCTGAGATAGACAAATTTTACGGCTGTTTTTTGGACAATGCTTTTTTTCTTTTTCGTTCTAATCGAGCGGCTTTTCGGTGAGCACGTTTATTAGCTTTTAGCTGTTTCTTATCAACAACAAGTCCTCCCACTATACCGAGAATAGCAAGGTCTTGTTCTAACTTTATGGTCAGATGAGCATGGTTGGAGTCTGGAACAATAGTATGTGTGCTAGTTTCATAACCTATAAATTGAGTTTGTAGAGTAATGGCTTCTGAAGATTTGGGAATACGGAGGATAAAATGCCCATCAAAGTCACTCGATGTTCCAATTTTAGTACCTAAAACAACAATTGAGGCAAAAGGAATTCCCTCATCATTTTCAGCATCAATAATTTGTCCTTTAAGAACAACCGAAGTATCACTAGTAGTTATTGTTTGAGTTACTTGACTGTTTGATACAGACATTATTGCAGTCTGGGAAATTATAGGAGAAGAGGTGGGGAAAACAGAAGAGACATCTTGAGCAATAGTAGTTAAGGTTGTCATACCTGCTAGAATGGTTGCCATTGTCCACTGTTTAATATTAGAAGGAGTTGGCAATTCTTGGTAAGCAGCATTAAAGGTTTCTAATTGATGTGTTGAAAAACGACCACAAACAGAACCTGTTTGAGCCTCTAAAAAGTGCTTGATTGTTTCAGGTGCCATTCCTTTAAAATTGATGACTTGTTTCTGGCAATTGGTACAGAATCGCCCCTTCTCAGAAGGTGTCATTTTGTTCCAGTCTTCGGCACAGGGAGTAGGGATAGAAATTTCCATAAGTTGGCATTTATTTAAGGGTAAAGTTTTAAGGAAGTCATGCTTTATTAGAGATGCTTCTAAAGTTATTTTTGGTGTCTAGGCATAGATAGATAACAGAAAAAAACACAAAGAATTTTTCCTTTGTGTTTTTTCTAATTTTCTATATTATAGTAGTTCGTTGATTTTTTACTTTTTTACCAAAAAGATAAAAAAGCACATTTATATTAGTTTGATAATCAAAATTTTAACATAAAATGCAACAAGGTGCAACTTGCTGATTATCAAACTAATAAAGTTTTTCAACGAACTATTGATATTAACCAGCTAATGTTTTTGGTAGACTCTATTGGTTATCCTTTAGCTGTTGTTTTGGTAGTAGGGGCAATTACTTTTTCTTCTACTACTTTTTCTTGCGTCTTTTTTTCTTTGCTAATTACATCTTTAGCATACAGTACCTTTGGTTTCCAATAGGAAGATTCTGACAAATTGTCTACAACAATACCACGACGTGTAGAGTGAATAATATAAACACCATCTTTTTTGTTGTCAACAACCATAGCAACATGAGTAACACGACCTCCTTTGCCATATTTGCTAAAAAACACTAAATCGCCCGTTTTTGCTTTAGATATGTCTACATTTTGACCTTGGCGAGCTTGATAGCGAGAGCTACGAGCAATACCAACTCCTTTTTGAGCCATGACATATGATGTAAAACCAGAACAGTCAAAGCCTTTGGGAGTCGTTCCACCCCAAATATATTTTAGACCTAAATATTTCTTAGCTTCTTCTATAATATTGCCACGAACTCCAGAAGTGGTTAAACTATCAAAAATGGCATTATAAGCAACGGGAACACTTGGAACATTAGCAGGTCCAGCAAAGTCTAGACGGTTGTTGAGCGCATTAGCTTTTCGTTGGTTGCGTTTGCGTTTGTTGATAACAATACGCTTCAGCCCTGTAATGTCGCTGTGATCGATAAGGATGGGGGCGACTTCTTCTACAATTTCTTCTTCTGCCATTTCATCTTCAGAAATGACATCTTCATCTTCCAAGGAAACAACAGCAGATCGTGTTGCTAGTAAATTTACATCAGAATCGGATAGACTTATAGATTCTGAAACGGGAGTTGTGGGGATCAATGTAGCATGCAAAGTAACGTTGGTACCTATCAAGAAAAAAAAGTAAGTGCTAACAATTGTTGCTACAGATTTTTGGGTATATTTCATTACTGAAATTTTAGTTACTAATGATTAAACCGCTATTATTGTGTCTATTTTAATTAATAGCAATTTAATTTTGCGAATGCAAAGGTAAAAACTATTTTTATATTTCCAAAGCTTTGGTTTCCTATTTCCTAAGAGCTAGGAACTTACCTAAAAAGGGGGGGCTTGGTTTTGCCTTTTTTTAGGAGCTTTGATTGCGGCAATAGTAATGCCAAATTGCATGAGTAATAGAAGTAATATTAAAATAATTTTATATAATGAAAAACTGGACATTGTTTTTGGATCGAGATGGAGTGATTAATGATAGAATTGTAGGAAGTTATGTTCGCTGTTGGTCCGAGTTCAAGTTTTTGGAAGGTGTTTTGGAAGCAATGCCTATTTTGGCACGAAAATTTGACTGCATTGTTGTTGTAACCAATCAGCAAGGTATTGCAAAAGGTATTATGACAGAGGAAGCATTAAATCAAGTTCATATTCAAATGCAAGCAAGAATAGAGGAAAAAGGAGGCAGGATTGATAACATCTATTTTTGTCCAAAACATGAGCGTGAAAACCCATTTTGCCGAAAACCCAACACGGGAATGGCGCAACAGGCTCTATCTGATTTTCCTAGCATAGATTTTAACCGTGCCGTAATGGTCGGAGATTCGATCACAGATATTGAATTTGGTAAGGCTATGAATATGAAAACAGTTTTGTTAGAAACTAAAGTAGATATAGATGTGGTTAAATTAGAACAAATAAAAGAAAAAATAGACCATAGATATGCTAGTTTACTTGAAATGACGGATGACTTAGAGCGTATGATGCAATCATTTTGAGGCAGTAGATTCAATCAAACACTTTCGTGGGTAGCAATTATATTTTATTGATCGTTTGTTTAATAAAGGTAGTTGCTAGACTGTTGCATGAAATAAATAAGGTATAAGTTGAAAGCATTACATTACATTTTAATTGGTTTAGTTTGGTTCGTTGGCTCAACTCTCTGGGCGCAAAATAAGACAGATATTCCATCTACTTATAGTGAAGTATGTTACTTTACCATCAATAAAGTAGCTTTTGAGGATTATTTGGAAATAAAAAAGGCAATCGATCGAGAGGAGTACAGTAAGGTGTATGCGGCTATTCGAAAAATGAGGTCTAGTTTGAAAGGCTTTTCCCCAAGTAGCCAAAGCCGTGCTTTTGAATTGTGGTATGTTGGAAATTATACCGACTTTGATAAGCAAGCAATCGTATCTAGAGATGCTACTTTAGCTTCTTTAAAAAATTACGAAAATCGTCTTAGAATGCGAGGTGCTTTATATTATGATCATCGTTTGTTCTTGGATCAATACTTAGCTTTTAAGACAGAAGCTTTTTATCCAGAATATTGGTTTATGTCACAAGAACGTTATTTTTCTAGGGATTTGGTTGATTTAATTCGCCAATTAAATCCAAAGGAAGGCTATAAACTGTTTACCAATTCGGAGTTCTTTTACCCGTTTGAGGTATTCAATGAAATGGCAACGACAGAAAATGGTGAAATCAAGGATTATTTAGAAACAGACGATTGGGGAGCAGATACGACTTCTTTTATTCCTTATAGTTATATGACAATAGGAAAGGGAACGGCAAGCTTTATTTTAGAGTCGTTTAATCTGGACGATGCGACACAAGAGATTGATCTCAATCGAGAAGTTCGTGCTCTAAGGCGTTTTTTGACCAATGCCAAAACAGGAAAAATTTACTTTGTAGCTCGATTTAATCATTTAGAAATACGCAAAATGAAAGCAATTGAAGCTCGCAAAAAGCGAGATAAGTAGTTCCTTGTTTAGGATTTTGATTGATAACATTTTTTTAACTAGTTTTTTAGTTTTAAAACTGTACTTTTAGTGCAATAATATAAAAGTGTTTCTAATAAGGTGTAAAAAGACTTATCACGAATGGATTATAAAACCATTTGTTGTTGGACTAACTAAGTTTGGTAGCAAGCATTTTTTAATAAAAACCAATTTTTTTTGACAAAAAGAGATAGAATGAATCAATTACTTAGACGATCGTTGTTGTTGATATTAACTGTAATGGCAGTTAATTTTGCCACCGCACAAGAGGGGTATAATATTCGTGTAAAAATTGACGGATACGAGAATGATACTTGTATTTTGGGATACCGTTTAGGAAAGAAAACGTATGTAAAAGATACTCTAACAACTAGAAATGGGGGAGATGAATGGGTTTTTAAAGGAGATGAGCCGCTAAAAGGTGGAATTTATTTGATTTTGACAAAACCTGAGAACTTGTATTTTGAATTTTTGGTGCCCAATGACGAGGACCAAAAAAAGATGTCTCTTTATACAAAGATGGACGAAAATAAAGATTTGAGTAAGCACCTCAAAATTCAAGGTTCGGCTGATAATAAAGCTTTTTTAGATTACTTGAAGTTTTTGGCAAAAACAAGAGAAAAAGATACAAAATTAGGAAAGAGTATTGAGGCGGAAACCAATCCTGATAAGAAAAAGAAATTGCAAGAAGAACGAGTAGCAATAGGAGGTTCAGTAAAAGATTATCAGTTAAACTTAATCAAAGAACATCCAGACTATTTATCCTCTAAATTGATTGCTGCATCTATGCAACCAGAGGTGCCAAAAGAATACGATCGTGCACAAGGTTTTTACTACTATCGGGCACATTATTGGGATAATTTTGATTGGACAGATCCTCGCTTGATTCGCACACCTATTTTTAAAGACAAATTGGAGTTTTGGACAGAAAAACTAGCCGTGCAAGTTCCAGATTCAGTTATTCTTGCTGTAGATTATGTCCTAGAGAATTTACTAAAAGGCAAAAACAAAGAGATGTTTCAATATGCTGCTGCGGAGTATTTGAATAAATATGCTCAAACAAAAGTTATTTGCATGGATGCTGTGTATGTATTTTTGGGTGAAAAATACTACTGCGCAGGTCATGCCGATTGGGTTGATTCCTCTCAATTGGTTAAAATTTGTGAAAACGTTGCTACACTAAAGCCACTACAATGTGGATTGTATGCTCCAAACATTCGTTTGAAAAAGTTGGATGGCACACCCATTAATCTACACGAGGTAAAAGCAAAGTTTACAGCACTTTATTTTTGGGATCCAGATTGTGGAAATTGTAGCAAAACAACCGATAAGTTAGTACCCGTTTATAATAAATATAAGGACAAAGGGTTTGAAATTTTTGGAGTTTGTAGCAAAAGCTGGAAGGAAATTGATAAGTGTAATGCCAAGGTAAAAGATAAGGGGATGGATTTTATCAATACTTCTGATGAGGCTTACCCATTGGCTGTTGCTAAAAAAATATATGACATCAAAGTGAATCCTTATTTGGTCTTGTTAGATGAAAATAAGAAGATTATGTGGAAACGCATTGATCCTAAGCAATTGGAAGATATTTTGAAACGCGAATTTGGGCTAGAGGATGATACGACTAAGAATCCAAGCCTAAAAGAAAAAGAGAAAGAACAAAAGCCTGAATAGTTTTATTGGATTAACGAAGTTCATGAAATGAATACGCTAATGCAAGGTTATCATTTCGGAAAGCTCTTGTTTGAATATGCCTTGGCGGTCCTAGATGGTCAAGGCATATTTTGTTAAAAATAAAATGATAACATTTGTTTAACTATATTTTTAGTTTTAACAATAGTTCGTTGAAAAACTTTATTAGTTTGATAATCAATAAGTTGTAGATCTACTATATTTTGCGTTAAAATGTTGATTATCAAACCAATATAAATGTGCTTTTTTATCTTTTTGGTAAAAAAGTAAAAAATCAACGAACTACTATTTTAAAATACTATGTTTAAATCAAAGTAGGTAAGTGGGCAGAAAAAAATATAGCTAAAAAATAGGCTTGTTTTTTATATGGTTTTTCTGAACGATTACTTATTTTAACCTTCTTCATCCGCACATTTAAAGGGGAGAAAAGTAGTTTTCTCTAACAAATGCTTTGCTCAAAAAATAAGTATAACAACGCTATTTTATGTTTTGTAAATCAAACAAAACAGGAATTGCTATGCTGTATTTATGCAAAGGTTTATAATGTAATTAATTAATTCACATATAAACAAAATGCGATGAAACAATTATTGAATCGTTGGGTTCTGCTAGGAATCCTATTATTTATGTCCACACTTGTTGTTGGGCTTGACAAAGAAGGGTACAATATCCGAGTTCGTATCGATGGGTACGAAAACGATACTTGTATTTTAGCACATCATTATGGTGACAAAAAGTACATCAGTGCCACGGTCACCTCCAGAAATGAAGACAATGAATTTATCTTTGAAGGCGCAGAACCGCTCAAGGGAGGAGTCTATTTAGTATTGATTAAAGATAATAATAACTACTTTGAGTTTTTAGTGTCCAATGAAGAAGATCAAAAAGACATGGTACTAAGTACTAAATTGGACAAAAGCAAGGACTTGAGCAAACATTTAAAAATTAAAGGCTCGAAGGATAATGACGCTTATTTAAACTACATGAGGTTTAATGCTAAAATTCAACAAAAAAAAGCTGTATTGCAGGAAAAAATTGTAGCTCAAACTCAGAAGAAGAAGAAAGAAAAATTAGAAAAAAGCTTAAAGTTGTTGGATAAAAAATTAAAAGCTTACCAGCTCAAAGCAATTGAAAAAAATCCTGATTTTTTGAGTTCAAAAATTATTGCCGATTGGATGGTTCAAGAAGTACCTGAATCTGTTCAATCAGATAAGTTAGCATGGTTTTACTGGACACGAGCACATTTTTGGGATAATTTTGATTTTTCAGACGAACGGTTGATCCGAACTCCTTTGTTCAAACACAAAATGGAAGTTTTTACAGAACAATTGACGCCTGCAAATCCAGATTCTATTATTGTTGCGGTAGATGCTATCTTGCGGCGAACCAAAGAAGGGAAAAATAAGATCATGTTTCAATATGCAGCATCAGAATTGTTCAATAAATATGCAAAAAGCAAGATTATTTGTATGGATGCTGTGTATGTATTTTTAGGCGAAAAATATTACTGCTCTGGAGGTGCAGATTGGGTAGACTCGGCACAACTTGAGAAAATTTGTGCTAATGTGGCTTCCATAAAGCCGTTGCAATGTGGGTTGTATGCTCCCAATATTCGCCTAAAAAAATTAGATGGAACCCCGATTAGCTTGTATGATGTAAAAGCAAAATACACTGCAATCTATTTTTGGGATCCAAGTTGTGGAAACTGTAGCAAGACGAGCGATCGATTGGTACCTGTTTATCACAAATACAAAGACAAAGGGTTTGAAATCTTTGGAATTTGTAGCGATAGTTGGAAAAATTTGGATAAATGCAAAAAAAAGGTAGCTGAAAAAGGAATGGTATTTATCAATACTTCTGAAAAAGCTTATCCTTTGGCTGTTGCCAAAAAATATTACGACCTAAAGGCTAATCCGTATATCTTATTGTTGGATGAAGATAAAAAAATAATGTACAAACGGGTTGATCCGCAACAAATTGATGCTATTTTAAAACGAGCATTTGAACAAGAAAAGACAGAGCTTGATCAAAAAGAGTAATAGCTTTTTTTTAAATAACAAATGGAAGCCACACAGAACTAGATTTTGTGTGGCTATTTTTATAGATATGAATACTTATTTATGATAAAAATGTCCTTTTGTTTTATTCCTAATAAAAGGCAATGAAGATGCTGAATGAAAGAACGTAGTTGTTCTAGGGGCTTTTAAAGTGGCTTTGTATCGAGTAATAAGCACTTGGTTAGAGTCATTATTATAGAACGGATAATTATAGGGGAAGATTAAAAAAAACGTTGTTTTTGTTGAAAAATAAAACTACTTTGCTGGTCTAATTTTTATATTTAATTTTTTAGTTAAACCTCAAAAGAGTATATAACTATATTTATATTATTGTTTAATCCCCTGTCTCTAAAATTAGGGGCAAACCAAAACCATATTTTATTATGTTTCCATGCAAGGTGAAAATCGATCAGCTCGATAGGACCAATAAAAAAGTCAAGGATATTGATATTAAAGCGAATAAAGCTTTAACACGAGGAAAAATTAAGAAGGTACAATCTAAAGAAGGTGAGCGGACTCCGTTTTATTACTTAGGTGGCTACTTTGAAAATAATGGAAAAGCCATAGGTGATTTTCTATCGTTAGGGAATAGTTTAAAATTAGAAAAGCATTTTGTTCAAAATGAAATGAAGAAGAGCAAGAATTCTTTTATGGATGAAAAGTTACAAGATCCTAAAAAGGCTGCAATGGGAGAGGTGTATGTAGAAAAAGAAGTGCTTTATTTTGAACCCCATGATAAATGTAAGATACCTGAATCAAAATGGCCTAAGATACTGAAAGATATGAAAGAGTATTTTTCAGGAATGAAGGCAGTAGCTGTTGTTAATGGAAAAATGCTAGAGGCAGAAGAGGACAAAGGAAGTAGTCCAGTAAAAGATACTTCTGAAAATATAGAGCCAGTAGAGGAAATAGAGGATAAAGTAAGTGCCAAAGAATTAGCAGAAGATTATAAAGAGTTATTGACTGAATTTAAGGAGGTTCAAAAATCTGAGCATGATGTTGATGTTGCTAAATTATTGTATAAAGAAATTGTTGTTTGGAGAAAGAATTTTGGTAAGCTAGATGCAACAGCACAAGAGAAACTTGCTAAGTTTAATCAAAGTTGTGAAACAACTCTTAGTGAATTAAAAAAAATAATTAAAGTAGATCAAAACATAGGTGAAGAGGTCAAAAAAGTCGTAAAAATCGTTTTAGATTATATAGAAATCGATAATGAAACATCTCCTAATGCCGTGAAATTAAAGAAAGAAGCTAAAGAAATATTAGACAAATTACAGAAGTTCTGCAAGTTTGTAAATGCTAAAAAATTAACTCAAAAATGCAATCAATTACAAACAATGCTTGAGTCCTAGGACCAAAACTTTACCTATTATTTTTTAACTTTCTAATTTATTAATTATGTCTGATATACATGTAGAACAGCTAGATGCTGTAATTAAAGCTTATAAAAGTAAAAAAAGATTAAAACGTCATGGAAATGTAGTAACAAAGGAACTCTTTGAAATGGGGTTGGGATTTTATAAATTCCCTGATGGAAAATATGAAAAAATTGAAAAAATTGGCTCCTTTGAAAAATTAGCAGAATTAAAGTCAACACACGATACGGCACTAATAAAACTGCAAAGGCATCAAGTTCAAGCTTTTGCTGATTATTTAGCTTTGCAAGATGACCCTTTGTATAAGAAGGGATTTGCTGCTTTGGAAGATATTAAGTCTAAAAAAGATGTTGGCAATCTCACAATTGAAGCAGAAGCCGCTTTAGCCGCTTCCGCTGAATTTCAAGTCTCTTGGAACAAAGGAGTAGTTGGGGAGGCTAAGTTAAAAGCAGGTGTTTCAATGGCACTAGATGGCAAGTATGCTAAATTGAGTCTAGGGGCTAGCATAGCATTGAATGTAAAAGCAGAGCTAAAACTAAATAGTGTCTCTTTATCAGCAACAGCAGAAGCTGCGGTAGAAGCCACATTGAAGAGTAAACCAATCAGTATAGGAAAAACTACTTATTCAGCGTCTTTTTATACACAATTTAAGGCTTATGCTAAAGCTGAGGCTCGCTTGGATGCCAGTGTAGGATTAAGTGCTACTACTTTTGTTGCTGCGGATGCTAAAGGGAAGTTGTTTGCAGGTGTTGGTGTTTCTGGTGAAGTAGGAATTGAACTTAATGGGGTTTATAATAAAAAAGTGAACCCTAATAATCGCTTGCTTGCTAAAGCGAATCTAAATGCTACTTTAGAGGCAGGAGCCTTAATTTCTTTTGGAGGAGAGTATGGAAGTGAAAGTTCAGAAAAGATTGATGGAGTTGATTTTTCTAAAAAAACTTTCAAAGTTGCAGCAGGAATGGTGGCAGGTGCAGAATTTTCAGTCAATATTTTAGTTTTGGCAGAAGTAACAGAAGATATTAAAGAGGCAATAAAGAAAAAGGCGAAGGAGTTAATCGCGGAATTAATAGGGGCTGAAATGATGAAATACTTAGAGAAAAAATATGCTGCATTTAAGAAAAAAGCAGATAACGTTATTCATTATATAGGACATAGCATTTATAATCAATTTAACTCTGATAGTTACACTGGTTTATATTATACTATGGACTCCAGTATTCGTAGACTAGAAGTGCATATCAATCGATTAGCAAAGGATCCAAATTCTCAAAAATATGCCGAAAAAGCTAGAGTAAGACTAGAAAAAGTAGAAAATAAATTAATAAAATATAAAGTAAGAATAGAAGGGGTTAGAGATGATTGTGGCAGAGTAATGTATAATGTGGCTGAATTGTTAGCTAATGGAGATATAGACAAAAAGACATTTATAACGAGAAGCTCAATAATTCTCAACGAAGTTGAAGATGCAAAAGACAAAGTCGCAACAATGCTTTCTGCTATTGAAAATGTCACAGAGGCTAATTTAGAAATGATTGATATTGAAAATATGTTAGATGATCACCTTAAAGGGGAAGATTTATTAACATCTAAGGATGATATTCTATTAGAAAATCGCAGAAAAATGAATCAATTATTGCATGCTCAAACTTATATGCATGACAGCTTAGATTATATTACAGAAGAATTGACACATAAGTTAGTTGAGGAAATGAAAAAAAGAGGATAAATATAAGATAACTTTTAAAAGCAAGAAGCCGCACAAATGATTCCATTTTGTGCGGCTTTTTTATACCACTGTTTGGTTTCAACAAATTTACTCTCCGACAACTAATTTTTGAAACAAGTGTTGACCATCAGCGGTTGTGCCTGCTACGATGTACAAACCATTAGACAAATCTTTAATATCAATGGTCTTAGGATGTCCATTGATAAATTTGATTTCAGTTCCTTTATTGTCAAACACTTGAACAAATTTTAGCTTTGCTTGTGTAGAAATATGGATGATATCGGTACTTGGATTGGGGTGTACTTCTAGTGTAGGACGGTTGTCTTTTTCGATAGCCTTGTTGGAGGTAATTGGCATGTTTTTGATAATCGTAAAGTAATCATCAATTTGACCATTTTCCCGTACAAATTTCATGTCCAGTTGATTGTTGTTGACTTCCACAACGCAAGACCCCAATTGATTAAGAGAACTAAACATAGCAGGATGATCCAATGGTCCTCCCGATGTTTTTCCTGAAGAGCCAGCAGTGATATAGACAGCTCCTTTGCCTGCATTAGGGCCTACTGTTTCCTTTTGATAAGCTCCATCGCCACCAATTCTACCATCACCACCACCGTTGGGACCTACAACATGTTGAGCGGCATCAAAGCTAAATGCCAATCCTGTATGACCATTCAAAAAGTAAGAACGCTCGTAAGAATGACTATGTCCACAAAGAACTAAGTCGACTCCATTGGCTTCTAGCATGGGCAAGAAATTATTTCTCATTTGAAAGAGCTGTGGCTCAAAATCTGAATTGTGAGAGCCTTTGGTGTAAGGTGGATGGTGCCATATACCAATAATCCAATCCGCATTGGTGTTTTGGATATCATTTTGACACCAACTATACATACTGCCACCTGTACCCAATCCTGTTAAGCTTTCTGAATTGAGTACGATGAAATGAATATTGCCATAATCAAAGGAATAGTATGCTTCTGTACCAGAAGGAACTCCCCCTGCTTCTCCTTGTTTTGGAAAGCTAAAAATATCAAAATAAGGTCCTGATTGGTTGGAAGGGCTAGCAGAGTGCGCATCGTGATTGCCAATAGTTGACCAAGCAACAGTTTTACTAAGCATAGCCTCATACATATTCTCAAAAATAGCGTATTGATATTCACTGTCGGTACCATCTTGATAGGCATTGTCTCCCAAAAATAAGAGAACATCTGTATGATTGTTGCCAATATAATTATAGTAAGCATCTCGAACAGCTCTTTGGTTGTTGTTGGCTGTACCACAATCGCCTAGTGCCCAGATAGTAGTAGGAACCGCTTGCCCAGGAATAGGATTGGTTTGAAAATATTGGCTACTATCAGCAAAGGAAAGGGTATCTGCTTCGTTGTATACTTCATAATAATAGCGCGTGGCAGGTTGTAAACCCGTTATAAGGACTTCGTGATTGTATTTTTTTACACTATCCCGAACGGTATTGGATAGGTTGTTAATATCGGTACTATATTTTAAAATAGATTCGGATAAATCTGCGGTTCTCCAACGAACAACCATACTATTGCTTGTTCCGTTCTGTAAGTACGGTCCTCTAATAATAGAATCTTGCTTGATAGTATCGGCCAAAAACTGAAAATCAAAACTAATATCAGAGCTAAAAAAAGAACGTTGGTGAATTTCAACGGCTACGGTATTCGTACCTAGAACAAGGCTATTGATAATTTGTCGATTCACCCAAGTATCTTCATCTGAACCATTGACAGTGGTGTTGGCAAAAGTAGAATAAGAAACACTTCCTGAAGACATGTTGTCTCGCCAAATCTCTGTGCCATTGATATAGACAACCGCTCCATCATCTCGAATGAGTTTTAACAGCATAGATTGGTATTGGCTTGGGTTGTTGATGACAAAAGATTTTCTAAAATAGGTTGTCCGTGCATCATCATCGGTAACCGTTGTTTCATCGCCATCGCCATAACCTAATTGAGCAAATCCACTTGCCCAACTGGAGTCGTTGTAATTAATGCTTGTCCAATTTCCAGCTGGCGCATTTCCTGCGTCATAATATTTCCACTCAGCTCCTGCTTGAATGAGCGTGTCTTGTCCAAAAAGAAAAAGGGGGAAAGCAGAAAAGAAGAGGAGTCTAGTCAATTGTATAAGGTTGATTTTCATTGGTTTTCTAATTTTTGTAATAATGTATGAATGTCAGCTAAGAGTTGGATCATAGCTTTGGTTTTTTGTTGGTGGGGTTTTAGAGATTCAAATGCTTGTTTAGCTTTCTCTGCATAGGTTTTGGCGGGTTTGCACTTCTTTTGTTGGTAGAGGTAATTTGCTTTTCTATAGTACCAACCTTCTTTCCGATTATTTTGATGAATAATGACATCGTATTGCTCAATGGCCTTTTTTACCAATTTAAACTTCTTTAAATAATTTAATTTTTGCTCTTGCAAGACATAAACATGTTTGCCCAATTGATTCAAACCTCGCTCAATAACTTCTAAAACAGCTTCTCGATAGGCAGGTCCCTTGGCAAGGTACACTTCTGCTAAAGTTACATAATTTTCTGGTGTTAAATCAATGGAATGTTTAATAACATATTCAAAGGAAGTAATGGCCTTGTCGTAGGCTCTAGATTTTTGAAAGAGCTCTCCTCGCAGCTTGTGAATCTTGACATCGACAGAATCTTGGGTTAGGTATTGTTGAGTGCAAATCAAACCACTCTTAAATAAATAGAGTTCAAGATATGTTTCTGCCATTCTATAGTGCAGTATTTTTTCTTGAAAACCTAGTGCTTTAGCTTGTAAGTAATCTGCTAGGGCGTTGTCCCATTCTTCGTGTTGATAATAGAGAAAACCTCTTTCTAGATACAAGGTAGCATTGTTAGGTGTTTGAGCAATAGCTTTTGTTTTGGCAATGATTCTTTTTTCCAAATCGCCATGCCCCCACATAAAAATAGAGCATCCAAGTATTAGAATTAGTGTACTGATAATTTTGTGCATTGTAATAGTACCAATCTTTATTGTAATATAATTTAGGGTAGAAAGGTAGAGGACAAGTACCTTTTCGTTCAGCTGTGTTTTATCAATTGAGGATTACCGAAAAAATTTGAGGAATGGTGGCTGATATTATATAATGATAAATACCTACCTTAACCCCAAAATACAGAATTACTGTTAGATCTAAATCAAATTAGTATTATTTTTTATGCTTAATTAGCAAGCATATCGTTATAGAAGCGTTATTAATTGTAGGATATTTAGAAAGCTTATTTTTTGGCATTATATTAGGCTTTTTTAGTTGGTCTCGTATAAATAATCTTGGCAAGCGAATGTTTGTGTGTACAAACAATTCTATTTTGCCTATAAATTTTTATGAACGATTACTTATATACTTATAAAAACATGATGAGAAGAATACTTTTGTTGAGCTTTGTGCATTACTTTTGGTTCTTAGGAACAAGCACAGGACAGCACAAAATTACTGTTACGATTGATGGGTATAAAAATGACACTTGTATCTTGGGATACCAAATTGGACGAACAACCTATATTGCGCAACAAGTAAATGAAAGAAATAAAGATGGGGATTTTGTGTTTGAGGGAGAAGAAGCACTATTAGGCGGTTTGTATTCTGTTTTGATCAAACCCAAAAACCAATTCTTTCAATTTATTCTTTCTAACGATGAAGAACAGAAAGACTTTAAGATTAAAACAAAAATCATTGATAACCCTGCACGAGATCTAACGAAGCATCTAAAAATTAAGAACTCTCCAGATAATGCTGTTTTTGAGGAATACAAGGCTTTTTTAATGGCAATGCGCACTCGATCAGAGCAATTGGAAGCAGAGTTATCTGCTGCAAAACAGAAAAAAGACAAAGACCAAATAGCAGCAATTAATAAAAAAATTCAAAACTTGGATGGAGAAGTAACTGCTTACCAAGATAATTTACTCAAAAAGTATCCTAAGTTACTATCGCCCAAATTAATTACAGGAAGCCGCCAGCCAGAAATTCCAAAAGAATTAGTCGAACAAGTCGATATATTTCGCTACTACAAAGCGCATTTTTGGGATAATTACGACTGGGCGGATGAGCGTCTGATTCGAACGCCTATTCTAAAAGAAAAAATAGAGACGTATATAGAAAAAATGACCATGCAGCATGTTGATTCCGTTAGCAAAGCATGTGAGTATATTATTGATCAAGCTTTGGCTGCCAAAAATAAAGAAGTCTTTCAGTTTGTAGCCGTTTATTTGCTGAACAAGTATGCCAAACAAGAAGTGATTTGTATGGATGGGGTTTATGTAGCTATTGCGCAAAAATATTATTGTACGGGAATGGCTTACTGGTTGGATTCTACCCAACTAGAAGGCATTTGTACAGATGCGGCTAAAATGGCTCCATTGCGTTGCGGTCGTAGTGCGCCAGAGGTTCGTTTGAAAAATATTAATGATAGCAGCTATGTTAGCTTGTATAGCATCAAGAAGCCTTTTGTTGCTGTTTATTTTTGGGATCCAACTTGTGGGAATTGTGCTAAGATGAGTGAAAAATTAGTGCCTATTTATGAAAAATATAAAGATAGGGGATTTGAAATCTTGGGAGTGTGTAGTAAATCTTGGAAGAATGTGGAGTTGTGTCGAACCAAAGTAGAGAAACAAAAAATGAACTGGATTAACTTGTCTGATGAGCCTTATCCTTTGGCTTGGGTTAAGAAATATTACGATTTGCGTTCTAATCCCTTTATTTACTTGTTAGATGAAAATAAAAATATTCTATTTAAGAGAATTAGTGCGCAACAACTGGATCAAATATTGGAACGAGAGTTTGAGCGTTACGAAAAACAACATAAAAAGTAATTTCAACGACCACACAGTAGCTAACTATTGTCATTAAAAACAACACATTAAAAATGAAGTACAATAAGATTAATCCCAATTTGTTTAAAGAAAATAGAGCACGTTTTGCGGCTCAGATGAAACCCAACTCAATTGCTATTATTCATTCTAACGATAGGATGTTTAGAAATGGAGATGCTCATTTCCCGTATCGTCAAAGTTCAGATTTATTTTATCTGACAGGGTTGGATCAAGAAGAAGTAATTTTGGTTTTGTACCCTGATTGTCCTAGAGGAAATAAGTTTAAAGAACTTGTTTTTACGAAACAAACGAACGAACATATTGCGGTTTGGGAAGGGTATAAGTATACTAAAAAAGATGCTGCCCAAACTTCGGGAATAGAGACTATCTATTGGTTGGATGAAATGCAGCCTTTGTTAAATGAATTAATTCTATTGGCAGATAATATTTATGTTAATACAAATGAAAATGATCGTGCCGTAATGGATTATCCGTCACGAGATGTGCGCCATGCATTAGAACTACAACAGGAATACGTAGGGCATAACTTTGAGCGTGCACAGCCTATTTTGAAAACATTGAGAATGGTCAAGTCTACTTACGAAGTTGATTTGATACAAAAGGCTTGCGACATTACGAACAGCGCTTTTCGTCGTGTATTGGCGACTACTCGACCAGGTATGATGGAGTATGAAGTAGAAGCAAATGTCATTTATGAATTTACTCGTCATGGTTCCTCAGGGCATGCTTACACCCCAATTATAGCAGGAGGGAAAAATGCTTGCGTTTTGCATTATATTGCCAATAACGAAGCCTTGAAGGATGGTGATTTGTTATTGATGGATTTTGGTGCAGAGTATGCAAATTATGCAGCAGATATGACACGGACTATTCCTGTAAATGGACAATTTACAGCACGTCAAAAAGCAGTTTACAATGCGGTTCTAAAGGTTAAGAAGGAAGCAGAAGCTTTGTTGGTGGTAGGTAATAATTTGACAGATTATCACAAAGAAGTTGGTAAAATAATGGAAAGCGAATTGATTGGTTTAGGTTTGTTGAATAAGGATGCTGTTCGCCAACAAGATCCTAACCGTCCATTGTACAAAAAATATTTTATGCATGGAACTTCGCATCATTTAGGGCTAGATGTGCATGATTTGTGTCATCGTTATGTTGATTTTGAACCAGGAATGGTCTTTACTTGTGAACCAGGGATCTATATACCTGAAGAAAATATAGGCATTCGAATAGAAGACGATTTGGTCGTTACAAATGGAAAAGCGTTGAACTTAATGGCGGATATTCCTATTGAGGTAGAGGAGATTGAAGCGCTGATGCATGTTAAGGTGTAACCCAACAATAATAGATTATAGAAATAAAAAAAGAATTGAGCATCTCGTGCTCAATTCTTTTTTACTTATAGATTATATTGGCTAATTGTTATTACTTCGTTTGAAAATTGTATTAGCCTAATTATATTAGGACTCTTCTGCTAATTGAAAGTAACGAGCAAAATAGCCAGGACGTAAAGATACGGCTTCTGCATTTTTGAAACGCTTGCTAATGGCCATACAAGACTTGGAAGAGAACAAGAAGATATAAGGCTGTTGATCAGCAATAATTTCTTGAAAACGAAGGTACATTTTATTACGTTTTTCTTCGTCCATTGTAATTCTAATTTCTTCAATTAATTGATCACTTTCCTCATTCCCAAATCCTACTAGGTTACTACCTTCGTACGTATTAGAAGCGGTGTGCCAAATTTGCTTGAAGTCATCAGGCAGAGGAGATTGACTCCAACCCAAGCAAGTTAAATCAAATTCACGCTTTTTTAAATCTTCAATCATTACAGAACCTTCGCTAGAAATCATCACAATTTCAACGCCAGCACGAGCGGCTTCATCTTTGAATACCTGTCCAATATCTTTGTACAATTGTTTTCCTTGTGGATATAAGAATTTTAGAGACAAGCTTAATTTTTGCCCTTCAACAACTTTGTCGCGAATGTTATCACCATCGGTATCTTTCCATCCTGCTTCGTCCAACAATGCCTTTGCTTTTTCGATATCAAATGCTATGGTAGGGATATTTTTATTGTAACTTTTCTTTAAATGACTAACAGGACCATTAACAGATGTTGCTAAGCCACTAGAAACTTGTTCTACCAAATGCTCTTTGTCGACCAAGTGTGCCAAAGCTTTGCGGACACGAACGTCACTCAACTTTGGTTTGGTCATATTCATACCAATGTATCGGTAACCAAATGCATCAGGTGTATAGAAGTTAAAGTGTTTTTTAGCACGGTCATTTTTCTTTAATTCTAAAAATTTATCAGCAGGAATGTAGGTCATTACATCCAACTCTTGCTCTTTTAAAGATAACAAGGCATTATTGTCGTCTTCAATAATTTTGAAGTGCAATTTATTAGGGTAGGCAGCAATAAAATCGTCGTTTACTTTATCGCCCCACCAGTCTTTTTTGCGAACTAATTTGATGTGTTGATTATTGACAATATCAGTTACCTTGTAAGCACCAGCACCTATAATTTTTTCAGGATCGTGATTATAGTTTTCATTAAAATCCTTAGCGAAGTCAACAATTCTAGGATCTTTATTTAAACGGTCTAAATTAGCAGGATCGTTTAATTCTGCAATTGTAAAATCAGACATCAAGCCTTGAGCATCGTAATAATAGGCAGGTAAAATAGGAGCAGTACCTGTTGATGCTTTGGCTAATAAATAAACTTTGTTACAAATGATTGTAAATTTTTTAAGATTGTTTGGATCAACTTCTACTGCTTCGATAAACTCTACAAAAGTACGTGTAGGAGCAGCGTTGGTTTTTGGATTTTTGATAGCTTTGATCGTAAAAGCATAATCTTCTCCAGTGATAGGAGAGCCATCATCCCAAACAGCTTCTTCCCTAATTTCATAACTGATAGCCATACGACCGCCATCCAATTCTTTGATTTCGGGTTGTGCTTTGGCTAAATAAGGTTTGTATTCAAACGTTTTGGGGTCCATGTCTAAGAGACCACAGTGTACATTAGGAGTCAAGACTTCTGTTGCAGATGCTGTTTGGGTTAATAGCACATTGAGACCATCAACATTACCTCTTAAAAGGATTCGAACGGTAAAGTCTTCAGGAGTTCTAGTAGTAGTCGCATCTTTGTCTTTATCATTGTTTGTAGTGCTATCAGAACCACAACTATAACAAGCAAAAATTAGGCAAGCTGCAAACAATAAGTTTAAGCTAGGACGAAGGTTTTTATGAATAATCATTTATTGGAATTTTTAACAAAATTAAGGATTTTGATAGTTGATTGTTTCCCAATATATGTATTTTCAAACAAGGATGCAAGATTGATCCCTTTATAACTTACATTTATAGCGTATTTGGAGACGATCGCAAGAATAATCTTTAAAAAGTAAGAGAATTTAGAATGAAGGTATAATTAAAATGAAAATACAAAAAGAAAGGAGTTAAATCATAAATAGAAGCTAATGTTTATCATAACTTTTGAACAAGGCTAATTAGCGAACTAGTATTCAATTTGATTATAATGTGATTTTTAGAATTCCGTTTTGTGATTCGTTTATCAATACAATAAAATTTGTACTTTTGTATCGTTAATAAGCCCATTATTATAAGTAGTAGCAGCGAGCCCAGCTTGTTGGTTGATGACTGCAAGGAGTAACTAAGCTAACTATTATGTAAGGACAATTGTGAACATATTCTTGAGTTGAATGTATTATTAAAAATACAACTATTGTCAATCAAGAAATGATGAATATAAGAAGCATGGAAGAGGATAAAAATAAATCAGAAAAAGGGAAAGAAACTTTTATTAATCCCATAGATAAAGATAAAATAACAGAAAATCCACACAATTTGCCTTATGCGCATACGGTAGGAGGAGCTGTCATAAAACCAATTGACCAAGGCAAAACAAAAGGCTTGGCGGTTAAAGCAATGCACAAGCAAACGGACATTCAATTGGAACAGATTCGCAAACAAATGGAGCTGTTGGCTGAGCAAGCTCAAAAAATTAAAAAACGAGTTGAGATTTCGGAAATTATTTACGGAGCAGAAATGGGATTTAAGCCTTTGATTGGGAAAACATATCACTTGTACCAACGGGTGGATGAAACTGCTGTATTGTCAGTGGTTGGTCCACAAGAATGGGGACCTAGAGGGTGTCCATTTAATAGTTTTTTGGCAACGGTAAGCCTTTTGGCGGATCATACTTGGGAAATATTGGAATAGGAAAATGAAACGATTGTTGTGGATATCAATTTGTTGGATAGTTTGTGCTTGGGAGAAAGCTCCCGAATGGCCTTCGCCAACCACCGATATTGATAAGATGCAATTAATTGGAGCGGTGCAAGCTATTTCTCAAAGAGTGTATGAGGTAAGTAAGAGAGAGCAGACGCTCAAGAAAAGGCATTTGATGTTGGATCCGTTGGAGAACTGGGACATTCAGTTTAATAAAAAAGGTTTTATTACAGAAAAGAAGTGCTATGATGCAGGAAATAAGATTCTTTTTTATTATCAATACAAGTACAAAAAACAAAATCAACTTCAACGCAGAAATATGTATGATGCTAGAGATTACCGCATCGAACAACTAACGTATACTTACAACAGTTTGGGAGAAATAGCTGCTGAATCTATCTATACTGCTGATAATAGCTTATTGGTTCGTTATATCCATACTTATGGAACGAAAGGACAATTGCTGCAAACGGATGTTCATGCCCCAACAAATGCTTACACTACTTCAAAGTATGAATTTGTTTACAACAAGGAAGGGCAACTAATAGAGCAATATACGTACAATCAAAAGCATCAAAAACACCAAACAGATCTTTATCAGTACGATGCCCATGGTTTTCAGAAGGAACATACTATTGTTAATCATTTAGATGATTTTGTATTTACCTCTTATACTCAATACGACGAAAAGGGGAATGTCATCACGCATCAAGCGCCTACAGAAAAAGAGCCATTGACATCGTATACATATACTTTTGATGAGATAGGAAACTGGACTCGTAGAATCCATTACAAGGATGGAAAACCTATAGATATGACGGAACGCGTATTGGTATATGCTATGTAACTTAGTTAGAGAAGTAAGTTAGAATAGAACAGTGTTACAGGGAAGGCTACAACTCGAACTCTGCCATCAATTCCCAATGCTCTGGTGTTCGTTGTGTTTTGACCAAGCGGAGTTTTGGCATTCTAAAATCCATAAAAAAACTATCGCCCAATGCACCAATAATGGCTTCTTTTTGAAAAATAGGCAAAGAACCATAAAGAAAACTTACATGTGGAATAAAGGGGGTAATTTGAGTGTGTTCAAAAATTTCTTCTGCCAAAGTTCTAGCTTCCATCAAATCTTCACTGTCATTGGTGCAAAAAAACAAACACCGATAGTAAACTTCCAAAAATTCAATGCGGGTTAAGGTGGCAGAAACAGGAATGAGACTATTGGCAAGTTCTTCTGTCTTTTGGATGGCAATAGAAATTTCGTCAGTGATACCACTTAGCAGGGTCACGTGAGGTTCAAAGGTCGGTGTGTCGTGTGTTGTACTTAAATCTACAATTAGTTTGCTTAATTTTTGATAAGCAGCTTTGTCAGGCATCAACCACAGTGTGTACATAGATTAAAGATAGATGTTACTAAAATGGCTGCTAAAATAGCAAAAAAATAAGATTAATCCACGTATAGATTAATCCTATTTTTGTTTAAAAAACGAACTACTCGAAAGAGCTATCTTGGAAAGAAGATTTATTTACTTCGACCAAATAAATCTTTTTTTCTTCGTTTAGGTTTTTCTTTCTCATTTTGAATAATACGCTCATAACTTGTTGCGTCTACCAAAATATTGGCAGGATCGTCTTTGTGTACCTTGTCAACATATTTCCAAGTACCATCTTTGCTCAATTTCATCCCAGAATAGCTGCCGTCTGGAACATTAGAAGGACCTGCACTTTTGATAGGAGAACCATAGATGAGGTGATCGTAAATAATCATGTCCTGCTCTTCAGAATAGTTGAGACTAACATTAACACTAGCCGAATACTCCATAACAAAACGCTTTACTTTTCGCATTCTACCAGAACCGTCTTTCATTTCTAAGACTGTTTTTCCAAAACGAGGTCTACCTGAGTTATCAAAATAGAGTACATCCAATAATTTTCTTCGATTGTAAAAATCAAACGCATCATATCCAAACAATAAATACATTGTCTGTCCTTCCGATTTGAATGCTTTTATATTATAATACAAGGCACCATACCAATTTTCTGGCTTGTGAATACTAAATTCTACGGTACGCATATCGTCGGATTTGTCTTGTAAGCGATAGACTTTACCTTCTTTGGTTTGTATAAAACCACGATACTGATAGTGATCTTTGTCGATGTATAATTGCCAAGTAAATATTCGTACTGTTTTATCTTCAGGTTGAACAAGCGAGATGCCTTTTAGCTCCGAAAAATCATGCTCAAAAGAACCACTTTGCGTTAAGGTTTTTTCTAATAACGCTTCGAGCTCTTCGGATGCTTCTTGACGTACTTTTAGGTCTTTGTTGGTCAAGATATCCTCCATTAAGCTACTCATAGCAGCTTCAGCTTCCACAATAAATGTTGTATCTACATCTGCTGCATAAGTTGAACAACAGCAGGCGACACTAAACAGCAATAACAAATATTTTTTCATAAAAATTAAATTTAAACCAATGAGTGAAGGAGCTTAATAAATTGATTGAATTTTGATTCTAGACAACAATAGTTAGCTGCGCTGCTACTACGTGGTCGTTGAAACCACGCAGTAGCAGCGAAGCTAACTAAAAGCGCAGCGCTCACGAAGTAAACTTTATTAGTTTGATAATTAATGAATTATAATTCTAACGCATTCTGTGGTAAAATTTTGATTATCAAACTAATATGAATGTGCTTTTTTATCTTTTTGGTGAAAAAGTAAAAAAAACAACGAACTACTAAGACAAATAGTAATACGGATTTTGTTTTAAAGGTAATCAGGCTAAGAGCATACTTTAATATTTAGATTTTTTCAAACTTTACTTCGTGAAAAGTCTACTTGATAGACACAAACTTCTTTGTATAAAACTAAAATCAGACCAATTTTAGTATGTGTCTGCCTACAAAATTAAACATTCTCTTTGTGTTCTAAATATTCTTTGAGGATAAAATCCATGCCCCAAATCCATTTTCTTTGTAATAAATCTTCTTTAGAAATTAACAAACCTCGACCTTCTAAGACCTCTGTTTGGGAAATTTGTTGCAACTGAGCATCCGAAACAACAGCTTCAAATACTGTTAGCCAAAAAGCCTGTACAACGGTTTTGTTATCAATCCAATAACGTTTTATTTTTTGTTTGGGTACTTTTTTTAATAAGACAGCCGCTTCTGGAATTTCTTCTTCTAGCTCTCGTTCCACAGCGATTAATTCTTCTTTGTCTTCAGGTTCGATGGCTCCCCCCCAAAAGGCACAAGCGCCACGCCAAGCTTCATGAGGATATTGGTCATCTTTTATCTGTACAAAAAATTTTGTCTGATTTGAATTGCTAATTAATAATCCAACACCTTGATGAATTTCTTTTGTCGTCATAACTTAGTCTATTTGCGCATTGGTATTTAATAATGTTTTTATCTCTTCGATCTCTTGTTCTAGGGTAGCCAGACGTTTATGATCTTGTTCCAGTAGTTGAATTTTAGCTTTCAGAGCTTTGTTTTCTTGTGATAATTCTTGAACTGCTTTAACCAAAGGTACGGTAAAATCTGCATATCGCAATCCATAGTAATCTTCGTTGGACTCTGGCTTGTCAACACCACTAAATTCAAAATTCAAAGACAGAGCAGCTTGTTCTACGTCTTGTGCTAAGAAACCTGTTTCGAGGATCCAGTTATTGTCAGAAGGGGCGCATTCTTCCACGCCTTGGTAGTCACGCAATTTTTGTGCATCTACATAATATGTAACGGGTTCTAACAAGTTGATAAAATCTAAACCAGGAACATTGGCTTGAACATTGGTCTTAAAACGTTTGTCTGATAATTTGGACCAAGAAACTTGCCCACCAATGCTTGTGACTTTTTCATCTCCAAAACGCATTTGATTGCTTGCTGAAACATGTGCATTGGCACCAATAGCTGTCGAATTTCCATAAGCAAAACCACGTCCATAAGCATTGTATCCTACTGCTGTATTTTTATTGCCAGCAGTATTTCTAAGTAAGGCATCATATCCTATAGCAACATTTTCGTTGCCCGTTTTATTGTCTTTCATACTTTGGAACCCAAGTGCTGTATTGTGGTCACCCGAAGAGTTATTTTCCATGCTTGTAGCCCCAATAGCAGTATTGTTTAGCCCAGAGACATTTTTATACATGCTAGAATAGCCTATGGCAATATTTTTAGTACCATTTAGGTTGTTGTGTAAAGAATTGCTTCCCATTGCTATATTGTAACTTCCTGTCGTATTTCTCATCATAGAGTGGTGACCACTCGCTACATTTTCATTCCCAGAAGTGTTATTACCCAATGTATTGGTACCTAAAGCTACATTACTGCTACCTAGACTGTTATTATACAAGGAGTAATACCCCAAAGCTACATTGTTTTCTCCAGTAGTATTGCTTTGTAGGGCATAAGCTCCAAAGGCCGTGTTGGCTGAAGCAGATGTATTGCTCATGAGTGCATGATAGCCTGCTGCGGTATTGTTCATCCCATTTCTATTAAAGCCCAAAGAAAAGGTACCTAGGCTTGTGTTGTAATTTCCAGTGCTGTTGCTGTTGAGTGCATTGGCGCCTACAGCAACATTTTCTGTACCAGAAGTATTTCTATATAGCGATTGATAACCAATAGAGGTATTGCTTTTCCCTTCTCGATTGCTATACATTGTTCCCATGCCGTAGGCTGTGTTGTAGCTGCCAGAAGAGTTGTTGCGCAAGCAATCATTTCCAGTAGCAGTATTATGAACACCAGTGGTATTGCTGCGGAGCGCATTTTGACCTGAGTATAAATTTAGCTGAGCTTTAGAAGAAGGAATAAATGCAATAGAGCAAATAATAGATAAAGATATGATTCGTATTTTGTGCATTGTTGTATTGTGTTTTGTTAAGGTATATTTAAGTAGTACTTTACAAAAAATTTAAAAAGTATCTTTGCATAGTTTTGATTATCAGTTTTTTAAATAGTAATGGTGTGTTCCGTTGATAATCAATTGAGCAGCGCTCATAAAGTGAACGGATACGATTTAGCTCTGTTCACTACTACTTCGTGGTTCCCGCGAAGTAAAGTTTAAGGAAACGAATAAAATTTCTTCAAAAGTAGGGAGTTTTTTATTTTTATTATAAACTGTGTCTAAACTCCTTGTTTTTATGACTTAAAAATTGTCGTTTTATATCAAACGTTAACCTCTTCCAATCTCTTATGTATATCCATTCTTTGAGCATCTTTTTAAGCAGTATTTTGGTAGTAGCTTTGCAAGCTTGCACCTCAAAAAATCGAATTCCAGTGTGTGAGTTTAGTGAAGCTACTCATTATGAATACACTACTTCAGACAATAAGCTATCATTTTTGTCAAGTTTAAGCGCTTTTGTTGATTATGATGCAGGTATTGCTTGCGCGCAACGACAAAATAAGCCTGTATTTTTGGCTTTTACAGGTTTTGGCAGCCGAATGCGATATTTTCCTGATGTTGTAATTCAGCAACGTGCTATTGTTAATTATTTGACCAATGATTTTGTTCCAATTATTTTATATGTTGATGATCGACAACGGATTCCTAAGGAAGAAGTAGAAACAGCAACAGGAGTTAAAGAACTACGTACAGTAGGAAATTACAATGCTTATTTGCAAGAAACAATGTTTGGAGTAATGAGTCAGCCTTATATGGCTTTAATGACTTGGGAAGGAGAATTATTGACAGAACCAATGGGGTATCGACCTGACCCAACGGATTATGTACAAGCGTTTGAGGTTGCTATAGAGAATTTTCGGAAGAGGGAAGCTTCTAATCATTAGTTTGAAATAATGCCTCTTTTATTTTTTGGGGATTCTTATGGGATTCAATCATGGACTTTTATTGGAGGATATATTGCGTTAGTCGTTCGTTGATTATTTTATGAGATCGCTTCGCTTAGTTACCTGCGGTGCTACTTCGTGGTAGTTCGCTACGCTCATGACCTTGGGCTTTTGTGCTATTAGCACAAGCCTACTCGGCAAGCTTAGTTACCAAAAAGACAAAAAAGAGCATTTGTATAAGTTTAGCTGCGTGAGTGCTTTGCTTTTAGTTACCTGCGGTGCTACTTCGTGGTTTCAGTAAACTATTGTTACGTTAAATTAGCATTTGAATAAGAATGTTTTTTCTTGCCTAAGAATTAAATTTTTCAAAATAAACATAAGAATTTGTCTAATTTGAATGAACAATAAGCCCCAGAAGTTGTTTTATTAGTGTAGTCAAAATAATATTAAAACGTTGACTCAAGAGACTAAAAAGTGCATGATCTTATAGCACATTATGTGTGTGTAGATAGATGAAATCATATGAGAACATAACTGTTTTGTCATGCAGATTTTGAAGGTGTACTTAAAAGCATTGTGATGCAATATCACTTATAATCTACTGCTTTGTATCTCCTTTGATGTAAGATATATAAAAAGTATAAGGTATCTAATTCCTTATTTTTACTTCTTAACTACCACCACACGAGCGAGTCTCTTTCAAATCAATTATCTAATCAAAAAAATACAAAATAATATGTCTAGTCCAGAGCATAAAGCCCTTATATGGAATCTTATTAAAGATATTAAAATTGGTATGTTAACCACACAAGAGAATGATACAAAAGATTCTTTGCGTGCAAGACCTATGTCGTTGGTTCAAGATGCTTATGATGGCACCTTATACTTTTTTACTGCCAAATCAGCGGCAAAGGTATATGAAGTGAAAGAAGAAAAAAAAGAGGTCTGTATTACTTTTTCAGATCCGAAGAATCAAGTCTATGTCTCTTTGTCAGGTAAAGCGGAGGTAACCCAAGATAAAGATTTAATCAATCAATATTGGAACAAAGGTGTTTCGGCTTGGTTTCCGAATGGAAGGCAAGATGGAGAAGTTGCCATGTTGGTCGTAAAAATTTACAAAGGAGAACATTGGAATGCAGATGAAAGTAAAGTAGTTCAACTATTTGAGTTGGTTAAAGCCAATTTGTTGGATGAGCGTCCAGAAATTGGGGAACATGAAAAATTCGGTGCATAACAGAGCACTTTTAGGATAACGTTTAATCTAGGCAATCTTACAAGATTGCCTTTTTTAGTTTTATCAAATTCCCTATAGTTCTTTTTTTGAAAAATTGGCATCTCAAAAAAAATATTAGGATAGAGTATTTTAAATAAAAAAATAAAATTCTTGACCCAACGAATCAATATAAATTTCAAAAAGTGAACTTATTCAGGTATTATTTTAGTAACTTAATACACTAATCAAAAGAAAACTTGCGATAAGAATTTTAGTGCGAGAACTTTTAGACAATTACTTAAACGAACGATAGAATAGTTGTGCAGCGACGAATAAAGTCGTATCGGATGGGTAACAACAAAGGAGATTGGCACATTATTAGTTTATTGAATGCTTGTTTAGTAAATTTAAAACGTCCCTAATGAATTACCACAGACTAAAAGCACCCCTGCGCCTCTGTTTGAGTATCGCCAGTCTATTCATGTGCCTATCTTATACCTTGCCCGATGGGCAATCAATTCCTAATGATATTCAAGTATTGTTGAATAAAGCAGAAAATCAACGCTGCACAGCAGCATATGCAAGTGCTATTGAGAGTTTACAAGAAGCGCAAAAATTGTATAAAGAAAAAGGAATGGTGTTGGAGGCTTTAAGGTTGTACGATAAAATCCTGTGGATGGCCATAGACACTGATTTTGATGATGCAGCTTTCTTAAAACGTTATCAAATTGCTGAGAAAGAAATTACCAACCACCTAGATCAATACCCTGAATTGAAGGCGATTCTGTATTTGGGGATTTTGCAAAAGACTTGGATTGACGATGATCTTGAACGTGCTGAAGAGATTTATAAGTTGTTGGACATACACCTCAAAAAGTATCCCAATTGGGACTATGAGGCAGCAGCGGCAAGTTATATGGCAAGCACCTATGCTTACTGTACTTGGGATGCTGAAAAATGTGGTGAATTGGCGCAAAAGTCGATTGATTTAGTACAAAAAAATACAATGCGCCAACCAGAAAAAGACAAGCATTTGTATCGACTCTACCCTTATTATATGTATTATAATTATGATAATATAGGGATTGTAGAGTTATATGAAAATGATAATGAAACGGCTTGTTTGGAGGCTTATAATCATGCCTTGGAAGATTTGAGAAGTCAAAAGAAAATGGACTCTTTGCATTATTCGAATACGTTGACAAAAATTGGGGAAATTTATACCTATAAACAAGAAGAGGATAAAGCCATTGAATACTTTGAGAACGCTTTGACTTATATTCCCCTAAGAATGCATTTGACGATTGCGGAATGCAAACAAAGTATAGGAGGAGCTTATATTACACAAGCCAAAGACGAACAGGCTATTTATCATTATACGCAAAGCATACAAGAGCTTGATAAGATTAATCCTCAAACCGATTATGTAAAAGAGTTGTATGTTGATATTTATCGTTCTATGGCAACGTCTTATATTAAGTTGAATCAATATGCAAAAGCAGAACAATACTTGCACAAAATCGCTGAATTTCCTGCTGAATCTGATTTGAAACGTTCTTGGACATGGGCGACTTGGGGATTTTTATACGAGCATACCAAGGCTTATCAAAAATCCATTGAGGCGCATGAAAAATCCATTGTTGCGTATCGAAAGGAAAATGCTCCTTTGGGGTCGGCTTATTGGAATTTGGGGAAAATCGCCAAAGCTATGGAAGATTACCGATTGGCAACCCACTATTTTCATCAATCCATTGTAGCGCATTTGCCGAATTGGGAAGCAGCAGATTTTACAAAACATCCTAGTCTAGCAGATATTCCATACAAAAATAGCATCGTGGATAATTTAGCGGATAAATTATATAGTTATTATCAGTATGTCCATAAAAATAATTTGTGGGATGAGCACGGAGAGAGTTTACAAGAATTAGTAGAATTGACCGTCGAATGTTTTGAAGAAGTTCGCAACTCCTTTGATCGAGAGAGTTCTAAGCGGTCTTTGTTAGAAACAGCTTATTTTACCTACGAACAAGCTATTGCCACTTATCTGAAACTATATGAAAAACATAAAGACAAAGCCTATCTGATCAAAGCCTTTGAATTTGCCGAACAAAGTAAATCTGTTTTGTTGGAGGATGCTTTGAAGGAAGAAAATGCTCTATCTTTTGGTGGCGTTCCCGATACATTGATTCAACAAGAAGCATTCTTGTCTCAACAAATATCCATGCATCAACAAGCGTTGTATTTGGCTGAACAATCAAAAGATAAGGAAGAAATACAGCTTAGTAAAAAACACTTGTTTGAGTCGCGCCAAAAGCAAGATGCCTTGAAGTATCAATTAGAAAAAGAATATCCTAAGTATTATGAATTAAAGTATTCTAAGACTTCGATCTCTTTGGAAAAAATTCAAGAAAAGCTATCCCAAGAAACGTGTATTTTGGAATACTTTGAAGGCTATGATCATATTATTGGTTTTAGTATTACCAAAGACAATATTGAGTATCGTACTTGGGCAAGAGAAAAAAATTACAATAAAGATTTAGAGAACTTTAGAGCTTCAATGTCTAATGCTGCTATTGCTGTTAACAACCCAACAGCTGCGTATTCTGAATACATCGGCTATGCTTATCCTTTTTACAAAAAGTATGTTGATACTCTAATTCCTGAAGGAATGAAGCGTTTGGTTATTGTGCCAGATGGAACACTTAATTTTATAGCTTTTGAGGCATTATTAACTACTCAGTCTACTTTTGATCACAAGCAAAATATGCAATTTAATCAACTGCCTTATTTGTTACATCAGTATACGGTATCCTACAATTATTCGGCGATGATGTGGAGACACCAATTGACCACTCATTCTAGTACGAACAATTATGATGTACTGGCAATGGCAGCCGTTTATAATCAAACAAACGTTAAACTGGTAGATTCTATCAAGAACAATAGAATGTACCAATTGCGCAAGGGGTTGGCAGCAATTCCTGGAACAGTAGAAGAGGTGAACGTCCTACAAGACTATTTTGGAGGAGCTTTTTATACTGGTAATGCTGCTAATGAACATCGATTTAAGCAAGAAGCGTCTCAATATGGAATTTTGCATTTAGCAATGCATGGTATTGTAGATGACCAAAATCCTGAGTTTTCTAGTTTGGCATTTACAGAGGATGAAAGTGGCTTGGAGGATAATTTTTTGCACTCGAATGAAATTAAACAATTAAATTTACAAGCAAATCTAGTGGTGCTTTCTGCTTGTGAAACAGGTTTTGGGAAGTACCAACATGGGGAAGGAGTTGTTAGTTTAGGCAGAAGCTTTATGTATGCTGGTGCACCTAGTGTTGTGATGACACTTTGGAAAATTAACGATTATTCTAGTATTTTTATTACGAAGTTGTTTTATGAAAATCTTCAAAAAGGATTGCCCAAAGATGAGGCTTTGCAAAAAGCAAAACAAGTTTACTTAGCCGATGCATCAGGCGTATTAAGCCATCCTGCTTTTTGGGCGGCATTTGTACAATTAGGAGATTACAAACCGATTAGTGTCGCTCATAAGTCACAGGTGATTGGATATGCAATAGGTAGCTTTTTGTTGCTTTTGTTGGGTGTTTGGGGTGTGTTTGGGTTTCGAAGAACAAAAAAGCCCTCTGAATAAATCAGAGAGCTTTTAACAACACAACCATTATAGATTGATAATAACCTATAACATTATTTTGTCAATCGTTGGCAGAGCCAAAAACGATTGTTGCAGTTTCTAGTAATAACGGTAACGTCTTACTTGTGCCGCATATTTGGCAAGACGCAATACTTGACGAGTATAACCATATTCATTGTCATACCAAACATAAACAGTAATTGTTTTACCATTATTGCCAACTTTGGTGGATGGAGCATCAAAAACAGAAGCAGCAGGTGCTCCGATAACATCCGAAGAAACAAATTCTTTAGAAATAGAATATTTGATTTGCTCTACCAAGTTGCCATGTAGAGAGGCTTGGCGCATCATTTCGTTGATTTCCTCAACAGTAGTTTCTTTTTCAACATTTAATGTCATTACAGCCAAAGAACCATCTGGAGTAGGAACACGGATAGCAGAACCTGTTAGTTTGCCTTCTAGTTCTGGAATTACTTTACTAACAGCACTTGCTGCACCCGTAGACGTAATTACCATATTAAGAGCGGCCGCAGAACCACGTCTTTCTTTTGAATTATAATTATCCAATAAGTTTTGAGCATTGGTATAGGCATGTATGGTTTCTAAGTGACCATTGTTGATGCCTAATTTATCGTGTAATACTTTTAATACAGGCGCAATTGCATTGGTGGTACAAGAAGCAGCACAGAAAACAGTATCTTCTTGGAAGTTAAGATCTTTTTGGTTGATACCGTGAACGATGTTCTTAATACCTTTGCCAGGAGCGGTAAACAAAACTTGCTTGATACCAGGACGCAAGTGACGGCTTAGACCTTCTTTGTCTCTCCAAGCCCCTGTATTATCAATCAAAATAGCGTCTTTGATGCTGTACTCTGTATAATCAACATCTTCTGGACTATTGGCAAAAATAATCTGTACACGACAACTGTTTACAATCAACTGATTATTTTCCTCATCTACGCTGATGGTTCCACGGAATTTGCCATGAATAGAATCTTTACGCAATAGAGAGGCACGTTTTAGTAACTCTTCGTGTGGATTTTTTTTGTTTTTTTGACGCAAAACGATTGCTTTTAAGCGCAATTGTTCGCCACGTCCCATCATTTCAATCAAACAACGAGCAGCCAAACGACCAATACGACCAAAACCATACAACACAACATCTCTTGGTGTAATAACTTTTGCTTCTTTAGCATCTTTGCCAATAAAGTCTGACAATTCTTCAGCTACAAAATGATCAATGTTGTCCCAGCTTTCTTCTGAACTTAGCCATTGAGTTGCTAACTTGCCCAAGTCAATACGAGAAGGAGCTAAGTCAAGCTTTGCAATGGCTTTTGCAATTTTTACACTCATTTGAACCGTAATAGGTTGTTTAGAGTAATTTTTTGCAAAAAGATGATCGTTCATAACCTCTGTTGGTCGAGAATCATAAATGTCACGACGGAAAAGAATGACTTCGATAGAGCGATCAAATCGTAAATCTCCTACGATTTTTAATAATTCTAAAGCTGCTTTTTCATCTTCACGCCAAGTACTTAGGTGAGATTCGAACTGTGTTTCTAACGTTTTTACGTCCATGGTTAAAACTATTGAAAGTTGTCTTTTAATGGTAAATAGTAAGTGTAGAAAGAACGCTACTTAATGGTTTTTATCAACTCAAAAGAGTGGGGTTGTTTCTGTGAACCTACTACTCATTGTTTTTGTTACAATTGAATAAAAGTGGTGCAAATTTCGTCATTTTTTGTGAATTATACGAATGTTTGTCAACGGTTTTTTCTTTTTATGCTTTGAAGTTGTACGTTTCTAAATTATCTTAAGGTGCAATTGCTCTTATTTTGAATAGAAATTTATTAATAATCTTAATGACTTATTGTTGGGGAAAATTATACCCCAAAAAAAGCCCTTGAAAACAATCTGAATTGTTGTAGATAAAGAGAAAGAGCGAATAGAAACTGAAATTTTTAGAAGAAACCAATAGTCTGGCATCAAAATAGAATAACCATAATTGGTAATGAAAATAAATGATTTTTTTTTCCTAAAAATAGCGTATTTTTGATGTTGCAAAATTGTATATTAACCAACGAACTTTTTTTTCCTAAAAACCAACCAACCAATGCCGTTTAAGTTTTACTTTAATGTCTTCTTTTTTGTTTTTTGTTCATTTTTGCTGCAAGCACAAACCGATGGTTTTGCAGAGTTCGAAATGGATCAATTGGGGATTAAAAAATATCAACCCAATTGGACAATAGGGGCTACAGATTCTCTTTTTGTAGAAATTTCTAATGGACAAAAATATTTGTTACACACCATTCGTGCGGGGCAAACGCTTTATTCTATCAAAAAGTTTTATGGAGTAGATTTGTCAGATATTTATTATAGCAATCCTAATATAAGCAATACCAATGATTTGAAAGTAGGTGAAAAATTAAGGATTCCTATTCTAAGCAAAGCCATCAAACGTTTTCAGGAAACCAACTTTGATGCTACAGCTTATATTCCTATATTTTATAAGGTGCGCCCGTCAGAAACCATGTATCGCATTTCTAAAGTCTATTTTCGATTGCCGACCGAAATCTTAATGTCTAGAAATCAGTTGCTTTCTGAAAATATAAGCAGTAATCAAGTGTTGCACATTGGCTGGATTGATAAAAACGGCATTCCAGATTCGTTAAAAAACTTTACGGGATTACCTGGCATTTTGGGCGAAGAGAGCCAAAAAAATAAATACCGTTACGAAGCGGTATTCAATGGCAAGAATGAAAAAACGCTCCAAGGAACGGCTTGTTGGGATAAAGCAATGGAATTATCTGCCAAGAATAAATTATACGTGATGTGTTCTTACGTGCCCAAAAATGGTATTGTTCGAATAGAAAATCCTATGACAAACCGAGAATTGTATGCAAAAGTAGTTGCTGCAAAACCCGAAAATTCCTTTACCCAAAAGTCTATTATTGTATTGACGCCAACGGTGGCGCACGCCTTAGGAGGTTTAGATGCTCGATTTTATGTTAAAGTGCATTATTGTCAGTAACGAAACCGTTAGACTCAAATTCCTTTAATTCTTTTGAAGAGTTTCTTGTAATTTTTGATAGGACCTCTTTGTTTAGACGAATGGTCAATTTTAAAGTTAGCATCATCGTTTTCATCTAAGTTAAGAGACAGCGGATATACAAATTCTGGTGCTCCAAAATAATTAATAGGACCAAACTTGATGGCATAAATTTTAGTAACCTCATTTTCGATTGTTATAAGAGGAAAGTCTTGTGTGAATTCAAGATATTGTCGCCCTTTTTTAAAGCGCTTAATTTGAGGCAACAACTCATTGTGACTTTCGACAAATTGAAGTTCGATGTTTTCTCTAGAATCGAATAGAGAATAAGAACCAAAATAATATCCTTTATTGGTTTTTATAATACCATTCCACAAAAAAGAATTTAGAGGGGTTGGGCTAATCATCATTTTTTCATAGTGGATATTTTGCTTTTCTAGCTGAGTCAAAAACTTTTGATTAGCAATTCCTTTGGATACAAAAGTCCAACACAAATAAAAGGTAGACAAGGAAAGGGTAAACCGAAGAATTTTTTCTCTTCTGATGGGCGGTATGGATTTTTTTAGCAAAAGTAGGAGGACGCCTATTAATAAAATAGAGGTATAAATAGGTTCAATGATGTGAATGTTGTTAAGAGAAAACAAATGCCCATTAAATGGAGCTAAAATTTTGGTGCCATAGGTGGTACACCAATCTAATAAAGAGTGGGTAAAAATGGCTAGAAAAAAGGCTAATGCCCAATCTTTATACCGATAGCGCTGTTTGGTCCATTTGTGAGCCAAAAAGGCCAGCCCAAAACTTGCTAAAATAGCAAAGCCTAAGGAGTGAGAGATACTCCTATGGACGGTGATAAAAGCAACCTCATTAAAAAAAGGAGCTAAGAAAACATCTAAATCAGGCAATGTACCTGCCAAAGCACCTATAACAAGAGATTTTTTTCCAATATACTTGTCTTTGACAACAGCAAAAGTCGAGGCGCCTAGCAGCGCCTGAGAAAGAGAGTCCATGAATTTAAACTTGAGTATTGGTATAATAATAAGTTAGCTATGTTGCTACTTCGTGGTCATTACTTTTTATCGGTTCCACTTCTGAGCTACTATTTTCATTGTCATTGTTGATAAAAAAGTATAACAAACGGAAATAAAAAACCAAGTAAGAACAATTGAAGACGTCCGCCCAACAATAGAGACAACGAGTTGTAACGCAAAAGTAAAACAAATAACTAAAAGTAGGCTTCCCATAATCATAGAAATAAACCAACTACTTTTTACTGTAACTCGAAAACAATAAATGGTTGCAATAAATAGGAAACAAGTAATGCATTGTCCAGATGGTGTCTCCAAAGCAGGGGTAGATTGAAGGATATCTCTTGATTGTAAATACGAAGCACCAACAAGAACGCCAATAATTAGGATAGTATAAACAACCCAATAAAACGTACGTTGTTTTCGCCCCAAATCTTCTTTGAAATCATCTAAAATATTTTGCATAATCCTTTGATTTTGCAAAGGCACGTTGTCTAAAAGCACTTAACATAGAGTGTATCTGTCGTGATTTCATTGCTCCAACGCCCTGCATTATCTTTGATTCGAATCTTATATACGATAGGATCGTAATAATTGGGTTGCGGTTGACAGAGAATCAACGGGTTATTTTGATCGATGCCACAAATTTGAGATACAGTAACCTCTAGTTGTCCAGATATGCCACTAACTATGCCTTGTTGTTCGATGGTTGGAATTTTGTAAAATGAAGTATCATTAGGTGTTCGACGGGTATCTACAATAATAATATGATTGGCAGTGTCTCCATCTTGTCCCAAATCTCCATCTCCGTCGGTAAAATCAAATTTAAAGACAACGGTTCCTGTCAATTGTTGGACGGTATCGACAGAAAAAGATGCCCAGCTAATACTTGGGGTATCATTATAGATGGGGGGCTTGTCGCAGGACATCCAGCAATAACAACTAAAAATTAATAGGCTGATTCCAATTATTTTCTTCATATGAATTAATTTTTCTTTTCTTAAGAACTGATTTGAATCCAACTATTTCTAATTGCACTCTAGAACAATTTCATCGGTTTGCATAATATTGCTATAATTGCCTGTTTGGTCAACTACTTGCACTTCGTAACGCATGTTTTTAGTTGGTTCTGCTGTGCTAGGTTGACAAGACGTTCCATTGTCATAAATACAACATTGAGAATAGATAATAAGTGTAATTTCTCCTGTTCGGCTCGTATTATTCGTATTGTTACCTGTATAGTTAGGCAATTTATAAGAAGCAATAACGGCACCTGTTCTTGAATCAGAAACAAAGATATTGTCACTGGTATCGCTTCCAATATTTCCATCACCATCTGTAAACTTAAATTTCAAATACAATGAATCAACGCCTCCTTGAACCATATAGTTTTTAGAAACACTAACAAATTCAACAAAAGGTGTATTCGATGGTTTTTCGCCACAAGAAAAAAAGTAAAGAATAGTTACAAGGAACAGAAAAGATGTTATTTTTAGACGCATACTTTTAGTATTAAGCTCTCGTCTCATCAATATGCAGTTCTTAAAATAAAACTAGAACAGTATAATTTTTGTTTGATGAGGGTTGATAGAATTAAAAAAAATAATGGATACAGTTTATAATACTTTAAAATTACATATAGATAACGTAACAGATGCTACTTTTGAGTCCACTGCATTGACCGTTTTTCGTTATCAAGTCCAAAATAATCCACTTTACCAAGAATTCATAAATTTGCTAGGGCTTTCGGTCGAAGCAGTTACAAAAATGCAGCAAATTCCATTCCTTCCTATTCAGTTTTTTAAATATCATACGATTAAAACAAAAGAATGGCTACCTGAAGCTACATTTACAAGTAGTGGAACAACTTTGCAGAATCCTTCCAAGCATTATGTTCGCTCTTTGGATTGGTACAATCAATGTGCTTTCAAAGCCTTTGAGCAAGTTTATGGAGCATTAGAGGATTATGTCGTTTTAGCTTTATTGCCTTCGTATTTAGAACGGCAAGGTTCTTCACTGGTTTTTATGGCAGAACAATTTATTCAACGTTCTCAACATCCTTCTAGTGGTTTCTTTCTATATAATACGGATGAATTGATGGAGGTGTTGGGTGCTTGCCAAATAAAAAAACAACGTGTCCTATTATTAGGAGTGACTTATGCCTTATTGGATTTAGCGAAGGATTATCCTCAAGCTCTAAAAAACGTTGTTGTTATGGAGACAGGGGGTATGAAAGGGAAACGAGCTGAAATGACAAAAGATACGATTCATGAGGTTCTAAAAAGAGCTTTTGAGTTAGATGCCATTCATTCGGAGTATGGTATGACAGAGTTGTTATCACAAGCCTATTCAAAAGGAGGGGGGATATTTCAACCAAGTCCAACCATGCGGGTTTTGATTCGAGAAACTACAGATCCTTTTCATATTCTTTCAACCCAAAAAACAGGGGGAATCAATATAATAGATTTGGCAAATATTGACAGTTGTAGTTTTATTGCGACTGATGATTTAGGAAGGTGTTATGAGGATGGAACCTTTCGTGTGTTGGGGCGTTTTGATGCCAGTGATTTGAGAGGCTGTAATTTGTTGATAGGAGAGTAGGATAGAAAAACTGTTATGAAATGGATTGAAATATTAGAAATGAAGTATTTACAATATAGTGTGCTTATTGAAGAAGCAGTAGATTAAAGAAAAGTCTTAATTTAAAAAATACTTGATTTATCTTTTTGTTTTTTGTAACTTACAAAACGTATTATTCTTTATTTCATTACTTCGTGGAAAAATCATATTGGTTTAGCTTTGTTACTCCCTACGGTCGTGAGCTCGCACAGCTCGGTTCGCTGCTACTACGTGGTACTTCGTGAGCGCTGCGCTTTTAGTTAGCTGCATTGCTGCTGAGTGGTATCGCATGAGTGCCTTGCAGTTGATTATCAATAGAGTATGTTTTTTTATTGTTTGGTTTGTTAAATAATTAATAATCAGGCTGATGCAAAGGTGCCTTTTAAGTTTTTGACAAAAAAGTCACGAAGTACTATTATTTTACACTCAATTTCTACCAATGACGGAATTACTATTATCCTCACAACGATTAGCAGAACAAAAGGTATGGTGCACAGGGAAATTAGATTTATTTGACGCCCTACAAAAACATCATAACTTAAAAATTATAGATTTTGCTGCTGAGTTGCCTCAAGAGTCCATTTTTTTGGAATGGAAGGAAGTGCAAACGCCTGTTACACCAGCTAGTGTTAGTGACTTAGTTGGCAAAAAATTGACAGAATATAAGTTCCAGTATTTGGGGCAGTTGTCTTCTAATGGCACCTTGGTTGAGGTTGAAAAAGAAATCTTTCAAGCTGACTTTCCTGAGCAAAATATTTCAAAAACCTCTTTGGATAGTACAGGAAGTTTGAATTGTACTTGGTTGTTAGATTTTGTAATGAATGCGCCTGCTATTCAGGAGGATACTCTACGCAATGAACGCTTGATTTGGAGAAAGGAGAAGGAAGGGTTTGTACTAGCGTTGTCTAGAGAAAGCACGGATGGAAGACATGCAGAACAGGAAAAATTCATTTTTGATGCAGAGCTGAAGGTTGTAAATTGGGAGCATCAAATTTTATTTTGTGGGCAAGAGGTAGGTTAATAATCCTTCAATGGATTGCAAACCATCAATAGGTAATTAGTAAGTAGAACGGTATTAAATAGTTCTACTTACTAATTGCTTGATAAATAAATTACTGTGGGCTTTTTTCTTTGATGAAGTCAGCAAGTTTGTCTTTTTGTTGTAATTTGATTAATTTTTCAATTGCCCTATTCTTGCCTAAAATTTTCTTATTCTTCTCGTAAAAAGCAATGACCAATTCTGTACCTGCTATATAGCTTTTGTATTTGTCGTCTAAATCTCTTGTTTTAATTTGGTAAACCGAAGCACCACCTAAAAAGATAATCAAGTATTCTGGTGCTTCCTTAATGTAAGGAGAGATGGCTTCAGAAATTTCTACGGATACAGTAGGACTGCCAATAACCCATTCAATCAAGAATTTCTCAAGTGCTTTTCGTTGCTCTTTATTTTCGTTAGGAGGAGTTTCCATTAAATAAACCACTCCACTAATAAAATCATTTTCATAGCGTAAGTAATCTGCCTTGGTTTCAAGAACAAAATCCTTTTCTTTTTCTAACTCTTTGGAATCTCCAAAAAATTGCAATTCTAGCTTTGGGTCTAATTTAGCTCCTTTTTCTTTGGCAAAACCTAGAAACTTTTTAGCATTTTCATCATCTTTCTGATAGTAATAAATATAACCTGTTAGTAAGTAACCATCTGCTAAATGATGAGAATCGGTCGCTTTATAAATCTCAACAGCTTTATTTGCATTGCTTAAAGCTAAATCCAACTTTTGTTGACTCATATAAATATTGGCCATTCCAAAATAGCTTTCAGGATCATTTTCATTAATTTCTGCTAAAGTTTGATATTCTTTTAAAGCAGCATCAAAATCGCCTTGTATGGAATAGATTAAAGCTAAGTTTTGGTGAGCCATTGGGCCTTGTGGATAAATTTTAATAGATTTTTTGTTGTATTCTATTGCCTTTTCTGTATTTCCGCTTTTTCTATAAAGGACGGCAGCATTATCATAAGCTTCTACAAATTTAGGATCCTTTTTGATAGCCTTGTTATAGTATTTAATAGCATTATCATAATCTCTTTTATTAAAATATTCAACAGCTGTTTGATAATGTTTACTGGCTTCGGGAGAAGTTGTTCCTCCATACATATCTGTGCTAGACGATGTAACAACAGAGGTGCCAGTGGTAGTTATAACTGTTTCTTTTTCTTTGTTTTGAGCAAATGAATTAGACTGTAAAAAGAAGAGTAGAACGAAGGCAACATAAAACATTTTTTTCATGGTTATAGGTTTAAGTGTTAATAGAATTGAATACAAGTAACAGGTGCGTGCGGTTGTTAAATTTTGCTAAAGTCCCAAAGATGTAAGACACACATTATTTATACTAATAAAGATATGAATAAAATGTAGTAAGTAACCTATTTAAGTTTATTTTAACTATGCCATGTTTACGATCATTTTAGTAAACATACTTACTCTTTTACCCGTTTGAGGATAACTTTTTGGGTGTTGATGACCTTAAAACTTGTAACCGTATCTACTGCAAAATCTTGCCCTTTGTAAGTAGAGTAAGTTTTGGATGACAAAGGAAAGGAAGCAATTTCAAAGTGGATGTTATGCCCTACTTTTCTTGTAATCCCATACAAACCCAAATTGCCAACTTCAAAATAATCATAAAAGGCATCGTCTAAGAGGATGCGATCTAATAAAATACCATTGTTTTCATCCATAATAAAATGATTTTTAGGCATAGAGTCATGTCGAGTAAGGGCATAGTCTTTAATAATTTCCTTGCCATTAAAAATAGCCTTGGAATACCATCGCCAACGATTGACAGTATCTGTTTCGCTAATAATAACCGTCATGGGCAATTCCATTGTTTTCCCTTTTTGAGCATTAAATAATTCCAAATTACCTTGATATTTGCCCAACCAATCCTCAGGAAATTGAGCCATTGATTTAGAAGGAAGGTTCTTAGAATGATGTAGTTTTTGGGAACTTGGATTACAAGCTAGGAAAAATAAAACGATGCCTAGCCATAATGTGTTGAATAGTTTCATTGGAGTTATTATTGATGTATTACCAAAATGCCTTTTGAAAAAGACGCATAAGGAAAGTATTTTTTGAAGCGATATTTGCAAAGCTATTGATTAACCACGGTCGATTGGCAATTGCTCGCTGTGTAAAGTAGTGTATTTTATGTTCTTTCCATAGCTTATCATAGACCATTTTGTTATAAGCTTTCATATTTTTAGCGGAGAAATCTTTTTGTTCAAAGCATTTTTTAGCTTGCCATCCTGCGTAACGCCCAGAAATAATTGCTTGTCCAATTCCTTCTCCCGACAACGGATCAATTAAGGAGGCAGCATCTCCACAAAGCATAAAACGTTGTCCAGAAATCGTAACTTTTCTAGACCCCAAAGGAAGACCATAGCCTTTGGGAGGATCAATTAATTCTGCTGCTTCAAAACGCTTTTTTAGGTAAGGCGTCGTCTCAATGATACGAGTTAACTCTTTACGGAGATTGATTTTTCTGTCGCTAACTGTTTTAGAAAGCATTCCTAAGCCGACATTAGCATAACCATTAGGCAAAGGAAAAATCCAAAAATAGCCAGGCATCAAGTCTTTTAAATAATGTAGTTCAAACGTCTTGTTAGGAATATCTTTTACATTTCGATAGTAAGCACGGACAGCGGCAGAGTTGTGCCTCAAATCAACTTTATTGCTAGTTAGTTGTTTGGATACAATCCCTTGAGCGCCATCACAGCCTATGATGATTTGAGCTTTTAGCACTTGACCGTTTTTTAATACGGCGATAGCTTGGTCATTGTCTGTCTCTACTTTAGATACTGCTGAGCCAATAAAAGTAGTGACATTGGATAATTGCTGGGCATGTTGAAATAAGAAGTTGTCCAAATGGACACGCATGGAAATAGCCCCCTCTTTAGGAAAATTTAAATCAATATTTTTTTGATTGGGCGCAACAACTCGTAAGGTTGTAACAATTTCTTTTTCCCTAAATGCTTCAAACGAAGTTTTATAACTAGGATGAATGGTATTTAAAACATTAGGAACATAAGGTGCCACAGCATCTCCACAGATTTTATCTCTAGGAAAGCCCTTTTTGTCAATTAATGCAACTTTAAGTCCTGTGTTTCCCAATGCCAAAGCACAAGTACTTCCTGCTGGTCCTGCACCACAAATAATAATGTCAAAAGACGTTTCCATAAGTTTTATTTACTTTCTTTTAGTTAGCAGCGCAACTAACTATTGTTCTTTGATTCTTAATAATAAAGTCCCTTTAGCAATAGCGCTTCCTTCTGTTACTAAAATTTCCTCGATACAACCATTTTCTTGGGCAACGATTGTGTTTTCCATTTTCATAGAAAGCAATGTAATAAGTGCTTGCCCTTCTTGAATCTGCTGCCCAACCTCAACATTAATCTTTAATACCTCGCTGGGCATGGGAGCCAAATAATCACCTTTTGCTTTTTCTGATTCAATAATGGGGAATTGGGGTATTAAGGTTGTTTTTAGTTGACCATAATTCAAATGATGAATATAATAATCATGATCCAATGACTCTATGTGTACCTTGTGCTGCCACCCATTAATAGCAATAGACAAGGTTTTGTGTGTATGGCTGATGAGTTTAACATTATAGTTTTTCGTTTGAATGTTTATATCAAAAGCTGTATTTTGATATTGATAATGAACTACAATAGGAACCTCTTTTACCAAATAGGATTCTTGTTGAGGTTGATAAAAGTTGTTACGCCAACCCGATGCTAAAGTAGGAATTAAGGTGCGTTTTTGTTGCCTTTGTTGCCAACGATACAATAAGGAAGCAATGAGCGCAATCGTTTCTCCTTCTGCTGCTTGAGTGGCTAGTTTTTGAAAGTCAAATTCCTGCTCAATAAAATTAGTATGATAAGCCCCTACTTGGACAGCCTTATTTTGCATCAAGGCTAATAGAAAGGTTTGATTGGTAAGCACACCAAGGCATTTTAAGTGTTTTAAGGCATATTGCATTTTTCGAATAGCGGTAGAACGATTTGCTCCATGTGCAATAATTTTTGCTAGCATAGGGTCATAGTAGATGCCAACTTCTGACCCTGATTGAACCCCAACCTCATATCGAACCCCATCTATATTGGCTGTTTTCCAATGTAAAATTTTACCCACAGAAGGGAAGAAGTTATCACTAGGATCTTCAGCATACAAACGGCATTCTATGGCATAACCGTGACTACTTACAGCTTCTTGTTGGAGGGGCAAAGGCTGTCCTTCAGCAACAAGTATTTGCCATTCTACCAAATCAAGCCCTGTGATCATTTCCGTAACAGGATGCTCTACTTGTAGACGAGTATTGACCTCTAAAAAAAAGAACTCCTGCTCTTCTGTTAAGATAAACTCTACTGTACCAGCATTATCATAATTAATTGCTTTAGCAGCTAAAACAGCTGCGTTTCCCATTGCTGTTCTAAGCTGATTCGATAAGCTAGGGGAAGGGCTTTCCTCGATGACTTTTTGATAGCGGCGCTGTATACTACATTCTCGTTCTAATAAATGCAAGACATTGCCCTGTTGATCTCCAAAAATTTGAAATTCAATATGCCTAGCATTTTTGAAATATCGTTCTAAGATAACGCTTGAATTGCCAAAACTATTTTGAGCTTCTTGTTGAGCAGCGAGTAAGGCAGACTTGATTTCGTTTTCTTGATAAGCAATACGCATTCCCTTGCCACCGCCTCCAGCAACTGCTTTGATTAGAACGGGGTAACCAATCCGATTGGCTTCTTGAATTAACTGGTCTAGAGATTGGTGCTCGCCTTGGTAGCCCGGAATGGTTGGAACACCATGCTCTTGCATGATGGCTTTTGCGGTAGATTTTAAGCCCATTTTTTGGATGGCATCAGCATTAGGACCAATAAAAATAAGCCCTTCTTTTTGGCATCGAAGCGCAAAATCAGCCTGTTCTGATAAAAAACCAAATCCAGGATGAATCGCATCGGCTTGAGTTCTTTTGGCCGCAGCAATGATTTTATCTTGAACTAAATAGGATTCTTTGGCGGATTTGCCACCTAATGCAATGGCTTCGTCAGCATCGTGTACAAAAGGTAAATTCTGATCAGGTTCTGAATAAACGGCAATACTTCTAATCCCTAAACGGCGACATGTTTTGATAATTCGAGTAGCAATTTCTCCTCTATTGGCAATTAAGATAGATTGTATCATTGTGAAATTTTTTGACATTGAGAGCTTTGTAAAATAGCAGTTTTGGTATTGATAGAGGGTTACATTCTAAAGACGCCATAATCTGTTGTTCCTTTGATGGGTTGATTGTGGATGGTTGCCAAGCAAACGGCTAGATAATTGCGTGTTTCCCTAGGGTCTATAACACCATCGTCCCAACCTTGAGAGGTAGAATACCAAGCGGTAGAGGATTGTTCAACTTGTTGAATCATATATTGTCGCAGCTGAGCAGCTTGCGCTTCATTGTATTCTACCCCTGCCTTTTTGGCGGCTGCTCGTTGTATAATTTCCATAACACCACTGAGCTGTTGAGGTCCCATAACGGCAATTTTGGAGTTGGGGTAAGAAAATAAAAACCTAGGTTGATAAGCACGCCCATTCATAGCATAATTACCAGCTCCATAAGAAGCACCAATCATAATCGTAATCGTTGGAACATCACTGTTAGAAACTGCATTAAGCATTTTTGCACCATCTTTGATAATGCCCCCTTCTTCGTAAGCTCGTCCAACCATAAATCCAGTTGTATTTTGAAGATAAAGTAACGGAATATTATTGCGATTGCACAACTGTATAAAATGCGTTGCTTTATTGGCTGACTCGGATAAAATAACCCCATTATTGGCAATAATGCCTATTTTGTACCCATGAATTTCTGCATAGCCTGTAATTAAGGTAGTGCCATAATTGGGTTTGAATTCAGAAAAGCAAGAACCATCAACAATACGAGCAATAAGTTCTCTTGCATCAATAGGTTTTCGAATGTCGGCAGGAACAATGCCTAACAATTCTTCTGTGTCGTATAAAGGAGGTTGTACGGTTGTTTTTGTTGGGATTGTTGCCGAAGGCGCTTTTAATTGTTCTACGACTTCTCGTGCTAATCGAATGGCATCCTGCTCGTTTTCTGCTAGATAATCTGAAACACCTGAAATGGTGCTATGCATTTCTGCCCCTCCTAGAGACTCGTCGTCAGTAATTTCGTTAGTGGCCATTTTGACAAGCGGAGGACCTGCTAAGAAAACTTTTGCTTTCTTTTTGACCATAATGGTATAGTCAGACATACCAGGAATATAGGCACCCCCTGCGGTGCTGTTTCCAAAAACTACAGAAATCGTGGGAAAGCCTTTGCGGGAACGTCTTGTAATTTCTCTAAAAATGGTTCCTCCATAGTTAAAAATTTGTTCCTGTTCAGGAAGATTTGCTCCAGAAGATTCGACCAAATTAATGACAGGCAACCCATTTTCTACTGCAATCTCGCTCATGCGAATGCTTTTTTCTAGGGTAGCTTTATCAATCGAACCACCTCTATTGCTTCCCACATTGGCATTAATCATGCACAAACGTCCCATGACCAAACCTATGCCACACACAGCTGTTCCACCAGGACCAAATCCTTCTCCTTGAAGACCAATTAAAGGCAATAATTCTAAAAAGAAACTGTCTTGATCTAGAAGTAATTCTATTCGTTCCCTAGCTAATAGCTTTCCTGAATTTTTAGCTTTTTGAAGGTGTTTTTCTTTTCCTTGAAACAAACTTTTTTGAAGATATCCATTAAGTTCTTCGACTAGTTTGGACATCTGTTCATAATTGTCTTGATAGCTTGGGGCGTTTGTCTGAATAGCACTTTTAATTGGACGCATAAATTGATTTTTTAACCAAAAGATTAATATTTCCTCAATTTAAAATTTTTTATCAAAGGTCAAGAATTAATAGGAGGGTAAAATATCAACCAATTTAATTTCAGGAATAAAACATCTAAATTGGCGTAAATTATTAGTTTTGCAATTCTCAATAGTTAGGAATACGAAAACTAAAACATTATAATTGATAATGAAAAAAGTATATTATTTGAGCACTTGTAGTACCTGCAAGCGCATTTTGTCGGAAGTAGATACTACTGATTTTGAATTACAAGATCTAAAAAAAGAAGCCTTGTCAGAAGAGCAGGTGGAAGAACTTAGACAACAAACGGAGTCTTACGAATCTTTGATCAATCGAAGAGCTACCAAATACAAAGAAATGGGATTGAAAGACAAGAACTTGTCAGAAGAAGACTACAAAGAGTTATTATTGTCTCACTACACATTTCTAAAACGACCTGTATTTGTGTTTGAAGAGGCTATTTTTGTTGGCAATGCAAAGAAAACAGTGGAGGCATTAAAGGATTATTTGGCATAAAATTTTAGAATTGTTCTAAATAAAAACCTAAGCCTGTACGCTAATATTAAATGGTGTATTTTTGTGTTTATCAAGTGAATATTTCAACTACCTATGGTCACGTAGAAATAGAGGAGCAAAACATTAACCAATAAATATACCAGAATTATGACAAAGAAACCAGAGAACTCAATGGACCAAGTGGTTCTAGAGAAAATATCTAAAACACTCAAGTGGTGGAATCATGCAGCGGCTATTCATGCTGAAGATAGTATTCTTGTTATTGCACTAAAACTAAGTATTCGAGTGATCGGAATAGCTGTATTAGTAGCTTTGTCACCCTTTGCTATTTTTGGTTTTATACTAGCGGTTGCTTTTGCGATGTAATAAAGAGTAGATGTTAGTACTTAAACAAAGAACTTGGTGGGGATGTTTTTTGCTATTTGGGGGACATCAATTTGTAGAAAGAGTATGGAACTGGGATTGCCCATTAATAGACAGTTATTTAGATAGCTTTTTGTGCATGCCTATTTTGCTAGGTTTATTATTGGTCGAACGTCGTTTTTTGATGCAAAATGTTTCTTTCTGTTTTTCTCTTTTTGACACGTTGGTGATGGTTGTTGCGTTGAGTCTACTCTATGAAGAAGTTTTTACTAGAGTGTTTGATGGTTTTGTAAGAGACAATTGGGACTACGTATCTTATGGGCTGGGAGGAGGATATTTTTATCTTTTTGTCAACCAGTCAAGAGGCGTTGATACTAATTCAAGTGGCAATATCGTTAAGGAATAAGAAATGATGGAACAAATGATGAACTGTAAAATATGATAAGGTTAAAATATAAAATTCTCTGGAGTTTAATAATAAGTATACTATTTATTGGAGTTGGATGTGGTGCATCAGGCAATCAAAAAAAAGAATGCAAGTACAAGCCACCAACAGCTATCTTTGAGCATATTCAGGGATTTGCCAATCATAGTTTTGAAGTCAAAGGTCAGGATGCTGTAGAAAAGGTAACCGTGCCAGCTATGAATTTGAGTATTGAACTGTATCAATCAGGTTGCGATGTCTTGCAGCAAGAATATCGGATGTTGCTAAATGGAACGTATCCGCTCAATACACCACCAGAAGTTTGTGCAATAGATATTGCTGAAATTTTCTATAATTTATCGCAGCAAGCCCCCAACGAATTAGGTTTATTACAGCAATGGGCGATAGCAATGAAAGATAATGCGAAGTCGTTTCAATACAATGAAAAAATGATATTTTCTGGCTCTACTATATCTGCCAAAATCAACAAAACGCACCAAACTAACTCGGCTATGTTAACCGTTATCTTTTCAGAATAGGAAAGAAGAGAGGTCTTTATTAATAGTAGCAGTGCAGCTAACTATTGTATTAAGTAAATAGTTCAAATGCTTAAGTTCCAAACTGTAAGGCTCGCATGGAGCATAAAATGATTTGGAACTTAAGAACGAATGTGCTAGAAATACAAACAACTTATGAATATTAATTAGCTTCTATGATGCTTTTGTCTTTCATGCGGATAAAGTTGTAGACACCTTTTCCTTCTGCAAGGACTTCGGTTTCTGCTTCATTCCAAACCTTCATTCGTGTTACTAAAATCCGATTTCCTAGACGCACAATTTCCCCCTCTACAACAATGCCTTCTTCTTTGGCACCTTTGAGGTAATCTACACGCAAATCAATGGTCGCCATTTTGTCCTCAAAAGAAGTCAAATGAGTCATGCCAACAATTCCGCCAACGGAGTCCATGATAGTGGATAGCATGCCACCATGCCACCTTCTACGAACAATATCTCCCAAAACCATTTCTTGAAAAGGGACTTTTACTTTCGCATACCCACTGCGAATTTCAACGAGTTTTAGATTCAGAAATTTGTGAATAGGAATTTGTTCTTCTACAATGTTTTTAATAAAATTAATATCGATTTTCATAGTTATAATTAAAAAATGACTTTGGAAAAGAAGGGGAAGGAAGACAAATAGCAGATGGAGCTGATAGGCAGTTTTGAGTATAATTGGTAATTATTCAAACTAACATTACTCCGTTGAAAAATCGTATTAGTTTATTGCATGAGTGCTTCGCAGTTGATTATTAGTAAGATGTATTTTTGTTGATTTTTGTGTTAAAAGACTGATAATCAAACTAATGCAAGATGCTTTTTTACGTTTTTCGTAGGAAAACTAAAAAATCAACGGAGTATTAAACTAAATGACTAAGCAAAACTAATGGTTGTCAATATAAGTATTCAAATCCTTGCTTGATTTTATCTCCTAAAGATTAAGTATGGTCTAGGATTAATTTTGCTTAGTTATTCTACAAAAATAGAATATATGGACATCTTTCTAATTGATTTAGTATCTCTATTGTCTTGCTCTAAAACCCCAAAGTCTAGGTTAGATAATATTTTAATGCGATTCTTGAATAATTAAATCGGGGCGAATTTTTTGTGTTAAACTCCATAAAACAATTCCCATAGAAACAGAAATATTAAAAGAGTGTTTGGTGCCAAATTGAGGAATTTCAATGCAACAATCAACGATATTCATAATTTCTTGATCAACACCTTTTACCTCGTTGCCAAAAATAATGGCTACTTTATCTTGTGCCTGAACTGGAACATTCTGCAACGGAATACTGCCTTCTGCTTGTTCGATTGCAGCAATTTGAAACCCTTTGGCTCGATAATGATTGACAGCCTCTTGAGTCGTTTCAAAATGTTGCCAAGCCACAGATTTAGTGGCACCAATAGCTGTTTTTAAAATTTCTCTGTGAGGAGGTTGAGCAGTAATACCACAAAGGGCTATTTCTTGAACCAAAAAAGCATCGCTAGTACGAAAAGCAGACCCAACATTAAGTGCAGAACGAATATTATCTAAAATAACAATAATAGGAGTTTTTGGGGTCTCTTTATATGACTCTACCGACAACCGATTGAGTTCTAGCATGGATCGCTTTTTCAAAATAAATGTAGTTTGTTAGTGTTAAGTATGTTGTTGTGAATGGTTTATAAACTATATATAATGTTTGCAAGATTATCAAAATAGTTAGCTGCGCTGCTACTACGTGGTTTCAACGACCAAATAGTAGGACCATAAGTAACCACTAATTATCAACAACAAAAAATTTGATCGAGGGCAAATTTAAAAACTAAATTTATTATTTGTCATTACTTTTTAAGAAAATCCTATTTGCTCATAAAGGAATAGGGTATACTTTAATAGAATGAATTTTGTTCTGTTGGTCTCAATGTGTTGAAAATTAGTTATTAAGATGAAGAAGGGGATGAGGTTAATTTTAGTGCTAGGCTTCGACCCATTGTTCTTGAATCGTTTTTCCTTCAATAAAAACCTTTGAAACATATTTTCCTTGGGGTAAATCCAAAGCCTTTAGTTTAAAGTTGAAGCGTATTTTGCCTCCTTTTTGAGTCATATCTTTAAAGACTTGTTGAACCATTTCACCTGCCTCATTAAAAATCTGGCAAGTCACGGTTGCATCTTCTTTTAAGATGTATTCATGATGACCATAAATAACAATGGCTTCTCCCGTAAAAGCGACTTGACGTTCTCGACCATCTTTATATCGAACGGTGTATTTAGGAAGTGGTTTTCCTGTTAAGTCTGCTACAAATTTTTGAATTTTTATAGCTGTTTTTAGATCATCATGATGTAGCCCTTTTAGGTCATGGTCATTGGTAACTGTCCATACAGCATGTTGAGCTGTATAGTTAATATCCTTGATGGTTGATAAAAAACTAGCCAACTCTAATAATTTACCATTGGCATTTTCTTTTAAATCAAATTGACTCTCCTTGCCTGGGCTGCGGTGATTGGATTGTGTGCAATAGCTGACAAAAGTAGGGCTAATGGTTCGTCCTGCTTTTACCAACAAAGTGCGCTCTTGCAAAATGATTTGATCTTGTTCAGAACTATCTCTAGAGGCGAATTGTAAACCAGTTGGAAAATAAACGTAGATGTCTTTGCGTTGGTGCACGTTCTTTAAACGAAGTTGCAAGGATTGGTAAGCAACGGACTGAATACTTGATAAAACAATAATTTTTTGTTGAATGGCTTCTTGTAAGCTAAATGTTTTAATCTTCGTATCTGGGGCTGCTTTTGAAATGCTGGGGATAACTAAAAATAAAAGCATCAAATGTTTAAGGTTCATAATGTCTTTTTTTTGAAGGTGGTACGAATAGATTCTTTATAAGAACTGTTGAGGAATGTAATTTATTTTATAGCGAATGACTTTTGTTTTTCGACTTAATTAATAAGATGTTATCTTTGTAATTCTAGAAAATTAGAAAAGTTACTAGACAGAATAAAAAAAATAGAATACAAGTATTAGTCTGCTTAAAAAGGATATCAAACATAGCGCATGAATTTAAACAAAGAAGATTTAGCGAGATATAGTCGTCACTTATTGCTGTCAGAAATCGGCTTAGAAGGGCAAAAGAAACTGAAAAATGCCAACGTACTGGTCATTGGTGCTGGTGGCTTGGGCTGTCCGATTTTGCAATACTTAGCTGCTGCTGGAGTAGGAAAAATAGGTGTCATTGATGCTGATGTTTTGGAAGAGAGTAATTTGCAACGCCAAATTTTGTACACGGTAGCAGATATAGGAGTTAACAAAGCCTTGGCTGCTCAAAAGCGATTGGTTGCTCTAAATCCATTGATAGAGGTATTGGCTTATCCTTATGCTTTGGAGGTTTCAAATGCATTAGAATTATTCGAACAATACGATCTTGTGGTGGATGGCACTGATAATTTTGCGACTCGTTATATGGTCAATGATGCTTGCATTATCACTAACAAACCGTTGGTCTATGGTTCTATTTTTAAGTTTGAAGGGCAAGTAGCTGTTTTTAATTATCAAGGAGGGCCTAGTTATCGTTGTTTGTTCCCTAATCCTCCTGCACCAGGTGAGGTGCCCAATTGCTCAGAAGTAGGTGTATTGGGGGTTCTGCCTGGAGTGATAGGAGCGATGCAAGCCAATGAAGCCCTAAAAATTATATTGGGATTAGGGGATGTTTTGTCTGAAAAACTATTGGTTTATAATGCATTGACAGCAGAAAGTTTGATCTTAACAATTCAGGCTAACGCTGCCGTTATTACCCAAACAAAAGCTATGAAAAAGGACTTTAAAACGACCAGTTATGAGGCTTTTTGTGGCATCAAAAAAGAAGAAAAACAACCAAGTATTCTAGAAATTTCACCTCAAGAATTAGCTGATAATTTGGAGCAATACACCTTGGTAGATGTTCGAGAAACTTGGGAACAACCTCGTTATGAAACGCTAAAGGGAATCGACATCCCTTTGCCTCGTTTGGTGCTTTGGAAAGATCGAATTCCTAAAGATAGACCAGTCGTTGTACTTTGCGCCAAAGGGATTCGAAGTAAAATTGCTATCGAACAACTGCAAACGAATTATGGATACAACAATTTAATTAACCTGACAGGAGGAATTAAAAATTGGGAGGCACAGTTGTTAAAAACAAAATAGATTGACGATTTTATTTTAGTCCACTGTCTTGTAAATTGCTTGCTTAAGAATTTATTGCAAATCTTTGATAACGTATTTTTATCTCCATTATGAAAATAGCTCTCGTCATACTTGTTTTATTTGCATTGTTAGCCTGTAATAGTGAAGTTGTACAGCTGCCTTTTGATAAGATTCAAATGAATTTTATCACTACTGTGAATCAAAATAATAGCGGAGCAGCTTACTACTGCCGACAAGGAGCTTTGCTGACACAAGATAAGATTTATAAAAATAGGGATAGCATAGATCAAAAACTACAAAATTTGCCTATCATTGATACGGTATATTCTATAGCCATTGTTAAGCACGATTCTTCCAATTACTTTGATATTGGGTATTATGAACCTAAGGATAGTCTTGAGTCTAAAATAGCTTATGCAATTGCTTGGAAAAAAGAAGGAGGTCGTTGGGCAAAAGAATTGGAAGTTTTATATCCTGTAACAAGGCATCAAGATATGCATATGAAAGCGGTTGGTAAGGCTCGAGAGGATTGGGAATATTGGTCGAATCAACATTACCCTGATTCTTTGGTTATGGAGTTGTATCGTCAAAATGCTTTTTATTTGAATGACGGTTATATCTATCGAGGGCGGCGGGCAATCGAGGATAAGTATGCTTATATGTTGAGTGAAAATTGGCACATTCGATTGTCTACTATACAAACGATGCCGATAGGTGATAGCTTGTGTTATGATATAGGACAGTACGTTAGTGATGGAAGAGGTCATTATTTTCTTTTGTGGCAACTAGAAGAAGATGGAGTATGGCGTGTTTTGTTAGATTTTAATTTTTAGCGATAAAGTTGTATCGGATGGATCATCATTAGAATATTTATTAAACTACCCTGCGTTTTGTCAAACGATTATGTATGGTACCAAATTCCAAAAAATGAATCAATTACTTGTTTGTTGTTTAGGGCTATTGATGGTTGCCTGTACAAACAAAAAGCCAAGGACAGAAACAAAAACAGTTCTATATGAAAATACGATTCATATTGATTCTTCTATCATTATACCTTCAGAGTACACTGCATACCGAACGGCAGACAACATGGTAATTGATGGGCAAGCTGTGGAGAATGCTTGGTCAAAAGCAGCTTATACGAGTACTTTCATAGATATAGAAGGCGTTAAAGAACCTAAATATAAAACACAGGTAAAAATGCTTTGGGATGATGCGTACTTATATGTTTATGCGGAATTAGAAGAACCACACATTTGGGGCAATATTAAAAAACACGATGCAGTTGTTTTTTATAACAACGATTTTGAGGTGTTTATAGATCCAACAGATGACACTTATAATTACGTAGAAATTGAAGTCAATGCTTTGAATACTGTCTGGGATTTGTGTTTGAATAAAGCATATCGTTTTGGAGGACACGCTAATGATTACTATGAAATAGAAGGACTAAAAACGGCTGTTTATCTAGGAGGCAGTTTGAATGATGCCACTGATATTGATACGTTTTGGTCGGTAGAAATGGCGATTCCTTTTGAAGTGCTTTTGCAACGGAAAAGAAAAACGGTTAAGCATCCCAAGGGAGGCGATTATTGGCGGATTAATTTCTCTAGAGTTCAATGGGAACATGATTTGAACGATGGAATGTATAGTTTGAAAAAAGAAAACGGGAAGCGATTGCCTGAGTACAATTGGGTGTGGTCAAATCAAGGCGCTATCAACATGCATTTGCCTGAGCATTGGGGCTATTTGGTGTTTAGCGATCATTTAGTAGGTAAGGAAGCAACGGAAGTAACCATTCCTCAAGTACTAAACAAACAGGTGGCTTATGCTTTGTTGGAACAAATAAAGTTTGGCAAACACAAATCCTTGTTAGATAGTAGCCCTCAAACAACGTATCAATTAAATCAATTGGAAATTAGGCAAAATTTGTTCGATGTCGTTTTTTTGAAAACCTATGTTGGTTTTGAATTATACATAGAGAACTTAACCTCTAAAGAACAATTTGTTATTAATGAAGAAGGAAAATTTAAATTGTTATGAGTAGTGTAAAATTTAGTTGTTGGAAAATGCTGATTATTGGATTTGCTTTACTAGCTGCCTGCCAAGTTCCCAAAGAAGAAGATGCAACTAATATTCAAGAGGAAACGATAGAAATTCCCTCTGTAGACAGCAGCTTTACATTGTCAACTTGGGTGCATGGCGAAAAAGAATACGATGCTGACAAATGGACTCAAAAGTTGAACTATTATGACTCTTTGGGAATTACAGAATTGTTGGTGCAAGCAAGCCCTGAGTTTTTGACAGAATTAGTGCCTTTGGCTACTCGTATGAATATGAAGGTGCATGCTTGGATGTGGACGTTGAATCAACCGGGTAACAAAGAAACTCAAGCACACCCAGAATGGTATGCTGTTAATAGACGAGGGCAAAACTCTTTGGAATATCGAGCTTATGTAAATTATTATCAGTGGCTAAGCCCTTTTCATCCCGATGCTTGTGCCTATATCAAAAGCAAGGTTCAAGCGTATTGTTCCATAGAAAACTTAGCTTCAGTACATCTAGATTATGTACGGTATGTGGATGTGATTTTGGGAGCAGATTTGCAGCCTAAGTACAATTTAAAACAAGAAACAGAGCTGCCAGAATATGATTATGGTTATCATCCTATTGCTAGAGAAGGTTTTAAAGCTATTTTTGGAAAAGATCCAATGGACATGGAACATCCAGAGTTAAGCACAGAGTGGCGGCAATATCGCTTGAATGCAATTACAAAATTGGTGAATGAAATTGCAGATTTAACACATCAGTATAATATTCCTTTGACAGCAGCAGTTTTTCCTTTTCCAGAAATGTCTCGCCAAATGGTTCGTCAAGCATGGAACGATTGGAATTTAGATGCCGCTTATCCTATGTTGTATCACAATTTTTATAGAGAAGGGATTAATTGGATAGGTTTTGCGACCAACCAAGGCGTACAAGATGTTGATTTTCCAATTCATGCAGGTTTGTATTCTCCTGCGTTGCGATTGGCTGATGATTTGGAGGCAGCGATTCGCATTACCAAAAAAAATGGTGCAAAAGGAATGTGTATTTTTATGGCAGATGATTTAAATGCAGCACAAAAACAGGTATTTTTAAAATTAAAAGCTATTTTGTAAAAGATAGCAGTCATAAATATTTAATCTTTAACAAACGGGGCTAAGTTTTACAATTTTGCCTTAAAATACTATAGCCGTTCGTTGCATTGCTACTTTGTAGTTGCAATGAATGACGATCAAAGAGGCACGAAGTTCTAATACCTCTTTGGGGAAAGCATGGAGGAGTAGAATGATTCGCACCATTTTTAAGCTCCACTAAAAAACGTTAAAAATATATCATTATGTCAGATGGATCAGAAAAAATAATTGCAGTAACAATTATTCTAGGAGTTGTTGCTGGGCTAATCTTTTTAATTTACAAATTGGCTGTTCATTTTGAAAAGAAAAAAGAAGAGAACTTTAAAAAGTTAGGTAGACCCTATGGTTTGCGATTTGAAAAGGATATGTTGGCAGAGTATGGAACCAAAAAAGGACCACTTTTAAAAGGTACCATCAAAGGGCATAATTTTGTTTGTTATACCTATGTGGTAGGGGCAGGAAAAAATGCTACCTATTGGACAGCTTTTAAATTGCAGCACAATCTTAATACAGAAGGATATCGGCTTCGATTGGCGAGCGAGCATATTTTTAGAAAAATGGGAAAAGGTTTGGGGCTTGTCAAAGAAATAGAAATTGGTGTACAGGATTTTGACCATCGGTTTTTGATAGATGCAGAAAACCTCACGACTACTCGTACCTTACTAAACAAAAAAACACGGGATAAATTAACTGATATTCCAAAGATGTATTTTGGAGAGTTGCTAGTTGATAATCAAGAAATTTTTTATAAAGTACCCCTTCAACTAAGTCATGATAAAAGCTGTGAGAATTTTAAAATAGCTTTGGAGGCAGCGATATTGTTGTTGGATGATTTAAAACGTGTTTATAGGTAGTTTTTTAATTCGGGGAAGGTGTTCCATAAGAGTTGTTCTGCTTCTTGAAATGCTTTCCATTGTTCATCATTTAATTCTGGTTCTCGCTTAATAGCTCCAAAAAACAAACTTTTAAGGTGCACATAATAATCCTTGGCATCGTCGAGTTCTTGAGTTTGAAGAACCAAAAGGCGAACAAAGTTGCTAAGGTGAAAAGCATCATCCATATAAATAGAAAATGCTTTGATGTAGTAATCTTTGGCTTGTTCATAATTTTGATAGACTCGCTCGTATAACTCTGCCAAATTACCTAATATATTGTAACTTCTAGGGTTGATTTTTAGACCATTTTGATAGGCTTCTATGGCTTCTTCGGGCTTGTTTTCTGTAATCCAAAGCCGATTGCCATAAATAGTCCATGCAAACATATTATGGGGATTGTTTTCCAAGACAAGTTCTAGTATTTCTTTACCACGAGGGAGGGTTTCTGGGTGGTTCTTTTGCATATAAGTATCTGCCAGCCAGATTTGAAGTGTTTCGTCTTGTGGATAATGTTTAAGCGCATTTTCAAAAGTTTGAGTAGCCCTATCAATATCCTTAATATAATCTAAAAACAAAGCTCCTTTTGCTTCCAATGCATCGTAATGCTGAGGTTCAATTTCAAGCATTTTATCATAAAAAGAAAGTGCTTTGGGGTAGTCTTGATAGCCATCTTTGTATAGCGTTGCCAAGGTGCTTAATGTGTTGAGATCGTTAGGATTGTATTCTAAAGAAATAAAATAATAGCGTTCTGCCCAATCGAGTCGTTTTTTGTAATATTCGGCAATAGTTTCTGCGATGGCAAAATACTCTCCTGTATAGTCATTATTTTGACGAATAATGGGCATAAAAGTAGCTCGGTGTGCTTCATGTTGTTCAAACCAATGCCAGTTTTCTTCAAAATCTTCGGGCTCAAATAAATTTTGGTAAATATGAAAAATTTGAAAAATATCATTCCATGCCTTGATTTGTGTCCTATCAAAGGTACTTTCTAAGAGCTGAAGTGCTTCTTTTCGTTGAGCATCGTTCCAAGAGAGTTGGCTGATAAGCACCAATTCGTTCATTACCTTTGGAATGGCAGTTGGATAATTGTGCAGGATTTGGAAAGCGACATCAATACTACTAGCGTTAGAACTGATGAGGAGTTGAGATAAATTGTTGATTTCGTCAGAAGTTAAGGGTTGTGCCTTCATTTTTTATGCAGTGAATGAATAATAGAGCCTCAAAAGTACAAAAAAAATAAATTGGAATAGGAAAAGAGTAGTCAGAAGTCTTTAAATTTATAATCCAGTAATTTTTAATTTTGGAGGAAGTTGAATAGAGCAATTTTAAATAGTAATAGATGACGAAGTTATTTTATAAAATAATAGCGTTTTTTCAAAATTTTTTGCGTGGAGGAGAGGATAATGATGTTTTAGATGGATCTTTATCTCTTCGTCCTAAAGAGGTTGAAAACGTTGCTGCACAAAGAGTTCCATACGAAGATGGATTAGAAGATAATAAACGACCTTTAGACAAAAAAAAGGAGTTATTAGAAATTAAAAGCCATAGTTATTATAAATTACGTGATAGTATATCTAAATACGCCTTAGAATATTTGAACAAAGGAAATGCTAGTTTTGATAATAATGATTATTTAGAAGCGATTAAGAGTTACGACAAAGCGATTGATTTTAACCCTAATTTAGAAGAGGCTTATCACCAAAGAGGCTGGGCAAAATATTGTTTAGGAGATTATTGGTGGGCAATTGATGATTATAATAAGGCGATTGAAATCAATCCTAAGGCTGAGTATTCATATAATAACAGAGGTGTTTCCAAACAAAAACTAAATGATGTAGAAGGCGCATTAGAAGACTATAATAAAGCTATAGAGATTAATAGTTATTGCTTTTTGGCGATTGTCAATAGAGGTAGATTAAAAAATCAAGAAGGAGACATCAAAGGAGCTATCAAAGATTTTAGTTCTGTTATTGAAAGAGACTCAAATTATTTGGATGCCTATTTGGAAAGAGGCGAAATTCTTCTGGTGCAAGGTCATTATGAAAATGCATTGGTTGATTTTACTAAAGCGATAAAAATCAATCCTCAAAATAGTACAGGATATCTCAACCGTGGATTAATATTATGTAAGTTAAAAAACTATGTCGATTCTATTGATGACTACTCTAAAGCAATCTCAATAGATAATACTTCATATACAGCTTATAATAATAGAGGGTATACCAGACTATTTATTGGCAGTTATGAAGCTGCAATTAAAGATTTTTCGCTTGCGATTGAAATCAATCCTTTTTTTGCCTACTCATATAATAATAGAGGCTTTGCAAAATATAAATTAGGAAAATTTAAAGAGGGGCTCATGGATTGCAAATATTCTTTAAAGTTGGATAAAAAAAATTCTTATGTTCATTATAATCTTGGGTTATTGTATAAGGCGCTGAACCAATTAAAACGAGCCCAAAGTCACTTTGATAAAGCAAAAAGTCTTGACTATGATGGTCCTATAGAGAGGACTTAGGTTTATGATTTAAAATAAAGATGAACAACCAAAACGCTAAAAATTTTGAAAATAAAACACTATAAACTATGCTTATCACAATTACATCTATTCGACTAAGAAGCGTGTGGAACTTTTTTAAGCTATCTTGGCACGGTTTAAAAATAACTCTACAACTAAAAAAAACACCTGGTTTTATTCGTTTAAAAAATACAGGATTTGGATATATGCATTATACCATAACAGCTTGGGAGTCGAAGGAGTTGATGCAACAAGCCATGCGAACAGGAGCACATCAAGAAGCAATGAAAGAGAGTGCTGCACTAGCAACAGAAATTGCTACTTATACGTACGAGTCGGACGAGTTTCCCTCGTGGAAAGTAGCAAAAGAAAAGATAAAGCAAGGGCGTGTCATTAAATATTGAACGCCCTAAAATTTTTTCTGTATAAAAAGATACATCAGCTTGAAGGTTTCTAAAACTTCTAAAAGTATTGCAAAAAATTAACCTTCAAGTTGATGGCTCCTAGAAGCTGACACGAGCTTTAATAGTTTGTTTTGTCCATTTTTTGAGTCCAAGCCTCAAAAGCAGACAAAGCATCTTTGCGCATTAAACGAACAATTTTGATGTGGCGATCATCAATATCCCGTTCCAATTCATCGTAAATAAACTGATCGTCAAAACCTATTGCCGCTGCATCTTCTCGGTCACAGCCAAAATAAACCATTTTGGGTCTTGCCCAATAAATAGCACCCAAGCACATTGGGCAAGGCTCACAAGAGGTGTAAATTATACAGTCGTCTAATTGGAAGGTATTGAGAGCTTGGCAAGCATTTCGAATAGCCGTAACTTCTGCATGAGCAGTAGGATCATTGGTAGAGGTTACTTTATTGTATCCTTCGCCAACAATGATTCCATCTTTAACAACAACGGCTCCAAAAGGACCACCAGCATTAGAATGCATGCCTTCCTTGGCTAGGTCAATAGCTCGTTGCATAAATTGTTTATCTTCTTCTGTCATATTGATTATGTGTTTGTTAAAATTGATGCGTATGGGGTAAGCATTAACGACGAATGCCATCTAGTGTTGTTCCTTTAAATAAAGCACCTTCTAAATTAGCGCCTGTAAAATCTACGCCTGTGCAGTTGCATATTTCAAAATCAGCATTTCTAAGATCAGCATTAACAAAAGAGGCGCCAGTTAAATCTGCCCCTGTAAAATCAGTGCCTACCGCAGAGCAGTTGTCAAAATTAGCACCAGCCAAAAAGGCATCTGTTAGCAAAGAGTGGTTTAGGTTGGCTCCTTGAAAATTTACTTCTTCAGCAATAGCACCTGCAAAGTCAGAGTAGGTTAGTTGTACGTTTTCTAAGCTTGTTTCTGGAGAAAACTGCTTCATGCGCACTTCAAACTGTTTTCCTTCCGTTCCTTTTTTACCCATATAAATATTCATAGGGATACCTGATAACTGTAATCGTTCAAATCGACCACCACTACCTCCTGATTGGATGAATTGGTCGTGGGCTTCAAGCATTTTTTGAACTTCTTCAGATGTAAATGGGGTAGCACTTGATGCCATGTTTCTGATAAGTACAGCATCCATATCGCTGTCTCTTGGAGGTATTTCAGATTGATAAAAACCTTCAATATATTCTCGTTCCATTGGTGTTTATTTTATAGATTGAATTGATAAAGTGATGACATACTTACATGATAGTATGGCGATGCTTGGTACAGCATAGTAAGTTAACTAAAAAAGCTGCATTTCGTAAGAAATACAGCTTAATTTTTAGAATAAGTTATTATTTGACATACTCTTGTTTTAATAACTGGTTACAGCACAGGATTGCTGCGTGGTTGTTGAAAATATGCAGTAGCAGCTAAGACTATTAAAATAGTACCCATCCTATTTGACTAGTAAACGTATTGGCGTTAAAAGTACCTGTGTAAGCATATTGTAGGGTTCCATTAGCATCAACTGTGGGAACAACAGGTCCCGCCCAATATTCGCTGGTATTGATGCCGCCATTAGCTCTATAGTAATGAGGCCACCCTGCAGCTGTAGAAAGCGAAAAGTTATTTTCTACTTTGGTAATGCAAATATCCTTTCCAAGGTTATCAGACTTAGTCGATGAAATAATAAAGCCACCATTATTAGGAACAATAGCTATAGAACTAGCTTTAAAGGCACCATTACTAGAAGGAGTAAGAAGTTCAAATCCTTGGTTAGTTGGATACTGTGTGGATAGATTAGCATCTAATTGAGCGATGGTTAGTGAGCCACCTACAACATTACCAACAAATGTAATACTTTGAGTGGTTGCATCGTAAACTGAATACCCACCTTCTACATCATAACCTTGGCTTTCGTGATGAGATCTTCTTATAGGAGTTCCAGTTGCTTTATCAATCAAGGTAGCAGTAAACCTTGTAGAAGGAGCAGCGCCCGAATTGATTGTTTGGGTAGTTCCTGTAACAACATACCCATTCGGTGTTATTACTACAGAAGTGCCATAGTCGCTTCCTTGAAAACCCTGAGCACTGTTCTGTTCCGCCCAATTAAAATTGAAGTTATTATCCAAAGACATGACAAGCATATCTGTAAGGTCTGTGTTGGAATTATTAGATGGCTTACTATTGTTAACATTGGTTGTATATCCTGTCAAAATGTATTTTGAAGAACCACTAGAAGCATCAATTTTGAAATCAGAGATCCTCTCTGTAAATTCATCATTACTTTTTAGCTCTACTCCATCTGTAGATGTCGCAGTACCTGTAGAAGAAAGTTGATAAAATACAATTTTGGTATGTTTTTTTACTCCATGACTGCTATTTATGTTAGGATAAGCTATATAAGTTCTATTCCCTGCAATGGTAAAAGAGCCATCTGATTCTTCGACAACTTTGACACCTTCCTCGTCATAATGAACGGTCTGTCCGTTTAAAGAACCTGATCCCATCTCTGAGGCTTTCCCCATTGAAGTTGTCCATTGCTGGACGCCTCTAGCATCTGTTTTTATAGCAACAATATCTCCTTCTATAGGACTATTGGTATAAGAAGTTCCTACCATTAGATAACCTCCATCACTAGTTTTGATGATATCGGCAGTAATTGATTTTTGACCAGCAGAGTACATTTGTTCAGAAATAGTGTTGTTTTCTGGAATGCTAGCATCTTTTTTACAACTGTAGTGGGCACATAGTGTTAGACTTAAAAAAGCCATTAAAAATTTCTTTTTAGTTTTTAACATGGTAATTAAATTTGGTCTTTGTGAAAGAATTTTTTACAGGCAAGAACATCTATTTCTACATTCTAGAACTATAGAAAAAAACTATCTTAACCTATTTTAGTTAGTTTGGAAATAAACAGATTGTTGAATAGCTTATTTAGCTAAAAACATAGAATAGTATAAGTTTCTACTAGCCCTATAATAGAAAATTGCTATTTAGAATTAGCCAAATATCAACACAGTAAATCTGTGGGAGAGAACTAAGTAAGTGGAATTTTGAGAGTATAGCTTTATTGTGCCCACAATAAAACTATGATAAAACATACGGGGAACAATGTATGTTTGATAAATTTGAGCTCGAATTTATAATAAAAAAATTAATATTCCAAATAAAGCACCTATTTAAGTATCGGTTGTAACAGCATCCCAATTTTGTTGACGATGATGCACTAACCAGTTCAAGGCATAATGGCGTTCGTATACAATGCCTGGATGTAGTTTCCCAGAGGGAGGCATTTTTTTGATGCGAGCGTCTACGCAAGCCCAGTTCATTCGATAAGTCAAATCTAACGCCTCTACAATTTCCTCTTTGCTTCGAAGTGTACTACTAGCCGTAAATTCTTCTCTCGATTGTTGTAGAATAGAACCCAAGAACTCATCAACCACACACATTTCAGATGGATAAGGAAGATTTTCTATTTTTTGAATCGCCCAACAGAGCAAGAACAGACTTTCATAGCGCCAAGTCAAGATAGACAACTCATCGGCAGGAACATCATTACTCAATACATAGTTTTCATAAGGCGAAAGCTCTGTAATTTCTTTTTCAGACATAATAGTTTTCAATTGCTCTATAGCTACGCCTTCTGCTCTAGCTGTAATAATGGTTAATGCATAGATGCGATTAATAATAGCCGTTTTATCTCTCAATTCAATTTCAGTAAGATTAGGCGTGCAAGGTAAATGAGGATTGATGGTTACTTGATGTTTTTGAAGGAGAGCTTCACTCCGTGCCTTTCGGTCGAGCTGTGCTGAAGTATACTCTGCTTGGGGAGGATCATAATATTGAGTATCAATGTTCACTTCTAATTGAGATATTTTGGATACTCCAGCTGTATCTAGAATTAAGTCAAAGTTTTTATCTAAGAATTGTTGATGTTTGGATTTTGAAAATAATGCAGTAGGAGGGGTAAATAAAATGCCATCCAATACTTGTAGGGTTTCTTTTAGAATTTTTTCAAAATCTTCAGATATATAAGGCTGTGCTGTAAAACTAATTTCGCTATTAAGAGTAGCAATTTTTTGCAACAACAAACTTTGAATGGTTGTATTTTGAGCGGGCAAATTAGAAACATAGTTGTGCATCCCGACTAAATTCTGTGTTAAAGGGCAGGTTGGTTGCTCTAGTTGATAAGAGGGCACTGTACGTTGTCTTCCTTGGATGGTAACGATGTGTTTACGACTCAACAAGCCTTTTTTTGCTTGCACGATCAAAATTTTTTCACCTTCTGTATCTTTTCTTTCTAGTGTTGCTTTGGGAAGGTATTTTTTTATAATAGGTATTATAGCATCAAAATCAATAGAATGGCTATAAATTGTACATTGCTCCATGTGTTTGGTTAATTTATATTAGGATACGGTTTAGAAACAACCTTAATCAACTTTCTTTATACTTGATTTGAAACCCTACATAAAAAGAAAAGAAGAAGTTTTTTGAAAATTAGGTAGAGAAAAGAAAAAGACAGGTCATATTTGTAATGCGAATATCAAACAAAACCTGTCAATATGAAAAAAAACGATTTTTTCACAAGTCAAAGATAGTTTAAAAAGTCTATATCAGCAAGAGCCATCGGGGCATGCACTAAGCCGTTTGAACACTTTGTGTGGCTTAGTGACAGGAATGATTAAACGAAAAAGTAGCCATTTGCCAGATATAGGTAGTGGTTTACCTCAAGATATAGATGCCGCAAGTCGAGTTGTTCATGCCAAACGATTTCTGTCAAATAAGTGGACAGATTACAAGGTACATTATCTTCCCTTTCTAATTGCATTTTTACGTTTTGCTTTATCCAAAAAGAATAATAATCAAGACATTAGTTTAGTAATAGATGGGAGTCAAATGGGAAGTAAACATGTCGCTCTTGTTGTCAGTCTAGCTTGGAAAAAACGTAGTATTCCTATTTGTTGGGTAATCAGAAAAGGGCGTAAAGGACATTTCCCCCAACAAATGCATTTAGACATTATTCAACAAGCAGCCGAAATCTTAAAACCGATTCTTTTTACTCAAACTAAAGTGACTTTATTAGGAGATGGAGAGTTTGATGGAGCATCTATACAGCAATTATGTCGCCTAAAGTTAGGCTGGAAATATGCTGTAAGAACAGCCAAGAATACAATTTTACATGAGCAAGGAGACTGTTTTAAACCTCGATTTACAAAAGTACCAGATGGAGAAACATTTTTGTTTATCCCATCTGTTGAGTTTTCTAAAGAGAAAATTCAAGATGTAAATTTTCTGCATTGGCATGATCCTAAATATGATGAGCCAATATTTTTGATTAGTAATCTAGATGACCCCTTTGAAATTATAAGGCAATATGAACTGCGTTTTTCAATTGAAACCATGTTCAAAGATTTCAAATCAAGAGGATTTAATATGCATAAAACAAGATTAAAGGAAGCTTATGACATATTTAATCTGTTGATTGTTGGTGCATTAGCTTTTTGTTTTATTATGGGATTTGGTGCTTTACATCAAAACAGTCCAGTAAAAAAGAAAGTTCAAGAAAAACAAAATCAACAGTTTTCAATTTTTACATTGGGCTTAAAATTAGTTCATTATTTTATTGAAAGGGAAATCCCTTTCGTCTTTTCTCTCATATTTTCAAAGAACTCGTCTTAGTTTTTTCTAAGTTTTTATGTAGGGTTTCAAAATACTTGATGGTTAGGATTGGCTCTAAGATAAAATTTTTATTCTTTTTATAAAGGCAAGGAAGTAGACAGAAAAGGGGGTATATAAAAATAATGGAAGAAAGATCTTCTTAATTTCAAACAATGTTAAATGAAAAAAGTAATCTTTTTCTAAACTTTTTCTTGTTAACTGCGTTTAGTAATCATGTTGTTTAAGATTGAACTACTGAACTTTTCCTCACAATGTGGTGCTTAATGAAAAACATCTACATTAATCTCTCTTCACCAAATTAGTTCATTACGCTACGATCAAAAGCTAATTTTATTAAGCCTTTCCGCACTTAATTATCATAGCCTACTTAAATGATTCGTATAAAAACAATCAATTTAAACAATAAAACTTTTACAAATGAACACTAATTTTTTGAAAGTAGGATTCTTGCTATCCATTAGCTCTTTGGCATTTGTTGCTTGCGACAAAGAGGACAATAACAATGATAATTCTACAAGAACAGAGTTGTACGTTTCCAATAATTCCAATGGAAATGTAACTGTTTATGACATGGAAAAGAATGAGACCAAAACCTTAACAACCACATCTTTAGCAGCAGAAGGTATTTATTATGATGCAGATATGGATAAGGTAATCCAAGCATCTAGAAGCAGTAATCAACTGAACGTATACAGCAGCATTTCCACTTTATCAGTCAATGCTATTTTATCTCTTGCTTTTTCGAGTTCTTCCGATTTGTCTAGCCCAAGAGACGTTGCTGTTAATGGCAATATGGTTGTGGTAGCAGATAATGCCGATGTAGATGGAAATACAGCAACGGCAGATGGACGACTCTTTATTTACACCAAAAGCGACGGAGCATTGACGCTTAGAAATGTTGTTACAACAGAATTTGCCGTTTGGGGAATTGAGTTTGTGGAGAATGATTTGTATGCTGTAGTGGATAAAACCAACCAGTTAGCAGTTTTTGCTAATTTTACAGCTTCTAATACAACCAATGCTACCGTAAGTGCTAGTAAAACGATTGCCATTGAAGGAATTGTTCGAACTCATGGTCTTGCTTACGACGGTGGAACGATGATTTTAACCGATGTAGGAGCTGCTACTTCAGATTCGGATGGCGGTTTTCATATTATCACAGATTTTAAAAGTAAATTTTCTAATACAGCAGATGGAGGTATGTTAGCTGTAGCAGGCAATCAAATAAGAGTAGCAGGCGCTGCTACTATGTTGGGAAATCCTGTTGCCGCTGAATACGACGCTAGCGCCAATGTAGTTTATATTGCAGAAGCTGCTAACGGTGGTGGTCGAGTATTGAGTTATACCAATGCTGATGCAGGGGGAGACTTAACACCATCTATGAACAAAAGCTTGTCCAAAGCTTCTTCATTATATTTTTATAGTAATTAATACAGGTGATATTTAGCATTACTTCGTGAAAAAAAACTATGTTACTACAGGGTATTTATTTTCATGAATGTAGTGAAGCTATCTATTAAGTAAGTGGACAGAAAAAAGTATAGTGCAAAAAGAATTCTATTTTGCCTATAAATTTTTATGAACGATTACTTACTTTTATCAATAGTTCGTTGAAACCACGCAGTAGCAGCGAAGCTAAACTTTATTAGTTTATTGCATGAGTGCTGCGCAGTTGATAATCAGTAAGTTGTGTCTTCGTTGCGTTTTATGTTAAAGTTTTGATTATCAAACTAATATAAATGTGCTTTTTTATCTTTTTGGTAAAAAAGTAAAAAACTAAGCTAGCGCCCTCATGAGCGTAGCGAACTAATCAACGAACTACTATTTATATAATCATGCTTAATATAGATAAGGCGTTTGTCAGAATAATATTTCTGGCAAACGCTTTTACCATTGAGTACTTGCTCGATTTAATATTCATTTTCGATATCTTATTTTTTTCTTGTTTGCTAAGTTTTTTATGTCGACTTACTTGATTACTTTTAATAAATTACTTAAATCATATTTATTCCTGAATTAATATTTGAACCAATGAAACAATCAAAACAAATCGCAAACCGCTTTAGAGAAGTACTTCTGAGTGGTCAATGGATTGCAAATACGAATTGTAAAGAAATGTTGTCTGGTATATCGTGGCAAGAAGCAATTCGAAAGATAGGTTCTTTGAATACCATTCATGGGCTAACGTATCACATTGATTATTATGTAGCAGGTGTATTAAATGTCTTGGAAGGAGGGACGCTAGATATTCGAGACAAGTATAGTTTTGATTGCCCCGAAATAACATGCGAAAGCGATTGGGACAACCTTCTAAATTCTATGTGGAGTAATGCGGAACAATTTGCTAATTGTGTAGAAAAAATGTCTGACGAACAGTTGGAAAAAAGTTTTGTCGATGAAAAGTATGGGAATTACCGTAGAAATATTGAAGCAATTATTGAGCATAGTTATTACCACTTAGGTCAAATATCATTGATAAAAAAAATGCTTAGAGAAGGGATATAAGAAAACACCTATTCTATACCTCACCTTAGCGAGATATAGAATAGATGGAACAGCCTTACTTTATTCAATGATTATTTTTTTTGTATATTCTTTTTGCGTCGTTTGTACTTTTATTAGATAGATACCATTCGCTAGTTGAAGATTTAGATCTTTTGAATTGGTCGGATGGAAGTTAGATTGGTAGACCAACTCACCAAGAAGGTTGTAGACCATCAACTGCTTTATTGTCTGTTGTAGAGGATGTAGGTCTACTACAACATGACCATTACTAGGGTTGGGGTAAATAGAAATTGTTTCTATGGGAGAATTTAGTTTAGTTTTGTTCAAGAGGCTAGAACAGCCTAGTATACCTGTTGCCCAACTTGCAGGACTATTATAGTTGGCAGCGGCAGGCCAGTACTCCCATGAGTTGAATGTATTGGTGACATCAAAAGCAATTCCTATGCTATCCGTAGTATTGGAGTTTAAATGGATGGTACTGAAAGGGATTTTTATCTCAACAGTATCTGTTTGAGGAGGATTTTGATCAAAATTATTAGCTGCAACCCAGTTGGGGCGAACGAGTTGGCAACTGTCGTAATTATTAGGTTGCCCTTGCGATTCGCAGTCTGTTGCAGAAACATGAAACCACCAGTCGTCAGGCATCCAACTAGGGCTTTTGTCGTGATTAACATCTAATAGAATCTCAGGAAAACGAATGTTAGAAGATTGTAAGTGGTCAACAAAAGCGACATATAGGTTCAAACTATCGTGTTTAAAAAAGACTTGAACGGTATTGGCGCCATTTTGAATGAGTAAATCAACTTTATTGGCATCTTGCCATTCATTACTAGAGAAGGAACCATTTATAGTTGGCGCATTTCCACAAGGAATGTGAATGGTGTTTTGTGCCAATAGGGGGAAATTGTTTAGGAATAAAATTAAGATTCCTAAGTAGGTGATTGGTTTCATTTTATTTTGTTTGTTTGAAGTAAAAACATTACAAAGTAAAACTACTTGGAATCTGTATGTATTAAAGTTAAAGAGGGTTAATTAAGGTTAATTCCAACTGAAAGTAGAATAATTTTATGTTAAACTATTTTACTCGGACATAAATTAAGCGACTTTTGCTGCGCCCCGATTCTCGTTCGTCGATTTCAATAGACTTAACGGATTTAATCAAAGGTGTTAGTTTGGGAAACCCATAATTTCTAGCATCAAAATTAGGTTGCTTTTTTTGTAGTAGAGAACCAACATCTCCCAAAAAAGCCCAGCCATCATCATCGGCAACGTCAGAAATAGTATTTTCGATCAAGCGTTTTACTTTGGGCGTAACAGGCTCAAAATCGTCTTTTTCATCTTTTTTGATTTTGCTTGACGCCTTGCCTTTGGAGATGATCTTTTCAAGTTTAGGTTTCAAGATTTCAACATAAATAAAACGATCGCAGGCAACGATAAACGGCTCAGGGGTTTTTCTCTCTCCAATGCCAATGACATTCATACCAGCTTCTCGCAATCGAGTAGCTAGACGAGTAAAATCGCTATCACTAGAAACGATGCAAAAGCCATCTACTTTGCCAGAATACAAAATATCCATAGCATCAATAATCATTGCAGAATCCGTTGCATTTTTTCCTCTAGTATAAGCATACTGTTGTATCGGAGTAATAGCATTGGTTAAAAGTAAATTTTTCCATTTTTTTAGGTGTGGTCTTGTCCAATCGCCATAAATTCTTTTTATAGTAGGAATGCCATATTTGGCAATTTCTTCCATCATTTCTTTGATGTAGGCAGAAGGTATATTGTCACCGTCAATAAGAACGGCTAGTCGTTTTTCAGAATTTTTTTGAGTGCTCATTGATGTGTTTATGGTTATAGTGCTTGATAAATGCTATTATTTTTTTAGTCAACTAAAAGAGCATTTTTAATAAGAAAGCAAACACAATAAATTGTAGAAACTAGAAATTATCGAAGTCTAGTTACTAAAATAACAACCTATTGTTATTTTTGTTGCCTTCTTTGGAGGATTAGTTTGGGAGAGAAAACGCCGTTAAAGTATATTGTTTTGGTAGTCAGTATGGTGTGTTCTAGAGAAACAAAGATTATTATTACTTGAAATTACCTAACCAAATTTTAGTGCTTGGCGAATTTGATTGAGATGATGTTCGTTGTGCCAAGCTACCTTTTCAAATTCGTCACCCAAAGTCCGCTTTCCAGTTTTGCTATGAATGAAAGTCAAAGCTTTTTTATCATCGTAATGCTGCTCTAGAACGTAAATCATAGCTCTTCTAGTGACATTAAAAATATCTTTATTAATCTCTAGTGGGAATTTGTCATAATTTAGTTGTTCGCAAAAACGATCTTGATCAAAGACCCAAAGAACTTGTTGAGGACCACTAATGACACGGCGAATACGTTCGTAAAGAATCGTTTCAGCATCTGCTAAGTGGTGCAAGATTTGTCTTATCGTCCACTTACCAGGAGCATAGCGCTTATCGAGATCATCTAAGGGCAAATTAAAAAATTGTAAGGTAGTCTGTTTGCTTTTTTCTAGTTCTAATTTAAGGTACTCCTTATTCATACTAAGTAGGTTTTAATAATGGGGAATTAAGCATTGCTCTAAATTAATAAAAAGCTAAGTAGAAGGAGAAAATAAATCATTAAAAAATAACTATTAGCGATTATCACGAATAAAGTTGTGGACTTTTGTAGTAAAATATAGTTTTAGTATTGATAACTGCCCAAACAAAACTTTGAGAGTCAAATTTTCCAAAATAGGCGAATTGGCGGGAGCTGCTTGTTATATAGAAAGGCTAGATATGTGAAAAGTATTCAATTATAATGCATTTGTATACAAATCTATGTTGTAGAGTGCTTACTTTTGTATAAATGATTGTTGTGAAGGATAAGCGTAGATTGCCAAAAGCTGGAAAGGCAATGTATGGGTTTCTTTTGAATGATTATTGGTCAACATTTATCTATATCAATTTATATGGAACCAATTTATATTAGAACACTGGCTGAGTTGCATGGGATTATAGGCTGTCCTGAACCCAAGCACCCTTTAATTTCAGTGATAAACTTTACGGAGTCAACTTTTACGGTAGACCTCGTTAAAGTAGAGTTGTTAAATCCCTTTTATGTAATTTTATTATACAATAAAAGAGTACACTCTAGTTTTTCGTATGGGAGAAAAGATATAGAATTAAACCAAGGAACCCTAATTGTGTTACGTCCAGATCAAATTGTTCAAGTATACGATATTGTTAGCCGAGAAGGAGTCGAAGTTTGGGGAATTGTTTTTCATCCCGATTTAATTCGTTCTTCTCCTACCTATGAGCAGATAGCACAGTACAACTTTTTAGCTTATAATCTAAATGAGGCACTACAAATCTCAGTTCAGGAGAAAGAAATTATTCAGACTATTTTGAACAATATTCTCGGCGAGTATCAATTGATTGACGATTATAGCACGACTGTTTGGGTACATCAAATTGTATTATTGTTTACATATATAGAACGATTTTACAATCGGCAGTTTATGGCTAAAAAGTTAGAGTATACCAACATTATCATACGCTTTGAGAAAACACTAAAAGCACTCTTATCGGCTCAAGAGCTTGAAAGAAATGGTTTGCCTACGGTGGAAAGATTGGCCAAAGAAATGAATTTGTCTAGAAATTATCTGGGCAACCTATTAAAAAAAGAGACAGGGAAAAGTACGTTAGAGCATGTTCACACTCAAGTTATTAATAAAGCCAAAACGTTGCTATTTAACAATGAAGATTCTGTTGCTCAAATTGCTTTTCAATTAGGTTTTGAATATCCTCAATATTTTAGTCGGCTTTTTAAAAAGAAAGTCGGTGTAACCCCTTCGCAATATCGAAAATTAGTTTAGTTAGATTGAGAAGTTGTTTAAATCAAAAAATTAGCTTCGCTGCTCCTTTTGGAGAAACTCCTATTTAAAAAAGACGCAATTTGAAACAACCTCTAGATTAAAAAAAGATAAGCATGGAATAGATATACATAAATATATATTTATTAAAACTATAAAAATAAAACAAATAAGATGTCGAATTCAAGCATCCCAACTCCAAAAACATTCCCGTTCCTTGGCAACCTCAAATTAATTAGCCCTAAAGCTTTTAGCCAAAGTTTATCTGCTATTGCCAAAGATTTTGAGGCTGGTCGAATTTTTAAGCTGTTGTTACCTAACAACAATATGATCATTTTAGGATCTCAAGAATTAGTACATGAGGTTTCTGATGAAAGTCGTTTTGCTAAAAACGTCAATCAATCGTTCAAAGAGATACAAAAGCTGTTGGGCGATGGATTGGTAACCGCTGACACGAATAGTTTGGCATGGGGCAAAGCACATCGGTTGTTGATGCCCGCTTTTGGTCCCGTAGCTATTCGAAATTTATTTCCACAAATGTTGGATATAGCCGAGCAAATGATGCTAAAATTTGAGCGAATGGGAGAGGCACACGTATTTGATGTTTCAGACGAAATGACAAAACTGACACTAGATACGATTGCTCTATGCAGCTTTAACTACCGATTTAATAGTTTTTATTCAGATGAGTTACATCCTTTTGTCAAATCAATGGTTGATAGCTTGACAGAAATGGGAAATCGGATTGTTCGATTTCCTCTTCAAACAAAGTTAATGGTCAATACCAATCGGACGTATTTTTCTAATATTGAATACATGCATACAGTTGGTGCTGAAATTGTTCAAACCAGAAAAAAAGATCCGAATAGACATAAGTACAACGATTTGCTGAATGTTATGTTAAATGGTGTTGATCCAATTAGTGGCGAACGGCTTACGGATGAGAATATTAAAAATCAAATGATTACATTTTTGATCGCAGGACATGAAACGACTAGTGGGCTGTTGACTTTTGCTATTTATGAGTTGTTGAACAACCCTGATAAATTAAAGCTAGCTCAAGCAGAAGTTGATAAGGTATTAGGTAATCAACAACCAACAATAGATCATCTTCCGAAGTTGATGTATATCGATCAAATTTTGAAAGAAACCTTGCGATTGCATCCAATTGCGCCCATGTATAGTGTTGCTGCACTGGAAGATACTGTGATAGGTGGTGAGTATTTAATCAAAAAGGATGAGACGGTAACGGTTCTAATAGAGTGGTTGCATAAAGATAAAACAGTTTGGGGAGAAGATGTCGAGCAGTTTCGTCCCGAACGCTTTGCTGCCAACAATATAGATCAACTTCCAGAGGACTGTTTTAAACCTTTTGGTAGTGGTAGAAGGGCTTGTATTGGTCGCTTTTTTGCCATACAAGAAGCTGTTTTAGCATTATCTATGTTGTTACAACGATTTGAGATATCTAGGGATAACCCCAATTATCAACTAAAAATAAAAGAAGCAATTACAATCAAACCCGATGATTTTAAAATGAGGGTGAAAAGAAAAGAAATTATCATAGAAAACGAAGCTTCTAATAAACAGAAAAAAGTTAAAGAAGTAGTTGATTTACCTGTAGACCGTACTACTGGAAAACCATTATTAATCTTATTTGGATCTAATACAGGGCTTTCCGAAGGATTTGCTCGAAATATTTACCAGCAAGCTTGTCAATTTGGATATCGACCAACAATAAGTGCTATGGACGATGCAATTGACCAACTTAGCCCCAAAGTACCTACGGTTATTGTGACCGCTTCCTACGAGGGAAAACCGCCAAGAAATGCTGTAAAATTTTTAGAATGGTTGGAGGAGCTTCAAGATGGAAAACTTAAAGGTATGTCTTATGCCGTGTTGGGGTGTGGGCATAAAGATTGGGTGAAAACGTATCAAGCTGTTCCTACACAAGTAGATCAATTATTATTTAAAATGGGAGCAAAGCCTATTGTAGAAAGAGGAGCCTTGAATGGTGCTGCCAATGTTTATGATGATTTTGAGAAATGGCAAGAGATGTTTTGGGCAAAAATGCCTCGTGAAATCCTGAAAGGGCAAGATTTTTCGGTAAAAATATCGAATGACCGATTGAAGACGCTTGAACAAAAGATTCTACGAAAAGGGATCGTTTTAAGGAACGAAGAGTTGGTCGATATGACACATCCTTTAGGACGCTCGAAAAGGCACATAGAGATTGAGTTACCTAAAGGGATGGAGTATAATTCAGGAGATTATTTGTCCATTCTTCCTAGCAATCCCAAAGAAAATATTGATCGAATTTTTCGCCGCTTGGGCTATAGCGTAGATACACAAATTACAATTCAAGCGGAAGCTATGCAACAGTTTCATTTGCCCGTTGGTTATCCTATTACACTGCTTGATATTTTTACCAATTATGTAGAATTAGGGCAACCAGCTACACCCAAACAAATAGAGACATTAGCATCTTATTGTTTGTGTCCTCCTGAAAAGCATGCCTTAGAAGCATTGGTGCCAAAAGAAGTCTATGAAAAAGAAGTTTTAAAGAAACGAATTAGTGTTTTAGATTTGTTAGAGCGCTATATGTCTGTTGATATTCCTTTGAAAGAGTTGCTAAAAATGCTTCCACCGATAAAAACTCGCTTGTATTCCATTGCTTCATCCCCTTATTTAGATAATCAAAAGGTGGCTCTAACGGTTGCTGTTGTTCATTCGCCTGCTTGGTCAGGGCAGGGTGACTATAAAGGTTTAGCATCCAATTACTTGGCTGGCTTGCCTGTTGGCGGACAAGTCCAAATTGAAACCCAACCAGCAGCGACCGCTTTTCATCTTCCAGAAGACCCTACTGTGCCAGTTATTATGATTGCGGCAGGTAGCGGTATAGCTCCTTTCAGAGGATTTGTTCAAGAGCGATCTGTTCTTAAATCCAAAGGGCAGGCTATCGGGGAGACTGTGTTGTTTTTTGGTTGTGATCATCCCAATGTTGACGCACTATATGTTGATGAATTTAATCAATGGGAGAAAGAAAATATTGTCAAAGTATTTAGGGCATATAGTGCCTTTGATGATGAGATTAAATTTGTTCAACATAAATTATGGGCAGAACGAGAGAAAGTATACCAACTTTTCCAACAGGGAGCCAAAGTGTTTGTTTGTGGAGATGGTCAGTATATGGTACCTGCAGTTCAAAAAACATTTGTTAATATTTACAAGAGCATGGCAAATGTGTCTGAACAAGAAGCTGAAAAATGGTTTGATGCGATCAAAGAAGGAGGGGAACGTTATGTGGTAGACGCTTTTATTTAATTATTTTTTATAACAATAGTTAGCTGCGCTCACGATAATTAACAAGTTGTAAACTTGTTGTGTCTTTTATTAAAATTTTGATTATCAAGTCAGTGTAAGTGTGGTTTTTTATTTTTTTTGGTGACTGAGCTTGCGATTTTACGAGCGCAGCGAGCTAAAAACGTAAACATCAACGACCACGAAGTAGCAGCGAACCCAGCTTGCTGGCTCATGACCGCAGGGAGTAACTAAGCTAACTACTATTATAAAATATAAATTTAAACAACCCTTAACTACTTTTGTTGTAGTTAAGGGTTGTTCATTTGTAAACTATTGGTATAAATACTAATTATCTTACTTAAGGCTTGATATGTCCATAGCGACGAGGGAATGGAATGGTTTCTCTAACGTGATGCAAGTCACAACACCAACGAACCAAACGCTCTAAGCCCAAACCAAAACCCGCATGAGGGACAGAACCAAAGCGACGTAAGTCAAGGTACCACTCAAAATCAGCTTGATCTAATTCATGCTCCTCAATCTTTTTCAACAAAATGTCAATATCTGTTTCCCTTTCAGAACCACCAATGATTTCACCAAAGCCATCTGGAGCTAATAGATCGACTCCTTTTACAAATTCAGGATTTCCATCGACTTCCTTCATGTAAAATGCTTTAATCTTAGTAGGCCAGTTATAAACCATCACAGGAGTAGAGAATACGCGAGTTAGTACCGTTTCGTCTGAGCTACCTAAATCCTCTCCATGTTTGAAGTTTTTGGCTGATTCAATCCATTTGGGAATGTTTCTTTCTTGTTCTTCAGCAATTTTTATTTCGGCTTGCAATTTGGCAATAACTTGTTCGCTGTGTTTTCTAGCTCCCTTTTTCATACCTGCTTTAATCGCCTTTTCTCGTGTTGCAATTTCTTCTTTGTGACGAACGATTAATGCTCTTGCTGCTGCTAAGTCATCTTCTTGAAGCTGAATAGCATTCTTGCCATCAACATCCACCAATCCATTTAGAATTTTGACCGCATCAGAATAAGCGACTTGTGGGAATTTACCATCGACAACTGCTTGTAGTTTAGAAGTATCTCTTTCCAGCAAGTCAAATTCGATTTTACATTTATCCAAGACATGAGCGATAACGTGTTTTACAAAACGTTCAATGAGAACCATGTTATCTTCGTTGGTTGCAAAAGCAACCTCAGGCTCTATCATCCAGAATTCAGCTAAGTGGCGTGGTGTATTTGATTTTTCCGAACGGAAAGTAGGACCGAAGGTATAGACCTTGTTCATTGCCATTGCCATCGCTTCGGCATATAATTGTCCAGATTGAGACAAATAAGCAGGTTGTCCAAAGAAGTCTGTTTCAAATAAATCGGTTGTTCCTTCACAAGCAGAACCTGTCATCAAGGGAGCATCCATTTGAACGAAACCATCCTTTTGGAAAAAATCATGGATTCCCATAATCAGTTGGTTTCTTACTCGATTGATGGCCCATTGGCGTCGTCTGCGGAGCCAAAGATGGCGACGTTCTTCCAAAAAGTTAGGACCGTGCTCACCATCTGATTTTGTAATGGGAAAATCGGTTGCGATATGATAAATATCATAACTGCTAACTTGTATTTCGTATCCACCTAAACTTTTATCGTTGCGTAGAAGCTTGCCTGTAAAAGCAACAGAGCTTTCTACTGTCAAGCGTTTGGCTTGCTCAAAAGCTTCTTCCCCAACAGTGTCTAAAGAAACGACACATTGAGTAAAACCAGTACCATCACGGAAATCAAAAAAGTGGTTGGTTTTGCTGTTACGAGGTTTGTCAATCCAGCCTTTTATAGTGACTTCGGTTCCATCTTCGTATTGAGCAAAATCTTGGATATATTGATGTTGCATTATGCTATATTGGATTTGAATTAGTTCTTTACAAACTAATAAATTATGTAATTTAAAATCTAGTGTTGCGAAAATAGAATTTTCTATTTAAAATTAGTAGAATTTTAAACATCTATTTTCATAAGAGTAGCTAGTCACAATTACCTTCCTCTAAAATCCAAAGTTTGGAAGTTTCTTTTTTTACTTTCCAACGCATATTGACGAATATATTATAGACGATTTATAAGAATGTTTGTTGTACAACCATTCTTGATTCAAGAAAGTTCAGAAGTACCTAAAAAAAAGCAATTACTCCGAAGAGTAATTGCTTTGCACATTTGTCATGTAGTGTAACTGAACTTAGCGTTTGATGACAAAAGGTTTGTTGGTAACGGTTGTTGTTGCGTTTTCTATGATAACGCTATAGACTCCAGCAGGTAGCTGTTCTACAGATAATTCTAAAATATCAGATTGAGCATTATTAATAGTGTGTGTTGTCGTATACTGAACAGCACCCAACATACTAATTACTTTAACCGTTAACTCATCATCTGCTTTGAATTGTCTAAAGTTTAGACTAATAATTTGATTGGCAGGGTTAGGGAATAAATCCACTTCTGCTTTGTTAGCAATTTTTTCTACGCTAGTTGTAAGAGCATCATTGGTTTCATTTCCTGATCCAGGGTATACACTAAGTACATCTCCTTTAGCTCGATCGTTGTCTGTTATCATAACCATCGGAGAAGGAACGTTGTTACAACCATAAACATAGACATAGTCAATAGCAATTCCGTCAGTCGTAGCACCATAATTGTCATACTGTTGGAAACGGATAACAAATTCTTCACTTAGTGTTAGGCTATTGGCAGTAGCCAAAGCAGCCAAGTCAAGTGTAACAGCTGTCCAAGTGTTGTTGGCTGCTCCCGTTAGGTCATGGACCTTAACAAAGTTCTCACCACCATCGTCTGATAAATAAACGCCATCTTGTGTATGTGTTTCATCTAAAAACTCTTTCCATCTGAAGAGTATCTTAGGACTAGTACATCCAGATAAGTCAACTCTTAAATCAGCTTGATTGGTAGCATAGTTATTATTAGTATTGACATCCATCACCAAGTGATAGGCTCCAGAATAAGGACCATTGGCATTGGTCAATTCAGCACGTCCAAATTCGTTAGAACTTTGCGTCAACCAGTAATTATCTAATACACCAGAGTTGAAGTTGGTGAAATATGGAATTTTTGCATAGCCACTTTGGTTACAATTGGCTGCATATACATACATGTAATCAATGTTAAAATCTCCTGTACAACCTGCTTCAGGATCAACCAATTTGATAACTACTTTTCCATCTTGTGTATGATTAGAAATATTGTAAACATAAACATAGGTATAACCGCTGCTACAGTTGGTAGTTGATAAAGTAAAATCACGTTGGTATTGTCCGTCAATGTGCACTTCGCTATGATTGTTTTGCCAACCACCTTTGAGTAACAATCTTAGTTTGTCTGTACCAGCAGGCACGTCAAACTCTACACTAACAAAGTCTCCGCCAGAAGCAGAACAAGAACCAACACGTAGTTGTTGAGGATCGCTGTCACAGTTATAAACAGTAGTTAGTGATGTATTGGCAGAAACAGTATAATTGTGGCTAGTAACATCGGTACCAAGGTTGTGAGAACCTACAAAATCATACGTAAAACAAGAACAGGTCAAATAAGCTCTATCGTTGATGGCACTATAACGAAGACGAGCAATTTGCCCAGGCGTGAATACTGTTCTACAGCTTTTTCTGGAATACGACATATAGTTGGTCGTTTGTGGCGTATAGCTATCACCATTTGCATCTACATCAGTACCTGTATAAACACAAGAACCATTTACTTTACCTGATAAATTAGGATCGGCAGGAGTGTCACAAATTTGATCACCAGCAGTACTACAGTTGCTACCATTGACTAGCTCATTACCAGCGTTGTGGGTGTGACGAACAGAAAAGTAATGCCCAAATTCGTGAATCAATGTGCTTCCATTGGTGGTACAGCCGTTGGCCATGAAAATTCTATCGGCACCTCCAGGATAGTAGGCATATCCGCAGTAAGAACTTCCTGCACCATTAGAAACGGTATTACAATGAAAGACATTTACTACATTAGAAACTTCATAAGCTGCTGCTAAAGCTGCTTCTTCGGAGGTTTCAAAAGTGTAATAAGTATCGTCGTTTACATAGGCTCTACTACACTCGTAGAACTGTACATTGGCAACCGCATAAGCGGCATTTAATCCATCCATTGCATTTTGTAAATTGGTATTGGAGATTCCTCCTGTACCATCTGTTTTACGGACAATAATGTGTCGAACAGGAATATAAATTGTTCCTGAACGCCCATTGTCAACATAACTTTGGCGCTCTCTCAGGGTTCTGTTCATGTAGTCAAGTTGCCCTTGAGTTGCGTGTGTAGCACATTCTTGGTGTGGTGTTCCATGACTGTGCAAATGTTGTTGTGCATTTTGTGCATTGAGTACAAATCCTGTGCATAGTAAGAAAAGGATTAGTGGGAAATTTTTCTTTAAACTTTTCATGTTTAAATTTTGGGGAAGTGGTGAATAAAATTTGGTTATGGGACGTTTAAATACAAAATCTCAAAGTAATCATACTTTGTTGTTGAATGTATAACTGGCTATCTTTTAATTCAAACTACAATAAAAAAAATATAAAACAAAATCTTGATTCTATTTTTTTGGATAATTTTTTATTAATTTAATATAAATATATTGTTGTAACTCTAGCGTGTATGCTGTTTGAGGACAATCTGATAATAGTGTTGTAAATAAAAAAAAATAGATACTTCCAACCTATCAAAATTTAAAGACGTCTTAAAAGAAAATGATATGCTATGGGGTTAAAAATTTTTTGCTTTTTTATTCTGGGGATTTTTGCTTGTTCTAAAGTAAATCAGTGGAAACAGCCAACTCAAGTTTGTTTTGAGATTGACCTAGAAGAAGAGACCATTATGGACGGTGCTTTATTTTTTAAAAATGGTTATATTGTAATTGAGTCCTTTCAGTTTGATGGCAAAAGAGTGCAAGGGGCAGATGTTTATTTTACAAAACATTATGAGCAGAAGATTAATACAACTTTTGGAGCGGCAAATGTAGAAGGATTAGAGTTTGATGTCCCGCAAGGTACTTATACAGGAATCAATCTAGAAATAAAAACCGTACCCAACAAAGAAGAAGCTAATATGGTAATTGATGGAATTTTTAAAAATTCTTTCGGTACTTCTTATCCTATTCGCTTTGAGTTGAATCAATTGGAAACATTTTCAATAGTAGGCAAAGATTTGATTGAGAACGATAAAGAAGTTGACTTGCTTCAAAATTCTAAAACAAAGGCAACTATTTTGCTCAATCCTGCTAAATGGTTTGCTGTTTTGCCCAAAAAAGCTTTAGAAAAGGCAGAAAAAGTTTCGGTTAAAGGAATAAATACTATATTGATTAACAGTAAAATCAATAAACAATTATATGAAGACATTGTAACTTCGTTAAAAAATAATGCTATTGAAGCGATTTTTGTAAAACAAAGCTAACTGAGCGTGAAAGATAATTTGGATATAAACGATATTTCGGAGAGAGAACTCGTGCAACGTTGCATTGCCAACGAGCGCCAGTACCAAGAATTGCTCTATCGAAAATATGCAGACCAAATGTATAGTGTTTGTCTTTCTTATAACAACGATGAAGATGCTGCTTGTGATATTCTCCAAGATGGCTTTATCAAGGTTTTTAGAAAATTGGAACAATTCAATTTTGAAAGCTCTCTAAAAGGTTGGGTAAGACGAATTATTATCAATACTGCATTAGACCACTACCGAAAACAAAAACGACACGAAGAAAAACTAGAATCCTATACACAGGTGGCAATAAGTCCAACGATTGGCAATGTTTTAGAGCAAATAGATGCCCAAGACTTAATTGCTTTGGTCAATGAGTTGCCTTCTAGAGCTGCGATGGTGCTCAAGCTTTATGCCGTAGAAGGATACAATCATAAAGAAATTGCTGAAAAGCTTGACATTAGTGAAGGAACCTCAAAGTCTCAGCTACACCGTGCAAGAACATTATTAAAACAGTTGCTGAGTAAGAATAATGAAAAGTAATTTGGACCAACATATTGATGCAAAAATAAAGACTTCTTTTGATGCTTATCAAAAGCAAGCACCTACAGACCTCTGGGGGCGTATTGTTGGCAAAATGGATTTGGAAGAGGCTGTGGATAAATCTTTAGATGAAAAAGTGTACGCAGCTCATTCTGAGATACCAATACAGAAAGCTCCTTTGGGTATATGGCAAAAGGTTGAAAAAAATCTAGATGAAACGCCTTCAATAGATGCAGTACTAGATGAGAAAATCAAAGATGGTTTTTTGTCAAATACTAAAAATATAGCACCTGCTTTTTTGTGGGGGGCTATTTCTGATGAATTAAGCAGTTCTGCAACATCCATAGATGAAGTTTTAGACAACAAATTAAAACAAGGCTTTCTTTCACAAGAATCTAAGAAAACACCCAATAGAGTATGGTATGCTGTTAGTCGCCAACTGAATATCGACAAAACTTGGGAACGCATTAGTAAAGTGCTGGACAAAGAGCCTATTGTAAGTGATTGGAGTGGGCGTATGTTAGCTTTTCTAGCCAGTGCGGTCTTGTTGTTGTTGTTATTAAAAACTTGTACACATAAACCTTATACTATTCCAAGTACTGATTTCGTTCAACAGTTGCAAAATAAGGAATCAAATGATCAGGTACTGATGCCTTTAGTAACTAAAAAAGATCCTACAAATACCCCATCAGGTGTATCTAAACCTGTTATTGCTCCATTATCAAAAAAACCTAATAATAGATTAGCATCAAGAAACTCTAATAATTCAAAGGATACCAAAACAAAAAAGAAAAAATTAATAGCTCAGTTTCCAACCCAAAGGGGACTTCATTCGTCTTCTAACAAACTGTCGAGTAATAAGCAAGTTGATGTATCCAAAAAAGTACTGGCAGTTGATTCTAAAAAAGAAACAAGTTCTGATAATGAATTACCAATTGTAGCTAGTGAAATTGAAAAAGGTTTCTTGCCAAGTCATGCAGCAACAAGTAGCCAGCCTATTGATTCTAAAGGGACAAAAGTGAGCCCGTCGGATGCTAATTTCCTTAAAAATAAGGAGGCTCTTGTAGCAAAAAAACAATTCGATATAATATGGCTGGATCGTTCTACAATAAATCCTTTAGCAATAGGTCATACGGTGGAGCCAATTCGGTTGTTGGACGAAATGAAACTAGAACGAAAAGCAAAAAAGAATTTGGTAGAAGGAAAGTTGGAAGCTGGTGCTTTTATGGTCGTTAATTCAACAATGTTGTTGAATAATGAAACTAGAGAGGGATTTGACCAAAATAGTTTAACTACAAATTACTTTGGTTTGGCTGCTAATTATGGCTTATGGGCATCGTATCAAATTATTCCTAAAGGGGCTTTGGTTGCTGAATTCTCAATTAATGCCGATAATCGACAAGCATATGGCATGTATCAAAAAGGTGTCTTTTATATCAAAGAGTGGGTCATGAAATACAATAGGCTCTCATTGGCATACAAGCATGCTATCTGGCAAACAAATAGCAAAAAGCTCGTTAATACAAAGGTAGTAGCACAAGCGGGGATTTATGTAGGAGTGATGAGAGAAGCGAAATTATTTTACGATGGTGTTCTATTTTTTGACAAACAATCAGATTATCATCAATTTGATGTTGGATTTAAAGTGGCATTGGGGCAAGAAGTACTGATTGATAAATTTGTATTAGGGTATGGGCTTCGTTCGGATATTGGCGCATCTAATATCTTTAAAGGAAATAGTGTGTTGAATGCTAACGAGGATAAAACCAATATCATCCATTTAGGAGGATATGTTCTCCTAGGCTATCGCTTTTAGTTCAATTAGTATACTAAAAATGGCAAATAGTTGGAATTTGTCAAAACTTTAACATTTTGTTAAGAAAAATATACAATATAAAAGAAACTTGATTTTTAGTTTAAACGTTTAAGCATATAGGTAGAAAGATTGACTACCTTTCTACCATGCTTTTTACAAGTTTCTAATAAAATAATAGGTTTGTAATTTAGCAATTTTTGTACTGTTTTTTCAGAGGCTTCTCATTGCAAGGGGGGGCCTCTTTTCTTTTTGAGCCTTAACTTAGAATGATATTATATGGATGTTATCAGGGCATATTTGAACCGCATGGTACCTTTGAGTGATAACGATTGGGAGATTTTTTCATCAAAACTGGTGCTACAAGAGTTGCCTAAAAAAGCAATTCTTTTGGAGGTGGGAAAGGTTGAACAGCGGCTTTCTTTTGTTGAAAAAGGCATTGTCCGACTTTTTATTCCAAAATTCGAAAACGATATAACTTTTGGGTTTTGTTTTGACAATGAATTTGTTAGTGCTTATGATTCTTTCCTTACTCAATTGCCCAGTGCTTGCAAGATAGAGACATTGACTCCAAGTCGTATTTGGAGTTTGTCTTATGATGATTTACAATCTATTTATGTCGAAACTTCTATCGGAAATACCATAGGGAGACTTGCCGCAGAGAATTTGTACAAAATCAAGGCACAAAGAGAACTGTCGTTGTTGAACGATACAGCGGAGGAGCGATATTTGAAGTTATTTCACGAACGTCCAGAACTGTTGCAATTTATCCCACTAAAATATTTGGCTTCTTATATAGGGATTACTCCTCAAGCTTTGAGTAGAATTAGAAAGCGCATTTCTTAACTTGGGTTCATTGTTTCGTTGATTTAGTTGTTGCACTTTTGTGAAAATTTAAACAACTAGAATAAAACATATGAAACCATTAATTGTACTATTGACGAGCTTTTTAATTTTAGTATTCATTACCAAAAAGAATCAAAGATTTCGAATAGCTCTTTCTGCTAGAATAGCTTTGTCTATTATGCTGTGTTTTACTGCAATTGCCCATTTTGTCTTTACAGAGGGCATGGCTATGATGTTGCCAGCGATAGTTCCGTTCAAAATCCCAATTGTATATGGGACTGGATTATTGGAGATAGGAGCAGCAGTAATGTTGCATATTCCCAAATATCAAAAAGCAATCGCTTGGTTTTTATTAGGCTTTTTTATCCTATTATTACCTGCGAATATTAATGCCGCAATTTTAGAGGTCGACTATCAAAATGGAACTTATGACGGGAATGGAGTAGCCTACTTATGGTTTAGGATACCGCTTCAAGTCTTGTTTATTCTTTGGACTTATTTTAGTGCCATTAGAGTGCCAATGAGTAAATAGTCATCATTCATCATATTTAATCGGTTGTAGGTTATAGAATGAGGTAAAATTATTTTTCTTTAAAACTAGTACACATTCGTCTGAAAAAATGTTATAATAAGAATGTTAGTTATACTACTTAGCTGCGCTGCTACTGCGTGGTTTTTACGAACTATTGAAAGGATAAAAAATAAACCAATAAGAGAATGGTAGAATTAAAGTGGCCCAACCGATTGACCGTTATTCGACATGGAGAATCAGAGCAGAACGTAGCTTTGGATCTCTTTCAGCACGATTTAGAAGGTGTTTTAGCCAAACAAAAGAAAATAAGAGATGCTGATATTCAATTGACAAAAAAAGGATTTTGGCAAGCAACAGAGACGGGAAAATACCTGAATACTATTTCGCCATTTGACATTTGCTTTGTATCACCTTATTGTAGAACACTTCAAACTATTGAAGCCATCCAAAAAGAATTGGACTATAAGTTATTAGTTTACAATGATTTTCGATTGCGAGAGAAAGAGTTTGGCAGGCTGCATGGTTTTACAACCAAAGAAATTAAAGCTAAATATCCTGATGAGTATGAAGATAGAGAACGAGATGGCAAGTTTTATTATCGATTGCCACGAGGAGAAAATTACCCTGATGTATGTGATCGTATTTATAGTTTTTTGTCTAAATTAAGTAGAGATTATGCGGGGCAAAATGTCTTAATCATCACCCACCAAGTTCCCTATATTTTGTTTAAATCGCTTTTTGAGCATTTAAATGAAGCAGAGATATTGGCATTGCCCAAGCCTCCTAATTGTGCTATTGAACAGTTTGAGTTAGAAACAGGAAAACATCCAGAAGGAAGACTCGTACAGAAAATCTTTAATTATGTTGCCTATAATCCAAGTGATTGGATAGAGAAAAAACAGTAGTAAGGTTGTTTAGTGATAATGATAAGAGGTGGATTTAGTATTAATAATACTCCGCTGCTTTTTTACTTTTTGGGGCAATTACTCAAAGTAGTAGTAGCGTAGCTAACTATTGTCAAAGGTCTTGAATTAAAAATTCTACTCGACGATTTTTCTTTCGACCACTCTCATTTTCATTGCTTGCGACTGGTTTTGTTTCTCCAAAACCTGCGAATTTCAAACGTTTCTTGTCGATACCTTCTTGAATAAGGTAATGGTAGATTGTTTGCGCTCGGTTGGTTGATAATTCCAAATTAGCTTCTTGGCTTCCTACATTGTCAGTATGCCCATGAATAGCAATGCAGATATTAGGATGTTCTAAGAGGTTTTGAAGCAAAAGGTCAAGATTGGGGAAAGATTCTTGTTCTAAGATAGCTGTACCACTTTTAAAAATAATATTATCTAAAACAATCGTAGTCCCCACTTCCATCTTGATAGGGAGGGGTGTTGGTGGTTCTATCGGCAAATCTTTTGCTTCACAAACAATTACATCGTCAATGGCAATGCAACCATCCATGGCACTTTTGTACTCGGTGAGAAACTGTCCAATGCATAGATGTGTATGTGCTTCAGTAGCAACAAAAGTACCAGCTAATTTTTGCCAACTATGAGGTCGACAAGCCTTTTTTTGAGGCGGAGCAACTTGGGGCTGTTCATCAATATAACGTTGTGTTTGTTGTATGACCCCGTCGTGGAACCAGCAACCAAAACGAGGGTTTTTCTGAGGCATAGGATGGTTTTTCCCAATTAAAGCCATGTACCAAAATTCAGCATAGTATGTTTTTCCTTTCTCTAAAGGTTGTTTTAACCGAACTTGTATGTATTCTGTCCATACTCCCATGTTGTTGATAATGCCCACGCTATTTTTGCCAGTTCTAGCGATAGGGATTTTATAAGAACGACTAAGGTCATTAAGATGAGATGTCAATATATCAGGGGTAGCTAAGCTTGCTGATTGCCAGTCTTGAATAGTGGAATCAAAGTCAATGACATTGGCTGAAAATTTGGAAGGAGCTAGGGTTTTTAATTGTTCGAAGCTGGGATTGGGAACTAGATTCGTATTCTGAGCAATAGTTGTATCATAAATAAGATGGCAAAGTAGACAGAAAAATAGAGGCTTCATGCTAATATTTGTAACAAGAGTATTTAATTTGAATTACTGTCTTTTCATAAGTCAAAACTTTAAATAGGTTACAATAAAATGTGTAGAAAATGCTTTTTTTCCCAAAAAAGCAAAAAGTAGCTAAACTATCTCTCTTTTTTTAGTTTAAAAAATATGACAAAATTACCTCTCGACAACTTGGCATATTCAAAATGACAGGAAAAATGAACTATTCGAAAAAAGATAGTTTAAAATAAAATAATTTAATACACTTGATTTTATTGTTGATTTAATGAGTAGCTTTTTTTTTATTAAAAAAGTAACTTAATAAAGTTTATTTTATTTTATTTTTAATAAAAGTTTATAATATTATTTTTTATCGAAAACTGTAAAATCGGGTTGTAAATTCCAAAAAAATTGTAGTACATTTGTTGCATCACTAAGATTCAATACCAATAGAATCATCAACAATCAATCGTTTGGGATGATAAAAAAGCACTTTTTTTGTCATCCCTATTTTGAACAATAATTAAACTATCAATTAAAAAGTAAATTAAAATGGCAATTACAGATATTGTAACAGAAACGGTAAAAGATGTTTTCGCATTGAGCAAGAACATTGCTAAAGTAGTAAAAGAGGAAGTTGTAGGTTTTAATGGTGGTGATGATTATGACTACGAAGAAGAAGAATCTAGAGATAGAAAATCAATGTTTAAATATATTGAGACATTCGAAACAAAAGCTAAAGAAGTGATTGCATCTGCCTTCTCTGGTTTTAAAACTTCTAAATCAGAAGAACAAGAGGAATTGGAAGAGCGTATTGCTGCTTTGGAAGCCAAATTGAGCAAATTGGTAGAAGAAAGTTTAGAAGCACTTCGCAAAGAAGACTAATCAATACGTTTATCATCAACATTTATGGTCACTCAATCTATGAGATATTTATCTAATTCATTGTATAGGTAAATCTGTTGCAATGAATTAGATAAAACATGGATTACTATAATACAATAGTTCGTTAAAAACACAGAGTGATAGTAGTGGTGTAGCAATTAACGAATTATTACTACTAATAATACAAGTTATACTAAAATGGAAAATCTAATCAAGAAGGTCCTGTATACAGGAGTTGGCATTGTTGCTGCTACAACAGAGCGACTACAAAATTCTATTGATGAATTGGTAGAAAAAGGAAAAATCTCTGAAGAAGAGGGGAAAAAGGTCGTGGATGATGTTGTGAAAAATGCAGAAACTCAACGCCCTCAATTCGAGAATAGATTTAAAAAAATAGTAGATTCAGCCTTTGATAAGTTAAACTTACCTCAAAGTGATTCTTTTTCAAAAATGGAAAAGCGTATCAAATCTTTGGAAGTCAAAGTTGGGCTTTTGGCCAAAGAAGTTGAACGTCAAAGATTAGAGCGGAAAGAGGCTGAAAAAAAATAAGTGCTTTGGCACATGATTTAAGTAGTTTTTTTGGGTAAGTTTTTATAGAAGGTCTGCTGGAGAGCAGACCTTTTTTGTTATTTAAAAAGCTTTTCTAAAATGGTTTTTTTGTAAGTTTTTCCAATTGGTAATTCTAGTGGGAGTTTTAAAATGATGTTGCCGTTTTGGTAGCTTTGAATTTGTGGTAGAGCAACAATATAAGAACGATGAATGCGAATAAACTGATGATCGGGAAGGTCAGCTTCCAGTCGCTTCATAGAGTTTAATTCGATAATTTTGCCTTGAGTGGTATGATAACGAACATACTCTTTGAGAGATTCGATATAAATAATATCTTTTAAGAAAATTTTGTGATGCTTGTGTTCTGAATGCACCATAATAAACTGCTCTTGTCGTTCCTGTTGTTGCTCAAATAGGTTTGCTTTGTGACTGAGGTCAAGTGTTGTTACAATTTTTTGAATAGCTTGTGCAAATCGATCAAAAGCAATTGGTTTTAGTAGATAATCGACGGCAGCTAATTCAAACCCTTGTACAGCATAGTTGGGGTAGGCTGTTGTAAAAATGACGCTGGGTTTGTTTTCTCCCAAATGCCTTAAAAAATCAATTCCTGATTGTTGGGGCATCTGAATATCTAAAAATATCAGGTCAATATGTTGTCGTTCTAAGACTTCTTGCGCTTCATGGGCAGATTTACAAAGTGCTACTAGTTCTAATTCAGGCACTTTGGAAATATAGGCTTGTAACATTTCTCTAGCAAGTTGCTCATCGTCTACAATTAAGCATTTTATAGTCATATCAATTCAATCATTAATTTAATTTGAAAGCTAGTTGGATTTCTATCAATTTGTAATTGATGTTTGTTTTTGTATAATAAATCTAATCGCTTTTGAACATTTTCTATTCCGATTCCCATATATTCGTCAGGAACATTTTCTTGTGTATTGGATTTGGAAAGGTTATTACTTACCTCAAAAAGTAATTTATTTTTTTGATTCTGGAGATTTATTTTTATCCAACGTTTGTTGTTGTTATCATGGTCGTAACTGTGTTTAAAGGCATTTTCAATAAAGGGAATTAAAAGCATGGGTTCAATTTGCAGTTCATGAAGCGAAGGGTCAATGTTTAGTTGAATGTCCTGAAAGTTCTGATCTCTCCATTTTTGGAAGTAAATATAGTTGTTTAGATAGTTAATTTCTTTGCTAATCGAAACTTTATCATTTTGACAATCGTAAGTGACGTATCGCAACATATCTGACAACTTTAGTACAAACTCTCCTGCTTTATCGGGTTTTAGTTGGACGATGGCGTATAGATTGTTCATAGCATTGAACAAAAAGTGTGGGTTAATTTGGCGCCTTAGGAGCTTTAACTCATTTTTTAAGTTAGTAGCCTTTAATTTTATCTCTTGCCGATCTCTTTGTATAAATTCAAGCGCCAAACCGTAGAGAGAGCTTATAAATAGGACTAAAATAGTAATCAAACCAACAACAGAGCTAGGAAAGCTAGCATCACTTCTATCGGTATTAATTACTTCTCCATTTTGTTTTAGTTCAAATAATAAGGATACCTCTACATTGGTTATGATATTGACAAATTCAAAAGCATATTCAATAAAAAAAAAGGCAAAAGGAGTAATGATAGCATAAGCTATAAAAGGGTAGTACCAAGCAAATCCTTTGCGCCGAAAGAGTTGTCTAATCACAAATAAGTTGTTGCCATAAGCTATCATGATAATAACACTGATGGGAATCAATGTTCTGACAATGGCAATAGGGAAACCAAACAACATTGTATTAAAGGTCAAAGGACTTGCCATGAAAAGCAACCAAAAGGTAACGTGGGCGAGAATTACTTTGGTATTGTTTTTTTTGTTCATGAAACAATGTTGAGTAGAGCAAAATATAAAGAAAGATACAAAATAAAAATAAAAAAAGGAATACCCTATATGTAGAGCATTCCTTTAGTAGTCCATAGGGGAATCGAACCCCTCTTACCAGGATGAAAACCTGGCGTCCTAGCCGATAGACGAATGGACCATATCAAACTTTAAAGCCTGAAAAAATCTTGTAAAAATAGTAGTCCATAGGGGAATCGAACCCCTCTTACCAGGATGAAAACCTGGCGTCCTAGCCGATAGACGAATGGACCATATCAAACTTTAAAGCCTGAAAAATCTTGTAAAAATGGTAGTCCATAGGGGAATCGAACCCCTCTTACCAGGATGAAAACCTGGCGTCCTAGCCGATAGACGAATGGACCGTTGTGTTGACTTGTTCAACATTGCTGTGCAAATATAAGCGAGTTTTTTTTATTTGCAAAAGAATTGTCGAAAAAAAATTCTATCTTTCTAAGAAAACTATCCTGTATCAATTGTTGTTATTAACCCAGAATACTTAAAAAAGGTTCAAAATCAAGGTTTTTTATTCAAGAAAAAATTTAAAAATAAAACATAAAAAAATGGCAAAAAAAATTGCAATAAATGGGTTTGGTCGTATCGGGCGACTAACTTTAAGGAATTTAATTGTTAGAGATGACGTAGAAATTGTAGGAATAAATGACTTAACAGATACCGCTACTTTGGCTCATTTATTCGAGTATGATTCATCGCACCGTCGTTTTAATGGGACAGTAGCCGTAGATGGAGATACATTGATTGTAAATGGCAAAAAAATTCCAACATTTTCTAAACGAAATCCAGAAGAGTTGCCTTGGAAAGAGCTAGAGGTAGATGTTGTTTTGGAATGCACGGGTTTCTTTAGAAAAAAAGAACAAGCGATGTTGCACATTAAGGCGGGAGCAAAAAAGGTGCTCTTGTCAGCACCAGCTAAAAGCGATGGCATCCCAACAATTGTGAAAGGGGTCAATGATGCTCTGCTAAAAGGAGAGGATTTAATTGTCTCGAATGCTTCTTGCACAACAAACTGTTTGGCTCCTTTGGTAAAAGTTATAGATGAAAATTGGGGCATTCAATATGGTTTTATGAGTACGATTCATGCTTATACTGCCAATCAAAAATTGCAAGATGCTCCTCACTCTGATTTGCGTAGAGCAAGAGCAGCTGCTCTGAATATGATTCCTACTACAACTGGTGCCGCCAATGCTTTGGCTTTGGTAATGCCTTCTGTAAAAGGAAAAATAAGTGCCTCTAGTATTCGAGTGCCTGTGTCTACAGGGTCTTTGGTAGAATTAGTGTGTGCTTTGGACAAATCTGTAGACGAAGCGACCGTAAACGCCACTTTCCAAGCTGCTGCTGAAGGGGGGTTGAAAGGAATATTGGAGTATTCTGAAAAACCTTTGGTATCAACAGACATTATCTCTAATCCTTCGTCTAGTATTTTTGATGCTCCTTTAACAACCATTCATAATGGTATGCTAAAAGTGACTGCTTGGTATGACAATGAGGCTGGATATTCTGCTCGTCTGGCAGAGTTGGCTACCATGATTTAGATAAATCATTCTTTTATATCTCTGCATCGGTTTGATTGTTATTGTCTTAGGAGTTAGGTTGTTAGTCTATATCTTGACGGGCAATCAAACTGATGTGATTTTTTATAGTTTAGAAGCTGTTATGTGTTTTGTAGAAATAAATGGAATGGGGGATTGGGAGTAGTTGTACATAATTAAAAATCTAAAGTCCTCTTATATTAGTATTTTAATGTTTATTAGACTTGGGGTTGAAAGTCAGAAAATAGCATTGATATTTTAAATCCCTCTTAAGGTAAAAGGGAGTGATTAAAACTAAAATCATATATACAAAGAAACGACTAAGAATGAGATACTCGTAATTGATTCTTAAAATAAATTTCATAATTCTACTAAATCTGACAAGACAAGATAAGTGATTTTACAAAAACTATTTTACACACTCGTACTATTTATTCTTCTTATAAGTTGTCAAAGAGATAAAAATCCATGTTTACTCTCCAAAGATATATTAAATGCTATCAAAACTCAAGATAGTTTGATTAGTCTGCCCGAGATTCAAGAAAGGTATCAAGAATGGTCTAGGGAAAGAGAAGAGCCAGTTCTTATAAATTATGGGAAAGAGGCTTATAGGTTTTCATGGAGTCATACATTTGGTGGAGCTGAAGTTTACAGAATAGAAAAGAAAAATAATCGTTATAGTGCTACAGTGAAAATTTATGTTTCAGCATTTGGTACCTATGAGGACTCACTTGTACATTCTAGTGAAAAGTGGATTTCTGAAGCCACTTGGATTGAAATTACAGAAGGACTGAATGAAAATTCGTTTTGGACATATCCTCCAACTATAGAAAGAAGAGGGTTAGACGGGGCAGTATGGTCGCTAGAAGGATACAATCCAACAAAAAATAAATGCACAAGGCAAAATTACCATAACATAGGTCGGTGGTCTCCAATAGACTCTATTTTTGTATCAATGTGCGATTTATTCATGAATTTAAAAGAAAGATGAGAAAAAGTATAAATAGGGTACAAGACCTATTAAATTCTAATCATGGCAGAAAATATGGTTGGTTTATTGAATTGAATGATGAAATTATTGGAGAATTAAAAAATCCAAAGTATGTTGATATGTTTTGGGAAGCTTATGAAATTATTCCTTTAAATGATAAAAAAGAAACTTTTGTAAACTCTTATTTTACATGGAACAACCCTAAACTAAAATTTAAAAATAAAACCATGAATGAATATGCTCTTTATGCTTATCCATCTATGCTCCTCAATCCACAAAACTCAATGAATGGGGTCGTAAATATGAGAGGTCTTTATTTGCTTCCAAAAGGAATATTTGAAAGTTTCTTATTCAGATTACTTTCTATTTTTCATAAGTGAAGGAATCTAGAAAAATAGTCTACCACTGAAAATTGAGGGAACCATATACTCCCGTTATTAACGGTAATTACAATTTTAAAGTAATAAAAGTACTGTGTCCCCTTAAATTAGGACTACTAATTCAGTTTACAAATAAATTCAACCTTTTCTCCATTCTTTAATAAAAGAGAAATCAATTTTCATTAATTTTGCCTTTGCAAGAAGCTATAAATGTATGGAAAAATTATCCTTTATTTGGATTGTATTATTTTCCTTATTGTCAATGCCAAGATGGGAGAATAGATAGTCTATATACAAAAGATTTTTTAAGCCTTTCTAAAAATCACATTGCCTCAAGAATAATTGGAGTGCCAAGTTTATAAAAGCAATAGACTTAAAAGAAAAAAGAAATCATTGTAAATGAGACTATTCTAGAAATACAACACAACTGATATAAAAACTTTCATTTAGAAATGAATCAAAAGAAGCCTTATCAATTTCTAATGGATGATGAATTAAGGGAAAAATTTATATCCAAGCTGACACCTATGCCCAACCTAAAAAAGGACAGGAAATGCTTGGTTAAAGCAGCTCGATATCCTACTGAAGCTAATAAAGTAGGAAAGAATGGAATGACAGTTATGATGATTTAGTAAGGGATTACTACAATACAACCTTATAAAAACAAAATTATGAATTTTAAAAAAATAGGATGGCTGACATGGTTATGTTTGTGTGTCGGAATATCCTGTAACAGAAATATGCAAACAAAACTAAATTCGGACGGAACATACGCTTTTGAAACGGTAGAAGATGACCCAATGGGGGTGAAAATATACACCTTAGCCAATGGTTTAAAGGTTTATATGAGTGTCAACAAAGATGCACCAAGAATTCAAACTATGATTGCTACCCGTGCAGGTTCTAAAAATGACCCTTCGGATGCTACAGGCTTGGCGCACTATTTAGAGCATATGTTATTCAAAGGAACAAGCAAAATTGCTTCGTTGGATTGGGAAAAAGAAAAAGTATTGTTGCAACAAATTTCTGACTTATATGAGCAACACCGAGCAGCTAAGCCAGAAGAACGTAGTGCTATTTATCATCAAATAGATTCTCTTTCGGGGTTGGCAGCTCAATATGTTGCAGCGAATGAGTACGATCAAATGGCTTCTTCGTTAGGGGCAGAAGGAACCAATGCATTCACTTCTTTGGATCGAACCGTTTATATTAATGATATTCCATCGAATGAAGTGGAAAAATGGTTGAAACTAGAATCTGAGCGTTTTAGCGAATTGGTTTTGCGCTTGTTTCATACCGAGTTAGAAGCTGTTTACGAAGAGTATAACATAGCACAGGGGAAAGATAGTCGGAAAGTTTTTGCTGCTTTTTTGAAAGGTTTATTGCCTAATCATCCCTATGGTACTCAAACGACAATAGGAACAGGGGAGCATTTAAAAACGCCTTCTATGCAAAAAATCCACGATTATTTTAATACTTATTATGTACCCAATAATATGTCGATCATCCTTTCAGGAGATTTTGACCCCAATCAGATGGCAAAACTGATTGATAAGTATTGGGGAAAATTAAAATCTAAGAAAGTTCCTAAATGGAAAGCACCTGAATCTGCGCCTCTAACAAAAGTGAATTCAATAGATATTTATGGCAAAGAAAAAGCTAATTTCCAAATAGGTTGGTTGCTGGATGGTGCTGGTTCTGATGAGGCATTGAAAGCTCAATTGGCAGCAGGTATTTTATACAATCGAAAAGCAGGATTATTGGATATGAACCTGATCCAAAAGCAAGCTATTGGGCAACGCAGTGCTGCGGGCGCTTGGTCTGCTAATGACCATTCGTTCTTTTACCTATATGGCGAGCCAAGGGTGAATCAAGCCTTAGAATCTGTGAAAGATTTAATGATGAAAGAGCTAGAGCGTTTGAAGTTGGGTGATTTTGAAGATTGGATGCTAGAGGCTGTTATTAATAATCTGGAAGTACAAGAAATTCGCAAGTTAGAATCTAATTCTGGACGGGCATTTAGTATGTTGGATGCTTTTATTTTTGATATGCCTTGGAAAGAGGCTTGCGAAAAGTATCAAAAAATGAGAGCATTCACCAAACAGGATATCATTGATTTTGCAAATGCAAAACTACGTATGGATAATTATGTAGTGGTATACAAAAGAGAGGGAGAAGATAAAAATGTGACAAAAGTTGAAAAACCTGTGATTACACCTGTGAAATTGAACCGAGAGGTTATGTCTGCTTTTAGAAAAGGATTTGAGGAAATAGAGTCGCCTCGTCAAGAGCCTATGTTCTTAGATTATAATAAAAGCATATCTAGCCAGACCTTGAAAGGAGGAATAGAGCTAGATTATATTAAAAACAGGAACAATCAAACGTTCGAATTAGCATATATTATCGAAATGGGCAGTCATAATGTACGAGAGTTACCGATTGCTTTGCGTTATTTGAAGTTTTTAGGGACCGATCGATATTCTCCTCAAGAGCTACAACAAGAATTTTTTAAGTTGGGATTGTCATTTAGTGTACGTGCTCAGTCGGATGTTTCTTATATTAGTTTAGTAGGACTAGATCGCTCTTTCGAGAAAGGTGTAGAGTTGTTTGAGCATATATTGGCGAATGCGAAACCCGATGAAGACGTGCTAAAAAAATTAGTTGGAGATGTAAAAAAGAATCGTGAAGACGAGAAAAAAGATAAGCGTCAAATTTTGCAACGAGCAATGTTAAGTTATGCTTATTATGGAGATCAATCGCCATTAAAAGGTCGTTTGGACGAAAGACGGTTGGATGTTTTGACTCCCAAGGATTTAATGAAAGTAATCAATAAATTAACCAAATTAGAGCATAAAATCTTCTTTTTTGGTTCAAAAAGCCAATCTGAAGTAGCAACTGTATTGGAAAAATACCATCAAGTGCCCGAAAAATTGGAACCTCTCGTTCCTGAACGTACATTTGTGCAATTAGAAACCAATAGCAATAAGGTTGTCTTTGTCGATTATAAAGCAATGCCGCAGGTAGAAATTTTGATGGTTTCTAAAGGAACACCAACGTTTGATTTGGAAGAAAATACAATAGCTCGGTTATATAATGAATACTTTGGAGCAGGTTTGTCTTCTATTGTTTTTCAAGAAATTCGAGAATCTAGAGCTTTGGCCTATTCTGCGTATGCTTATAGTGCTTCTCCAGATCGAAAAGATAAAGCACATTATTTAATGGCTTTTGTCGGAACACAAGCAGACAAAATGAAAGAGGCAATTCCTGCAATGACTGGAATTATTCAAGAAATGCCTGTGGCAGAAGAACAAGTATTAAATGCCGTAGAAGCAATTCTTAAAAAAATGGAAACTGAGCGGATTACAGGGGCTGATATTTTCTGGGATCGTCGATCCAATGCTCGTTTAGGTTTGGATAAAGATATTAGAGTAGAAGAATATCAAATGTACCAAGAACTGGCGAAGAGCAAAACAGCCGCAGTGGAGGCTTTAAAGGCTTATCATGCGTCTAAAATTAAAGATCGTAAGTTTACCATTTTAGTATTGGGAGATAAGGATAAGTTGGATATGAATTATTTAAAATCCTTAGGGGCATTTGAAGAGGTGACACTAAAAGACCTTTTTGGATATTAGTCTTAGAGTGCTTCGAAATAAAGAAGACAATGGAACATTTGGGCTTGCTAAATGTTCCATTGTTATTAAAAAAACTACCACTTTTTGATAAATTTGGTGTCAACTAGTTCATTTTTATCGTTGGTTCGCAAGGCGTAGTTAAAACCATTATAAATAGAAAAGCCTCCTGTTTCTCCTTTTTTGTTGAGTGCCAAGAATCCGACTTGTTGTCCTTCTGTAGAACTATGTTTGGACATAATTCTTTCAACGGCCATTTCGCAAGCCTTTTGGGGAGAATACCCTTGGCGCATCAATTCTACAACTAAAAAACTCCCCACAACTCGAATAACCATTTCGCCAACTCCAGTAGCACAAGCTCCTCCAACTTCGTTGTCAACGTATAGAGAGGCACCAATAATAGGAGAATCCCCTACACGACCGTGCATTTTGTAAGCCATGCCACTTGTTGTGCAAGCACCAGACATATTTCCATCTTTATCAATAGCAAGCATACTAATGGTATCGTGATTTTCAATATTTACAGGAGTTGTATAATTGGACGTTTTTTTCCATTCAAGCCATGCATTTTTAGATTGCTCTGTCAATAAGTTTTTTCGTTGAAAGCCTTCTTGAACGGCAAAATCTTGGGCTCCTTTTCCAACTAATAAGACATGAGGTGTCTTTTCCATAACCAAACGAGCAACAGCAATAGGGTTCTCTATTTCTTCGATGCAAGCCACAGCGCCACAGTTTCCTTCATGATCCATGATACAGGCATCCAAAGTTACGTGACCATCTCGGTCGGGGCTACCTCCAATTCCAACAGAAGTATTGCTAGGATCTGATTCGGTAACCATAACCCCTTTTTCTACGGCATCCAAAGCAGTTCCATTATTTTCAAGGACATTCCAAGCAGCAGCATTGGCTTCCATACCGTGAGACCATGTTGAAATAATAATAGGATGAGTTGGTGTTTCTGAAACGGTTTTTTCGGATGTAGCATTGGAAGCAGAAGGTTGGCTTGTACAAGATAGTCCCAAAAGACTACTGCTACCTGTAATACCTAAAAGTTTTAAAAAATTACGTCGTATCATGATTGGATGCTTGTCTGATGTCTAACTGTTTTTATACTAAATAATCGTTCAGAAAAAACTATATAAAAAACAACCTTCTTTTAGCCCGCTACCATGAAGTAGCACTGCACTGTTCCTCTTCGATTAGCACTAAAAATAAACCTATTTTTAGTTATATTTTTTCTGCCCACTTACTTAAATCTTTCAAAATGCTTTCTTTGAAGGCGTTTTGCAGTAATATTTCAAGGTAAGAAAAATTTAATAGATTGCCTTATTCGATGGATTTATATTTGTTGATTTGGAACTATTTTGTTTTTTAATTAGGTTATTAAAAAATTCAGCATTATACCTATTTTAGTGCTTTGTTGAAAGCATAGCATAATCAACGACCACGAAGTGGCAGCATAGCTAACTCTTATAGTTGATTTTAAAATTTAAAAAACAACTCAATGAAAAATAGAAGAAAGAATTATATTATATTGGATTTGGAAGCTACTTGTTGGCGAGAAAAAGGAAAATCTACCAATGAAATTATAGAAATTGGAGCTGTTTGTATTGATGAAAATAAGAACGAATTAGGAGAATATTGTAGTTTTGTTAAACCAAAATTAAATCCTACCTTATCAGAGTTCTGTACAGAATTAACGACAATAGAACAGCATGATGTTGATGCTGCTCCTCTTTTTCCTGAAGTATTGTATGATTTTTTAGACTGGGTAGAATCTTTTGGAGAGACTTACCTCTTATGCTCTTGGGGATTTTATGATCGTACTCAGTTTAAGAAAGATTGCGAGTTGCATGGATTGAATACAAACTGGTTAATCCCCCACATTAGTTTAAAACACCAATATGCAGATATTCACAATTTGCCGCGACCTATCGGCATGAAAGGAGCATTGAGGAGAGAGCAGATTCCTTTAGAAGGGACACATCATAGAGGGATTGATGATGCTAGAAACATTGCCAAAATTTTTATTAATAATTTTGAATATTGGAGACAGTAATGTTGGCTACTAGTTTATGGACGTACCTATAGGCAATCGTTTGTTAGGGCTATGAGGGAGTCGTTTCAACCAATTATCGTAGTATAATAAAGTAATAATAATATTATATAAACAATTATTGTATCAGTAGGATTTTATTTTTGCCTATAAAACATTATTAATTATCGAGTTGTATTGTATAAGAGGGGAATAGTAATTTTTCAGTTTTTAAGTCTCAAAAGGTAGAATGTATTTAGGGATGACAAAAAATGGAGTATGCTATTTTGTTACACCAATTGATTCCTACTATTTATTATTTAAAATTACTTTATGCGTTACATTTGCTTGAGTTTGTTTTTTCTTACTGCAATGAATATTAATGGGCAGTGGATAAAGAAATATACTTTATCTGAATTTGATTCTATTTGTGTGACGTTGAGTCGAAAAGGACAGTTTTTACAGCTAAAGAATTATGCCAACGAGTTTTTGTTGCAGGCAAAAAATGCAAATGATACATTATATAGAAGAAGTGCCACCTGTTTTTTAATTGATGCAGAAAGAAAATTATCAAATTATGAAATAGCAGAAAATTATTCGTATCAATTATTGGAGCTCTTCAGTGAACAAGATAAGTCAACTCATTATTTAGGTTATGTTCGGGGACTGCTTTTTTTAGGAGGAATATATTATGAATTAGGGCGTTTTAATGAAGCTGAAGTGCAGTTTTTTGAGGCTAGAAATATTTTAAAAAAATATGATAACAAAGGAAAAAATTATGGAAGCGTATTAAATAACTTGGCAGCAATTAACCTGAATAAGGGAAATTCAGAAAAAGCCAAAGAATATATGTTAGAATCTTTAGCGATCACTAAAAATAGTCTGGGGGTAAAAGATAAAGACTATTGTCTTGAACTAAGTAATTTAGCACTTGTATACGAATCGCAAGGAGAAATTAAAAAAGCAGAAGAATACCTACTAGAGGCTCTTAGTGTTAATAATAAATATTCTAAAAATAATTATTTACTGCGCAGTAGGTTGTTGATTGAAATAGGGCGATTGTATTCTAAAAATGATGCTACTCAAAAAGCCAAGCCTTTTTTGAAAGAAGCCTTTGATTTGTTAAAGGAGAAATTAGGGGTTAGAAACGAGCATACAATGTTCGCAATGGTTAATTTAGGTATCATGGAGTATTACAAAGAGGATTACTTAGGAGGTCTAGGTTATGCTAAAGCGTGTTTTGCTATTAATAGTAATTATTCTGTGGATACTAGTAGTTTGGAGATGTTACTAGATAAATTGCCTAAGACAGATGTTTTGTCGTTGAATATTTTAAGTCGAAATTTAGAGTTGTTGGAGCATTTACTAATTAAACTTTATGATAAAACTAAGAATAGGCATTGGTTGAGGTGTTTGTATAAAACATATTTGGCATGGAATGCCATCAACAACAAACATAGATACACCTTTGCTTTTGAAGAAGATAAGTTAAATTTAGTACGAAAAAATGCCTTGTATGCGCCCAAAGGAATCGCTGCGGCTCTAGAGTTGGATTGTGAAGAGTGCTTGTGGAATGCTTTTTTGTTGGCAGAAGAAAATAAATCCATGTTGTTGGCAGAGGCATTGAAATCTGAAGGAAACAACAAGTTTGGAAAAATTCCTATTACATTGTTACAAAAAGAAAAAAAACTACAAAAAAAAATAATTGAAATAAAAAAAAGCTTAGGCGAATCAAGTGCTGAATTGCTTGATAAAGATAGTTTGAGAGGTGTGCTTAGTCAAATGAATAAAGAGGTCGTTCAGTTTAGAAGTGAAATCAAACTTACCTATCCTAAGTATTATGAAAAGGAATTTTTGTTGAATACGTTAACACTGAAACAAACACAAGGATTACTTCAGGACAACCAAGCACTAATTGAATATTTGGTGGCTCCTAAAAAGACCTATATTTTTCTGATTAGAACTAAAAGTATTAAGGTTTATCAGCTCGATGTTGATAAAAAGGAGATAAAAACTAAAGTAGACCGTTTCAGAAAAATGCTCATTGATACGGAAGAAGAAAATACAAACAATCAAGAGACGGTGCGACTTTTTGCGCATACAGGATACTGGTTTTATCAAAACTTACTAAAACCTGTTCTAGATGATCAGGATGCTCACATTGATCATTTGACAATTGTTCCAGATGGTATTTTAGGAGTGCTTCCTTTCGAAACATTTTTAACTGAATTGCCAGATACAAATACCATAATATCTTACGAACAATTGCCTTACCTTTTGCAAGACTATCAATTAAATTATAGTTATTCTGTGACATTGCTAGACGAGAATAAGAAAGCATCCAACCAGCTTCATAACAACAATGTCTTGGCATATGCTGCTTCTTATGCGGATGCGGGTGATTCTAATTTGGCAGATAAAACAAGATCTAAATACCTATTAGATATAAGAACCCAATTGACAGACATACCTGAAGCATTACTCGAAGTAGAAATGCTGAAAAATAAATTTGAAGGAACATTTAGAGTTAAGGGTAAAGCTAGTGAATCTAATTTTAAAAAAGATATACAGAATAACTTTGCTGTTGTTCATTTGGCGATGCATAGTATTATGGATAAAGAAAAACCGCTTTTGTCTGCTCTTGCTTTTGCAGAAACTCAGGATACTTTGGAAGATGACTTTTTACAAGCCTATGAGATATCTCAGCTCGATTTGCAAACGAACTTAGTCGTACTTTCTGCTTGTGAAACGGGCGTAGGGAAATTAGAACAAGGAGAAGGCATGATGAGTTTAGCCCGTTCGTTTATGTATGCTGGAACACCATCTTTAGTAGTTTCTCTTTGGCGAATAAATGATTTATCAACAGCTGTGTTAATGGAATTATTTTACAAATATCTGTCAAGAGGAGAGAATAAAGCTAGGGCTTTGCAAAGTGCCAAAAAAGAATATCTAGCGAAGGTAACTGGTGAAGCAAGCCACCCAGCATATTGGGCTCCCTTTGTTCAATTAGGAAACAGCAGTCCTATTTTTGTCCAACCTAAAAAGACAAGCAATTGGAAAGTTATAAAAATGATTCTTGGAATTTTATTCGTCTTATTATTTGTTCTGATTATATTTAAGATTCAATTTTTTGTAAAAAAGCGATATTAGCTCGATTATCAGTGCGGTATGTTTGAATTGTGTTGTTATAATTAATACAATTTCGTTGTGCTACTGCGTGAACGCTTTGCTTTTAGTTAGCTGCGTTGCTATTTCGTGGTATTAACAGAGTACTAAAAAAATGCAAAGTATTGAATGAAAAATAATAAAAAGCTATTAAAGATAGAATTACCTCTAAATCAATAAAAATGGAAAATAATAAAGTAATTATTGTAGGTTTTGGAACCTTATTGTTGCAAGAATCTTTAGGAGATACTGTTAGTGGAGAAAGGAAGTTTACACCAATTATTGTTAAAAACTATCGCCGACTATTCAACCTCTTGCCAGATCATTATGAAGCAGACAATCGTTTGAGAGAGAATTATACTGAAATAGGAGCGGCGAATATAGAGCCAGCAGAAGGTTTTGAATTTAATGGATTGAGTTTTGAAGCCAATGCCAGCGATTTAGAAAACTTAGATGCTAGAGAACGTTACTACAAACGCTCTGTTGTGCCTCATTATGATTTTGAAACGGGCGAAGCTTTGGGAATGTGCCATGTGTATGAATCGCCGTTGGATGCTCGTTGGCTAATACGCGATACTGATAAATTATTGCCTTTGTGGAGAGATATTGTCTATGCTCGTGTGGGAGCTTATAGAATAAGTGAGGCATTTGGAAAAATGTACGATGCGACTACTTATTTGGCTGATGGAAAAACATTGATGATCGATTATTATAAAGAACATCTAGAAGCGTTAGAGGATTTGGATACCGTGCGGACACAATATCAAAAGTAATCAACTATTGAATGTTTTGATTTAATCTTGCAATCATGAAGGAAAAGGATTTCTCTGTATACAACCGCGATTTAAATGTTCGGATAGATGGTGGTCGCTTGTGGCAAGCTCCTGTTAAAAAAACTAATGCAACTGGTTTTGAATTGGAAGAGGAGTCTCAAAAAGTTTCGATACATCTTTATCCCGACGATAAGTTTTTAGATGTCCAAGATGCTCTTTTTGAATTAATTCGGCAGCGCAACTGGTTTTATTATGTTGTGTTGCAGCTAAAAAAACGAATACCTTCACTATTGCTTTTGATTCCAATTGCTTTGACAGTAGCCTTTATTGGGTTTATTACTGTATGGGGAGATTTGGTGATCAATTGGGTGTTTTTAGGGGGCAATGATCCAACAGTATTTGGGTTGCCTATGAACGAGTCGGCAGTAGTCTATGCTGTTGTTGCTATTCTTATCATCTACTTCTTTCCTGTTTTGTTTACAGGAGAGCAAGAAGGATTCATTCAGGCACTAAACGAACGCTTTTCTAATCGAGAGGTTTTACGAAAACGATTTGGGTTGTTATTGACATTCTTAAGAGAAAAAGAGTATGTTTCTACCGTAGAAATTTGGAATCCAGACTTAGCGAACGAGGAGCACGACTGGGTTGGAAAGAGTCTTATTCCTGCTTTGTTGGATGCACAGTTAGCGGTAGTTTTGCATATTCGAATTGATGAGCAGCGTTTGGTGGAGAATTATTTTCAAAAACGAGTAGATACTATCTTAGAATGGGACGAAATCCCTTTGGAAAAAATAAAAGAAACCATCCATCCAATTGCTTATGATTATTTGGAAACGTGGGAAAAAAGCTTATTGGCGGTTTATGCCTTTGCATCGACGGCCAATTTGCCAGCTCATTGGCGCAACTTAGAAGGAAACTTGAACGATGGTGTTTTAACCAATGTTGTTTCCTTGCCTTTGGTCAAAACTTTAGTCAATCGATTCAAAGAACGCTTGTTTTCGGAAGAAGATTTGAGCAAATTGATTTCTCTAGATTTATTTGCTAGTCGTTGTATCAACGATTATGGTATTTTGGCTCCTTCGTTGCGTTATACTAGCGATGTATGGACGTTGGCTCCGTCCATTATTGAACTAGAAAGGGAAGAAATGGAGGAGGATATGAAATTTATGACCTCGTATTTACAGAGAGAAATAGAAGATTTGCAAGTATCTTTAGACGATCCTGTTGCCGCTTTGAGGTTGAGTAGCATTCAAGAAAAAGAAAGTATTTACAACGAAGATAGATTGACAGCAATACGTTTCTTTGTTCAGGTGATCTATACTTCAGAACAATATAAAATTCTGAAACAGTATTGGAACTTGGTTATTGGAAGTGATAAGGAGTCAAAGGATATGAATGAAGATGTCTATCGGATTATTGGGGTAGATTTGTTGTTAAATTTGGCAACGATATTTGAGCGTGCTGCTATGTATGATAATGCGTATTTGGCTTTGGATTATATCGAACGAATTTTTCCATTTAGAGGCAAAGTGGGCAAAGCGCGTATTCAAGAACGTCAAGGGAATTTTGAAACGGCTGTGTTGAGTATGTTGAGTATTCGGAAAGATTGGCAAGAGAAGAAAATTCGCTTAGAAGACCATTCTTTGATTGATTTAAAGTTGAATATTGCTTGGGCAATCGTTAGCGGTCGCTTGGAGGCACGGAGAGCAGAAGGTCGAAACGTTATAGAAGAAGCCAAAGCTTTATTATATAGTAAATTTGATACCATCCGAAACAACGATCAGACAATTCGTTTGCACAATATATTAGCCAATTATGAAGAGTGGGAAGGAAATCCAGATGGCGCTATTTTAAATTATGATAAAGCCTTGCAAATCCCTGGTATCAGCCAATCGGGTTTGAGTAATTTGTTGGTAAATAAGGGGATTGCTTTGCGGCAAATGAAAAAGCTCAAAGAGGGGGCTTATTATGGAGAAGAGGGAGTTACAATCAAAACAGCTATTGGTGATGCCGATCAATTGCCCATTGCGCAACACAATTTAGCGCAAACTTGTTTAGAACTAGCTTTTTCCTTGAGTAATCAAGCCGCACGGAAGGTCTATTTTGAAGTTGCGGCTAAACATTCTCAAGATGGATTGAAAATTCAAGCAAGAACAGGATCTGTCAAAAAAAGAGGGCAATTGTTAACCGAGTACTTTATTGCTATTTTTGAATTAGCGAAATGGCAGCAAGAGGAACAATATGCTTGTTCTTCGGCATTGCAGCAAGTACAAGATTGGCTCCAAAAAGAAAAAGAAGCTGGACGATCGGAGACCTATGACTGCCGAGTTGTCGTAGGAGAATTATTAGCTATGTTAAAAGAATTTAAGGGAACAACAATTGATGAAGCTTTAGCATGGCATTTGTAATAATTGACCAATTGTGTGGAATCTTATTATACCTTTGTCAATCTTTCTAATAGTTCCAATAAACGGTTAATAGTATGGAGGTGTGTTCTAAAAGAGAGTACCGCTAACCTTAAGTAAACCAATCCGTTGATAGTAGTAGAAGATACAAAAACGGAACCTTCTTCCTTTATTCGATTGGTCAATTCCAAATTGTAAACATTGGCATCGCCTTTTGTCGGAACATATCGATAAGTCATGACCGATAAATCAGGATAGGAGCCAACTTCAAAGCCATCTATTTGTTGTATCGCTTCATAAAAATATCGACAGAGCCAAATCTTTTCGCTCAAAGCCGCTCGAAAAGGAGCTAAGCCAAATAATTTTAACGGTAGCCACAAGCGCAATCCTCGGAATGGTTTGGTGAGTTCTGGCGATAAATCAGCAGGAGAGACCTCTTCAATGTCATCAAAGGCATCTTGTAAATAGTTGGCTTGCATATGTTGTGACTGGTAGAGCCATTTTACATTTCGAACCAATAAAGCACCGCTTCCATAAGGCAAAAATAATCCTTTGTGAGGATCAACAACGATGGAGTCAGCTCGTTCAATCCCTTTAAATTTGTCTTTGACTTCATCTGAAAGAATGAAAAATCCCCCATAAGCGCCATCTACATGAAACCATAAGTTTTCCGTTTGGCAAATAGTTGCAATGGTTTCTAAAGGGTCGATAGCGCCAGTATCTGTTGTCCCTGCCGATGCCATGACCATAAATGGTATTAAGCCTGCTTTTTTGTCTTGAATAATGGCTTCTTTCAACGCATTCGCATCCATTCTAAAATGGGCGTCCATAGGGATTGTACGTTGGATGGATTCATACAAACCACTAATTTTAATTGCTTTTAACGTACAGTGGTGTACTTGGGCGGTTGAGTAAATGACAACCTTTTCAAAATCTTTGGATTTAAGCTGTTTAAAATCTCTAGCAGCAACAATTGCAGTTAGATTAGCAATAGAACCACCAGAAGTTAAATTACCACCTGCTTCTGGAGGTAGACCAAAAAGATCACACATCCAACGCAAGAGCAAATTTTCCATCCGAACAGCACCAGGACTTGCATAAAATACGCCAGCGTAACGATTGCTAATGTCTGCTAAAAAATCGCCTAGTGAAGAGGGATAAATTCCGCCACCAGGAATATAAGCTAAGTGACCACCAGAGGCAGGATTTAGACCAGGTCGATCAACTTGCTGCTCAATTAAATTCAAAATATGTTCTATCTCAAGCCCTCCTTCTTGAATAGGACTATCTAGGATCGCTCGACCTTTATCTTTGCTAATTTGATAAGCTTTGGATGTCTCCAATTGGTTCAAAAAGCGTTCGGAATAATCAATAACAGCATTGCGTACGGCCTTGCGTTCAGGTGGAGTAGGCTCTAGTTGTAAAGCTATCTTTTCTAATGCTTTTATCTTTTCTAACATAACATTATTGAGGTGTACGTTGTTTGTTAAATGGTGATTGTTTGTTATAACCAAGTAATTCGTTGCAATAGAAATCAAATTTTTAATGCAAAACGCAATAAAACTATAACTTGTTAATTATCAACTGCGCTGCTACTGCGTGGTTTCAGCGAACTATTGATTATTGTGATAATGATTTAAGCTTTTAATTGATCCGCAAATTTTGCTCGAAATTTTTTTACTTTAGGACCAACAACAGCACTACAGTAAGGGTTTTCGCCATGTAGGTTAAAATAATCTGTATGATAATCTTCAGCAGGGTAGAAGGTGTCGAAGGCTGTGATTTCTGTTACAATAGGTTGACTAAACCTAGGCGCAGCAGCATTTTTGGAAGCTATTGCCGCTTCTTTTTGAGCTTCATTATGATAATAAATGGCAGAACGGTATTGTGTACCAATATCGTTTCCTTGCCGATTAAGTTGTGTAGGGTCGTGAGCATACCAAAGTGCTTCAAGAAGTGTTTCATAACTAATAACACTTGGATCAAAGTGTATTTGAATGACTTCTGCATGTCCCGTTGCACCCGTACAAACAGCTTTGTAAGTAGGGTTTTTTACATGTCCACCTGAGTACCCAGAGACGGCTTTGTGTACTCCTTTTAAATCCTGAAACATTGCTTCTGTACACCAAAAACAACCTGCGCCAAATGTTGCTAACTCTAAATTTTCCATTGTTTATATTAAATAGTAGTTCGTTGATTTTTTTCTTTTTACCAAAAAGATAAAAAAGTACATTTATATTAGTTTACTTCGTGAGTGCTGTGCAGTTGATAATCAAAATTTTAACACAAAACACAATAAAAGTGCAACTTGTTGATTATCAAGCTAATGAAGTTTTTCAACGAACTATTGATTAAACTATTGTTTGTGAATTAAACCATTGTAAAAAATCATTTTCTTCTTCCCCCAGCCATTCCAAAGGAGCTTCCATGATTTCTAGAGAAGGATGCATAGCCTTATAACTAGAAAAATCGTATTGCTGAAAAATAGCTTTGATAGCTCTAAAGTACGTTTCTTTTAGAAAATCAATTGAATGGTTTGGCTTAAAAAAATTTAAACCATAGTTAATTAAAAAAGCTGTCCAATCGTAAACCCTGTTTTTATCTTTTTGTTCATGAGCCTCTAGAATAATTTCAAGACTCAAATCATATAAGTCGAACTCTTGAGGGCTGTCTTCTTCTAATTGATCCCAAAGTGGCGAACCAAAATCATAGTAAATGGACTTGCTTTTCTGATCCCAATAAGCAGCTACAGGATTGTCACTACTCCAAACCTTATCGACATTGACGTGAATGAATTCAAATTCTTTTGTTTTTAAAGCATCAAAATAGGCAGTATGTTTTGAAAAACTAGGATGTTCTTCGATTTGTATAGTTTTGGTATAGCCATTTTTAAGCAAAAGTTGGATAACCCTAAAGTTGGTGAAACTACAATCAAATTGCTCTTGAATTTCGTATAAATTCCAAATGATAGAACGTTTGTATTTCTTTTCTTTTTGAGATTTGTCAATCAAGCGCACTGCTTCTTCGATGAGTGCTTCAATTTCCCACATAGACATAAGCAAATAGTGTGTTTGGTCATAATTTGCAAGTAATAACGACCATTATTAGAAATTAATGGATTTCGCTTTGCAAAAAATAAATTTAGTAGGTGAAATTATTACAATAGTTATTAGTAGCATTTTACAACATGATTTTAAAGAACCATTGTATTATAAACATCTAAGATAGTTATTTGGCGCTGTCAAATTAATTTTAACAAACAATAAATCTTTCGAGGTTTGCGTTTATGCAATAAAATATTTTACTTTGTAATTCAAAGTTCTTTTTAATGTTAAGTAGCTGTTTATGTGAGAAGAGACACTTACTAGAAGAGCTTCAATTCTATAGACGGTATTTTTTTATTCTAAACATTAAAAATGTATCTTTGCCCAAGTGTCCAAATCGGGTAAAAAACAGGATGCAAAATTCTTACTTTGCGTAAATCTAATAAAAAAAAAAAGAATGAATATAGCTATTATAGGAACAGGATACGTGGGATTAGTTACGGGAACCTGTTTTGCAGAAACAGGGAATCATGTTGTTTGTGTAGATATAGATGAGGCAAAAGTAGCCAAGATGAAATCAGGTGTTATTCCTATTTTTGAACCAGGCTTGTCAGTTTTGTTTGAACGCAATACGAACAATGGTCGTTTGTCGTTTACGACAGATTTAGCAGCGGCTGTAAAAGGGGCAGAAATTGTTTTCTTAGCTTTGCCAACGCCTCCAGGGGCAGATGGTTCGGCAGATTTATCTTATGTATTAGGTGTCGCAAAAGAGTTGAGTACGATTATTACCAAATATACTGTCATTGTCGATAAGAGTACGGTACCAGTAGGGACAGCAGAAAAAGTAGCTGCTATTTTAGCTGAGAAATTGGACAAGAGTTTGTTTGATGTTGTCTCTAATCCAGAGTTTTTAAGAGAAGGCGTTGCTGTAGACGACTTTTTGAAACCAGATAGAGTTGTTATTGGAACATCTTCAGCGGCAGCTCGTCAGACTATGGAACGTTTGTATTTGCCATTTGTGCGTCAAGGAAATCCTATCTTCTTTATGGACGAGCGTTCTGCGGAGGTAACTAAATATGCCGCTAATTCTTATTTGGCAACTCGTATTTCATTTATGAATGAGATTGCTAACTTATGCGAGTTGGTCGGTGCTGATGTTGACAATGTAAGGAGAGGAATGGGCGCCGATGGGCGCATTGGAAAGCGCTTCTTGTTTGCAGGGATTGGTTATGGAGGAAGTTGTTTTCCAAAAGATGTAAAAGCACTAGCTAAAACAGCAGACGACTATGGCTATGATTTTCAGATTCTAAAATCTGTTATGGACGTCAATAAAAAGCAAAAATTACGCTTGGTAGAAAAAATGAATGAGTATTACGATGGAAATCTATCGGGCAAAGTTGTAGCTATGTGGGGATTGGCTTTTAAACCCAATACAGATGATATTCGAGAAGCACCCGCATTGGAAGCAATTGACCAGTTGTTGGCAGCAGGAGCAACGGTTCAAGCATTTGACCCTGAGGCGATGGAAAATGTGAAGGCAATCTATGGGGACAAGATAACGTTTGTTAACTCAAAATATGATGCAACAAAAGGAGCCGATTGCTTGGCAATTATGACCGAATGGAACGAGTTTAGAACGCCTGATTTTGGTGAATTAAAACAGCAATTATCAGACAATATTATTTTTGATGGACGTAACTTATATGCGTTGGATATTGCAGCAGATTCTGGCTTGACTTATATGAGTATTGGACGTTCGGATGTGAATGTCCCAGTGAAACAGGGGTAATCCATTGGTTCCCCAAAAGCAAAAAAGAAGATAAATAAGAACAAGCAAATATAATTATGAAACGAGTATTGATAACAGGAGCTGCTGGTTTTTTGGGCTCTCATTTGTGTGACCGATTTATTGCCGAAGGTTGCCATGTAATTGGAATGGATAATTTGATTACAGGAAACATGGACAATATTGCACACTTGTTCAAATTGAAGCAATTTGAGTTTTACCATCACGATGTAAGTACATTTGTGCATGTCCCTGGCGATTTGGATTATATCCTTCATTTTGCCTCACCTGCTAGCCCAATAGATTATTTGCGTATTCCTATTCAAACCTTGAAAGTTGGCTCTTTAGGAACGCACAATTTGTTAGGGTTGGCAAAGGCAAAAAATGCCCGAATTTTAGTTGCTTCTACATCAGAGGTCTATGGTGATCCATTGGTGCATCCTCAAACCGAAGATTATTGGGGAAATGTCAATCCAATTGGTCCAAGAGGGGTATATGATGAAGCGAAGCGTTTTCAAGAAGCGATTACAATGGCTTATAACACCTACCATGGTTTAGAAACACGCATCGTTCGTATTTTTAATACCTATGGCCCTCGTATGCGAGTAGATGATGGTCGAGTATTGCCCGCCTTCTTCTCACAAGCAATTCAAGGCAAAGAGTTAACCATTTTTGGAGATGGTTCTCAAACGCGTTCTTTCTGTTATGTGGACGACTTGGTAGAGGGAATCTATCGCCTGTTGTTAAGCGATTGTTCTATGCCAATCAATATTGGAAATCCCGACGAAATTACGATTGGAGAATTTGCAGAAGAGGTATTGGAGTTGGTCGGAAATGGAAGTTTGTCCTATCATCCATTGCCTGTTAATGACCCCAAACGCCGTCGCCCAGATATTACCAAAGCCAAAGAAGTATTGGATTGGGAACCTAAGGTCGAGCGTGCAGAAGGGATTCGCAAAACATATGAATATTTTAAGAAAGTTGTTCCTGTAACTACTGCTTAAGCAAGTGAGCAAAAGAAATACAGTTTACTTCGTGAGCGCTTTGCTTTTAGTTAGCTGCGCTGCTACGTCGTGGTATTTATTATTTTTTGAACGATTGCTTAAGAATTTCAATTATAAAAATGCAAAAAACTCATTGTTTGACAATGAGAATAGATAGTATAACTAAAATGAAACAAACAATATTAATTACTGGTGGGGCTGGTTTTATAGGATCTCATGTAGTTCGTTTATTTGTAGAGAAATATCCTGATACACATATTGTTAATTTAGATAAATTAACTTATGCAGGGAATTTGGAAAACCTTTCAGATATTGATCAGAAGCCAAACTATACGTTTGTTAAGGGAGATATTGTCGACCGCCAATTTGTACAAAGTTTATTTGAGCAATATCAATTTGATGGTGTCATTCATTTGGCAGCAGAATCTCATGTTGATCGATCCATTACGAATCCGATAGCATTTGTGGAAACGAATATATTAGGAACTGTAAACTTATTGTACGCCGCTCGCCAAACCTGGGAGGGAAATATGGAAGGCAAACGTTTTTACCATGTTTCAACAGATGAAGTATATGGAACGTTAGGTACAACAGGGCTATTTACAGAAGAAACGGCTTATGACCCTCGTTCTCCGTATTCTGCTTCAAAAGCAAGTTCAGATCATTTGGTTCGTGCTTATTATCATACCTATAATTTGCCAGTTGTTATTTCTAATTGTTCTAATAACTATGGTTCACATCAGTTTCCCGAAAAACTAATTCCTTTATGTATTAATAATATAAAAGAAGGGAAACCACTGCCTATTTATGGAGATGGGAAGTACACTAGAGATTGGCTTTGGGTGAATGATCATGCCACGGCAATTGATACCATCTATCAGAAAGGCGTATTGGGAGAAACATATAATATTGGTGGACACAATGAGTGGAAAAATATAGACTTGGTGCATTTGCTGTGTGATGTGATGGACGAAGCGTTGGGCAATCCTCAAGGGAAGTCTAGAGAACTCATTACATTTGTAAAAGATCGTCAAGGTCACGATCGTCGTTATGCTATTGATGCTAGCAAGATTGCTCGTGATTTGGGGTGGAAACCTTCGGTAACTTTTCAAGAAGGATTGCGAACTTCGGTTAAATGGTATTTGGAGAATGAGGCATGGTTAAACAATGTGACATCAGGCGCTTACCAAAAATACTATGAAACTCAATACGAAGACTAAATTTACTTGACAGCGTACTAAGGACATAAAATAAAGTATTACTATGAAATTTCATCCAATCAAATTATTGCTAACCTGTTTTGCCATTTTGATGGTTCAGGTTTGTTTAGCACAAGAACCACCCAGTCCTGTGCCTGTAGTGCCTATTGGACCCGATGGACCTATTTTAGATCCAGGGGTTCAAGATGCGATTAATAAGAATAAAGGCAAAACTACAAAAACAACCAATACTGATGGTGGGGATAAGGATGGAACAAAGGAAAAGACAGGAGATACTGATGTAATCGAAGAAGGGGGAGAAGATAAAGAAGACGAAGATACTAAGATTAAGTTTGATTTGCGTCAATCTCAATTGCCTGAAGCAAAAATTTGGGGACAACAGTTTTTTAGAGATCAGAGTATTTCACTGTTTACTCGCTCTAGAGATATTAAAGCAATCGATAGTTACCTATTGGGTATTGGAGATGAATTAGCCATTACTGTTTGGGGGGCGTCTTCTTATAGTGCGAGTGTTACACTAGACGAAGAAGGGTATATTAATTTGACAAACCCTAATCGTGGTATAGATATTCCTAGACTGTACATCAAAGAAATGCGTTTCGCAGATGCTCGACAAGCGATTATTAAGCGTCTCGAAAAACATATGAATATTAAAAATTCTCAAGTATCTATTGAGTTAAACTATTCTAGAAGTTTGACAATCAATATTACAGGAGAGGTGTTTAATCCAGGGTCTTATACCATTCCTGCCGTTAATACAGCTTTTAATGCTTTGGTTGCTGCTGGAGGACCATCTCAAATTGGTAGTGTGCGCCTTATTAAGGTAGTTTCTTCTAGAATGAAAACACGAACGTTGGATGTTTATAAGTTTATGAACAACCCCAATATAGCCGATGAGTTTTTCTTGCATAATAATGACTACATTTATGTTCCATTGGCCGAACGTGTGGTTGAAATAGAAGGTGCAATTGAGCGCCCTTTTTTCTACGAGTTGGTAGGAGAGGAAAATTTGATAGAGCTGATTAAGTATGCAGGTGGGTTGCGCCCAGATGCCTATCGTAGAAATATACAAATTATCCGATACGAAAATGATGAGGAAAAGCTAATTGATGTCAATTTAGCCGAATTAATGCGAAGAGAGCTTAATTTTGAGCTTAAAGATGGAGACAGAATTAATGTGAATCCAATCAAGCAGGCTTATGCCAATTATATTACTGTAAAGGGAGCCGTAAAGCTACCAGGTACATATCAATTGGAACCCAATACGACTGTATACGATGCTTTGATGAAATCGGGGATAATTCGCTCTGCGGTAATGGAACGCATTTATATTAAGCGCTTGCAAGAGGATTTGTCCTTGAATTACATCCCAATTAATGTCCATGAATTGTTGGATAATCCCAATTCTCCAGAGAATATGATGTTGTATCCATTTGATGAAATTGAGGTGAAATACAAATCAGAATTTATTGATAAATACAACGTCAAAGTATATGGTGCTGTGCGTAAAACAGGGACTTTTGAATATAGTAATAATTTGATGCTTTCGGATGTACTGTATATGGCAAATGGACTTAAAAGAGAGGCGTCTAATAGTCATATTGAAATTTCTAGATTAACCTTGGATTCAATAGGAAATAGCACGTATGTTGTCTTTAAAACATTCAGAATTAGTAGCTTTGAAGATAGTTTAAAGGTAGATGGGGCAAAAGAGTTTTTATTAAGCCCTTATGACCAAGTTTTTGTGCGTACGTCTAAGGATTTTGAGGCACCTAAAAATGTAGAAATAAGAGGAGAAATCAGATGGCCAGGAGTTTATACGATGGAAAATGAGGAGGAGCGAGTTTGGGATTTGGTTAAACGTGCTGGCGGCTGGACAAATATTGCTTTCTTAAAAGGTGCCAAATTAATGCGGAAAGAAGAAGGCTTGGTTTTGCTCGATTTAGATATTTTGCAAAAAGAGGGAGAAGATTCGCGATTTAACTATGTCTTAAGAGCAGGGGATGTTATCATATTACCTAAGTTAAAAGATTTGGTTTCTATTGCAGGGAAAATTAATCATCCAGCAGTTAAAGAATATGCCGAAATAGCTTCTAGGGAGTTAGATTTAGAACTAGAAAAAGCCGAAACAGAAATAGAAAAGAAGGAAATTTTGTTGGATATTTTCAAAAAGGAAACGCTCAATCCAAGAAAAATTAACATTCCTTACCATGTAGGGAAACGAGCCAATTTTTATATCAGAGAGTATGGTGCTGGGGTAGACCGAAAACAGGGAGGACGCAAACGATTGGTGTATGTTCGCTATGCCAATGGAATGGTTAAAAAAACAAGGCACTTCTTATTCTTTAAAGTGTATCCTAAAGTAGAAAAAGGAGCGATGGTGTATGTGGGGGCAAAAGAGAAGAAATTGAAAAAAGATAGAGAACCAATCAACTGGTATAAAATTATTACAGATACATTAGCAGTCGGTTTCTCTGCGTTATCAATTTATGCCATCATTCGAGCTATAAGATAAATAGAGAGCATGAATAGTCAAGATCCAAATCATATCGTTGTTGTTCCTGAAGAAAAGGAGCAACTTAGTATGGCAGACATACTACAAATTGCAAAAGAATATGCGATAGAAGTGCTAAAATATTCTTGGTTAATTGCAATTTTTGCTGTTTTGCTGGGAAAGTATATGCGTGATCGAAAACTGAGCACTCCAACGACCTATACCGCAACGTGTTCGTTTACAGTTAATAAAGTTGCAACACAAAATCAGCAAAATATTGCTAGTATATTTGGAGGCGCAGGAGCCGCAGAAAACAATGTTAATTTCAAGCGTCTGCAAGAGATTATCGTTACTCGAAAGATCATCTCAAGGGTCTTATTTCACAAAAGCTCTCTTAGAAATGAGGAGGACACGAAGGAGGACTACTTGATCAATCATTACTTAAGGAAGTTCTATTATAAAAAAGATGCAGATAAAGTTGCCGATAAGGAGGATATGTATTTTCAAGCAGATACCATTGATCCTTATAATCGAAGAGCAAATTATTTGCTAATGTATGTACACAATCTAATCGTACGAAATCACTTGATTATAGAACCTTCTAAAGGTGGTATTATGATCTTAAAGGTAGTCTCTACTTCCGAAGATTTTTCTTATGAACTAATCATGGCTTTGTATAAGGAATTAGATCGTTACTATAGTGAAGATGCTTTGGAACAAAAAGAGCACTTCTATGAAATGGCAGAAAAACGAACAGAGCAACTCCGAGAAAAATTAAATAGTGCCGAAGCCGCTTATATCAACCATGCGAATACCAATACCGCCGAAGCAGATGGTCGTAATAATACGTTGATTAAAACACAGTTTTTATCGACAGATTTGAAAAAAGCAACACAGTCGTATTTTGCAGCTTTGGCTAATAAAGAAGCGGCTTGGGTGTCTTATGAATCTCAAAAACAAACACCGTCAATGTCTATTGTTGACCCGCCTTTATACCCATTGGCAAAAGCAGTGCCCAATCCATCTTTGCATATGATTGTAGGAGGGATACTAGGAGCAGGCTTGGCATTTTTGTTAATTGTCGGTCGAAAATTTGTCAAAGATTTTCTAGGCAAACAAAAGGAGGAGGAATTGGAAGCTGCTGAAAAAACTGAGGAATCTGTGGAATCTGTTTGATTTAGAGAGGTATGACAGTGTGACTACAGGATTGATACAACTCTTGTAGATAACAAAAGTGCAAAATTAGAGAAAGCTAAAACAAAAATCACATGAATCTAGAATTGAAAGACGAATTAAACGAACTCTTAGAGTCAATAAGAACTTATCAAAGACTTTTGATTGCTGAAGATGCAAAAGGGAAAGTTTCAAAAAAATATCATAACTATTTCGTCCAATTAAAACCTTTGTTTAAAACAATTCAAAAAAGGCTAAAAGAAAATGATGCTCTTGAAGGTTGCATCATTGGTGCAAAATTAAGACATCCTTTATCCGATGTGCTTTATATGCCAAAATGCCAAGTGGTGTTAGAGGTAGAAGCTAAAGAGAGCTGTGATTGGCTTAGCCAAGAAGTGGATATTGAGTATGCGAATCAAGAGCGAAAAACTACTCGAAAAACTACGCTTAAAAAAGAACAGTTTTCTTTTGAAGGAGGAAATCTACAAGGAAAGCTTACGTTTGAATTAAAATTTGAACAAGAAGAAAAATTTGTCACCATAACTTATGCTAATAACTCTTTCCGTATACAAAAGCTAGAATATACTGCTATTAAACTTGATACTCCTAGCAATGCAGAGAAAACTAAAAATAATTTTAGTCCTTTATTTGCTAAAGAGGCTTTCCAAAAGCAGTTGAAAGAAGCGTTTCCTTCTATTAAAATAATTCCCAATAAAGAGGCTTCATGGAAAACAAGTTTTGACCCTTTGAGTATTCAAGAGGACTTAGCTAATACGGTTCTTGTGGAGTTGCCCACAGAGTTGGAAGAGCTAAGCATGGAGGATTTAGGAGAAAAAAATGTGCTCATTAGTACTAGAAAATTCCAATTGAATACGATCAATTTGGAATTAAAAAAGGCATTGCAACGGTATGAGGGCTTAGAGTTTAATTATGAGGGCAACAATAAGACTTCAATATTTGATGCCAATTATCATAAAATTATTAAGGAAACGCAAGTGGTAATTGAGCATATTGATGATAGAATACAAATTTTGGAAAATAACTTATCACTTGTCCAAGAAGCTCAAATAAGCAAAAAAGAAATAAAAGCAAGTCCATTTTTGAGTTTGGCTCATGAAGTGAGCAATAAGCTGGAGTATGTGTGGAGCGAAATAATTAGGATTGGAGAGCGTTTTTCTACTTACCCTGATCTGATGTTAAGTTATGATGAATGGAAAATAGAATTGGAAAATGTCCGCCAAGAAATAAATTCTTTAACAAAGGTGTCACAAGATAGTTGGAATGCATTAGATGCAATAGAGCGACAGACTGATAGAGAGCGTAAAAAGTATGCTGCGATTAAAGAAAACTTCGACAACCTACAACAAACAATCTCTAATTTAGATAAAGACACTTACTACACAGACAAGAAAAAAGGATTAGAGAATTCGGATGATGGTTTTTTAGAGTATCAACAGAATGAAGATGAATTTTCAGCGAAAGAGCAAGTAACTTATGGTCTATCAGATGATGAAAAGGATAAGCTAAAAGTCATAGGAGGAAAAGCCACATTCGAATTTAAAGACCCAGATTTACTCCTATATGATGAGCAAAATGGAATTGAGCTAGAAGATATAAAACAAGGACAAGTGGGAGACTGTTATCTATTGTCTGCCCTTGCTAATCTAACAGAGGACGAATCTTCACTTATTAAAGAAATGATTGAAGAAAAAGATGGATTGTATATCGTTACATTATATCAGAATGGCATTCCTGTACAGATTGAGGTGGATAAAAAATTGATGGTTCTTCATAGAGAGTATCCTAACTTGGTAGGAAATATAGAAAAAAAAGATGAATACATAGGCGCTAGCCCTGTCAACGACATTTGGGTGGCCATCTTAGAAAAAGCTTATGCTAAATTAATGGCGAAGGGAGAATTTACGGACGAGAGAGTAACTGGGGGGCATGCAGAAGCAGCAATGAAGGTTTTGCTAGGCAACAAAGTAAAACAACCTACGGAGATTTATTTGGATGGTGCGGGAAAGCTTAGCGATACGCCTACGGAAAATGAATTTAAAAATCCCTTGGACTTTAGCAAGGTTTCTGAAAAACACCTTCGACAAATCATTCTCTCTGCCAAAGAGAAAGGATATAAAATAAATGTTTCTTCTCCAACTTCTTATAAGGGAGATGCTGTTCTAACCGATCAACATGTGGTGAAGATAGGAGAGAAAATATACATGAATTTCAAACATGCTTATTCGCTGCTTGATGCCAATGAAAAGCAAGCTATTTTGTTCAATCCCCATGGGAAGACCAAGCAAATTAGGCAGATTTTTGATCAAAAGATAGTAGACGAAATAGCTCGATTAGAATCGATTATTCCTCTAAAGGGGAAAATTTCTAAAGAGGTTAAGGAGACCGTTGAAACTATTTTAGAACAAAATAAAGCACTTCAAGCATCTTTTAATCAAACGCTGGGGAATCTGCGGACAAAGCTAAATAATGTATTGACATTGGATCTTGGCAAAGGTTTTATTCGTCAAGAAGTTGAAATTGAAAATCCTCAAAAAATAAGCTACAAAGTATTGAAAGAGTATTTTAGTTCTTTGGTGATAACCATTCTAAAGCAATAAAAAATGAAAATACTGCTATTAGTTGCCTTGTTGGGGGTAAATTTATCGCTTGTTGTTGGGCAGCCTATTCTGATGGATACGGTATTAAGGCTAACGGATAAGGTGTCTATCAAATGTTCCAAAGACTTTGAGATACACCAACGAGAATCATATGGGCCTATTGGTAAAAAAATAGACATTTCTACTACCATGCTAATCTACAATGAGCTTCGCTTGGAAAACAATGAAACTATTTTTATGTGGGTAATTCCTCTTTATGGTAATAGATCAGTAGATGTAATGGCTTATGCTAAAAAACTAGAAGGCGACACGAGTTTGAGTAAGTTGGAGAAATATGAGTTAGTTGCTAAAAAAATAAGTGTAAGGTATACCAATAGAAATGATATGTTGTCTGGTCGTAGTATTCCTTTTTCTGATATAGAAAAATCAAAATACTATTATTTAGACCGACGAGGTTGTGATTTAGATGTTTGGAGGTCTACGATAAATTTTTTAGGTATTAAATTGAAGCGAAAGACTTATACGTACAAAAATTATTGGGAGCGGTATTTATTGATAGATAGCATTGTCTATTATTTTTATGTGCGTTCGAAATGGGGGGTGAAAGGAGGCAAGCGAAAGAAAGATTTTAAGATGCTTGAGCCTATTTTTTACGATTTGGTCAACGGGATTATTATAAAGGAAGAGGAAGAGGGGCTTATTAAGGAAGAATAAAAAATGTTAACTTTAGAACAAAAAAATATTATAAAGAATAACAACTATGTTTGATATCAACGCACAAGAACTGTGGAATAAGTTTGGAGGGATGGTGTTAGAATATGCGCCTAGGTTTATGCTAGGGCTAATTGTATTTTATTTTGGTTTCAAAATCATCAACAAAGCCATGATTTTGTTAGATAAAATGATGCGTTCCAATTCTTTTGATGAAGATTTGCGACCGTTTATTATAACCTTGTTGGGTTTGTTGCTCAAAGTGATTGTCGCATTAAGTGCCGTAGACTTGCTAGGAATTAAGACCACTTCTTTTGTTGCGATGTTAGCTGCTGCGAGTTTTGCGGTAGGTTTGGCTTTGCAAGGGTCGTTGAGTAATTTTGCTAGTGGTATATTAATCTTATTTTTTAAGCCTTTTAGGACAGGAGATATGATTAGCATAGGGGATAATATTGGGATTGTACAGGAGATTCAAATTTTTAATACCATCCTTAAAACAATACACCAGCGATTGATTGTCATTCCCAATTCTATTTTAACAGGAGATGTTGTTGAAAATATTACAGGTGCTGGAATTATTCGATTAAATTTGACATTTGGAATTAGTTATGATGATGACATAGACAAAGCACGTGAAGTAGTTTGGGGAGTGATCAAAGGTTGCCCATTTTTGGTAAATATAGAGGGGCAAGAACACAAAGTGATTGTTGAAAAATTAAATGATAGTTCTGTCGATTTGGGCGTTTGGGTATGGACACAAGGTGTAGATTATTGGGATACCATGTTTTTTATGCAAGAATATGTTAAAAAAGCGTTCGATAAAGAGGACATTTCTATTCCTTTTCCTCAAATGGACGTTCATTTTAAAAAATAGTCATTGGCAATACACTGCCGACTACTTATGTATTTGTTGGTGACGATTCAAAATTTAACCCACCATATAATTACACAATAGACCAAATAAAAACTAAAATTTAGACTCTCAATACTGAATTATTTTTTTTGAAAAAAAATCTCCTTATTATAGGGGATTATTTTTTTTGAACGACATAAAAGTGGAAGCAACCAACATTCATTACACCCTAGTGAAATATATTTTATGATAAAAAATGACTTAGTGCAATTACTTCGTAAATTTGAACCAATTTCTTTGAAGGAAATGGACCGAGTAAAGCTTATGAATAGGGTGGAGACGAAGTTTTTGTTTGGTTTGGATCAACTCATGGAAATCCTAGAGGAGTTGATGGATGATTATCAAGTTGTAAAAATAGATGGAAATATGCTTCCTGCTTATAGAAGCCTGTATTTTGATAATGCTGAATTTTTCTTTTACAACGAGCATCATAGAGAAAGAACTAGCCGTTATAAAGTGCGATACCGAACTTATGTTGATTCCAATTTATCTTTTTTAGAAGTCAAACACAAATACAAAGGAAGGACCAACAAAAAAAGGATAAAAGTAGAAGACATGGCACAAGAAATGCCCGAACCTCATCGCAATTTCTTGAAAGAATTAATGGTTCCTAAAGCTGATTTGCAACCCGTAATGATGAATACTTACAATCGAATTACGTTGGTTGCTAAACATGCTGTAGAACGGCTTACTTTAGATATTAATCTAAATTTTGAATTTGGAAACAAACAAAAAGAACTTAAAAATATTGTCATTGCTGAATTGAAACAAGAACGGATTACTAGAGATTCTCCTTTTTATAAAGTAGTTAGAGAAAAAGAAATGCGTCCTTATCGAATTAGTAAATATTGTATGGGCATTATACACCTGTATGGGCAAGAAAATATTAAATATAATCGATTTAAAAAGAAACTCCTAAGATTAAATAACTATGCTTGAAGTTACCTGGTTTGATGATGATGTGTACAAATTATTGTTGAGAATGCTCATTAATGTAGTCTTTCTTACAATAATTATTCGATTTTTGTATTATCCAATCACCAAACGAAAAGACTATTTATTTACCTATTATTTGATAGGTTTTATTACTTTTTTCTTGTGTTTTAGTCTCAAAAAATTGGACATCGATACGGGAATGGGCTTAGGGCTATTTGCTATTTTTGGAATCATTCGCTACCGTACCAATACCATAGAAATTAAAGAAATGACTTATCTCTTTGTGGTCATTGGATTGAGTGTAATCAATTCGCTGGCATCCAAAAAGGTGTCAATGGTTGAAATTGCCATTATTAATGGAACCATAACTTTTATAACGTTTGCTCTAGAATATTTGTGGTTATTAAAGCATGAAACGAGAAAGACAATTGTCTATGAAAAAATAAACCTCATCAAGCCTTCTATGGAAGCCGAACTAAAAAAAGATTTGGAAAAACGGACAGGCTTAAATATTAATCGTTTTGAGATTGGAAAAATTAATTTCTTGAACGATACAGCTCAAATTAGAATTTACTACTTTGCAGACGAGCAAGAACTTTCGGATTATAATTCTAGAGAGTAGCAAAATTGCCTATTTAGTGAGTAGAAACATTCTTTCGGTTTGCTGCTTATTACAAATAAAATGTGCTGCTGTTAAATATAGTAGTTCGTTGATTTTTTACTTTTTTAGCTCGGTTTGTTACTCCCTACGGTCGTGAGCTCGCTATGCTCGGTTCGCTCGTGAGATCGCAAGCTTAGTTACCAAAAAGATAAAAAAGCAACGAACTATTGTAAATAGATACAGCAGCACATTTTTATTATAATGATGGCTTCGATAAATACATCTTAATGTACGGTTGATTGGGACAGTAAGCCTAAAAGCTCTGTTTGGATAGACTGCCCTTTATCTTCTTTGTACCAATGCAAGATTTCTCCGTATTTTTCATCCGTAGAAGCATCAGATGTTTTTTGTTTCTGTACCAAAGCTTGTGCTTCGGCAGGACGAGGTCCCCAAGTAAACAGATCATTCCCCTCAGCATCTCTAGCGATCAATTTAGGAATCGATTTTCCTCCATTGGTCAAGTAGTTATCTATTTCACTATCAGAATCTCGCAACTGCACTTCAATATTGATATTAGGATTAAGGGCAGCCATTTTTTCTATGTAAGGAATTGAATTAGCAGCATCACCACACCAAGGTTCTGTGATTAAAACCCATTTTTGAGGTTGGTTAATCTCCATAATCGCCTCAGCAAGTTTGGGTTCAATGGTGCCTTGCTTGGTCCAACGTTTCATTCTAGAGTTATTCAATTTTACATAATTGATATAACTTTCTTTATCATAAGGAGCTGCTGTTATTTCTCCCATCAAAATTTGGGCAAATAGATCTCTATATTCTTGTACCGTCATTGTTTTTGTATTAAACGCTTAAAAAATCCACAACTACGCAGTAGTAACGCAGCATTATTAAAAATAATCAGACACCTAACAAGGCAACAGAAGAAAAGTTGTTAAACTTATTGAAATTTTTTGCTAATCGTTTTAGGAATGGCTTCCTTGTGTACTAAAATACCTACTGTTTTCAGTTGGAAATAGGCTTGAGACATATACAAATAGCCTTTAAACGTATTCGATGTCCCCCAAGAGTTCTTAATTTTGTAATACTTGGTACCTTTTGTATCATAAGCAATGCCTACCAAATGCATTAAGTGATCGTCTGTTGTCGACTTGCTTTCAAACGTACTTTGACGCAATTCTTGTGTTACTTTTATTTCAGCATCTGGTTTATCCCATAAGTTTTCTCTATTGGGATCTTGAGGCAAAATAGCTAAGCCTTCTTTGTGGCTAAACGTAGCTTCGCTAACATCTCCATCCCATGCTACCGAAAACCCATTTTGAATCGCATTATCTACAATTTGTTCCAACTCTTCCATAGGAACATTTTGATAAGAGCCATTCGAATAATTATCAGGAATTTCTAAAACAAAGGATTGGTAAAAAGGATGGTGAGTATAAGAAGTTAAGCTAATGTAGTCGCTTCCCTTGATGCCTAAGAATTGAGCAAAGCTTTTTGGGGTATACTCCTTGCCATCGTACTTAAATTGTTCTGGGGCATCTCCCATATAAATATCCAAAATGGCATTCATAGCAGCTTTCCATCTAGGGCTCAATGTTTTGCGTTGTTGTAAACCGTCTAGCATTCCTTTAGTTGCGCTAATCATTTCTCCATGGTTGTGCACTTCAACTCCTTCAGATTTGCCAGAGAAGGCAGCTTCAGGAACTAAGCCAACACGTTCTACCGCATTGATAACATCATGAGACAAAGAACCTTCACTATAATTTGCTTTTCCTTGGCGGAGTATATAGTTCTGTGCTTTGTCCATATAGGTAGCACGAACACTGAACATTTCAGATAAGTCAATGTCCATTTTTTTAGTTCGTTTAACTTCTGATTCTAAGAATGAAGAAGTAGCAAAGCTCCAACAAGTTCCTGTTCGTTCTTGGTTTTTTACTTCTGTACATACCACATCGTATTTAGGAGTAATTTTGTACTGTGCAAATGCTGTATTTCCAGTTATGACCAAAGCCAATGGAAGAATAAAATGTTTCATAAATAATTTTTATTTGATAATAATGGTGCAATTTTGCATTGTGATAATATCTAATACTGAATACTTAATTTCTTTTGTTGCAAAGTACTAAAAAGTGCATTAATTTCAGATTAAATCCTAGATAAAGCGTGTGCTAGAAGGGACTTTAAATGGCTTGTTTTTGAAGAAAAAATTTTGCAATACACATCTTATTTCAAGATTTCGAGAAAACAATGTACCTATAACTCGTTTAAAATTATGTATCTTGCTGCCATAAACGAGCAGTTTCTACTAGATAAAAAGATATATGATTCACAAAATATTTACACTACTTTTTCTTTGTTGTTTGGGATGCTTCAAAATGCAGGGGCAGCAGGATTTTTGTAAGAATACCGATTCGTTGGGAGCAAGAACTTATTTTATCAAAGCTACGCAAGCATCGCAAAAGGGAAAGTACAAGGAAGCCATTGCTTTCTTTCAAAAATCGGGAAAGTTATACGAGCAAGTTGGTTGTCAGGGAAAGGCTTTCTTGATGAATCGCAATATATTAAGAACTTATATTAGGGTACGTGATTATCTAGGATTTAATGCTTTTTTTTATAAAACCATAAAAACCGTAGAGTTTCCAGCAACAAAAGAAGAATTTGTTTACAAGGGGCGCTTGTATTTGTTGAAATCAGAAATGTGTGTGGTGAGTAATGATATTGATTCTGCTGCTTTTTTTGCTCAAAAAGCAAAACAGGTTCATGAGCAAAAAGGAGCTTGGAAATACTACATTCGGGACAATACACAATTAGCAAAAATTGCTTTTCGACAACAAGATTACGAAAGTATGGAGCGCTTTTTAGACAATTCTTTTAGTGCCTACAAAACTTATATCAAGGTTGAAAATAGGTTGTTGCAAGAAATAATGGGTTTGTATGGCGCTTTGTATTACAAAACAGGGGATTATGAAGAAGCCTTGGATAAAACCATGAATGCTGTCGAGGTCGTACAGAAGGATATGAAAACTCAGGATGATACCTTGTTTTTAGCGCGATTTTATAACAATATTGGGTTGTTTTACATTGAATTGGGAGATATTTATAAAGCTGAGGATTATTGTAATAATTCGTTGTATTTATTTAAAAAATTAGGAAACTATTTTGATGCAGCGACCACAAATTTAAATTTAGGAGAATTTTTTGCCCGCCAAGGAAAGTTAGAGGAAGCTTTGTCTCTTTATAATTCAGGCATTCAGTCTCTTGCAAAATCCAAAGGAGTTCCACCTTACCAGTTGGATCAATCCTATATCAATATGTACAATGGCATTGCTTATGCCGCAACGGAGTTAGGAAGTTACAAAGAAGCGTATGAGGCTATTCAAAAAAATCTTGATATTCACAAAAGGCAAGCAGATAAAAAAGACGAAACGTTTAGTGTTTGTGGGTTATATTACAGAGCAATAGGGAATTACAATACATCTTTGGAGTATTACCAAAAAGCCTTGAAAATTCGGCATGAGACCTATGGAACAGAGCATCCGTTAATTGCGAAAGTGTACTTTAATTTAGGGCAAACAGAGCAAAAAAAGAATCATAGCGCCCAAGCACAGATGTATTATAATCTAGCCAAACAGGCAATAAAAGTACCTGCTAAGCAAGAGTTGATCTCTTTTTTGATGAATAAAGATAGTGCAGATGCTATTCCAGATAAGGCTGTCTTATTGAAAATACTAGATGCAGAAGCTCGATTGCTACAAGAAAAAGATGCCTTGGAATTAGCCAATAATAAAACAGAGGCAGCGGTGTTGTTATTAGAAAAAATGCGCAACAACTTTAAGGAAGAAGGTTCTAAATTATTTATGGTACAAACCATGATTCCTACTTACGAATTGTCAATAGGCGTGTCGCTTGACTTGTATCAAAGAACCCAAGATAGAAGGTATTTGGAGGAAGCGTTTCAATTGGTTGAAAAAAGTAAAGCAATGCTATTGCTTGATGCCTTAAAAGCAGAGGAAGCTAGAAACTTTGGGAATGTTCCCAAAAAGTTGCTCAACGAGGAACGACGACTCGCTAGAGAACGGGTACGTTATGAAAAGTTGTTGTTTGAAGCTAAATCGGCTAGAGACGAGTCAATGATTAGTTGGCATCAAAAAGAATTATTAAAGCTTAAAAGAGCTTCGGAGAAACTTCAAGATACTTTGGAAAATAATTATCCTAAATATCACGAACTAAAGTACAATACACAAATAGCTAACTTAGAGCAAGTACAAAAAGATTTAGATAGCCAAACTGCTTTGATTGAGTTTTTTGTCGGTGCCAATCATATCTATATTTTTAGTGTTTATTCGGATACTGTTTGGGTAACGAAAGTTCCAATGGACAATCAATTTATGTCCGCAATACGAGGTCTACGCACAGCTCTGACGGATGTTAAAATGTTGACCAAAGATATAGAATCTTCTTATTTGTTGTTAACCAAAAATGGTCGGTTGATTTATCAAAAATTTTTGGAACCTGCTCTAAAAAAAGAAGGAATAGAACGCTTGGTGATAATACCTGATGGTATGTTAAACTATGTTCCTTTTGATGTTTTGTTGACAGAAAAGCCAGATTATCAGACTGTAAATTTTAAAACATTGCCTTATTTGATTAAGAAACAAACCATCAATTATCATTATTCTTCGACCTTAAAATTGTTTAGCAGGGCTCCTGTAAAAACAAATGGTAAGATGTTGGCAATGGCTTCTTCTTATGATAAAGATAAATTTATTAATGCAAAAGGATTTAGTGCAAGAGACTATCGCATTCGAACAAGTGTCGAGGATTTGCCAGGAGCAAAAAGAGAAGTCGAGTACCTGTCTAAGACCTTTGCAGGCAAGTTTTTGTATGGAACAAATTCCAATGAAGCTATGTTTAAGGAATATAGCAAGAAAGCTCCTTATAGTGTCATTCATTTGGCAATGCATGGAATCGTAGATTCAAAGCAGCCAGAGTACTCTAGTTTGGTGTTTACCCATTCGGGGAATAAAAAGGAGGATGATTTATTGCATGCTTATGAATTGAATTTATTGGAAATAAATACAGATTTGGTAGTGCTTTCTGCTTGTGAAACAGGCTTTGGCAAGTATGAACGTGGAGAAGGTGTTGTGAGTTTAGGGCGGGGGTTTATGTACTCTGGAGTGCCTTCTTTAGTGATGACGTTGTGGCCTATCAATGATAAAGCAACATCTATTTTGGTCAGTGCTTTTTATAACGAATTAGCAATGGGATACGGAAAAGATGAGGCCATGCAAAATGCCAAAATTACTTACCTGAATAAAGCGAAAAACCTAACGGCTCATCCTTTCTTTTGGGCAAGTTTTATTCAATTGGGGGATTACAATCCCATTGAACTTAAAAAACATTGGGCTTGGTGGCAAATTATATTAATGATTCTACCTGTTGTATTGGTGATTTTTTTACTGATAACATACAGGAAGAGATAACCTATAGGAGACTCGGTAAAGGAAATTTTTTCAAATAGGTTGGCAAAACACAATAGTTCGTTGACACCACGCAGCTAACTATTGTTTTAAGAAAGAATAGATGTGTTCATCTAATAAAACACCATTTTTGATCACTCCTTTAGGGACAATAGATTCGAGGCGAAAGCCCACTTTTTCAAGAACTCTTTGAGAACCAATATTCCCTTCAAAAACACCCGCATAGATTCTTTGTACTTCAAAATGCTCAAAGGCATAAGAAATCATATAACGGACAGCTTCTGTAACAATACCTTGTCCCCAGTATGCTTCTCCAATCCAATATCCAAGTTCTATATTACAACGATGGATATCTGTTTCAGGACGCAAGCCTATTGCACCAATGCAGTTGTCTTCTACTAAAATGGCCAAATTTTGAGCTGGTCCTTTTATTTGTTGATTGAATTCAACCCAAGATACGGCATCTTTTAACGTATATGGATTAGGAAAACTATCTCTCAAATATTGAGCTATAAGAGGATTGTTGGCATGTTGAACTAGTGTTTCACAATACGTCTTCTGCCATTTGGTTAAACTGCACGATTGAAGTTTGATTTTCATAACAATAAGTTTAAAAATGATAATCAAAGAACCCATTTTTAGTGGTATATGGTTCCATTATATCATAAAGAACCTACTTTTTTTTTTTTATTGCATTCAAATCCGTTATTTTGGGTAGCTTTCAGTATTTTAGAACAAGAAATTAAGAAAAAGACCAAAGTAATAATAATCTATTAGAGTCTACTAAAATAATTGTATTCCCAAATTACCGATTAATATCCCCATAGACGAACCAAATAAATGACGAAGTACAGTATTATATTCGCCATTGTGCTGTTGTTATGCAATAGTGCTTTAGTAGGACAATCATTCTCTGCCAAAATACGGAGACTATCTATAGAAGATGGTCTTTCTAATCGTTTTGTCCGCAATACATTTCAAGATTCTAAAGGATTTATTTGGTTAGCGACCAATTATGGGTTGAATCGATATGATGGATATTCTTTTCGATTGTTAACCAAAGAAAAAGAAGGTCTAGCCAACAATGTTATTGATCAAATTTACGAAGATAAAGACAGTTGTCTTTGGGTTACCTTTTTAGATACAGAGTCCCGACCATTTGAGCAAGTTAGTATTATCAATATTAATACCCTAAAAGTAGAAAGCCTAACCGATAAATTTGGTGCTTCTTTTCCTATAAAAGAATACGATATCTTTGATATTTATCAAGCCGCTCCCAATGTTCTATTTATCGTCACCAAATCAAGACAAGTTTTTGAGTACAAAGGAAATGGTGCATGCAAAAAACTATTTGATTTGCCTCATGCCAATCATACATTGAGCAATATTTTGTTTTGCAAACATGCTATTTGGGTAATTGGGATGGGATATATTTTAGAGTATGATAAAGACGGGAATCTTCAAGAAGAAGATTTGTTGCCATTCAAGGATATTTTAGATGTTCGTTGTGATGGAGATCAGATTTTGGGATATGCCAAATACCTTCAACAGGATAGTTTATTTTATTTTTCCAAAAAGGTATCTAAGCCTGTCGATTACAATCCTGCTTCACTGACGTTTAAAAAGGAGGGAATTTATAGTAGTGTCTATATACGACAAGCACCAAATGGTTTGATTTGGTTTTATGATGAAACAATTTCAAAAATATACACGGCAAAAGGAGAGTTAGTTTACGATTTTACCAACCTCTTGTTGAGGGAGCGAAACCACAGTATTTTTAGCATTTTTTTTGATAATGATAATAACTCTTGGATTGCGACAACGGATGGCGTGTACCTATTTACTGTAGAGCCCAATAAGTTTCACACGTATCTCAACCAAGATGAATTTGTTCCTACAAGCAAAGGGTATAGCATTCGTGGTATCATAGAGGAGGGAGGTTTTTTGTATGTGAATACCTATTCTGGGCGTCAAAAAATTAATTTGCAGACAGGAGATGTCATTCATTTAGAAGATTCTATTAAACCAATAAAAGTAGGTGAGAATCGATGGCCGGAACTAGATGCTATAAAGGACCAAGAAGGAAATTTGTGGTTTTGCGGTCAAACCAACGATGTACAATGTTTGGACCCTAAAACAGGTGTTATCAAAACTTATCCTACCAAACACGCCATTCCTGTTAAAGAAGACTTTTATGAAGAAATGAACCTAAAGCTCTACCAAGATAGTTATGGTAGAATGTGGATGGGAACTAACGGAGGACTTTATTACCTTGATACTACTTATCAAGCATTTATTAAGTATAATGCTTATGGGTTTTGCGAACAACTCAATACCAGTATGGTCTATGCGTTGATGGAGGATACAGCAAACAATACCTTGTGGGCAGGAACAACATCAGGGTTGTATAAATTTGATTACAAATTAGGTCGATTTACCTATCATTATGGACCAGAAGAAAGTAAAGCATACTATATTCCACACGATTACATACTAACGATTCACAAGGATAGAACTGAGAATATTTTGTGGTTAGGAACACATGAAGGAGGTTTGATTAAGTTTCATCCCGAAGATGGTTATTTAGATCATTTTACCGTTGCGACAGGGCTTTCAGATAATGTAATTTATGCCATTCTAGAGGATGATAATGGTTTTTTGTGGATGAGTAGTAATTATGGGTTGATGCGCTTTAATAAAAAAACATATTGGAGTGCTGTTTATCTACCTAGGGACGGAATTACCACAGAGGAGTTTAACAAAATGGCATGGCACCAGTCCTCTTCAGGACGATTTTATTTTGGAGGAGTGAACGGTATTGTTGCGTTTTATCCCAATCATTTTCAAGAAGAGGGGGAAAGCTATACGCCAATGTATATCTTAAGTTATGAGTGTTTGAGTGGGCAAGCGAAAGAAATGGAGAATCGAACGGCTGAGTTATTGAGGACAAAGGAAATTGTTCTCTCACCCAATGATCATTTTTTTAAACTGAGTTTTGCCCTTTTAGATTATGAAAAGCCGAGCCAAAATCGGTATATGTACAAAATTGAAGACTCTGGACAAGGCTGGCAGTATACTTCAGAAAATGAAGTGCGAATCAATAGATTGCCTTATGGAAATTATGCCTTAATTATAAAAGGACAGGGCACCAATGGCGAATGGTCAAACAATGAAATTTACATTCCAATTAGAGTCAAAGCGCCTTTTTATAAGACCATTCCTTTTTTTGTAGGAATAGCCATTCTGTTTATTTTTATTGTATTGGGGGGAGCACGAATCTCTGTCCGAAACAGCCAAAAGAATAAGAAATATCTCGAACGTGAAATTGCCACTCGTACTCAGAAGTTGCTAGAACGTGAACAAGATTTACTCAAGGCGAAGGAGGAAGCTGAAAAATCATCACATGCTAAGGCGGAGTTTTTGTCGATTATGTCGCATGAGATTAGAACTCCAATGAACGCAGTTGTCAATTTGACAAATTATTTGTTGGAAGATGATCCTGCTCAAAGACAGGTCGAAAACTTAAATATTTTAAAATTTTCTGCGAACAACCTTTTAGCCATTCTTAACGATGTATTAGATTTTAATAAAATAGAGTCAGGGAAGGTAGAGTTTGAGGCGATTGAGTTTGATTTGTTGGGGTTGTTGGATTCTATCCATTATGGAATGTCTGCAAATGCTCGCAAGAAAAATATCAACTTCTTCTTAGATGCAGAGGTGAATTTATCTCAAATGCTGGTAGGCGATCCCAATCGATTAACACAAATTTTGAACAATTTGATAAGCAATGCCATTAAGTTTACAGAAAAAGGGCAAGTTAAGTTGACATTGAGTGTTGTTGAGCAAACCGATCAAAATATCTTGTTAAGGTTTGCAATTGCAGATACAGGAATTGGAATTTCGGAAGAAGAGAAGAAATATATCTTTAATATGTTTACGCAGGCAGCCTCAGATACTACTCGAAAATATGGAGGGACTGGTTTGGGCTTAGCCATTACAAAGCGATTATTACAACTGCAAAATTCAGATATAGAATTAGAAAGTACGGTAGGAAAAGGTTCTATTTTTTCATTTGAACTTGGTTTTGGAAAGGGGGCTTCGCTTGCCAAAGAGCGTGTTCTAGGTGCGCCTAAAGAACGCTTAGGAAAAGAATTAAAAGGAGCAAAAGTTCTGGTTGTGGAAGATAATACAGTTAATGTATTGGTCGTTCAAAAATTCTTAGAAAAATGGGGCGTTGATTTTTTTCATGCAGAAGATGGTCTAGAAGCAGTTAAAAAGGTTGATAAACAGCAATTTGATTTAGTTTTAATGGATATTCATATGCCTAATATGGATGGCTATGTCGCTACCGAAATTATTAGAGCTAAAAAAGATGGTCATTACAATCAGATTCCTATTATTGCACTTACGGCATCGGCATTAATGGACAACAAAGAGCGCATTTATGAAGCAGGTATGAACGATATTGTTGTCAAACCGTTTAAACCTGCAGAGTTGTACAAAGTGCTTGCAAAATATTTAGTAAAAAAAATATAACTTCCGTACGTTTGTTTCTTGCTAAGTAGAATTGCTAGAAAGCAAAAAGTTGAATCATCATATAGCTTTTAAATAATGTATTGGTTAACAGAAGAATTGGCATTTCCACACCCCAAATATGCTTCACCAGAGGGATTGTTAGCAGTAGGAGGTGATTTATCTCCTAAGCGACTGTTATTGGCATATGAGAATGGAATATTTCCTTGGTACAACGAAGGGGAACCCATTTTGTGGTGGTCACCAAATCCTCGTTTTGTGCTATTCCCTTCTGAAATCAAAGTGTCGAAAAGTATGCGACAGGTATTTCGAAAAGAAAAATTCCACGTTAGCTTTGATACGGCTTTTGATGAAGTGATAGAGGCTTGTGGCTCTATTCCTAGAACTGGACAAAATGGAACTTGGCTAACAGAAGAAATGAAAGAAGCCTATATTCATTTGCATCATTTAGGATTTGCACATTCTGTAGAAACTTGGGAAGGAGATAAGTTGGTAGGTGGTTTGTATGGCTTGGCACTAGGAAATTGTTTTTTTGGGGAATCTATGTTTGCAAAAACATCTAATGCCTCAAAAACTGCTTTAATTTGTTTGGCAAAAACCATAGAAAAAAAAGGATTTGATTTGATTGATTGCCAATCAGAAACCAAGCATTTGGCTACAATGGGCGCTAAATTTATAAATAGAGTAACTTTTTTGACTTATTTGGAAAAGAACAGACAAAATTCAACAATTAGTGGGAGTTGGTCAGACTGGGAACCTCAAATTCCTATTTAAGTAAACTAGATGTTTTTTTGAGTGATATTGGAGAAACGAAGCTAATAAAGCAAAGAAGGAGAATTAGAGCGACACTGCGAATAAGAATGTAGGCTTACAAAGGGATTCCTGTTATTTTAGTTAAATAAAAAACATAAGTTTGATACATTCATTGCAATGAGCCGTCATTTTTAGTTTAAAATTTTGTACATTTGCACTTAAGTATTATCACCTATAAACGTATTGAGAAGATTCTCAATGTTTGAATGCCAAAAACAATTATCATAAAAAAAGATGGGAAAAGTAATTGCTGTCGCAAATCAAAAAGGAGGGGTTGGAAAAACTACTACGGCAATCAATTTGTCTGCTAGTTTGGCAATTTTGGAATACAAAATCTTGCTGATTGATGCAGATCCTCAAGCCAATGCTACTACAGGGATTGGGGTTGCTATGGAAGAAGTTGACTACAATCTGTACGATTGTTTGATTAATGATATTCCTGTTTCAGATGCTATTATCTCAACAGAAACACCTGGCTTGGATTTAATTCCTGCTCATATTAACTTGGTCGGTGCAGAGATCGAATTGATCAATCGTTTTCGCAGGGAGTTTGTTTTGAAGGAAATTATCAAAGAGGTAAAAGACTCGTATGATTTTATTGTCATTGATTGCTTGCCTTCCTTGGGCTTAGTGACTGTCAATGCCTTAACTTCTGCTGATTCTGTTTTAATTCCTGTGCAATGTGAATATTTTGCTTTGGAAGGTTTGGGAAAATTGATGAATACAATTCGCCAAGTAAAAACGCAGTTAAACCCAGAGTTGGATATAGAAGGAATCTTGCTGTCTATGTATGATGCTCGTTTGAGATTGGCTAAGGAAGTAGTTTTAGAAGCTCGTAAGTATTTTGATAGTAGAGTGTTTACGACTATTATTCATCGTAATTCTAGAATTGCAGAAGCTCCTGGAGAAGGAATGCCTGTCGCCATGTACGATGCTGCTTCTAAAGGAGCCATCAACTTTTTGAACTTGGCACAAGAAATTCTCAAAAAGAATAATATGAAGGTGAAAGTCAAGAAAGTGACAAAATCGAAGTCTAAGTCTAAGAAATAAATTTAAAAAACTCCTATAAGGAGTTTTTTTTTGGCTTTTTTTATGCTATTTGCAGCTAAATAACCCTATCTTTCGACCTTCGTATTAACAAATAGTAGTTAGCTGTGCTGCTACTGCGTAGATGTTGCTTTCTCACTTTTTTAGCTCGCTACGCTCGTAAAATTGCAAGCTTAGTTAGTGCCACTGCTACGATGTGGTTTTAACGAACTATTGATTTCCAATTTGGAATTGTTAATATATATAGTACTTCGTGGATTATTTTATGAGATTGCTTTGCTTAGTTAGCTCGCTACGCTAGTGAACAACTTCTTTGTGCTATTAAGCACAAGCTTAATCGGCAAGCTTAGTTACCTTTGTTGCTCCCTTTGGTTGTGAGGTAGCCTTTGTTTAGCCGTTTGCTTAGTTCTCGAAAAAATAAAAAATCATGTTTGTATTGTTCTGATTATCAATGGTGTCGTTTTTGTCTTTTAAAAGGTGTTCTGATGATAATCAAAATGATATGATTTTTTACGAAGTATGGGTATAAGTAATCATTCATCTTTTATTAAGGCTAGCACAAAATGGTATTTAGCAGCATTAGTTTTTTGCTTTATTTTTTGCCTACTTTCCTATTTTTTTACTTTTTGAGTAGTAAAAAGAACAAGAACTGGGTTATTCTTGCATTTAGTATTTTTTTCTATAGTTGGGGGGCACCTAAATTTGTTTTCCTGTTATTGGCTTCGACTTTCATAGATTTTTATTTGGTGCGTTTCATGCATCAAACAGAGGCACAGCGAAGAAAAAAAATCCTTTTAGGCTTATCTATTACCCTCAATTTAGGACTTCTGGCCTTTTTTAAATACGCCAATTTTTTTGTAGAAAATGTCAATGCCTTAATCTCAACTACTGGAGGAACCGAAATACAATGGACAAAAATAGCATTGCCTATTGGAATTTCATTTTATACTTTTCAGACATTGACCTATTCTGTAGATGTTTATCGGAAAGTACACAAGCCATTGGAACGGGTCTGGGATTATATGTTGTATATCATGATGTTCCCTCAACTAATTGCAGGACCTATTGTGCGTTTTAACAGCATTGCAGATCAGATTGAGGATAGAGAAGAATCTTACAACGATCGTTTGTTGGGATTTTATAGATTTTGTATTGGCTTGGGCAAGAAGGTGTTGATTGCAAACGTACTAGGAGAAGCTGTCGCATCAGTCATTGGTTCTAATCCAGAAGCAGTGCTAGCAATTGATTGGAATTTGATTAATACTCCTATCGCTTGGTGGTGTATTCTTGCATATACTTTTCAGATATACTTTGATTTTTCTGGATACTCAGATATGGCAATAGGAATTGGAAGAATGCTAGGATTTACCTTCCCAGAAAATTTTGACAATCCATATACGTCTAGAAGCATTACCGAATTTTGGAGGCGTTGGCACATTACCTTAGGAGCTTTTATGAGAGAATACCTATACATTCCATTGGGTGGATCAAGAGTAGATTCTAAGGCTAGGATTTATTTTAACCTTTGGTTTGTATTTTTAATGTCTGGATTATGGCATGGCGCTTCGTGGAATTTTGTGTTGTGGGGAGCTTTTCATGGTATATTTTTGATTGTAGAACGAGTGTTCTTATTATCTCTGTTTAAGAAAATGGGCAAAATAGGAAATGTCATCAGCCTGTTTTATTGCTTTTTTGTGGTCATGATGGGGTGGGTTTTGTTTTTTATAGAAGATATTCGAGCCATTGGACGCTTCTATCGAAAACTATTTGGCTTTGACTTTTCGGTGGTAGAATCTCCTTACAGCACAGAGTTTTTTGTCATCCTATTTATTGCTATTGCCTTTGCTTTTTCGACCTTATTGCGCCCAATCAAAAGAGTACACGATTTGGTGTTTTTGGGAGAATACAACACTTGGCAAACGCTGGTTATGTATGTTGTTGCAATTAGCTTATTTGTTTTATCCGTATCGTCTATTGCTGCCAGCAGTTTTAATCCTTTTATTTATTACCGTTTTTAATTCTATTTGTTCTTTGATACCCCTGACTACTCTGTAAAATAAAAAAAATGATTTTACAGGAAACGAAGGTTTGTATTGTCAATCGTATGAAATTTAAGCAAGACATATCGAAGGTATTATTCTGTAGCATTCTTGTATTGTTGTTTGTGCCAATGATACAAGAAGAATATCATTGGGTAAAAGTAGGTAAACTGGATGGGTATGACCCTCATGTGCCTCAAGATAGTGCGCTAACAGCTAGTACTTGGTTGACAGGAACTTACCAAGTCGCAAAAGAACAGTATAGAGAGCGTTTTTTTGGTTTTAGAAATTGGGCAATACGAATAAACAATCAAGCCAAGTATAGTCTATACAGACGATCGGAAGCCGACAATATCGTTGTAGGTAAAAATAACTACTTGTATGGTGTCGATTATGTGGAAGCATATATGGGCAATGATTTTGTTGGAGAAGATGTGATTGAAGCAAAGTTACAGCGATTTAAAGAATTGCAAGATACTTTGAGCGAGTTGGGAAAACATTTATTTATTATTGTTACACCCAATAAAGCAGATTATTTTGCTGAATATTTGCCCAATGAAAATCAAACGAATAGAGTAGGGATAAAAACAAATTATGATTATTATGTCAAAGGTTTTAAAACACATGGTATCAACCATATTGATATGAATCAGTGGTTTTTGGATTTAAAACCAACCGCTCAATATCCTTTGTTTCCGCAAACAGGAATTCATTTGACGGATTATGGTTCTATTTTGTTTACAGATACTTTGATTGGATATGTGGAGCGTGTTTTAGATAAAGATTTACCTGATTTTTCATGGTCAGATATGAAATTGAGCGGAGAAGCAAGAGATGCGGATAATGATGCAGAACGAGCTTTAAATTTACTATTCAAACTGCCGTATTACGATTTGCCTTATCCAAGCATTCACATCGATGACACCAATAAATACAAACCAAAATCGTTGACAATAGGAGATAGCTTTTACTGGACGTTTGTGCATTGGAAGGGGTTGATTAAGGTGTTTGATAATGGCGATTTTTGGTATTATAACCGAGAAGTCCACCCAACAAGACAAGCCGTTAGTAGCCTTAATTTGGAAGAAGAAATAAAGGATAAGGAAGTCATTTTTATTATCAATTCTGCCTTTAATCTTTGGCGTTTGGGCTTTGGTTTTGATTTGGATTTGTACAAGCATTTTTTTCCTAAAAAGGTGCTAGAAGACAAAGCATTGTTGGAAATATTGATTCAAGAGCGAATGATAACCGCTCGAAAAGATAAAAAATGGATGGCATTATTGGAAGAACGTGCTACGAATGCTGGGGTGCCTTTTGAAAAAATGTTGTACGACAATGTGGCTTATGTTATCAAACAAAAATTGCAAAAACAATAACAATTATTATGAGTAGAAAAACAAGCAATACGATGCAAAAACGTCTATTTTATCTTATTGTAGCAATGCTTTTTTTGCCTATACTACAAGTGCTGTTTAGTTTCGTTAAGGTCGGTAAACTAGGGGGCTACGAGCCTATTCCTGGTGATGTAACGTTTAGTAAGGCTGCTTGGGTAGATGGTTCTTATCAAGATGGTAAAGAAAAATATTTAAAAACACATTTTGGATTTAGAAATTGGGCATTGCGTTTGGACCATCAAGTTGCCTATTCTTTGTATAATAAGTCTAAGGTACACGCTGTTGTTATTGGAAAAGAAAATTATTTGTTTGATTACGACTATATCTTGGAACACAATGGAAAGTTTGAAGTCAAAGAATTTGAAATCAACACTCGTTTGAATCGTTTGGTTCAACTACAAGATACGCTAAAAAAGTTGGGAAAACACTTAATGGTTGTTATTGGTCCCAACAAAGCAGATTATTTTCATGAATATTTACCAGATGAAGATCAAATTCCTCGTGAGGGTTTAAAGACAAATTATGATTATTATATAAGAGGAATGCGAAAGCGAAACATCAATTTGGTAGATGCCAATGCTTGGTTTTTAGAAATGAAAGGCAAAACAGCTTATCCGCTATTTCCACAGACAGGAATTCACTTTAGTTTCTATGGGGCAGCCTTGTTTGCCGATTCGATCATCTCTCATGTAGAACATGCACTAGGAAAGGATTTGCCTGATTTTGGATGGACAAATATGGAAATGGCTAAGGAGCCTAGAGAGGAAGACGACGATTTAGAACAAGCATTGAATATTATTACTAATATTCCATCTTACGAATTGCCTTATCCTACGATTGTCATTAATGAAGAAGGAAAATATAAGCCTCGTTCTCTAACAATAGGAGATAGTTTTTATTGGCGTTTTGTCAATTGGGGAGGCTTACAAAAGGTTTGGAAGGATGGTCAGTTTTGGTATTATAATCGAGATGCTCATCCTAGTAATCGCCAAGTGGCCAACTTAGATTTTGGAAAAGAAATTGAAAAGGCAGAGGTAATTTGTATTTTGATGGCTTCTGTCAACTTGTGGCGTTTTGGTTTTGGTTTTGATGATAAATTGTATGATTATTACTTTGGTGACAAGGAAAATGCAAAAGCTATGGCGCCTACTGTAGCGCAACCAGATGATTTTGATATTTTGGTGACTCGTAAAATAGAAGAAGCGAGGAATAACAAAGAATGGTTTGAATACATTCAGAAAAAAGCAAAAGAAGAAGGGGTAGATATAGAAATTGCCTTGCAAAATGAAGCAGTGTATGTAGTGAAAGCAGAGCTAGGTATGTTAGATGATTAGATAAATCATATTTAAAATAGGTTGTTGTGCCTTTTTTGATTACAACGTTTTGGGGTGTTAGTATGCTTCATTTTTAGTGTTAAGTAATCGTTCAGAAAAAAACAATCTCAACACTAAAAATGAAGCATTGGCATTTAAAACATGATTAGCCCATCCACTTTCGAAGCATAATTGGAATGATCAATAAATCGCAAACTAGGGCAGAAATTAGGGTAGAACTAATCAAAATCCCAATCGTGATGGCTGGTGGATTAACAGACATAAGTAAGCTTAAAAAGCCGAAAAATAAAATAACAGTTGTTAGGCAAATGGCTTTCCCCGTTTCTAATAATGTGATCCGAATGGCCGCTTCGGTGTCGTAGCCTTTGTCTTTGGTAAGTTTGAATTTGCTTAATAGGTGGATGGTATCATCAATGGCAATTCCAAAAATAATAGCAAATACAATTGCGACCCCTGCTTCTAATGGAATATCCGCAAAACCAAGAATTGCTGCTGCGATAAGCAAAGGAAGTAGGTTTGGAATCAGTGTTATAAGCAACATTTTTATGTTTTTATAAATAAAAGCAACTAGACAACTAATAACTAAAATGGCGAATAAAAGCCCTTGTAATAAAGAGTCTCGAATGTACGAAGAATTCTTATCGATGATGATTCCTGTTCCTGTCGAGCGTGTTTGAATGATAGTCGAATCAATATGTTGACTAATCCATTGTTTGCTTTCTGCCCGTATCTTATTAATGTTGTCGGCTCCAATATCTAAAACCTTGGCAGAAATACGCGTGTGTTTTTTATCCTTGCTGACCAGAATCCCAAAGTTGCTATTCTTCGACATTCGTTTGGCTAACTTCTGATACTTTTTAAACTCTTGTTCTGTTTCGGGAAGTTTAAACGCTGTTGCTTTATTGCTATGATAAGCTTGATGAATAGTTTTGTACAAGCCTGTGATAGAGCTCATGGATTTGACGGCAGGATATTGTTTGAAATGTTGCTCTATCTTGTCAATTTCTTGAATAACTTCAAAGTCATTGGCATCATAATCTCCCTGTATACTAACAGCGATTTCAAAGGGTCTAAAACCACTAAATTCTCGTTCGAAGAATAAAAAATCTTTTGTTACCTCCGCACCTTTAGGAAGGATTTTGATAAATTGTGTGTTGGTGGTGATTTTACTTACCCCAATCAAGCAAACAACAACTAATACAACAAAACCTGCCAAAATAGGACGGGTGTGTGTTTGTGTAATTTGATAGACCCATTCCATCCAAGTCACCCAAATGCTCGGTTTCTCATTTAGTTTGATAATTTGTTCTTTTTGAAAAAGGGCTAAAATGGTGGTTGTAAAAATAACGACAGAAATGTAGGCAATCATAACTCCTATAGCGGCATTGATTCCAAACTGTTGAATGGGAATCAGTCGGCTTGTGACTAAGGATAAGAAACCAACGGCTGTTGTTGTTGAGGTTAAGAAAATAGACATACCTATTTCTCGAATAGTCGTCTGGATGGCATCAAATTTTGATTGCCCTTTTTGTAATTCATCAATGTATTTGGACATGACATGGATCACATCGGATGTTGCCACAATAATCATAATAATGGGATAAAGCAAAGCCATCGTATCTAAAGTTCGTGCAAATACTCCTAACATTCCAACAAACATAAGAAGTCCAACAACAATCGAAACTAAGGCAACAACAATTCCCCAAAGTCGTCGAAAAAGAAAGAGCATGACCACAAACACTAAAAAGAAAGAAACGATGGTAGAAAGAATGAATTCTTTAATTTGTAGTTTGACAATCTCTGTTTGAAAGAAGGATCTGCCTAAGAGATGATGATCGTTAAATTGATATTCTTGAAGCAGTGCTTTCACTTGACTTATCATCAAACTAGCTGCTTGTTGTTCAATATTATCTACTGTTTTGAGAACCACAACCAATGTCTTAGCATCTTCAGAAATAAAATTATCGACTAGGCGTTCATCAGCTAATATTTTTTGTCTATCCTTTTCGTAGCGACTAGTATCTTCTAAGTGTATAGCGGGAATGGTGCTGAAACCTGTAAATGGATTTTTGATAGGATATTCTACTTGCAACAACGATTGAGCACTTAAAATAGGGCGCATCATAACAATAGAGTCACCTTGATCGTTGATACTAGGTCGATATATTTTATGGTCAATGCTATCTAGATGGTTGGGCGCTTCAAATTCGATGTGACGGACTTTTAAAGAAAAATCTAAGACTCGCTCTAGAAAATCTTGCTCAAAGACCCCTTCTTCGCGATGAATGCCTACTAAAAGAAAATTATCATCAGGTTCAAAACGTTCTTTGAATTCTAAAAAGAACTTTAAATCTTCGTCTCCTGCTGGAAAAAATTGTTCAAAATCAAATTCAAATTGGACGCGTTGGGTGGCAAGGTAGGTTCCCGTGATACTTAAAATAACAAATAAGGAAATGATAAACTTTGGATAACGTACAAACATTCTTTTATTTTGGTTGAGTAAATCAAAACAGTTCGTTGAGATCACGCAGCAACAGCGGAACAAACGACTAAAATCAAATACCTAATCTAAGGTAGCATGCATAAAAAGTGAGGATTGTTTTTGTTATTTTCTATAAACAATTGACCACATTTTTTATATTTTACTCTATAACACAAATACAAAATATGTGTTTAGAAATTTCTGTTAGAAATCCGCTAAATTTGCATTTAATTCTTATGATTTCTCTGTACTTTCGCTAAAGAATTGTTAAGCAAGTTCCTAAATGATAATTTATAGCCTTCTTTCTATTACCTTGTTAGGTAGGATATAATATAGAATGGAATAATCATTGAAATACGTGTTCGTTACAGTTGCCTTTTTTAGCATGTAAATGTCGATCTACAGTAGTAGAATTAACTATTAGATCTAATAACAGTAAAAAATAAGTTGATAAGTAACTGGGCATAAAAAAGTAAGACTATTTTCCGATACTTTTTTTGAACAATTACCTAAGTTAGAAAAGTAATACCAAACTAAGAATAAGTCGATTAGAGAACTACTACTGTTAAAATATACCATTTAATTTATGCCTAAAACAAGAATCCCCATAGCTGGTGCCCAAAAAACATTTGTCAATTATATAGCAACAATTATTAGTTTAATTATTATGTTATATTTATTGGGTGTTTGGGGGTTATTAGCGATTTACACCAATCAATTTCTTAATTATTCTAAAGAGAACATACCGTTTTATATAGAATTAAAAGACGAAGCAAGCGAAGCGCAAGTATTTGCTTTTCAGAAAGAGTTGGAGGCGAGTACTTTTGTCAAAGAAAAGACCGTAGAATACATCTCAAAAGAACAGGCTTTGGAACTGTTTCAAGACGATGACAAAATGACCAAAGAAGATGTATTGCTTTTTGGTGAGAATTTATTACCCAATATGATTCGGTTTTATCTAAACGATGGGCATTTTGAAGATTATGGAGAAATTGTTAAAAATATACAAGATAATGACTTCGTAGAACATGTTTTTTATACCAAAGCACCTGCCGAGAGTCTATCGGGCAAAGTATATCGTTTAGAAATAATACTATTGGTCTTAATGCTTTTTTTTATCTTTGTCGTGGTTACTTTAATCAAGAATACATTAAAATTAACCTTCTTGGCTAACAAGGATTTAATAAAAACCATGCAGATGGTTGGAGCTACTTTTGAAAAAATGGCAGGACCATATATGCGTCAAAGTTTGAAAAATGGTATTTTGAGTGGTATTATTGCAGTCGCTTTTTTATGGTTAACAAGGATTATGTTAGAAAATGGTTTGGGAACTTTTGAACAGTATGACTTAGATTTTTGGACAACTATCTTATCTATTATTATCATTCTTGTTGGCGTTTTGCTATCTTGGATATGTACAAGACACAGTGTGCACAAGTATCTCAAAACGCCTGTAGAGGCATGGAATATATAGGAATAATGATTCATTAATTAGGGAACTATGCCATTGTTGTGTGGCTCAGATAAATTCATTACTCCGTTGGAAATTTAATTAATGTAAGGTGCTTTTTTATGTTTTACTTTGAGGACCTTTATTACTTGCTCGTGGCTTTTGTGCTACCAGCAAAGCCTACACAAAAAGCTTAATTAGCTCCCTTTAATCACATGAGCTTGATATGCTTGGTTTAGGTGCATAGAAACATTAAAAAGTAACGGAATATTAACAAATTATTACAAGAAAAAACTCAAAATAAAAAATATTTAAATAAAGATCATGGGAAAAGGAGATAAACAAAAAGAAACGACTTTGGAAGGACCAAACATGGACAAAAAGGATGCTGCTATTGCAAGAAAAAGAAGAGAGAGTAGGAGAGAAAAAGTAGAGAAAGAGCTGCTTTTTTCAAAAACCAATTATACTATTATAGGTGTAGGGTTAATTATGGTTATCGTTGGTTTCTTTTTGATGTCTGGAGGACACAACCAGCCAGATGAGTGGAACGCTGATGAAATATATAGCTTTGTTCGAATTACAGTTGCTCCACTAGTTATTTTAAGTGGTTTGGGCGTTGTTATTGTTGCCATTTTTAAATCTTCAAGTGAAACCCCTCAAAATATTGAGGCTTAATTTATTTACTGTAATCCGTTGAAACTACGTAGCAACAGCGAGCTGAGCTGTGCGAGCTCACGACAAGAGGGAGTAACAGTTAACTCAGCGATAGCAACCTCACGAAGTACCACGCAGTAGCAGCGCAGCTAACTAAAAGCAAAGCGCTCATAAAGTACCACGGAGTAGCAGCGCAGCTAATCAAGAACGACTAAAAAAATACTAATATAGATAATTAATTATGGAGTGGTTTGAGGCTTTGATTTTAGGCATTGTACAAGGATTGACGGAATATTTGCCTGTAAGTAGTAGTGGACATTTAGAGTTGGGGAAAATTCTATTAGGGATTAACCCTTCAGAATTTGGAACTACATTCAATGTGGTATTGCACTTAGCAACCGTATTCAGCACTTGGGTTATTTTGCGCAAAGAAATTGCCGAAATATTAAAAGGTTTATTTCAGTTCAAAATCAATGAAGAATTTTGGTTTGCTGCCAAAATAGTGGTATCAATGATTCCTGCGGCTATTGTAGGGTTGTTGTACGAAGATCAAATTGATGCCGCTTTTAGTGGTTCGGCACTTTTGGTAGGCTTGATGCTATTTTTGACAGGAGCTTTACTATTCTTAGCTGATAAAGCTACTCAAACAGATGGAAAAGTAGGTTTTAAAGAAGCGATTTTGGTAGGCGTAGCACAAGCAATTGCTTTGGCTCCTGGTATTTCGCGTTCTGGAGCGACTATTTCAACCTGTGTTTTGTTAAAAATAGATAAAGAGCGCGCTGCTCGATTTTCTTTTTTGATGGTCATGCCTTTAATTATTGCCAAAGTGGCTAAAGATTTATTGGGAGGAGAGTTTGCTTTAGGGACAGATACCTTGCTTCCGATGGGCGTTGGATTCTTAGGAGCCTTTTTTGTTGGCTTGTTGGCTTGCCAATGGATGATAAATTTGGTCAAAAACGGAAAATTGGTCTATTTTTCGATATACTGTTTTATAATAGGTACAGTTGCAGTAGGGTATAGTGTTCTATATAATGTATAGAAGCTGAGGTTGTAGGATTTACCCACGAACTATTGGAGAAAGATAAACATAGGTATATGACTATTTTTAGACAAATTTTAGGGCTTGTTTTAGCATTGAATTGCCTTTCATTATCGGCACAATTTAAACCAGTTGTACTGGACAATACTTCTTTTGAAGGAGTGCCACACGATGCACAAACACCCGATAATTGGCAAGCTTGTGGCTTAGATTCTTCGCCTGATATTTTGCCAGGTCCTTGGGGAGTCTATCAGAAACCAACAGATGGAAATACATTTTTAGGCTTGATTACTAGAGATGATAATACTTGGGAAGCTTTGGGGCAAAAAATGCCTAAGCCATTCAAAAAAGAGCGTTGTTACAAATTTAAGGTAGATTTGTCTTCCTCACCAGCATATGCAGGATATTCCAAGCCAACCTGCTTGAGAGTATGGGTTGGAAATTCGGCTTGTGATCGCGCACAATTAATCGCAACGTCACCCGTTATTGACCATTATGAATGGAAAACGTACGAATTCTTGTTTTCAACAGAAGAAGATTATAAATATATTATCATAGAATGTTATTATAAGCAGCCTTCATTAGATTATTATAAAGGTAACTTACTAATCGATAATATTTCCGCTTTTGAAATGTGCGATAGAGCATAGTGTTAGCTCATGCATGTGTTTAGACTTGCTCTCAAGATTGTAAATTGATACCCACCAACCCTTTATTGTTAATAAACTATGACAGAGCGCTTATTGGAAATTCTCAACGAATATGTTCATCTAGATGACCAAATGAAGGTAGATCTAGGAAAAGTTTTGATCAAAAAAACAATACTTGGAGGAGAATGCTTGTTTCAAGCCAACCAAATTTTTTCATTTGTAGTCTTTGTGGAAGAGGGCGGTGTTTATTATTACAAAGTCGATCAACAGGGAAAAGAGCGTGTGGTTCATTTTGCTTTTGAAGGAGATTTGTTTACAGATTTAGAGTCGTATGTAACAGAGACAGACACCGGTTTTTATTTAAAGGCCTTAGAAACCTCTGTCATCTATATATTAGAAAAAAGGGATTTGGAAGAATTGTTAGACAAAGATATGCGCTGGGAACGTTTGATGCGTCTTTTGATGCAAGATGCGTTTATTCGAGTAATGAATGAAAGAAAAGATATGGGAACCCTCTCTAATGCAGCGCATTATCAAAAATTAGCAGAAACATATCCTGATTTGTTTCAACGAGTTCCACTGTACTTAATAGCGTCTTATTTGAATGTTACTCCCGAAGGTCTATCCAAAATTCGTCGTCGACTAAGTCATAAATAATTTGTATTTTTTATATTTGTTTATTGAACTTGTTCAAGGAAATTTATTTCTGTATGCATTAGCTTTGTTTTATCAATCCAAAATAGATACAAACACCAACAGACAGATTGGCTGTTGTATTTATTTTATTAACGAATAAAGATAAAACAAAAAATCATACCAATGAATGTTATCCCTCAAGATAGACCGCTTCCTTTAATCGGCAATCTGCTAGAGTTAAATTTAAAAGAAGGCATGGTGGCCAATTTAGAAAAATTAGCTGCCAAACATGGTGAAATTTATCGCCTGAGTTTGCCAAGTAAATCACTTCTAATAGCCTGTTCTCATCGAATTATTGATGAAATGTGTGATGAGACACGTTTTCAAAAATCATTACTTCCTCCTCTTGAAGTAATTCGTGATTTTGCCAAAGATGGTTTGTTTACTGCTTATGGAGATGAACCCAATTGGATTAAAGCCCACCGTATTTTGACACCTGCTTTTGGCCCAATGTCGATTCGCAGTATGTTCCCTCAAATGCTAGATATTGCGGAGCAACTGATTTTGAAATGGGAACGAATGGGAGAAGATACGCCATTTGATGTGCCCGATGATATGACTAGATTAACATTGGACACCATTGCGTTGTGTGCATTTAATTACCGATTCAATAGTTTTTATAGAGATGAGATGCACCCCTTTGTACATGCAATGGTGGAGGGGCTGGTAGAAGCAGGGGACAAAGGGCGACGATTGCCACTTCAAGATAATGTGATGTTTTGGGCACGTAAAAAATACGAAAGCAACATCGAATATATGAATAGAGTTGCTGACGCAATCATAGAGAAAAGAAAGGAGAATGGTATTGAACAAGCCCCTGATGATCTTTTGAATAAAATGCTGAGTGGCAAGGATCCTATTACTGGAGAAGGCTTGAGTGATGAAAATATTCGTTATCAGATGCTTACGTTTTTAATTGCGGGGCATGAAACCACAAGTGGTTTGTTATCTTTTGCACTTTATTATCTTTGTACGCATCCAGATATTTTGAAAAAGGCTCAAGATGAAGTGAGCATGGTATTGGGCAACAAAAAACCTCGAATTGAACACATTAATGAATTGACGTACATTAGTCAAATTCTTAAAGAAACTTTGCGATTGATGCCTACCGCTCCTGCTTTTGCCGTAGAACCCTTGGAAGATACTGTTATTGCAGGGGAGTATAGTGTCAGTAAAGGAGAAACGATTTTGGCTTTAATTCCTCGATTACATCGAGATAAGGTAGTTTGGGGAAATAATGCAGATGAATTTGATCCCAATCGTTTTTCAGAAGAAAACTTTAGTAAATTGCCTCCAAATTGTTGGAAACCATTTGGGAATGGAGCGAGAGCTTGTATCGGAAGACCTTTTGCTATGCAAGAAGCAATTTTGGTTTTGGCAATGATTGTACAACGATTTGATATTCAATTGTCAGATCCAAATTATAAATTAACAATCAAAGAAACCTTGACCTTAAAACCAGAAGGGTTTTATCTAAAAGCCAAGCGCAATCAGGTTGTTATAGAAGATGAAAAAGTAGAGGTCGCTACACAGGCATTTGCCCAACAAGAAGATGCGTTGAGTGATGTTGAACACCCTCAGTTATTGGTATTGTTTGGTTCTAATAGTGGAAGTTCTAGAAGTTTTGCACTGCAATTGGCTAAAGATGCTGTCCAGAGAGGTGTTAAAGCGAAGGTTGATGAATTGGATAATTATGTAAGTGCATTGCCTAAAGATAGTAAATTGATTATTGTGACAGCATCTTACGAGGGACAACCTACTAATAATGCTAAGAATTTTGTACAATGGTTAAAAACAGCAAAAAATAAGGATTTAGATGGATTGCAATACTGTGTTTTTGGTTGTGGGAATAGGGATTGGTTCAATACATATCAAGCCGTTCCTATCTTTATTGATAATCAATTGGAAGCATTAGGGGCAAGTCGATTTTTTGAGAGAGGAGAGGCAGATGCCAAAGGCGATTTTGTAGGAGCTTGGGAGACTTGGGAACACCAACTTTGGCAAAAACTAGAAACAGAGTTGGAAACAACCGAGGGAACAGTTGAGAAGACAAGCCAATTGGCTATTCAAGTGATCAATAAACCACTAAAATTGCAACAACTCAAACAAACTCAATTACAAAAGGGGACTATAGTTGTTAATAAAGAGTTGGTTGATGTAGCTCATGCATTGGGGCGTTCCAAGAAGCATATAGAAATTACGTTGCCTACAGGTATGAACTATCGTGCAGGAGATTATTTGACGCTATTGCCTACGAATACAACAAATAACGTAGAAAAAGTACTGCGCTATTTTTCTTTAACAGAAGATACTCAATTAATCTTAAAAGATGATTCGGGAACTTCTCTATTGCCTTTAAATTATCCGATCTCGGTTGGAGAAATTCTTAGAGAATACGTCGAACTTGGGCAGCCTGTACAGCGTCGCCAATTAGAAATATTAGCAAAAAAAACACCTTGTCCACCAGAACGAATTCAATTAGAACAATGGTGTCAAAAGGAAGTTTACAACAGGGAAGTGTATGAAAAAAGAATGAGTCTTATTGATGTTTTATTACGAATGGGGTCTTGTTCCATAACTTTTGAAGAATTTCTAAGCCAATTGCCTCCTATGCAAACACGGCAGTATTCCATTTCCTCTTCGCCTATTACGAATAAAGGTACTTGTACCTTGACGATAGCTGTGGTTGATGCTCCTGCGTGGTCTGGGCAAGGGAATTACGAAGGTGTTGCTTCTAATTATTTGGCTTCAAGAAAGGAAGGAGATAGCATTTGGTTAGAAGTTGTTCCATCCAAAGAAGCGTTTCATTTGCCGAAAGATGTTACAACTCCTATTGTGATGATAGGGGCAGGATCAGGAATTGCACCCTTTAGAGGATTTATTGAAGAACGAGCAGCGTTGGAAAATAGTGGGAAAATGCTCTTGTTTTTTGGTTGTGATCACTCTGAGGTAGACTTTTTGTATCAAAATGAGTTGAAGAACTGGGGCAAGGCAGCCAATTTAGAAGTATTTCCCGCGTTTACCTATCAAATAGTAGAAGAAGTGAAATACGTGCAAGATAGGGTATGGAAAGAAAGAGAAAAGATATGGGCTGTTTTAGAACAGGGGGCTATAATTTATGTTTGTGGAGATGGCAATTATATGGCACCTGCTGTCAAACGTGTGTTGATAGATATGTATATGGAGAAAAATAACGTTGTTCTTAAAGAAGCTGAGGCTTGGATGGAAAGTTTGATACGAAGTGGGCGATATGCTTTAGATGCGTTTTCGTAAGTAGTAATTAAAAAAATGGCAGTTTTGACCCATGGATCAGAACTGCCATTTTGTTTTAAATCTTTTATACAGTACTAGTAGCAGTGAACTCATGACTAGAGGGAATCACAACGCTAACACTATTGTACTAGGCAACTTATTCTTTAACCAAGGTAAGAGCCACGGTAACTTTTACATTGTCAGCAATTGTTGGCAATCCACCTTTGATACCAAAATTACTTCTATTAAAATCAAAGGTAGCTTCAGCTCCCATAATACTTGATTTTTTGCCATCTTTTCCCTCTACTTCTCCTTGCCCTTTTATCACTACAGTCACCGTTTGAGAAAGAGTAGTACCAGCAATAGATAAATCGCCAGTCATTTCATAAGTATTGTGTCCTGTTGGCTTGATGTAATTGCTTTTGAAAGTAGCGGTTGCTGCTTTTTCAGCATTAAAATAACGCTCTCCCTGCAAATGCCCATCTCTGGTTTCAGAATTGGTATTGATAGAGGCGATTTGTACTGTAAAGTCAACTGCTGCCGTGCTGAAATCTTTCTCATCTTTTAACGCAACTTTTCCAGCTATATCGCCAAAACTACCATGAAAATCGCTGAATTTATACCCAACAGCAAATACCAAAGAAGAATGGGCGCCATCAACGGTATAAGTAGCATCTTGAGCTTGTGTAAATAGAGTCGTAGTGCATAGTAATAAGGCGATAAGAAGAATATTTTTCATCGTTTGATTTTATTTTATAATGATTTAATCTTTTAATAATTCTGATTTTAATTTCAGGGTTTCTTCCTTCCCTAATCTTCCAGAGAAAACCAATCGCATTTGGCGACGTTGCAATGCTTCATCGTAACGTTTTTTCTCCTCGGCGGTTAAAGGTAATAATGGCGGAACTTTTACAGGACGTTTCTCTTTGTCGTCAACAGCTACAAATGTAAAATAGGCATCGTTGCATCGACGGGTATTTTTGCCTTTAATATCAGAAGAAAAAACTTCTACATATACTTCTACAGACGTTGTAAAAGCTCTAGTCACCACACATTCTAGTGTAATGACATCTCCAAGAGGAATCGGCTTATCAAAAGATACATTGTCTACAGAAACCGTAACAACATAACTTTCGCAATGCTTGCCTGCACAAATTCCTGCAACAACATCCATCCATTTTAATAAATTTCCCCCCATTAAATTATTGATAGGGTTGGTATCATTGGGCATGATCATCTCCGTCATAATCGTTTTCGACTCGGATACTTTTTTAGGCGCTAATTCCATAGAATGCTTCTTTTGTTATTGAATAATCTGTTGGATTTTAACAGGTGCTTATACAGTTATTAATAAATTTTATGGAGAATATAGAATAGAATAAAATGTCTATTCTGAATTCTTTATCTTTGCACCACAAAAGTAACAAAAACATTGGTTTTAAGTTCTTAGAAAGTCAATGTTCACCTATAAAATGTTTTATAATAGAAAAAATAAGTAACAAATGAAGTATTTAATTTTGCTGATAATCAGCTTTTTATTGGTTTCTTGTTCTAATCCTGAGCCTTCCAAAAAGATAGAAAAAGAAACTTGGAAATTAAATGAAGATGCTGCAACACTCTATCAAGTAGTTGGAGAGAAGCACGACACGGCAATGCTCTTAATGACAGATATAGAAGCAACAAGGAGTCAACTAAGGTTAAGAATGAAAACAGCAGAAATTGATAGCCTTAAAAAAGATACGATACTCAACTTGTTGACGGCACTCAAAAAAGCAGACGATGGAATGATGAATTGGATGCACGAATTTAAAAGTACGGAATTAAACGAGGAGGAGTACAAAAAAATGTCTGAGACAGACATTATGACTTATCTAAAAGATGAAGAGCAAAAAATCGAACAAGTACATATAGATATGTTAGAAAGCATTAAAGATGGAAAAGCTTTTTTGAAACAATAAAGTAAACACTTTTAGCTCAAATTAAAGCAAACGTACTTGGGAGTTAAAAAACAAAACCGCTTCGTATAGGGTTGATAACCATATATATTCTAAGTTAGCAATCCTATGCGAAGCGGTTTAATAATATTACATTATTTAGTAGTTCGTTGATTAGCTGCGCTGCTACTGCGTGGTTTTAACGAACTATTGACTACTAAAAATTATTTATAATTCTCAATCAACCGAGCTTTCATTTGTGCAAACTCTTCATCATCAATGACCCCCATATCTTTTAATTCTGCGAGTTCTTTTAATTTACGAACGATTTCAGAATTAGCATTTTCTTCCGAAGCCTCCTTTTGGGGAGTAGTGTTGGTGTACTCTACGGTATCTTCTTTAACAGCTCCTTTTTCTTCTTTTTCCCTCTGAATGTCCTCAGCAACTGTTTTCCCCTTTTCAAATTGCTCATCATAATAACGTTGAAAGCGATCTGTATCAAAGTCTAGGAATGTTCCTCCGACCGAAAAATGTGTTTTGAATACCTGACCTAAGGCATAAGTTGAAGCACCAGAAACAATTGACATAGATACGCCTCCTAAGACAGAACCAAAGCCAGGAACCAATTTGAGCAAAGCATTGGCACCTAATCTAGAAAGCCCCGAACCAGTAAGAGAAGTCACTAAAGCCTTGCCTTCTGTTTCCTTGAAATCAACACCATATATATTGCTAATGGTGCGAATCATATCCAACTGAACAGCTGCAACAGCAACAAAATCAGCAATTGGAATTGGAATAAAACCAGCTCCCATAGACCAAATTACATGATTTCTTACAGCAGATTCTGCTCTCTGATTCAAATCCTCATTATTATTCTTATTACTCATTTTTCGTACAAATTTTGCGGCTTTAATGAATTTATTCTCCATCAATAGGTTGATTAATGATTACTAATTTAATAGACACTTACGAAATAATAGATACTTGGAATTGTATTCGTAATAGCTTTTGTTGCTTGTCTAACCAATATACAAATTTGAATAAAAAAAAGTTGCATTGAGCTTCATCTTTTGAAACTCTTAAGGAGGGGGGAGCTATATTCATGAGTAAGAGGTTCCTTATCTGTGGTACTTATTGGTCTTATTTCGAAGAAGAGCAAAAGTCTTGTTAGTAAGATAAAAAAAGGTATCAGTTCTAATGTGCTGATAGATAGTAGGGTGCAGCTAGTTTTTTTTGTAAAAACAATTTTTTTTTTGATTTTATTTGAACAATCTGTGCTGTGGGATGTTATAATTATGTATCAAGTGACAACGAAACATACATTTTTAACTTACTTAAAAGTTTTGAAAATGAGCTGATTACCCTAGATCAGTTGACTCTGAAAAAAGAGACCTTCAATACAAATATTAATAATCACCCTTATTTTTGAGTAAGTTTAGTTTGCAACTATTTTAACGACCACGTAGTAACAGCGCAGCTAACTATCGAGTAAGAGTACTATTTATTGGTATAAATGGTCTTGTTGCCCCTTGCTATTTATCTCGAAAACTTATTATTTAATAAAAAACAACGTAAATCATGCTTAGAATTATCATAACGTTACTGATCATCGCTTTTATTGCTGCTCTTTTTGGATTTGGAGGAATTGCTGGTGCGGCTACAGGTATTGCTAAAATTATTTTTTACATTTTCCTTGTATTATTAGTCGTTTCATTGTTATTCAGTCTATTAAGAAAGGCGTAATAAAAGAAAGTTGAAATTAAAATGAACATTTTTTGATTATATTTGTTATAATAATATAGACGTTAAACAACAAATGATAAAAATCAAAATTTGCATACATTGCTGCTGATGAGCAGAGTGAATCGTTCCTAGAATTAAACCATTCTGTTTTTGTAAAACACCCGTTTCAAAGACCCAATACAAGCACATATAGTTAGTAGTAATATTCCCCAAACCTGTTCGTAGTTCATATCATGTTCGAGCAGTCTAAGCCTTAGAATCTATATTTTTATACTTCTACAACTTCTAGTTTATTTATTAGGCTTAAGTAGGAGGAATAAACTAACTTTTCAATACAGCTAATCAATCGGTAGGAGTCAATTTTAATGTCCTGCACACATTGAAGAATCAGAATGCACGCTTTTATTTAGTGATGTAGTTAATGATTCCTGTGTTGATTACCCATGAATAATAACCAACAAATACACGCATATTATCACAATAATCAATCTATTAATAATTAAAACATACAAATTATGAGTGCATTTAGCGATAAAGTTAAAGGAAACTGGAATGAAATCAAAGGTAAGTTGAAGCAGGAATATGCTCAATTGACTGACGATGATCTGAAGTACCAAGAGGGAAAAGAAGATGAAATGCTTGGTCGCCTACAGACAAAATTAGGAAAGACTAAAGAGGAAGTTAAAAATTGGATTGACTCAATTGGTAGCTAATTATACCAGACGTATATCCTAAGGTACTCTCTATGTATCATACAACACATTAGGTGTTGGAAAAAGGAAAAATATATTTATTCACCTTAAAAAATTAAAAAGAAATGAGCGCGATTAGCGATAAGATTAAAGGAAACTGGAACGAAATCAAAGGTAAGTTAAAGCAAGAATATGCTGAGTTAACCGAAGATGATTTAAAGTACCAAGAAGGGAAAGAGGATGAAATGTTAGGTCGCCTACAGCAAAAGCTGGGAAAATCTAAAGAACAAATCAAAAACTACATCGACTCAATTGGTAATTAGTATAGTCACTTTCAAAATCCCTACAAGAACAAGCATTTAGGTTGTACAGCTTCAAAAGAACCTGTGCAACAAGAAAAAAATATTTGTTCACTTTCAAAAATTGAAAGAAAATGAGTGCGCTTAGCGATAAAGTAAAGGGAAATTGGAAACAAGTTAAAGGTAAAATGAAGCAAAGGTATGCTCAATTAACCGATAACGATTTAATGTATGAGAAGGGAAAAGAGGATGAAATGCTTGGACGATTACAGCAGAAGCTAGGAAAGTCAAAGCAAGAAATAAAACGTTGGATTAATTCCATTGGAAACTAAATTTATTTCTTTTAAACTCCTAATAAAACCTGTACACAGGTTGTGCAATTTCAAATGGATTTGTACAGCATGAAAAAAACTATATTAATTCGTTCACCCGAAAAATAAAAAAGAAATGATTGCAATGAGTGATAAAATCAGAGGAAACTGAAATGAAATCAAAGGTAAAATGAAGCAAAAATATGCTGAGTTAACCGAAGATGATTTGATGTATCGAGAGAGAAAGGAAGATGAAATGCTTGGGCATTTGCAGCAAAAGCTAGGCAAGTCGAAGCGAGAGATAAACGATTATATCAACTCCATCGGTAACTAAAGTCATCATTTCTATAAAACAGACAAAAATTGGGACGTTCTATTCAGAACATCCGATAGCAAGAAAGCTCATCTGGGAATATCCCAGATGAGCTTTCTATGTATTGGTAATGTGTGTCTTATCGAATAATCAGTTGACCAGTAGCATGAATATTATCATTTTTTAGATGGTACCAGTAAGTTCCCGCAGTAAGAGAACCTCTCTTGATTGTAATTTGATTGGACGCTATATTGGTATAAGTATGAATGATTTTTCCTTGCAAGTTGGTAATGATTAAATCAAAACTTTCTTGCTCAACGTTATTAAACGTCAATGTTGTTGCTTCTTCAAAAGGATTGGGGGTTACTGAAATGTTGAGTCCCTGTATTGCTTGAGTGTTTTGAATATTAGTGGCGCCAACTGTTACCAACTGACTAATCGTATCGCTTCCACAAACATTGCTGACTATTAGCTCTACGGTATACGTACCAGCACTTGCGTAAGTATGGGAAGGATTTTGTTGAGTAGAAGTATTGTTGTCTCCAAAGTTCCAAGCATAAGAATCGCCAATACTAGAGGTTGTAAAATTGACATCCAAGCCAGAAACGTTTTGTTGAAAATTACTAATAGTTGGACTACTGTTTGCTGTAATTATAACCGTATCAGGAATGGAAGCACAACCCAATGCATCGTAAGCTGTAACACTATATGTGTTTGGAGAGCTAATTTGAGTACTTGCTGTTGTGGCAGCGTTCGACCAAGAATAAGTAGCAAAATTCCCTGTTGCGGTTAAGGTTAAAGGCGTATTGTCACAAAGAACATATTGTCCTGAAGTAGAAGTAATTTGTGTCGTAGTGGGAGCAGGTTCTGTAATGGTAACACTATCCAAATGCTCACAACCTACAAAGTCTGTAATGACAACTTGATAGGTTCCAGAAGATAAATTGTTGATATTGGCACTAGTTTGCCCATTACTCCAAAGATAGGTATAGGGTGGTTTAGGACCTGTAACATTTAAAACGGCTTGCCCATCATTGGCACCAAAACAGCTTACATTAGTACTGCTAATAGCTTGGTTGTAATGTACATAAGGTTTTATAACAATAACTGAATCTCTGCGTTGTCCATTATCATTAATCATGACATATTTAGCCGTATCGCCATTAATATCGAACCGAACATAATGGTTTTCGTAGATCTCTACACTTAAATTAGGAGCATTATTATTCGTATTAGCATCTAGTGTACTTGCACCAGCACCACCCGTTACTAGATATTGTACGCCATTCATTTCTCCTCTTTGATAACAATGAGAATGTCCATTAACCACAAAATCGACGTTATACTTCTCAAATTCGGGTACTAAGTCCGTACGCATATCTTCGTCTCCTTGGTATAAAAAATAAGGAGAAAAAGGAACATAATAATCTAAACTTCAAGCATTGGTCCATGGCGGTTGGTGAAAGAAAATAAAGAGCCACTTTTTGTCATTGCACTTAAATTCATCAACCATCCAATTGAATTGAGCGGATCCTGTTGTGTAATCGAGGTTGGCATCCAAACAAACAAACTTAGCGTCCCCCCATTCAAAGGAGTAATAACGTTCTGTATTCGCAGGATTATTACTAAAAAGATAAAAAGCATCTAAATAAGTTGCTGCATTATCTGCGTACGTATCGTGATTTCCAATGCATGTAAAATGACATTCTCGTTTTAACATATCTTTGTATACTCCAAAGAAAATATTGTCGTAATTATCGCCCACATTTTGATCGACATCTCCTGTCACTATTGCAAAATCTGCATTTTCTGATTCCATTAATCCTGCGACTTGATTTTGTATGGTATTGTTATAACCGCAATCTCCATAGGCCAAAAAACTAAATTCATCGGCTAAAGGTAGAGGTGCTGTTTCAAAATGCTCGATGGCAGAAATAAAAGTATCGTTGGGAGCGATTGATTTTACTTGGTAATAATAAGTCGTATTAGCTTGCAAGCCAGCCAAATCAAAAAAATGTTTTTGATCTAGTCCTGTCGTAGAAAGAGAGTCAAACCATACGCCTGAGGTAGTTCCTAAATATAGTGTTCCAGTAGAAGGAGTGGCACGGCGCCAAGCAATAGTTGCTGTTGTTTGAGAAGGACGCTGCACATTGGGATAGCGATTGACAACCTGTGCATTAGAATATTGGGAAAGACAAAAGAATAGGAAAAGTAGAATTGTGTACTTCATTATCAAAGAGCGACTAAGTAAATAAAAAGTTAAGATTAAAGATTAAATTTACAAAAAATTATCAATTTATTTACATTGAAAATACTATTAACAAAAAAGACCATCTTGGGAGCCAAATTTAAATTATTTTTTAGCAGAAAATTTTTTTTTCGTTAAACATTAAATACAGCAAGGAGAGAGATATTTAAATGATTGTTTCTATTTTTCTAAAACTATTGTATCTTTAATTATAGTACTTCATGGATTTTTTTGCTTTTTTGATAGAAAGACAAAAAAATATCTTTGTATGAATTTAATTATCAGTAATTTACTGTTTGAATACTTGAAAGGTATCTTGTTGATAATTAGGCTAATGTAATTTTGTGCGAAGTATTGTAATGAATGGTTCTTTACGCTTTATGGTTAGAAATAGCCAAACAAAAAGAAATGAGTTTTTTAGTTTGTAGAACCCTATTGTAAATATTGAAAAAATCTGAATTATAAGTAAATCCATTATGTCAATAATAACAAAGAAATCAGAAAAATTTTTAGAAGCTTATCTGAATAACTTTTCTCCAACTGGGTTTGAATCACCAGGTCAAAAGATGTGGCTGGACTATATAAAACCTTACATTGATGATTATAAGGTTGATAATTATGGAACGGTCTATGGAATTATCAATCCAGAAGCAGAATATAAGGTCGTTATTGAAGCGCATGCCGATGAAATTTCATGGTTTGTACATTATATAACCAAGGATGGTTATATAAAAGTAATTCGAAATGGAGGTTCTGATCATACTATTGCGCCATCTAAACGAGTTAATATTCATACTGGGAAAGGAATTGTTCGAGGTGTGTTTGGGTGGCCTGCTATTCATACTAGAAGGGACGAAGATTCTACTTTAAACCCTAAACTAACAAACATTTTTATTGATGTAGGTGCAGATAGCAAAGAAGAAGTTTTGGAAATGGGAATTCATCCTGGTTGTGTCATTACCTACCCCGATACTTTTGAGGTGCTTAACAAGCGTTATTATATTGGTCGTGCTTTGGATAATCGTATTGGTGGTTTTTGTATTGCAGAAGTTGCCCGATTGTTGCATGAAAATAATATCAAACTGCCATTTGGCTTGTATATAGTCAATTCAGTTCAAGAAGAAGTTGGTTTAAATGGTGCCAAGATGATTGCCAATGCCATTAAGCCAGATGTAGCTATTGTAACCGATGTTTCTCATAACACACATACTCCCTTGGTAAGTGTCGAAAAACACGGAGATATTAAAGGAGGGGATGGACCCGACTTAACATTTGGTCCTGCGGTACACAACAATTTACTAAAATTGATTCGAGAAGCCGCAGAAGCCAATGAAATTCCTTATCAACTAAGTGCAAGCTCTAGAATTACAGGAACAGATACCGATGCCTTTGCGTTTTCTAATGCTGGTGTTCCTTCTGCATTGATCTCTTTGCCAATTAAATACATGCATACAACAGTAGAAATGGCACACAAAGACGATGTGGAAAATGTCATTCGTTTAATCTACCAAGCCTTGCAAAGAATAGAAGATAAACACGATTTTAGATATTTTACATAAGTAGTTTGAATGGCGAAGTTTATCAATTTCCTATTGTATAGCAATATTTATATTGCATTGTGTGCAGTAGCGATGACTGCTCAAACGCTATATGTATTTGATATAAGTGTACCAACAAGTCCTGCTTTGCTAGGGCTTGTTTTTTTTTCTACCTTGGTTATTTATGCCTTGCATCGTTTGGTGAGTTTGTCAAAGGTCGACAAAAATTTAAAAGTAGAACGTTTTAATGTGATTGAAACGTATCAACGGCACATTCAAATTTATGCTGCTTTAGGGACGATAGGTGGTGGTGTTTGTTTTTTCTTTTTAGCGAGAACTACTCAATATGCTTTAGTGCTGCCTGCGATATTGTCCTTGGGCTATGTGATTCCATTTATGGGAAATAAAAAACTACGATTGCGGGATGTGCATTTTATCAAAATTTTTTTAATTGCCATTGTTTGGTCTTATGTAACTGTTTTATTGCCAGTTTTAGAACATGGTATTCCACTTGAGGAGCAAGCAATTGGAGCAATAATAGAACGGATATTATTTATTTTTGTGATCACCTTGCCTTTTGATTTACGAGATTGGGAAATTGATAAAAAGAATGGTGTAAGAACAATTCCTGCGACCATTGGTGTAAAAAAGACGCTTCAATTGGCATTCTTTATACTGGTTCTTTGGATGCTTGGAGTCACTCAAATTTATACTTGGTCGATAGTAGTAGGTTTGTGGGGTTCAGGAATTACAACAGGAATATTGGTCTATTATTCGCCTCAGCAAAAGCACGACTACTATTTCACAGCATTGATGGACGGAACAATGCTCTTGCAGTATGGGCTCGTATTACTATCAACGGCTAGCATGTTGAGCAATTAGAAAATAAATTGCCTAAGCCTTGAAATGAGAGATAAAAAAGCCCCAAAGTTTTAAACTTTGAGGCACAACGATTGAAAATTTGCTAAGTTCAATAGGTTGTTGTGTTTACATTAATCCTAACGGCTTGGCAAATTTTGTCATCTCGTTTAAGTTACTAATTTTTAGCTTTCCAAACATGATTGCAGTCATTGGATTTTGCTCACGATTGATGATATCCATCAATACTTTATCAGAAGTAGTAATGACACATTTTGCTTCACCTTCTAGGCCTTCCACTACCGAAAATTCACCATTTTCAGATGATGCAGTGAATTCTCCTCCACCATCACCAGAAATTTTAAAGTGAAAACGAGTATCTCCTTTACCATCCAATGCTTCAGGAGTAATTCTATCAGGGAAACCTAGTATAAATTCTTTTGCAGTCATAAGAATTGAATATTAAATTTAAAATTTTTCGATTTAGATTTTTGATGATTGTAACAGATATTCTTATCAGAATACCTTTAACAGACCCTTTTTGACAAAAATATCTTAAAAACAACCGATTAAATATAGTTGTTGTTCTCTTGTCTAAAAGAAGCGCTCAATATAAAAATAGTTCTATAGTTTTTGTAATATCCATTGATAAATATGTTCCAGTACATCTAATTTCTCAGGCTCATTATGAAGTTCATGATAGCCGCCTTCCCATATTTTCAAACTAATGTCACCAGTAGCTTTTTCTGCAAAGCGTTGAGTAGCAGCGGGGGAGGTAATACCATCTTCGCTACCGTGCAAGAGTAATAAGGGGAGGTTAATTTTAGAGACTGTTTCTAGGCTTTTTTGTCCCGATTCTAGCATGCCTATTGCGGTTTCAGAAGTTACCTTACTATGGTTTAATGGATCGTTGCTATACGCTGCAACCACCATCTTATCTCTAGAGATTAAGTTAACGTCTAGTTGATTGTCCTGTGTGAATTTAGGATAAATAGGTCGAATTAATTTGCCTAAAAATAGCAAAAAAGCAGGTGGTTTAAATGCTGGTTCTAACAATGGAGAAGTAGCTATAACTCCTTTGAGACCAGTATGTTTTTTGTGCAAAATATAATCTAAGACAATACCTCCTCCCATACTATGTCCATACAAAAAGACAGGTACAGAAGAATGCCTGCGGCTAGCTTCACTATGCAGTTTTACAATATCATCAAAGACATAGTCGTACTTGGCAATATGACCACGTTTGCCCCCCGATTTTCCATGACCAGAACGGTCGCAAGTTAAGAGTGCAAATCCATGATGCGTAAAAAACTCTGCCACGTGTTGATAACGGGAAGAATGCTCTCCTAAACCATGAATAAGCAAGATAATTCCTTTAGGGAGCTTGTATTTAGTTTCATCAGGCCACCAGCCCTGTGCGTAAATTTTGACTTTGGCTGGATTTGTCCAACTAAATTCAGTGTGTTTCATTTCTATTGTAATTTGTGACGTATTAATTCAATACATCACGTATGAATATTCCTATAAATCACTTTAAGATAAAAAAAATTGACTACTTGGTTAAGGAAATTTGAGATTTATTCCTAGAAGCTATTATTAAATATAGAGGTTTGAGTAGAATGCTAAGTATGCCTTGTTTTTGTTTTAAATATTAAGTATATTAGACTCAATACTCCGTTGATTAGCTTTGTTACTCCCTACGGTCGCAAGCTCGGTTCGCTGCTACGACGTGGTTTCAATGGAATAATGTTAGACTGTCAAAATAGCCTTACTTTAGAAACTATACAACAACGGCAAAAGAGATTTTCTGTGAAGCGTACATTAAAATGATTAATAGCCATGCACCAACTACCAACAGCTCCTTATCTAACTACAGAAGAACGGAAATCATTGTTAGAGATGAACGATTTTAGAGCATTTGTAGAAGTAACTATTCATTGGTTATGGATTGTTATTGCTTTTTTACTACCTTATTTTTATTGTCACCCTTTGACAATCATAATGGCTCTGTTTATTTTAGGCGGGAAGCAATTGGCTTGTGCCATTTTGTTGCACGATGCCTCCCATTTTTCTGTATTTAAAAATAAAAAGGTCAATGATTTTGTAGGGCAGTGGCTAGGGGCTTATCCTATTTTTCAAGATATGTTGGCGTATCGTCCTTATCACAAAATACACCATCTTTATACAGGATTAGAAGAAGACCCTGATTTGTTATTGACCAGAGGGTATCCCACTTCTAAAAAGAGTATGATGAGAAAGTTTTTTAGAGATTTGTCAGGACAAACAGGAATGAAAGCTTTTGTAGGCTTAATTTTAATGAACTTGGGCTATATAGAATATAATTTAGGAAATAATATTGTTCGAGTATCTCAAAAAGATAGGACATGGGAGGAATTTTTTAAGGTGATGATTGCCAACTTATGGAAACCAATTGTAGCCAATTTTATGATCTTTTTACCCTTGTATTTATTCGCTTCTGGATGGTTGTATTTGTTGTGGATTGGAGCTTATTTAACTACTTTTCAATTTTGTATTCGAGTGCGTTCGATGGCAGAGCATTCTGTGGTAGAAGATGCGACCAACCCACTGTTAAATACTCGAACTACTTATGCTAACTTTATTGAGCGGATGTTGTTTGCTCCTTATCATGTGAATTATCATGTAGAACACCATATGTTAATGGGCGTTCCATCGTACAAATTGCCTGAAATGCATGCACTGATTAAGGCAAGAGGTTTTTATGAAAAAGGAGTGTTAGCACCTAATTATTGGTCCATCATACAATTGGCAGTTGAGGTGGAACAATAAAAATAGTTTGTTTGATCATTACCACAACTAATGCTTCGCACTTTCAGCTTCTAGTTGATCCAAACGTTTTGTTAGCTGCTCAATTAACAACGCTTGTTCTTCAACCTTTTGTTGAAGTAGGGCATTGTTTTTTTCTAAATCTGAAATATTAAGCTGACTCGCTGCCAAAATTCCTGTCGAGGTAGTATATACAATTCTATTGCCTGTCCCTGTTAACGATTGAATTCTTGCTCCACCTGCCACATCAAGTTTTTCTGTAGGGTTGTAAGTCCCTATTCCAATATTGCCATGAGAAGATTCGGTCGGATTTAAGATAATATGTTTATTTGAGGTTGCTGTTATCCAAAAGTCACTGCCTACTGTAGTGATGTCGATTTCGCTACCATCTGTACGGACGTGTAGAAACTTTGTTCCATCAGGATTTTGTAACTTGATTTGTCCACCTTCAACAACTAATTTTTGATCGGGAGTTGCAGTTCCAATGCCAACATTTTGAGCCATTGCTCCAATAGGTAGGAAAAAAAGTAATAAGATATTAGCTAATAAAATACGCATGAGCCGATTTTTTATTAAAAATAATAGAGTATGTGTCGTTCTGCTGACAGTAAGTATGAAGTTAAGGTATTATATTCGTAATACTTCGTAGTAGTTCGTTGATTTTTTACTTTTTTAGCTCGCTACGCTCGTGAGCTTGCAAGCTCGGTTCGCTGCTACTGCGTGGTTTCAACGAACTATTGACTTCGTAGACAATACTTTTTTAATTTTTTTAAAGGTATTACAAGGCACGCTTAGTGTTTTGTGCAATATCGAATTATTGGACGATTATTTAATGTTGGCGGACTATTAAAAACAATTAAATTATGATCTATCTTCAAAAAATATTCTTTGTTGCTCTGCTTTTGGAGAGCATAACACTAGCTGCGCAACGTACAACAATGACAGATTTTTCTTTGGCGTATAATCTAGGAGCATACAATCGAGCGGCAGCGTTGGGCGAAGAGTTGTTGTTGCGAAAGTCTATACAAAATGATGTAAATATTTGGTTTCCTTTGAGTACGAAGCTAGGGATAGCTTATCATTCAATTGGAAATTATACACGTGGATTGGAGCGTTTGGATTTGCCTATAGAATGGGCAAAGACAGAAAAAAATTACCCTGTCGAAGATCTATTGTTGGCTTATCACGAGAAAGGAAAAATTTTAAATGAATTAGAGCAATATGCTTCTGCTCAATTTGTCTACTCTAAGGCTGTCAAATTATTTGAAAATGATAGATCTTTGCAACAAGATAGTAGTGCTCAAATTATTTATCTAAACACATTGATCGGAATTGGCGCTACGGCTTATTCAAAATCAGATTATTCGAAAGCTAAGACGTTTTTTGAAAAAGCATTAGTATATAGCAAGGAGGTAGGGGTTAAAGAGATGGGATTATTAGCACAACAGCATTTATATTTAGGTAAGGTAGAGGAGAAGCTTGGAAATCATAGCTCAGCAGGTGACCAAATGTTGACAGCGATTGAAATGGGAAAAATGGAGGTTATAGAGCAGAGTGTGTTGTGGAGCAATTTTTATCACGACTTAGCCAATTATTATATCGAGTACAAGCGAAACGAAGAAGCACTAGAATACAACAGTTTAGCTATTAAGTCCCTGTTACCTACATGGAAAAATGAAGCTCAGAATGGATTGCCAACTATTGAAGAGTTGAATCAGTCAACATCTCTGGGGTTGGCAGCACAGTTATTGGCTCAACGAGGAGCTATTTTTTTTAGTAATAAAAATGAGGGAGAATTAAAAAAAGCTTTAGAAAATTACAGACTCATGGATGTGTTTGTTACTCGTTTGCGTCGTCTGTATACTGGAGAAAGTGCTCGTTTGTTATGGTCCGACCGAGCATTGGATTTTTATGAAAAAGCCATCAAAAGCTGCTTGAGATTATATGATAAGACAGGGCAAGAAGATTATCGTTTGGAGGCCTTTGAATTGTCGGAAAGAAGCAAAAGTTTGTTGTTATTAGAAGCGTTTAAAAAAATAAAAGCCAAGAAAGTTTCTGGTGTTCCCATTGAAAAAATTGAAAAAGAAGAAGTACTAGAAGCAGATGTGGATGCTTTGGAAAATCAATTGTACAACTTAAAACGCTACAGAAAAAGTACAGAGAGTTACAAAAATAAGTTGAGAAAAAAAGAAAAAGAGTTGTTGGAAAAAAAACGAATGTACGAGGATTTTTTGATAGAACTTAGAAAACAATATCCTGATTATTATAAGCTAAAATTCGATCTATCGGTAACAACGGTGGGAGAGGTGCAAGAACGTTTGGCAAGCGATCAATTATTGATAGAGTATTTTATCACAAAAAATGAATTAATCGTTTTTAAAATTAGCAAACAAGGGTATGATGTATTGGAATTGCCCTTAGATTTTGAATTGACACCCAAAATTAAAGCCTTTAGAGAAGGTATTTATGGGTATTATTTGAATAATAAGGAACGTTCCCAATCGTTGCGAAGAAGTTACATACAACAATACCAAACTTTAGGCTATGAATTGTATCAAGGTATTTTGAAACCTGTATTAGCTGGTCAACAGGAAAGTCGCTTGATGATTATTTTGGCAGGGAACCTGGGATTTTTGCCTTTTGAGGCATTATTGACCGCTCCTACTACAGGCGAAAATTTTACGCAAATGCCTTATTTGCTCAATGATTACGCCATTGGGTATTGTTACTCTGCTACCTTATTGCACGAGATGCAACAGAAAGAGCATGTGCCTGATAAGATATTTTTGGGATTTGCTCCTGAGTTTAAGCAAGGGGTAAAATTGGAGGGAAAGTATGCCTTTGACCCTTTGTTGCATAGCGAAAAAGAAGTGAAAGAAATTTTTGATTTGGTGGGGATGGGAGAAGTCTTTGATGGAGAACTCGCTACCAAAGAGAACTTTCAAGAAAATTGTGAGGATTATTGTATTGTTCATATTGCAACGCATGGAGTGATGAATACAGAGAATTCAGAAAACTCTTTCTTGGCATTTTCTGAAGTACCCGATTCTAGTGATAATGAATTGCTTTATGTTCGAGATTTGTACAACATGCACTTAACGGCTAGTTTGGTGGTTTTGAGTGCTTGCGAAACAGGAATCGGAGAGCTATACGAAAGCGAAGGAATTGCTTCTTTGGCAAGAGGGTTTTCTTATGCTGGGGCAAAGAGTCTGATTACTTCTTTGTGGAGTGTAAACGATCATGCTACGGCAGAAATTATGCGCCGCTTGTATGCCAATTTAAAGATGGGGATGCCCAAAGATAAGGCTTTACAGCAGGCAAAACATGATTTCATCAAGGATGCAACCAACCAAACAGCCCATCCTTTTTTGTGGTCGGCTTTTATTCAAATTGGAGATGAAGCTCCTTTGCCAAGTCCTGATGGGCAAGGTGAAGGAAATGGGAGACTGCTATGGATATTGGGTGGCATTGCATTGCTTTTGTTGGGAGTAGGTTTATTATTACGCCGTTCTAAAAAAGCTTAGCAGACTACTAAAGATTGGTAAAATAATCATCTAAGAAAAGCAAACGGTCTTGTGTCCAATTGATTATATAGTATTGTTGTTGGGCGATGTCAATGTGACTGTTCCATTTCAAATTTTCCCAAAATAGAATATCTGATGTACCTATTTCTGCAAAGTTATTGTCGTAAATGGAATTTAAATGCGAACTACTAAAAACATTTCCTCTAAGCAAGAACCATCTGTTTTTTAACCTTTGTTTGAAATTATTAGAATTAGTTTGCAGCAGACGATCAAAGAGATGATTGCTCAAAATAGTAGTGGTATTGGTGGGAGAACCATCCCAGAATTGCCCTAAAGAGCCATCCAAATCCCAGGGAGTAATAAAAAATGGAGCGGTTGCATTTTGACGAACCCAAATAATGTTTTTACCTGTATTGTCAAAGGCAGATGTTAGGTTCAAAAAGATATAATAGTCTATAAAAAGGTCCAAATCAATGAAGGTATTAATTTGAGTGCTGAAGTTATGGTCGTTTTCATTAATAATAAAATCTCTTAACTGATGTAGTGGCGCCCAATGAATTCTATTTTTGGGAATAGGATACTTTTGTTCCCAGCCATCCCAATTATTGGAATGATGGGGCATATTAGAATTTAATTGCTCGAAAGTCGTTGTACCATCTCCCCAAGCTGTTGTCTTGTACAAGACAGCTTCTGGATGGTTTAAGCCAAGTTTTTCGGCGTTTATCTTCTCATTCAAACAGTAAATACCTTGATAATCATTATTGAGATAAAGTTCTACAAATTTAGATTGTATGCCATGATGCTTTAAGGGGTTCATGGCTTGCCAGATTTCAAAAGAAACTTTATTGCGCAATCTAGATGGGTCGTTGTACATAGCATCTAAAATCCAGTCTTCATTCTTATCCCAATCAAACAAAGATTTAGAGACTTTATTACCCAAACTCATGTTGTTTAGGAAAGCAAAACCATACGATTTTTTGGGATTGGATTGAGAAGAGCCACCTCTGATTTCTATCCCCACAAAAGATGTTATGGGGTAACTTGCATCAGTAGGGGAATTGATTGTCAATCGAGCTAATTTCTTTGGCTCATCTATAATGACGTTTGGAGTAACAATTCTCACAATGGGTAAATTGGTAAAACGGAGTGTAAAATATTTGCAAATGCCTTTGGTGACTAGTTCAACAACATACTCTTCTCCAATTTTAACCTTGCCAAGGTTATTGCTAGCATTATTAGCTAATGAAATACCATCAATTGAAATGCTCGCATAATCCTGAAAACGAACATGAGGGGTAAAGTTTGAGATAGAATCCTGCGCTATGCTATATCTTAAGGAATTGGTTGCTTTGTCAAAAAAACAATCCTTGTGGTCTAAAGCTAAAATTAAAGGAAGTTCTAGTTGGTCATCGGGCAAGGCATCAAAGATGATTTCTTCTTTGTAGCAGGATTGAGAAAAAAAAAGGAATACGGCGATACAATAAAAAAAGAGGGCTTTATTCATAATTCAATACTATAAATCATTTTTATAAAAAAGAATGAAAGGGCATCTTGGGGCTGCAAATTTACTTCGTATCCCACGGCAAAATTAAATTGCCCAATGACTGTTTTTATCTTATTGCCAATATTAAACCTTAACTTATCTAAGTGTGTTTCTTGATGAGGGGTTGTGCTGACAAATAATTCCGTAGAACAATAGAATTGGTGTGTTTTCTTATACTTATAGGTGAATTTTAGTTTATTGCGAACCGTAGATTTCTTTCTAGTTATTATGGTTTGTTCTGGTTGAAATAAGTCAATAAATTTTTGTTGATATCGGAGCCTATAAGACAGTTTAAACTTCTTACTAAACTTAGTCCTAAATTCAAGATCAAAGTTATAGCGTAGACTGTTTTCTGTTGGCTTCCATTTTTGTACATCATGTATATAGCGAAAGTTGCCATGCAATCGAAAGTTTTTATTAATCGTATAATTTAGTCCTAGATCAGCTAAATAGGCATCAACAACGCTACTATTTTGGCAGGTTCGAAATTGTTGTTCTAAGGAAAGTTGAAAATTTTGAGGTAGTTTTTTTTTGACTACAACTCCGACCCAAACCCCAAAATCTTGTTTTATTTTAATTTGTTGAGCATGGGTATGGGCATACAAAAGCATTAAAAACAGCAATAAAATGTTACTCTTTTTTCTCATTGATAAAAGACTCTGAATTTACTAAGCAAATAAATAAGTAAGTTAACGACTCTGAATAGAGTTAGGACGTTTGTGTTTCTTGGAACAGAAGGGGAATAACCTGATAGTTGAAAATGAAATTCTTTAAGAGTTGTTTTGGTATACGGTAAGAATAGAGATATTCTTTTAAATAGTCTCTAGAAAAGACTATAAGATGATTGAAAAAGGCTGTGTAGGAGATAGCGCAAATCATCATTAAAAAACAACTTGTCAAGAAAAAAAACGCATTGAACATGATTTCTGGATAAACCCAATGCGTTTTTTAGACCATGTTTATAATTACATCAAACGATGCCTAAAACAATGCTGCAACATCTTTATGTTGAACTTGTTCGACTGTAACGCCACGGGGAACAAAAACTTTGAAGGTATATTTCTCTTCGATAGTCGTTCCTCTAATGACCAATTCTTTTTGTGCTTTTAACATGGTTAAAATCATACTTCCATCGACATCTTTAGAACTTGCTGTATAGCGTCCTGCTTCCGCCAATGCTTTTAAAGTAGGCTCATTAAAATTAACAGCATCAATTGTAGTCACTAAACGGACTATTTTTTCGTCCCATTCTTCGATTTCAATTTCTCCATCTACGGCTAAAGTAAGGACTTGCGCACCGTTGTACTGATACGATTTGACGATGTTTTTTTGGACTTGGGAAGAAGCCGCTAGAGTGCATCCAAAGACGAATGCCATTGTTAGGAATAAATATTTCATACGCTTGCTTTTTGGCTCATGTACTGCAGGGAATATACATGACTTGTGATTGAATAAATTGGGTGTGTTTGCTGTGTTTGTAGTTAGGTAGTTTGTTCTAATATTAACTTATTAAAAAATGTGTTTAGGAACAATAAGAATAATATTATGGGCAAAGATAACTAAAACTAATATGATTAAATATATATCAATTAAACTCTTTTTTAAGATACGAAAAATGTATGATTATCAAAAGATTATAAGATGAATGTTATCCTCGGAAGGATATTTTTATTTTGCTTGTATTGAATGTTTGTGTATTTATAAAACGAAACAAAATAGCAAAAGGTTGGTATCGTCAAAAAAAATAGCTTAGAATTTTTCAAAAACAGCCTAAATATTTATGAATTGTCGCAAAAAGAACAAAAAGAGTAAGGAATCTTTTTATTTTTTTTAAATAAAGAGAATTGGTCTATGACTTTAATCGAGGGATTACTTCAACGAGACAAAGTCAGTTTACTTATAAGCTAGGAATAATGATAATGGTTGGATATATTAACAGCTAGGAGAGAGGCGAGATTTACTTATAAAAAAAGCCATCCCTTTATTATAGAATGGCTTTCTTCTCAAAAAAGTTATCTTAAGCAATGAATTGGTGATTTAGTAAACTAATTATTTAGTTAACTGTACTATCATTGTCAGGATTCGAAATCATTTCGACAGTTACGCCTTCAGGAACAAGAATCTCATAAGTTAAAACTTCATTAAGGACTTGACCTCTAATGGTAACTTTTGTAGCTAGTTTAGGCATTTGAATTGTCATAACGCCATTATCAGTAGTTGTTTCTATGTTGTAACGTCCCACAGAAACCAAGCGTTTGAGGATTTCCTCATTAAAGTTGGTCAATTCAATAGTGGTGGTTACACGAATGAAGGATTCTTCCCACTCTCTAACTTGAGTTGTCCCCTCTAGGTTGATCGCAACACTAGAAGCATCGGCAGCTAGGGATTTGACAAATGTCTTTTGACTTTGTCCAAAACTAGCTGAAACAAAAAGAATAGAAAGAATAAAAAGTGTAAAGATTTTTTTCATAATAAATTTAATTTTTGGGTTAAAGAATAAGGAAAAAATATGCCATTCCTTAATTAGGTTGTTCTTTTGGGAGTGCAAAGATGCGATTTTTATGTCATAAAGTCAAGCTATTTTTTAACTGAGAATGAATGATCTACATCAAAAAATTCATTTAAAACTAGAATGCGAAATATTATTTGGTTCAAAAAGCTTGTTGCCTTCTTTCTCGCTCATTTTAAACTCCTTATAGACATAACATTTTTTTTAGAAAAATAATTCTATTTATTGATTTTAAGTTTTTTTAACACAAAAAGAGGGCATAATGAAACTATTTTTAAAAAACTACAATTGTTAAGTAACCACTTTCAAAAACTTTGTATAAATTCGTTGGCTAAACTATGAATGCAGACTCAAATTTTAGCATAAATACTTCACAAAACAATGAAGCGTACTTTAGTCCAATGCATAATTAGTTGTAGTAGGTTTTACCATTTGCTGATGGTAAATCATAGCATTACTTCGTTAAAAAATTGTATTAGTTTACTTTGTGAGCGATCTCACGACCGCAGAGAGCTACCATGAAGTAGTACCGCAGGTAACTAAGCTTGCGATCTCATGACCGCAGGGAATAATCAACGGAGTATTATCATAGGTAACTATCAATAAATAGAAAATAACTTTTTACATAAACAGTAAGCAATTATTGCTTACATACCAACAACTATTTAATTATAACAATGGATTACGAATCAAGTGAAATTGAGGCGAAATGGAAACAGTATTGGGCTGAGCATGAGGTATACAAAACTTCTAACGATACCTCAAAACCCAAGTATTATGTATTGGATATGTTCCCCTATCCATCTGGAGCTGGGCTACATGTAGGGCATCCGCTAGGCTATATTGCTAGCGATATTTTTGCTCGATACAAGCGTTTACAAGGTTATAACGTATTGCATCCAATGGGATACGATGCTTTTGGTTTGCCTGCTGAGCAGTACGCCATTCAAACAGGAGTGCACCCTGCTGTTTCTACCAATCAGAATATTAGTTTCTATCGTAAGCAGTTGGATAACTTAGGCTTTTCTTTTGATTGGAGCCGTTCTGTGAATACTTCAGATCCAAAGTATTATAAATGGACACAGCATATTTTCTTGAAATTGTTTGCTCATTATTATAACAATGAAATAGATAAAGCTGAACCGATAGAAAATCTAGTTGAACTATTTGAAAAAGAAGGAAATAAAAATGTTCAGGCTGCTTCTAGCCAAGAAACTATTTTTTCTGCGGATGAATGGAATGGTTACAGTCCCAAAGAACAGGACGATGTATTAATGAATTATCGTTTGGCGTATCGTAAAGTTGGTTTTGTAAACTGGTGCGAAGAATTAGGAACTGTTTTGGCAAATGACGAGGTCAAGGATGGTGTATCGGAGCGAGGAGGATACCCCGTTGTCAAAAAACCAATGCGCCAGTGGGCATTGCGTATTACTGCTTATGCAGAACGTTTGTTGAATGGCTTGGAACAAGTCGAATTTTCAGAAGCTTTAAAGACGCAACAACGCAATTGGATTGGACGTTCAGAAGGAGCACAATTGTTTTTTGACGTACACAATAGCAATGAGAAAATAGAAGTCTTTACAACACGCCCGGATACTATTTTTGGTGCTACATTTATGGTGTTGGCACCAGAGCATGATTTGGTAAAGGAGATTACAACAGAAGCACAAAGACAAGAAATAGAAGATTATCAGGCATATGCCAACAGCCGCTCTGAAAGAGATCGTATGGCTGATGTAAAGTCCATCACAGGTGCTTTCACGGGTGCTTATGCTGTCAATCCATTTACAGGAAACAGAATTCCTATTTGGATTGCCGATTATGTATTGATTGGATATGGAACAGGAGCAATTATGGCTGTTCCTAGCGGAGATGAAAGAGACGAACGTTTTGCAAAACACTTCGGCTTAGAGATTGTACAGGTGGTAGATCAATCGGCTTATGAAGGTGCTGCAATTGGTGATAAAGTGGGCACGATGATTAATTCTGGTTTCTTAAACGGCTTCCCTGTTACAGAAGCAATTACGAAGGCAATTGAAGAAATCAATGCTAAGAATATAGGAGAAGGAAAGATCAATTATCGCTTAAGAGATGCTAACTTTAGCCGTCAGCGTTATTGGGGAGAACCATTTCCCGTGAAATATGACAAAGACGGTGTGGCGCACGCTGAAACGAATTTGCCATTGGAATTACCTACATTGGATAATTTTAAACCAACCAAAGAAGGCAAGGCACCTTTGGCTAGAGCTGAAGAATGGGTGCATCAAGATGGTATGACGCGAGAAATTGATACTATGCCTGGTTTTGCGGGGTCTTCTTGGTATTTCTTACGCTACATGGATCCAAATAATGATGAGGCGCCATTTAGTGCTGAGGCGGTTAATTATTGGAAAGAAGTAGACTTGTATGTCGGTGGAGCTGAACATGCTGTAGGACATTTGATGTATTCTCGTTTTTGGCATAAATTTATGTTTGATCTAGGCATGGTACCAACGCGTGAGCCATATAAAAAATTGGTGAACCAAGGTATGTTGCAGGGAGTTATCGAGTTTTTGTATATGCTCAAAGAAAAACAAGATGGTCAATCTGTATTTGTAAGTGCCGATCAATTGTCAGAATACGATGGGCAAGAGTTTGCTCAAATTCCTGTGCATATTGATTTTGTAACAGATTATGGCAAACCAGAATCTTATTTAAATGAAGAAGGTAGAAAGCAATTTAAGGCTTGGAGACCAGATTATGCAGGGGCTGTTTTTGTAACGAATGCAAAAGGGCAGGTAGTTACTCATAGTGAAATCGGTAAAATTTCTAAGCGTTATTTCAATGTTGTTAATCCTGATGATGTGGTAGCGCAATATGGAACAGACTGTTTCCGTATGTATGAAATGTTCTTGGGGCCATTGGAAGATAGTAAGCCTTGGGATACAAAGGGAATTACAGGAGTATCAAAATTCTTGCGTAAATTCTGGAATTTATTCTACAAGGATGGGCAATGGGCTATCAGCGAGGAAAAAGCAACGCCAGACGAGTTGAAAATTTTGCACACTGCGATTAAAAAAGTGAACCAAGATATTGCTAATTTCTCTTTTAACACTTGCATTGCTCATTTTATGGTGGCAACCAATGACTTAAAGAAAGTTAATTGCAACAAACGAGAAGTTCTAGAACCATTGGTTGTTTTGATGGCTCCGTTTGCACCATTTATTACAGAAGAGTTGTGGCAGCAACTGGGACATGAAGGTTCTGTTCATGCCAACGGGAAATACCCAGAGCACAATCCTGCTTATTTAGTACAAAGTACGATTACGTATCCTGTTTGTGTGAATGGCAAAAAACGTGCAACGGTCACTTTTGCGGCAGATGCGACAAAAGACGCTATTGAGCAAGAAGCTTTGGCTGTTGATGAGGTACAAAAATGGATTGATGGAAAGCCAATTCGAAAGATAATTGTCGTACCTAAGCGAATGGTTAATATTGTAATTTAGTATTGTCCGTATCTATTCTTAATCTCATTATTTAGATTTATAAGGCGGATTATCGTTATAAAAGCTTTGGTGCAAGTACATGGGGTACTTGCACCTTTTTTATTGAATTTTTTTGTCAACAGGCGTAGTTAAAAAAGCAAAGGGCTCACGAACTACTACGCTACGTATACTTATATTTTAAGATGCTACTAGTTTACCGTTTTTTATTACTTTTATTTATAATAATCAGCAAGCCTCTAGCTGCACAAGATTGTGAAAAAGCTTGGATGTATTATGAGCAAAGATTGGAATTAAGCCAAATCACAGAGCGTCATTTTGGTATAAGTGTTCCTGTAGAGAAGATACAGATTGATTTTTTGGGCGCTCCTGTAGGCATTCCTTTTAATTATACGATTCAAAAATATAGTACAGATAACGACCACATCATATTAGAAAATGAAAAGGGTTTATATTTGCATAAAGAGGCGTATCAAGCTTTAGAAGCCATGCGTGTGGAATCAGAGAAAGAAGGAATTTACCTCCAACTTAATAATACTTATCGTAGTTACAGCTACCAAAAACACTTGCACAACAAATTAGGGGCAAAACAGGCTGAGCGACCAGGGTATTCAGAACATCACTTGTTTACAGCAATAGATTTAGAACGAGTAACGAACAAGAAGTTTCTTTGGTTGTTGCGCCACGCATTTGATTTTGGCTGGGTGCCAAGTTATTATTTTAGAGAGGGAAGTGCTATAAAAAAAGAACCTTGGCATTGGCGCTATGTAGGAAAATTGGCTGCGACAAAATTTAGATGTGCTTGGAAGGAGGAAATTGATCGTCGTATTTGGAAGTTAAAGAAAAAGTAAACTCATCTTCCATAAAAAAAGCATTCCCTAAAATTAGAGAATGCTGATATATTGTGAGGCATCAAAAAAGAGCTTAAAAAATCTCTTTAATACGTTTTAAGCGTAAGATTTTAGTGAACGTTTCTCCTTTTCCTGTAACGACAATTTTGTAGACACCACGAGAGCTATATCCTAGTGGTATTTTAAGATTATGAATTTGTTCCCCAGATTCTTTTTTGTATTCTTGAACCTCAATAGACTTGTCTTCCATTAAGCTAATGCCATCTGCTACTTCAAATAGTTCAATGCGAATATCTTGTTTTTTGGGAACATTATATTTGATTTGAGCTTTTCGTCGGTGGTTGCTTGTTGTGATCTCGAAGTCTTCCAATGCAAAACGATCGTTTTCTACTTTACGAACATATTTTAGATCTTTAAAAATCCAGTTGTCTGGATCAAAACGAACATCTTTGACGGTTCCATTGACTGGAATTTCAAAATACTGATTAGTTTCATTAAATACCTCGTCTCTTTGATTGGTGTTAATTGTTTCTTTGATAAGGGTACCATCCTCCAACTCAATTTCAATTTTGTAGGGCATTGTAAATATAGAAGGCTGTGATTCCAATTCTTTTTGAACTACATTTAGAGAAACGCTACCATTATTGATAGAATAAGAGATATGATAAGTAGGATAGTACTCTCCACGAATCCATTGATCAAAGAAATATTGATAATCTACTTCGATATTTTCACTAGCGTAGTATTCGGCAATTTTTCTAAAGTTCTCTGTGCTTAGATAGGTTTTAGACCATTCCCCTTCCATTCTTTTTCCAGAAGTAATTGCTTTTAAAGTTTGAAAGAAATAAACATCAGACATAATTCCTCTAAGCATATGTATGGCATACATTCCCTTTTTGCTCAATCGCTCTTCTGAATAATCTTTTCGATTTGCCAAATACAATTTACCACCTTCAAAATACTCCTTTTCGTCTAAGATAATTTGATAAACCGTTAAGCCTCGCTTGTATTCTTGCCACATTGCTTCTGCATAAGTAGCTAAAGCTTCTGTAATCCATGCATCTTGCCATTTTTTAGGTGAAATATGATTACCAAACCACATACTGGCCATTTGATGCACCACCATATACATATGTACCCCTTTCATGTCTTCTAAAAGGACATTTGTTTGAGTAGGCATGCCGTCCATTCCTAAATTAATACCAACTTGAGTAACATTAAAGCCTTCGTCTTTGTATGGGTAAGGACCAAATGTATTGGTTAAACAGGTCATGATTTCTGGCACCCGACGCATCATAGATGAAGATTCTTTCAATTTTTCAGGAAATAAGTAAAAGTTGATAGGAAAACCATAACCACGCCCTTTAAATTCAGACTCTGCTTTCATAAAATTAGAAATAGCCAATAGAACATGATGCGGTGCAATACGGTGACGGTGGCGCCATTGGTATTGTTTCTTTTTCTCATTTTCAAGTTTCTGAATGGCTTCAAGTTTTCCATTTGAAACAGCTATGATGGGCATTTCTTTGGCTTCTTCTTTTTTCGTTTTAGGATTCATGAAAACTTCTGTAACCATAGTATCTTGAATGGTTATATCGACGTAGATAGAATCTACTTTATCGCCAAGTCCTCGCTTGCAAGGAAACCACAAATAGCCACCATTAGGATAACACACACTAGCGATAACCAAATTATTTTTTTTGCCATGCGTATCATAGATTAGACCTTTTTTTACACCGTTGTTACTAGTGATCACAGGAGGTTCTCCTTCGTAGTGAACGGTAATTTCAGAACGTTGTTCTTTTTTTAGAGGATCGCCTGATAATTTGACTATAAGCTTGTTGTCTTTTTGTTCAAAAGAACTTGCCCCATCGACTTTGCTAACTTTTAATTGGTCAGCGAGATCTAAGGATAATTGCGTAACATTTTCTTTTACTGCGACAAACTCACATTTAGCATTTCCTTTGATATAAGACTTGTCCAACGATACCTCAACATCCAAATGATAAAATTTCATATTGGTAAATGTAGCAGGGGCTTGTCCAAAAGAAAGCACAGTACTTACCAAGAATAGTGCAAGAGTCAAAATGTATTGCTTCATTGTCATAAATAGTTTTTAGTAATTTTATTGTTTGATTAAGTTGGCTGTTATTGAGTTTTAGTCGTTAACTGCGCTGCTACTGTATGGTTTGCCCCACAGTTGCTATGTTGTGGTTTTTACGAACGGCTGTAAGTTGTTAACCCTTTCATTCACTTTTGGGATTCGTAAGATCGCAAGATAGGCGCTTAGTCAACTCAGAACGAACAACCAAACGTATGTCTATAGTGGGTTGTTCATTGGATAAAAGTATTAATATACTAATACTCTACCTAAATTAATGCCAATTCATTTACAAGATTCCTTGTTGTTCTAAAATTGCTTGATAATTAGGATATTTTTTTATTAAGTGTTGAATGACAGGCTGTGCTTCTTGACGGCGTCCAGTTTGCAACAGCAAACCAACTTTATTGAGCAAGGCATTCTTATAATCAGGGTCTAAAGCCAAGGCTTTGTTATACAGTTGTAGTGCTTGATTGATATTGCCTTGTTGGGCGTTAAGCAACCCCAAATTAGCCAAAGCCATTTTTCGATTCGGATCTTCTTTTAGAATGAAGTTAAAAACCTTTTTGGCAGCATTCAACTGCCCTGACTGAGCATAAGTACTACCCAGTTTTTCTTGAAAAATTAAGCTGTACGGCTTTAAATTCGTCGCTTGTTTGTAATAAGCTAACGCTTTTGGAAGGTTTTTGTTTTTGTATGCTGCTTCACCAATACGATAAGCTGTCCAAGCATCTTGAATTTCCTGTGGTGCTAAGGCAATGGAAACGAGCAAAGCATACTCTTGTTTGTTAAAATAATAATGTACCAAGGTATTGAATTTTTCGGCTCGGCTAGCTTTTGATAGATCTAGATAATATTTGGCTGAATCTAAAACTGCTGGAGTACCCATGAATTTATCCCATAAGGCTAGATAACCTCGTGCCATTTCTAGGGGACTTGCATTTTTTATAACCAAACTCTCCAAGCCTAAAAATCCAGCAATTTCTTCTACTTTTTCTTGACTTAGGGTATCGGGTGATTTAATATTATTTTTGCTAATGTGATGATCTGTAATGTTCACATGAGGAATATCAATACTACCAGAGCGTGGCATATGACAACCAACACAATTGTCTTGTTCTAAATTGCGTTGAGCAATCGGTGCAGAACAATTGAACAGCTTGCTTTGGGTAGAGTTGTCTTTGTGGCAACTCAAGCAGGCGGTGTTATAATTGTTTTTAGTAGTAGAATGCACGTCATGATGTGGGTTATGGCAGGTGATACAAGACAATTTTTTAGACACATTGAAACAATCACTTAATTGCAAACGATCTGCTTGGGATGCCATAATAAACCGTTTGTCGGAGTTGGTGAACCGAGGTAAAAACACATTCATAACATCTGATAATTCCATCCCTGGTTTAAAATCATAAAAGGTTTTTCCTTCATTCAATACAGCAACTCCTTGAAGGTGACAGCGTTGGCACAAGTCCATTTGGCGATCAATGGGCAAATGCTTGGGATTTACAATACTATAATCAACATACTTAGAAGTATCAACATGCTTGCCCATCAGTTTTTCTTTGACATGAAGCCCTCCAGGACCATGACAGCGTTCACACTCAATGCCCAAAGGCATTTTGTGATACTTGTTATCAGAACCAGTAGCAGGTGTAGGTGTGTGATTGTGGCACGTTAGGCATTCTGATAAAATAGCACGTCCAAAACGCTCGTTGTTTTCTTCAAAACCTGGCGCTAAATCCCATTTTTTATCTTGGGTATAGTAGGTGATGGGAGCTTGATAGACGTATCCATTTCTGTTGATCATATGGGAGTTGGTGTGATGCCCTGAACCAATAATGTAGTCAATTCGCTCAATGCGTTTGTGTACTGTATCTTTCCCATTCAATCTAAACTCCATAACATACATGACAGAATCTTGGAAATAAGGTTTATAATAAAAATCCAACTGTTTGTCATAAACCAAGGCACTATCTCCAAATTCAGCAGCTGTTTTTTTTAGATTTGCTTTGCCAAAAGATTGCCCCATTCCTGTTTGGATATAAGTTTGATAAACATTTTGATGGCAACTTTGACACATTTGCATGCCAACATATTCAACAGAATCATTAAGATTTAAGAAGGCATCTACTGATTTTTCTGAAGTAGGATTGGGCGCACAAAACCACATACAGGAGGCTATTAAAAGTAAAATTACAATTGGGATACCATATTTTGTCATTGAATACCTATTTTTAATCTTATAAGTTGAATTGTTGTCATTGCTATGTTTCAAGAAAATACCTAAGCCTCTTAATACACCAAACAAGGCAATAAAAACTAGCTATAGAATTGTAGCTGTTGCGGAATTATTTTTTTGTTGTTTAGAAGTGTGGAAAAACTTCTATTAACTCAATATCAAAAATTACGACTGAATTAGGAGGAATTTTGCCGTGCCCCTCTTCACCATAGGCAAGTCTTGAAGGCAAAAATAACAACATTTTATCGTTGATATCCATATGAGGAAGGGCTAATTGCCAGCCATAAATGCTCTTATCTAAGTCAACTCTTTCACTTAAATTGTTCGTATTATAGACACTAGTGCCATCTAACAAGTAAGCTTTGTATTTTACCTCAACAACAATATCATTGTCTCTTATTGGAGCAACACTGTCACCACTTTCAACATAAATATGATAAAATAAATTAGACTGTTTATCTTCTGTTGCATTGATATTATTAGCCAACAAGTAATCTTTTATAAGCTGAATATCGTTGTCGTGTTGGATGGCTTCTTTTTGGCAAGACAACATAGATAGAACAAAACATAAAAATATCAAATAACGCATTAGGACTTATTTTTAGAAGCATGTAGAACGATAGGACGTTTTAGAATTAAGACAGCGTATTGGCTAAAACCATTTTTTTGTCTTGTAAATTGAGTGGTTAATTCCCAACCCATTCTTCCCAGTAGATTTAGTTCATCTTCTATGAGTTCCATATCTAAATCTATTTTTTTAGAAAATAAGGTGCTTTTGAGAGGCACTGTTAATGTTTTGTATTCGAACTGTTGCATTGGTGTATTGATTTTGGATGAGTCTATAAAAAAATACAAGATGCGAGCAAACTCACATCTTGTACAGATGAATCGGTTGATTGCTTCAACCCAAAATACAGATTTATTTTGAATTTTGTTTGCAGATAGAATTGCTATCCTTAAAACAAATTATTCTCCTTAAGGTTTTGGTTGTACTTTTTTTACCAAATAAACACAAACAGGCAAGTGATCGCTGTAACCACCAACGTACTTGCCAAAAGAGTACGTGCGGAAAGGATAGCCCTTAAAACGTCCTGCTTTACTAATTAAGTAAGATTTATTAAAAATAGAATTTTTGTAAAAATAATACCCTTCACCATCATTTTGTGTAATAGATTGGCTTAGGATAATTTGATCAAACAGGTTCCAAGAATCGCGGTAAGCCAAGGTGCCAATCCCTGCTTTATACAATTTGCCCCAAGGGTTGTAAAAACCACCTTTTTTGACTTGTCCTTTTTTGTCTTTGGCATTGATAACATCCTTAACACTAGGACTAACAGGGTCGTCATTTAAATCCCCCATGATAATAATTTTAGCCCTAGGGTTCTCATCTTGAATACCTGCAATAAAGTCTTTGCAATATTTGGCCGCTCCTTCACGAAGGTAAGAACCGCCTCTACGAGAAGGCCAGTGGCAAACAATTATATGAACTATATCACCGTCCAAACGCCCCTTTACCCATAACATATCTCTTGTCCAAACAGTATCTCTTTTGGCTGCATCAGGAGTTTTATCATAAAAAAGCTTTGGCGTAATTTTACCACTCTCGATGACTTTAAAATATTTGGGATTGTAAAGCAGTGCAACATCAATACCTCGTTTATCTAATGATTCGTAATGAACAATTTGATAATTTCTATTTTTTATTTTAGGCTGTTGAGTAAAATCTTCTAAAACTTTTCTGTTTTCAATCTCTGCAACGCCCAAGATAGCTGGACCATCGGGAGTTAGCTCTGTACCAAGTTCAGAAACGACATGAGATAAATTACCCAGCTTCTCTTGATAAACTTTGGAATTATAGAGTAACTTTCCGTTTGGTGTAAAATCTCCGTCTCGTTTGCCTTTTGTGTCTACGGTGTCAAATAAATTTTCAAAGTTATAAAACCCTACGCAAACCACTTTATGAGCTTGTTTTTCTGCTTGAGCAAAACTAAAAGTACTTATTAATAATAAGCTTAATAGAGATAACAGTGTCTGTTTTTTCATTTTATTATTGATTGATATAATGATTTGGAACGCTTAGAACGTTTCATTGATATGATGATTTGGAAAGCAGAAAGAAAAAGCTAATGGTGTATTGTTTCATTTGATTGCTAAAAAATGGGTATTAACTTCAACAATATGCTTCCTAAATAGCTTCTAGTTAGTCTGTTTTCAAATAACAATATGTATACACTATTCTATTTTTGTACCAAAAAACGCACAAATATAGAATTTCTTGGAGTTACGGCAATATGAATGCTGCATTTATCTTTAATTCTAGCGCATAAATCAATTTTTTTAACCTTCCCGCAACTTATATTTAACAAAGCAATCTACCTAATCGTAGTAATTGGGGGCAGAATTGCACAATTCGTGTCAAAAAAAGCAAAATTGGAGATGGTTAACTTTTTTTATTCGGACAAGCATTAACTTTTTATTAAGTTTGCAGCTCAATGTGAGTTTTATTCCTTCCTTATTTGTAACTTGCAGCCTCAAATTAGAACAGAACAACCCAATGAAATTAGGGCAAGCAGGAAGATGGCAATTTTTCTGTGGATTGATTAAAACAAAAACTAAGATATGCAGCATTGTTTAAAAAGTATGTTTGTACTCTTGCTGAGTTTTTCAGCATGTTTGATGTACGGGCAAGGATCTGTAAAAGGAGTTATGCAAGACGCCGGCAACAAAGGTAAATTAGCCGGGGTTTTGGTCGAGATTCAAGGCACAGATTTTTATGCTCAAACAAATTCCTCAGGAATGTTTGAAATTACCGCCATACCTTATGGCGAATACACCATTCAATTTAGTGCAGAAGGCTACGGCTTGGAGACTAAAACTATTAAAATTACGGATGGTGTTTTGGATTTAGGGGTTGTGAACTTGGATAATATTGGAGCTGAAAACCCAGCAGCAGAAGATATTATTCCTACCATTATGTTATCCGATGAGCAAATCGAAAATGGTGCAGGTGGAACACAGTCGATTTCTGGTGTTCTGAATGCCAACAATGACGTGCTTTCTTCTAAAGTAGCATTTGCTTGGGGGGCTGCTCGATTTAGACTACGAGGCTATGGTTCAGAGAATACCACTGTATTTATGAATAATATTCCTATGAACGACCTAGAATCTGGTCGTCCTACTTGGTGGTCTTGGTCTGGGCTAAACGACGTTATGCGCAATCGTTCGTCTTCTCTAGGTTTGGCTGCAACAGCCTACACACTAGGAGATATCGGTGGAGCTTCGTCTTTAGATAGCCGTGCAGGAAGTCAACGTAAAGGACTAACTTTTACCTATTCTTATGCCAACCGTTCTTACAATCATCGTGCAATGTTGACGTACAATACAGGGCTTTTGCCAAGTGGTTGGGCGTTTTCTGCCTCTGGTTCTTGGCGTTATTCTGAGAATGGTGCCTTTATAAAAGGAGCTTCTTACAATGCTGCTTCTTACTTCTTGTCAGTAGAAAAACGATTCAAAAAACATTCTTTCTCCTTTACAGCTATGGGAGCTCCTTCTGTGAGAGGAAAGGGGAGTCCAGCTACACAAGAAATGTTTAGTTTAGCGAACAGCCATTATTACAACCCCAACTGGGGCTATCAAACAAGTGGCGTAACTGGCAAAAAACAGATTAGAAACTCTAGAATGACAGACTCTCATCAACCTTTGTTTATTCTAACGCACGAAGCGCAGTTGAGTGAGAAACTAAAGCTTACAACTGCCGCTAGTTACCAATTTGGCAAGTATGGTAGTACGGCATTAGATTGGTATGATGCGCAGGATCCTCGTCCTCAGTATTATAGAAATTTGCCTTCTTATATTGAAGATCCTATTCAAAGCCGCTTAGCTTCAGATTTGTATGTTCAAAACGAAGCCGCTCGCCAAGTAAATTGGGATAGAATGTTTGAGGTAAATAGAAACTCTTATGATTTTGTTGCCGATGCTAACGGAGTACAAGGGGATACCGTATGGGGCAATCGTGCTCGCTATGTAGTAGAAGAGCGTCGTTACGATAGTCAAAAAGCCAATTTCAATATGATTTTGAATGCTAATGCAGCAAAATTCTTAAATATCGACGCAGGATTGACTTACCAGTTTTATAATAGCAAGAATTTCAAAGTGTTGGAAGATTTGTTAGGAGCCGATTTTTATGTTGATATCAATCGTTTTGTAGAGCGTGACTCGGCAGCTGTTGGAAATACATCTGCTTCGCAAAATGACTTGGCTAACCCAAATCGAATTTTAAAAGAAGGAGATGTGTTTGGTTATAATTACGAAGCATTTATCCATAAAGCATCGGCTTGGGCTCAATTGAACTTTACATTCAACAAGTTGGACTTCTTTGTGGGGGGACAAGGAAATTATACCACATTTTGGCGTAAAGGAAATGTTCAAAATGGACAATTTCCAGATAACTCTTTAGGAAAGTCAGAAGAGCAACAGTTCTTTAATTATACAGTAAAAGGTGGGGTAACGTACAAAATTGATGGACGTAATTATTTATATGCCAACGGTTCATACCAAACTAAGGCACCTTATTTCCGTTATGCTTATGTAGCACCTCGTACAAGAGATCAAGTAACAGATAGTTTGAGAAGTTCTAGCAACTACTCTGTAGAAGGTGGATATATTTTAAAAGCACCTCGATTTAAAGCTAAGGTGACAGGTTATTATACGAAGTTCCAAAATGAATTTTTTCAACGTAGTTTCTACTTGGATAGAAGTGGTTCGCCAGCAGGAATTGGAGGAAACTTTGTGAATTATGTCATGACAGGGATCGAAAAGCAACATGCAGGAATCGAGTTAGCGGGAGAAGTTAATTTGAATGGAAATGTTACGTTAAGTGCAGCAGCAGCAATAGGAGAGTATATTTATACTTCTAGACCAAAAGCTACTTTATACTTAGATAATGATCCTACTATAGCTAGAGGAACGCAAACTATTTATTTGAAAAACTTTTATGTTCCGAATACGCCACAGATGGCTTTTAATGTAGGCGTATGGTGGCGTGCACCTAAATTCTGGTCGTTTAGCTTTAACTTTAGCTATACTCATGCCACTTACTCGGATATGAACTTTGATAGACGTACTATTCAAGCTGTTTCGAATACAGGATTGGCACCAGAATATGTACAAGATGCTGTACAACCAGGTTCTGACTTGTGGAAAAGCATTCTTTATCAGGAGCAATTACCAGGCAACTTTATGGCTGATATTTACATTCGTAAATCATGGAAAGTTAAAAACTTTTATGTCATATTGGGAGCTGGCGTTAGTAATATCTTGAATAATACAAATATGAGAACAAGTGGATTTGAGCAGTTCCGATTTGATTATGAAGGGAAGAATGTAGACCGTTTCCCAAATACTTATTACTATGCTTATGGTACAAACTTTATGATTAGTTTGACCTTTAGAATGTAAAATTTTAATTTAAAAACAACCATTATTTCATATAATGTATTCAATGGGGTATTTGATTATTATGAATAGTCCATTGAATACAAAGTGGTCGATAAAAACCACGAAGTATCATTAACTTATAATTATATAATAATAGCCTTATGAAAGCTAGATATTTTAATTTTTCCTCTTTTTTACTATTAGTAACATTATTGGTATTTAGTGCCTGTAAAAAAGAGTTTGATGAGCCCCCAATTAGCGAGTTGCCAAACTTGACGGCAAATGCTACTATTGCTGATGTGATCGCATTGGCATCAACTTCGCCTGTCGCTTTAGGGAACCAAATATTAGAAGCAACTGTAATTGCTGATGATAAATCAGGAAATTTCTACAAGCAATTGGTGATACAAGATTCTACAGCTGGTATTCGCATTGATATTGATGCTTTTAGTATTTACAATGATTTTCCAATTGGTCGCAAAGTATGGATCAAGTGTCAGGGCTTATTTGTTTGGCAAGACGGAGATGTGGTTGCTTTGATTGGAAGTAGCAATACGAACAATTCTAGAATTCCACAATCAACTTACCGCCAATTTATTATAGGTGGAGCGTACAATCAACCTATGACACCTAAAGTGAAAACGTTGGCAACATTGACTTCAGCAGACTACAACACGTTGATTCAGTTGGATAATGTAGAGTTTGCAGACTGTTTTGCAGGAAGTTCTTATGCTTATGCCTCAACTCAAGAAAGCAAAAACGCAGATTTGACAGAGTGTGCTTCAGGAGGAACTGTTATTGTTAGAAATAGTGGTTTTGCTGATTTTGCAAACGAATTGATGCCAACAGGAAATGGTTCTATCATTGCTGTATTCAATTCTTTTAATGGTACTTCTCAATTGTTTATTCGCAATCCTAATGATGTTAGCAGCATGACTGGTACACGTTGTGTTTCATTGGCAAACTATACTAGCGTTAGCATCCAAGATTTAAGAGGTCAATTTTCAGGTGCTCCAGCAACCGCTACAGGAAAAATTAGAGGTATTGTAATTTCTGATCCTAATACAGGACAGTGGCAAAGCCGTAATATGGTGATTCAAGAGCCAAATGGTTCTGGTATTACAGTACGTTTTGATGATGATCATAGTTTTGCGTTGGGAGATTACGTAGAAGTGAAAGTAGGAGGAGCAACACTAGAAGAGTTTAATGGCTTGTTGCAAGTTAATAATTTACCATTGTGTCGTGCTACTGCATTGCCAAACCCTGGAGGACTTGTGATTAATCCACGTGTCGCAACTGTAGCTGATATTACTGCTAATGCCACAGCATGGGAATCTACTTTGATACAAGTACAAAATGCGAACCTAAACGGAGGAACCACTTATGGTGATTTTGGAATCATGTTGAATGATGCGACAGGTTCTATTGGCTTGTTTAGTGGTTTTGCTAATTTTGCAAGTGCTCCAATCCCAACAGGAACAGGTACTGTGACGGCTGTTGTAGGTGATTATAATGGTACACAACTAAATATTCGTAACCTTTCAGACGTGAACATCTCTGGTGGCGGAGGTGGAGGTGGTGGTGGCACCACGCTTAACCAAATTACAATTCAAGATGCTCGTAACTTATTTACAGGAACAGCGGTAACAGCACCTGATACTACCAAAATCGTTGGAGTAGTAATTTCTGATTTAGTTGGTGGCAACTGGGTAGATCGTAACATGGTTATCCAAGAGCCAAATGGTGCTGGTATTACAGTGCGTTTTGATGCTGCACACAATTTTAATCTAGGAGATGAGGTAGAGGTTATTATTTCTCAATTAACAATCGAAGAATTTAACGGTTTATTGCAAGTAAATGGTGTGCCAAATGCTAATGCAACAGTATTGTCAACAGGAAATTCAATCACACCACGTGTCGCAACTGTAGCTGATATTACTGCTAATGCCACAGCATGGGAATCTACTTTAGTACAAGTAATGAATGCTAATCTAAATGGTGGATCTACATATGGTGATTTTGGAATTATGCTAAATGATGCAACAGGTTCTATCTCTATGTTTAGTGCCTTTTCTAATTTTGCAAGCACTGCTATTCCAACAGGAACAGGAGATGTGACAGGTGTTGTAGGAGATTATAATGGAACACAAATTAATATTCGTAACACGTCAGATGTTAATATCTCTGGTGGCGGAGGCGGAGGTCCAACCAACTTCATTACAATAGGCGCTGCACGTGCTTTGTTTACAGGAAGTTCAACAACGGCACCTGCAACTACTTCTATTGCTGGTATCGTAATTTCTGATAAAGACAATCAAAATATCACAGGAAGAAACTTAGTATTGCAACAAACAGGCGGTGTAGGTATTGTTGTTCGTTTTGATGCCAATAATACAACTTTTGCTTTGGGAGATAGTATTACTGTCGATATTTCAGGGGCTACAATTTCTGAGTTTAATGGTTTGTTGCAAGTTAGCAATATACCAAATGGTAATGGTGCTGTTGTTTCTAGTGGTAACTCTATTACTCCAAGAGTAGCAACCGTAGCAGATGTTTTGGCAAACGCAGAAAATTGGGAATCTACACTAGTTGTTATTAACAGTGCTACGATTTCTGGAGCTTCTACTTACTCTGGAACAACTACTGTGACAGATGCAACAGGAAGTATTGATATGTATACTCGTTCTGGGGCTACTTTCTCTACGAATAGTGTTCCTGCTGGTAATGTTAATATTACTGCAATTGTATCTCAATTTACAGGTTATCAGATTAACATTCGTAATGCGACAGACGTACAATAAAAAGAAACCTTAATTGGTTCAAACTATATTAAAGGTAGCCACTTGACCATATGTGTTGAGTGGCTATTTTCTATTCCTTAGATTTATTAAAAAATTTTTGTACAACTTTCTTGGGTTATATTCTTCTGTAGGTGCCTTTGTCTGAATGTATTGTTGCCAAATTTTATAGGTGTATTCAGTACTAAAGTTATTGACATAGGGCGTAAGTTGATCCATGTAAACCTTCAAATCTGTTTCCCAAATATTTAGTTGACCATTAGCCGTACCTGTTACCAAATAGTGTCCATTGGGACTAAAGGCAACCGAAGTTACCCAGTCGGTGTAATTATCCAATACAATAGGATCAAAGTTAGGATTTAGATAAGGATATAGTGTTTCTTGATTCCCGTACTGTTTAGATGGGTTGATGCTCCATAACGTTGCTGTTTTATCCAGACTGCCGACAGCCAACCTCGTACCATCAGCATTAAATTCAACATCAGATATGTAGGCTTTGTGGTGCAAAATCTTCTTAGGTAGATAGGTCGAATCTGATTTAGCTCTGTTGATGTCCCAAATCATTAAGGAACCATCTTGATACCCCGCAGCAAGAAGCGTTTTTTGTGGGTTAAAAGCAATAGCTGTAACACGTTTTCTATTTTTAGGAATTTTTAACAAAAACTCACGATGAAACTGCTCTAAATTCCAAATCCATATAGTCGCAGAATCACCTGCCCCTGCCAAATATTTTCCATCGGTAGATAGGTCCCAAGAAGTTAAACGGTAGGGGATGCTGTCGATGGTCTGTGTAGTTGTATTGGTGCTGTTTTGATAACGTACAATGGTCTCACGAGTCATATTCCCTTCAGCTATAACAATTCCCTTTTTATTAGATACATACTTTACTGCCCAGATACGATGTCCTTTGGGAATTGCTAATTGGGAATAGGTTTTGCCAGAAATAGCATTGGTCGTTAAAATTTTATGACCATCACCAGCACTGATTAATTCTTTTCCATTCGAACTAATATCCAAGGTTCTTGAAATTGTAGGGTTGATCGCAAGTACTTGAGGTTTGTTCATCGTATCATAACGGGCACTCTTATTTTTATAAGTATTTAATTCCCATTTTAATAACAATCCATCCGAACTAAGTGTATACATTATTTGATTGCTGCTGTCTATTTTTATCATTCGAATTCGTCCAAGGCGAGTAAACCCTTTAGGTGTTTGATTGAGCACATTGAAATTAGGATTATCTTGGTAGACTGTTTCTAGTCGAAGTAATGCTTTGTAAACAGCTTCATATACAAAGGGATCGTTCTTTGTGTTTGGATAGGTAGTGCTCAAAAAATGGGCTTCTTTGGCTAATAGTGCTTGGATGTCTTCATTGTCCACCTTCATAGATTGAATTGCCATAGATTGGGCTAAAGACAACCCTTTGATTGTAAGATTATTTTTTTGTTTAGAAAGCTCCTGTTGTTGTAACTTTATCTTAGTCGTTAGGCTACTTGCTGTTTCACTAGGATGAAATTTGCTTTCATTCAATCTTTTTTGTTCTTGTTCTAGTAGTTCTTTTTGTTGGTAATAATTATAAAGGTCATAAAGATAGAGCTCAGGAGAAGTGTGACAGGAGCAAGGAGTTGGGCTATCAGCTAGTATTGCAAGTGCTTGAGCTTTGTTTTTTAATGCTATTAAATTGCTGTCTTGTAATGCTGTCCAAGGCTGTTGACCCCATATCGTTGTAGCCATGAAAAAAGCTATGCATAAGGTTATAAATGGCATAATCAAAAAATTAGGAAAACTGTTGAGTGATTTAGAGTATAAATATAAAGAAAATAGACTGATTTTGTGGAGTTTAGATTTTAAAGGAGGAGGTCTGTATCAAATTTTTTATAAATTAACAATAGAAATGGTAGAAAAGAGATCGTCTGATTGTATCCAACTTCGATCTTTCTTTAAACAATTTGGATCTCCCATAAGTTATTAATAAACAGCCCTTGTCTATTATCGAAATTTATAAAAAAACGAACTATGATCAAAGTCAAAATGTATGGAGCCGACTGGTGTCCTGATTGCCGTCGTGCAAAAAGTTATTTGGAGAAACACCAGATAGAATATGAGTTTATTGATGTAGATATGAATGCAGATGCTACGGCTACGGTAGAAAAAATTAATAATGGGAAACGCATCATTCCTACTATTATTGTCGATGAAAAAAGCTATACGAATCCTAGTAACTCAATGCTTGCTTGTGTCTTAGGAATAAACCCCAAAGGACGTATCTTTTTCTATGGAGCCGATTGGTGTCCTGATTGTCGTCGTGCAAAAGGCTATTTGCAAAGCAACGGAATCAATTATCTTTTTATTGACATTGATGCACACGATTGGGCTGTGCAAAAAGTGGAAGAAATCAACGATGGTAAGCGAATTATTCCTACGCTCATTTTTAATGGAAGAACATATACGAACCCCAGCAATGTAACGTTGAGGGATGTATTAGAAATAGACAAAGAGAAAAAAGACAAAATTTATGATACCATTATCATAGGGGGCGGTGCCGCAGGACTTACGGCTTCCATTTATGCTCAAAGAGATCGTTTTGATACGTTAATTTTAGAAAAAAAGAATATAGGAGGCAATGCTTTTTTGACAGAGAAAATTGAAAATTATCCAGGATTTAAGGATATCTCTGGTCCCGATTTGATGGATCGAATGGAAGATCAAGCGGAAACGTATGGTGCTGATATTAGAACAGGAGAGGAGGTGACGACAATTGACAAAAAGGGCAACATTTTTCATGTGACCACAGAAATGGGGGAATATTCAGGAAAGACAATTGTACTGGCAACAGGATCGACGTATCGAAAATTGGGAATTCCCAACGAAAGTGCGTTGATAGGTTCGGGAGTGCATTTTTGTGCTACTTGTGATGGGGCGTTTTATCGAGGGAAGGAGATTATTGTTATTGGTGGAGGAAACTCGGCTTTAGAAGAAGGTATTTTTTTAGCTAAATTTTGCAAGAAAGTAACCATCGTTAACCGTTCAGAAGAATTTTCGGCTTCCAAAACGTATACAGACAAATTGTCTTCGATGGATAATGTGGTAGCGCTAAAAAATAAAACTTCGGTTGCTTTTGAAAAAACAGAGGATGGTTTGTTTAAAGGTTTAATCATAAAAGATAATAAAACCGAAGAAGAAGAATTGATTGAAGCCGCAGGTGCTTTTATTTTTATTGGTCTAATTCCTAACACAGATAATTTCAAAAACTTGGTGGATATGAATGAAGAAGGCTTTGTTTTGACAAAGAATTTGGGAGAAACATCTGTCAAGGGCATTTTTGCGGCAGGGGATTGTCGAGAAGGTGCCATTGCACAAGTCGCCGCTGCGACAGGCGAGGGCGTTTTGGCAAGTTATGGTGTTCGAGACTTTTTGAAATAATAATGTATTATCATTTTACAATAGTTCGTTGAAACCACGCAGTAGCAATGAAGTTGAATTTTGATCTTGATAGTCAGTAAGTTGTGAATTTGTTTTTTGCGTTAAAATTTTAATTATCAACTGCGCAGCACTCATGCAATACCACGAAGTAGCAGCGTAGCTAACTACTAATTTTAAGAAATAATCAATTATATAGCTGTCTAAATTTACTTAGATGGCTATTTTTATTGTTGATTAAAAAATGCTCTCAAACTATAAAACAAGGAGCTAAAAAACCATCAATGAAACGAAAAATGAAAAAAGCAATTGAATTAATCGAAAGAGGAACCATTACCGAATTTAAAACAGCATTTGATAACCCAAAGGATATGATGAATCTGCTGGTAACGGATAGTTTGGGATTGTTTAAAGGAACCTTACTGCATTATGCGGTTAATTATAGAAAATTGTCTTTTGTCAAATATTTTGTCCAACTAGGAGCTGATATAGAATCTACATTAGGGACGGGACACAGCCCATTGTATGAAGCAATCTTATCTAGATCAACAACAATTGCTCAATATTTAATTGATGCAGGAGCCGACAAGCATACCACCAATCAGCAGGGCGAAAATTTATTTTATGCCATTGTTCAAATGCGGTATGGCGACCGTTCTACAACTAAAGTAAAGTTATTATCTTTTTTAATTGGTTTGGGGTTAGACATCAATGAAAAAAATGAAGGAGGACGAACTATCTTATTTGAATTAGTAAAGTGGGACGAACCCAAAGTCTTGAATTGTTTGCTATGTCATGGGGCTGATGTGAATATCCAAGATAAATATGGTTATACAGCTATGCATGTTGCTGCTGCAAAAGATTGCGTCCAAATTTGTCGATTATTGTTGAAGGCAGGAGGTGCTCTCAATCAGGAAAATCACTATGGTTGGACGCCACTAGATATGGCAGTTGTGTGTGACTCTAAATCTACAATAGAATTTTTAGGAGGAGAAAAAGCGGTGCTGTCTGTTAATAATATAGGTTTAGAAATCTTGCGGCATATCCTTTCTAAAAAGGAACATCAAATAGTACCTCTATTGTCAAAATTAGACGACCCTAATTTGTATGATTACAATCAATTATCTTTGTTAAATAGGTTGGTTAGAGAAGAAGCCGTGGTTGTAGTGAAAGAATTCTTAAAGAAAAACGATGTTGAGTTGGAAGGAGCACTAAATATGGCTTGTTTCAAAGGGAATTATTTGTTAGTCAAACTTTTGTTAAATTATGGAGCAAATCCCAATCAATCAAATAAAAATGGGTCTCCACTTTATAACTTATTGATGTTTTCTAAGCTGGATGATAACCTATTAAATATCGTTCAATTACTGTTAGACAATGGCTTAGCTTATGACCCTACAGAAACAAATTTTAGAGGAAATATACTAGACTTAATCCTACAGAAAAAAAGTACAGAATTAAATACAATGTTGGAAATATTATAAATACCTTTGGGGCAAAAAAGACAATGAATCTGGAAAAATTGCGTTCCGATCGCTATTTAATCCCCATCGCTTATTTTTGCATTTATTTTATTTGGGGATCTACTTATTTGGCAACCGATTGGGCTTTTCAATCCTTTCCGCCCTTTTTTATGACTGCTATTCGATTTATAACAGCAGGATTGATATTGTTATCAATCAGTTATCAAGGCGTAAAGACAGCGACGGTCAAACAACTTAAAAATGCCGCTTTTTTTGGCATTCTGATTTTGGGCATAGGGTCAGGAGGAACCATGTGGTCTGTTTTGTATTTGGATACAGGAATGGCTTCTTTAATTGTAGGCTGCGAACCTTTGTTGTTGGTTTTACTATCTTGGCTTTTGGTTGGTCAGCGGGCTAGTTTTCAGAAGTTATTAGGGGTTGGATTGGGAATGATTGGTATGTATATTTTGGTTAGCCAAGAGACAATAACAACAAATCCAGATGCTTACAAAGGAATTATTGCTATTTCTATCGCCATTGTAAGTTGGACAATTGGTTCTATTTATATTAAGCAGATGGACATGCCTGAATCAAAAGTTGCGAATACCGCCATTCAAATGCTGGCAGCAGGCTTTGTACTATTTATGGTGAGCACGGTTTTGCAAGAAGATTTAACGACAATTCCAGCACGGTTTACATGGAAATCATTTTTTTCATTATTATACCTTCTGTTTTTTGGTTCTATCATCGCTTATTCTGCGTTCAACTATTTGTTGTTAAAAGACGACCCTAGAAAGGTTGCTACAGTAACTTATATCAATCCGATTATAGCTTTGGCATTAGGGGCGTATTTGAATGATGAGGTGATTACAACCCAATCTGCTTGGGCCGCAACCATTTTGATTTTGGGGGTTGTTTTTATAATTCGAGAAGATAAAGTTGTCACTGCTGCTAGACAGGTGGAAGTATTGGATTCTGATATATCGGACTTAAAAAGCTAGAAATGTTTTCTGCCTCATAGAAAGTAGGTATTACTTATTGCTATGAGGCAGAAGATAAAGTTACTGGTATTTTGTACCATCAAAATATTCATCGTAGGCATCTGGATTGTGATGCGCTAAAATAACAACGGCTATTCCGCCAAAAACTAAACCCAATTTGAATAGAAAAGAACCAAGAATTCCCATGCTTTCTATCCACACTAGAAACCCTATTTTTAGACCTACAGAGTTAACAATGAGACAAAGTGCTCCTGTAAAAAACATTAAACAACCAATAAAGGTCCATAAGGTTTTTAAATTAGGGTTCTTTTCAACAGTTGTTGTCGTAAGGTATATTGTTATGGCTAATATAAAAAAGCCAACAAGTTGCATAATCATCTAGTTGTAATTTTATTTTTCTTCTTGTAATGCAAGTCATTTATCTTTGCTATTGTTAATGCAAAGATAAGGGATTATTTGCAAACAATTGCCCATCTATTTAGTATTTTAAACTTTAGCTTTATCTTTGTGACTCCAAAATAAGTAGAATGCTTGCTTATTAAACAAATTAGACGAAAACAGTTGATAAAGGACAATATTCTACCTTAGAATATTGTATAGAAGTCCTAAGGAATATAAACATTATGGTAAAAATAGTGGAATGCCCCAGAGATGCTATGCAAGGTATCAAAGAATTTTTTATTGATACAGAAGTTAAAGCTCAGTACATCAACAAACTACTAAAAGTTGGTTTTGATACCATTGATTTTGGTAGTTTTGTGTCGCCCAAAGCCATCCCCCAAATGAGAGATACTGCAAAGGTTTTGAGTCAACTAGAATTGGATACAACCAATAGTAAGTTACTAGCAATTGTTGCGAATGAAAGAGGAACACAAGATGCCTGTCAATTTGATGAAATTACTTATTTAGGTTATCCATTCTCAATATCAGAAACCTTTCAATTACGAAATACAAATGCCACAATTGATCAATCTTTAAAGCGTTTAGGAAATATTCAAGAGTTGACACAAAAATACAACAAACAATTGGTCGTTTATGTGTCTATGGGATTTGGTAACCCTTATGGCGATGTATGGAATGTTGATATTGTTCAAAAATGGGTCGATTTGTTAGCTGATATGGGCATTAAAATTTTGTCCTTGTCGGATACCATTGGGGTTGCTAATAGAGAAACAATTGAGTACTTGTTTAGCAATTTAATTCCCCCTTATCCTGATGTTGAGTTTGGAGCGCATTTCCATACTCGTCCTGATGAATGGGAAGAAAAAATAGATGCTGCATTTAAGAATGGCTGCCGCCGATTTGACGGAGCTATTAAAGGATATGGTGGTTGTCCTATGGCAAAAGATGATTTGACAGGAAATATGCCTACCGAAAAAATGTTGAGCTATTTTCCTAAAAAAGGAGCGGAGTTAAATCTAAATATGGATATTTTTGCAGAAGCTATGGGAATGACACACTTGGTCTTTCCTGAGCATTAATCCAAAATGTAATATCGTTAAACAGGAGCTTTTAACCTTTGTCGAAAAAAATAAATTCCAACACACCAAAAGAAGAGTAGAAGTGCATCTTCATAGATAAAAGGGAATTATTTTTTGCGACTTGTTCAAAAATTGGATATTAATGTTGTTTTTTTTCAATAAAAAATAAGTATTATTGCAATCAAAGAGTAAGAACAGCATTTTCTCTTTGCAAGAGAAAAAAATAAGTTGTTAGAAATTGCTAGCCGTATTTTGAAATTTGTTTTCAACAAACAATAGTTAGCTATATTGCTTTGATTATGTATAAATACGTCGTCATAAATATATTTACGTATACTTGCCTTCAATAGGTAAATGAAAAACAAACTATTAACAACATACTACAAATGAAAATTGCACTGAATATTTTGTTGACATTAGCTGCTATTGGATTAATTTACTTATTGGTAGAGTCCATTCGCAAGCCAATTAATTTTACAGAAACAAGAGAGTTAAGAGAAGAACTCGTTCGCGAACGATTGACTCAAGCGGCTGAGCTTCAAAAAATTTACAAATCATTGCGTGGTAAATATGCAGATAGTTACGATTCTTTGAGATACGTATTGACACACGATACTTTCTTGGTAGATAAAGTGATTGGAGACGAATACGATACAACACAAACTATTCAAAGAGTTCAAGTAAAACTTCCTGCAAAAGATTCTTTGTTGTCTTTTATCAAAAAGACAAAACCAGAAATGTCTGTCGACGAGTTTTTTAAATTTGTAAGCACAGTACCATTTTCTGAAGGGAAAAAGTTTTATATCAAAACAGGAGAAGCAATCGTAGAAGGAACAGATTCTATGATGACCTCTACCTTTGAAGTAGGGACAACTATAGGCACTTACATGCAAGAATTTGATTCTGCAAGTCATGTAATTTATGATCCAGAGTACAACCCAAATAGATTGAGAAAAGTAGGGGATTTGTACAAACCATCAACAAACGGTAATTGGTAGATATAATATACAATATATTTGAAGACGATTTTAATAAATCGTTGACGCATACTTATAACCTATCCGTCCTTATGGGCACGGATAGGTTGTCTTATTTAATCAGTAATGAACAAAACCAAGTTGTTGCGCTTCGATCGTATCAGCTTTCTGGTTTGCCTCATGAATCGCCACTCAAACAAGTTTTAATAGAAGATAGCATTCTTCGAGCCAAGTTCAAAACGGTTCGAGTTGGTTTGTTTGCCCCCAAGTTCTCATTGATACCTTTGTCTTTGTTTAGCGAAGAAGAAGCTAGTGTATACTTGCAACAAACAACTACCTTGAATAAGTCTGATCAGGTGTTTTTTGATTTGGTAGAGAGTCTGAAAGCAGCCAATGTTTATGCCTTTGCAATACCTTATATCCAAGACTTCAAAGAACATTTTTCAGAGGTGAACTTTTGTCATGTATCTACTGGTTTAATTAATAATTTTATTAATAATTTTGATAGCAGTAGCTCTAAAAATATTTTTCTGAATATTTATGATCATTATGTTATGATTACGGTAATTGAAAATAACAAATTACTTTTTCATAATATTTTTTCTTTTAAAGCTTCGCCAGATTGCTTGTACTACATTTTGTTAGTTTACAAACAATTAGGCTTGATGCCAGATCGACATCCTTTGTATATCGTAGGTGAATTGGTAGCGGATTCAGAAATTCATAAATTGCTATACAAATACATAAAAACGATACATTTTGTGAATCGTCCTAATTTTTATGTTTTTGGAGAGAAGCTTCAGGCGAGTTTTGCTCAGAATTTTTTCTTTGATTTGTACAGTCTTAAATTATGCGAATAGTTAGTGGCTTTTTGAAAGGTCGTCGATTTGACTTGCCTAGTTCCAAATGGAAAACACGTCCAACAACCGATTATGCTAAAGAAAGTTTGTTTAATATTTTGTCTAATTGGATAACATTGGACGGCATACAAGTATTGGATCTGTTTGCAGGAACGGGGAATATGTCGTATGAATTTGCATCAAGAGGAGCTAGTTACATTTGTTGTGTTGACAAATTTTCGGCTTGCGCCCGATATATCCAAGAACATGCAAAGCTATTCAAAATAGAGGATGTCTTAGAGGTTAGAAAACAAGATGTTTTTCAATTTTTGGGCAAACACCGCAAAAAATACGATATTATTTTTGCAGATCCTCCTTATGACTCACCCAAGTTTCAACTGTTAGCGAATATAATTTTTGAACAAGAATTGTTAAATGAGAATGGATTGTTAATTATCGAACATGATTCTCGTCAAAATTTTGCAAATCATCCCAAATTTGTAGAACTTCGCCAATACGGACAATCCTACTTTAGTTTTTTGTCGAATGAAGAGGCATAAAGAAGGTTTTTAGCCGAATACTTTGCATATTTGTATGGTATTAATTAAAAGTAGTTGAAGAGAAGCATGAAGAATATATACAAAATATTGGGAGTCATTTTAGTAAGTTATAGTCTCCTTGCTGGTATGCTAATTCCTTTGGGAACAGGAATTATTAATGTTTCACCAAGAGTTGCTCAAGGAGGAGAACCTTTAGATCTGAAAATAAAAGGATACAATGCCAACTTTTTGAAAGACAAAGGTAATTATGAAGCTCGTATTCGCCTCAATCCCAAGTTGGCAATTTGTGCCAAGAATATAACGGTTAAAAACAACCAAGAATTAGAGTTGTCGTTTGATCTACCTTTAGGAAAATTACCAATCCAAACCCTAACAGAGAATGGTAAAAAATCTAGCTTTCCATTGTTGGAGGTATCTGGAAAAAACAACGGTTACAGTTCACTAGAGTCTGCTGTTTACATCAAAGATAGCTTGGTTGAAAATACCATACAAGATTTTTGTGATGTCGTTCCTTTTGCGCAGACAGAAGAAGAACAAATCAGTTTTCCTTTCTTAAATATTTTAGAAGAAACCATCCGCAATTTATTCTATCATGTGCCAATGTGGTTTGCCATGATGTTATTAATGCTAATATCTGTCGTTTATAGCATTTTGTATCTGGCAAGACCAGAAATAGAACGATATGATATTCAAGCAACTTCCTTTGCTGCTGTTGGGGTACTTTTCGGAGTGATTGGAATTTTGACAGGCGCATTGTGGGCAAAACATACTTGGGGAGCTTATTGGTCGTTTGACGTTAAACAAAACACTTCTGCAGTTGCTTTGTTAATCTATTTAGCGTACTTCGTATTGAGAAGCTCTTTTGATGATATGGATAAACGTGCTAGAGTAGCGGCTATTTATAATATCTTTGCTTTTGCAACTTTAATTCCGTTGCTTTACATTGTTCCTAGAATGGTAGATAGTTTACACCCAGGAATGGGAGGAAATCCAGCCTTTAGTAAATTGGATTTAGACAATACCATGCGAATGGTGTTTTACCCAGCGGTGTTGGGGTGGATGATGATGGGAATTTGGATTTCTAATCTAGGTGGGAGAATCGAACGATTGATGCGAATAAAACTAGAATTAGAGGAGTAATTTTATGCCTTTGTGGCTAATAATAAGATATTTAATTATTTGATTGTATTTTGTTGGTAATTAGGTTGTTGTGGGTTTTGGGGAGGCGAGTCAGAAGTTTATCTAATTTAAAGTCCTACTAATTGCTCAAAATATAATTTGGAAAAATTCTTTTTTTTTAAAAAAAACACCATTTTTAGGTCTATATTAATGAAGCAAATTATTAACATATTAATACTCAGTTTAATACCTGTTTGTGTATCTGCTCAAACAACAACTGGAAATGACTTTTTTAGTAATATTGGGAAAATATACGTAACTGTAGGTGTTATCCTCATTTTATTCGTAGGAATTGTTGCATTTTTAGTTCGTTTAGAACGAAAAGTAGCAAGCCTAGAACAAGATATGGGAATAGAAGAATAAGTAAAAATAGGAGTGTGTATTTTGAATAAACTACTTAATCATTTAGAACTACACACTTCTTAAAAATAACTAACCGTTTATAATAACTTTAACCAAAAAAAACTATGTCAGATTATAGCTTTTTTGAAGGAGTCGAGAAAAATTTTGATAAAGCAGCCAAACATACAGATTTGTCTAGTGGATTGCTTGAGCAAATTAAAGGTTGTAACGCCGTTTTCCGCATGAATTTTCCTGTTAAAATAGGAGATTCGGTAGAAGTAATTGAAGCATACCGTGTACAACACTCGAACCATAGATCTCCTACTAAAGGAGGAATTCGCTACAGCACGGGAGTGAATCAAGACGAAGTAATGGCTTTAGCTGCTTTGATGACCTATAAATGTGCCGTTGTAGACGTACCATTTGGTGGTGCAAAAGGAGGGGTTAAAATCAATGCAAAAGATTATACAGAAGAACAATTAGAACAAATCACTCGCCGTTATGCTGCTGAGTTGGTTCGCAAAAATTTTATCGGTCCAGGTATGGATGTTCCTGCTCCTGATTATGGAACAGGACCTCGTGAAATGGCTTGGATTATGGATACATATGCTGCCTTAAATCCTGGTGAAATTGATGCTGCTGGATGTGTTACTGGTAAGCCTGTTTCTCAAAATGGTATCGCAGGTCGTACTGAGGCAACAGGTCGTGGTGTTTACTACGCTGTTCGTGAAGCTTGTAACTACGAAGAAGATATGGCTGCTCTAGGTTTGACAACGGGGCTAGCTGGAAAAACAATGGTTATCCAAGGTTTGGGAAATGTAGGTTCTTATACAGGAATGATTTCTCAAGACGAAGGTAATGTTAAAATTATTGGTGTTGCTGAATACGAAGGTTCAATTTATAATAAGGATGGAATCGATATTCATGCTTTATTGGACTTTAGAAAACAAACTGGATCTATCATTGGATTCCCTGGTACAACAACTTTAGAAAATAGAGGGGATGCTTTGGAATTAGAATGTGATATCTTGGTTCCTGCAGCTTTAGAAAATCAAATTAACGAAGACAATGCTGATAGAATTAAAGCTAAAATCATTGTAGAAGCAGCAAATGGTCCTGTTACGCCAGAAGCAGAAGAAGTATTGTTGGACAAAGGATGTTTGATTATTCCTGATATGTACGCCAATGCAGGTGGGGTAACTGTATCTTATTTTGAGTGGTTGAAAAACCTTTCTCACATGCGTTTTGGTCGTATGCAAAAACGTTTTGAAAGCAATCGTTACGAATTGTTGGTTGACTTGGTCTTGAAAATGACTGGAAAGGAGTTGAGTGACAACGAGCGTAAATTGTTGACATTTGGTGCCGATGAGGTAGACTTAGTTCGCTCTGGACTAGAGGAAACAATGATTACTGCTTATAATGGTATCCGTGATACTTTGAAAAGAAAATACATCAAAGATTTACGTACTGCTGCATTTGTTTATGCTATCGAAAAAATCGGAAGCGATTATACTGCATTGGGTATTTGGCCTTAAGATTTTAATAAAAATATGTTTTACAAAGCCTGTTTCTTTTTTAGAAATAGGCTTTTGTTTTATGAGCTCAATGTGATGAAATTTATAGAGAGAATGTTCGTGGCTTACTAGCTACTCATTGATACTAACCTGCGACTTTTACCCAGAAGGAATACCACTAGAAATGATGAATTTTGAATCTACTTCTGTATCTTTGTGTCATTGTTGAACATTGAAGAATAACTCACTTTTAAATCTAAAATGATGAAAAATATTGTTGTAATAGGTGCGGGAACGATGGGAAATGGAATCGCACACGTTTTTGCCATGCATGATTATGCTGTATCTTTAGTAGATATTTCAGAAGCTGCACTAGAAAGAGCGTTGGCTACTATTTCGAAGAACTTGGACCGAATGGTTAAAAAAGAAAAAATATCCGAAGAAGATAAGGCGGCAACTCTATCAAATATTACAACTTCAACAAACCTAGATGAAGCTGCTGCATCAGCAGACTTAATCGTAGAAGCAGCAACGGAGAATATTGACTTAAAGTTGAAAATATTTAGACAAATTGATGCTGCTGCTCCTGCCAATGCGATTTTAGCAACCAATACATCTTCTATTTCAATTACTAAAATAGCTGCTGAAACTAGCCGTCCCGATAAGGTGATTGGCATGCACTTTATGAATCCTGTGCCTGTGATGAAATTGGTAGAAGTAATTCGTGGTTATGCTACTTCAGATGAAGTAACAGAAACCATTATGGCAATGTCAAAAAATTTAGGAAAAATCCCTACAGAGGTAAACGATTACCCTGGATTTATTGCGAATCGAATTTTGATGCCTATGATTAATGAGGCAATTTACTCGTTATACGAAAGTGTGGCAGGAGTGGAAGAAATTGATACGGTTATGAAACTAGGAATGGCGCACCCTATGGGACCATTGCAATTAGCCGATTTTATAGGTTTGGATGTATGCTTGTCTATTTTAAACGTTTTACATGACGGCTTTGGCAACCCTAAGTATGCTCCATGTCCATTGTTGGTAAATATGGTGACAGCAGGTTATTTGGGACGCAAAACAGGGGAAGGTTTCTACAAATATGAAAAAGGGAGCAAGGAATTGGTTGTTTCTTCAAGATTTCAAAAGAAGCAATTGGTTTAATCGCTTGAGATGACGGCAATAACTCAAGGCAAATATATACACGCAAGAGAAACATAAATTATAGACATACAATAATAGAAAGTCATTCTAGGAGCCATTCTTAGAATGGCTTTTTTTTGTAGAGCTAAGTTATATTTATCAATAGTTAGCAGCGTAGCTAACTACTAATTTATGTAATAATCAAAAAATCACGAAGTATTAAACCTTAAAATAGCATTTTTATTAAAAATCTAACTAGCAACTTATTATATTAGTTCTAGAAGAATCCCTCCAAAATCAATCAATTAAAAAACAGGAATTTTATGGATGCTATTGTAGACTACTTTTCTAGGTTGGAACACCTTCCCCTACACCGAGCAGGTTATTTGTTTGGAGGTTTATTTATCTTTTTTTTAATAGAAAACACACTTCCACTATTCAAAGCGTCTTACAACAAGACCAAACACACAGGGTTGAATATCTTTTTTACAATGACAACGATTGTCATTAATTTTGCTATGGCATTTATTTTAGCTTGGGCAGCTCTTTTTGTTGAGACAAATAATTTTGGAATTTTAAATTGGATCGGAGCCTCTATTTTTGTCTCTATGACACTTGGTTTGTTACTAATGGATTTTATAGGTGCTTGGTTGGCGCATTATATTGAACACCATGTAACATGGATGTGGCAGTTTCACGTTATTCATCATACCGACCAAAATGTAGATACGACAACAGGCAATCGACATCATCCAGGAGAAAGCGTCATTCGATTCTTATTTACCACAGCAGCAGTTTTAATTGTTGGTGCGCCAATTTGGTTGGTGTTTTTATACCAAACATTGTCAGTCATTCTAACGCAATTCAATCATGCTAATGTCAAAATGCCATCTTGGCTAGATACGGCATTAAGGTTAGTGTTTTGTACGCCCAATATGCATCGAGTACACCACCATTACCGTCAACCTTATTCAGATTCTAATTATGGTAATATCTTTTCGTTTTGGGATCGAATTTTTGGAACATATGTAGTCGTTGATAATTCTAAATTGATTTATGGGGTAGATACTTATATGGATAAAGAAGTTACCGAAGATGTCGTAGCCTTGCTCAAAATTCCTTTTCAAGGACATCGGAAACATATAGAATACGATGATGAAGAGGTATTGTAACGAATCATTAATAAAGATATTGAATAGGTTGTAAGAAATTGCAGCCTATTTTTATTTGTAGTAGAATGCAGTAAGTATTATTTTGAAAATCAAGATTGTACTTGCTGGATTATCTAAAGGACAATGGTACAGAAAAAATAAAAATGTAATTAATTTAGTGATTTTGAAACATTGTGATCGTTATTTGAGTATATAGGGAGGTTTTAATATTGGAGTTATTGGCTCTAATAATTTGTTAAAACCAAACATAGTAATACAGCTAGTTTTTACGACTAATTACTTAATACTGGTTACAATTACAATACTAGTAATAACATCAAACACACCACATGGAAATCCATTACTCTATCAAGCAATTGGGAAAAAAACACCCCATCATTGATAAAGCCACGCTTTCAATAGAACTTCTCGAAACAAAAACTACCTTTCGTTCCTTGTTAACAGCAATTGTCCAGCAACAGGTACGAGCTTATAACCTTCAAAAAACAACTCCTATTGTTCTCAACATTTTGAGTACGAAACAACTTAATCAAGCTAGCCAAGAAGGGAAAATTAGTTTTGGTGACACTGAAAATACAACGATTGCTCAAGAGGAAGCAGCTATAAAAACTGCTTTAGAAGCTTTTGAAGATGGTTTATTCGCTGTATTTCTAAATGATGATCCCATTGAGTCATTAGAGCAAATCGTAGAACTCAACCAAGACAGTGTTTTTACGTTTATTCGCCTGACATTCTTAGCGGGGAGCATTTGGTAAACCTTTATTCAATTATAAGCAGCAACAATCATTCAGAAAAAAATTATACAATTACGCAATATGAGCGTAGCTAAACACCCAATTTAACAATGGAAAACCAAGTAGATTTACAAACAAACTATATCAACGAAAAGTGCAAAAATGCTTGCAAACAATTAAGTAAGCATTACTCTTCGGAAAAAGGTTTATTATTAAAATTGAAACGAGCCTTAGGTTCCTCTGAAACCAAAGTAGTTGAAGTAGCAAGTTTGTTGGGGAATTCAACCGTCAAGTTGTCTAAAAACGCTTTAGAAATGGCTTTAATATTGGTGAACGGTTTTCCTGAATTAAGATCAAACCAACGCAATAGTTACTATTGGATTTATCAAGAAACAGTTGATTTATTTTCAAAGCGCTATGCTAAATTTAATGAGTTATATAAGAATGAGGATTTGTGGTGTGCCGAATATGAAGCGGTATTAGAATATTTTTATGGCAAAGAACGTGTAAAGTACATTCAACAAGCATGGCATAAAATCCCTGAATTAGCTTACCAAAGTGGGTATTATAGACGATCTTTTCGTGCGCCTCATTTAACTTACACAACAAGAGTCAATCAACTGAACTTCTTAATACAACTCAACATAGAGTTGTCGTACAATTTGGACATGGAAACGTACATCATCAACGACCATGCTTTGTACACTTATGGAAGCAATTGGAAGGCACATGTATGGGCTGCTGCGATTGATGCAGGAGATGAAGCTATATTTCAGTTATTATTGGATATTGTCTATCAACGACATCCAAAAGGAAAAGTAAGTCGGCAAATTATCAAGGCTTTATTATTATCTACCAAAGAAGAAGCTTGGAAGGCTGTTAAAGATTTGTTGCTGAGTGCACAACGCCAAGAAGGATTGAGACAAACGATATTAGAATGTTTGGATGAAACTTCTTTAGGAGCCATGAAGTACTTAATAGAGGTAATCTTAGAGCATAATTTAACAAGATTTTCGTCGGTTGTAAGAGCAGTAGATACGTGGGCTGGATTAGGTTGGGAAGGAGCCAAGCAAAGTACTGTAAAGCGTTTTTTGGAAGCAGGAAGCAACTATTTGAACAATCCAGAGTTGATTCCCAATGCTATCAAAGACAAAGATAATACAGAGGTGTATATGGCTTTGTGGGCGCAAGGCGTGTTAGACGTTGAGCAGTGTTACCCTTTTATTCAATATTTGTGGGAAAAAGGAACGATAGAAAAACGCTGCTTGGCTTTGTATTTTGCAAACCAAACTCAAGTTGGTAAACTAGAATTGGAATTTGCAGAGGAGGCACTGAAGGAAGAAAATCTGAAGTTGTTGTATTGGGGATTAAGGGCGTTTAATTCCTATACCTTTAATGATCAATATTTGGTTTCTAATGCTCGTGGTTTACAAATTTTTAGAAATATAGAAGGGCAGTTGGAACGAATTCCCAAAAAGGGGAAAAGTCTTTCTAACATGGTATTTTCTTGGTTAAGTGTTGAGATTCATCCTTCGATGGCATATAAAGCAATGCTAAAATTGATTGATGCGACCAAAGAAGAGGATGTACGGTTAATTTTACCCCATTTTTCTAAAATGTCTGTGGCTGATCGAGAGCAGGTGACTCAGATTATATTGCCTACGTATTATCCTTATTATAACAATGATAATAAAAAGAATAAGGGAGTGTTAACACCATTTCAGCGAGAGTTTGCATTTACTATTCTAACCGATAGGGGGCAATTAATTCGAGACACAGGAATGAATGCTTTGAAAAATGCAGAGCTAAACGATGAAGAGGTACAGCAATTCGAATTGTTGTTAAAACGAAAAAGTGCGGCAACCCGAAAAAGTGTGATTCAGTTAATTCTAAAAAAAGACAAGCCGCAAATCATTGCTAGTACAGAGCGTTTGGTAGCCTCGAAGTCAATTGATCAACGTTTGGCTGGATTGGATATTTTGAACCAAGTATACACAGACGAAACCTTAAAAGATTGGACGGTTACTACGGCTCAAAAATACCAAGAACGCCCCACATTAACAGAAGCAGAATCAATTTTGCTGCAAAATATTGTCAATACACAAGAAACAAGACAGGAGTACACTTGGGAAAATGGTCTTGGTTTATACGACCCATTAGTGAAAACAGCTGCTGTTCAACCAAAAAAGCCAAGTGAAGGAGAGTATGTGGAACGTACTAAGAAAAATCCATTAGGATTGAGTATGCCTGCAAAAAAGATAGAAAATGCGTTGAAAGAACTACACGATCTAGTTCAAAAATACCAAGACTACGAGTACGAGGTACAGCATTGGGGAGGACAGCGAGAGGTAATCGTACTGGGGAATCAGTTTAGACAGATTTCAAACGATTTGGGAGAAGAGGCAACAAGAGAAGAACATATTCAGAATTATCCGCTATCCGAAGTTTGGTTAAAATGGTATGAAGATGCTAAGTTGACCCCTTGTGATTTATTTTTATTAAATCAAAATAAGAACGTACAAATCATTCAAACTAAGTCAAAAGTACAGAAACAGTTTGAGTGTTATACCTATTACCCCAATATCCCTAAAATAGGAACTTATTATTGGCAAAATCCAATTTATAAGATATTGGAGTTATTGGTTTACGCCTTTCCCTACCAAGAGAAAATGGCTTTTTTGAAAGGTCTGATAGCTCAATTAATGGCTGTGGTGCCTAAAGGTGAAATTGATAAGGCAGTAATAGAAAAGAATCGTTGGCAAACGAATGTAAGAACTTGGAGAGATTTAGTTGCATTTTCAGTTCCTTATAATGCTTATAAAAATAATAGTATAGCATTTTCGGACGAAGCGTTTAAATCTTATTGGAAGATGGAACATTGGTGCAAATCAACATTGCCCAAAGAAGCTGAGGAGGCTGATTATCTATTACCTCAATTGATTGATGTAGCTAGAGCTTACGAATTGAATTTGATTACTATAGATGAGCTATATCATAGAGTATTGAAACCTGATGCTATTCGATTGTTGACACAAAGAAACAAGCATCCACAAGCATTTAACTACTTAGAACGTTTTCCTTTTTTAGCCGATGTTTTGAAAAAATGCCGAGATCGAATTTTGGAAATTGAGTTGGCTAGGGGAGATAGCTCTACGCTCGTTACTCCGTTGGCACAAAGTTTATCAGAAATTTACGGCATTCATAATTTTGTTCAAATTTTTAAAGCATTGGGAAAAGAGAGTTTGAACAGGGGGTATGTTTGGAGTGGCTCGGATTATAGTAAAAAGCAAATATTGAGTGAACTTCTGAAAAGTTGTAAACCGCTCAAAACAGAAACTCAACAGGACTTTAATGAGTTGGTGAAAGAGGCAAAATTATCAGATAAACGTTTGATAGAGGCGGCGGTTTATGCCCAACAATGGATTCCTTTTGTTAGTACTTACTTGAAGTGGAAAGGATTGGACTCGGCTATTTGGTGGTTGCACGCGCATACAAATGCTTATCATACGGCTGAAACAGAAACAGAGATTGCAAAATATTCCAAAGTTCAAGTAACTGATTTTAAGGATGGGGCAGTAGACACTGAGTGGTTCAAAGCAGCGTATAAAAATATGGGGAAAGCCAAATGGAAAGTCCTGTACGATGCGGCAAAATATATTTCTGATGGGAGAGGGCATAAACGAGCGCAATTGTATGCCGATGTAATTTTAGGCAACACAAAGATTAAAGAAGTAACACAACGTGTCAAGGAGAAGCGAAACCAAGACTATTTGCGGGTGTATGGTTTGGTTCCATTGAGTAGAGCGAATCGAGAAAAAGATTTGCTTAAACGGTATCAGTACTTGCAGCAATTTAAGAAAGAGAGCAAGCAGTTTGGTTCGCAACGTCAAGCAAGTGAAGGTTTAGCAGTACGGATTGCAATGGATAATTTAGCTAGAACGGCAGGATATAGCGATCCTATTCGATTGACTTGGGCAATGGAGGCTGCCGAGGCACATCAAATTATGGAGAAAGCTAAAAGGTTAACTTTTGGTGCTGTTGAAATTTATTTAACGATTGATGAGTTGGGTAAATCGTCTATTGTTTGTGAAAAACAAGGCAAAAAATTAAATGCTATACCTGCCAAACTACGAAAAGAGAAAGCAGTTGTGGAATTAAAAGCGTTTAATAAAACACTTCGAAACCAATATACCCGTACCCGTAAAAGCCTAGAAGAAGCTATGGTCAATGGGGATGCGTTTACAACCTCAGAAATACAAAATTTGCTACAACATCCTGTGGTAGAACCGATGCTAAAAAAACTAGTGCTCAAAAGCAACAACCAACTAGGTTTTGCTACAACAGAAGGGCTTAAAAGTGTCCATAATAAGAAGTATGAATGGGGAGAAACCGTATGGATTGCTCATTGTTCAGATCTTTATCAAGATGGAGATTGGTCTGCGTACCAGCGTTATTGTTTTGATGAAAAAATAAAGCAACCTTTTAAGCAGATATTTAGAGAGCTTTATTTGGCAACGCCCGATGAATTGAAAGAGAGAACTATTTCTCGTCGATATGCAGGGCATCAAGTTCAACCTAAAAAAACAGTTGCTCTTTTAAAAACTAGAGGGTGGACGGTTGATTATGAAGAAGGCTTGCAAAAAGTTTATCACAAGGAGGGGATTATTGCCAAAATGTATGCAATGGCAGACTGGTTCTCGCCTGCGGATGTTGAAAGCCCTACTTTAGAAACAGTGGAGTTTTTTAATCGAAAAACATACAAGCCTGTTGCCTTTGAAGATTTAGAACCTAGATTGTTTAGCGAAGTGATGCGGGATATTGATTTAGTGGTCAGTGTGGCACATGTTGGAGGGGTAGACCCAGAGGCAAGCCATTCAACAATTGAAATGAGAGCCGTCTTGGTAGAGGAAACAGCTCGACTGTTCAAATTGAAGAATGTTAGCACTCAAAAACACCATGTTTACATAGATGGTACTATGGGACGCTATACGGTGCATTTAGGAAGTGCTGTGTGTCATAAGATACCAGGACGCTATCTTTCTATTTTACCTGTTCATTCTCAGCATCGTGGTCGCTTATTTTTGCCTTTTGTAGACGACGATCCTCGTTCTGCTGAGTTAATGTCAAAGGTTTTGTTATTGGCTAAAGATGATAAAATACAAGATCCAACAGTATTAAGCCAAATTTATGATAAAGTAGAAAATACATCTTTGTAGAGATAGAGGCTAAAGCAAAAAAAAAACGGTGGTATAGATTTATTTGTTTGGCATGAAATAGGTGAATTTATACCATCTTTTTGATTGGAGTTGAGCTTGAAAAGGAGCTTTCTATAGTAAAGCAAACGTATTTATTTTGTCGTGTTCTTTGGTACATAAAATGTATAAGGAGAACAAGAATTGAGGCATGACAAAAGCCAGTCACTAGCTTTACTACATGGTTTTAATGAACTATTGTAGATCAATATTGTTAATAAAAATAAAAATGCTTTGAGTTATGAGTTCTACAGTTCTTAAAAACCTAGTTATTTTTTTAGTGATTAACTTTGGAGCCTTGGCACTAGGGGGCTTGGCAACCAATGCAGCTGTTAATGGAGAATGGTACCAAAGTGTTAACAAAGCACCATGGACACCACCAGGATGGGTGTTTGGAGCTGCTTGGACAACAATAATGATTTGTTTTTCCATTTTTATGGCTTATGCATGGGAAGAAGTAATGGACAAAACAAAATTAGCTATCCTATTTGGTATTCAATGGATTTTGAACGTAGGGTGGAACCCCCTCTTTTTTGTTTATCACTATGTTTTGTTGGGTTTAATCGTCATTAGTTTATTGACAATATTAGTAGGGTATTTTTTATTTGGATACCGATCTACTATGAAAGCCAAAGCCTTTTTGATGTTGCCTTATTTTGTGTGGTTATTAATAGCTACCTCTTTAAATGCTTATATATTGCTGTACAACTAATTCAATGCAAATTCAAAATGCTATACTTTAGTATCTTTTTATAATTCTAACTCATAAAGCATTAACTCTTCGGCATCGCCATCTAGTTGAATTATTTTAGAAAATTTTAGCCCCAATTTTTCTAGTAGACCTTGAGAGGCTTTATTGGTCTTTATAGTAATGCCACTAACTTTGGAAAGTTTAAACTCTTCTTTGGCTAATGTCATCAATTTATTAGCAGCCTCAAACGCATAACCTTTTCCCTCAAATTCGGGCAACATCGCAAAGCCAATGTCAACCCCTTCAATACCTTCGCGATTGTACAAGCCAGAAGAACCCATTTTGGCACCATCTGATTTTCTAATTAAAGTATAATTAGAAAAGCCCAATTTCTCTAATTGGGGAAGCATTCTATTGGTAATATAATCTTCTGCTTCTTTTAGTGAGTGTACATTTCGATCTCCAATGTTTTGAATCCACTTGGGGCTATTCAAGAGTTCTAATACAAAGGCAGCATCATCAGCAGATGTAGGACTTAAAAAAAGTCGCTCGGTTTCATATACTTTAGGTGTTGGCATGATTGATTTTTTATTTGCTAAATATTACATTACTCAACTTCTTCTAAACGCTGGTTTTCATACATTTCATAATAATACCCGTTGTTTTGCATCAATTCTTCATGAGTTCCCATTTCTGTAATTTTACCATCATCCAAAACTATTATTTGATCAAATTGCAATGCAGCATACAAGCGGTGGGTAATGATAATGGTTGTTTTATCTGCACAAGCAGTATTTAAATAGTCCGTAATTTGAGCTTCTGTCTTGGTGTCAACAGCAGACAAACAATCATCTAATAAAACGATGTCTGGTTCTTTGATCAAAGCACGAGCAATAGAAATGCGTTGTTTTTGTCCTCCCGAAAGTGTGACACCACGCTCACCAACAACAGTATCAAACTGTTCTGGCAAATTCATGATATCGTCATAAACAGCAGCGTGTTTGGCGTATTCTCGAATGGTTGATTCGTCAACGTCTGTTTTTCCAAAAGCGATATTGTTATAAATAGAATCAGAAAATAAGAAGACATCTTGAGGAACATAAGCGATTGCTGCCCTTAGATGAGCTAAATTATGCTTCTGGATGGGTTGGTTGTCAATTAAAATTTGTCCATTATCGGTGTCGTACATTCTCAGTAGTAAATCTGCAATGGTTGTTTTCCCTGATCCTGTGCGACCAATAATCGCCATTTTTTCCCCTTTTTTCAGTTTAAAAGAAATGTTTTTCAGGGCAGTAATACCTGTATCTGGATATACAAAGGTCACCTTATCAAACTCAATCTCTCCTTTTATAGGCGTAACTGGAGCGGTGTGGTCAATATCAATATCGGGCTCTGTTTTTAGAAAATCATTGATTCGTTTTTGAGATGCAGCGGCTCTTTGTATGATCGAGGCTACCCACCCAATCGAAGTAACAGGCCAAGCTAGCATATTAATATAAATGACAAATTCGGCAATGTTTCCAGTAGAAATTTCACCACTCATCACCAACAGTCCACCTACATAAATTGTAATAATGGTGCTAATTCCAATTAAAAAGAGCATTAGAGGATGAAAGAAGGCATTTACTTTAGCCAATTCTAGTGATTTTGTTTTGAAATCTTCGGTTTCTGTCTTAAAGAAGTTTCCCATTGCTTTTTCTTGTCCATAAGATTTGACAACACGTATTCCTGAGTAGACTTCCTGTGATAAGCTGTTTAAAACAGATAATTGTGCTTGTATTCGAGCACTTTTTTTATTGATAATACTAGTGACGTAGTATATGGATAGCGAAAGAATAGGAAGAGGAATTAAAGAATATAATGTCAACGTAGGACTAACCTGTATCATGGAATAAATCACCATGGTAAACAAAATCACTAAATTGATGCTATACATAACCGCTGGTCCCAAATACATACGTACATGGTTGACATCTTCGGTGATTCTTGCCATCAAGTCGCCTGTATTGTTGCGTTTGTAGAAGGCAAGGGTTAACTTCTCATAGTGTGCATATATTTCATTGCGCAAATCATATTCGATTAACCTTGACATCACAATCAACGTTTGGCGCATAAAAAACATAAAAAAGCCCATTAGAAAGGCAAAACTAATGACCAAAATCATAAAGAAAAATAGGATACTTCCTATTCGTTCAAATAATTGGTCTTTGACAGAAAAACCGTCGTACAAGCCATAGAGCGTTACGTTTTCAATTACTAAGTCCAGCGAATAACGGATGATTTGTGGCTGCCAGACACGAAAATAATTAGAGATTGCAATAAATACAATTCCTAATAAAAAACGCCATTTGTATTGCGCAAAATATTTATTTAAATAGGCTAATTCTTTCATGCTGCAAATATAAGAATACTCTATGGAATTACGAATTATAAAATCAGTTCGGCGATTGCGAATGTTGATTATAACAAAAAAGAATTTTAATTGTTCTAAAAGCTTTTGATTCGTCAACTAAAAATAGATTCAAGAAGCATTTCAACACAAATTTGCGTACACAAGAACTCTGACATCAGCAAAAACATGACATTTTTGCCTTGAAATCCTTTAAACATCAATATTATTACTTATTTTTGTTGGCTGTAAAAATAGTAGTTGGCTAAATTTTACTTTTTGAATAAAAAGAACATGTTGTAGGTATGAAAATACAACATCATCTTTGTGATAGAAGTATGTAAACTCATTTCACTTAACGTGTTTCGCAGATTCGTAATTTTGTTATAGCCCATCCCAAGGTAATTGGACTACTAATTTCAATCATTGATTTTATAAAAGAATGGCTAAAAAGAAGAAAAAACAAGTTTCTATAAAGGGAGGAGTACAAGACGATCGTTTTCCAAAGTTAGTAGGACTGTTTTGCTTATTTTTTACTTTATACCTTTTTATTGCATTTTCCTCTTACCTGTTTACTTGGAAGGAAGATATGGACAAAGCCAACTGGTCTGTTCTATTGTCTCCACATGATATGGAGAATTGGCTAGGACGATTGGGGGCAGTGTTGTCGCACCAGTTTATCTATTATGGGTTTGGCTTTTCTTCTTTCATATTGGTATTTCTGTTATTTACAACAGGAATGAGTTTAATTGTTGAAACACCCCTCAAAAAACTAATACCTGTTTATAAGCGTTCTATATTGACCATGCTTTGGACGAGTTTTTTGTTTGCATTTGTTTTTCAAGGCTACGAATTTCCTTGGGGAGGTGCCATAACAAGGTTTTTGGTAGGAGTGTTAGATGGTTTAGTAGGAGCAATTGGAACAATCGCAATTTTAATATTTGCTTTTCTAGGATTTGTTGTTTGGAATAAAAATCCAAACTTTAAAGATGGTTTAACGGTAGAGGAGATTAAAAGTGCTTTTTCTGTTAGCAATCTACTAGCAACACTCAAAAGTCTTTTCCGTTTGACTCCAGAGGCGCAACCAGAACCAGAAGCACCAGAAATGAAAACTGTTACCGTGCTGAAACCGAAAACGAATACTTTAAAAACTTCGGTTGCTACCAATACAACTGAGACGGGAACGGTAGTCGAAGATGCAAATAATACGACAGAAACAAGTCCTAATACAGCAGAGCTAGAAGTTCCAAAAGTTATCAAGCAATCAACCAAAGATGAGTTGGAAAATAAAGTCAAAAAATTGACTCAAAATCAATTGTCTTTAGATTTGGAAAAGGCAGCTAAGGAAAAACTTAAGGAGGAGAATGATGGGGAATTAGAAATGGAAATTTCAAAAGAAGGTGATACGATTGATATTGGTATTGCTGAGGAAAATAAAGACCATTTTGAACCTTATGATCCGACACTGGATTTGCCTAGGTATGAAAACCCTGTTATCGACTTGTTAGAAAGTTATGACGACCAAAAACCAGTTATAGATCGAGCAGAACTAGAGTCGAACAAGGATCAAATTATAGAGACATTGCTAAATTACAAGATCGAAATTGTAAAAATAAAAGCAACAATAGGTCCTACAGTGACACTTTATGAGATTATTCCAGCTCCAGGAGTTCGCATTTCTAAAATTAAAAGTTTAGAAGATGATATTGCTTTGAGTTTGGCTGCACTAGGAATTCGTATCATTGCACCAATTCCAGGTAAAGGTACGATTGGTATAGAAGTTCCTAACAGGAACAAACAAGTTGTTTCTCTGAAAGAAGTATTGGCTTCTAAGAAGTATAGAGAAGCTAAAATGGATTTGCCAATTGCTCTAGGTAAAACAATTTCTGATGAGGTGTTTATTGCAGATTTAGCCAAAATGCCGCATTTATTGATAGCAGGGGCAACAGGGCAAGGTAAGTCGGTTGGTATTAATACCATTATTATGAGCTTGCTGTATAAGAAGCACCCTTCGCAATTGAAGTTGATTTTGATTGATCCTAAGAAGGTAGAATTATCTTTATACAATCGAATTTCTGCTCATTATTTAGGATACTTACCAGATGAAGAAGAGGCAATTGTAACGGATGTAACCAAAGTTGTCCAAACTTTATATTCTTTAACGGTCGAGATGGACGAGCGTTACAATCTATTAAAAAAGGCTTCGGTTCGTAACCTCACAGAGTACAATCAAAAATTTGTTGCGCGCAAACTCAATCCTGAAAAAGGGCATCGCTTTATGCCTTATATTGTCTTAATTATTGATGAGTTTGCAGATTTGATTATGACGGCAGGAAAAGAAGTTGAGCTACCAATTGGTCGCTTGGCGCAGTTGGCTCGTGCTGTTGGTATACATTTAATTATTGCGACGCAACGTCCATCGGTGAATATTATTACAGGTATTATCAAAGCAAACTTCCCAGCACGTCTTGCTTTTAAAGTAACATCTAAAATTGATTCTAGAACAATTTTAGATGGTGGAGGTGCTGACCAGTTGATTGGACGCGGAGATATGTTGCTTTCTTCTGGAGGGAATTTAATTCGTATTCAATGTGCTTTTGTAGATACGCCAGAGGTGGAACGTGTCATTAATCATATTGCCAGTCAACCTGGCTATCCACAGCCATTCTTACTGCCTGCCTATGGAGAAGAAGGTGGAAGTGGAAATGATAGTGAGCAAAAATTAAATCAAGTCTTGCACGAACTTGATGAGCATTTTGATGATGCCGCTCGTTTGGTAGTAATGAATCAACAGGGATCTACTTCTATGATTCAACGCCGTCTTAAATTAGGCTATAACCGAGCTGGACGTATTATGGATCAATTGGAAAACACAGGCATTGTAGGACCCAATGAAGGCTCCAAAGCTCGACAAGTATATATCAACGATGAAATAGAGTTAGAGCAATTCTTAAAAGCGTTACACGAGCGCAAACGCAAGATTTCATTCCGATAACTCTTGAACACTACTTGGCTGAGAAATCACTAAAAAGAATGCTTTGAGAATCTGCTTCTTGAATGAAGGCTTGGGCATATTGTATTCCAAATTGGGAGGTGTTCATTAATTGGAATACTGTCTTATCAATTAATGGATGGCTATAGGGAGCAAGTAAAAAGCATTTAACTTTTTTGGTGTTGAGAATTGGCTGAATGTACTGATTGTTTTGAGCAAATTGTATGTTTTTATTCAAAACATCGAGTAGTATATGAGCATAGAAAAACATTTCAGAAAGTACACCTACTTTCCGATTTTGGGCTTTTTTTAGTTCAAATAGGCAGCAATTATCATCTTGATCTATACCCCAAATATCAATAGCACTCTTACGACCTGAAAAAACTCTAGTAGAATTGCTGATATTAGCTTCAAAAATGCCAACAGGAAGCTGATAATCAATTTTTTTTAAGTTGAAATGCTGTTTAAAGGCATTAGAAGTCTGTGGATCAAACAAAATAAGGGCTTCCAATTCGCTTTCGGTATATGCTTCTAGCTCTTTTTTGACAACAGTTTTGGTAGCGCGTTTGGTAGAAGGTGTATTCATAAGAAGGTTCTTGCTTGTTTTGAATGTTGAAGTAGCAAGATCCAATTGATTGGAAGGGGGAATGGTTACCCAAGGAAAAGCTTTAGAAATTTTATCCATTCTATATAAAAAACGTTGATAATGGTATACTGCATTTTCTTTGGTAGAAATATAATCTGGTGGAAGAGACTCCCATTTAATAATTACTTTTTCAATTTTAGGAATCCATCTTTTTAAAAGAAAAATCCAACTCTCAATGGCAGCGCCATCTGTTTGCATATTTTCAAGCGTTCTTTTGGTAGGAATATCTATTATCAGAGTGGTCTTTTCTAAGAAAATATTAAGGCTTTTAGGTAGTTGTACCGCTGCTTGTTTAGCATTGTGTCGGAGGAGTTGTAATAGTTCGTATTGATTCATAATGTTGGGGATAAAATGAGTGTTAAAGAGAAGCGATTTTACTTGCTGCCAGTAATTTCTTGATCTCGATGGATTAAGTTTTTCCAAACGAGATTTCTTGTTGGTTTAAGAAAGTTTTTATAAGCTAAAGCCATTTGTCTAGCGGCTTCCTTTAGAGGAACATTACCTGTTGCTGTTCCAAGTCCAGGGCAAAGAACCGTTTTTATTTTGTAATGATTGGATTTATTGTGATTCGCTACTGCTCTGAGCATTGCAAACATAGCATTGTAAACATTATCTGTTTGGGTAATGTTTTTGGGGACTCTCATTGTCGGTGTGTGCGCAAGAAAGGGATGATTTTCATCAGCTGTTTCAACAATAACAGAGCTTCCTACTGGTTGTTCTCCATAGAACTCTTTTAGGATAACTTTATGGACAGCATATTGGAGTTGCATACCAAAATAGTTCCGAATAGCTAAATCAATACCACCATCCATAAGACCAAAAGAATTGGCAGGACTAACTATACAATCATAGTGACTGATTTCTTGAAAATAGCCATTGTGTACTCTCACATTATCAAATGCTGAAAACTCTGATTTCCAATTTATACAGAGCTTTTCTTGTAAATCAACTAAGATTAAATCAAATTTTTTAGGCGAATAATTCATATGTTTTTTTGTATATTCGAAGGGGGAATATAGATGTTGACCAACAATATAGAATACCTTCGAATTATAGTTTTTTAGAAAATACAAATAATAGCTCTCCTTTTTCTGCTTCAGATTCTATATCATGGGCTTCTACACAACCGTTAGGATTGTTAAGGGAAGGTTGTAGTAATTGAAAAAGCTGAAAGCCTTTTTCGGTATCTTCAACAACAAAATATTTTCTTTCAGAAGGCAAGTAATAGGTTCTTTCGGAAGAATTAAGTTCATAGGTTCTTCCATATTTTTCTTCGAGTGCTATATACACGACATGAGAGCCACTGAAAAAGGATTCATAATCAAATGGATAATTTGTACCATTGATAAAATTTTGAATAGAATGGTTTTCAATTTTTACATTAGGATAAACTTGGTTGGTTTTCTTATCTAAGACTTCATAGTTTCCGCTAAAATATAACAATTCAATTGGAAATTCGAGTTGATAGAAGCCATCTTGGTTATTATCATCTATGTCATCACTAACTTTGATGTACATCGTATCTTGATTTAATTCATCAACATATTGAGCACCCCAATAAAAGTTAGTAGAAAGCAAAAAAGAATGATTATCTTCTTTAATATCAAAAAAGTAATCTGCTTTTTTTTGAGGGTAAGCAGGCTGAAAGTAATAATGTCCGTTTACCATAGAAACCGTTCCATTCTGAATGCCATAAGCATTGCCAATTTCAAGTTGTCCTTGATTGTTGGCGATATAGGTTTTTAGATGGTTTTCTATAAATAGAGACGTCAAGTTGCCATTTTGAAGAGAATCATAATAGCTTTTTCCTATCCAAAAACCTTGTGGAAATGTCTGAGGATTGATAGCTTGGAGTGTATGTGTTTCCTTTTTTTCAATAGAATCTCTTGAGGTAGTGTTGTTGGTGTTAATCAATTCTTTAGATGCTGGAGCGGTTGAATTGTCGCAAGCAACTAAAAACAATACAATACAAATGGGAAGATATTTAATCGTAAACATAGGATGAGGTGTTATTTTCCTTTAAAATATTCTTTTATCGCATTCAGTCCTTGTTGCTTAATAGGATGAGGGATATTTTCAATTTTTTGATTGAAGAATTTGCGTGATTGCATGGCATCGTGAAAGGCTCGTCCCCATTTAGTCTCATGGTTCATATGTCGTAGCATTTTTGTCCCTAGTTTTGGAGTCGCCATTAATTTTTTCCCTTCAGCTGAGCTAATTTCGAGGACGTAGTTTTGAATAGGAGAGTAAGCAATAGAGGGGGAAATTTCATTAACTAAAGTTTGTAAAAGATAGACATTTTTAAGTTTAGGTAGTCCAAATAATTCATTGGGAATCGTGTGTAAATAAATACAATTTAAAAGGTTGAGTTCTTCTAGGTTTCTTAATTGCCATATTTCACGAGGAAGTTCAGTAAATAGGTTTAGACTCAAATCAAGTTTTATTAGAGATGAAATTTCAAAAATTGATAAAGGAATTTTTTCTTGATCTAGAAGGTAAATTTCTAGTTCTTCGAGATGATTGAAATAAGAGATGGTTTGGGGAACATATATTTCTACATGGGCGGCAATAGTTAATTGTTTTAGGTTTTTTAGGAGATAGATGCTGGCTGGGAGAATTGCAAATGCAGTATCCTTTATGGTTATAGAAAGAGATGTAGTGGTTAAGATTTGATGAATTTTGTACGCCAACGATATTTTAGGAGAGGCATTAAATGCACCAATATTTAATAAATAGTCGAATAGCGTTTCAAAGTGTACCAACGATAAGTCTAGGTCTGATTCTTTAGATAATTGTAAAGCTAATTCAATATTTTCAATAGTTCCAGATTTAAAAATTTCAAAGAGAGCATTTATTTCTTTTTTAGAGTACATGAGTAAGGGATAGTTTGATTAGGAAATTAATAATCTAAATATAATTAATTCTGTATAACTTTTTAGCGAATTATGTAGAATTATAGAGGCTATATTCCCTAGGAAATATTGTATTGAGACATTATAAATTAAGAAAATGCAGCTTGTAGTAAATGAGCGGTCTGTTTATTATGCTTTGAATTATAAAGAGGAGGAATGATTAGTTTTTGTTGTAGTATATTGTACAATTAGGGAGTTTTTTTCTTAAATCTTTTACTTCTTGTTTGGGAATAGAATTACCTCCTAAATACAATTCTTTTAGATTCGTAAGAGAGCTCATTGCTTTAGGTAAATGTTTGATTCGATTATGTCTCAAATAAAGTCGTTCTAATTTTTGGAGTTGATGAATGTTTGGGGGGAGGGCTGTCAGAAGATTATTATTCAGGTTTAAGATTTCCAATTGAGGTAACAGAAGGATACAACAAGGGAACTCTTGAAAGAGGTTGTTTTCAAGGGTAAGGTATCTTAAATTAGTCAATTTATGAATACTTTCTGGTAACTGGGATAGCCTATTGCTTAATAAGTTAATACTTGTGAGCTCCGTTAAGTTTCCAATACTTTCTGGAATAAAAGTCAATTTGTTGTCGTAAGGATTAAATTTTTTCAATTTAACGAGTTGACCAATACTTTCGGGAATAGAAGTGATGTTATTTGAATACAAACTTAATAAGGTCAAATCGCTTAATTCACCAATGCTTTCAGGAATAGATTGTAACAACTGTTCCGTTATGACTATTGATTTAAGTTTTTTTAATTTACCTATTGTATCGGGAATTGATGAAACCTTCCTTTTTTCTTTGTTAATAAAAATGAGCCGTTCTAAATGTAGCATCTTACAAAGACTTTGGGTAAGAGATTTTTCATTAATTTGAGTGAATTCTAGTAAATACTTCCATGGCTTTAATAGTTCTATTATGGGTACATTTTGGCTTTGAGCTAGTTGAAATGCTAACTCAATATTTTCAATTTGAGCAGTAGAAATCAAGTACTGCATTTTTTCATGAGTGGAGTTGAACATATTATATATTTAACTGTAAAAATAAGGTGTAATTTCTGGAACCATGAGAATATACTATAGGCGTCATTGCTCTTAGCAGTTTTAAAAAGACTACCATCCAGGACCAAGTTTTTCTTTGGGGGCAGGCGTTATTGTTTTTAAGTGATTTAGTTGCATAGGGTTTTCTCTAAGTTGAATTCTTTTATGCATGTCTAATAGTGTTGTAAGAAGAAATACTACTATTTCATTATTACTATTTTGAATACTTTTTTGTTTAGCCAATGCGTTCTGAGTAGCCTGCCAAAAATAACCTTGGTTTGTTGGAGTAAAAGACCTCAAATCAAAGTTGAACATAACAATTTCCCTATCTCTAATAAATCCACCAAAACCATTGGCTATGTCTCCTTCCTCTTCCTTAAAAACGAATTTCTCTAGATAAGCACAGAATTCTTCCGCACCATCAATGCTTTTTAGTTCAGCAGTGATTAACTGAAGGATAAATGCCATAGCCGACCATCTTCGAGCGAATGTTCTACCATCTTCTAATGTCCAAAATGCAGATGCCATATATAAGTTGATTTAAGTCATGAGTTAAAAAAAGAGATAAAGATGTTTGCATTGAGACAATTCAAAAATATGGCTATAAACATTGGGTAGATCTTAAATGAACTTCTATTACCCCTTATTTTAAAAACAGCACTTTCAGGAGTAAAATATATTTCCGAATAGCGCAAATTTTGTAGGTGTCAACTTGAGGTAATTTTTTTATGCAAGTTGATTTCTGCTACCAGTTGATTGCGTTTATAAAAACAAAAAAACATTTCCTATCTCAAGCCCCAAATGACCATAACTATCTCCATGATAAATCCAAGTTACATAATCTTAGTCAAAAATAGTTAATTCTTTAAATACAATTAGGTGGTTAGGATTGGATTAATAGTCGTTTATCTCCTTTTCTAAATGGTGTGAAAGATTCTTATTTATAAATACATTCAACGATTAATTAAGGAATTATTATATTTAAGTAATCGTTCAAAAAAATGACAAGTACCACGCAGTAGCAGCAGAGCTGAAACTGCCTTCTTCTTCGATTAACAGAAAATAATCTCATTTTTTGTTATTATTTTCTCTGACTACTTATTTAATATCTATTATGCAGCTGTAATATTTCTCTATAAAAAGTATTTTAAAGAAATGAAGTTTTTATTTGTAAAACAGAATACTTATGCCTAGTCCGATACTTGATGACGATAAATCAAAGAAAATATTATTAAAAGAGTTTTTTAGTGAAGATACCATTGGATTTATTCAATTAGAAATAGCAATTATTGGTATCATGCATGTACTTGTAGGTTTTCATGATGTACATGAGTTTTATGAATATATTGAGAGAGGGGAGATGTCACGAGTAGCAACATTTTTTTTACTACAAACCCAATATATAGGAGGCTTCTTGCTTTCTGGTCTTTCTCTACTTTTAGGAGTGTTTATTGTAAGAACTTTTTTTGAAGGTCTAGATATAAAAGGAGAGTCGATTATTTGGGGCGTATTTATTATTTCTTCGGTAGTAATGGTCATTTGTTTAACCTTGATTTTATGGAACCATCTAAGTTACTTAATAACAATTAACATACATCCTCAATTTATTATTCTTGTGTGCTGGACATTACCTTATTCCTTAGGATTAATAATTTGGAGTATCATGTTTTGGGGGATTACCTTGCTCATAATGCCTAAAAAACATAATTTTTTATAGGTAGCCATTTTATTGTATTATGATAATGCCTATGCTATGTTAGAGCTTTTTTATGAAAAATAAAAAAGCCGTTACCCAATTTTTATTTAAGTAACGGCTTTTATTTTAAACTAGAATTTATTTTTAATCACTTTAGCTATGTGAACATAACCTGTCTTTTTGTGGTAAACTCTGACCATGTAAGTTCCTGGTGGATATTCATTCAAGTCAGTAGGAATGTTATTCGTTCCCAAAACAGCTTGATGTTCTTTTACCTCAATTAATTTACCCAAAACATCCATAACCTTTATTTCTAACATTTCTGCGTTTTCTGCTTCGTATTGATAGTACAGAACTCCATCAGTAGGGTTAGGATAGAAGTTATAAACCAGATTGCCTGTTTCGATGCTTAGCAATACAACATTAGAATAGGTAGATGTTCCGTCTAAATCGACTAGTTCTAAACGGTAGTAGTTGGGACCTTTGAATGGATGAATATCATCAAAAGAATAATGCGTAGTTTTGGTTGATTGACCTTGGGCTTTGACCTGACCAATTTTTTCAAAATTAAACCCATCTTTACTGCGCTCAATATTAAAGTAATCCGTGTTGTCCTCCGTTTCGGTTCCCCAAGTCAAGAAGTTAACTTTGTTGTTTGTTGTCCCATCAAAGTAAAGCCAATCTACAGGAAGCAAATCTATAGGTATTAAAATCAAACCAATCGAACCACCTGAGAAACTATTAATATTTTGTAGCTCTCCATAATTGACTCCATTAATAGTCGTCCCCAAAGGTCCTGTTAGGTGTAAACTGTCGTAAACAGGCGCATCGTAATTTGCACCTTCATTTTTGAAAAAGTACGAACCTAAAGGATAAGGATATTTGTAAGTATATCCACAAGCAGGGTAGGTTGCCATCCAGTTAATAGCAGCTGTCTCAATGGCTACTCGTTCTGCGGGCTCATAGTAAAAACGTACATTATAAGGGGCATTAACAGCACCACCGCCCAAATCTACATTCCAGCTACGCTCCATCTCAAAACGTTCTTCCCCTGGTGTCCAGCCTGTTGCACACGACGTAGGGGCAAAAGGTCCTTCGGACTCTTGATAATAACTAGTGGAATCCCATATCGTTACAAGAGGGAAACCTGGCATTGCTCCTGTCGTAATATCTCCTTGTATAGAGAAAATAATATCGTCTCCAACAAAGAAATGATGCCACCCATTGTTATCCGTACAATAGGTATTGGTACTCGTACCATTCAAGGCATAAATATATTGTTTGACAGTTATAGTAATACTTGAATCCACAGTATTGCCACACAAACTTTCTCGACGTACATAGTACGTTGTAGTAGTATCCGTGACGATATTAATACTATTTCCTGTGCCAACAAAACTACCTGTTCCATTAGGTCCCGTATACCAGTTGGTAACCGCACCTGTACCTGCAATCCCACCCGTGGCAACCAAGTTAACGGTTGTATTAGGGCAGAAACTGCCTGTCAATGGTGTGATGATAGGTGGAGTAGAAACGATAGGAGTCGTTATTACAATGCTAGCACTATCGGTACACCCTCGTGCATCTGTCACTGTAACAGCATTAAATCCTGGACACAAGTTAGCGGGGATAGCATTGGTATTACCATTTGACCAAAGGTAAGTATAAGGACCATTGCCACCTGTAGTAATGGCTGTTGCGCTTCCTACACAAAGTAGAGAATCGCAGCCAGATTGAACAATGTTTGTCAAACTAATTGCTAATGGACTTGGTTCTGTTATTGTAACTTGTGTAGAATCAGAACAACCAGCATTATCAAAAACGGTAACAGAATAAGTCCCTGCACAGAGATTAGTAGCTGTAGCTGTTGTTTGGTTGCTAGCAGCAGCATCCCATAAATAAGTGTATCCTGTAGTTACCGTACCTCCAATTCCTACAACTGTTGCTTGACCGTCACAAGCTGCATTACAACTTACATTAGTTGGAGGTAAGGTTGCTGCGGTCATTAGCAAACCATCGTCAACAAAGACGCTTGCCGTATCTGTACAGCCATTGGATCCTGTGATTGTTACCGTATAGGTGCCTGATGCTAGTCCAACTATCGTAGAATCTGTGCCGCCATTAGACCACAAGAATGTAAATGGTGGGACGCCACCTCCAGTCACAACTGCTGATGCTGTTCCATCGTTTGTACCAGAGCAGGTTAGAGGAGTAGAGACTGGATCTAAGATTGGATTGACAGTCGTCGTAACCATCACTTCTCCTTGGTTGTTACCACCTGCATTACCAAATCCACCATCAATTTGGATGACATAAGGTGTGTTTGGAGTTAATCCAGTGTATGTAAAGTTCCAGTTGATGGGTTGGACATCACAAGCCGTAAACGATTGACAGTCCACTAACGCAGAAGGATTGTTGTCACAAGGGGTTGCATCTTGGAATAGTGAAATGTTAAACCCATCTGTTGGGTTGATTCCCAAAAGACAACTACCATTAATTTGACCATTCATAATGTGTAACGTAACATCGCTACCATTACAATCGGATTCAAAGTAGTAATAAACAGAATTTTCAGGATTATCCCCTTCACTACATTCATCATAGCCAGGAGCACCACCAGAAATGTTTTCACCACCAGCACCTGAGGTATTCCAACAATAAGGAACATTAGGTAGCATAGGGACTAATAAAGCATCCAAACAGTTATCAAAACCACAGCCTTCAGAAATACAAATTTGATAATCTTCTCCATTATCGTCACCATCGTCATTGAATACTTGCAACCAAACCGTTGTGCCTGGAGCTGCTGCCACTTGGAAAGAAACATCGCTAGTCAGTCCTCCTTGGTCGCAGTCAATAGGCGTCAGACTACCACAAGTTCCTGTATAAGCAACTACGGTCAATTCAGAATAATCGCCAAAAGTTCCTCCAATCGCATCATCATTTCCTTCAATAACAGCATTACCAGAAGCTGGCATGGTAAATTGATACCAAGTTGCCCCACAGTTGCCACCACAACCTTGTGCATAAGCAGGATTGTAAGTAATGGTTGGATAACCATAATTGTTGGTTTGGAAGGTACCTGCTCCATTTAGACACGACTCAGATTGAACAGGCAACGCAATAGCATTGTTACAGCTATCATTGCTAGGTTGTGGATCGCCTGCAACTCCTGTTCCATAAGTTGGCATCATATCTATGATGTCGATATTGAAACTCCCTTCAATAACCAAGTTGGATCCATCGACTTGAATGAAGTATTGATTACCAGGAACAAGGCAGGTTGCTTCAATATTTTCTGTTACTAATGCCGTTGGCCAGTTGGAACTTTCAACCTCTGATAAGGTTCCTGTACAAGTATTATTAGAAGAAGCAAAAATGCGCACTTCTGGATCCATTCCTAAGATTACATTAGTAGAAGTAACATTTACCTCAACACGCCCAGATGGTGGGGCTGTGAATTGATACCAAACCGTATGTGTAGCATAGTTGCCAACTCCTGGCTCACCTACTTCTATATTAGCACAAATATTACTCTCATTGGTGCGAGTTTGCAAAGTACCTGTTGGTGTACCAAAGCTAAAGGCATCGCAAATGCCATTGTTGTATGGAGCATTGCTTGTACCTCCATCGTCATTGATTTGCAAGGTAAACCATCCATCTTCATCGCCAAGCAAACCACCAGAACCATCAACTTGTAGATAATAAATGCGACCGCCTTCTAAGCAATCTATAGACAGTTCTTCGTCTTTATTTAGGATGTCATAATCGCTATCTACTTCTAAGAAATTTCCTGTACAAGTATTATCATCAGAATAGTAGAGAGCCAATTGTAAATCAATTTCATCTCCTACATTGTTAGGGTCATTGTATCCATTAATCGTAATGTTACCAGATGCTGGTGCGACAAAGGTAAACCAAGCCGTTTTTTCAATGCCAAAAGCTGACGGAGTTGGTTCTCCTGGTTCTGTATCCGAACAAAGGTTGGTATAATTGACATTATTGTTAATAGCGCCTCCATTCGGAACAGTTCCTAAGTTAACAGCATTACACAACATATTATAAGGAGGACGCAGCCCTTGACCATCATCTTGAATATCAATTCTAAAATAACCCTCTTGATTTAAAAGAGAACCATCTACTTGTACGTAATAACGCTGCCCTGGATACAAACAAGTAACACTAACACTAGCATCAAAACTTGTTAGTGGATCGGCATCGCCATCTTCTAGTAAATTCATAGTACCTGTACAAAGCGTATTGCTAGATTCATAAACTGCTAATTGCAAATCAACAACATCCCCTAAACCTCCAGGATCTGCTGTAACGTTAACCGTCACTTCAGAAGTAGCATTTAGCCCAACGTGATTGGGAGCAACAAAGGAGAACCAAACGGTTTGTTCAATCGCAAAAGGATTGGGTTCACCCGCTTCGATGTCGGAGCAGAAATTGGAATAATCTACCCCATTATTGATCGCCCCTCCAACAGGAACAGTTCCTAGGTCAATGTAATCACAGATTAAGTCGTTTGTTGGAATTGGGACTGGAGTTGCAGGGGTTAAATTTAAATCAAAGTACCCTTGAACATTTAAAACAGAACCATCTACCATCAAGAAATACGTTTTGTTTTCTTCTAAACAGCGGACGTTCATAAATTCGTTGAACAAGTCTAAAACAGAGTATTCGCTAGTCATTTCAGTCAATGTTCCTGTACAACTATTGTTAGATGATTCAAAGACTGCTAGCTGTAGGTCTACCGCATCGGTTCCAAAAGGCCAAGGCAAGTCTGAGGTTGCTTGGATATCTAATGCAAAAGGTCCTCCTGTAGTTGGGGTTGTAAATGTATACCAAACGGTATTGTCGGTGCCAAATGCAGTTGGATTAGGATCGCCCAAATCGTCTGCGCACAAATTGTGTTGGTTGGCAATACTGACAGGTCCTGCCCATGGGTTACCTAGTGGAATGGCACCACAAATCGTATCATTAGGAGAAACAGGAATAGGGGGAATTTCGGTAATGGTAATGTCGAAATAACCTTCGTGACCTTCTAGAAGAACAGGCGGTTCGCCATCAATTTGGACATAATAGGTATCGCCAGGAACCAAGCACCATAAGTCCATATCAACATCGTAGGTTAAATCGCTGCCACTTATTTCTTCAATCCAAGGTCCAGTACAGCTTGGAGATCGGTAAACAGCAATTTGCAAATTGATGGCATCAACGCCCCCAATTACAGGGTCGCTATTTAAATCAAAATTAACAGCTCCTGTCGATGGTGCGACAAAGGTGTACCAAACAGTTTGATCTGCTGTAAAGTTAGACGGCTGTGGTTCTCCAACGGCATCCGCACAGAAGTTATTTTGAGAACCATGCAAAGGAGTAGGCGAAGTACCAACAGAACCTCCTGTTGGGTCTCCTAGTGCAATCGCATTACAAGGTTCATCGTTGGCGGCAGGCGGATCTTGAGGGTCTCCATAGACCTCTATATCAAAAACACCTTCTTGTAAGTCAGGGTCAATTAAAGAGCCTTCACCATCGACCATTATCCAATATTCACGCCCAGGAATCAAACAATCAACCCACATGTCTTCGTCCCATACTACACCAATTCCATCGTGTTCTGATTTTATTTCAGTAGGAGTTCCTGTACAAACAGCACCTGTCAAATCATAAACGACAACTTGTAAGTCAATTCTATCAGGGCTTAGTAAGCCATAGTCGTTTAATCGAATTTCCACTTTTCCTGAAGGGGGAGCAATAAAGGTATACCAAATCCCTTGGTCATTTCCCCAGTTGGCAGGAATGGGTTCGAATAAATTATTGGCACAATAGTTATATTGACCTGTTAAACCAACGGTTCCTCCTGGCGCTGGTTGTCCTAGTGGAATGGCATCACAAATCAAATCATTGGGGGCAGGGAATTGACCACCATCAGTAATGGTTAAATCAAAAATACCATCAACATTCAAGGGCGAGCCATCGACCATTACCCAATAGTTTTCTCCTGGCGTCAAACAACGAACATCCATTTCTTCACCAAATAACCCTGGAGTATAGTCACTGTAAATATGATTGAGTGTGCCAGTACAGGTTCCGTTACTAGTACCATAAACAGCCAACTGCAAATCTACCGCATCGGTTCCTATAGGAAATGGAAGGTCGCTATCTGCATTGATGTAAACGTGACCAGATGGTGGCGCTTGAAACATAAACCAAACTGTTTTGTCGGAGCCCCATGCCCCTGGATTGGGATCGTTGGTATTCGTAGCACAGACATTAGAGCGACTTAGATTTGGGGTGGCAACAGAGCCACCACTAGGAACAGTTCCTAGGTTTTCTGCATCACAGATTTCGTCTCCTGCTTGTTGAATTCCATTGTCATTGATTTGCAGACCAAAAAAACCTTCTATTCCATTATTAGTAAGTAGTGTAAAAGCTTCCCCATCGACTAAAAGAAAATATGTAGTATTAGGTTGTAAGCAATTGATAGACATGTCTTCATCCCAGACAACCCCTGCTCCTTGATAATCTTCGGCTACTAAGCTAAGTGTACCACTACAAGTTCCGTTACTAGATTCGTATAAGGCTAACTGTAAGTCTATGCCATCCCCACGATTTTGTGGATCGCTGTTCGCATCGAAGTCGATAACAGCTGCGGGCATTGGACCTGTTGTAAAACGAAACCAAACTCCTTGATCGTTATTACCTCCCCAAGGGTTAGGATCCCCAGCATTGCCTGCACAAAAATTACCATAGTTACTGAGGTTACTATTACCAACAGAACTATTAGAATTTAAGGTGCCTAAATTGATGGCATTACAAACTTGATCATAACCCGAACCAGGAGGGTAGGAGCCTGTTGCAGTAATGGTGAAGTTGACATTAGCGGTACTAGAACCGCCTACATTCAAATTATAAGTAATGGAATTGCCAGGAGTAGGCGTTGCAAAATTTTGGCAACGTTGTTCCAAGCAACTTTGACTAACGACACAAGCAGTACCATCGTCTTCAAATGCTCTAAGGCAAACTTGTAGACTATTGGGATAACTGCTAGGGCAATTAAAGGTCTCGTTGTACTGTGTATTTGGAGGATTTGTAAAACAAATGCCTGCTCTAGGGTAGGTTGTATAGCCTTGTCCTGCTACCTCTACTCTCCAATGAGGTTCTGGAGCACCACCAAAAAAACCATCGGTACAAGTGGTGGTTGAGTTTCCGCTGTTGATTCGAACCGTAAGAGTTACTTGGGCAGATAAATTAGTACTAATTAAAAAAAGAAATGCAAAAAAAAAGTGTAGACATCTTAATTTCATATATCTAAAATTTAGTATTGCCAGTGGGGAGGACAATAGGACATTAGCAATAAATGGGGGGTGAATCATTATTAAAGATAGAAAAAAAAGTAGATAAAGATTAAAAAAAGAATAAGGTTTGTGTTTTCATGCTTTTGATAATCTGTTAAATAGCTTGATTTTATCGAGCTAATTCTATTAATACTTTTTTCTTTTTAATGCGTTGTTTATGAACGTTTTTAATGACTTGTTTAACCTTACTTTCGTGTACAGCAGCATAAGCTAAGTGTTCTTTTACAACAACCAATCCTAAGTCTTCTTTTTGAAGTCCTCCTTTTTTGAATAAAGTGCCAACAATGTCGAACTTATTAATTTTGTCTTTTTTCCCAGCACTAATGTAGAGTGTTTTCCAAGTTGGTTTCTGTAAAGGAAGAACCTTTTCTGGCAGTTCAATATATTCTATTGTTTCATCAATATAGGTTCTCCATGGCTTGTCCTGTTCCAAAATAAGATAAGCGGTTCCTGTTGCTTTCATCCGTGCTGTTCGACCATTTCTATGGATGAATTCTGCCTCGGTATGCGGTAGTTGATAATGAATAATGTGTTGAATGGTTGGAATGTCTAAGCCCCTTGCTGCTAAATCTGTCGTAACAAGGATGTTGTGACTTCCATTTCTAAATTTGATTAGGGCTAATTCTCTGTCTTTTTGCTCCAAGCTACCATGAAATACATCGTGAATTATCCCCGCTCTAGAGAGCATCTGATGTACTCGTTCAACGGTTGTTTTTTGATTGCAAAAGATAAGCGTTGCTTCCGAGCCAACATAGTTGACCAACTTCAAAAAATCGTTTTCTCGATGCGCACTAGTAGTTACCAAAGCTTTGGTGCTTAGAGCTTCAGCGTTTTTGTCAGCAAGAAAATTTAAGGTAGTATAGTCGTTTAGACCAACAAATTCAGGTACTTCTACAGCTGTAGTCGCAGATGTCAGATGTCGGCGTTGCAAATTAGACAAATGTTCGATAATAAAAGACATTTCCTTGGAAAAGCCTAATTCTAATGATTTATCAAATTCATCTAGAACAAGATGTTCAATATTTTGAGTAGAAAAGCTTTCCCGCCGCAAATGATCTGCAATCCGACCAGGTGTTCCAACCAAAAGGGTTGGAGGAACTTGAAGGCTATTTAGTTCGGTTTGAATAGAGTGACCACCATAACAGCAGCTAACTTTGTATCCTGTCTGCATGTCCTTAAAAACTTGCGTAATTTGAAGCGCAAGCTCTCTTGAAGGCGTTAATATTAAAGCTTGAACCCCAAGCTCAGGTGCGTCGTTAAGTTGTTGTAAGAGTGCTACTAAAAAAGCAAGCGTTTTCCCAGATCCAGTAGGCGAGAGCAAGACAATGTTCGGAGCCTGTTGAGCTGTACGTTCCATTGCCTGTTGCATTTCGTTCAAAGCATCAATTTGCAACCGCTCAAGAATGTGTTTTGTTGTAATTTTGTTCGATTTCATAGCACAAAGATATATAAATATTGAACAAGTCAATAGCTAATTTTGGTCAATCATCTTAAAGGTAGCTTTTTTTACGGCAGACTGATTTTTGAGTTGTAATAAATTCTTTTCTGCTCGCATGGTGGCAATAGAAGTTGAAAAACGCAGTGCCTGTTGATTGGTTTGTGTAGGAGATTTGATGGTAATGATAATTTCGTCATTTAAAGCAGCAGAAAAGTGGATGGCGTTGGGGATAGAAGGCTTGTATTTTGAACCGACTGTATCTTGCAAAATTACCTCATAACCTAAGTCGGGGTATGTGCTGTTAGGGTTTTTGTTATTTCTAACTTGAATAGCGTAAACAACCTGTTGCCATTCTTTACTATATAGTTCTTGTAAGTAAAATCCAATGGTTTCTACCTTTGTTTGTGAATAATTGTAAGACTCTGTCCTAGACTCGGATAGTGTGAAATTAGCTCCTTGTGCTTGTAGGGTAACGCTGTAGTGGGCACCTTCTTGCATGATTCGATAGGGAATAAAAACTCGAATATCTTTTTGATTGTGAATCGGAAATTGAAGGCTTTGTTCGGCATTTTCGTTGATAAAAAATCCTTCTTGGATTGGTTTTCCATTTTCTAGAATTTGAATTTGGAAAATACCTTTACTATGGTAATAATCAGGAATATTGGTTTTAAACTGAAATAGTTGTCCAGAAATACCTGTAAATAGAATTTCTTTATGGTTAGTCGCTTCGATTCTAATATCGTTCAAACTATTAGGTCGAGCGTAATTTTTAGTGTCAAATGTTGCTAGTTTAATGGAAGGAACATCAATAGCTTCTATACTTAAGCGAGGTGCTAATTGTATGGTTGATGGGGCGACAAAATAAGGAAGAAAGATGAAAATAGTCTGTTGATTAAGAGAAGGTATTTTGGGTTCAACTCCTTTGTATACTTTATTAGGATGGATGGCATTCCAGTAGAATAATTCCGCAATTGTTTTATCAGGTAATGTCGGGAAAGACAGTTTTAGCTGAGCTTGACTAGGAATTTCTGGAATATTAAAATCTATTTGATATAAGATGCCTGAAATGCCTTGGTGCTGGTAACCAACACTTTGTTGTACTTGAAGGGCTTCAATCGTTTTAGCAATGTTTAAACTATCAGATATATGTTGTTGAATTAAAAAATCATTGCCTGTTAGTTTTAATTGAATAGCTTGAGACCCTTGTAAATTATAATAAGCAATGAAATAACTATACTTGCCAATAATCCGATTGCCTTGCACCGTTCGTTGTCCTGTTATTTCTAGTATATTCTCTAATCGAGCTTGCTTTTTATCCGTAATGTGTATCCGAATGTGTTTGCGTTTGTAAGATAAAGGGAGGCTGTATTGAAAATCAACTTGGATGCCCTTGATGCCTTTATAGTTCATGTTTTCAATTACGTGGAAGTTGGTAGAAGCAGGTTTTCGTTCGATTTTTTTTACTTCGAAATTAGCTGATTTAATTTGGTTGGTATGGACATTTTGATAATCCTTGTAAAAATCTGAATTGCCATGCTCTATTTGAAAACATCCTAAATACTGATAAGCAGTTGGATCGGCATTGTAAATGCAGACAGAAAGGCTATCGTAATTGCTAATTGCTGTGCTGAATGTTTGAGATTTAGTTTTAAGTGAATTTTTGTTTTTGACGCCATGCAAGGTAAGGTCTGAACTAATATTTACCAACCATTTAGGATCTGGTACACTGTAACCTAAACTAATAGGGTTGGCATTTGTATCTGGAAAAATAACAGCTGCTTTTAGGTCTAGAAATAGATCATAAATTTTGACTTGTTTTAAGCGGTATGCACGGTTGTAAATGGGGAGTCCTTGTCCTTTTATCCAAATCGTTAAACTAACATCATGCAAACCCTCTTCTACATCTATTTCACGGTATGGAATATAAATGTGAAGCAGGGTGTCTAAATTGAAACTATCCATACCTAAGCTGTCAATCCAATACGCCAAACTATCGCTGCATTGATAAGAAAAATCAATGCTTTTAGCAGCAATCATTTGCCCATTGTTCTTGATCTCTACAGAAAATTGTTGAGTAGGGATGCTAAGTACATAGGGTGTGCACTTAAATTGAATATCAATCCCTTGAGTAGTGCCGTGTTGTCCTTGGATATTGGTGTTAGGAATAACTCTAAACTGGCTTAATTGATAGTTAGATTGAGCTTGTACAATACTTGTCAAACACGTAAGGTATAAAATGTAGAGAAAACAATGCATTATTGGTTAGTTGTTATCAAAGAACTGCTGTCATTACTCAACTGCAAATTAGTAATAAACAGGTTTAACAGTATATCCTTTCTTTTTTAATAATCTCAAAACTCCTTTTTTTCCTCCCAAATGCCCTGCTCCAATGGCGGCAAAAAGACTTTGTTCTTTTGCAAACTGTTCAAATCTATTTGCCATGAGGATGTTACGATCATAAAGCAATACTTGCCGCATGCCACCAATTGATTTTTTTGCCTTTTTTAGCAACTTTTGCAAATCACCTTGTATATACAACTCCGATGTTTTTTTTATCTCTCTTCTAAAAGAAACAAAATGCGTTGCCATCTTTTTTAGGGAGCGACATTGTTCCTTGATATCAACTTTAGAAAACACACTCATTTGTTCTTGAAATGTCTCTAAACCCATCAATTCTTTATCCGCTTTTTCCGCAATATTGTAAAGGGCGCTATCTAATGCAACCGCATTGTCTTTTTGAAATTGAGATTCAGAGATCAAATTAAAAATCAAAATAGGAGAACTGTATTTTAGGTGCTCTAATTGATGACCTGTTTCTTTCTGCAATAGTCGTTCTAGTTTTTTATAGATTCTAGGATTTAAATAATCTTCTAAAGATACACCTTCAGGAAGTGTCGTAGCCTCTTGGAGTTGTTGAGGGTTGGCATCTTTTAAGTCAAACTCAGCTGCAAAAGCCGCACAGTTTTGAATGCATTGTTCCAAAAAATCAATATTTCTAAAAGCACGGTTATCTCTTACATGCATGGTGCCAAAGAGATAAGATGGTGTGGCTAAACTTTGACCGCTAATTTCCCAAAGAAGGCTGTGTTTTTTTGTCATTCTAATTATTATCTGGTATAATATTGCACCGTTTTGTGTTGACCTATATTAAAATATACTATCAAAATGGTTGCCAAAATGAATTAGGTAGTATGTAAAATTAGTCATTAGTTATGAGCTACTAGGTGGTTTGAACAAACGATTGATAATCTTAATAGCTCATCTGTTATTTTGTAAATCGTATAAGATTAAAGCAACACTTAGTAGATGGTTGATGCATGAATAAATCGTTTAATGGAACGACAAGGTAAGGAAAATTTTAAACTGATCGCTTACTTATTCAGAATTTAGTCTCGTCATTTAGCCCTAATCATGTCTTAAAAGTCAGAATAGAATCCTGCTATTTTTAAACAATTATTCTTATCATACGTTTTTATTTCAAATGCCCTTCAACAAAGGGATAGGGAATCTAATAAGAGTTTTTTTTGTAAATTTTGTTGAACCAAAAGATGAAAATTAACAAAATTATTTGAATATTTGTTGAATGTTTGTCGTAGCAGTTGATTCTCTAACTTTTTAGTATATTGGTATTCTTCTTTTTGAGTAACTTTGGGAGTCAAAAAGAAGATCATTAATAGTAACAAACATCTTTAGAGTAGTAGTTAGCTACGCTGCTACTTCGTGGTAATTCGCTACGCTCATGACCTTGGGCTTTTGTGCTACTAGCACAAGCCTACTTGGCAAGCTTAGTTGTTTACTTTTTTAGCTCGGTTTGTTACTCCCTACGGTCGTGAGCTCGCTATGCTCGTGAGATCGCAAGCTTAGTTACCAAAAAGATAAAAAATCACATTTATCGAACTGTTGTTAGAGAACAAATTATTTTAAATTAATAACGAAAGAGAAAATAGGCAATGGGAAGAAAAAGCAAAGCAGATGTACGCAAGAAAGAAATATTAGAGCATTTCTACATTATATTAAAAGATGAAGGGTTTGAAAATGCATCCATTGCAAAAATTGCCAATTTGATGGATGTAAACCCTAGTTTGTTGATTCACTATTTCAAAACTAAAGATGAAATGGTCGTGGCATTCGTGAAATTTTTGCTAGGACGTTACGAAGAAACATTTAAAGAAAAAATGTTTAATTCAGAAGATCCCCAAGAGCGATTTAGCAATACTTTGGATATCATGTTCAGCGAAGATTGGTTGAATTTTTCTGATCAAACAGTTTTTTATGCTTGTTATTATTTGTCTTCTCGAAACATTCGTATTAAAGAACTCTTTCAAGAAATGTACAATAAGTTTAAGCAATTGTTGATTCCCGAAGCTGTTTCTTGGATCGAAGCAGGTATTGTTAAAGATATAGAGCCTGAAAATGTTGCGGATTATCTCATTATTGTCAACGAAGGCTTGACGTATTTTGATAAATTAATGAGCGATCCCGAAGGTTTCAAACGTCGAGCTAAATTCTTAAAAGAAGCCGTAATCAAAACCTTAACAACATAGTTTATCCCACCTCACTCGAAAAACAAACCTTACCTAAAGCATAAAATAAATTGCTTTAGAGGTTTTTTTTATGTTAAATGCTATCCTTAAGTGGCAATTTAGTATTTAATGGTTTACTTTTATGAGTAGTAGTCTGTTGAAATTATTGTTTTATATGTATATGGATGAACTTTTAACAACTTCAAACTACTTTTAAAAGTACCTCTATAGATAGATTTTCAGTTTGTCTTGCATTGTTTGACAAATTCCCCCATTTTAAGTTTCCTTATTTTAATTGTACTTGTTTGTGATAACAAGTCGTATAAATACAAGATTATAATCTAGGAATTTTTAAATAAATATGTTCTTTGAGAATTGTAGTGCACACAATAACTTGTGCGGTAGTAGTTCATTTTTAATGATAAATAGTTTGTTGAAACTACATTGTTAACTACTAAAACACTGCATCCTATTGATTCTACGACTTGTCAAAGAACCAATAAACATAAATCTATTATGAGAACATTCTTACAATTATGTATGTCCCTTGCTATAACTGTAAGCTGTTTGATGTCCAATAATTTACAGGCGCAAATTATGGCTGATACAAAACTAATGACCTTGCCTGAAGGAACCAAAATGGCAATGAAAGAATCTTTTGGAATTCCTGTTGGCGCCAAGTCAGTTTTGTTAGACAATGGAAAAGGTAAAATTTGTAGTTGTCAATTCTTTACGGCAACTGCTAAAGATGAAATTCAGTTATACGATTCTAAGCACTTATTCTCTTTGAGAAAAGTTACTATCAAAGGCTTGTTTGATGGCTCCCAAATGCATGTGGCTCGAATTTATTTTGAAAATACTTCCGACTATTTCAAACTAAAATGTTACACACGAGATATCTTAGTGAAACACGTTTCTGATTACCTCACAATTGGAGCTCCTATGACTATTAGGGAAAACTAAATGAAAATAAGGAAGAATATTAAGCCACCAAACGTTGGTTAAATGCTTCTACTTTTGGGTTCATTAGATAAAACCATAAAGGAGGAATAAGAGCAATCAACATAGAAGTTGGATAGCCCCAAGGTAGTAAAGGGGCTTTCTCGAAGTGGCGCAACACTTGATATTTTCTAGTTGATTTATAATGATGGTCGGAATGTCTTGTTAATTCATACAATAGAATTCTTCCAATATCATGATTGCAATTCCATGAGTGCCAAGGTTGAACAGGCTCGTATCGCCCTGACTCTAATTGACGGCGTTGCAAGCCATAATGTTCAATATAATTGACTGTTTCTAACATTAAAAATCCTAGTATGGCTGTAAGAATAGCAAAAGGCAACAAAGACCATCCAAAGAGAAAGACAACCAATGCCAAATAACCCAATTGAATGCACTGAAATTGAATCATTTGATTGTGTATACTGACAACAGGTTTTTCTTGTTGTTTCAAACGCCTCGCTTCTAAACTCCATGCAGAAATATAGCTAAAAATGACTGACCTAAAGTAAAAGGCATAGATGGTTTCATTGAATCTTGAACTAGCAGGATCCTTGGGCGTAGCGATATTGACGTGATGACCATGGTTGTGTTCAATGGCAAAATGCATATACAGATTAGGGATTAGTAATATCTTAGATAGAAACTTAGGCAGGGCTTCTGTGCGATGTCCTAATTCATGGGCTACATTGATGCCAACGCCTCCTAAGTAAATTCCTACAGTTAGAGTCAAACCAATGACTTCATAAGTTTGCAAAGCAGTATTGGCTAAGGTATAGAAATACCAATAAGTAATACCAATAAGCATGGGAACATTTAAATAGAGCAGAATATTAAAAAATACTTTGCTGGCTTGGGTTTGTTCTTCTTCTTTATCCAAATTATTGGTATTGCCAGGGAAAAACGCTTCCAGAATAGGAATGGCGATGAAAGCAACTGTAACTCCATTAAAAGACCAAATACCTCTGTAGTACAAGGCATGTGCGACAATTGCAGGAATAATATAGGCTAGCAAGTATTTTAAATCTCTCCACATAATAATTAAAGTTGATTGTTGATGAAAAGAAGGTAGCGATTGCGTTTTGATAATGCAATATCAAATTTAAAAGAGTTACTTGGAACTTATGATTACCAATTGAGTCTAAGCATGCTCTCCTACAAAATACAAAACTGAATTAAAATTTACAAATAAAGTATTGAGGATTATTACTTTGAACAAGCCTGTTCTTCTGTTACGAATAAAATGGACGATGCGTAAAACAGAAGAATAGGCTATTAAAATTAGGTGACTACAACAATTTTAAAGCAGTCGTTAATTTATCAATCAAGTATTCTGGCTCCTCTAAACCAACATAATATCGTACAAAAGTAAAGGGGAGAGGGGGAACTTCGTTTGGGTGCAAGTTGTAAAAGACGCAGGTAGGTATTTGCAAAGATTCATGTCCTCCCCAAGAGACAGCGAACTGAAAAAATGGAGCTAAGGCATCGGAGAATTGTTCCATTTGTTCTATTGTTTTTGCTTTAAAATTAACAGAAAACAAACCTCCTGCTCCACGCATTTGAGCTTGAGCTAAGTTGTATTGTGGAAAATCCTTATCGAGTGGATACAATACATAATCGACTTTAGGATGATTTTTTAAGAAGGCAATCACTTGCTCAGCTGTTTGGCTAATTTTTTCTAAACGAATGGGTAATGTGCGCAATCCTCGCAGAACCAACCAAGCATCATTGGGAGAAATGCAGGCTCCTAGAGTCATATATTCTGAATAGAATATTTTCTGAATCATGGCTTTAGACGCACAAACAACTCCAAAAACAACATCACTATGACCACCCAGATATTTAGTTCCTGAATGAACAACAATATCTATACCGTAGTCAATAGGATTTTGATAATAAGGACTAGCATAGCTGTTGTCGATAATGGTCGTAATGTTGTGTTGTTGAGCAAGTTGAGCGCAAGCTTTTAGGTCTTGTATTTCAAAAGTTAAGGAGTTGGGGCTTTCTAGCATCAAAACTTTGGTATTGGGACGAATGGCAGCTTCTATTTCTTGTATTGTAGTAGCATCTACAAAACTGTGTTCCACGCCAAATCGACTTAAGAACTTATCCAGCAACTTAAATGTCCAACTATAAGGTTTTTGAACACAAATAATGTGATCCCCTGCCGAAAGGTTGGCTACTATAGCAGCAGAAATAGCTGCGGAGCCACTAGCCAAAATCAGAGCATCTTCACTTCCTTCTAGGGCGGCCATTTTTTGACGAAGGATATTTACAGTTGGATTATTGCCGCGCGTATAAATAGAACCATCTAGTTCGTTCTTGAACCCCTCTCTAAATGCTTTGACATTTGGAAAACTAAAGTTGGAGGATTGAATAATAGGAGGAACAATAGCGTTGTAATACTTTTCCTTTTCCTCGCCATGGTGGGTTAAAATCTGAGACCAATCTTTCATTGTTTTGAATTTAAATGATTTTAGGTTTTTTTCTTAAAAAAAAGTTAATATATTTACTAAATGTACCAAGCCAATGTTTGGGCTTAAACGTGCTAATATTGATATGTTTGTAACCATATATTAGGATCGTATATACTACAATTTTAGATAAAAAAATAATACAGAAGATTAAATGAAATCATTAAATAGGATTTTTCTTCTCTTGGTTTGTTTTTTTGCTTGTGCAACACTCACAGAAGCGCAGGTAGGAATCAACATTCTTCAGCCAGATACTTCAGCTATCTTGCATTTAGAATCTACTGACCGAGGATTCTTGCCTCCAAGAATGACAACCAGCCAACGAGACAATATTTTTAGCCCCAAGGCAGGTTTAACAATTTTTAACACCGAAGATAGCACTATGCAGTATTATACTGGTCGGTGTTGGTTGCCAGTATGGCAAGAGGATTGTGATGAGTGCCTGTTTGATTTTTCTATAGAGAATCAGAATGGAAATATCGATCGTATCGTAGGCAATAGCGATTCTACCTTACTTTTTATAGATCAAAGGAATGGTTCTGCCTCAATAGGTGTGTATGTTATTGCAAACCTTCCGCAAGGCATTATGGCTTCTATTGATAGCGCAGTAGTGACAGGAACAGATACCATTACGTTAAAAGTTACAGCCGATATTTTTGCTCCTGCGGGTACTTATCCAATTGTCGTTCAAGCGGCGTGTGATGGAACCATCAAAAGTCAGGTTTATGTTGTAACGGTTGATCCCTGTGTGGAAATTGATTTGATTGCACCAACCGTTAATTATGATTTACAAGCGGTTAACAATCTTCCTACGGGGACGCCAATTTGTGTGGTATTGAGAGTCCCACCAGGCTTAGAAATGACAAACGATACCTCTGGTGCTCCTGTTTACACAACAGGCGGGCTGCACCCTCAATCCAAAGTAGGTATTTATAATCAAGGCTTTTTGCTAGCTCGAGGAGGTGATGGTGGTGTTGGTGCTGGTTTGCAAGGTCAGATTGGTAATGGGGAAAATGGAACAGATGCAATGGTTCTAACCACCCACACGCATTTGATTAATACTGGTCGCATTTATGGCGGCGGTGGCGGCGGTGGTTCTGTAGGCTTTTTGGCTACAATTCCAATTGGTGGTCCAACAGGAAACTTTAATATCGGTATTGGTGCTGGTGGTGGTGGCGGTGCTCAATTAGGATTAGGTGGAGATTTGGGAACAGGACTAGGTTATTATGAGGCTGGGAATACTGCTACTGGAGGAATGTTGGCTACCCCAGGAAATGGAGGTGTTTTGGTAACACCAATTTCAATCAGCATACCAATTCCTTTTGTTAATCCTACCATTACAATTTCTCCTGCTGTTTTTGGTGGCAATGGAGGAGGATATGGTCTAGATGGTCTAGCAGGATCGTTGACCTTTAATCTAGATGTTGCCATAGCTGGCTTTAGTGTGTTTAATCAAAATTTCCCTGATCCACCACTTCAAGTTTTTCCTTTAGGTGGTCAGGCAGGTTATGCGATTAAAAGAGATGGAAATGTTTTGCAGGGTATTATTGATGCCAATTATCAAACTACTAATATAAAAGGTGTGGTAGGGAATTAGAATGCTATTTTTTACGCTTACCTGTTATTTAGATATTATCAAGCGAATAACCAATAATATCGTATTACACCTTTGGTAAAAATGGTTAATTAATCTCCCAAAACAGCCTTTAAGCAATCTCTGCTTAAAGGCTGTTATTCTTTATTAGTATTAACTCAATTTGTTCTAGGACTAAAATGCTTATAAACTGAAAAATAAGATAACAAACGACTTAAAAGTGTGTGCTCTTTTTGCCAGTGGAATTAGACTTGTATTTGGGAGTCAACAGCAAATAAAAATAAATGCTAACTTTAAGTGTTTGATTTTTTAACTAAATTTGATGAAACCAGTTAAATGTCAACAAAAACACAAATTTGGCAAATTCTTTGACCAATAACATAGAAGTACACGAACTCTACTCAAATAATACAACAATATGAATAAAATAACTCTACTCTTAATTCTTTTCTTTACCAGCATTCATCTACTCTCTGCTCAAAATTTTGAAGGAGTTATCGAAATGCACCAAGTAACCACCAATGGCTTAGAATATGATTTAAAATGGTATATAAAAGGAGATAAAATTGCTTATGAACTATCGTCTGCCTCAAGTAGGGGCGTGCAAATGCGTTTTGTTCCTCTCAAAAGCTCTAACTCAATGCTAATGATTAGTGGGAACACAAAAACTGAAATTCCTTCTGAAAAAATTACCACCCCTGTTGGCTTTTCGATGGAAGATGCCAAATTAGAGGAAAAAGGTTCTAGCAGCAATAGTGATTTTAAACGCATTCAAGAATGGCAAATTACGACAGCCGAAATGACGGCTAGAGTTGAAGTAACAACAGATATAGGTGTCAACTTTGCTGAGTATAAACAGTTTTTTAAATCAGACTATGGTCTTTGTGCTTTGGCAGAATCTGGCAAAGCTGGTTTTCCCCTCAATATTACTATACAAGACAAGCAAGGAAATGTTTTGGCAAAGACAACTTTAAAAAAAGTAACTAGAATGCCCATTGCCGATTCTTACTTTAAATAGGAGCGCAATTTTAAGAAAAATATGAAAAACGCCATCCCATTTTTGAGGATGGCGTTTTACTTTTTTGCCACTCAAAGGAAGGAGCTTGAAGAGTTTAAAAACCTCTGTATCAATTGAGTTGAGCTTATTTGTAATCACACCCCAATAGCTAGAATATAGTATACTGAAAAAAGTACCTTTAAAAAAGTGTTTTAGTTTTTGGTAAACCCACCAATTTGTGTAATTTGAGCTGATTTTTTAGGGAGTACTTCGAAACTAATTGTTTGCTAAAACCTAGTGGATTGTTTCTATTATTTTAGATTTACTACTGATTATAAAACAGTACTCCATAGATTGTGTTTATTAACCTAATTATCGGTTTTATGACTTCAGATTACTGAGGTTTATTTTGTTGGTAATTAAGTTGATGCGAAGCTTTTTTGTTTTCTATGCAAGACGAAAAAAATTACGAAGTATTATTTATTAGTAGTTCGTTGATTTTTTACTTTTTTACCAAAAAAGATAAAAAAGCACATTTATATTAGTTTGATAATCAAAATTTTAACATAAAATGCAGCAAGGGTACAACTTGCTGATTATCAAACTAATAAAGTTTAGCTTCGCTGCTACTGCGTGGTTTCAACGAACTATTGATTTATATAAAGTATTAATAAAAATAACAAATATCATTTCGCTAGTCTGCTTATCAAGCTAATGAAAGTGCGTTTACGTTTTTTGCTCACTAAGCCTGTTAAGTTGGTTTATGCTAGTAGTGCAAAAGCCAAAGAGTAGCAGACTATTGATTATTATAACAAGATAAAACTCCTAATCATTTAACAATAAAAAAAAATGCTAGCAGCAGTAATTATTACGTTTATCATTGGTTATTTGGCAATCGTTTTCGAACACCCTTTAAAGTTAGATAAAACGGTTCCTGCATTAATAATGGCCGCAATTTGTTGGGCTTTAGTATCATTGGGACATATCCCACTTCCAGAGGGACACGTAGCCGCTCATGGAGCAGGAGGAGCACATGATTATTACAAAGATGAACTAGGACCAACGCTTTTACATCATATTGGTAAGACCGCTGAAATTCTTATCTTTTTGATTGGTGCTATGACGATTGTAGAGTTGATTGACTTGCACAAAGGATTTTCGGCTATTACAGAGCGTATCAAAACAACAAAGAAATCTACGATGCTTTGGCTGATAACCCCTTTAGCTTTCTTTCTTTCGGCTACTTTAGATAACTTGGCTTGCACAATCGTTTTGGTTTCTTTGCTAAGAAAATTAGTGCCAGTAAAAGAGGAGCGTATTTATTTTGTTGGTTTGGCTGTCATTGCTGCCAATGCAGGGGGAGCTTGGTCTCCAATTGGAGATGTGACAACAACTATGCTCTGGATTAATGATAAAGTTTCTACAACAGGTTTGATTGTTAATATATTAATACCTTCTATTGTGTGTGCGATTGTGCCCACTTTCTTGATGTCTAGAATGTCTTATATGCAAGGGGCTATTACAATTCCTGATACGCCTGTAGGACAAGCAGAGCAACATACTAAGAAAGTAAAAGGAAGTGGAATTATGTTGGTTGCAGGTCTATTGGGTTTGGTGTTTGTTCCAATCTTTAAAGTAGTGACGCACTTGCCTCCATATGTAGGTATGATGCTTTCATTGGGAGTGGTATGGTTGATTTCTGAATATCTACATCCTGACGAAGATTTTGAAGATAAGCACCATTATTCAGCACACAATGCATTGTCTAGAATTGAGATGTCAAGTATCTTGTTTTTTCTAGGAATTTTGATGGCTGTTGCAGCATTAGAGTCAATGGGAACTCTAAAAGATTTGGCAGTGTCTATGGACAATACGATTCCAAGTAGAGATATAGTAATTGCTGTTTTAGGTTTAGGTTCAGCTTTGATTGATAATGTACCTTTGGTAGCAGCAGCAATGGGAATGTATATTGAGCCTATGGATGCTAAATTATGGCATTTCTTGGCGTACTCAGCTGGTACGGGAGGATCTATGTTGATTATTGGTTCTGCGGCAGGTGTAGCAGCAATGGGAATGGAGAAAATTGATTTTATGTGGTATTTGAAGAAAATTGCTTGGTTGGCATTTTTTGGCTTTGCAGCAGGGGCAGCAGCGTTTTTGTTGTTGTATCCTATTATCAATCCTTCGTAAAAAGAATAAGTCGCTATAGAAATCTTATGGAAATAAGGTGGAAGATGAATAATCAGTAGACGATTATCGATACGAAGTGCATTTCAAATATTAACATTATAAACAAACAATTCGTCGATTTTATGTGTTGCAAGCATGTGAAATCGACGTGTTGTTTGTAGTCGTAATTGATGTAAATAATCGTTCAAAAAAATAAAAATATGGCAAGAATTATGGCAATAGATTATGGTATCAAACGAGTAGGTCTGGCAACAACAGATCCTATGCAAATTATAGCTAGTCCTTTAGATACCATAGCAACAGCTAAGTTGATGTCTTTTTTTGAATCTTATTTGGCAATAGAAGAGGTAGAGTGCATTGTTATTGGTGAGCCGACACATAAAGACGGCACTCCAACATATCTAGAAGGGCATATAAGAGGTTTTATCAAGCGGTTTTCGAAGGCATATCCTACCATCAAAATTGAGCGCCAGGATGAAAATTATACATCCAAAATGGCTAAAGATGTAATTCAAAAAACCGTTAAAAAGAAAAAAGATAGGCAAGACAAAGAATTAGTGGACCAGATTAGTGCTTGTATTATTTTGCAAGAGTATATGGGGTTTTATTAGTGCGCTAAAAGTATAGATTATTAGGAGGCTTTATTGGACGGTATCATTTTGTGGACTTAAATATTTCTTAAGACATATCAAAATGTTGGTATAGCTTGCTGCCTGTTGTATTTTAGAACAAAAGTTGTTTTATGAAAATTCATTACTTCGTGGGGAAGTTGTATTGATTTGATTATCAAAAAGATGTATTTTGCTGCTCTGTTAAGGAGCTGATAATCAAACTGAAAATCAACGGAGTATTAAAAAAAATGTAATATAAAAATAAATGAGCTTTGTATATCCTTGGTTTTTGTGGGCTTTATTGGCAATAGTAATTCCAATCATTATTCATCTTTTTCATTTTAGAAGATTTAAAACTGTTTATTTTACTAATGTCAAATTTTTAAAGGAGGTAAAAGAACAAACATCTGCTCGCTCTAAGGTTAAGCATTTATTGGTCTTAGCGGCTCGTATTTTGACCATTGCTTTTCTAGTATTTGCTTTTGCAATGCCTTACATCCCAAGCAAGGGAGGGCAGACAGCAGCGGGTAATAAAGATGTTAGTATCTTTTTTGATAACTCATTTAGTATGGCGGCAGAAAGTGAAGATGTGCGGTTGCTAGAAAAAGCTAGAAGTAGGGTAGAGGAAATTGTATCTGCTTACAGTGTCGATGATCGAATTCAAATTTTGACAGCAGATTTTGAAGGTAGAGATCAACGCTTGTTGAGCAAAGAAGATGCTTTGACACGATTGAACGAGGTGGAAATTACGTACAATGTTCGCAACTTATCGAAGGTGTTGGCTCGTCAAAAACAAGCAGTGAACGGAGGAAAGAATAAAAATAAGGAAATTTATATTGTTTCAGATTTTCAGAAAAATATTACGGATTTAGAGCGTTATGAAGACACAACAATCAATTTGAACTTAGTGCCTTTACAATCGGTTCAAAACCAAAATGTAGCGATTGATACAGCTTGGTTTCAATCGCCTGTCCAAAGCTTAAATCAGCCCAATCCACTGGTTGTAAAAGTTCGAAATTTGAGCGATAAAGAAATTCCAAATGTACGTATGAGCTTGTTTATAGACAATCAAACTCGTCCTATCGGAACCTTAACAATTCCCGCTCAAACTTCTGTTTATGATACCATTGATATTCCCGTTTTGCGTACAGGGTGGTATGAAGCTAAATTGAATATCACAGATTTTCCAATAGAGTTTGACAACGATTATTATTTTACCTTTAATGTCGATGAGCAAGTTGATATTTTACAAATTCATGGAGGCTCGCCCAACCGTTTTGTATCGGCTACATTTAAAGATAACGAGTATTTTAAAGCAACTGCTCAAAATGCAGGTCAACTGAATTATTCGGATTTCCCCAATTATGATTTGGTGATCTTAGATGAGTTATTAACGATTCCTTCAGGATTGATTAGCGAATTAAAAAACTATGTGACAAATGGAGGAAATGTTGTTGTTTTTCCGCACCACGAAGCTAATCTAAACGATTATAATAATTTAACAAGGCAGTTCAATGCCAACAGTTATGGTACTTTAGATACTCGTGAGCGAAAGGTTTCATTTATTAATTTTGAGGAATTTATTTTTAATGATGTCTTTGAAGAACGACGCAGTAACTTAAAATTGCCAATAACACAAGCGAATTTTAAAATTACCAAAAAGGCATCTACAGGAGAGGAGGTAATCTTGAGATATAGAGATGGTGGTACGTTTGTGGGGAAATACCGAAAAGGCAAAGGACATCTGTTTCTCTGTGCTGCTCCTCTTGGCTTGGACTATTCTGATTTTGTCAAAAATGGAGAAATTTTTGTCCCAATGTTGTATAAAATGGCTTTATCGGCTACTAGCGAAGATAAAGTAGCCTATATAATCGGCAAGGATGAAGTTTTGGAAACGGATAACCGTGCTTCTTCTTCAGAACTAGTATATAAAATGAAGGGCAAGCAGGGCGAATTTATTCCCGAACAGCGTCCTATGGGTAGTCGTGTGTCTTTAGGAATGAACAATCAAATTCGTTCGGCTGGTTTCTATGATTTATTCCTAAAGGAGGGAGAGGTCTTAGATAAGTTTGGGTTTAATTATGATCGAAAAGAATCCTTTTTATCATTTTATAACCAAGATGAATTAGGCGGTTTAGTAGGAGATCAAGTGGCGATTATAGAGGGGACTAATGTAACAGATTTTACTGAAATTATAGCTACCCAAAGCAAAGGAACAGCTTTGTGGAAATGGTGTTTGATTTTAGCCCTAATTTTTCTGGCAATCGAAACCGTTTTGTTGCGGTTGTGGAAAGTAAAGTAAGAATGTCCTTTTATGGATTCGGAAAGTACATCAAGGGAGTATATAATACTAAAACAAGTCTAAAAAAATGCCTACAAAAATTAGCCGCCAAGCACTAGAAAAAGTGTATGAAAATAGCTTGGAACCTTTTTTTAAAGGATTAATAAAGATGGCGAAAGAATTTGATAACTTATTTGCTAGTGTCGAATTTCCTGAAATTAGTTTGCAGTTATTGGATAGCTTGGACAGTACTTTATATTATTCTTGGCAAGAGTTTGTGATTGAACAAAACTTAGGGTTTGAACTGGAAGTATCCATTCATTTTAATCGACTTAGTTATGTGTTAGAATGGGAGGTAAAGGATAGTCATTATCATAAAAGAATAGAAAAAGATTACGATAGCTTCTTTTCTACTGTAGAGCAATTGGATTATATCAATGAGCTAGGGCGATTTATTATAGACCAAGTAAAAGAGCAATACAAGTAAATTTCCCTAAAAAAACAAGCAAAGTGCCTTTCTTAGAATACAAAGAACACCAAGTTTATTATCACCAATATGGAGATGGTGATAAAGTATTAATTGCATTGCATGGGTTTGCAGATAATGGAGATTTGTTCAAGGATATTGCTCTTAAGGTGTGGTCAAACGACTATACTACCTTGGCTATTGATCTTCCTTTTCATGGTCAGAAAACAAGTTGGAAGGAAGATATTTATAAACCCGAGGATATTGCCCACATCGTTTTGTTGTTATTGCAGCAATTTAAAGTAGAATCTTGCACTATGGCTTGTCATAGCATGGGGGGAAGAATCATTTGGGGGATTTTGCCTTTATTGGCAAAGCAAATAGAGGAAATCTATTTTTTTGCTCCCGCAGGTTTTCAATACACATTCACAGCAAGCCGTCTTTGGTGCCCTATGTGGTTTAGAAAGCGAGCTAGAAACCATTTTGAAACCTCGGAGGGAATTTTGAGATTTTTTGAAGTGACGCACCGCTTGAAATTAATGAACCGAGCGACTTACTTGGTGTTCAAACAACAATTGGATTTACCTAGACGGCGAGCAAGAATGCTAAAGACGTGGATGGCGATGTATTATTTCCCTATGAAGGCTAGTATGGCACATTTAAAATTACTCAATCAATACCAAGTTAAGACCTATTTTTTTTATGGAAAAAAGGATCGAATTACACCTGCAACACATGCCCAAAAATTTTTAAAGCAACTAGATGAAACTGAATTGCTTGTGTTTAAAGGAAATCATTTCTTTGTGCGAGAGAAATTAGCCCAACCTTTAAAGTCTTGGTATGAAAGAACCCAACAAGGTCGCTTGCAATAGGATTGTTGGTAATTTTTAGATTATTTTGATGAATTAGAGTAGTTAATTAATAACTTAGCAGCCTAAAAATTATTTTCTTTAGTGTGTGTATTTATTGATACTTCTTGGGGAAATCGTATCAATTTAGTTGTGTGAGCTTGTGGCAAACTAAGGAGGCGATAGTGTCCTCATAAGAGCAGTGAGCCATCAGGACTAAAAGTAATCCATGAAGTATTAATTCATAATATTCCCCCAAAAATCATGACTTCTTTTTTACTCCGAATTATTGACCTTGGTTATTTTATTTTTAAACCATTTATTCCGCTTAAAACCTATCGATATGCTGTTTGTGGTGGAGGAAACTTAGTACTAGATACGATTTTGTATTTTGTAGTTTTTCATTTTGTACTAAACAAACAAAATTTAGATTTGTACTTTATTGTATTAAGTGCTCATATCGCTTCCTTATTTTTTGTTTTTCCCATCACTTTCTGTATTGGCTTTCTGCTAAATCGTTTTATTGTTTTTCCTGAATCGAATTTACCGATGAGGACACAATTTGTTAGGTACTTCATTGCAGGGATGATTACATTATTAATCAGTTACCTTTCGATGAAAATTTTGGTAGACTTAATTGGTTTTTACCCAACACCATCCAAAATTCTAACGACTGTTATTGCTGTATTGTTTAGTTATATGATGCAAACTAAATTTAGCTTTAAAGTACAAGATGTAAACTAATATTTGTTTGAATGTTCTCATTCATAAAATTTAATAAGGTTAATTTTAAGTATTTGATTATTAGTATTTTGTATTAATAAAAAATAGCTTTTTATTAAAAAAACTAAAAAATAGCAGACGACTACTTGTGTAAACGGTCAAAAATTCAGAACTTGTTTGAGTTAATGCCTATTTTAAGATACTTATGTATTGTTGACTTAGCGGCAAGTTGCTCGAAGTCTTTAAATGTTACCCAAGGTGTTGATTCCGTCCTACTTACGTTTAATAACTCACTAACAGACATTCGCTAAGCAATGTCGACCATTAACCAAAAAAAAATATGTTTGCAGATTTGCATTGTCATGCGCACATGCGCTCCTATCTATGCTTGCACCAGAAACGTAGCAAGTACGAAAAAAAAGGAATGTATCACCCCTGGACAGTTGTTGCAACCAATATGTCTCGTCTAAAAAATGTTGACCGAGCGGCTGGATATAGCCAATCCGATTTGGTGACGCTTTGGAATGGTGGGGCTCGTTTAGTTTGGAATGCTTTGTATCCTATCGAAAAAGGTTTTTTTAAGACCCCCACCAAACCAACGGGAGGGAAACATCAAATGCTTCGCCGTATTGCAAGGGTCGCAACACACCACAAAGCACCTTTGCGAACCTTAATGCAACATCTAACGATGCGAATTCCTACTGCTATGATTCGATATGTAACATCAAAGGAGTACGATTATTGGGAATTTCTGCAAGAAGAATATGCTTATATCTGTAGCAAATCAGGTGTTAAAACAAAAAACGAAATTTATACTTTGGGTGTTGCTCGTAAAGCTTTTGAAAATAGCGAACGACGGAGAACAAAATATCCAGCGTATTATGATGCTGAAGGAACGTATGCAATTCCTAAAAACCGATTGGAGGCAGCCGAAATCGCAAAAGAGAAAGATGAAGTTATTATGATGGCGTTATCCATCGAAGGAGCGCATGTTTTTGGTGCTGAAACGGAGTCTGAACAAACGGTTTTGGATCGAGTTGATTTTATTAAAAGAGAATGGGAACATCCGTTGTTTTTTATTACCTATTCGCATCATTTTAACAATGGCTTGTGTGGTCATGCCCATAGCTTGCCAGAAGTAGCGGCTTATGTTTTGAATCAGGATAGCTTAATGGGAGAAGGTTTTACGGATTTGGGCTGGAAAGTTATTCGGAAATTATTGTCTGTTGATGCTGATAATAACCCTGCACCTGAAGAGGGGTATCGAATATTAATTGATTTGAAGCACATGAGCCCTAAAGGACGAAAAGAATATTATGAATATTTAATTCGCCCTTGTATGGAAAAAGGGGATACCATTCCATTAATTGCTAGTCATTGTTCTTATGCCGCTCGAAAAACATTGCAAGAAATTATTGATGTACAGGAGGATGAAGACGATACTTTTCGAGTCAAAACTGATGAAGGACCTTTTTATGCGTGGGGAATCAATTTGTGTGATGAAGATATTTATATGATTCATGCAACAGGCGGTTTGTTTGGGCTTTCTTTTGATAAGCGAATGTTAGGTGTTTCATCTAAAAAACGAGAGGAGAGGGAGGAGCAAATCAATAATATCGATGCCATGTGGAATAACATCAAAGCAGTACTTCGGGTTATTTATAACGATACTAGTTTGTTGGCAGCAGAGAAGCAAAAAGCTTGGGATATGTTGGCAATAGGAACAGACTTCGATGGTTATATTGATCCTATTAGTACCTATAAAACGGCTATAGAGTTGAACCAGTTTAAAGCAGATTTATTGGCTAAGATAAAAGAAGAAGCTGCCAAAGAAAATCCATTAGAATGTGTGGCACATTTTAACGATGCATTTACGCCAGAATTAGTCGTAGACAAAATTTGCTATAACAATGCTTTAGAATTTACATTAAAGCATTATCCTCAAAAATAGAAATCAAAAATTGTGTTTGAAAGTTTGAAAATATAAATAATATGTATTCTCAAACTTTCAAACTATACAATTGTCCCTATTTATTATGTTTATTCTTTCAAGCCATTACTTGGCTTTGGCTTGTAATAATCTCTTCTACACGATTGACCATATTAGGAGAACCCATGAAAATAGGTGTTCTTTGGTGCAGTTCGGTTGCTTCAAGTTCCAGAATACGTTGAGTACCGTTCGTAGAGCATCCACCTGCTTGCTCGATGATAAAAGATAAAGGGTTACACTCGTACAACAAGCGTAGTTTTCCTTTAGGAGCTGTTGTGGTGGCAGGGTACATAAAAATCCCCCCTTTGATCAAGGTGCGATGAACATCAGCAACCATTGAACCAACATATCTAAACGTACAACAATCATCCATGCACTCATCAATAAACTGTTGTACCGAGGCATCAAACCTGTGATAAGCTCCTTGGTTGACAGCGTATATGTTGCCTTTTTGTGGAATTTTCATATCGGGGTGCGATAAGCAGAATTCTCCTATCGAAGGATCTAAGGTAAACCCATTTACTCCTTTGCCCGTAGTGTAGACCAACATAGTCGAAGAACCGTACAAGACATAGCCTGATGCCACTTGCTCTACACCATCTTGTAGAAAGTCGCTCAATTGACAAACACCATCATCCGAAATACGGCGATAGATGGCGAAGATTGTACCAATAGATACATTCACATCAATATTACTAGAACCATCCAAAGGGTCGAATAAAACGACATATTTGGCATTAATACTAGATTCGATAGGGACATAGGTGTTGTTTTCTTCCGAAGCAATGCCACAACATTCGCCACTATTTTGAAGGCAAGAAATCAATAAATTATCTGCCAAAACATCTAGTTTTTGAACCTGCTCACCAGAAGCATTAGCAGCTGTGTCGGCATGTCCTGCAATGTCAGCTAAACCTGCTTTGTTAACTTCTCTACTGATTATCTTAGACGCTAGTCCAATATCTCGAAGTAAACCCGATAGTTCACCAGTTGCAAATGGAAAATCTTTTTGACGTTGGATGATGAATTCATCTAAGGTAATAATCTTATTCATATCTGTTGTTTTAATACAAACTTTTGAGGTTAAATAAATGGTTTGTATTGGAGACGTTTATAAGTGGTTTTTTGCAAAAAAATTCTAATGTTTAACACTAGAAAATCAAAATCTTATTCTAAATGAACGCATTGTACGTTATTCTATTGCAAATATACGCTTTTTAGTAGCAATATGCTAGCCAATTTTTCAAATTATGACATTAAAAATGTATCGTACAAAAAAAGGGAGGCTAATAAGAAGTTTTAAATGTAGTTTTTGAAATTGCTTTTTTTCTATTTTTTTAGTAATTTAAAGCGCTATTTTTTTCTCATTAGAGAGCAAAATAAGCAGTTTTATCTTTTCTTTTAATTGAATAATGAAAGGTATTATTTTCTCTTATAAATCAAAATTATGATTTCAACATCTGTAGCAATAGGTGCTATTATATTGATTATAATAGGAGGACTAATTCAGCCTAGCTTACTACTTTTGGTGGCTATTTATGTAGGGTACGATGTGTGGGAAAATACGCAAGGGATGAGTCCCCAGAAAACAGTAGAGCAGTTACTTGAGGCAATACAAGCGGAAGATAAAGCAACCGTTCGTGCCTTGGCAAGTGAGAGTTTAGAAGATGGAATTGATATCTTATTTTCTTCTAGTTCTGGAAATAGAGCTGTTGAAATCAATACATTTTTAGATGATTTAATCGTCCGAGACTGTTTGGTTCAAAACGACACTTTAGCTACTTGTACTATTTGTATGTCTTCAACAGATATAGATAATTGCAATGGCTTGACCTTGATACGAGAAAATAGACAATGGGTGGTTAGTTTTGATAAATAATCAATTTTTTGATAGAATTAGCTGACGGTACTTAAAATCTAAAAACAGTTGATTAACAAATTAATATAAATAATTTTACTTTGAAACTTCAATTTATTCCAAAAATCCCAAAAAGTATTGAGCCGAATGGCTAAGAAAAAAGAACTCGTTTTACGAATTGCATTATTAGCCACGGTTATGTTAGGTTTATTAGCTTTGGCAAAATATACTCCTTTGGGAGCCTACTTTAGTGTCGCAAAATTGCAAGAACTCATTCGGGCGGCAGGAAATTGGGGACTTGTTATTTATTTTTTAGTGTTTTTGGTAGGAACTTTGATGAGCGTACCAGGAGCCGTTTTTTTGGTATTTGCTATCTTAACCTACGGTTACTTTTGGGGGATTTTGTTGTCTTTTGGTGCTGCAAATCTATGTGCAATGATTAATTTTTTGTTTGCACGATTTGTAGGAGGGAAAGCCTTGACGGAGATTAAAAATAAAAGAATTCAAAAAGTGCTTTCGAGAGTAGATACACATCCTATACAAACGATTTGTTGGTTGAGAGTGTTTATGCTACTGTCTCCTGTTGTCAATTATGCAATGGCATTAACCAATATAAAATCTAGACAGTTTTTTATAGGCAATGCTATAGCAATGATATTCCCTTTTGCGTTTATTATTTTAGGAACCGTTTTTTTTAGAAGCGCTTTTTTTCAAGAAGTCGTTTTGGTTTGGATTAAATCAGTAATTAGTTGACACATTAGTGCGTTTATCAATAGCATCGTATTTGCAATCAATAGCGTCACAGGTAACAAAGTGTTATTGGCACAAAAGCTAGAGACGACGAATATAGCAAGTTAATTAGCAGACGATTTATCATTAATTATATTCTATGGAGCAAGAGAAAAAAACTAAAAAGAATACTTTTCTTCGTTTAGGTGCTTTGGTTTTATTTATTATTACATCCATCTTATTAGTCAAGTACACAGCATTAGGTGCTTGGCTGAGTCTTGAGAGTATGCAGTATATGGTAGAGCAAACGGGCTTTTGGGGGATATTAATATTTATAGCCATTTTTGTAACTTCTGCTATTATGAATATCCCAGGGACGGCCTTTTTGTTATTGGCCATTATGTTATTTGGATACTGGCAAGGAGCGTTTTTTGCTTATGTTGGGGCTTTATTAGGAGCTTGGGCTACTTTTGTCTTAGGGCGTACCATGGGAGGCAAAGCTTTGACAGAAATTAAGAATCCTACGGTCAAAAAATTACTAGCAGAAGTAGAAATTCGACCTATTAGAACGTTAATTGTATTAAGAATTTTAGTTCAATTTTCGCCTTTTGTAGGCTACACTTTGGCTTTGACCAATATCAACCAACGACAATATATGATTGGCAATATCATTGGTATTTTGATTCCAACAATTGGATTGAGTATGGGAATGTATTTTTTTGAAGATACGATACGAGCTTTGTTTGGTTAGCACTTGGTTGAATTACCTATTTAAGTTTTCTATCCAGTAATATTCTAGACCTAGGTTGCCAGAGCTTACTACAATAAGGACCGAATCGTTTACTTGTACCGATTCATAAAGATATTTTGGAACAGGAATGTTGTTATTGGTTGCTTGGTGATACCACGAGCTAACTTGGATGGAATGATTTTTTTCCTTTTCTACGTTTTTATTTAATACTGCAACTTTAAATGCTTTGGTCTCTGAGGTGTCTTTGTAGACATTAAAAAAGGAAATAGTCCCATAATTATAAACTAGGGAGCCAGTTAGTAAAATACAAATTGGAAGCAATAAATCCTTTACTTTTTTAAGCTGAAATTCTCTAGAAGCAAGTATGAATAACAAGGTAAATGCGATTGATAAAAGTAAATTATACGATAAAAGTTGATTGTAATTGACAAAATGAATGTTCAATAGAGAAGGATACAGTGCAACTAGAATACTAGAAAAACTTAAAGGTAGTATAAGATTTGGTTGTACATTTATTTTATTATAATCCAAACCAATAGTAACAAGCCCTTTGAAATAGTACAAAACAGACAGACAAATGATAGGGGTTGATAGATTGACTAGAAAAGGATATAAACTGCTTTTTGAAGAAAAAATACAATAAAAAAATAGTAGTACATTGATGATAGTGACACCATGTAGAATTAGAACGACCTTGTTTGCTTTTTTTAAGTTAGCTTCCCTCTCAGAAGCACTTTTTCCATACAACTCATTTTGTTCAAACTCTATCCTAGCTGTTTTTAGACGTTGTAACTCTTTTTCTTTTTCTGGGCTTGGGACGTAATGATCGAGCCAATTAAGGAATAAATCCATATGTTCCAAATAAGAAGAGATAGTAATCCTACTGCCGTCTGTGGTGTTAAGGTAAAGTATTCCTTTTAAATAAGAATAATGGTTCAATACTTCTAAGGAAGTAGAATTGCTTGTAAATAGACTTCTAATGGTTATCTTCTTAGTGTCAACAATAACACGATAGGACAAGATATAAGAAAAGTAGAGACCAAAAACAATTGTGAATAAGGCATATAGTCCCACTATTCCTAAGGATAACATTGGCGTTTCATTGCTCCAAATTACATAAGAAATAAATCCAATTGCTGCTAGAAACGCTACAAGAATGGATTGGATATACGATTTAGAAATTTTAAATGTAAGTGCTCCTAAATTATCTAGATGATTGGTCATTGGTTTTTTATGGGTAATAGTGAATAAAGATTAGTACGTAGACTTTTTGGAGAAAACACGCAGTAGTAGTGCAGTTAAACCACACTGATTTGATTATGAATAAAATGCATTTTTTGTTCTTTTGTAAAAGAAATGAAAAAATACACGAAGTCTTAGAAACTAAAAAACTACTTTTTAAGAAAAGTTCATTACAAAGATAGAGAGTTGGTAAGGAATAAAAGAATTTGCAGCTGATAAGAGGGTAAAATAGCTATATGTATACAAGCAAGGTAGGGTGATTTTTGTTATTAATATTTTTGATGAGCAAAAAAGTCCTTTGAATAGTTGCATATTAACAAGTCGGATAGAATGAATTTGTAGATTATCCTGTCTATAATAATGATTATTCGAAAAAAAAATGTATTTTTGTTATCTTATTGTTTAAGTAACTTTTGCAAATTATTGAAAATAAAGTGCATTTTTTGATTTGATTATCACGAGGATATGAATTTTGAAGAATGAATGCATTTATCATTTTATGACAAGATCTGAATTCACTAGTTTATTAAAAAATCCTAATGAACTCAATACAATGAGTTATGAAGCATTGGATCAATTGCTTTTGCAGTTTCCATACTGCAACGGTATCCGTATGCTCTTGCTCAAAAAATATAAAACAGACAAACATATTGCGTTTGAACGACACCTAGCTTTGGCTTCTATGTATGCTGCTGATCGTAGCAAGTTGTATGATTTTTTAAATACGCCAACAGTAGCTAATGAGAAAACAAAGGTGATAGATATGAAACCTTCAGATGATTCTGAAGCGGAAAAAAAAACTCCACTAACGACTGAATTGGCTGATCCACCCCCTATTTACCAGCATAAAGTCTCTGAAAACCCTCCATTTTTAGCATTTCAAACTCCATTAACGGCTGAGGATCTGTCGGTTGGATACACTGTTTCGGACGAAAATGAAGAAGAAGAAAACCGTAGTTTGAGCAATATGCCAATAGAAGAATGGCTGCAAGAGTTTGAACCTCCAAGAATAGATGATAAAAATCCAGCTCTAAAAAAAGGCTTTAAGTTGTCTAGAATTCCAGTGTTTGAAAAAGGGGTTTTTGATTTTCTAGAAGAAGAAGCTGAACCGAAAGAAAATTCTACTCAACCTACAACACGAAAGGCTAAAACTTCTAAAAAGAAAACACGTAAAAAGACCAAAGACGTTTCTTTTGTTCCAAATGCTAAAGAGGAAACTTTAGAAGATACGTTCCCCAAAGTGGAAGTCGATAAGAGCGAGCAAGAGTTAGAATTCCAGAACTTGGAGCAGATGTATGAAAAAAATGCAGAGTCTGTAGATATCTTTGATTTGTTTTTAACTCAAACGGATGGCTTTCTCAAGAGTATTGGCGATAAAAAGGAGAGTGATATTGAAAACTCTACAGAGGCTTGGGAAGATGATAGTACTACTGAAAATGAAGAAGTTGCTTCTGAAACTTTGGCTGACTTATTGGCACTACAAGGGCAAAAATCTAAGGCAATTAAAATGTATAAGACATTAAGTTTGAAATTTCCTGAAAAAAGTCGTTTATTTGCAGACAAAATAGCAGAACTAGCTTAAATTGTATAGTATTTGGATAAAAAAGAAACATAACTCCTTTTTTAACTAAAAAAATGCAAACATGAGTTTATTTTTGTTAATTGCAATAGCTTTGATAGCTGCTGTACTAGTTTTTGTTATTTTAATACAAAATCCAAAGACAGGCGCATTGAGCGCTACATTTAATGCCGACCAATTAATAGGTGTTGCTCGATCTGATAAAATGCTCGAAAAAATCACTTTGGGAATGGCGACATTGATGTTTGCATTGTGTCTCGTGGTCTAATTATTCATTAATTTAAGAAAATAATCTACTATCATGGTTTTATTACTAACCATACTTATCGCATTCATTTCTGTATTATTGATTCTTGTAATTTTGGTACAGAACCCTAAAGGTGGAGGATTGAGCTCTGCATTTGGAGGAAGCCAAGCGGCAAATCAAGTTATGGGAGCTGCAAATTCTGGCGATATGCTAGAAAAAATTACATGGGGTTTAGCTTCATCTTTATTGGCTTTATGCTTGGTGACAGGTGTATTTTTTAAAGGAGACGGCGCTAGTGGTCCTGTAGGGGAAGAAATTAACACAACAACTACAACAGCTCCTACTGCACCAACAGCTCCTGCATCAGTTCCTGGAGGACAAACACTACCACAACAGCCTACTAACTAATTAGTACGCAGTTGCGTTACAAAATAAAAGATATGAGGTTCGTCGCAATTAGGGGCGAACCTTTTTTCTATGTCAGCTTATAAGATTTGACCTAAGTCTGACAGAATAAAGAGAGATTGATTTTATCTTTGCACCTCAAAATGATTGGGTCGATTGACCTTAATTGTTTGAAGCAATACTTCATAAATTTTTTGTTTTTACCAATAGTTAGAATAAAAAATCTACGAGGTACTGTATAAGTAATCGTTCAAAAAAAAATAACAAGTACCACGCAGTCGCAGCGCAGCTAAAACAGCCTTGTTTTTCTTCTTTGATTAGCAGAAAAGCATCCCATTTTTTGTTATTATTTTTTCTGACTACTTAGATAAAATTAAAATCACAAATATGTGACTTTTTTATACCTTCTTAATTATATCATAGCACATGGCTAGACGGAGAAGCGGTTCAGAAGAGCGTCCCAAAATTAGTAAAGATGGGTGGGCAAAAGCGAAGAAGTTGTTGGCTTATTTGGCACCCTATCGTTTGTCCTTTATCGGAGGGCTTTTTTTCTTAGTAATTGGTAGTGGTGTATTTATGGTTTTTCCTGCGGCAGCAGGAGAATTGATAGATATTGCTAAAGGCGAGTCAAAATGGGGCTTTACGCTCAAAGATGTAGGCTTGGTTTTAGCCTCTATTTTAGTATTACAAGCATTAACGTCTTATTTTAGAGTACTGCTTTTTGCGAATGTAAGCGAAAGAGGAATGGCCGATATACGCAAGGCTTTGTACAACAAGTTAATTACACAACCCACGACTTTTTTTGACCAAAATAGAGTAGGAGAATTGACAAGTCGTAGTACCGCAGATGTTCAACAATTACAAGATGTCTTATCAATTACATTGGCAGAGTTGATTCGTCAAATTATAATACTAGTAGTAGGGTTTGTTTATTTGGCATGGATGGCACCGCAATTATTGTTGGTGATGATATCTACATTTCCTGTTGTTATTATTATTGCCATGGTATTTGGTCGTTATATTCGAAAATTATCAAGAAAACGCCAAGATAAATTAGCTGAAACAAGTACTATTTTAGAAGAAACGTTACAGGCTATCTCTGTTGTCAAATCGTTTACCAACGAGTGGTTCGAGCGCAAACGTTATGGGAAATCAGTAGACGATGTTGTCTCCATTTCACTTAGCTTTGCTCGCATCCGAGGTTTGTTTATTGTTTTTATTATAACGGCTTTATTTGGTGCGATGTTTTTTGTCTTGTGGTGGGGAGCCACTATGGTAGAAGCTGGAACAATGAAGTCTGGCGAATTGGTTACCTTTATCACCTTGACGGCTATTATAGGAGCAGCTGTTGCAAGTTTAGGAGACTTTTATACTCAGGTCTTACGAGCGGTAGGTGCTTCAGAGCGTATTATGGAAATTTTGGAAAGCAATTCGGAAATAAATTTGGACGAAACGCTACCTGACTTAAAAATACAAGGAAATATAGCGTTTAATCACGTCAAATTTAATTATCCTTCTCGTCCTGATTTAACCATTCTAAATGATGTTAACCTGCAAATCTGGTCTGGGCAAAAGATAGCTTTGGTAGGAGCCTCTGGTGGTGGAAAGTCAACGATAGTAAAGCTATTGTTGCGGTTTTATGATTTAAAAGGAGGTAATATTACCATTGATGACAAGCTAATTACGGATTATAACTTATCTCAATTGAGGCAAAATATTGCGATTGTTCCCCAAGATGTCATTTTATTTGGAGGGAGTATTCGAGAGAATATTGCTTATGGAAAACAAAATGCCACAGAGGCAGAAATTATAGCTGCAGCAGAACAAGCCAATGCTTGGCAATTCATCGATTCATTTCCAGAGGGTTTGGATACAATTGTAGGAGAGAGAGGAGTCCAACTTTCTGGAGGACAGCGCCAACGGGTAGCTATTGCTCGTGCAATTCTCAAAAATCCTTCTATCTTATTGTTGGATGAGGCGACTTCGGCTTTAGATGCAGAGTCAGAGCGAGTTGTGCAGGATGCTTTAAACAAGTTGATGGAAGGTAGAACATCTATTATTATTGCACATCGATTAGCGACGGTTCGTGATGTAGATTGTATCTATGTTTTGGAACAGGGCAAAGTAGTTGAACAAGGCAACCATGAAGAACTTGTTGCAAAAGATAATGGCGTGTACACTCAATTGGCTAAATTGCAGTTTAGTTAAGACCTGAAACAAAAATAAATGTTATATATAGTACCCACACCAGTTGGCAATTTAGAAGATATTACTCTACGGGCATTAAGAGTGCTAAAAGAGGTAGATCTAATTTTTGCAGAAGATACTAGAACTTCTAAAAAATTAATGCAGCATTATGAAATTAGCACGCCACTTCGTTCGCACCATGCACACAACGAAAATCAAGAGGCGGCTAAGATTGTAGAAGATATACAAGGAGGTATGCAAGTTGCTTTAATTTCAGACGCAGGCACGCCTGGTATTTCAGACCCTGGTTATAGCCTTATCAAAGCTTGTGCAGATGCTACTATCAAAATAGAGTGTTTGCCAGGTGCTACGGCTATTATTCCTGCTTTAGTTGCTTCTGGTCTGCCTTGCAATCGTTTTTATTTTGAAGGCTTTTTGCCACACAAAAAAGGACGCCAAACGCGATTGCTGTACTTGGCAGAATTACCAACTACATTTGCCTTGTACGAATCACCGCACCGTTTGGAAAAATGCTTGAATCAATTGGCAGAGCATTGTGGTGCTGATCGCCAAGCAGTAGTTTGCCGAGAAATTTCTAAATTATATGAAGAATATACTAGAGGCTCTCTGGCAGAGTTGCAAGCTAAAGTTGCATCCAATGAATTAAAAGCCAAAGGTGAAATTGTTATAGTGGTAGCTGGGAAAGAAAAAGAAAAGAAAAAGAAGCGTTACTCAAAAGAGGAATAGAGAATATACTCCTCAAAAGAAGAATCTATAAAGACGAAAAGAGCCGTTCATTTGAAATTTCTCAAAATAAACGGCTCTCTTGATTTAATAAAGAAAAAATTCTTCTAAAAAATAAGTTGTATGTCTCTATAAACAACAAAACAAGGTAAAAGGTTCACGAGAAAGCCTATTTTTTATTAAATTTTATTTTTATAATATTTAGTATGTTGATTTGTATTATTTTAAAGGTGTTTTAGGCTTGGAAAATAATGGATTGCCCATCGTCAGGGATGAAAACTTTTGGCATAAGTTGTTTGTTGGTCATTATTTCTCTTAGTTCTTTTCGAGTAGTTGGACAATGATTGATTGCTTCTAGATGATTGATGATAACTTTTCCAGGAGCATTTTGCACAAATTTAAGGATATCATCTAATGTCATGAGCAAAGGTTGAAAGAAGTCAAGCTGTGCGGCGCCTCCAGGGATAACACTAATGTCAGGTTTGTATTCCATCAGAACTTTGTGAACATGTTTGGTGTAAATAGTATCAGAGCTCAAATAAATAGAGGGATATTGAGGAAGTTTTAAATAAAATCCCATAACATTTCCCATTGGTTTGGCAACAAAACCATAGCCATGCTTTGCAGGAATGCCTTCTAAGGTTCCATTCAAAAAATTAACTTCCTTCCAGTAATGGATAGATTGAGAAATAGTTAGCCCCTTATTTTTGAGAATAGGCGCATCTTTATAACTACAAACAACAGGGATATTTTGTGTAATTAGAAACTTAATACCAGCAGTATCAAGATGGTCAGGATGTCGATGCGTAATAATGCAATGGGTTACTTTTTCTAGTAAGGAACGACTTTGTTCAGGAAAAGGGGCAATAGGATTTCGTTTAGCTTTAAAACGGAATAATGTAAAAGGAGGCATGGTTGCTTGAGGTCCAAGCATAGGATCTACTAAAATGAAGTGATTGTTCACTTCAATAATCATTGTTGCGTTTCTAATGTGATGAATTTTCATAATTATGAGTCTGTTAAATAATAAATGAACCATTAACAATAGTTAGCTGTGGTGCTACTATGTTGTTAAATAAGTAATGCTCATCACAAATAGACTCAAATTCTACGTTTAGTTCATTGATTCAGATCAAGAAATTCGTTTTCTAATTCGACTCAATGTTTCTGGTGTAACACCTAAATAGGACGCAATATGGTACTGAGGAATTTTTTGCAGCCAATCGGAGCGTTGTTGCTGTAGATTTTCATAAAGTTCCTCTGGTGGTTTGGTAATACGGTTATATTCTAGCAATTCTTGATGTTGCAAGATTTTCAAAAAAGCTGCTTCAATAAAAGAGCGTCCACAGTTGTGTTTTCTTAGTAAGTTCGTAAAAGTTTCTTTGCCCAAAACTAAAACTTCTAATTCACTCAAACTTTCTTGATTCCTTTTAGTTGTACTGCCATGTATGAAAGAAGAGAAATCAGTGATGAATTGAGGGCGAGTAAAAAAGTTGATGTTTGTTTCTTTGTGTTTGCCAATATAAAACTCTCGAATGGTACCTTTGTTAAGGAATCGTAATGTTTGTTCTTGCGTTCCTTCTTGCAGCAAAATTTTATGTTTAGGAATCGTTCTAAGTTCGAAAGCTGCAATCGTTTCTTCTATGCCCTCTCGGTTTAATGGGTAGTTGGTTGAGAAAAAATCAGAGAGTTTTTTTGTGTTGGGCATGGACATATTTATTAAAACTAAAAAAGCAATTCATTTAGGTCAAATGAATTGCTTTTTTATACTATAGATTTAGGAAAAGCTATTTTAAAAATTAGCTTCTATGACTCCTATAACAACAAAGAGAAGTAAAAAGTTCACTGAATGACCTGTTTTTTATTAAATTTTATTTTTGTAATGTATAGTTGGTTTGTAGTTAGGTGTTTTTGAAAATTACACAGTTTTTTAAAAAAAAACGAAAACGACGACTTGGTTTTATCGAGAAATAAAACCATTCGATTGGAACAAAAAAAATATTTATTTGTTGGATAAACCATATAATTTGATGAAAATGGAAAGTTTTCATTATTTTTACTCAAAACAGAACTACTAAATCATGAAAATGCAAAATTTGAAATGGAGGATTTATTTTTTCCTCTACTTATGCTTACCACTCTCAATAATCGCTCAAGAATCTTCGGCCTTAATGGAAAAAGCAGCGACTATTTTCCCAGAAGAAGGTCTTATTTTAACAGAATCGGTGATTCATTTTAAATTCAAGAAAGAGAAGAAGACAAAGAGTCTAGTTGTTGTCGAAGAGCGATCAGAAGAGTTTTTAAGCTTAAAAGGCAATCAAAAGTTTAGCTATGTAGTTCATTATGATGATTATTCTACCGTAGATAAGTTTGAGACGAGTGCCTTTGTAAATGACGATTATTATCAGTCTAATGATATTTTTCACTCCGACATTCGAATGCAATATGCCAATTATAGTTTGCGTCAAAAAGGCTTGACTCGCTCTATAAAAACCGAAAAGACTTACAAAGACATTAAGTACTTGACCAAAGTATATTTAACTTCGCCCCAAAGCGCCTTACAACGCACTATAAAATTTACAATTCCCAAGGCTTTTGATGTTGATTTGGTGCCCGTTAATTTTGATGGTTATACGGTGCATAAAACGGAAAACGAGAAAGGCAACAATTTAGAAATTGAATATTCTATTGAGAATTTAGACGGATTCTCGGACGAAGAGAGCTTGCCAGGGGCAAGTTATATTTATCCACATGTTTTGATCTTACCCAAAACTTACAAAGACAATGATATTAGTGAAGAATTTTTTAATTCGCTCGATGCTTTGTATGCTTGGTATGCAAAGTTGGTGGCAGAGGTAGAAAATAAGCCAGAAGAGTTGAAGGAAATTGTCGAGGAATTAACGGCTTCTGCTGGTTCGGATGAAGAAAAAATTAAGAACATATTTTATTGGGTACAAGACAACATTCGTTACATTGCTTTTGAAGATGGAATTGCAGGGTACCAACCCGAAAACTGCCAAACGGTGTTCTTTAACCGATATGGGGATTGTAAGGGAATGGCAAATTTGATGAAGGAAATGCTCAAATTAGCAGGCTTCGATGCTCGATTGGTTTGGTTGGGAACAAAGTCTGTGGCGACCAATTATTCTACGCCCTGTCTTGCTTCTGATAATCATATGATTTGTGCTGTAAAACAAGGGGATGATTTTATCTATTTGGACGGGACAGAAAAATACACTCTTTTAGGGGCGTATGCTGAACGAATCCAAAACCAAGAGGTTTTAATTGAAGATGGTACTTCGTTTATAAGAAGCAAAATCCCAACACAGGAGCACCATAGAAATACTAGGGATTATCAATTAAAACTTAGTATGAATGCTGATAATGCTTTGGTTGGGTCGGTACAAATAAGTGAAAAAGGAGAGGCAATGTCTAGGATAATGTATTTGTACAATCAAACAAGAACAGATGAAAAAGAGGAATCTTTAAAACGTTATTTAGCTTTGTTTGATAAGTTTATTACCATCGAAAATATGAAAGTGCCCTCTATGGATCGTTCAATGGATGAATTGATCTTGGGAGGAGATATTATAATTAAAAATAAAGTTAGTACCTTTGATAATGAGGTTTACCTATATTTAGATCCATATCGTATTTTTGAGCATTATGACTTAGGTGAAGATCGCCAATTTCCTCTTTGGATGTCTCATAAACACAATGACCATGTCCGAATCGAATTCCAACTGCCAGAAGGATATGAGCTAGAAAGTGTGCCCGAGTCGTTTGTGGTTGAAAACGAAGATTTTCAATTTGATTTGGACTATAAATTGGAAGGAGCAAAAGTCCTCTACTCTGTACAAATCCAAATTCCCAATTCAGAAGTTAAGAAAGAAAACATAGCAGCTTGGAATAAAGCGATTCAATCGTTAAAAGCAGCTTATGATGAACCAATTGTTTTGATAAAAAAATAGAAATAGATTTTACCCATGAGATTAATAATTTTAGCTTGCGTTAGTTGTTTATTGTTCACTGCTAATGTATTAGCACAAAAGGATGTTTCTAGTATACTCCTTGAGGACTATACCCAAGAAAATGTGCAAGAATATTGTTGGGAGCAGCATGCTTATAACAAAGCGGAGGAAGAATATCCTGAAGATTGGAACAATCAATCGGCTGTTTTTTTGCGTTACGAACGAAAGTATGAGATTCGTTTTGTCAAAGCGGTTGCTTATGTTGCTAGTGCCAGACTGCACGTATCTTATATTTCACATTATCGGGTTAAGATTTTGGATGAAGCTGCTTTGGAAAACTTTTCTGAAGTGTATTATGTTAGTGGTGCCCATGGAGGATACAATATGTATGACGAGACTAGGGATAAGGAGTTCATGAACATCAAGATTATTAAGCCTAATGGTAAAGAAATCATTGTTGATAACAAAGAAATTATTGAAGATGACAATGGTAAACGAAAAGTTGCGGTACCCAATCTAGAAGTAGGTGATATTTTGGACTATGCTTTGTATACGCATGATTTGGCGACTTCTTTTTTCTATGGTGTTATTGATGAGTTTACTCTAAATCGAGCTTATCCAATCAAAGATTTTAATTACTCTGTAACGACTGATCGAGACTGGGATGTTCAATTTACATCTGGCAAACACGAAATTAATTTGTCTGAAAAGACGATTAATGATAACTGTTTTGAATTTTCTATTCATAAGGAAAATGTAGAAAAAATCAATTCGACAAGATGGAACTATTATTATCAGACAGGACCTTATATTCGAATGTATGTTGGCTATTCCAAAGATAACTTAGCCCTTCGAAGAACAAAGGGAGGAGCTTTACATACGTCTTCACTAAAATCAGAGGATATTATTGATACGTATAGAGATTATTATGAAAAAAGTAGAAGTGCTTTTAATGAGTATGCTGCTTTTAAAGGCTATTTGAGACGAAAATATAAAAAAGAAGAAATTTCGAAGACTAAGACATTGGAGGAACTGTACTATTATATGCGTCATCATTTTACCAACAAGCACTATGTGTACGATCGTTATTATGGGAATGCCAATAGCTTTCGAAAGCTTTCAAATATTGAGTTTACGGGACATATTATTTATGCCCTAAAGAAACTAAAAATTCCTTATGATATTGTGGTCGTTGTAGGACGTCAATCTGGTCGTATTGAGGATGTTATTAATAAAAACCAGACGGATTATCTGATTCGAGCCAAATTGGATGATTCTAACATCTATTTTTATAGACCTAATCCTTACACGCGTTTTAACCATTTTCCCTTTCAAATTGAAAATGCAGAAGGGTATGTCGTAGAGGCAGAAAATACAAGAGGGCGTAAGTTGACAACTAAAAAGGCGTTGTTGCCCGCTTCAGATTATAAGTCTAACATTAGTAGGCACGAAACCAAAGTGCATTTTAAGGAAGATGATATGATGGTGTTAAGAGCAAATTCTAAGGCAATTCACACGGGGCACCATATCGAAAGTTACCAGTACGATGTTGTTGATTGGATGGATATGATTTGGAATGAGAATAAGTTGTACAAAACCAAACTGTGGGGACATCCTTCTAAGGATAAGAGCTCAGAGATGAAAAACTTTATACAAGCTCAAAAAGAAGAAAGAGACGAAGCAATGGAAGCGATTGCTCAATCACATTTTGACTTAGGAGAGGGGAATACAGAATTAATTGCTTATGAGGGCTTGACAACAGCTAATACGATTGATGAGAAGAGTTTGGAGTACACATTTGATTGTGAGTTGTCGGATTTGGTCAAAAAAGTAGGACCAAATTATGTTATCAAAGCAGGGCGTTTGGTTGGTGGACAGCTTATTTTGGCGGAAGATGAGATGGAACGAACAGTTGATATTCACATGAATTACCCTAGAGGATATGAGTATGAAATCGAGATTACGATACCAGAAGGATACGAAGTGAAGGGGTTGGATAATTTTACAAATAATATTGACAACGAAACAGGCAGTCTAAAATCTTCGGCTAGTCTTAATGGAAATATTCTAACTATTACGTTTAATAAATATTATAAAAATAATTATGAGCCTGCCAAAAACTGGGATATGATGAAAGCCTTTTTGATTCCAGGAGGTGAATTTTTGACCAAAGAAATTTTGTTAAAGAAAAAGCGCTCGTAAAAAACGAAAAGATGTAAGGTCGTGAAATTAAAAATACCAATTTGAACCTTTCTCAAATTGGTATTTTTTTTACAACATATTTTTCAAAGCCATAAGTGTGGCTTTTAAAAAATCATCAATGTCGCCATCCAATACACGTTTGACATTGTGAGTTTGATGGTTGGAGCGATGATCTTTGATCCGTTTATCGTCCAAAACGTAAGAACGAATTTGAGAACCCCATTCGATTTTCATCTTGCCCCCTTCAATTTCTGCTTTAGCTGCATTTTGTTTCTCAATTTCCAACTGGTACAACTCAGATTTTAGCATCTTCATTGCTTTTTCTCGATTTTTGTGTTGAGAACGTTGCTCTTGACATTCGACAACCAACCCAGAAGGTAAGTGTCGCAAACGAACAGCAGATTCAGTTTTGTTAACATGCTGTCCTCCCGCACCACTTGCTCTAAATGTATCCCATTCTATATCAGCAGGATTAACTTCTATTTCGATGCTATCATCGACCATAGGATAGACAAATACAGAAGCAAAAGAAGTTTGTCGTTTTCCTTGGGCATTAAATGGACTAGGGCGAACCAGGCGATGAACCCCATTTTCTCCTTTTAAAATACCATAAGTGTGCTCTCCTGTAATTTCTAAGGTAGCGGTTTTGATACCAGCTACATCTCCTGCTTGATAATCCAATTGTTTTACTTTGTGTCCTGATTTTTCAGCCCACATTGTATACATTCGCAAGAGCATTTCAGCCCAATCGCAACTTTCTGTACCACCAGCTCCAGCGTTAATTTTCACCATACAACTCAGCATATCTTCAGGCTCACTAAGTGTAGACGTGAATTCTAAATCATCCAAGATTTTTTGAGTAGCTGAGTATTGATTCTCTACCTCTTCTAAGGCAACATCTCCAGCTTCATAAAACTCTTGCAAAACTTCTAAATCACCTAAAGCAGTAGCGGCTGCATCGTATTTTTTTAGCCAAAATTCTTTTTCGCTAATGCTTTTTAAAATACTTTCGGCTCGTTTGGGATCTGACCAAAAATCAGGGTCATAAGTATGTTGTTTTTCTTCATTAATTTGCATGCGTCGGTTATCGACGTCAAAGATACCTCCCTAATATGCCCAGCTGGCTTTGAAGTTCTTTTAATTGATCAATTGTCATAATATTGTGGTCAGATTGTGATTTTAATTAAATATTTAAAGATTAATTACAAACCGAGTCATGTATCTAGCCAGAAGTTTATGAATGCGTATTTTCGCTTTTTTAATGAAGGAAAATATTAGAACTGCTTGCTTCTCATAAAATCGATTTGTGGTAATCGTTACTTTACATTACTTCATGGAAAAATTGCATTCGTTTGACTATTAAGAAAGTATGCTTTTATTGTTTGCTGCTTTAAAAAATTGATAATCAAAATGATGCAAAGATGCTTTTTTTGTTTCGTATAAAAAAACGAAAAAAAGCATGATGTATTAATTTTATAGACTTGCAATTATAACGAATTAGTTTGTGCATTTTATATTTTTTGACAAAAATCACTTATTTTACAACATTATATTTAATAGTAGTGAGTTGCACTGCTACTGTGTGGTGGTTGCTTTTTTATTTTTTTTACGAAAAGATAAAAAAGTAGATTTATATCAGTCTGATAATTAAAAAAATATCAAGAAATGTAATAGCATTGCAATTTGTTGATTATCAACTGCACAGCACCCCTTAAAAGAAAGCTAATTAATATATAATTATAAATATTCTTCGTTTTTTGCAAATTGTATAAAAAAACTGAAACTGTTGGCATCTAAAATAAAATAGGCGAGCGGCTATACAGAATTTAGAAAATGCGTATGATTTGCTAATGAATAATATTGTTTGAACAAAAACTTACCAAACGAAATATACTGGTCTGAAATCGGCAATTTTTTACTTAATTATAACTCAACCAATAGTCTCTTAATTTAGTTCACAAACCTATTGAGCTTTGTTTATTATATTCTGCTCAGTAAGTTTAGTTTTACGGATTAGTGGACTTCTATATCAACAAGTCAAAACATTCAATCATTAGATTTGATCGCATTTAAATACGGAACTTTATGAATGCCAAATTTACCCTCGTCCTAATTGTTTTTTTTATATACTTGTCTACTACTTCCGCCCAGCGAAAACGGTATTTGTTATTATATTCTGAAGCTATTTATTTTAATTCAGGATCAGCTAAAATATTGCCCAAATTTAGAGCAACCTTGAAAGAAGCTGCTGAGGCTATTAATAGTGATAAAGAAGCAAGAGCTTGGATTCAAGCGCATACTGATTCGCTAGGAAGTTACGAGTCGAATCAAGCTTTATCGGATCGTCGTGCCGATGCTGTTTACAAAGCTTTTTTTGAAATGGGTGTTGATTCCTTACAACTAAAAATAGATTCTCATGGAGAATATGTTCCTCTTAAAAGTAACGGAACGGCTACAGGAAGGGCACTAAACCGAAGAGTAACGATTGAGGTAGTGCGCCCATATGTGCCTAAAGAAAAAGAAGCGTCTATTTGCGTTGTCAAAGGAAAGGTTGTAGATGCTACTAACAACCAGCCATTGAGAACACGACTGATTTTTAATTCTTTAGCTGGAAAGGATACCATTGAAACAGATGAATATGGGGCTTATGAATATCAGGTGGAAATGGAAACGAATGTAGAAGTAAGAGCATACACCAAAGGTTATTTCTTTGTTTCTAAGTTGGCAAAGACCAAACATAAAACGACAACAAAATTAGATTTTAACCTAGAACCTGCCATTATTGGTGGAAAGATGGCTTTGAATGATTTGTATTTTCAAGGAGGAACTCCTTTGTTGATGAATGCATCTGAAAAAGCTTTAGAAGGAGTGGTTGCATTTATGAAATACAATTCTAACTTAAAAATAGAAATAGGTGGTCACATAAACAAACCCAACCAAGCACCTGTACCTCAAAGTTCTTCCTCTTTTAAATTATCAGAGGCACGGGCAAAGGTTGTACATGCTTATCTGATTGAGCACGGAATTAGCCCAGATAGGCTCACTTATAAAGGGTATGGAAATTCTGAGATGATACATCCTAGAGCTAGCAATCCTGTGCAGGAACAAATGAATCGCCGAGTAGAATTAAAAGTAATTGAATAGATAGTGAATATGCATGAACTAAAGCAAGAATGGAGTGCTAAAACCTGTTTTTTTTACCTAAAAAAAGAATTAGAACAGGTATATGAAGAACGAGAAGCAACAACTATTGCACAGTACGTTTTGGAGGATGCTTTTAATATTAAAAATCCCATCAATAGCATCCAAATGATAACCAACGAAGAGAAAAGCGAGTTGGAGCGAATGGTACAAGAGTTATTACAAAGAAGGCCTTGGCAGTATGTTGTTGGTACAGCAGACTTCTACGACCTGAAATTAGAAGTAGATGAAAGTGTGTTAATCCCTAGGGCAGAAACGGAAGAACTGGTTTACGCTATCATAGAAAAATATGTTGGTCATGCTCCAAAAATTTTGGATATCGGAACAGGAAGTGGTTGTATTGCGATCGCATTAAAAAAACAATTGCCACAAGCCACAATAACCGCCGTAGATGTATCTAAAAATGCACTAGCTCTTGCGCAAAAGAATGCAGTGAAAAATAAAGTTGAGATAACATTTCAACAAGTTGATATTTTGGATACCGAACAAATACAAAAATTACCTCAATATGATTTAATTGTGAGTAATCCTCCGTATATTCAAAATTCAGAAATGTCATTGATGCCAGAACATGTTTTGGCTTATGAGCCTCATTTAGCACTTTTTGTTACCAATCAAGACCCCCTTCAGTTTTATACTGCAATTACCGATTTTGCAAAAGAACATTTGTGTACAAAAGGTTGGCTATATTTTGAAATTAACGAATATTTTGGTGCTGAGGTATTAGCGTTGTTAGAAAATAAAGGGTTTGAAAATTGCGCCTTGTTACCAGATATGTCGAATAGAGATAGAATCGTTCTAGGACAACTACTTTAAGTTAAAGTAGTAGACGATTGATACATTACCACAAATATAAAAAGTATGAAAACGTATTGTTTATTTATCCTATTCTTTTTAGGAACGTCTACTATTTGGGGGCAGCAAGAGAAGTATTCAAAACTTAGAGTTTATTTGGATAATCGCTCTGCGCAAGATTTGATGCAATTGGGGGTAACTTGTGACCATGGGCAACATCGCCGGTCGGTCCATTTTGAAAGTGATTTTTCTCAATCAGATCGTCGATTGCTAGAAACCAATGGCTTTCGTTACGATGTATTGGTAGAGGATGTAGCGGCTTATTATGCAGAACAAAATGAAATAGGAAATCCTCGAACGGCTAATTGCAACCCTAATACAGGGGCTGGGGCATATACTCCGCCCGCCAATTTTGCATTGGGAAGCATGGGAGGTTTTTTAACCTACCAACAAATGTTAGATAATTTGGATAGCATGACAAGCAAATATCCTAATCTTATTACGGCTAAAACAGTTATTGATCCGAACAACCTAACGCATGAAAATAGACCAATCTACTGGATTAAAATATCAGATAATCCCAATGTAGATGAAAACGAACCTGAAGCTTTGTATACGGCCATTCATCATGCTAGGGAACCACTAGCATTATCACAGTTAATTTACTATATGTGGTATCTACTAGAAAATTATGATACAGACACAGAAATACAATACTTGTTAGAAAATACAGAGTTGTATTTTGTTCCTTGTTTGAATCCCGATGGCTATGTGTACAATGAGTCTACGAATCCTAATGGAGGAGGAATGTGGCGCAAGAATCGCCGAAACAATGGGAGCAGCTATGGAGTAGATTTGAATCGAAATTATGGCTATGCCTTTGCTCATGATAATGTGGGATCTTCTGGCAACCCTACGTCTGATACTTACCGAGGACCATCTGCTTTTTCGGAACCAGAGACTCAGAATATGCGTGATTTTTGCAATGCACATGATTTTACGTTTTCTTTCAATTATCATACTTATGGGAATTTGCTAATTTATCCTTGGGCGTATAACGATCAATTAACACCTGATTCTAATGCCTATCGAACGTATGCTAGTATTATGACCAAGGAAAATAAATACAAGTATGGAACCAATATGGAAACGATTGGTTATTCTACGAATGGCGATGCTGATGATTGGTTTTACGGAGAGCAAACGACAAAAAACAAGATATTGACAATGACTCCAGAGGCGAGTCCTGACGGATTTTGGCCCGCAGCATCTACTATTGTAGGGCATTGTCAAGGAACGATGTGGCAGAATTTAGCAATGGCGCATCTTTTATTAATTTATGGCGAAGCAACTGATAAGAGCAATGCTTTGATTACGCAACTAAATACTCAAGCGAATTTTGATTTGACACGTTACGGAATGATGAATGGAGTATTGACGGTACGTGTTACGCCTTTGTCAACAAACATTGCGTCCGTTGCCAGTCCCAAAGCCTTTAATTTGACACAATTTGCGACGATACAAGACTCTATTACTTTTAATTTGGTGCCTACAATTACTAATGGAGAAACAGTGCGCTATGTATTGGAATTGGACAATGGGTTTTATACTCAAAGTGATACAATTGAGCGCATTTATGGAAACTATGCGGTGGCATTTAATGATGATGGAAATACATTGTTGAATTGGACAAACCAAGGTGCTAATTCAAATTGGGAAGTAACGACTGCCGATTATTATTCACCAACAGGCTGTTTAACAGATTCTAGAATAGGAGGTTATGCTAATAATACAACATCTGAAATTGTGCTCAATCAAAGCTTTGATTTAAGCACGGCAACAGATGCTAATTTAGCATTTTGGGCGAAGTGGGATATTGAGGCAGATTATGACTATGTGCAAGTAATGGCTGCTGGAAGTAATGGTATTTATAAGCCCTTATGTGGTTTGTATACAGATATAGGAACCAATAATCAAGATCCCAATGAACCGTTATACGATGGAACGCAATCAACATGGGTAGCTGAAAGAATGTCTTTAAACGAGTTTTTAGGAGAGTCAGCAGTTCAAATTAAATTGCGTTTAGTTTCTGACGTTTGGGTCAATGAGGATGGTTTTTATTTTGACGATTTTACAGTGAATATGCTCAGCCCAACGGTTGGAAATCAGCAAATACTAGGGAATACGATATTAGAATTGGGACAAAATCAACCGAATCCAGCAATTCTGAAAGCTTATATTCCCTTAGAGATACCTTCGGATGTTGAAGAAAACATTACCCTACAAGTTACGAATGTTTTAGGTCAAAAAATGTATACAGTTGTTTTAGATAAGCAACAAAAAGGAATTGAGATAGCGGTTGATAACTGGGAAGAAGGTGTTTATCTTTACCAATTGTTAGGCCGACATTATCAGTCTGCTCCTCGTCGTATGGTGGTGATTAAGTAGTAATTTATTCATCGTTTTTTAGATTAGTAGTTCGTTGATTTTTTACTTTTTTACCAAAAAGATAAAAAAGCACATTTATATTAGTTTGATAATCAAAATTTTAACACAAAACGCAATAAATTTACAACTTATTGATTATCAAACTAATAAAGTTTTTCAACGAACTATTGTTAGATATAACAACCTACTTTGACACACCAATCCATGAAAATTAAGTTGATATTTTGGGTGTTTCTATTGTTTGTCAATTCTTTGTTTAGTAAAAATTTGATCAACACTGAATTGTTACATTATGCAGAAAATTGCCCCCAAGTCTTAAAAAAGGATTTGAACAAATTAGTAGCATATTTAAAAAAGCCAACTAAAGATCAATCTGAAGCAGTTGAAGTATTCTTTTATTGGATTACTAAAAATGTAGCGTATGATGTCAAAGGTTTGGCAGACGGTTCTTATCTGACTCAAGAGTCAAAACCTTTAGAAACAGGGGTTGCTGTATGTCAAGGTTATGCCGATTTATTAAAAGATATGTGTGTCGTCGCTAAGATAGATTGTTATGTAATTGTTGGCTATGCAAAGGAGCGATTTGCGAATACTAGAGCAAATTATAAAGACACCAATCATGCTTGGAATATGGTCAAAGTAGATGGTGTGTACAAAATCGTAGATGCTACTTGGGGGAGTGGATATGTTAGAGACGATATCTTTTATGCAGAACTAGAAATAAGTAATCTTTTTGCAGAACCCAATTATTTACTGGAAAAACGGTTGCCTTCTGACCCCAGATGGCAATTAAAAGATTATCCTATTAGTTTGGGAGCGTTTGCTAAATATGATTCTGTACAAACAATGCTCTCTAAAGCGACCATTTATTATAATTATAAAGATAGCATTCAGGTCTTTGAAAACTTAGATTCTAACCATCAAGCTATTGCAACAGCTATGAGTGCTTATCGTTTTAATCCAACCATTCCTTTGGTTCAAGAATTAGCCAATACTTATTACAGAGCAGCATACGATCACTCTAAAGAAGGTTGCAGCCCAAACGAATTGAATATTGCTATTGTCTATTACAAAAAAGCAATTGATTGGTACAATGAGCTAGAAGACGAGGAAAAAAAGAAAGAACATAAAAAGTCCTGTTATAGAGGAATTGCATTTGCGCAGTACCTTCTAAAGTAATCCTTTATTGATTACCTGTGGTGCTACTTCGTGGTAGCTCCCTGCGGTCGTGAGAGCGCAAGCTTAGTTTTTTAGTTTGATTATTAGGTTTTTATGCTCGAAATGCTCGGGGCGTATTTTGCTGACAATCAACGACGAAGCCCTCACACGGTACCACGAAGTAGCAGCGAACCGAGCTGTGCGAGCTCACGACCGTAGGGAGTAACAAAGCTAACTAAAAGCGTAGCGCTCACGAAGTAAATTAATACGATTTTTTAACGGAGTGATGCTAAAGAAAAACTACAAAGTAAATTAGTTCCTAGTTAGATTTTATACCAACTCTTTCTTTTTTCTTAGAGCTACAAAAATAGCAATTAAAGAACTCAAACCAACCAAAATCCCAATCCCAATACCCCAAGTAGAATAATTCCTTCTCCTAGAAATTTTGACCGATGTAGTATCTCCTAATTGAATAAAAGCCGACCAAAATGCAGGATGCCCTGCAAAGTCTTTCGCCAATGTTAAATAATCTAATTTTGCTTGTCTCAATGCGACATCTTTAGGCATTCCATCTGCAATGTAATGATAAAAATAGTTCATGATAACAGAAGTAGACTGATCATTAACTTGCCAAAGTGAGACCACAAGAGATGGCGTACCGGCATACATAAAAGAGCGCGCCAAGGACACAATTCCTTCTCCTTGTTCAAATTTTCCATAGCCCGTTTCACAAGCACTTAAAACAACTAAATCTGCGTTCAAATGCAAATGAGCTACCTCGTGAGCTTGAAGGAAATTATCTTCCAAGCTGTCCTTATTTTCTGTAAATGCTAATGAAGATAGCATGGGAACTCTAGGATGAAGAAGACCATGCATTGCCAAATGAATGACACCATATTCGTGGGCATGTTCTTTAAAAAAAGCTTCGCTAGTAGAATCATTGGTCAAAAACAATCCATCGAATACTTTGGACAACGTTTTGATTTCTGTTTTTGTTTGAGGCAATGGAACTAGAGAATGACGCATATCAAATATATTGGGCAAACGCAAATCTAATAGAGAGGAATCTACTTTAGGATAACTAGCAGCACAAGCAAACATTTGGTGATTGTTGTGGTTATTCGTCTGTTTGCGATTTTGTTGAATCTCTAGGTTTTCTTTCCAAAGAGTTGCAGAGTAGTTGTAACTAATATTATAATCTTTTACCAAATAGGGAAGTGAAGCATAATTAATTTTGCCTTGTGGTATTGATTCCAATAGAAACGCTTCAAATGGCAAATGTCCCAACTCGCCATCTGTGATAATAATTAAATTCTCTATCTCCTTACCTTGAAGTGCTATGGACAACATTTCCTTATAAAACCAGTACGCAGATTCTGTATATAGTTTTTGAGCAAGTTCAGATTTGTTAATGATATAATCGTAACGACTAAGTGCAAATCGTAAGGTTTCAATTTGTTTTTTCAGTTTTTCCTTCTTGACATCAATTGGAAATAGCTCTATACTAGTTGGACTAATCGCAAAGAGATACGTCATAGAGTCGGTGACGAAGTATTCCAACAGTAACGTTTTGGGAGCTAGAGAAGTTTGTATTTCTTTGGCATTTACTGTAATGTTTTCATATTTTAAATGATGATATTTGGGGTATTTGTCTTTAAGAGAGTTCAAGAACACATCAATTTCTTGATTAAGTGCATTTTCTTCCGCTGTAATTGCTATAGTTGTTTCGTTCGAAGAACTTTCTGCCTTTCGTTTTTTTAGTTGATCCTTTTTTTTCTGGAGTTTAATTTCTTTCAACACCAAAGAATCGGGTAAATCACCTAAGACTCTTGCTCGATTTCCTTTGACAGCATCGGCTAATAAAACGGATTTATTTTGTTCTGAAAAGCTAAAGGCTTCATCGTAATAAGTGGCATCATCCAGCATTAAGGCAGCATCTATACCGTATTTAACAAAGATGCTGTTGTTTTTTAACACTCTCAATTTATTAGCTTTTGCCGAAAAACTATTTCGGATATGCTCGTTAACCTGCATGGCCGCTTTGCAAATATTGTAATGGGCTTCTAGTTTTTGTTTGGATGTTTTGCCTTGTGTTTTAGAAATTCCTAGCAAATTGAATAACGACTTATTAAAAACGTGAGCACTGTTATAATCTAATTGAGATAGTTTCAAGAAGTCTTTAGGAGAAAGATCACGGCAACAGTTATGAGGCAGGTACAAAGGGGCAGTTGTATGAGAATCTGTTCTTTTAAAAAAATTAGGGAATATGGCTTCAAAATTTCTACTATTGGTAGCAATACTTGCCATACAATAAGCAAAAGCTGTATCAGAAAGTTGCATTTTTTCATATAAAATCGCCATATTGTTCAAACAGGTAGCGTAAGAAGGGTGGGTAACTCCCAAAGAATACTTATAAATATTCAAGCATTGTTGGTATAGAGGAATCGCAGTTGTATAGTCGCCAGTAGAACTATATAAGCTACCCAAGTTGTTTAAAGAAATAGCATAATCAGGATGCGTTTTCCCCACCGATTTTTCCCATACTTTTTGAGCCTCCAAGTAAAGTTGTTCTGCGGCTTCATACTTACCAATTTCATGGTATAAATGAGCTAAGTTATTGAGAGAACTAGCATAATCAGGGTGTTGAACCCCCAATCTTTTCTTTGCAACTCGGATGGATTGTTGATAGAGGGGTTCTGCTTCTTCATAACGCAGCATAGACTCATATAAGGAAGCCAAATTACTTAGGTAAGTTGCATATTTGGGGTGCTTTTCGCCAAAGGAAGCTTTGATAATTTCTGCCGCTTGAAACATTAGAGGTTCTGCTTCCTCGAACTTTCCAAGCTTCTGATACAACTTGGATAAATTATTTAAAGAACTAGCATAATCAGGGTGTTGCTCGCCAACCGTTTTTTTTCGAATAGCAGTAGCCTTCAACCAAAGAGGTTCAGCGGATTCAAACTGAGCCATTTGGTAATATAAGTAAGCTAAGTTGTTGAGTGCAAATGCATAGTCAGGGTGTTCTGCTCCCGCAGTACGTTTGATGATTCCTATGGATTGCATATAAATGGGCTCTGCTTCTTCGAATTTGCCAATTTGAATATATAAAGATGCCAAATTATTAAGGGCATTGGCGTGGGTAGCGTGATCTTCTCCTAAGTGTTGTTTGCTAAGTTGAATGGTTTGTTTATAGTAGCTTTCCGAAGCATCGTATTTGCCCATTCTAAAATATAAAATAGCTAAACTATTGAGCGCGCTCAAGTATTTGGGGTGTTGCTCCCCATAGAGTTCTTTTTTTACCGTAATTTGCTCCAAATAAATTTTCTCAGCATCGGAATATTGCCCCAACTGATTGTAAAAGAAGCCAAGATTGCCAAGAAATACACTATAGGTAGAATCCATAGAGCCAAATTCTGCTTTAGCTTTCTTGACACCTTGTTTTAGGTAAGGAATGGCTCCTGCAAAATTTCCTTTATTATATTCTAGCATCATCATACTATCAAGTTCTCCATAGCTGAGTGCTTGGAGTTGTATAGTATCTAAGGTTTGGGCTTGTAGGAATGAAAAAGAACCTAGGAATAGGGACAAGAGGACAAGGTAGCATTTCATAGTATAGGGACAGAAAAGGTAAAAGAATGAGTTGGGTAAAAGTACAAAAAAAGGGGGATATATGGAAAAAGACGGGGGAAGTCTTAATATTTTGTTCTTTTTTATTTGTTTTTATAGCCTTTTATGGAGGTGTTAATTTTATGGTGTTTTACTCCGCTGGAAAATCGTATTAGTTTACTTCGTGAGCGCTTTGCTTTTAGTTAACTACGCGGTTTTAACGAAGTAATGGTGGATGTAGGAATTAAGAAAAAGCAAAAAGTCTTTTTTTTTAATTGCTAAAAAGCTTTATCATACTGATATGATTAGTTTGTCTAATCAATTTATTATCAACAGATAAAAGGCTACTAGCAATTTCTAAGCGAGAGAAAGTGTTGCAATTCAAACAATTATTTAGCTTTAGCCGCAGCCTCTTGTTGTTGCTGTTGCAATTTAAGATTTCGTTGCCACTGAGCATGAATATAATTATGGTAATGTTTAAATTCTTCTCCAGCAAAGAAAATTAGAGTTCCAAGCATGGGTTCTACATCTTTGTAGCCCTTTAGAATATGCAAACGGCTAAAATTAGCATCCAAAATAGCATAAGAAGGGTAGCTCAATTGCCCTTCCAATAAGGAATAGGCAAGGATGTGTACTTTGCCTCTAGCGCCTGTTTTTTTGAACGTTGGCTCTGAATTCATAAATGTTGTGCCATTAAAAACAATTGTATCCATACATTCCGCATCAAATTTGACCGCATAATAATTGCGATTCATATAATCTACAATTGTCGGATTGGCAAATGTAGAAGCATCCATACGTTTACACCATCCACACCAATCCGTATAAAAATCAATAAATATTTTCTTCGGTTTTTCATCCTTTTTAGCTTGGGCAACAGCTTCATCCCAAGTCATCCATTTAATAGTTGCGGTATTGGCAGGTGCTTGTGCAAGTGAAAAATGCATTAAAAGTATACATGCAAAGAATGGTAGTAATTGTTTCATATCTGATTTTTGTTTTTCTATCAACAAAATACAACAATCCTTTTAAAATTGAAGATTTATTCTGTTTCTTAACGTTGTGTTAAGCTTAACTATATTACAACCAACTTCTTTTAAATTTGTAGAAATGATAACAAAAAACACCTGTTACGCCGCCATTTTTTCAACAGTAAGTCTATTGGCTTGCAATCCTTCTGAATCCACTCAAGAAACAAGTACTAACACTCCAGCAGATACTATAGCAACGGAAGTAGAAATAACAAAAAATACAGCACAAGAGGACCCTGAATTATTGGTTTTTGAAGGCAAAATAACCACAGATAGAGCAAAAGAATCTATCTCGAAAATTGATATTCATCTTCAAGGAAAGACAAGCATCTTTCAGACCTTAGATGACTTAGAATTACCGTATGAAGAGGATGGTCCATCTATGCCTACTTTTGAAGATCTTAATTTTGATGGATTTCCCGATGTAAGAATTCCTAAGGCCATAGGGAATGCCAATATTTATTATGCTTATTGGATTTATAACCCTGCAACCCAACAATTTGAAGAAAATACAGACATGGATTTATCGCTTCCAAGTATTGATACTCATAAAAAGCAGATTTTGTCTTTTGAACGAAACTCAGCAGCATCTTATGTTGAAACAATTTATGAATATCAAGAGGGCAAATTTGTTGCCACCCGAATTGAAAACAAGGATTATATTGACGAGAAACGTTACCAATCAGTTATTCAAGAACGTCAGACAGATGGTACGATGAAAGAAATACAGAATAAGCTTGTAGAAGATATCGAAGGCTAAATTTTAAGAATACTATGAGTTATTATTTGAAGCTTGATAGATAGTAGATTATGTTATTAAAGCTACTTCTATACAAGTATCTACAAATATATATGATTGCATTCTTTTTTTTGGAGGAATAGTATTTGGGGAAAGAGAAAGTATATTACCTGCTTGCCTTTTTGTCAGAAAGATGGGCAGTTCATGCAATACGACTATTGCGTGGATCTATAACTTACTTAACACAATCTAAAAAAATGCAATACTTTATTTTATTTACTACGCTTTTTATATCTTTTAATGTTTGGGCAATTAATCCACCCAACAATATAGCTCCGTCTAATGGAGCAATGGGACAGCCAACAAGAATAACCTTGGACTGGACTTCTGTTGGAGGAAATACGGGTTATCTTTATGAATTGGATACAACACCAGCATTTAACTCTCCTTTGCATACAATAGGGAATGCTAGTGGATCAAGTGTTACTTTGGTAGATTTGTATTTTGGAACAACATATTATTGGCGAGCAGCAACCAAAGGACCTATTGATACTTCAGCATATAGCACGACATGGAGCTTTACTACAAGCAATACGTTACCCTATGTTTCTCCTAGCAATGGTGCACAAAATCAATCTACTACTACTACTATTGATTGGGCGTATATATCAGGAGCTACAGGATATATTTATGAGGTAGATACAAGCCCAATATTTAATTCTCCTTTGCGTGAAATAGGAACAACTCCAGCAAATAGCTCAGGAAGAGTTTTAGCAAATCTTTACTTTGGAACGACTTACTACTGGCGCGCAGCGGTAATGAATGCGAACGATACGTCTAATTTTGGATCGACATGGAGTTTTACGACAAGAGATGGCGTGAATAATGTTTCTCCTAGCAATGGCGCGCAAGGATTGGGGACAACAACAACAATAGATTGGTCGGCAATGTCAGGTAATAACGGATATATTTATGAAGTAGATACGAGCCCATCGTTCACGTCACCGTTGTATGTGTCAGGCAATTCAGGAATCAATTCTTCAGAGCATACGTTGTCAAATTTATACTTTGGAACGACTTACTACTGGCGCGCAGCGGTAATAAACACAAACGATACGTCTAACTTTGGATCGACATGGAGCTTTACGACAGGAGATGGTGTGAATAATGTTTCTCCTAGTAATGGCGCACAAGGATTGGGGACAACAACAACAATAGATTGGTCGGCAATGTCAGGTAATAATGGATATATTTATGAAGTAGATACGAGCCCATCGTTCACGTCACCGTTGTATGTGTCAGGCAATTCAGGAATCAATTCTTCAGAACATACGTTGTCAAATTTATACTTTGGAACGACTTACTACTGGCGCGCAGCGGTAATAAACACGAACGATACGTCTAACTTTGGATCGACATGGAGTTTTACGACAGGAGATGGTGTGAATAATGTTTCTCCTAGTAATGGCGCGCAAGGATTGGGGACAACAACAACAATAGATTGGTCGGCAATGTCAGGTAATAGCGGATATATCTATGAAGTAGATACGAGCCCATCGTTTACGTCACCGTTGTATGTGTCAGGCAATTCAGGGATCAATTCTTCAGAACACACGTTGTCAAATTTATACTTTGGGACGACTTACTACTGGCGCGCAGCGGTAATAAACACGAACGATACGTCTAACTTTGGATCGACATGGAGCTTTACGACAGGAGATGGTGTGAATAATGTTTCTCCTAGTAATGGCGCGCAAGGATTGGGGACAACAACAACAATAGATTGGTCGGCAATGTCAGGTAATAACGGATATATTTATGAAGTAGATACGAGCCCATCGTTCACGTCACCGTTGTATGTGTCAGGCAATTCAGGAATCAATTCTTCAGAACACACGTTGTCAAATTTATACTTTGGGACGACTTACTACTGGCGCGCAGCGATTATAAACGCCAATGATACGTCTAACTTTGGATCGACATGGAGCTTTACCACACAATATCAATTAGTGGCAGCACCTTTATTATCTAGTCCACTAGATGGCGCTTCAAATATTCCTGTAGCATCCATTCAATTGGTTTGGGATTCTATTTCAAATACTAGCAATTATCAAATTAAATATAGTACTAGTAGCAATTTCACAACAGGAGTTCAAGACGTGACAGCGACTCAGCTAAATACAACACTGTCTAATCTTAGTGGGAACACAACTTATTATTGGAAAGTAAGAGGTCGCAATAATGCAGGGCAGTCGCCATGGTCTACAGTATGGAGTTTCACAACAGAACCTGTTACGACAGAGGTATCTAAATTTGAGTTACAAGGAGCAATGATTTACCCTAATCCTGTGGGAAAGAACTTGTACTTAAAAGTAGAAAAAGATGCTACTTATCAAGTGAAAGTTTTCAATTTAGAAGGAAGAATAATGTTCCACGATGAATTAAATGGTACACAAGCTATGTATGACGTTACCTCTTTGGTAAGAGGAGTTTATTTCATAGAAATAGTACATAAAGACAATGTGAAGACATTAAGATTTATTAAAGATTAGAATTGATGGAACTAGCAGAGTTGTTATAATAGAGCAACTTTGTTAGTTCCTAATATATTGGTGTAACGAGAAGACCTCAAAGGGAAAGAGATAATTTTTTTAATGCTTCTATCCGTTTCTCTTCATCAAATCCTTTTAAATAACTGGTCAAAATTAATTGAGATTTTAATTGGGGAGCCAGACCATTTAACGATTTATCATCGTCTATAATCAAAAAATGAACTGGTGATTTCTGTTCTAAAAAGAATTCAATCTCTTGTTTTCTACTTTGGTGATCTTGAGAAATAGGAAGCATTTTTATTACGTTCTTAAGTTTGTATTTTGAAATTGACTATAATTTTATTTGTCGTTAGAGTTGCTGATGGTTGATAAAGTATATTTTATTTTACTACTGAATCTCCCTAAATAAAAAATAGAAATGTACGCTATTACTCTTCTCCAAGTGTATCGAATAGAAAGGTTGATACTTGTGTTACAATTTGGGTAACTGTATTTATTCTAATTTCAGGATTGATTAAATTAAAAGTATTATCTAGTGAAAAGTCTTTGATAAATAGTTTTTCTCCATTTTCAAATTCAAAATCTTTCCACCAATAAGTTGTTGCCTCTTGTATTTGGCTCTGATCCTTTAATATTTTTAATTTTTCAGAATATTTTTCAGAGAGATTTTCTTTTTCGACTCCCCAATATAGAAAGCTATCTTTTTCATGCCAAATAAAAGCTTTATAACCATTATTGTTTTCGAAATATAGTCCGCAACTTTCTTCCGCTTTGTTATAATTGTAGTGTGCAATATGCGTTATTCCTTCTAAGCAAGATTTAACTGAGAAATGAAACTTGTCGGTTAGCTCTTTTTCTAATTCTACCCAAAAATCATGTAAAGTATGCCATTTGACATGATCAAAATTATCCAAAAGATACTTAGTCGCTCTTAAAGTTTGTTCATTTGTGCCAATAGTTTCTTTGATTCGTATTCTTTCTTTAATCTCTGTATCGTCATGAGTCATTTTTTGTATTAATTTTTTGTACTGCAATATTGATTCTCTTAAAAAAGGCTTTTCTACAGCCATAGGTAAACATAGATTTAGCCAGTCAATGATTATTTGCTCATAGGCTAGACATTTCCCATTAATATTTTCAAGAATCTTATAGTCACCTAAGCTTTCTGAAGATGGAAGATGACCATCAAGGGTAAGATAGTACGTTCTTATCTGTGTTTTAGGGATGTTTTCAATTTGTAATATGTGGTTAAAATATCTTTCTAATTGCCCACCTTTTTCATTATTACTATCACCAGCATATATTTTATTTTCTATAATTATTGCATGCTTGGAGGATCTATCAATGATTAAAATATCAATGTTTGCATTTTCTTTTTTATTCCATTCTTCTGGATAAACAATTGCATTTTGAAAATGATTTTCTTTAACTATTTCATCTTGAAGCAACTTTAGAAAGATGAAAAGAAAAGTGTTGCCTTTCCCATGGGAGGCAAATGGGTCTAATAAATTTGCTATAAAACGAGAATGAAGCCTTTTTTCTTCATGATTTTTATAAAGAACAGAAAAAATATTAAACTGTTCTTCTCTTTGCCTTAGTATATCGTATTTAGTTTTAACTAATTCAATTTTCTGAAGAGTATGTTTGAAATGATCTTTCATACAGTGATAAGTGTATTTATAGTATTATCAAAATTCAGAGAAGAAATAGTTTGTAACCGCTTCATTTGTATGACGACTATTTTATAATACATATAAACGAAACGGTCACAAATTAAATGTCTAATTTATTCTAATGGCGCGATCTAAACCTAGAAACCTGCCATTGCTGTCAAAAGACCAATTCCTAGCATAACCGCATAAAAACCAAGGATAATTGCCATGGTAACGCCCACAAATTTGAAACAAGCTTTTAAGTTTTCAAAACCAGTGGTCACTAAGTCGCTAGACGTGTTTTCGATACCTCGTTTGGTAAGAACTGCAAAGCGGTACAAATAAAGTGTGGGGAAAAAATAAAATAAAGCCAGTATTAAATAGATTAGCATCATCATCACGGGCATGCCTCCAAAAGGACTATCAAATCCTCCAGGCGCAAAACCAATAAAAAGAATAGCAATTGCAACTATTACCAATAAACCAATACCGACAAATCCAACAATTGCTAGAAACTTAGCCCACTTGCAGGCGGTTAATAAAAATCCCTTAGATTCGTTGGTGATGCTTAATTCAGTGTTCATGCCACTGTCTAGTTGTTCTGTAAAACTCATGGTAAAATAGGTTTGATGAATAATATTAATAAATAGTGTTACTTTTTTCTAAAGCTAATTCCACCCGATTTTTTTGCAGGTTTGGCATCACTAATGGTTGCCCCTTTTTCAATTCCTTCTTGAATAGAGTGGTGAATATCTTTTAAATGCTCGGAGAATTGCGACAGTTGAGCAACAACTTGAACCATTGGATCGTTTTTGCTACCTTGAAGCATTCTATCCTTGTTAAAAGCCTTTTTAATTTGCTCCCAACGCAATGCTTCTTCTTCTGTCAAGGCTCCAATCATCTCCTTGAATTTTAGCATATTGGATTCCGCACCAGATGTCAGAGTCTGAGATTCTCCTTCGTAATGAGAAATAATCAATGTTTTTAACTCTTGATCATTCGTAATTGGCGTAACCTTTTCTGCTAATTTGTTCATGTTTCGATAAGAACCTTGTAGTTTGAATGCAGGTTCTGTGCGATGAGTATCTTCCATTGCCGCAGAGCGAATATATTCCAAATTTACTTTGAGAATAGCATCTCGAATTGTTAACATTCTTTTGATAACTTCTACATATTCGCTAATCTCTTGATTGGTATGATTGCCTTCAAATTCGACGCCTTCTCGACTTCCTGTTTGAGCAATTTTAACGACCGAATAAATATCTTTGGCACTCTTGGCAGACATTTTTTGAAGAATGGCATTCGATGTTAGTGAATTTTCAATATAACTTAACTCAAAGACATCTTTGGTATCTCCAATAATATCTCCTAAATTATAAATATCCGAACGGTTGGCTAACATGTCTGGTACTTGAAACTTATCGCCACTTTCTGTATATGGATTACCAGCCATAACCACACAAACTCGTTTTCCTCTTAGGTCGTATGTTTTGGTAATTCCTTTATAAATTCCTTCTATCTTACGTTGCCCATCGGTTAAGGAAATGAACTTTTGCAAAAACTCAGGATTACAATGCTGAATATCATCAAGATAAATCATGATGTTGTCGCCCATTTCCAGTGCCAAGTTGAGCTTTTCAAGTTCTTTGGCTGCCGCTGCATTATTAGCCTCTCTTGGATCTAAAGAGATGACATGATGCCCAATAGCAGGACCATTAATTTTCATGAAAATTAAGCCTAAGCGATCTGCTACATACTCCATCAAGGTTGTTTTACCATAACCAGGAGGCGAAATTAAGAGTAACATACCCATTCTATCCGTACGAGTTGTGTCACCCACTGTACCAATTTGTTTCGCCAAGTTATCACCAAAAATAGGGAGATAAAGTTGATCAATCAGTTTGTTTCTAACAAAAGAACTCAAGACCCTAGGCTGGAATTCACTCAGTCGCAATTCTTCTTTAAAATCATTGGCCAAGCGGCGTTTCATCTCTACAAATTGCTCGTATTGGGTAACGACGCTACGAGTATAGTGATCTAATTTTTGCATGAATTCATTGTAATTTAAATGGTACGTACCACCTTTCCCTACAACGTTATGCGAGCCGTGGAGCCCTGTTATTTCTTGTTGCGTTTTGACATTAACAACATGACTTTCTTGATAGTTCTCAGTAAGAATTGTTGTTACAACTTCATTGACATATTGTGGGAAATCTGAATTTTCACTTTGCTCCACAAAAGCATTGAGCCATTTTTTAGTCAACTGATATTGCTCTACTAAATTATTATCTAAAGATTTAAGTGCTGTAGTAAAATGTTTCATAGCGTTCTTTTTTTCTAAGAACTCTTGGAAACCAACCCACAAATCATGAGCATCTCCACTAACAATAAAATGATCTTGCCTAGAGATTTCTTTAAATAAGTAATGTGCTGCTTGAGGAGCCAAATGCTTTTCAAAAAGCTTTGTTTGAGTAGCAAAAGCGGTTAATTCTTCCTCTAAGTTGTGCAACAAAAAGTCAAATTCGTGTGTTTTGGGGAATACTTGTAAAATTATCCCCGCACTTTTTAATTGTTTATTGAACGTAGTTTTATTTTCCTCAGATATAAATTTAGTCCAATATAAATTTGCCATAGCCCGTGCATCTGCATCAAAAACTAATAAGTCAATGTGCTTGGCTAGATAGAGTAGTGCTTCTAAAATTTTTGAGGCATCCAAATCATGAATTCCTTTGCTATAACCTTCTTCTTTAGTCGCTCTTTGATTAATCAATTTTTGCACAAAAGGCAATACTTCTTCAGAAATTAAGTCAGCATTTTCTTTTTGTAGTTGTCTAAAGCCAACATAAGCCAAATATTCGGCACGATACACGGCATTATTTTCTGAAACAATACCTTGTTCCCAAACATCTTTGGTTTTTAAAAATTCTTCATGCACAACTTCTTCATAAAAACCAGTACCTGTTAGATGATAATACATCTTACCATCCTTTAAGGTCATAGACAAACCCAATTTTTGTTTGTTGACAGAAAAGAAATGCCTTCCGAACTTAATTGAATTTCCATCGCCAGAAAATAAATCTTTCTTATCTCGAAGCTGACGGATTGTATCTTCTTTAATTGTTTTAAGCTTGGTTTGAATATCATCGGCTTTATTGGTATCTCCCAATTCCACCAGCTTTTGGATGGTATCTCGTACCTTTTCAATCATCAAATCAGAGGCAAAAAAGCCATTGATTTCATTTACTTCCTTGAAGTTCTTAGCCCTATTTTGAATGCCTTTTAGATTGCGCTCAGCAGCACTTTGTAGGGCAGAGGTTCGTTTGTTGATAGATTCAATAATAGACAAACGGCGAGATTCAAAGGCACTGTTGATTTCCTCTCTTTTGTCAGCTATTTTGACAATAAATTCATCAAATTCTGCAAATTTACTTTCCAGTTCCTCAATCTGAATCATCATTTTGGTATAATACTCGTCGCATTTGGCAACGGTATCAGCAATATCTAGATAATTGATCAAACCTTGGTCTAACAACTTAGATTGAGCAGCAAACTCTGCTACGGCTTCGGCTCCTGTCAAATCTCTCAAACGTCGTTTGATAGCAGCTTTAGCCTGATTGAGCGTAGCAAAAATACTGGTAATATTATCAATAATACGAGTAGTTTGCGTTGGGTCATCAATCTTAAGATTAGAAACAATTTCTATCAACAATTCCAGCTCTTTTCCAATGGCATCAATACGATCTTCGAGTTGCTTGCCTTGTCGACCTGTTTCTACCTGTTCAATCTCATCTTGCGCTTCTGAAACACGCTCTAGGTAAGGTTGTAGAGCATCATCTTTTAATAGAAAATCGACACACTCATTAGACAATTTGGCATTGATTTCTGCGGCTTGGGTTTCCAGTTCTTCAATGAGTGGAATATCTGTATAACGCAATTCTCGCAGTGAAATAACCTCTCCTCGAATAACCCTCAAATCTGCCAAGTGCTGTACGAATTGGTCAATTTTTAAATAAGAAGTAGAGTTAATATCTTTGAATAATGCGACTGCTTTTTTTTGAGTTGCCCGAATAGCCTCCCTAGTACTTTTTTTGATGCTTTGGACTTTTTCAAATTCATCAATAGCCGTATTAGCAGATGTTTTGATGGCACTCAAAGGCTCCCCCAAATTAAAAGCTTCCTTATTGTTAATCCAATAGTAAGAATCTAACAATACATTGGCTCGCTTATTTAAGTCATAATATAAATCATTGTATGTATCGTCTTTGCCCAAAAGACTGAGTAACTCCTGAGCTTCAGCCATCGCTCGGACAATATCTTTATTCGATACTTTGTATAGGAAAGAGTCCGTGTATTCTGACGGAATGATTTTTCCTTTGATATAAGGCGTTTGCCAAATTTGAATTAAATGATGGGATGTTTTAGCCTCTTCACTTCTAAAGTAGCACAGTTCTCCATTAGGAAACAAGGTGTAACCATGACAAACAATAGGAGTGTTGACCGTTTGTTCGATAACATTATAAGACAACAAAATATACGAACCATCCGAAGGATTGTGAAAAACATAGAGGTGATCTTCTCCATTAGGAGATTGGATACGACGTTCAAACAGATTGCCCGTTCCAGAGGTTTTGTCAAACATTTTAAAGTCACCTGTTTGCAAATAAAATCCATTAGAAAAAACCAATCCTTGTTTGCCTGGTAATAATACGCCTGAGTTTTCCAAAGCATCAACCCGTTGAACGGTTTGCAATTTTACATTATAAATAAAATATCGAAAATCTTCTTGGTAAGGCTTAATTCGGATGGCAATAAGATTGTCCAAATCGGCATAACTAACCGTTGCATCGCTAATTTTTTGATTGGCATGCTTAACATCCTCTGCATAGATGCCTTTACCTGTATCGGTATTGTCTTCAATCTTGATGGTTAGATCGCCACCAACTGTTTCTACAAAAACTTTATCTAAAATAGAAATATGGGGGTGTTCACCTTGGCGATACATTTCTAAGCGAACCGATTCCCATTTAAATTCAAATTGATCTGGATAGTAATACTTTTTATCACCAGGGCTCGCATCATAAATTAATCTGTCCCCCTTAATTTCCCATTTAAAAGTTTTCTCGCTATTCCCATCTTTAAAAACCATGTAGAAGAAAGGATCGTTTTTATCCTTTGCAAATTTTAGAAAATAGACCTCTTTAGAGTAGCGGTATAAACTCTTAAAATCAGAGACAAATTTTTCATTGCCAACCGTCAATAAATCCAAATTGGTTGCTTTAAAACTATGGTCGTCCTTAAACTCATAGATGCTAAAAACATCTTTTAGCTCAATATCTTTGAGCCCCATTCGGATGTTATAACCAAAAATACAGGTATTGTTTAAAGCAAAAATATCTCTGGCGATGCATTCATGTTTGGTTTCAATGCGTTCGTTGCTAATAAGTTGCATTTCAATGGAGCCAAATACTTTTTTGCGCTCAGCATTCAACTGCTCCAAACGTTGTCGAAGGTCATCACCACTCTTGTTAAGCCGCCCTTTGATAATCTCATAGGTGCCACTTTCCAATTGCGTATTTTCCTCTTTTACTTCTACTTCTTCTATGTTTTTATTGTCATCAGCCATGATTGAATTGTTTTGTGTTGGGTTGTTTTGATGTTTATTGTTTAGGCATTTGGAAAGAGCAAATTAAGCGTCCAAAATCACGTTTAGTATCCTTTCGTGTTTGAATTGCTGTTTCTTTGGTGTCTCCAAGTTGATTGCAATGAACATATAAAATATAAAGACAATCCTCAGAAAGAATACAACGAATTTTGTTGCTAGAAAAGCCCCAATATCCCTCATAGTTTTGAAATTTAGAGGTTTGTATTAAATCTACAAAAGGATAGGTTTGCTTAATTTTGCCCATTTTTAAGGTGTCTGAAAAGATGCAATTAGAATCAATAGGAAAATAATCCTCTAAGATGTATCGAATCAAAGATGCTGTTGGAGTTGTTTTATCAAACTCCTTAATGGCACTTGTTTCGATTACACGAATGCTAACTAGACCTTTTTTTCCATTAAACTGTATATTATCCCAAGGTTTCTGGTAACGGCTTTTGTCTTTAGGTTTATTTACAATGTTATCAGCAATTACACAAACGGATGCCCCTTTGGAAAGAGGAATACGTTGATATGCTTGAGCCTGGCTTTTTTCTTGATGCAAGAACATCAAGAAAAAAGCTAGGAAAATAACATAAGCAGATTTTTGTATCTGAATCATTTGTAACAAGTTCTTTTAAGGATTTATAATAGATAAATTAACTCTATCAAAATACTCTTTTAAGACCTCGTAAGTAATCGTCTGTTCTGCATTGAGGCGAACGGTTTTGTTGAGAAAACCATCTCTCAATTTGTTATTTTTATCTTTATGATCAGCAATTTCAACTATGTTTTCTTTGAGATCTGTAATGCGTGTTCCCAAACGTCGAACAGCCCTACTTCTCAACTCTCCATTCGGTTTCCATTTATTATCGTTGTTGTCCAAGACTAGATCAGCAATCCAATCATTCCAGTTACCGATTCTGCGACTAAATCTAGAAGCAATGAGGGTGTTTTCATTAATAGCTTTGATCGCGTTATCCATTGCTGTTTTTTTACTCTTGTCAACACTTGCATTGGTTGTATAATCTTTTTCAAGTGCCTCAATCGCTGTGATCAAATTGGTTACATCTATTTTTACCGATTCAGAAAATAGTCCTTGTTCTCGTTCTGAATCACCATGAGGGTTTCGAATCGTAACAGTATTGTTCGTTGCATCAACCAAAGAATAGGCATGGTTAAAACTCATGTAATGGTGGGCATCAATGGGCAAAATATCGTGATCTCCCAAAGTATAGCCTTTATATTTGTCTGGAGAACTAACGTGAATTTCATAATCTGCATCATTCGCAGCTTTGACCACTTTTTTTAAGACATCTAGTTTGATATTAGACAATACAATCGGGTTGGTAACGGTTTCTGTTGGGTTTTCTTGAACAATTGCCCCATTCGCATCTAAATAAATTTCTTTAGGAGTTTTTACTTTATTTCCTAATAGAACCTCTAAAGCTTGAGTAGTAGAACCACCTTCTATTTTTATCAAATTTCCACCTGGATCTGTTTTGTCACTTCCTAATAGTTTGGCGTAAGCTTTTTCTATAATGGCGACCCAAATATCATCACCATATTGTGCCGCAGGAGTAGAATCTACATATCCTGGCATTTTCTTAATAATCAACTTTTTGTCTACCTCCACTTTAATTGGCACTCCTCCTTGATGAAGCGTAACAACACATTTGTCTCCTTGGTCATCAATCATACTTCGAAGCAAGTCTGAATTGTCTTTAGTTAAAGAAATTAAAGCAGACATTAAGTAGCAATCTCCAACCTGACCCTGTTTAACATCTGTTTTTTGAGGACCATCCTTAAAAACAGGTTTGCCTGTATCTTCAAAGTCAAAGGTAGTAGCTATCGTTTTATCTTTGAATTTATTTTTTTCATCCAAGGATACTATATTTTCGCCTTCTGCAAATTCCATGGTGCCATCGCCACCTGTTTTGTCAACAGCATCTTGGATGGATTGTAAGGTATATTTAATCGTACTAATAGTCGAGATCGTAGGGTCTTGCTCTGATACGATATGATTTTGCAAACTCTTATAATCCGTTCTTTTCCATTGTGTGTAATACTTATTTTTAGCCCCTTCAGGATTATTGGTCTCATAAGAAGCAACAGCAGCTTTTAAGGCATTCCAAGGAGTATCCCATTCGGCTTGAGCTTGCGCACAAATAGGGTTGATTCTATCAAGCACGGCTTTCCACTCTTGAAAGGTATTGAATGTGACCGAACCATCGAAGTAGGCATTCGTTTCTGTCAAGATAGGATCAAGTGTAGCGTTGTGCCTAACAACCATTTCTTTTAAAGCATTGGATTGCTTGATTAAGTCTTCTGGAATGCTTTTAGCAATCAATTCAGCCATCACCAGTACTTTAAAATCTGCTATTGCATTGATCTGATTGTTGATTGTTGTCAATACATTCTGACTATCTGTACATTGTTTCTTGTAAGCCTGATTTAGTGTGTTGCTTAGTTGAACCGTTTCTGTATCTTCAACCAATGCTCCCAAACCATTTAGAATATCGTTATAATAAGAAATAGAAGCCAGCGCTCGTCGCAAAATATAAGCAATACTGGAACATTCATCAACTAAATTTTCCAAATCTCCGAAAGGAAGTGTTTGTAAGTTAAGCCCTCCTTGAATTTTCTGAACAAAAGGAATTTTATGCAATTCTTTTTCAAAATCGACAACAACAACCTCACCATCCTTGATGCTTAAACTAGGACAAATGACGGTCATATCTTTCTCAGAAAGATTACTATAGTCAAGATTCATTGTTTTTGCCCAGCGGGTATAATTTTCGACTGTATCTTTTATTGCTTTATCAGAAGAAACATCGACATTGCTACTAGGAATATACATAACTCGCTCTGAAGAATAGGTGCCAATTTTTACAGATGCCGTTGTTTTTGCAGCAAGCCCTGTAAAATCTATGGGGATAGATGCCTTGATGATTTTGCCTTGGCGGCTAACATTATTTAGTTGCGCATTTTCTTCTTTGCCATTTGAGTAGACGACTTTTTTGTCAAGCGAATCAATGCTGCAAGTAGTAGTATCTGTTTCTATTTGTATTTGAATGGCTCCTTTGGGGAGGACGAAACGCCTTGCACCTTTATATTCTAAAGGTTCTAAAATACGAACACTTGTAATGTTACAGGTTGTTGGTTCTTTATCGGTATCATCATTGGTAGCCAAAGAGATATCCGTCGATTTTGCTTGATAAGATTTTATAATAGGAATCGTAATCTTGCGAACTTCTAACAATTGCTGATTAAGTTCATTTAAATTCGTGTGTAAATCTGAGTTGTAATTTTTTAGAAAAACTTGAATTAGTTTTTGAAACTTAATAATGTCTTTGTGAAATGCTTCGTTATTAGGCATGGTGTACTACAATTAAAAATGTCTTTTGTTAATGAAAATTTAGGATTGAACAACCTCAAAGAAATAAATTTGTATAGGACAAATCATTTTATTCCCATGTAGGAGTATTGTTATATTTTAAATATAGTTGTTGTATAATTTTGTTGAATTTATCAATTTTTTGTTTTTGTAAAATAGTGTCTACTTGTTGGACAAAACGGAATTCTGTTTTGTCTAAGTTTTTCTTAGCCAATAAACCTTCAAATATTGTGGCAATGAGTAGTTCTGCTTTACTTGGAACGGCAGCCTTAAAATACAAATCAATAAAATAAAAAAGATTATTAAAACTAGTTGCAGTCGTATCTAATGGAAATTTAGACCTAAAATCCTCCAAAAGCGCAATAACTTGATGGTTTTTATCACTGTTGTGCAAATCATTAGCCAGCATAATAACCGACCACATATATTGATTGAAAGGAGAATAATCTTCTTTGGCAATTGTTTCCATTAAAGGCCATTCCAAATCTTTGGTAATAATATCATAACGTTTTTCTATCTCTTCGTCACTTGGAATGGTATAGGTTTCGTGATCAAGTCGATAGATAGTCCCAAAAGGGTGGAGCTGCTCTTTTATAGCTAAATTTTTAGTAAATGAAAGATACCCCATTTTAAAATCGTATAAAAAGCAGAGTGGTCGTTGATTATAAGCCCAAATAAAGAGGCTAATCCATTCATTTTTTATTAAATAATTGCCTTTGATCTCAATGCTTAATTGCTTTTCTCCTTCCAAAGGAAGTTGAATGGTCTTTGATTCAAAAGTTTTAACCTCATTTTCTTTTTCTAAAATCAGTTGTAAATGGTCAATCTTAGAGTATTTATCATTGTCGTTAACTAAAATATAGTCGTTATTATTTTTGTAATAAAGCGTAGGATCGAAAGGAAGCGTAATGGGATTATCGTGAATTTTTTTATTCTGTACATAATCAATATAACGCCATAAACTCAATTGATACGCATCTGTTACCAAAACATCTGGACGAACCTTGTGCACTTGCTGCAAATAGAACATTGGCAAAGAAGTGTTGTCACCATACGTCCACAAGATCGCATTGGGAGGGCAACTTTTTAACATATTACTTGCAAAAGCCAAAGTCGCCTCGGTATACAGATTTGTATTTTTAAAAACTTTTAAAGCTTCTTTGTGTTTGACGTGTGAAGCTAAGTTTTGATATTGTATCACTACCTCATTGGAATATTTCGTAAAGATATTACCTGTAATTGTACTCCAATTGGGATTTTGAAGATGTGTTTGATAGAAATAATGAATCGCTTTATCGCTAATAGACTGATATAAGTGGATACGCTCAGAGCTAGCGACATCTGTGCTTAAAAAATCTTCAGAAAGCGCATAATAAACGGTGCCAGGGTCAGACAGTAGAATTTTGGCATAATCAGAGTAAGCCCTTCCCAAAGAGTAACATTCAAAATCCTCTAATGTGCGTTGATTTTCAATAGAGGCATACCACTTAATCACTTCTTGGTACCAGCCATTATACCCGTAAAATAGATGGACATTATAAGGATCTTGCTGACCATCACTTCGATAAGGCGACAAAAGATGCTGATTTGATATTGTTGTGTTGTCAGCTCCTTTGATTGTAAATTGCACAACATTGTATTTTTGTTCTTTTGCGGTCCAAAAAAGTTGCCTTTGCTGGAAATCGTAATGAAGAGCAGATAAGTCCCAAGTAGCAATACTTACCCAATACCCATCTATGCGTTTTTCAATATTCAATTTAGTGCCTGGTCCAAAATTGACAGCACAAAGATCCGTCGTATGAATAAGAGTTTCTACTACTTCTTGATATTTTGGAAAAGTAGCAGCATGAGCATTTGTCAAACAACTTATTGTAAATAGAATAAATATGAAAAGGCGTTGTAGCATATAGGTATCTATAGAAGTTTTGAAAAGAGGAGGAGATGCTTAGCATCTCCTCATTTATCATCAGAGCATATCTAGTTATTGTATCGACTAGTAGGACTCTTGGTTATAAGCTTTATTTTAATAACTTGCTAGCTTCTTCACCGCCCATGCCTAAACGGCTAACCGTTTCGATCAAACCCATGACAACATCTTTGTCATCACCAGAAGCTTTGGCGTATATTTTAGACAACAAAGCAGATAGCGTTAAATTTTTCACCGATTCAGTGCTAATACCATAGTGCTCTACAAAGCTACTGACTCTAGCGATCAGATTATCATCACCACTTCCCAATAAAGCCCCTTTGATAGCTTGCAAGTTGTCACTATTGCCAATCATGCGATCAATCGACTTTCCTTTATTGATAGCATTGATAATACTATCAAAGAATTTCGTTTCACCACCAACAATATCAATTTTAGCTTGTTGCAATGCAGATGCAAGAACTCTAGCTTGAGATTCTGCAATTCCCAATTGAGCTTGAATTTCAGCCAATTTAATTGCTTTTTCTTGCTCCAATTTGAGTTTGAATTCTTCGTGTTCTTTACCAACACCATCCAAAAGCTTCATCGCATTAGCTTTGGCTTCAATACCTTTAGCTTCAGAGCTTAGTTTTTGCTCAATGATTTTTGCTTCTGCCAATCCTTTTTGCTCTGTTACGGTAGCATCAATTTGACCTTTTTCTTTGATGACTTCTGCTTCCGCCAATCCTTTGACACGCTCCGCTTCCGCTTTTAATTGAATGGCTTTAGATTCCGCTTCTGCTTTTTTCTGTAAGATATTAGCTTCTGTAGTTCCTTCCATTTCTTTTGCTTCGGCTTTCGCTTTCATGACATCAGCTTCTGCTAGACCTACGGTAGCTTCCTCCGCAGCTAAGGCTTCTGCATTAATTTTACGAGCCTCTGCTTCTTTTTGAGAAGCTGCTTTTTTAGCATCTGCCTCAATTACTACTTGTTGAGCTTTTACTTCTGCCGAAAGCTTGTCTGCTTCCGCTTTGCGAGTTTGAAGAATTTTTTGCATTTCAGCCTCTTTAGAAGCTTCAATTTCAGCTACTTTTCTAGCACGCTCTGCTGCTGCCAATTGTTTGACATCTTCAATTTTTTGATCTTCCTCTACCGTTTTCTTTTCTTCTGCTTTTCTTTCTTTGATAATGACTTGGATATCACGTTTGTTTTCTTCCAAGATTTTCTCTTTTTCAATTTTTGCAATACCCACTACTTTTTCACGATTTTCAATCGCTTTTTGCTCTTCGGTCTCTACTAATTGCTGTTGCACTTTTTCTAACTCTTCTTTGTTGAGTCGAGCTAAAATAATTTGGCGTTGTTTGTCCTCTTCAGCCTCACCTAATTTTTGTTCTGATTGTTTTTGGATTAATTCGGTTTCCAAATTTTTGTTAATCATCACTTGCTTGGCTGCATTTTCTTGCTCTGTGGTCAACTCAGCAATTTCTCGTTTTTGTTTTTGCTCTTCTTCAATTTGTTGTTTTTCTAAGCGCAAAATATTTTTTCGAGTTTCAACATCTTGTTCCTTGATGGTCTGCTCACGATTACGGCGAATTTGGTTCGTTCTTTCTTGCTCTATAGAAGTTAATTCTTCAATCTTCTTGATACCCTGTGCATCCAAGATATTTTTTTGATCCAAATCAGAAAGAGACGTTTGTTCTAGGTAATCAATAGCACAGTCATCTAAGATGTAACCATTCAAGTCGGTACCAATTGTTTTGAGAATACCTTTTTTAAATTCTTCACGTTCTGTATATAAATCTACAAAATCGAAGCCTTTTCCCACTGTTTTTAATGCTTCTGAAAATTTAGCATCAAATAGACTATTCAGAGTAGCTTGTTCAGAGGCACGCGAACAACCAATAGTTTGAGCTACTTCAACGACATATTTTTCGTCTTTATTGACACGCACAAAAAACACCACTTTAATGTCTGCACGCATATTGTCTTTACAAATCAAACCTTCAGAACCAGCACGTTCAACTTCGATTGTTTTTAGCGAAATATCCATTTCTTCTACTTTGTGTAGAATAGGAATAACAAAGATACCCGAATCAAGGGCTACTTTGGCACCGCCAAATCCTGTACGAATTAGTGCTTTTCCTTGAGGAACCTTTTTGTGGGCACGAGCCACTAATAATATAAATCCTAGTAGTATAACAACGATTCCACCAAGGACAATCATCAAAATTGTAAATCCCATGTGTATTAATTTTGAGTTAGGCAAGCAACATAAATCTGCATCTAAAATTTACAAATTGTGTTGCTTATTTTATGAAAGAGTTTTATAATGTTTTGGTCACTTTGATTTTTAGTTCAGTCGTTTAGACATAACTATCAGGAGGGTAATATTGAGGAATATATAGACAGGGCATCCGAATCCACAATAAAACAGTATAATGGTTGTTTTGTGTGCTCATAGAAATAGGGTTTGTTTGAGTGTAATAGGAATACTATTTTGTGTAATAGTAAGTGTATTATAATAATGTTTTTTCTTTTGCTAAAGTTCCAGAATTTTATTAAAAATTAAGGTTTGGCTAATTTTTATCCCGAATTTGAGAATCGACGTACAATATAAGATTTTCCGTCATTTATTTTATCTACGACTATAACTTTTTCGCCTTTTTTCAAAGGAACATTCTGATCCAATAAAACAAAGATACTCTGTGTTAATGGAGGAGGAGAGAGCTGTTTGACCTGTTCTACCACACAGTCATCCAGGATATAGCCATTGAAGTTTGTTCCAATTGTAACTAAAATTTTTTCTTTGAATGCTCTACGATGTTGCCGCAATTCTTTGTGAGTGTACTCAAAAGCGGCGATCTTGAGTGCTTCTACACATTTGCTATAAAAAAGTTCTTGTATAGTCTGAACTGTCGAAGTTTCTTTACATCCAATGCTTTGAGCTACCTCAAGGATAGCGTTCAAATCGTTGCTAACACGAAAGTAGAAAGATGCTTTTACAATTGATGTAGTTGCTTCTTTTGTCCATACTTCTTCTTCAACAATAAGGTGCTTGAGTGTTAGATCTATTTCTTCTACTTTATGTAAAATTGGCAGCACAAAAATTCCCGAATCTAGTGCAACGATAGCGCCACCAAAACCAGTACGAATTAGAGCTTTGCCTTGAGGTACTTTTTTGTGAGTACAAGCTATTAGTAGGACGAATCCAATTAGTAGAACGAATGAAAAACACAGAGTAATCATCAGGATTTGAAACCCCATATTGTTAGTAGTTTTTTAGGGTGGTTAGGGAACGTTTTCGGAAGCTTAGTATTTACTTTTTAATAGAAAAATAAGCACTAAACTTGCAATGATTTGATAACTCTATTGATAATGAATCAAACGAATACGATTTTCTAACGGAGTAATGTGATCAGTGAAATGTTAATCAAAGTTATCGATTGTTTTAGTATCAGGGAGTTGGCTTTGGACAAATTATGAGGATGAAAGAGTAGAGCATTAATGATGTTCAATCTTTTGGACTATATAAGCTTTGCCATTGTCCATTTTTTCTATGACAACGACCTTTTCTCCTTTTTGGATGGCTTTCCCATCATTGGATTGTACACTCAAAGAAACAATAGAGCCATTGATGTCAATTTTTAATTGACCTGTTTCTTCCTCTTTGATGCTTGTCATTAAAGTACCAACTTTGCCATCAATCACAAGGGCTTTTTCAGCTGTATTTAATTTTGCAAAAATTGGAACCAAGGGAGCTGTTAATAGCTTGGAAAAAAGTAGACTTATAATTAAGTTTGGGAAGAAAAGAACAGCTGCCATTGAAGTAGAGTTTCCTGGGTTGATCCAACTAGCATCGTGGTTGCAATAAATGGATATGGACCACAAACAAAGAATGATTGTTGACAGTAAAACCATGAAAGGTACTCTACCAAAGTTGAAAAAACGAAGTGTTCCTAAAAATAGGCTACCACCACCTGCAGATCCAACACTAGTTGTATCCGTATCAGCATCAGCATCTACATCCGCAGCAATGTCGGCATCTACATCCACATCTACGTCTACATCAATATCAGCATCTAGGTCTAAGTCAAAATCTAATGAATCCATTCCAATTGCTCCAACAATAACACTAAGCCAGTACAGTGTTACCAAACCCAATAATAAGGTTAAAAAAAGATTGGAGGTCGAGAAAGCAGCAGTGATTAATTCTCCCATAGAGTTAAAATTTATAGTGGTTCTAGTATTTTAATTACAACTAAACGTCAATCAACTAGTAGTAAAGTGACTCATTTCAAAGTTAGCAGCAATCAAAAGTTTATGATTTTGGTTTAAAGTTCTAAGTTTTATGACTAATTCTAGCATAATGTGTACAATTAGTCAGTGGTGGTGGTTATCATTTATATCGGGGGAAATGAATAGCGAAGCTAACTAAAAGCAAAGCGCTCATGATGCTAATCAACGAGCTACTAAACTAAATATAATCTAAAAGTTAAAATAGGTATTCATTTTTTCAAAAAAAAGAATAAAAAATCTTGAATGCATAAAAGTTTAATTTTTATTTTTAAAGTAAAACTATTTTGTATGATGGTAATACTATTTGTATTAAATTACGCCAGAAATAAAAATTAAGTTCCTAAACAGAACATAATTTTCTAAAAAGTCAAACTCTTTCTTAATTTTGCTAGATGATTAGAATTAATCATTTTGAACAACTTCAATAAATCGCAAGAAGATTGACAAGTATGCGAAGTGATTAACGGACGACTATTTTAAACAACAAAAAATGAATTTTAAAGTAAAAACACAACAGACAGTAGCGTGGGGCGATATGGATGCGTTTGGACATGTTAATAATACTGTTTATTTAAAATATTTTGAATCAGCTCGGGTAAAATATTTTGATGACATACCTGAACTAGCTGGATTTAAAGGAGATGAAATTCCTGTATTGGCAAATATTTCTTGTAGTTATAAAAAACCTGTTGTTTATCCCGATACCTTAACTATGAATGTAGGGGTTACTAAATTGGGACATGCTAGTTTGCAAATGACTTGCGAAATGGTGAGTCCTAAAGTTGGTGTAGCAGCAATTGCGGAGTGTACTATTGTTTTGATTGATGTAAAAAAGGGACATAGTGTGCGAGTGCCGAATGAGTGGAGAGCCGCTATTGAAAAAATAGAAGGTCGCACATTTTAATGAGAGATGGTTAGAAAACTAAAATTAAGAATAAACTCCTTAGATGAAAAAAGAATATGATATTCTAATTGCGGGGTATGGCATGTTAGGTAATTTAGCTGCTCTTTTATTAGCAGATATGGGAATGTCAGTAGTGGTAGTAGAAAAAAAACAGGCCACAGATATTTTGTTAGCAAAATCTGCTCGAATGGATGATGAGGTGCTGTTAATTTTAGAACACCTAGGGTTGATGGATTCTATCAAAGACTTACTACACCCTTTGGAAGGTACCCAAATTATAGATAAAAAAGAACGTGTTTTATTAGAATTCAACCAAACGCGTCGCAGTCAATTTGCGCCTTTGGTTGGCTTTTATCAACCTAGTGTTCAGAGAGTATTACAACAGAAGGCTGCTGCACATAAAAATATTCATCTTTTCTTGGGATATGAGGTAGAAACTTTTGAACAAGATAATGATAATGTGACTATTTATATCACGCCAACAGGAAAACAAGCATTTGTTACCTTAACCGCGGATTTTATGTTGGTTTGCGATGGTCAGTACAGTCGCATTGCAGATTTCTTAAATATTGATATTAAGAATTATAATTTTCATTCTTCTATCCTTTGTGTAGATACGGTAGGAAAAGAAACTTCCTCGTCTTCTCAAAAATATGCCCAAACAATTTATGATGCAGAGTTTCCTGTTATTAAAATGGCAAAAGGGCAAGAACAGCAACGCTGGGAGTTTCAAATTGAGACTGAAAATATTGAAGCCGAACAAACACCTGAAAAAGTGCGTAGTTTGTTATCTGAATTGAATCCTACTAATTTAGATATTGAGTCAGCTTTTGTTTATAATTTTGATTCTAAAATCTTGGAACGATGGCAGGATCGACGAGTCTTAATATTGGGCGATGCTGCTCATGTGATGCCACCTTATTTAGGAATGGGGCTTTCGGCAGGTATTAAAGATTTGTACAACTTAGCTTGGAAATTAGGTTTAATACAAGAGGGAAAGGCTTCTATTGATTTGTTACAAACCTATCAAAAGGAAAGGCAAGCAGATGTAGAGCGTTTGATTAAGTTAAACTTGTGGATAAAACGGTTGTTTCAGTCTAGTAGACTTCGGTGGATCAAAAGTTTTATTCCAATTATACCGAAGTGGTTTTTAAAGAGGAATTTAGATTTGGCTACTAGTCTAAAAGCTGATCTTGTGGGAACTTCTAAGGCGTGTGGGCGTGTGATGCATTCTCCTAAAGTTGCCAATCACAAAGGAGATATCATTTCTTTTAATCAAGCTTTGAATCACAACTTTGTAGTCTTAGGGTTTAATGAAAATCCTGTAGATGCTTTAACTCCTAGAGCGCTGGAGTATTTGGCAATGTTAGGCACTCAATTTATACAGTTGACCCCTCAAAAACAAAAATTTGTACAAGATGGTCGCTATGCTCAAAATTTGTATGATAAGGAGGGCGCCTTGCAGATTTGGATGAAAGAAAATAAAGCACAATTTTTACTGATTCGCCCAGATCGGATCGTTTATGATTTTTGTAAAAACAAGAATGCTCTGAACACTAGCGTAAGGGAACTTGAGCGAAAGTTGAGCATTTCTAAAGTGTTTTCTGAAGAGATTTAGAATATACGGTAGCTAATTTGTCAATTTTTGATGACGAAATGAAAATTCGATCAGCAAATGTTTTTTTTATGTTAATTTAATGTTTATCTTTTTTTATCAATCAGCCTACAATTTTTAATTGTAATACATTCAATAGTTCGTTGAAAAACTTTATTAATTTGATAATCAACAAGTTGTGCTTTTGTTGTGTTTTGTTTAAAATTTTGATTATCAAACTAATATAAATGTGCTTTTTTATCTTTTTGGTAAAAAAGTAAAAAATCAACGAACTACTAACATTATTACTTACTATTTAATTAAAGGCTGCTAAAATTAATACTCCATACATTTTATTTGTTTTGTTGCAAGGAATACAATTCTGAATGAGATGTAGGAAATACAATTATGGACAACTCAATTATAAAAATACACTTAAAAAATAAGAAAGATACTTTTGTTCGCCGTTTTCACCCTTGGATTTTTTCGGGAGCTATTGCCCGCAAAGAAGGGGTAGCAAAAGATGGAAGTATTGCTGAAGTTTACAGTCGACAAGGAGATTTTTTGGCAATGGGACACTACCACGAAGGAAGTATTGCTATAAAGATTTTTTCATTTGAAAAGATTGTTCCTGATGCTGATTTTTGGTATCAAAAATTGCAAGCAGCTTTTGATATGCGCCAAAAAATTGGACTAGTTGATTTAGAAAAAACAGCATTTCGATTGGTTCATGGAGAAGGAGATGGCTTGCCAGGATTGATTGTCGATGTATATAACAAAACAGTTGTGGTACAGGCACATACTATAGGAATGCACTTGTCTAGGCATCTAATAGCAGAAGGCTTGCAGCGAGTGTTTGGGGATAGAATTACGGGGATTTATGATAAAAGTAAAAACTCGTTGCCCAAGGATTATGCACAAAGCATGGAAAATGGACCGCTTTGGGGAGAAAGTATCGCTTCGGATGTTATTATTGAGAATGGTTGTCAATTTGAAGTGAATTGGGAAACGGGGCAAAAGACTGGTTTTTTCTTGGATCAAAGAGATAACCGAAACTTGTTGCGTCGATTCTGTAAAGATAAAAAAGTATTAAATGCATTTTGTTACTCGGGTGGTTTTTCTGTATACGCTTTACAGGCAGGGGCTTCTGAGGTTCATTCTGTAGATGCATCGGCAAAGGCAATAGAATTGGTCGAAAAAAATGTTGCTTTGAATGGCTTTGCTAGTGCCAATCACCAAAGTTACAAAGCAGATGTCTTACAATTTTTAAAAGATAAACAAGAAACATATGACGTTATGGTATTAGACCCACCAGCTTATGCCAAAACAGTAGCGAAGCGTCATAAAGCAATACAAGCGTATAAACGCTTGAATATAGAAGGTCTGAAATTAGTGAAAAAAGGTGGTATTTTATTGACATTTTCTTGTTCTCAAGTTGTTGATAACCAACTTTTTTATAATACTATAACTGCTGCTGCCATTGAGGCAAAACGAAAAGTAAGGGTTTTGCATCGATTGACACAACCAGCCGACCATCCTGTTAATATATTTCATCCTGAAGGGAACTACTTAAAAGGCTTGGTACTGTATGTAGAATAGATGGACAAAGGGGGCTTGAAGTTCTATTTCTCCTAATGAGCTTTTGGTTAGGCATTGATTTGTTCATGAATGGAATAATTAACAGGTTAATATTTGTTAAGATTAAGACAAACAAAAAATAATCGTTAAAATATATGAAACAATGTATCCCTTTGTTGCTAATCACTTATTTAGTAGTCTTGTCCGCCTGTAATTCTACACGTATCGTAAAACCCTTAGAAAAAAAGGAGGTGGCAGTAGGTTTGGATTTTGGCGGTCCAATTATAGATTTTTCAGGTACAAAAATTCCTGTACCTTTTTCTTCGGTAACCGTTGGATATGGGGTGGATTCTAATTTGACAGTTTTTGGAGCTGCACACATTACTTCAGCTATTTTTGGAACAATTCAATGGGATCTTGGAGTTGTGGGGGAGGTTTTGCGTCCTCAAAAAGGGTATCTTCCTGGACTAAGTATTGGTGCAAGTAGTCAAATGTTTGTAGATGTGTTTAAAGCAAATTTTAGATTGTACCCAGTCTTAGATGTTAATTTATATTGGAATTATATCCCTAAGCACAAGCACTATTTTTACTTAAATTGGGGATCGTGGTTTGATTTTTGGCAGCGTGCACAAGGACGTGTTAATACGCAATTGTATTATCCTAGTTTTTCTCTGGGACATACTTTTGAAAACAAAAAGATGCGTTATACAATAGAAGGAAAATATATTGCACCAGGAATTAGTAACATGGGAACGCCTCTAAAATTTAATGGAGTAGATGGTTATGGATCATGGGGAGTGTATATTTCTGTATATCGAAAGTTTTAAGTTGGAACACATTACTTTGGTTGTTAGGTATTCCTAGTCAAATAAGAATAATTTATAATGAAGTAATGATTTATAGTAACAGCGCAGCTAACTATTGGATTTAGTGAATAGGCAAAATCAAGTGTTATGAAAAAATTAGTTTTTTTCTTGTTGATTATCTCAATTGTTTTGGTGGGATGTCGATTAGACAATTTTTTATACAATCCCACTCAAATAGAGGAATATAAGTTTGATGCTTTTGACGAAGAACAAAAATTTGTTTTAGGTGCTTCTTATGCAATTCCCGATCACTTAGTTCATTTAATGACATTGGAATCAGGTCCAGTAGATGATCGAGAAACGATTTACGCCACTTATATTGGAGATATATCTAGGATCAATCAAGATACCATAATTTTGTATTGTCATGGCAATGCGGGACACATGGACTATTATTGGCAAAGAGCCAAACTACTAGCAAATGCAGGAGGAAAAAATCGTTTTGGGGTGTTGTTTATGGATTATAGAGGATATGGAAAATCGACGGGGAAAGCAACAGAAGCTGGGCTATATTATGATGTAGATGCTTGTATGAGGTGGTTGAAAGATAAAGGTTTAACCAACGATCGGTTAGTGATTTATGGCTTTAGTATGGGGGGCGCTCCTTCTACAGAATTAACAGCAAACCCTCGAACAATGGTACCCAGCAAGTTGATATTAGAAGCACCATTTGCTTCTTTTGACTTTATGGTGCAAGACATTGCAAAAGTGTCATTTCCTGGTTCTTTTTATGGTAATTTAGAAATAGATAACTCTGTGGAAATTCAAAAAGTGCAAGCTCCCTTCTTATGGATTCATGGGATAGATGATGCTTTTGTTGGCATTCATCATGGCGAATTGATTCAGCAAAATTATAATGGAACACACAAAGTAATTCGACGAGTTCCTGGTGGAGAACACAGTACTGTGCCAATGGTTATGGGCTTTGATATTTATACGAAATTGATTGCGGATTTTATTACAGAAAAAATATAAATTCTTGCATCAATAAGGATTGTATTGTAGCCTAAAAATAGTAGATTATGAGACTCCCAAAACATCTAGCGAAAAATAGAGTTATATAGCAATGTCAAAACATATTGAATTTACACACCAAGCTTTTGCGGCTTATTCTTCCCGAAACTTTGAGCAGGCGTTGGCTTTGTTGTGTAAGGGGTTAGACCATTGGGAATCACCTGCACATCGTCTTTCTAATGCGAGCTATAATGCGATTTATGATGCTCTCGAAATGATAGAAGCACTTTTAGTGTATGTTACAGTTTGGGAAAGCAATGATTATGTGGTTCAATTGTTACAAACAATAAGAAAATCTTTGGATGATGTAAAGGAAGTCGTGTGGGATGATTTTCAACAGCATATAGAAGAATTTAAAGTTCTATTGCAAGGTGTAAGAATTGGGTTCAACTTTTTTAATAATAATAACCTTGCTTTATTGGATGCTAATCCTATACTCTCTTTTGCTTTGACAGAAGAAGGAACAATAACTTTGCTGAAATCAAGGGGAAATGCTAAGGTAGATGCTTTAGTAGAAGCATTTAATGCTTGCTTTCGAGCCGAGTTAACTAGCCTTGAACAATGCGAAAAAGAAATTAAAGCAGCTTTGGATTTGGGAGATGTGTCTAGAGCAAAGTACTTGCTAGAGTGGATGATGGAACAGTATCCCAAAAGTAAAAAACAAGCTTTTTTACAATTAGGGCATTTGTATTTTGAGGAAGAATCTTATCAGAAAGCAGCTGAGTCGTATATGAAAACAATTGTGATGGGAACACCAAAAGAGTTCGTTCGGGATAATGTTCAAGTTGCTTGTAATCGTTTAGCTGCCGATGCCAGCAATTCTAAAGAAGCCAATCGTTGGAGGGAGGTATTGATTAATTTCTTTTGACGGTTGTGCGTAAATTTCTTTATACTAATTTGTTATGAATGAGAAAGAATGGTTCCCTGAAAAATTTTCAGAAATAGAACAAAGTAAATTTATTCTCCGAAATGCCTATAGAGAAACGACAGAACGTACAATCTCCATTCATTTTTTTTATAGCAATCCTTTTGTAGATGCTTTTTACCTTCAAATGTATTGCTTTGACCAAGAATGGAATGTAATAAAGTCAACTTTGAAACGAAGTAATGGCACGAATAAAAAAGATTATATCTTAGTGGAAAAAGGGGAGATAAGCTCTAGTGCACCTTTTAATCAGTTGTTGAATTTAATCAAGACAACCCTTCCAAGTATTTTTCCTTTAAATGATAATCAATTGGAGTGGAGAGATGGTGAACAAGTTGAGCTATCTATTGAAAATGAAATATATGAGACTTCCTTTTCTTGGTGGCTAGACTTACACCCTGAAGATTGGAGTGTGTTGGACAAGATTGCATACAAAATATTAGAAATAGAAAAAAATACCGTATATAAACCTAGAATGAAGCAGCATTTTGATTTGATAATGGAGCAAACTTCTCAAGACTTAAACTCTGTTCAGGAAAAAAGTCTATTACTATCTTATAAACGAATTGATTAACCTATCATTGGACTACGAATATTGAAATTATAAAAAAAAACAAATTGTTTCATTTTTTGGCATTTTAACCCATTGTTTTGTATATTTATAATATGAAAAAAGAAAAAAAACTCATACGATTTGATTGGGCAATAAAAAAGCTTTTGAGAAATAAAGCTAATTTTGATATTTTAGAAGGATTCTTAAGTGAATTACTTGCTGAAGATATCAAAATCAAACAAATATTGGAAAGTGAAAGCAATAAAGAGGATGAAAATGATAAGCACAATCGGGTAGATATCCTAGTAGAGGATTCGAAGGGGGATTTAGTTATTATAGAGGTCCAAAACAGCAAGGAATATGATTATTTCCATCGAATTTTATATGGAACTTCTAAAGTTATTACAGAACACATTAGCGAAGGTGAAGCTTATGCAAAAGTAAAGAAAATAATATCTATAACTATTGCTTACTTTGATTTAGGGCAGGGGAAAGATTATATATACCATGGTAAAAACCAATTTAAAGGTATTCATCATGGAGATATTTTGAACTTGGCGGACAAACAAAAAGTACTTTACAAAAAAGATAGTGTTTATGAAATCTTTCCTGAATATTGGTTGATAAAGGTTAGCCAATTCAACAATGCTGTTCAAGATAAGCTAGATGAGTGGATTTATTTTTTAAAGAATGGGGAGGTAAAAGAGAACTTCACAGCTAAAGGACTGGAGGCTGCTAAAAAAAAGCTGGATAAAATGAGCTTAAGTTATGAAGAGCAGCAGGAGTATAAATATTATCTTAAACGATTGAGAGATATTGCTAGTGAACAGCATACTAAAATGGCGGATGCGGAAGATTTACTAAAGGCAAGAGAAGAAGGCTTGGAAAAAGGTAGAGAAGAAGGTTTGGAAAGAGGCAGAGAGGAAGGCTTGGAAAAAGGGTTATTGAGAAAAGAAATAGAGGCTGTCTTAGGGATGTATCGAAATAATATCCCTACTTCTATCATTGCTAGTGCGTTGAATATTTCGGAAGAAAAAGTAAACAAGATTCTTAACAATAACTCAGAATAGCGTATCAATTGACTATTCGTCATTCTGAGTTATTTTTCTTTGCTCTCAAAGAAGAGAAATTTCTCAGGTTTATTGAACAATTGTGTAAATGTCATTATGATGCCGTCCCCATCCATCATAATCTAAACCATAACCAATCAAGAAATTATTAGGAACCTTGAAACCAATATATTTCATAGGAATGTCATGCTCCATAGCATCAGGTTTGTTTAACAAGGTTAAAACAGCAATTGATGCAGGATTCATTTTTTCTAACTCTGGCAAAAAATTATGCAAAGTGCGTCCTGTGTCAACAATATCTTCCATAAGGATTACATGACGTCCTTTTAGATCTACATCCAATCCCAACATAGTTGTTAAAGCACCGCTACTTTGTGTACCTACATAAGACTTCAATTTTACAAAACTTACTTCACATTCTATATCTACATAATTGAAAACATCTCCTGCTAATCTAAATACACCATTTAAAATACCTAAAAATACAGGTTTTTTATCCACATAATCAACATTAATCGCTGCACAAATTTCTTTTAGACGTGTCTGAATAGCATCGCTTGTCAAAAAAAGTTCAAATTGTTTGTCCTTACAAGTTATCATGATAATTTATTTGAAATTATAGTACTGTTATTATTAATAGTGAGATTTAAGCTGAATCGAATAACTTATTACGAAATAATTAAAAAACTTAAGCAGGAGTAGCTTCTAAGCCTTCTATGTCTCGCAAGGTAATATTGCTCCCTTTGACATCTATCAAGCCTTCTTCCTTAAATTCGGAGAGTGTTCTAGTCACTGTTTCTTTGGTGGTACCAACAATATGAGCCAATTCTTCACGTCGTATGCTAATTTGGAATAAACGCTCATCATCTTCTTTGTAATGTTTGAATAAACGAAGTAATGAGTCTGCAACACGTTTTCGAACAGAGCTATAGGCTAATTCAAGCAAATGTTTGTCTTTTTCGCCTGCTTTAATTGCAAGTAAATGAATAAAATGTTGAGCAATGCTATTATCAGAGCGCATCCACTCCATAAATTCATCTTTGGGAATCAAAACCATTTCTGTATCATCAATAGCAACAGCTGATTCTTGATAAGGACTATTTCTGAAGGCGTCACTAATTCCAATAAAGTCTTGGTTGCCATATAAAGACAAGATTAATTCCTTGCCATATTCATGACTTTTGAACGTTTGTGCTTTGCCTTTTTTAATCCAAAAAACAGAACGTGGATGACTACCTTCTCTAAAGATAAGATCTTTTTGATTGTAAAAACGATGCTCTTTATCCTTTAAGAATTCTTTTAAGACATTTTGAAAATGTTCTTCTACATTAAAAAAGACATTATGAGTGGAAGTAGGTGCAGCGATATGCTGATTTTTTTCCAAGCGAATTTCGATTGCTTCTAGCAATTCTATATCTGTGAACGGTTTTGTAATATAGTCATCAGCCCCTAAATTCATTCCCTTTCGAAAGTCTTCTTTTTCCGCTTTAGCGGTTAAGAAAATAAATGGAATATGAGTGGTTTTAGGATTTTTATGCAAAACCTTGAGGGTGCCAAAACCATCCAAAACAGGCATCATAACATCACAAATAATCAAATCGGGCATTTTATCCAAGGCTTCTTGAACGCCTAATTTGCCATTTTCAGCACTAAATACTTCATAGCCCGAAAGTTCTAAAATTTCACAGGTGTTTTCTCGAACCTCTAAATTATCTTCTATAACTAGAATTTTTTTCATTGAAAATCTTCTTTAGGAATGTTAATGGTAAACGTGGTTCCTTCGCCAGGTTGACTAACAAAGTCTATCGTTCCATTAATGTTTTCTAAATATTTTTTTACAATATAAAGCCCCAACCCCGTTCCTTGTATCGCAATAGCATTATCTGCTCTAAAGAAACGTGAAAATAGGTGTTTTTGTTGATCCAAAGGAATCCCAATGCCTTTGTCTCTAACACTAATTGTAATGGTGGTAGCATCAATTATAGTGCTAATATAAATCTTACTATTGGAAGGAGAGTATTTTATAGCATTAGAAAGTAAGTTGATGAGAATATTTTTTATGTTTTGAGTATTAGAATAGATAACACTAATATCTCCACTGTGCTGATACTCTATCTCTTGCCCTGATTTTGCAAAGGTACTTACTTCTTCTATTGTAGCATGAATTAAGGCGCTAAGGTCAAAAATATGCTTAGCATCCTGTTTTTTTCCTTCTTCTAATTTGGATAAAGATAAAAAGTCTTCTAAGATTTGAGTAAGATTTTGGACAGAGGATTTAATTCTATTAATGTGCTTGAGACGTTTGTCTTGTGTTTCGGTAGTGGTGTATCGTTCAATTAAAGATACAGACGAAAGAATACTACTCAGAGGAGTTCTAAATTCATGGGAAGCCGTGGAAATAAATCTAGTTTTTAACTCACTCAATTCTCGTTCTTTCTGAAGGGCATCTTTAATCTTTTCTTGAGCGGCAAGTAATTGTTCTTGTATGATTTTTCGTTCTAGAATTTCTTGTTCCAAAGAGAGTTTACTTTGAGTCATTTTTTCCATAGCCTCTCTCAATGCTCGATTACTCATTTGGACTTCTTCTTCTAAGCCTAAATTTACTTTATTAATATGATTTTGAATTGAAAGTTGATTGGTTAAATCATGCAACATACCGACATAAAAAAAGTGACCGTCCAATTCTAACTCGCTAATATTTAGGCGAACAGGAACCTTTGTGCCATCCTTGTGAACTGCAATAACCTCTCGTCCAATGCCAATTATTTTTGCAATTCCTGTTGCTTGATGATTTTGAATGTATTGATCATGTTTGGCTTGGTGTGGAGCTCCCATTAGCATAGAAACATTATTACCTTTTAACTCTTCAGGAGTAAATCCCAACACTTTATAAATAGCAGGATTACTATCAACAATAATACCTCGGGTATTGATAATAATCACACAATCTTGAATACTTTTAATAAATAGGGAAATTTTATCCTTCATTAGCTTGGCGATTTTTGGAAAATAATTTTTTCTTTTTGGATTTTTTCTTTTTCTTCTTTTGAGATTTCGGATCTATAGCTTGAGCGTTTAACTTGGATTTTTTCTGACTAGAAGCTTTTGATTTATCTTCGCTAGAACTACTAGAGTTGCCCAATTTGTTCGCTTTTTTTGCTGAAAGACTATCGATTTGGTGTCTGCTGTTAGAATCCAACTGTTCCGTTGCAAAACTGTCAAGTAACAATGTACTATCTATTTTAGTACTATCCAAATAGCTACTATCGAGAAGAACACTATCAAGGATAATAGGTTCTGGAATACCAAGGAATTCATATTTTGTTTTAATTTGCAAACTATCGAGCCATTTGAAGCCTGCTAAATATAAACTTTTATGATCAACTTGATGCATAGGGTAGACAACAGCTTTAGGTTTGCCTTCGTAGCGGATTCGTCGTATCTGATTTTCGTCAAAAAACAATACCATAGAAGCACAATCAATATCATTTACTAACATATAGGCGCCTTCTCCATCTACGGCATAGTAAACGGTTTCCCCATTTTCTCGAACATTCATTGTTCTTATTTCTCCTTTTTGAAATTGTATAATGGCGTTTCTCCCTTTGATTTGATTAAAAAAAGTGCCCTCATTGGTGTTAACGATCAAGGATTTTTCAAATAAACGTACTTGATCTATTTTGGATGCCTTCATAGCAACATGAATCGTATCTGCTGTAAATTGCGTGCCATCTACCCAAAGAATAGGATCTTGATAAAAATAAAAGGTAGAATCTATAGCATCATAATACAATGAATCACAGAGCGACTGAACATTGGATTTAAATGTTTTTACATGATGAAAAGCATACAAATGGCGCTGATCGACATCGACAGAATCAGGCAAAGAAATTAAGGTGTCGGCACGTAACCACATAGTATCGTTGTCAATTAAAGTGGTCAAAATAGGATTTAAATGAGCTAAGAGGTATTTTGTGCTATCGTTGTAAAAAGCCTGACCACAAGTGATTTTTAAATTGGCAGAAGTATCTTGCCAAACAACGTTCCCCTTCGCCATGCCGCTTTTGGTTTCTGTGTTGTAATCCAAACTGTCTGTCGTGATAATTTGATGATCTTGTGAGACCCTAACATCCCCTCTAAAGATCATCGTTTTGCTCATTGCATCATAGTCAGAATTATTGGCAATAATCGATTGATTTGTTGTGGTATCTCGACTTTTGAATTTGGGATTTCCTCTAAAAGTATATTGTTCAGTTTTACCATCCATTAGGATGGTGTCGGCAAAGACTTCTTGATCGTCATTTTGAAAATAGGCATTTCCTATTAAATAATACATATCCTTGGCACCATCATAAATAATCGTATCACCTTCTGCTATTTCCAATTTGCCATCTTCTCGATTTTCAAAGCGAGCATTTTTATAAAGTTCTGCATAATTCTTTTTGCTGTCATAAAATCCATCCTCACAGTAGACCATTTTTTCTTCATTATACACCTTGGTTGGTCCCAAGAAATAAGCCATTTCTGTTTGAGTGTTAAACGCTAGAGAATCAGCTGTTAGTTTGTAATTAGGATTGGTGATGCGGACAGAGTCTGAAAAATGCGCTATGTTGGTATTGGCATTATACGTTCCCTTTTTGCTAATTAGAGTTGTTGTATCACTCTCAATTAAGGAACCATCAGGAAAAGTAGCAATTCGAGTATTTAAGTCGTAATTTAATTTGTCTGTAAACAAGGTCATACTTGTATCTTTGAGGACTACATTTTGGCGGAGTTTGGAAAAGCGTTGAATGCCATCGTAATAAAGTGAATCGGAAAAGATTCGGATACTGTCATCTTGTAACATCTGAACGTTGCCAAATGCTTCAACTTGCCTGTTGGGAAAAATGAAACCCGTATCGCACCAGATATGCATCTCTTTCTGCTTTAGATGAACATTGCCTGTTAAGTCTCTAAAAATCCCTTGTGGAGTTGTCCGTTCCTTAAGTTTGTCAATATTGATAATCTCTATCTTAGAACTATCACTTTCTAGTTTATCCTTTACAGGTGGTTTGTCAGAGATTTGCCCCCAACTAACGGAATGAAAACAGAGACAGATAAATAAAAATGGCAAAAGATATTTTAGTGGCATAAATGCTTTGTGCTAGGTAGTTTGAATGTCTAGTGAGTTAATAGGCTGCTTGTGAGTTGCACTGTTGTTGTGTGATTTTAGTAGACTAATGATAACTCTAAGTGATCAATTAATGTGTAAATTTAAACAAAAAATATACATTACCACCTACAAAAATCTGCTTTAGTCTATAATTAACAGCTTTAGTTTGTTTGGCTTAAAAATGTTAAGACTTTTTACTTTTATTGTATTCTATTCTTAGTGGTTGGTGTTAATAAACTATAAACCAGTTGCAACAACCCTACAATAAGAAAAAGTAGTGTAATCCACTGCGCTAAATTCCAACTAACATCAAATTTATACCTTTCAAAATTTGTAAAAAGAAAGCCAATAAAAAAGAAAAAAGTGCTGATAAAAAAGCTCAAAAATCTCAGCGGATTTAGATAAACAGGGACAACCGTATTCTTTGAATTATTATGATCATAGTTTATCGAAAAATAATGCCAAGAATAAATATAACCTATGGCAAGGCTACTAAGCAAGATTAAGATAATTTCTTCAGTAATTGAGTAGGCAAGAAATGTTTCGTAAACGCAGTACATTCCTAGTAGCAAATGCCCAATTAATAATATCCATTCAAGCACGGTATGAATAGGTTTCCTTAGCTTTGGTGTATGAAGATCGTCTAGCAAGTTGTGTTCGTGCATAATGGATTGCTTTTTTATCAGATGAGGTTATCATTCGTTGTTGTGCAATGGTTTTTGAATCGAAGTTTAGTACAAGGAATATATTGGTGTGTTATGTAGGCTGTTGACGAAGAAGTTTTTGGCTGATTTTGTTGGTATTACGAATGAAAAAGAACTGAATGGGACCTAAGGCAATGAGCAAAAAAAGTACCATTAATCGCCATAAAAAGAGGAAATTACCTTGAGTAGCATTGCTGTCAAATTCTGTTAAAGCGAAGAAAAAACTGGATAAAAATAGAAATATGAGTATCCAAAGCCCTAAAATAACAGGAGCTAAAAAAATGGCAACGTGGCTAGAAAGTGGTTTTAATAAGTTGGTGTTTTGAGTTGTCTCATATTCTTGGGATGCTTTTCGCCATTTGTAAACAAAATGAAAAGGGGGGATGCCAAATAGAAGTACAAAAACGGTAGGGTTAATCAAAAAAAGCCAGTTTTCTTCTGTTAATGCAATACTCCAACAAATAAAAACACCAAGAACAATAAATATACCGTTGGTTATAAGAATAATATATTCTAAGATACTAGTATAGGGTTTGCGAATCTTTTGGAAATTACCACGCGTGGGGCTGTCTAAAATTTCATTTGGCATTGTAGATAGAATTTTGAATAAACATATTTTGGGCGAAATCGTTAAAAGGTGAATTAATATAACCAATTAATAACTTATTAGGAGTGTATTTTGAATAAAGATATAATAAAGGCTCTTTGTGCAAGAGGGCAAAATAAAGCGTACATTTATTGGTTTGTAATGAAGTGGAATATGTTGGCTGTCTTTGACATATAGTAAATTTGCATGGAGGGGACAGCAGCGACTACTAATGTCCATATAAAGAGGATTAAGCTGTTAAGTGATAATGATTGGGAAGAGGCTAGTAGCAATGGTAGGTTATAACTAATAATCGCTATGCCAATAAGGCTAATGCAAATCCCTGTACAGATAAAAACCAATCTGCTTATGCCATCTTTAATTTTACGAATATTTTTTATCTCTTGAGTCTGTTGATATTCTAAAAAAGCTTTCCTACAGGAATAGATAAACTTTAAATTTAAAAGAATGATAAGAACAACAATCGGGTAACCTATGGTAAGGTTGGAATCAAAACCCAAACAAATATATAAGAGGAATATAGTGTAAGTGAATAATAATAATATTTCAACAAAATTTAATAATGTAGAACGAACAACCAGTTCTGATGTAGAGGAATTGTCTAAAATTTCATTTGGCATTGTAGATAGAATATTTGAAAACAACCGATTGTTGACGATAAAAAACGATGTCAATATTATAAAATTGGAGGCAAGTAAATGGTGGAAAAAGAAAGACAGTTTAGCTATTATTTTTTTTACAATTACGCGAATAAAACGATATAGTCGTTTTTTAGCTAAAATCTTACTGTAATCTTAAACGGAAGGTAGTTGTAAAAACTAAGTTTTAAGTTAATAATTTTATTCTTTTTTTATATTTTTTCCTATAAATTTTGAAGCTTTGCGTAGAGATCGTTGTATTCTTTTAAGCTCGTAAATTGTTGCATAAAACTAAGTGCACTACAATAATAAATCGTTGTGCTGATTTTTGCGAGAGCAGCGTATTAGAACTACAATCAGAATATCTATTGCAGTTATACCGAAAAAATGATAAAACATATAAAATGATGAAAAAGTTAATCCTAGTATTTTTGATGTGGAACTTGATTGCTTGTACAACAGAGCAGAGTACCTCCGATACTTCTGCCGAAAATAGTGTAGATAGTACTACAGCCAGCTTGGAACAAGATTCACCCAAGGTGCAAGTTGAGAATGATTTGGCTAAAAAAAACTTACGAGGGAAAATAAAATCTAGAGAGGTACTGGTATATGATGCTACTGTGAAAGATGGTTATGTGACTAATGGAGCCGCCCAAGGAGGTATAAAAACAACTTACAACGAATTGGGAAATAAAGTGGAGTTATTGACCTATAATGAAGAAAATAAGCCGATTAGTACTTGGAGCTATAGTTACAATGACAAGAATAAACTATCTCAAAGCAATTATTCAGATGACAATGTAACAAGAACGATAGTTTATGAATATAATACTAACAATCAATTAATATCTAGCGAAGAGTCGGTCAATGGAAAAATTGTCAAACAAATGACTTATGTATATGATGAGGATGGAAATGAGATTGAGAATAGAGCTTCTTTTGTTGAAAGTAAGGGTAAAAGTAGAAGTGTGAATGCTTATGACGATCAAGGACGATTGAGAGAAACTAATATTTATGATGAGAAAGATGAACTTCAGCTAAAACAACTGTACACTTATAACGAAAAAGGGCAAGAAATACAACAGTCTATCTTTACAGGAGATAATGCCCCTAGTTATAAAAGAAAGTACGAATACGATACAAAAGGAAATAAAATAAAAGATATTGCCTTTACAGGAAATGGAGTCGTCAATCCTTCGGATACTTACAAGTACAAGTATGAGTATGACCAAAACGGAAATTGGACGACTCAAATTCGTTACAATTATAATGATGTAGCAGATCAATTTATAGAGCAGAAAATTACTTATTATGAATAAGTGGTGGTGTTTTATTTTGCTTAGTTGGGGACTTTTTTCGTGCAATGGAGCTACTTCACAACAGGAGTATAATAAGGAGGAAACAACTCTTATCTCCTCTATTTCTAAAGCTACACAGAAAAGAATCAGCCCTAATAATGATAAAGAAAAGGCAGAATTGAAAGGTAAGGTTAAGTCCGTGCTTTCGTTGAGTGAAACAGGAGATTCTTCTATTGTGATGTTTGATGCTCTGGGGCGTTTGATTAAGGAAGGGAATTTTTTTGGTTCAAAGGGCTTTAGTGGGCATACTTATGAGTTTGATAGTCTTGGTAATCCATTGAAACTTTATGATGGTGGTCGAATGTATGATCCAGAAGATGATTTTTCTACCTATTTTTCAGATACAATTTTAAATACATACGATGCCAAAGGGCAGTTGATTGCTTATCAGACAGTGGATACTGGTCGAAATGGGTATAAATATATATTGGAATATAGTGATAAAGGACAATTGTTAAGAGAAATTAGCCAATCTATTGATGGGAAAGAAGTCTTTACGACTGTAAAATATGCCTATGATAATAATGGCTTCTTGGCAAAGAAAGCTACTCAAAGAGCACATCAAGATTATATAAGAGAGATGAAGGTTTATGAAAATGATGCATTTGGCAATGTCGTCAAAGAAACTTTTTATACGCCTAATCGAAAGGTTGCTGTTAAAAAATACACGATGGATGCTGCGGCTAATCCTATTCAGATGATTTATACGGTACGAGAAGCAACCAATGTAGAGGTGGATGAAGTTTATTACCAAAAAATAGCTACTAAAGAAAGTAAGAACTTGGACGAGCTCTTAGGTAAACCCAAAACGGTAATTCGAAAGACAATGCAAATTTTTGATGACAAAAGCCAGTGTACTAGCCTTATAGAATATGAGAATGGCGTTATGATCGAAAAAATGCACTATACCTATGATCAGCAGGGTAATTGTGTGGAAATTGAGAGTGGTTTGACACCCGCTGATAAGTATGTGGTCCACTATCAGTATGAGTACGATGCAAATGGAAATTGGCTAAAAAAGTGGCACAAAGATGGTGAAGAATTGATCTTAGAAACAAGTAGAATAATAGAGTATTATGACTGATTCTATTAAAGTTCAACTGCAAAATTATTTGAATCGCTACGATCTTAGATTCGAAACTGCGGAGGTAGATTTTATTTATCAAAAACTAGAACAAAAAACGATTAAGAAAAGAGGTTGGTTGGTACAAGAAGGACAAGTTTGTCGATATTATTTTTTCATCCTTCAAGGATTGGTGCGTACTTTTTATATTGATGATAAAGGTAATGAATGCATTACGCAATTTGGCATAGAAAATTGGTGGATCACCAACTTAGAAAGTTTTAAACATCAAACTCCTTCGATGGTATCCATTCAGGCAATTGAACCAACAAGTGTTTTGCGCTTGAGTCATTCAGATATGGAAATGCTGTACGAGAAGGTTCCCAAACTAGAACGTTTGTTTCGAATCATAACAGAAAGAACCCTAATTGCCATTCAACGAAGATCGGATTTTTATATGCGCAAAGGCAGTAAGGAGCGCTATGATTTTTTGATGCAAACAATTCCTAATTTTGCTCAAAGAGTTCCTCAGTATATGCTAGCTTCGTACCTAGAAATTACACCAGAGTATTTGAGCGAGTTGAGGAAAAAACAATAATTATTTTAAGGTAGAGGTAGTAGTTAGCTGCGCTGCTACTGCGTGGTTTCAACGAACTATTGTTAAGGCAAAATTTCTTTCTTAAGATTTCTTAATTTTTTTGCGCTTGAGGTCGCTTACTTTTGAGTTATTAAAATTTTTATCATTAAAACTTAAAAGAAATGGGACGAATATCCTATCAAGATGTACCGAGTGCAATGTTTGAAAAGTTGAGAGATTTGGAAACATTTATAGCACAATCCTCTTTATCTGAACAATTGTTGGAGCTAATGCGTTTGCGGGTATCTCAGTTGAATTTATGTGCCTATTGTGTCGATATGCACCACAAAGAATTGAAACATTTAGGAGAATCCGATTTGCGCTTGTCGATGCTTTGTGTATGGAGAGAAACATCACTTTTCTCAGAGAAAGAGCAGGTTGTTCTGACGTTTGCAGAAACATTGTCAAAAGGCACTAGAAAAAACCTTCCAGATGCAGTATACGATCCATTAACATCATTTTTTAGTAAAGAAGAAATTTGCTATTTGACGTTGGCTGTGGCACAAATCAATACTTGGAATAAATTGATGAAGACATTTCAGTTTGAATCTGGGAAATATCAAGTAGAAGGTGCAGTCTAATAATACTGCGCTAACGTAAAGTGGTCATCATTTGGCTGGACAGTTTTTAGTAAATAAGACAAGTAATGATTATCATGGAACCTGTTTAATGGTTTCGTGATAATCATTTTTTTTTGATTAAAAATAGAGAAAAAACTTCCTACTTATTTTAAGTCAACTAAAGATTAAAATTAAAGATACTTTCCCTACATTTTATACTTTGAAACTTTAAATGTAACTTTGTCGTTTTGTTTGAACAATAGTTTATTACAATAGATTGTTAGAAGAACACATTTTAGTTTGTTTTAGTTTTTAAGGTTTTGTTAATCAGTTTTTTGTGGTTCTTGTTTGTGTTTGAGCATTATTAAAAAAATGACTAACAGTCAATTAAATCTGAAGCGTTAAAAAACTCATTAGACGTATAATAAAGATAGTTTATGGCGGATAATTCAAATTTTATAGATTATGTAAAGATTTGTTGTCGCTCTGGTGAAGGAGGATCTGGATCAGCACATTTCTTTAGAGATAAATGGACGAGTACGGGGGGACCTGATGGAGGAGACGGAGGTCGTGGAGGGCATATTATTGCCAGAGGAAATAGTCAAATGTGGACCTTATTACATTTGAAATATAAAAAACATGTGATTGCAACAAAAGGTGAGAATGGTGGATCAAGTCGTTCTTCGGGAGCAGAAGGAAAAGATGTTATTTTAGATGTGCCTTTGGGGACTTTGATAAAAGATGCTGAAACAGGTGAAATAGAACACGAAATCACAGAAGATGGTCAAACGGTCATTGTTACACCTGGAGGTCGTGGAGGAAAGGGAAACTGGCATTTCAAATCGCCAACCAATCAAATTCCAACTTATACTTCTCCTGCTGGGGCAGGACGCAGAGAATGGAAGATTTTTGAATTAAAAGTTTTGGCAGATGTAGGTTTGGTTGGTTTTCCTAATGCAGGTAAATCTACTTTGTTGTCGGTACTATCTGCGGCCAAACCGAAAGTAGCCGATTATCCATTTACTACCTTAGTGCCTAATTTGGGAATGGTTAGTTATCGTAATAATCGTTCTTTTGTAATGGCAGATATTCCTGGAATTATAGAAGATGCGCACAAGGGTAAAGGGCTAGGACACCGATTTTTGAGGCATATAGAACGAAATGCCACTTTGTTGTATATGGTTCCTGCGGACAGTGATGATATAGCCAAAGAATATAAGATTTTGGTCAATGAGTTGAAGCAATACAACGAGGAACTATTGGACAAACCCCACATTTTGGCAATTACAAAAGCTGATATCTTAGACGAAGAACTAAAAGAAATGTTGAAAGAGGAGCTGCCTAAAAATGTTCCTACTGTATTTATTTCATCTGTTGCACAAATAGGAATAGCTGAGTTAAAAGATATGTTGTGGGAATCTATTAATTCAGAAATTTAAGCGAAATAGTGAATGGAAGCAATTGATTTTTGGATTTGGTTAGCCAATCACAAACTAGAATTAGAGGAATTCTTAAAAAGTGATTTTACAAACCCTCAACCTTATGAAGCCCTTTGTGCAGAGCTTGAAAGCTATTGTGATTTGTTAATACCTGAATTGACCATAGAAGAAAATGGGGATCATGTCTTAATTATTAGTTGTGATGGTCGAAAGGAAGGAATTCCTTGGGTGGAAGAGTTGTGTGATGCTTTTCCTGTTATCAAAGGTTGGAAAACCTGCAAATATCGTCAGCCCATAGGCTTTTTACCAGCAATCGTTGATGGCATTCAGTTTGAAGAGGACGAAATACTCGTACAATATTCTATTGTACCAGAAACGGGGCTATTTGATGTGAAAATTTATTGCAAAAATTATATAAAAGAAGATCGCCGTTATGGAATCGCAGCACTCATCTATTTGGATCATAGCATAGGAGAGTACAATACCATGACACAAGTACGGTATGTCGATGTATACCCTCTTGTTGAGGGAGAAGGCAACGAGGATCTGCTAACTTTGAGGAAATTTTCGATGTTATTTTGGGATTAATCAATTGGCGAATAGAATGCTTTTTGATGCGATCATCACATTATTGATGAATGGTAAAATCTTCTAAATCGTACATTTCCTGTCGTATTTTTAGAATCGATAGCATAGCATCTACTTCTTTTTGCCATGAATGCCATGCTTGGGAAGCTGTTGGCCAACCTTCACTTACTGTATCATAAAGTTTGGGAGGTATAGAAAAAGCTGCTCTTTTGATAACCGCTTTAATGCTCCATTGAAATACATAAGTATCCTGTTCTATTGTATTTTTAATGCGTTGGATAATTTTTTTAGTAATAACGTCATTCCAAGCTTGCCCTTCTGCTAGTAAGAATGAAATAATAGGATGGTCATCGGACAATGTTAGGCGATTGTCTGTTTTTAAATATTCTCCTGCTAGAGCATTAAACAAATCGTTGGGCAAGTCTTGATATAAAAAATCAATAGAAATATTGGACCAATTGTGTTTGAAAAAAGTATCTAGGTAAAAGCGATGACAAGCAATAATCCAATCTTTAGAATTAAAATTCTTAGCAGCCATAGCCCAGCCCCAAACAAATATATTTTTCCATTCGGTTTTGGCAGCCAATAAAAAAAGCTGTTGAGGGTTTTGGCAAAATGTTTTTTCCCACCATTGCGGTGGAATTTTAGAGATGATTTGAGCCAATTGATTGGCTTTGGGACCATGGTCCTTTATAAAAATTTGTCGAGGAGCAATCCCATCAAGTTTCATTTGTGCCGTACAAGAACTCGGCAGTTCTATGTCAATACTTTTTTTCTTGAGATTGTATCTAACAAGTGTTGTTGCTAAGTGTTGCATTCTTTGAACTAACGGACTATCAGGAATCAAAGCCAATAAAATAGCTGCTTGGTTTCGAACTTCTTGACGATTGTCTTGATGAGCTGTATTTAAGAATGAGGCATCGCCTGAACTTAAATTTTGTTGGAGTAATTTTAAAAAGCCAACTTTTGTATTGAATCCTTCACTCTCCCAAACTTGTTCAAGCAACTCAATTGCACGAGTAGGATTTGCCGCACGAACTTTCTGTAAAAAATGTAGACGTTCTTCGTATTTTCCATAAAAGAATACATCATCTGTTTCTATCAAAGGGTGTGCGTAAGTCCATTGTTCTGAAAATTGAGCCAACCATTTTCCTCTATTACCTATACAAGCAATAATAAACTCCTGCAGATGAGGGCGCTTAATGCCATAATCTAGCAGTTCGGGTAAAAGTTCGGGAGAAATGATTTGACACTGATCTTTTAACAATTCCAAAAATTCTATTAGCATTTCGTCATATCGATGCTTCAAAATGTATTGAAGTTGATACCTGCGTTGAGGGTGATAATAATTGCATGTCTCTTTAGGCGCAACCTGCTCCGTTTCAGATGGCGTAGAGCGGGGAACCTGTGCAACGCTATACAATTTATTTTGTATGGCAGCGGCTTTCAACAAGATAGTTTCGGGAGTTTGGTTGGAAGCTATACTTAAACCATATTTGCGAAACTGCTCCAGAAGGAGTGGAGAAATTTTATTACTAGAAATATTTCCAATCAAAGCTTGTCTTACTAATTCTTGCCAGGCATTCATGCTTCAGATAATAAATTAAGAATGGTCGTGAAATGATAGTACTATGTTGGTTGTTTTTAGACAACGTAAATAACAAAAACAAACGTCATTCTATAGACTAGAATGACGTTTGTTACTTTAAAGGTAAAAAATGAAGCTTAGTTTAAGAAATCAATTTGAATTAACTTTTCTCTTTTGACTCCCAACCGATCTAAAGTTTCGGGGGTGACATTTCCTCCATCATCTGTGAGCATATTATCTTTTTGAAACATCATCAAATGTCTTTTTGTCTGCTCGTCAAATTTCCCTGTGATTCGAACGTCGTATTGTTGTTTTTTGAGAGCTTTTTGGATTTCTTCTATAGAAGGGTCATTAAAGTCTCCAAAAGGACAAACTATTTCTGCCCATTGTCTCCAAGAACCCGCAGGAATTTCGATTATTTTCTCTCCTGGACCTAGCTCATTTTTCTTTTCAGCAGTGACATAGTAAATACGTGCTTTTTGCACTAATACTTTGCGCTTAACGATAATCGTTTCAGCAGGAATAACATAGTCTGTTGTGGTAGTATCAATGATGTTTTTAAAAGGAAAAAACTTGCGATGTACAATTTTATAATCTGGCGTTGTTTTTAATAAGCAAAGTGCAAGGTGAGGCACACCATCATCTTTTCTACACAAAGGAGAAACCTTGGCTGTTTTCCATTCCGCACCAGGTTCTTTTAGAACCAAAACTTCGGTCTGAATAAAGTAATTACTAGTATCTAAATTACCGTTCAACGCAGGTGCAAGCTCGATTGTATCTAATACCGTTTCATATTTTGCTGGAACAAGTTTCAAGTAGTGTGTCTTAGTTTCTTTGATTATTTTAGTATCTCCAGCTTTTGCTTTGTACAAAGCGTAAGTTTTGCCAGTTTCAACTATGCTCAAAAGAGATTCTAAGTTGTCCTGTGCTTGTGTTTTGCCCCCAAAAAAGCAAATCAAACTAAGGATAAGTACAAATTTTAGATTCATATTGAGTATGTTTTGCATGCAGAGAAAGTTATTGCCACTAAAAATAACAAAAAAAAGTTAAAAAACCTTAAAAAAAGATTATTTGCAAGCATTTTTTATCTATTTCTAAATATTCAAAAAAATGGAGATTATTTGGCATCAAATAAAGTAATGATTAAAGTTATACCATTTTTGAATAAACAAAAAATAAAAGTTGTTTCTTTTATTTTATAATCATGAGTTAGGAAAAAGAACAGAGCTCTATTTTGTTGATTATGAGCATAAAAAGAATATTTTTTTTAAAAAAATTCGAGTAACAGAGCTCTGCATTCTGTTTCTTTATAAAATCCTAAATTAATGCCGTTTTTAACTCTATTGATTGTCTGTTAATTATGGATTTTAAAAAATTTAATATTTTCCCATTTTGACTTTTAGTTTAGGAGCTAGACTCAATTATAATCGTATTTGTTGAATTTTTATAGTAGAAATTGGAATAAAAGATGAAAAAACAAATTTATACCTTGTAGAGGTCTAATCAAAAAATAGCTGGTATAGTAGTCATTATTTTGTAGTTTTGAATTGGATAGTAATAGGGGAAATTAATGCAAAAAGAGAAGCGAATTCTATACAAGTTCTATATTCTATGAAGTATTCTTATCTTAGCAATTCTTGACAATTTATTGTCATATGTAATCCATAATCGTTAACCTAAATGTAGAACAAGTAGTCATAGCAGCGTGTGCTTTTTTGAAGAGAATTGTTCTATTGTTAAAATATCAAATTGAGTAAAATGAAAGAACCAGATTTTACAGCTTTACAGAACTTAGCCGCAGAACGTTTTGGTGCAAAAGCATTGTATTGTACAGATGATTTCTTTGCTCCAGTGGAGAATTTATTGAAACCTGGTAGAGGTATTTTTATAGAAGACAAATATACAGATCGAGGCAAGTGGATGGACGGATGGGAGTCTAGAAGAAAGAGGACAGAAGGTCATGATTTTTGTATTATAAAGTTAGGGGCAATGGGACGCCTAAGAGGATTAGATATTGATACCAATCATTTCTTAGGAAATCATCCTCCTTATGCTTCTGTAGAAGCTTGTTGCTTGCCTTTGGATGCAGATGTAGACACTGTATTGAATCATGATGATTGGGATGACTTGGTTAAGAAAATTGCCTTGAAACCTGGGTCACAGCATTTTATTGATATGTATTCAGATTACATTTATACACATCTAAAACTCCGTATTTATCCAGATGGAGGTATTGCCAGATTTAAAGTGTATGGTCACGTGCATGTAGATTGGTCAATGTATGATGAAAATAGCACGATTGATTTAGCTGCGGCTAATATGGGCGCGAAGGCTATTCTTTGCAATGATATGTTCTTTAGCCATATGGATAATTTAATTATGCCTAATAGAGGGCTAAATATGGGTGATGGATGGGAAACTAAACGAAATAGAACTTTGCATAATCGTGATTGGGTAGTTGTAAAATTGGCTAGACCTGGCAAAATTAATCAAGCATTAATTGACACCTGTCATTTTAAAGGTAATTATCCAGATACTTTTTCTTTAGATGGAATTAACTTGCCCAATCATAGCGCTGTAACAGCAGAGAATGTAGATGAGTTGCCTTGGAAAGAAATTTTGTCCAAGCAGAAGTTGCAAGCAGATCAAGAACACTATTATAATAATATACCAACAGAAGAAGTGTTTACTCATGTTCGTTTGAATATTTATCCAGATGGGGGGGTGAGCAGAATGCGATTGTTTGGTAATTTTGTTTAGGACTATTGATTGGTTCTATATTGTCTTGTTGTTTGAATGAATACTCCGTTGATTACATTTGGTGCTGTTGTGTGATAGCTCGTTGTGCAGTGATTTAGTTCGCTCTTTATGGTCATCAGTTTGTTATGGTCGGTTTAGAGGCTATGAAAAACATAAAAAGCATCCTTGATAATTAAGTGAATCTGATTTTGGACGAAGTAATGTTGAATGTGAAGTTAAAAAAAAGACGTATGACTTTGGAAGAATTAAACGAACTCAATTTGGGTGATTTGGAACAAAAATTAGAGTATTGTTGTGCTGCTAAGAAATGGTACAAGGAATTGGCTGCCGAGTTTCCTTTTGAAACAATCCATGATTTGAAGGAAGCCTCTGACCGTATTTGGAATACATGCTCAGAGTTAGATTACTTAGAGGCTTTTGAAGGACACCCTAAAATTGGCGATGTTAATAGTCTGGCAAAAAAATTCCAAGCAACTAAAGATTGGGCTGGTAATGAGCAAAAATTAGTACAACAAGCCTCTATGGAGGTGATTGAAGCTTTGGCTGAGGGAAATGCTGCTTATGAAGCTCGCTTTGGATTTATTTTTATTGTTTTTGCAACAGGGAAAACAGCGCAGCAAATGTTGGATTTGTTATTGGAGCGATTGCCCAATGATCGAGCCACAGAGTTGAAAATTGCAGCAGGAGAACAGCATAAAATTACCACTTTGAGAATTCAAAAACTATTAGCATGAGTCAAATTACAACGCATATATTAGATACAAGTCTGGGCAAACCAGCAGCAGGAGTGCAGGTTCGTTTGCAAAGAAAAGATGGAAAAGAATGGGAAACTATCGCTACGGGGATAACGAATTTAGATGGACGTGTTGGAGATCTATTGAAAGAAGGAACAACGATTAGCCCTGGAATTTATAGGATGTTTTTTGAAACGGGAAGTTATTATGAAAAACTGAATGTAAAGACATTTTACCCTGAGGTAGGAATTGTATTTGAAACTTTTAATATGGAACATTATCACGTGCCATTGTTACTAAATCCTTTTGGATTTTCAACTTATAGAGGGAGTTGATTAAGTTGATATGTTTTTTATATATATTTGCATAGTAAAAATACCAACCAATATGAGTTGGACAACGTCTTTATTATAAGAAGGAATTGTTTGCTAAGTTTTTAAACAATTACCAAAGATATTGCTCCACTGTTAAATTAATGTTGGTCTCAAAATAGCGTTTATAGAATGACTACATAAACGCTATTTTGAGATACTCGTTGTTCTAATCGATTTTTATTATGAAAATGCACTCCAATCAATCCACCCCCTTTATTTTAATTATTGCAGTAATTTTAGCTATTATTTTAGGTTTATTAGATGCACAAACAGAAAGTTTTACGCAGCTTTTTGTGGGAGACTCTGGTGCTAATTTGATTGCTTTAATTATGTACACCTCCATGTTTGCTTTAATTATTTCTTTTCTTAGGCTTATTATTACGACTTCTTCCCCTGTATCAGAGGATATTGAGCCATAGGTTTAATGATTATCTTTTTAGATGTGGCGCAACATAAGACCTTGAAGTATCAGGAGCAATATATTTTGTCTTCTGATGACATCCCATGCATGAAATCTTGCTGTTAATCATTAGGACATTGTTGCTATTGCCATTTGAAATTTCAATAGCTTGATTAAAACGTTGGAGATTTTCTTGAGCATTTTTTATTCGAAGCTCGACAACTTCTTTATATGGATAACTTTCATATTCGGGAACAGACTTAGCGTTCTGGTACATCATAAGTCCTTTTTTTAAGTCACCTGATTTGATTAAAATATCGCCAAAGTGAATGAAAAAACCTTCCAAATTATGAGGAGCAATCCAAGTATTCCAGCAAGCTCGCCTATTTTTTTCTGTTAAATCTGTATTTAATAGAGGATAATATTTTTTCCAATCTAGATGTTCTCGATCTACTTTTTCATAGGCACAAGCATCGGCATTGTGCCACATTAAATCTATGGACTCTTGAAATCGTTTGTCTGTTTTGTTAGATAAACTTAATGGATAACTCAAGGTGAAATCTCCCCATTCTGGCCATTGTCTAGCGACTTTTTTAGTCTCAAGGTACCCTTTGACGATCTTCTTTTGATCTTGGTCAATGCTTCCTTCTGACATTAAAAAATCACCATGAAACCCTTTTAGCCGTATATCACTGGGGTCTAATTGCATGGCTTCTTTAAAATACTTGTTTGCTAATGTGGCATGGTCAATGACATTAGCGGAGGGCTTAGGCAATCGAATGCGTTCTGATAGTGCCCAGGCATGCGTAAAACCAATATGTGCAGCAAGCGTAGCATTATTAGGGTTCTCTATATATGCTGCTTTTAGGAGGTGTAGTATTTGTGGGATACTGTCATAATTACCTTCGTGAAAGTGTTTCCAAAAATAATGATCAGCAGAAGTTGCCAACGAGCTAAATGATTGGCTGGCGAGCTTCTTTTTTGTAAATATTGGAATAATAGTAGAACAGCTAATAAGACAAAGAGAATAAACTAGAAAGACGCCTAATTTTTTCATCGTAGATTAAATTTTGTGGTTGAAGAATAAAGCTCCAATATAAAAACTAAAATACGTTACAATCAAGTCTTTGTGATAGATGGGAAATGAAAGGGATAAATGGGAATCTCTGTTCTAAGAATGCGTTTAGAAAGTACATTTTTAATAGGGTTAGCATTTATGGAGCGTTTTTCATTAAATCAATTTCTCTTTGGAGAAGCTTCTAGAAACAGGAACGGTTAGGTTACTATTGATAAAATGAATATTGCATGAACGAGCATTGCCAGATAGAGAGGCAATATGATTTTTGTTAACAATAAAAGAGCGATGACATCGGATAATTTCAGTGTATTGTTTGAATTGTATTTCTAATTCTTTTAAGGATACTCTAAGTAGTTTGGTTTGTAGAAAATCATTTTTAAAATAGTGTATTTTAGAGTAATTGCCTTCGGATTGAGCAAATAGAAACTGTTGCAAGTCTAAGTTTAGGCAATCAGTAGATGCTTTTCCTTGCAATTGGATTGAATGAATGACGGAGGTTGCTGAATTATTTTTTTGTTCGATTACAAGTTGCTTGTTGATAGTATTGGCTTCTTTTATTAATTGTTTGGATAATAAGAGTTCGGTTGTGAAAAGAAAAAAAAGTACAGGAAAAATACCAACCATAGTCGTCATGAATAGGAAGCTGCTTAAATCAAAAATATAAAGGTCATTTCCAGTGCTGAAAATATGGTAATAATAATTGCCGAATGCGATACATAGAATATTAAAAATAATAAACAATAGTGCTTTGCCAACTGTCCAAGATTCTTTGTGAAACCAAACAGGGAAAAGAAGGGGAAAGAAGGAGTAATTGATACTCATGAAAACTGTTGTAACAATTCCAAAACCTAAAATGTATCTAGATTCTTGGCTAGCAATATCTTGTATATTGAATGGTTGAAAAAGTGTTAAAAATAGATAAATAAATAGCCCAAAGCTACAGGCTAAAACTTCTTTTTGAAAGAAGGTCTCTAAAACAGGATAAGGCTTTTGGAGCCAGACTAAGAATTGCATAGATCTAAAAAAAAAAATTATGGTCAAACAAAAAAGTAATCGTTCAAAAACAAGAAATTCCTTTTTTGCCGAAAATATACAGAAGGTATTTTTTTTTAGCTTTAAAAGTCCTATCTTTTTATTTTTATCTTGGAATAAAGTTTAGACTGAAGGGGGCAGTGTTTGCTTTTTTTTAATGTCTAAGTAGAATTCTCCATTGTTAAACTAACGATACAGTAATATATGAAATTATCAATAACCCCAGCACAAAAAAGTGCTGTTACCAACGAGTTAAGCAAACATAACCTTGCTTTTCAACAAATTTATAAAGGCGATCGAGCAGACCGACAACCAGTACATACTGTATATGGTGGTGCTAATCTTTTTGATGCAACAATTGTTACCAAATTACAAACCAAAGCTATCAGTAGTTTAAAATATTATGCACCTAATTTTTGTGTATTGGGTCGTGTGTTAAAACTGGAAGGTTGGGAATATTTGCCTACGAGTACTAATGAAATTCAAATTCTTCAAGAACGATTGGATAATTTGCCAGAGGTGGAACGAAAAAAAGAACCTCATTGGTTGGCTTATACCGTCTACAATAAGTTGGTTGCAAAATTAGAGCATGAGCCTTTAGAAGATTTTAGAATTGATTTTGAGGATGGTTTTGGTAATAGAAGTGACGAAGAGGAAGATGCAACAGCAGCTAGAGCGGCGGAAGAAGTTGCTAAAGGGATGCAAGAAGGAACCTTGCCGCCTTTTATTGGTATACGAATCAAGCCTTTTAGTGAAGATTTAAAAGAGAGAGGAATTCGCACCCTAGATATTTTTATTAGCACACTTTGCGCAGCAACGGGCGGGCAATTGCCTGAAAATTTTGTTGTAATGCTCCCAAAAGTAACCATTGAAGGACAAGTAGAAGCATTAGTGCAGTTGTTTGAATGGTTGGAGGCTGCTAATGGCATTGCTAAAGGGGCTTTAAAAATGGAAATGATGGTTGAGACAACGCAATCTATTATGGGAGAGGAAGGTCGAAATCCTTTAATGCGTTTTATCCGTGCTAGCAAAGGGCGTTTAATTGCCTGCCATTTTGGAACTTATGATTATACGGCTTCTTGTAGTATCACTGCTAAGTACCAAACAATGGATCATCCTGTTTGTGATTTTGCGCACCATATGACAAAAGTAGCCTTGGCACATACTGGAATTTGGTTGTCGGATGGAGCAACAAATGTAATGCCTGTAGGGCCTCATCGAGGAGAGGAGCTAAGTTATGCTCAATTAAAAGAAAATACAGAGATTGTACATCGTGCTTGGAAAATGGGCTATGACCATGTCCGTCATTCTCTTTGGAATGGATTTTATCAAGGATGGGATTTACACCCTGCGCAATTTATTGCTCGTTATGCGGCTGTTTATGCCTTTTTCTTGGAAAGTTATAGCGATGCAGCTTTGCGGTTGAAAAATTTTATTGATAAGGCAGCTAGAGCAACCTTGACAACAGATATTTTTGATGATGCGGCAACGGGGCAAGGCTTGTTGAATTATTTCTTGAAAGGAATGAATAGTGGTGCAATTTCAGAAGAGGAAGCAATGGCAACAGGACTGACACTAGAAGAGATTCGAAGTCGTTCTTTTTTAGCAATATTAAAAGGTCGCCGCGCTCAATAATCGAATCATTATAAGAAGCCAATAGTTTGTTAGAACCATGCAGTAGCACCGCAGAAGTGCTAATAAATAATTGCTAACCTAACTAAAGGGAAAAAAGCACCTCACAAATTCAAACAATTATTGAATGAAAGAAGTACAATTATGGAAATTTGTTGCTCAAAAAATCAATGCCAATCAACGGGTTGCTCTAATGTTTGTTGCCGAAAGTATAGGGAGTAGCCCTGGGCGACAAGGACATTATATGGCGGTGAGTGAAGATGCTAGTATGTACGGAACAATAGGCGGTGGTGCTATGGAATACAAACAGGTAGAAGTATGCAAAAAATTATTAAAAACTACAACCAATACTTGTACTCGGCAGCAACTAGTCCATGATAAAAGTGATAGAAGTAAATGGTCGGGTCTGTCTTGTTCTGGTGAACAGACAGTCCTGACTTTCTTTTTGAATAGAGAACACAAGGCATTCGTTGAGAAAATAGTATGGGCTTGTACAGATGAAAAAGATTATCATTTGGTGTTGGCTGCTGATAATACGCTAGTTGTAGAAGAAGCGAATGCCGCAGCGCCTAAGTTTGAATATACTTTTAGTTCTATTGAAAATTGGACCTATCGTTTTATAATAAACAATCAAGATCGAGTCTATTTAATCGGAGGAGGGCATGTGGGCTTAGCATTGTGCCGTCAACTTGCGTGGCTTAATTTTAAGGTGGTCTTAATTGACAACCGAGCCGATTTGCCAACAGAGGAATATGACGAATTTATTTCTAAAAAAATTATAACCAACTATAAAAAAGTAGCTAATTTTGTTCCAAGTACAAAACGAGATTATATTGTCATTATGAGCTTTTCTAGTGCTTTAGATACATTGATATTGAGTCAGTTAATTCGAAAAGAGGCTTGTTATATTGGAATGATGGCAAGCCAAGTTAAAGTCAATCGAATTCGAACTATATTGCTAGAAAAAGGTTATTCAGAAGCAGATTTTGAGCGGGTCAAAACGCCAATAGGCATTCCTATCAAATGCAAAAGCCCAGCAGAAATTGCCGTGAGCGTAGCGGCAGAAATGATAGACATTAGAAATCGAATCAATTAGAGAAAAAAAAATCTTAGAAGGAAAATAGGGATTAATGATTAAGGACCAACATAATAGAATACATGATTATCTACGCATTTCTTTGACAGAGCGTTGTAATTTACGCTGTTTTTATTGCATGCCTGAGGAAGGAGTAGAGTTGGCTCCTAAGTCGCACTTGATGACTTATGAGGAAATTTTGTCAATTGCTACCACATTTGTCGAAATGGGCGTGAAAAAAATTCGCCTAACAGGTGGAGAACCATTAGTCCGCAAAGATGCCACTATTATTATAGAAGCACTCGGAGCACTCCCTGTAGAATTAGCAATTACAACAAACGGAATTATTGTAGATCGGTTTGTTGCGGCATTTAAAAAAGCAGGACTAAAGGCTGTTAACATTAGTTTGGATACATTGGATCGGGATAAATTTGCTTTGGTCACCAAGCGAGATGATTTTCAGAAAGTACGCCAAAATATTGATTTATTATTAGCAGAAGGCTTTCATGTAAAGATTAATGTTGTTTTGATGCGTGCCATTAATTTTGACGAAATTATTGATTTTATAGAATTGACCAAGGCTCAAAATTTACAAATTCAATTTATAGAGTTTATGCCCTTTGATGGAAATCAATGGGATTGGAAAAAAGGTATCTCGTTAGCAGAAATTGTAGAGAAAGCAACTAATTATTACAATGAAAACAATATCCTTCGGATAGCAGATAAACCCAACGATACTGCTGTTAACTATAAAGTACGAGGGTATCAAGGATCTTTTGCTATTATTAGTACAATTACAAATCCGTTTTGTGGTACGTGCAATCGAATCCGTTTAACAGCGAATGGACGAATTAAAAACTGCTTGTTTTCAACCAGCGAAACAGATTTATTAACGCCATTTCGAGCAGGGGAAGATATTCGACCAATTATTCTGAAAAGTATTCAGTCAAAAGCACCTGCTAGAGGTGGTTGGGAGAGTTTAGAAGCATTTTCTAAACCAGAAAATCATGGACAAAATCGCTCTATGATTTTGATTGGTGGCTAAACATTGAATCCAATAATTGCTTATTATTGGGAATTTTTCCCATCTTTGAATTTAACTTCTTTAGAAAGATAAAATAGCTATTATACAATAACAATAATAGTTGACTAATTTTTAGTTTTTAACTTGTTTTGCTTCGTGAGCTCGCAAGCTTAGTTAGCTGCTACTGTGTAGTTCAAGCGAACTAATGATACGATTAACAATGATTCAAATCCTCGCAGAATATCCCTTGTTGTTGCTTTTTGTTGTTGCTTCTTTAGGGTATTTAATTGGTAATATATCCATCAAAGGAAATTCTTTAGGCGTTGCTGCCATTTTGTTTACAGGATTGTTTTTTGGTGCTATAGATGCTCAATTACAAATTCCAGAAATTGTTTTATTGCTTGGGTTGTCGATTTATGTCTATTCTATAGGCTTGAGTTCGGGACCAGCTTTTTTTGAATCTTATCGCAAAAATGGCATTCGAGATTTTCTGTTTATTATATCCATGCTCATTTTATCGGGATGTATAGCAGCTACCTTATGGTATTTATTTGGCTTTTCTGCTGCTACGATTACAGGAGCGTATGCAGGAAGTACCACCAATACAGCTGCTTTAGCAGGAGTAATTGATTATATGAGCAATACTTTTCCGAAGGAGCAAGCTGCAGAATTAACGCAAGAGCTGGTCGTAGGCTACTCTTTTTCTTATCCAATGGGCGTTTTAGGAGGTATTATTGCCATTATTGTTATGGAAAAAGTATTTCGGATTAATTATGAAAAAGAAAAACTAAACTTGCAGGATCATTATCCTTTGGAACAAGAACTGAAGCGCATATCTATAGAAGTAAGTGAGGTGGAGGCAACGCATATCAAACTTAGAGAGTTGTTAAAAAAACATCAATGGAAAGTTGCCTTTTGTCGGATTATACGAGATGAAAAGATGGACTTAATTAGCCGAGATACCCATTTTTTGTTGGGAGATATTTTGACTGTAGTTGGGAATCAAGAAGAGTTGACTAGGTTGAAACAAGTCTTAGGAAAAGAAACCGACTCTCTTATGGTTTACGATCGTTCTAATTTTGATACCACTAGAATTTTTGTATCAAATCCAGAAGTGGCTGGACGTTCTATTGCATCCCTAAATTTAGAGGAAAAATATTATGCTAAAATCACACGAATTAGAAGGGGAGATGTTGATATGCTGGCAAATGGGGATACGATTTTAGAGTTGGGAGATCGAATTCGATTTGTTGCACAAAGGGACGATATTAAAAAATTGTCTAAACTTTTTGGGGACTCTTATCAAGCATCTAGTAAAGTAAATCTATTTTCTTTTGGACTAGGAATTGGTTTGGGATTAATTTTAGGAACTATTGAATTAAACCTAGGATCAAGCTTTAGCTTTAAGCTAGGCTATGCGGGAGGTCCTTTAATTGTAGGACTAATTTTAGGAGCCTTGCGAAGAACGGGACCAATTGTCTGGTCGCTGCCATATTCTGCCAATGTTACTTTAGAACAGATAGGATTGATTTTGTTATTGACTGCCATTGGGGTTCGTTCTGGCAATTCTTTTATTGATAGCTTTTCTATGGAAGGCATTTATGTGTTTGGAGCAAGTGCTGTTATCAGCCTACTGACAGCATTATCTATTTTATTTGTAGGTTATAAAATTATAAAATTACCATTTAGTTTTCTGATGGGCATGGTATCCAATCAGCCTGCTATTCTGGATTTTGCAGCCTCAAGAACAAAAAATAGAATTCCTGTATTTGGTTATGCCATGATGTTTCCGTTAGCATTGATTATGAAGATTGTTATTGCACAAGTCTTGTTCTTAGTGTTGCATTAGAATTAATGGGATTTAATTGTAATTGCCCTAGTTGCCTTGTATTTTAAGGAACTTTAATTTCAAGGAGTCCTTGCTGGGGATTAAAAACCATTTGTTGCACTGTGATTTGCATTTTAACAGCTTTGTCATTTAAGATGGAAAAGCAATCAATTGGATTGGAAGGAAGTTCTCGCTCTAGCAACAACTGTGTGCGATTATACCGACCACATGACGTGTCTTTGAGAGCACTTTGGTTATTGCTTTTGTAGTTGATTTTTTTATAATCATTGGTAACAATAATAAAACCATTGGCAGCTTGTCTAGTTTTACTTGATTGAGGTGTTCGTTCAATAACGAGCATTTGCCCAGCAGTTGTTCCAGATAGTAGTAATAAACAATCGCAAACAATAGTGGTTTGTTCAAGCATGTTTTGCGCTTGTTGAAAGTGATAATCTCCTTCAAGAACTTCTCTAAGTAAGAAGCTAACAGGCTTTGCCATCATAGGAGGTTCATCGCTCACGATTGCATTTAAGGTAATTGAAAATCGGTGAGGTTTAATGCCTGAAAGAACACCAACGAAACCAACCCAACCAATGGATTGAAAAACAGTCTGACCACCTTTGGTAAACGTAAAAATTTTGGTGTATTTCTTTAAAACGTCATTTTCTGTCCACCAATCTAGATTACGGGCATGCCATATGCTACCGTCTTTTTCAAAAGCAAAGGCAGTACAAGCAAAAGCAAACTTGACAATGTCGTAATATAAATTAGCAATCAGTATTTGATCGGCAGTATAATCACAATAATTGGCAATGCACTCAATCTCTTCGAGATAACTCGAGGGAATAAATAATGCTTTGTAGTTATCTAAGACGCTTTCTATAAGTGCTACATAATCTGCTAAATCTACCCAATAACAAGCGATAGTTTCGTTGATTTCTGTACGATAGTTAGCTGCAAAATGCCACCTTTCTTTGGGAGGAAGGTCCAAATTTATTTCTATAGATTCCATGGGATAGATTTGTAGAAGTGTTTAAAATGTTACTTAGGGGATGTAAATAAGGATTTATGGAATGGGGGGTATGACTATGATTAGCAATAACTAAGATTGGAAACAGACATCTTTACAAAAAAGTTCCTCCCTTTAGCCTACTTTTCGGTCTTGCTTTGCAATTCATTGCCGTAATCTTCAACAATTTTAGCAAAGCGATGGTAAAGCTCTTTGTGTTTGTCAGGGAGAATTAAAAAGCGAAAACCAGTTTCTAGTTCTACCCAGATCGTGTCACGAGGGTGTCTTTGGTAAGAATAGTTGGTTGCTTCTGAGAATAAGTGCTCATATTCTACCACCAATTTATTGAGGCTTTCCCAGCCATCTTGATACGCATCACTAAAGTACTCTTCCCCTAAAATGGTATAGAGCAAGCCTTGATTTAGAATAAAAGAAACTTTGTAGTTAAGCCCTCTTTTAATAGAGAATTGTACAACATTTTGATCCCAATAAAGCCAAAGCTTTTGAGTGCCTAAGATAATATCTAACTTTCGTTCCAAAAAACCTAAGTCTATAGGATAGTTGGCAGCATGATCGTAAGTAATTTTTTTGTGAAACCCATTTTTGAGATAAATTTCAATGACAACACCCGAAATATTATCAATAGAACTTTTAAAAGAAGGCTCCTTGATATCGAAAAAGCCTGATTTTTTGATAATGTTATTAAGGTTATGAATACGTTTCCTATAAATTTTCCACTGAAAAAAGCCAATTAGCCGAACCGCTTCTTTTCCATGAAAAAGGACATTGCCCAAGGCATCTACCGAAATACTATAAGAAGGACTACCCCAAGCTGGAATTCGCCCAAATTTAATAATATGAAATTCCGTTTGTCGAGTAGCATACAACTCTAGTGCTTCTTGTTGTTGGCTATTATTTTGTATCGCTAAGCTAAGTTCCTGATCTAGTTGAGCTTGTTTTTTTAGGAGTTCTGCTTTTTCTATTTTTAGCAATGAGTTGAGGTCTTGCAACTCGTTGCGTTCCTCTTCCAAGCGTTGCAACTTTTCTTGAATGCGTGCACTTTTTCGAATGACAATTCCAAAAATTATCAAAAAAGGAAGAAAAGTACCAACAATAACAAGAAAAGTGGTCATGGACGCATATTAATTAAGAATAAAGCAAAAGGAGTTCCTATTAGAACTTGTTCTTCCACATCATGGACTCCACAGGGCGGATGGTACGTTCGTTGTATTTTGCGTTTTGCTTTTTGTTATAATACGTTTTTATGTCGCCATGTACCATAAAATAAATTAATTGCCCAATAGGCATACCTTTGTATACACGAACAGGGTGAGTACATGAAATCTCTAATGTCCAAGTGTTGCAAAAACCAACATCACCTTTTCCAGCAGTGGCATGAATATCAATCCCCAGACGTCCAACACTAGATTTTCCTTCTAAAAAAGGAACAGAATTATGTGTTTCTGTGTATTCTTCGGTAACCCCCAAGTAAAGCATTCCTGATTGAAGGACAAAACCTTCGTCTGGAATTTCAAAAGATTCAATTTCATTATGCTTTTTGGCATCTAGAACACGATTTTTGTACGTGGCTAGATATTTTCCCAAGTGTACATCATAAGAATTAGTACCTAAGCAATTTGGGTCAAAAGGTTCGATTACAATTTCTTTATTTTCAATTGCTTTTAGTATTTCCTTATCTGATAATATCATGATTGTTTATTATAGTAATGTGTAAGTTTAGTACTGCATAGATTTTTCGCTTTGCTGTTGCAAAAACAAAAAAGTATCTTTGTATTGGTGTTGATTATAAATGTTTTATGTTTTGGGCGTTTAAAAGGATTTTGATGGTAATCAACTTGAAATACCACCGAGTAGTAGTGTAGTTTAACGGATACGATTTTGTCACAAAGTATTGTAAGTTGACAAAGCGTTCCATTAGACGAGGCAAATTTAAGAACTCTCAACAGCTATGCAAAAAAAAGCCAAAAGGAATTAAAATAATTAATTCCTTGCCGACTAAAGAAGCCGTAGATATACTAAACTACAAGTATTTTTCTGCTGAAAAATCTTGATTGTATCCTTACTTTTTCTACGATTTGCAGAAAGAGACTCAGCCTAAAAACTACCAAATACAACGCTAGCGCCCACATAAGGACCTGAAAACATGGCAGGACTTTTGAGCAGATTGCCATTGCGTGTTTCCCCATTTATAATTGCAAAATGATATCCTCCTTTGGCTCCAAGTTTAAGAAATCCACCAATTTTTACTTGTAAGTTTATTTCCAAGGAGCTATTGAGTCCAAACATAGTATACAAATCATCTTCAAAAATGACCCCTATAGAATTATTAGGGTCTTCGATGGCAGTAAGTTCACTGAAAGATACCGTGTTAAGACCTAACATTCCATTAAATGTAATTTGAAAAGGTTTGTCAGGCATCACATTAAAACCAACATTAACACCTGTTTCGATATTACTAGCACTACTAGAAATTGCAAAATCATTTCGAGAAAAGGGATGATTGTTTTTGCCAAACAAACTATCGGGATTTGATTCAAATAAATCGTACTTATAAGGTTTGTTAAGAGCTCTCAGGTATACTCCAAATTGGAAGTTGTCGTTAACAACAATACCACCACCAGCACCAAGATAGACATCTCCAGATAATTCAGAACCGACATACAAAATTTCAGTATGTCCATAACCACTCACACCATTTTTTTGCGCGAAAATGCTAGAAGTACTTATGAAAAAAAGCAAGAGCAGCATTAGAGAATTGGATAGAATGATTTTCATATTTAATCGAAATTTAAATGTTTAGTAATGTTTTTGATGCTTTCGGCCTCAGGAGCCTCAGAGCTTTTGTTTCTACCACGCCAATACAAGGATGTTTTGCTTTGCCCATGCTTGATTTTAGCATCAGAAAACTGAATTAAACTAGGATTCGTATCTAGCATAGCATAGCCACTTTTTCGTTTTGCAAATTCAGCTTTAAAGGGAGCTACAGAAAAATTTTCCATTCCATTGTTCCATGCAATAACTTTCATATTGACATGGCTGCGCATTTGTCCATTTTCTTCGTTGTAATCTAGAGGAGTGATGTAATTATCCAACTGCAAGAGCCAATGTTCCTCATTTAATACAATCCCCAATCCTTTGATGCCGACACAAGCAGTAGGATATTCATCTTTTTGCCCTTGAATAGTGAGTTCTTTGCTAACGTCTTCTACCTCTACAGCAATATCCCAAGCATAATTTCTAGTAGTATATGAATTTCTAATTTCTCCTGCATCTTCTTCAAAACCAATAACCAGCAAATGTAGCGTAAGTTCATAGGCTGTTTGATCTTTAAAAAGCTCGCATTCAAGTGTTCTACAGTTGGTAACCAAATTAAAATTAGCTGTTAGATAAATTTGTTTTGTTTCCTTTATGTACAGGGGGTCTTCTACCAAAAAATGGAGGAGTTGAAGTTGGTCTGCTTTGGTCATTGATTTTACTTCAAAACCATTGACAAGTACATCATAATGCGATTTGCCTTGCATCCATTTATCTAAATCCAAATAAATGTTTTCCGTTTTTGTTAATAAGTCTCCTTCATGTCCATTAACCAATATTTTGATCTCAGTTTCTTTAAAAAAAACATTTGGTGATTCTACATAAGTATAATGGGTTGTCGCAAAGGTACTATCAGAGCCCAAGCCTGTTGCGCTATAATGTACACAGTATCCACTATCTTGTTGCATCGAAACTAGGCTGCCAATTCTATTAATTCGATGGTTGTAGGTCCATTGATGCTCAAAGCCTCGCCATATTAAAGCTTTATTATAGGGCTTTATACTTTGACCTTGTAGGGTGTTCATACAAATAATAGACAGGAGCGTAAAAAGAAAGCTATTAAAAATGTGTTTTAAATTCATAAATTTTAAAGACTTAAATGAAAAAGGATTGAAGAATTGGTCGACTAAATTTCCGAAAAATAGGGCAGAGTAGAAAGTAATAAATAAAAGTTTAACGCTAACTTATTTTTTTGTGACGGATAGGATCTGGCTCTTTTTAAGATAAAAGACACGATTGATAGGTATTTTTTAGTAGAATAAGTTGCTGAATTGGTTAATACCTTTTTTGGGGGAACTTTCTCGTTTGATAACAGCATAACTGACAGGAGATAATACGCTTAGACTAGGGGAGCGAATGTGTGTCTGGAATATATGGCATCCCACTTTTTTATACTCAGTAAACATGATGATTTTATTGTTGTTAAAGTAAAAACTAAATTAGAATTTATTGAAATGTTTTAAACTCAATTCGTATTAGCAACAATCAGTAAAATGTATTGATAAGAATAATCATGTAGGTTAAAACCAATGTGTTTGTTTTAGTAATCGTCCAGAAAGATAAAATATAGCCTTATTTTTTAGCATCTACTTTAAGGTGCAGTTATTTATTGTAACTGTTTTAGGGAGGATTTTGTTCATAAAGGATAGTAGAAATAATTGAAAAAGAAAAATTCTTTTAGGGAGGGGTGTAAGTCGTTTATTCTTGAATAGAATAAGAAAGCTAAAAAGATAGACGATGCTAGAAAATAGACTGGGAAATAAAAAGAAAAACCGCAAATAATTCGAGTGAATTACTTACGGTTTTATCGTGCGGAAGTTGAGGGAAAGCAACATTTGCACAATAGACCGTCGAATGATATTCTTCCTGTTATTTAATTTTTTTCGAAACTCCCATTCCCTAAAGTTTAAGAAAAAGTTCAAGTTTGTGTTTAAGCCCTTTTCTTGGGAGTGTATATGGTGTTTTTTTATACTTTAATAAAAAAAACAGTATGGTTAGTCTGTCAGTTGCTTGTAAAGCGTTGATTTTCTTTGTGTTTGTAGCGTCGGACTAGAAAACGAAAGTTGTCTGCCCTTAGTCTGACGTGCTCGACAACTCTTTTAATTGTTGTTTTAAATAGCTTATTTGCGCCTCTTTTTCTACTTGCTGCAGCATTGAAACCCCTTCTCCTGTATAAATCCAATTCAAATTGACCCCCCAATATTTAGACAAAGCAGCGGCTAAATATCCATTAGGCCAGTCAGAATTTTTTAGATTAATACTTAATGTATTTTGTTTCAAACGTGGCTCTTTTTCTAAAATATCACGCTGCTTAATGCCTAGCTTTTGTATGATTGTTCGAACTCGATCATTAGCCGTCATAAGCTCTATTTTTGATTTTCTAGCAAACTATTTATCTTTTTTAGATAGATAATTTCTTTTTCAGCTGTTTCTAACTTTTCTTTTAAGTCTTGATTTTCTATTGAAAAATTGACTTGCTCCATTTCTCCTTCTCCCAGCATCAGCCAGTATGGATTTATTTCTTTGTGTTTTCCTATAATCGCTTTTAATAATTTATAAGATGGATCGCCCTCCCTTTTTAGCGTACTAAAAAAGCTAGGAGGCTTTATTCCCATTGCTTGGCAAAATTTAGCCATTACACCATCGTATTTATCATTGACGACTTTAATAATCCTTTTTAGTACTTCTTTGTCAATTTTATCAAATTCCATAAAAAAGTTATGAAAAAATTTGCATTTGCAAATTTTCAGGTTTATATTTGAGAATAATAAAATTTGCATTTGCAAATATTGAATATTGCAATACTGTTTAATAGTATTTGCTTATGCTAATTTTAGAGCAAGAATTATGCTAATATAATAATTAGTTTTATGAAAAACGGAAAACAGAAAGTAGAAAAAGGTGTTTTAGAAAAGTTTCTTTCACATCGAATGACAGCTGCTGAGTTTAGCACTTTAGAAAGTAAGGTTTTTGGCACTCCTAATCGCCAAAAATTTGTTTTCAAGAATCCAACAAAAGCAAAGTTAGAAGAGATTGAAAAGTTAGCTAAGGTAATGGATATAGAACCAAAAGAATTAGTACAAAGAACTAAAGCAGGTTTTGAGAAATTGACCGCCAAAGAGCTGTTACAGATTGGATTTGAGTTCTCTTAAAAAGATATAGTTTTCGTAAAGAGGTGTTTTATCTGAGGTTTGAAATTTGGGGTTCTTACATTTTTGGGGGCAGCTTTATACATGGTTTGCTGCCCCCTACTTAAAAAAAGCAGCGTAGAGCAGCTGGTTAGCTCGAGTGTTTCATAGGCACTAGGTCACAGGTTCGAGTCCTGTCGCTGCAACAAGTTTAAAGAAATGGATTTTTAACGTACCCTTGGTGCGTTTTTTTACAGGGATAGTGGGGGCTGTCCCTGTTTTTTAAAAATTTATTAGATGCGCTGTACAGAATACAAAAATACATTTGGAGAGAAAGTAGGCGAGATTGACATAAAGTTATTTTGTGATAATATACGAGACGGTTATTGGTTTAATAAGTATATCTTTCCTTTAAGAAAAATATTTCAACAATCGAAAGAAAAATATACTAAAGCCAAAACCAAACTTCCTTGTATTACACCGTCTGCAGTATTAAGACAATCTTATAATAAAAAAACAAAACGCCCTTGCCCTCCTAAAATGGAGGATCTATTAGAATATAATCGTTTGGTAATTGTTGATTTTGATAATTTGACGGATTATGACTTGGTTACAATTCCCGATTTAATTAAAGAGTGCAAATATACCTATGTTTGTTTTTTATCTCCTAGTGGACGTGGGTACAAGGTGTTTGTAAAGGTTGGAGGTGATAGAGCCGACCACAAAAAAGCCTTTAAGGCGGTTAATGACTTTTATCAAAAATTGACAGGCGTAAGACCAGATCCTTCTGGCAATAATATAAACAGGTTATGTTATGTAAGTTATGATCCTGATTGTGTTTACAATCAAGATGCAAAGGCGTTTGAATTTCAAACAGATTTATTTGCCGTAACAACACCAAAAGAAAAAGAAAATGTACAGCCGAGCAGCGAAGTAGAATCATTCCCCTCGTCCCACTCCCTTAATAGTGATTCTCTCGCTGCTACTTTTTCTAATTTGTTGAATAAGCTGGAACGAGATGGGCATAGCTATGTAGAAGGAAGAAAACACGATTATCTAAAATGGTTTTGTATTGAAGCTTTTAAATACGGTATTAAAGAAGATGAATGTACGGATTTCTTTTTAAATAATTTTGATGCTCCTGCTAAGGATATTAGTAGTATGGTAGAATGGACTTATACCAAATACTACCCTCATGAAAAAGGAATCTATAAGGAGTACAATTCTAAAAAGGCATTAAAAAAGCCTAAAGAAAAGCCGACATATAAGGCAAAGTTGTTTCGAGAATACACGGATTTAGTAGAAACACATACTAGCGGTTTTACTAAAGAACAAGTAGAGTTATTTAAAGAGGATTACTGGGGATTTGTAGAGTATTTAGAAGAAGGATTAGGGATTGCAGATAAGAAAATTCGAGATAAAATAGTTAACGTATTTTATTTAGAAGAAGCTCTTAAAGAGGATTTTGTTTTTCGGCTTAATTTGATGAATGGTCAATTTGAATACAAAGCAATAAAATCAAAAAAGTATTCTGTTTTGGATGATGCCTGTTATAATTCTCTTTTTAAGCACTTGATGTATAAAAAAGGGGTTTATAGTACGCCAGCTCAAATAAAAAAGAGCGTAGAAAGTGAATTTTCACCAAAAGAACATCCTTTAAGACGCATTTTTATAGAATGGGCTGCTAAGTTAGAAGATGATAAAACGGACTATATCAATCAAGTTGCAAGCCTTGTTAAAACAGATGCTCCAAAAGGTTTTTTTAATACGGTTTTTAAAAAATGGATTGTAGGAAGTGTTGCCAATGTCTTTGTTGACAACTTTTGTACAAATCGTTACTGCCCTATTCTAGTAGGTGGTCAGAACACAGGAAAAACGAAGTTCTTTAAAAGCTTGTGGCCTTCTGAATACCCAGAGTATTTCTATTCTGGTGAAATTGATTTAAAGTCAAAAAATAGCGATAGCGTTTTAAGGCTTGTAGATACTTTTATTATTGTTATTGATGAACAGTTGGCAATGATGGAGAACCAAAGAGAATGGGAATCTCTTAAAGGTCTAATTACACAAGATCGTGTCAAAAAGCGTCGTGTGTGGGGCAAAAGTGATACGATGGCTCCAAGGATTGCTAATTTTTGCGGTTCTGTTAATCCACAAGAAATTTTGCAAGATCCTAGCGGGAATACACGCTTCTTGACTTTTAAAGTGTCAGAGCATATTGATTTAAATGCTTTTGCGGACATTGATATAACTAAGTTTTGGGCGCAAGCCTATTATCTGCACAAAGCTTCTCAAAAAGGCGATTTTGATTATTTATTGACTCCCAATGAATGGAAGATAATGACACAATATCAAGAAAAATTCAAAAAATATGATGTTGAACATCAATTAATTTTGGATATGTACGAAATCGGAAACGCTGAAAATTATGACGAATTTTTAACTACTACAGAAATTTATAGAGCCTTTTCAGAAGCTTATCCAAGGTTGAATTTAAATCCTAACAAAATTGGAGCAGCTCTTAAATTTTTGGGTTTTAGTAGAAGTCGTAAAAAGCGAAATGACGGCAAACGTGCTGAGGGATGGTTTTTAAAGGTAATTAAGATAAAAGAACAAACAAGTATTGAAGAATTAAAATCGGCTTAAAATGGATTTTACAGTATTAGAATGGGTATTGGCAGCAATTGTTTTAGCTCAAAACATTGCTATTCTAATCCTATTTAGATGGCATAATGAATTGCTATCTGGAATAATTGCGCTGCAAGGTCGGCAATTAATTAATAGTCGCTTATTAGAGTCTGTAAAATGGTGGTTTGGAAGCCAAGACAATGACTTTATGCAGCATATCGAAGAAACAGAGCGAAAAGCAAAACAATATTATTCAAATTATTTAAAACAAGGAAAAAATGAAAGCAGGTGATTTTGTAACGGTAGCGTTTACCCCTATCGAACGTGCGAGTATTGAAAAATTGAGCCCTAAAAACGAAGCTTTACTAAAAGAAATTGAAGCTGCTAAGTTAGTTGAAAAAGGACAAGTTTACTCGACTATTTCAGTTGTTGTAATTGAGAACGGAAAAAAGGTCGTTAAGTTAATTACACTTTTGAATAAACTATTGCCAACTATTATCGAACCAGCAAGCGAATTTTGGGAAGATTTGGTGGCTTTATTTGCAGTGCTTCCAGAGGAGATTGAATCGAATGGTAAACGGTATGTTTTATGGACGCAACCAGTTAAAGGAAGTGCTTCAGATACGGTGGCTTATGTATGGTTTGAAAGAAACCAGGCTAAATATGATATTCTTTGTCAAACAACAGGACATACAATGTTTAAAGCCAAAAGAAATATGTACAACTTTTTGCAAGATAAAAATTATGTATAAAAAAACTGCTCCTACCCGGCCAGGTAAGAGCAGTTCAAAATATTAGAAATATTTTCTTAAATCAGACTTTAAAGATATGGAAAACTTAGCAAAGAGTCAACGCATTGACTCTAAAAATCAAAGAGACATCAACAGAGCACACGCTGCATTTTGCGAAGTACCTTTTTGTCAAGAATATAGAGGCTTGAAAAGAATGGGAAATATGATCTCCATTATTGCGAGTGCTTTTAGTTGGAATACCCAAGTATTTGGAATTGGATTTTTAGCTTTTTTGTGGCTGTCTAGTTTCTTAGATACAAAGGTAGCCATTTTTATGGCTGGAGCATTGGGTGTCCTTGGTGCAACAGTGCTGGAAATTTCAAAACGAATAATTGCCAGATTGTTCTTTAAAAATTATTACAACGAAAGTCAAGATACATCTATAAAATTGGGTAGTAGTATTGGATTGGTAGTGGCTTTGTCTGTTGGATTGAGTTTCTATGCTTCTTTATTCATTCCTAACATGGTTGTAGAGGCCCCTCCTTTAGCTAGTATAAATGAAATTCAAACGCCTTTTGACGCAGATATAAAAGAGCTGCAGCAAGAAAGGGATAAGTATCGGAAAAATAGAGAATATAGAGGCAAATTACGCTCAGAAGAGGCTGCCGTAGTATTGGAATTTAATCAAAAAATCCAAACGCTTAAAAATGAAAAAAAAGCAGCTGTAAAAATGGCTAAAGCTGATAACAAACAGTTGGTTAATACTTGGGTAACTGAAAATAATGATGTTGGTTTGTCAATTGGATGGTTTATGATTTTGTTAGAGTTGCTTTGTGTTGGAGGAATTGCTTTTAATTGGTATTGTGAAAATCAAACTCGTTTTGATGGATCCCCTGCTCCTGAACCCTCAACCCCTCTTAATAAAGGGAAGCGAAAGGGCTTGAACACTACTTTAACAAAAAAAGAAACGACAACTCGACAGAAATCGACAGAAGAACCGACAGAAGCAGAGCATGCAGGGGACAATAGTCAGACAACAACACCAATTGCTGTAATAGATTTGAATGTTTTTAAACAGAAAAAGCGAATTATTTCATTAGATGATATAGATTTTATTGACAATGACGATGTGGATACGATAAAGCGGTTGAAAGATGCAATTGCAAAAAATTATAAAAGGTCTTTTACTTCAAAAACACAGGAAACTAAGGCGAATAATTATAATAAGGCAATGGAACGTTGTGTGTTGTTACAAGAAAAATATGGAATTGAATCTCATTTTGATCCAGAGAATGAAAAGGTAACTTTTAAAAATTTAGAAACAGCGTAATATGTCTAATGTACTATTGTTTGTGTGCTTCTTTTTTTTGACAATGTATGTTTTTTGTTTTGGGGTGGCTCTGCTTTATGCTTATTGGTTTAGTAGCTGGGTTGGTGGCGGGGTAGCGGTTTTGTTTGGTGCTTGTACGGCACTTTATCTTAGAATTATATTAAAAGACTTGCGTCCTAAATTGTTCTCCTTGGTTGTTTTTGAGGATGTTCTAGATGATTAAATTTGATGGAAGTAGTTAAAAAAATAATGTATGCAAATAGTGACTAGTATTAGTGGTGGTAAAACATCTGCTTATATAGCTGCCAATTATAAAAGTGATGCCTTAGTATTTGCGTTGGTCAGAACAGAGGACAAGCAATGCAGATTTAAGGATAGAGCTTTAGCTCGAAAAGTAGAACGCCGAATAGATAAGGAATTTAACGGAACCTTAGAAGATGATACAATCATACACACGATGTTTGATTTGGAGCAGCATTTAGGTGAAAAAATACATTGGGTAAGTGGCTTAACTTTTGAAAAAGTATTAGAGACCAAAGGCGGTTGGTTACCATCTATACATCGCCGTTACTGTACAACGTGGTTGAAGATAGACCCAATTTTTCATTGGTGGCATGAGTACTTTAATGCCAAACCTGTAAAAATGAATATTGGCTATAGATGCACCGAAGTTTCAAGAGCCAAAACAATGATTGAAAGTCTTAATGAAGATAATTTAAGTGTGTATAAAGCAACGTTTGAAAGGCACACCAAAGGAAGGCATAAAGGACTAAATAAATGGATAAATATTGCATGGAGAATGCCTCAATTTCCATTAATAGAAGATGGGATAGACAAGGTGGATATTGAAAATTTTTGGAAAGATAAATTGATTCGATTTGCCGAGTTAAACAATTGTGTGGGCTGCTTTCATCGTCCAGCCGCTCTGTTGAAACAACAGAGCATAGAACAGCCAAATAAATTTCAATGGTTCGCCAACCAAGAAGGAAAGGGCAAAGGTACTTGGAAAAAGAACATTTCATATAACTATATTTCAAAACTAAATTTCACACAAAATCTATTTGAAGCTGAAGGGTGTAATAGTGGCTTTTGTGGAATGTAAATTTTAAAAAATGGAGTACAATCAATTAGCAAAAGCAATTCATCAAGACCAAATTAACGCAGGTTGGTACGATGATTATCGAAGTGATAATACACTAATATTATTAATCAAATCAGAACTATTTGAAGCGTTTGAAGCGTATCGAAAGGAGTCCAAAATAAAAGCACTAGGGCAGAAATATTTAGGATTACTTTTGTATATGAGCCAAGAAGATGAAGCTCTTTTTATAGAGCGTTTTAAGAATAATGTAAAGGATTCTTTTGCGGATGAATTAGCTGATACAGTAATTCGCTTGCTAGATTTTGCAGGGTATAAAAAAATGAATCTTTGGGCGAAAAACGAACGCCCTATTCTTTTTGATAGCCTATTACCTTACTTAATAGCTTTAGATTTACAATTAACAAAGTTTTACAGTGAGTTCTCAAAGGATTCTATCTCTTCTATAATTTTTGATATTGAAAATTTAGCAAATCTATACAAAATCGACTTAGAGGCACATATAAAATTAAAATTAGCTTATAACAAAACAAGGGGCAAACGGCACGGAAATAAAGCCGTATAGATTCTCTATCATAAGAAAAAGCACTCCATTTTTGGGAGTGCTTTTTTAGTTTAAGCATTTTCTAACTGTGCTCGATAAATTTTTAAAACACCACGTCCAGTAGGAGAGGACGGTTTCACATTGGCAAGTGTATCATCTCGAAGGATTTTAAATTGCCCTCCATCTAAGTCAAAAACTCGGTATTTACTTTTGCCTTTTTGGATCAACTCAAATTTAGAAGCATCGCTAACAGCTGGCTGCTCGGTTTGGCTCATAGCGATACTAAACAAAGTGCTAATGTTGACATAAAGCAAAGGATCATTTGGCTCTTGGCTTTTTAATAATATTTGGTGACCGTTATAAGGCTTGGTAAAATCAAAATTATCAATTTGAATATAACTTTCTTCCTCTATGAAAAAATAGATTTGGATTGTTAGGTTCGTAATATCCAAACCAGGGGGCAACGGTTGATTGTATTCATTGTTGGCAAAAATGGAGTTAGAAGAATAACGAGCCAACGCCTTTTTTCCATTAGGATCTTCTTTTAAAGTAGCACCGTGTCGTATACCATAAAATACAATTTCAAGCATAGAAGAACATGAAACAGTGGATTGTTTTTGCATGGTAAAGAATAGCCAATTATTTGCAATTCGTATGGCTCTATTGCTTGTCAGCTTCTTCGCTGCCCTTAGTGTTGGTATGGTCGGATTCATTGTTGCATATTGAATTAGTAATAAAAAAAGTAGTAGAAGGGTGGTCGGCTAAAGTCGCTATATGGTCGCATTTTTTGCCCTTGTTAGGTTTCCAGTTGTCTTTGCTATGAAAGATCAATTTAGTAAGCCTTTCGGCTTCTTCAAGCGGTAATTTTGAACGAGACATACATAGAACCTTATAGACCGCTTTTTTATCTCCAAATAGAGTAGCTAAAAAATTAGGTGTTTCGGTTACTTTAAAAACATATCGTTTTTGAGAACCTTTGTTTTCTTTTAATTGAATACTAATGTTTGGCATAATATCATATTTTTGATTAAAAATACTTATTTTAAAGCTTAAAAGCAACCAAAAATGTTTTAAAAAATCAATAATTTGATTTTATTGAAACAAAAGCGTAAATTTATAATCAAAAATAAAAGGTGTATAGTATAGAATTACAACAAAACGTTTTTGCCTGTGTACAGGAAGTAACCACGCAAGGAGAAGAGGCATATATTGCGTTGGTAGTTGCAGCTGTTGCTGCTCGTGCAGAAGAGTATCATCAACAAGGGGAGGGGCTAAAACAATTAACTTCAAGAGTTCGCTATACACTCAAAAGATTGGTTCAATTTGGGTACCTAAGCGAGCACCAAGGAATGAAGTGCCAAAATGGAATACCAATGCTTTATTATAAATCTACTAATAAATATGTTATGGAAAATCAAGGAAAAAATTCAAAGTTTCAAGAAATAGCTATGAATCAAATGCTATTAGTATTAGGAGGTCCCAAAGGTATTTCTAATAAGTTATTTGGAATGTTGGTGCCGAATCAAAAGAAGATAGCCGAATTTGCAACAAAAAGAAAGCAAAACCTAATAGAAGAAGGCTTACTAGATGAATCTATAGAGGTGTTGGTTTCCTTTAATATTATGGCTGTTGGGGACAAAATACGAGTTATGGAGTTGGCAGTATCTAAAGATAAAAAATCGGAGGATCCTAAAGCTTTGAAAATGGAAATTCTAAAAAATTATAGTTTAGAACAATTTCATAAAATGATTAATGAATTAATTGACGCAGAAACTCAAAAGAATGTCAAATCTAAATAACGATGATACCATCGAAACAACAGAAAAGACTCCGACAGTAGAGGAAGGTAAAGAACTTTCTTTAACTGATATGTTGGCAGGGAACGACGATTCTAAGTCTTATGATGAACAACGAGGCAGCAAGGCAAGGGAAGTGATCCAAAGCGACGAAGAAGAAGAGCAGGACGAAGAACAAGAAGATGTTCCTTCTGTTGATGCTTCTACAATTAGCGATGAAGATCGAGCAGCGGCACGGCTTTTCTTTTTTTGGTATGATGATACAACAGCTAAATTATTTAGCCTAAATGTATATGGGAATTGGGATAACTCAAACCAATTTAGAACCTATAAAAATTTGCATACTCCAGAGTATAAAGATTTGATTGATAGTGCCGCCATTGTGTATAAGAAATGGAAATTCCGTTGGGGACCTGAGGTGGTTATTGCGGTATCCTTAGCCACTAACTTAGGCATGAAATGGCAGTTAGCCCAAAAGCTAAAAAAAGACTTAAAAGGGGGGATGGCATCTCCTGATAATATCAGAAACATTAACAAAGGGGCAAAGCAAAATAGGAAAGGGCAAGCTGCTCAAAAAGGACTACTTTAATTATGGAAACAGCTCAAACAATGCTACACGCTTATGTGGCTACAACTGGCACAGGGAAAACAACGGAGACAAAAGCCCACGCAAAACGTTTGGGAGGAAAAACGTTAGTAATTATAGATAATGCCACGGTACAAGGTTGGGATGATATTAAAGCCATTGCACCAACTAAAAAAGCATTGGGCTTTAAAAAAGGTGTTCGAAAAATTTACTTTGATGATTACGGAGCGGAGGAGGTTTGGGGGAACATTCACAGGCATTTCAGAAATGGAAATATTATAATGGATGATGCTGCCATGTATGTAGAGCCGAATTGGAACCACAACGCAGCATTAAAAAAGGTGGTTATTCAGCATAGACATATTAGCGTTGATATTTTTATTATTGTACATCAATTTAATGATTTACCGCCTAAAATGTGGGGGTATATCAAATATCTATTTATTGGAAAATTAACTTCGATACCTAAAAAATCAGATATCAAAGTAGCCAACCCACGTGCCTTAATTGAGACTGCTATTAAAATGAACAGAGCAATAGCTGCAGCAGAAACAAGGGGAGAAGATGTTTTTAGAAAATTCTACTGTTATAAAAACTTTTAAAAATGAGAAACTTCACAAGGAGAAAGAAACTAAGTAAGGAGGCAAAGGTATTCTTATGTATAGTTTTTTTTGAGTTTACTATATGGTGTGCTGCTCTGGGGTATGATCAATATAATAAGACGCAATTTAACAATGATCTAAAGGCAGAATTACAACTAATAAAGGAACTGCTAGAAGAACAAAATAAGGCTAGAATTAACAGCCCAAAATAGCCTTTTTGCTCTGCTCAAACTAGACATTCAACTTGTTCAAAGTTAATTATTAATTCATGTTTTTAAACAATACTTATGAACAAGCAAATTTCCATTATCAACAAAAATTGTATTGATGGACTAAAGAAACTTGAAAGCAATTCTATTAATGCCGTTGTAACCGACCCGCCTTATTTTTGTGGTATGACGCACAATGGCAATAAAGGCATATATAGCGACTTGAATTTAATGGAGCCATTTTTTAAAATTGTTTTTGAGGAATTTAAAAGGGTACTAAAACCCGATGGAGAGGTATATGTATTTTGTGATTGGCGTACATATCCTTTTTTTTATCCAATATTGGAGCAAATCTTTACGGTTAGAAATCGGATTACTTGGGACAAAAAAAGTGGTCCTGGTTGTTATTATTCGTTTTGTCACGAAGATATTATTTTTTGTACGAATCCTAGCCCTGCCTTCAATAAGCACAAAAGAGGGCTTAATATTTGGCGGTTCCCAGCTTTTTCTTCAGGAGCAAAAAAGACAAACGGAGAAAAAATTCATCCCACACAGAAACCGCTTGAATTAATAGAGCATCTTGTTTTATCATCCACACAAGAAGGAGAGACCGTCTTAGATTGCTTTGTAGGTAGTGGAACAACAGCAGTAGCTTGCAAAAAGCTAAAACGGCAATTTGTTGGTTTTGAAATTCAGTCAAAGTATTACCAAATGGCACTAAAACGACTTAAAGAAGTTAAATAAAACAAAAAGTTTCATTTTGTACTTTTTGAAACAAAAAGTTTTATAATTTTATAAATCTTATTATATTTGTTTTAAGGCACACACAGATACCTATAATTCTGAATCCCTTATTTATTTTTATAGAAATGGCAGATAAACAAAGCAAGGAGGTAAAACTAGCATTACAATACCTAAAGGAAAACCGTGAGGAATCTTTAGATGTGATAGGAGATGCAACTATTGAATACCTTTCAAGACAAAAACTAGAGAATGAAACACAACAAAATAAGATTAGCATGATCTTTAAATGTCTTAAAGATGTCATCTTATTTAATAAATAGTACCTCAAAAGAGGAGAGGGCTTGAACTAGACTTAAACTTTTAAGGCATCCAAATACTGGATGCCTTTTTTTGTTGTTAATGCTTGATAATTATAAAAATACGTTTAAAAAAATCGAAGATTACGAAAAAATCCAAACTATTGCATGAGGGGAAGCAATGCCGTTACTTTGTTAAGTAGAATGTTAGAAAATTTAAATTGTAACGTATGTTTAATCGAAGATACAACCGCATGATTGCTGTTTCTCCGCAACAAATGCAACGCTTAGCGAACTACCAGAATACAATGGTAACAACAACAGATGTGGCAGCTTATCGCAAAGAAGTACAAGCCAAAAAGCCAGATGTTACTCGTGATTTGTATGTAGAAATTGAAGTTAAAAATACTTCATCTACGCAAGAATTGCCATTTGTTTTGTTTGATGCTATTGGAGCTTATGCTGATCAACAGAATTATGTTCAATCAGGGAATATAAGCATCGTGGGAGTTTCTAAATCTTATAACTTGCTAATGAGAAAGCTCCTAACAGGTAAGTTTATTATCAAGGATTTGCACCTTGAAACATTAGCAGGAAAAGAAGGGCAATTTTCTAGAGCTATCTCTATTTGGGACGATTCTTTGGAAGTGGATACCGTTTCTATTATCAAAACAATCTATCCATCTAAAGGAAGAAATTCAATGCAAGAAAATTTAAACCTAACAGAGTTGAAAGGAATCAACAAAACGTTAGACGCTGGATCTTCTTTGACCTCTACCATCCTTCCTGGTAATACCTATACACTTCGCTTCTTCCTAACAGAAGTAAAATTGTCTTAACAGGCAATTCACAAGAAAAGGAAATTAATTTTTTGGCTTAATGTAGTGTAGAAAATGACTGAACAAGAATGGAATCAAGCGTGGGATATTTATGACAGCTGTATTGATGCTGGTGGTGTTCCTGCTCATTGTGAAGGAGCTGCTCAGGCTAGTTTTCCCGATTTTTCAACTACTAGCCAAGGGGGAGGCTCTGCTATTGGTCAATACTTTGGAAATCCAGGCAATTGGGCTGGCTTTGCTTCTGGTATTACGGATGTAGTAGGAGATATTATAGGAATAGCCAACGGTCGACCGAATTACAGCGGTGATTATATGTACCATCAACAACAGCAACAAAGTAAAATGTTATGGTGGGTCATTGGTGGAGTAGCTGCCGTATTCCTTATTATTTTATTGATTATCGTATTAAAAAAATAGAAATAAGATGGAGTGGTTTTCTAAAAACTGGTGGGTCGTGTTAATTTTGGGTTTAGCAGCTGTCGGGCTGTGGTGGTATTTCAGCAAAGAAGAAGAACCAATTGTAACTGCGCCTTCTGGACCTTGTGCAGGGCATGAAGGAATAATTAAAGAACAAATTGACTTTATTAATAATGATGCAGATTGGAAAGCCAATGCAGAAAAGCAAATTAATGAAGCTGGTCATCCTTGCGAAAAGAAAGGTCTTACAAAAGAGCAGTGTATTCGCTTAAATGCAATTCATTACTTAAAAAGTATTGGAAAGATACCAGCCTCTTGTTCTTTGTATATGTAATTAACTCGTAACTGTTATGCAATTTAATTTAGTAACCATATTAGTATTGGTTTTGCTGTTGTTCCTTTTGTTTAGAGGGTTCTCAATGGGCAAAGCTTTTGGCTGGGAATAATTTGAATTATGAAGCTGGATAAATGGACTGTTATTTTAATCGTTGCCTTAGTACTAATTGCTGTACTGGTTTGGTTAGGAATAGAAAACAAATGGTTTTCCCCTAAAACTGCTTTGTCACTCAAACAAGGGGATGGAGATGTAATAACAGACGATAACGGAAAAGCTTCTGCAGAATATACTCGAATCGCTCAAAATGCACACGATCAAATCTATCCTACAAACTGGAATATCTTTAACCCTGTGAGTAATGCCGCTTGGGAGGATGTTATTTTGGATTTATACAAATTGAATGACAATGAATTAAGAATTGTGGTCAATGAGTATTCTAGGTTATTTAATGACAGTTCTCTAAGAAGTTTGATCAATAACGAAATGACAGGATGTTGGTCAAAGAGTTATTACACTCCAACAGACTCTTGTTATCAATATTACGACGTTAAAGAACGTCTAAACAAAATCAACGCTTAATAATATGAAACCAACAGATTGGATTATTGCTGGAGTATTAATTTTCGCAGCGGTTTATTTAGCTCTACAGAGCAACGAACGAATGGAAGAAGCAAGGTATAGAAACCAATTGCGAGAAGCTGCGTGGGCAGCTGCTCAACAAAATGGAGACAGTGCTCCTTCTACCTAAAAGAATTAAAAATGTCAACATTTCCGACGATACCTGTTGCCTTAGAAGTGAATGCAAAGGCTGAGCCAATGAGTGTTGCCATGCTGACAATAGGCTTGTTTTTAGCCTTGGTATTGGCTCTTTGGATATACAGCCTAATCTCTTAATTAAAAAGACTTTAAAATATAGTATCATGACTGCTTTTAATGATAACCGATCATCTTATTTGATTCAACACGATTTCAGCAGAGAGCAAATGGAAGCTGAAACAGGAAGTCCAGAACAAACAGATGTACATTACCAAATTCCAGATAGTTGTATGCCTAAATCGTATGATGGTGCAACAGGTCGATACATTCAAGCCACAGGGATTGTTAATAGTTTGCCAGTAGGCAAAAAAGCAACGCTTCGTTTGTATGTAAATGGACAATTGGAATCAGAAAAAACATATACCTCTAATGGCTTTATTTGCGATGATGCAATAGGAAAAGAACCACCACAAGCCAATATCAAAGGAGGAGATTCTTTTTATCTGGAATTGATTACAGATGCAGTGGCTCCTGGTATTGAATTTACACAGGTGAAATTTAACACCTATTCAGGAAAAATTGAAAATAGTCTTTGCGGGTAAAAACGCATCCATATAATTAGATATTTATTTAAGGCTCGCAGCTCCCCTGTATTGTTGGAGCTGCGAGCTTTTTTATTACCTATAAAAAAATAGATTTTATGAAGCCTTTTCAAATGTTAAGCTTAGGATTAGCAGCTCTTTTGTTAGTGGTTACTTACCTAGATTATAAAGAAAAAAAGAGCATGAATAATTTTATCAAAGGAGCTAAGAAGCCTTGTTCTTGTTCGGATCATAGCGAGAGTGGGGCAAACTTGGACGGAGCACCAGCACCAAGCACCACAGACGGCAACAATGCCTTGGCGGTTGCTGGTCTTTAGAGAATCAAATACAACGAACATGGCAAGTTTTGAAGAGTGGGTTAAACCAGGTAAAAGAAGGTATAGACGAATAAAAGCTGGTTATCAAAATCACCCCCAAGATCCTGGCAATTATACAGGGGGAAAAATAGGCGTAGGAATCCAAGCAGGCACCAATATGTCGATTGCTGCGCCTACTTTGTCTAATTGGCGGGGGCATCCTGTTACAGCTGCAGAAATGCAAACCCTAACTGAACAAGAAGCCTTGCAAATTTATCGCCAAAACTACTGGAATAAAATTCTAGGAACGCAAATCAAGAGTCAAACCATTGCAGATTTTTTGGCAGATATGAAATCTAGTGGAGGCGGTGTCAAAAATATGCAAAGAGCGTTGAACGATTTGGGCGAAAGTCTTGCCATTGATGGCGTGGTAGGACCGTTGACATTAGGAGCCATTAACAGGCAAATAGATAAAAGCGTTGCTCGGCTAAACAACGCCTTTAGAAAAAGGCAAATTGAATATTACAACTCTAAACAAAGTTTTGCTAAATCAGTTTGGTTAAAATCTTTGGATAAAGATTATCCAGCAATGAGTGAGACCGCAGAAAAGGCAGGACTACCAGAGGAATATAATAATAAAACTTGGATCATCTTAGGCATTGGCTTGGGACTTCTTTTATTAATTCTATTAGGTTGGATGTTACTAAAAAAATAAAATGAGATGCTACTAGATATTCATAAAATTGATAAGAAAACGAAAATAAAAGTCCTTGCCATACACTTTTTTTTGTTAGCAACTTCTGTAGTCGTTGCTCAAAGTTATGGGCAGCAATTAGACGATTATTTTGCTTTGAATAACCAGGTTATTGCAGACCTACAAAGACAGTTGCAGTTTGCTACAGGAGTCTGTTTTTTAATGGGCTTTTTGACGTTGTTAACCATTGTTTTTTTTGTATTTGAACACAAAATTAATATTGCTTTGGATCGTCTTTCTAATTGGATTCGAATCAAAAGAATTTGGATAAAAACTAAATGGCCTTTTTGATATGAGTAATACTATAAAAATTTTATTGGTTCTTTTGATTCCTGTTTTGCTAATTGCTTTTGTTCTCTTTTCAAAAAAGGATAAAAAGAACACGTCTAGCGGAGGAGCTGGTAGCAGTTCAGGAAATGGCACTACAGGAGGAGAGACATCCTCAACGCCTTGTGTAACCTTGGGACGAGTTGAATATTTGGAAGAAAAGCGGATTCGAAAGCAACGAATCAAACGAGAGATAACAGGCGATTATGATGCGGTGCATGAGCTATTAGCCAAATATAGAGCCAAAGCCTTGGCGGCTGGTAAGCTGAATACTGCAGACGAGATTTTAGAATTTGCTTGCTGGGCGGAGGCTGATATCGAAATGAAAGAAGACGGTTATTGTTACATAGAAGTATAATTATGAAAGCAGTAAAAAAATATTGGTGGGTGTTTTTATTGTTGGCGGTATTGCTCTTTTTCTTCTTTGGTAAAAAGATGAGCAGCTCCTCCAAAAATACCGAAAAAAACAAATCCTTGGGCGGTTCAGATGGCCAGGGGTGTAAGCCTATTTCTTGGGAAGATTTTAAAGGCAAAAAGCAGTATTATTATGATACCAATGGCCACGACTGGACCCGTGCGCACTTACAAGTATTAGACGAGGGCTATTGCGAACACACAGGCACTTAAAATAAAAGGATATGAGTTTATTAAGTTCACTATTAACCTCTACAGGGTCTTTTGATAAATTACGTCAAGGCTATTACGACGAAGGGTCGGCTTGTGGTTTTGTCACCGAATGCCAAGAAACCAAAGATTGTATGTTTCGGGTTTGTGCTCCTCATCAAGATGCTTATGGAGGTACCTTTTTTGAAAATTGTATTCGTGCTTGTAATGAAGACCGTTTTATGCAGACCTTAGAGGATTATGTGTGCAAAAATCCACAGCAGGCTTGGGAGCTGTATGGAATAACCTGCGAAGGGTACAAAGCCCGTGCTTCTAAAGGATCATTCAAAATATTGGGGCGAGAATTTACCTTTCTGCAGATAGCAAGTGCTATTCTTTTAATGATCCTTATTTATATTATCATTCAACGTATTTAGTTATGGCACAAGAACAAGGCGGCATGGGGGGCGGTATTTGGGGCAGTTTAATTGATGGTATTTTTGATTCGGTTGGAAAGGCGCAAGATATGGATGCTGCCAACCAAGCTTTTGACCGAGTTGTATTTATGCAACCAGGAAAGTATAATCAAGGCAATCAAGATGTCATTATTTTTGTTGGTTTGCTTTTGATTCTTGGATTGGTGATTTTTTTCTTAAAATAGGTAGTATGAAAATTGATAGTAAAACAGCATTCTTTGGTATACTAGTACTTTTAGTTTTAGGAGTGGTAATTTACTTAATAACGCAATTAAAGGCAAATGATAAAGAGCTAAAGGTCTTGGGGAAGGAAAATAAAGGAACTGATCCAACTACTCCTTCTGGAAATGCAAATACTACCATTCCCCCAAACCCCGCAGCACATATTTATAAATTAGCGGATAAATTTAGATTGGCATTTCTTGGTAGTGCGGGCAATAGATGTGGAGAAATTAGAGCTGTAAATCATTTAACGGATATAGAATTGGATGATTTTTGGGATTATTACTGGTATCAATATGGTTTAACGCCTTATCAAGAGATGTATAACGCTTGGGTTTGGTGTCCTGTTAGTTTTGATGGAATTAAACTTTATGATCGTTTTTTAAAAAAGCACAATAATGAGCAGTAGAAATTACGACGACCAATTTTGGCAAGACCCAGATTTTTATATGAAGGCAGTCGATACCCTTCCTGGTACTATTAGTAAGTGGTGGGATTTATTTGAGCCTAGCAGAACACAAGATGCTCCAGATATAACCAATGTTTACCAAACTCAACAGGGGAGCTTTTTAGGAACAACAGAGGGGAAAATTGTACTTTATGGAGGGCTAGGCTTATTGCTGCTTTTTGTTTTGATTTTGGTAATTGTGTTGATGAAATAGATTAATACAAAAAGAGCTATTTTAATGAAAAATTTCCTTAATAAAATAAGCTCTTTTTGTAAAAGAAATTTATTGCTATGGTGCGTCTAAATAGTCAAGATTATGATCAATATTTTTTTTGTGCATTTCAATTCTTATTTCTTCTATAGTTTTATTATGTTGTTTTAGCTCTTTAGACATTTCAGTAAGGATTTTTGAATGTTCACTTGTTTCGGAGGTTGCAGATTGCTTTAATGACACATCTATAGAACCACCTTTTAATGTGAATTTCATTATATCTTTAAGTCCAATTTTTATTGCATTTTGGACTTCTTGCTTGTCTTGTTTTTCGTCATTATATTCCTTAATTAGTTCTAGTGATATTCTCTCACTTTCATATTCTATACTACTTTTTATTTTCTCTTCAAAAATTTTGTTAGCCTGATTGAGTGCTTCATCATTACTTGTGTTTATAGACTCTAAACTATGTTTTAAATTTTTTATTTCATATATTTTTTTGACTGCATCTAAAACTAGGTTTATTCCTTTTAGTGTAGCAAAAAGGGTACTGGTTACCACGCCTAAAGTTATTAGTAATGATCCTTTTTGAATCCCTTCAATAGTATAATCGTTATTAGTAGAATTGGCTAATCTTGTAAATGAGTTTAATGTTTGTTCCCATTTAGAAGAATGTGTTTTTAAGTCTTCAAGTGTTAATATGTTAACCCCTTCCTTAAAGTGCAAGCTAATGCATGAATTTACTGATTTAGAATGAGGAGTAAACAAATGGGCTAAGGGTTTTAAACCATTTGCTAGTTGATTTAGATGATTTATTGACTTGCTGTAATCCTGTCTTAAAGACATAATTTCAGTTTTAGCCAAGTTAAAATTATTTTCTATACGAATAATGTTCTCAATTGTAGCTATGATATCGTCATTGAATACTTTGTCTAGCCCTAAACCACTGTAAAGTAAGGGGTATTCTTCATCAAAATTATTTTCAATTATTAATTTAATCACCGATATAGCTTGATTTAAATAATTAATGTAAGATATGTTGTTTTTGTTAACATACTGATAGGCTGAATTAATTGTTTGGGCGAAATCTGTAACATGAGGACCCAATGCAATTGTAAGTTGGTATAGTTTATTTATGTTCATTGTTTATTCCTTAGTGGGTAAATTAAAAAAAAAGCAATATAGTCAAATATAAGCTAATATATAAAAAAAGCCCATCCAAAAGGACAGGCTTCAATTTCTTTAAGATTCCAAAATTACATTTTTCAACAAATCAAAGGTCAGTAGTACCTCGTCTTTATATTGTTGGTTGTCCTCGGTTCGGATACAATGCCGTGTAGAGGCTTCAAATAAAATGTCCAACATCATGTATTTATTCTCTTGAATAAAACTTAATGTCTGCAGTAATTTTGGGGATGGATTTTTAACGTAACTCATTTTTTGGCGTTTGCTTTTGTTAAAAATAGAGAGTACCCCTACAAACGCCAATTTGTCCTTCATGCAGCGAACTACAAGGAAGGAAAGGAGCACTCTCATTTCTTTATTTAACCTAACTTAAAAATTACAGAAAAAATTCCTGCATATAAAAAACAAATTGGCGTTTGTTGCTTACGAAAATAAGAAATACTTTTCACAAAAGCAAATTTTAGAACTCGTAAGTAACGTCTAATTCAACTCGCATAGATGAGTTATTAAATTTTAAAACACTAGGAAAGCCTTGCCCTTCACTGTATAGTTTTGAAAATAACGAGCCTATCAAGTCATCGTTTGAGCCGCTATCAAAATCAAAAAGAGTGAAGCCCATAAATTCTTCAGGATCATAAATAGGAATAGAACAAGACCAGTGATGATTAGCCGTACTAGAAGCGTTAGACTTAACGGATGTTTCTAATAAAAAATTTCCATTTCCTGTAATGGTAAGATAAATGTCAGCATCACTTCCAAAGTCCCAAGGCCATCCATTATCATCATGTGACCTAAATAAAATTACTCTAACTCCTTGAATTGTTATTTTTTTAGGCTCTAATTCTACATTGCAAGTTGGACCCGTGAAGCCTGTCGGACAAATAGGAGCTTGATTATTTAGAAATGGATCATCTTCTTTTTTGCAGCTTGAAAATAGCAGCGTGCATCCTAATGCAAATAATAGTAGGTTTTTCATAATATTAATGGGAGATTTATTTATTAAAATATTTATCAATGTGTAGTTCTCCTTTTCTTCTTGCTGCTTCGTCAGCAACTATTTTAGGGACATAAATCTTATTAATTGGGTTAAAGTAAGTGCCTAGAGATTTTGCCAGAATAATGGCAAGAGGAATTCCAACTATAGTAAAGAAAAGTAAGGCGATTTGTATCATTGTTGCGATAGTTAATATAATACCAAAAGGTAGATAGAATAGTTGCACAATTCGCCCGTAAGCTAACCATAAGCGGTTTTGCTCACTGCCTAAATCTCTTTTGTCTATTATGCTTCCTGTAAATGGTGTTAATAGAAATCTACTATACTGTAAAAGTCCTAGTCCTATAGGAGCTCCTATAACGGTAATTATTAAAAAGGAGCCTAAAAGAAACGCTATTATTGCATTTACAAAACCTAAGAAAGGGATGTGCCACAAAATATTTGCAAGTGTTCTCATTTGCTGTAGTTTAGTTATAAGATTATGAAAAATAGAAAAAATCTATCTATAAACAAAATTACCAATTGAGACCCAATAAAAAGCGGTGTTCGCTTGGCTCACGTTATAATAGAGAGGCAGCCCAGTTTGGGCTGCAGTAGTTTAAGTTTTTTTAAGCCCTTGCTTGTGGTTGCTCTTATTCTATTTTATTAAATGTGGGGTTTTGTATTTTGAATTTGTAATATTTTGAAAAATAGATTATTATGTGCTTTTCGTGCGGAGGTCTCTCAACTGTCACAAAATGAAAGATTTTGATTTTTATTTTGCGGCTAAAATTTCAAAGAACAAGATTTTTGAGCAAAAAAAGTCCGACGTCGAGCGGTTGGTCGGACTATGTCGGACTGTCTGACGTACTAGGTCGGACTAAAGTCTGACGTGTTTTTGTTTTGATTATCAAGTGATTGTAAAGTGTGTCGGACTACCCCTTTTTGTAGTTCGACGCAATTTTTGTTTATAAGTGGTTGATTTTGTTTTATTTGTGAAAATGTGTCGGGCTAGTCGGACTATTTTGGACGTTTTGTAAGTCTCCACGTTTTTTGATTGGTTAGAAAATTTTGTTTGCTACGTCACGAATGTTGTCATTAACACCGCCGTAAGTTTGCATATATCTTTGGGTGGTTGTTAATTCTTTGTGTCGAAAGTGTGCTTTTAAGTCCATGACGTTTAAGCCTAATGCAATCAAATCTTTGGCGGCAGTATCTTTCCAGCTGTAAAAGGTTTTGCCCTCTACATCGCTAAGAAATCGACATTCGTGCAAATCATCAACCACCCTTTTATGTTTTTTAGAAATCGTATCCCGTCCACATTGTTGCGCTCCTGGTTTTAAGGTACCAGCTCCGAACACATACCAGCCTTTGGGGAAATTGTGAAATTGATAGGTTTCTAAAAGCGGTAGCAGTACTTTGGGAATGGTGATGGTGCCAAGGTCTTTGTTTTTGGTTTGAGAGCCATCTAGAAAGATTAAGCCTAGTTTGAGGTCAATATCTCGGATTCTTAGGCGACGCATTTCGCTGGGACGCATTCCACAGTAATAACATAAGCAAATAGCTAGGAGCAGCTGTTTATTCTCGTGCTTTATGTATTGTATAATGGTTTTCTTTTCTCGGTCGCCGAAGGTTCGTCTGCGTTTTTGGGTTTCTTTAAGACGCTTGATATTAGCAAATGGATTTGCTTTGACATATTCCCGTTCAACTAAGACATAAAAGAGCGCACGCATAACACGCATATAGTTATTTCGAGTAAGGGCGTTGACCTTTCGACTTAGAAGAATGTCATCCAAATAGCGGACGGCGTGTCGTTTGGTAAATTCGGAGAGCTTCATGTTCTCCATTTGTTTTGTTTTGAGGTATACTTCAAAGCGATCTACAAAGTTGCGGTATTCGTCTGCTGAAACCTTTCGTACATAAGTGGCTTTGATGCTTTCTGCGATCCTAAGAGCTTCTACTATATTAATAGTATAAGGATCATTTTGAAATTGGTCCATTTTTTTTTACCTCAAATGCAAAAAATAGCATTCGAGAAGTCCTAAAAATGCAAAACCGCAAACAGTTCATAAAGAACCGTTTACGGTATTTTTGTGCGGAAGTTGAGGGATTCGAACCCCCGGTAGGCTATTAACCCACGCCAGTTTTCAAGACTGGTGCATTCAACCGCTCTGCCAAACTTCCTTTTTTTTAGTAGCCGTTTCGTTGACTGCGATGCAAATATACGGCAGTTTTCTTTATTTGCAAATTTTTAGAAGAAAAAATGTGTCTTTTTTTTAAGTTTTTTTTTGAGGTTGCTTGTTGGTTATTCAGAATCAGTTAGATAGATCTTGAATTTTTTTTTGAATTTTTTTTAAGTTTTTTTAATCAGGTTTGAGAGACGTAGTGGAAGAGAAGAAATCTAAGACAAGTGCATCCGTTATTTCTTTTGTGATAATGTATTTAGCCAAATCAAAATAAGCTCCTACTTCATCTAAAATCCAACTATCTGCTGTAATACAAATTTTTTCTTTCTCAATAAGTGTAGAGTCTGGGTTAAAGACTAAGTCAACATCCCAATTAGATTTATTTTTCTCTGCTAATTCATAGAGTAATACTTTTAATCGACCACTATTAGAAACGGGCGCATCAAAATACCACTGAACGTGTTTTACATCGAGTTCTTTGAGTGCTTTGTCAATTAACAGCAAAGCAGGAATGGTCTCATTGACTTTTTTGTAGGTGCTGTGTACACTTGCGATATCTCGATAGCAGCCATCTTGACCAACCAAAATATATCCTTTTGATAAAGCCGCTTCTATTGTAATCAATAAATTATACCCATCAATAGCTACAGATTGGTTGTTTAAAGCTTGCGGAAGAAGAGCTTTTTGAGAGCGAGTATAGAGTTTGTCAGAAGGGCAAGTAATCAAACTCAAGGCTCTTTGTTGGCGTTTATTCAGTTGATAACGGTTGCCAACCAAAGCCAAGGCGGACTTTTCGCCATACTGCTTGCCAAGTAAAAAAGACAAATCTCCTGCTGCCGCTGCAAAAATAGGATGCCATTTGGGAGCAAAATTAGTATTGTCTTGAGAATGTTTGCCTCTATGTTTCATGATAGGGTATTGTTTTATTGTTTGTAATAATCCGAGCGACCACGCAGTAGTAGCGCAGTATTAAATGCAAAGAATTGCTAATATTTGGATGAAATAACTCGAAAACCATTAAAAAGGTTCCTTTTAAGAGCAAAGTAAGCTCTAGAAATTATACCGTGTAGCTGTTCATTTTTTCACAAAAAATTCTATCTTTGTCAACCATAAAAATTAAGTTGTATTGAAATTTAATAGTTCTTTGTTTTTTATTTATTCAATAAATAAAAGTATTCATTTGATAGATGAAAAATACCAAAAGCATCTTAAACTGGTTTGATAGTCAGTTTCGTATGTTTGTTTAGAACTATTGGAGGTTTGTACAAAAATAAAATGATAGAATTATCGGTCAAGATAAGATAAATCATTAAATGACAAAACACTATCAATTATAATCATACAATATGGAAACACCTACAAAGATTGACTTAGAATTTAATAGAAACGAAGATACAAACAAACTAGAGGTTGCTAAAATGCGTCGTATGCTTAAAACCATTGGTTTGGGCGGAGGTCAAATGCGAATTGATAAATTACACAAAAAGGGTAAAATGACAGCCCGTGAGCGCATCAATTATTTGATTGACGATGATACAGAATTTCTAGAAATAGGTGCTTTTGCTGGGCATGAGATGTATGCAGATTATGGTGGTTGTCCAGCAGGGGGTGTTGTTGGTGGTATTGGATATATTCGTGGACGTCAATGTATGATTATTGCGAATGATGCTACCGTAAAAGCAGGGGCATGGTTTCCTATTACAGGAAAGAAAAATTTGCGTTTTCAAGAGATTGCGATGGAAAACCGCTTGCCAACTATTTATTTAGTGGATTCAGCAGGTGTTTTCTTGCCTATGCAAGATGAGATTTTTGCCGATAAAGAGCACTTTGGGCGTATTTTTCGCAACAATGCTCAAATGTCAAGCCAAGGTATTCCTCAAATTGCTGCTATTATGGGGAGTTGTGTAGCCGGAGGGGCATATTTGCCAATTATGTCGGATGAGGCGTTGATTGTAGAAGGTACAGGCTCTATTTTCTTGGCAGGACCTTATTTGGTAAAAGCTGCTATTGGAGAAACGGTTGATCAAGAAACATTGGGGGGGGCTACGACTCAAAGCGAAATTTCTGGTGTAACAGATTATAAAATGCCAGATGATAAGACTTGCTTGGATACCATCAAAGATTTAGTCGATAAGTTTGGAACATTTGAAACAGCTGGTTTTTCTAGAGAAACACCACAATTGCCTAAAGAAGATCCTAAAGAGATTTTTGGTATCTTACCTGCAGAGCGTTCTAAACCATACAATAGTAAAGAAATAATAAAGCGTTTGGTGGATAATTCTGAATTTACAGAATACAAAGAAGGGTATGGAAAAACAATCATCTGTGCTTATGCTCGAATTGATGGTTGGGCTGTTGGGATTGTTGCTAATAATCGCCAAGTCGTGAAAAGCGCAAAAGGCGAGGTACAGTTTGGTGGAGTGATTTATTCTGACTCTGCTGATAAAGCAGCTCGTTTTATTATGAACTGTAACCAAAAGAAAATTCCTTTAGTTTTCTTGCACGATGTAACTGGATTTATGGTTGGTACTCGTTCAGAACATGGTGGAATCATTAAAGATGGGGCAAAAATGGTATCTGCTGTATCTAATTCTACGGTACCAAAGTTCTCTGTTATCATGGGAAATTCTTATGGTGCAGGAAATTATGCCATGTGTGGCAAAGCTTATGATCCTCGTTTGATTGTTGCTTGGCCAACAGCTAAAGTTGCCGTTATGGGTGGTTCGCAAGCCGCCAAGGTTTTGCTCCAAATCCAAACTGCTTCTCAAAAAGCAAAAGGAGAAGAAGTAACACCAGAAGAGAAAAAGAAATTGTTGGATCAAATCACAGATCGTTACGACAAGCAAACAACACCGTATTATGCGGCTGCTCGTTTGTGGGTAGATGCTATTATTGACCCTACAGAAACACGTTTTGTGATCTCTCAAGGAATCGAAGCTGCTAATAATGCACCTGTAGAGAAATTTAATCCAGGTATTATTCAGACTTAGATTTTGAAAGTACAGCACTTTAAATTTCTGATGGTGAACTATTTGTAAATAGTTCACCATCAGCATTTATAATATCCTTATAATCCGTTTATGAATCTACTGAAAAAAATCTTTCTAAATGACAAGATAATTCTTGCCTTGATTTCTATCAATGCTGTGATTATTTTTCTACAAGGTTTTCCAATTAAAACAATAGGAGTAGAGGCGCATCATCTGTTTATGTTGATTGATGATATTATCTCTTTTTGTTTTTTGGTAGAGGTGCTTGTCAAAGGGCGCCATTTTGGGTTAAGAGAGTATTTAAAACCTACTTGGAATAAATTTGATGTTGCCTTAATTTTATTATCGTTGCCTCCTTTAGTTGCACGAATGTTTATTGATTATGAAACGGCAAACATTGGTTTCTTACTGGTGTTTAGAGTTTTTCGAGTCTTCAAATTCTTCCGATTTATACAATTCTTTCCACAGGTAGAGCATATTTTTAATTCCATACGAGAAGCAATGCGTGCTTCTTTTATGGTCTTGATAGGTTTTTTTCTTTTTGTGTTTATCATGTCCATCTTATCGTGCTATATGTATCAAAATATTGCACCTGAATATTTTGGTGACCCTATTGTTTCCTACTATAGTATGTTCAAAGTGTTTACAATAGAAGGTTGGAATGCGATTCCTGAAGCTATTGCTGAAGGTGGGAAAGTAAATCTATTACAGGCATTTTTTACCAAGTTGTACTTTATTATAATACTAGTTTTTGGAGGTGTTATCGGGTTGTCAATTGTCAATTCTATTTTTGTTGACGCGATGGTTAGTGATAATAACGATGAATTGGAAGAGCAGGTAGGGATGATTAAAGAAGATGTAAAAAAACTAGAAAATAAAGTAGATCGCATTTTAACCTTGTTGGAGGAGCAGAAAAAGTCTCCGCCACAGATTTAAGGCATTTCAATAGTACAGGACTATCTATGTTCATTTTTTCTTGTCGCAACGTTTTTTCTTTACTATCTTTAGAGGTTTAGGTTTTTAGACGACCTAAATATTAATTTTTCTCCTTGTAGAGAATATAAAATAGATAGAAATAGACAACTATGGAAGCATTAAAAGACGCCAATTTGATTATAAACCCTGATGGAAGTATTTACCACTTGGGAATTCGTCCAGAAGATATTGCAGAAACAATTATCCTCGTTGGAGACCCGCAGCGAGTAAAAAAAGTAGCTGCGCATTTTGATTCTATTGAATTGACAAAGCAGAAACGAGAATTTATTACCACAACAGGACGAATTGGTAATCAACGAATTACCTGTTTGGCTAGTGGGATAGGAGTGGATAATATTGACATTGTAGTCAATGAATTGGATGCGTTGGTAAATGTCGATTTCAAAACTAGGACTTTTAAAGAAGAACACACGGCTTTGAAGTTGATTCGCCTAGGAACTTCTGGAGCTATCCGAAAAGATATTCCTGTAGAAAGTTTCGTTGTAGCGGATTATGGGATAGGATTTGATGGTTTGATGCTCTTTTATAAACAGTATCTCAATGAGAGAACGAAGGGATTGAAGCGAGATTTTAATGCTTTTTTAGATAACTTAAATTTCGACTTTCCAATTCCTCCAACTTACAGCAGTGCTTCTCAATCATTGATTGATTTGTTTCAAGCACCAGAATGGAAACATGGAATTACGGCGACTGCAACTGGATTTTATGCGCCACAAAATAGAACCATTAGAGCGGAGAGTATTGTGCCTGAATTGTTTGATTTGCTGGAACCATTTTCTTATGATAACTTAAATGTAACAAATTTGGAGATGGAAACATCTGCAATTTATGGTCTAGCAAGTGTCTTGGGGCACAAAGCATTGGCTTTGAATGTTATCCTTGCCAACCGCCCAACAGGAGCTTTTGCAACAGCACCAAAGGAATTGGAAAAGAAACTGATTCGTTCGTTCTTTGAAGTATATTTAGGAGCGTAGTTGAGCTTACTACCCATACATAATAAACAAAATATTAAGACAAAAAACTTATAGCCGAATGATCAAATAATTATGGTCATTCGGCTATATTTTTGATATATCACGCAAATAGTTAGCGGTATGGCTAATTTGGTCGGATTAGTTAGAAATTTTCTTTCTCAAAACATTTTTGCCCAATTTAAAAGCCTCATAAGAAAGTTTGGCAACAGTTGCTGTTCTACGACCTATAGAATTAGAACTTTCTGTGCGCATCATTTGCCATTCGTTGATGGGTTCCTGTTGTGTGATTTTTTTATCTAAATACTGAGCAATATTTTGAATTGCAGTTTTAGCTTCAGGAATATATTGCCAGAAAAAATGCCATACATGAGACATCCCGTCTTCTATCATTAAGGTCACATCGGAATCTTTCATGGCAGCAAATGCGGCAAAACGCACTGCATCACTTAATAAAATTTCCTCTGTCCCTACCTGTATTAATATGGGAGGCAAATCAGACAAATCACCAAATAAAGGAGAGACAAAAGGGTGCTCTAAAGGCGTATTTCCTGCATACCATTGTCCCCATTCTCTTGCTTTGGCAACGTCTAAAATAGGATCTTTTTCTGGGTTAGAAAGGGCAGAATCGCCAGAAACAGTTAAGTCAGTCCAAGGAGATATAACAACAGCAGCTAGAGGATTTTCTAAACCCATTTTTTTTATTTTTAGCAATGTTGACAATGTTAGACCACCACCTGCTGAGTCTCCCATCAAGATAATGTCTTTGGGATTAAAATGCTCCTTTTCTATCAACCATAAGTAAGCTTTTATGGCATCATTCAATGCTGCTGGATAGGTGTGTTCAGGAGCTAAACGATAATTGATGGCAATGTGTGGAATACCTGTCTCAGAAGCGATTTTGCCAATTAAACCAGCATGACTTTTGATAGAACCAGAAGTATATCCACCTCCGTGTAAATACAAAACGATTTTATGGGCATATTTTGATTTTCTTGGAATAAATCGTGCGGCTTCTACTCCCTCTATATTGAAGTATTTGACTTTGACTGATTTAGGACAAGGAACACGGCTGAAAATTTTTTCTTTTTCTGCCCTGAAAACGGTGTGATTGTCCATTAATTTAAACGCACGACTTTTTAACTTTCGCAAGAAAAAAGTTGCCATCTTCGCCTGTACTGTTGCCATCTTCTTTTTTTTGATTAAAAAATTCCCCTTTCTCCTTCGTTAGGAAAAAAAAAGGATAGATATTGAAAGTAGGAATATGGTTAGTATTGGTGAGGGGATGGTGAGATATTGAAAGCGGACGGATAAAATTAGGAAAAACTTTGAACTTAAACAAATGTTAATAAATGATAAATTTAATAATAACCACTAGTGCTAGGTTTATTTGTTTCTTAATATGCTTTTTGAAATTTAGTTATCAATGGGTTGGTTTTTAACTGATTGTTATTGGTTTATGTGCTGAGTTCATGAGGGTAAATATGACATATAACAAAGTTTTTTATTATTTATAGTTGCAATCGGAGATAAGCTCAAAACGCTACCCCAATAGTTCACATATTGAGAAATGTGTCTACAAAAGTTAATTTTATACGAGCTAGATCGCCGAAATAAGTTTGTATCTTAAGTTCCAAAACCTGTTGTGTCAACTAAATGAAAACTTTTTGCTATAACAAAATGTTATATGTCATATAAATCACCTCTATACCTGACTAACTAAACAATATAATGGGGCAAAAAACCTTGATTTTTAAGGATATAAAATTTAAGTATGTTTTAACTAATTGTCAAAGTATTAACAAGTTTTTAAAAAAAAGTGTATCTTGGACATAGAAAAGAGCATTAAAGATATTATTACTTCCCCTTATAGTTTTAAAACTTTGTAATTAAAATGAGAAATCATAGCAGATTTGCAACAGTTTTTTGCTTTTTAGGCTTGTTGTTATGTAGCCTGTCCCAAGCAAATGCCGCTCCTCAAACATCAGAAGCAGATTATACCGACTATCTGCCTAAATACCGAACTTTATCAGATGATTTTCTCATCTCCAAAATAGATTACACTGAAAACAATATGGTGGTTTTTTTTCGATATGTAGCCAATGCGGACAATGACATAGTCGGCTTTTATGGTGCGGGCAAAGACCAATCTTGGAAATTAACAACTTCGACACGTTCAGAAACCTCTTCAGCTTATACAATTACTAGAGCTGCAACAGTTAAAAATATTCGATTAAACGACGAGGCGAAAGTTGTAGAGCTGGCAGCTAACGAAAGCCAAAAAGTAAATGCTCAAAAGGGAGATGTAATTACTTGTGAAGTGCACTTTGAAATGATGCCTCGTTCTGTACGAACAGTGCATTTGATAGGAGGTGATTTGGATGAAGATGGGACACAACGATTCAATTGCAATGATATTCTTCTAAAGACCAAGGATAGCAAAATTTTAGGAACAGAAACGCAAATGGAAGCAGTTATCCAACGTTTTTACAGTCAACAAGAAAAGGTTAATTATCCAGATATTAATAATGCAACAACGTTAGCCGAAGAATCTACTTTTGACAAAAAAAATAAAACGGAACAAGTAGTTGAAAATCCTTTGGCAAAATCGCTAGAACCGATTGATTATATGCCTAAAAAAATGGCTTCTATAGAAGATTTAGCTTGCAATGAGCGTGTGATTCTTTCCAATATCTATTTTCATGATAATAAAGCTGAATTTGTGGGACGTATAAAAGCGATGAAAACAATTAACATGATTGTTGATTATTTGACTTTTCATCCCAAAGCAAAAATTGTATTACATGGTCACACAGATATTTTTGGAAATGCTTTCAAAAATTTAGAACTTTCTCAAAAGCGTGTATTTACGGTAAAGCGCACTATAATGAGCAAAGGAATTGATGCCAATCGTATCATTACAATTCATCATGGAGGGGCGCAACCATTGATTCAATATAAAAATGGTGGCGAAATGAATCGCCGAGTTGAAGCAGAAGTACTGTGTTCTGGTAAAGTAAAAAATACTACTTTAGAAGCAGTCAAACCAGATACTGCTGAGCAATAGGATATAGAGACATTATCAACGTCTTATAAATAGATAGGAGCTAAGAGTAATAATTTTACTCTTAGCTCTTTTTTATGATTTTACACTTCATCTTTATCTCTTGATAAAGAGTAATATTTAGATGTCGCTTTAAGTTTTTGAATTCCTTTTCGGGGCTTTGGAATAGCCTATTATACCAACATTTTTCCTTAATAGAAAGTATAGATTTACAGAGTAGAGGCTCTTAAATAATGCATTATGAATATAATTAATCTAATAATTACTTTTACTTTATTATGTGTGGTTGCTTTGAAAGGGCAAGATTCAATAAAAAAAATAAGCCTTTTTGAGGCTGCTTCAAAAAATGAAATTTTAGATGTTTATCTGTACACTCAATTGTACAAAACGGGGCAAAAGCTTTATGAAGTAGATTCTATCTATCAGCAGCTTAACAATGAGATAGAACAAGAAAATTTAAAGATAATTAATACGATTGCTTATGCAAGAGCTATTGATAAGTTAGGAAATCATGACAGAGCATTGGATCTATTAGTTGCTATAAATTCTAAATTAGATTTATATCCTGCTATTGTTCAATCTGAATACTTTTGTACTATGGGAAGCATCGCTTTGCGCTCTATGCATCCCGAATTTGCTACCAAGCAATATCGAAAGAGTTTGGATTTGATTATTGATTCGAGTAATGTACCTAAAGAAATTATTCAAGATAAAATTATTAGAATAGGGGTTGGTTTGAATGCCTCTTTAAAACACCAAGCGGCTAAAATAACTTTTGAAAGAGCTAAGGTGTATGAACAGCTATTGGGGCAGAATAGAAATTCGCTGTATCTAAAATTGAATATGGCACTAACGAATAGCTATTTGGGAAAAAATGAAGTAGCAAAAAGTTATCTATTAGATGCTTTGGGGATAATAAAAAAAAATAAAGACAATTTTGCAGAATTAAGAACGTATGGGAATATTGCAGATATTTATTTGAAACAGGATTCGTTTGAGCTCGCTAAAAAATTCTACTATCAAGGTTTAATTAAAGCAGCGCAAAATGGCTTTAAGTTGGATGTGTTTCGGTTTCAATATGCGTTGAGTGATCTTTATTACAAAAACAAGCAACTGGATAGTGCTTATATACACCTTAAAGTAGCAGATAGTATCCGCAATCATTATAATACCAATATCGTATCTGAAAAAATTGTAGAAATGGATCTCTTTCATAAGATTCAGCGAGAGGAGTTGGAAAAAGAAATGAATGCCAAATTATTAAAATTAGAAGCAGAAAAAAAGAAGGTACTCTTCTTCTTTTGCATTTTACTAGTTATAGGGTGCCTAATTTTGTCTAGACAATTGGTTTTGCTTAGAGAGAAAAATAAATTTTTGCTAAAAGAGCAACTGAAATCAATACAGATAGAAAAAGAGCCTGTTCATTCAAAGCGGATAATTTCGAAGACAATGGATTATTCTCAAATAATAGAGACGCTTGAAGAAGTAATTGATAAAAACGAAATACATAAAGATAGAGGTCTAACATTAGAAAAGTTAGCCAAAAAAATAAACACCAATAGAACCTATCTTTCAGATGCTATCAACTCTCATTATCAAAAAACTTTTAGTCAATGGATTAATGAACTTCGTGTTTTGGAATCTAAGAAAATGTTAGCTTCATCGGATTTTGACCATTACAGCATAGAAGGAATTGCTAAAGAGGTAGGCTTTGCTTCTATATCTACCTTTAATGCCAATTTCAAAAAGATTACGGGGCTAACCCCTTCCTATTTCAGAAAAAATCGCTCTACACCTATTTAAGTGTTATGTAAAAGACTATCTTTTTGCCGAATTGAACAAATAGGTAGTCGATTGACCAATTGAATGTACTTGTTAACCAGTTGATTGTGTTTTTTTTGCTTGATTTCTATTTCTAGGGTACATTTGTCTTGTATTAGTGATTTTTAAAAATAGAAATAATATAAATTATGGCAACGGTTAGACAAAGTTCAAACAGTAAATCTTATTTAACTAAAATAAGAAGAAGTATTTTTTTTATTTTTTTTCTCTTAAAAGGGACTAACGTACTATTTTTTTGAAGGTACTGAATTCTCATAAAAATGAACAAGTAATTCCTTTTCTAAAGCAATGATTTGGAGAATTGTATAGGGGAAGATCAATTAAGATTATAAAAGAATAAAGAAGAAAATCATGAACAAAAAAAACTCAAGATTTAGAATAGTTCTAGCAATAGGATTGGTGTTATGTATATTCAAGTCATATTCCCAAAATAGTAACTTGAGTAGTTTACTAACTCAAACGCAGTGGGATGCCTTATTCCCCAAACGAGCAGGGACATTTGGCGTACATCCTCAAGGGTACACAGCAGACTTTTATTCGTACAATAACTTGATGCAGGCGGCTTTAGAAATGTCAGACTATTTAGTAGAAATCAGAATTAAGCCAGGTGTTTGGGGGCAATTAATAACCATTACAAAGAAATCAACACAGTTCACCTATATTTACTCCAATGTTGACCCGTGGTGGCATACGAACCCAAGCCCTGAGAATATTATCAATGTCGATTTTGAAGATTTTATCAATAGGACATCTAGTTTAGATAACAAAAGAGAATTGGGGGCTTTTTTGGCAAACATATCTAAAGAAACTACTGGAGGTTGGCAATTGCCTGTTGGTGGTGGTGCGTCGGGAGATTATGCAGATTGGGGACTATATTTTGTACATGAACTAGGCTACAATAGTACGAACGGGGCAGGAGCATACTCGCAAGCTCATGCGGACTACCCACCGAATCCTTTGGTGGGGTATTATGGTCGAGGACCTATTCAATTGTCGTGGAATTATAATTATGGTCAATTTAGTAAATTTTTATTCAATAATGCCACCATTTTATTGAATAATCCCGATTCTATCCAGCAAGATGGGGTATTAGCTTTTAAATCTGCTATTTGGTTTTGGATGATGCCTCAATGTCCCAAACCCTCTGCTCATCAAGTAATGCATGATTTATGGAGGGCAGACGTTGGAGACTATTCGGCTAATAAAATGTATACAAAAGGTTTTGCCCATACCAACAATATTATTAATGGAGGGTTAGAATGTAGGAGCAGTTCCTCCGCAGCTTTTACACAGAAAGTAGTTTTACGATCAGAACTCTATAAGTATTATTTAGGTATAATGGGATTGACAAATGCTCAAATAGCAGCGGAGGATGCCAATGGCTATTCTACCTTATGCTATGAATCTACTACAGATGCAATGGAGGATTATATCAATTGTTATTACGAACCTATTATTCTAGATAATCATTTTTTGGATTTCGAAGCACAATCTATTTCTAATCAAACTATTTTGTTGCACTGGAAAATCAAAGTAGAAAAAAATAGTCGATTTTTTGAAATTCAACGCAGTTCTAACGGTATAGATTGGGAGGTTATAGGACAAGTAATTGGCATCAATGAAGCTGAAATCTATAATTTCAAGGATTTGAATCCTATAAATGGACAAAATTATTATCGTCTAAAAGTTATAGCGGCAAATAACGAGGCGAGTTATAGCAAGATTAGTACGGTTTATTGTTTGCAAAGTACTGGTTACAAAATCTATCCGAATCCCAATCAAGGCGTTTTTTATATAGATTTGAAAGGAGAATTGCAAGAGTTTGGTATGGTTGAAGTATTTGATGCTGTTGGTAGAAAGGTAAAAGAACAGAGGCTGAATGGCAAGTATGATTTAATCAACCTTCAAGAACAAGCAGCAGGTATTTATAGCTTAAAAATACAAATGGATAACCAATGTTTTTATACCAAAATAGTTGTTTGCCAGTAAAGTGATTTAAGACTGATATTTATGAGAGAAGCAACTAAGAGTTGCCTTTTAGTTGCTTCTATTGAACCAAATGTTCTAATAGATTGTTGCTGATGAAAAAGTCAGATATGAAAAATAACAACCTTACCAAAGAAGCTTTGATAGAACATGTTAAATTAGCCATCAATCCACATTTTAAGGATTGGGTACTGTTTAAGAATGGAACGTATATTATTATCGAAAACTTGGAAAAAGGAGAAACTATTGAAGCACTTGCCATGCAAAAAATGAAAGAGTTTGGTCCTGTACACGTTGGCTCTCCCGCAGGTGACTTTAACACCATCACACTCAATAAAACCGAAGGTTGGGTGATTGCAGGACATGGTTACGGCATGTACACTTATGTCCATCCGTCTGAAGTCGAAGATCCAGAAGCACAAGACTATGTGATTGGGTTATTTGGTAGAAACAAAAGGGATGAGGATGGTCAACACCCTGAAATTATTTACGTAAATAGGGCTTAGCAAGACTTGTTATTTTGAGGGCATTACTTTGTGTTAGTAGTTCGTTGATTTTTTACTTTTTTAGCTCGCTGCGCTCGTGAGATCGCAAGCTTAGTTACCAAAAAGATAAAAAAGCACATTTATATTAGTTTAGCTGCGCTGCTACTTCGTGGTACTTCATGAGTGCTGCGCAGTTGATAATTAAAATTTTAACACAAAATGTAGTAAAAGTATAACTTGCTGATTATTAAATTAATAAAGTTTTCAACGAACTATTGTTGTGTAGTTTCTTTGCTTAAATTGAAGAAGGATATTGGTATTCGGCAGGATTATATGCTACAATTTTATTAATAATCTCATCAGCATCATCCGTTAGACTGAGTAGCTCTTGATAGCGTTGATTTTGCGTAACGGTTTGCATTAAATTCCAAACAGGTCGCACTTTAGTCCAATGCTCAATGCCAAACAAAATCATAGGAGAAACAAAGCGTTTGACACGAGAGTCTGTATTGTAAGCAGCATAATGATTTTGGCAAGCGTCTTGAAAAATTTCTTGTGTAGTTCCTGCACTTCCTGGAGCAAAAATAACACCGTGTTTGGCGATTGCCAACAAACCATCTTCACGTACAGAGTTGGCAAAATATTTTGCGATATGTGTGGCAAAAGGAGCAGGAGGTTCATGGCCATAGAGCCATGTAGGAATTCCGATACTCATACTTTTTGCCTTCATCCAATCACTTGTAAGTGGGTAGGCTTTTATAACTTTCATGGCTCGATGCAACCAATCCCAGTCGCTGTATTCCTTGCCTGGTATGGCATTGGAAGGTCTAACGGACATCATTTGTATACCGTCGTTCATTTCGTCAAGGCTTCTAGTTGCAAAATAAGCCCCTACATGAGTTGCCTCCATAATACCAGGACCACCACCACTAACAAGCAGAAAACCTTTTTGTGTTAATTCCCAAGAAATACGAGCTACTTTTTGGTAAAAAGGAGAACTTCTTTCAATTCCATGTCCTCCCATAATAGCAACGACTTTTTGACCAGCAATGGCTTCCATTAAGGCTTCTGTGATACTGTGGTCGTGCAGACGACGCATTAGACTGACATGAATAGATTTTGGAAAATCTTTACCTTGCTCTACATATTGTTCATAAATTTTATAATCCAATGTTTTGTGATACCCCATTTTATCATTAGGATCAAACCCTTCAAACAATTCTTCACAGGTATAAAGATGCGCTAAGTGAGATTTAAACAAAACTTCTTTGGAACTTGGTATAACCGTACCACCAGTTTGAACAATATGCCCTGCAACAGCATCGGATAATTGGCAACCTAAAAACAGGGTGTCGGGATATGATTTTTGCATCATTAATGCTTCAAAGTCTTTTAAGTCAAGGCTTTGAATCGCTACTTTGGGAAGGATAGCATTTGGTGTTTCTATCCAAGCCTTAAACGCTTTTTTATGGTCAATTTCTTTCATGATATTTGGTATAAATCCGAAGGGGAGGGATTGTTACATTGAATTTTTAGAACGCCTCGAAGCTGCTACCGTAAGGAATTTTTTATGTTGAAGTTTGCTTTCCATCCAACTAATAATATCAAAGTTCTTGATAATTATGCGTTCAAAAGGCAGGTGCTCTATAGCTTCAAACTTTTCTTTATAAACTTTTATCAAGGTAATAAATTCTGTACTGTTTTTGACATTAATAAGTTTTTTTAAAAACTGTAAGGTTACTTTCTCGAACTTGTGAATTTTTTCCATTCGTTTGATGAAGTTGTAAGTCGAACGCAATTTATAATCTAAGTATTGGATGCTTCCCATTTCTGCATGGTTAACCAAATGAAGTAGGTGTGCCATGCACATGATGTCTTCTCGTAGATTGTCTTTTTGATGTTCCAATGTTCTGTTAACCCATGTTTCGGATGCTTCATAATCTCCCAGTGCAAAATAGGCGTAAGCAATACTATAACACAGTTCGATATGAAAAAGAATTAAACCAAAAGCAATCAAATTTCCTTCTTCAACAATCTTGACTGCTTCGGGGAGCAAAGCAGGTGTTTTGTCAAAATAGGCATTTTGAGTATAAAACTGTAACTCCAAAGAAACCGCATAGTAGTGTGTAAGACGGTGAATAGTTTCATTCTTTGACTTATACGTTTTAGGAATGTCTTTTAAATATTGCAAATTGGGATAAAAAGTGGCTTCCTTATTCAGCAAAATACAACAACCCAATAAATTATAATGTGCTGGAACAACAGTAGACATTAGGTAGTCCTCAAAGACCTTCGGGTTTTCTTGGATCACTTTTACAAATCCCTTGCTAGATTCATAACCTTGTTCAAAATCTGTATTTATTTCATGGATTTTATTCCAAATATTGTGGTATCGAGCTACTGCTTTGGCATTGTTGGAATCAGGCAAATTTTTTAGCAGGTGGTGCTCGCTAAACTCCTGCGCCATTGTCTTGGCTTTTTCCTCTCTAGAGTATCCTTCTTTGATACCAAATTTAAATACATCATAGGCAAGGTGTCTATATTCAGATAAGACACTTGTTGCTTGCAACCCTTTATTGGCAAAAGCCTTATTGGCTTCCATATGAGCATCAATTTGATGGCTAGAGGGTAGTAATAACGCCAACCGAAAATCCCAAAAAGCCAATTCTTCGGCATGGTGATAGAGTTGAGCTTCTTCAATAATTCGTCTAGTTTTTTTGATCAATTTTTGGCAAAGACCTATCAAGCGTTTGTTATAGAGGATTTCTATTTCTAAGAGTAACTCATGCACCTGAATGTTGTTGGTAGATTCAGAATGGTAAGCTCTAAGACTTCTTAGAATTGATTTGATCAGATAATTTTTAGCAACAGATAGTTGTTTGACAAACTTTTGATTTTTGAACTTCTTTTTAATACTTTCCTCATTGTATGTTGTTTGTAAGTCTATAGCATCAAACAATTTTAAATAAGAGGGGTTGGCACCATTTTTTGCACAGAATTTTTTGACATATCCCTTTTCTGATACAGACAATGATTTGATAAGTTGAAATAAATATAACTTCTGATTTTGCTCCATTGATTCTTTGATTTAATCTCAAACGTTTGATTAGGACGTTCAAGAAAAAGATGATGAAAAAGTTCTTGGGGCAAATAGATCGGGGTGACGATGGCTTTATAATCTATTTTTGTTGATAATATTCAACAAAACATCTTTGTAGTTTTTTCCAATAGGAATAATTTTTTTCTCAATTTGAACCGTATTTCCTTCAATAACAGAAATATTTGCCAAATTAACAATGAATGATCGATGGACACGCATAAAAATATCCGAAGGAAGTTTAATTTCTAAACTTTTCATAGTTTGTAAAGTAACTACACGACCATTTGGAGTATGTAAGATAACATAATCTTTTAGACCTTCAATGTAATTGATTTGGTCAAATCGAATTTTTATAAGCTTTTTATCTGCTTTGACAAAAATATAGTCTGCGGGTTCTGTATTGGTTGGCAAATTAGGCTCATTTTCTTGAATTTGCTGTTCTTTGGCCACCGCCTTATTAACGGCTTTTGCAAAGCGATCTAGAGAAATTGGTTTGAGTAAGTAATCAACAACATTTAATTCGTAACCATCCATAGCGTATTCTGAATAGGCCGTTGTGAAAATTACTTGTGGAGGGTTAGGAAGTGTTTTTAAGAAATCAATGCCCGATATTTGAGGCATCTGTATGTCTAAAAACATCAAGTCAATATTATTGCTATTCAAAACATCGAAAGCTTCTACAGCATTGCTGCATTTGGCAATCAAATTTAGGGCAGGAAACTTACTGATATAAGTCTCTATAACTTCTTGTGCTAATGGCTCATCATCAACAATTATAACATTCATTTTAAAAGTTTTTTATGGTTTATAGAAAATTGGTATTGGGGTATAAAAGCAATGGATTATCTAAGAAATTAAGAGATTAATTTAAATCAATTTTTAGATTGACCAAATAAATGTCATCTGTTTCGTGTATATCCAAAATGTATTTGTCAGGGTAAATTAGTTCTAATCGTCGCTTGACATTAACCAAGCCAATGCCTCCTTGAAAATAGCGTTCGTCTTTTTCTTTCGTTTTACTATTTTGAATGGTGAAATCAACCGTATTGTCTTCTATGTAAATTAAGCATTCTACAAATCCTTCGGTAATACTTTGACTCAAACCATGTTTAAAACTGTTCTCGAAAAAAGTAATAAACAAGAGGGGGGCAATGCTGTAGTTGCTTGGAGAATCTCCTGCACATTCAAATTCGATTCTAGCTTTGTCTCCGTAACGAGTTCGTTCTAAGGTTAAGTAATTCTGAATGTAATTAATCTCTTGCTCTAAAGGTACTTTTTTTTCATTACTTTTATAAAGCATGTATCGCATCATTTCAGACAGGCGAAGCACTATTTCTGGCGCTTTGTCTGATTTTTTTAACGTTAGTGCATAGAGGCTATTGAGCGTATTAAAAAGAAAGTGTGGGTTGATTTGAGATTTTAAAAAACTTAACTCTGACTGCAAGTTTTTGTTTTCTAAGTCTTTTTGTACCGCTTGTTGCAACAACCATTCTTTGGTGATTTTTAGAATGGTACTAATGATTAAGGTTAAAAATAGGAATATAAAGTGACCGTATTGTTTTTTTAGCAACTCAAGCTGTGCTTCAATATTTTCTTTCTCAGCAATATTCCAATATAGAAAAACCATCTCAATGGGCATGACGACAGCTGCTGTAAAAAGCAAGAGCAAAAGGTACGAGATAAACCGCTTTTTGGATAGGTAATTAGGAATCAAATAGAGGTAATTCGTATAGACAATAAGCATTAGAAAAAAAACATGGATAACTGTATTCCTAAGAATGGTAAGGAAGCTTTCTTCTCCACTATCTAAAAATAACAGTGCTAGCATATAACAGAACCAAATAAGAGCATGGTAAACAACTCGGTTAGAGATGAATTCATAGCTTTTTTTTATACTATTTTGTGCAGCAAGTAGTGACATAAATTAATTGAATGTGTAGTTTGTTTATCTGCTTATCAAGCACTAAGAGCGAATAAAATTTAGGAATTATTACAATAATAAGATTTATTGACATAAATTTGTGCAAAATTAGACTAGACGATACCCAATACCGACTAAATTTAATTGATGAGATAAGTCATGACAATAATTATAAAGGTGCTAGTGTTTGCTAACCCTTTGATTATTAGTCGTTGTTTGGGTGTGGTAAGATGAATCGTACTTTTGATTTACACACTCCCAATATACAAACTTTAAATCTAAAATAGGGGGAACTTGATTTTCTTGCATCATTAGAATAATTACAATCAAAACTCCTAATTTTTATTCACTAAAAAATCATTATTAATAATGAGAATTTCAGATTTTGTTGAAGTAAGAAACAGAAAATTAAAGAAGAGATACTCTGGCAATAAAGTAGAGGCTGGACACTGGATAGAAGATTATCTAAAAGGTGATATAGATATGAAAGGTGATTTCATGGAATTCATCGATAACATTAAAGAATTGTGTGATTTTAACTTTGTAGGTCACCACTACAAATTCTTTGTTACAGAGTTTCTACCAGAAATCATGAGCCATTCACAAAAAATGGACGAAGAGACTATTTTGAGCCACTATGATGATCAAAACGATATTTTCAGATGGTTCTTAGGACCACGTATGGTTTATACTTCTGGATACTACAAAACTGAAGACGAAACACTAGAGCAAGCTCAAGATAACAAGCTGGACTTGATTGCACAAAAAATGCAATTAAAAGAAGGTGAAAGCCTTTTGGATATTGGTTGTGGATGGGGAACATTGGTTGCTCACATGGCTAAGAACTACAATATGGATACAACGGGTGTAACGATTACACCTCAACAAGCTGAATGGGGAACAAAATTGATCAAAGAAAATGGTATGGAAGATCAATCTAGAATCCTTTTGATGGACTATAGAGACATCCCTAGAAGAAAATATGATAAAATTACTTGTTTGGAAATGGCTGAGCACGTAGGTATCAAGTACTTCCAAAAATTTATGGAGCAAATTTATGATTTGTTGGAAGACGATGGTATTTTCTACTTGCAAATTGCTGCTTTGAGAGAAAGAAAATCTTTGTTGCGTGGACCAGACCAAGAAACAATTGTTTGGGGATTGTTCATGAATGAATATATTTTCCCAGGTGCAGATGCAAGTATGCCTGTAAGTTGGGATCTTAGAAGAATCGAAAAAGCAGGATTTGAAATCCAATCTGTGGAGAATGTTGGTATCCACTACAGCAAAACAATTGCTGCATGGTATGACAACTGGATGAGCAACAAAGACCAAGTAATCGAGAAATACGGAAGAATGCAATTTAGAATGTATCAAGTATTCTTGGGTTGGTCTACTAGAATTGCAGCTATTGGTGGTTCTTCTGCTTATCAAATCATTTGCCACAAAAACGTTAACCACGTACCTAGAAATAGATACATTGGTAAAGTAGCTTTGGGCGAAACTCAACAATTTGAGAATACTTCTTCTGTTGCTTCTGACTCTACTTCTGAAAAAATCATGGAAGAGTACAAAACTAGAAAGAAAAAAACGATGGTGAAATAATCTGTTAAGATTCACTTTTCGGAAAGAATGAGCTTTTAGAAATAGAAGCATACTGTTGAATTCTTTCAATAATACCGTAATAAATAGAAAAGCTGCTCTAAGTAATTGGGGCAGCTTTTTTTCTCGTTTTTAGTTGGCAAAGTTCATTTTTATTAACAGTTCTTTGTTCCTCCAATTAGATTGTGTTAGTATAAAAATCATGAAACATCCAAGAGATCAATTTTTGACCATTTATGGGCGCAAGCCTGTCTTAGAAATTCTAGAGAATGAGGCCTTAGATATCGCTAAGGTTTTTATTGCTAGAAAAGCAAAAGCTGATATTATCAAAAAAATTATAGCAGCTTGTGAGCGAAGAGGAATTGAAGTTTTGCGTTTGGAAGCAGATCAAGTTTCTAGAATGTCTAAGCATCCCAAACAGGATCAAGGAGTTGCAGCAGATGTTCATACGCCACAAATGGACGATGCGATTCAGTTCTTGGAAGCACACCAAGGAGCAGATTTGACACTCATTGCTTTAGATGGCATTACAACTCCAGGCAATGTAGGCATGATTATTCGTTCTTGTACGGCTTTAGGTGTAGATGGCATCATATTGCCAAGAAAGGGTTGTGCAAAGCTCAATTCATTGGTCATCAAAGCCTCCGCAGGGGTCGTATTTAAGAGTCGTATTCTAAAATGCGAACGCTTGACACCTGTGTTGAAAAAAGCAAAAAGTTTTGGTTATTCTATTTATGGTTTGTCGGGAGAAAAAGGAACAAATATTTATAAAGAATCATTAGAGACCAAGGGGATTTTTGTGTTGGGGAATGAAACGGATGGTGTGTCTCCTCAGACAGAAGCATTAACCAACAAGCACTTGTTTATTCCCATGGCCAATGATGTTGAATCTTTGAACGTTGCTTGCGCTGCAACAGTAGTTGCCTCTGAAATAATGCGACGAAAAAAACGGTAGATTATTAATGAATCATAATCTAAACATAGATTAAAGTTAAGGCAAAACCTTGTAAGTAAATAGTTGAGATTTAACACTATTTGAACTATCTGTGTTGACCCAAAAAATGGGTGTTGCTTCTCCATAGCCTGTCTGGTTATGGTGACCAAAAATTAACTTAAAAGGCACGGAATCCATTGGCGGGATAGAGGTGAATACGTCGGATAAAATGGGGGGAGTATAACAAATTTCATGTGTTTTTGCTGCCAGTACCCAGTTAGAAGGTATGCGACTTTCTTCTGTTCTTTTCCAGTGAACTGCGATAGGAGTTGTATTATCATTGATAACCCAAACATGATGAATGTATGACTCTGTTGGAGTAGAGTTGCTGATATAGCTCGTAGCATTGGAAGGATTGGCTAAGTTCAATCTAAAATATTCCTTGAGTGCTGTTGATTTGTAATGAACTGTTTTTGAGGTGAGTTGTTGGTGCATGGGGTCGTAAAACTCTATACTTCCCATTCCAACACCGATATTTCCATTAGGTGTGATGGTCAGAGTAACATCAATAGATGTATTCGCAGGAATATTTAAAGTGCCTGAATTGGAGGTGCTCCCATTTAACTCGTACGTCCATCCTAGAACGGTCTGTTGCTCGATGCGATCCCAATGGATAGTCGCTGCTTGGTTCGTTCCGTTCGTAACTTCCACTTGCATGATAATAGAATTGTCAGCTAATCCCATTTTTTCAATACTAGTTTCTGAAACGGTAATATTTATAGGATTAGAATTATTAGATGTATTACATGCTACCGCTAATAATAGTAATATAAAAGGACTAAAGTTGAATAGTGTTTGCATAAGTGTTTTTTTTGGGATAATATTTTGAGACCAAACAATCTGCTATATGTTAAGATGAGAAATAGCCAAACAGCGAATATGTATGAAGTTATACAATAATGGTGAAATTTGCAAATTATAGAAGATAAATAACAAGCGTTAAAGGATTAGTAAGTAGCTCGTTTTTAAGAATGTAAGGAGAGAGAGCGATTTGCCCAAAACTTGAAAAGCTAAAGAGAAGAGCGCAAATTAGGTATTCATAATTTGCTGTATTAGATCAATAAGAAAGTATATTTCAGAATATACAAGTTAGTCTCGCCACAAATAAGGAAACAAAATAAATGCCAAGGCACCTAAGATAACATCAATGCAAAGCAAAATGAGCATATCTTGATAATACGCCGTATCGGTCATCAAACCTATCGCTATTTTTGTTAGGCGCATTAAGGTCATTAACATCGGTATAATGACAGGAAAGCTTAGTATAGCCATGAGTGTGGCACTCTGATTGGCTTTGGCAGAAATAGCCGAAATGAATGTAAAGGTAATGGAAAAACCAATTGCTCCAAGTGCAAGAGTTTGATAAAATAAACTTGGATACTTAACAGGGTTACCAACCACGACTGAAAAAACAGCAAAAGCAAGAAAGGAAATAACTAAAAGTAACAATCCGTTGTAGAGCATTTTGGACAAAATAACAGAAGCAGGATTGGATAGAGCATAATAATAGAGTTGCCGACGTGGACTTTCTTGAACAAAACTTTTTGCAATAGCATTGACAGAGGCAAATAGTACAATAATCCAAAATAAAGCAGCCCAAACTGCTCCACCTACTTCTTGCCCTAATGTGATGTAAACGACAAAAACAGTCGATATAACATACAATAAAATGCCGCTAATCGCATATTTTTGGCGAAATTCCAAACGAATTTCTTTTAGTAATAAATGCCTCGTTTCAGTTAGTATATTCATATTAGCGCAAAATTAGCATTATTTATTAATTTTGTAATAAGATGACGGATTTATTCTAACCATTACTCCGTTGAAAAATCGTATTAGTTTATTGCATGAGTGCTTCGCAGTTGATTATTAGTAAGATGTACTTTTGTTGGCTTTTGTGCTAAAAGGTTGATAATCAAGCTAATGCAAGATGGTTTTTTATGTTTTTACTTCGTGAGCCTGCGGGTTCGTAAGAAAACTAAAAAAGCAACGGAGTATTATTCTAATAGTAATCTGCTAAAAAATTAGCAAACCACTATTGGTAAATGTCAAGGTAGAATAAGAAAGATAGAATTGAATTTTTGATGTTTGTTGAGTGCTACACTCTGTCTAAGAGATTGACACTTGATAGTCTATTGGAATCTAAAATGGAAGGATATTTTAATATAAAAGTTAAGTTTGTTATTGCGGTATTGTTGGCGGTATTGTTTTATGTAAGCTATCTGTATCTCTTTAAGGAGCAAACTCCAGATTCATTTGAGTTAACTAGGGATTGTACTACCGCAGAAATAGAAGCAGGAACAACTAAGGCTAATTTGTTATTTGAACGTTACTTTGAAGAACGAATACTTCGAGATCCCGAATGGCAAAGTAGGTTGGGCAGAAAAGATAGTAACAACCAGTGGACATCCTTGAGTACAGAACATCTTAAAATTGAGCATTCTTACAACCAAGCTATACTCAGTTATTTAGAAGATAGTATTCTAAGAGAAGCTTGCTTGGACGAGGCAACTTTGTTGAGTGCGAGGTTGTTAAAAGATAAACTCAAAACAGAAATAGAAGCCTATCGTTATCGTTATCATAATTATCCTATTAATGCAATGAATGGTGTGCATCTAAGGATTCCTGCTTTGTTAATTAATCAGCATGAAATTAATGACTTAAGAGATGCTGAAGCGTATATTAGTAGGGTTGGAAATGTTCCAAAGAAGATTGATGAATTAATAGCGGGTTTGATTATACGTGAAAAAAAGGGCATTATTTTACCCAAGTTTTTGTTTCCTACGGTATTGGCTTCTATTAACGAGATTATCAAGACGACACCTGATGCGCCCAATTTAATTATTAAAAAATTTGAGCAAAAAATAGCTTTACTTGATTTAAAAAATGAGCAAAAGACAACTCTAAAACAGCGTTTGTTGGATGCTTTTAATCAAAAGTTTATTATTTCTTATCAAAAATTATATCACCATTTAAAAGTTTTGGAAACCAAGGCAAGTGATGGTATAGGTGTTTGGCAATGGGAGGCAGGAGAACTGTATTATGCCTTCAAGTTAAGAGAGCAAACCACAACTTCTTTAACGGCAGATGAGATTTATAACTTAGGGATAGAAGAAGTCGCTCGAATTCATGAAGAGATGCGGGCGATTATCAAAAAACTAAATTACAAAGGCGATCTGCAAGCGTTTTTCAGCTTTTTACGTAGTGATCCCCAATTTTATTACCCTAATACAGACAAAGGAAGAAATGACTACTTAAAAAATGTAAGAAAAATTATTGATTCAATGATTGTGCAATTGGATACTTGGTTTATTTCTAAGCCAAACAAAGATGTTGTTGTTCGGTCTATAGAATCCTTTAGAGAGTCGACATTTACAACTTTTTATAAGACCTCTGTATTGGGAAGTAATGCACCTGGGGTTTGTTACGTAAATACTAGAGATATGGGGGATTTGCCTAAATATGAAATGGATGTTAGTGTCTACCATGAAGCTATACCTGGACACCATTTGCAAATTTCTATAGAGGAGTCTTTATCTGATTTGCCACAATTTCGTCGTTTAGAGGATTCTTATACCGCATATATTGAGGGGTGGGGCATGTATGCAGAATACTTACCCAAAGAAATGGGAGCCTATCAAGATGCTTACTCGGATTTTGGTCGATTGGTTTGGGAGTTGTGGAGGGCTTGCCGATTGGTAGTAGATGTAGGGATTCATCACAAAAAATGGACAAGAAATCAAGCGATTGATTATTATAAAGAGAATACTCCTAATCAGGTATCTACTTGTGAAAAAATGGTGGAACGACATATTGTTTTGCCTGGGCAAGCGGTAACTTACAAAGTAGGAATGATTACTATTTTGGAATTGAGGAAATATGCAGAGACAGCGTTAGGAGATCAATTTGATATACGAGAATTTCACGAAGTTTTATTGACAAATGGAAAGGTGCCATTGGATATTCTGCAAGATCTGGTTGAGGAATACGTCCAATCTAAAAAAGACTAGTAATTGATATTAGTAGTTCGTTGATTTTTTACTTTTTTAGCTCGCTACGCTCGTGAGATCGCAAGCTTAGTTACCAAAAAGATAAAAAAGCACATTTATATTAGTTTGATAATCAAAATTTTAACACAAAATGCGATAAAATCATAACTTATTAATTATCAAACTAATAAAGTTTTTCAACGAACTATTGTGATATAGTAATCAGTTATGTTGTTACTTCATGGATAACTCCTATGTTTTAATATTGAACGGTTATCGCTTGAGGAATATTATGGGCTATTTTTTGAGCTAAAGCAAAGTTATCTGAAGTATGTGTTTTTTTCTCTATCTGCAAATTGACACTATCTAATAACATTGCTACATCTATTTCTAGTGCTATGACTTCTGCTGATTCTGTTAACGTTTTTTGGATAGGTAAATCAATGCTTTGTAATAAAGTATTGCTACCGATTCGAAAGTCAAAAGATTCATTTTCATTGGGAATACCATCCCCATTTCGATCTACTTTCCCAACCATTTTTAGAAAAATATAACCTTCGTTTAAACTTAGATGCATGGTATCAGGAGACTGTAAGGCAAGAGGATGGGAAGCATCTGTCAAGTAGTTTGTTATCAGAGCATTGGCAGCTGGATCAACTCCTACGTTGAACTGAAGTTGTTCATACGTTTCTAAAAAAGCAGTTCCTATGGGGATGTGAGTATTCGTCTTTTTTACCAGTGGATATAAATTATTAACCTCTATAGACGTTTGATCAGATCGTACTAATTTGATTTGAGAAATATAGAATTGAAGCTCCTTAAAGGCAGTTTTATGACCATTTATGGTATAAATTCGATTGATTTCAAAAGGAAGATTGCCCATTTTAAAATCAAATTCGATGGCCAAGGTAGGGTAAACACAATCATTGCTAGCTAACTGCGCATTAGAATCATAGTTAACGGCTTTTGGATCAATACACCCAACGCGCTCTGCACAACTTTGTAAGCTTAGAATAGCACATAATGCATAAAAAAAGAAATGTTTTTGAAGGAACATAATTCGTAGATTTTGGTAAGCATTCTTAATTAAGTTGGGAATCAAAGATCCTAAAGTATTCCGAATATACAACTTCAAATTTGAATATTAAACTATCAATTTAGATAAAAAAAGCATCAACCATCCACTCAAATTGTTGTTGTAAGGGTGAGAATCAACACAAATAAGTATTAAAAATTGATCTTACTACTGAATTTTAGAGTACTGAAGTGGAATTGTTGAAATAAAGTGCAAATTCATTATAAAAATCACTTAGACTTATCTATATTTGGCGTTGTTTCAAAAAATATTGAAAGTTTTAAAAATAAATACAATTTTATGAAATTATTAGTTTGTGTAAGCCAGACGCCAGATACAACTACTAAGATCAAGTTCACTAATGGTGATACAGAATTTGATACAAATGGTGTTCAGTTTATAATGAACCCATACGATGAGTGGTATGCATTGGTACGTGCTTTGGAGTTGAAAGAGCAAGTAGGTGGTTCTGTGACCTTGTTTCACGTAGGACCAAAAGCCAATGAAACAGTTATTCGTAAAGGATTGGCAATTGGTGCAGATAGTGCTGTACGTGTAGACGCAGAAGCAAGTAGTGCTCTATTTACAGCTAAGCAAATAGCTGAGTATGCAAAAGCAGAAGGTTTTGATATGGTTTTGTTAGGTAAAGAAACCATCGACTACAATGGTTCTGAAGTAGGAGCTATGGTAGCAGAGCTTTTGGATATGCCATTTATCTCTTATGGTACCAAGATGGATGTGGCAGGAACAACTGCAACTATTAATCGTGATATAGAAGGAGGAGAAGAAACGGTTGAAGTAGAAGCTCCTTTTGTATTGAGTTGTGCTAAAGGTATGGCAGAGCAACGTATTCCAAACATGCGTGGCATTATGATGGCAAAGCGTAAGCCAATTACAGTAATCCCAGCTGTTGAAGCTGCTGATTTGGCTACTGTAGTTAAATACGACTACCCAGCAGAGAAAACTGGGGTGAAACTAATTGATCCAGAGAACATGGAGGAGTTAGTGAATTTATTACATAACGAAGCAAAAGTGATTTAATAATATGGCTGTTTTAGTATTTGCAGAGAGCTTAACGGGCTCTATCAAAAAAGCTGCTTTAGAGGCAGTAACTTATGGCAATTTGGCGGCACAAGCGTTGGGTACAGAATGTATCGCTTTGACAATCGGAACAGCTGAAGGTGCTGACAAGTTGGGACAATATGGCGCATCAAAAGTATACAATGTTGCTGCTTCAGATGATTTTGATTCTCAAGTATATGCTGCTATTATCAGCAAAGCTGCTGAGCAACTAGGTGCAGATTGTGTTGTTTTTGCACATTCTTCTTCTGGTAAATCGTTGGCTGGTCGTGTGGCAGTTCGTATGGAAGCAGGGATGGCATCTGCTGTTATTAGCGTACCTACTGCTGGAAACTTCTCTGTTCAAAAAGGAGTATTCTCTGGTAAAGGTTTTGCTACTTACGAAATCAAGTCAACTAACAAAGTATTGACTATTGCTCCGAATACTTTCCGTCCAGAGGCAAGTGGAAGCGATGTAGCAGTAGAAACATTGGCTATTGAGGCTCCTGCGGCACGTGTAAAAGTGAAAGAACAATCTACTGTAGAAGGTATTGTGCCATTGCCAGAGGCTGAATTAGTAGTTTCTGCTGGTCGTGGTATGAAAGGTCCTGAAAACTGGGGTATGATTGAAGAAATGGCTGATATCTTGGGCGCAACAACAGCTTGTTCTCGTCCTGTAGCAGATGTACACTGGCGTCCTCACCACGAGCACGTTGGTCAAACAGGTGTTGCGATTCGTCCAACGTTGTACATTGCAGTAGGTATTTCTGGTGCTATCCAACATTTGGCGGGTGTCAATCAATCTAAAGTGATTGTTGTAATCAACAAAGATCCTGAGGCTCCTTTCTTCAAGGCGGCAGATTATGGTGTTGTTGGCGATTTATTCGAGGTTGTTCCTCGTTTGAATGAGGCTTTGAAAAAGTTCAAATCTCAAAACTAATTAAGGTAAAATAGAAGGTTGTAAGAACACTAAATGGAGTGTTTTTATGACTATATAGATATAACAACCTGTAATTACTTGGCGCAGTGCTCTTTGTTGAGTATTGCGCTTTTTATTTTTTACAATCGTTAGCAGCGTTGTTATTATTTTTAATGACTCTTTTAACCCAATTGCAATGAATAATTTAGTCTTGGATGACGATGGTGAAATGAATCCTAATAAGGAAGGTAGTGTCTTTACATTTGTTATGCTTGTTATTGGTTTATTTATAACGCTTATTTTTGGCGAGACAGATTGGTTGAATGCATTTATAGGTGCTAGTCTTTTGCTAATAAATGGTTTTTTGCTTTATTTTGATCGAAGAAAAGGGATTATTTTTTTGGGGCTTATAGCAATTGCTGCCAGTTTAAATCGAGTAGATTTTCTACCTTTTGACCTGATTGTTTTTATCACAGTAGATATTATTAGCGTACTTATCTTTTTGGGTTCTTATGTGTTGACCAATGAGAAGATTTTCTTAGATTATTTGGAGGAAAAAAGAAGCCTAGAGTCCAAACTTGTTAAGCCTTCCTCTAATATGGAGTTTTTCAAAAAAAGATTTAAAAATAAATCTACAGACGAACTACTCGAAATAATTGCCAATCCGAGCCTTGTTGAAGCTGCTAAAAGAGCGGCAAAAGAATTACTAGAGCAAAAAAAAGAGAGCTAAAAGAAAAGTCTTACAAAAATATTATTCATGAAAGGAACAGCATATTTATTACAAGCAGCATTAATTTCTTTTTGGTGGATAGGATTGTTAACCAATCAAAATTTCTACGACGCTTTTCAATTTCCAGGAATACATAGCATAGCATTTAATTCATTTTTATTGCCAGATATCTTAATTATTGCCATACTATCTATAGCAAGAGCGTATTTTGGCAAGCAAGAAATAGAATTTGTTATTTTGGGCGGCTTTGCATTTGCAACATTGTATTGTATTAATGCTTCTATATTGACACAGGGAGGCTTTTTAGGAACAACTATTATGATACTAGGCTTATGTTATAATTGTTTCTTGGTATTTGAAAAATTAATGTTTAGAGAGTCAAATACAAAGAGTTTTACTAAGAATTGGCTGAAAACAATAGTTCAAATGATTAGCATTTGGCTAATAACTTTAGTGCTGTTTCCAATATTGATCATGGAATCATCTGAAGGAATACCTTTGGTAAAAGAAACCAATAAATTGATAGGACTCTCGTTCTTTTTGGTATGTAGTGTGTTGGGGATTTGCAGTGCGTATTTTATGGTCAAAAAAGGAGAGGGAACACCTTTGCCATTGGATCAAACTCAAAAGTTAGTTGTAGCAGGTCCTTATAAATATGTGAGAAATCCTATGGCAATAGCAGGAGTCGGGCAAGTTGTTGCTATAAGCATTATTTTTAGTTCAATTCCTATCTTGTTGTATGCCCTTTTGGGGGCAGTCCTTTGGGAGCTTGTTGTCAAGCCCATAGAAGAAAAAGATATGGAATTAAGGTTTGGATTAGATTATAAAAATTATAGAGGGAAGGTAGGTTGTTGGATTCCTAAAATAACAACCTACCTTCATTTTTTAATAAGATACTACTTATCTTCTTTTAAGTAAGTGGACAGAAAAAAGTATAGTTAAAAATGTAATTGTTTTTAGTGCTGTTCAAAGAAAAGAATTGAAGTTTTAGCGGGCTAAAACGAGATTTTTTGATGAAGAACAGTGCAAAAAGAATTCTATTTTGCCTATAAATTTTTATGAACGATTACTTAATTGTGTATTCTTATAGGAATCAATAAACTACCATCAAAATATAAATGCCTAAAGATGAATTCAATAAAATCATTGTTGTTTTTCCTGTTGATGAGCAGTCAGGTTGTGTTTGCGCAAAATGACACAAGCAAATGCGTTTGTATTGGAGACGATATAGAGGCAAAATTCTCTAATTTGCTGAAAGATTTTATAAGCTTTGACGAATTCAATAATGTTTTGGGTTGGGAGTTAGAAAATGGAAAGGAACTATACGAATTTATTTTTTATAGAGATTTAATAGGAGGCGATAACCGAATAGTGTCTAATTACGAACTCAAGGCAGTTTCATACGATAAGATTCGTCTAAAACATCCTTCAAAATATTACACTATTGATTTACTACCTTGCACAAAGGATAAAATCTTTTATCTATTACCTCTGGAAGTATCGTATCGACACGATATAAAAACATACTTACCAGAGTTTGACTTTACCAGTTTTGATTATTCTCCAGAGTCTTATTACCGAATTCTAAAAGCTCGTGCTCGTATAGATGACATGAAGTTTCTTAAAATAGCTATAGAAACAGGTCCACTACAGTGGAAAGGTAAAGGCAAAGAGTTATCTATGAAGAAGTTCATTCGTAAAGTAATAAAAAGAAATAAAATCCAGCTTTCAGAATTCAAAGCAAAGACCTACCAAGATAGCATTCGACAATACTTACTCCAGTTTCGTAAACAAAAAGTTGACCTTACAAAAATTGCCTTGGAGCATTTTGTTCTATATGGGAAAAAATTAAGAAAGGCTGATGATAAAATTGAAAAACGGTTGCGTTATTTATTTGGTCGTTGGTTAGGGAACATTTCGTATGCTTCGATTCAACGGCATATTATCAATCCCACGGTAGAAGCTGATATAAGGGCAAATTATGTTAGCATCAAGCTCTCGCCAGATATGATTCGAGAATGGAACTCTGTGGAAAATAGACCCAAGCTTGATAGTTCTAATGTGCCTATTGGTAGTACAATACTTTGTGAAGTTTCAAACCTACATTATTCAAGTATTAAAGGGCTGAATGCTTACTCCTATGAAATCTGTATGCCAACTTCTGAAATCACAGGAACAGGCATTCTTATGGATATAATTGAAGCAGATATTGTGACCAATCAAAAAGGAGGGAAACCTAATCTAAATTACAAATTATACACTCAATGTCTGGTAGACTCCATTCGAAAAAAAGGAACAACTATTTATGAGTACTCGCCTCTTCTTACGGAGTTTTCAGGGCTGAAAATTGCTGCTGCAAATCTTGAATTACCGTTTGAGGAGCATATTATTGAATTAGATGCGTACAATGTTCTATTAAATAATAAAGTTCTAACTGGCTCTATTGATTTGCCTTCGAAAGAAAATACTGGACAATTGAATATGAATTCAATTGTAATAGTTCAGGATAATAGAAATAATAAGTTGGAAGTAGTCGTCAGCAAATTGGTAAAAACGCTCCAAAAAAGAGGTCTTAAAAACGTAGTACTAGATAGTGAAAATAGTAAGTTGACTTTTTTTTATAAAAAGTAATTGTACTAACTAACAGAAGGAGTGTTTGGGGTCTGGTAGATGGGTGAACGAATGAGGAGTTGTTTTGTCTTTGGTCAAACCAACCATAAAAAAGGGCATAAAAAAAGAAGACTTTGGAAGCCTTCTTTAGAACAATCGTACGAACACTATAACAGCAAAGTGACTAAAATAGTTCACGCAAATGTCGATTTTTTGAAATATTTATTTTTATAAATTGTTATTATTGTTGTGTTGCTTATTTTTTGTTAAAAAGTAGGCTTGTATTGGGCAGCAATCTTTGTAAGTGATTGAGGAGTCCTTTATTTTTGGCAATAGGGTTTCCTCTTAGATGGAGTGTTTCCAATTGCGTCAAATTACGAATTTGATTGGGCAAGCTTTCCAAGTGATTGCCATTTAGGTTTAGAATTTTTAACTGACGGAGTTCGCCAATACTCGTTGGTAAATCCCTTAGTTTATTAGATGCTACATTTAATATCTCTAAATTCTGCAACAAACCAATATCTCTAGGTATTGTTGTCAAATGATTGTTACTAAGATTTAAATTGTTTAAACGGCTTAATCTGAAAAGGTGCGTTGGAAGGCTTTTTAATCTATTTCTAGAAAGAATGAGCACTCTCAACATCTTTAATTGACCGATTTCCGCAGGAATTTTTATGAATCTATTTTTTCCTAGATAGAGCGTTTCTAATTGGTTTAGTACTCGAATATTTTTAGGAAACTCATGCAATTGATGCCCTGTAAGACTAACGGTTTTAATTCCCTTCAAAGTAGCAAACGGAATTTGTCCTCTGTTCCAATTTTGTTGATTAAAGTATAGCTTTTCGAGATTTACAAAAGGAGCCAAAGAAATATTACGGCGGCTAAATCCCTGTTCGAGTTTGATGATTGTTACTTTTTCTGTAAGATCAAACTCGATGCACCACAATAACTTATCATTGCTATTGGTCATCAATTCTGCTAATGTTTCATCTTGGGGTATTTTAATACTATTGAGTAAGGCTAAACCAACCCGTTGATTTTGCTCAAGGGGGCTTGCTAATAGAGCTTTTACTCTATCAAAATCTATATCTGTAGTTATCATGTTATTATTTTTTGCGTTATCAATAGCCTATGTACATGAATGGGCATTCATGTTGTACAAATAGTAAGCAATTTGTCAAAGGCTTATAAAAAAGAGTAAGTATCTAGTTTTAGACTTTCATAACGGCAAAAAAAGTGGATGTAGTGATTTTTGAGAAAATACACTAGGTTATCATTATAACCCCCTTAACGGCATCTTTTTAAGAAAAGTTCCCATGCAATAAAATTTTAGCATTTTCTAGTACAATATTTCTGTAACCTATTCTCCTTGGTGTATTATATATTATATAAATAAATAGTTTAAACTAAGAAGAGAATACTCTCTTACAAAATCAACCTCACTATGAAAATGACTTATTTAATACAGACAATGAGTTTGTCTGCATTGTTGATGACAAGCTGTACGTCTACCGAAACAGGCTCTACAGATCATGTTACAACAACGAATCTAGAAACTAAAAAGCCTAAAAAAGAAGCAATTCCCACTTTGAGCGAATTGGAACAAAATGCGGATATTATTTGGTTGGGAGAAGCTGAAGTAGATTATGCGCTCAACTACAACCGATGGGATTATGATAAGGAAGATCCAGAAAGATTACTGATGGAGAATTTAGGCTTTAAGAGCCGAAACAGTTTCAAAATATTGAAGTATCAAGTAACGGATTTGAATGCTTCTCACAATGACGACCACGATTTATTTGAAAAGGTGCTCAAAAATCGTCGTGAAATGACATTTTACAAAGATGCCACTTTAAAGGACAAATATGCTTCAAAAGAAGTAGAGCGTTTGATTGGTCGAGTCGATACTATTTTTACATTTGATCCGAAGACGATGAAAGAGCAACAGCAAGTAGTAGTAAACGCATTAGACCCAGAAACAGTCAGAGCATTTAGACTGCGTCAAGTAATTTATTATAGCCAAAAAGAGATGACTTTTAAATCCATTGCCTTGGCTATCGCTCCATTGGCATACGAAAAAACTTCCAATACTCCTGCTAGTCCAGCAGATTTAAAACCTCTTTTTTGGATGAAGCCAGAAGTATTGACAGCAGCACCAGATTTATCATCCTCAACGGTTACTTGGGCAAAACGTATGTATCGAAACTTTGATTTATCTACAGTTAAAATGATAAAGCAAGAACAAGATATTAGTGTGGTTATTGAAATGATGATGAAAGGGTTTAGAGAAAATGCTGCAACCACTAAATTGGGCTATACTTTTGATGCTGATGGCACAGAATACTTAAAGGCTGAAGAGATAAAGCATTTAGGAGCGTCTATTGATACTATTATTACCTTTGATCCTAAGACCTTTAAAGAAACCAATCAAGTGGTAAAATCTAAGATGAATGGCAGCGATATTAAAAATTTGCGGTTGTTACAGGACTGGGTATGGAACGATAAAACAAAGTCATTGAGCATTCGTTACGTTGGTTTTGCGCCTATTATTAATCGAGTTGACGCTATGGGAAATTTTTTAAATTCAGGACCAATGTTTGTTCGTAAAGTCGAAGATATTTAAGCCTTCAATTAGACCTAAAAAGATAAGAGCACAGCCGTTGTTAGAGTGGTTGTGCTTTTTTGTTATAAAAAAGGACCAAAGCAGCCACCACGCTACTTTGGTCACACACCATTTAATCTGCCTCCACCACGAGACAGAGCAATTGATTAAGTTTTTTATTCATGAATTTCGTATACCTCATTATTCATCATAAAGCGTACATTTTTGCCTAGTGCTAAAAACGCAACGGCTTCTTGATTTTCCATTAGTTTGAAATAAGCTTCTGAATTAAATTTAATTCGATTGGTTTTAATATTTTTATTCTGATTGAGAGAGATATTAGCATCCAACCATTCGTTGTTGTTATTGTACATCGCACGTCCTTGTATGTTGACAATTCCCTCAGATAGGTTGCGATGCTTGCCAGAACTATCTTTATAAGCCAATCGTTCGACACCTTGTTTAATTTCAGCTAAGTTAGAAGCTTTGTTCATGGTTTGACTTTCTTTACTAGCACGGACAGAGGACTTTCCATCTTTCTTTTTGGCATTAGCACCAAAACCAGCAATAGTTTCTACTTCTTCTTCAAAATCTATATCATCAGACAGTTGTGGGGCATCTAAAGCACGAGGTCTTAAAATCAAATCCTGTTCTTGAATTGCTTGATTTCTAGAAGCAACTGCTTCATCTTCTAAAATAAGATAGGAAGTATAAGGCGTGATAATTCCATGCTTTTTTGCTAAGCGAGTTACTTCTTTGACCAATTCTTCGTTCTCACCATGCAAACGAATTTGATCCAAGAGATATCCTACTGCCCTAGAAGCCCAGAGATTGGGAATAAAATCCAGCTCGGTATTTTCGTTGGACAAATCAACAGAATATTGAAATGTTTTGCGAGCACCATTGATATTACCACTTACGGTAATCGTTGATTTTCCAGATCCTTTATAGCGTCCCATTAAGCTGATCGAACCACCTTTAAATAAGTCAGGCAATTTTTTGTCGTAAACATCCGATATGCGCACATTTTTATCAAACTCTATGCTTATATCAGTAAGCACAGGAGAGGAAGCCTTGCTATAAAAGTCAGAGACTTTAAGTTCAATATCTTCATCAGGCAAGACATAAGTTCGATAAGCGTTGGTGCTTGCTGTAATTTTATCTAGTAAATGAGTATTGAGATTTGTGCCAATTCCAAAAGTGAAAATACGTACATTTTTCTTGTTCATTGCCGCTACTTTCTTTAATAATGGATCTTCTTCCGTTTCACCAATGGTAGGTTTTCCATCTGTCATAAAGATGACAAAGAAAGGTCTTTTGCTATTGGTTTCTTGTGCAGAAAGTGCCAAATCTAGTGCCTCTTCAATGTTTGTTCCTCCAATAGGGTTAATGTCGTCTATAAAGTCAATGGCTTTCTGTTTGTTGGATGTATTCAACTGTTCGACTTTTCCAAATAAAGAGGTAGCTTCTGTAGAGAAAGGGATAATTTCAAAACGGTCGTTTTTATTTAGATTCTCTACGCAAAAACGCAAAGCTTTTTTTGCTTGATCTAGTTTGTCACCGGCCATAGAGCCAGATTTATCCATGACAAAAACAATATCTTTGGCAACGATTTCATGTTCATTCCCAAAGCCAGGGCTTAGGTTGAGAAAGAAATAGCCATCTTCGTTGGGCATTTTGTAGTTGAGCAAAGAAAGCCCTAGTTTACTGTTGTCTAAATTAAAGTATAATTTGAAATCTCGATCTGATTTTACATTGCTTGCTTCAAAACCAACGGTTGCTTTTTCTGCTCCTTTGCGGATGATTTCGACAGGATGTGTGGGACAGTAAACTGTTTTAATTTTTTCTTTTCCATCAATATCAATTTTAAAACTAATTTGCTGGATAGGTTTGGCAGAATATTTTTCGGTATTCATAGGAAAACTATACTCGATGGTACCATTATTTTTAGAAAGGGTTTCTGTGTATGTTAGTTGTATCTTTTGTTCTTTTTTAGCTAAAATTGGAAAAATACGCACTCTGAACATCCCTTTTCCATAATACTCCAATAAAGCAGGGTCTTTGGAACGACGGACAATTTCTTCGTAAATTTTTCGAGCTTTGGTTGCGTCCAATAACTCTGCTTCATGCTTAACACCATTAATATCCATTGTAAATTTGGAAATAACAACATCTTTAGGAACAGGGAACAAGAAGTAACCTTCTAATTGGCGATTGGTTGGATTGAAAAAAACTTGCTTTATCGTAGTTGTTGCTGTTTGACCACTGATAGACGTATTAACTTGTGTGGATCTAGATTCTAGGGGAAATAAAGCGGGATTGGGTTGACCAGGAATAATAGCGTTGGGGTTACTGTGCTTATCAGGCATAACAATAATGAATCCTCCTGCGTAGCTTGCGGCAATATTAAACAACAAGGTGGTTGTTACTAATAAAATTATTTTTTGCATGATTTGTTTTGTTTGTTGGTTTAAGAGGTAATCAACAACGAGGTATTTGTTGACAATAAAGAGCAACCAGCTCAAGTGATAATTTTATGACTAACTGTTTTGGAAATATCCGAAATAGCGTTGCTCTACTCATTAAATATTATGAGTATCAACTTACTTGGGCAAATCAATAAATTATTTTTGTTTTATTAAATATTGGTTGCGTACTTAAAAATAGAGATGCACTTTGTGTGGATATGGTTGTGTGTATCAAAAAAAAATAGTGCTGTTTGTTGAAATCAGCACTACAAAAATTACGATATGGATAATAAGATGACTTGTTCAAGTATGTTGTATGGATGACGATTTGAGAGAGCAATAAGTCTGTCAATAATTGGCTCAACTGAGTAGGTTTTGAATGGTTTGTTCTACTACTTCATTCGTTTTTGGATGGCGAATAACAGCTTTGGAAATATTGCCTTGTTTGTCGATAATAAGATGAGTTGGATAGGTAATAATACCAAATTTTAAAGCCAATAACTCTTGATCAGCAGCAAAGTCAAAATTCCAACTTTTGCCTCTTAAGAAACGGGATAAATTGGCAGGACTATCCAATGCAGGAGCAATCCAAATGCAGTTCTTATTATTAGCATATTTTTTAGCCAAAGCGTTTAAGTCTTGAATATCTTTGGTGCAGATATGAGAAGCCGTAAACCAAAAACTTAAGATAGTAACTTTGCCAGCAAGGCTTTGTTTGGTATATCGTTCCCCTCTTAGATTAGACAATTCAAAATCAGGTAAAGGCTGAGCTTCGAGTTTCTTGGCGTGTTCTTTTATAGAAACTAAATGCACTTCTTCAGAACCATCTATCTTCTGTTTTTGTTCTGAAAGATAAAGCCCTTCTGCTAGCAACTGATTGAATTTATCGGTTGAAATTATTTTGTTTTGAGTATCAAAAAAAGTAATGTTCTCTTCTATTTTGGTAGGAGCAGCTCGATGACTAGAGTCTTTGATATCTTCAAAAGTAATCTTCTCCTTGCTTGGATCTTTGCAAGCGCTTAAAATGAGCAATAAGAGTATGGTATAGTTAAAATATTTCATAGGGAATCTAAATTCAAGCAAACATACTAAAAAGAATATAATTTTAAGAAGATAGTTGATATGGATTGAACGATGGCTTTAATTGATGTGGGGATCAAAGCCATATTGATAAAATTAACAAAAAAAAAGATTTATTTGAACTTTGAGAAGCCTAATTTAGGCTTTCTAAGAAACTAAAAATAGCCGCCCAATATTCTTCGTGACCTTCTTTGCTAGCCCATAAAGCTCTAGAACCATGATAACCATCTCCTTTAGGTATAAATTGTATTTGTTGGTTGTTTTGTTTTGTCTTTTGAATTAAATTTTTAATTCCTTCTGCTTCTTTTTTTGAAGAAGTAATAAAAAAAGGTTGTGCACTTGTTGTGATTAATGGAATTAGAGATCCTTTCTGACTGCTAAAGTAATTACCAGGACTGAATGACACAACAGCAAAAACTTTATTATTGTTCAATCCATTATAGAGTGCTAGTGTAGAAGAATAAGAAGAACCCCAAATAATAATTGGATGTTTGGCTTGTTTATAAAAATAATCAATAGCTGCAACGATATCTTGTTCAGCATCAAGATACTCGGTAGGCAAACCTGCTGCCATTGCTCTTTGATGAGTTGCATTAATGGGATGAATCCCATCTACGTCCATCGTGCCACCAGAACGTTGGTCAATAGCCAAACAATTGTAACCATTATGTTGTAAGACAACAGCTATAGAGTCGTATTCATATTTGTTCCACCTTGCTTGATGACAAAGTAAGATGTTGGGAGCACTGTCGCTGCTATAGTAATAATTGGCATCAATCAGTAAGCTGTCTAAAGACCTAAATTGAATACGTTTGTAAGCATTGCTGTGTTTATTGGTAATACTGTCTAAGTGCCCAAGACTATCAATGACGATCAAATTGGGTGTTGCAAGAGGGGGCTTAGGAGTAGTAGGCACCAGCGAGTGCTCATTCTGGGATGGGGCAGAAGAAGTCTCACAACTACTTAGTGTTATGATAAATAAATATATGCAAATGTAAATTGTAGCATGTAAATGTGTAGTCATTTAAAAGGTGTTTGGGAAACGCTTATAATAAAATGATATTTTAAAATAATATGTAAGTGTCTGCTTATTAATATAATAAAACTTTAAGTAAAAAACATGATAAGGTTCATTATTTAACAGAAAAAATAAAAACTTTTAGACCAAACCTATCATAAATTTGAAAAAAGCAATAAAAAAGAGTATTTTTAAAATGCCTTAATTAATTATTTTATTCCACCTAAGAACGCCTTTAATCGACTGTGCTAACATTGATAGGACGCTTGGATATTGTATGTGTAGATGCTAAATTAATATTGTTGAAGTTTTAATATAACTGCCACTAATTCAGTAACAATCTTGTCCAATCATATAGCCAAAACAGTTTTAATAATGGCTTTATTGTAAAATTAGATTTTATGCGACAAAAATTATGTTTTTTATTAATTTTTATCGCTCCAATTGTACAAGCCCAATACGATCAGCAACAACTATTATTAAACCAAAATGGTCAAGAATTACTAGATGAATTAGTGGATTTGTATAAACCTAGTTTTGTTTTAGATTATGATGATGCGAGAGATACACTTTTTGCTAAGGTATATGCATTGGAGGATAGTGTACGTTGTGTATACACAGGGCATGCCTTGCATTTGAATACTCAAGTAGATCCTTCTACCAATTTGTATAATGGAGGTAGTGCTAACGGAATTAATACAGAGCATACGTATCCTCAAAGTAAAGGAGCGGGTCAAGGAAATGCTCGTAGCGATTTGCATCATTTATTTCCTGTTCGTGCAGCTGTTAATTCTGCTCGAAATAATTTTCCCTATGCAGAAATAGCAGATGAAAAAACAACTGCTTGGTTCTACAACGCAGTGACAGAAAGTTATCCAACCAAAGAAGCAACATGGTATAGTGAATTAGATTTTAATGCCGAAGTTTTCGAACCCAAGGAAGCGCATAAGGGCAATGCTGCCCGTGCAATTTTTTACTTTTATACGATGTACAAAGCGGAAGCAGATGCCGCTGATCCTACTTTTTTTGCAAAGCAGTTGCCTACTATTTGCCAATGGCACTTGGATGATCCTGTTGACAGTTTAGAGTGGGAACGCACACACATTATAGCACATTATCAAGAAGGAAAGGCAAATCCTTTTGTCTTAGATTGTAGCTTGCCATACAGAACCTATTGCCCATATTTGCCTGCCAACAGCTGTTTTACTAGTTATAATACTTTGGCTGATTTTGGGGCAGAATTATATGCCAATTTTCCTAATCCTGCAACTACAAGCATGACCATTCAATACGAGTTAAGTCGTCCTACGATGGTTCAAATTAGTATTTATAATTCGACAGGGCAGTGTTTAAAAACGCTGTCGTTGGGGGAGCAAGACGCTGGTCTTTTTCAAAAAAATATTGTCTGCACAGATTGGGCAAGTGGAGTGTATGCTTATCGTCTTAGTTTGGAACAAAATGGACATGTTATTAATTTGGTCATACAGTTTACAATTAAGCACTAAATGTACTATTCAAGCAATCAATAAGATAGCTTTGAGTGCCTAATTAACCCTAATGGCATTATAGTCTAATTTAAACGTGTAAAAGTAAGGCTATAGCAGCGTTTCATTTCTAAATTTAAATAAAAAATGCTTAGCAACAAGTGCTAAGCATTTACAAAACTTACTTACTATGTATAAACAACTAAGAACAGAATTAGTCTACTTACTTACTGTTTAAATAATGGTTCCTAAAAAAAGCCTTACCCACAACGTTGTTTTAAGAAAAGATTCTTTTAGTCGTCTATTTAATTCCTGTTCTTGAGATGAAAATGACTCCTATTTGGTTTGAAGGAATGCTAATTTCTATTAAAAAAGATAAGATAAAGATACTTGTACAGAAGAGCTAGGAAAAGCAGCTGTAGGTTGGTTTGGATTGCTAACAGAATCGCCAATTTGCCCAATTTTATTAAAGTTGCCAAGATTGTGTACATAGCGAATTCCTAAGCCCAATTTGCTGAAAAAACGATACTCAATATGACCTACCAAGCCAAAGTTGAATCGATTGTTGGGCATATCCGCACCTTGTGCATGGACTAGGTAATCTAGTTCAGCACCCGCACCAATAAAAAAGTTTTTAACAGGCATAAATTCTAACATAGCGGGCAATCCAACTGCAAAATAATCAACGTCATCTTGCTCCCAAAAATGCTTGTCGGTTCCGTGCCACAAAACATTGGCTTCTGTTCGTAAACGCAGCCAGTTGACGAATTTAAATTCGCCCATCAAACCTCCTGTCATACCCATGGTAGGAGTACCTTGTGTGAATAAATTGGAAGTGGTCAGTCCACCTTTAATTCCCATTTTAAAAAACTGTGCTTGACTTTGGTTTGTTCCTATCAATAATAAAGCACATACAGCAACGCTTACAAACAATTTTTGAATACCCATAATACTTCGTTTTGGAGAATATTACCTACTTTTAGAAAGAGTCTAATTGTAAGAATATTCTAGGCTTATAAATAACTGACTTAAGACAGTATCCCTCGTTAGGTGGAATTCTGTTGTCTAGAAGTGTGGTTGTATAAAAAATGTAAAAACTATGCCATAAAGTTGGGATGTAGATATGAAGCGCAACTATTTTCATGAAATCATTAGTATCTTCAAAAAATGCTTAGTTGCCCTATTAATATTTAGTTGTTTGGAATCTTTCTTTTTAATCAAACGAACAAAATCGTTTTTTATTGAGTCGCTTTAATTCTAATAAAACATTTTTTATGCCAAAGTGCTTGTGTTTAATGGTAAAAAATAAAACTTAAGTAAGTGGACAGAAAAAAAGTATCGCTAAAAATGCAATTGTTTTTAGTGTTGTTCAAAGAAAAGAATTGAAGTTTTACCTGTGGTGCTACTTCGTGGTAGCGGGCTAAAACGAGATTTTTTGATGAAGAATAGTGCAAAAAGAATTCTATTTTGCCTATAAATTTTTATAAAATTATTTGATCGAGTAGTAAGGCTAGATATTGATTTGAAATCAAATAACTTGTGTGTATGTGCAAACTATCCTGAACGAGGAGATGTTTGGTCGGAAGAATTTTATTTAGAAAAAGTAGTTAGTCCCAATCATCTCCGAATTGCTAACAAAGGTGCTAAAGTGTATACCAAAGGAGTCCATAATTTTATTTACAACAAAGAGCAGAAAGAGTTGTTATTAGAAAGTAGACACAACAAATCAGCTGTGAGTGCTGCGCAGTTGATAATCAAAATTTTAACGCAAAACGCAATAAGTTTTCAATTTGTTGATTATCAACTGCGCAGCACTCATGCAATAAATTAATAAAGTATCAATATGTCAGATTATAAAAAAAAAATACGAACCAATTAACTGTTCTTTTCACGATGTTTTACTAGAAAAAGCGACGTTTAGAAAGCAAGTAGAAATTGTTTATTATACAAAAGATGGAGAAAAAGAAACTTGCAAAGACATCATAAAAGATGTTTACACCAAAAATGGGGAGGAATTTATGCTATTGAAAAGTGAAACTATTGTTCGCTTAGACCATATTTATAGCGTGGATGGTGTTTTATTGCCCAAAACAAGTTGCAATATTCCAAAGGGCTAAAATAGAAGTTGATAAAAAAAAAGCCATCCTAAGGAATTAGAATGACTTTTTTAGATGTGATTTAATTATCGACAAAAATGGTATGAAAGGGTTGCTTGAAAAGAAGACCCTGGAAAAGCAAGGCTTGGCTCATTAGGGTCGTAAGCAACCTCACCAATCTGTCTAATATCGCTAAAGTTTCCTAAGTTGTGGACATAACGTAGCCCTAAGCCTAGTTGATTCGCAATGCGATATTCTATATGAGCCAATAGTCCTAAATTAAATCGGTTGTTGGGCATAGCAGCACCTCTTGTATGGGTTAAGAAATCTAGTTCCATACCTGTGCCCAAATAAAGATTTTGAATTGGCATAAATTCGACCATTACTGGTAAGCCAAATGCGAAGTAATCAATGTCATCACGTTCCCAAGCGTGCTTGTCGGTTCCATGCCATAACAAATTGTATTCGTGTCGGATCAAAAACCAGTTTGTCAATTTGTGTTCTGCGATAAAACCGGTTGTCAAGCCTGTTGTTGGAATCCCTTCTGTTACTAAGTTAGACGTTGTCAAACCTACTTTTAAACCCGGTCTAAATATTTGTGCTTGACTTTGTTCTATTCCTAAAAATAATAATAGCCCAATGACTACTCCTGTGAAATATTTATGTAAATGCATGATTTTTTGTTTTATGGTTACCAACATCTAGAAGCGAGGCTACCAAAAGTTGGAATGATTAAATTGTGGTATGCTTCGCCAAACCTATTTTGAAATAGGTGTTACTACTGGAAGCAAATTTTATAATTAATTACCTACAACTGGGCATGCCTAATTTTGAATTTTTGAAAGTTGCAGACTTTTATATTATCTTGTAACAATGGTTTATTAATCAAATTAATATATCAACAAAACGAGCTCTTGTTGGTTGAAATTCTATTTGGAACATTACTTTATTTCTCTTAATAATTTTAATATTAATCAACGCAAAACCTTGATTGAGTCTTCTGGGTATAAGTTACAAATAACTTACTAAGAAGATTGAATAATTTATTCTGTTTTAGAATGCTTAAAACTATAAATACAACAAGGAAAAGGCTAAAATGTTCATTTTGTGGCGTTGTTTTTGTTTTTTTGCACCTTGTTAAAATCATTTTTTACCAAGGTAACCCTTACCGAAAATTATATTCCAATGCGTTTTTTATTCCTATTTTGCTTAATAGCAAACACCTTATCGGCACAAATAGCGGAGGTTGATATAAACTTTAATTTACGAAAAATAAAAGTAGCTAATAAATGGGGTTTTTTAGATACAGAGGGGACTTGGAAAGTGCCTGCAATTTATGACAAGGTATTTGACTTTCAGAACACCTTGGCTGTAGTACAATTGGATGATAAATGGGGGTATATAAGCGAAGATGGAACGGTTGTTATTCCTATTGAATACGACAAGGCGTTTCCTTTTTACGATGGGCTGGCATTGGTGAAAAAAGGAGGGAAGTATGGGTATATTAATATGAAAGGAGAGGTTGTTATTCCTCTAATCTATGAATACGGGTGGCATTTTTTGTCTAATGGTATGGCCTATGTGCAAAAAAATGGAAAATGGGGGTTCATTAATAAAAAAGGAGTTGTTGTTGTACCTCTGGAATACGACTTTGTACAAGGATATACTGGTCCTTTGGCAGGAGTAGGTAAGCATAGCAAAATTGGGCTAGTGAATCAAGAAGGCAAAATGGTGATGCCTGCTTTTTGCGATCGAGTAGGAGTCTTTTCTGAAGGTCTAATTGCTGTAGCAAGAAACGAACAAGGGGGATATATGAATGTGGATGGAAAGTTAAAAATTCAAATGATTTACCACAGTACAAGTCCTTTTTCTGAGGGGCTAGCTGGGGTGCAAATGAACAAAAAGTGGGGTTATATTAATAAAGAAGGTAAAGAAGTGATCGATTATCAGTATGACAAAGTAGAGCCTTTTGTAGAGGGAGTAGCTCGTGTGTTCGTTGACAATGAATGGGATTTGATTGATAAAAATGGACAATCATTATTACAAGATGACTATGATTTATTAGGAGTGTTTTCAGATGGCTTGGCTCAAGTACACAAAGATGGTAAAATTGGGTTTATTAATCGGCAAGGTGTTTTGGTGATTCCACTTGTTTATGATGTATGTGGTGCCCCTAATTTTTCGGAGGGTTTTGTTGCCGTTTGCAAACAAGGAGCTTGGGGATATATAGATAAAAAAGGGACTGTTGTTGCTGATTTTCAATACACCAAAGCAGAACCCTTTTTACATGGCTTAGCCAAAATAGAACAAGAAGGTAAACAGGGATATTTAAATTCAAAAGGTCAAGTTGTCTGGTGGGTTGATTAAAAAACATGAAATCGTGCGGACAATATTTTTTATGAATTGGAGGATCAGACGAGTGAGTTTGTAAAGTAATTAAAGGTCTGCTAATATAATTGTAAAATTTTATGCCTAGTGTCTCAAAAAATACTATTTTTACGGCGAAATCTATAATTATAAATATACTGGTCTAAATCAATAACTTATTTTTTCTTTTACAAGACGATTTTTCATTATAGGATAGGAGTGTGGTTATCTTAAAATAGCTAAAATAACAACAAACCTAAATTTTATTATTGATAAATAACCGTTGCGTAGGTACTTGTTTTTAGATCATAAGAACAAAAAAAATAGCAAATTATGTCCTTGGATAAGATTACTGGCATATTGGGAGAAGAGAAATCCAAGCTTCACTTGGAGCACGAATGTAAAACATTTGATAAGAGTACATTGTACACACCAAGTCCCAATTTTATTGATGACGTATGGAGCGGATCTAACCGTAATATTCAAACACTTAGAAGCTTAGATGCTTTGTATAACAATGGTCGATTGAGCGGAACAGGTTATGTGTCTATTTTGCCAGTAGATCAAGGATTAGAACATACCGCAGGAGCTTCTTTTGCGCCCAATCCTAGATATTTTGACTCAGAGAATATTGTTAAATTGGCAATGGAAGCGGGTTGTAATGCTGTGGCTAGTAGTTATGGCGTATTGGCTTCTGTCGCTCGTAAGTACGCACACAAAATTCCTTTTGTCGTTAAGATTAATCACAATGAATTGATGACTTATCCTAACAAATACGATCAAATTATGTTTGGTAGTATCAAAAATGCTTGGGATATGGGAGCTGTGGCTGTTGGTGCAACAATTTATTTTGGCGCAGAAACATCTAACCGTCAAATTATAGAAGTAGCAGAAGCTTTTGATTACGCACACGAATTGGGAATGGCAACTATTTTATGGTGTTATACTCGTAATAATGCCTTTAAAAAAGATGGTGTAGATTATCATGCGGCAACAGACTTGACAGGACAAGCAAATCACATTGGAGCAACTATTCAAGCGGATATTGTGAAGCAAAAATTGCCTGTTAATAATGGTGGATTTACCAATATTGGTTTTGGAAAGACACACGATAAAATGTATAGCGAATTATCTACTGATCATCCAATTGATCTGTGTCGTTACCAAGTAGCAAATGGATATATGGGGCGTATTGGGTTGATCAACTCAGGAGGTGCTTCAGGAGGAAACGATTTGCAAGATGCTGTTGAAACAGCAGTTATCAACAAACGTGCTGGAGGAATGGGATTGATATTAGGAAGAAAAGCATTCCAAAAACCAGTTCAAGAAGGAGTTGAAATTATCAACGCTGTACAAGATGTTTATCTTTGCGATGCAATTGATCTGGCTTAGTCCAAGTAAATCCCAACGGATATAAAAACAAAAAAATAGGAGTCACTGTTTGTTTTCAGTGGCTCCTATTTTTGTTAAACTAATAGTCGTTGTTATGTTATACAATAGTTCGTTGAAACCACGGAGTAGCAGCGCAGCTAAACTTTATTAGTTTGATAATTAATAAGTTATGATTTTATCGTATTTTGTGTTAAAATTTTGATTATCAAACTAATATAAATGTGCTTTTTTATCTTTTTGGTAACTAAGCTTGCGATCTCACGAGCGTAGCGAGCTAAAAAAGTAAAAAATCAACGAACTACTAGTTATAGTAATACGATTTTTCAACGGAGTAATGTTATAGGTGAACGTAGGAAAAATCCCTATTGAGATGTCTTTTATGCATAAAATATAGACATAGGTTTGTCATTAGCCGAAAGATAGATTTGATTTCTAACGACCAATGCTATGCACTTCTGAAATAGAAAATGTTGTTACTTTAAGCGCTTGTAAATCGGTGATTTGAGAATTCCTAATTTATTAAAAAAGTGTTTGAAGGAGACCCCTAATACCCCCAAACCATATTTGATAGAACGTTGCAAATTGATTGATGATGCTTCGTCAAAATACTTGGTTGGACAAGTCACTTCACCAATATCAAAACCTGCATAAATAATCTGAGAAAGCATTTCATTATCAAATACAAAATCGTCGTCGTTGGCATTGAAGTTAATTGTCTCTAACACTTCTTTGCTGAAAGAACGGTACCCAGTATGGTATTCTGATAATTTGTAGCGAATTAAAAGATTTTGAGAGAAGGTCAAAAAGCGATTGGCAATATATTTATAAAGAGGCATACCTCCTTTTAAAGCACCTTTCCCTAAAATTCTAGAACCTAAAACAACAGGATATAAGTCTTCGCCAATAATATTGACCATTGACGGAATTAGTTTAGGAGTATATTGATAATCAGGGTGCAACATGATAACAATGTCTGCCCCAATTTCTAACGCTTTATTGTACAGTGATTTTTGATTGCCACCATACCCTTTGTTATTTTTGTGGATAATAATATGTTGGATACCTAATTGTTTTCCTACCTCTGCGGTATGATCTTTACTAGCATCATCACATAGAATAACCTCGTCAACTAAATCAAAAGGAATTTCATTGTAGGTCATTTCAAGTGTTTCAGCAGCATTATAAGCAGGCAAAACAACAACAACTTTTTTATTTTTGTACATAAAGATTAAAATGGTAGTAAGTAACCCCAAAAAATCGACAGTGTATTAAATTAGTTAAAATTTAGATTTTTTGTAGGTACTGATTTCTATTTATGATATGAAGAAGAACCCAAAATTAAAAAATAAATGCAATCTACCCTAAAATAAATGATTTTAAAATTGTTTTTAGACAACATGGGTTATTTATTACTTCATTTCTCTTTTTAGTATTAATTTTGTACTGTTGTGTTCTGCAACACAGCTTTTGAATCAAAGGCAATTCGTTGCCTATTAAAACAAATATTCATAGAATAAACTTATGTTACTATTAATATCTCCAGCCAAAACATTGGATTTCGATGCAACTAATATTGAAAAACATACTCAACCACAACTCTTGGAGCAAAGTCAAACGCTAGTGGACAAATTGAAAAAGCTCAACTCTAAAAAAATACAGGACTTGATGGGAGTAAGTGAAAAGATAGCAGACTTGAATGTTACGCGTTATCAAGATTTTTCATTGCCATTTGATCGTTCCAATGCCAAACAGGCAATTTTGGCTTTTAAAGGCGATGTCTATCAAGGATTGTCGGTAGAAGAGTTTAACGAAGCCGATTTAGATTTTGCTCAGGAGCACATTGGTATTTTGTCGGGTTTATATGGTTTTTTGCGTCCATTGGATTTGATGCAAGCTTATCGCTTAGAGATGGGAACAAAATTGAAAATCAGACGCAAAAATAACTTGTATGAATTTTGGGGAGATAGAATTACCCAGCAAATAAATGCGTCTGGTGCCAAAGACATTATTAATCTAGCTTCCAACGAATATTTTAAGTCTGTGAAAAAAGAAGCTTTGGAAGGAAATTTGTGGACAGTAGATTTTAAAGAAAACAAAAATGGAAAATATAAGGTGGTTGCTTTTTATGCTAAAAAAGCAAGAGGCATGATGTGTAATTATGTCGTTAAAAATCGCCTAGAAAAGCCCGAAGAAATGAAAGGATTTGACATGGAAGACTACCAGTTTAATGAAGCATTGTCAAGTGAACGTCATTATGTATTTACTCGATAGAGTGAAACCAATTTGCTGGGCTTTTAATCGTTATTGAGAAAACAGAAAAAGATGAGAATACTTCAGTTGTGTAAAAAATTTCCTTTTCCCTTGAAGGATGGAGAAGCTATTGCGGTCACTTATTTGGCACAAGCACTGCATCAATTGGATTGTGAAATAACCTTATTGAGTATGAACACAACCAAGCATTTTTTTGACAAAAGTACCTTGCCGAAAGATTTTAATCACTACGAATCCATTCATTTGGTAGATGTCGATAATCGAGTAAAGGCAAAGGATGCTTTTCTAAATTTGTTTAGTAGTCAATCTTACCATATCTCTAGATTTGTTTCTCCCAAATTTCAGTTAAAATTAATTGAATTGCTAAAAGCCAAAGAGTATGATATAATTCAGCTAGAAACACTTTACTTGGCGCCATATGTAGACTTGATTCGCAGTTATTCCAAAGCGAAAATTGTCATGCGTTCACACAATGTAGAGCATGAAATTTGGAAACGGATTACAGAAAACACTTCGTTGGGAGCAAAGAAAATGTATCTAAGCTTATTGACTCGGCGTTTAGAAAACTTTGAGTTAGAGTATCTAAATAAGTATGATATGATGGTTGCCATCACCGAGAGGGATTTAAACTTTTTTAAACAATTAGGTTGCACTATTCCTGCTCATGTCGCGCCAATTGGCTTGGAATTAAAAGATTATACAATAGAAGCAACCGAACACAAAGTACCTACATTTTGTTTTATAGGCTCATTGGATTGGATGCCCAATACGGAAGGAATTGAATGGATTTTGGAGAAAGTCTGGCCTAAGGTATTGGAAAAAGCTCCACAAGCTGTTTTTCATATTGCTGGTAGAAATACACCAGAAAATTTGTTAGCAAAAGAATGGAAAAATGTGGTTATCCATGGCGAAGTTCCTGATGCTGCCGATTTTATCAACTCTCATGATGTGATGTTGGTGCCACTTTTTTCAGGAAGTGGAATGCGTGTGAAAATTTTGGAGGGAATGGCTTTGGGAAAGGTGGTGTTAAGTACCGATTTAGGACTTGAAGGAATTCATGCCAAACACGGGGAGCAAGTTTTGATTGCTAACACGGTTGCAGATTTTGTCAATGAAATTATAATTTGTAGCCAAGAACCTAACATGATTCAAGCAATTGGAGCCGCTGCTTCTAATTTTATTCATGAGTATTATGATAATTTGTCGATAGGAAAACGTTTGTTGGATTTTTACAGCGAATTAATTAGTTCTCCATCAGTGTCTAGTGTTGGGAATTAATAGGGGATGTGTGGTTGTTCTTTTCATAAATAGTAGAGGCGTATAACCTGATAACTTTAAACGTAAATTTGTATATTGATAATACCTTATGGCTTTAATTTTGAGTGAGAGGGATTAAATACAAGTCTATGAAGAAGTTTCCGTTTTTATGGTGTTTTGTGTATTGGCTTGCTGTCGGGGGAATGGCAACTGCACAGCAGTTGGATACAATGGTTCATTATGAGCTGATAAGAAACGAACAGCCTTCTAATCTTTTATGGGAAGTTGTGCTGAAAGATGGGAGGGGAAATGTGCTAGCAGTTTGTAGAAGTCAGAAATTTGATGTTCAAGATCAATACATTCGAGCGGAAGAAGGAAAAATTACACTCTATTTGCATCACTCCGAAGGACAGATAGACTCTATTGTTCATTCAAATGTGTTTTTTCAATACAGTAGGGAAAACTATACTCTTAGAACAGAAATTCCTGCAACAGGAAATTACCCACCTTATTACATCAGTACACTACACCAAGTAGAGCTAGAAGTTCCAATTATAGAGTGGCAAATAAAACGAAAGAAACTGTATTTGGTGAATGAAAAAAGTGCTATATGCATTACATCTTTTAATTATTTTAATGCAGCTTTAATGGAAGCTTATCAAGGGTTGGGAACGACCAATCCTTTAGTGAAAATGGCTTTGTATGCTCAAAAAATGAAAAAAGAAAAGGTTTGGTTTGATGTACAAGAACTTGCTTTACTATTAGACAAACGCTTAGAAGGAGTTGTTTTGATGGATGAAGATGAGGTAAAAAAAGCCGAAAAAAATCCAACATTTAAAATAATAAGAGAACAAGAAGATTTTAGAGTTTTCCAAAAAGGTTATCCCTTAGTTTTTAAATTTGCAGGCATCGATGTGCAAGACCTGAAGCAATTGTTTTCCAATACTGTATTGGAAGAAAATGTAGTACTGCCACTTTATTGGAGAATGGTCAAGGATGGGTTTTTAATTTATGAGGAATCAACGAAACAGGTACAGTTGCAACAAAAATTATTTCATTATGTGGCAGCAATAAATCAAGAGTCAATATCAGCTTATGATCATTTGAAATTTTGTACCGAAGAAGGGCGTGTCGTTTTAAATATGGAAACGCAAGAGTTGCTTGTTCCCAATGTGAAAAATGTCATTTTGAGTATGCCTCAGCAAGTAGTAGCAGTGCCAAGGGGTAATCTGTCTTTATTACCTTATCGAAATCTTAAGTTTGACGGGCAGCTTTATGTTGGTAAGACCTGTTTTAGTGGTCGTAATATCCAGTTTAATTATCAAGGTTATCAAGTCAATTTGCCGAAAATAAATCGTTTACAGTTGGCGATTTACAAGCGAGCTAGAATTCAAAATGAATGGAGGATAGAGCCGCCTGTTATTACCCTAAAAAGGGCTTTGGATGAAAAAGGAAAACCTACCCATAAATTAGAGTACATTCCAACTGCAATAGAAGAAGGGAGTGGTTATTTGTTGATGGATTCTTTTTACCATCAACCTAAAGAGCAGACAACAACTGTTGATGCCCCTGTTTTGGTGCTAACTTCTAAAACGAAAGCATATTATGAACCTACTACAAACAATCAAAACGTAATTTATCCTCGCAAGAATTTTTATTTTGAGTTGGAGCCTTTTTATTTAAAACAACTGAATGACCTTAATTTAAAAGATTTTATTTTTAAAGGAAAATTTTACTCATCCAAAATTTTACCTGTTTTAAATAATCATTTAACAATACAATTATCAGATTTATCTTTAGGCTTTGATACAACGATTATAGGTAAGAGAATTCCAATTTATTGGAAGGAAAATATTGGCGGAAAAGGAATGTTTTTAGGACAAATTAAACTTTCTAACAAAGGCTTAGAAGGGAATGGTCGGTTGACTTATCTAAACGCTACATTGGGTTGTGATGTTTTTAATTTTCAGCCTGAACAAGTTATTGCAAAACAGGTAGATAGTTTGATCGTAAGGAAGACCACAATTTGTCCTAAAATAAAGGCAACACATCTTCGAATGTTGTGGAAGCCTTATGAGAATTGTATGTATTTAAACTCTCTTTTTACAGAGGGCTTTCCATTTCATTTTTATTATAACAATCAAATTTATAAGTTAGATGGGCAGTTGCAAATAGGAGCCAAAGAGACTGTAGGCAAAGGAACCTTGGATTGGGAACAAGCGGTCATTGTATCGAATCCTGATGGAGATTATAAGATAGGAGCAAGCAGATTGACGTCTAATTCGGTCGATTTGTTACTAAAAATAAAAGGGGTGGATCAATTTGGTATTGAATGCGAGCGTATTCGGATGGAATTGGATTTTGAAAGAGAAAAGGCAAGGTTTGTTTGCCAAGATAAAAATACGATTGTTGCTTTTCCTTATAATGGCTATGTCGCAAATTGCAAGGAACTTGATTGGGATTGGCAAAGCAATTTACTTTACTTAGAGCCAGAACAAGAAGGAGGGAAAGTTGTTATTAAAAGAGAAGGGAGCAAGCTCAGCTTTCCTTTTTATGCTTCTAAAGGAAGATACGATTTGAATCAAGGCTTATTGTATTTGGTTGATATAGCGCCTATTAGAATAGGAAATGCTTTTTTGTACTTGCACGACTCCGTACTGACGATAGAATCCGATGCTTATATCGAAGATCTGACGGGAACCTTTGTTATACATGATACTTTTAATTACAGCTTAGACTCAATGACATTGATTTGGAACAATGATGAGAATGCTTGGATTAGCCAAGGTAGTTATTTAAAGATAAAAAGTAAAGGGGAAAAGGGATATCGGGCAAAAGGAAAAGTGGTAGTTGAAGTGAATGAAAAAGGATTAATGCTAACCTATGGGTGGCTTTTGAAAAATGCAGATTGGATTATTTTTGAATGGCAGAATGGTATCTTAAAAGCTACTGCTAAGGAAGGAAAAATAGGAAATTTAAAGGGGGTTGATAAATCAAAATGGAAACAATTTAAAGCACATTGGTTGTGATAAGTATAAAATTTTAGAAAACAAAATATTTTAGCATTTTTTAAACATTTTTGGTAAATATGTGTTTTAGTTATTATAACACACATTTAAATTTAAAGCACATTATTTTGTGTTTAATTTGTTGATATTAAAAATATTAGCTAATCAAAAATCAATATAAAAAATGAAAAAACTATTTAATCTGTTATTTATTATCATCTTATTGACACAAACGGCATGGGCACAAGATGTTGACGTGACTGTACCTGTACAAGCAGGCTATCCAGGGTATTTAATGGTCATCTTGTCAGGAGTATTATTGGCACTTGGTTTTCAATTTTTTTTAACGGTTCTTTCTGTTGCAGCAGGGGTAACTACTGTTGGAAATCTAAAGAAAAGTTATGCAGAATATAAGTACGATCATCTTGGAGATACTGAAGAGGATGATGACGACGACCGATTAGAGAAATCTATTCCTATGGGCGTGAAAGTGACATCTGGAATTGGTGTTTGGAATATGTTGACGGTTGCTTTATCCTTACTTGGAGCAACGTTTTTTGCTTTAAAATTGGTGCCTATGGCAAGTAGTGTAACAAGCATTAGTTTATCGTTGGTAATTTGGGCTACTTTTTTTATGCTCCTATTTTACTTGGAAAGCAAAATGGTTGGGACTGCATTAGGTGGCTTGATCGGCACGGCTATAGCTGGAATAAAAGCATCTGGGAGCAAAATAGCTTCTATGTTTAGTACATCACCAGAAAAAAAAGCTCAAAAATTGGTAGATAGAACAATCGAGAAAGCGAGAAAGGAATTTTCTAGTGAGTTTGATATGAAGGGGGTGATGAATAGCATTAAAAATTTTGTTGATCAGCAAAATAAAAATATGCCGAGTTATAAAACACTAAAGAAAGATTTGAAAAAAATCGCTGCTAGTGTGGGAAAAGATGCCAATTCAAAATCTAGTGCTGCAAAATGGATGGCGGTTCAGACAATTATTAATGGAGCTATACAAACTGCTGGAAATACCGATACAGAAGAAGGGCAGAAGAAAGTAGACGAATTAAAACGCTTATTGGCAGAAATTAAAGATGCCTATAATGATGGAAATGATTGGCAAGAGAGTTTGCTCAATGTGCTTGAATTATCACCTGTAGACGAAGAGAATGTTGATCAAAAAATTGATGAAATCAAACATAAAATCAGAACGAATACGGATAGGGACATGAGTCCAGAGAGAATACAAGAATTGTGGAGCGATTTTATGAATAATCCACAAGGAAAAATAAATCGCTTGTTTGATAAAATGGGGACATGGAAACGAAAAGATATTATCAATCTACTGGATGAAAATACATCTTTGGAGCGCAGCAAGATTGAAGAATATGCTACTCGGATTGAATCAAGTATCGTTACCACTAGAGAGCGTTTGGGAATTACGAATGAAGATCCAGAAATTGAGAATCTATTGGCATCTTTTGAAAATAAGGTTCGAGCATTTATAGATACAACGGATGCACCTGAATTGCAATATCATTTACTGAAAGCAGATGTCAAAAATGTATTGAATAATCCTAATGATAGTTTGGATATCTTAAAACATCGTTTAAATACTTTTGATAGAAATACATTGGTGGCTTTATTAACGAACACACCATGGATTGATAAAAAGGATATCAATAATTTAGCTGATATGGTAGAAAGTGCTAAAAACGATCTGACATTGAAATTGGACAAGGTAAATGATAAAATAACAAGCACCGTAAATAACACAGAGCGCAAATTAGTGATTCATGCAGAGCATTTGCGTCAAGCAGCGGTATCTGCATCATGGTGGCTTGTTGCCACTATATTAATGTCTGCTGCTGCTGCCATAGGTGGAGGCATTATGTCTACGGTCGTTTAGAGCACATACGTCTATTGGCTAATAATAAATTATTTAATGAACAGGAGCGATACCTCAATGGGCATCGCTCCTGTTTTTTAGTAAAAAAGTTAATTATTATTGCCTGCCTTGCACTTCCAACAAGCGGCGTTTTGCTTGGCGATTGCGTAGAATCTTAACATAATCCAAAGCTTCACGAATATTGTAGTCTTCATAGGCTTTCTGTGCCCAGCGAATAGCTTCTTCTAGATTGCCATTGATTTCATTACTAATAGCCATATTATAAGCACCTCTGCCAGCAGGAATTCGTTTGTCGCTTTTAGACTCTTGTAGCCAAAGTTCTGCGGCGCCATCCCAATTGCCCGTTTGTGCTCTACGTTTGGCAATTTTAAAATTGGGACTTCCACCTACAAAGTAATCTCTAGAGACTCGAATTCGATAAGGAAGCAATCGTCTAGCATACAGACTGCCAATTTCACGGCTGTTTTGTTCTACCAAGTTTTTTCGGTTTTTGATGGCTTGAATGGCAACGGTGGGGTTAATGCCTTTACCAACTGAAACAAAACGTCTCGTTCCTGGAAACTCGTCATAAATGGTTTTAGTAAGTGGATCGTAAATTCGCCAAGTAGTATTGATAAAGGTAGTAACTTGAGCTTGATGCTCTAAGCCAGGGACTTCTAGCCCAATGGGAGTCGTAATGGTAACAGGAACCGTACTATAGGCAATCTTTGTGTCTGTGTCGTAATGTTCTAAAACAAAAAGTAAATCAACTTGTTGAGCTTGACAAATTGCTGCTACTTTATTCCAATTTAAGGGGGCTGCTGCTTGCCTCAAATTTGGATTTTCTAATTCAAAACTATCTAGGAGTACAACAGAATCGAAGCGTTGGTTTTGTATCAAATCATCGTAAAGTCCCACTAAACAGGCTTGCGCGCCCAAACTATCTAAGACCTTGCCTTCAATGGAGAGTACTTGATCGATTTTGTTTAACACATCATTGTCCTTGGTTACTTTTGTCCGAGCAATGATAGCTGCTTTTCGTACATCTGCTGGAATGGTAACGGGGGCGGGTTCTGTTACACTTAAGGTCATAATATTCGTACCACAAGCACCCCAAAAAATAGAAAGTATTGATAGTAAAAAGAAGAATCTCATAATCTGGTTATTTTAGTTGTTGTAAGAGCATAAGTCGATTTTAGTGCTTAACAAAGCAAAGCTCCTTAAAAAGTAGCTGTCATGTCAATTTTAAAGGCAAAGTTATCCAATAAGTTTTGGGGCAAATGATAAGAACCATAACGAACAAAAGCGCCTGCGCCAAGCCCGAAATAGCCAAAGTTAAACATCGGCAACCGTATTAAATTAGCTAACATAATGCCACTTTCAAAATAGCCTTTTCTCAAATCTTGCACAGCAATTCCCTCGTGATGTTCTGGGTGATCAAGCCAGCCAAAACCAATGGCTTGATATAGCTTTACTTCAGGTTTAAACGTAGGGGTGTTGAAGAGCAAACTTCCAAAATTATGTTCTATAAATAGGTAGGCAAATGAATTGACCAAAAATTCATTGGGGCGCATGGTTTGAAAGGTGTTTTTGATTAGAAACATACGCCAACGGTCGTAACTCCCTCGACCATTAAATAAAATAGAATAGGGTGTTTCGCCACCAACCCAACCTGCTTGCGCAAACCAAGAGGTTCTTCCCAATCCTTTCACAAAAAAGCTGCTTTCTAAACCTCCAACAATTTTGTGGTAATCAAAACCTCCATCCATAACGCCTTTTAAACCTTTGGTGTAGCTCAAATAAACGACGGGATAACGATTGCGTAAACTCATATTGCTGTTGCCCATTCTTACAAAATCTTCCTTGTAAGCAAAGCGAAATTGAATACCTATCCGCGCAAATTTGAATTTTTGTAGGATTTCATTATCAGAAACAAAACGGTAGTCATACAAAGGTATTTTATAACTCCAATTGCCCAATATGCGTGTTCGTAAATAACGAAAAGAACGGAAATAGCCAGATATTTCAAATTCATAGGTACGGTCCATTTGGTCTAAAACGTTTCTGCGAGTAAAGCTTTGACTAGGCAATACTTTTTTGGATAGAGAATGGGTATTTTGAATGATTGCAGCAGGTTCCAAAATGTCGTTTACATAGCTAATTTGAAAGCCAAAGTCTTTTTTGGGAGCAGGTCGAAACGTAATACTCCCACCGTATTTCCACTCTTTATCTTTAAAACCATAGGCAAAATAACCGCCTACAGAAAAATAAGGATTCCATTTGTAACTGCTGTACAATCCGAGCCCTAAGCGAAACTGTTCGTGCAAATTAAATTCTAAAATTTGCGTGTAATTGACCGATAGCCAATCCAACTGAATGCGCTCATCTTCTAATTCATTGATGGATGCCATTAGCAAATCTAAGGGAAGTTGTCGTCCAATTTTGTCTAAGACTTGGTACGTTTTTGCTTCTTTGACAGTGAGTTGATGCGTTCTATTTTCAATCCAAAAGGTACTGTCTTTGTTGTGCGCATCATCATTGATCGTAACTTTGTTTAATCCAAAATCTTTGGGATGAAGATGAGGATGTAAGTTGACATTGGTAATATACCTTTTTCCTTGAATAGTAAAGGTATCTACTTTTCTAGGGGCAAGCTCAACTTCAAAGTTTAATTGAGAAGGAAACCACTTCTGATGATCAATTAAAGTATATTGCTGTTCAATTTTGAGATGTATTTTTTGCTTCTGAGCAGGTTCCGCCAATACATTTTGTATGGCATACCCATTGGTGTTGATGTACAAAACGCCTTTTAAAGCATCAAAGGTTTTATTTTTTCTAGGAAAAAAGCGAATCATATACACCGTATCTTGCTCTTGATAAAGCGTATCTTCTAAACGGTATTCGTACTTTTTGATACAGCCACTGCTAATCGGATTAAGGTATTCTTTGTCTAAAATCAAGAAATTATCTTTGTGAAAACTAGTAGGCTGTATTTCAGCAATCGCTGTAACAAAGGTAGGGTCTTTAAAGCCTGAAAGTTTGCTGGCAATAATTGTTTCTTGGATTTTGTCAGGAGCAATGTATTGAACCTTCGAAATAATTTCCATCATAGTATAATAGAAATCAATCGAATTATGATCAACAGAGTCTTTGGGAGCTACCTTTCTAGGGTGATTGTGTTGGTCAAAAACGCGCATTTTATTATAACTATCATAGGTATAGGTGGGCACTTTTTTAGGGTCATGTAAGTTTCTATTTTTAGCCGCTTTTCTTATAATGCGGTACGCTGGATTTTCTCCTGCTATGACAACAATTTCTTCTAAAGCAACATCTGTTCTTTCCATTTCAAGCAAGAGCGGTGTCTCAGATATTTTTAGGGCAATATTTTTATTTAGATAACCAACATAGCTGAGTTGCGCACTAGTAATGGTTTCGTGATGTTCTAACTTAAATCGACCGTCAATGTCAGAAGTTGTGCCTAGTTGAATATTGTGGTTAAATGTAATATTAACAAAGGGTAAAGCTTCTTTGGTTTCGGCATCTATAATGCTACCTTCCACAATGAATTGGGCATGGGTAGAAAGACAAAAAAATAGAAAAATAAATGTAAAAAATGAATGCATTGTTTGTGAATCGATTCGAGTATGGTGTAGAATGGTTTATTGTATGACACTTTAGCTTAGTAAGAGCATTAACTGTCGGTATATACTGTTAGAGGTAGGTGCTAAACTTAAGGAACACTTGTTCTAAAAGGGCAAGAAGGGGGAGTCATTGTGTGGTTCATAATTGTAATAATGAGAAAAGCATTTGATAAATCTAAAAAAAATATCGTTTTCAGGCAACCCAAAAGCATATAAAGAAATCTTATGAAGATTCTAAGTAAGAGGTCAGAAAAAATAAGAACAAAAAATGGGATTATTTTTTTGAACGATTACTTAAGAACAAGATTTGAGCAAGTAATGGCACTATCAAAGTATGCACTAATCAATTGCTTAACAAATGTTTTCCGATTAGTTCAAAAATCTTGCCCAACAAAAGTGAGGTTTGCCCATCGCATCTTTAATCCTAAAATAAGTGAGTAGCCTTTTGTTTTTTGTGTGAAGCTTTGTAACTTGTTCGTTCGTCATAACCAACAAAGCGCCGATCCTATGCCAACAAAACGAGGACTAAGAGAACATATTTACCACTTTATAGATAATGAAGAAGAGCAAAGTTTTGGAAGCCAATCATTTGAATTGTTTATTACTGGGCTCATTCTATTAAGCATTGTGGCCATTGTATTGGAGTCGTTTGATAATTTAAGAGAGCAATATGGTTACTATTTTAATTTGTTTGAAAATATTACTTTAGGTATTTTTACCATAGAATACATTTTGCGTGTTTCTACAGCAGATTACAAATATAAAGATGCGGTATCTTGGCCTACGGCTGCCTGGCGATTTATCACCTCTGGTTCAGGAATTGTAGATTTAATAGCAATCGCTCCAATCTTCTTCCATTTTGCTTCTTTCTTTGGTTTGAGAGAGTTTGCTCAAAATGATTTTCGATTCATTCGGATTTTGAAGATTACTCGATTGTTGAGAATTTTCAAAATGAACTCTTTTACCAATTCGATTACAGTCGTTGCAGAAGTCTTTACAGAAAAACGACACGATTTAGGGATTACTTTGTTTGTAACATTCGTATTATTATTAGTATCTTCTACCTTAATGTGGTATGTAGAAGGGCAAGAACAACCAGAATTGTTTCCTAATATTGTCGCTTCTTTTTGGTGGGCAATTGCTACCTTAACGACCGTCGGTTACGGAGATGTATTTCCGATTACACCTTTAGGAAAGTTTCTATCGGGATTGATTGCCTTGTTAGGAATTGGTTTGGTTGCGTTGCCAGCAGGTATTTTGAGTTCCGCTTTTATCGAAAAGCTAGAAGATGGCACCATCAAAGAGGAAGAAATAGACAATTATGTTCCCAAAGGGAATTTGCCACAAGCGCAATTTCAGAAAGTCAATACCAAAAAAAGTGACGATAGTAGTTGGGCGACCAATGAAACCATAGAAACCAATCGTCATAAAGATTGTAGTCAGCACTTTGGAAAGGCTTTTGTATATTGCCCTTATTGTGGTGAAAAATTAAACGATGATGAAAATCATATACATACGTAAGTAGCGTTATTAATTAAAAGACAGTCAGAATGCTATTTGTAAAAAAAAGCAATAAACAGGTTAGTGTTCTTAAATCAATAGTTCGTTGAAACCACGCAGTAGCAGCGAAGCTAACTAAAAGCGCAGCGCTCACGAAGTAAACTAATATAAATATAAATGTGCTTTTTTATCTTTTGGGTAACTAAGCTTGCGAGCTCACGAGCGCAGCGAGCTAAAAAAGTAAAAAAGCAACGAACTATTACTTAAATAAAAAAAAAGATATAGTGGTGAAGCTAGTTTTGAAGTGGATTTTTTTGATCAGCTTATTTCTCATATTTAGCAATTGTAATAATAATCAAGCGACAGCGGAAGAAGAATTACGATTGAAAAAGGAAGGACAGACAGCTCGATTGATCAATAAACCCGACCCAGAGGAAGTTCGCATGAGAGACTTTCTAGAGCAATACGATACATTTATTACCAATAAGTTTGAACAATTGGATTTACCAGGATTGGCGTATGCGATTGTAAAAGATGGAGAAGTAGTGTTGATGCGTACGCATGGTGTCCGAGAAAAAGGCGAAGAGGAGTTAATTGATGAACATACTACTTTTCGTTTAGCATCTATTTCCAAAGGCTTTGCAGCTGTGTTGGCAGGCTTGTTGGTCGATCAAGGATATATTGATTGGAACGATAAATTGACGACTCATTTGCCTACGTTTAAATTGCGTAGCACAGCTCAAACAGAGGCGCTAACGATTCGACATACACTCAGCCATACTACTGGTCTAAAAGAATATTCTGGAGCTAGTTTGATTTATAAGGATTGGTCTTGTGGTAGTATCTTGCGAGGATTAAGGAATGCCAAAATAGAAGAAAAACCTGCCAAAGTATTTGCGTATCAAAATGCTATTTTTAGTGCGATTAGCGAAATTGGAAAAGCAACTACAGACTTAAGTTATGGTCGTTTGTTAGATTCTATGATTTTTAATCCTTTAGAGATGACAGACGCTTCTTCTAGTTATAAGGCAATGATGAGCAATGAAAACAAGGCAATTCCTCATGTTTTTAGTAATAGAAAGGGCTGGAGTAGTGTGAACATCCGCAAGAAGTGGTACAATGTGGGACCAGCAGCGGGCGTCAATGCAAGTATTTCGGACATGGCAATTTGGCTTCAAGCAATGCTTGGACATCATCCAGATATTATTCCTGAATCTGTATTAGGGGAAATTTTTAAACCTCATATTCCAATCAACGAAGATTCTAAATATTATGAAACATGGTCACCTGGTTTGACAGATGCATACTATGGAATGGGGTGGCGTATTTTTAATTATAAGAAGCATAAAATTGTTTATCATGGTGGTTTTGTGCGAGGTTATCGTCCCGAAATGGGATTTTGCCCAACAGAAGATATTGGAATTGTATTTTTGACGAATGCGTCTAAAAATGACCTGTCTTCTGCTTGTGTGCATGCTTTTTTTGAAATGTACTTTGCCCCAAGAGTGCCTAGCTAGTTGCTTTTAGCAGACAAATATTTTCACTAATTGTTGTATTAAAAAAATGGTAGACTTGAACCCTTGTGTAAACCATTTTTTATGAAGACAAATTATCTATTATTAATAGGCTCTATCATTGCCTACGTGTTATTAGGTTATGCAGTTCCAAGAACTTCCTTTGAGCTGTTTGCGATTTTATATGCCTTTTTATTTGCGTTGTATTTCTATTGGTGTTACCATGCAGAAAAGAAGTTCGACTCATCCAAATGGAAGATGTTTTTATTGGGAGCAATTCTTTTAAGAGCAGTATTCTTAGGTGCGATTCCCGAGCTTTCAGACGACTTTTGGCGTTATTTGTGGGATGGTAGATTGTTGAGTTTTGGCGTTAATCCTTATGAGTTTACACCAGTAGAATTATTAGGAACAGAGTTGTATGCAGAGGCACATTTAGAGCAATTGTATGCACAACTTAATTCTCCTAAGTTTTATTCTGTCTACCCGCCTATAACACAATTTTTCTTTACAGCAGCAACCTATTTTTTTACAGATAATGTACTCGCTAGTATTGTTGTCTTTCATGCCTTGGTTTTATGTTTAGAAATAGGCACCATAATATTGCTGGTTCGGTTGCTAAAATGCTTGAATAAGCCACTCTACTTGGCTTTCTTTTATGCTTTTAATCCATTGATAATTCTTGAATTATCTGGCAATTTACACACCGAAAGTATTTTGATTTTCTTTATGACTCTAGCGCTGTATCTTTTTGCAAAAAAGGGGTATGCAAAATCTGCCTTGGCATTTTCAATGGCGGTAGGAGCTAAGTTGCTACCATTGATGTTTATGCCCCTTATTTTGCATCGATTGTGGTTCAAAAGAGGGGTGTATTATTGTATGCTTGTTGGGATCGTAAATCTAGCCTTATTAGTGCTCTTTTTTGATTTAGAAATGATACAGAAGATAAAAGAGAGTATGGGGTTGTATTTTGGTCATTTTGAGTTTAATGCAAGCATTTATTATCTAACAAGATATTGGTTAATTAACGAATATTGGTGGTTGTGGGATTATCATGAATATTTCATGGGATTTTCTCCTTTGGAGGATTTTTTGAAGATGGATTGGTATGTTCTCCTGCGTAAACTATTACCAATTATAGATTTGATCTTGATTCTATATATTTCTTTGAGAAAAAATATCCGAGCGTCAATTCAAACATTTTGGACAGCCTTTTTGATTATCTATTCTGTGCATTTCTTTTTGGCAACAACCGTTCATCCGTGGTACATTACGCCTTTGGTAATGTTGGCTGTATTAAGTTCTTATAGAATGTATGTATTGATATGGACAGCCTTGATCGGCTTGACATATATCAGTTATCAACATGAAATATTCGCTGAAAACTCTTGGGCAATTGGGCTAGAATACGCGTTGGTATTCGTCGTATTAGTAGGCGAATTAAGACAAAAAAAGAAGAATACTTTAACTTAAACGGACTCTAACAAACTTAATATCTTCTTAGCATCGTTTTTATTACTAATGGTCTGTTTTACATCATAAGCCAAGGCATCAATTTCCGCTTGGATAGCCCATTTGTAATCGGGTAGAATAGCCTCGCTTTGGCAGATATAGATTAAAGTACGCATTAGAGTATGTGCTACACTCGCATCTCCTTTTCCATATTGACGAATAGGTTGTACAATAATGCGCATCATTTCGTCAGGAGCAATTTTATTGTGAATGGTCTTGATATTGCTCTCTGGAATTTCAAGTTGAGTCGTAGGCTTAATTTGTAGAGCACGGTGCAGCAATTGACCTAGTTTAGAAATCGCATTAATCGCTGTTCCAGGATCGTTAATACCAGGAGAAAGCGCTTTGACCGCAACCTCGGAAAGCTTTATCATGCCCCCAGTACTGCTATCGTCCTCGTGCTGATTGCCTAGTATATAAAGACACAAACAAATTGCTTTTTCATCTTCTTCTGAAATTGTTCCTTTGATTCGAATAATTGGAGTACCCATCCAAATATGTTGATCGGCATAAGGCAAGATTTCAATAGTAGTCGAGCGTTTCTTAAAGGAATCGGGCAGCAAAGTACCATCAAAAGAATGGTAATATCCTGTGCGGTCACATTTGATAATCGTATAATCACCAGAAACATTTTGAATTGCGTTAGGAGCTTCTTGTTGTTCTTCAATTTCTTGTTCTAGGAGACGATTGCTAGCATAGTAAATCTGATTGATAATGTTGTGAATCTGTATGGACTGAGAAATACTATGGATGAAATAGACGAATAAAACGACACAAGTTACCCCAAAAACAGCCGACATCATCACCGAAAATCCAATGGCATTGGTCGAAGAACCGTAGGTGCCCAAAGACATTAACACAATAATACTATACAACAAGGTGCCAATATAAAACCCTAAAATGATTTGGTGTTTTTTGTCGGAGACGAGCCCTGGTAGTAATCTTGGCGAAAAATTGGAAGAAGCTTGATTCAGAACTACCATTACCATGGTAAAGCTAAATACCGTCAAAGAGAGAATGCCACTAAAAATAGTAGATAAAATCGAACTGGCGGTATCGTGCTCCTTGACAATTAAGTAAGGAACTACTTCTTTGAGGGTAGCAATAGCTTCTAAATTTTCGGCAAACAATAAAATAACTGCCAAGAAGACGAAAGACGTGCTAATTAAAATAGGGTAAAAGGCAATGCTATGAATTATAGCACTTTTTAATTTATTGATAAATTTTAAAGTGGCTTTCATATGATTCGTTAAGGGGAAAATAGGAGATTAAAATGATTTCCAAAGTCGCTTTCCATTGGAACCATCAAAAATTTGCAAATGCTTGCCCTTCGATTCGTAGCCTTCTAAGATAATTTTTCCCTCATAAGCACTCAACCAAACAGCATTAAAATAAGCACTCGTTGCATTGGTACCAAATGGAGCGACATCGGCTTCCCATTTCAAGGATTGGGTGGATAGGTCAATTGCCATTAAATGAACTTCAGGCGACCGACCATTATAAACTGCTAAAACGAGTGTATTTTCTATTATTAACGTTTCTATATGTGTAATGTTTTTAAAAGAAGGGTTTTTGAATTCAAAATTATCACTAATGTAGGTTACTTGAATACTGCCATTCGTTTTGTCCAATTGGACAAATCCATGTACATCCATATCCATTTCAGCATCTCGAATGATGCCTACAGCAGAAAAATCGAACTGAGAAAGACTACCGTCAATAGTATTTAAAACCACTGTTTTGGGAATGCGGTTGACGTAAGAAGCAAAAACAACATTACTAGCCGTATGGGTGACGTAACCCAAATACGGTAGGTGATAAGTCAATTCGTTGTGTTGAACAAATTCGCTATGCGTTATTTGGACACCAAATAATTCTTTGCCCGTTTTATCGTATTTGTAAACGATATACCCATTATCAGCTTTTAGTGGTTTGATACAGATAACGCCATCAATTGCCTCAAGTAGTAAACTCCGACCTTGCATGGGTAAGCCTTTTTCTTTGTTTGGTAGAGGAGTAACCGCCTTAGTTTCTAGGTTTTTTAGCAAAATACTATTGTCTTCTATTATTTCAAAGAGCATACCTTGGTAGGCTAATTTATCAACCGCTAAGCCTTTGTAACGAACCGCATATGGACTATTTGTCTTAAATGACGCTGGCAATTCATGATTGGTAGAGGTGTATTGCAACGTCTTTAAATCTAGAATTTTTCCATCAAAAGGATACCAGTGTTGGTAACTTTCTTCTGTTGCATTTTGCGCAAAAAGCAATGTTCCCCAAAAGACTAATAAGAGCAGTAAGTTTGTGTTTTTTAACATTGTAAATTATAATTTGTATGGCTGTACTTGATTTTAACTAGCTTCGGTATTATCAATATTATTCAACTGCATATCAGTAGCGTAGCTAACTACTTACATTATATACCATTCCGTTGAAAAATCAATGGAGTATTAATTATCATTACTCCGTTGAAAAATCGTATTAGTTTGATTATCAGTAAGATGTGCTTTTGTTAGCCTTTGTGCTAAAAGGCTGGTAATCAAACTAATGCAAGATGCTTTTTTACGTTTTTACTTCGTGAGCCTACGGGTTCGTAGGAAAACTAAAAAATCAACGGAGTATTAAATTATAGCAACTATTCAATTAATAATTCTGGACGATATTCAAAATGCATCGTATCGTAATGATACCATTTGCCTCCCCAAATAAAACCATTCTCTTCAAATATTTGTACAATTTTTAGAGGAATTCTATTTTTATAAACAATCGGACGTTTTCCATCTTCTGTTTTATCTTGAACCGCCCAACGCCAATAATTTGAATACTTGACATTGATATCTATGGTCATCCCAAAGCTATGGGTACTCAAACGATTGGTTCCTGCTATTTTGCGCCAATTAAAAGTACCTCCTACGTTTTCTACGTATTTTTTTAATTCAGGATATTGTGCTAATTCTTTGGCGATATGAATTAATTTTTTGTCAATAGAATTGATTTGAGTAACAAGCAGTGACGTTCCTAAAAAATCGATTTCAACCAAATTTTTTCGAACAGCTTCTTTCGTCTGACCATACATTTTTAAAAAAAATGCTTCCACTCGAACTCGCCCTGGGTCACTGTTTCGACTGGGGATAGGAAAATCAATTCCTTTAGGATAAGGCATTATAAACTGGTCTTCTAAATCAGGATGGTTGAGCAACATCTCAAAATCTTTATTGGGAGTACTGCCTCGATAAGGCATTGTATCACCGTCCATCCAAATCAAGGCGGTAGAGCTAGCTTTGAAATTTTGTTCTGGATATGCTGCAATTAATTTTTGTAAACCAATAGGAATTGCCTGTTGAATGGTTTGAGAATGAACGTTAAGAAGGGGAGAATGTGTGGAATTGATTGGAACGTGGTTGGGTTCTTTGCTTTTGGTAGTGCAAGCCAATAGAATGCTTAACCCCAAACTCCATAAAATAAGATGTTGTAAAAGTAGTTTCATAACTAAAAATATAAAATCTAAGGGACTTTTGATAAAAATTATTCAACAAACCCACCAAAAATAAATCTACCTGCATCTAATAATTTATAAGCTTAGATTCCCCATAATAATTTGAAGTGATAACAATTTTCATGCACGATTATAATACACCACTTTGCACAATTAGTAGTTAGCTAGGTTGCTACTTCGTGGTTTCAACGAACTATTGACAATCAATAAACTGAGCTTCTTACCAACTTATCCTATCTGTATAGACAAATTTGATCATTTTTTGAGTGATTGCGTTTGTGCTCAATAGTTCGTTGAAAAACTTTATTAGTTTGATAGTCAACAAGTTATGTCTTTGTTGTGTTTTGTGTTAAAATTTTGATTATCAAACTAATATAAATGTGCTTTTTTATCTTTTTGGTAAAAAAGTAAAAAACTAAGCTTGCGCCCTCATGAGCGTAGCGAACTAATCAACGAACTACTATGTACTAATAACTAAATGAATTCCTTCACACCTTTAAACAGAATAAACCATGAGTAAATATTTTATTTTTAGCATCTTGTTTTTTGTTATTGTAATAACGAGTTATGGGCAAACAACAGGAACATTGCAAGGGAAAGTAATTGACGTAACCAATGATGAAGGTTTGCCTTTTGCTTCTGTGCTTTTAGAAAAGGACGATAGTTTAATTGCAGGTCGGCAGACAGATTTTGATGGCAATTATAACTTCTCGAATATTGAAGCAGATACGTATGATTTGACAGTATCCTATGTGGGGTATCCATCAGTGAAAATAGAAAATATTGTTATCAAATTAGGACAGGTCGTTACTTTTGATGTAGAAATGGAAGAAGGGGTTAATGTAGAAGAAGTGGTTGTAAGAGCTTATCGAATTCCATTGATTGAGCAGAGTGCTACTTCTGGTGGTCAGGTATTGGGGGCAGAAGATATTAAAAATATACCCACAAGAAATATATCAAATATTATATCAACAACAGCAGGCGTACATCAGAAAAGCAAAGGAAAGGGGATTTCAAGAGCTGGTTCAAGAGCGCATAGTAACCTGATTTTTGTGGATGGCTCACCAGCCCCTAAAGCCCGAAAAGGTGGAAAACGAAGAGGAAAAAGAGCAAGGAATAGAAAGTTGGGATGCCCTACATTTGGAGCTGCGGGTTCAATGGCAACCGCAAAAGAAGATCAAACGACGTCATCCAAAGGCATTGCTTCTGTAGAAAAACCAAGTAACGAGGAGTATGGTTCTTTTGTAGAAAATGAGTACATAGCGGTACGTGATGAAGCGCTGTCAACTTTTTCCATTGATGTGGATCGAGCTTCTTATGCCAATATTCGCCGCCATTTAAATCAGATGCAACCACCACCTAAAGATGCGATTAGGATAGAAGAAATGATTAATTATTTTAATTATGATTATGAACAACCTAAAGACGAGCATCCTTTTCGTGTTCATACAGAAGTATCGGATTGCCCTTGGAACAAAGAGGCAAAATTGGTGCAGATTGGTCTGCAAGGAAAGAAAATTGATTTGGAAAAAGCGCCTATTAGTAATTTGGTGTTTTTGATAGATGTTTCTGGATCTATGTCTTATGCCAATAAATTACCGTTGCTAAAAGAGTCTCTGAAACTGCTCATTAACAATATGAGAGCTAAAGATAAAATGGCTTTGGTGGTGTATGCAGGAGCTGCGGGGCTGATTCAGGCATCTACTAGTGACAAAAATAAATTATTAGAGGCTTTGGATAAATTAGAAGCAGGGGGTTCTACCGCAGGAGGCGCAGGAATCGAATTGGCTTATAAAATTGCTAAGAAAAACTTAGTAGCCGATGGCAATAATCGCGTAATCATTGCAACAGACGGCGATTTTAACGTAGGGGCTTCTTCTACAACTGATTTGGAAAAGCTCATCGTAGAAAAGAGAAAAGACAATATCTTTTTGACCGTGTTAGGATATGGCATGGGAAATTACAAAGACAATAGAATGGAGGTCTTGGCAGACAAAGGAAATGGTAATTATGCATATATTGATAATATAAAGGAGGCTAAAAAAACGTTAGTCAAAGAAATGGGAGGAACACTCTATACGATTGCAAAAGATGTCAAACTTCAAATCGAATTTAATCCTGTAGAAGTTAAATCTTATCGACTGGTTGGGTATGAAAATCGTTTGTTGAATAAAGAGGATTTTAATAATGATGCCAAAGATGCTGGTGAGTTAGGAGCAGGTCATACAGTGACGGCTTTGTACGAAATTGTTTTGGCAGATAATTATAAGGAGAGCAAAAGAGAGAAAAAAGTAGATGCATTGATTTATCAAAAAAATAAAGCGACGAGTTTAGCGCATAGCAGCAAAGATTTAATGACTATTAAATTGCGTTATAAAGAACCAAAAGGAACAAAAAGTGTTTTAATGGCGTTGCCTGTCCCAAAAGACATCAAGCCTATTGCCGAAGCTTCCGAAAACTTTAGATTTGCAACTTCAGTAGCGGGGTTTGGTATGTTGTTGAGAGCATCTAAGTTTTCGAATGATTTGACTTATGAGAACGTGTTGTCCTTAGCTCAAGGAGCGAAAGGAGCCGATAAGGAAGGTTATCGCCAGGAGTTTATCCGTATGGTCAAAAATGTATCGTCTATGTCAGCACAAGCTAACAAACAAAAATAAAAAGCGTTTTATTGGTTATGGTTCGTTATGAAGTCATCTTAGATTTTTCTAAGATGGCTTTCTTATTTTCTATATATTGTTGAGCAAAATAAAATTGACACGTGATTCTAACATGCGTTGAATTTTCAGTATATTCGCACATTGAAATTTATAATACTATTAACGATTATCACGAATGGAGTTGTGGGGTTCGATATAGCATTTTTTGTTTTACCTGTATCATCGAAAGACGTATAACCTCTACGAGAGTTTGATTATTAATTCTTTAAGGAGTTAAATGGTGAAAAATTACTCTATTGATAATCAAATTGATACGATTTTTTACGAAGTGATGTAAAGAAAAAACAGAATATCTATTCGTGATAATCATTATTGTTTGTAGAAAATAGCAAATTATGGCATCAAATAGACCACGTAGACGCAAAGAAGAAGAAACAAAACCGCAAAAAAGTTCTAAAGGTAAACTAAATAACATGGAACTATTAGGGATAGGTTTGTTTTGTGTCGCATTTTTGTTGTATGGAATATCTAAATGTGGGAAAGAGCCTGCTGTAGAAACGCCTCAAGGTCCTGTTGTAACAGAAGAAGTGGTCGATTCTACAACAGAAAATCATAGATCAGAACCAGAGCCAAGAGATGACAATGGAAGTTCATTTTCAGGATCTGATAACGATAATAATGGGGCTGCAACACCAACGACCAATGTTGTTGCCAACAATGGAGGTGGTCGAAAATTATATGTTATTACAGATAGTTTGAGAGTGCGACAAGCGCCAAATTTGGGGGGCGAATTGGTCACTTATTTAATGTATGGTGAGGAAGTGATTGATTTGGGGGAGCGTACGGTATTAGAAAAACTGCGTGTATCTCCAGACGAGGTAAGGACAGCTCCTTGGATTAAGGTTAAAAATAAAGCAGGGCAAGTTGGATGGGCATTTGGAGCTTATCTTCAATTTTATCCTGTGCCAACGAGTACCAACACATCAGGAAATTAAGTAATCGTTCAAAAAAATAACAAGTACCACGCAGTAGCAGCGCAACTAAAGCAGCCTTTTTTTGCGCTACTCTTCATCAGAAAAACTTGTCTTAGCTCGCTAAGCCTTCCTTTTTCTTCTTTGATTAGCAAAACAATAATCTCATTTTTTGTTCTTATTTTTTCGGACCTTTTACTTAAAACAAACTAATGATCTTCTATTAAACGCAAGTGGAAAAAAAACGAGGAACATATCGATTAATACCAGCAACAAATCATTATACCAAAGAGATGAAGCAATTGGTATTTGATGTGTTGGAAGAGTATGGACTAAAGCCAGGAGCTATTGATTTTTGCTTGGACGATGTAGAAAAGCATTATTTTGAGCGAGGTGGGTATTTTGTCGTTATTTTAGATCAAAATGGTGTTGTTGTTGGAACAGGAGGAATCTATCCTTTGGATGGTCGAAGCTTGGAATTGCGAAAAATGTATTTGCGTTCGGAGCACAGAGGCAAAGGATTGGGACAATGGATGTTGACATTATTATTAGAAAAAGCAAAAATATTAGGATTCCAACGAGTCGAATTGGATACGGCTAGTGTCTTAAAAGAGGCAATTGGTTTGTATAAGAAAAACGGATTTCAACGATTTGAATCAGATCATATGGTGGCTCGTTGTGACCAAGCTTATGAGTTGTTATTATAAATTAAAACGCTTGCTTCGTAATTATTACTCATACAATTGTTAAAGGTGTTTTTACGAAGTAATGGGAAATAAGAATGAGAATATATAAAGATTTAAATAATTTACCAGCATTCAAAAATGCAGTTTTAACAATAGGTTCTTTTGATGGTGTACACGTTGGGCATCAACAAATTATTCAACAAATTAATGATTTGGCAAGGTCAATTGATGGTGAGTCTATTCTAATTACCTTTGATCCACATCCTAGATTTGTAGTTGGAAAGCGGCAAGATAACTTAAAACTCTTGAATACGCTCGAAGAGAAAGCCAATTTGTTGGAACAGTGTGCCGTTGATGTATTGGTCGTTGTGCCTTTTTCTAAGGAGTTTGCGAGTCAAAGCCCTGATGCCTATATTCAAGATTTTTTGGTGAAACACTTTAATCCCCAAATTATAGCGATTGGTTATGATCATAAGTTTGGTCAAAATCGTGTTGGAGACATTTCTTATTTAAAAAAGTTTGAAAGCAAATACAACTTTCGAGTCGTTGAAATATCTAAACAAGAGGTTGCTGATATAGCAGTTAGTTCTACTAAAGTAAGAAAAGCCTTGTTAGAAGGAAACGTGCATCAAGCGGAATGTTTATTAGGACATCCCTATGGGCTTAGAGGAACGGTTGTAAAAGGATTGCAAATAGGAAATACAATTGGTTATCCTACGGCCAACATAGAAGTTGCGAACCCATTCAAATTGATTCCTCCAGAAGGGATTTATGCTGTTGAAGTAGATTATGACCGCCGTTACGAAGGAATGTTGTATATAGGGAATAGACCAACTATTGACAATAATTTGAAGCAAACCATAGAAGTAAACATCTTTGATTTTAATCAGGATATTTATGGAGAGGAATTAAAGATAGATTTTATTGAATATCTGCGTGGGGATGCTAAGTTTTCGACATTGGAAGCATTAAAAAATCAATTAACAGAAGATAAAAAAGCTGCTTTGAAGGTATTTGAAGCTAGAAAAAAAATAAAACTATGACGTTAAGTCCCTTAACAGAGCTCCCTAAAGTAGCTATTGTGATTTTGAATTACAATGGCATGAAAGATGATTATTTAGCTCAATTTTTGCCTTCTGTTTATGCCTCTGATTATGCCAACTTAGAATTGTATGTTGTTGATAATCATTCTACCGATGATTCTGTTGCTTACTTGAAAAGTGAAGGCTTTCAGCCACACACCGATAAAAGCCAACAAGACCATGATTTTCCAAGATATTTAATTGAATTGGAGGAAAATTATTGGTTTGCAGGAGGATACAACAAAGCTTTGCCGTATGTCGATGCCGATTATTATATTCTCTTGAACTCAGACGTAAAAGTTGCTTCAGATTGGATTCAGCCCATTATTAACCTAATGGAAAATGATGCGCAAATAGGGGCTTGTCAACCCAAAGTTCGTATGGTTGCAGAACCTTATTTATTTGAACATGCAGGAGCTTCTGGAGGCTATATTGATAAGTGGGGTTATCCATTTTGTCGAGGAAGAATTTTTACCAAAGTGGAAGAGGATAGAGGACAATACGATGATATTCAAGAAGTATTTTGGGCGACAGGTGCCGCCTTGTTTATTCGAAAAGAATTGTTTCACAACTTGGGTGGATTTGATGCGGATTACAAAGCGCACATGGAAGAGATTGATTTGTGTTGGCGATTAAAACGTGCCAATTACAAAGTCATGGTTTGTCCTCAGTCTGTTGTTTGGCATGTAGGCGGAGGGACATTGCCACAACATAGCCCTCAAAAAGCATTTTTGAACTTTAGGAATAGTTTATCGACTATTTTTAAAAATGAAACAGGCAACCAAGCGTATAAAATTGTTTTCATTCGATTATTATTGGATGCTATTGCTGGCTGTCGTTTTTTGATGAATGGCGAATTTGCCAATATCAAGGCTATTATTCGAGCCCATTGGTCGTTTTTTGCTCAGTATGGAAAGAACAAACAAAAGCGAAAAAGCACTGCTGAAACGGTAAAAAAATATGCTTATGAACAACAAGCTACTTACCGAAAAACAGGTGTGTATCCCAAAAGCATTGTTTGGCAGCATTTTGTAAAAGGTAAACAGACTTTTAATGACTTGGAATTGTAGTGGTTGAGTGTATAAGTTAAGTTAGACAATTATGTAACAACTCATTGATAGCTTTATAGCGATTTTGATTATTCAATAGTTAGCTGCGCTGCTAACTAAAAGCGCAGCGCTCACGAAGTACCACGCAGTAGCAGCGAAGCTAATCAACGACCACGAAGTAGCAGCGTAGCTAACTACTAATTATTATAATTAGTATCAAATACAGTAAAAAATGGACTATCGGATCATATTACCTCCTCAAGAACTTAGGAATGTCATTAGTCATTTTTGGGTTGGAACTTGGAATGTTCTAGAACAGCCACCTAATGAGACCTACTATATTGTTGCGAATAGTTTGACTGAAATCACTTTTGCCTTTAGTTCTCATCGTCAACACTCCAACTTATTGTTTTCAGTGGTACAAGGACATACTAGTTTGCCGAATAAATTGCCTGTACAAGGATTTTATCATTTACTAGGCGTTGCCTTTTATTCTTATGCAATACCTACTGTTTTTAAGATGCCGTCGTCAGAATTAAATGAGGAATTTATTGCTTTAGATACATTTTGGGGATATGAAGGAAGGGTTTTAAATGAAAAAATAGCCACTGCTCTAACCACCGAACACCGTATTAAAATACTATCAGATTATTTTATTGCTGCGGTAAGAAAACAGCAAATGGAGGACAAAATAATTATAGGAGCCATAAAAAAAATAAAAGCATCAAACGGAATTATTAAAGTTAATGAGCTCGCCAATGACTTTTGTTTGTCGCAAAAACAATTTGCAAGACGCTTTAGAGCATTTGCAGGGTTCAGCCCTAAAATGTATTCAAGAATTATACGCTTCGAATCGGTTTTACAAAGCTACTCCAATACCTCCAATCTAACCGATGTCGCCTATGCCAATGGGTATTATGATCAAGCACATTTTATACATGATTTTAAAGCATTTACAGGATATAACCCAACTGCATTTTGGAAAATAGGAGAGGAGCATAAATAAGAATGTCCATTTTTTACAATTAAGGATTTTTTATTCCACCTACCTTTGAATTGTATTTAAAAAACAATTTTATGTTGTGTTATAAAGCTCATGAACTAATCTGTTGATAATTAATTTAACGCGATTTTTAACGGAGTAACGAGAGAGGCGTAATACAGCTAAACTTCAATTCAAAAAAAGGTATGTTAATAAAATCAGACAGAAAAGTATCCATCATAGCAGGTAGCTTGATTCTTTTGGGAATTGTATCAGGTATTTTAAGTGTTGTACCTGCTGTAGAGGGCGAAGACTACCTTCGGCAAGCTTATCTACACAAAAACCAAGTACTCTGGGGAGCTTTATTTCAATTCTTTTTGGTGCCAATATACATAGGGTTCGCTTTGTTGCTTTATCCCATTTTAAAGAATTACAAAGAGAATTTAGCATTGGGATTTGTAGGGTTTCGATTTGTAGCAGGCGTATTTCAATTAATAGGCATTATATTGTTGCCTGTGTTTGTCCTGTTAAGCCAAGAGTTTATAAAAACAGAAGTAACCAATGGCTTATCTTTTGATCAACTTGGAGGTATGCTGAAGTTAGGGCGAGATTTGACCAATCATTTAGGCGTTATGTTAGCAACTGGTTTAGGGAACTTGTTGATGTATTTTATTTTCTACAAAGCGCATTTAGTTCCCAAATGGTTGTCTATATGGGGGCTGGTTGGCAATTTATTGGCCATGTTAGCTAGCTTTCTAATTCTATTTTCTCAAATAGATGTCATCTCCACTTCGTTTGTTATGCTGAGTCTTCCTTTGGTTTTTCAAGAAATAGTTTTGAGTATTTGGTTGATTGTAAAAGGATTGGAGGAACGAAAAGCGAACTAAAGAGGCATTTATTATTGTAGCGCCATTTTTTTCTAACTGTTCAAGAAAGCTATCCGATGATGGAAAAATTTTATTCAAGGAACCGTAATAATAGGAAGAAACAAAGAAGTTCTGTTGGGCTACTATTTTTAGATGTTTGTGCTTGATAAATACCTTTAATTTGGCATAATCGAATGATTGAGGATATTGATAACGATAGAATTCAATTGTTCTGCGTTTTAAATTAATGAGTGTTGTTTTGCCATTTCTGTTGTTATTGGTTAGAGTATCTAATAGGGATAAAAAGAGTATGTTGACATAGATAGTAGGAAACAACAACAGCAATAGCTCTATTTTTAAAAGTAAGTATAATAGCAATAGATAGACGATAGCATGTGTATAAATTAAAACCTTTTTACATCTAGTGGAGAGTAAGGATCGTTCTATGAATCTATACACCTTGCCTTGTGAGGGCGGATGATGTTCGTCTAATATAAGATTGTACATGTATTTGAGCTGGCAAAGTCGTTATGAATATTTGATACAACGAATATACAAGGTAATAAGTTCTGTTATTTCTTTAACCTAGTTGCTTTCTTTGCTCACTAACCTACATCTTTTGATTTTAGTTTGGTTTTAAATTGATATTTTGATTGTTAAGTGGATAAAATAGTTGAAGCTAACTTAATACATCTGCGGTTGGCTCATTATAAAATTGTCTAGCCCAAAGGCGATAAAATCCAATAGGACCATCACCAGGAGCTAAAGGCGTACGAATAATATACTTCTTATTTTCCCAAATTTTGAAATCCTGATAAACATCATTTTTGTATTCTCGAATGACTTGTTTGGAAATGATATAGCTAAGCAAGGATTTGGGGACAAGATTGAGCAATGGATTGATGCGACCAGGCTGTGTGATTTTTTTTAGAGAAGAAGCAATTCTAAGAATGATACGATCCCCGTCGGTAGGTGTTGGCAAGACAAAATGCCTTGTTTCTAGTCCATAAGGACTTGTTTTGGCTTCTACAAAAGAGAAACCTAAACCATGAACATGAGGAGTAAATTCTATTTGAATAGGCTTGAAGTGTTTGCCCAAGAAACTATGTCGCTCCATGCCATACTTCGCGGATAGATAAGGACCTTCGGCAAAAGGCTCCTCAAGAATAGATACTTTGTTGTAACCGTGGATTTCAGAAAAATGCCCCACATCAACACTATTTTCACTTGTTTCTTGTGGATGGCTGCGCAATTCCCATTCTACCCACTCAAAAGGCATCCAGCCTTCTAGGTCAATTTGAGGAACCTGCCAATGAGGAGGTTTTCCTTCAGAGTCATAGTATGCCAAAATGACTCCATTGATTTCATTGATTGGGAAAATATTCGCTTTTGCTTTAGAGGGAGGTTTGGTGCCATAGCCTGTTTTGGTACAATTTCCTTTGGTGTCAAACTCAAAACTATGGAAAGGGCAACGAATGCATTCCCCTTGAACATCGCCCCCAAAACCAAAGTGCGCCCCCATGTGTGGACAATATGCGTCCATTATGCAAGCCTCGCCACTTTGAGTGCGAAAGACAACAACATCTTGCCCCATGAATTTTTTAGTGTGTATCTGTCCCTTTTTTAATTTTTTTGATATTTCAACTACATACCAGCCATTGGGAAATGGAGGTAAAACACGTTCTTTTGATGCCATTGTTTTTTATTAGTGCTATTAATAATGTTGAGTTAGCGCCGCCTATTTACCTAACAAAAAATAAAATAATGAATTTAAATCACTTGTTCAAGCGAATAGTTTATTTTTTTGGTTAATAATAGGTGTGTTGTACTCAAAAAGTTGTGAAATATAACAATGGCAAGGATAGCAATAAAGGACTTTAAAGTTGAGTTATAAAATCCCATCCAAATCAGGAGGAAGTAGCTTAGGAATTTCATCATCAGGCGTATCAATGGGAACTTCTACTTGATAAACATCTGCCTCTACTCGTTCTCCTTTGTGATTGATGCAATAGGTCTCACCATTTTTAATAACTTGGGCAATACCATTTTGGAAATGACTAACGTAGTTGTATAAGAAAGGAATGACTTCATTTCCTTCAATATCAATAAAACCCCATCGTTCCCATTTTTTTACACCAGCCAAATTCTCACTAAAGTTATAGGCAGCAGTATATTTAGGAGCGATAATAATATTGTGCGTTTTGTTATTGACAAATCCCCATTTATCTGTTTTTTTATCCAAAAAAGGCTCTACATGTTGCAAGTAGCCAATAAGTTTGGTTGCATGCTCAATGCGATAAAGTGCTTCGTGATTAATGGTTTGAATGCTATCGATTAAGACATGCGCCATTCGTTGATAATTTTGAATACTGTAAAGCCTAGTAGCTTCTGACAGTGCGAATTCTAGTATCGCTTCTCGTTCACAAATCTTAATTTTGCGCTCAATGATTTTTCGTTCAGGCATAAAATTAGGTTGGTAATGCTCTAAGGCCAAAGTATACTGCTCTTTTGCCTTTTTCCACATAAGCGCCAAAAAATATTCGTGTCCTTGTGTTAAGTGTGCTTCAAAAGGCGCTCGCTTTTCCTTTAATTCAATTTCATCCAAATAGTTTTTAACCTTATTGTACAAACGACGAATGACGGCATCATCTCTTAAATCTAAAGCATCTTTACAATTAAAAAAGCAAGTTTGATAATCTTGATTTTTGTAGGCTTCGTGAGCGGCTTTGGAGTAATGACGAAAATCTATTTCTCGATGGCAAATATCTACATGAGCCTCAATGATTTTTATATCAGGGGCAAACCCTTCTCTCCATAATTTAACGGCTTCTTTGTAAAGCGGTAAAGCGGCACGCAAGCGCCCTGGGCGCTTTTGCCAATTGTTAAAAATAGCTTCGGCTTCTGTAATTTTTGATTTAAATGTTTCTTCTAATTCTTCTTTGCGTTGGCGTACTTTTTCTAACTTTCGATCTAGTTCTTGAACGACTTGATCAAATAATTCATTTTTGATATTAGAACTATCATAAATGGGGAGCCCTGCTCTAGGTAAGACATCCAAATTTCTGAATACTGTATCTTCCCACCAACAAGTATTTAATATAATAGGGACAACAATACTTTGTTCATTATCGTGCTGTTGTAGTGTTTCTCGTAGTTCTTGGGAGATAAAAAAGGGAGATAAAATAGAATTGTCACTCATAAGTAACAAGACCAAATCAGCGGCTTCTGTCAATTCACGGATACTTGCTCGCCCAGACTCTGATAAATCTGTTCCATCATACCAAACCTTATTGACTACATAACCTGCATTTTTTTTGTCTAGGCCTTCTAGGTTATGGAGCAATTCCTCAAATTGTACTTGATCTTTGGGGTGATAAGCAATGAAAATATTTAAGGTATAGGTAGCTTTTAAGTGCATTGGTGTTGATTTATAATAGGGTAAACGGAAGAATTTTTAAATTTTTCTAAATTTCATCAAACTTTTTTCGGCTTTTTCTCTTCTATATACTAAACAATGTTTTATCTGGATCGTAGAGTATGTTGTCTGTGAGTTATTTATCCGTTTGTATGTAACAAAATGAAGCAACAATATACGCCATTTTTAAAGGCATATTAGCCAAAGTAAATTGTCCGTTTTTTAAAATTAGAAAATAATGAATCAGTTAACAAATATAATGAAAAAAATAGCGATACTGGGTGTCTTAGCTATAATAGTAAGTTCTTGTATTAATAGGAGTGCAAGGCGTAGTTTTGAACGGTATGGCGTACACGGTCCTTACGATGCGATTATTGTTCCAGGAGTACCTTTTGAAAATGACGAGTGGAGTGAGATTATGAAAATGAGAGTGCATTGGGCTGTTTACTTGTATAATCAGGGAACAACTAAAAATATTATTTTCTCTGGGAGTGCGGTTTATTCCCCTTACGTAGAAGCCAAAATTATGGCTTTGTATGCCGAACAATTGGGCGTAGATACAGCGCATATTTATACAGAAGAAAGGGCAGAGCATAGTTCAGAAAACCTTTACTACTCTTATCGAATTGCCAAAGATAACAACTTAAAAAAGGTAGCTTTGGCAACAGATCCTTTCCAAGGTTCTTTTTTGAGAGGGTTTGCTAATAAAATCAAATTACATGATATTGGTTTTCTACCAATTGTATTTGATACGCTAAGCAAAATAGATTTGGTTACACCAGCAATAGATCCTAGTACAGCTTATGTAGATGATTTTAAATCAATTACCGAACGTGAAAATGGCTTTATTCGTTTTCAAGGAACAATGGGGAAATTTATAGAGTATGAAGAAGGGGATGATCCTAAGAGCAAAAAAAATAAATAAATGTTGGCTAGTAACTATTCCATCTTGCTCGACGTCCACGCACATCAATATGGACGACTTGGGTGCCAGGATAAAGTCCTATGCCTCCTTTATTGCCAATAATTTTTTTATCGCAAAGTTCTAAGACAATTGCTTTATCTTCGGATGTATATTTGCCATCCTTGTTAACATCTCCAATCCAAAAATCCAAAGCTTGTCCTTTGATATGCCTACTTTTGGAGGCACCGTTTACCAATTTATTTTGCTGTGGGGTGCGATGCCCTGAGGTGATTTGTATGGCATCTTGGTTTAATTTGAGTTGTTTTAATGCTTCTTGTAATTCGAGTGCTTTGAACAAAACTCTTTGGTCTATTCCCCAGTAAAGCTCTTGATCAGAAAAATACCACAAGTTTTTATACCGATTGTCTTTAGAAATTAAATCTTTGATTCGATTATTACCAATTACCTTTTTATAACAATCTTTTTTCTTTAGAACATAAAAACGAATTCCTTTAGTTAAAGATAAATAAGAAGAATGATTCAGTTGCGATTCTGATAAATATTCTTTAGGCAAATCATCCAACGAAACAGTTTTAAAAGAAGCAAGAAGGTTTTGTATTGCTGCTTTATTATCTATATAATCATTTTTGTTAAAAAGATCATAGCAGACCATTTCTACCTTATCTCTGATTGCTGAAAAAGAAATTAGGATTCCAATACTACCAATTATAATTAATGAGCAGAGCGTTTTTAATAAGCGTTTTTTCATAGAAGTTTAAGATATGATGTTTGCTTATGAAGTGTATATAATCTTGGTATTATCTTTGAAAAGAATTATTGAAAGATGGAATCACCTATTAAAATCGAGATATGAAAAGACTTATGCTTAGTTTGATTTTAGGAATTGTCGCTTGCATACCTTTACAAGCACAAAAAGTAATCAATGACTTGGAATTGAAAGGAATTCACTTAGAAAAATGCAAAGCATACGAGGGGTACTGCCTTGTTTTTGAAGCAGAAGGAACTTATTCAAGGAACGATTATCCACAAATGAAAATTTTTATTAACGATGCGTTGGTTGCAGAAACAGGTTGGTTATATGGAATTGAGTTAAGAGATGGCTATGAAATAGAAACTACGTTGACAGAACTCCCTGATAATTTTGAATGTCTTGTCGCAATACAATTATTGCATCGAAATAAAGGCGATTTATTCACATATACTCATCGAGCAACCCCTCATAAAAAGGAAACTGAAAAATAATCTTCTATCGCTTAGGATAGAAGATTATCTAGTGTTTTGATAACGTTTACAATACTTGAATTCCAAGTCATCGTTGGATGACTAACTTTTGAGTGTAAATATCTGCCTCATGTTCTAGACGAACCCAATATGTTCCATTCGGAATTTGACTTACGTCATAACTAATAAAGGGGCTATCTGCATTAAATGTCTGATGAACAGTGCGTCCCAACATATCTATAATGCTAACGTTATAAGAGCTGTTGAGTGGTCGGACAACTTTTAGATAGAATGTATTTTGACTAGGATTAGGCATTATTTTAAAGTAGTTGCTGGCAGGATCAATAGAGGTGATAGAAGATGCGACACTAACGGTAATATCTTGCTTGATATAACAACCACGTGTATCGGATACCCTAACTTCATACACATCGGGTGCAAGTCCCGACACGCTATCTGTAGTTTGACCAGTTAAACTGCCTTGCCAATCATAAACATAGGGTCCTGTACCATTGTTGGCTAAAAGTGTAATTGAGCCGTCGTTACTAGTGCCAGAGGAAGCATCTACAACAGTGTTGTTCAATGTCATTCCACCACTTAAATCCATGTATAGTTCAAAAAATGCAAAAGCAGAAAGAATGGCTAATGGAGCACAAGCCGTATGATCTAAGGTAGGTCCTAGTTCTGTTGCAGAGACATTTAGAGCGCCCAAAGCAGTCATTGTGTCCAGTGCTACAACAGAATTGCCATAAAATACCTGTTCGTCTCCTTCACAATAATACATAGCCAAAGGAGCTTGAGGAACCCAACTATAAACATCTTGTTCTCTTAATAATACCCTACCAAAATGGTTGGGGTCGTTTATATAATTACTAAAAAAAGTAGAATCCAGCATATGACTTGGGGTATCTGGTAATTGATTGTTAATCCAACCTGTAGAATGAACGCCATCAAAATAACTTGGTAGTAATGTATCGTAAGGAGAACGGAAAATCTCAGAAAGATTGTTGTAGACATTCCCATATGCCTCTTGCGCACCCAAAATAACATAAGGTAAATAAGCTGGAGTTGCATAAGGTTGAGGATTCGTAATGGTCGCAGCTTGTACACCTGATACATCGTAAGGTCCCGACATAGGGGCGCAAGCAGTTACTGTAAATTCGTTGGAAAGATTGGTTTCAATTTCTTTGAATGCTGCCATTGTAGAATGACCACCTTGAGAATAGCCAAACAAAAAAACTTGGTCGTTTAAATTAAAACCTAAACTATCTTTCAGCTCACGAGCAGCTCGCATCATGTCAATAGTGGCAGAAGCCTCAGTTCTAGAATTTATATAGGGATGAAATCCAGGTTCGTCTCCTAAGCCTAAGTAATCGGGCATGGCACAAACGACGCCAGCAATAGCAGATGCCAGTACCCCAATTTGATACTCGGAGCCACCTTGATAAGAAGGAACACTTGTTTTGGTAGTTGTTGTTCCGTGTTGGTAACTGACCAAAGGAACAGGACAGGTAACGCCCGTTGGCACCACAAGTGCTCCTGTGGCAATTGTCGTTCCATTCCCTCTTGCATTAGATGTTGTATAACTTACTTTGTAATAATCTAATTCAAATTCAGGGGCTACAACAGTAGGCGGAATCCCAAAGCCATTTAAAATCGCTTGGACATCTTGAATGTCGTAATGTTGTACGAGTTGATAGGAAACTAAATGTTGTTGTCCTAGGCTAGTTTGAAGCAGAGAAAAAGAGAAAACACAGAGTAAAATAAGTTTTTTCATTCGATTTGGTTTTGATTGTAAAAAGTTTGATCACTTTAATATAATGATTTTAAAGGAGTTTTTAACGATAAAAATAATTTGCTTTGCGTGATTCCTTTTTAGTAGAAAAAGAATAGATCTAAAAACAAGATGATTTAGTTGTATTGTTACCGTGCGGTTTTAATGAGTTGCTGGATTAACAAAAGTCTGCTAAAAGGACGTATTGATAGATTTTAAAAAAATAAAAGAATAATTACATGAACACACTATTAAACAAAGAACTTAAGTTGGTTTTATTATGGTTGTTATTTCCTATGTTAGGAATGGCTCAATCTGGCAATTGGATGTCGAGTAAACAAATAGAGAAAGACAACTTATTATTTATAGAAGGAGGTACGTATAACATGGGGCAAGATGCAGAGGAGGATATTGTTCGTAGAGTAACGGTTAGTGCCTTTTATATAGCACCAACGGAAGTAACGAATAAGGAATATAGGGCATTTATCAATTGGCTAAATAAGCACAATAAATCACAGGTAGTAGCAATGTTACCTGATACAAGTATATGGCAACGTTGTGTCTCTAAAGAGCTTGGAGAGCAACTTTTTAACGATTATTTTAGACTTCCAGCATTTGATTATTATCCTGTTGTTGGGGTATCTTGGTTGCAAGCTACTGCATTTACAAAATGGAAATCGGACCGTTATAACGAACAGCTCGCTAAAACAAGCGGATTGTGGTCTTCAGAGATGCAAGAGAAATATGCTTTTTCTACGGCTGAATTCCTTTCGGGAACTTATCATAAAAAAGAAGGGATAGATTTTCCTAATGGTCACAATCTATTCTTGCCCAATCATCGATTACTAACCGAAGCAGAATGGGAGTATGCAGCTTGGGCATTAATTGGCAAGCGCCTTCAAAATGAGGATGGTTATGTGGCTAACCAACAATTAGTATCGACACCTACGGACGGGAAAGAAAAGCATTATAAAAAAGAGATAAACCAAGAACGAAAAAAAGCCTTGCGCCACGCTCGAAAATATCCTGTTCCTAATTATTATAATGCTGAGAAACACAACTTGCCTAAATGTGTCTTTGAAGGAGATATTAATGCTTATGGGATTTTTAATATGAATGGGAATGTAGCAGAATGGGTGTACGATGTTTATCAACCTATTTCCAAAGTAGTGGAAAACATTCCAAAACCAATAACGGCACCTCAATCCAAGGATACTCAAAAAACAATTCCTGAAGATCAAATGAGTGTCATAGAAACACCATGGGAAGAAGTGGTCGCAAAAGGGAAGGCTGCTCAGTCTCATTTAAAGGTAGATGCCAATAGCTTACGTGTACTTAAGGGCGCTAAATCTGTTAATGAAAAAAGCCCAGGAAACCGAAAAGGCGCAAAAGCTGGAGGGCAACAAGAGCGTTTGATTGGTTTTAGATGTGGGATGACTAGAGTAGAACCATTGGAGTAAAAAGATTCGATACATTTTTAATGTTTTATGGAATGATGGGGATTGCTAAAAGAAGGATGAGTTAGAATATACTTATCTGTCAGTGATTCTAAAAATGCCACCAAATCCTTTTGTTCTTGAGTATTCAAATGAAGTGGACGAATAAGAGGACTTTTGTGTTTGTGTGGTTGTCCTCCTCTGTTGTAATGTTGGATGACCTCTTCTAAGGTTTGAAGGCTGCCATCGTGCATATATGGAGCACTCATGCTAATGTTTCTTAAGGAAGGCACCTTAAAAAGAGCCCGATCTTGTTCTTGATAAGTCAGCCGAATTCTACCAGAATCAGCATAGTGTTCGTATAGACCATTGTTTTGAAACGAAAAATTAGAAAAATGAGGTGGGGTATGACACGAAGAACAATCTGTTTTATGACTCATAAATAGTTGTAGCCCTCTTTGAGCACTAGAACTAAGCGCCTTTTTTTTACGATAGTAAGTATACTTGTCGTAAGGAGAATGGGCAGCAACCAAACTGCGTTCAAAAGCAGCAATAGAACGGGTGACAACATAAGGGTCAGGAGGGCGATTATAAGCTGCTAGGCTCATGGTACTATAGAGGCTGTCTTTGGCGATTCGTTGGGCGGCCAATACTATATTAAAATCGAGCTCATGTGTTTCTTGAATAGGAACTAAGATTTGCATTTCTAAAGTAGGGACACCTCCTGCTCTTGTAAAATAGGGGGCATAGGCAACATTAACTAGAGAGGGCGCATTTTGAGTCCCGAGACGTTGTTCTACACCCAAACTAAGGGGCACACTGTCGGCAAAAGCAAATTGCTGTTTGTGACAACTGGCACAAGATACGGTGCTGTCTTTAGATAGAATAGGGTCGTAGAAAAGCATTCGCCCTAACTGAACACGGAGTTCTGTTGGTAAGTTATCTTCAGGGTGTTGGATATTTGGGAAATTATGAGGTAAATTATCATAAAAACCCATGGAAGAACTAGCTGTATGGCATCCTATTGTGCCATAGCAAAAAATTAAAACCCACAAAGATAGAGTAACCACTTTTAGCATAAGTTATATTTGATATGATTGTAGAGGCGTAGCCTTAAAACTACGCCTCTATTAGTAATCAACTAAAAAGGAGAGCTATATTCCTCCTTGATTGCTAGCTTATCGTCTGTTAATGTTTTCAGAAAAGCAATTAAATCTTGAATGTCTTGGTTTGAGAGCATTAATCCTCCATTGTGATAAGGGTATAATAATGCTGGATCTATAGTAGGAGAGTTGATCAAACCTGTATTATAATGTTGAACAACTTCCTCTAAGGTTTTGAAGCGACCATCGTGCATATAAGGAGCTGTCAATGCTATATTTCTCAACGAAGGAACCTTAAATTTAGCTTTGTCAGAACTATTAAGAGTTGCCTTTTCTCTTCCATTATCTGTAAAAATAGAGTCCAAGCCATTATTCATATAATCATCATTCTCGAAGTTTTTTCCTGAGTGGCAATGCGCACAATCGGCACCAGATATAGCAGGAAAAGATGGATTGTATTCGTTGAAAAATAAATCTTTTCCTCTTTGTTCAGCGGTTGTTAGAGCGACTTCACCTCGCAAATGTCGGTCATATTTGCTATCTACGGACACAATAGAAAACATAAACTGTTCTAGTGCTAACGCTATGCGTTCTTCTGTAATAGTCTCATCGCCAAAAGCCAAAAAGAATTGATTGCGGTATTGTTGTTCCGCCTGTAGTTTAGCGACTACGCTGGGCATCGTTTCTTGCATTTCCAGCGCATCTTGTATTGGTAACAATGCCTGATGCCTAAGCAATTCGGCACGTCCATCCCAAAAAAATCCATTGGTATTCCATGCTAAATTAAAGACAGACATTGCTTGTCGATGCCCTCGAAGGTCATTAACACCTTTTGAGAAAGTAGCGGTATCAGAAAAACCATACTCTTGCAAATGGCAAGAAGAGCAGCTAATAGAAGCATCTAAAGACAGCTTTTTTTCGTGAAATAACATCCGCCCCAATTGCACACCATCGGTTGTAAGTGGATTGTCCATTGGCAGATTTGGTGGTGGCAAGTCTCCAGTTTCTAATTGATAAGCAATAGGTTTATAAACTAGTGGTTCTTCTTTGGTGTGGCACCCGTATCCCAACAATATAATTGAGAGTAAGAGGCAAACAGGAAGGAGTTTTGTGTTATTACTGTTATTCATGAGTCACGGATATTTTTTGTGAAGTAATAACTTGTCCTTCTTTTTTTAGGTTCAAAATATACCAACCAGCATCTAAAAATTGGATGTTCTTCTTGTCAGGAGAGGCAATAATATTGGAATATACTTTGCCCGTCATATCATAAATCTCAACACTAGTATCCAACGATTCATCGGCATCAATCGTTAATGTTTGCCCTACTCTTACGGGATTGGGATATATAGAAATCGTGCTAGAAGCCAACTTGACAACAGGCACAGACATAGAGCCATCCGAAAATACTAGGGTGTTAAAATTGTTGAGAACAGTCCTAGCAGCACCTGTTTCTCCATGACTAACAACTCCCGAACTGACATCTATAGAGTGCAATGCTTTGGCATAATCTGCATCAATAATTACTTCTAAATCATTATTATTGATATAACCATTGGTCACAATCGTTTTAACTTTGTAGTTGCTGTCGCCTAAGCCGTGCATTTGAAAAACATCAGACATAGAGGAACCTGAAACGCCCTCGAATGCAACGAAACGATAGCCAGCTGTCCACCCCCAATGCATAGAAGGTGATTGTGGCGCTAGAGGATGATTGGCAGGATAAGTCGTTGGGTCTAAATGATTTTCTGCATTACCTACCCCAATGCCAAAAGAAACACTATCTAAGTTGTTAATATTAAAATTACCTAGTAATTGATTAGTAGAGGTATTGGCATTAACCAAAATAAAGGTATTGTTGACAGCTGTTTGAGTACCATCATGGTAAAGCGTAATATTGCTAATGTAGTACTGTAAACGAGTTACTTGAAAATCACTACCAACATTATTGGGTGTTGTCTGGTTAAAAGCAAAATTGCTGCTTCCAAGGAGATGATTAATTTTGAAGTAGACGTCTTTTTGAGCATAGGATGTCTGTAATGCTAAGGTAGCACAGAGGAATAAAATTATATTTTTCATTATTATGTATATTATTGTGATTAACTATTTTAATATAGTAGTTCGTTGATTAGCTCCCTGCGGTCGTGAGATCACTATCGCTTAGTTGTTTACTTTTTACCAAAAAGATAAAAAAGCACATTTATATTAGTTTGATAATCAAATTTTTAACACAAAACGCAATAAATTTACAACTTATTGATTATCAAACTAATAAAGTTTAGCTGCGCTGCTACTGCGTGGTTTCAACGAACTATTGTTAATAGACTTTAAAAAGTTATTGTTATGCTTGTTCATTGATTGATTTGATGTGTCATTTAGTACACTAAAGACCTACTTTATACCATTGGTTATGGCATAAAAAATCAACAAGCAGGGCTAAATAAGCTTATAACACAATAGGTCTGGTGTCTCTATTGTAGCTATAAAGTAGCTATAAATAGTTGCTCTCTAACATAAAAATGATTGATGCAAAATGTATAAAGGAACATCTGGCGGAGGGAAAAAATAAGCAATAGGATGCTGAGCAAATGAGCTAAACCCTAGTATAGTATGTTGCTTTGGAAATATAGGTGCATAAAAAGGGAGTTGATGAAGGTATTGGGCGGTTGTTTCTAAATCTAATTCTGAAGAAACAGCGTTTAAGTCAGATTTTGCCAATGACTGTTCATCTAAACAGCAAGGCTTCTTCTTAAAAGAGTTTTGTTGCTGCAAGAGAGCTTGATCAAAGCAACTTAGGTATAAGTTTTTGGAGTTTGAGCAACAAGTTTTAGCTAGTACCTTTGGGAATGCATTTTGTTCTTTTGCTTTTTGTTTTTTACAACAAGGTTGTATGGTATTAACAAAAAAAGCAATGGCTTTTAATTCATCTTGACAATAATGACTATAGGTTGCAATCCCTATGGTAGAGAATAGAACCGTCCAAATATTGAGAATATGAATTAACTTTAAGAACATGAAAGATGGATTGATTTTTGAAATAAAGTTTTATTAAAGTGGTTACTTTTGTTATTAAAATAGGATTTTTTATTAATTTGATAAGATATATTTTGAATAAAAAAACAACGAATGAACGATTCTAATCTGTAATTAGATTGTCAAGATACGATGTTTAAGAGATGGTGTTTATTTTTGTAGAATCTTTTTATTATAAGCTAAAAGTGTTAAATCTTAGTTGTAATAAAAAGAGAGGAAAAAAGATATTTAGGTACAAAACACCTAAATATATACCCGTTTATTTGCTAGTAATTTAGAGAATAGAATGCTACTTTTTATCTAGAAAATTGTCCTAAAACATTGTTGCACTCTTGCTTTAAGTAAAACTGAATTCTATGTTAAGGAATGGATTCCTTTAATTTCTACTAAAATATTGTTGATAATAGTTGTATCTTTAAAAATTCTTTATTCTTTTGAATGAAGGTTGAATGCACTTTTTATATCAGGGATAGGCTTGGAAATTTTAGCTGTGAAAACCAATTTTTTTTAAGCATACTCTCAAAAAACTTTGACCAAATGTTAAAGCATATTAATTGGTTTGCTGTTCTTTTTTTATTGGGAAATTACCCTATGTTAGCTCAAGTAAAAACAGCAGATTTAATTGCCAATTTAGAAAAAGAAGCACTTAATTTAGAAGCACGTCAAGCAGCATTGGCAGATGATTTGGAAATTTTGCGCTTAAAAAAAATTAAAGAAGATATTCGTTCTGTTGGGCTTCCTGAAGTGCCTGAAACTGTGAAAAATGAAGTGGTAGAACATGGTGCTATGATATTAGGTTATAACGAAACCCATGAACAAGCCAATTGGGTAGCTCATATTATTATACCAGCTGTTAACAAAGGTAATTTGTCTAGAACCAACGACTTTCGGCGAGATTCTTTGGTCTCTACTGGATCCGCTGTCAAAGCAGATTATTGGTATAGTGGTTATGATAGAGGGCATCTAGCTCCATCGGCAGATTTTAGATGGTCGAGTAGAGCAATTAGTGAATCATATGTTTATTCGAATATGGCTCCACAACGTCCAGAGTTAAATCGAGAGGGGTGGGCAGATTTAGAAAGTTTTATTCGAAAGCATGTATGGGTTAAAAATGAACAACTCTATGTAATTACAGGACCTGTTTTTGATAACGAAATGGAAACGATCACGCAAGGACCTAATGTTGTATCTATTCCCAAGCGATTTTATAAAGTGGTTTTAGATGTAACTGGCGAAGAGAAAAAGGCAATTGCTTTTGTAATGCCCAACGAACTGTGTACACAACCTTTGGTCTCTTACGCTGTTTCTGTTGACGAAGTAGAAAAAATAACAGGCTTGGACTTTTTTCCCAATTTGGATGAGACATTGGAAAGCGAGTTAGAAGCTAATTTTGATTATGCGAAATGGGAAGAACTCAAAGAGGGCGAAATTCCTACACAAGAACCTTTGAAATTAAGCGAACGACCTAAAAATACCTTGAACTCTGTTGAAGCAGATTTGTTTATGAATAAAAAAGCATGTGTTTGTGGCATGGTTGTTTCGACACGCAAAACGAATGGAGGTTCGGTTTTCTTTAACTTTGATGCCAAATTCCCTAATCACACTTTTTCTGGCTCGGTTTGGGCTAGTAATATTAAGAATTTTAGCTATGACCCTGAAATTGAATTTTTAGGAAAAAAAATATGCATTACAGGAAAAATAACAGATTATAAGGGAAAGCCAACGATGACAGTTGAAAATGAAAAAAAAGTTACTTTTTTAGATGATAAAGGAAAAGCTTTACCCCGATAAAGAAGAGCCCTTTAATGTTGGAGAGGTGATTAAATCATATAATTTATGGAAGAGAATAATAACGAAACGGAAGAAAAAAGATATCTAACACCAGAAGAACAGTTGGAAAAAATAAAAGTATCTCGCCGATTACTTCGCACAAAAATAAAAGAGTTTATAGAAGAAGAGACAGGAGAGACTTATCAGTTGGAGGATGACTTGTATGGTATATTTAGAGCCCTTAGTCCTGCCCAGCAACAAACTATTACAGGCAAAATTGCACTATTCGAAAAATTTCCTAATCAATAAGTGATTGTTGGTAGCTGGTGTGTTTGTAATGTCTATAACCATGTTTTTGGAAGAAAAGTAGTTTAAAGACTTACTTTAAGACGAATAGAAATGTTTAAAAATGTTTGTCATTTTGCAGAAAAAAAGCTTATTATAGCAGTTTGGTAGTTTGTATTAGACGATTATAACAAACTATTGACAACGTTCATACGAAAATCAATTATAAAATATAATGACGAAAAATAAATCTTTTGAGTTTACCCCATTTCCTCATTCCCAAAAGATTAGCAACACTTCCGATCTTGAAGTTCCAGAAACACTTTATTTCAGAACTAAAGAAGAGTTTGATCGAGCTGTAGGGCAGGACTTTATTGAGTATGCCAATAAAATAATAGGGCAGGGACAAAAATTTCTGGTTGGACTGGCACATGGGCAATCTCCCGCTGGTGCTTACGAGTATATTTTGGAACATTACCATGAAATAAGCAATCCTTCGCTTATTCGTTTTACATTCACCAATTCTAGATTAAAACGTCAACGAGGTTTAGAAGGTGTTATGGATGCACGGGCATTTTTGACTAAAATGCTTCGTAAAGGGCTTATAACCAAAGATCAAATCTTAGGAAGAAGTCTAAATAGAGACGATATAGATCAATATGCAGAAGGGTTTAATAATCGTCTCAAGAACTATTTAAAAGAAAATAACAAGGTCGGATTTGATTATGTTTTTCTGAGTTTTGACCCAACAGGAAAAGTGGCCGCTGTTTCTAGAAACTCTGAGGCTTTTGCATCTGATGAACTTGTGATTATTGTTGATGACGTAGGAGAGAAGGAAATAACAGGGACTCCTAGTTTTTTGGCAAAATCAAAGCGCATTGCATTTTTGGCTACCAAGTCAGACAAGCGCCGTCCATTGGCATGGTTGTATTATCGTTGGGGAAAAGCCAATGAAAGTCCGAGTTTTTTACGTCACATAGACAAGGTCCAAGATCGAATGACGGTATTTATAGACGATCAGGCATTGACTTGGCCTCAGATAGAGATTGTGCGCCAAACGCCTTATGGTCCTAGTACCATTCGTTTAGACTTTGCCAAGCCTTATGATGAGCATGCGACAGAAAAATTGCCTGTTGTTTTACTAATTCATGGATTTTTGGGCTTGAATTCCTTTGATGGAATTTTGGCAGAATTGCCAACACATCAGTGTATTGGAGCAGCGATGCACTATGGTTCTATTCCTCATGATCTCCCCCCGAAGCTGTATTCAAATCACGTGGTTAAGAACATCAATGAGGTTGTGACTTATTTTGGAGAGCGAGGGCATTCTGTATACATCTTCGATCACTCTATGGGGAATACCTATTTTATGCTAATGGATCGAGATTACAAAAGCCTATCTGGAATCCAAAAATACTTGTGTGGTAGAATTGGAGCAAACCCGTTTTTCTGCGAACACGCCAAACATGCCTTTATAGGTTTCCTAGATAATGTTTTATTGCCTGCTGTTAGTTTTAGAAAAAATACAGGGTGGAAAACAATGTTGATGACCTTGCGTCGCTTGGTTCCTTTGGATACGCGCAAAGGGGTGCGAAAAAGAGGCATCCGATTGACTGATTGGCTGATTCGAAAAGATTCGGTCACACGAGAGCGAATTTGGCAAGCCGTAAAAGAGCGGATTTTATATATTATGACCAATCTAGATTCTGTTCCTCACTTGGATAGAATACCAATTGAGCGAGCGTTGAGTCGTTTGCCTGCCAAAGTGTTTGCCATACAAGTCCATGCGGCTTTGTTAGAATCTAAATCACACGATAAGCAAACATCAATGGAAAATATGGCCAAATACAATGTGCCTGTTTTAATTCTTAAAAGTGAGAAGGATGCTATCGCCAAATTTTCGCCTAAATTACACCAAACACCTAATGTAACGGTCGTTGATGTAACGGACGAAAAAGAAACGGATTTGTTTAGAGAACACCTTTACCACATGGTCAACCCAGAAAAAGCAACTCATATTATAGTGGATTTTGTAGAACGGGTGGAGGAACAGCGTAAGAAGTCTTCTTATTAAGAGCAAATAAACGAACTTTATTAAGAAACCCTACCTTAAACATTTCGCAAGTGTTTACAATCATATTGATTCTTATGCTTCTTCTTTATCTATCTGAAAAATAGTTATAACAAAAAATAAACATTTTAGAACAATACCAAGCCTGTCTATAACAAAAAGTAATATTTTAAATATAATAATAATAGCTTTGTTTTAATGTCAATCTTGACAGAGAAAGGAGATGCTTTTTAGAGGTAAGTTTCATAGTGAATGACCAATAAAATTACTACTTGATTTTGCGGTTATTTGTGGTGAAGAATTCCTTAAAAACTCCACTTAAAACAAGCAAATATGATCGAAGGTATTTTAGATGCATTAGAACTTGCGAAAGAAATTGGTGATGTTGTAATTTCATTATCAGAAAGTTCTAAAACCTTAGAAGGTAGAAACCGATCAATGGTGATTAAGGTCTACAACAAAACACAATTCAAATTAATTTTTACTGCTTCTCATGAAGATTGGGGAAAATTATGGAAGGCTCCCACCAATATTGATGAATTTAGCGCCATGACATTTTCTGCGGCAGACTCAGATGGGACTATTTTAACAGGACTTCAAGGCGGTGCTGCGTTTCGATTGGAAATGCCTGAAGAAGGAGGGGAAACAGAAACGTTAGACATTGCTATAGGCTTTGACAATCCAGAAATTGGTTCGGAAAAAACTTGTGTTATTTTTTCAGATAGCCCTAAAAAAGCAGCTGACGATGTCAAAAAAGATGGGCATTCTGCACTTTCCAAAACTTATAAAGGTAAGAATGTAAAAGGCGAAGATGTCACGATACAATTTAGAATTGCTTCTGTTCCAGCTCAAGAGAATACCAATATTATTATCACCCAGTTATTGGTAGATTGATCGTTTATTCTCCCCAAAAAAATAGTATTAAAACAACAACAATAATTTAAAATATATATATCATGAGTAAGTTAAATTGGAAAGATTTAGAAAACAAAACGCATAAAGAGTTAATGGCAATTGTGGGCAAAATAGAAGCAGGAGCAAAAGATGTAGTAGAAGCGGGAGAAGCGTTTTATACCAAACACGAAAAGGAAATTAAGAAAGCAATTTGTGGTCATCAGAGTTCTATTTCAGGAAAGATTACCAAAGAAAATATAGATCAACTTGTTGAAACACTTGCAAGTCATTTGAATAAGACAGTTGATACGAAAGATAAGGTATGGGAAGCTCTTGCAGCACTTGCTGTTGATGCTTTAAAGCAAGGATTGAACAATTATTGTGCAAATTATAACGCTTAGAGTCAATCTCAATCTATCTATTGAAAGAAAAAAGTCCTCTCGTTAAGCAATAACGAGAGGACTTCATATATACAAAGATATCTATAAGGATATCTATAAGCTTATTTAAAAGCATTAAGCCCAGTCACATCCATTCCTGTAATTAACAAGTGAATATCATGAGTACCTTCGTAAGTCAATACTGTTTCCAGATTCATCATGTGACGCATACAAGGGTATTCGTTTGTAATCCCCATACCACCGTGGATCTGACGTGCTTCACGGGCAATTTCTAATGCCATGTGAACATTGTTACGTTTGGCCATAGATACTTGAGCAGGAGTTACTTTTCCAGCATCAAACAAGGTTCCTAATCTCCAAGCTAACAATTGAGCTTTTGTGATTTCAGTGATCATTTCAGCCAATTTCTTTTGTGTCAATTGGAAACCAGCGATTGGTTTACCAAATTGCTCACGCTCTAAAGAGTAACGCAGAGCAGAATCGTAACAATCCAAACCAGCACCAATTGCTCCCCAAGCAATTCCATAACGTGCTTTGGTTAAGCAAGATAATGGACCTCTTAAACCTTTGATGTTTGGTAATAATTGAGATTTGTGAATACGAGCATCTTCAAAAACCAATTCACCAGTGACAGACGCACGCAAGGATAATTTGCCTTCAATCTTAGGAGCAGAGCAGCCCGGTGTATCCATTTCAACAATTAAACCACGAATGACACCTTCTTCATCTTTTGCCCATACAACCGCAATGTCAGCGATAGGAGAGTTGGTGATCCACATTTTTGCACCATTCAAGATATAGTAATCACCATCTTTTTTGATGTTTGTGGTCATTGATCCTGGATCTGAACCAGAGTTAGGCTCAGTCAAACCAAAACAACCAATCATTTCACCACTAGCTAATTTGGGTAAGTATTTTTCACGATGTTCCTCGCTACCATATTTGTAGATTGGATACATGACCAAAGAACCTTGAACAGAAGCCGCAGAACGAATTCCAGAATCACCACGTTCCAATTCCATCATCATCAAGCCGTATGTTACCTCATCAGCACCTGCACAGCCATATTTTTCAGGTAGACTTGGGCCCAAAGCACCCAACTCGCCAAGACCTTTGAGCAAGTGTCTAGGATAAATGGCACGCTCGTAAGCATCTTCTATAATTGGACTAACTTCTTTTTTTACCCATTCACGAGTAGCCATTTGAGCAATTTTTTGCTCTTCTGTTAGTAAACCATCTAAATCATAATAATCATGACCAGCATAACGATCTGTTTTTGCTGCTCTTTTGAATGTTGTGCTATCAACAGTTAGATTTTGCATAAAATAAATTTTCAACGGTTAAATAGTTGTTTTGGGGCAGGCTTGTAATCACTGATCAAACGCTGCAACAAATGTTGCCGCAAATTTACTAAGAATAAATTGATTTGTCTATAAATGGTCTAATATTCTAAAGGAGAATTCTTCCGATATAGGAGCTTCATTGCTTATTATTGATAAGTTTGGGGCGCTGGGTTTGATAAATCAAAGCCAAGTAAGTGCCCCTAACTGAACCTCTTCTGTTCGACCAGAATTAAAGGTTAGACGAATTTTAAAATCATGTGTATTGCTGCTCGCTGTTGGTTTTTGGGGAAAGGTAATGTTCCAATTGTCTATATAGTAGCTATCAAAATACTTATTGTCGATCCATTCTTGAGCAGATATACCATTAATAAGCAGCATTGGAAGCAAAGAATGCCCAGGTAAATAATTATTGAATGGGGCGCTGCTAGTAATCGTAATATCAACCAAGCCGTCCTTCATGCCCAACTCACCAGGAATAGGGCAAGATATTGCATAGGCACTACTGATAAAGGGATTTGGACCTAGTTGGATATGGTCGCTCAAAAACTCGTATTCGTATTCTACTCTTAGTACAAGTGTATCTGTTACAATCGTATCTTGAATAGGTATAACACGACCATCAAAGCTAATTGGTGTGATCTGTAAAGTGGTTAAATTCCAGTAGTCGGGACGGTCACAACAACTCAATGCTAGACCGAATAAGCTAGAAATAATAAAAAGAATAAATAGTCTTGTTTTCATAAGTTGTATTTTTAAATTCGCTAGGCAATCATGAGATTGCAAGCTTAGTTAGGTAAACTATGAAGGATATAAAAGATGATTTGAATTGAATGAAAATCGAGCAAAAAAAGAACCAAAATTGTTTAAAACCTTATTTTAGATTGAACTTTTATGTTAAAGTTTGTGATTAATAGTTGAAAATTTACCACCAAACAATAAAGAGTTTTGAGTAGCTGCCTCCTTTTTGTTTTACCCAGCACATAGGAGCCCTTTTATTGGCGAGACTAATTTTAATTTGTTCCAGAATGATAGAATAAGACTTCCAATTTGTATGATGTATAGGAGCGCTGCCCCAATCTTGTTTTTGGGGTAGAAAAAATTGTTGATCTTGAAAAAACTTGTTGGTCTCAAATTCATCTAAACGCATCCAATAACCTTGTATGCAGGCTTTGTTGATAGAGTGGTCTTCACAAAAAGGAGCATAATAGGGTACAAAAAGGGCAGCTTTAAAACTTAGATGTTGTTCTATGGTAGAAGAATTGATGCCTAACTCGTGGAGCAAATCTTGGGTTTTGGGGTGTTGTAATAATGGAAACTGCTTTTGGGAAAGCTTATCCATTTTTTGTTGCAAACTATCTTTGTAATTGGGACCAATCCAAGGATCGTTGTGGTATAAACTTGCTTTAGGGACATACAAGTAAAATTTATAAACTTGTTCCAAATGAATTACTTGTCTACTGTGGCGGTGTTGTATCAAAAAGTCTATTTCTCCAAGGGTGATTTTGTTATCAAAAACTTGAATATTTTGAGCTAAAATTCTGTAAGGGGTATCATTTTGTAAATAATAGCTCATAAAATGTTCTACTCGTTTGCCCAGTACTAAGTTGGGAGAAATGGCCTGCTCCCAATGTTGTAAGATGGATGTTGTCGGAATGGATGGAGCACTGGTTTCAAAAATAGAAAAGTTTTGACGTTGATGGGATGTTCTAACATCTTGTCCCTGCAAGAAGCCTTGGTATTGCTGTATTAAGCGTTGATGTATGGGAATAGTGTGCACAAGAATAGTTTTTGATGTAACAAAAAGGAAAAAGTGAATTAGGATAATGATATAAAAATTAGTACTTCGTTGATTACCTACGGTGCTACTTCGTGGTAGCTCCCTGCGGTCGTGAGAGCGCAAGCTTAGTTTTTAAGTTTGATTATCAGTTTTTTAGAGTTAAGGCAAGTGAGGGTTATCTTGCTGGTAATTAGGCTGATGCGATTTTTAACGGAGTAATGAAAAATACAACCTCTATTTAAAAAGCAGATAGACCCAACAATAGGAAAGGTCGTATACGTGAGCACTTAGTTACGCTGTTACGACGTGATTCCTATGAAGTGCCGATACACCAAAATTCATTCGATTGGCATCTACCTTCATATAGATGCGTCATCTGCACCAAATAACGACAACATGAAGCATCTTTTTTCTTTTTATTCAATCGTTTTAAGTACCTGTTTTTTATTGTTATGGAACACTTCTAGTTTATTAGGACAAAGAAGTATTTATAACGAAGATATTAAATTAAAAGTAAAAACGACAGGCAAATTGCTATCTGCGAACAAATTAATCATGGTAATTGATATTGATCTTCCTGATGGTTGGAAACTTAAGGTAGAAGATGGATACGAATCGATGTGGCAAGGGGATATTGATACTGTAGATATGGCACTGAAATTTAGACCTAATACAGACTATCAAATAGCACAACGCTTGAAGGCAGATCGGAAACCTGGAATACATGGCTTTTATTATGAAGATGTACGTTTTGTTCAAACAATAAGAATAAACACAAGAGTATTGCCACTCTATATAGATGCAGAATTAAAATTATCTTTGGTTAGAAAGGACGAAAAGGATTTCGCAAAAGCAAATCCATGTTGTTTGCTTCAGGTTTGTCCAAAACGAAAGGCACAAAAAACATTGAAGGTAGGATGGGACTGTAACCGAAGAGAGAAGGTTTATTTGGAAGATATTAAACGTTGATTTTTTGGGTTGTCGTTAGTTGTTAAGATGAAAGAATCTCTATTATTGTTTTAATAATCTGTTGATTACTTCGTGAGCGCAGCTAACTATTGTTATTTATAATTAAACTAATATTATGCAAAAACTAAGCATACTAACGCTCTTTTTATGTATTCATTTTGGGGTATGGGGACAAGAAAAAACAACGTCTACCAAATCCACAATTGAATCCGTTACTGTTTACAAAAATAATGCTCGAATTCTTCGGAAAGCAAAGGCAAATATTCCCGCAGGGAGTAGTGAATTAATTTTAGAACAGCTGAGCCAAAAGATACTGATTAATAGCATTCAAGTTAAAATAAGTAACAGCAATGTGGCTTTAGTTTCTGCTGTGCCGAGGATTAATTACTTGAAACAAACAGAAGCCTCAGAGCGCTTTCAAACAATTAACGATTCTTTAGAATTAATTGCTCGTGCAATTAAAACCTTGACCTTAGATGAAGGTGTTGTTCGAGTGGCTAAGAAAACTTTATTGGAGAACAATCCTTTGGGCTCAGGTTACAAAGAGGGCTTTACGGTGAAAGAAGTCAAGGAAGTCATGGAATTTAAACGCAAAGAGTTGGCAGCGCTAGAGAAAGAGTTATTGGCATTGGATTATCAAAAAAAGGCTTTGCAAGAGCAAGAGCAAATACTTCGTCAACAACAAAACGCCTTGTATGGTGCTAGAAGCAAACCTTCTGGAGAAATTGTTTTAAAGTTACAGTCGACATCTAATGTAGCAACGGATATTGAAGTAGTTTATGTCGTAACAGATGCGGGATGGCGTCCTTTGTATGATCTGAAATCAGAAGGAGTTGGCAAGCCTCTGGAGTTGGTGTATAAGGCACATGTTTTTCAGCAAACGGGTTTTGATTGGCAACAGGTAAAGCTAACACTTTCTTCTAGTGATCCTTCTTTGAGCCACGATCGCCCTATTTTGAACCCTATGCAATTAAATTTATTGGCGACAACAAATGTTACTACCAAAAAGAAAAAAGGGAATACATATATTCAGTACCAAGGTTCTGGAAACGTGGTGTTAGAGTCTCAAATTCAAAAGAGAGATATAGATTTTATTAGACATAATCCTCAACGCTCTATTTCTAGTGTTGTAGTTACAACAGCCACTGTTAATGCATTGGATGAGGGCGAAGCAATTAACTCCAACGGTTCTCGGTCGTCCAGTAACGATGTTTATGTAGATGGAGTACGTGTCATTGGTAACGTTAGTATTCCTGAATCTGAAATTATAACTACCGAAGCTTTTACCGACCTCTTAGCGAATGAGAATCATACGATGGACTTTAACTTAGAATTGTTACAGGATATTCCAAGTGATGGAGAACAGCATATTGTAGAAGTTAAACGTCATGAAATGGAAGTGGACTATGAGTATCACATTGTTCCTAAATTGGATAAAGGGGCTTTTTTGTTGGCTAAAATAACAAATTATGGACAGTATAATCTGTTGAGTGGTAAGGCGAATATCTTTTTTGAAGGTGTTTATCTGGGGCAATCGTATCTGAATTCTAAAGTAACAACCGATACTTTGTTGTTATCGTTGGGGAGAGATGAAAAAATTAGTGTGCGTAGAGAAAAACTTAAAAGTGTCCAGAAAGAACAAGGGAACTTTGTAAAGGAACATCTTGGGTTTGAGATTAGTGTTCGAAACAACAAAAACGAAACGATTAAGGTGACGGTATTGGATCAAGTACCTGTTTCTAAGAATAAGGAATTAGAAATAAAACTACTGGAAAGTACGAGTGCTATTTTTTATGAACCTTATGGCTCTTTGAGATGGAGAAGGGATGTTCAAAAAAACGAGACCCTAAAATTAAAGTTTGAATACGAGGTTAAATATCCTAAAGATAGAGGTGTGACAAAAACAAATTAAGTTGTATATTCACATATTATGTAAGTGGTAGATGGGCGGATGGATGCGCGTGTCACTCCACTTTAATGAAAGAATAACCTTAATAAAAAGAAATGAGAACAGCTGTTTTTGCAGGGTCGTTTGATCCAATTACCAAAGGTCATATCAATATTGTTAAGCGAGCACTACCGATGTTTGATAAGATTATTGTTGCTATGGGAATCAATTCCGCTAAAAAATATTTTTTTGATACGGAACAAAGAATTGCTTTTTTGGAAGCAGCTTTTGAAGATGAACCTAAGGTAGAGGTAGATACCTACGAGCAGTTAACCGCATTTTATTGTCAAGAGAAAGGAGCTAATTTTTTGCTGAGAGGCTTGCGTAACTCGACGGATTTTAATTATGAAAATACGATTGCTAATTTGAACGCAACCATTGGCGAAAACTTAGAAACGGTTTTTCTGATAGCAGCAGCGGAATATTCTTGTTATAGTTCAACGGTAGTGCGGGAGATTATCAAAGGAGGGGGAGATGCCAGTATTTTCTTGCCAAAGCAAGTGCTTGCTTTGATGTAAACAGAGTGCCATCCATGATGTACTTATTGCCATCATGGATGCTGCTTTTAGAATGTTAAGTGCTGAACATATAATTTAAGGCGACAAATTGAGCTAAGAAGCCCACAAAGTATCCTCCGTAGATGTCTGAAACTTGATGAGAACCTAATAATAAACGAGCTGTCCCTACTAGTCCACAGCTCAAAATCCCAAAGATGAACAAGAATTCTGCGCCACCATAACTTCTTGCTATGATAATGATAATCATAGCTAAAAAACCTCCCATTCCAACCGTATGCATGCTTATTTTAGTAAATAAATTGATAAAAAAAGCAATAAATAAAGCGATGGTTGCCCCAAGAGTAAATATCTTAATTTCCAAAGGAAGCCCTGTTGTGCTGTTTTGTGCCACCATTGCCATATAAAAAACACCTGTCAAGATATAAGGAATTTTGCGCTCATCCTGTGTGGTTAAAGAAAGCGTTTGTACCATTCCTAGGGCTCGCATCAACAACACGCCAACCATTGGTATAATACAGCTAAAAGAGAGTAAGTGAACGAACCAGAGCCCTTTGGAGGTTACTTTTCCAAAAGCAAAGATGCGTTCTGTACTAGCCTCTCCAAAAAGAAATGGATTGAAATAAGCTAGCAATACATAGGCGTAACTCAACACAAACAAGGGATGAAAAATAATGGAAATGATTGTTGCTAATATTCTAAGAGGAAGCGGAACAACTTGTTTGTAGCGTTCTGCGGTAGCAATTTCCTGCTCATCTCTATAGTTGGTAATGGACATTGATGACAAATAATTTAACTCAAAATATAAATTTATAGTGTGGATGTGAAGAAGGTGATCACCTACCACCCCCCAAACTTTCGCAATATAGCAAATAATCTTCGATTGCTGTGCCCAATTCTTGACAGGATGTTTTCTAGTAGAAAAAAAGCAACATGGAAGACATTAAAATTCCAGTAAAAGTAGAAACAAAGAGTAAAATAAATGGCGCAGCAATATTCGTTTGCCCAACTTCTACAAGGGTAGAAAATCTACTAGCTTCTGTTGGGTGCGTTCGTTTGATTTGAGTGATTGTTTTTTGAGCATGATTGTAATAAATCCAGTTGCTGAACAAACCAAAAAAAGGATAGAAGGAATAGCTGATCAAGACAGTTTCCCAATAGCTGTCAATGCCTAGTAAAATGATAATAAAAAAATTGACAAAATGAGGGAATAAAACCCCAATGAGAGCATATTTATACATTTTGCGGTAACTGAGCCAGTATATGTGTAAAAACAAGGCTGGGAAGTGAAAGTGGACTTTGGTATCTTGTTTTTGAAATTTGCGCCAAATAGGGATGTAATAAGAGGCATTGGCACCAATAAAAACTTCCCATTCGTGTTCATCAGGACTAAGGTAGATGTCTATTTCGTTGTCTAGTATTTCCATAATTTAAATTATTCCCAAAAAAGTTTCTATAAATCTAGTTAATACAAAGAGGACAATACCCATAAATATGGGAAACTGAATATCGGTTTGCCCTGCATCTCGAATGGACTTTTCTTCCAAGACTTTAGAAAGACCTGCGGTTTTAATGCTTGCTATCTTTTTTTGAGCATGATTATAATACGCCCAATTGGCATAAAATCCCCACGCCAAATAAACAAAGAAGAACATGATTTCTATAAATAGGGTAAGTTCAGGGGAAGCATTGAATAAGAATGGAAGGTAATTGGTTACTTGGCGGGCAGCAAAGAGCAAAAAATAAATTAGATACATTTTTCTAAAAGCTGCCCAGCCAACCCAAAAAATAAAAGCAGATAGATTGAAGTGAATTTTTTGCCCTTGTTCCATCTTTTGCCAAACGGGTAAGTAATAATCAAATTTGTCGCCAATAAATAATTTCCAATCGGCTTCTTTTTCAGATAGTTCCTCTTCAAAAATATGGTTGTCTAATATTTCCATGATGTTTTAGTGTTTTCTAAGCAATTGAATAAAGGATGTCGTATAAAATAAAAGATAGCTATTTTTTCTGAACGATTACGTAATTAAGACAAAAAGCAGCTTGTGACAGAAGTTATTCTATTCTGTTTAGTAGGAGAAATAGTTGTTGAGCAAAGTTAGGAAAATTTTGCCTTGAAATAAATGTATAAAAAAAGCCATTTTCCCAAAAGAGAAAATGACCTTTCTAAAATATATTAAAGCTTCTTTTGTTTATACTATAAGACGGCTTACTACTTGATATCTATATGATAAGGAAGGCGCATTTGAACTCCTTTCATAGACTTAACGGTTTCCACTGCTTTGATATACTCAATGTATTCGTTGTATTGGCTACTCGTCAACGAAGATTTTAACTCTTGCAGCAACTGAGTTTTGATTTCATCTTCATCGTCTTCACCACCTAAAACAGCTGCTAGGCGTTCTTCAAATGATTTTGTTTTTGGATAGCCTACAACACTATAATTGTCTTCCGTCAAGTTAGCTGATTTAGCAATTGCATTAATAGCATCATCCAAACCACCCAATTCGTCAACCAAGCCGATTTCAAGGGCTTTTTTACCTAACCAGACACGTCCTTGTGCAACACTATCAACAGCTGCCATACTCATGCCACGACCTTCACTAACACGTGTTTTAAAGGTTTTGTACACTTGGTCAACACTTTCTTGAATGATTTGTCCTTCTTCTTCGCTGAATTTGTAATAAGCACTACCTCTAGACATCATAGAGTATCGACCAATCTTAACCGTATCCATTGTTACTCCCAAGTGATTTTCTAACAAACCTCTCATGTTAGGAATCATACCAAAAACACCAATAGACCCTGTGATCGTACGATCTTCTGCAAAGATGCGCTCTGAGTTAGAAGCAATATAGTAACCACCAGAAGCCGCAACGTCTCCCATAGAAGTCATCACTTTGATACCTTGTTCTTTTGCCTTTTCTAATTCTCTCCAAATAATATCAGAAGCCAAAGCACTACCACCACCAGAATTAACACGCATTACAATTGCTTTTACATCTTCATCTTTACGCAATTTTCGGATAATGCTTGCGTATTTATCACCTCCAATAGACCCTTTTTCTCCTTCGCCATCAACGATACTTCCTTCGGCATACACAACAGCAATCTTATCTGAACCATTGTTAGATTTTAGTTCATTTTTATGAACAGATACATATTTTTTGAGCGTAGCAACTTCTATTTTGTCATCTTCAGCAGTCCCTAATTTACTGCGTAATTCGTCCAATACTTCGTCTTTGTATTTAGTTGCATCAACTAACTTGTGCGTAACAGCATCTTGAGGTTCTCTAACAAGTGCATTGTTGGCAATGCGTGCCAATTCTGCAGCATCAATATTGCGTGCCGCTGCCAAATCTTCTAAATACATATCATACATACCACTCATGTATTCCGTTACTTGCTTGCGATTTTCGGGAGACATTTCTGTAAGACGAAACGGCTCTGTAGCAGATTTGAATTTACCAGCATAAAAGATTTGAAATGTAACACCAAGTTTATCCATTAAGCCTTTGAAATAAGTCATCTCACCAGCAAAACCATAGAAAGAGAAGCCTCCTTGAGGATGAATGTATACAGGAGAAGCAACAGAAGCAAAGTAATAGCTTTTTTGATCGTAATAATTGCTGTAAGCCATTACAAACTTGCCACTTTCTTTAAATTCTAATAATTTATCGTGCAAAACTTTTGAAGACGCCCATCCCAATGGTACCGAGTTCAAGTCCAAGTAAATACCTTTGATGTTGTCATCGTTTACGGCAATATCAATCAATTTGCAAATGTCTGTTAAACCAAGATTCTCGTTTAACATATCTTGAAAATCATAAGGGTCTTGTGCCGAGTTGTTCGACAATTCAGGAATAGGCTGATTGAATTGTAGTTTTAAAACAGTATTGGGTTTTATTACAGGGAGACCACCTTGTGATGCTTGGTATCCAACAAAAATAAAACCTCCAACAATTACTCCCAATGCCAGCAACGTGCCTAGACAGGAAGTGAAAAAAAGTTTAAAAAAGCCAACTTTTGCTTTTATAACTTGAGGTTTCTCAGAACTCATATTTTATATTGTTTTTTTTAATAATTTTTTGTGTAAAAAGTAAGTTACTAAATTACTGTTTTTGATAAGAATTTTTGTCTTTTTGATCAATTATTTGCAGAACCTAGTAAATCTATTGTTCCATTGAATTACCATAAATATTAGTTTTTTGTTCCAATTTATAAGTTTCCTTAGACTAATGTCTATTTTTTATCTGCGAACAATCATTTTTAAAGACAAAAATTCATCAACAGCCAGCTTCTACTCCTTTAGAACAACGGATTTTACATTGTCTGAAATGGTTCGTTCTATTAATAATCGTTTGGGATCTATAGCTGCTTTAACAGGCATTTTGTCTACGACCAAGCTAAAATGTAAATCATTGCCATCAAACAAAACACGTTCTACTTTGACAAGCTCTTTTTCCTCGTCATCGGTATAAATTCCAATATCTACCCAATCTTCAAAATCAATTTTAGTTTCAGTACCAATAGAGTCCACACGTAATTTATATGCCTCGATATTAAAATCAACTTGATAGTTACCATTGTCCAATTTTTGATAGCTGGCTTCTTTCAAACGATAGTCGTACAACGTAATCTCTTTAAACCAATCTGTCATTAAATAATTCAGAGAATCAGGTACTTTGGGTTCCAAAAGTCTTAAAAAGTCCAAAGAAGTTGGATAGGGAGGATCTTGATAACGATACAATTCCAAGAACTCTTTTAGAGCTTGATTGAGGCTATCTTCCCCGATATAATCTTGCAAAGCATATAAAATCAAAGCACCTTTCCCATAATGAATATACCCTTGATTTTGTACTTTGTACAAGGGTGTTTCTTTTCGTGTTTCAGAACTACGCCCCCCGAGATAACGATCAAAATTATATTTTAAAAACTGTTTCATTCGCAAGTCGTCCTTTAGGTCATTTTTCATAACCATCAAAGAAGAGTACTCTGCAAAACTTTCAGACAGCATGGTACTCCCTTCCATACTAGAACCAATAACTTGATGTGCCCACCATTGGTGCGCCATTTCATGCGCTATAACAGCATTAATAATATTATTATCAGTTTCATCTTCCAAGTTGATGATAAAACCAAAAGACTCTGAGTATGGCATCGTGCCAGGAAATGCTTGTGCAAAAGTAGAGTACCTTGGAAATTCAATAATACGAGCTTGTTTGTGATAGTAAGGACCAAAGTTTTTGGTAAAATATTCTAAAGAATTCTGCACTGCATCTAACATCATATCAATGTTGTAAGAGTGCTGTTTGTCGTAATAAATTTCAATGTCAATTCCTTGCCAATTGCGTTGAGCTATTTCGTATTTGGCAGACATAAAAGAATAGAAGTTTTGAGAAGCACGATCTACTTTATAATGATATTTTTTTCGTCCTCCTTCTTTGGTTTCTTGCACTAATGTTCCTGGTGCAATGGCAACTTGATCTTCAGAGGTAGAAATGTATGTTTCTACATTGACCCAATCTGCTCCTCCATTTGTCAAGTAGTTGCTCATGCAATGGTCACTACAAGGAGATTCTAAGGTAGGCATATATTTCTTGGGACCCAAGTCATATTTTTTTCGAGTATATTTTTCTCTTAATTCGATGCTTTCGTTGTAACCAATAAATGGTAGGATATTACTGTTGTTTAAGAAGGTGCCGTTTTGAGCAACACTCAAATTGCTAACTTCATTTTCAAATCCTTTGGGGACATAAGAGGCGTCTACTGTAATTGTAGTTGTTTGATGAGGTGCTAAGGGGGCATCCAATTGATAAATTAAGTATCCGATCTCTTCGTCTTCAAAGACTAGCTTGGCATTGGGAACGGTTACGCTCATATTCCAGTCTTCATCTACAATAAAATGTAGCGAGTCAATGGCATGATGTGATTTATTCGTCAACACTACTTTTGAATTGCTCAACACTGTTCTAGATTTTGGGAAAATATCAATGTTATAAGTTACATCCGTGATTTTTGGTTGAGGGATACCTTGATATTTTTTATAATTTTTTTCATAATTGACTAGTAATTTCTCTGTGGCATCAGAACTGTCGTACTCGTTAATTACTTGTGTGTTATAAAAGACAAAACTAGCAGTTGCTATCCATAGTATAGAGGCAATTCCTAAACCTATCGCATAGCGAGGATTCAGATGTTTTTTTATGGATTTAAGACGACTGCTCAATCCTGTGGAAGCTCCTCGAACCCAAATTAAACCACCAAAACCTAATAAAACAACTCCTAGTAAAATCCAATACAAGTTGAACCAAAGTATACTAATTAATGCAGGGCCAAAGCCATTCATATCTGAATAGGTTAAGGAAGGCGTAGCTCCTAGGTTCACCATATTTGATTGCACGTCAAACATTAAGAAAATCAGCTCTAGAATAAAAATTAAAATAACCGAAATAAAGTAACCAATGTACAGGTTGTTGCAGAGAATTTGTACAAAGACCAAAGTGAAAGACCAAAAAATAAAAATGGGTAAAATCTTAAGCAAAAACATTTGCAGGTACAATCCTATTTGCAAATTATAATAACCATTTAGTATTTGATACAACATACAAATGATCATTGCTGCAAAATGGATGATACTGACAGTAGAAACTAAAGCAATTACTCTAGCAAACAGGGCTACAATAGAATTATGAGGGGTGACATCAATTACCTCATTAATTTTTGCCATGCGATCTCGCCAAACAAGTTCGCCACTAAAGAAGACGACAATAATGATTTCGAATACTACCAAAGAACCATTCAAGGCATCTAACATTTTGTACGTAACAGGGTAAGATTGCAGACCGTAATACTCAAAACCTCCAAAAAGGGAGGTGAATAGCATGATACCGCTAAAAATGAATAACACTTTGTAAGTGGTACTACGGGTAATACTATAGAAATTTAGCTTGAAGAAACTGATAAAACTCAACCAAGTAGTTTGTCGATTAAATGCAGTTGTAAAGGCTGGTTTTAGAAGACTTTTGGGAGATGTTTTTCCTGCATTGGTTGTTTGTTTCGCTTTGGATGTTGATTTTTTTTCTGCAAATGAGAAAGAAAAATAAGAACCAACTAAAACCATCAAACCAATTCCTATCCAAATCAATCGATTGACTACCAATAACCAACTGAAACTAGCCCCAATCGTATTTTTTTCGACCGTAGTAGCATATTTAGTGTCAATACTATAGGTTCTAATTCCGAAGGTGTCAGATAAAGCAGCAAGTGTTTCATTGTCAAGATTAGAAGCCAAGCTTCCTGAAGCAAAATAGGCTACAATGATTACCAATGCACCAACAAAAGAAACAACGGTGTTTCTCCATTTGTTAGCAATAGAAAAGATGATAGCACCCGCAATGAATAGATTGGGAATAATAAAGAGTACTAGGTTATTAAAAAAAGCACTACCATAAATAGGTCCAATCCGTTCGGCATCTACAGAGCCTGTTGCTAAGGCAATTTGACTGCCTAAAAAGAAGCCAACAAAAATACCTAAAAAGGGAATAATAGATAAGACAAGAGCTCCCATAAAGCGCCCGAAGTAATAGCCTGATTTTTGGATGGGAGTACTAAAGAGAATTTCATTAAACTTATGATTGTAGTCTCGAAGAGCAGCATTGTTAAAGAAGGCAGCAGGCATCATCAAGCAAATCAGCAGCAAAATAATAGTGTATTGAGTTAGAACATGTGGCGCATTTTTGTAAATGTTTCCAACACTACCTCCAATAATGATATTATCGCTGGCTATAGCTCCAGAAACAAGAAGCGTTATAATTAAAAAGAAAATCCAAATCATAGGTCGTTTGATGGACATGGATATCTCTCGTTTGAAGAATTCTACGAACATAATTAAAAAATTAAAACCGCTTTATGTGAAGAGTTTTATCTCCCAGAAGGTCTGTTAAATAGGGTAGAAGTGACTTTGTAATTGGGAAGTTGTACTCGTTGGCAGGTATCAAAAATATCCCTTTTTATATTAGAGGGGGATTTTTGGAGGTGCTCCAAAGCGTTATTAAAAAATAAATGAAAGTGACAGCAAAGAAATTATTAAGCAGGCAAAGTAGACTACTATTTTAGCGGACTAATACGCTTCGTTGGTTCGTTTTATTTTGCTGAAAAATACATCTTCAATACTAGGAGTAATAGGTTCAAAGCCATTTTCTGGATTGGACTCGTCTAAAATATGGATAAGTGGGTTGCCTGCAATGAGTTTATCTGAAATGACATAGTACTTGCTCTTATAGTCTGTTACTTGACTACGTTCAATAACTTTGCGCCAAACTTTTCCTTTAAGTTCATCAATTCCTTTTTGTGGAGTCCCTTGGTAAACTAGTTGTCCTTTGTTCATAATGGCCATATTCGAACAGAGTTCTTTGACATCGTCTACGATATGTGTTGAGAGAATGATAATGACTTTCTCGCCGACAGAAGCTAACAAGTTATGAAAGCGATTGCGTTCACCAGGATCAAGACCAGCTGTTGGCTCATCAACGATAATTAACTTAGGGTTGCCAATCAATGCTTGTGCAATTCCTACTCGTTGTTTCATTCCACCAGAGAAACCTTTTACTTTTTTATGTTTGTGTTCGCTTAGGTTTACTTTTTCTAGTAAATGGTCAACTAACTCTTTGCGTTCTTTTTTTTGACTAATACCTTTGAGGGTTGCGATATGATCCAGAAGTTGATAGGCTGTAATGTGTGGGTATACTCCAAATTCTTGAGGGAGATAACCCAGCACTTTTCGTAGATCGGTAGGATTTTTAAAGACATCTAAATCATCTAAAAAAATAGAGCCACTATCGGCTTCTTGCAAAGAGGAAATGGTGCGCATTAAGGAAGATTTCCCTGCACCATTGGGACCCAATAGACCAAACATTCCATTAGGGATTTCCAAAGATATATTATCCAATGCTTTGACACCATTGGGGTAAGTTTTGGAGAGGTTATTAATTTTTAGACTAGACATTTGTGTACAATTTAGTAGAGTAAATATTCAATGAATGAAAATAATAACTAGATTTCAAGTTTAAAAATACTAGTTGTTTATCTAATATAGGTTGTATTAAAGGTATTTATAGATAACTACTTTTAGTAATGTCTAAGGAAAAAAAATAATTCCACGCAAGAGAGACATCTAGACGAAAGTCATAATTTACTCTGCAAACGCTCAATTAAATCCATTATATCATCAAAACGAGCCAAATAAGCAATCCATGTGATTGGTATCCCCACCTCGCCATATACGATTCCTGCCAACCCTCCAGTAATAGCGCCTGTTGTATCGGTATCTCGACCAAGATTGACTGCTGCCAAAACGGTTTCAGAATAACTATTATGCTTTAATAAGCACCACAAACTAGCTTCTAGACTATCTATAACATAACCACCAGAGTTGATTTCTTTTTGGTGCAACTGGTAAAGAGGTGTAGAGACAGCAAGGATTCGATTAAAAACAGCTAAATGTTCTTGAGAGAAGTTTTGAGTTTGAGCAAAATTATTGATTACAATAATTACAGCTTTATAAGCCTCTAGTTTTTCTTTGCCTTGTAGTAGCAATCGAGCGTATTCTAAATAAATAAAACAAGCAAAACGAGCAATAAAATGCCCATGAGTTAAGGAAGATACATCGCTTGTCATTGCCCATCGTTCTTCTATGGGACGATTTTGAGTATAAAAGATAAGTGGTAAAATGCGCATCAAAGAGCCGTTCCCATTGCTTTGTATATCCTTGCCACCTGCATTTTGAGGTAGAACGATTCCTTGTTCCAATTTCAAAATGGCTTGCCGAGTCGTGTTGCCCATGTCAAAAACAACGCCGTGTGGTGTCCAGTAAGCCTGTCGATACCAATTGACAAAATGATTGCCTAGTTGTCTAAGGTCATATCCTTGTGCTAGCATTTCCATCAAACAAAAGGTCATGGTACTATCGTCCGACCATGTTCCTTTGGGTTGTTGATGTGTGCCGTATTCTCGTAGGATTTTGACAGGATTTTTTTGAAGTGTTTGGCGAGACATAAACTCAACAGGAACGCCAAGTGCGTCACCTACAGCCAAGCCAAGGATGGCAGATTTTAGGTTCATGATTGATAAGTGTTTAGTTATTTTGTGTTTTGAGCAAGCTTGGATTAGTAGCACACAGGAGCTGCTTACGATGAAAGAAAGCGATTGCAATTTTTTATAAATAAACAAAAAAAATCAACAAACTGCTAGATCTAGTTTACTAAAAAATAAAAATCAGAACAAAGAATTAATTCTCTGTTCTGATTATGCAATAGTTATTTTAGCAAAGTTTTAATTTAAAACCAACCACAATGCCCCGAATAGCTTGTTGTAATCCCCGCAAGAGAATAAGGAGGTCGAGGACCAACGCCAACAGAACCAAAATCAAGGGCTCGAATGTTGCCACCATTTCTAGCATCTAAACTAGAGTTGTAATTGTAGCGATAAAGAGAACTAAAGACAACGGTATTGGCTTTTTTGACTTCAAGCCACAACCATCCATTGGTGTTAGAGTGTATAACTAGGCTCATATCACTGCTAAAAGTAAAACTCGTATTGGGATGAACTCTACTATGTAAACTTGCAGTAGTGCTTGGGGTAATAACAGCTGCTAGTGTGTAAGGATTAATAGAAAAATTGAGTGTTACGGTTTGCCCTACACCATTCAATGTAAAGAGTAGCTTTCCTGGGCGATTATTTGAGTATTGATCGGGATAAGCGTAGAGATAGCTATTGTTCAAATTAAAGGCGATCCACTGTGTTGTGCCTGTTCGAGTTCCAAAGTTTAATAAATCATAACCATTGGTGGGCACAGAAGGATAAGCAACGCTTATTCTTCCTGAATTATAGGCAGAGTGAGGGGATCGAGCGGCTGTGTTTGGAGAACGCAATTCTGATGGAATGGGTTGTTCTGTAAGAGTTAAAAACTCTATATTTTTTTGTTGCATCTGCTTGCTTACTTCTTCTAATGTTTCTTGTGGTTTTTCTGAAGTTTGATCTTCAATTGCAAGATTTTTTGCTTCTGCTTCTTGTTTGACCAGCTCCATCGTTTCTTTTTCACAAGAAGTTGCCAAAAAAGAAGTAATCATTGCGAATAAAAAAAGATTTTTAAGTGTCATCTTTATTGTTTTTAGTTATAAATGAGTACACCTCTTGGGTGCTTTAATTGGTGCAAAATCTAAATAAGAGCAACTATGTTAGTTGCTAGAAAATGTTGGGGAAGATATTATATGTTGTAGTACAAAGAGAACTTACAGTAGCTAAAAAAAATAGCTTGTAATAGGCGTAAGTGTCAGAAGGGGAGCGTTTTAAATATGCATGTGACAATGCAATTATAAGATAAATAAATAAGACTTTTTATTATTTGCGATGAATGACCGCTTTTGAGCGGAGTTTGGTTGTTTTTCTGCTTGCAATAGATACAGAGGCGCAAAAAGGGGAAGGTTGGAGAGGATAACTTGATTGGCTTTATAATTATTGGATACGATATTTTTGAAACCACTTTAAATAAAGGCGAGCCACTTTTGAAAGTATAAAGATAATGAGTCCTAAGAAGGTAGGAATAAAAGAGATGAATAACCCTTTGTAAATGATCGTTCTAGAAATTTTTCCATGAGCAGATTCAATGATGCGCAAACTTGCAGTTAAGCCAATTAATTGTCCTAAAACTCCTAAGAATAAAGCCAGCAAACCTAATTTGTGCATGTATAAAAGGCGTTTGTGTATGCTTTGTTGTTTGAGAATAGATACAAGGGATTGGATAAAGAAAAAAATTAGTAGTAACCCAATGAAACATATAGGTGCTGTAAAAAGTAGTCCTCCTTCTATTAAAAATTGTAAGAGCATAGTTATTTATTTATAATAGTTAGCTAGGTTGATTGGGCTTCTTTTTTTGTTCAAGAAATTGAATCTTTTATCTAGAGCAAAAACGAATATTAAAAGTACCGTAATGTGCCATAATTACGGTTGTTTGCAAAAACTAAATGCTTGATTGAATTGCACTTTTGGAGAAAGATTTAAATTGGTTATTTGTCATTTTTAGTTGTAAAAATGAGCGTGAAAAACTATTTTAGTATAAAAAGCATTGTTTGCTAAATGCTTGTGAGGAGTTCGCCAATTTTATAAAAAACGAATCAAAGACAGCTTTTGTAGGGACGGTTAAATAAAACAAAAGATACTCAATCGTATGCTAAATGGTGTTAAAAAAGGGCAAAAATACTCCTTCAAAGAAGGAAAAAAGATCGTTGTTGTGCATATTTTCTTGTGGTGTTGTGTATTGTTTTTCTTTACGCAATTCTTCAAGTTTCAGACAGAAGATTTTACCAAAATTATTAATTTTTCTCTTTTGTTAATGCCCGTAACCATCACAACAACTTATGCAACCATCTACCACTTAATTCCCAAATATCTACTAAGAAAGCACTATTGGACGTTTCTTATTTACAGTATTTACCTAATTACTATTTCAGCATGTCTGATAGCTTTATCAATATTGGGAGGATTAGTTTTTTTGTCTGACTTAAACGTAGATGAAATGCTTCCTATGTCCAAAAACTTCATGTTGGTTTTTATAGGAGTGTATACCATCGTTTTTATTGCGAGTGCTTTTTCATTAGAACGACAAAATCAGCATACTATTACCAAAAATCAAGAGCTAAAAAATCAATTGCTCGAAAGAGAATTAAAACTCAATGCCCAAAAGCTGAATTATTTAAAAATGCAAATTCATCCACATTTCTTATTCAATACCTTGAATACAATTTATGGGTTTGCGCTACAAAAATCAGACTATACGGCAGAAATGATCCTACGATTGTCCAACTTGTTGGATTACTTGTTGTATCAAATTAATGATGCTGTCGTTGAATTGCGTGAAGAAGTAGAACACATCCAAGATTATATTGCACTAGAGAAACTTCGTTTTCAAGATGTTCTGAATATTAATTTTGAGATTTCCATGAATGAACGTCCGACTTTAGTTGCCCCAATGTTGATGTTGCCCTTTGTTGAAAATGCATTTAAACATGGTGCTATCAAAAATGGTGTTTTTGATATAACGATAAAGCTTCAAGTAAAGGGAGAACAAATTTATTTTGCTATTAGCAATAGTATTAGCAGTGATTTTGAAGATTCTCAAGTAGGAGGAATTGGGCTAAAGAATATTAGAAATCGATTGGATTTGCTATACAAAGATAGGCATCTACTTAATTTTGATGTCAATGACGATTGTTTTAAGGTAGAGTTGTATCTGAACAATGATACGAATGAAGAGAGAAACTATTTAAGGAAAATGGATTTTAGCAAATTTAAAATGGATATTGTGTTCTAAGAAATCTTGTTTACAGCTTTGTTAAATGGTAGGACTACTGTGCAGTTTTGATTTTTATAAACCGATTCGATACAATTAATACAATAAAAAATAACAAATTAATGGCTTCAAGAATAAGATCTATCATTGTTGATGACGAACCGACAGCACGAGATATTTTAAACATTCACTTAGCTAAAATTCCAACAATAGATGTTGTGGCAATTTGTAAAAATGCTTTAGAGGCTTTTGAAGCGATTAATACCAAAGAAGTAGACCTTATATTTTTAGATATTAATATGCCAGGAATATCGGGTTTGTCATTTGCCAAAACGATTTCAAAAGACAAAAAGATAGTTTTTACGACAGCATATCGAGAATTTGCTTTAGAAGGTTTTGAACTAAAAGCTGTTGATTACTTGCTAAAACCGATTTCTTTTGAACGTTTGTTGCAATCGATAGAGAGTTATGTAGAAGTTAGTCCTTTTGTGCCCATGAGTAAGATGGAGATAGAGCCAATTCATCGAACGTTTATTTTTGTTCGTTCTGATCGGAAAATGGTAAAAGTTGTTTTTTCGGAAATCCTTTATATCGAAAGTTTTGGAGATTATTTAAAGATTCATCTTAATAATAAATTAATAACAACCCGTCAAACACTTTCTAGCATTGAAATACAATTACCAGCTAAGCATTTTATAAGAATCCATCGTTCTTTTATTGTGAATATGTATGCCATTCATTCATTTTCTAACGAAGCAATAGAGGTGAATGGTGTCTTTTTACCTATTAGCCGAGGATACAAAAAAGAGACTTTGATTCGTTTGGAAGCAACCATAAACTAAAGCTGTCAATACTAATACCCAATTATTTTCGCAAAAAACACATAAAAAAAGCTAAAATCTTTATTGGTAAAGATTTTAGCTTGATTATATGATAGACAAAGCACTGTTTAGTGCTAGTTATATTATACTAGCTCCACTACCATAGCAGAAGCACCACCGCCACCATTACAGATACCAGCAACACCAATTTTTCCACCTTTGTGTTTTAGAGCAGAAAGCAATGTAATAACAATTCTACAACCAGAAACACCAATAGGATGCCCCATAGAAACAGCTCCGCCCAACACATTTACTTTATCGTGGTCTAAGTTCAACTCTTTCATATTAGCCAAAGCAACAACAGAAAATGCCTCGTTGATTTCGAATAAATCAGCATCTTCTAATTTGATGCCTGCTTTTTGAGCAGCCTTAGGCATTGCCAAAGAAGGAGTTGTTGTAAACCAAACAGGCTCCTGAGCTGCGTCAGCAAAACTTCTAATCTTAGCAATCGGTTTTAAGCCCAATGCTTCAGCTTTTTCTTTGCTCATTAAAACAACAGCAGCAGCACCATCGTTGATTTTAGAAGCATTGATAGCCGATACAGTTCCATCTTTTTTGAAGACCGCACGACCTTTCTTGACGCTAGCTAAGTCTGTAATACGTTTGTTATCTACCTCTTCATCTCTACTAACGATGATAGGATCTTTTCTACGTTGAGGCACACTTACAGGAACAATTTCGTCTGCAAACCAACCATTCTCATAAGCAGCTCTAGCACGCTCATAAGAAGCAAAAGCATACTCATCTTGCTCATCCTTAGAGATATTTTTACCTTCAGCACAAACCTCTCCACAAACACCCATCATATTGCCATCATAAGGATCTTGCAAACCATCTCTAACGATGGCATCTACCATTTGACCATTGCCATAACGAATTCCAGTACGCCCAGAAGGGATATAATGTGGTGCTTGAGACATACTCTCCATTCCTCCTACAACAACACAATCGTTATCACCCAGCATAATAGATTGAGCACCTAGCATCATTGCTTTCATTCCAGAAGAACATACTTTATTGATGGTCGTACAAGGTACTGTATTCGGAATACCAGCAGCTAAAGCAGCTTGCTTGGCAGGAGCTTGTCCTGTATTGGCTGTTAAAACGCAACCCATATACACTTCACCTACTTCTTTGGCATCAATTCCTGCACGCTCAATAGCACCTGTAATTGCTGTTTTTCCCAAATCAATAACATTAACAGAAGACAATATACCACCTAAGTTTCCAATAGGAGTTCTTGCAACTGATACAATATATACTTCTTTCATGATTGTAATTTTCTTATGGTAAAAAATTATTATTTTAAAATTTGGCACGAAACTACAAAAAATATTGGAGTTTGTCTAGGTTTTATTCTAATAAAATAACAGGAGAGAGGTTGAAATCTATGCTAAACAGCGGTTTTTAAATGTAGTGTAAATCGACAAGTAAGTTCACCAGTTATTTGATCCAAAGCGACTATTGTCTAAGAAAACACCTTGTCACATTTGACTCCTTTTGTAGAGCACTATATAAACTAAATAAAAGACAGTCGTGAATTGTTATCGCTGCAAAACGAGTTTATAGTCTTCAATAATACCACTTCCATTCAAAGTTAGATTTATTTTATTCGCTTTAATCGTACCAGCAACATCATAAGGAACAGGAAGAAAAGAAGGATTTGTAATTGAACCATTGGTTATACCTACAGGTAATACAGTCTCTTCAACAAAAATATTCTTTTTTTCTAAATCTATAGTGAGAGGGATATCATTTCCAATATGACCTAAAAAGTTTTTTAGAATAATTTGGTTTGGAGTAACTTCTGACATCTCTATCGTATAGACAACAGATTGCGTATCACTACGCATAAATGTATAATAGCCAATTTGAGTACCATGCCAATTTTCTCCCGTATAGTCTGAACTAATGGAAACACATTTGTTGTCAGATTTCTTGTAGCCAGGGTCACAAACACAAATACCATTACTACAATTTCCATTGGTACAAACGACTCCCGAACATGGATCACAAGAACTTGCTATTGCTCCCCCTGTAAATAGAATCATGGTCAAAAAAACTCCTTTAATAAATTTTTTCATAGGTAATAAATTTTTTAAAAATAATTATTTTAAGATTTTAGTTTATGGCTCAAATTATAAGATTAAGAATTTGTTAGGCTCTTTTTCTGACCTTATAAAATGAAGTAATAAAAATGCCTGCAAATGTACAGAATTTTATCAAAAATAGCGACTTTGATTCACTATTTTAGTACTCGTTATTAGCGAACTATTGTAAGAATGTCTCTTCTGTCAATTCATATGGTAGTTTTTAAGTAGGGGGTAAGTTATTTAGCAGCTTTCAAAGGTGTTATTGAATGTTAGAAGAGCAGTGACAATGGGATAAAGTGCTATAGAAAATGTCTGAATACAGCATATCCTGTATTCAGGCATTTTTATTTCTTAAAGGATTGTCTAATCCTTCACTGTCAAACACTCCAAGTACATTTGCACGGTGTTTTGTAGCCCATAATACAATGAATCTACGACCAAAGCATGCCCAATAGAAACTTCCAATAGATTGGGAATATTTTCTTGAAAATAGCGCAAATTATCTAAGTTAAGATCATGCCCTGCATTAATACCAATTCCCAATTCGTTGGCAATTTTTGCCCCATTGACATAAGGCTGTATAGCAGCTGCTCTATCTTTGTGATAATTTTCAGCATAAGGACCTGTATAAAATTCTATTCGATCAGCACCCACTTTTTTTGCCCCTTCAATAAACTTTTCAACAGGGTCGCAAAAAATAGAAACGCGAATGCCTTTCTCTTTCAAGACACCAATTGTTTCCGTTAAAAAAGCTTCGTGTGTGATCGTGTCCCAGCCACTGTCAGAAGTCAACGCATTTTGAGCATCAGGAACCAACGTGCATTGGTCGGGGGCATTGGCTAAAACCAAATCCATAAATTTTTGAGTGCGTGGATTTCCTTCGATATTAAATTCAGTAGTTGCAATTGCTTTTAAGGCAGGAATATCCGCATAAGTAATATGGCGCTCATCTGGGCGAGGGTGGACGGTAATACCTTCGGCTCCATAGGCTTCTATATCTTTGGAGACTTTTATTAAATCAGGATAATTACTTCCTCTAGCATTGCGAATCAAAGCAATCTTATTGACATTGACACTTAGACGTGTTTTCATAATTTAGTACCTAGTATAAAATATATAATAATACTTCGTGGGTTACTTCCTGTGATGATGAAGTTATATTATTGATTATTAGTTTTAATTTTTGAAATAAATTATATTGATAACCAATGGAATATAGTTTAATGCAAAACAGTGTAAAGAACGAAAAATTAAAAGAAGTCCCAAAGATAATATGATTTGAGAATTACTTGATGGATGTTTTGAATTTATTTTGAGAGACCTAGCATTTTGCCCACCATAGCAGCAAATTTTCGAGTTGGAATTAACCGAGGGATAATCCAGTTTTTGAGTTTCCCATAAACAAGCGGATACCGTGCTTTGGGATTTTTATGTTCGACAATATCTGCCATCATGTCACCAAACTTAGCTTGTTCGTAGCCTATTTTAGACATTTTTAGCATGAAATTTTTGAACTTTTTGCCAGGCTCTATATAGTCCGTTTCTTCGAATTTGCTCAAATCAACTTCCTCTGCTTTGTCCCAAATTGGAGTTTTTACAACACCAGGACCAATAACAACCACATCAATTCCATACAGTAAGAGTTCCATACGTATAGTTTTTGAAATGGCTTCGAGAGCGTGTTTGCTTGCCGAGTAAGGTCCCATAAAAATATTGGCAATTTCGCCTGCGGCAGAACTCATGTTAAAAATACGACCAGGGGCATGAGGGCAATTTTTTTTCGCTCCTAAAAGAGGCAAAAAAGCTTGTGTAACACCAACCAGCCCAATTACATTGACCTCCATTTGCCAACGTAAATCTTCCAACGGCAGGTGCATCATTGGTCCCCAGACAGCCACTCCTGCATTATTAATCAAGGAATGAATGCCTTCATTGCCAATAAGTTGTTCTACTCTTGCCGCTTCTTGCCGAACAGCTTGCATATCGGTTACGTCAAACAAGAGAGGCTCGAATAAATCCCCAAATTCTTTTTTAAGGCGATCGGCATCTTCTTGTTTGCGAACAGAACCGAAAATTTTATACCCTCTTTTTACTAAAGATGCTACAGTGGCATAGCCGATTCCTGTCGAGGCACCTGTAACAACAATGTTTTTGCTTTTTCTCATTGATTGGAAATTAATGGATGATTTTGATTATTACTTCGTGGGTAAATTGTATTAGTATGATTATCAATAGAGTATGTTTTGTTGTTTAATTTCTTAAAGAATTGATAATTAAACTGATGCAAAGATGCTTTTTTTAGTTTTTTACAAAAAAACTAAGCGATAGCAATCTCACGACCGTAGGGAGCTACCACGAAGTAGCACCGCAGCTAAGTACTATATTATATCAAATAGATTTTTATTAGAGTTAAGATACTATCTATTTTAAGAATCTTAAACAATCGTTTAGAAAAATAAGAGGCTGGATGCCAATTTTGAGAGATTGCTTAATTAAGAAAAATAAAATAAAAAACATGAGTCATCCCGAATTTATGAGATGACAAAAAAATAAAAACTCTTGCGTAAATTTGGGATTAACGACAATTCCAAAACGACAAGAGTTTTTTTATGTATAAAACATACTTACAAGATAAAATAGAAAAAGGAAAAATAAATGGTGCCGACAATTTTCTTTTGAAAAAAAGTTCTAAATACTTAGAAGGATTACTGATAAAACTAGATGAGCAAATAGATAGCCGTTTGGTTAGAACATTTTATAATCTATTCATTTCGATACTAATATTAAGAAACAAGAGTAGCGGTTTACTTTTAAGTGAGTTAGGCGGGTACATTTGTGGATTTCGGAAGGCACCAGCAGGGACAAAGCGAATAAGCAACTTGTTAAGGAGCAAAAAATGGGAACACAAGTTAATAAAAGACTATTTGTTTGAGAAGACAAAAGAGCGTATTGCCAGCTTGCAAAAAGAAGGAAAACGCCCTTTGTTGTTATGGGATGATTCTCGTTTAGAAAAGCCAGAAAGTTGGTGGAGTGAAGGATTGTGTAGTGTCTGGAGTAGTAAAGGCAAGCGATTAACAAAAATTAAACGCGGTTTTTACCGACCACCAAGTAGCAGAATATGTGTCCCTGGCTATAAGTGGACAGCTACGATGTTGTCTTGCCTAGGAGGAGTGCCAAGTGTTTGTCAAATGACTTGGTGGACAACAAGAGGCAAGCATAAAGAACTCGCTACTAATATCATTTTTCGTATGCTAAAACGATTAAAAAAGGAATTAAATACAGGAGTTCTACATGTTTTGGATAGAGGATATGCAAATATCTGGACAGTAGAGCATATGTTACATTTCCAACAAGATTTTCTGATCCGTTGGAAGAAAAATCATCTACTTATCGCTACGAAAAAAGGAAAGAAGAAAACACATTTATTAGCCCGTTCATTTAAAGGAAAAAAACCTAGATTAATTTATGACAAGGAACGAAAAGAGCAACGTTCTGCAACTATAGCATGGGGAGAAGTCTTTCATCCAGAGTTACCCGATATTCCCTTATATTTAGTTATTCTTAGAGACAAAAAAAGACAGACTCCTCCTATTTATTTTCTGACTTCTGTAATCATTACAAATGCCAGAACTGCTTGGGAAATGGCGAATAGCTATATGCATCGCTGGGAAATTGAGCAATCTTTTCGTTTCTGTAAAACAGAGTTAGCAATGGAATCTCCTAGATTGTGGTTTTGGGAAAACAAGCTTAAGTTATTAGCTATCGTTGCTTTGGTTTATGATTTTCTTTTAACTCTACTTCGAAATTGGAGAACTTGGGTCAACCTTTTCCTCCGAAACTGGGGACATCGAACAGGAAATCGGTATAGAAATACTTCCATACCGATTTACCGTCTTAGAGCTGCCATCTCCGTTTGTATTTTTTCTCTCTTTGCTCTATTACAAAATTCGGGATGACTCATGTTGGCTAATATTGTAACATTTGCAACACTTAAAGTGTCTCTAGAACCTTTTTTAGGGCATCTCGATCAGCTTCAAATTTGAGGTTGTTCTCTAAATCTATTTTGTCATGAAAATTACCAAGACTGTGTTTGCCAACTACAGTTGCGCCCCAATAAGGAATGACTTCTTGTAATTTTGCCAAGGAACTTGCTCCTCCATTTCCACCAGGTGAAGTACTTAATAAGACAACTTTTTTATCTTGCAAAAATTTTTGTCCTTTGTTGCGAGAAAGCCAATCCAAGATGTTTTTTAGAAAAGCAGTTGGTAGCCCATTATGTTCTGGTGAAGCAAGAATAATAGAATCGTATTCTTGTATCAAATCATATAGTTGAGTAATGTTTTGAGGCAGACCAGTTGTTTTTTCGATGTCTTCGCTATAAATAGGAGCATCATAGTCTCTTAGGTCAATAACATCTATCTCTTTTACTAACTTTGCAGCAGCGTGTACCAATCGTTGGTTAATAGAACTTGAGCTGTTGCTTCCTGAAAATGCAAGTATTTTTTTCATAATATAGTATTTTAAGTGTTTGTACAATATTTGTAATTACAGATGTTGATTTAAAAAAAAATTATTTTCTTATTTTATCTAATAATAAACTGAGCTGAGTGGCTTCTGCTTCTGTTAAATTCTTTTTTATCGCTTCAGTAGTTTTTATCTCAGATTTGAGTTTTTTTAGCAAAGCAATGCCAGCTGCTGTGATTTTAATATCTACCATTCGTCTATTGGTCGGGTTGGTAGCTCGTTCTACATAACCTAGTTTATCTAGCTTGTCTAGTAGCCGAGTTAGGTCTCCTCGCTTGTTGAGTAAAACTGCCTTAATATCTCCAGGGCAAGCTACATCGGGATATCTTCCATTCAGAATACGTAAAATATTGTAGTGTTGATCATGAATAGAATAAGGTTTTAGTATTGCCAATAATCGGTCACTAAATACATTGCTTGTGAAGTGTAGATTGACAAGTGCTTTTTCCCACTCATTTTCGAATTTCTTTTGTTGTATTGCTTCGTTTATGTCCATATTTATGTTATTCCGTTATTTGTAATTACAAATGTACAATTTTTTATTTGTAATTACAAATAAATGTGCCTTTTTTCAAAAAAAATGTATTCTCTAAAATAAAAAGGCAGATGGATTATGATTATTTCGAACTTTCTATTTTGAATTATTCTACAGTACTCTGTTTTTTGTCGAAGTATTGCTACCTTAATAACAATAACAGAATCATTTGCTCTAGTTATGCCTTTGTAAATATTTAATTTAGAATTGTGATGCGTCAACCTAAACAGCATTTATTTGTTCTGTTAATAATTGTAATACTTAGCTACACTACTCAATTCTTTTCATCAATCCTAAATTTCCAAACTTAGCTTGTTGGTTGGAGTTTTTGATAAAAGATAGCTCAAATTATGTTGGTTTTAAATGTTTTGCCAATTTAAATTGTATCGTGTTGATTATTAGTGTGGTATGATTTTATTGTGAAGTAATGATGATTATTGAATTATTATAAAAAAAAATACGCCATGTTACCCGAAAAGTATTCTCCACAAGTTGCTTCTTTAATTCCTTTGTTTTATATCGGATGGTCTGATGCGGTGCTAGGACCTAGTGAAATAAAGTTGATACAAAATAAGATTAATAATTTTGACTGGATAAAAGAAAGAGACAAACAGCTTTTATTATCATGGATGGATCCAACGAATCCGCCATCAGATAGTCTCCATCAAGAATGGGCAGAAAGTATCCAATCGACCGCTCAAAGCATGAATTCAGATGGACGACAAACTTTGGTAGATTTGGGAATTGAAATGGCAAAAATACAATCCGATAATCAAACATGGTTGACTCCCAAGGTTGTTGAAGCTTTAAAAAAACTAGAAGAGGCGATTGGTATTGTTAGCTTAGAATTGCACAGCCACCTTCTAACACAACAACAAATTATAGAAGAAAGAGAAGCGACGCTAAATCATTCTAACATTGATGTGAAAGCCTTGCAACACATATTGGATGATGATTATATAGAAATACGAGCCAATGTTTTCAAAATCTTGCACGACCCAATGTTTAATTTGGAGACCATTCGGAACAAAGAAACGTATAGAGAACATGTATTAAAATGGGTACACCTACTTGCTGAACAAGGATACGGTGCATTGCATTTTCCTAAAGAATATGGTGGCATTGACGACATGGGAGCTTATGCAGCTGTATTTGAAACGTTAGGTTATCACGATTTGAGTTTGGTAGTAAAGTTTGGGGTACAGTTTGGATTATGGGGTGGTTCTGTCTTGTGGTTGGGTACTGAAAAACACCACAAGCGTTATTTGAATGATATTGGGACAATGAAACTGCCTGGATGTTTTGCCATGACAGAGACTGGACATGGATCAAATGTTCGAGATTGTGAAACAACGGCGACTTATGACCCTGTTAGGGATGAAATTATTATCAATTCTCCAACGCTGTCTTCTGGAAAGGATTATATAGGCAATGCAGCAGCGCATGGTCAGATGGCTTCGGTTTTTGCTCAATTGATTGTCGATGGCAAAAATCACGGGGTACATGCTATATTGGTAGATATTCGAGATGAAGAAGGAAATATAGCGCCTGGAGTTAGTATTGAAGATTGTGCGTATAAATTGGGGTTAAATGGTGTTGATAATGGTCGTATTTGGTTCGACCAAGTTCGAGTACCTCGTTTCAATTTATTGAATCGATTTGGGAATATAGACGAACACGGGATCTATTCGAGTCCAATAGAGAAAGAGTCAAAGCGATTTTTTACGATGTTAGGTACTTTGGTTGGAGGGCGTATGTGCGTGCCTAGAGCGGGTTTAAGTGCTGCTAAAGCAAGTTTGACAATTGCCATTCGGTATGCTTTGAAACGGAGGCAATTTGGTGAAGATGGTAAGCCCGAAATGCTTATTATGGATTATCCTTCGCATCAACGTCGATTAATGCCTCCTTTGGCAAAAGCATATGCTTTAGATTTTGCTTTGACGTATCTAACAGATCGTTTTTCAAATCGAACAGAGGAAGATATGCGAGAAATAGAAACCTTAGCAGCGGGTTTAAAATCTGTCGCAACTTGGTATACGACCAAAACAATTCAAGAGTGCCGAGAGGCTTGTGGGGGAAAAGGCTATTTGGCTGAAAATCGTTTTGCTGATTTTAAAGCAGACTCAGATATTTTTACCACCTTTGAAGGAGATAATACGGTGCTCATGCAATTGGTGGCAAAAGGAGTGTTGGGCGATTTTAACAAAGAGATTGTTAGTGGCGGGTTGCTAGGAATGGTCAATTTTGCCTCGGAGCGTTTTATTGCAACGATTCGAGAAAAGAACTTTGTCAATACTCACAACACCGACGAAGGCCATCTCAAAGACCCTACTTTTCAGTTAGATGCTTTTGTTTATAGAGAACGAGATTTAATGGTTTCGGTAGGACAGCGTTTGCGGAAATTTATCAAGCGAGGTATTCCTTCCTATCAAGCCTTTCTGCGTTGTCAGACGCATATGATAGAGGTCGCTCATGCTTATATTGATCGTATTATCTTGGAGCAGTTTTTAGCACAAATTGAGGGTTGTGAAGATGCTGCACTCAAAAAAACATTAAAAATGCTTTGCGATCTATATGCATTGCATACCATAGAAGAAAATAAAGGATGGTACTTGGAACAAGGCTGTATGTCTGGTGCTAAAACGAGAGCAATTAGAAGGGTAGTAGACAAGCTCTGTAAGGAAGTTCGCAACGATGCTTTTGCGCTGGTGGAAGCATTTGGTATTCCTGATGCTTGTCTCGCGGCACCCATTGCTGTTTTTTAGAGGGGTAGAGTAGGCGTTAATTATAATGAATAATCAAAAAATAGAATGAATTATACCATAAGAAAGGCAACAGAAAATGATTTTGAAGCCATATTAGGACTTATCAAAGAGTTGGCAGCCTTTGAGAATGCCCCTGAAAAAGTATTCAATACGGTCGAGCAAATGAAGGAGGAACAGGAGTTGTTTCAGTGCTATGTTGTAGAGTTGGATGATCGTAAAATTATAGGCATGGCATTGTATTATTTTGCCTATTATACTTGGGTGGGGAAATCTTTGTACTTAGATGACTTGTATGTTAAGAAAGCTTATCGTGGTCATGGAATTGGTTCCGAATTATTAGAATTGCTTTTTGAAGCTGCGAAGGAAAATAATTGTAAACGAGTACGTTGGCAAGTGTTAAACTGGAATGAGTCTGCTATTGCGTTGTACAAAAAATGCGGTGCAGATATTGATAATGAATGGAGTAATTGTGATTTTGATGTAAATCAAATTCATGCCTTTAAGATTTAGTGTTATAACTAAGGAATTTTTAACACTCAAGTCGGAGTGAAGTGTATGTTGTTGATAATTATGTTGTTGTAGGCTAGGGCTGTGTTGGTGATGGCAAGCGAAATAGAGATGTTACAAAAAGGCTTGTTGTTAATATATGTTTTTTTGTTTACTTTTGGGGGCTTTAAAATTAAGAGCTTATTAATTACTTTGATAGGACAGCAAGATTCTTATTGCTTGTGCTTCAAAGGTTTTAGTTCCTAAGAAAACGTTAATCACCAAAACAAACAAAATGAAAACAATACAACTCATTTTATTATCTTTTTTATGTTCAAACCTTATTGCGCAGCAAGCGGGAAGCCTTGATCCAAGTTTTGGCATAGGCGGAAAAGTAGTTACTTCAATTACAAATGGCTTAGACCAAGCTCATGGTGTTGCTATTCAAACCAATGGGAAAATCGTAGTAGCAGGTAATTCTAGTAGCTTGATTACAGGCAAAGATTTTGTTTGCGCTCGATATAATACGAATGGCACACTTGATAGCACTTTTGGAAATGGAGGAATCGTGACAACTGATTTGCAAATAGGCAGTGAGGATGTCGCATATGATTTGGTTATCCAAACCAATGGGAAAATTATTTTGGCAGGATCTAGTGATAATGGAACCAAAAAAGATGCTGCATTAGTTCGTTATAATACCAATGGTTCTATTGATAGTACTTTTGGTACAAATGGGATTGTTATCAGTACCTTTGTTTCTAACCAACAAGATGAAATTAAAGTTGTCAAAATTCATGCATTGACTGGAAATATTATAGTGGGAGGAAATACTGAAATTTCTTCTAACGAAGCAAAGCCTATTGTAGCACGTTACCTGTCTACAGGAAATTTGGATTTGACCTTTGGAGTTCAACAACTGCCAATTGGTACAACTTTAGGTAATACTTATTATTTGTGTATTGAGGATTTGGAAGTTCGACCTAATGGAAAAATAGTAGCGGCAGGATGGAGAGATATTGTATCGTCTTCAAGGTACTCCGATTTCTATGCTGCCCGCATCAATTCTAATGGAACAATGGACAATACTTTTTCAGCAGATGGTGTTATGTCGTATGATTATGGAGGGAGTATAGATGGTAGAGATCAAGATCGTGCCTATTCTGTATCCATTCGCCCTGATGGTGATATACTTTTGATCGGAACGAGTCATCAAAGTTTGGCTTTGGATAAATTTTCTTTGGTAGAGCTGGACGATGCAGGGGGAATTAAAGGCCCTAAAACACGAAAAGATGTTGGAAATTTGTATGACGTAGCCTATGGTTTTGCAGAAGATAACAATGGTCAATTTATTTTAGCAGGATCAAGTGGATATACTTCTAAGGAATTTACAATTGTTAGAACTTTGGAATCTAGTAATTATGATTTGGATGTTTCCTTTGGCAACGGGGGAGTTGTACATACTTCTTTTAACAACAATTCAATTAGTGAAAGCTTTGACGTGCTTGTTCAGCCTGCTGACAACAAAATTGTTGCTGTTGGATATACAGGAAATGATCTTGCAATAGCAAGATATTTGGGAACAGATATTCCTCAGTTGGACTCTTTTCAATTGACCTCACCTGCGAATCTGGCAACCGAGCAAAGTTACAGCACCTTACCTTTGGTTTGGACGACTGCCTTTGGAGCTACTTCTTATGAAATAGACGTAGATACATTGCCAAGCTTTGCGACAGCTCAAACGTATACGAGTTCAAATACAAATATAGGATTAAGTGGTCTGTTGTCTAGCACAAAGTATTATTGGAGAGTACGTGCAACAGATGGTACTTCATGGGGGCAATATAGCGCTGTATGGTGCTTTACAACAAATTCATTGGATAACTTTAATTTGATAGCACCAGCTGATTTAGCAACCAATCAAGTGTATGTGAATTTAGTATTTGATTGGACAACAGCTGTGGGAGCTTCTTCTTATGAAATGTTGATTGATTCCAGTGCTACTTTTGCTAGTAATCCACAAACATATACTGCTTCTAGTTCTACATGGACTGTAAACAACCTTCAACCTAAAACAGAATATTTCTGGAAAGTTAGAGCATTAAATGGGACAACTGCTGGTCCGTGGAGTTCGACATGGAGCTTTAGAACAGAAGATCTTAACTCAATATCGAAACTGCTCCAATTACAACTAAATATTTATCCTAACCCAACAAATACAGATTTGTATTTAGAACTTCCTAAATCTTTGAATAGCTCTACTTATAGAGTTGTGGGAATTACGGGCGAAATTGTTAAAGAAGGTAGGATAGATCAACCAATTATAAAAATAAATCTAGAAGATATCCTGCCAGGAATGTATTTCTTAGATGTCGATCATATTGTTGGTCAACCATTTCAAATTATACGATAATGATAAAAAAGTTCATGTTTAATTAGAGTTTGAACTTCAGTGTAACTAATTTAGGTAGGAGCAGAACAACATTATTGTCGTTCTGCTCTTTTTATAGGCAACTATTCTTACACACTTCTTGGTTTATAAAGCTTACTTTGTGAGATCGCTATCGCTTAGTTTAACTATGTTACTACTGCGTGGTTTTAACAGAGTAAGGGGTAAAAGAAAAGCATTTTATATGAAGTTACTGTTCTGCATCGTTTGCGTTTTATTGTTGTATTTTAATAATTCTGTTGCTCAAAAAAATGATTGGGAAAACCCAGAAGTCATTGCAATCAATAAATTAGAACCCCACGCTGATTTCTTCTCGTTTGAACGAAGAAGATTAGCATTACAAGAAGACAAGTCAGGGTCTAAATATTATCAATGTTTGGATGGGCAATGGGCTTTTTATTGGGTGAAAGATGAGCGTAAACGCTTAAAAGATTTTTACAAAGTGACCTATGATATTAGTAATTGGGGAACTATTCCAGTACCAGGAAATTGGGAAGTGAATGGTTATGGTGTTCCTATTTATGTTAATCAAGCGTATGCGTTTCAAGCAAAAAATCCACCTCATATTCCAGTAGGTAAAAACGAAATAGGTGCTTATCGACATACTTTTGAATTAGATGCTGCTTGGCTGAAACGAGATGTTATTTTACATTTTGGAGCCGTTAATTCTGCCTTTTACCTTTGGATAAATGGACAAAAAGTAGGCTATTCACAAGGGAGTAAGACCCCCGCAGAATTTGATATTACGGCTTATGTTAGAGAGGGAACAAATACAATTGCACTAGAGGTGTATCGGTATTCAGATGGGAGTTATTTACAATGTCAAGATTTTTGGCGAGTGAGTGGTATAGAGCGTTCTGTGTATGTTTATGCTGCTCCAAAAGAAAGAATAATAGACTTCGAGGTACAAGCAAGTTTGGTTCAAAACTACGAACAAGGGCAGTTAAAGACTCAGGTTATTTTACAAGGTAATTCGGAGCTTAATTTGCAGTTAGAATTGTTAGAAAACAATAAGACTATTCTGAAAAAAATAAAACGGGTGCAACTACCAAACGAGGCTATCGTTTATTTTTCTGACCTGTTGCCTACAATAAAACCTTGGACTGCCGAAACACCTAATTTATACACCCTTGTATTGACATTATTAGATAAAGATGGTGTTCAATTAGAAACGGTTAGTTGCAAAACAGGTTTTCGTACCTCGGAAATCAAAAATGGGCAATTATTGGTGAATGGAAAGTACGTTTATTTAAAAGGAGTGAATTTACACGAACACGATCCTAAAACTGCTCATGTTGTAACAGAGGCTTTGTTACAGAAAGATTTGGAGTTAATGAAAGCAAATAATATCAATGCTATTCGAACCTCTCATTATCCTCAACCCGAACGATTTTATGAATTGTGTGATGCTATGGGATTTTATGTGGTGGATGAAGCCAATATCGAATCACATGGAATGGGCTATGGTCTTGCCTCTTTGGCAAAACGCCCGAAGTGGAAATTGGCGCATTGGGATCGGATAAGAAGAATGGTTGAGCGAGATAAAAATCATCCATCCATTATTATTTGGTCTCTGGGAAATGAAGCAGGGAATGGAACCAACTTTTTGTACAGTTATGATTGGTTAAAAAAACGAGATACTACTCGCCCCGTACAATACGAACAAGCGCATTTAAATTGGCGAAATTCAGATATTTATGCGCCTATGTATCCTCTATTTGACAAGGTAAAAAAATATGCTCAGTCGGAGTCTCTTAAACCTTTAATTATGTGTGAGTATGCGCATGCAATGGGGAATAGCACAGGAAATTTTCAAGATTGGTGGAACTTAATTGAACAATACGATGCTTTACAAGGCGGATTTATTTGGGATTGGGTCGATCAAGGACTAGAGAAAGTTAGTGCGTCAGGAGAGCGGTATTGGGCATATGGTGGCGATTTTGGTCCTAAAAACATTCCCAGCCTAGGCAACTTTTGTTTGAATGGGATTGTCTTCCCTGATCGAAGCCCGCAACCAGCCTTACAAGAGGTCAAAAAGGTCTATCAATATGCTCAAATCAAAGCAGTAGATTTAAATCAAGGACGAGTTAAAGTTTATAATAATTATGCATTTGTAAATCTTTCTAACTTTGATTTGCACTGGCAATTAAAAACAGAAGGGCGTATTCTCAAAGAAGGGATAATAAAAGCAATAGATGTAAGGGCAGGTGATAGCCTGACAATTGATTTGGAATATGAGGCGTTGAATAGAACAAAAAAAGAAGCTTGTTTTTTGAATATTCAGTTGATTGGAAATAGGTCAACAGCAGTCTCCCAAATAGGGCATATCATGGCTAGAGAACAATTTTTAGTGAATACTCCACCCTTTAACATTTCTATTGATACCATTCCTAATCGTTCTATAGAAGTATTGGCGAATAAAGATAATTTGAGGATAGAAGGGGACGAATTTAGCGTCCGTTTTGATTTGCAGCTAGGCAATATTGTTTCATGGAAAACGAATGGAAAAGAATTGATCAAAAAGGGTTTTGCGCCTAGTTTTTGGCGAGGTATGACGGATAATGATTATGGCAATTTCTTATTATTAAGGGCAGGTAATTGGAAACGTGCTAGCAACCGAGCCAAAGCTAACAAAGCACGCTTAATCTTTGCGAATGCTCAACAAGCTCAAATTGAAGTGGTTTATCGATTGGGTACGAATGGGAAATTGGTGGTGCAGTACGATGTGTATAGCAGTGGTCAAATTATGGTTAGCAGTGAATTGAAACGAGGACTAATTCGATTTGGTGCGTTGCCCAAATTTGGTTTAGCCATGCAATTGCCCAAAGAGTACGATCAATTAAAATGGTTTGGGAGAGGACCTTTTGAAAATTATCAAGATAGGAAATCAGCGGCTTTTGTAGACCTTTACCAAAGTACCGTTGCAGAACAATATGTGCCTTATATTCGCCCACAAGAGAACGCTAACAAAACAGATGTACAATGGCTTTCATTGACCAACAAAGAAGGTGTTGGTTTAAAAGTAACAGCTTTAGAACAGCCTTTTTCTATGTCTGCATTGCATTATTTAACCGAAGATTTCCAATCTGAAGTCCGTGCATTAGGTGGACAAAACGAAAAGAATCGGCATACAATAGACGTTAAGGAACGTGACTTAGTCGCTTTGGAAATTGATTGCGTACAACAAGGTCTTGGGGGCGATGACTCGTGGTGGCAGAAACCACATAAAAAATACCGTTTAACAGAACGTATCTATAGGTATAAATTTGTCATGCAACCAATCAACACGATTAATGATTGGAACCAATAGAAGTTGTCTAGTTCGGTATGATTTTGAGTTCTTGTTGTAATCGCTCATTGAATACCATCAATTAATCTCGACTCAGTTGGAGTAATGTTTCCGCTTCTTGCTCCCTATAGACAAATGTTCTAGTGCACTGATTGGTCCAATAACTGTTGGGGAGTTGGAGTGCTTTTAAATTCGTAAAAGAAGTATAGTTGTAAAGATAGTTGTTGTAAATGCTGGCGTAGATGGTAAAATCTTCCCCAACTTTAAACCATGTAAAACCACAAGCCGCCCCCGAACGAGGAGTAAAAATGATAAGGGTATCGTTTATATTTTCTCCTTTGTAAACCTTGGTGCGCTTTATACTTACTTTTTGAATGATTGCATTATCAAAAAAGGCTGCATTGGGATGCCGTTGCTGATACTCTTTTCGAACCTGCATTCTTTTGTCAGAAGTGACCGTTTCCCACAAAGAAACGTTTTCTATTTGAATGACGGTGCCTGAAAAAATAACTTGCGTCATAAAATAAGCATCCTCGATAGAGGGAATTTCTGCACAGCTACAAGCCAATGAAGCTTTAAAGAAATAGAAACAGGCAATGAATGTTAATAAAGTTCTCATTTTGAAGAGGAGTAATTGTTTTATTAAATGGGAAGCTGTTTGTAAGGTCTTGTCTGTTTTAAACCACTTCTATATTGAGCTAACTTTTTATTAAAATCACCCATCGTAACAGAATCTTTTACGGCTTCTAGATACTCTATTTTGCTAGCTAGAGCATTTAATTCAAAGCACCAATAAATTGTCATCAAAGGATTAATCCAAAGTTCACTTCCTATAGTTCTGGTCGTAGCATGAATATTTCCATAGGCTCCTTGTAGAGCACTTACGATAGAATTGGAGACAATACTAGGAGCTTGGGGCATTTGTTGGTTGGCAAAATGAACGGCCTTAATGTAATGCTGTGCCTCTGGCATTTCTTGTGTGAGCTGAAATAAGCCCAAATAACCACCCTCTTTGGCGAGTGCCGCAACATTTTCTAAGAAGCGAAAGTGAGATACCCCATGAAAATGGTCGATGCCAAAACCAATACTAGCGAGCAATTGAGTTGGAATACCACTTTCTTGAACGGCTGCAATTGTGCACATATCTTCTTGAGGGGTACCCAAGAGTTCTTCGTCTCCGAAGAGTACACTATCCGTGCCTCCATCTACCAAAAGGACGCTATCAATTTGATGTTTCTTTTGTAAGTAGATGTACGCCTCTTTTAGAGGTTGGACTCCCATTCTATCAAAGGCATACAATGCGGGAAACTCTTTTTGTTGGGCTAGCCATTGTTTTAAAAATTTTTCAGGAAAATAATTTCGCCCTGATTGATCTATATCCTTAGCTTCTATTTGATAACATTTGGAGCAGACTTCTTTCGCTGTTGTGTGATCCAGCCATGTAAAAGAAAAATTGGCTAATGTTACGGTTTTGCCTAATTGTTTAAGCGCAAAATAAAGTGGAATGCCAGCGTAAATATCAAAGCCCCCACCAGCACCTGCTAGTAAAATATGTTGGCTATTTTCTAAAGCTTGAAATAAGGGGATTTTAGTTAATGAATGGTTCATGGGTTTTGTTTTATAGTTTATAAATTTGATGAGAAAAATGCGTAAGGTACTGTTCTACGTTGCTTTTCTGAGCAAAAAATCATTGTTAACCAGTTTCCATTATTGTTTTACTTTAAAAGACCAAGTAAATGTAAATCTAGATACTTCTACTTCCTGTCCATTTTTATCTATTTGAGTACCAATAGTTAGTATGCTAACCTCTTGCCCTTCTCCTGTCTCAATGGCTTTTTGAACAGCCGCTATGATTTTATCCCCTTCCTTACAGGTAAATGTAGCAGTGCTGACAGCTTTTTTACCATACGTAGCTTCCATTTTGGTAATCAGCATTGATATTTTACCTCGTCCTTGAAGTGCCAACATAGCCAAGACGCCAGTAGACATTTCAGCGGCTGCCGCTTGTGCCGCAAAATAAGTAGACTTGAATGGATTTTGAGAACGCCAAGAATAGGGAACCGTAACCTTTGCTTCTTGAGGGCTTACAGATTGGACTTTAACACCCATAAAAAATGCAGCGGGAAGTTTGGCAAGCAAAAACAAGCGTTGCAAAACAGGATTACTTAATTGTTTGAGGTATTTTTTGATGTGTGGGTTACTATTGTCAAAAGGGAGTGTTAGATTATTGGTGATTGCCATTGATGATTTTTTATGATATGATGATAATGTCGAATTGACAGCCTTAAAATAAGACAGAATACGATAATTATTATACTCTAAGATGAATTTTATGTAAATTTTAGTGTGTTTTTTATAAAAAGAAACAACCCCGAAAGCAACAATTTTAGTGTATTGATAGTTTATTTTACGACCTTTTTTGTATACTGTGGCATTCAAACTATATTTTGAGGTCTAAAAAAAAATTGTACTTTTGCATTCTAATAGGATCTTTCGAAGTTAAAAGAGGCGTTTGAATGCGCATAAAAAGGATTTAATAAATATAATTTTTTTGAACGATTACTTAAATCCAACGAATAAACATCTTGGTGAGAATTATGGTTTGAGCTATTTTAGGGATTAATGACAATCAATAAATTACTATTTTTGATAATCTACTAAAACCATGCAATAGGAGCGGACTTGGCTTATTAACTTGCAGACTGTCACCAAATTTTGAAAAAGTAGCAATACTCAAGCTCAATAGTTCGTTGAAACCACGCAGTAGCAGCAAAGCTAACTAAAAGCGCAGCGCTCACGAAGTAAACTTTATTAGTTTGATGATCAATAAATTGTAGATTTATTGTGTTTCGCGTTAAAGCTTTGATCGTCAAGTTGTTGTAGGTGTGTTTTTTTGTCTTTTTGGGTAGAAAAGTAAAAAAACAACGAACTATTATAAGCTAATACAATAGCCGTTTAGAACGCTCGAAACTGCAAGGATAACAAACGACTATATTTATATAACTAGGGAAAAACGGATTTTGCAACATGGCAAAACATTTATTGATAGTGGAGTCTCCCGCTAAAGCGAAGACAATTGAAAAAATTTTAGGAAAAGATTTTACAGTTAAATCTAGTTATGGGCATATCCGTGACTTAATCAAAGACTCGAAAGATAAAAAAGCCATAGAGGTTGACAATTCATACAAACCTAATTATGCAATTTCTACAGGCAAACAAAAAGTAGTTAAAGAGCTCAAAGATTGGGTCAAGAAAGTGGATGAAGTGTGGTTGGCAACGGATGAAGACCGCGAAGGAGAGGCTATTTCTTGGCATCTAGCAAAGGTGTTAAAATTGGACTTGGACTCTACCAAGCGGATTTCGTTTAGAGAAATTACAAAACCTGCTTTGCAAAATGCCATTCAAAACCCTGGTAGAGTAGATATAAATTTAGTCAATGCACAACAAGCAAGACGTGTATTGGATCGTTTGGTCGGGTTTGAGCTGTCGGGGTTGTTGTGGCGCAAGGTTAGAGGGAAATTATCGGCAGGACGTGTGCAGTCTGTTGCTGTGAAATTGGTAGTAGAGCGAGAGCGAGAAATTAATAATTTTGCCCCCAAGCCCTTTTTTAAGGTAGTAGCACAATTTGAAGTTCAGGATTCAAAAAATAAAACAGTTCATTTCAAAGCCAACCTAAACAAGAATTTTGATTCTGAAAAAGAAGCACAAGCATTCTTAGAAAAATGTGCGCCGGCTAATTATAAAGTAGGCAATATTGCTGTTAAGCCTGCGTATAGAAAACCTGCTGCTCCATTTACGACATCTACCTTACAACAAGAAGCTAGTCGAAAATTAGGTTTTTCTGTTTCCAGAACAATGTCTGTTGCACAACGCCTGTACGAAGCGGGACACATTACCTATATGCGTACAGATTCTACTACGTTGAGCGAAACAGCCTTGGCGGCTTTGGCAGATACAATTAAGAAATTATACGGTGACAATTATCTAAATACAAAACAATATACCAATAACAAAGCTTCTGCTCAAGAAGCGCATGAGGCAATACGTCCGACTTATGCTGAGAATAGTGCCGTAAACATGGGCAGTGATGAGAATCGTTTGTACGATTTAATCTGGAAACGTACCATTGCGTCTCAGATGGCAAAAGCTCAGTTGCAAAAGACAACAATAGATATTGATATTTCGACGATAAATGACCTAAAATTGGTCGCTACGGGGCAAGTGTTAAAATTTGATGGTTTCTTGAAGGTCTATTTAGAGTCTAAAGAAGAAGACGAGCAAGAAGATGACGATAATACGGACGATAAAATTTTGCCACCAATGACCGTAGGGCAACCATTAATGTTAGAAAAAATGGATGCCATAGAGCGTTTTACTCGCCCCAAACCACATTATACAGAAGCTAGTTTGGTTAAGAAACTAGAGGAATTGGGAATTGGTCGTCCGTCTACTTATGCGCCAACGATTAGCCGAATTATGGACCCTAATAGAGGTTATGTGGTTAAACAGACTAGATTAGGAAAAGATAGAGAATACAAAGTGTTGACGTTGGACGGCAAAAAAACAACGATTGCTACGGCTACTCAGACGGAACATGTGGGATACGAAAAAAATAAATTGTTTGCAAGTGATTTGGGAATGCAAGTAACCGATTTCCTATCAGAACATTTTGCGAACATCATGAAGTATAGCTTTACAGCAGCAATCGAAGATCAACTGGATATTGTCGCAGAAGGAAAAGAGGATTGGGTAAAGATGTTGGATGATATTTACAAACCATTTCACGATCAAGTAGAAGATACGTTGGAAAATGCAGATCGTGTTACAGGGGAACGGATTTTGGGCAAAGATCCCAAAACTGGCTTGTCGGTATTGGTGAGAATTGGTCGATTTGGTCCTATTGCTCAAATTGGTTTGACAGAAGAATTGGGCGAAGAAAAACCTCAATATGCCAATTTAAAAGAAACGCAATCTATAGAAACGATCACCTTTGAAGAAGCGATGGAATTGTTCCAGTTTCCTAAAAACTTAGGAGAATATGAAGGCAAAGAAGTTGTTATAGGAGAGGGGCGTTATGGACCTTTTGTGAAATATGATGGTGCTTTTATTTCTATCCCTAGAACAGAAGATGTACATCAAGTTGGGATGGAACGAGCAATCGAATTGATTAAAGAAAAACAAAAGGCAGATGCTCCAATTGGGTATTATCAAGATAAACCAATAACAAAGGGAGAAGGTCGATTTGGTCCTTTTGTGAAATGGGAGGGGTTGTATTGTTCGATTACCAAAGGCTCAGGCTTTCAGTTAGAAACGATTACAGAAGAAGAAGCGATTGTTCTAGTAAAGGCTAAAATTGAGAAAGAAGCCAATCGTTATATTCACAAATGGGACGAAGAAGGTTTGTCTGTTCAAAATGGTCGTTGGGGACCTTTTATCAAAATTGATAAAGATCGTAAGAGTTATAAGTTGTTGAATAAGAAGGGAGAGAAAATGACTCCTGAAGAAGCGAAAGAAGTTACTTTGGAGTATGTTATTCAATTGGTAGAAGAACAAGGAGGGGTGTTGAAAAAGAAGAAGGCTGCCAAAAAGAAACCTGCGGCAAAGAAAAAAACAACGAAGAAAAAAACAACGGGAACCAAGAAGAAAACGACAACAAAAAAATAGAGATACGGTATAGTAATAGTTTAGCCATGTTGCTATTAATATAGTTTATAAGATACAAAATGATTCAAGGAGCGGATGAGTTACTTGGATCATTTTTTTTTAGTTATATTAGATTTCTATTGACCGATCTTATTGAACTACATAGCATTAAAAGGGAGATGAAACGAACAAAAGAAAATTTTTCGAAGCAGGCGCATTTATACCGAAAATTTAGACCCCAGTACCCTAAAGCTTTGTTGCAAATGTTGGCAGAATTGCCCGAAAACAATATTTGTTTGTGGGATTGTGGAACAGGAAATGGTCAGGTAGCCGCAGCCTTATCTACTGCTTTTAAAACAGTTCAAGCAACAGACATTAGCACAGAACAAATTAAATACGCTATTCCTAAAGATAATATTCATTATAGCGTACAAGCTGCTGAAAAAACGTCTTTTGATGCCAATCAATTTGATTTGATTACGGTTGCACAAGCAATGCATTGGTTTGATTTTGATGCTTTTTATAAAGAAGTTCAGCGAGTTGCTAAGAAAAATGCCATTCTTGCTATTTGGGGATATGGTTTGTTGCGAATCAGTGAAGAAATTGATGTTCTGATAGATGATTATTATACACAAATTATTGGACCTTATTGGGATGTCGAACGCAAGCATATTGACAATCACTACACTTCCATTCCGTTTCCATTTGAAGCGCTCGAAATCAATCGTTCTTATTCAATAGACCTTCAGTGGAAGCTAGATGAATTGGAGGGGTATTTGAACACTTGGTCAAGCTTACAAAAATATTTAAGGGAACATGCAACCAATCCTGTTGACACAGTAATTAAACAAATAGAAGCTTATTGGGGAAAAGAAGAAATAAAAGAAGTTTCTTTTCCTATTTTTTTGAAAATAGGGCGCCTTACTTAAAATTGGTGTGTGATTTTAATGAATCGATGTGATAAAGGGTCAATCCCAATGTTTATCTTTGTTAACGTTGAACTACCCTCTTTTATAGCTTGACGGGAAGGACGCTATTATTACCTATTATTTTTAGGGCTATCCGTGCATTTTTTTTAGCTTTGAGCAATTGAATTGATTCGCAATAAATCCAAGATCAAACAACCTTTATGGAAGAATTATACCAACATTATTTGAACCATCCTTTTGTGTTTATTGATACACGCAAAGAGTTGTCTAATGGCATTTTTGTAGCTGTGGGACAAAAAGATACTCGTGGTGTACATCGAGGAAATCAATTTGCAGAATTGGCAATTAATAGCGGAAAAGCAGCTTATGCCATTATTAATGATCCTGAACTAAAAGAAAAACATAAATTGGACCAACGGTATATTTTGGTAGAGGATGGTGAAGTGACATTACAGGACTTGGCGCGGTATCATCGACAGCAGTTAAAATGCCCTATTTTAGCCATTGCTGGTTCTAATGGTAAAACAACAATCAAAGAATTGTTGCATCGTGTTTTGGGACAGCAGTACAAAACTTTTTCTACACAAGGGAATTTGAACAATCATTTGGGAGTGCCGTTGAGTTTGCTTTCTATTGATGCAACTTATGAGATGGCAATTTTGGAAATAGGTGCCAATCATTTGGAAGAAACATTGTTTTTGGCAAAATTGATTGCACCAGATTATGGTTTGGTTACCAATTGTGGGAAAGATCATTTGGGAGAATATGGTTCTATTGAAAATATTATCAATGCTAATAAAGAGCTATACGATGTTTTAGCAGCAACGAATAAGACGGCTTTTGTTTGTAAAAATGATGCTTTATTAGTAGATATATCTAAGGAAGTCGCTCAACGAGTTTTTTATGGAAATGGGTGTACGGTGGATGGAACCATTACTGATACGCCATTTTTGAAATTGGTGTTGTCGATAAATCAAACTCAATGGGACGTGCAAACGAACTTATTTGGTCGATTTTGGTTGGATGCCTTACTTGGCGCAGCGGCTGTAGGGCATTATTTCAATATAGAAGGGGGGGCAATAAAAGAAGGTTTGGAAAGTTATCAACCTGCGGCACTGCGTTCTCAGCAGATTAGTTGGAACGAAAACAAAGTCTTGTTGGATTGTTATAATGCTAATCCTAGTAGCATGGAAGTATTTCTAGATGAAATCCATCAAAGTAATCTGCAAGAGGCTAAAATACTAATTTTAGGCGAAATGCTAGAACTGGGAGCGTATAGCAAGGACGAACACCAGCAACTTGTGAATCGCATTGACTATGCTCAATTTGAAAAGGTCTTGTTGGTTGGTGAGTCATTTGCCAATATTCACCTTCCAAAGTCAGGTAACATTCAACATTTTGAGACTAGGGCAGCCGTAAAGGCATTTATTGCTGCTCAAAATTACCAACAAAGGTACTTTTTTGTCAAAGGCTCAAGAGGAAATCGTTTAGAAAACTTGTTTGTATAAATCTTTAGCAAGGTGCTAGGAATGAGATAAATTCTCTTGAGTAGATTGATGCAAGGCAACAGCACTTCCTATATTAATTAATTTCAAACTCAATCGGCAGAGGACAAAAATCTGAGAGATTGCAAAAGAAAGCCAAATGGCATTTTCAGAATTGAACTCAATCTGAGTCGAAATCCAATAATTAATAAAGACCATTACAAACCATATTCCCAAATTCAGTAGATAGAGACCATAGGTTTGTTTTAGATGTTTAATTATGAATTTCAATGCTGGCCAGAGGGATTGAAAAATCCATGTTTTATCTTGGTCTACCAAAAATATTTTAGCATAATCTTGCCACATAAAAAAGAAAGCGGCGACTAAGATATAAATGGGAGCAATAATTTTGAAATTAAACGCTATGGTTCCTTCATTTTCTAAAGTAAAGGGAGATAAGCCATTAGACGAAGTATAAAATACAAAGGCAAAAAGTGCAAAAACAAAGCTATGTATTAGCAAAAAATAAAAGGTCAGTCGTAAACATCGCCAGAAAAACTCGGCGCTTTGTCCCCAAAAAATACTTCGATTATAGGTCTGTGGTTGCTGAATAAATGTTGCGAAAATACCACCTGTAACAAATATAAATAGGAGTAGGTAGAGTATTAAGATGACAATAGATTGGTCAATGATAGGTAGAAAACCATCGCCATGTGCGTTTTTAAAGTCATTTAAGAATGTATAATCAAAGCCTTTTACTAGGTCAGTAATCATCATCGAATGCCCAACAGTAGACTCAAGTAAACTTTTGAGCGGGTAGGCAACAAATGCAGCCAGTAGAAAAGTTAGTAAATACAAGAAAAAAATCATTGGCTTGTATTGCCAAGTTTGCTTGATTCCTTGTTGTAATGCTTGGAGTAAATTCATAGTATTAAAGTAATATAACGTACCATCTATATTTAAATGAGAGCACTTGCTGTAACCATAGCCCCTTGCATCCAAGTTAAAAAAGACGTAAAATAACGAGTAATTCCAGCTGATTGTGGTTCTACAACATAACTATTATTGATAAGGTTTTTGTCTAATGGAATTTTTAAAGCTGGGTCAATTTCCACGGCAACAATTTTTCGATTGCCAATATAAGTAAAGTCGTGGCTCCTTGCTTTTCCATCCCATCGTTCAAGTACCACATCACCATTGTCAAATGTAATTTTAACATCTTGAGGTAACCACAATTCCCCCAAGCGATACAAGACTACTTTTGCTTCATAAGTTTTAGAGGTCTTGTTGGTAGGAACGAGGGCTTGAGTTGTATTATCAAAGTACCCCAGTGGCTCAACGACTTCTTTGTTTGTAATAGAATGGACACTATAATCACATACTTCTGTTCCATAAATTACCTGATCTAAAAACCAATTCATATCGGTTCCAAAAAGATCTCCGTGATGTTGCGGAACAATTTCATTCACAATATCTATAAAATCGAATCGGCAGGGATGTTTGAATTTCCAACGTTTAAAGTAAGTTTTGATAATATCTTGCATACATGCCTCGCCAACCATTCCTTCTAGGGTTTTTAGCCAAACCGCTGCCTTGCCATATACAATTTCTCGATGTCCGCCATGTTTAAACAGCCATCCAAATTGACTCATTGGACCAATTTTAATATTGTCCGCATTAAAAAAGCGCCCCCTACGGTATTCTTCCGATCCTACATTGATGTTCATATAATCCCAATAAAAAACACCTTTGGGGTAATATTTATCCATCATTTTTGCTTCAAAAAACGCTGTAAAACCTTCGTCCATCCATGCCTCTTCCTGTTCGTTGGTAGAAAGCATTTGCATGAAATACTGATGCGTTAACTCGTGCATGGTCAAGGTTTCGGTAGTTCGAATGTTGGGCGGCAAAATACATAAAGTTGGCGCAGTAAATAGCGTAGGGTATTCCATAGCGCCTGAAAATAATCCATAATAAGGAGGGCTAACAATGGTAAGGGTTGGGTAAGGATATTTTTCGAGGTAGGCTTCAAAAAAATCAAGGGTGTATTTGGCTGCCGTTAAAAAACGTTCTTTGTTGCAAATGTGTTCTGGCATAATTAGCAACTTGATTTTTACCCCTTTCCATGTTTCTTCTATAATTGTAAAGTGTGGACTAGCAGTCCAAGTAAAATCAATGACATCTTCTGCCAAATAAGTATATGTTTTTAGAGGGCGTTGGAGACTTAGTTTATTGGGAGTAGGTTTTTCTTCTACTAAAAAACCACTGGCACCGACCACAAAGTTGTCAGGAACGGTCAGATTTACCTTGTAGACTCCAAATTCACCAAAGTACTCGGTGTTGGCGTGGTACTGATGGCAGTTCCATTGTCCTGTTTTGGCAAAACGGCTGCCAGCAGGCTCGTAAACTCCTAATTTGGGGTACCATTGCGCCATGAAGAAGTAATCTCTATTATAACCCGTTCGGATGGATGTCTTAGGAATTTGAGAAGTCCATTTCATCTGGATACCGTAGGTTTGATGTGGGAGAATAGGTTCTTTTAAACGCAAGATTAAAACAGTATGATCTTGTTCATTTTGATCGTCTACAGCAACAAAATGAAGGCTGTCTGATAAAATATTTCCTTGTTGGTCAATTACTTCATCAACTTTTATCCAACTCCAAATGCCGTTTTCGATGTCTTCCTGACTCTTGGTGCCCAAGATACTATTTGCTTCTAAGGCAAAGGTGCTTTTATTATTTTTAAACGCATTGTAGTACATGTGGAAAGGCATCGTCCAAATGGTGTCTGACGATGGATTCTTGAAGGTTAGGTATTGGCTAGCATACACTTGCTTTTTTTCGACATCTAAAGTTAAGTCAATTTCGTAGTTGGCTGTTCTAAGAGAAAGTGGGGTTGCTAATTTGGAGTCTTGAGTGGAAGCTCCAAGTCCTAAACATAGTAAAAGTACGAGGAGTGGTTTATAAAAATTCATAGTATAGTCCTTTTGATCATAACAACAAACATACTAATAACAAGTTTAAAATAGAATAAAGAACCAATGTTTTCGACAGACTATTTGTTGATTGTGGATAGTATATAGTCACTGGTCGATATTGTGGTTGTAAATCAAGTGTATTCTCATAAAAAAAACTTAGTTTTGCTAGAAACAATAAGAAGTTTTGTGATGCAAAAAAATAGAGAAGAATAAGAAGCAAGCATTTTGCTTGAATACTTTTCGCTAAAATTGCATTATAATATCTTAAGTAAGTGGGCAGAAAAAAATATAGCTAAAAAATAGACTTATTTTTATATGATTTTTTCTGAACGATTACTTAATACTTCGTAGTTAAGTAAAACCTTTTCACCACAAAAGCGCAAAATAATGAAATTAGCAACTATGTTTTTTTCTGCAATTTTATTGGTGTCCTTTATTTGTGCTACTCAGGCACAGAGTGGGAAATACCAATATGAGACTGTAGAGGGAGATCCTTTAAAAACAAAAATTTATACCCTTAAAAATGGCTTGAAAGTGTACATGAGCGTTTATAAAGATGCTCCTAGAATCCAAACTTTTGTAGCTGTCAAAACAGGTTCTAGAAACGATCCTTCTGATGCGACTGGATTAGCACACTATTTGGAGCATATGATGTTCAAAGGGACGAGTAAAATAGCTTCTTTGGACTGGGAAAAAGAGAAGGTGTTGTTGAAGCAAATTTCTGATTTGTACGAAAAAAATAGAACTGCTGATGAGGCAGAGCGCAAGGCTAATTTAGAAAAAATTGATGCCTTGTCTTATGAAGCAGCGAAGTATGTTGCTACCAATGAATACGACAAAATGGTTTCTTCTTTAGGGGCAAAAGGAACCAATGCTTACACTTGGTTGGATCAGACCGTATATGTTAATGATATTCCTTCTAATGCCCTAGGAAAATGGTTGGAACTAGAAGGCGAGCGTTTTAGTGAGTTGGTGTTGAGGTTGTTTCATACAGAATTAGAGGCGGTATACGAAGAGTTTAATATTAGCCAAAACAATGCTTTTCGTAAAGTCAACAAAGCTTTGATGGAAAGCCTATATCCTAACCATCCTTATGGTCAACAAACAACCATTGGAAAAGGAGAGCATTTGAAGCGCCCTTCGATGGAAAAGATTCATGAATATTTTGATACTTATTATGTGCCGAATAATATGGCCATTATTTTGGCAGGGGATTTTAATCCAGATGATGTTATCCCAATGGTTGAAAAACATTTTGGAGATTATAAAAGCAAAGAAGTACCGAAGTGGACGAATCCTGCCCAACCAGAGTTTAAGGTGCCGGTAGAAAGAGACGTGTTTAGTAAAGAGAGCCCTACAGTGACAATGGCTTGGAGATTGGACGGTATTGGTAGCCGTGAGGCTTTGGTTTGTGAATTGATGGATATGATTGTTGCTAATGGGAGTGCTGGTCTAATTGATTTAAACTTAGTCAAAACACAACGTACTGGAGCTAGAACATACTCTTACTTTAGTGGTGCATACGATTATAGTTTCTACTGTATGGCTGGGCAGCCTAAGACTGGACAGAGCTTAGAAGAAGTGCAAAAATTGTTGTTAGGTCAATTGGCAATGGTGAAAAAAGGAGCGTTTCCAGATTGGTTGATTGATGCTGTTATCAATGATAAGGAATATAGCGAAATCAAAAAAATGGAGTCCAACTATGGGCGTGCGGACAAAATGCTAAATGCGTTTTTGTACGATCAAGACTGGAAGGATATTGTGAATCATTATGATAAAATGCGCAAGTTAACCAAAGAAGATTTGGTGGCATTTGCTAATGAAAAGTTGAAGGATAGTCAATACGCTGTTATTTATAAGCGAGAGGGCAAGCCAAAAGATATTTATACAGTAGAAAAACCTAAAATTACGCCTGTAGAAGTCAATAGAGAGGCTATCTCTGAATTCAAAAAAGAATGGGATAAGATAAATACCCCTGCTTTGCAACCAGTGTTTTTAGATTTTGACAAGCAAATTGTTACCACTAAATTGTCAAATGGCATTCAGCTAGATCATATTACCAACCCATACAATAAAACATTCTCTTTGAATTATATTGTGAATATGGGATCAGAGCATGATGAACTATTGCCAATAGCTATTAAGTATTTGCCATTTTTAGGAACTGATAAATATACTCCTGCTGAAGTGCAAGAAGAATTTTATAAACTAGGAGTTAGTTTTGATGTATTTGCTGCCAATGATGTTGCTTATGTTACGCTAACAGGTTTGGAAAGTTCTTTGGAAGAAGGGGTAGAATTGTTTGAGCACATTTTGGCGAATGCTAAAGGAAACGAAGAGGCATTAAAGAATATGATTGCTTCTATCAAGAAAAGCCGTGCAGATCAAAAGAAAGAGAAAGGAGCCATTTTGTACAATGGTATGTTGAATTATGCTAAATACGGTAAAAATTCTCCTTTGATGGATCGCTTATCGGAAAAGGCTTTAGATGATATTGCTGCTAGTGAATTGATTGATAAAATTCATAACTTGACTTCTTATGAGCACGATGTTTTCTACTATGGTACCAAGACACCTGCCGAGGTTTCTAAAATCTTAGACACACATCACGAAGTTCCTGCAAAACTAAAACCAATTCCTGCTAAGAAAGAATATAAAGAATTGGATACGAATGAGGATAAAGTGATTTTTGTAAGCTTTCCTGATATGACACAAGCAGAGATTATGATGTTGTCAAAAGGAACAGATCATTTTGATTTGAATGAGTATGTAGACAGCCGTTTATACAATCAATATTTTGGTAGTGGACTTTCCTCAATTGTATTTCAAGAAATCAGAGAATCTAGAGCGTTAGCGTATTCTGCATATGCTAGTAATACTACTCCGTATAAAAAGGATGAACCACATTACTTTAGAGCATTTGTAGGAACTCAAGTCGATAAAATGGATCAAGCAATTCCTGCTATGAAAGAAATTGTTGAGGAAATGCCTGTTTCTGAAGGTTTGATGCAAGGTGCTGCAGAAGCATTAACTAAGAAAATTGAGTCAGAGCGCATTACCAAAAGCGGTATTTATTGGACGTATAGAAACAATAAAAAGAAAGGCGTTGACCACGATATTCGTAAAGATGTTTATGATAAAGTTAGTGCATTGGCAAAAGATAAAGAAGCTGTAATTGCTGCTATCAAAAAGTTTCAAGAAGAAAAAATCAAGGGACGTAAATATACATACTTGGTCTTGGGAGATAAAGAAAAAGTAGATATGAAGTTCTTGGAATCTTTGGGAACAGTGGAAGAATTTACTATTGATGAAATTTTTGGAGATAGCGAAGCTACTAAAAAGCCATAAGAGAAGAAGTTCATCGTGAAATTTTGAATTTCTAAACCAATGATTAAAAGCCTCTTTTTAAGAGTTCCTAAGGGAATTTATTAAGAAGAGGCTTTTTTATGACAATAGTTCGTTGAAAAACTTTATTAGTTTGATAATCAATAAGTTGTAAGTTTGCCGTGTTTTGTGTTAAAGCTTTGATTATCAAACTAATATAAATGTGCTTTTTTATCTTTTTGGTAAAAAAGTAAAAAATCAACGAACTACTATTATGAAGTATTATTACAATAATACTCTGTTGTTTATTATTCGCTACGCTCATGAGATCGCAAGGCTAGTTCCCTCTGGTCATGAGCTTGGGCTTTTGTGCTACTGGCACAAGCCTACTCGGCAAGCTTAGTTTTTTAGTTTTTCTACGAACCCGTAGGCTCAGGAAGTAAAAACATAAAAAAAGCATCTTGCTGATAATCAACGAAAAAAAAAGCCCTCGTGTGGTAAATTAATACGATACTGCGTGAGCGCTTTGCTTTTAGTTTGCTGCGCTGCTACTGCGTGGTTTCAACGGAGTAATGTTAGAAAGAAGACAGGAATAAAAAAAAGGTGGAAGTCATTAAATAGCCAATTATGATGACTTGCCACCTATAACCAAATAATACTCACCTGGAAGTATATTACTTGACAGGGTAAGGGTTGAATAGCTATGAATTGGGATTGTATGGTATGTTATTTTTATGAATTTTAATAGGACAATTGGCGTAGTTAAATATTAGAGAACAATAGCTTGAAAAGTAGCAATATTAGCAATATTGCCTACAGCATCGTAAGCTCTCAGTTCAAAATCATAGGTGCCACTAACAAATGAACTTGGAATCGTATAATTTAAATTGTAGTTATAGGTATTGCTAACGGTATTGTCTAAACGAAGAGACTGAGCGGTTCCTTTATTGCCAGAAGGCGTAAAATAAATCAATTCGAGTCGACCGTTTTCCAAATTATTATTATCCATCAAGGAACCTTGCACATTCAAGGTATTGCCTTTGTTGATGTTTATACTAGAACTAGTGGGTTGAGTTAAATGGAGCGTAGGAGGGATGGTATCGGTGCTATTTTGAATTTTTAATGTGTAAAAAATAGTTGGGGCTTGATTTCCTGCTTCGTCCAAAAGCAAAATAGAGCAATGGTAACTTCCCGCTGTTACATCATTAGGGACAGTAATACTTTTTGTAATGGAACTTGTTTGACCACTTAAATTGATTACTTCTTGCAAATTCCAGTCTACTGTGATAGGTCCTCTGTGACCATGGCAATCGAAATTATTATGAATATCAATTTTGTACTGAGAGAGTGCTTCATCATCCTCAAAAACAAAGTCGAATGTAATGGTTTCAGCACTTTTGACATAAATAACATTACTTTCCATAGAGCCACAAACTAATCCACTTACTGGATTTGGACTGATATTTTGGATGTTGATAACAGGATTGGCGATGTCAATATTGGGTTCTGTGCAAGCCGAAAAAATAACACAAGCTCCTACCAATAAGTAAATGAATTTCATAGTCAATTGTAATTTTAAATAGCTGAAAGCCAACAACAGCACGCCATACATGGAGTGCTGTTGTCAAATGTTTTAAATACTAAATGAGATACTTTCGGTTTCTTTTTCCGAACAATCGTGGTCTTCACAAGCTTCAATAGTCAAGGTGAATTTTTCACCAGCAGCGTAACTTGAAAGATCTACTACTTCATCGATTGTAGTGGATTTGGTGTGCGAATGAACATCTAGTGGATTAAAAGGAGCGATAGAGTTGTTATTAGAATCTTTTAACGTAACCTCTACATCATGCAATTCAACATCAGCAGTCAAATTGATTTTTATAGCTGTCGTATTAGGAGTGCTGACAGTACCATTATTGGTAGGAGAAAGCACATCAATGGTAATGTGGTTGTGTACTTCTTCCTCTTTTTGTGTACAACTGATAAAGTTGAAAAGGATAATAATTAAAATAGATAGTTTAAATAACTTGTGCATGATTAATAATTTTTTTTATTTAGTTTAAAGCTTAAAGCAACACTGTTGCAACAAAGGTAGAAGATTATTTTTATTAATGCAACACTGTTGCGTTTTTTGTTGCATAAAAATTCCCTGAATTTATTTTATCTCCATATTTGAACAAAAATCAGAGAACCATTCTTTGAGTTTTTAAAATATAAAATGCTAAATTCGCACGCCTAAACATTCTAGGTGCCCAATTATTTTGGGGATATTAATCATTGTATTGACTTAAATAAAAATTTATTCATTTTATGAAAATTTTAAATTTGTTGGCTTTGTCTGTATTCCTATTGTCTTTGACAATGGTTTCTTGTACAAACGAAGGAAAAGAAGAAAGTAATAAGAACACTCCAGAATATAGCTTAGGATATGCTTATGGTGCTCAAATGGGAAAATCATTGAAGCAAGCAACTATGTTCACTGAAGACGAAAAAAATGTAGATCAATTTGTAGAGGGGATGAAAGAAGCTCTAAAGGGAGATTCGGCTACTGTTGCAAAAGCAAAAGAAGAAATGCAAGCACGCATGCAATCTCAAAAACCATCTGAAACACCAGAAGCAGGCGGTAAGATTGCTTACAATTTTGGTCTTACATCTGGTTTGGGAGATATGTCACAAAAAGTAGATATTCCAGCGTCTGCTTTCGATTTCCAAGGAGTAAAAGATGGTTATGTTGATGGATTGACAAAAGATTCATTGGAAATGACTCAAACAGAAATGGATAGTGTTTTGAAAGCATTTTTAGAGCCTAAATTTACAGAGTATCAAAATATCATGAAAGCGGAAGCGGAAGCTAAAGCAGCTGTAGCTATTGAGGCTGGAGAAGCTTTCTTGGCTGCTAACAAAGAAAAAGAAGGTGTTATTACAACAGAATCTGGGTTGCAATACGAGGTTATCCAAGAGGGAACAGGAGCTAAACCAACAGCTGCTGATAGAGTAAAAACACACTACCACGGTACGTTGATTGATGGGACTGTATTTGATAGTTCTGTAGAGCGTGGAGAGCCTGCTACATTTGGCGTTGGACAAGTAATTCCAGGGTGGCAAGAAGGTATTCCTTTGATGTCTGAGGGCGCAAAATATCGTTTTTACATTCCTCAAAACTTAGCTTACGGAATGCAAGCACCATCTCCAAAAATTCCAGCGGGTTCTGCTTTGATTTTTGATGTAGAGTTGATTGAGGTAAATCCTGAATAATTTGATTTTATAGGTAAATGGTTAGATAAAAATAGCTCTAAAATATAGACTCATTTTTGATACTAACCAAAGAACAAAAAGGAAATCTTAGCTTGCTAAGGTTTCCTTTTTTTGATCTCTTTAGAGAACCCTTCCATTTATTTGATAATAATAAAGTAATTGAGGTTTTTTTTTCTAAAATTTAATTGCTATAAACTGTAAACTTCTGAATAGGAACTAATCTGCTGTGTATGAGCATCTATAGGCTAGATCAATATACGTTTTGGTAATAATTTAGTGGGGAGCAGTTGTAAGAAATGGATAAAAATGGTGATATATAAAAAAAAATAATTCGGAAATTGATAAGTAGTTATTTTCATAAGCTAAAAACGGTTTTAGATTATAACTATTCATAATATATTATCAAACCAAATTAAAACCAAATTATGCATTTTAAACAAATCATTGCCCCTTTGGCAATCTTTAGCGCCATGTCTTTTTCAGGCTATTCCCAAAATGTATTTCCTTCAAATGGACATGCTGGTATAGGAACAACTACTCCTAGCAGTCACTTAGAAATCAACGAACGAAGCAATCAAGCCGTGCAAATAATGTTGAGGAACACGAGTGCTTCTAATGGGGGATTCTTTATAGAGTTGCTGGATAATGACATCTCACTCAATCTGAAAGAAAAAGGTAACCTTCGATTTTTTACAAATGGCACGGAGTGGATGCGATTGAATGAGAAAGGCTTTGTAGGCATAGGAACCAATAGCCCAAACAATCCATTGAGTGTAGAAGGCAAAATAGAGTCTCTTAGAGGTGGTTTTGTATTTCCAGATGGAACGGTACAGACAACGGCAGCAGTTCACTCTAATATCTTTACTTCCTTGTATGCGACGGATTTTATTAAAGTAGGAAACAACTCTATTTACATTGATGAAACGAACCTAGGAGGAGGGGCAACACCAGAGAATCACATTTATTCTTCGAATACTAGTGGCAATCTTTTTATCAACTGTGCTGATCCAAGTTTTGTAAATCCAGGAAGCCCAACAGCCAATACTATTTTTCATTTTAATGGTAATAAGGGAGGAGTAGGAATCGCAACAGATGTATTGGATCAATATGTGAAACTTCATGTCGCAGATGGATTTGCTTTGTTTGATGGAGATCAAGCCTCTGTACTTTTTGACAAGCATTCTTCTTCGGTATATGGTCAATATGGGATTGAGTATCTTTCAACCAACGAGACGGGATCTTTAGGAGGGTTAAATTTTTGGAAACCCTTTGGTTCAAATGCTGGTCTAAAGAACTATCAGATGTTTATTAGTGATGGAGGACAAGTAGGGATTGGTGTCAATCCGTCTGAATTTGTTCCTGGATATAAATTATTTGTAGATGATGGAATCTTGTGCGAACAAGTAAAAGTGGCATTAAGAAGCACAGCTGATTGGGCAGATTTTGTGTTTGACATAGATTATGAGTTAAAACCTTTAAAAGAGGTTAAGGAGTTTATTGAAGAGAACAAACATTTGCCAGACGTGCCAAGTGCTTCGGATGTTGTGAAAAATGGGATTAATATGGCTGAAATGGATGCCACCTTACTCCAAAAAATTGAGGAACTAACGCTCTACACAATCAAACAACAAGAGTTGATTGAGGAAATGCAAAAAGAAATCGAACGTTTAAAATCTAAACAATAAACCAATGGACATATTAAAAAAAGCTGTCTTGCTTCTATGCTGTGTCACTCCATGGTTTGCTTCGGCACAGGTTGTCTCAGTAGATGATATGAGAACCAAGACGTATTTTGAAATTGTAGAAGAGAAAGAGCGATATTTTGCAGGACTACCACCTAGACAATTAGAGGGTGAGGGGAGTGAGTACAATCGATTTCAACGATGGAAAGAAAAATGGGAACCTAGAGTGGCAACACACGGTAGTTTTAGGCAATATTTTGAATATGAGAAAAAAATGTTCCAAACGAATCCCAATTGTAATCCCAATGTCATTAACTCCAACCCTTGGTTAGAAATTGGACCAACCGAACAACCTGTAGGTCCCTTTGAAGATCCCTCTAATGGAGGAACAGCGGATGGAATTGGACCAACCGAACAATTGATTTTTGCGCCTTCTAATCCACTAGTAATGTTAGTGGCTTCACTTTCTGGAGGTTTGTTTTACTCTACCAATGGTGGAAATGATTGGTTGCAATCGGGAAGTGACAAGTGGCCACAACCAGGGTGTAGTTCTGCGGATATTCATCCTTCTAATCCCAATATTTGGTTGGCGACTTCTGTCGATAATAATAACGGAGAAGGGGGAGTAATAGGATATACAGGGGGAATTTATCGAACAGTAGATCAAGGAGCCACTTGGGAAAGAATAGGAAGTCAATTGCAGTTAAACTGGTTGTATAATGCTTTGTTTGGCGTGAAATTCGATCTAATTGACCCCAATATTGCTTACACCAATACACAGTATGGATTGTACAAAAGTACGAATGTTTTATCGGCAAGTGTGACTTGGACACGTTTGAATATTACTGCCCCAGTTTCTGTAACAAGTGCGTATCCTACGTTTGATTTTTCAGGTCTAGATCATCGAGTTCACGATTTAGAATTTAGACCAATCAATCCCTCTAGTCCAGGAAGTTCTATACAGGATTTATATGCTAGTGTGCGTTTTTATGGAACAAAAACAGTTAGCGGAGAGCTAATAAAAAAATATGTTTGGAGGCTAATGAAATCTAATGATGGTGGAGCAACATGGTCTGAAGTCGTAACACCGTCTAGTATTGATAACCTAGTTCATTTAACGATTGAAATGACGAAGGCAAATAGAGATATTGTGACACTTTTGTATGCGGGAGCGCCTCCTTATGGGATTCATAGATATAATGTTAATACAAATATTTGGACAACATTAACTCCAAGTTCAACTATTAATTTTGGTTCTGGGCATACCTTTGGAATTTCTCCTTTTGATGAAAACTTAATTTATTATTCTAATGGAGATCGTTACAAAGTATATGATAATGGAAGTGTTAGTACTTATACCTCTGGTAGTGCTAATAAATTCGAGTACCATGTAGACTTAGAGGATTTTGTCAGTCATCCAACCAATCCAAACGAAGTTTGGATGTGTAATCATGGTGGGGTCGCGAGGTCACTTAATAAAGGAGTGAATTGGGAAACCAAAACGGATGGGCTTGGAGTAGCAGAAATAATGGATATGATGACTGCTCGAACCGATGCTTCTAAACTGGTTATTGCAACTTATCATGATGGTTCATCTATTACCACGACAGGGCATTACAATGGTTGGGATCCAGAGTGGCACCATGTTTATGGAGGCGATGGCGTAACACCTATGGTAGATCGAACAGATCCTAAGCACGTTTGGGTGAATACTCAAGGTGGTAAACAGGCTTATTCAGATGATGGAGGTGCAGCAAATACGTTTAGTTATCAAGCAAGTGGTTCTGGCTGGACGGCCAGTATGGGACAGCATGCACATGATCCTAAGACGATTTTTTGGGCTTATCGAAATACTGTTTCAGGTATTTCAGGAGCCAATATCAGACGCTCATTTGATCATGGCGACACCTATCATCCTATTACAGATTTTCACAGTCATCCAGATTTGGCAGGGATTACACCTGGGTGGCACGTTACAGAAATAGAAGAAGCACGAAGTAATGATAATTATCTGTATGTTACAATTTTAGAACAGCCAGCAAATAGTCCAAGTGTTTGGAGATTGTTTAGAACCAAACAAATAAACGAAGATGCTACTACTATTATTAATTCTTGGGAACAGCTTCCCATTCCTTTGGTCAATTCTTGGATTGCGGATATAGAAGTCGATCCCGAAAACCCTGAAATTGTCTATGTTGTATATACAACAGGGTTGAGTAGTGGTCCTGTTTTTAATAACAATGGTTGTGGTGAAAAGATTCTTTTTAAGATGGATTATACCAATCCTGCTTTAGTAAATTGTAGTACAGGTGCGAATTGTACCGATTACACGTTTAATTTGCCGCCTACTAGTAGCCAAGGAAGCAACACATCTCATGAGGTGCTATCTATTGAGCAAGGCTCCAATGGAGGAATGTATTTTGCGACTAGAGTGGGAGCTTTTTATATCAATAACAATTTGATTGCATCAGGAGATTATTGGCAACGATTTGGAACCAACCTTCCTTATGTTAGAGCCTCAGGTATGGAAATTGCCTATGATATTAATCGAATACGCATGAGTTTTGTAGGAAGAGGAGTATGGGAACATGAATTGCATTGTCCTGATGATTTAAGTTTTAATGAAAGTGGTGTATATACTTCTGATGAATATTTAGAGGCTATCTATCATATTAATTCTACGGCAGTCGTAAGCCCAACTCTAGATGTTCGTTATCGGGCAGGTTCTTTTGTGCATTTGAAGCCAGGTTTTAAAGCGAAACCAAATTCTGTTTTTCATGCATTTATTCATCGTTGTGACAAACCAGGAAATAGCTTTAAACGACTAGACAACTCAAATGGAGCGAGTCCCCAAGAAGCACTTGAAATCAAAGAATCAGCAGATTTAGGTATCAAGACATATCCTAATCCTAGTGACGGTCATTTTACCGTAGGGGTAGATCTTGATGATATAGATGAATATTACTCTTTGCAAGTCATTGATTTAACAGGAAAAGTGATTTTTGAATCGTTGAAAAATTCTACAGAGAAAGTCGATATTAATCTAAGTGACCAACCGAATGGAATGTATATTATTCTATTTAAGTCTGGAGATAATCTTCTTTATAATAAAGTTATCAAGGAATAAAATTTTTTCTAAATGGAATGTGATAAGAAGTCCTAAAAACTTTGGTTGCAATACATTTAGAAGAAGTGTTAACATTTATTTAAATAGAGCAAAGCAGTCCTGTTTTGCTCTGTTTTTTTGTCTATTACCAGACAATTTCAAAGATAGATGGCATTGTTTTCGTTAGTTGTGTTACGAATATGTATTTTTATCCTCTGAAAAATAGTAGAGGAATTACCAATTATCCTATTAATTATTAAAACTTAACAATAGTAATGATTATGAAAACATCATACTGGATGGTATGCTTTTCAGCGTTCTTGTTTTTGACAACAGGTTTATTTGCACAGGAAGCTCCTAAAGAAAATAAAAAAGAAGCCGTAGAAAATCGTAGTTATGCTTATGGAGCTATGATTTCTAAAGGTATAACTAGAATGGGCTTGAGCGAAGCAGAAAAAAATCCAGATAAATTTATTGAAGGAATAAAAGAAGGAACGAAAGGTAATAAAGAAGCTTTTCAAAAGGCACAAAGTGTCTTACAATCAAGGATGCAAACGAAAACAGTATCTGCTGATGACAAAGCAGCTGGAGAGATTGCCTTTAATTTGGGATTAAGTGCTATCGGAGGTTTGGCTACTGAAGTAGACATTCCTCTATCTGATTTTGATTTTAAAGTTATGAAAAAAGCATTTGTAGCAGCAGAGGCAGGTGAAACTTTAAAAATGAGTGAAGAAGAAATGAATGCTGTATTGCAAGCCTATTTTGAGCCTAAAAACAAGGAATATCAAACCAAATTAAAAGCTAAAAAAGAAGCTGAGGCTGCCGAGAATATTGAGGCTGGTAAGAAATTTATGGAAGAAAATGCCAAAAAAGAAGGGGTTATTACAATGGCAAATGGTATGCAGTATGAAGTTATCAAACCAGCAACAGGACCTAAACCCAAAGCGACTGATAAAGTAAAGACACATTATCACGGAACTTTGATTGATGGAAGTGTTTTTGATAGTTCTGTAGATCGTGGCGAACCAATAGAATTTCCGTTAAGTGGTGTGATAAAAGGTTGGCAAGAAGGCATTCCGTTGATGTCTGTAGGAGCCAAATATCGTTTTTACATTCCTCAAGAATTGGCATATGGCTTACAATCTCCGTCTCCAAAAATTCCAGCAGGTGCCACCTTGATTTTTGAAGTGGAATTATTAGATATTACAGTAGATCCTGCCAAAGCAGCACTTGAGAAAAATTTAGCAGAAGGAAAAGCGTTCTTGGAAGAAAATGGAAAAAAAGAAGGAGTGGTTACCTTGCCAAGTGGTTTGCAGTATTTAGTAATTGTAAAAGGAGATGGTCCTAAGCCTAGCTTGACTGATCGTGTCAAAGTTCATTATCATGGAACCCTGATTGATGGAACTGTATTTGATAGTTCTGTAGATCGTGGTACGCCAGCAGTTTTTGGTGTTAATCAGGTGATTAGAGGTTGGCAAGAAGGCATTCCATTGATGTCTCCTGGAGCAAAGTACCGTTTGTTTATCCCTGCTAATTTAGCATATGGCAATCAAGGTGCAGGGGCAAAGATAAAGGGTGGTTCTACTCTGATTTTTGACGTAGAATTATTTGAGATTAATCCTAAGTAAATCTTTTTACATAGTTAACATTGCCAATCGAACTATTTAGGTTCGGTTGGTAATTTTTTTGGCAGTGTTCGTTGTAAAAAAAGGAAATAATAGAAATAAAATTATTATGAATAAAGTATTGGTAGTTGGTGTTGTCGTTGTTTTGATTGTCATTGTTGGTATGTGGATGTCGAAAAGTATGCAACGCCAAAAAGAGGCTGCGGCGAAGGCAATTGTTGACGGACAACAGTTTTTGAAAAAAAATGCTCAAAGGGAGAATGTGGTGACAACTGCTTCTGGACTGCAATATGAAGTGCTTGTAGAGGGGAGTGGTGATCAACCTGTGTTGTCTTCAAAAGTGAAAACTCATTATCATGGAACCTTAATTGATGGAACTGTATTCGATAGTTCTGTAGAGCGAGGCGAACCAATAGAGTTTCCATTAAATGGTGTGATCAAAGGCTGGCAAGAAGGAATTCCGTTGATGTCTTCGGGGGCAAAATACCGTTTTTACATTCCACAAGAATTAGCTTATGGAATGCGTTCTCCTTCGCCTGCTATTCCTCCTGGTTCTACACTCATTTTTGAAGTAGAGCTACTTAGTTTTAGATAACCTCTAAACAACTAACGGAGTATTAAACAATAGAAACACTTATCAGAAAATAAGCAGCTAATTTATTATTGTATTAAAAAAGGCTGCCTAATAAAACAATACACAGAATATGAAGAATAAATTGGGATGGATTGGCTTTTTTATCCTTGGTTTAGTGGGAAGTTTATTAGCCCAAGAACCGAAGGCGGATTCTACGAAACAAACAACTAAAAAGCCAAGTCCAGCAGTTCTTATCAAAGAATTTAGCTACTCTTATGGATATAGCTTTGCCAAAGATTTAAAAGAAAAATCAAGCTTTGAAGCGAATGAAATGGCAGCAAAGGAAGTGCTAAAAGGATTGAAAGACGGTTTGAAAGCAGATACTGCTAAGTTAGCAGAAACCAATCGCCACTTAGAGGAACGATTAAACAGCGAAACACCCGCTAAAACAGAAGAAGAGGGAAAAAAAACGGCTTATCACTTAGGATATAATGCCATTGCGAATATGATGGTTATGTTAGAACTACCTAGCTCAGATTTTCATTATGGCTGCATCAAAAAAGGGTACATGGATTTCACAAAGGGCAAGGATTCTAAGTTTACAGAAACGGAAAGGAATGATAAGTTGAATGCTTATTTTCAAGAGAAACAAACTGCCATGCAAGAAAAGATGTTGGCAAAAAGAAAAGAAGAAGCGGCTCAAAATTTGGCATTGGGACAAAAGTTTTTGGAAGAAAATGCTAAAAAGGAAAATATTCAGACAACCGCTTCAGGCTTGCAATATCAAGTGATCAAAGAAGGTGAAGGAGAATACCCAACCTTAAAGAGTCAGGTTGTTACACATTATACAGGAACATTAATGGACGGACGAGTATTCGACAGTTCTATTGAAAGAGGTCAGCCTGCTGTATTCCCTCTAAATGCTGTAATTCAAGGCTGGCAAGAAGGCATTCAATTGATGAAAAAAGGAAGCCGTTACCGCTTGTTTGTTCCTGCTGCTTTGGGCTATGGTGAAAATAGTCCTGCTTCTATACCTCCTAATTCTGTGTTGATTTTTGATGTTGAATTGATTGATATCAAAGAAGAAGACCCTGCAACCAGCAACGCCAAAAGTAAAATGAGTTACTCTTATGGTTACATGATTGGGAAAAGCCTTGAGAGAGTTAACTTTAGTGCAGACGAAAAAAGTCCCAATCAATTTGTGCAAGGTTTTGCCAAAGGATTTGATGCAGCGCAACAAGATGTAGCCGTTGTAGAAAGTTTGTTGAAAGCAAGAATGGAAGCAGGAGAGCCAACCAAAGATGTAGAAGCGGCTAAGAAAATTGCTTTTGGAATTGGTTTTTCTTCTGCGGCAGGAATTGCTACACAAATTGGAGCCATTTCTACGGAATTTGATTTTAATGCTGTAGGAGTAGGATACTCTACGGCACTAAAAGGAGAAGATTCTCAGTTTTCAGATGAAGAAATGAATGGCTTTTTGAAGACTTACTTTGAACCTAAGCAACAAGCGTTTAAAGAGCGTATGGAAACAGAACAACAAGCCGAAGCGATGGCTAATATTGCTGCTGGTGAGAAATTTATGGCAGAAAATGCCAAAAAAGAGGGTGTTGTTCAGATGGAAAATGGGATGCAGTATATGGTTTTAAAAGAAGGAGCAAAAGATGAGATTCGAGCTACTTTACAAGATAAAGTTACAACACATTATCATGGTACATTGATTGACGGAACTGTATTTGACAGCTCTGTGGAGCGTGGCGAACCAGCTACTTTCCCATTAAATGGTGTTATAGAAGGTTGGCAAGCAGGAATTCCTTTGATGCCTGTAGGGGCAAAGTATCGATTTTTTATTCCAGCCAAATTAGCTTATGGCAATAGAGCGATGGGAGCAACCATAGGTCCTGGCTCAACTTTAATTTTCGACGTAGAGTTGATTAAAATAAACTAGTTTATTCTAATGTCTAAGCGGCATTTTATACTTATTGGCGACAGTTCAGAGGCTATATTTTTGATTATAAATTAATATTTTTACCTTTGTGACTTGTAGATATTACAAATTATAAATTTTAAAAAAAAGACAATAATGAGAGAGCAAAGTTATAGTTTAGGAATTTTGTTGGGAAATAATTTAGTAGGGCAAGTAGATGTGGAAGGTTTGGATTTTGATGCATTGGGTAAAGGTCTTGTGGATGTATTGAAAGGTGGAGAGTTGGAAATGACAGAGGAAGAAGCAAACTATACAGCTCAAATGTTTCTACAAGAGTCAGCTGCTAAAATGGCTATGAAAGCTGGTGAAGAAGAGGCTAATTTTATGGCTGAAAATGGTGCTCGTGAAGGTGTTGTTACAACTGCTTCGGGCTTACAATATGAGATTTTGACGGAAGGCGATGGTGCTATCCCTAAAATTCACGAAAAAGTAGTTGCTCACTACGAAGGTAAATTGTTGACAGGTAAAATCTTTGATTCTTCTTACAAAAGAGGACAACCAGCTACTTTCCCTGTTAACGGTTTAATCAAAGGATGGCAAGAAGCTTTACAAATTATGCCTGTTGGTTCTAAATGGAGATTGTACATTCCTTCTAACCTAGGTTATGGGGCAAGAGGAGCAGGAAATGATATTCCTGGAAATGCTACTTTGATTTTTGATTTGGAGTTATTGCAAATTACACGCTAAGAAAATAAGCGTTCAATGATATTAGGAGTTGTTCTTTAGGGGATAACTCCTATTTTTTTTAATACAATAGTTCGTTGAAACCACGCAGTAGCAGCGCAGCTAAACTTTATTAGCTTGATAATTAGCAAGTTGTTCCCTTGTTGTGTTTTGTGTTAAAATTTTGATTATCAACTGCGCAGCACTCACGAAGTACCACGAAGTAGCAGCGAAGCTAAACTAATATAAATGTGCTTTTTTATCTTTTTGGTAAAAAAGTAAAAAACTAAGCTTGCGCCCTCATGAGCGTAGCGAACTAATCAACGAACTACTATTAATAAGAATGCTGCACAAAAAACAACTCGCTAAAATAATACAGTAACACACAGTATTTCGTGGCTTTTTATGTTTTTATGAATCCACGAAGTGTTAATAAATAAGAAGTTATGAAATTACAAATTATCTGTTCGGCGCTCATCCTATTTTTGGTGGCTTGTGGTAATGAAAATACTAAAATTGATGATACCAACTCGAAAGGAGAGCCTACCGAAGAAGCATTGATTACTTACAAAAAGAAAATTGAGAACATTATTAAACGGGAGGATACTTCTTATGAAAAGTACATCAAACAGTTTGATGAGGATATAGCAATTCTCACTGGTGGCAATTATACTTATGAAGTTAATTTTGTAGAATTAGACCGAATGTACGAAATGGCTAAAGAAAGCAATGAAGCAGCCATCAAAAAATTAAAAAATGTAACGGAAATTGTTCCCTCAATAAGGTATCAATCATATGCTTTAGAAGTGGCTGTCTTATCTCAAAACTTGGTGGAAGCTATCGAAAATTGGGTCAAGAGACTCAAAGAAAATCAGAGCGAAAGTACGATAGAGAATACACGAGAAATTTATGACATCAAAGAAAAACTTAGGGTAACTCAAGAGAAGTTTGATGCCGCAGAAGCCGCCTTATCCGCAAAAATAAACAAGGAAAACTAATCGAATTTGATGCTTAGATTTCTTGACAAGGCTCACAGAGGTGTAAGCATCAAATTCGTTTTGTAGCGTTATTCAAAATGGAGGTTTGTTTTACCGTGACTTAATGTGTTTTGTTTTTTAGTCGCACTAATTTGTGATAATAATGTTCTGCTCTCAAAGAATCGTTTAAATAGTGGGCATAGAAACGGACAATCTTTTTTAACTTTAATGTAATTTCATGAATTTCTCTAGAAGTATATTGGAGTCCGTTGTGCAAGCCTTTTAAATAATATTTTTCTGCCTTGTCATAATCTTGCATTCTAAGATAAAGGTCTCCTAATCCTGTAAAAGAATAGTGGTGTTCGTCTCCTTTTTGAATGACTTTAAAAAAAAGTTGTTCTGCCTTTTCGTAGTTTCTAAAACCGTACATTTGAATATTAGCCATCGTATCCAACAAACTCGGATCATGTGGCAGAATATCAAGCCCTCTAGCTGCAAACGCTTGCGCTTTGTGATAATCTCGAATCGGGTGCATCAAAAGATTCGCATAATTATTAAGCAAAATAGTATCATCAGGACAGAGTTTTAAACCTTCTTCATAATAATGAACCGCCCGTTGAATAGCGCCAATATCTTGACACAATAAAGCCGCATTTCTATATGAAACGATATTCCGAGGTGTTTTATAAGAACGAATGTAATAGTTAAGCACTCGATCAACATCTTCCAAGCGTTGTCCTTTTTTGATATAGTGTGTGTGTACAATAGAAGCAAAACCAAAAGAAGCTTGCGTGTTGTCAGGATCTAGTTCCATTGCCTTTTCATAAAAAAAGAGCACTTTCTGATAATTATTCCACTCATTTTTAATTCTATTGGCCAAAAGTGTGTATATCTTAGCATAAGGAGCTGGATTGATACGAAAAAAGGGCATATACTTCTCTATCGCATTTTCATGTAGTTCTAACAGCAAACGAAGTGGATTTTTATAGGTGTTCCAACCTTCAACAACTTTAAACTTGTATTGAGCATAATTCAGAATTAAGATTTGATCTTGTAAATCTCTAACACAAGCTTCGGGCAAATTTTGAATCAGTAAATCGTGTGCCAAGCCTTCTATATGCGCTTGGTTGTCATTGGATAAATAAGCGACAATTGTCAAAGGAATTTGCAATTGATTGACAACTTGTGGACTGTTTTGAATGAGACCTAAAGCAATACTTTTATTGGTATCTTCAGGTGATAATAGGAGGTTGCTTAGTTGTGTGATTTCTTGTTTTGTAAAACTCATGGTTTAAAAATAATTTATTTCTAGTGCTTTTGCAAGAGATGAGCGTCCTTGTAAAAAAATAAAAGCAACAATAGCAGTTATTGAGAATTAGGCTGTCCAGAAGTTGGTTCAAAAGCAACTTAAGTTGCTGCGGAGAGAGTATACAAGAATCGTTCATTAAAACAAGAAAAAATAAATCTTCAAATTTGCTTACTTGGTTATTTGGATTGAATGCGTTAGCTTTGCGGTCAATTTCGAACCTTATTCAAAAAAGATAAACTTAGTAGGCATGAAACTTTGGCAAAAAGAAGGAGCTATTAACAAAGAAATTGAACGATTCACAGTAGGAAAAGATCGTGAATTGGATGTTTTGTTAGCAAAACATGACATTACAGGTACTTTGGCGCATATTACAATGCTTGAAAGTATTGATTTGTTGACAAAAGAAGAGTTGGATGCGTTGGTAAAGGAATTGAGAGGACTTTATAAGGAAGTTTTAGCTGGAAATTTTGAAATCGAGGATGGGGTAGAAGATGTACATTCTCAGGTGGAGTTGATTTTGACACAACGGTTGGGCGATGTGGGTAAAAAAATTCACAGTGGTCGTTCTAGAAATGATCAAGTTTTGGTGGATTTAAAGTTGTTTACTCGTACGGAGTTGCGTGAAGTAGTAGAATTGATTGTCCCTTTATTTGAACAGTTGATTACGTTAAGTAATCAATACAAGGACATTAAAATCCCAGGATACACACACTATCAAGTAGCCATGCCTTCTTCATTTGGATTGTGGTTTGGAGCATATGCAGAAAGTTTGGTAGACGACATGCACACATTGTTGGCAGCGTATCGTATTACAAATAAAAATCCTTTGGGGTCTGCTGCTGGTTATGGTTCTTCATTCCCGCTAAATCGTACGATGACGACAAACTTATTAGGGTTTGACGATTTGAACTACAATGTGGTTTATGCTCAAATGGGGCGTGGAAAAACAGAGCGCTCTGTTGCGCAAGCTTTGTCTTCTGTAGCAAGCACATTGAGCAAGTTGGCGCAAGATATTTGTTTGTACAACAGCCAAAATTTTGCTTTTGTAAAATTCCCTGATCACTTAACAACAGGTTCTAGTATTATGCCACACAAAAAGAACCCTGATGTATTTGAATTAATTCGAGCACGTTGCAATAAAATGATTGCACTGCCAATCGAAATTGCCATGATTACCACCAACTTGGCTTCGGGATACCATAGAGATTTACAAATTATCAAAGAGAGTTTCTTACCTGTTTTTGAAAACATGAAAAGTTGTTTGTACATCAGTAAGTACATGTTGGAAAATATTATTGTGAACGACAGTGCCATTCACGATGAAAAGTACAAGTATATTTTTAGTGTTGATGTTGTTAATGACATGGTACTAAATGGAACTTCTTTTAGAGATGCTTACAAACAAGTTGGTTTGGATATTGAAGCAGGAAATTTTGAACCAATTATGGATTTGCAACACACACACGAAGGTAGTATGGGGAACTTGTGTAACGACAAAATTACGGCAATGATGAATGCTGTTGTCGCTGAGTTTTCTTTTGATAAAATGGATACTGCTTTAGCTAATTTGTTAGGCGAATAATTAAAAAAGAACAAAATGCAAAGTTTTTGATTTTGAGAGAATAGCTTTGACTTGGCAAAATATTATTTATTTCCCTTGTTGAATTTCGTGCTTTTACAAAACAAAATTTTAACTTTGCGGCACAATTATAGTTCAATTCTATTAAAAATAATTTCATATAATCTATAGAACAATGAATCCAAAACAGTTAATTCTTGACAAAATCAAAGCCAATGGTGGATGGGTAAACACACATGCACATTTGGACAGAGCTTACACGTTAAATGAGGATAATTTTAATTATTCTTATTCTTACTTAAAAGAGAAATGGCATTTGGTTGATGAAATGAAAAAGGCAGCAACCGTAGATGATATTTATAGACGTATGTGTAAAGCTACTGAAGTTTTATTGGAGCAAGGCACACAGGCGATGGGTACATTTATAGATGTAGATGAGAAGATAGAGGACAAAGCGATCAAAGCTGCACACAAATTGCGTGAAACTTACGGTAAAGACATTGAAATGCGTTTTGCTTGTCAGGTACTAAAAGGAGTAATTGATCCTAAGGCTCGTTATTGGTTTGATATGTCTTTGGACTTTGTGGACATTGTGGGTGGTTTGCCAGCAAAAGATTTTGGTCGTGAAGAGGAGCATTTAGATATTTTAATGTCTTCTGCTAAAGAGCATGGAAAGTTGGTACACGTACATGTTGATCAGTTTAATACGGACGAAGAAAAGGAAACAGAGCAATTGGCACGCAAAACAATTGAGCATGGTATGCAAGGAAAAGTTTCAGCTATCCACTGTATTTCTTTGGCGGCACATCCTAAAAAATATCGTCACAAAGTATATGAGTTGTGTCGTGAAGCGGATATGCACATTATTTCTTGTCCTACGGCATGGATCGACCACAACCGTACAGAGCGTTTGCAAGTAAGCCACAACTCAATTACTCCAGTAGATGAGATGGTTCCAGCTGGTTTAACCGTTGCTTTTGGTACAGATAATATTTGTGATATCTACAAGCCGTTCTCTGATGCTGATTTGTGGACAGAAATGCGTGTGATGTTAGAAGCATGTCATTACTATGATGTTGATAATTTAGTGAAAATCGCTACTGAAAATGGTTTGAAGGTTTTGGGAATTGAGAAATAGTAAAGCCTTTTAAGATAAAATTCTAAGCTGCTTGAATGACCTTTCATTCAAGCAGCTTTTTTTTAGCTGTGGCCAAAGTTTGACGCTCTAAAAATAAATAGGGATTACTGTAAAGGAGTTTTTTTTGATTTTTTATCCTTGATTAATAAGAACTTATCTTTTATTTTTGTGTGAAGCAAGCTTTTTCTTAATTTTTGGATATTTCTTTGATAAAGAAAGAGTGCTGGATTGCTTTGTGCGATGTTTCTCTTATTCCATACAAGAGTTTCAAAACTAGTTTGAATGCTTATAAGGAAAGAGTTGGTCGGCACATTGTTGGCAGCTTAATATGATATTTTCTAACTAAATTTTTAACTAAATGCAATACGTAATAACCCTTTTAATTGCGTTGTTTTGTTTTCCTGTTTTGGGGCAAAAGGACTTTACCATCAATGTTCACGAATCAGGTGACCCCGATGGATTGAACCCACTGACTTCAAAAGCCGCCAATGCGGAGAATATTGAGGATAATTTGTTTTGTCGTTTACTGGAGTTCAATCGAGAAAGTTTTCAGCTAGAACCAGCTTTGGCAGTTCGCAGACCAATTATCAAAACTCTAGATAAAGGGAAATATAAAGGTGGAATGTCTCTAAGCTATGAAATCCACCCCAAAGCAGTGTGGGACAATGGGAGTCCAGTGACAGGGAACGACTATTTGTTCACAATCAAAGCATTAAAGCATCAGAAGGTAGAAAGTGGAGGTAGACGCTTGAGAGCAGAATTTATTGCAGACGTAGAGGTTGACCCCTCTGATCCTAAAAAGTTTACCATTTATTCCAAAAAAGTGATGTTTATGGCGGAGGCAATTAGTGGCAACTCGTTTCACATTTTGCCAGAGTACGTTTATGATGCTAAAAAAGTATTGCGTGGAATTTCAATTCCCGAATTGGATGATAAACGAAAGGCATATAGTGAAGCCGTGAATGAATTTGCTGATGATTTTAATTCTGCCAAATATTCGAGTGAAGAAGGTTTTGTTGTTGGTTGCGGTCCTTATCGATTGGTAGAATGGTCCACTGGGGATTTGATAAGCTTGGAGCGAAAAAAAGATTGGTGGGGTGACCAAGTGGATAATAAATACTTAAAAGCTTATCCCAGCAAAATTAATTACCACATCATTTCCTCTATAGGATGGGCATTTTCTAAATTCGAAAAGGGGGAGTTGGATATTATTAGAAATGTTCCTCCGAAGCGTTTTAAGGAAGCTAAGGAAGATGAGGCTTATTTGAAAATGACAGAGTTTCACGATCCTTCTCAATTTGCGTATCATTATTTGGCATTTAATTCTAGAAATCCAAAGTTATCAGACAAAAGGGTAAGGGAGGCAATTGCTTGTGCTGTAGACCAAGATAGAATTGTCAATGAATTGTTCGGTGGTGCTGCAATGAAAGCCAAAACGCCAATTTCACCCCATCGAATGCACTACAATATTAATATAAAAGGTGTGACATATGATCTGGATAAAGCAAAAGAACTATTGGCAAAAGCGGGCTGGAAAGATTCTGATGGAGATGATATTTTAGATAAAAAAATTGATGGCAAGCAAGTAAAGTTGCGTTTGAAATATAACTACAACAAAGGAAATGTGGTTCGCAAAGCGATTGGCGAGATGCTAAAAACTAGCTTGGCAGAGATTGGGATAAAGATGGATTTGTACCCCATTGATTTTGCGGATCTGTTGGCAACTGCCAATGAAAGAAACTTCGATATTATCGCTTTAGCTTGGGTAAATACACCGGGTTCTGATGATTTAAAGAATGTGTGGCACACGTCTTCTGATGTTGATGGCGGTGGAAATCGGGTAGGTTTTGGCAACGCTAGAACAGATCGAATGATTGATGAAATCTTAGTCACTTTGGATGAACAGCGTAGAAAAGAGTTGTACCTCGAATTGCAAGAGGAGATTGTGGCAGAACATCCTTATGTGTTTCTAGTAGTGCCCAATCAGTTAATCATGATTCGAAAAGGGTTTGATTATCCTGAACTAGGTCCTGTTAGCCCCGGTTTTGTGGTGCGTTGGTTTCAACAGAAATAATTGAACTACGAAAAGTAATTAAAATAGGGCAATTGGATGAATTCTTCCAATTGCCCTATTGATTAAGGGAGTTTGTTTAATCTACTCCATTTTCCAGTCAGGAATTTGAATCCTACCAGGCGTATAAGGACCACCCAAGTCATTCAATTGCTCTTCCAATTTGTTAATATCTCCTCGCAGATTATTTAAATCAACCAAAAACTTTTCAAACATTTTACCAACCAAGGTATAATTCTTTTGAGCAGTTTGAGAAGGAGCGGAAGTAGCTCCCCACATATTCCAAATAGGACTTTCCATGCGCTCCAACAAACTTGGTTCTGCTTCAATATCTCGACCACTTAAACTACCATCACCGTATAATTCAACACCCATTTCTTTTAGTCGAATGCGGATGCTTTCTGCTTGTTCTAATAATTTTAAGTCAGCATTAGGCGTTTCTAAGATACCTTTTTGTAAGTGATCAATGCGATTGACCATTGTGTTATAAACAGAACTAGCAGCGCGCCCTGCTCGACGCATTTTAGTTAATTTTACCTCAAAAGCAGTTAATGCCGCCTTGTCTTGGGCACTTAGCGTAGCGTTGTTGAGTGATTTAATGGTAAAAGGAACTTTTTCTGTCAAAACGGTTACTTTCCCTGCTTGAATTTTAGACAGTTGAGCAAAATATTCGCCAGGAGCCGCCAAGGCACCACTAGGAGCAGAGCTATAACGACCAGGTTTTGATTCTTTTAATTGAACAGGAACCAAAGACTCATAGCGGAAGTCCCAAACCAAACGATTCATACCTTCGTGGGGTGTTGTTTTGATTCTACGAACCACCTCACCCGCTTTATTGGTAATTGTCATAATAGCAAATGGTTTTTGTTCCCAATCCTCGGCATGAAATTCTTCTAAAGTTGGGTAACGAATATCTTTTTTGTCCTTTGTCAACTGCGCCTCATATTTGTAGCGAGATTCTTTTAACGTCATTAGCGTCGTATCCGAGAAATAGTACGAAAACACAGCACCAACAGGTGGGTTTTTAGCAGCATAGTAGGATTCTCCTTGAGAGGCGATGCCCGTCAAGCCCAAGGGAGCTCTTTCAATAAAAATCCAAGCATCTTTAATGGGATATAAAGTAGCCAACTTATTTTTGTCCTCATCTTTGTAATTGCGTAAAGGAGTATAATCGTCCAAGACATAGAAGCCACGACCAAAAGATGCCAAAACCAAATCATTCTCCCGTTTTTGAATTTCAATATCTCTAATGGCAATAGTAGGCAAACCTCCTTTTAGCTGATGCCAATTCTTGCCGCCGTTTTTACTATAAAAAACACCAAATTCCGTTCCTGCAAACAAAAGATTTTTATCAACATGATCTTCGGCAATGTCGTATACACTACCACGTTTGGGCAAATCCCCATGCACAGCCGTCCATGTTGCGCCTTTATCAATACTCTTGTAAATATAGGGTTTGAAATCGCCATTTTTATGATTATTAAAAATAGCATAAACCGTATGCTTGTCATGCTGGGAAGCAACCAATGCATTGACATAAGTATTGGTAGGAACTGCGCCTACTTTGTCAATTTTTCGCCATGTTTTAGCATCTTCAGAAACTTGTATTAATCCATCATCTGTGCCTACGTATAGTAAATTTTCCTGCAAAGGCGACTCGTCCAAAGCAACTATATTACCATAAATAGAAGTACTCTTATTTTTCATAACAGCCTCTGCCGACCAAACACGCCCCATAACTTTTAATGCGTTTCTATCTATTTTTTGCGTTAGATCATCAGAAATAACGGTCCAATCGTCGCCACGGGTTTCACTCATAAATACTTTGTTGGCAGCAAAATACAAGCGTTTAGGGTTGTGTGGGCTAATCAACAAAGGAGCGTCCCAGTTCCAACGATACGCTAGTTCACCCTCGCCTGGTCTAGGTTTGATTCCCACACGCTCGCCACTCTTTTTGTCGTAACGCACCAACCAACCATATTGTGCCTGTGCATAAACAATATCAGGATTGGTAGGGTCAATTTGGGATTCAAAACCATCGCCACCATTAGTAATGTACCAATCTGCGTTGACAATTCCCGCTGAGTTGGTTGTACGGCTTGGACCACCCATGGAATTGTTGTCTTGTGTCCCGCCATAAATATTGTAAAAAGGAGTCGCATTATCTACTGCCACCTTATAAAATTGTGTGACAGGAAGGTTGGCTTTAAATTGCCAATCTTGGGCATGGTTCCAAGTTTCGTAGATACCTCCATCACAACCTACAATCCAGTGATCTAGATTGGTCGGGTCTTGCCACATACAGTGGTTGTCAACGTGTTTGTGTTTTTCTCCTGTTCTTTTAAATGTTTTTCCACCATCTAATGAATGATGAAACCAAGTATTCATAGAATAGACCTTGTCTACATTTTCTAAGTCACAATAGATTTCTTGATAATAATTACCAGAAGTGCTATACCCTCCTCTTTTTGTCCAGCTAGCACCTCTATCTGTCGAGCGATACGTACCTCCCTTGCCCTTAGAAGCTTCAACAATTGCATAAATATAATCTGGGTTAGCAGGCGATATAGCTAAGCCAATTCTACCTAGAAAATCACCAGAAGGCAAACCACTGGTTAATTTTTTCCAAGACTTTCCTCCATCTTCTGATTTGTGAATACCAGAGCCAGGACCACCCCCCAAATAAGTGAATACATGACGGCGGCGTTGGTGAGAAACGGCATACAAAACATTCGGATCTCTTGGGTCAAGGTGCACCTCACTAATTCCAGTATGTTCGTCAATTTCTAGAATAGCTTTCCAAGTATTTCCTCCATCTTCTGTTTTGTACAAACCTCGTTCTCCACCTGCACTCCAAAGAGGTCCATAGGCAGCAACATAAACAATATTTGGATTTTGTGGGTGCACTTGAATCATTCCAATATGCTCACTTTTTTGAAGCCCCATATTTTTCCAAGACTTCCCCCCATCTTCCGATTTATAAACCCCATCTCCATAAGCCACAGAACGTTGGTTGTTGTTTTCTCCTGTTCCAACCCAAACAATATTTTCGTTGCTAGGGGCTAAGGTAATACAGCCGATAGAATAAGAGCCATAGTTTTCAAAAATAGGCTCATAAGTAGTGCCTGCGTTGGTTGTTTTCCAGACATTTCCAGAAGCTACAGCGACATAATACTCCGCATGTTTTTTAGGATTAACGGCAATGTCGATGATTCGACCAGATGTAAAAGCTGGACCAATCGACCTGAATTTTAAGGCATTAAAATTAGGTCCCTTGTCTTTTTTCTCTGTTTGTTCCTTGTCTTCCTTTTTAGACTTTTTGCCTTTTTGTGCAAAAAATAGCGTTGGCATTGCCCATAGGGCAAGGAATAAAAATAGTTTTTTCATTAGGTGTATGTTATAATTGAATTAAAACGAAATGTTGAGCCATGACATGGGGACCTAAGGTGAGGGTTTCCCGAATTCTTACTCAAAATATGAAGATATTTTCATTTTAAAGATATTTTTTGTTGAATCACAGTTTTTTTTCGATGAGCAATTTTGAAATTTATACCAATGCAAAACGATAGTTGTAGGATGGATAGGTTGCCTACGTTTAAACTCATTGAAGTCCTATTTGAGATTTGTACAATATAAATAAAGGTCTGACGTTTAAGTAGATGGAATGAGCCTTAGAATAAACACGGACACAAGTAATTATTTACAATTTCCCTTCCCAAAAAAAATAAAAATAAGAAGGTTTAGTTTAATATTCCTATAGTGTTGTTTTGTAATGGCTTTTAGTAAGCTGCTCGCTAGATACCTAAAAAAATGTTTTTAAATTAACAATAGTTCGTTGAAACCACGCAGTAGCAGCGAAGCTAACTAAAAGCGCAGCGCTCACGAAGTAAACTTTATTAGTTTACTTCGTGAGTGCTGCGCAGTTGATAATTAACAAGTTACACCTTTGTTGTGCTTTGTGTTAAAACTTTGATTATCAAACTAATATAAATGTTATTTTTTATCTTTTTGGTGAAAAAGTAAACAACTAAGCGATAGCGATCTCACGACCGCAGGGAGCTAATTAACGAACTACTAAATTAATACATCGAACCACAAAATGATACCAATGCTACGCTACCTATTTGTAATCACTTTAGTATTTTTAACTGCCCTTAGTTGCGAGAAAGAAAAAACATTGCAAGAAGAATTTGAAGAAGCCGCAGAAAAAGAAACTTGGCATTTTATCCCCATTCCAGGAATGATTTGTCGTGACAATAGCAATACAGGGATTGGAGTACGTCTAAAGAATAATTCCAATAAGGTCATTATTTATTTAGAGGGAGGCGGCGGCTGTTTTAATGCGGTTACTTGTGTTGCGAATCCAAGTGCTTTTGGTCAAATCTCTTTTGACAGTTGGCAAACAGTAGGATTGCAGTTTGGAATTTTTGACAAAGGGAGTTCTTACAACCCATTTAAAGACTGGAACTATATCTATATTCCTTATTGTACGGGAGATGTACACAGTGGAACAAGTTATAATTCATATGTTAATATTGTACACCAAGATCAAAAAATGGTTGGACATAATAACATTACTTTGGCTTTGGAGGCTTTAAAAACGTATTTTGGAACTCGTTTGGATGAAGTATTTTTGACAGGGTCTAGTGCTGGTGGATATGGAACATTAATCAATGCCAATCAAGTGATAGAAGCTTTTCCGAATGCTACAGCAACTGTTTTAGACGATTCTGGTCCTGTTTTAATGGATCAAAACGTTCAACCCGACTGCTTGGATGATTTGTGGCAAGGAATTTTTCATACCCATATCCCTGATGATTTTGCAGATTATACTTCTGGGCAATACAGCACTTCTATGAAATCCATCTATGAATATCTAAGCAACAAACATCCCAATGTTCAGTTTGGGTTAATATCTGCGTTGGAGGATATCGTTATTCGAGAATTTTATGGTTATGGTGTTAATAATTGTGCCGAGTCTACAGTTGTTCCTGCACCTTTGCCTGCTATAGATTATAAAAATGCTTTAATTTATTTGAGAGACTCTGTCTTTTCACGGCATACCAATTGGAAGACATTTTATGTTAATGATGCGAGCCATACCTTTAATTTATTGCCAGGAACCATGCAAAAAGAAGTGAATGGGGTGCAGTATGGTCAGTGGATTAATGCTTTGCGAAATCGAACAGCAACGCATGTTTATGAGTAGTGGTCGATAAATCTTAAGCAGATGTCAATTAGGCAAATCGAAAGATTATGTTAGTAGTTTTTGACAACGTCTTTTACAATTTGATCGTAATAACCTGAGTAAGGGTGCCAAGGATAACTACTGGGATCATTGAAGCCTTTCGCCCATTTTTCAAAGGTATCAGGGAGGTAATAAAACCAAAGTTGAGGTTGCGGTTTGATCCCTTTGCTTTGACAATAGGGGAGCCAGATGGTACGATAAAAAATAGCTGTTTCTTGGGCTGCTTTATATTCCAAACGAGCATAGCGCATGATATAATCTTTTCTGCTACAAGCAAAGTATTTGGCATCTCGTTCAATTTTTTGAAACTCAGGACCATTTTTGATGTTGTGCAATTCATAGACAATACCAGCCCACATTTCCTCTGATGTAATATCATCTGCCACCCAAACACGTCCTTCTGATTTGGGAGTAGGATAAGCATGCACAGCATTGACACCAGTTGGAATAGGAAAGTTTTTGTTTGAGTTTGCTTGCCAGTAAATAGGAGATTGAACATCTTCGCCAGCTAGTTTATAAAGAACCCATTGCCAAATAAGATCATCTTTTTGGACAATATCAGCAAGAGCAGGTCGATCAACCAACATTTGCAACAATTCATGCTCACCATGCTGAATATTTTCTCTAGAAAGAGAAAAGTCGTTGCGCAACAAACGAACAAAAGTATTGGCTTTCCAAATGCCTTTTTTTATTTGACCATTTTCATAAAAAAGAATGCCTTCTCCATCCATTTTTCCTTTTTTCCAACCCCCAATAAATTTGCGCTTGTTTTGCCAATAAAAAACACCATAACCATTCATTTTGCCATTGCTAAAATTCCCAATATACTCTTCCCCGCTGTGCCATTCAAATCGACCGTAGCCATTTTGACAATTGCCCGATACACACGTTCCGTCTTGTGCAAAGGTGTTTGTACTAGCAAAAATTAAAATAAAGTAAAAGAGAAGGAACCTTTGTAGCATATTCATTATTTTGTAAGTAGAAATCTATTAAAATAGATGCATCAAGTTGATAAATGGTTGTGCTAGATATTAAAAATACAAAATAAGAATGAAAAAGACCAATGCAATACGGTTGTTACAGCAGAAAAAAGTAACTTTTGATACAATAGAGTATACTTATGATAGTGAGAATTTGAACGTACAAAAAATAGCTGAAGATAACGGCTTAACCTTGACGCATATTTATAAGACTCTAGTATTGAAAGGAGACAAGACAGGCGTTTTTGTTGCCTTAGTAGCTGGCGATGCTTCTTTGTCTTTAAAAAAGATGGCGGCTGTAAGCCAAAATAAAAAGGTAGCAATGCTGGCGGTTAAAGATTTGCAAAAGCATACTGGTTATGTTCGGGGCGGTTGCTCACCTATTGGCATGAAAAAACAATATTCAGTTTATATTTCAGAAGAAGCAAAAGACTTAGAAAAGTTGTATATTAATGCAGGAACTAGAGGTCTCTTGGTTGGACTTGTACCCAAAGATTTGTATAATTTGGCTCAAGCAGAATGGGTCGAAATTGTTTAATTGACTTTTGAATGTATAAATGAGCAAAATAACAGAGTTTTTTAGTCATTTTCCCTTTTTAAAAGCAGATGATATTGCTGAAATTGAAGCCATTTCTGTCATGAAAAGCTATCAAACAGGAGAACAGTTTATCAAACTTGGAGCCACTCGCAAAAAGGTTGGTATCATAGAAACAGGACTGATAAGAGGGTATAGCATTAAAAGTTCAGGAGAAGAAGTATCTGTTATTTTTGCAAAAGAAGGAGAAATTGCTTCTACCCATGAGCTTATTTTTTATGAGGAACCGAGTCGCCAAATTGTAGAGTTTTTGGAACCTACAACCATGTTAGTTTTTGACTATCGAGATATAGAGCGGTTGGCCACTGTTAATCCTAGAATAGATCAAATGCGCAATCAATTTATTCAAGATTTTCTTGTAAAAGTACTTCAACGATTAGAAACTTTTCTAATCTGTAGTCCCGAAGAGCGGTATTTGTGGTTGATTAGAGAAGAACCTAGCTTAATGCAGCGTGTTCAGCAAAAACACTTGGCTTCCTTCTTAGGCATTACTCCTGTCTCTCTGTCTCGGTTACGTTCTAGAATGAGTAAAAAGCATTGATGACGGATGTCTAGATTCTTAAAAAGAAAAGCAAACCTTAACAAGATAATTCCTAACTACAGTAATTAATGATTTATTGAACTCACACAGTACTACTGATGGAGCACGTACATATTTTTGCAAAAAAAAATAAAGATTTTCATATTTGAATAAATCTAAATTATCGGATCTTTTTTCAGGGAAAAATCTCCTTGTAAGGCTTTAGGAGTATATTTTTAGATAATTTGTGGTTTTATAAATCAGATAATTGCTGTAAAAAGTCTTTTTTTGTGGGGTAAATTTGTTGCATCTTTGAATTGTGAAGAAAGTTAAAAGGAAAAACCAAGGATATGTTGCAAGTGCGGTGCAATATGTTCTTGGTTCTTTTTTTAAAGTGAGAATAAACGATTTATTAGGTTTGTTTAAATAATATGATTGGCTCATAAAGTACTATAACTAGCAGATAACCAAAAGTTAAATCAAGTATTAAAGTCCCTATAATACTGAGAATTACTTATAGAGTTTGTTAGGGGTAATAAATTCTAATTATATTAATTTCGGGATGTAAAAACAAAAACTAGCACTGGTGTGGTGCTAGTTTTTTATTTTTCAACATTCTTAGGGCTCGATTTGAGCCTTTAAACGTTCGATTTCTGCTCTTAATGCTTTGAGTTCTGCTAAAACAGCTACGGTGCCATTTGCTGTCAAAAATTTGAGGTCGCCATTATTGCCGTCAATAGAAATTGTTGTTTTGTTTTGGCGATTTTTGATAATAAGTTCTCCATCTTGCTCCTTATTGCCCAAAATAAGAGCTCCTGAAAGCCCATTCATTCGAATTGTCTCGCTACCTTGAGCACCCAAATTTATTTGACCTAATAAGCCATCTAGTTGTACAAAATCTTCTCCAGTATTACTTTTAAGAAGAAGTTTACCAGGGCTTCTTTGCCGCCCTAAGCTAAGCGTTGCGGTATCACCATCGAGCTTAGACGTTATTTTTCCTGCGTGATTTCTAAGATAAAGGTTACCATCCTTGCCATTAGTGCCAAGTGTTAGGTTGCCATATTGCCCATCTAAATGGATGGTTGTCTTTCCTGCGCTATTTTTAATATATAAATCACCATCATTTTTACCCTCTGCATCTCCCAAAACCAAGGAGGCATTATCTCCATTAAATATTATAGTGTCTTTTCCCAAGACGTTTTTAATATTCATGCTTCTTTGTTTGGGATTAATTTCTACAAAGATTTTATTTGTTGTTTTATTCTTAAATTGGTTGTTCTCATTGTTGATTTCCAACTGTAAGCCTGTCACTTTGGTATTGTCGCCAAGGATTTCTATTGTTGAGTTATCTAATTTTATATCGCTATTCATAATAATTTAATTTTTTAATTTGAAGGTTAGGTTGGTAAGTAGTATTGGAGTTGGTCGGTTGACTATTGTTGTAAAATACTAGCAGCTTTTCGAGTTTCACCAAGTGTCTTTAGGATATGTACTGCTTGGTGTTTTAAGAAAGAATTGTGACTGGCAGCAATTTTTAAAGCAAGCGTTTTAGCCTGTGTTTTTTTATTGTCATAAACACTAGCCCAAGCTTTTGCAAAAAGAATCATATTTTGATTTTTTTGCGTTGATGAAAATCTTCGTTCTAGTTTTTTGAGAGAAGAATGAATCAAAGCAGGTTTTTGATACCTAAGCCCTATATCAACCAAAGACGATTGTCCCAGTGTCTTCATAGTCACAGCTAATTCTGACCGCTTCCTAGAGTTAGCTAAAGTTTGAAAATAGCCCAAACTTTGTTGTAATTGTATGTTGTTCTTCGTATACCAAGACAAACTATATCGCTGCGCTACAAATTGCAAATAAGTATTTTTAGGATAGCTCTTTAAAGCATCTCGTATCAATTGTCGTGTTTCAAAGTGAACGTCTGCACTAGATTGAGTCAACTTAACTTTTATCGGGAGTATTTTTCTCCAACCATAGCCTATAATAATTGCAGCTTCATACGTTCCATCATCCCAATCCATATATCCTTTGCGACGTAATTCTTGATAAAAAGAAATATCCGTTAACAAAAGACTCAAGGCATGAATTGTCTGGTGTTCATTCTCCAAATTCTCGAAAGGACCTGCTGTGATTTTATTTTTTATAAAACGATGTTCTTTGATTAAATCAACAATGTTTTTTTCTTGATGTTTGAAAATCTGATAAGCTGTATTTTTCAAAATTTGCCTAAAAATATCAGGGTGAACCTTTAGATAATTATCTGTAGCAGAGTAATAGCCGTAAACCTCTTGATGACCACCAGAAATAGTGACTAGTAGAGATATTGCCGATTCGATAGGATTCCAGTAATGAGGATTGTCGCCAACCATAAATTTGGAATTCCCTAAGATGGCAGATTGTATGTTAGAGTGATTCAAGGTAGCCATGTTTTTGTGTCCGTTCAATGTTAATAATCCATTCATGTGAGGTGAAGCGGTTACGACCTTGCCCTCTTATTTTTAATCTGGTAGAACGATTATCGCTTCTAATTAAACTAAAGTGTCGAGGATCGCCTATGATATAATCTTCGTTGAGTGCATCTAGATGTTTCGGTCCTTTCATAACAACGTTAATATTATCAATTGCTTCATTGCCCCAGTCGGTGCCATACCATTCAACTCCACAATCCCTAATGACAAGCGGCATTCTATCTAAGACCCAAACTCGGTGTGTTGTATTTTTCTTAAATGTTTTGCCTGCACGAATATTGCCATTCCACCAAGCAGACCACATGCCATTAACACCATAATATAAATGCCATTCATTGCCAAACGTACTGCCTTTGATATTGACTTTCATTTCTTCAAAAGTAACTTCATACTCCTGTAGTAAATGGAAACCTAATTCACTCCAACCGCATTCTAATATAGCATAATAGCCAACAGGAATATCAGTCATGCCAGATAGGTTAGCCTCTACCTCAAAGTAAGCAGGTGCACCATCAGGACCATGGATTAAAGTGGCCTTTGGCTGAAAGTTTATAGGAGTATCAATAGGAGTAAAGCCCGTTATACTATGCCAATCTCTAAATCCTTTGTGTTTGCCGCCTTTAGAAGGGTTGTCGTATTGCGTTAAGCTTAAAAAATCGTCCAGCTGCTCCCCATCCTTAACAGTAATATGTTGACAAAACTTTATATTAAAAACTAAAGAAGCTGTGGGGCTAGGGCGTTTGACAGGAGGATAAAATTTAAACTTGAGGGGATGTTTTTTTAGATTGGTAGCCCAACAATCTTTCGAGTCGCCTGTAACTCCTTTAGGAATGCCACCAAATTCGTGTTTCCATCTTGTTTTGGTGCCATTAGGAAAGCCGCCAGATAGACCCATTCCAATGTAAGCTTGATTGACAGGAACAATAGCACCATTGTCACCAATATGACTAGCTGTAGTATGTTCTCGGATCATGGTGTGCATGGGATGAATTTCTGTGCGAACAGGAGCGTGTCCTGTATCCCAAACATGCCGCCCCCAAAAGGTAATATATTCTCCCCAAAAAGGTCGCCATTGAACAGGAAAAGATCCCGTTTCTGATTCGTTGTGTATAAAAGGAACCATTTCGTTGCCTTGCCCTTTTGTTTTCATACCTTCACCCAGCAGATACATAAACTGAGGATCAGGAAACAAGTCCCAATTCCAGTCGCGTGTTTCGTGACTAGTTGGGTTGTCGGTAGCTGTAACACGACTATATTCTTGAAAACCTGCTATTTGATGGCTCAATTCATTGGAGACCTTGTGCCAATTGTCTCCATGAAAAAACGTTCTTCTTTGACTCGAACGTGGTTTATTGGAATGGTAGGTCTTTTTACTAAAAAAATTGCAATGTGTCTGTACCCATTCTCTAACCGAAGCCGTGTTGTTTTTAGCACCATCTTGCGAGGCATGGCGATTAAACGTTTCCCTTAGGCTAATCACTTCATTTCCGATTTGATAAATGCTTGGTTCTAAAATTCTAGTACGGTGTTGTTTAATATCTAAGAGTCCTCTACCCATGCGGCTAAAGAAGTCACGGATATTAAGACGTCCTAGTTTGGGCTCAAATAGTTGAGGGGCATCTTCTGCCACAATTAAATCAAAAATGAGCTCGTAGTCAGACTCGTCTCTAGTAAAGGAAGCGGTTGCATCGTACATAGAAACCCGACCATCAAAGGTGTGCATGCCTAATTTGTCATCGCTACTTAAGGGATCTTCATCATATACTTCTAGAGTGATTTTGTGCTCAAAGGTATAAGAACGATTGATCGACCAAGTTTGACCATTGTCAAAATCACTATTTCGAAGGGTAACCCCTCGATGCCCATCCGCTTTTATTCTTAATTTGATTTCGTCGTCTCCAAGATCATCTTCATTTTCATAACACCGCATTCTTTTGATAATGATTGTATTCATAATTAAGGTGTTTTGATGAAAAGTGAACCAATTGTAGACAATCCCCAAAAGAGTAGAGCAAAAGCAAAAAATTCAAAAGTGAAACTGCCCAACTTAACGAAGGTTTCGGTTAATAATAGAGCAATACTGAGCGGAATTGCTTTGGTTAAAAGCAGCTTTTCGACTCCTACATTACGGAGGAGTAAAATCAATTCTTTCATTGGTGTAATAATTTTAAGGATGATAATGAGAATACTTTGTATTGAATTGGGTGAGGCAATCAATATTTTTGTGTTTAGGAGAAGTCTAGTGTAATACTCACTCCCTTAAACCAAATTTCGATCAAAAAATAAAAAAGAGAAATCCCGCTTTTTCGGGATTTCTCTTGTCCGTAAAATTACGGATGGATATCAGAAAGGTTTAAAGTCTATCGTATTTTTACTAGAATATGGATTCGTTACTCAGCTTAATGAATAGGCTAAAGCTCAATGATACCTTCCTTGATAGCATATTTGATTAAGTCGGCTTGATTCTGAAAATTGAGTTTTTTGAAAATGTTCTTTTTATGCGTTTCGACTGTTCTAGGACTTATAAACAAAGCCATGCCTATCTCTTTATAGCTTTGCCCATTGGCAAAACCTCGAACGACTTCAATTTCTCGTTCTGTTAAATTGGAATTAGTGATAAGTTTGGATTTTCCAGAGACTTGATTGGCAAAACTTTGATACACGATAGGAGCAATATCTTTTCCAAAATAATGTTCTCCATTGGCAATACGCTCGATAGCTAGCAACAATTCTTCTTTCCGACATTCTTTGGGCAAGAAACCATGCACACCTACTTTTACAGCTTTTAAAATTGTATTTTTATCTGTATTGGCGGTTAACATCAATATTCGTATATTGTTGTATTCTTCAATAATTTTTTTTGTAATTTCAATGCCATTAACAAGCGGCAAATTCATATCCAATAACAAGACATCAGGTTGTTTGTGGCGCAACAGTTCCCAGAGTTTTTGAGCTTCTAAGGCGGTACCAATTACTCGGATGGTTTTGTTCGTTAGTAGCATGGCACGAATACCGTCAATGACAATTTGGTGATCATCAACAATGATAATATGAATGGGACTTTTCATTTTAAATATTTTTGGATGGAGTGGGAAGCGTAAAACTAAAGGTGCTGCCTAAGGAAGAAGTATCTTCTAACCATATATTTCCGCCTTGTTGCTCTACTAATTCCTTGCATAGTATAAGTCCTAAGCCTGTTCCTTTTCCTTCCACTTCATTTCGTTCGTTTTTGCTAGAATTGAGCATAAATAGTGTTGGAGCAATATGGGGTGGGATTCCTTTTCCTGTATCAGTCACCGAAATAGTCAACATCGAATTATTGATGTTGGAAGAAACAGATATGTTCCCTCCATTAGGGGTAAACTTAATGGCATTGGCTATTAAATTCCTTAAAATGGTGTGCGTCATTTTTTGATCTGCCCAAGCAACAGTTTCTGTGGAGATGGTATTGGATAGTCCAATGTTCTTAATATTAGCGCTACTTTCTAATAGGCTAAAAACATCGTCGGTAGTCTCAGTTAAAGTAATTTTCTGAGGCTGAAATTCTAGACGTCCTGTTTGAGAAATAGACCAATACAATAAGTTTTGAAGCAAATCGAAGAGATTGCTAGCAGAAGTATTGAGTTGTTTGATAAAATAATCTAAATCGTCTCGGCTGATGTCAAAAATGTCTTCGGATAGCGATTGAGTAATAGAACGAAACGCAGACAATGGATTTTTTAAGTCATGAGCAATAATACTAAATAACTTGTCTTTGGTGTTGTTTAATGTTTCCAATTCCAAATTGACTTTTGAACGCCATTTATTCAGACGATACAAAAATCCAACAATAAGAAGCATAACGATAATGATAATCACCATGAAGTAAAGACTTTGGTTGAGTCGTTCGTTTTTTAAATTCGAAATTTCTTGTTGTTGCTCTAATGACTTGATTCGTTGCTCTTTTAGTTGATCTTCGTATGTAAGTAAAAGTTTGTATACTTTTTGGTCTATATTTCGTTGGTGCAGTGTATCTATTAGGTCTGCATATTCTTGCGAATAAATTCTTGCATTGGCAAAATCTTTTTTTGACCAAGCCAATAACTGCCAAAGCTCTAAATTTTGCTTCATTCTATTGCTGATAGAAGCCTTATTGTTATAAAGTATTTGTTTGCTTTTGTTTAATAGCTTTTCAGCTTTTTCAAAATTAGACTCTGTAATATAAACCCTTGCCAACTCTTGATAACTATTGACAATTCGACTGTTATAGGGAAGTTTTAAAAAATTAAAAAGAGAAATAGCCTGTAATAGGTATTCTTTTGCACGGGCATAATCGCCATTGATAGAGTGAATGATACCTATGGCTTCTAAAGATTGCATAATGAAGATACTATCTTTGTATATCTTGGCATTTTTAAGTGCCAACTCATAGAAATAAAGGGCACTATCTTGTTTGGCGAGATCTCTATAGGTAGTTCCTAGGTTAAAGTATGTATTTCCTAATAAATTATCTTGCTTGTTCTTTTTTTTTAGGGCAATACTTTTATTAAAATAGATCAAAGCTTGGTCAAATAGTTTGGCATTCAAATAATCCAAACCAACACTATTATAGCTTTTTCCTAACTGGTTAGAATGAGTTGCTTCTTGTATTTCTAATGCTTTTAAATCAAAAATAACCGCAGAATCGTGTTTCTCTTGTTCTGCGTAACTAGCAGCTATGTTAAAATAAGATTGTACAATCAGGTTGCTATCATTCCAAGAAATGCTATACGCTAGCATTTTTTGAAAAGCATTAACTGCTGCTGTAAAATTACTTCCAAATCGATGAGCATGACCTACAAACGCAATCAGCTGTACTTGTATAGCAGGTACCCACGAAGATGTATCCCCTTCTAGAATATTTAACCCTCTTCGAGCCACATTGATGGTAGAGTCAGGAACATGGTACAGGTAGGCATATGCCAGTTTCATGATGTAGGTCGTTTTTATAGAGTCGTTTTCTGCCTGTTCGATTTTTTGAGAAAGGCGGTTGATTAAGGCTTTGTCTACATGATTGTGTTGAGCCTCTGGTTTGTCCTTTTCTTGAGCAAAAGATTTTGGAACACTAAAAACAAATAAGAGCACAAAGAATAAGACGTAGTTTCGGTAATTGCTCAAAGTGAGCTGAGACAAAGGGGATTTTGTTAATATTAGTTTGGGAAATGCCATTACTAATATTAACACAAGAATTAATTGGTGGTGCATGCATCTTATTTTTAGTAAAAAAAATACTGTAGTTTTGGGAACGATTGATTAGCAACCCTTAATATAAAAAAGATACTCTATATACCAAAAGAGGACACTTGCTTTTAGGACGAAAAAAGGGTAAGCTAGTTGTATTTTTTTTATATAAATTTATAAGATTTGGCTCCATGTCGTTTTTGCCAAAGCAATTTCTTCCCCATCTGATAAGCGCACCAAACGATGTAAATAGACCGTCTCATCTACTTTTTGTGTACTTACCTCTACTGTATCTTTCCAATAACACTCTGCTTTGTAAATAATATCCAGTTCCTCTAATTTGCCTGTATGTTTTAAATAATAATCAACGGTCTCAAACATCCACTGCATATAACGTACATTATTAAGATGTTCGTTAAAATCCATATCGTGCCAGTTGACAATAAATGTTTTTTGTAGATCCACTCTTGTTAATTTAGGCAATTTGTTTTTGGCATGAGGAAGGCATTTAGAGGTGTCAAAATCACCTCTCACACGAATTTCTTCGGGAATTCTAGCTATACTTCGTCTAATGGTATTCATTAACAACCAAGTCGAAGAAGATTCAGCTAACAACGTATTGTTTTGATCAAAAACTTTATAATCTCTATAAGTAAATAATTTGTCAAAACCAGCAGGATACGTTTGTATTTTGATGGTTTCTCCAAGAGAAGGTAAGCGGTATAATTTAAGGTTTTTGCGCATCAAAACCCAAGAGATGTTTTTCTCAGCCATGTCCCAAACAGAAACTTTGAGTTCAATAACATTTTGCATGGCAGCTTCTTGCATTAAATCAATAAAAGCCGTTGCTGTGACTTTTTTGGCGCGATCAATTTCACTAGTTCGAATGGTAAATTCACCTTCGTAAATAAATTCTTTAGGAACGGGCATGGTGTTATTTTGAGTAAATTTGGATAATAGATTTAAATAAAGTCTTATTATGGGACACAAAATTAAATACTCTTCTTAAAAAAGAAAGTAAATTGACAACGCATTTATAAACTTTTTGTACATTTGCACTTCAATGTAAATAGTTCTTATCTCACTACTATACTTATATCTATAATTTAGTATGCTTAGTCGTCACAATATTCGTATCAAGGTATTGCAAACATTATATGCTTATTTACAAAGCGAACATACGAATACTGCCATTGCAGAGAAAGATTATCTCAAAGCAGTCCAAGAGAGTTATCGTTTGTATTTGTTGAATATGCTTTACCTGATAAGGGTTGCTAATTATTCAAAGAAAGATTTTGACATAAAATCTAAAAAATTTGTACCTACAGAAGAAGATAAAAAAGCTTCTCTTAGGCTTTATGAAAATCCTGTTTTAGAAGCTCTTCGAGAGAACGAAGATTTTCATGCTAGGATTAGAAAAGAAAAATTGAGTAACATCATTGACGATGACTTGGTGCGCAAGTTGTATCAAAACTTTGCGAAATCAGAATATTATAATTCCTACCTAGAAATGTCTCCTATGCCAGCTAGAGAACACCAGTATTGTTTGGTGAACTTATATAAATCTATGCTGGAGAATGAGCACTTCTTGGAACACCTCGAAGATATTTCTCCAACTTCAGAAGACGATCAATCTTTGATCTTTGGTGCTATCAAACGTTCTGTACGTTCTTTACCAGAAGAGGATGAGTTTTATATTGCTCAATTGCCTAATGAGGAATTTGTGCATGACTTTGGAAAGGAGTTGTTGTACAAGGCTATTCGTCACAACGATGAATTACACGACTTAGTCGTTGATAAACTAAAAAACTGGAACGAAGACCGAGTTGCTGTGTTGGATATGTTGTTGCTCAAATTAGGAATTTGTGAGTTCTTATATTTTCCATCAATTCCAACCAAAGTGACGATTAACGAATATGTTAGTTTAGCGAAGGATTATAGCACGGACAAAAGTAAGCGTTTTATTAATGGTATCTTGGATCGTTTGATGAAGGATTTGATGGAAAAGGGGTTGATTAGCAAAGAGGGCAGAGGACTCAAAGAAAATTGATTCAATAGAAACTAAATAAAAGTAGTAACCTGCTAGATTAAATTACTTTTTTCATGTAGTAATTTTTAGTACATTTAATAGACAAAAACTTATTTGAGTGGATGTGCTCGAATAAGTTTTTGTAAATAATAGAGCTTGTCATCTCATGTGAGCAAATCTTAACCAAACTACCAATCAATGCGTATTATTTTCCTATGGTTTTGTTGTGTCCTGTCTCTGCAAGTGGTTGCCCAAATATCTACAACCAAAAACGGCTTAACTTATAAGTTTGTAATTACAGATTACAATACTTTAGATACCGTTTTTCAAGTAGCTAACTCTGGGCGTATATTGCATCCAGAGGATGTTAATTATGCTGGGGAAATAGGTTTTTTTAGGCATATTAATAAATCTTTGAATATAGGACTGCCTTTGAGAATAGGTAGTATAGATGCACATCACCTCATTTTTGATGCGACAGATAGTTTGTGTCAACCATGTTCTAGGCGAAAACGGAATGAGTTGTTTTTTGGAGGCGATTTGGTAGCAGTTTATAAGTTTAACAATGATTACCTTTTGAAAGAAGACTTTTTGATTGCACCTTATATTTTGTTGGGGGTAGGAGGCTTGTACTTGTCCCAAAGAAATGGAAATTTTGATTTTCAAATTCCCATGGGGGCAGGAGTGAACATCAGGCTGTCAAAAATGTTGTATTTGCAAGCACAGTTTGAGTATCGAAAATCTTTGGTTATTCAAAAAGATAATTTGGCTATATCAGGGGGAATACTTTGGCTATTGGAGTTTTCGAAACAGTCAAAGCCAGATAAAATATAAAAAATATTGCTTCATAGTGGTGTCTGTCGCATTAATTGGCTACAGGAAGCTTGTGAAGTGTCAAAAATTCATTACTTCGTGGAAACCACGCAGTAGCAGCGCAGCTAAATCGCATCAGTTTGATTATCGATATTCTTTAAAGGGTTGATAATTAAAGTAATGCAAAGATGCTTTTTTAATTTTTTACAAAAAAGCTAAAAAACTAAGCTTGCGCTCTCACGACCACAGGGAGCTAATCCACGAAGTACTAAAATTAATAGTATAAAATAATAAACAATGAGTAAATTAATCTTGTTATTGAGTGTCCTTTATGTATTTACGGCTTGTTCATCGGCAGATGAACCTAAAAAAACAGTGCCTACTGCTACAGAAGTTCAACAAATGGATGGCATTAGCAATTCATCACTAATTAGCAATCCTGTAACCGCAGACGAAGCTATTTCACCAGAAACAGCTGCTAAAATTGAATTTGAAGAAGAGGTATTTGATTTTGGAACGTTAGTAGAAGGAGAATCCGTAGAACATATTTTTAAGTTTAAGAATGTAGGGAAAAATCCCTTGATTATTGGTCATGCACAGGGAAGCTGTGGATGTACAGTACCAGAGTGGCCTTCAGAACCAATTGCTCCTGGTGATGGTGGAGAAATCAGAGTGAAGTTTAGTAGTAAAGGTAAGAATGGAGAACAAGATAAAACCGTGACTATTTCAGCCAATACAATTCCTAATAAAACGAAGATTCGAATAGTCGGTGCTGTAGAAAAAAATCCAGAAACGGAGAAAAAAGAATTAGAGAACAAAGCGGCTCGAGAGGAAAAAGAAAATAGCTAAGTTTTATTTTTTATGCTCTAAAATTTGCTAGCCGATGAGCTTTGGTATTCCTACTGAAAATTCTCATCGGCTATTAAACAATTTTACTTATTAAATAAATCAAGCTATGAATGAAACATTAGATCAAGCAATAGTTGTTGCCGCAGAAACTGGCAATTTAGACGGAGTTCAAAAGGCTCTAGAAGAAGGGGCTAGTCCTAATGCAATGGGACCCAACTCGGGGGCCTTGCATTGTGCTGCATTCAATGGGCATGGTACTGTTGTTGAGTTGTTGTTAAGCAAAGGAGCAAAAGCAGATGCAAACGATGTACAAGGATATTATCCGATACATCTAGCTTCTAGTAGAGGGCACGTGGCAATTGCCAAACAATTAATTAATGCTGGGGCTAATGTTGATGCCTTGACCTCTCAAAAGGGAACGGCACTGCATGTAGCCGCTGCGTCCAATTATGCTGCGGTGATCCCTGTGTTGTTAGAAGCAGGTGCCAATATAGAAGCACAGGATGTTAATGGTTTGACCCCTTTGGCTGCTGCTGCAAGCTTGGGGAACACAGAAGTTGTTCGCCTTTTGATAGATGCAGGAGCAGACGCGAACAACAAAGATTTAGGAGGAGATACGCCATTGATCAAGGCTTTGAGGCAGTTGTACGGCACTAGAACAGCAGAGTGGATATACGAAGAGAAAGAAGATGAACGTTTGATTCGTTATGAAATCAAAAAGGGTTGCTTTAGATGTGATCGAGATTATAATCCAAGTGAGGCAGATCAATTAGGCGATCTGTTGACTATTGAGGAACAAAGAATATACGTAAACAAAGATTGGGGACCTAAAAATCATTTGAGGTATTTGGATGCCTTAGATACGGCTATGTTTTTGATCCAAGCAGGGGCGGATGTCAATGCTGCTAATGATACTAAACAGACTCCAATCAATATGGCTTGCCATACTGGGGAGGCATTGGTCATTCAACAACTTTACGACAAGGGGGCAGTTCTAGATGTTCGTGGGTATCAAAATGCTACTCCACTACATCGGGTTTCTGGGAGTGGTCGCTTAGATGGGTTAGAGCAATTTTTGAAGCTAGGGGCAGTAATAGACGCAAATGCTGTAGATGATTTTGGATGGACGGCTTTGCATTATTTGGCAGATATTGGAGGACCCTTGAAGATGGCAACTTTATTGCTTGAAAAAGGCGTTGATCCTGCCATCAAAAGCAAAGAAGGACGAGGAGCAGGTATGCCACCTGGTTGTACTGCTGAAGAAGTTGCGTTGCATTGGAAAGATACTAAATTGGCAAGAGTACTAAAATAAATGGAATGAAAAAGCTAAGCTCATTGGATGAGCAGATGATTTTGGCAGTAGAAGGAGGAGCAGCCAAAGATGTTTTGTCTTTGGTAAAAAGGGGGGCTAATCCCAATGCGTTGGGAGCACATACTGGTGCTTTGCATTCTGCTGCATTGATGGGACACACTGCGGTAGTCAAGGTGTTGTTAAAGGAAGGTGCTGATCCCAATTTGCCAGATAAAGATCAGTTATATCCGCTTCATTTAGCTGCAAAGGAAGGACATCAAGCAATTTGTACTTTATTGTTAAAAGCAGGAGCGAATAAGACTCAACAGACGACTTCAGGAGCAATGGCCATTCATTTGGCAGCAGCTTCTAACTTTGCAAGCTTGGTGGTAGCTTTGGTGAAAAATGGTTGTGACAAAGATGCTAAAGATGCAGATGGGAATACACCTTTGTTAATTGCGAGCGCTTTAGGTAATGTCGGAGTTGTAAAATCATTGTTAAGACTAGGAGCAGATACTTCGGCTGTGACTGCTAATGGTAGCACGGCTTTGTTGCAGGCACTTTGGACGCTGTATAGTACTAGAGTGGACAATTGGGTGCATGATGATGAGGTGAATGGCGTGCCTGTACGTTGTACCTTGCAAAAAGGTTACTTAGCGTACTATTATGATTATAATAAATACAAGCCTAAACCTGGTCGCTTAATGACCTTGAAGGAACAACAGAGAATTGCCAGTCAAGAATGGGCGCCTTTTGAACATAGAGAATATTTGAATGCTTTGGCTGTTGTCAAAGTGCTTGTAAAAGGTGGCGTATCGGTAATAAGAACTGATGATAGAGGGATTTCTCCATTGAGAGTAGCTTGTTCTTCGGGAGTGGGCGATATTATAAAGTTATTACATAAACATGGTGCTAGTTTTGAAGAAAAACCTTGGAATCAAATAACGCTGTTGCACCAAGTGGCAGGAAGTGGTCGAATAGATGGTTTGAAAACATTTTTCAAATTATCAAAAAATAAAATGGTCAATGCACAAGATGCAAATGGCTGGACACCAACACACTATTTAGCAGATACGGGAGGACCATTAGAGATGGCAGAATTACTAAAACAAGCAGGAGCTGATACAACCATTGAATCTACTCAAGCCACGGGACATTTCCCCGAGGGAATTACAGCTCCTAAAATTGCTTTACATTGGAAAGATATGGATTTAGCAATGGAATTGGCTTAGAAGTTTGTATATTTGTCCACTTCATTTTATTAAAAAAACAAAACACAACATTAAATTGTAAAACAAAATGATGAATAATATATTGTTTTTGTGGCAAGAGGCGGGAGGTGAAGCAGCAGGTGTAGCTGGTGCTAATCCTTTGTTTTGGCCATTTATGTTAGCAGCAATTTTGGTCATGTACTTTTTTATCATTAGACCGTCTGCAAAAGAACAAAAAGAGCAGAAATCATTTTCTAGTAATCTAAAAAAGGGTTCTAAAGTAGTTACGATAGGAGGCATACACGGTACAATTGCCTCTTTAGAAGAAGACAAAATTACTTTATTAATAGCGCCTAAAACTGTTATTACTGTTCAAAGAAGCGCTATTTCTTTGGAACAAACGAAATCTGTTTATGGAAGCTCCAGTGCAACCAACAGCTCAAAAGAGCCAGCAAAAGCTTAGTAAAGAAAATATAAAAGAATTCCTTCAATCGGATCGAGCAATACTAATGATTTGCATTAGTATTGCTTTTGTTTTTTGGCTAATGACAAAATTATCCTATTCTTATAAAGATACTTTGATTGTCAAGCTAAATTATGAAACGCCAGCAGACAAAATTTTTACCAATCCACCTGCTACCCAATTAGAGGTAGATATAGAGGGCAAAGGTTGGGATTTGTTAGGCTTTGCTTTTTATAATAAAGAGAGAGTCGTCAACATTCCTGTCTCTGCCAATGAAATTCGCGTAATCTCTGTTTCTTCTTTGAATGCAAAAGTACTTAAATCAATTCCCAAAGCAAGAATTCTAAACATCCACCCAGAAACCATTAAACTTCAAATGGAAGATATTGCTACCAAAGTAATTCCTGTTGTTTTGGAAGAGCAAGTGCGTCTAGCACCTTTGTATCAATTTGTTGATTCTATAAAAATAGAACCTCAAAAGATTGAAATAAAGGGACCTGCTTCTGTTATTAGGGATATTAACGAATGGCGTACCAATGTATTGTTACCTCCTTCGGAAGTGAACCAAGATATAGATGTTGAAATAGGTCTCCAAGCACATCCTAATGGAAGTATTGCGCTATCTACGAATAAAATTCGTTGTATGGCAAAAGTGGAAGAGGTAACTGAAAAACGAATAGAAGTTCCTGTTGAGGTGCTTAATGTTCCAGATAGTTTGTTGTTGATTATTTTGCCCAAAACGGTAGAGGTATCTAGTCAAGTTGGCTTGAGTGATTACGATCGTTTGGCAGCACAAGATTTTAAGGTCATTGCTGATTTTTCTAAAATTGATATATTCAAAGAACGTTCTATTCGTGTTTTATTAAAAGAAAAACCTGCGTATGCCAAGCAAGTAAAGTGCATTCCTAAAAAGGTCGATTACATTATACGCAGTCGAAATCTAAAGTAAACTAATAAGGTTTAGCTGTGCCTCAACAAAAGGTGTAATTTGGAGTGACGACTGCATCTTGTATAAGGAAAGTCTTATTAAAACTCTGAATATGCTTTTACTTAATCCTAGTTTTCTCTGATATGAATTATTTTCAATCCATTCAGTTGTTGCGCTTTATAGCAGCTACATTTGTGATTTTTGCTCATATGGGAATTGGCAGTCATAGCTACAAGGGAATTGATATTTTATTTGTGATCAGTGGGTTTATTATCTATTGGACAAGCCGAGAAAAACTTGGAAAAGGAACAAAGAGGGCGTCTTATTTTATGAAGCGTCGGTGTATCCGAATTTTTGCTTTTTATTGGACACTATTTTTTATCTTAATACTTGCTGGTATCTATCCAGTACAACTCAATTGGAGTTTCTTAGCCAATGTATTTTTATTGCCAGGTCATAAGTCTTTTCTAGAAGTAACTTGGAGCCTTTCGGTTGAGTTGTACTTTTATAGCCTATTTGCAATTGCTATTTTGTATTGTAGCCAGAAAAAAGCACGACACATAGCAATTGGTTGTTGGATAGGTACGTTTCTGTTGTTGGGATTGGAGTATACCAATTATCCGATAAAAGGAACCCCTTTAAACTTTTTTGTGGGGCAGAATATTTGGCTGATTTTATCAGGCGTTGTTACTAGTATACTTTATGAACAAAGTCAAAAATGGACAGTAAAAAGAAGGTTGCATGGTTGTTTGTTTGGTATACTTGTAGGGCTTTGTTTGTTTTTAAGTGTGGTTGATTATTACAGCAATTTGTCTTTCGCTACGGTAGGTATAGGAAGTAGTTTGCTTTTATTCGGAATTCTAACCTTAGAAACGTTAAAACGCCCTCAATTGCCTTTGCTATTTATAGAGCTAGGGAATGCTTCTTATGTAGCTTATTTGGTTCATATACCCATTATACATTATTTTTCGAGTACGCCAGATTTAAAACAAACCAACCAGTTTTTAATTGTTATAGGTGTTTGGGGGCTGAGTTTGTTGTTGCATCAGTTTGTTGAAAAACCACTGATAGCCCGCCTAAATCGTTGGGTTGTTTAGAACATCATTTATATCAAAATTAGTTCCTTAGTTTCCTCCAGCATGTTGCTTATCCCATTGAATGATAAAGGCCAATAGAGGGCTCAAAGCTTTTTCATTATTTTTCCACCAATCCACCGACCAAATGTATTGAATTTGGTAAGCTTGGTTGGTTAGAATGCGAATTTTATCCACTGCCAATTGAAAATCATATTTTGCTTGAGACAACAAGCCACCGTCACAAACCACAGCAATAGGATGTTGTCCAGAATACTTGGGGGTAATAACCAAATCAACAACAACTCCTTCAATTGATTTGTTGAATTCCAAACGATCGGCAGCAATATATTCTTGAAGCGATTCTGCGACGGCAATTTGGAAAGCATTAGGATCTTGCACACTTCCTTTATTAATGCGCGTTCGTTCCGCAGCGTCTTTAGAGTGAATGTGTTCTAGGTATTGGTAACGGCGTCCTTTTTGTGCCAACATCCATTGCAAGAGACTTTTTTGCTCTGTTTGTTCAGCATTAATTGGTCTGCCTAAAACTAGGTGCTGATTGCCCAGTTTTAATAAATCAACTCCAATTTTGGAAGAAATGTCGTGGGCATTATCAACAATAACCAAATCAAAGGTGGAAACTTTTAAGCCAAGTAATTGTTGTGCCATTTCTGGTGTTGCCAAAACAATTGGAAAAACATCACCAATATGCTCTAATCCAATCCACTGCAAAAGGTCTTTAATTTTTTTATTTTTGAAAATTGGACGGGCATTCGTTAAGGTCAAATCCTTTTCTTTTTTGATGCGTTTGATTTGCTCCCCTTGACGTTCTTTGGTAATGACATTTGCTTTTTGGCTAATGCGTTTTTGAATGTCTTGTAGGGTATTGATATAGGCATCAAAAGGCAATGCCTGATTGGAAGTTCCTAATGGTAAATGAATCGAGTATTGTTGTGTGAGAATTTGATGATAAAACCAACTACTAAAGCCAGAAACCCAGTCTTGAGTACCTGCATTTACTAAAGCTTGAACAACCTTTTGAGTCTTCGCATCGATGGTTAACCAAGAGCGGCGCCATTGATAATAAGCATCTATGTCTCTCCATTCATTTTCCAGTTTTTGAAATTGGAGCAAAATGGTAAACAAAGCCGATTCGATTGCTGAAATCTTGCCTTTGGGTTCAGTAACCTCCTTGCGCAACAACTGCGCAGCATTAATTTGTTGAATGAGCTTCTGTAGCCAGCTTTCTAGTTCTTCGTATTGCTCTTGGAAAGTTTCTGGAAAGGCTGTCTCTTTTGATAATTCTTGTGTGCGTTTTTTGACCAAGGTAGGAATTGTCAAAGCCCAATCGTGTAAGGCAGTTCTTACCTTTTCTAACTTCCCTTCAATATCGGCAAGTTTTGACTCTGCTTTGATATCGGGAAATTCTGTTTTGAAAAAAGTATTGTTTTTATAACTTTCCTGTAAGGTTTGGTAATCTTCCAACAATTGTTCTTTAGCGGCTCGAATTTCTTGGTGTCGTCTAGAGAAAACACTCAATAATTTCAGTTTGGCATTCTGAAAACTACTTTGCTTGTCAAATGCTTCTCCATACAAATCATTATAAAGGTGCAAATCACTTTCAATTTTATCGATTTGTTGCTCCATATTTGCCACAAAGTCACGATATTGAAACTTCAAATATTCTCCATAATTGCCAACAAAAACTAAAAAGCTTTGGTATAAACTATTGGTTTTGTAACGATAAAGATTTAATTCTGTTTTTGCTTCCGAACGAGTACTTTCAATACTGCTCTCGTCACTAAAAAAACGCCCATGCAAGGCATTTAAAGGATGTTTTAAGGCATCGAGTTTGTGGTAATAAACATAGTGCTCGCTCAATTCTCGACTGATAATATAGTGTTCTTTGGCTGTAAACGAAAATAAGCTATTATCCAAAAAACGACCTAGGATTTGTTTGTCACTTTTGCGATGATTCAACAAGCATTGCCCCACTAACTCTGTCCAATTCCAACTATTGATGGTGGCATCGTGAACACTATCATAAGCTTGTTCTAGCTTAGATCGAAGCAGCATATATTTGTTGAGCTGTTTGCTATAAGTGACATTGTCAAAATTAGAAATAGTGCGTGTGCGTTTGGGCATAGATTCTAGATACTCTATCATACGCTCTTTGTCCAGCACTTCATCTTGTAGAGACAGTATGCCAATATCTTTAATCCCAAGATGCTCTAAGTGATGTTGAATGTCCTTAAAGGAGGAAAATTGAGGCGATATAATTAGGGCAGCTCCTTTGTCTGTTAACAAACTGGGCAAAATAGAAGCAATGATGTGCGTCTTTCCTGTATTAGAAATTCCTTCTGCAACAACATGATGCCCATCGAATATAGTACCAATAAGTTCGTCTTGTGCAGAGTTGCTAGGAAGCGCTGGAACTTTGGTTTTCCACTGCTTTCGTTCTCTAGGTTTTAAGTTTTTGGGTAGTTTCTTGGCTTCTTTTAAGGTAATAGGCTCAAAGTTGCCTAGAATAATAGCATTCAGAATAATGTTTTCTGGAATTTGATCAGGCAGCGGACAGGCTTCAATGCGAACACTAACATCGTGTTCTAGTTTTAACTGAGTGGCTAAAGTGGCACAAGTTTCTGCGACTACTTTAGCATCAACAGTATCTATTAGACCTATTGTTTGTTCCCAATCCAACTCAAATCGAGCTTCTAAGTAATTTTTAAGAATAGGATTTAAATAACCTTTATTATTATTATTAGCTACCAATGCCCAATCCATATTGCTGTCAGGAGTAATGTTTAATTCCACTCGCCACAAGAAAAGAGGGGCAGCAATAGGACGACCTAATTTGTCATCGTCCATTAAAACAACAGGGTAGCCAATTGAAAGACCGTTTCTTTGTTGTTGAAAGTTTTCAAATGTTTTTTGTAATGCCTTGTGTTGGCTAATTTTAGAAGGAGCGGTATTCTTTTCTATACCCAATGGAATAGCAACACTAACCTCTGTTTCTTCACTTAAGAGTTGTTGAAGAATATTCTCAGTTAAGCCCAGTTGAACTTTGTCCATGATCGAAAAGTCTAAACATTGTTCGGTGATGGGAAGTACTGATAAATAAGGTAAAGCACTGATATAGTTCGTTGGTTGGGCTATTTTCTCCTGATTCTCCATTCTTATAAATGATAATTATGTAACAGTTGTTTCAACAAAAAGCAACTTAAATGTACATAATTATACTATAATAGTCCTTTAATTGTATACTTTTTTTAGTAGCTAAAGCTCTAAGATCATTGAGGCTTTATCATAGATTTAGTTCTTTGCTTATTTCCTCAAGTATTTTGTGAATCAAATTTTCCGATTATTTTTCATTATTAATCTCTTCTCTTTTTTGCTCTAATTTTTCGAGTCTTTGTTTGTAATAATTAGTAGCATTTAACTCAAGTGCCTTGGTGACGTATTTAATGGCATTGTTATAATCGCCTTGTTGTTCATAATAATCAGCCATAGAGTCAAAAGTATTGGCACTTTGAGGATAATACTGCATGGCAAGTTCAAAGTACATTTTTGCTTTTTCATATTGTTGCATATCCATATTCATATAACCAGACATATTTAAGAGCGCTTCTGGATAAGGCGGATTGGGATATCCAAAATGATTTTGGAGTTTTTTTGCTCTTCGTTTTATAATGCGAAGAAGTTCTTCTTGAGAAGTGTCAAAGGAGTTTATTTTGTCGGTACTCTCCATCTGGTACCATTCAAAAATGGCAATTAGACCATCCAAAATAGAAGGAAGTGGAATGGTGCCATGCAAATCGTTGGGATAAAATTTCCATTTAAAAAACAACCCATTCTTATCATTTTTACTTACCAAGTTTGAGAAAGCAATATTTGAACGGGCAAACAATGTGAAATCTGTGGTATCTTGTAGCACGTTGTCAATTGTTATTGTTGAATTTTGGAGGTGCAGTTGCCCGCTCAAAGACATAAACAAAGATTTGTTTTTATATTTTTGCGTGGCAAGTATTTTTTCAGACTCTCTTAATAGTTGTTGATTATCCCAATCCAAACTAGGGTCAATAGCCAAGTAGTTTGCAAATAAGTGAGGTTGATGTATTAGGGTATAAATGGTGAACAAGCCGCCATAGGAATGTCCTATTAATGTTCTAAAATTAGTGACAGGATATTTTTTCTCAATAAAGGGGATGAGTTCTTTTTCAATGAATTTACTGAATACAGCGGCTTTTCCACTCTCGTCACGAAACGGCATTCCATACTTTACCTTTACTGTTGAGGGCGTCAAATCTCTAGTTCTATTGCTTTGATTCGAGATGCCTACAAGAACCATTTCAGGAGTAAAACCACCACTGTAATAGTTTTGGACTTCATTAACCGTAGACAGAAATATTTCTCCATCTAAAATAAAGACGACTGGATATTTTTGATTTTTATTAGGGTCATAATCTCTGGGTAGTTGTATGTGAATTTTTCTTGATTCATTTAACTCCTGCGAATAAAGACTATCTATGATACCAACTTTGTGCAAAAAGTGTTGAGGTTGATTGGTTTGAGCTTTTAGAAATTGCTGAAAGAAAATGAAGCCTCCTAGGATTAATAGTGCGTTTACTTTGTTGATCATTTTTTTGTATCGTTCGATGTTTTCTTCTTAAGTTTGAATCATTGCTCAGAAATAATTGGGACTAAGTCATTTTTCTGATAATTTTTTCAGTGCCTCAGTTGTTGAAGCAACAAAGTTAACTTGTTTGCCCTGATTACTTTCGTAAATGAAATCTTTTAGACTTTTACTATTGAATATTGAAAAATCTCCCACAATAGCTAATTGAATACGGTAAGTCGAAAATTTTTGAAGAATTTCACCCGCCATTCGATTTTTGAGTTCGAAGAAGTCTGGAGTAATGTTTTTTTGATGAATGATGACCTTGTCAAATCCTTGATAGTAGATATTTCCTAATAAGTTTAATCCATCCTCGACATGATTGATAAGGTTTTGTTCTGATGATATTTCAGCAATTTTCAAGTGATTTATTTCATGTGTTTTTATCTTCATTTTAAGCTAAGGTATCTTTTGTTTTAATATTGTTAATATTTAGCCAGCCAAAACAGCAACCCCAAAGTAGGGACTGCTACTAGTTTAGTTTTAGTCATATCTCGTTACTCTTCTCCAGTATGTTTTTTATAAAATTTCCAAGCTTCTTTAGCCACATTTCTTCCCAATTCCAGTCCAGCTACATTATCAGCTTGAATATGATAACCTCCCAATACTCTGGAAATCCCAGCCATTTCTGCTGTTTGGGTAAAAGTTGGAAATTCTAATGTTATCGTATCTCCTAAATTATCAGGTTCTGTCATTGCCCCTGCCACTAATTGAGCATTAGAGCCAAATTCATCACTTCCTGTCCAAATTTTTAGAGCTTCTCCACATCCGCCACTTATGGTGCTGTGCCCTGAGACATAGCTAGGAAAAGGAGGACATAAAAATGTTTCTGGGGAGTAAGGTCTCCAGTGTTTTCCTTCTATTTCAATCATGCCTTTTCCTTCACCTCCCCAAGCTTTTATTTTTTGGTTATCGTAATATTGGTGAACCAATGCATACGGTCTGGCATAATCATAGTGCATCTTGGAGTCCCATGAAGCTATAAAGGCATCCATCGCTACAACTTGGTTATAAAAATACATTTTTACATCTTGATCAAGTGTATGCTTGTCTCTTCTAGAAACGTCTTGCGCAAATTTTAGCCAATGCCCTGCTTGTTGTACGGATTGTGGACCATCTCGCATAAATTCCACCAATGCCTTTTGGTAATCGGTCAAATTAGCTTGCATTTCAATTACTTCTTGAACTTCTTTTTCTAGTTGTTCAGAGCCTACCATTGGTGGCGGACCAGGTCTAAATTGGTCGCCAGATTTAAGGGCAATAGGTTTTACTTTGTCCCAAAAAGGTGTCAAACAACTTGGAGCAAATTTCCCTCCTTTTCCATCTGAAAAGTATTTTGGTTGCCAACGATTTATATCTACATTCTTATCCACAGAATTAACAGGTTTATAACCCATATAATCGTAGTAAGGCTTACCATTTGAACCTTCTTCTTCTCCATATTGATTTGCTCCGTCTCCTTTTCGTGATTTTATAACAGTTTTGGCGGCTAAATTACCAATTCCTTCAGGGGTACTCGGATCTAAGCTTTCATTATTCGGGTCTAATCCCAATTCCCTCATGAAATCTTCAAATAGCTTTTTATCAGAGTAATAATATTCGTTCATGGCTCTAAATGCAGCATAACTTATGGCTATTTCTTTATTTTTTAAGGATTGTTCATTGGCTGGTCTCCTGTCTACTTCTTTTAAATAAACGGGAATGGCTTTTTCATCATATCTTGACCATGCATCAAAAATAGCAACAAAAATTAGTGCCAAATATCGAGATGTTATGGTTGGTCTTGGTCTAAAGTATTCCGTGTCGTTTGCTGTTGCTGTTAGAGCTATTTTTCCCCATTTATAAGCTACATTTTCGACCCCTTTGGGTTCTTTGGACTCTTTGAGTTTATGTTCGTTTGTTTGTTTACTTTCGGTACATCCCAATAAGGAGAAAGCAACTAAGAATATTAGGAAAGTTTTATGCATTATTATTTTTAATGATTATATATATTAAATAGGCATTTTTGTAAAAAAAATGCCTGTATTATACTGCAATATATACAATAATTATGTTTTTTTATACCTGTTGTTTTTTTATCCGATTCTTAGTCCAAGAAAAGTATTTTTCCTTGCGCATTGTGTTGCTGGGCTATTCTGAGCTGATAAAAGTACAAGCCACTAAGACGCTCTTTTTGTATAAGAAGGTTGTTTTCAGTAGTTGTGTACGTTTGTACTGTTCGACCTGAGATATCCGATATAATTAATTGAGCTTCTTGCGAAGTTGGATTCTTAAAAGAAAAAAGACTACTATGTTGAATGGGGTGTGGTGCTATACGAATGGCTTGTTGGTGCTCATTTACCTTAGAAGTACTACCAATAACGCTACATGCAAAATTTGAATAAACAGTAGTGCTATTCTTGCGATAGGAGTCCAAGCAAGGACACAAATTAAGAGTTGCATGCATATAGGCAAAGCCAAAGTTGGTGCCAATACCTTCTAGAAATGTTACTTTTTTGGATAAATGTGCTATAGCAGGTAAAACATAATTCAAGCGAACCCGTTTTAAACCCGATTCGTAATAAACAGAATCGACTAAGACCGTACTGTCTCTATTGTCATGTCTAACAACAAAAGTATCTCCTAAGCTAAGAGACAAATCAGCTACCAATAGCTCAATTGTATCAAGGGAGGAGGTGCTCGAAGAATTAATAGTTCCAATGAACCATATTTTTCCTAAACTAGTATCTTCTCTCAAAAAGCCATTGGTAATACCTACGTTTCCACTTAAGTTATAATCAATAGACTGGTTACTTTTTTCTCCAACTTTATAGTATGAAAGACCATTGATTAAGGTATCTTCAATGGCTATTTTATGTACGGTTCTACTTTGTCCTAATTGACAAAAATTTACATCCCATTGTGTTGTGTCAGAACCAAAAATAGTTTGATAGTTTTGTGCAAAATTTAATTGGGTAAACAAAATACAAATAACGACAACTGAAAAAAATCTATATCTCATATAATGTGTGTTGCAGAGTATAGGAGCGCAAAACTCCTTCTCTAGGTAAAAGAAAGAGCAGCTATTCGGGGGAACGAATATAAGTTGTTTATTGCTATAACGACGAAAATTGTTTAAATGTTGCTAATCTATATATGATACTTTGGTTTTTAGGTCAAATGTTTTGCTTACAAGAGAATATAAGAACGCAAAATAAAGACAATAGCAATTTACTTTACGCAGCACTTAGCTGCTTTAGAAAGATGTAAAAAATAGTGAAAAAAATGTATATTAGAGTAGGGAGGACTTTAGAAATAGGATAATAAGCCAAAAATAAACAAAGTACTTATGGTTATAAGTATGTTGTTACAATACCTCAAATTATCCTAGCGCATTCTAAAAAACATTACTCCGTTGAAACCACGCAGTAGCAGTGCAGAACTCTCTCACGAGCCTGCGAGCTAAATCATTGTCTAACGGCGAAGCCCTCACGGAGTAATCTTCGTTAACGGTCATTTTTTATTGCTCGTACAAAATTTACTTAAATAACCTTTATTATAAAAAAAGGAAAATGAAATTATACGTTTTAATTTTTATTCTAATCATATTAACAGCATCTTGTAAAAATAATCAAATGGATGAAAAAGAAGTAGAATTAGGTCTCGTGCCGATTACAACAGCATCAGAAGCAGCAAAGAAGCATTTTGAGAAAGCACGGTTTTTAGTTCAAAATGGGATAAATGGCAATCCGATAGAGCATTATGAAAAAGCAATAGAACTAGACAGTACTTTTGTTAGAATGTATAATTTTATTTCTATTTATTCACCAGATGATTCGATAAAGAAGATAAATCACACCCTTGCCAAAAAATACAAGCATCTAGTATCTAAAGAGGAACAAATCTTAGTGGAAGCTACAGAATATAGATTTAAGAATCCAGAGGATAATAATGAACGCCAATTATTCAAATTAGCCGAAATGTGCCCTCTAGATAAATATCTACACCATACCATTTGTTTTTTACTGTTTCGGAAAAATCCCAAACAGGCAATTGTTGCTGGTGAAAATGCTGTTAGACTAGATCAGAATTATGGTTCTGGGTATAATATTCTAGGATATGCATATATCAACAATAAGGAACTAGACAAAGCAGAAAAAGCATTTGATAATTTTATAAGGTGTGAACCTGAAAATGCGAATCCTTATGACTCAAAAGCTGATTTACTATTGCGATTGGGTAAATATAAAGAGGCTTTAAGCCTAAAACAGAAAGCCTATGAATTGGATGCTTCTTTTGATTGGATTCCTGAGGAAATAGTTAATATTAAAGCAAAAATTGATTCTATCGAATAAATGAATGATGGCAGTTGAGTGCTTGACAGTATTGGTTATTTTACGATCAATTTTCGAACTTCTACAAATTCGTTTCCTCGAATTTGAACCAAATAAACAGCATTGGGAAGGGGTGACAAATCCAAGCTGAGTTCCAAAGCACCACTAGGTATGTTGAAACTTTGGATATGTTTGCCAGCAAGGTGCATTATTTTAACTTCCAAATCTTCGTCCAGTGGTTTGTCCAAAAGAATTTGTGCTAGTCCTTCTGTTGGATTAGGCAAGATTTTGAATCCCCATTTTTTTTGAGAAATAGGTTGCAAACCAACTATTACAGAAATGACTTGAGTACTTGTGCAAGCACCGTTGTTTACACTTAGGCGAACGGTATAGTTACCTGAACTATTATAAGTATGTGTAGGGTTTTGTTGGGTAGAAGTAGTATTGTCTCCAAAATCCCATAGCCAGTTATTAGCATCTGAGGAAAGGTCATTGAAATTAAATACCCCGCCACCATTATCGGTGTAGGAAAATAAACTAGTTATCGGTGTAATCGTAACCGTATCCAACGTAGAAATGCATTGAGGACCTCGAATTTCTATATCATAAAAATAGTAATAATAGCTCAAGGAATCCCCGTTGTTGGCTGAAGAACTATTGATACTCATATAGCCATTTTGGACATAAGGATAATTTGAATTGGACTCATGTCGATACAAATCTACATTATTGCCACCGATATAGTAATAACCACTTTCAGGAACTAAAAAATCTAAATTTATTCGTTGCCCTCCATTCGCTAAATTGATGGTGACTTGGTCAACAATGGAGTTGGGGGTAGGAATTGCCCCATCGTGATTTGTTCCCTTAACGAGGTAAAAGGTTCGAGGACCAGCACCATCTGCATCTACCCACGCAGAAACAATTTCAAAACTTCGACTGGCTCTAAAATTAAGTGCTCCAAAATAGGGACTAGAATGGTACGTTCCAATTCCTGTATTGTACGAACGCCCAGTAGTGAATGGGAAGACATTTCTACCGTTTTCCACATAGTAAGTTTGCGTTTGCCCAACATTAGGAACGGTTAATGTGTCACCAATATGAATGACTCGATGGGCACTGTCTTTCCAATAGACTATCCCTAAAACAGAGGTAGCAATAACAGCCGTATCTCCCAAGCAAAGTTCTATATCATCTACAGAGGGAGTAGGAGGAAGATTGCTAAGAGTAACCTGTCGAGTAGTAGAGTCTGCCCCCATTCCATTCGAGACAATTAATTTAATAATATAGGAGCCACTATTCTGATAAGAATGGACAGGATTTTGAGCAGTAGAAGTATACCCATCTCCAAAGTCCCAAAACCAAAATTGAGGTACATCAGTACTATTATCAAAAAATGAAATGGTCGGTTTACAAGAAAAAACACTGTTGGTACTAAAGGCTGCCGTAGGTGCTGTGGTTACTACCTGACAGTTGATAGGCAAATCAAAGGCTTCGATTTGATCAGAACGATTAAAAACAGAACCCTGCTCTGCACTATATCCAAAGCCTCTCTTGGCAAAAACATTCCAAATTAGGCAATTATGAGCACCACCATATAGAATGGAATCTGCTTTCAAAATAGCATCTCGACCATCAAGCATACCCGCATTGCAAGGCTGAATTTTTAATGCTTCCATGGCTAAGAGCATGGCTATGTTGTTGCCCCCATTGCCATGATACAAGTCGGGATCAGGTACCCCTCCATACGCATCAATTAAAGCCCATGTTAAGTCCCATAATACGGTGGCAAAAATAAAACCTGTGCCATGTGGTGCTGAAATTTGAGTGGTGTTATTAGAAGCGCCATAGGTATATGGATTGACAGCAAAATCTGTGGAATAAGGTGCTGGGCGTAATCCTGAACCTGTAGAGACTTGATTGGAGACATAGGTGCCAAAGCCTCTAGAATCTTCGCCTTGATCTCCTGGCTCAATGGTTAAGACAAGAGCAAACCAATCGCTCCAACCTTCGCCTGTTTGTTCTGGATTCGTCAAGCAATTAACATTACTAGCGCCTCCTGTTAAACGCTTCGAAATGCCATGGCCATATTCGTGAACAATAATTCCATTATCAAAATCACTGTCTCTAAGATTGTTGTTCGTACCATTGTTGCTTATAGAGGCATTGATGGTCGTACTATTGACAAGTTCATTTTTTATGACAATGCCATCGTTTTGGCTAATCATAATGGATGGAATACTTATGTTGGTATTGGTACCAAGCATTTGGAAAGGGGGACCAGACGTATTGTTTATAACAACAACAGCAATAGCCCCTGCGTTTTCGACAGCTTCAATCTTATCTGTTAGGTTACAACCCCCAAGATCTATAAGAGCAATTTTTCCAAACAAAGCAGCTGAATTCATAATGGTTCCACAGGCATCGTGGATCGGAGGAAGGTTGTCCTCGACTAGAACTAAGTTAGCTACGATTGCTGTTTGAGGCAAACCAGAACCAAAAGTAGCCCCTGCTGCTGTATAATTTCCTGCTATATTAGAAGGAGTATTAATCGTTAAATAATTTCCTAAACTACTTCCTGTGCTATTCCATAAAAAAAGTTGCATTCTAGGTTTGCTTCCATCTGGAGGCGTCATAAAACTAGCGTTGTTCATATTGGCACTATCTTGTGCTTCTGCTAAAAGTTCGTCTCCGTCCAATGCAAGACTTCCTCCTCGTCCATAATTGTTGTTTTGAAAATTTCCAGATGCTTCGTCAAAACCATAGTTATACCAAATGTCATGCATCATATTGTTGGTATAAAAAAGATTACTAATAGCAGCAGATTGATAGGTACTTGGGTGTGTGCCTGGGTTATAAGGAAAATTAAATTCTAGAGAGCTATTTCCATTAGGGCTAAAACCTGGTAAATTGTTATTGTTGGTGTCTTCATAAGCATAAACATTATTTCCTCTAGTAATGGTGTATTCAGGACCTGCGATGGCATTTGTATCGTGCCATCCATAAGGCGAAGCTAGAATATCTGCGGGATTAGAAACAAGGTAACGGCTTCCGTGAATGGGGCTTTCAATAGGAAGCGGGAAAACGGTATATTGATCGGGCTGCATTTCTAAATCAGCAAAAGTGCCTTGTGGTGTTGAAGGTCTGGTGATATTTGTAGGATGATTGGTGCAAGAAGAAGAAGAAGAACGATGTGCAAAACTGCAATGAGAAACCCAATCGTTTTGGGCAACTAGAGTCCCTTGCTGGGCATCAATTTGTAGGGACCAATAATGTTTAGCATCTAAGGTGTAAATAGACAAGTCCCATACTAATTTGATTTCTGTGTCGGTAGTAGCTGTGTACATCAAACGAACAGGAATATTTTTTCTAGAAATATTGCCTTTGTCATAAATGAAATGCGTAGAATGAATTGTTTTTATTTTATGTAGTGTTTCAAGACTGTCCATTTGCAAATACTGGGCGGCTAATTGAATTGCTTGTGAAGCAGAAACCGTGGGAACTGTTTGAGTTACCTTTTGATGAACATTGTTTATTAAGCGATTGTTCATGTAGAGCACTTTGTTTTCTTTTAGGACAAAGTTAGCAAGCCCGTTTGAAATGGGAATGTCTAGGTGTGTTTGTTGTATATAAACATGAGTTGCGTTGCTGGCACTAGATGTGTGCATATCTGTTATTTGCCAGTTAGAAATGTCCGAAGGGTGCAACTTCTGTTCAACAGCATGTGTTTCCAAAAAATCTTGAATAATGATTTGGGGATGCTGTGCTATTATAGGAACGAGGAACCATAAGTTGAGTATAACAAGGAAGGTAAATTTCATACGTAAAAAACTATATACTTTATTATAATAGGGGAACGCAGCATGTAAAAATACATTTTTGTTTGGTGAAAAGCGAGAAGATGTGGATTATGACTTAAGAAAAAATTAAATAATTCGTTTTTTTTTACTTAAAATGAACAAATAATACTTGACTTTTACATATAAAAAGCCACCCCTTAGCATAAAAGAGGCGGCTTGTAGTTGTGTCCTTGTAAAAAGGGGGGATTATTGAAGCACTAATTTTCTGATTTCTGAAAAATGTTCACCTTTAATTTGCACCAAATAGACAGCAGCAGGGAGTTCCGATAAATTTAAATCTAGATGACTCTGCCCTGTTTTAATTAAACTTGTTTGGATGGTCTTACCACTCATATCCGTTATCAAAACATTCAAATCCTCTTTAGCGGCTTTGTTTAGTAGGATGCTAGCTAACCCACTCGTTGGATTGGGTAGTAAGGAAATATTGAGTCGTTGAGTGTTGGTTTGATTGATGCCAACAATAACTGAAAACGTTTGTGTACTGGTACAAGCTCCGTTGTTAATGGTTAGTGTGATTGTGTAAGAGCCTGCGGTTGCGTATGTATGTGTAGGGTTTTGCTGAGTAGAAGTCGTGTTATCTCCAAAATCCCAAAACCAGCTTGTTGCCCCAATAGATGCATCTGTAAAACTGACAATATTATTGTTATTGGTATAAGAGAAGTTACTAACAACTGGAGTGATGGTAACGGTGTCTAGGGCAGAGATACATTGAGGCTCTCGCACTTCAAAATCGTATAGATAGTAATAATAACCAGTAGGATTGGTCGTTGCCGAGGAATTGTTGATGGTCATATATCCTCCCAAAGTATAAGGGAAACTGGCTCCACTACTATTTCTGTATAAATTGACATTATTACCACCTATATTATAATTACCAGCAGCAGGTACCATCAAATTTAAGTTGACACGTTGAACACCATCTGCCAAGTTTACAGTGACTTGGTCTACGATACCATTGCCACTAGGAGGCGTTCCGTCATTGTTTGTACCGTTGGCTAGATAGAATGTACGAGGACCGGCACCGTCTGCGTCTACCCACGCAGAGACAATTTCGAAACTTTGATTGGCTGTAAAGTTTAATGCTCCGTGATAAGCCGAAGCATGATAGCCACCCGCTCCAATCGTATTATCACTAGGACCAACATATTGAGAAGCTGCGCCAACCGCATTTTCAACATAATAAGTTTGAGTAGAACCAACATTAGGTACCGCCAATGTATCACCAATGTAAACAATGTTATTGGCTATGTTTTTCCACTGCGCCACTCCTGTAACTGTTGCAGGAACAAAAGCGGTATCTCCTGCACAAACTTCAATATTATTAACAACAGGAGTAGGAGGCAAGGCAATAGTTACTTGTTGAGTGGTAGAGTCCATGCCTACTGTATTGGTGACAACTAGTTTTACAGTATAGACACCACTAGCACTATAGGTATGTGTAGGATTTTGTATGGTAGATGTATTGCCGTCTCCAAAATCCCATGCCCAAGATTGAGGTATATCCGTACTATTATCTGTAAAAGAAATAGTAGTAATACAAGCATTGTTGCTATTGGGACTAAATGCAGCCACAGGCGGAGCAGTTGCTGTTTGACAAATAGGAGGCAAATCAAAGGCCTCTGTTTGGTCAGAGCGGCTTGCTGGACTTCCTTGATCCGCGCTATATCCAAAACCTCTCTTAGCAAAAACGCCCCAAATTAAACATCTGTGTGCACCATTGTACAATAATTGGTCGGCTTGTAGAATAGCATCTCGTCCATCAATCATACCTGGATTGCAAGGTTGTAGTTTTAAACCTTCGATCACTAAGTTCATAGCAATATTATTGCCTCCTGTTCCATTGTATAAATCAGGATCAGGGATACCACCATATTGGTCAATTAGTGCCCATGTTAAATCCCAAAGCACTGTAGCAAAGATAAATCCTACCCCATGCGGTTCTGATATTTGACCCGCATTATTAGATGCACCATAAGTATAGGGATTGACAGCAAAATCTGTGGAGTAAGGCGCAGGTCGAATGCCTTGTCCTGTTACAGGTTGATTGGATGCGTAAGTTCCAATACCACGGACATCAGCGCCCAAATCGCCAGGCTCAATGGTTAACATTAAACCAAACCAATCGCTCCAGCCTTCTCCCATTTGTTCTGCGTTGCTCAAACAGTTGGCATTGTTAGCGCCACCTGTTAGACGAGTTGAAATACCATGCCCATATTCATGAGCAATGATCCCATTGTCCAAATCTCCATCTTTTACATTACTAGGTGTCCCTCCATTGCTAATGGTTGCGTTAACAATTCCTGCTGCCATTTGTGCTTTAATGGCATTGCCATCATTTTGCTCAATCATAATGGATGGAATGGTAATAGTGTTGCTAGCTCCTCCCATTTGGAAAGGAGCACCTGCTACATTGTTCACAATAATAGCAGCAACAGCGCCCGCATTTTGTGCAGCTTCAACTTTAGCAACAAAAGAACAGTTTCCACGATCAATAACCACAATTTTTCCTGACAAAGAAGCGGCATTCGTAACTGTTTCGCAGCCATCGTTAATAGGGGCGGTATTGTCTTCTATCAAAGCTAAATCAGCGGTAATAGGAGTTGTTGGAAGTCCAGGACCAAAGGAGGCATCAGCTGCATTGTAACTACCAGCGATGCCTGAAGGGCTATTGACATCCAAATAATTGCCGCCGCTGCCACCTGCACTGTTCCATAGGTACATTTGCATTCTTGGGTTTCCGCCATCTGGAGGTGTTGCAAAGTTGGCGTTGTTTGTTCCACCACCATCTTGGGCTTCTGCCAAAACTTGGTCGTCGGCTATGCCTCCACGCCCATAGTTGTTGAACTGAAAATTACCACCTGCTTCATCAAAACCATAACGATACCAAATATCGTGCATCATGTTGTTCATGTAAAATAGATTGGTGATGGCAGCAGGTTGATAAGTGCTAGGATTGGCTGTTGCATTATAAGGAAAATTGAACTCCAAAACATTGGTTCCATCAGGACTAAAACCTGGAGCGTTATTATCAGCAGCATCCTCATAAGCATAAACATTGTTTCCTCTTGTGATGGTATACTCTGCTCCATTTGCCCCATTGGTGTCATGCCAACCATATGGCGAAGCAAGCGTATCGGCAGGATTGGTTACAATCGAACGAGTTCCATGACTGGGGCTTTCTAAAGGCAGTGCAAACACAGTATATTGATCAGGCTGCAGCATTGTTTCAGGCGCACTAAAATTAGTTGGTGGTTTCAAAAAGGTGTTATGGTTTTTATTATGGCATTTTGAAAATGGGGAATGAACGAAATTGCAGTGAATGACCCAATCGTTTTTATCAATCAAAATACCTGTTTGGGCATCTATTCGTACCGACCACCAATGTGCTGCGTCTAACGTGTAAATGGATAAGTCCCAAACCAATTTTACCTCATCATCAGAGCTAGCATGATACATTAATCGTACGGGAATGTTTTCTTTTGAAATGCCTCCTGTATTGTATATAAAATGATGCTTGCTGATAGGTTCTAGAGCTTTTAGAGCTGTTGGTGTTTTTAATTCCAATTGTTTGGCAGCAAGCTGAATGGCCTGAACTGGGTTAATGGTTGGAGTTGTGTAGTTAGCCTTTTGAGAAAGTCTAGTTATTAGGCGATTTCCCATGCTAAGAACTTTACTATCTTTCAAAGCAAAATTTGCTATTCCGTTGGATACAGGTATTCCCTGATGCTCTTGCTGTATGTAGACATGTGTTACACCACTAGTACTTGAAGTATGATGACTAGTTATACTCCAATGAAGGATGTCTTGAGAAGTTAAGTTTTGTTCTTTGTGATTTTTGTCTAGAAATTGTTGAATAACCGTAGAAGTGTTTTGAGCATGAAGCGTTGCTGTACTGAGCAAAAAACTCAGTAGCATAAAGGCGAGTTGTTTCATAATAGTAACAATTGAATTTGTTGTACTGTAAAAAAAATATCAGATTGGTGTATTACGGGGAGATGTTGTGAAAATACATTTTTATTTGGCAAAAACTCACTTGATTGAAATTATCAATTGGGTAAATAGAAAATATATGGCTAAAATTTTACAAAAAGTTAAGGGGGATTGTTTTGTGAAACCTTAGTTTTGGAAAAAAGGAAATCCCTACTGTTGACTTTTCAACAGTAGGGATTGGTTGGAAATGTATTATGATGGACTTTTGCCCAAGGTATTTTATTCTTTAATTAATTTTCTTACTTCAGAGAAGTTCAAGCCATAAATCGACACGATGTACACTGCACTAGGCAATTGTTCTATGTTCATTGTGAATTCTGTCAGACCTCTTTTTAAAGTCGCTGTTTGAAGCACCTTGCCTTCAATGCTTGAAATTTGTACTGTCAAGTCTTCTGATGCAGCTTGATTTAGGCGCAACGTAGCCCAGCCACTAGCGGGATTTGGAAGCAAAGTAACCATTGGCATCGCTTGGTTGGGAGTACGAACACCTAAAATGCCATTGATAATTTGAGTCGAAGTACAAGCATCACCATTGATTGTTAACGACACTGTATAAGCATTTCCGTTGGGGTAAGTGTGTACAGGGTTTTGCTGTGTAGATGTTGTTCCATCACCAAAATCCCAAAACCAAGAAGTCGCCCCAGAAGATCCGTCTGAAAAAGTAAATGTATTGTTGGTATTTGTATAGGTGAAGTAACTAGATACTGGAATAGCAAATGCTGTATCTTGAGGAGACACACAGCGCGGTTCCCTAACTTGTAGGTTATAAAAATAATAATAACTATCGTTTGGTGCACTTGAAGAAGAACTGCTATTGATTGATATTAAACCAGGAATAGTGTACGGGTAAGAAGCGCCTGTTGTGTTGATATAGAGATCGGGTGTTTCACTTCCTAAATTATAATTTCCAGAATCAGGAACAGATAAATTAAGCAACACTTCTTGCCATCCTGCACGCAAAAATACAGTGGCATCATCTATAACAGTTGTTGGAACAGTTCCCGTTGTATTTTCGTCTTTTGCTAAGAGAAAGGTTCGTACACCGTCTCCTTCGGCATACACCCACGTAGAAACAATTTCTAAAGCTTGATCAGCTCTGAAATTTAAAGCACCATAAGGAGAGTTGTCTAGCGTAGCCATACCAATAGAGCTATCTGGAGCACCAATAAATTGAGAGGGAGTGCCTGTTAGATTTTCTGCGTAGTATCTTCGGATAGAGCCAACATTAGGAACCCATAATGTATCTCCTTGTTGAATAATCGTATTAGTCATATCTTTCCATTGAATAGTTCCACTGCCTGTAGCGACTAACATAGCTGTATCTCCTGGGCATACTTCATCGCCAATCGCAATTGGAGCGGGCGGTAATGTGATTGTAATTTGTTGTGTCATCGTATCACTGCCCATATTATTGGTAACAATCAATTGAACATCATAAACACCATCTGAGATATAAGCATGAGATGGATTCTGTTGGTTAGAGGTAGCACCGTCGCCAAAGTCCCACAACCATTGTTGAGGAGTGGAGGTGCTAGAATCTGTAAATGAAATTATAGAAACACAACTATTTAATGAACTAGGTGTAAATGCTGCAATTGGTGGAGCTGCGGCAATCATACAAACAGGGGAAAGATCAAATGCTTCCGTTTGATCTACTCGACTAGCAGAACTTCCTTGATTGGCACTAAAACCAAAGCCCCGCTTGGCAAAAACTTCCCAAATAAGGCATTCATGTGCGCCATTGTATAACAATTGATCTGCTTGTAAGATAGCATCTCGACCATCAATCATACCAGGGCTACAAGGTTGTAATTTTAATCCTTCAATAATTAAATTCATAGCAATATTATTTCCTCCTGTACCATTGTACACATCTGGGTCAGGCGTACCGCCATAAAAATCAATCAAAGCCCAGTTCAAATCCCAAAGAGCAGTAGCAAATATAAACCCAACGCCATGAGGTTGAGAAATTGCACTAGCATTATTAGAATTGCCATAAGTATATGGATTGACAGCAAAATCAGTAGAATAAGGTGCAGGACGAATACCAGGTCCTGTATTGGGTTCTCCTTTGACATAAGTGCCAATACCTCTAATATCTGTGCCCTGATCACCAGGTTCTAAGGTCAACATGAGACCAAACCAGTCGCTCCATCCTTCACCCATTTGTTCTGCATTGTGTAAACATCCTGAGTTGCTTCCTCCTCCAGTAAGACGAGTTGAGATACCATGACCATATTCATGTGCGATGATTCCATTATCTAAGTCACTGTCCTTGTCACTAATGCCAGCATTATCAATAGAACCAGAAACTGGACCAGAGAGGAGTTCTGTTTTGATAGGATTCGCACTAGATGGCAAAATCATAATCGAAGGAATTGTGATAGGACTACTAGGGGTACCGCCCATTACAAAAAGAAAGCCTAGGTTATTGACAATAACAACGGCAACTGCACCAGCATTTTGTGCTGCCAAAACTTTCTCTGCAAAACTACAAGTACCTTGGTCTATTAGTACAATTTTTCCATTTAATTGTGCTGCATTGACGATACTGTCACAACCATCATTGGTTGGAGATACAGCATCTTCTAATACAACAAGATCTGCCGTGATTGGAATAGCAGGAAGTTCAGGACCAAAGGCTGCACTTGAAGCCATATAAGTACCAGCTAGATTGCTTGGGCTATTGATGGTTAAAAAATGCCCAGTATTACTACTAAATGGCCAAATATACATTTGCATTCTAGGGCGTAACCCATCTGGAGGAGTGGCGAAGTTCGCATTGTTGATTCCACTACCATCTTGGGTTTCTGCACGAACATAGTCTCCTGCTAATCCACCATTATTGTAGTTGTTTTGTTGAAAATTGCCACTAGCTTCATCAAACCCATAACGATACCAAATATCATGCATCATATTATTCATATAAAAGAGGTTTGTAACAGCGGCATCTATATACGTTGGAGGTTGAGCTCCATTGGTGTAAGGGAAGTTAAATTCTAAAATAGAGCCACCATCAGGACTATAGCCAGGACTATTGGTATCGGAAGTATCTTCATAGGCATACACATTGTTCCCTCTTGTAATTGTATATTCAGCACCAATATTGCCATCGGTATCGTGCCAACCGAAAGGAGAAGCAGCAGTGTCGGAAGGAGCCGTAACAATAGATCGAGTTCCATGTGAAGGACTTTCGGTAGGCAAAGCAAAAACTGTATATTGGTTTGGAGCCAACATTTTTTCTGGTGCTTGGTAAGATTGCGGTTGATGTGTATGATGCTTGCATTTGCTAAAAGGCGAGTTGTCGAAACGGCAATGGGTTACCCAATCGTTTTGATCTAATAAATCACCTGTTTGAGCATCAAGACGTACTGACCACCAGTGAGCAGCATCTAAGGTATAAATTGATAAGTCCCAAACTAATCGAATGGCTCCTGTTGTTGTTGAATAATACATTAGTTGAACAGGGATGTTTTCTAGTGAAATATTACCGCTGTTGTAAATGAAGTGTTTATTGCTTAAGGCGTCAATCGTTTTTAATCCTGTCGGTTTAGGCAAATTTAATGCCTTGGCTGCTAAGTGAATGGCTTGTTGGGGAGAGATTGTAGGTGTTGTGTAGTTACTATTTTGAGCAATATGATCTACTAATCTATTCCCCATGCTAAAGACTTTACCATCTTTGAGCGCAAAGTTGGCTACTCCATTAAAAACAGGAATACCTTGATGCATTTGCCGTATATAAACATGTATAGCGCCACTTTGCTTAGATTTGTGATGGTTAGTAACTGTCCATCCTGTGATGTCTTCAGAGGTAAGGTGAAGTTCTTGTTGTTTTTGTTCTAAAAATGCTTGAATGATTTCTGATGAACTCTGGGCAAAAAGAGAGGTGCTTCCTAATAGGTACAATAGTGCAATTTGTAGTACTTTCATGTTGAGATATAAATTTATACGATCTATTGAATTAACATCGTTTTCTGAGTTGTTGTAAATATTTACCCAATTGAACATTGATCAACTTGACTAAAGTTGACTTCATGAAAACGACATAATTTGTAGATCGTATATGTAAAGTAAGGAACTCGTTAATATGAATTTGTTGTGTTGCTCAAAGTACGTGTTTATAGGGGGATAAAAAAGGAATCCAAATTATTTGATAGGAATATGACAAAGTGAAATTGTTCTCCAAAGACTCAATATTATATCTATTATAAAAACAGTTTGATAGAAATACCTTTTTTATATTAAACTCTATTAAATAAATACTTAAAAGCAAAAAAAATGACAAAAAAAGAGACTCAAAGAGAAAGGAATAGAAATTTAGAAACCTTTTTTTTGAGGTTTTTATGTTTTGGGCAAAAATGTAAAAAAAGTAATCAATGAGAACTTTATAATAAGGGGTTCTAGAAAGGTTGTCTTTAGTTTAGAGAAAAAGTGCGTTTTCGTTCCTTTGTATGGTGAAACATTAGTGGTGAAATCGAAGGTATCATGAATTCAGTCAGTGGTAGTTGATTGATCAAGGTCATAATTTCAAATTCATTGTCTGCTTTAGCGACCATCCAAAGCTTAGAACGGTTCAATGCCAAGGTGTACGATTTTATAATGCCTTTTTCTATAAATGAATTGACAAAAACTCGTTGATGTGGAATGTTGTCAGTAAACTCTTTTGTAAAAGCATTCAACAACTCAAATTCGATCATATATAGTTGTTCCATGAAAATTATTGTCTTGTTAGTAATTAGTTAGGTAGTTTTATTTACTTAGCAATGCAGTTAATTATTGATTCATGGGTTGAGAGAATGTAAAAAAAAATAAATAGAGAGAGGAAAAGAAATTTAATTCCTATTTAACTTAAAGTACATTTTAAATTAATGTACAATTCAAATCAGAGACAAGTGTTCTAAAAAAGAGATAAAAACTATCACTTTTATACTAAAATAATAGATTGTTTAATTTATTTGCGTAAATAATTGCTTATTCCTCTATAATCTGCTACATTTACAGTTGTCAGTCTTTTGCGTAGATTCAATACGCAATATAATTAAAGGTTAAATCTCAATAAAAATCAAATCTCTAAAAATTTTGTATTTTCGAAATACATCATGTTGATTATCTGTTAGATTTGATTTTTGAGCCTACTCATATTAGAAGGGATCAATATTTTCTACTTTTAAAGTATTAAGGTTATGAATAGTGTTGTAACACAGCGTTTTATAAATTGTCACAATAAGTTAAAGAAAGACCAAAGAATACGTTCTAGTCGTCAATTTGCACTGTCTTTAGATTATTTGCCTCAAAGTTTGAGCGAAATTCTTAAAAATCGAAGAGATGTGACAATAGAGTTGCTTCGAAAGGCTATAGAGAAATATAAAGTCAATCCTGTTTATTTGTTTACAGGAGAAGGACCTATGTTTATGAAAGAAGAAGCTCACAAAGATTTTCGCGTGTTGACTATCGTAACAGATCCACAGAATGACGAACGAATTGTGCATGTTCCTATGCCTGCACAGGCAGGGTATGCCTCCGATCTAGGTGATCCAACTTTTGTACAGAATTTGCCCTCTTATTCCTTACCAGATTACAAGTATAAGGTAGGTACTCATCGATCTTTTGATGTAGCAGGAGATAGTATGGAGCCAACACTTTATGAAGGAGATAAGGTTATATGTAGCTATTTGGAGCCGACTCTTTGGGAAACATCAGTTAAGAAAAATTATGTGTATGTTATTGTGACACATGGTGATGTTTTGGTTAAAAGAGTCCACAATAAAATTAAAGCTGATAAAGCATTGACACTATTTTCTGACAATGCTTATTATGAACCCTTCGATGTCAAATTAAGCGAAATTAAAGAAATATGGTATGTCAGAGCTAAAATAAGCCCTTTCTTACCTTCTCCTCAGAATATTAAAAATATTCTAAGAGAAGAAGTCGGTGATTTAAAAGATACCATGATGCAGCAATCTACAATTATAGAAAATCTTTACAAAACTATAGAAGAATTAGCCTCGATTAAAAAGAAATAAGTAGCCCTATGATTTTTCGAGTCTGAAGCAGGGGGGAGTTTTGGGCTATGTTTTTATTAAGTAGTTTTAATTGTTTGATTGTTAGTTTTTTAAACTGCATAGATGCTTGTGCCTAATTTTGGAATGCTTTCAAAACTCAAAAAAAGATTCCGAAATCTATTGGTTTTAAGCAAAACATTCTGTTTGTTTGTGAACTATTGTATTTATGTTTTGTTTTGATGTAAGCTAAATTGTTTTTAATGGCAGACAAACTACTTTGGAAGACGTGTTTTGATGATCTGAAAATTTTAATTATTGGAGATGTGATTCTCGATCATTATTTGATAGGAAAAGTAGATCGTATTTCACCTGAAGCACCTGTCCCAGTTGTTGTCCATCAGACGGAAGAGTACAGACTAGGCGGGGCCGCAAATGTTGCTTTAAATATCCAATCAATGGGAGCAACTCCTTATCTATTATCTGTTATTGGAACAGATCAGCATGGTGAACAACTGATCAAGTTGTTAGAAAATACCGCTTTAGATACCGCTTTAATAACAAAAGATAGGGCAAAAACAACCAGCTGTAAAACAAGAGTTTTAGCAAGAAATCAACAATTACTTCGATACGATCGAGAAACGACCGCTTGGATTGGGAAAGATCTGGAAACTAAACTTATTAATAAGGTAGTCGCCCTTTTGGAGAAAGAAACGATACATGCCATTGTTTTTCAAGATTATAATAAAGGCTTATTGACGGACAATTTTATCTTTCAAATACTCAAAATAGCAAAAAAACAACATATAAAAACCTTAGCAGACCCCAAAAAGGCAAATTTTTTAGCTTATTTGGGAGTGGATTGGTTTAAACCTAATTTGAGAGAGATTAACGAAGGTTTGAATTTGACGATATCAGAACACAATCCAGAATTACCTGAACTTAGGGAAGCTGCTCAAACAATCAAAAAGCATTTAAAAAATACACATACATTAATAACACTAGGAGCAAAAGGTATGTATTATCACACTCCTAAAGAAGATGGTTTGTTGCCAACAGAAGAGCGACAAGTAGCTGATGTTTGCGGGGCTGGAGATACTGTAATTAGTGTTTTGTCGTTAGGGGTAGCTGCTAACTTGGAGATAAAACAAGCTGTAACGTTGGCAAATATTGCAGGAGGGCAGGTTTGCGAAAAGGTAGGAGTGGTTCCTGTTGATAAAGCAGCTTTGTTAAGTGAATATGAAGAATTGATTAATAAAATGTAAATTATTAGACTTCGAGTCGTCAGCCAAACGTCAAAAAAATATGAATGTTATGAAAATATTAAGAGTAAATTTACAACTTTGGAAAAAATGATTTACTTTTACCTATTATTAAATCGGTAGAATCTTAAATTTGCCGAAGAATAATTGGAATGGTACATAAATTTTGCGAATTCATTATTTAATTTATATTAAAGTACAAATCTATTATGGTTAAAATTAATCTTATGCGTTTTTGTGCATTAGCATTTGCTGTTTTCTTTATGGGAACAACTGCTGACGCACAAACTAAAATTTGGGGCGTAGGTTCTGCAACCGGTGTTGCAGATGCTGAGTTCAGTAATCCGTTCACGAACGCGACTTCGTTTACAGCGGGAGACAATCCAACAACTTGGACTGCTCTAAGTGTAAATGAAAATGGTGGAGCTGTTACTCCTGGTAATGCTTACTGGACAAGAGATCTTACTGGATACTCTTCAGGAGCATTCTGGGGTGGAACTACTCCTATTAGCTCACCATCTCAACCTAATGGTGTAGCAATGTTTGATTCAGACTTTTTGGACAATGGAGGTTCTGGAGTACAAGGTACAGGAACTTCTCCTGCTGCTCATAGAGGTGAGTTAATTTCTCCAAGAATTGACCTTACTGGTTATACCGATTCTGCGTTGACAATCCAATTTTACACTTTGTATAGAAACTTCCAAATGACTGAATTGTCTATTGCTGTTTCTGTAGATGATGGTCAAACTTGGGCTGCAACAGAAGATTTTAGATCAGCAGTTCCAGATTTAACACAAGATTTTGCTCGTGTTTTATTTACAAACGCAACAGCAGGTGTTGCTAACTTGTCTCAATGTCGTATTCGTTTCACTTTTGATGGCAATTACTACTTTGCAATCGTTGATGACGTTACAATTGAAACAGCACCAGTTTATGATATTGCTCTAGGTGGTGCTGAGGCAGGAAGTAACTTATTGATTGGTAGCGGTGACAATGTAAAAGTTGGTGGAAACCCATACAACGCATTGAACAACATCGTTCATGCCAATGACATCAGAGAATGGTTCTGGGGATCTAAAGCAATCAACGTAGGATACAAAGACATCGTTCCTAGTGATTCTGCTGCTATTCACATCAATATTGATTTTACAGATGCTGTTACAGGAGCAACTACTCAAGGTATTTACACAGATGTAATGTACTATGATTCTTTACCTGGTGGTAATGTAAGTGGAGAAACTCAAATTGACTATTTGGATGACATCAACTTCATCAACACATATGGTGCAGGTGCTTACCGTGTTACTTATTGGGTGGATCACAAAAATGCAGACGGAAATGCTGCTAATGACACTGCTAGACATACGTTTACAATTACAGACGATGCTGCTCCTTTGAGAAACTATATTTCTAAAGCTAGATTATCAGCTAACGATGGTGCTGTATTCTCTTCTAGATCTATTTTCCCAGGTGGTGGTCCTTTCTCTTCTTGGGAGTACGGTTCTGTATATTTCTTCCCTAGAGGTGAAAGTGATACAATTACAATTGATTCTGTTTCTTTCCGTTACCGCTTAACAAATAATTTCTCTGGAGCTGCCAGCCAAACATTATTCTGTAATGTATATGAGATGGATCCTTCTACAGGAACATTGAATGATGGTGCTTTGTTGACTCAAATTGGTATTGGAACAATTTCATTGACAGGTTTGGGTACTACTGTAGCAGCTGGTGATTATGGTTTAACTACAGTTACTAACTTTGTTAATGCAACAGGTTCTGGAGCAATGCCAGGATTGAAAGACAATGGTTTCTACTATGTTTCTATCTTGACAAATCCAAGTTTGACAACAGGTCCAGCTACATTTGATAGTGACGATGTGCCATGGTTGGGTGCTGATGAGAATAACTTCTACATGAATGCAGCTATGACTCGTGTAGATTCTGTTAACAACCCTTCTCCATTGAAGGTTGTTGATGCTGCTGGTACAACAGATTGGTTCTGGACTGGTTTTGGAGCAGATATCGTTCCTTCTATCGGATTGTTCTTGGGAGTTAAGCCTGTGAATCCTGTTTCTGTATCTACTGTATATGCTGCTGAAGGTGCTACATTTAGTGTATTCCCTAACCCAGCTACAGATGTATTAAACTTTAACTTTGAAGCAGAAGAAGCTACAGATGTTATGTATATTTTAACGGATATTGCTGGTCGCGTATTAAACGTTACTCAAAGTTTAAATGTTACTAAAGAAACACAAAGCATTGATATTTCTGAATTGCCTGCAGGTGTTTATATGCTTACAGCTAAAGCTGGAAATAAAAACTGGACTGAAAAAGTAGTAGTAGACTAATCTAGAAGTTACTACAGTTCAACATATAATGAAAGAGGGCAGCCTATTGGGGCTGCCCTTCTTTTTTTGGTATCTTGTGCTTTTTTATATTATGTATCAATTTTTAATTCCCCATTCGGACCATGAACCATCATAAAGTGCCATAGGATTTTTTAGAACAGTTTGGAATGCTAGTAAAAGAATACAAGCAGTAGTGCCAGACCCACAACTAAATATAAGTCGTTTTTTACCTAAATTTGAAGACTGTGCAAGTGTTAATAAAGCTTCTTTTTCTTTGAAAAAACCACTGTGCAAAACTTTTGTAAAGGGAATATTGATCGAACCTTGAATATGACCAGAACGTAAATTCGGTCTAGGTTCTGGAGCCTTGCCCCAAAAACGAGCTTTCTTTCGGGCATCAATGATTATGGCTGTTGTGTCGGATAAGTGTTGTGTAAGCTGCGATTGATTCACCAACCACCCTGCGTTATAGTTTGTTATGAAATTTCCTAGTTTATATGTGGTCGAATCTGCTGAATAAATTTCTGTAGGGTATAGGGCGGATACCCAAGCAGGAAGTCCTCCATCTAAAACAGCGATATTGGTATGCCCCATAAGTTGAAACATCCACCAAACTCTAGGACTTGAGTAAATGCCCAAATTATCATAAACAACAATAGTGCTATCTTGGTTAATGCCTAATTTTTGACATTCTAAAGCAAAATATTGGGGAGACAAGACCATGTTTGGTAAATCGGAATCTTGACATGAAAATATATTTTTTAAATCAAAAAAACGAGCTCCCTTTATCTTTAGATTGGAAAAATTCGTTTTCAAATTTGCTTGGTTTTGCTTTAGACTGGCATCTAAAATTACTAGGTTGGGATCGCCTATGTGCTGAAAAAGCCAATCAATAGATACGATAGTCTGATTCATTAGTCTTTACGCATGATGGTTGTTTGTTGACGAATAGATTCTTTATGAATCGTATTAATAATATCCTCAACAAAAGATTCGGATAAGCTAGAGGAAGCAGCTTTTTCTAAGGCGCTATTGCGCACATTGAGCCACCGTTCGATTTGTAATATCGCAATATTGCTTTCTTTTTTGTGTAACCCAATTTGTCGGACAATTTCCATGCGTTGAGATAACAAATGCAGCGTTTGTGTATCCAGATTGTCAATTAAAGTCCTAAAATGGTTTATTTTGTTTAAATAATCTAGGTTGTCCGTGTCTAGCTGCCTAGTGATGAGTTGTTTCATTAAAGTTTGCAATCCTTCTGGAGTGACTTGTTGTTGTGCATCACTCCAAGCGGTGTCTGGAGTAATGTGACTTTCCAGCATCAACCCATCAAAATTTAAATCAAGGGCGTGTTGAGCAATTTCAAATAATAAGTCCCTCTTGCCAGCAATATGACTCGGGTCGCAAATAATTTCTAAGTTAGCTATCCTTCTGCGCAACTCAATAGGAATTTCCCACTGTGGTTGATTTCTATATTTAGGAGCATTATAAACTGAGAAACCTCTATGAATGGCAGCAATTTTCTGAATGCCAGCTTGTGCAATGCGCTCAATGGCACCAATCCAAAGTTCTAAATCTGGATTGACGGGATTTTTAATCATAATTGGAATGTCTACACCTTGTAGAGCATCCGCAATTGCTTGAACAGCAAATGGATTGACCGTAGTACGAGCACCAAGCCATAAGATATCAATGCCATGTTTTAAGGCTTCTTCGACATGGTTTGCATTGGCAACTTCACAACAAACTGGTAAGTTGGTTTGTTTTCCCGCTTCTACAAGCCAAGGCAACGCTTTTTTTCCAATTCCTTCAAAGGAACCAGGTCTAGTTCTTGGTTTCCAGATTCCAGCACGTAAAACATCTACTCCTAAATTGGCAATCTGAGTACAGGTTTGCAATACTTGTGTTTCTGTTTCTGCTGAACAAGGACCAGAGATTAGAAAAGGTTTTTCTTTGGATAATTGAATTCCTAATTTCCAGTCTTTTATGTTGATTATATTCATATGTGTATATAAAAAGGTATTTTTAAAAGCAATATTCTACAACGATAAAGTAATTTTTAGTGTAACAATAAATACCGTCTAGAGTTGCGGTATCTCACAACCAATTAGTAGTCGTGCGTATTATTAATAATATTCAATCAGAATTTATAGTTGTGTTTAATAAATAAAGGAAGGCTTATAAAGCCAACAATTCATTAAAATATTGGACATAATTATCTCGTTCTGATAAAACAGAATAGTGATTTAAGACTGTTTGGCGACCTTTTCTGCCTATTTCTTGGCGCAATTGAGGATTGTCAATAAGTAAAGAAAGTTTTTCTACCCAATCTTCTGTCGTAGAAACAAGAAAGCCATTGACTCCATCTTCAATAACCTCACTGTTGACACCAACATCCGATAATATAGCGGCTTGCTCCAAAGACATATATAAGAGACCTTTGAGGGCACATTTACCTTTTGTCCACTCATCATTAGGCAACGGCATAATTCCGATATCTATTTCAGACAATTCAAATACTTCACTATTGCTAGACCAAGCAACTCCATGTATATCAAGGTCTTTATTGTAGTAGTTAGCATCCCCAATAACTTTAAAGTAAACTTTATCCCCATACTTTTCCTTAATCTTTTTTAGAGCAGGCAAGGCATATTCAAAATAAGGAATGGTCGAAAAACTTCCACTCCAACCAATACAGATTTTTTCCTTAGAGGCAGCTGTTGCTCGCTTGTAGTTATCACTATCAACTACTGTTGGAACTAGTTTGGTGTTGGGGTTAAATTGTTTGGCATAGTCTGCTAGAAAAGAATTGCCTGCAAAAACCATATCTGAAATAGCGATTAACTTTTGAGTTTTAGCAGCATCTTTTAAAAAACTAAGCTTTTTGTTGCCTTCAGAGACATTTTGCAACCAAATAGAGTCATCAAAATCAAACAACATCTTTGTTTTTTTTGCAAAACGCTTTTCAAAAAAAACAGTTCCCAACATAAATGCTTCTCGTTGCACAAAAACAAAGTCGTATTTTTTTGCCTGAAAAGATTTGAACCACAATTTTAAAATGCTGCGAATTAAAATGCCGATCTTGGCGATGTAATTGCCTGCACCATAAAACTTTTGGTCGTCTTGGGCACGAATCAAATAAAAATATTCAAATTCAAATCCCTGCTTTTCTAAATAGGGTTGAAATTGCTCAAAGCGGTAACGTTGAGAAGGAGAACGGTCGGGACGATGTAGTCCCATAAATAGTACTTTTTTCATAGTTGTTGTTTATCGGAAGAAACCGAGCTGCAAAGCTATAAAAAAAGTGAGATGGATTAGAATATAATAATGTTTAATCAACGCTTTAGAATCTTTTTGGGTGAACTACATGAGATTGTAAAAAAAATGATTACTTTAAACTAATCTTCTCACAATAAAAAGTCCTAAAGATATGAACGTAAAATTCTGTGGTGCTGCTCAAGACGTAACAGGTAGTTGTCATTTGTTGACTTTAAAAAATGGACATAAAATCCTTCTAGATTGCGGTTTGTATCAAGGAAATGAAGCGGATATGCATAGTTTCAACGAGCAGTGGTCCTATTTCAACCCCAAAGAAATTGATTTTCTTATTCTGTCACATGCGCATATTGATCATATTGGACGAGTACCTAAGTTGGTAAAAGATGGTTTTAAAGGGCAGATTCTTTGTACGCACGCTACACGAAGTTTGGCTTCTATTATGTTGATGGATGCAGGCAAAATTCAAGAAAACGAGGCAGATGAGAATAATCCTCCGTTGTTTACTTGTGAAGATGCCAAAATAGCACTTTATTTCTTTACAGGTTTAAGTTACGAACGTTGGCATTTTGTCGAAGTAGGATTAGAGGTATTTTTCAGAGATGCGGGGCATATTTTGGGCTCGGCAAGTGTCACTCTAAAGATAGAAGAAGAAGGTGCTGCGCCAGTTTTATTTGGATTTACAGGTGATATTGGTAGAAATGAACGCCCCATTTTAAAAGATCCTATTCCTATGCCAGAGGTAGATTATCTGATTTGCGAATCTACTTATGGAGGGAAGGTGCACCAGAATCTTACTGCAGACTTAAATGACTTATTGTATGTTGTTAGGGAGACTTGTGTTTTAAATGAAGGGAAATTGCTAATCCCTGCGTTTAGTGTAGGAAGAACACAAAGTCTTATTTATATGTTGGATCAATTAGAAACTGCTGGGAAGTTGCCTGAAATTCCTGTGTATATAGATAGCCCCCTGGCTATTAATGCTGTTGATATATTCAGAACCCATCCTGAATGTTATGATGAACAGCTGCACGATTATTTGATGGAAGATCCTAATCCTTTTGGCTTTTCGGGCTTGAATTATGTAAAACGTGGTGGTTTGGCAAACCGTCTTGCAGAATCGGAGGAGCCTTGTATTATTATTAGTTCTTCTGGAATGATGACTTCTGGGCGGGTACGACGTCATTTGTTTCATTTGGTAGAAGATTCTAAGAACACCGTTTTGATGGTCGGTTATTGTTCTCCTAATACGTTAGGAGGAAAGTTGCTAAGAGGGGATTCAACCGTTTATCTATATGGAGAGCGTAAAAATGTACGTATCAATGTAAAGCGTTTGGTTTCATTTTCTGCTCATGCTGATCAAGTTGAGCTTTTTAACTTTTTGCAAAACCAAAGGAGCTTAAAAAAACTGTTTTTAGTACATGGAGAATACAAGGTGCAAGCGGAATTTAAGCAATATTTGGAAGAACGAGGATTTAATAATATTGAGATTCCAAGTTTGGGAGAAAATTATGATTTGGAGTAAGGTGTATCAGATAATGAACTGTGTAGCATGTATGCAATGCCATCTAGCCACGCAGTAATGTTTTTAAGTTGCCAATGCTATATGAATGTTAATTTAAAAGACCATATAAATTAAATAAATAGTTACAAAAAGCAATTTTCAAATCAACATATTTATAGTACCTTTAAGCTTAATAAAAAAAATAACCAAAAAGTTAAGTCAATTACTATGGAGATAGCATACACTAAAAAAGCATACCAACTTTTGTTGGCTTTATTTATACTTCTTTTTGTTCAAGAAGCATTTGCGCAACCGAAATGGATTCGAGCGACCTATCGAGACGATCCATCTACAACGATTGCTTTGGGTTGGTCAGGAATAGTAGGAACTGTTTATTATGATACAACGGATCATGGTACCAACTATGCCGCTTACGCTTTAACAAAGACAGTTGATCGAAGTACAAGCCACAAAGGAAATAATCATTACTTTGTTCGTTTGACGAATTTACAACCAGGAACCGTTTATTATTTTGTTATTCAGCATGGAAGTTCTTCCGTTTCTGCAAGATATTCTTTCCGTACAATTTCGGATGATCCAAATCAACCTATTTCTTTTATTTCAGGTGGTGATTCTCGGCAACGAGTAAATATTTTTGGGGTAGGCGATCCTGCCTGTTGGGGAAATGGTTGTCGTGAAACTCGACAAGATCTGAACCGAATCGTTGGAAAAATACGCCCTGATTTTGTAGCGTTTACAGGTGATTATATTCGAAATTATGATGTCTTTCCCTTTGATAGTGATGATGATTGGGAAGAGTGGATGAACGACTGGGATTTGGCAAATGGTCCCGATGGACGTATCACACCAATTATTCATGCTTTGGGAAATCACGAAGATGCTGTAGATTTGGATAGATTATTTGATGTTTCTAATACAGATATTTATTATGCAACTAATTTTGGAGGCAATTTATTTCGTTTGTACACCTTAAATTCAGAGCCTTCTGATGCGTGCACAGATGTTATTCAAAAAAATTGGTTGGTGAATGACTTGCAGCAAAATAGCATGCCTTCTAACACTCCTTATTGGAAGATTGTGCAGTACCACCAACCAATGGTACCACATGCTAACTATTCGGCTCGTACAGACTTAATTAACTGTTGGGCTTCGGAATTTGCTACTTATGGCGTACGTTTGGCTTGTGAATCGCATACGCACGTACTCAAGACGACTTATCCACTTAAGTATGATGCAACAGCGAGTAGTAGTTATCATAATTTAGTGAGAGACGATAGCATTGGAGCTGTCTTTTTAGGAGATGGATCTTGGGGAGCACCTCCAAGAACGGCTTATGCGCCAATTCCCAATGTAACACAGGACGTAGAGCAAATTAGTGGTTTCTTTTTTGTAAATATTAATAAGCAACGTATTCAAATCAAAACCGTAGTTCCTTTTCCTGATAGTATGGCAAATGTGCCTCAATTGTTGGATGATGATCAAGGAACATTATTACCAACAGGCGTTCCTTTGTGGCGTCCAGCAAATGGTTCGGAATGCATTATTATACCCAATTATAATCCTTTGTTGTTGGCAACTAATAAAGTTTTGGATGTACCAAGAGCACCTGCAGCAGTTGTAGCCCCTAATCCAGCACAAGATTATGTGACTGTTCGCTTTAAAGAAGTGTTGACGGAAGCTGTAACGATTGAAATTTATGATGCTAGAGGAAAACGCTGCCAATCACACACCAATGTAAAGGATCAAAATTTTAAAGTGGATGTTTCTAATTTGTGTTCAGGAGTTAATTTTATTAATATTGTGACAGACAAAGATGTAGAATCACATAAAGTCGTTATTGTGAAATAACATTTCTATCAAAAGATATGTTTAGGATGAGAATGCTTATAGAAAACAAGAACAAATAACTTTAACAAAAATCTATTATGGGTCATCACAATATAAAAACATTAAAAGTTGCCTCTTTTAATCTGTTGAACTTAATTCAGCCGAATACAAAATTCTACGGTAAACGTTTTTATACTCAAGAGGAATATGAGAAGAAAAAAACTTGGATTTCTTTGCAGCTTACCAAAATGGATGCAGATATTGTTGGCTTTCAAGAGCTATTTGATGAAACTTCTCTAAGGGAAATTGTAGAGCAGCATCCTTTGTATAAAGGTGCCGATATTGTTATGGGAGCTCGAAAAGGTGGTAGTCCTGCTGTAGCAATTGTTTCTAGATACCCCATTCGTTCTTATACGGTCTATTCCGATTTTCCAGAACAGTTAGAGGTTGATGGTTTGGTTGTTCCTTTTACCGAATTTTCTAGACCGATATTGAAGGCGGAGGTAGAACTACCTTCAGAGCTACCTTTAACTGTATTTGTAGCGCATCTAAAGTCTAAGCGTCCTCTAATTCCCGATAGCGTTGTGGATCGACATGATCCACTAGAAATATCCAAAGGAGAAGCGCGATCGTTGTTGTTAAGAGCTTCTGAGGCAAATGCCTTGCGTACTATTTTGATGGAAAGCTTGAGAGATCGAGACCATCCTGTGATTACTTTGGGCGATTTGAACGATACGCATACATCGGTAACCACACAGATTATATCTGGGCAAGCGCCACCACGCTTTTGGTCAATGGAGCAAAAGAAAAAATTATGGGATATTTTGTTGTATCATGTCAAAGATATTCAAGCTCGACAGTCTTCGCAAGATGTTTATTATACGCATATTCATAATGGGCATTACGAAAGTTTGGACCACATTATGGTTAGCCAAGAGCTGGTAAAGGAAAATCCGAATAGAGTTGGTCGAGTTGTTTATGTTCGTACTTTTAACGATCATATTGTTGATCAAACCTTTGCAAATAATAAAATAAATTGTTGGGAATCAGATCATGCTCAAGTTGTAGCAACAATAGAGCTAGAAGATCGTGATTATAATCATTATAAAAATAAACAATAAAAATGGCACTTACAGAGTCTAATATGCTTCCGTTAGGAACAGAAGCTCCCGATTTTGCATTATTGGATACCGTTACAGGAAAAGAAGTTCGTTTGGAATCCATCCAATCTGATAAGGCAACGGTTATTATGTTTACTTGCAATCATTGTCCTTATGTCTTGCACGTGAATGAAGAATTAGTAAAATTGTCTACTGAATACATGGCAAAAGGTGTTTCTTTTGTCGCTATTAGTTCAAATGATGTAGAGAACTATCCACAAGATAGTCCCGAAAAAATGAAAGAACTCGCAGAAGAAGTGGGATATCCTTTTCCTTATTTGTACGATGCTACGCAGGTAGTTGCTAAGGCTTATGATGCTGCTTGTACACCAGATTTTTACGTTTTTGATGGAGAACTAAAGTTGCGTTATAGAGGACGTTTGTGCCCTTCACGCCCCAATACCGATATTCCTGTCACTGGAGAGGATTTGAGAGCAGCAATTGATGCTGTGTTGGCAGGGGAACCTGTAACAGAAAAACAATATCCTAGCGCAGGTTGTAATATAAAATGGTTGAAATAGGATAGAAGGCAAGAATATGATTTACACATAAGCTGACTTTTGTTTAACAAAATGTGCATTTCATTTGTTATGTAAGAAAGCATTATGTAGCGTACCAAAAGCAAAAAGAACCTACAATTCTAACTATTGACTGTAGGTTCTTTTTGTGTATAATGGTCAACAAACATTCTAATCACCATAAATATTCAAAAAAAATGAGTACCAAACGATTCTATTTTATAGTAACATTATTTTTATTGATAACTGTAGCTTGTGAAAATACTCCTTCTGAAACCTCACAAGATGCAGAGCCATCCAAAGAATTATCGGAGGCGGACAAGGCATTGGTAAAAGACATTATGAAGGAAGAGGTTGTAGAGACGGAGCCTCAAGCTACCTTTGATCAAAGTCAACTAACCAATGATGTATTGGGTTTGTGTGTCAAGTTCAAAGCATTGGATGGTGCCGATAGGCAAGGCGTTTTTAATAAATTTGAAACAATATTACCGAGTTGCCCTGTTGATTTGTTAGAGGATAATATAGTAGAGCCAAATATAGACGAAGCGGTTCAAGTGATGTCTGTGAACGACTTAAAAGAATTATTGGGGGAGCCTAACGAAGTTCGAGAAGATGGAATGTTGGTATATAACCTATCAGCAGATAAGACATATCGAGTTTTGTTTTTAACAGGCGACTCTGGGGCTGTTGTTTGTCGATTGTATGAAGGGGCTAGTTAAGGCTGTTTAAACTGGGCTTTAATATTTAAAGCCCAGTTTAAACAATCTTATCGTTTTAAACGAATAGGAATCCAGACTTCTTCTTCAGAGTCGGGAGAATTATTCTTGTACTTGTCGCCCAACAACTCAAAATGTTCTCGTTGATCCAATTCGTAATCGGATTGCGGAAGCCATTGACCAAAAATGTATTGGCTAGTTTTGGGAAAGTCCTCTGGAGCGCCTTTATGCACAAAAATAGCGTACAGACCACCACTCAATGTAAAAGAGGAAAGTTCTTCGGGAATCTGTTTGTAATGACTAACCTCAACGGCTGCCCATTTGGTGAAATTGGTTTCAGGAGTAAAGTTATCAAAGCTAATTGCTGTATCGTATACTTGGATCGAAAACAACTCATTACTAACACTATTAGGCAAGGTTTTGACCAAAGGCATCACGCTTTTCCATAACTCAACCGTTTTGTCATTGGCTAGGCTCATTTCTACTGATTTGCCGACTAGTTTTTTTTGTGGCAAAAACTCTATTCTTGGTTCCATGTATTTTAATATCTAAATGAAATATAGTTAATTGTAAGCCATTTCCCAGTCTTTCCAAACGGGTTCGTAGCCTTGTTCTTTTAGCATTTTAACAATTGTAGCGGGAGAGCGTTCGTCCGAAATTTCAAACTGTTCTAAAGATTGAGGTTCTACCGTATAGCCCCCTGGATTTGTCTTAGATCCTGCACTCATAGAAGTAATCCCTAGCTTAATAATATTATTACGGAAAATTTCTGTTTCACGAGTGGAAATAGAAAGTTCTACCTCTTCATTAAAAATGCGATACGCACAGATTAATTGTACCAATTCTCTATCATTCATAGCTACTTTTGGTTCTAAGCCCCCCGAAAAAGGACGCAGCCTAGGAAACGAAATGGTGTACTTGGTTTTCCAGTAGGTTCGTTCTAAGTAATCTAAATGCAAAGCCGTGAAAAAACTATCTGTCCGCCAATCTTCCAAGCCAATTAATGTACCTAAGCCAATTTTGTGAACCCCCGCTTTGCCCAAACGATCGGGCGTATCTAGACGATAATAAAAATTAGACTTTTTTCCTTTAGGGTGGTGTTTTTTATAATCCTCTTGATGATACGTTTCTTGGTAGACTAAAACGGTATTCAAGCCCATCGGAAGTAAAACCTCATAATCTGCTTGGTCTAGCGGTTGAACTTCCATAGACACATGCGCAAAATGAGGGGTAACAATTTCTAATGCTTTTTTGAAATAATCAACGCCTACGGTTTTGTTGGCTTCTCCTGTTACTAACAAAACATGTTCATAGCCCATGCCTTTTAGTGTTTCAATTTCTTGCAAGATTTCAAAGCCATTAAGTGTGCGTCGTGCAATTTTATTGTCTAAACTAAAGCCGCAATAAGTGCAAATATTTTGACATTCGTTGGACAAGTACATCGGAATGTAGAGCTGCATCGTTCGCCCAAACCGTTTGAGTGTTAACTCATGACTCAACTGCGCCATTTGCTCTAAATAAGGGGCCGCTGCTGGGGATATTAAGGCTTTAAAATCCTCTATGGTACGTTTAGAGGCAGTCAAAGCACGTTCTACATCTACACTAGTTTTGCTGTAAATACTAGCTTTCACGGTATTCCAATCGTGCTGATCAAATATTGTTTTAAAACTACTCATTGTTTCTCTACTCTGTTCTCAAATACTTCTTTTTAGAATGCTTGTATGTCAATAGTCTGTGCAAAATGTGCTTTGGATTGTAACATGATTGTTAAAGAAATGCACAGGCTACTAATCACAAAAGTAAAGGATAGATATTAGAAAAGCTATTTATTGGAGGATTAAAGTTAGCGTATGAAAAAAGCAATTTGTAGAATTGTTATATAACAATGAAGGTGAGTTGCTTGATTATCATTATAAACAGTTATTTATAAAATGATTATTCTACACAAAATCAAATTAAATCTATGAGATGGAAAAATGCCCCTCTAAGATAGGGTCTTAAAGGGGCTTGTATATTGAATATGCAAACTATTCAACAAGTTTTGAATGCTTTTGAATGTATTTTTGGACACTATTACTAATAGGAATAGTAGGATCAAGCCGATCATCTGGAATAGCTTTTAAGGTACTTGTTTGCAATGGAATTTGACCTGCCCAAATGGGTAAATTATAATCTTCTTTTTCATCTTTGGGATGACCGACTCGTATTTTGGCAGCCCCTTCCTCAATTTTTAGTTTTAAAACAGTCGTTCCTTTTAACTCTTTTGAATTTGGAGGACGAACTTCGTCCCAGCGATTGGGAATTAAGTGTTCGGAGATGATTTTTAACCCCAATTCTTTCTCCTCGGGGCTGTCAACAACAATTGGCTTGCCTAGTAAATTAACGGAACGGTAATTCATGGAGTGGTGAAATGCAGAACGGGCTAATACCAAGCCATCAACCAATGAAACACTTAGACAAATAGTTTGGCTAACAATGCTTTTTAGCATACGACTACTAGCAGCACCATGTATATATAAGTATTCTCCTAACCGACCATAGAGCGTTGGAATGACAAACGGTTGTTCTTGGTAATTAAATCCAATATTGGCTAAATAAGCTGCATCCAAAACGTTGTAGATGCTTGTTGGATCGTATAAGCCGCGTTTGGGGACTCTTTTTATTTTGGTGCGGGGACTTTGCAATGATTTTTTTTCCATTAGTCAATCGTGTTTTTAGAATTCGTATATATTGAGTTTAGCTATGTTTCTACTACGTGGTTGTGGTTTTTCGTTTTTTGTGCCGTAAAGTAGAGTGTAAATCTATGCTGTTTTAGGACTATTTTTTGAATCCAGTTTTTATAAAGTTACTAGGCCACTTTTGAAACAATAGGTTTACAACCATTCTTCTGTTTTATTTTTATACCACTCCTTAGGATTACTATAGTCTACATAAAAACCATCCGTTCGAATCAGAAACTCCACCAATGAAAGTTCCTTTTTTAATACTTTATTCCTGAAATCTAAATCTGAATTAGAAGGGAAAGCGTGTTTGCCTATTGGATCATTTACAGCCCTAGGATGATTGTGATAATGTTTTAAAAAGTCAATCTCTTTGGGGTAATTGAGTAGGTGATGAACTTTTATAGACCCAAAGAATTCTAGTTTGTCGCTATAGGTCGTATAGATAAAACTTCTGGATTGTTTATTAATTCCAATAGAAAGCAAAGACCACTCTATGGAAGTATGATCAGCTAAGAATTCAAATAAGCGTTTTGCTCCTTCAAAATCTTCTCTAAAGGAGATTTGCAATCCTTTAAAATGCTGTCCATTGGTTCGTCCTTTGAGTGGTATTGTATGCTGTAAGATGCCTTTTTTTAATAAAATGTGACGATTTAAAATGGTTCCTTTTTGTTTTTGATAATAGATGTTGCTTCTTTTTCCAATCACCAAAATCAGCCGATCAAAACTATCTTTGGTCTCTTTAATAAGATTAATACGACCTTTCTCGTTGATGGTGTAGTCGTGTAATAAAGTGCTATAAGGTCTGCCTAGTAAACTAGAGTTGATGGTAAAGAAGGTACTTAGAAATATTATCCAATGAAGGGGCATTGTGGTACTCATAAAGCGTGTTGTTCGTGTTAAAAATAGATGGAATAAACTTCGACAAATGGACGAATGATAGACGGAACTGTTGAAAGAATTTTATCCGATTAATTAGGACTTGTAGACACAAAATTATAGCTTTATAGGACTATTTATTTAGTCCACTTTTTATAAGTTTAATAGTCCAGTTATGTTGCCTTACAAAAACTTAATTCCAATTTGTCGCTCAAGCAAGACAGCTATTTATTTACAGATTGTAGAAGCATTTGCCAAGCTAATCCAACAAGGAAAATTATCAGCAGAAACAAAATTGCCAGGTTCTAGAGTGTTGGGGCAATTGTTAGAAGTCCACAGAAATACCATTACAGTTGCTTATGAGGAATTAGAGGCGCAGGGCTGGGTAGAAATACGTCCGAAGCGTGGTGTATTTGTACATCAAAAAATTCCTACCATAAAGGCACAAGAGTTGAAAAGAGAAGGAAATACAGCTTCTAATAAAATTGGTTATGCGATACAACCACTTAGGTATATAAAGCCTGCTCATCCTATGCCACTTAGTCGTTTGCAGTTCAATGATGGCGTACCAGATGTTCGTTTGGCTCCGTTGACAGCTTTGGGAAGGGCGTACCGATCGGTCATTCAGCGCTCTAGTTTTAAAAAAGGATTGGTATATGGAACAACAAAAGGAGGCTTGGAGCTGAGAACAGAATTGGTAGAGTATCTTCAAAGTACGAGGGGAATTGCACTAGGGGTAGATAATATGTTAATTTCGAGAGGTTCTGTCATGGGGCTTTATATGGTAGCGCAGATTCTAGTGAAACCCAAAGATATTGTAGTCGTTGGTAGGTTAAATTATAGTACTGCAAATATGATGTTTCAAGAATTAGGGGCAGAATTGGTTTATATTGATGTTGATGAGCAAGGAGTTGTTGTAGAGCAGTTGGAACAGTATTGTCGGCATAAACCAATACGGGCAATTTATGTTGCTTCCCACCACCATCATCCAACAACGGTGACCTTGAGTGCTGATAGGAGATTAAAACTATTAAAATTGGCGCAAGAGCATAGTTTTGCTATTATAGAGGACGATTACGATTATGACTTTCATTATCAGAGAAATCCAATCTTGCCTTTGGCGAGTATCGATCAGTTGAAGCACGTTATTTATATTGGCTCTTTGAGTAAAGTAATGGCACCTGCTTTTCGGGTAGGTTTTGTTGCCGCCCATCCTGATTTGATTAATGAGATGGCTAGGTTGAGAAGGGTTATTGATCGACAAGGAGATTTTCCGCTCGAAAAAGCGATAGCAGAGCTGTTTCAAACTGGAGAAATTCAGCGACACATTCGAAAATCGTTGCGCATCTATCAGCAGCGAAGAGATCGTTTGGATGAATTGCTAAAAACTTATATGAGCGATGCCGTTTATTTTGACAAACCCAATGGAGGAATGGCCATTTGGACTGTTTTTGACAACCAAATAGATGTGCAAAGCAGTGCCAAAAAAGCCCTTCGACAAGGGCTTTTCTTTTCTTCAGGAGAGGGGTATACTATTAATGTACCGAACCTAAAAGCAACTCGATTGGGATTTACTTCTATGACGCTGGATGAATTGGAAGAAGCGGTTCTTATTTTAAAAAAATCTATCGTTACAACAAACCCTTAGACCGGTGCAATTTTGTTTGCATCACCGTAGCAATAGACAAGGCTTTATTTTTGGCATTATTGGCAACTGTTCCTTCAAAAAGCTCATCTACGGTGTTGGTAAATAGTTCTAGCCAACGTTCAAAATGCTCTTGGCGAAGGGGAACTTTTTGGTTTAAATCTAAGTGTACTTTCAACACATTTCTTTTGTATCCATTGGGAGTTAACAAAATATTTTCCCAAAAATCAAATAAGTGAGGAAAATGCTTGTCTAAGTCAATTTGAGCAACATCTATAAAAATAAAGGCAATGGTTTTGTCTACCAATACTTTTTCATAAAAAGTTCTAATCAAGTGCTCTACGTCAGCTCTAGTTTGTATATCTTTTGTTGAAGTCATCTGTTAAATTTCTAATTCCATTCGCAATAAGTGGCTAGAGAAATTTTTCCCTAAAGTATCGACTCGCAAGGAGCGAGAAGCGCCACCATCTAGTGCTTCGTAGCAAACAAAGTTGAGTGCTTCCAAAGCATCCCATTCGTAACGCACCACCTTCCCTTTGATAAGGTTACCAAAGTGTGCTTTAACTTTTTCAGCAGTCAGATGCTCTTTTAGCAAGTGATAATGTTCCAAACTATTGGCTAGAACACCAATATTACAAATATCATTTTTATCGCCAGAACGGGCAGCTGCAAGGTCAATTAATTTTATCTTTTTCATGTTAATACAACGTAATTTTAGGAACAACATATTTTCTTGGAATGAGGGTCGGAAACAATCCTAGACGAATGGACGCAGCTTTACCCCAATTCATACTGGCTGCCAAACCTGGAGGACCATTTAGTCCTAAGCAAACAATCGATTGAATCAATAGTTTGCCAACTTTCTTATCTTGATGACGAAACGCAATTCTCACTCCAATTTCATTCATGTTATCAATCGTATCTTTGGGGAGTGTAGGAGCAGCATCTTCGTGAATGCCATTAATACCGAGATAATTGACTCGCAATTCCTCATATTGAAAAGGAAGCGTTGCCCAAGTTTCTTTAACTGCCTGAACAAAGGCTTTGGCTTTATCATAAGCATAAGGGTAAGAAAAATAAAACAACTGTTCTGTAACGTAACCCTCCATTTGACCAATACAAAGTTTTAGCATTTCAGGGCGAGGCTTCCCTTTTGCATTGCTAACCCGAACTTGATTGGACGCAATTTCTTGAACCTGAATTTGACTAAAGTCAACCGTTACATCAGGAGTAATGTAGGCTTGAGGATTGTGGATTTCATAGACCAATTGTTCTCGAATGGTATTCCGAGTTACTTTGCCGCCTTGGTTTTCTAATTTTGTAATTGTTGCACTACCATCGGCTTCAACATGAGCAATTGGATAGCCCAAATGACTAAATTGGTAATCTCTTCCAAGCCATTCGGAATAGGCATTGCCACCAGAAGCTTGCCCACCACATTCTAAAATATGCCCAACCATAATTCCATTGGCAAGTTGATCCAATGTTTTCTGTGTTTTTCCTTCCAAATCCCAGTCAAATTCATATGCTAAAATTCCTAAGGCCAAGCAAGGATCAGCAACTCGTCCAGCTAGAATAATGTCAGCACCTTGTGTTAGGGCATCTTTTATACATTGAGCACCAATATAGACATTGGCATGGGTGGGAGGAAAACTAGAGTCGTGGTAAGAGGTGCCTGTGTCTAAATTGATGAGAGGAAGTTGATCTGCTTTTAGTTGTTCTAGTTTCGTCAACATATCATCGCCATCAATTGCAGCAATTTTAGCGTCTTTTATGCCTTGTTGATGTAAAATTTCTTGTACTTTTTTAGCGGCACTATGAGGATTTAGTCCTCCAGAATCTGTAACTACTTTTATGCCTTTTGCCAGAGTGATGGGGTATAATTTAGCAGCATGAAATTCAACATCTCTAGCATAGCCTAAATTAGGATCTCGGAGTTTATCTTTTTGCAAAATGGATAAGGTCAGCTCTGCCAATGCATCGTGCATCAGATAGTCGGCTGCTTCTTGCATAGCCACTGTAATTGCTCCCATTGGACTATCTCCATAAAAGCCTTGTGTTCCTGCAATCCGAACGATTTTATTGCTCATTTATAGTTGGTTTCTTAATCTAAAAATAGCTTGGTTGCCCAATATCAGAAAGATACAAAAACTATAAGAGTTGAGGAGAATTAAATCAAGGAATTGGAAAAAAATTAATTGTCTTGACAGGTTTTTAGACCATGTACTTTGAATAGGTTTAAATAGGCTTTTGCTTCAAGCCCATTATTGAATGCGTAGTTGCCAAGTGTGAATTCTTTTAATTGTTGTTGTGCAAAGTCAAATAGATTAGAAGGTATTTGTTGGATGGGATTTTTTTCAAAATGCAAGGCTTTTAACTGTCTAAATGTGAGTAGAAAACTGGGAATTTCTCGAATTTCATTTTGTAAACGAAATTGTCGATTGTTGAACCGCAAGTGTTCCAAATATGGCAGATGCTTTAAATTATTAGGGACAACCTCCAACGCATTGTTTTCTAAATACAACTCTTTCAATCGAGGAAAACTTTTAAGTTGCAAACAAACTTGCTCAAAGTCTAGTAATGGATTGGTACGAATGTATAATTTCTCTAAATTTTTTAGGGCAAAAAGTTGTGTAGGTAATTCTTGTAGTTTGTTGTCAAAAAAACGCACTTCTTTTAATTGAGTTAATTGTTCCAAACCGTCAAAATTTTGAACGCAACTCAAATCAATATGCTCTAGTTTATTAATGACAATTGCCAAATTATGCCGAGCAAGTTTAAGTAACTTTGCCCCGTTGTAGTTAGAACTAGAAAAATACAAATCAAAATCTTCATTTGTAAGCAACGTATCTTGCAAAAGCCATTTTTTAATTGCTCGATTGAGATAGGCAGGATTGGCTGACAATAGAGTTAAGCCAAGTTGATAATTTGCGGAATCAGAGCTTTTTAAAAGCTGTAATATTTTCTCTTGTAATTCGATGTTGTATTATTTTTTATAACCGTACACAAACGTTCTTCTGGATGAGTAGTAGCGAATTTCTATCCACTAACTTTTCGGGTTTATACGGATCTTTATTTTATGTTTATACTTTCGTTTTATCACTTAAATTGCTGATTACTTACACAATACTAGCAGTAGTTTTTAATTTTTATTTCCAACGGCAACAAATAATTTTCCTCCTACTTTGCTTTCTTTTACTGGTAAATATTCGTATTCAAAATTGTTCGTTTTCTCTTTGAGCGTTTGCCATATTTTTCTATTCAAATCTGCTCGTGCAATTTTTTCTACAAGCCATGTATTAAAATTTCTTTTTTCTGCAAAAACATCTACGATTACAATTTTTCCATTTTCTTTTAACAGCAGAAGTAACTTATCTAAAACATTATCCCAATCAGGAATTACGGACAGTCCCAAAACACAAATGATTCTATCAAAGGATTGTTCTCTGTTAATCTGTTTCTTTATAAAATCGGGGGTTAGTTCTCTTGCATCTGCTTGAAATAAGGAGATGTTCATCCAATTATTTTTTTCAATCAAACTTTGCCCTTTTCTAAGCATTCCACTCGAAAAATCGGTTCCATAAATTTTTATCTCATTATTGGCCTCTTGAATGTGTTTGAAGTTGGCTCCCGTTCCACAGGCAACATCAAGAAGGGTTTGACCCGATTTCAAGTCTAACAACTCAACAGCCCTCTTTCTACTTTCAAAGTAGAGTTTTTCTAATGACGAGTCGTATATGTTGGAAAAAATGTCATACCATTTCATAATTTGTATTTTTCTCGATTTCAATTAATTCTCCATTCATTTACCCAATAGTTAGCTGCGCTGCTACTACGTGGTCGTTGAAACCACGCAGTAGCAGCGAAGCTAAACTTTATTAGTTTATTGCATGAGTGCTTCGCAGTTGATAATCAGTAAGTTGTGTCTTTGTTGTGTTTTATGTTAAAGTTTTGATTATCAAACTAATATAAATGTGCTTTTTTATCTTTTTGGTAACTAAGCTTGCGATCTCACGAGCGTAGCGAGCTAAAAAAGTAAAAAATCAACGAACTACTATTACCTTTACTAACCGTTTTATATTAATTTTTGAACAGAAGTAATAAATTTATCCAATTAACCTATTCACCAGACCAGTTGGGGAGACGCTTTTCTCGAAATGCACTTATACCTTCTTGAGCATCTTTAGTTTGGATCACTTCCATCAAGCGTTGGTGTAGAAATTGATGCTGTTTTTGAGGTGCTACTTCTTTTAATTCTTGAAGGGCTTTTAATCCAAGGCGAATGGCAGAAGGTGAGTTTTGACAAATTTGAGTCACTAAAGCATCCACACTTTCTTCTAAATCGCCATCTTCAACTAGCATGGTTACCAATCCCGCTTCAAAAGCATATCGTGCAGACCAGCTGCCTCCTGTCATACACCAATCCAAAACCTTTCGCTCGGGCATGATTTTTAATAAACTTGCCATTACTTGAAAGGGCCAAATTCCTCGCTTAACCTCTGATAAAGTAAATGTGCTAGAGGTAGTAGCCACAACGTGCGTACAGCCTGCTAATAACAAGAAGCCGCCTGCATAGACAGGATGACCAACTTTAGCAATACAAGGTTTGTGCAAATTATCAAATAAATCTCCTAAGATAATTTCTTGCCCTGTATCAGGGATAGTGGAGCCAGAATCAACATCTTTGTGCCCCATAAAAGTTTTTAAATCAGCGCCTGCGCAAAAAATATTGCCTTCTGCACCGAGCGTTACGACCCAAATATTGTTATCATGTTGTGCGTATGAAATAGCATAAGCTAACTCTCTTGTAAGGACTTCGTTAAGTGCATTTTTCTGTTTGGGACGATTTAAGGTGATATTCAAGACATGGTTTTGTTCTATTACATTGAGATAGGCAAATGTTTGTTGATGAATACCTTTTGTTTGTGCTTTGGTGTAAATCATAAATGGTGAAGGATGGATGATTATTTGGTGAATACTGTTACAAGATAGTTAAAAAACTAAAAAATTAGTGGACTATTAATAACAATATAGCGTTTGTATTGTTTGAGGTATTAATATTGAATACTTTGTAAACTGCTTTAACACTATTTTGTGTGAAAATAATATTTCATAAATACCCCAATGTGCTGTTCGTTCGTTCCTTTGAGAGTCGGATTTAGTAATTTGGTATGTGTTTTTTGAAAATACTATGCAGTTAATTATTAATTCTAAATATATGCTAATGAATCGATTATTGTTTGGTGCAAGTATCTTAATCGCTATTATAGCCTTGATATCTTGTCAATCTAAAACCAAAGCTGTTCCTACCAAAGTCGAACAAAATGCGACAAGAAGTATGCTGACTGATAGTAGTGGGATTGGAAAAATAGAAAAAACGGAAGAAGAATGGAAAGCTATCTTAACTTCAGAAGAATATCGAATTTTAAGAGAAAAAGGGACAGAACGTGCCTTTTCTGGAAAATATTGGGATCACAAAGAGAAAGGAATGTACCACTGTGCAGCTTGCAACTTGCCTTTATTTGATTCGCATACCAAATTTAAATCAGGAACAGGCTGGCCTAGCTATTATCAACCTGTCGCTAGTGAAAATGTAACAGAATATAGAGACAATAGTTATGGAATGGTTCGGACAGAGGTTACCTGTGGTCGTTGTGATGGTCATTTAGGGCATGTCTTTGACGATGGTCCAGATCCAACAGGTTTGCGTTATTGTATTAATTCCGCTGCTCTGAATTTTGAGAAAACAGGAAAGTAGACAACTTTATAAAATCTTTTAATATCTTGTTGAGGCACCTAAAATAGGTAGCCTCTTTTTCGTTTTTTATACCTCGAATTTTTCGTATTTACTATGCAATTTTTATCAAAACTATTTTTACTACTTATGTTATTTCAATTTGTAACCGCTTGCAAAAGCTTGAAAAGAATGCTGCCCGAAGGACCTGCCTTGACATCACAAGAACGCCAAGAAGTTTTAAATCAAGAGGCACATTCGGTCAAGTATCAAGGTGCACCTTTGGTAGGGTTTCCTGTACTGCCAATACAAATTTGGGCAGCAACATATGAGTTGGATTTGATATTAGTTTCGAAGCATCCCGATTGGAATATGCATGAATATGCCAAGTTAGAGACCCCTGATGGGGATTTGTGGATTATGAAAGACGCAGAGGAAGGTTCTTTAGATCAATATATTGTAGCGGATTTGCCGAATATAGAAGCTTGGTTGCCAGAACTTCCTGTTGTGCGTAAGTCTTACCCTGTTAAAGTGAACGATAAGAGTACTGATAAGATGTTGGATTTATCATTTTCTTATGAAAATATAAAAGGAGAACAAGTAGAAGCTTGGTATCAAGGCAAACGACCTCAAACAGAATTGAAAAAGAAAAATGGCTCTACGATGGGGCATTCTAGAAATCAATTATTGGTTGCATTGCATTTGCCATATCGAGATTTTGGCAAAAAAGCGGGGATATCGTACAATGGTCAACCCTACAAAATGGATAAATTGCTAGGATTGGTTCCTTTTCAAATGGCATTGACACAAACACAAGGAGGGGCGAGTTCTGGTGCTTTTGAAATGCGAGTGGAGGGAGAAGGGAGGTTGACGACAGTGCACCCTTCTACGGGCAAACCTGTTTTGCAATATTGGTCGATCCAAAAGGCAGCCAATAAAACAGTTGTCAAACAACAAAATGAATTCCGTTCATTGGTCTATGAATTTGAGGGCACAGAAACATTGGAGCTTAAATCTGCTTATGTGCAACAATGGAACAAAGAAAAAGCGGGAGCAACCATTACTTTTTCGCCTGCATTACCTGACCTGAGAAGACCCTTTGAAGGGGCTTACACCTCAAACTTTGTACTAGATATTGCGGGGCAAAATAACAATGCTACAGGAAGTGTTACGGTTCGTTGGAAAAATGGCAAGGCAGAATTAGAAGTGAATCCAACCCAACCTTGGTGGGTGATCGACCGCCCAATGTTGACCACGATTGGTTATGAAGAAGGAAAAGCTTTGATAGATATTAAAATGTTGCCAGATCCTACAAAGTAATTCAAATAAAAATTTAGATTATTGTTTCATCAATAAGCAGATATAATCATCTAACAACTCAGGACTTTCTACCGTTACATTCATCAATTGATAGTTGCCGTTGCCTTGCAGTGTATTCCAACGCCATTCAACTTGGCTAGTTGTTTGGTGCAGACCGTTGTCGTACCACCAAGCGGTATAAAGTATATCTTCTCCTTTTTTTAATTGGGCGGCTAGTACCGTTTTGTTTTTTATTGTTCTTAGTTGTTCTTTACTAAAACTATAGCCACTGCCTTTCCAACAGATATTGGGAGCATGGTCGGCACGATACGGAGCGCAAGAGGGTTTGATATAGATTAGTGCTACTTCGTTCCTTAGTTGTACCACACCATCTTTTGCAATACGTTTTTCAAAGCCTTTGAGTTGAATAGGAATTGTTGCTTTAGGAGGTGTTTTATCTTTTGTAAGTGCTTGATAACTGCCCAAGGTTAATAAAACAAGAGCAGTAGTTGATACCAAGAGGACTGATTTTACTGGAAGTTGCTTAGGACTTTGGATGATATAATTTTTTCCAAAATAGCAAATGCTAAAACGAATCAACCAAAAAGAAGGAAGGATGACATAAGCCAGCCAGCTAATCAAACCAATACCTTCGTGTAGGATGGTGTCAGGCATTGCTTGAAATAGGATAATGGTAATAATTCGAATAAGGTTAGCAAACAAAATTAGAAGTGTTCCTACACTCAAGAGCATTATTACAAAGGGTTTGGATAAGATGACTTGGTATTTTTTTTCAAAATGGGCAATGAATACTAAAAAGACTAGATAGCTGTAACTGACCATTTTTAGTCCCATACAGGCTTCGTCTACAGAAAATTCTGCCCCATTTAAAACAATGATATTGCCTTGACAAGTTAAATTGGGTTGTACGAATTGCAGTAACCCACTCGCTATCCTAGACAATTCTAACCGAATAGGAAAACTAAAAACACCAAACAAAAAAATGGTTAAAGGAGATAAAATGAATATCCAATAAATAGATAGGGCATTCAATTTGCCATATTGCCACTCAATTATAAATAGGACAAAAAACAAAGCAGCACTCAGGTATAAAATATTAATTCCTAAAATTAAATGCCCCATTCCACACAAAATACTAGCCCACGCATAGCGAGTACTAGCCACTTCTTTTTGTTGAACATAAAGGATATAAGGACCCAATAAAAGCGTAAAATAAAAAAGGAAGTTTCCATGCAGGTAATCTTGCCAGACAGGAATACCAATAAGCAAGGTCAGTACTAGGAAACTTCCAATTAATTTGTTTTTAGAGTTTAGCATTACAAAAGATATAAAAAGTAGGTTTAAGGGCGAATTCTTTTGACTTGAACGAATAGAATACCAAGCGTAATCAAGATGATAAAGCACCATTCATGTGGTTCAGGAACCGCACCAGAACTGTTGTTAGAAGCATTTTTAAGCCCATTTTTGTTAGAGGCGTTGCCCAATCCTTCTTCGTTTGCTTCAATATCAAATCGCTCATAGTCTTCTTGAGTTTCTAAAACAATCATACTTGAAATAGGCGAAACAATATGTGCCGTACTAGCAATATTGACCAAATCTTGGTTTTCGTAGCCACTCAAAAAATAACCTTTGCCAATTTTTTTGAGAATTTGGTGGTAAGAAAATAAACGCATTAAATGATCTGGTGCTTTAGAAATAGTTGGATTGTCAGTGCTTTTTTGTTGTATCAGCATATTGGCTTGATGTAGAACAACTTGATTTGAATTGGTAATTTGCAGAGGAAATTGATGTCGTTTTGCCAATTGTCTCAGTTCTTGAATCGAACCTTGCGCATAGTCAAATACATAAAACTCTTTTAGACTTTGCAAATAGGGAGATAAGGTAGAAGAGAGATTGTAAAAGGCAATAGGAGCTTCTTTTTGTTCTAAATAAGTCATCGTTGTATGCCCCAAATGGGTCTCTTTTAAATCGCTTAAATTGGGCGACTTTGAAGTAGATTTGCTCACCAATAGCGCTGTTTCAGGATGCTCAATCAATTCGATAGGAAACAAACTAAAATTGTTGTTTTGAGCATTTTTAAAAGCATCCAAACTATAGGCATCAACTTGTATTAACACACCATTATCAAACATAAAAATAGGCTTGCCGATAAAACTATTGCACACTTGTGTGAATTCTGATTCCGACCAACTTTTGTTGACATCTAAGTAGATGTGCTGAGGCTCAAAATGTCGTTGTTGGGTTTGATATTCCCGTACGTTAAAGTTTTGGTGATTGAAATAAAAAGGTTCTTTACTGAGTGGCATTTTATCGCAAGTGATAGAACCATTGAAGTGGGTTTGGTACGTTTTATTTCTTTGTATCGGAAAGTCCACTTGTTGCTCTTCTTCGGCAAATACGGCAGTAGGTCCCTCAAAAGTGATGGGAGCCAATACCAATTCAGAATCGTCTACTACTAAAGGGCTAGTAATACCAATCTTAAAAATCCGATCTTCTTTGGAGGTACAAGGAAAAACAGTCACCGTCAACTGGTTGCCTTCTTGCCAATGCAACAGCGCAGGATCTCTTCTTTCAACACCAACAATATTGACATAAGCACTATCCGCTTTGCCTCTAGTGGTTAGCCGAGAGGGTTGTTCTATGCCATTGACCCATAACGAAAGAGAAGAGGCAACAGAGCCTTCGGGCAAAGTAAATGTATACAAGGCTTCTTCTTGACGCCAAGAACTGGAACTATTATTTTTGATGGTAAATGTTTGCTCTATGTAAGCTAAACGATAGGCTGGATAGAGCGAAATTTTTTTCTTTATTTGAGTAGTCGAAAGATGTTTTCCTGACCAGAGCTTGCGTTGCGTATCGTGTCTGTTTTTGCTATAAAATTTTAAAATTTGAATGCGATCGTTTCTAGAAAGATTAATTCTACCACTAAAATAACTGGCAATGGCAATTAGAGGATCATGCTCTTTGCGATCTTGAAACGAAGTGCCTGTATTTCGCCCGAAACTCCAACTGTCGCCATATAATGTGGTATATAGAATTTCTCCTTTAAGAATGCGTTGTGTAAAGAAACCATCTGATAGCTTTTGGCTGAGTGTCACCCAAGCAGGCAAGCCATAGGCGTTGGAATGTTCTTGTTTGGTATAAGTTGTCTCAATCAACTGATTGGTTTGGTGCCATTGCATGGTGAAAAGTACGGAAATTAAGATTGGCGCACCTAAGCCCAATGCATAAGCTGTTTTGTCAGCCTGATTTTTTTCTGTTCTTATAAATAATATGATGCTGTTGATGAGTACCAATAGAGGAACGACTAAGTGTAGCGTTACTCCAAAGAAAAAACAAAGTAGAATACCAAAAGGCATTAGAGGAAGCAAGTATAATGTAAAATAAGTAGCTAAAGCCGTTCCCATTCCTAAGGTGAAAAAGATAACTGTTCGTACTTGGCGGGGCATTTGGTCTCTGAAACAAAAGGCAAGCAGTCCGCCATACATTGCAATCATATAAAGATCGACCCAAAATGAAAATTTATCAAAAACATTAATTCCCAAATTTAAAGTCAGGCAGCTAATCGTCGCTAGCGTTAAGAAACAGATGTATTGATAACGGTTGGTGTGTTGGAAGAATTTTCGATTTTGAACATAGTTTGAGCTGGTCATGAAGGCGAAGTACAATAGAACACAGCTATAATTGAGAATAATGATGAAATTCACATGATAAGTATTATAGGGGCTTGCACTTACAAAAAGATAACTACTCAGACACAAGGCAATTAAGCCTAGTCCTAGAAAAAAGTGGGTATCTCTTTTTTCATAATAATGCTTGGTTGATTCGATGGTTGTTTCCATTGTTGTAGGGCTAAATGATGAATAAAAATGGTAAGCGTTTTCGTAATTAGAATTTGTTTAGAACACTGTTTATATAAGGGCAGGAATGGCCAAGCGTTTTGTCCACTGATAAGCCAATGTTAAAGGAATTAACTTGATGGACTGAAAGCTGGCATTCAATAAAACGGCACTAGAGTTGCTAGGTTCTATGAGTTGATAATTCGTAATAAAAATAACAAAAAAAGAGCTGGCAAGCGTGAATTTTAATGCCCATATATTTCTGAATGGGGCTTGGATAACCCCAAATAAAAGCACAATAAGCATCAAATGCAATGTGACCAAATGAAAGGCAAAGCTATCAATAAAACCAATGCCAATGATTAGGGAACTCAACCAAGTACTTAGATTGCTTGACGTAGTGAAGGTTTCGGAGATAGGAATGTCAAATAGGGTGGAATTGTCTAAGATGGTTAGCAAAATAAAAATTAAAAGAGCGCCTCTGATTTTAGCTGAAAGCTGGTTGTGCCATTTGATAATACTCATGGTTTGTTGTTTTTAAAAGTACTTTGAATTTCAAAGTTGTTGAGCAAAAAAATTATTTTTCTTTATTGATTAAAACTTCAAGAGCAGCCAAGTGTTTGTTAAATAGGGTTTTACCTTCTTTGGTGGCATTGTAAGTAGTTCGTGGTTTTTTACCAACAAATTCTTTATTCACTACTAATAATTCTTTTTTTTCCAATGCAGAGAGGTGAGAAGCCAAATTTCCATCCGTTACTTTGAGTAAATCCTTCAAAGCTTTGAATTCTACCCACTCGTTGACCATTAGAATAGACATAATGCCTAATCTTACACGACTTTCAAATACTTTATTTAGATTTTCTATCATTGGATGCTTTTTGTGTTCAAGGTAGATCTATATTTATTAGAACATAAATATAGATCTACGTTTAAGTCTCAAAGGTAGTAAAGTTCTATTAAATTTTGAAAAGCTATCTATTTTGACAAGGCTAATTTTAGTCCTAAAGCAATAGGAAGTACAAGTGATATCTTTTATCGATACTTGTAGTGCATATAAATTCCATATATAATGTGCAGTACACCAAAGCCAATTGTCCAAAATAAAATACCATTGCCAATAGCCATAAATTTAGCGTTTAGTAAGCCCAAGATGATTTGGCAAAATCCTAGATGCCGAATATCATTCAATGTATACTTACTGGCACTAACCAAAGCCAAGCCATAAAAAATCAGTGTTGCCGGGGCAACCATTCCCAACATACCGTGTTCCAATAACAATAAACAAAACAAACCTCCAGTTACCAATGGAATTAGCAAGTTAATGATGAGCTGTTGGCTACTTTTGTCCCAAATACTTTGTCCTTGTTCTTTGGCTTTTCTCAAAGTGAAAAAAGCACCAACGCTAAGAGCAACTATTAAAATTCCAGTAGCAATAAAAATTAGCTCCCAGAGCAATGCATTAGAATATTGATCATAACGAACATGGTTTATAAGAGAATTGGTGTGTTCTTCAATACGCCAATAAGCTATGGCACTCCCAATTAATGCTGTTACACCAGCTCCAACTCCTGATAATCCACTTAGTGAAATAAATCGACTTGAGCGTTCCATTAGGGAACGAATTTCTGATAATTGCTGAAGTTGTTCTTCTTTGCTAAAGTTATCCATGGTTGATAGATTGGTTGTTGGATTATATCTTGCAATAGTTCGTTGAAACCACGCAATAGCAACGCAGCTAACTAAGCTTGCGACCTCATGAGCGTAGCGAACTAACTAAAAGCAAAGCGCTCACGAAGTAATCAACGAACTACTAATCTTATGTATGTAAATTTTAACGGATTACCAATGCTCTAATGAGTCAAGTTTTAATGACTTTAAAAGTGCTTTGAAATTCAAAGTAAGTCTATTTTTTTTACAATTGCAATCTTTTAACAATTTTTTAGATAAAATGGAGACTATTTTTGGGATAATACTTGGGCAATATTGGGAGAAATGCTGTGTGTACTTTTGCCTTTTTTATAAAAAAGCAATTATTAAGTAGGAAGTTTGAATTAGTTTGAGTTATCTTTTGTTCTTAGTTGATGTAGCAATACAGTTAGCAATTGATATGAAAAAAAATCATTAAATAAATTAGAGGGAAAGGTAGTTTTAAACAACTTCTAAGAAACCTATTTTTACCCTCTTACCAAAAATAGAATTATGAAAGATTTTAGAAAAAATTTAAAAGATGGTTTAACAAAGACGACCAATTTTGTGAAAAAATCATCAGAAGATGTTGTTGAAAAAATAAAAGAAGGAGTTGAAAAAATTGGTCAGGTAGGTCCTGCGGCTAAGGAAAAAATTGTAGATGTGGTTAATGATGTGGTTGCGGTACTGCCTTTGTTGGAACAAGCGGGTTATCGTACGAATGAGTTTAAAATAGGAATTGCTCTAGCTCCCGTTATTGAAGTGAGTTTTTCGAAAATGGCAGAAGTTCCAGAAGAGAAGTTGGAAGCTTTGAAGAAAGAATACGAAAACAAAAAAATGTTTAATATGATTTTGAGCATGCTTAATACAGCTAATTCTTTATCTCGAAAATTAGAAGCAGACGATTTTAGTTTTCACGAAACGGTGGTGGAAATTACTGTACCACCTAAAGTCAGCTTGCGTTACATCCATAGAAAGTTAGAGCCAGTACAAATTAATCTGTTGGATGACGAAGTTTAACTTACGGAACAAGATCAGGAAAAAAGGTATTCCTCTTTTTAAGTGTTACTTGATTTAAGTATATGTTTTTCAATGATTATTTAATGAATGAAAATCAAATTACTTTCTTTTTTATAAAAAAGAGCCTATCTTTGAAAGCTTATCAAAAGGTTGTTTGATAATAACTCTAATCGAATAACCTTATTTAAAAAACCAAAACAAATTCATACACAAGATGTTTAAACTCAATCTAATTTTAACCCTATTTTTGGTCGCGATTATTTTTAGTAATTGTACCGAAAAAACAGATGACACGGTAGTCGAAACAACTGTAGAAGAAGACAAAGAAAATATTGAAAACTTGTTTAATGATGTGATTTCAGAGGCACAAGCTTTAAAAGGAGGCTGTGCTGTTCAAGCTTTTGATAACTTCTTAAATATAGACCAAGGAAGCACCTTGAATTCAAACTGGGCGGAGTTGTTGTACAATACTTTAAAGACGCACTTAAATATTACTGCTTACCAAACCGATCGATTTAATTTTAACAATCATGTTGGGACGCATACTTGGAATATTGGCAATCAATCGTGGTCTAGAACTGCCACTCCAACGGATAAGATTGTTATAGAGTTTCCAGAACAAATGAACTCAACCAATAATACAGTAGTTGCTACAGCCGATTATTACAACGACCAAATGGTGACGTTTGATAGTTATCAATATTGGTTGCCAACGTCTTTTGCTGCCTCTGCAACTGTTGCTAATGAAGAATGTTATGCCGCTAAGTTGATTTCTGCGTCTTATGATAATACTTCTTTTCAAATTCCTGTAAGTTTTGAAATGGAGCTTAAATTGTCTCCTTATGTCTTCGAAATTAGTGCAACAAGAACAGCACCTGCTGAATTGAATGTTGTTTTAAAAGCAAAAAATAATGGCGTAGAAAAGTTCTCACTAGTAACCGATTTAGTGTTTAAAAATGCAGATTATAGAACCCTAAACTATATTGAGGACTGTGAAAGTGCTTCTGGTGAGTTTGTTTATGGTGACTTTAAATTGCCTTTTACGGCAGATTTTGAGACTACACGCTCTTTATTTAATCCTACCAATACACAAATCAATGCTTTGTTTGATGCAGATGTTTTCTACAAAGGCACTAAGATTGCGAATTTAGATTATGCTAAAGATCCTCAAGGATACGCAGACATTATTATCGAATACAAAGACGAAACAAGAGAAGATTTGGAAACCTACTATGATGACTTTGTAGATCGTTTAGAATTAGTACTCGTAGAATTTACAGGTCCTTGGCCTAGATAGGCAAGTATCAATCAAAGACCACGATATACGCTAACACATTGTAGCGGAATATATTCAAAAGCATTAATGCCTTGTATCAGTTTGAGGGTATTAGTGCTTTTGATTTAATATTAATACTCTTTTGCTATTACTCCGCTAAAAACATATAGTAGCACACAGAAACAGGGACTAAACAGTCTATTAAATTTATTCTTTAAAACCCAAAACAATTAAGCAATTGTGAAATTTATCCCTATAGTATTTTCTTTCTTTTTGATATTAATTGCGAATGCAGCATTAGGGCAAGCAAAAAACTATACGATTAGTGGTGTGGTTACCTCTTCTGAAAGTGGTGAAGTATTAATTGGTGCGAATATTTATGTAGTTAGTAAGACTTGGGGGACTATTACAAATGAGTATGGCTTTTATTCTTTGACCATTCCAAAACAACGAGATACCTTTTTTTTGGTCGTTTCTTATATTGGTTACCAAACCATAAAGGAGCCTATCTTTTTGAATGATAATACTACAAAAAATATAGAACTAACGGAGGCAGTCGCTCTAGGTGAAGTCGTAGTGGCAGAAGGATCTAATGTAGAGCGATTAAATGCTACGCAAATGGGCAAGGAGGAGATAAATGTGAAAGAGGGAAAAAAAATCACTGCCTTGTTTGGAGAAGTTGATGTTATTAAATTGTTGCAACTAAAACCTGGTGTACAATCAGGAGTTGAAGGCGCAGCTGGAATATATGTTAGAGGAGGAGGGGCAGATCAAAATCATTTTTTATTAGATGAGGCTTCGATTTATAACCCAAGCCATTTGCTAGGTTTGTTTAGTACATTTAATGCTGACATTACTAAGAATTTGACCTTATACAAAGCAGGATTCCCTGCACAATTTGGAGGAAAACTATCCTCAGTTATAAATGTAAAAACTAGAGAAGGCAATCGCAAGAAATGGCAAATTTCAGGAGGGTTAGGTGTAACATCGGCTCGATTGGCAGTAGAAGGTCCTTTAAAGAAAAATAAGGGGGCTTTTGTTGTGGCTGGACGGAGTTCTTATGTAAGCTTACTGACTTCTGCTTTAAACGAAGCAAATAGAGAAAATCCCGATTGGTTTGATATTCCTAATTATTCCTTTTACGATGTCAATGCAAAATGGAACTATGATATCACGACTCAAGATCGCATTTTCTTTAGCGCTTATATGGGGCGAGACGCTTTTTCTTTCAAAAGAGATCAAATTGATTTTAACTTAGGATGGGGAAATATTGCTAGTACACTGCGTTGGAATAGAATTGTTTCTTCCAAACTATTTGTAAACACCTCTTTCACTTTTTCAGATTATGTTTATGCTATAAATAGTAGGTTGGCAGAGGTTAATGTACGAATAGGTTCGGGAATTCGAGATTTTAATCTTAAAACGGATATGACATGGCTGCCGAGCAACCAACACGAAGTTCGATTAGGAGCCAATGCGATTTATCATAGATTTTCAGTAGGTCAATTTGATGCTAAAAATCAAGCGGGGTTAAATTTAAGAGCAGGGGCACTATTTCATGCAGGGGAATTTGCAGTATATGGGTCTGATGATTGGAAGATTAACAATCGTATAAGTGCCTTAATTGGTTTGCGTGTAAGTGGTTTTTATAATAACAAGGCATTCTACCCAAACATAGAACCTCGACTCGCTATTAACTATAAAATTCACCAACGAGTTGCCTTAAAAGCATCGTATGCTCGAATGAGCCAGTACTTGCATTTAGTATCTACTTCAGGAGCGACATTACCTACAAGCACTTGGTATCCTTCTAGTGCAAAGGTGAAACCACAGATTTCAGATTTGGTAGCAGCTAGTGTTTCAGTCGCATTGGGAAAGGATTTCTTTATTAACATAGAAGGGTATTACAAGTGGTTACATCATCAAATTGATTTTAGAGATGGGGCAAAGTTGTTTGTGAATAATAATTTAGAAAATGAGTTTTTATTTGGAAGGGGATATAGCTATGGTGGAGAAATTTATTTGGAGAAGAAAAATGGAAACTTAAGAGGTTGGATTGGGTATACATTGTCTTGGACTTGGAGGGTGTTTGATCAAATTAATGGGGGGCAGCCTTACCATCCTCAACAAGATCGGAGACACGATTTGTCAGCTGTAATAACTTGGGATATTCCATGGACAAAACCTAAATTTCCATTAACATTAAGTGCATCTTGGGTTTATGGTACAGGTACTCCTGTTTCACTTCCTACCAAACGTTATATTCAAATGGATATAACGGCGACCAATTTATTCCAATTTATACCGATTTATGAAAAACGAGGTGGGTTCCAAATGCCAGCATATCACCGCTTGGATTTGGGGTTGGTATTAGAACTATTTCCCTTAAAAAGAAAGCGTTTTCAAAGTGATTTGACTTTGAGTATTTACAATGCATACGATCGAAGAAATGCTTTTTTTATGTATATAGATGCTGTTTATGAGGACGGTGGTTCAGGGGCAAACAATACACAGATTCCAGAAAAGTTTCAAGCTAAAATGGTTTCGTTATTTCCAATTATTCCAAGCATTACTTGGAATTTTAAATGGTAATTTAAGATGAAAAGAATAAGTTATATCTGTTGGGTGTTAATCGTTTTCTCCGCTTGTCAAAAATTGGAGAATACCATTGATATAGAGTTGGAGACATCTGATAACAGTCTAGTTGTGGAATGTTATTTAGAAGCTGGAAAACCTTATCAACTGATGTTAACAGAGACAAAAAGCTATTTTGATATTACCAATATTTGCCCTTTTGTACGACATGCACTAGTTGTTATTACGCAAAATGGGATTAAAGATACGTTGGTAGAGGCACCTTATAGTGGCAGTGGATGTAGCAGTATCATGCCCTATTGGAATACTGATTCTACTCGGTTTTTTAACTATGGTTCCAACACACGGTGTCCCTCTAGTGCTAATACAGAGTTTGTCCTAGAAGTTTGGGATACTTTGAATGATCGGTATGTTAAAGCCTCTGCAACAGCCTTACCTGCTGTGCCAATCAAAACTTTTAAAGCAGAGTTCAATAAAGATTCAGTTGCTTATTGTCTTTTGACTTGTGAGGACGATTTAAATACCTTCAATTATTATAGAATGACTTTACACAAGTTTTCTTTATCCAAAAAAGATCCCAATGCGTTGTTTAATCATGTTGCAACCAATCCCTATTTTGATCAAGTTTTGTATGATCAGGCGTTATTTGCTAATGGAGAGATTGGTCATGCTAGTAATTATGATTTTTATAGAACAGATACAGCTATAGGAACTATATACCACATATCTAAAGCTTATTATGATTATTTAGAAACAACAAGAGCAGCACAATCTGCAAACTTAAATCCTTTTGTAGAGCCATCTAAAATTGCTACTAATATACAGAATGGCTATGGAATTTTTACGTACTTGGCATATGATAGAGATACACTTTACATACCTTGGTAATGTTCTAAAAGCCTTGAGCATCATCATCCCCACGAATGTCTGCAACACCTTCTAGCTGCCCATTGGGCAATCGCAAAATAGCTTCCACTTGTCCGATGGGAGCCCTGCTTTGAGGCGTATGCCCCAACGCTTTTAATTCGTCCAACAATTGTTCTGAAAAGGCTCCTTCTTCATGGTAAAGTAAGTCAGGATACCACTGGAAATGAAAACGAGGTTGATGGACAGCGTCTTTCAAGGGCATTTGATAATCAATAACATTTGTGACAACTTGAAAGACAGTTGTAATAATTTTAGATCCCCCAGGACTGCCAACAGCCATGAAAAATTGCCCGTCTTTTTCTACAATCGTTGGGGTCATAGAGCTAAGCATTCGTTTGTGGGGGGCAATGGCATTCGCTTCATTTCCCAACAAACCAAACTGATTGGGTACACCTGGCTTGGCACTAAAGTCGTCCATCTCATTGTTCATAAAAAAGCCTGCTCCTTCTACAATAACCTTGCTTCCAAAGTTAGAATTAATAGTTGTGGTAACAGAAATAGCATTGCCTTCGGCATCAACGACACAATAATGCGTTGTTTGCTCACTTTCGTTGGGGTAAGGGTTCCCATGTCTTATGCTATCGCTAGGAGTTGCCATAGTATCCACATAATCTTGCATGCGTTTATCGGCATAAGCCTGACTACTTAATACATCCACAGGAACAGGATAAAAATCTATGTCTCCAAGATGTTCGGTACGGTCTGCATAAGCTCGACGAGCGGCTTCTGTGAATAAGTGAATACTTTTAGCAGATTGAAATCCCCATTCAGACATCGGGAAGGGTTCTACCATGTTAAACAATTCTGCCAAGCAGACACCACCACTAGAAGGAGGAGGCATCGAAATGATATTATATCCTTGGTATTCAAACTGGATGGGTGTTCTCCATACTGCATTATAGTTTTTTAGATCTTCATGAGTAATAATCCCTTTATTTTTGCCCATTTCTTGAACCAATAAATCAGCTGTTTCCCCTTCATAGAAACCTGCTCGACCTTTTGTTTGGATGCGTTTTAGAACATTGGCTAAGTCTTTTTGAAGCAGCGTTTCTCCCTTTTTCCAATTGGCATCTTTAACAAAGGCATTCTGATGCAAATTAAACTTCTTAAACAATGCCATATGTTCGTTGAATGCATCCGCTTCTCTTTGACTGACAGGAATGCCATTGTCGGCTAAATCAATGGCAGGTTGTAACAATGTGCTCCAAGGCAATTTGCCATATTTTTGATGAGCAGCGTACATCCCCTCAACAGAGCCAGGAACACCAGATGCTAAAGGTCCTGTTAAACTCAAGGAATCAATAATTTGACCAGTACTATCTAAGTACATATCTCTATGGGCAGAACTAGGCGCTTTTTCTCTAAAGTCTAATGTGTTTGTATTGCCATTCTTATCTCTATAAATCATAAAACCACCACCACCAATATTACCTGCACGTGGATAGGTTACGGCCAAAGCAAAGTGAACAGCCACCATGGCATCAATCGCATTTCCTCCTTTTTTTAGTATTTCAATTCCTGCTGCTGTCGCCAAGGGATGAGCAGATACGACCATTGAAGAATCTTCGATTACTTGTTTGGTAATGTCGAAAATAGGTTGATTGCTTTGTGGTTTTGACTCTTGGCAAGCACTGAAAATAGCGCCAACAAAAAGCAAAATAACATAGTAAAAACAAGAAGTGGATGGCATGTTCTTATTAGTTAATAAACATTTTCTAATATTTGATAATGCTTAATGATAAGGAATGATTTTATAAGAGCAATAGTTCGTTGAAACCATGAAGTAGCACCGTAGCTAACTACTAAAGAGTAGATATTCTATTTTTAAGAATACCTACTTCTTGCAAAAAAGTGTGTTATTGAACGAACTAGTCCAGAAAAGAAGTCAAAGGACTGCTTGCATTGGCATGGTTGAACGGGCTTGCCAATCGAGCCTCATAAGCCATTCTACCAGCTTCAACGCCTAGTTTAAACGCTTTGGCCATTTCAATTGGATTATCAGAAACAGCAATAGCCGTATTTACCAAAACAGCATCTGCACCCAATTCCATAGCCTTCGCAGCATCTGAGGGGCTTCCAATGCCTGCATCTACAATAACAGGGACATTGGCTTGTTCGATGATAATTTCTAAAAAGTCAATTGTTTTTAAACCTTTGTTGCTACCAATTGGAGAGCCTAAAGGCATGACGGCTTGTGTCCCAACTTCTTCTAGTCGTTTGCAAAGAACAGGGTCGGCGTGCACATAAGGCAATACTACAAACCCTAATTTAACCAATTCTTCTGCTGCAAGTAGTGTCTCAATCGGATCAGGCATTAAGTATTTAGGATCTGGGTGTATTTCTAACTTTAGCCAGTTTGTTTCCAAGGCCTCGCGCGCCAATTGAGCAGCAAAAACAGCTTCTTTGGCGGTTCGAGCTCCTGAAGTATTCGGCAACAGATGAATATGAGGATGATTTAGATGAGTTAAAATATCATCTTCTTCATTTTTAATGTCTACTCGCTTTAAGGCAACGGTGACCAATTCAGATTCAGATGCTAATAAAGCATCTCTCATCATTAAGCTAGAGGCAAACTTGCCAGTGCCTGTAAATAATCTAGACTGAAGCGTTTTGTCTGCGATTGTTAGTGCTTGCATAAGTTTGAATATGTTGACTCAACAACTTTTCTTGATCTAATTTGTATCCACTTAACATGAGTTGGTTAAGGAGTAATAATTCTTCAACCTAGAAAGAGTAGTTAAGGGATGACTATTTATAAATTACAAATATCATTACTCCATTGCTTTTTATGTTTTACCCCAAGAGTTTTTTGGTTCATAGAAAAACTAAAAAAGCAACGAAGTATTAAAATATAAGGTGGAACGGTTAATCAACCATTAAATAAGTCAAAAGTAACCATGTCAGAGTTTCTCTTATTCTTCTTTAGAAATTTCTTTGTAGAGGACAAAATTAATTTCTTGTGTTGCTGTATTTAAAGTTAATTGATTATCGGTTTTTTGGTACGTAATTCTTCCTTTTAATGCATTCATCAAAGCAATACCTTCCTTGCTGTCACAACATTTTCGGGTACATCCCATCCCATCAGGAAGTTCAAATGTAGAAATCTGTGGCAGGTAGTTGATATTGGTGTTGCAAGTATTGACATCTAAGTTTAGCATCATTCGTTTTTTATCAAAACTCAAACGATAGGTTTTTTCAAATTTTGTGAGATTATCACTCTTAAAATTTTTATAACTCATAGCAGTCCAAGAAGTGCCTATGATACCATCTTTATTGTTGATCAATTTGATATCTCCTTTATCTGTTTTTATCGTCATAAGACTGCCCTCAATAGAATAGTGTAGGCTTCCTTTAAATTGGCTGGTCAAGAAATTAGCTTCTTTGCTATCGCAACAAGCTTCTGTGCAAGTCATGCCTTCTTGAAAGGTGAGCATCCCATCTTTGACTTTGTAAGAGGTACCGCAAGTATTGACATCTAACGTCAACCCCATCGAATTATCAGCGTCAAAATGAACAATATAAGATTTTTGATTTGGAGTTTCTTGGGTGTTACTTGGAAAACTAATGACAGTCCAAGTACCAACTGGGCTAACGGTTTTTTCAGTTTTTGAGGAAGAAGTAGTTGCTTTGTCAACAGTTCCTTTTTTGTTGCAAGCATTTAGTAACAACGTGCATAGAAAGAAAAAGAAGATATGTTTTCTTAGTGTTATCATAATTTATAGTCGTTGATGGTTTAAATTTGTGTCTAATGCAAAAATACCGTTGTTGTTTGGGTATAACAAAAAAAGACCGCTTTATTTAAAGCAGTCTTTAATATATTGTTCTTATTAGTTCCGAAAAGCTTTCGAATTAGATAATCAACATAGCATCTCCGTAACTAAAGAAGCGATATTCTTCTTTAATAGCTTCTTCGTAAGCTTCCATAATTAAGTCATAACCACCAAAAGCACAAACCATAATAGCCAAGCTAGACTTTGGTAAATGGAAATTAGTAATCATAGAATCTGCAATACTAAAATTGTAAGGAGGGAAGATAAATTTATTTGTCCAACCTTCAGCAGGCTTCAGCATTTCGTGCGCAGAAACAGCCGACTCAATAGAACGCATAGATGTTGTTCCTACAGCGCAACGCTTACCACCATTTTTGATCGTATTGTTAACTAAATCACAAGTAGCTTGATCAATTTTGAAGTATTCTGCATCCATTTTGTGCTTTGACAAGTCTTCTACTTCAATGCTGCGAAAAGTACCTAAACCAACATGAAGCGTCAAAGTAGCAAAATTGATTCCTTTGATCTCTAAGCGTTTCATGACTTCTGGACTCATGTGCAAACCAGCTGTAGGAGCAGCAACAGCACCTACTTCAGAGGCGTAAATAGTTTGGTAACGCTCTTTGTCCAAGTCCTCGGCAGGTCTATTGATGTATTTTGGCAATGGTGTATGACCTAGTTTGTCCAAATGTGCTTTGAATTCTTCGTCACTACCATCGTAAAGGAAACGAATAGTTCTACCTCTTGATGTTGTGTTGTCAACAACCTCTGCTACCAAAATTTCAGCACCATTTTCATCGTTGAAGTACAATTTATTACCCACACGGATTTTACGAGCAGGATCAACCAATACATCCCACAACTTCATTTCTTCGTTCAATTCACGAAGCAAGAAAACCTCAATTCTAGCACCTGTTTTTTCCTTTTGACCATACAAACGAGCAGGGAACACTTTGGTGTTATTTAAAATAAAGCAATCCCCATCATCAAAAAAGTCAAGAATGTCTCTAAAAATATGATGAGATATTGTTCCTTCAGCTCGATTAACGACCATTAATCTAGATTCGTCTCTACGCTCAGCAGGATATTCAGCAATAAGTTTACTCGGAAGGTTAAAGTTAAACTGCGATAGTTTCATGTTTGAATAGTATATTCTGTTTAATTCTAAAGTTAATATTTTGCCTTTTTAGACTTGAAATATTATAGTAGTATATGCTATTTTTAGAGGGGAGGGAAATTACCTTTTGAATAGCAATAGTCGCAAATATAAAAATTCTTTGAAGATTAATACAACCTTTGTTGTGAATTTTTGAAGTAGTACTCTAAATCAATCATTTGTTGGAAAACTTTACTTTGTTGCAATTTAGTAAGTTGCAGTTGTGTTGCCTTTTGTGCTAATTTTTTTTGATTGCCAGGTTCGTATGGAGGTTCTTTTTTGTTTTTTTGTTAGCAAGGCTTGTCGAGTAGGCTTGTGTGAGCAGCGTAGGAGAACTATTTGTGAAGCACTATGGAGTAGTAGTACTACGAACTACTATAATATAACAAGAGGCAATTGATATTAAATTCAATGCCTCTTGAAGTTAACCCATAAATTAGAATTTTAAAGTAGTAGTGCTTGCCTTTGCTTAGAGTTATTCTATAACTAATTTCAAACTTTTAGTAGCACTTGGAGTTTGAATAGAAACAAAGTATACTCCTTTTTCTAGGATTGGCTTAAGGTTTACCTGATTGTTTCCTTCGGTCAAATGAAGCGCCTGTTTGCCAATCATTTTACCTGAAAGATCAGAAATAAGCAGTATAGCCGAACTTGTTTGATTGACACCAATTGTAATGGTAGATGTTGCGCCTGAAAGTTGAGGGTTTGGATTAAGTGTAAGTGACTGAATTAGGTCTGTTTTTTTTATGTTCTCTAAATGAGAAGGCTTAGGATTTGTTAGGCGTTTGGTATTGTTGTCGTCAATTGTGAAAAAATCGCTATAAGTGGCGGACGCAGAGTTGCCTATCTCGTAAATTTGGAGACGGTAAACAGAGGAACTATTTAAGGTATTAGGTACCGAATATGCAAAGGATCCTGTATTGGGTATAAAATTAGCTATTTGAGAAACTAAGTTGCCACCTTCGTATAAATTAATTCTCATATTTGCATTAGCTGCAATATTGCTTGTCCATTGTATTGTCTGATTTTGCCCTTTTGTCCAGACTGTATTAGAAGTAGGGTTACTTATTGTAATTGTAGGACTAAGTGTGATGGTAAAGAAATTACTGATACCAAAAACATTTGAGTTAGATACATCTACAATTCGAATTCTATAGTTGTTGGCACTTGGCAAGTTAAAAGGAACAAAATAAATTGCGGAACCATCACTAGGGGTGCTATTAAATAAGGTTGCTTCTAAATTAGAACCACGAAATAAAAGTATTTTGACATTAGAAGGGATATTGTCTGCCCACTGTATTGCTTGAGTTGTCCCTTTTTCCCAAACAGTGCCAGTATTCGGATTCGTGACAGTAATATTGGGAGGATTAGAAATTGTAAAGAAGTCGCTATAATCAAAAACATTAGTGCCACTAATATTAAAGATTCTAATTCTATAATCATTGGCTGCAACAAAACTATTGGGAACAGTATAACTAAAAGATCCATCGCTAGGTGTGCCGTTAGAAATGTAAGTAATTGGTGTAGTCCCACGGTAGAGGAGAATTCTAACATCAGAAGAAATATTATCGTCCCATTCGATGTCTATCGTTTGCCCCTTTACCCAAACAGTACTGGCAGTTGGATTGGTTATATTAATAAATGGTCTTTGCCCAAATTGCGCCTCACCATTATTATTAATGCTAATTATAAAAAAGAATATGAATAAATAATTGCTGCAATTGAATTTTAATGTACTTTTCATTTTTTAATTAAAATGTTAATATGAATTAAATAAAAATTAAGGATGAATACTTATAATAAGGATGTTTCAAAAACAATTAAATTAGCTTTTGAAATCAATGTGCGCATCTTTTGATGGATTAAATTAGATTCGTGCTTGGTATAGAATATTTTTGAGATTAGTTAATAAAGTTTAAGTGATTTTAGAAGAAGTAATAGGTGCAAAGTTGCTAAGGAAGCCTATCAAGTAGCTAAATAGCATTTCTTAGGTATTACTATCAAATAAAATAGATGGGAGTCTTTTATTTGCGATTGCACACAGAATCAACAACCAAAATTTGATAAGGCAATGATACTATAATTAAAAAACTTATATTGTTTTTTGCGACGAATGACAGCTTTAGCGCTGTATTTAACCTAGAACGTTCTGGATAGGCGCTGTTCATGGGGTAGTAGACTATTAAAAAATAGATTTAATGTTATTAAAAATAGATTTGTTAAAATACCAATCGAGGTTAGAAATCAAATACACAAATAACCAGAAATACATCTTAGGATTGATTCGTAAAAAATACCTAGTGTTAACTCCTGAAGAGATCGTGCGACAGCTAATCTTGCACTACTTGGTAGAGGAAAAAGGTTATCCTAAGAATAGAATTCGTTCAGAAATGGGACTAGAAGTTAATACCATGACCAAGCGTTGCGATATTTTGGTTTTTAATAAAGCGTTAGAGCCTGCGTTATTAGTAGAATGTAAATCTGCTAAAGTAAAAGTGGACAATAAGGTGTTTCACCAAATTGCACAGTATAATATGACGTTAAAGGTGCCTTATTTATTAGTAACTAATGGTCCTGTTAATTACTGTTCACTGATAAACCAAGAAGAAAAAACATTTGAATTTTTGGAAGAAGTCCCTCATTATGATTTGATAAAGTAGATTGTTGCCGTGTTCTTGGAATAAGAAAATAGACTAAAAAATAATTTTTAATTAGTTAGCAATAAGCCTCTTTTTAAGTAACAAATTCATTACATTTGCGCCAAAATTAAGTAATTTTCACCTAAGTAGGTTTATAGGCCTATTTTAAAAAAATTCATCAAAATCATGAACAGTAGATTTAAAGCTTTAGATCTGTTATCCAACCGTAAAAAATTCACAACGGCTCCTTTATCTTCCAATGTTTCAGAAATGTTTGGTTGCAATGTTTTTAGTGATGTCACTATGAAGCAGTATCTCGCACCTAAACTGTACAAAAAATTTAGAGGAATTATAGATGCAGGCGATAACTTGGATAGAGATTTGGCAGACCATGTTGCAGAATCCATGAAAAAATGGGCACTAAGTAAAGGCGTTACCCATTATGCGCATTGGTTTCAGCCATTGACAGGGCGTACTGCTGAAAAGCATGATTCTTTTTTTACGCTAAACTCAGACGGGGAAGCAATTGAGGAGTTTACAGGAAATGAACTGGTACAACAAGAACCAGATGGTTCTAGTTTTCCAGGAGGAGGATTGAGAACAACTTTTGAAGCAAGAGGTTATACCGCTTGGGATCCAACTTCACCTGCATTTATCTTGGATGTTAACAATCAGAAAACACTTTGTATTCCAACTATTTTTGTAACCTATGGTGGGCAGTCTTTAGATTATAAATTGCCTCTATTAAAATCACAGGCATTTTTGGAGCGTTCTGCGGTTGATGTTTGTCAATTGTTTGATGCTAACATTACAAAAATTTCGGTAACACTAGGGTGGGAGCAAGAGTATTTCTTGTTGGATGAAGCATTGTTTAATGCGCGCCAAGATTTGGTCATGACAGGACGGACATTATTGGGACGTTTGGCTCCTAAAGGGCAACAGTTGGATGATCATTATTTTGGAACAATTCCAGAGCGTGTATATGCTTATATGACAGATTTGGAACAAGAATGTTACAAGTTGGGAATTCCACTACGCACGCGTCATAATGAGGTAGCTCCTTGCCAGTATGAGTTTGCACCAATTTATGAAGATGTCAACATTGCTGTAGATCATAATCAGTTGTTGATGGACATTATGGAACGTGTTGCTATTCGTCACAAAATGCGTGTCTTGTTCCATGAAAAACCTTATGCTGGGGTAAACGGATCTGGAAAACACAACAACTGGTCGGTAGCAACAAACACTGGAAAGAATTTACTTTCTCCAGGAAAAGAACCAGGCAAGAATTTACAGTTTTTGACATTCTTTGTCAATACTATTCAAGCCGTTTATAAGTATGCAGATATTTTGCGTGCAAGTGTTACTTCTGCTTCTAATGACCATCGTCTGGGAGCCAATGAGGCACCGCCTGCTATCATTTCGGTATTTATCGGAGATGCTTTAACAAAAGTATTGGACGAAATTGAAAAAGGAGTTGATGTAACAGATGATGGGGTAAAAACAGTGCTAAATTTATTGAGCAAAATTCCTAATTTGGAGTTAGATAATACGGATAGAAACCGTACATCGCCTTTTGCTTTTACTGGCAATAAATTTGAAATTCGTATGGCTGGTTCTACGGTCAACTGTGCTGCTCCAATGGCTGTTATGAATATGATTGTTGGTAAACAGTTAAAAGAGTTTTATCAAGATGTTCAAATCTTGATGGCTAATAACACGCCTAAAGATCAAGCTGTTTTGTTAGTTTTAAAGAACTACATTCACGAATCTAAGAGCATTCGATTCGAAGGAGATGGTTACAGCGACGAATGGAGAGATGAAGCTGCTCGTAGAGGGTTGGGCAACCATGGGGATACACCTAGAGCATTAGAAACATACTCGGCAGAAGCGACTAAAGCGTTATTTGTGGAATCAGGGGTATTGTCAGAAGAAGAATTACACGCACATTATGAAGTTCGCTTGGAGGAATACGTATTAAAGCTTCAAATTGAGTCGCGTACTATGGCTGAAATGTGTATGAATCAAATTTTGCCGGTAGCAGTACATTATCAAAATATACTGATGGAAAATATCCGTGCGTTGAAAGATTTAGGCTTGGGAGAGGAGAGTTATGCTGCGCAATTGGGCTTAGTGAAAGACATTGCTACTTATGTGAACACAATTAGAGATTGTGCGTATAAGATGAAGGACGAACGTGAAAAAGCGAGTTTGTTGGATTCTAGAGAAAAAGCTTTTGCTTACTGTGATGAGGTAAAACCAATTATGGAAACGTTGCGTAATGCAGCAGACGATTTAGAGCAATTGGTAGACGATGAGCTTTGGCCATTGGTTAAATACCGTGAATTATTATTCTTAAGATAAAAATAAAACTTGTTAAGAGGAACAACATACAGAAAGTTATGGAGTATGGCTACACTAGTAGTCATACTCTTTTCTGGTTGCTTTCGAGAGGTTCCCGTAGTAGAACCATTATTGAGTGATGACGAACTTATTCCTATTCTCAAAGATATTCATGTAGCAGAAGCTTTGTTGACAGAAATTGTGGATAGACGAGAGAAGGATAGTTTAGCTCGATTATATTATGGTGAAATATTTAGAATACATAAGGTAGATACAGCAGTATTCAATCAAAGTATGCATGCTTATTTTACCAACCCTCCAGCCTTAGATTCTCTATATCAAGCTGTGATGGATACGCTAGCGAAAGAAAAGGCAATTTTGGGAAAAAAGCATTCTTCTGCTTCTAAAAAATAAATAAAGGCGTCAATTTACAGTGGTTTGTTGTGTTTGACTTAACGAACGATTGAATCCATACAATTGGGGCAAATCCCAGAAAGTGTGAAATTAACTTCTTGAACGGTATAATTAGGAGGTAGGTTATAACTTGGTTGTACATTTTCCAAACAGGTTACAGAATTACATTTTGTACAGCTGAAGTGAACATGATCATGGTTGTGGTTGTGATGGGATTCGCATTGATGGCAAGCTGCATATTTGATAACGCCATCAGTATTGATGATTTTATGAATTTCTCCTTCTTCTACAAGACGATCTAAAATTCTATAAATAGTCACCCGATTGCATAATTTACCAATTGCATTCTGAATGTCCTTATGAGATAAAGCAGTATCAGATTGTTGTAATAAGGATTGAATAGCTGATTTCGCAGCAGTATTTCTAGTTGATTTCATATAATTTGAAGGCTTTTGAAACACTAAAAGTTAATCTGTTTACTGCAAATTTAATGCAATTCAGTTGCATTTCCTAACAAATAGAGTGCTTATACTTTTCTATAAGGCGCATGGGTGTAATATTTGGGGCGTTGATCCAAACGAGCATGTAACCAATAAACACCTAAGCCAGACGTGCTTAACCAAAGTGGCTGTTGATTAATATTTTGTTGTAATTCTTTGCTTACAGTCTGCCAAAAAGTATCAATTTGTTGGTAAGGAGCATTTCGAATAAAGGTTCCCAAATGGGTATATACTTCTTTAGAAGAATTGGGGCAAGGCACAACTAATCGAGCATTATTACCCAAATTAGAAAAACAAACAACAGATTCTTCTTTAGAAGAAAAGTAGGTGTTAAAAGGTGTCGAATTTGCTTGCTTGCCATCAAAAGCATTGGTTCCAACAATCACGAACTCATAGGTTTGTTGCAAATTTGTTTTATGAATACCTTTATGCTCCCAAAAGAAAGCAGCAAATGGAACTTCTCTTAAGATTTGAGTATAAAACAATCGAAAGGTTCTAGAACATTCCCATAATTCTAACACTTGTTCAAATGTCATCAAAACATCGTCTTGTGTTATTTGAAACTGAAATGTGTTTTTGGCTAAAACCTTTTCGATATATTGAAACATAGTGTCTTGTATCTTCTTTTCTAAAGAATTGTTTTGTGTTTAAGCCCCAAACTATCCAATTCGTTGGTAAACAAACTATCAGCGTTAATGCGGCGATTGGCAGAATCTAATTGCAAAATAATTTTATTAGCTGCATCAAGCAAATTAACCGAAAATTGTTGCTCTCCCTTGTATTTATCACAAATTCTATCCAATTGATCGATCAATTGAGGTGTGAGTTGTTGAATGGGCAAATTGATTGCAATCCCTTTAATTTTACTACTTCCTACCTCATCTAAGAGTTGGATTTCGTTGATACGTAATTCGTATTGATTGGGGTCTCGCCAGCTTTTTTGGTATTTTCCTTTGATATAGATAACGGTATCTGTTTCTAATAAATGACGGTGTTTGAGGTAAGAATCACCAAACAAGCCAAATTCAAAAACGCTTCCTTCATAATCTTCAATACCAACAAAACCAAATAAGCTTCCTTTTTGACTAACACGATGGTTGACAGAAGTGATAATACCTGCGATAGCTACTTCTTGGTCTTTGAATTCGTCTAAACGATTGATGGTTTTAGTAAACTTAGAAATTTCTAGACGATAATCATCCAAAGGATGCCCACTGAGGTAAATTCCTGTTACCTCTTTTTCCTTTTTTAGTTTTTCCATCAAATTCCACTCTGTGACTGTCTCAGGAAGTTTCGGCTCGGGCATTGTTTGATCGACAGCATCGGCACCAAAAAGGGAGAAGGCTAATTCAGATTTTTGTTTTTGGTAGGCATTTCCATATCGCAATACCAATTCCAAGAATGTATGTTTGCCGTCTATTTTTGTAAAATAAACTGCTCTATCCAAACCAAAAGCATCAAAGGCACCACCATAAGCTAGACTTTCAAAGCATTTTTTATTGGCTACTTTTAGATTGATGCGTCGAACAATATCAAAAATATCTTTGTAAGGCTCTCCAGATTCTTTTTTAGTTTTTAAAATTTCTTCAACAGGTCCTTCACCAACGCCTTTTAATGCTGACAAGCCAAAGCGTATTTTTCCTTCTTGGTTAACCGAGAAGTTCATATAACTCTCGTTAATATCTGGACCCAGTACCTCAACATTTTGATTTTTACATTCTTGCAAAAAGAAATTAACCTTGCTAATATCACTTTTGTTGTGCGTGAGGACCGAAGCCATAAATTCAGCAGGGTAATGTGCTTTTAAGTAGGCTGTTTGGAAAGCAACAAAAGCATAACAAGTAGAATGGGATTTATTAAAAGCATAAGAAGCAAAGGCCTCCCAGTCTTTCCATATTTTTTTGACAACATCTCCTGTATGACCATTCTTAGCACAACCTTCTTCGAACTTAGGAAACATTTGGTCAATCAATTTCTTTTTCTTCTTTCCCATTGCTTTTCGTAGCATATCGGCTTCCCCTTTTGTGAAACCAGCCAACTTTTGGGAAAGAAGCATCACTTGCTCTTGATAGACTGTAATACCATAGGTTTCATCAAGGTACTCTCGCATATCTTCCAAGTCAAATTCAATCGGCTCTCTACCATGCTTTCTATCAATAAAAAGTGGGATATAAGCAATTGGACCAGGACGATACAAAGCGTTCATTGCAATTAAATCAGAGAACTCAGAAGGCACCAATTCCCTCATGTATTTTTGCATGCCAGGACTCTCATACTGGAACACCCCAATCGTTTCACCACGTTGAAAGAGTTCGTATGTTTTTTGATCATCTAGAGGAATTTCATCCGGTTCTATTTCTACGCCATGTTTTGCTTTAATGATTTTACAAGCATCTTTGATAATGGTTAGGGTTTTGAGTCCCAAGAAATCCATTTTTAGAAGTCCAGCATCTTCTGCAACAGAGTTATCAAACTGAGAAACCAATAAATCAGAATCTTTGGCTACAGTTACGGGAACGAAATTTGTAATATCGTCAGGCGTAATAACTACCCCACAGGCATGAATCCCCGTATTTCGAATGGAACCTTCTAATTTTTTAGCATTTTGAATCATCGTTCCGATATGCCCCTGATCTTCTGCCAATTTTCTGAATTGATAGGCTAATTCTACCTCTTCAGAATTTAGTTTGCCTTTTAATTTAGGGTCAATATCGCCATCTGCTAAAACTTTTTTTAGTGTGACAGACAAGTTTTCAGGCAATACTTTTTTGGCGGCAATCACTTCTTGTAAGGGAATGTTCATTACTCGTCCCACATCTTGGAGCGAAGAACGGGCGGCCATCGAACCATAGGTGATAATTTGAGCTACTTGGTTACGACCATATTTTTCAATCACATAATCCATTACTTTAGAACGTCCCACATCATCAAAATCAATATCAATATCGGGCATCGAAATCCGTTCAGGATTTAAGAAACGCTCAAAAAGTAAGTCGTATTTAATCGGGTCAATATTGGTAATTCCCAAACAATAAGCCACTGCCGAACCAGCTGCCGAACCACGTCCTGGACCAACCGAGACGCCCATTTTTCGAGCTTCTGTTGTAAAATCTTGTACAATTAAGAAGTATCCAGGATAACCTGAATTTTTGATAACTCCTAGTTCAAAATCCAATCGTTCCGAAATTTCGGCTGTTATCATGCCATACCTTCTTTTGGCTCCTTCATAGGTCAAACCTCTAAGGTATTCATCTTGAGTATTGTATTGAGGAGGCAGAGGGTAGGCTGGCAATAAGATGTCTCGTGCCAAAGTAAGTTTGTCTACCTTGTCATAAATTTCCATCGTATTGGCGATCGACTCAGGAACGTCGGTGAAAATAGCATTCATTTCTGCTTGAGTCTTAAAGTAGAAATCAGAACTAGAGAATTTAAAACGATTCGTGTCCTCTACCAAAGAACCCGTATTGATACACAGTAACATATCATGAGCTTCCCAGTCTTCTTCTTCCACATAATGGGCATCGTTCGTTGCAATAACTTTGATGTTGTATTTTTTGGCAAAACCTAATAGAACTTGGTTGACATCTTCCTGACTAACGCCACTCATGACACGCTTTCCATTCTTGAAAATGTCCAAGTCTTCTAAGCCACGATGTCGTTGAATTTCGATATAATAATCTTCGCCAAAAATGTTCAACCACCATTTAAGCAGTTCTTCAGCTTTTTCGATGTCACCTTCTATAATAGCTTGGGGAATTTCTGCCCCTACACAACAACTGGTAACAATCAAACCTTCGTGATACTTTTCAATTAATTCTTTGTCAATACGTGGGAATTTGCTGTAAAGCCCTTCCATAAAGCCATAAGAACAAAGCTTACACAGGTTTTGATAACCAACTTGATTCTTGGCCAACATCAATTGATGGTAACGTTTGTCTCGTTCTCCTTTTGCTTTGGCAAAAGATTGTTTGTGTCGATCTTCTACCAAATAAAATTCACAACCCACGATTGGCTTAATGCCTTGTTTTTCGGCAGCAGCCACAAATTTGAACGCCCCAAACATATTTCCATGATCGGTCAAAGCGACGGCTTTCATATTATCAGCAGCAGCTTTTTCCATCAAAATATCAATATTGGAAGCTCCATCTAGAAGTGAAAATTGAGTATGAGAGTGTAAGTGTACGAATTCTGGCATGACTGTTTTTTTGCGAACAAAGGTTTGAGAAGGTATGTTATTATCAACTTAAAAAAAACTACTTTAATTCAAACTACTAAGATACGTTTTTTTAGCGAAAAATGCTCGCTGACTGAATTTGTTTTGAAATAATTTGTTTCTGTTTTTTGATGTTCAAATACACTTAATTGAGTTTGAAGTAGTTTTTAAATGAAACAGCAAATGTTGTTGATTTAGTGCTGTGGAAATAGTATTATTGGAACAATTTCATTATCAAAAAAAATAATTTCTTACTTTTGAAAACGGAATAGCGATAATCGTTAATAAACATTTTTCATTTTGTGAGGCATAAAAAAGGCTTCATAGCGGATCGTGCAAAATTATGAAGGAACTAAAATTTTGGTTAGGCAAACTGGTAGGACCAATAGTAGGAGCAAGTGTAGGTGGTTTTTGGGGCGGATTAATTGGTTTGATTTTGGGGGCTATTTTGGATAAACTGCACCGAGATGGGGGACAGCTTTGGCTGAATAAAAATGCGCCAGCTTCGATTGAAGATACCGATCCTAATGATTTTATTGTTGGCTCTATATTATTGGCTGGTGCCGTTGTAAAAGCTGATGGTGAGGTTGATGATTTAGAACTAAGTTATGTGCGTTCTTTTTTAGTAGAGCAGTTTGGTACCCTTCAGATGGATGATTATTGGCATATTTTAATGGAAGCGATAAACAATGACTTTGATTTAAAAAAAACAACTCAACAAATTCGCAGAACAACTAGCTATGAAACTCGTTTGCAATTGATTCATTTTTTGTTTGGGATAGCCAATGCCGATTATTCAATAGATGAGGCAGAAATCGCGGCCATAAAAGTTATTAGCATTCACCTTGGCGTAGAGGCGGGAGAATTTGACTCTATCAAAGCCATGTTTTATCAAGCGATGGATGCCTATTATAAAATATTAGAAATTTCACCTTCTGCCCGAGATGAAGACGTTAAAGATGCCTATCATTTTATGCTCAAAAAATATCATCCTGATAAGTTAGAGCACTTGGGAGAAGGTGTTAAAAAAGCCGCTACTGCTAAGTTCTTAAAAGTACAAGAAGCCTATGAGAATATAAAGCAAGAGCGTGGATTTCGTTAACTTTTGCTAGTTGTTGCCAATGCCAAGAAGCAACTTTAGTTCTTCTTCTTGCTCTTGAATTGCTTCGTCGATGTCCTTTTGTTTTTGAATGGCTCTGTAATCCTCTCTTTCTTGATATTTCTTTTTATCGAATTGAAGTTTTGCAATTTTTAATTTTATGTTTGTATAAGGCTCCTTTTTGTGTTCAGGCATCTTTTCTAAATCAGAATGAAGCGCCTCAATGGCATTGACTAATGCTTCCTTTCGTGCAATTTTTTCGTTCAAGTCAGTAATTTCACGTTGTATTCTGCCTTTTAAGGCACTGTTGGTTTGTTTTGCTTCTAGTTGACTTCGTTTGTATTTTAATTCCACAATGTTGCGTTTGATATTGGTGTATTTTTCTAAGCTTTTGGGAGCAAGGTAAGGCAGGTCTTTAGAAGCCTTGTCTTTAATCTGAGCTTGAATGTAATCTTCTTCTTGAGCAGTGCTTTCTTTTGTATTTGGGGTTGGTGCAGGTCGGTTTTTTCTGTTGATCATTCGGATGGCAAAGAAAGTAAATAGAACAATACCCGCAATAAGAATAGCACTAAACAGGATTCCTATAAAACCAAAAAATAAGATTCCTATGGGAGCCAAACACCCCCAAGACGCACTCAAGGCGCCAGAAGCTAATAAGGGGAAAAAGTATATAGACCAAGCAATCAGTGCTAGTAATAAGATTCCAGCCATGATTAGAAAAAAGGTAGGAATTCCCTTTTTGCTATTAGTAGTTTGCAACTTTGTTGTCTTCTTAAATTTACGTTGAAACTTCTTTTTTCGTTTTTTCTTTTTAATTTTTTTTTGAATGGGAGTGCGTTCTTGTAAATATTCTACGCTAGCGATGGAAGTATTGGAAGTTGTATTTTGAGAAAATGGTTGCAGAGGAAATGCTAAGAGACTTAACAATAAAAACCAATAGAGTGGGAGTTTCATCTTGTTTATTATTAAATAATACTCTGTTGATTACCTGCGGTGCTACTTCGTGGTAGCTCCCTGCGGTCGTGAGAGCGCAAGCTTAGTTTTTAGTCTGATTATCAGCCTTTTAGTGCAAAGATTGAAAGAGGTGCATTTTGCTGATAATCAAAATAATACAATATTTAACAGAGTAATGATTAAATTAACTGAATATTTATTTAATGAAAGTAATCTAATAAATTTATAAATCCAAATTTTGAATTGGCAATTGCTGGCTAATTGTTACTAAAAGCAGAGCGGTTCTAGAATAAAAACAGGCACCAATATATGTGAATTTTCACACAAGTGGTGCCCAAAGAAACTGCCTGTAAGCTGTGAATTAAGTTATTTTTTTTGCCCAAAAGAGATGCTTATTTTCCCATTAGAACTAGAATAAGTTATATGACAACCATCTTTAATTCGGTTCTTTGCTCTTGGAAAATAGATAATTCCTGAATAACTTTGACCGACATCTAATGTTGCAGGAGTTAAATAAAACTGATTTAATTGTTCTTTTAATTGGTAAAGTTTGATGATCTCTTCAGAATTGCTATTTTCTTGAACAACATAACTGTTGTATTCCTGCTCACGATCTAAGTCTTTTTGCAATTTAGCCTCTTTACTTAAGTCTTTATCACTATCAGTAATTGTTGTAACCAAATCCTCAAGGGCATGAGCTAATTGTAGGTAGCCAATCACTTCGTTTGTATTATGCCCGTGTGCAATGTTTTTATCAATATCTTGAATAAGGTGATGATATTCAACAGCTCTAAATTTGGTAGAACTATTGGATGTTGTATAGTAAAAATCAGTTGGAAGAATGTCTAGGGGCGCATTAGAAAGGTTATCAATAGATACGTGATAGATAAGATGGTTTCTAGTTTTTCTTTCAAAATTGATCTTTAACTGTAGGTTTTGATTGCTTTCAATTGCTGTTAATCGACTGTGAATATATTCTGTATTGTCAGACAAAGGAACTAAAGAAGTTTGCCGAGAACAAGAACTTAGAATAAGAAATAGAAAGGAATAAGTTAGGAATTGTTGCATACTTGTCTTTTATTATTTAGAGTGATGAATACAAGTTTGAGGAGTCTTTTTAAGTATCAATAGTTTGTTGAAAAACTTTATTAGTTTGATAGTCAGTAAGTTATGCTTTTGTTGCGTTTTGTGTTAAAATTTTAATTATCAACTGCGCAGCACTCATGCAATACCACGAAGTAGCAGCGCAGCTAAACTAATATAAATGTGCTTTTTTATCTTTTTGGTAAAAAAGTAAAAAACTAAGCTTGCGCCCTCATGAGCGTAGCGAACTAATCAACGAACTACTAAAGTATTGTATTGGGTGTTTTTTAGCAGAATATACAATTGTAAGGAGGTGACACAAGAATAGCTCCAAAAAGAAAAAATGGATGAGATATAAATGTTAAAAGGAATAATAAGATAAAACTTTAACAAGAAGTTGTTGCGGAATACTTGATTCTCAATGAAAAAAACTTTTTAGCTGAATTGTTGACTGTTGCTTGAAGCAAGAAAATTGTATAATTTGGATTCCGAATGAACAGAGAAAGTACTTGCTTTGTTTAGATGTCGCATCTACTATGGTATACGATTAAAAGATAAAATTATGAAAAAATCAAGACGAAGTTTCTTAGGAAAATTAGGTGTTGGATTAGCAACAACTTTAGGACTAGCCTATAAAGGGTTGGCAGATGAATCTCTCAAAGAAACTCCTATAAACAACGATATTATGAAACACAAAGATTCGCCTCAAGAACATCCTATTATAAAAATTAAACCATTGGGCTTTCAGTGGGAAACAGCCGATCCATTTTTGTTTTGTGTGCATCATGACGATAAGTTCCCAAAGGGAAACGATCAGATGGGACCAGACCCTGCTTTGTTAAAAGGGCGTGCAATTGGACAAGATTTTATCTTGAAAGATGGTTGGCGAATGTATCATGGAGAAACGGTGCCTGGCTTTCCTGGGCATCCTCATCGTGGATTCGAGACCATTACGGTAGTCCGAAAGGGGATGGTAGATCATGCCGATTCGTTGGGCGGCTCTGGGCGTTATGGAGATGGAGATATTCAGTGGATGACAGCAGGAAAAGGAATTCAGCATTCTGAAATGTTTCCACTAATACACAAGGATAAAGAAAATCATATGGAGTTGTTCCAAATTTGGCTTAATTTGCCTCAAAAAAATAAAATGGTAGATGCACATTATAAGATGTTGTGGGGCGACACCATTCCAAATTATGAGCATCAGGATACCAATGGGAAGCAAACACAGGTAGAAGTAATGGCTGGAACATTGGGCGAGTACAAGGCACCTGCGCCGCCTCCAAATTCTTGGGCAGCTGATGCTGCTAATGAGGTAGCTATTTGGAATATTAGAATTGAAGCGAATGGAACTTGGACAATACCTAAAGCAGGAAAGGGGATTAACCGTACCTTGTATTTTTATGAGGGGAATGATTTAGAGCTTCAAGGAACAACGATAGCACCATACCATGCTATAGAAGTGCATTCTGATCAGGATTTGGAATTAAAAGTGGGGGCTACAGAGGCAAAAATATTGTTGCTTCAAGGCAAGCCTATCAATGAACCAGTTGTACAGCATGGACCATTTGTGATGAATACACGACAGGAAATTCAACAAGCTTTTGCTGATTATCAGCAAACTCGTTTTGGAGGATGGCCTTGGCCAAAGTACGATCAAGTACATGATAGAAACTTAGGACGTTTTGCCAAGCATGCCGACGGTAGAGAAGAGATTATGAAAGGATAAATAGAATCAAGCATAATTAGTCTACAATTGTTCTAGGAACTACTCTGTTGAAATCATGTAGTAACAGCACCGCAAACTAAGCCAAGCGATCTCACGAAGTAAATCGTATTTGTATTGTTTTGATCAATTTATTGTTTTCTTTTGAAAGCAAGGTAGACTTTTGGCATTGCATTTGAATTACTAGAATTATTCCTACTTAATATTTACAACATTTAATTTTTTACAGATACAATAAATTTTTTTTGTAGGAGTTTATATTTTATAAAAAAACACATACTACTGATAGTCCTTTCATAGGCACAATGAAGTAGGCTATTATTAAATATACGTTATGAAATTACTCAAAAATATCACCTTAATTAGTTGTTTACTTTTTACTTTTATTAATACTTATGCACAGCCAGGGCAGGCGTTCAAAGAGAAATCTGATCCAGAAGCAACCAAAATTCTTAAAAACCTAAAAAAGGTATATGGAAAATACGATGGATTGGAGATTGATTATGAGCTAAAGTTGGAGTATGGAGAGGAGGAAGAAATTCAAAAAGGAAGCATCTATCAAAAAGGAGAGAAGTATAAAATTAATAACAATGGGAATATTATTATTAATGATGGGGAAAAGGTCTTGATGTATATTAAGAAGCAAAATGAATTGCAAGTAAATGATATTATTCCTGAAGAAGAACAACCTTTTACACCTGCTAAGATTTTGAACATAGATGAAAACGATAAAGATTTCGTTTATGCTATCACAGGAGAAGATAGTAGAGGGTATAAAATTGAATTCAAACCTTTGGATAGAGATTCCGAAATTATGAAAATTCGTATTCGTGTTAACAAAGCACAAACAGAAATTAGTTCTGTAAAAATATTTTCGGACGATGGTAGTCGCATGACGTTTATCGTAAAAGATATTAAAAATATAAAAGAAACAAGTAATAGTTTCAAATTTGACAAATCGCAGTATCCTGGAGTGACAGAGATTGATTTACGAGATTAATTGGATATAGAGTACAGCATTGTTGTTATTTGCAAAAAAAAAACTGCTTCAAATAAATTTTGAAGCAGTTTTTTTTGAAAAATGGAACAAATGGAGGGGCAAATAACAAAAAAAAAGTGTTTGTCAATTAAGACAAACACTTTGCAATTTAACTTATGATGGGGTGCCTGATGGGGTTCGAACCCACGACCCTCGGTACCACAAACCGATGCTCTAACCAGCTGAGCTACAGGCACCATATCTTCTAAAGCGATGCGAAGATACGAAGTAAGTTTAAAAGTCCAAATTATTTTGCTTGTTTTTGTAGTTTTTTTTGAATGTTTTTTGGAAGAATTTAACTCTAAAAATATTGTTTATTGATAATCAAGTGTATAAAAGATTTGTTGTCTGGCAATTTTTTTACCTTCAATTAAAATAATGATTTGAAATTTATTTTTCGAAGACAAAATTTTGAGCTGAGATTTGCTCTTTACAATCTTTAAAAGAAATCACTTGTTTAGTTGTATTTTTAATAACTTCAATAAAAAAAGCGTTTACCAATTAAGATAAACGCTTTGCAGCTTAATTTATGATGGGGTGCCTGATGGGGTTCGAACCCACGACCCTCGGTACCACAAACCGATGCTCTAACCAACTGAGCTACAGGCACCATCTTTTCTAAAGCGATGTAAAGATATAAACTTCAATTGGAATAAAAAAGTTCAATCTGAATTTTTTTTCTTTTTATTTAAGCATGGATTTGTATCTAGTTAAGAATCAAAAATATAGAGGTGATAAAAAAAATATTTTTTTTTCAAGGCAGTAAAACCACCTCAAATAAGGAGTTTGACTGGTATTATTATTATTAAAATATTTTTAACTTTGGAACCATACGATAGTTTCATGCACTTTTGAATGAACTATTATTAACGAATGAAGTCTTAGAATTTAGTACTTCGTGGCTTTTTTAGCTTTTTTGCAAAAAACTAAAAAAGCATCTTTGCATCAGTTTGATTATCAATTCTTAATAAGGAATTAAGTGGTAAAAGTTTACTCTGTTGATAATCAATTTAATATGATTTTTTCGAAGTAATAAGAATGTATAATCACCAAAAATAAGAGCATGACAGCGTCAATAATTGTTATCACAGGAGCTAATTCAGGAATAGGAAAGGCAACAGCCTTAGCACTGGCTAAGCAAGGCAATCAAGTTGTAATGATTTGTCGTAGCAAAGAAAGAGGACTCGCCGCACAACAAGAGATTATAAAAGAAAGTGGTAATAACAATGTCACGTTAGAGTTATGCGATTTGGCTTCTCATGAGTCCATTAAGTCCTGTAGCCTTGTCATGCACCAAAAATACAGAGCGATAGATGTATTGATTAATAATGCTGGAGGAATATTCGGCAAACATCAATTGACCAAAGATGGTTTGGAGATGACTTTTGGGCTAAATCATATGGGGTATTTTTTGTTTACACATTATATGCTAGATTTAGTAAAAGCAGGAACAGGAAAGCGAATTGTAAGCGTGGCTTCTCTGGCGCACAAAATTCCATCGAGCATTCCATGGGGAGATTTGCAACTGAGAAATGTATCTTACCGTCAATTCAAAGCTTATGGATTGTCTAAACTTTATAATATTTATTTTACGAAAGTGTTGGCAAAAAAGCTCCTTGATGAGGGCACTGGAATTACTGTAAATTGTTTGCACCCAGGATCAATCTATACAGGGTTTGGTGCTTCAGGGAGTAAGGCTTTTGCAAAATTAGTGCAGTTAGGAGGGCGTTTTTTGCCCAAAGCAGATACTGGGGCTAAGACTTCTGTTTATTTAGCAACAGCGGAAGAAGTAGCTTCTGTAACAGGAACCTATTATGCACACGGCAAGAAGGCACGTATTAGCCGATTGGCAAAGGACAAAAAAGCTGCCCAAAGAATTTGGGATAAGAGCATGGAGTTGGCAAACATCAAATCTTATGGAGTGACGGAGCAAGAGTATGCCTAATTTTTAGGTATACTCCAGCCGAATTGATTTATTTTCTTTTTTTGAGAATCCAAGCCCAAAGCATTTCTACTTGAACTACTTCCGTACCTACTGAATCAGTGATTGTAACAGGAATTAATAAATCCCCTTTATCCTCTACTTTTAGCCGTTCGATCATTTCTGGAGTAATCGTAGCAATAGCTTTTTGAGCACCTTGACTGCGTTTGGTGTAATCTATAGACATATTTTTTAAAAGAGGAATCTTGTCGTCAGGCAAGTTCATGCCTACCACCATGCCTGTGGCCGTTTCTGCTAACAAAGCAGTGGCGACAGCATGAACTTGACCAATATGGTTTTGTACCTTCGCTTTGTTTTCTAGCGACAAAATTACTTCATGCTGACTCATTTTTTCAAATCGAAGCCCTGCCGTTCCTACAAATTTTACAACATTACCAATAGAATAGGAGAGTGCTGTTTTTTGCATAAAAGCAGGTAACTTGTAAATCTTATGTACAATCTTGCTTAGTTTATTCATGATAAATATATTTTGCTTCGATGCTGTAATCGTCTTTGTCAAATAAAGTAACGTCTTGGCTTTTTTTAATACTATACCCTTTACGAGGTATATACGTTAAATGTTGTTGCGACTCGTAGACTTGATTGGATATTTTTTTGACAATCAAAATAGAGTGCACCTTGTTTTCTTTTAGCTCAACATCTAAGACTTGTATGCTTAATTTGTCATCAATAGCTTTGTAATGTAATAATGTTAAGCCATTGCCTCGGTTGGTAGAGTCCAACAAATATTTGTCTTTCCACGAAGGTTTGTTGATGTCACTTCCCGCAAACATAGAAAGTTCTTTATTCCAATCTTTGGGAGTAATGGTTTGTGTTTCCTTTGTTTGATTGTGTTGAATTGTTTTTAGAATTTGAACATCTTGAGCTTTTAAATAAGCGGCTTCTTTTTCGAAGAAAGCCTTTATGTCAAAAAAATTAGTTTGAAGACGTTTGCTTTCTTTAGCAGCAGGTACGTCACAAGAAAATAGATAGATAATTAAGCAAAAACAGAATAGATATTTACTTAAATATTGCATATTAGATGATTTTATAATAAAAAATAGAACTTGCTCTATAGCATTACTTCATGGAAAACGTGCAATAGCAGCAGAGCTAACTAAAAGTAAAAAGTAACAAATTTAGAAGTATTTTTATAGCTTTTGCAAACATACAAAAGATTAAATAGAAGCAATTCAACTTTTGTTCAAATGAATGTATTAAATTGCATTTTTTTAGATAGCAATGCTCCATAAGAGTACGCTATTATGACTAGATTGAAGCAGACTAATTATAAGGAGCAATACAGTCCAATGTCGTGAATTGTTAAAAAATCTCCTTGGCTATTATAACTAAAATTATGAGTTTAAAAATAATACAAAATTCCATTGATACGATACCGCATATTGTGCGCTTCATTTTGCTAGGAATGTTGGCTTTATTTATTAGTTTATTTTTTCCTACGAACTTGAATTTTGATTATGATTTTGAGCAAGGCAAACGTTGGAAACACAATGACTTAAAAGCTCCTTTTGATTTTCCAATAAAGAAAACCCCCCAAGAAATAGAATGGGAACGAGCGCGAATTGCCAAGCAAATAGATCCTTATTATCGATGGGATAAGGAAGTTATTACAACGCAAAAGCAAGCTTTTGAAAAGGCATTTCATACAGCTTGGGCGCTTTATGAACCCAATGACTCCAGTCAATTGTTAGATTCTTTGGAGTATGTTCGTTTTGGATTAGAGGTATTGGATAAAATCTATACCAAGCGTTTGATTGAGTTAGAACCTAAGCACAGAGAACAAAAAGAAAATTTTGTATTTGATTTGTTGGATGGTAATGTAGATTTGGGAGAGTTTTCGGTGCAAGATGTATATACTAACAAAGCTGCTATTCAGTTTTTGGTCGATACGCTGTATAGTGTGGAAGATGAATTGACAGAATCCAAATTTTTGTCAGATTTGTTGGAGCAAATTTTAGTTGTTCCTAATATCACATTCGATAGTATAGTGACACAAAAATCTTTAGAAGACGCTTTTAATAGTGTTTCTCCTTATCGGGGTATGGTCAAGGCAGGTGACCCTATTGTTACTAGAGATCGATTGATTGATTCTATTACTTATTCAAAATTAATTTCATACCAAACAAAGTATAACCAAGAGATTAATCAGCATAAAAATAGTTGGTTGATTTACTTGGGGTATCTTGCCTTGACAATTGCATTAATTGCCATATTTGCCTTGTTTGTACAGTTTTATACACCAGAGGTTTTTTATAATTTTAGGCACTTGTCCTTGATTTTATTAATTATTGCTGGCTATGCTTATTTGGCTTACATTGTGCATGATATTTATATATTAGATTTATATGTTATTCCATTTTGTATCATTCCAATTATTATTATTAACTTCTTCAATGCCCAACTAGCTTTATTTACACATGTTATTATTATACTACTAATAAGCATGTTGTTGTCGTTGGATTATCATTTTATTTTGATTCAGATCTTGGTAGGAATGGTAGCTGTTGTTAATAAATTAAAAACAAGACATTTATCTGATTTTTTTGTTTCCTTGTTGTATATAGGAATCGCTTATGCGGCTGGATTCATTAGCTTAGAGCTAATTCATACAGGAACCATATTCCCAATTGTTTCGGATAATGGAACAGTTATAGAAGAAGGAGTACGTTGGCACATGTTGGGTTGGGTGTTGTTTAATGTGTTTTTGACGCTGTTATCTTACCCTTTGATTCCTCTTTTTGAAAAACTATTTGGGTTAACTTCGGATATTACATTGGTGGAATTGGCAGACATGGACAATTATTTGCTAAAAGAACTTTCGATTAGAGCACCTGGGACGTTACAACATTCTTTGCAAGTAGCAAATTTATCGGAAGCAGCTGCAAAGGTAATTGGAGCCAACTCTTTGTTGGTAAAAGTAGCGGCTTTGTATCACGACATTGGTAAAATGTCGAACCCTCAATATTATATAGAAAATCAAAATGATAGTAGTCCGCACAGTAAATTGACAAATTTAGAAAGTGCTCAAATGATTATTAAGCACGTGACAGAAGGGGTCAAACTGGCTAAGAAAAATCGATTGCCAACAGTGCTGATTGATTTCATCTTGACTCATCATGGTACAACTAGAGTCGAGTATTTCTATAGAATGGAGCAAAAAGAACAACCTGACAAAGAGATAGACCCCACTAATTTTACTTATCCTGGTCCCAAGCCACAAACCAAAGAACAAGCTATTATGATGATGGCAGATTCTTTGGAAGCTGCTTCAAAAAGCTTGAAATCACCAACAGAAGAGGATATTAATAATTTGGTAGAGAATATTATTAAAGGAAAAATAACAATGGGGCAACTTGAAAATACAAACCTGTCTTTTCAAGAATTAGAGGAGGTCAAAAAGGTGTTCAAAAAGTTATTAAAAAGTATGAACCACGTTCGTATTGCTTATCCTGACGAAGAAAAAAAATAATACTCAAAATAGGCTTTATTTTGTTCTAAGTAATATGAAATGGAGGGAATAAAATAAATGAAAAAGCATAAACTGAAATTTGGTGGCTAAACATTTTTTTTAGAAAATAGCCTTTGTGATGAAATAGTTTTTGTAAGAAATTTTATTTGATTGGCGTTTTAATAGTTTGATTATTATTGTTTTATGATTAAAGGGATGTGTTAATTAAAAAAGTTTGTTGCAAAACTGTTTTTTGCTCTTGTTGGTAGATGCTGGATATTTGTAGGGTAAATAATAATTACCTAAACACAAATTAATACAATCATTTATGACAATCAATGCAATTAAGTCTTTGTTGGTTTTAGTAACTATATCTTCCTTATGTTTTGTGAGCTGTAAAGAAACAGAAATTGAACAGCCTGTTGGAAATGATGTGCTTTTGCCTTATAATAAAGTTAGTGATCTTTTTGATAATCAAGAACCTAAAAAGCAGAAGTTTACCATTACACCCACATCAGCGCAAACGATTACAGGAGAGGACGGAACAAAAATTACGTTTTCTGCCAATAGTTTTGTCGATGCACAGGGCAATCTTGTTACAGGGCAAATTGATTTCGAGCTCCAAGAAATTTATTCAAAAGGAGATATGATTTGGTCAGAGCGTATGACGGTAGCTTCTAACGGTCAGTTGCTAGAATCTGGAGGAGAATTTTTTATGAGTGCAACATCTGGAGGGCAGGAAGTTTTTTTGAATCAAGATTACTTCATGGAGGTTCCAATTAGCAGTGCTACCTCTAATCCTTCAGCTATGGATTTGTTTACGTCTACAGAATCAGACTCTACTTGGACACCTGTTGATTCATCTTGGGTAGGAATAGATTCTTTGAACAGCAACTATCAATTTTATTTTGACAGTTTAACTTGGATCAACTGCGATTATTTTGTAGGAGGAGCAAATATGACCAATGCATTTAGTGTTGAACCTCGACTTTCAGCAGGTGTAAATTTGACAGATGTAACAGCGTATGTAGTTTTTAACAACCTAAACTCAGTAGCTTCCTTGTATTATAATCCTACAACAGGAACATTTGGCACTTCTTTCCAATTACCAATAGGCGAGTCTGTAACTATCGTAATTGTTGGAATGGATGCTTCTCAAATTTACTTGGGAACTTTAAATACAACAATATCTGCTGTTACTAGCCCAATACAAGTTCCTATGTCACCTGTAACCCAAACTCAATTACAAACAACAATCAACAACCTATAGGCTTAGGTTGTATTGTAAAAATAAATAGGGTGTTTTTATAGTTAAATTAGTAGTGAGAGGTTATCGGAAAACTTTTTCTGATAGCCTCTTTAACAAAAAACTATGACTTCTTGTCTTATTGGGACAAAAAATCATCTCTATCTATACGCTTTAGATTCTTTTCTTTCTATTAGAAATGAAAGAGTTATCCTAAAATGAAAACTAATAGGATTAATTCCTCGCTTCGATTAATGAGGCACTTTGCTTAGTTATTTGTTGTCTTTGAAAAACCATTATTATCCAATTTGACATTCAATGGATGCATCTTATTAAGATAGGGTGGAAGCTTAGTTTTTCTATGAAAAATAGAAAGGCAATCTTTTATTTTTTTTGATAGTCAGCTTGGTATGTTTTTCAAAGAAGTGATGGGAGATAGCAAAATTATAAAATTTAGTTCCCCAAAATACAATTCTTGTTGCTAAAATAGGCAACTAAGAAAGGGCAATCCTATGGATATTCTAAATAAGTGATGGCGTTGCAAAAATAAAAAATGTAGGAAAATACCTATTGGATATGTCAAAGAAAAACAGGAAACAGAAAAAGTCTAAGAACAAGTCTCCGAAAGAATCGGAAGCCATTAGTGGAAATATTCAAATATCTCAAGACAAAGGTAAGGAAACTACTTTTGTAAGTGTGTTTTTTCGCTCCTCTATTGTAGCTGCTTTTTTTGCATTGGGTTTTTGGTATGTATTGGTTGTTGACTTTTACGATTTGAATGAAGTGCAACGTATTGTTGCCAAAATTAACGCTCAAGATACTAGTGTTACGTCTGATGAACGAACGATGGCAATAAATTCACAGACTTATTTTGCTTCAAAAAACTATGAGTGGTTTCATAGCTATAAGTGGTTATACAATACGCATCTACTTCAAAATTATAAAAACATAATCGAATTAGACACTTTGTGCCAAGAAGATATTCAAGCGAGTAAAAGTGGTACAAGTTATCAATACTTGCGCTATTGTATCATAGATAAAACGCCTGAAGATGCAATTATATTAATGCCAGATAAGGAAGATTTAGTGTTGCCAGAGGGAGCACCTGATAATGCGTTGGAGTTTCCAGACTTGAAGAGAAAGGCATGGTGTTATTATTTTGTTTATCCTAGACAGTTGGTATATGATGAATATGAAGGGCTAGATTCACTAGAAGGGCATAAGAATTATTATCAAAATTGTGATTATGAGGAATTGCGTAAAAAAGTTACTCATGTGGCTATTGTTAATGGGAGAGGATACGAACATTTGAATTATATCCCTCGGCGTAGAGAAGCCCATGTTGTACTTCCAATTAACGATTCCAATGCACAGCAAAAACCTGTTATCCCTTCAAATACTAGGTAATTGCCTAGGAAATCACCCGTCTACTAGTGGTGGCTGGACATACTAAAAACAAGAATTTTTGTCGGCAAAACTTCTGTATCCATTTATTGTTAAAAGTTAATTTATGTTATTTATAAGTTTGTTAATCACGTTTTTAGTTGGCTTTTTTATACTAACAACAATAGCATCTAATTTTTCATATTTAGAGCGTTTAGGTGGTGCAAGTTTGGTGGGGTTGGGAGTGCAAGTGATGCTCATGATTTTTCTCGATTTTGTAGGAATTTCTGTCTCACTAACCAACATCTATATTGGTAGTAGTATAGCAGTTATTGGATCTGTTGCTTGTCTGGCAATCCAAAAAACACCCATCCAAAAAATACTCTTACCAAGCAATTTGAGCAGTTATAAAAAAGGAATATCAATAAATGTTGTTTGGTGTTTTTTAGCAAGTTTAGCGATTTATCTATGGTGGATGGTCACTCAGAAATGTTTATTTTATCCCCCTTTTGAATTTGATACCGTAGCAGGATATGATTTAATGGCGAAGGTACTCGCTGCCGAAGGCACTTTTGACAATAGTTTGTTTAATTCAGACGGACGTTCTATTTTTAATACGGCTCACCGTTTGGTTTATCCTCCTTTTGTTGCAGGTACTTTTGGCTATGCTTACATGACAGGAGCCATTACATCGAAAATCATAACAAGTGTTATTTTTACCTCATTTTTAGTCATGATGTATGGCTTATTGCGCCAGTTAGAATTGACACATCTTAATAGCATATTTATAGTAATTTTGATTTTACTAATCCCTGAGTTTGTTGCTCATTCTTCATTGTCACAAACTAATATGCCGCAAGGGGTGTATACTTCTTTGGGGTTTATTTCATTTTTTATTTGGTTTAGGGACAAAAAAAACAAACAGCCTTATTTCATATTGACTCTGTTATTTCTGGCAATTAACTCTTTGATTCGATTGGAAAACGTCTTGTTTAGTTTTTTGATAGGATTGCTTTTGCTAGCGCATACTATTCAACAGTTAAATAAAGAAAATGTGGCTCAATTAATTGGCTACGGAGTAATTGTTTTATTTCCCATACTATTCTGGTTGTTGTATACTCAAGTCAATAATCTATTGCCTCATACGCCCAAAACAGGCTTGGACTTTAGCTTTAACTACGACAAGTTACTTCAATGGTGGGGATATTTATGGGGAGGAGATGCCATAAAAAATGGTGTCTTGTTTAACAAAACTTTCTTTGGATTAACGCCCTATTTATACTTTGCTTTTTTAGTAATTAGCTCGTTGTATTTGTTTTTTAGATATACAATTAAGCAAGAAAAAAATAAACTAAAGTCTGTAGTATTAGATCATTGGATTATGGTTTACATGACATTATTGACGCTAATAGTATATTCTATCTTTTTCTACTTTATTGATTATAATTGGGATAGCTTCTACAATGTAATGGTCTATTCTTACAAAAGAGGGTTGTTTGCTGTCATGATTTTATTTTCATTCTTTTTAGGAAATAATGTTTTGGTTAGAGGATTTTTTGATAGGGTCAATGCTTTTATCTATCAAGGACGTTAGGTGCGTTTTAGACGTTTCATTTTATTATTTTAATCTTTTTATGTAACAATAGTTTGTTGAAACTATGTTGTCAAACTAACGACAACCAACGAACTACTAATTGAACATAATGAATAAGTATACATTAGAGAATAAAGACAATTTGAATATTGCCGTTCTTATTCCCTGTTTGAACGAAGAAAAAACAATAGGAAATGTTATAGAGCAGTTTCAAAAGGAGCTACCTGCGGCAACGGTTTATGTTTATGATAACAACTCTAGTGATAAAACGTCTGAAGTCGCAATGAGATTTAATGCTATTGTGCGCAAAGAGTACAATAAAGGGAAAGGCAATGTTGTTGTTCGGATGTTTGGCGAAATTGAGGCTGATATATATATACTGATAGACGGAGATGATACTTACCCTATTGATAAGGTAAATTTAATGATAGATGAATTATTGGTTTACAATGTTGATATGGTTGTAGGAGATCGGCTATCCAATCAATCTTATCAGAAAGAAAACAAAAGAAAATTTCATGTTTTTGGGAATTACTTAATCAAAAAGCTAATTAATGTGTTTTTTAATACAGATTTGAAAGACATTTTGAGCGGTTATAGGATTTTCTCATATTCATTTGTTAAAAACTATTCGTCATTGGCACAAGGTTTTGAGCTTGAAACAGACTTATCTATTTTTGCCCTACACTATGGCGTAGGGATTAGAGAAGTGCCCATTGATTATAGAGACAGACCTGAAGATAGCCATTCTAAGTTGAATACATTTCAGGATGGAATAAAGATCATCATGACATTTTTTAATTTATATCGCTTCTATAAACCATTATCTTTTTTTTCTATTCTAGCGTTAATTTTATCTTTGATTGGAGTAGGAATAGGGATGTTTCCTATTTATGAATATATCAAATTTAGTTATGTCTATAAAGTTCCCACAGCGATATTGGCATTAGGGTTGATTATTATTGCTTTATTGTTACTATGTTGTGGATTAATTCTCGATTCGATTGTACGCATTGAGAAAAAAAATACTATGCTGAAAATTAGACAAAAAAATGAAGGGATTTCTACAAAATCTAGCAGGTAGGTGCTTAACTTTCTTTGGTCTTTATCCTCTCCCAATAATTACGTCATTTTTTTTCGTTTAAGAAAGAAACCGAATCCACTCAAAAGAAGCAATGCTAAAACTCCATGGATCCAATAATCCTTTAATAAGCTGTGTTTTTTGACATAAATTGGGCTATTATCACCCAATGTAATAAAACTAGCCCAAAAGAACGGATGTGCCGTTTTATCACCTGCATGATCAATCCAAGCTAATTTAGCTTGGCGCAACGCTTGATCTTTTGGTAATCCTTCGGCTAAACCTTGGTATAATTTTTCTATCAAAAAAGGACCAGAACCATCGCTCAAGGGCCACAATGTCATCACAATGCTAGGTACTCCTGCATACATAAAACCACGCCCAATACTCATAACTCCTTCGCCTCGTTCATATTTGCCATATCCTGTTTCACAGGCACTAAGCACCACTAAATTGGCTTGCAAGTCGAGTAAATTAATCTCATAGGCATACAGTAAATCGTCTACTAAGCTATCCTTAGAGCCTTTTGTCAAAGCCATGCAAGAGTATTCTGGATTTCGTTTGTCTACAATCCCGTGCATAGCCATATGAATAATTGAAAATTCGTTGCTTTGAGCCAAGTGTTTAAAATTGGTTTCGTTAGCATCTTGGTCAACCAAGAATTTTCCGTGAAAGTGTTCTTCAAGCGCTTTGACTTCTTTTTTAGTTCCAGGAATAGGGTCTAAGCTACTTCTTAAATCGCCAGCACGAGTATCCCGAGCTTTTATGGTTGCTAGTTCTTGAGACGTCAAATCATAAGAAGCCGCCATCGCCAAAACTTTCCCATTGTTGGACAATTCAGGGTGGTAATACAACATCAAAGAAGTAGAGTATTGGTAATTGATTGTATAATCATTGATTAAATAATCTAGGGATTTAAAACTTGTTGTTTCTTGCTGATTGGGAAGTGTCTGTAGAAAAACTTCAAAGGGTAAATTAGCAAACTTGCCACTTGGGACAACAATAAGTTGTTGTTTGTTGGGAATCAAGACGGGAGCCAAATATTGTTGGTAAATAGAATGCGAATGACGACTAAATTTTTCTACTAAGCCATCATAATCGCTACTAATTTTGCCAATGTTTTTTAGCGAACGATAAAGAGCATTGGTTGTACGATTAAAGTTAGCTTCTTTAGGGATGCGTTTGATAAGAAAGTCTTCTTTTTGAATAGAAAATAGATAAATGCTACTATCACCAACAAAGTATTCAACTAACAAAGTACTATCGTTAATATAATCTTGAACCTGTTGAACGGTTGCAATTTGTGGCGCATATTTGAGTGCATAATACTTGGGATATTTTTGTTCAAACAAACGCTGAAGTGCTTCTATTTCTTGTCGAATTTGTAATATTTTAGGTCTAGAATGATTAATAATGGACGTATCTTTAGAGCTTTCAGCCTCAAAAAGCTGCTTTTCATAGGCTACTAAATTCTGAGCTAAAGTTGTTTCTTTTTCAATTAGGCTATCGGGAAGGTTGCCAAATTTTTTGGCCGTATTATTTTTTAGCGCACTCAAAAGTAAGACGCTTTTGCTTTGTTCAGAATAAAGAAAAGCTGTTGGATTATCCTTGGATTGAATGGCTAATTCAATGGCTAGTTCATAAGTAGGAATGGTTACTTGTGTGATAAATAACTTAGAATCTTCGCCATTAAAACTATTTTGCAGCTGATTAATAATAACAATAGCATGTTGAACAGTTTGATAGGCCCAATCTATTTTTCCTATTTGTTTGAATACTTTAGATTTTAATAAAACCAACTCCCACAATTCTCGCAAAAATGGTGTCTTCTCAGGATTGGGCAAGGCGTCAATCGCATCAATAGGGTAGTCGGAAATTAGATGTTGAATGGCTATTTGGCAGGCTTCTAGGCTCTTAGCCCAATGCGCCTGAGCATAATAATGATCCGCGATGGCATGGTGAATTTTGTATAAGTCATAGGGAATATCGGAGGGAACTTGATGCGCTTGCTCCAAGGCTTTATCAAATGCAAGTTTTGCCTTTTCAAATGCTCCTTTTTGAGTATAAATTCTTCCCAACCAAAGATTGGTCGTATAGTTATGATAAGGTGCACCATTGGGATGCGCAGGAAATGGATGGTTGTGCAAATGCTGATTGAACTCTAAATAGTACATAGCAGAATCTGGACGATTTAATTTGTAGTTGACTCTAGCAATGGCATGATTAGTATGTATCAGACTTTGAATTTTATTGCCAGTATCATCTCCTCTTTTTTGAAAACTTTTTAATGTTTTTTTATGTGATTTTTGATAGAACTGCAAGGCTAATCGCAAATAGTTTTTTTGCTCTTCAATCCAACCTAAATCATGAGGTAAACGCCCTTCTAAAACATCATTTTTTGTCGTTTGAGTGAGTATTTCTAAGTTCTTAAAATAAAGAGCAGCATTTTCAAAATCATTTTTTTGCAAATAAAGCATTCCCATACCTTGGTACAAAGCTAACTCCACCTGAGGAGTGAGGGGAGCAGATTCTGTTTTTTTATAAAATTTGGCAGCTTGTTCCAAATCACCTACCTGTCGATAATATGTTGCTAAAAGGTAATACGTTTGGCTGACTAAATAGGCTTTGTCGTCTGGAAGTTGATATTGTTCTAGAACGTTTAAAGCTTGTTGCAGTTGTTGTTGCATCGTCTTGTAGTCTTGAATGGAGTAATACCCTTGGCTAAGCATAATGCTACTATAAATGTAATCTGCCCAACGTTTTTCTTGCTTTAGCAATTCTTTTTCTGCTTCAACATAAGCCCTAGCAGCATTCGATTTGTTAACAATTTCATCGAGTATGTACGAATGTATTTCTCTACGAGTAGGATGTTCTATAGGCAACCTACGAGCATCTATGGCCGTTTTTATAAGAGCATTAAAGGTGGCTTCCCAGCCCTTCTTTCTATCCTTAAAGGTGTATTTGAGCTCTCTGGCAATAATAAAATCCGCAGCAAGAATGTCTTCAGGTTTGTTGTGAAATTGTAGGATTTCTTTTCCTTTTTGAACCAACTCTATCGCTTTTTTATGATCCCTTTTTTTTCCTTTTGCTCTTTTATAATAAAGACCATTGGCAATATATAAGCGTCCAATCCAATAACTAGTATCTGGTAACAAAGGAGTGAGTTGGTTTAAAGAAGCTTCTATAACAGGACCATTAAACTTGCTGGCTACGCCACAATTACACTGCTTGGTTGCGTAGTAAATGGTCTTTGCAATTTTATTCCAGTTTTTATCTTTTTCATAAAGCGCCAGTGCCTTTTGAAACATAGGAGTAGCTTCCTGAAATTTATCTTCTTTTTGAAGCGTTAATCCAGTTTTTAGAAAATCATCTGCGGATTGTGGCGGAGCATCTGGAGAAAGCAGTTGGTTGCTGTCTTGTTGGGCATAGTGGGGAAACGTAAGCCCAATAACTAGAATACTTATACTAAAGCATAGCAATGCCATAGATTTTGAAACGGATTTTAAAATCTGCATGATAAGAACGGTTGGTTTATAAAAAAAAGGGGAGAGGATAAACCTTCTAGTTTTGTTGCCTTTTAAAGATAGAAAAATTACTTGATTCTCTTGGATTTAGAAGATTAAAATACACATTTAATTGTTTGTTATAATTGCTCCAAGATTTTACACAGCGATTAGGGGGAACTAGGCATAAAAAAAACGCTGACTCCGAAGAATCAGCGTAAGTATATTATTAAGTTAGCTTATTAGCCTTTACAAATGAATGACTTCATCATAAGCAGCAGCAGCAGCTTCCATAACTGCTTCACTCATTGTTGGATGAGGATGTACCGATTTGATGATCTCCATTCCTGTCGTTTCTAGCTTGCGAGCAACAACAATTTCTGCCACCATTTCGGTAACATTAGCACCAACCATATGACAACCTAAAAACTCGCCATACTTTTTGTCAAAAATTACTTTTACAAAACCGTGGTTAGAGCCTGCTGCACTAGCTTTTCCTGATGCAGAGAAAGGAAACTTACCTACTCGTAGTTCGTAACCAGCTTCTTTAGCTTGTGCTTCGGTCATACCAACAGAAGCAATTTCAGGACTACAATAAGTACAACCAGGAATGTTGTTGTAGTCTATTTTTTCAGGATGGTGTCCAGCAATTTTTTCAACACAAGTGATGGCCTCTGCACTAGCAACGTGAGCTAGAGCTTGTGTTGCCAAAACGTCACCAATAGCATAAATCCCATCTACATTGGTTTTGTAAAAATCATCTACTTCAATGAAACCATGTTTGTTGGTTTTGACGCCCACTGTTTCCAAGCCAATGTTTTCTGTGTTAGGAACAACACCAACAGCAGAAAGAACCACATCACAATCTAAGACTTCTTCTTTTCCTGTTTTGTTGTGTTTAACAGTAACTTTACAACCTTTTCCTTTGGTATCAACATTAGTTACAGCAGAGCTAGTTTTTAATTGCATACCAGCTTTCTTGAAGATTTTTTTCATCTCCTTTGAGACATCGGCATCTTCTCTAGGCAAAATATTGTCCATGTATTCAACAATAGTAACTTCTGTTCCTAGCGTGTTGTAAAAGTAAGCGAATTCTACACCAATCGCACCAGATCCCATAACAACCATTTTCTTAGGAAGTTCTTCTAAGACCATTGCCTCACGGTAACCAATAACTTTCTTTTTGTCAATGTCAATACCAGGTAATTGGCGAGCACGACCACCTGTAGCAACAATAATATGCTTGGCACCATATTGTTTTGTGTTACCTTTATCATCAGTTACGGCTACCTTTTTGCCAGCCACTAATTTACCAGTACCCATCAAAACATCAATTTTGTTTTTACCCATCAAAAACTTGATCCCTTTACTCATTTTGTCCGCTACGCCACGAGAACGTTTTACAATAGCGCCAAAATCTGCTTTAGGATCAGCAGTTTCAATACCATAATCAGATGCATGATTGATGTATTCAAATACTTGCGCACTTTTAAGAAGTGCCTTGGTTGGAATACATCCCCAGTTTAAACAAATACCTCCCAACGACTCACGTTCAACAACAGCTGTTTTTAGTCCTAGTTGAGCTGCGCGAATAGCCGCAACATAACCACCTGGTCCAGATCCGATTACAATTACATCGTAGTTCATAATTTGAGTAAGTTTTATGTGTGAATAGTAGCGTAGTTTTAATTATTACAAAACCTGACGATAACTAAAACTACTGTCTCCATTTTTTTTGATTACTTTTATAGTATATTACTTTGTGAGAACCATATAGTAACAGCGTAGCTAACTTGCATCAATTTATTGTATGAATGCTGCGTAGCTGATTGAAAATATTTAAAGAGCTGGCAGCGAGTTTAATACAAAGGTGTTTTTTTGATTTTTTTTATAAAAAACAAAGGAAAGCTACACCATATTAATATTAGTACATCGCTAATATAATGTCAATAAGTCTCTATCTTGCCACAAAGGTACATTTTCTATTAATTAGTCGATTATTTGTAGCCTTATTTTTTTTAGAATCTCTTTTTTTTGTGCTAAAACGTAGATAAAAGGTTTGCTTAAATAATCGTTCAGAAAAAATATTAGATAAATACTTTGCAGGGCACTTAGCTACTTTAAGCCTTAAAACATCTGTTTAGTGAAAGTTTGGAATGCAACTAACCATGTTATTTTAATACTGAATGCTACTCCTTTTGCACAAGGAGGAGAAGGGTGTTTGTACAAAGTCCTTCAGCCTCAAGAATACGTTCACTTAGTCGCCAAGATTTATCATTCTAATAAGAGAACCAAGCAACGGCAACATAAGTTGCGATACTTGATAGAAAACCCACCTATTTTTGATAATAATACCCAAGGGCAATTAATTAGTTGGCCCGTTGCCATATTGGAAATGCAGCAACGTTTTGTTGGGTTTTTGATGCCAAAAGTCGAAGGCGAGTTGTTAGAGATTTTAGTAACACCCAAATTGCCAAGGCATCTCCCTACAAAATGGCAACGTTTTGAATTAGGAACAGAAGGAGCTTTAGCTTTGAGACAAAAAGTATGTTTTAACATTGCTGTTGCCTTGTATCATATTCATCAAACGGGAAAGTATGTAATGGTTGATTTGAAGCCTGATAATATTTTGATCCAATCCAATGGGCTGGTTGCTTTGGTAGATATGGATTCTATTGAAGTTATAAGAGGGGAGCAAATACTTTTTCCAGCAGCGATGGCAACCCCAGAATTTGCACCGCCAGAGTTCCATGCTTTGCAGCGTAGTTCTAAAGCATTGCCTATTAGTTGGGATGCCTTTAGTATGGCGGTTGTTTTTTATAAAATTTTATTGGGTATCCATCCATTTGCTGCTACGACCAAGGGACAATTTAAAGACGCTAATGGCTTGGGAGAAAAACTAAAACATGGTCTGTATGTACATAATCCCAATCAACAGACCTATTTTTCGGCAATACCTTCATTGCACAGAGCATTTGATCATTTTCCAATTGCTTTGCAATATTTATTTAATCTTTGTTTTATACAAGGGGTTAAAAATGAGCGTATGCGTCCTAGTGCTGAAGATTGGTGCTTGGTTTTTGGAAATGAACAAGGACAAGATGAAGAGTTAATGACTCCGTTAGGAGATGATGTTTTAAAAATATATGCCCCTATATTAAAAATTGAAAACATAGATTGGCTTACGAATTCTTTTGAATGCTTGTTTCATCCGTTGATTCAAGCTGCATTGCCTACGCTGTTGGATAAATTCAAGAAAGAACGGTATAACTGGTGGAAATCTATTAAACGATTTTGGAAACTAAGGTCAAATAAAGATTTCTTGAAAGTTGACAAGGACTTGGAATTTTTGACCAACTTATTTACTGAGACAGCTATTCCTGATCAGTGGAAAGTATTGCTTTTTCAAAAGATTCAAAAGGTTTTTGACGTATATCAATGCGAGCAACAGCGTTACAAAGTATTCAACGAATCTTACAAAAAAGAGTTTACTAGCCATCAAGAAGCTTGGAAAGCTTGCCAAATACTTTATCAAGAACAGTATCATCAATTGTCTAAAGCGTATCGAAAAAAGTGCGTAGAAATTCGGCAAAATCAAAATATACAACCTTTGTGGAAGGCTTTTATAGGAAAAACGGCAAGTCGTAAACAACGCTTTCTAGAGAATAAATATTTACCCACGCAGCAACAGGATTTAGAAGAAGGATATTTGCAACAAATTGCAACAATAGATGCTTGTTATCAGCCTAGATGGGAAGCACTAGAGAATACACACTATGAGATATTAAATCGAATAGACAATCTAATAAAACCGACTCGAAAAGTAGAAGAAAAGGCAAAAGAAGAAATTCGCTTTATAAGGGAACGCCAAGTCATTATTGATGCTATTAAAAATCAGAAAAACGTAGCAAAGAATACTTACGAACATCAAAAAAAAATACTTCATACCTCTGTCAAGCATTATATTGAGCAGTTGTATGAAATTGAAAATAGTGCTAATAATCAGATAAAGGTGCTACGGCAAAGTATTCGTCTTCGATTGTCAAAAATGGAAGATGACTTGTTAGCAAAGAAGGAGAGATACAATAAAACTTTATTAAATTTAGAAATGTCTTTTGTTAAAAACTGCTCTAGATCTATTGATTTGATCAAAAAGGAGGCAAAAAAACAGGATATTTTATAATTTCTAATGTAAATCGTTGAAAATGGCAACATTACTAAAAGAATTGAACCAAGAGCTCATAGAATTTATTAAAAAACAAAAACTATTTTTTGTAGGAACAGCAAGAAAAGAAGGACATGTCAATGTATCCCCAAAAGGGATGGATACGTTTCGAGTAATTGATGGGAAGCGTATTGTGTGGCTGAACTTGACGGGAAGTGGCAATGAAACGGCTGCGCATTTATTAGAAAATAGCCGAATGACTATTATGTTTTGTGCCTTTGAAGGCAAACCTCTTATCTTGCGCTTGTATGGTCAAGCAAAGGCTTATCATGAACGAGACGAAGTTTTTCATCAGTACATTGATTGTTTTCCCTCCGATGTAGGAACGCGTCAAATTATTGTGCTGGACCTAGATTTGGTGCAAACATCCTGTGGGTATGCGGTACCTTTGATGGATTTCAAAGAAGAAAGGAGCATTTTAAGAAATTGGGCAGAAAAAAAGGGAAGGGCAAAAATTAAAAGTTATTGGAAAGAAAAAAATACAACGAGTTTGGATGGTTTTGATACAGGTATATTTGAAGAAGAATAACGGTCATTATTTGGTAGATCGTTGTTACGATTTGAAGTTTGTTTCCTGCAAGCAAAAAAGCATTTTAGTAGTACTCTACTAAAATGCCGATTCTATTTAATACTGACTCGTTGAAACTACACTACAATGCAGCCAATTACAATAATAAAATAAATGGTTGATAAACTAGAAGGATTAGTTAGTCACTAATCCCATAGCCTTTTTTTCGATGATGTCTTTTGAAAGTTGAAGTGCAAATTCCAATTGTTCGGTAGGAGTGAGCAAGCTATTGTCAATCTCGATGGCATCTTCTGCTTGACAAAGAGGGCTATCTGCTCTAGTAGAGTCAATGTGATCACGTGTGCGTAGGTTTTTTTCTACTTCTTCAGGAGAAATATCTGTTATTCCCTTACTTTGCCATTCTGCTAACCTTCTGCGTGTCCGTTCTTCGATGGAAGCTGTTAGAAAGAGTTTTAGTTCGGCATCCTTAAAAACAACCGTTCCGATATCACGACCATCCATTGCGATCCCACCTTTGGCACCCATAGCTTGTTGAAGCTTAACCATAGCTTTGCGTACCGCAGAGATCGTGGCAACGGGGCTTACAAAGTTAGAAACGCGCATGGTTCTAATGGCATCTTCTACGTCTTCGCCATTTAAAAAAGTATGATTTTTACCTTCAATGTTTTCAAAGTGAATGTTAATATTTTGCAACGCTTCTTCTACCGAAGCTGGATTTTCAATGTCTATATTGTGATCTAAAAAATAAAGCGTAACAGCACGATACATAGCGCCAGAATCGACGTAAACATATCCTAATTTTTTGGCAAGTGCTTTAGCTAGTGTACTTTTGCCGCAGGCTGCGAAGCCGTCAACAGCAATCGTAATTTTAGAAGTTTCCATGAAAAGAGCTTTGTGATTTTTTGAGAAATGAAGCATTTCCTTAAACGATTATTCTTAATATCGTACACAAAAATAGCAATATTAGTTCGTTTTGTAGTGTAAGAGTTCGTTTTTTTTAAGATTTACTTTAGCAACGCCAACTGTTTTTCCAACCATTGAATACCTTTTTCTTTGCTTGTAAATAGTTTGGTAGGAACTTGTCTGGTGTTGAAACGAGATACAATGCTTAAGAAAATATTCCCAATCAATTTAGAAGGGTAAGAGTTGACCAAGAGAACTGTAGCAACGATAAATTCTACATCAGCATAATGTCGCAAGACTTCTTTTTTGATATAAGTATTTGAAACATGAATTAGAGTAGCTACAGTGTTGCCGTTGGCTGCTTTGTGGAGCGTATTTAAGTTATTCTCTACTTCCTCCAATGTCAAAACTCCCTGAACTTCTTTATTTATGGATATTTCCAAGATGGCATTAGGGTACGAGATAATAGTTATTTCTTTAGTTTTGTACCGCATATTGCTTTATTTTTTGGCTAACGAAAGTTGTTTTTCCAACCATTTAATAGCTTCTGAACGCTCTGCAAAAATCTTGGTAGGACGTTGGCTAGCATCCATCCGTTTTCTAAGTGTCAGAAATAAATTTCCTACCAACCTAGAGGCAAATGAATCTGCTATCAGAGCTGTAGCAACAATAGGAAGCCCTGTGTCGGTATATCGTTTTAGGACATCTTTTTTGACGTACATACCCGAAGAGTAAATTAAAGTAGCGCCAGGTTGATTGTTCAATGCTTTTTTCAACGCAGCTATATTATTATCAACTTCTTCCATAGTCAAGGTTCCATTATAACCTGGAGCAGGACGTAACTCTAGAATTCCGTTTGAATGCACTGCAACATGCATCTCTTTGGTGTTGTATTCCATCATATTTATATTTATTTGCCAACTTAGCAAAAGTTTACAAAAAGGGATATTCGTCTAGTAATAGTTTGTTGAAACCGCGTAATAGTAATACAATCAATTACATTGGCGATCTCAAGAGGTAAACTTTTTATTGTTTATCAATCATGCCACACTTATAAAGTTAAATAGTATAAATGTGCTTTGGGGGGTGAAAACAAAAGTAAGGAGTTAAATAATTGTTTTAAATACTTGCTACAAAAATTGCGCTGCTAATTGTTGAGTTCTTTTGTCAACCATTCTATAGCTTCTTGCTTTTTGCTAAAAATTTTAGAAGGTATATTTTCTTTTATGAAACGTTGTATTAGAGTTAGGTAAAGATTGCCAATCAATTTGGATGCAAAGGATTGAGTTAAAAAGGCTCGTGCTACAACATGTTTAGGAGGTTCTGTATATTGTTTTAGAACTTCTTTTTTGACATATTTTTCAGGAAAATGCAATATAATTCCTTTGGGTTTGCCTCCAATAACCTCATCTAAAATACGCAAATTTTCCTCCACTTCCTCTAAAACTAAATTGCCTTCAAAATCTTTTCGCATGGAAATTTCTATAATGTCATCGGGTCGGAGCTTGTATGTAAATTCTTTTGTATGATAATCCATCTATTTGTGAGGATTTCGAGTAGTTAATAATATTCTTTACACAAAATAAAAGGATGACTAAAAGATAAAATACGATTTTAAGAACGATATTTTATAAATTTAGCAGTCTTTTTATGATTTGTGCTGTATTAAAATTTGTTTTCTAAAACGAAGATAGACAAACTCTAAGGAAAATTTTAATGCTATTAGGCTTTAATTGAATAAATCGTTGTCTTTATGCAAAGAAAAAGAAATCATCTTTAATTTTTAGGTGCTGCTCTTTTAATATTGTTCGAATAGAGAATTGTGCATCAGGTTGAGCAATAGCGATGATCACTTGGGGTTGCTTTAAGTTGGAGAGCTCCTGCACGGGATACAACCGTTGGCCATAAATATCTTTGCCTATTTTATTACTGTTATTACAAATCCAAGTAAAAGAAACACGTTGGTCGATAAGCTTGTGGGCAATGGATTTTCCTTTTTTGCCAGCACCCCAGACTATCAATGGGCGGGTGCGATCATAGTCTAATGCTAAGAAATAGTCTAGCTTGATATCCAAAAAATTATTATCAGCATAATTAGGGTCATGTCTAGATGTGCGACCTTCTGAATCGCGCCAATAGTGCAATATATGATTAGAAGCCAAACAGGTTAAGCCTTGTTGATAAAATCGAAAACATAAATCGTAATCTTCGGGATATCGATCTGGCGCAAATGCTCCAGCAGCATCTAAATCTGTTTTGAATACCATCCAACAAGGAGAAGGAATGACACATTCTTTATAAATTTCTTGAAAATTACTTCCTTCCCGAGTAAGTTTGTTTAACCATTCGGCATAGCGTAAATAGCCATTTCCTAAAGCTTGTTCACTAAAATACTCTACTAAGCCAGTTGCCAAATGCCCAGGTCCTGCTTGATGGAGTTGAGCCTGTAATATTTCTATTTTTTTAGGAGGCATTTTGTCATCAGAGTCCATTCGAGTAACAAAAAAACCTTTGGAATATTGGTAAGCCATTCTCAGAGCAGCAATGATACCCTTGCCTTTATTTTGATAAACTTTTATTCGATGGTCTAATGATGCATACTTTTGTAAAATATACCAACTCTTGTCTATAGAATGGTCTTCAATGGCAATTAATTCCCAATTTTTATACGTTTGCTCTCGAATAGAATCCAAACATTCTTCCAAAAAAGGAGCTGTGTTGCGAACGGGCATTAAAATACTAACAAGGGATTCGTTCATGTCTATTGGTCGAATTTTAACAAACGAAGGTATTTAGAAGTTCGCCACAAGCCATCAACTGGATGGATATACAGGTAAAGCTTAAAAGGAGTTGCTTCTGCACTATATTCCAAAGCGCCATCTTTTAAGGGACCGTGTTTTTTGAACGTTCGCTGTGTAAAATGACCAATTAGTAAGTCATGAGCAATCTTATCACAAGCAGCAGTTGTTAAACGCTGTGGAGTTTGATAAATATTGTAAATATATTGAAAATTAACAAACCATAAAACCAACCACTGGGTATTTAAAAAAGGCTTTATTTCTTGTAGCTTTTCGTTGATCTCTTTTAGAACCTCTGTCTTTCGTTTTAAAAAACTCTCTTGGATATAAGATTCTAGTATAGATTGAATTCGTTCCTGTTTGGGGCAATCCTTTTTCCCTGCTAGTTCAACTAATGTCGGAATATATGTTGGATTATAGAAAGAAGAAGCTTCATCTTGATTCTTAAAATGTAGATTTTCATCATAAGCCCATTGATGTATGTTTTCAATTGTCACTTCCATAAATTCTTAACTATTTTCGTAATTGGTAATATCTAAAATCATCTCCCACAAATGTGTATAAGGGATAATTTCCAATTCATTGGGGGAGTTTCTATATTTGATGGAAGACTCTTTTAGACGATCTACGTATTTTTGGTGGACTCCAATTTTCTTGTAATCAAAATGTGCCTTTGCTAATTGTTGCAACAAACGGACAAACTGAGTAATTCTATAGTGCTCCTCTTGCTTTAATAAACGCGTAGAATACCCTTTTAGGCGCTCCACTCGTTCAAAAGCTTCTCCCAAGCGTTCTTCTTGTAGGAGAAATAGCACTTGAGCAATGACTAAAATTACAGTGAAAATACGTTGGTTTTTAGGGAAAATAATAGGCTCTTCCAAGAACCGTTTCACTTTAAATTGTTTGTAACGTTTGGGTTTCTCATTTTTGCTATCTGTTTGTATCCACAACAAGACACAAAGATAGACCTCAAATGCATTCCATTTATCTTGGTCTTCATTCGATATTTTTTTGAAACGTTTATCTTCATAAGCTCGCTCAAAAACATCGTGTGCGACAGAATATTCTTGACAGTGTATGGCTAGCAAGAGATAGTACTCGTAAAGCTGTAGCCAAATTTCGTTTTTTTCAAAAATTTTTAAATACGCTTCAGCTTGAATTTGTCCCTTTTCAAAATCTTTTAGATGAACTAAAGCCAATAACTTTTTCAACGCGATTTTAGCTAATTTGTCTTCTCGGTATAAATGGGGATGCTCCAAAACATATTGTTCTGCCGTCTCACAAGTTGAGTAAACATTGTGATAATCTTCTTGAACTTCATGAAAAGTAGCAAAGATCATGAATTGATTGTACAGAATAACAGGTGAAGGGTGGCTTTGCGACAATTCTAAAGATCGATCACAATAAGATTGTAATAATTCAATTTTATTAGGCGCTTTAGAGTTTGACTTTTTGCTATTGAGAATGGTTCGTTCGTATAACTCATCTGATTCTATTTCAGCTTGCAATATAGCTTGGTACTTTTGGCACAACGCATTGTATTCGTTGTATGATTTTTCGTCTTCTTGCTGCATTGCATGTGTACGAAGAATTCTAGATGCACTAACGATGATGTCTGAAAATTCAAATTTTAAAGCCGTACCAACGATACTTTTAGCCAACTGAGCAGCAGTGTCTTGTGCTTTGTTGGATAGCAATATCTTGACTAACGTCCAATCTTTATGACAACTATAATAAGCTCTGTTGTAGTTTGAACTAGATGCCTGATTAACATCTAAAAAAAACAATGTATTTAATAGACGTTTTTTGAATCTAGATTTTAATTGACGGTATTTGTCGTCAGTCGGCGTGCTCTTATAAAGGGCATGAGCGGCCTCTTGGTCACTTTTTAAATCCCCTTTCATTAAGAGTTCATAGAACTCATTAAACTTTGAATTTTTCTGTTTTAAAGAGTGGTCGTCAAATATTTCAATTTTTTTGACCTTTTTCTTTGTTACAATTTTTGAAATTTCGATTAGATGCTTCATCTGTTATTTTATTATCCCCAATAATAATAGTTCGCTAAAAGAATGCAGCAATAATGAATGCAGTTTTGTCCTTTCCCAAAGTAAAAAATGAATTTTGGATTCCCTTTTTAAACTGTTCAAATGAGCTGTAGCGAATGAAAAATTAGTAAACTATTACAATAAATATGCAGAAGAGTATTCCTTGATAAAACGTTGAGGGTGATGCAACCTTTGATTGTTTTTAGGATGCAATTCTACAACAGGTGATAGTAATATTGTATTATCATATTATCAATAAACGTAACTTTTCTTCTTGCTGTATGTCACATTTTGGCATAAATGTACTAATTAAAAAGATAAAAAAAAACATACGTGCATAAAAAAGCCCAATACCATTGATAGTATTGGGCAATATTAAATCTAAATTATTTCTTACAGAGAACCATCAGGAGTTTCTTCAACCTCTGGCATTTCAAATACATCTGTACCTGGAAATTCGTAGCCAATCATCAATTCAGTAGAGCCTAAGCTATGCTGCTGAAATGTGTTTAGAGCAACATCGAATCCCAACAAGACTGGAACACGCTTGTCGAATAAGACTTTGCACTGGAAGGATAAGAATGCGGGGTAGCGGTAGTATAGTCCTAAGGCTACTTGTTCGTTTAAAACATGCACCGTAACGCCTCCTTCAAATTGAGGAACGGCACCTTGAATGTATCTAAGCATAATAGAAGGCTCAATAATGATTTTTTTCTCAGGAAGCCTAATTTTGTATGCAGCAGATAGGTAGTAGTGGCGATAATATCTTCCAATTGGTTCACTATTGTTGGGGCGGAAGCTAAAATTGAGCACTCGTTGTCCTAGATTAGGGGCAGCAAAACCAACGGTTAAATTTTTTGTATATAAATACAAACCTACCTCTAAATCAATGCTCCAATTTCCTGGATCAGCATTCGCAACCGCTTGGTCATTGGGATCAATGAGTTGAATCATATCGGTACGGATAATATTGTGCGCTAAACGCCCCGAAAAACCAAGCGACAAAAATGTTTTTTTGCCTAATTTACGATGCACTGCCCCTGAAATTTTTCCTCCCCAACGAGAGCTAGGACCTGTAACATCCCCAAATAGCAGCCCCCCTAAACCGACCAACCAATCTCCATTCTTTTTGTCTCTCCATATGGTTCCTTGATAGGTCAACCCAAATGTTTGAGGCGCTCCAGGGAAGCGAACCCATTGCCAACGGTGAAATAAGTTTAGAGAATGGTTGCCTTTCGATCCCGCAACAGCAGGGTTGATTAAAAAAGGATTGCTATTGTATTGAGCAAACAGAGGGTCTTGTTGTGCATGAAGTGTATCAGTCGTACAAAGCAACAATACACCAAGACATATTATGATGAAATTTTTCATAATTGATATAGTTAAATAGTTGCTAATACCTTCATGGAAGGCATTAGCAACTTAAAATTATCGAATAATAGTGACTGTTCCTTTGTAAATTTTAGGCTCACTTAATTGTGGCTCATCTACAGAGATAACATAATAGTATGTCCCGTCAGGTACGTCTTGTCCTAGGTTTCTACCATCCCAAGTGCCATCGTAATTAACCGTTTCAAAGACAGGAAGTCCCCATCTATTGAATACTTGAACACGGTTGGTAAATAAATTCAAACAAGGAATTTCCCAGAAGTCATTAACTCCATCGCCATTAGGGGTAAATCCTGCATGGTGTGGAATACAACGCCCTACTTCGACAAGTACAGAATCCAAACTTGTACAGCCCAACGTATCTGCTACCGTCAGTACATAAGTTGTTGTACTCAATGGTTGAATCGTAGTAGTAGCTGCCGAAGGATCGTTTACATTGGCGGTTGGTGCCCAATTATACGTGTTGATATTTCCTGTACTGGCTGTTCCGTCTAAGGTTGCAAATTGTCCGAGTAACATACCTGGAGGAGTAATGGCATTGGCAACAGCATTAACAGAAGTAAATGTAGCTGACAGCATAGCCGTATCACATTGTAAGGCATCAAACACCATGACCGACCAAGCATCGCCATTCGTCAAGTTAAGCGTCAAGGTTCCAAAATTGCCATTCGAGTTGACCAAATAAGCGTTGGTTACTCCATTGATGGTAACATTGGCAATATAATCATCATTACCAGCTGTTAGAGCAGGCATACCACCTGTAATTTGAAGATTTAGAGTAGCATTGCCAATCGAATCACAAGAATAGTTGTATAAACCAGAACCATTATTAATACTTACCCCAACATAATTAGGATCGTTACAAATATCACCACAGTTCGTTGCATTCCAAAGGAAGTGGCCACTAATACTATCTACTCCACATTGACTGTTGTCAGTGACGACCACTAACCAATTATCTCCATCTTGAACATTGAAGGTATAATCAGTCGTGTCTCCAATTGTTCCTAGTACAGGAATTTGGTAACCAGAAGCACCAGGCGTAGAAGCACCAATAATAGTTACTAAGTAATTAGAACCATTGGCAGCAGGTTCACCACCACTTAAACGAATGGTTACATCCGCAGTTTTATCTGTAAAACAAACATAAGGCTCTACGTTAACAGCCAAATCAAGAGGATTGTAGTTAAAGGTACCTGTTGCTGTGTCTGCACAACCATTCTCATCCGAAACGACAACCGACCAAGTATCTCCATCAGCTATGTTAAAGCGATAAATTCCAACATTTTCTTGAGTTGTTCCATTCTGTCCTGCAATACTAGAACCTGTTGTGGTGACGGTAAATTGACCGCCATTGAAAGAAGGTGCTCCTCCCGTAATAAACAAAGTAACAACAGCATCACCGTTTGAACTACAGGTATAAACGCTGCTGTCAACAGGGTCTGGTAAAATTTGAACAGGCATCATGGTACAAATTGGACAATTAGACGTATCAAAGGTATAAATGTCTGTTAAGGTATCTGCACACATATTAATGTCAAAGACATCAAACGTCCAAGTATCACTATCATTTACTAAAAATGAGAAGTTTGCTGCTCCTCCAATGACACCATTTAATTGGGCATTTTGGAAGTTTTGCCCAAAGACAGTAGAGCCTGAAATATTGACCGTATAATTAGAGCCATCAATGGTAGGTTGACCACCGTTAACTGTAATTTGTACCAAAGCAGTACCATCCATATTACAATTATAACTAAAGGTACTAGTAATTGGATTTAAGGCACAATAATCAGGACAATTCATTAAGTTGTAATCAAATGTTCCTGATGTCGTATCTGGACAACCATTACTATCCAAAACAATGACCATCCAAGTGTCACCATCCATTACACTAAAGCTGAAAGGAGTAGCTGAAGGTGCTCCTGTGCCAGTTGTGGTATAGACACCATTTCCATTAGGAGTAGTTGATCCGCTTACCGTAGCCGTATAAGCCTCGCCAACGGTTGTACTTGGGGCGCCGCCATTTAAGAATATGGTTACCAAAGCCGAATCGCCACCAGGGTAACAAGTGTAAACGGAGCTGTCAATAGGGTCAGGAGTTACAAAAACAGGATTGTTGACACAAGGATCTAAACAAGGAGTAGCATCAACAATAGCTGTTTGGTTGCATCCCATTCCATCGGTAATAACTATGGTAAAGGTATCGGCAACTGGAATAGCGTATTGGTTGGTTAGCCCAGCTGCGGTTTGTCCCATAAGCACGGTATCGCCTGCTGTATTGGTAATCCAATAATCAAATAAACTTCCGTTATAACTAGGGAAACCACCTGTTGCACTAAAATCAATAATACAATTATTGGAATTATAATTCGTGGTTAAAATAATTTCGCTTAGGAAAACAAATGGAGCACCATTCTCAGAACTTGCACTAGGACAAGTTAAAGAACCCCAGGTTGCTGTTTCATCAGCCATAGGACCAACATAATGAACTGCATTTTGAGAAAATGGATGCGTACCATCATTCACCCAATAGTGTGGGCGAGCATAAACAGAGTCAATAAAAGTAAAGTTACCATTAATGATTGAATCAGGAATATTGACGCTATCTTGAACGATGTATCCAATATCCAAACAGTTGGCAATGTTTGTTGTTGAAACACCATTTCCATCTACCATGACACTAGGGAAAAGTGTATCACCAAAGCAGACAAAACCTGTATCGCTTGCCATAAAGTTAACGGTATCGCCCAAGACACTATATTGAGCATCCCCTGCATATACCTCAATTTCATTGATGTATTCAATAATGTATTGTCCTTCATCGCCAGGGTGTCCGCCATCTAATTGAATGGCATATACCGTCCCTGGAGTCAAGCAACAAAGCCCTACTATATCTCCATTAAAGCCTGTGGTACCACTAAATTCAGCTGTAATTTGTGGTGTTGCTTGTGTCCCATCAGTGGTATAGGTGGCTGGTTGCAAACCTCCATAACACAAACTATCTTGGAACAAAGGATAAATAGCATAATTTAGACTATCCAAACCGACATAAGCACGCAACTTAATTTCTACCACTCCTGATGGTGGTACGGTGAAATAGTGCCAAACGGTTTGATCAGCACGTGCTGCTGGATTGGGATTAGAAAAAGGTTCTCCTGCCAAGGTTTCAATACAAGCGTTGGTATTATCACCCGCTACTGCCGAAAATGGAATGGTTTGATTGGCTGGCTTAACAGGAACCTCAAATAGGGTATCTAGCATACTCAAGCATAAAATGTCGTTTGGTGGAGGGTTGTTGGCAGGGTCGGAAGTACTAGGGTCGTATACCCAAACCTCTGCTTCATCTGCTGTGGTAGCACCTTGAGGATCAACCATCCCATAATAGGTATAACCTGGTTCTAGGCATCGTTCCATGATGATAGCAGTTTTAGTGCCGCCTAAAATTCCTCCAATACCACCTTCTGCATCTGCAATTTGGGTTATATTAGAACAAAATAAATCAGCAGGAGTTCCTGCCCCAAAACGTGGGTCGGGAGCATACAAAGCTGTATTTTCATTTTCGTTGACTATGGCATTATCTATATCAGCTTCAAAGTAAATTCGACCACTATTGCCTACTGTAAATTGAACCCACATGCTGCCATCTAAGCCATTAGATAGGGTTGGAACATAGTCGTATGCTCTAAATTGTGTAGCATCTGTGCCATTGTATGGCGCTCCAATTTCTTGATCGTCAACAACAGAACTAGTAAGGTTTCCTCTATACAATTGTGTTGAAAAAGGTTGTCCACCAGCTTCTGTTCGAACAGTCGGAGATTGGGCATCAGCTGTTACGTCTATCCCTTGACAAGGGATGTCATGTCCTTGGTAAGGTGAGCCTCCCAAATCGTCTATGCGTAAACTAACATAACCTCGTTGATTACTTTGATCGGTTGTTAATTGAATGTAGTATGTTTCGCCTGCTATTAGGGCATGACCTGTTCTAATAGAAGGAAAGGCGTTACCGACACTTGAAAAATGAGCTGTAACCTTTTCATTGGGATTAATTAGGAAAACGTCATCATCATCTTCACCTATAAATGAAAGATAATCAAATTTAGATTTAATAGGATTTGTTCCTGTAAAACCAACCCAGTTGTTGTTGCCATGAATACAGCCATAGCCATCAGCAGCATGATATACCGCTAACTCATTTCCAAAATCAGTTGTATTTAAATCTGTTTCAATCTCTACCTGTCCACTAGAAGGAGCAACAAAGGAAAACCATGCAGAACCGTGGGTGGCTATAACATCATCTCCAACTCCTGTTGTCGGTTCACCAGATTCTGTTGTCAAGTTCCCACACCAAGCAAATTGTTGCGTTGTACTGTTAACAGGGATTTGTATGGCGTTGCAGATGTTATCCGCTACGGGAGTTACTGTTAATGGGAGGTGCTCAATGGTGAATGTGATTCGATATTCTTGAGGTGTATTGCAACGGTTTGAGCCAGTAGCAGTGTATGTTTGAGTTGAACTACTACCAATAGGAGGAAGAGTTAAAGAAACATTTTGCGTGCCTGTATTTCCTTCATTAAGAAAAGTACTATATGAGCCTGGGTCATCATTATCGTAACCAACCCAATCTATATTAAATGTGTTGGGAACTCCACAGGGATACTCTAAGTCAAATATAATTCCATTGGTAGGGTTAAATGTTATTCCATTGGGGCTGTTAGAAGTTCCTAAGTATGGTCCATTGTCATTATTTTTGTAAAAATGATTGGAACCTCCTCCTAGTTGTCCAGATGGAAGAGGGGCTAAATTTGGAACAGATGGATTATTGTTAGTATTCCCTTGACCATCATCAACTTTTGCCTCCCAGACAAAATCACTTGCCCCAATTTCTAGCGGGATGCCTAATATGGTTGTAGTACAGTAACTATTATTGACAACTTCTAGTTCTGTTACAGTTATCCTCACAGTTCCCTGCCCCCAACTCGTATAGCCAATCGAGCAAAAGAACAGACAACAGAGTAAGAGTTGCAGTTTTTTGTAAGTAGTTTTTATCATACTTAAAATAAGTTTGTATTAAAAAAGGTTATTTTTTTAAGGATTGTATGCAATTTTAAGTTTTGTTCATCGAACCTCTAAAATTAGGAAATTTTTAACGCTTTGAAAATATTTAATAATAATTCTTTTCTCTACTGCTAGGTTAAAATAAGTTTTAAAAGCACTAAATGTTTGGTTCTGTGTGGTCAAAAACCTAAAAAGCCCTTAAACAGGTAAGTGCTTAAGGGCTCCATTTTTTGAAAAAGAAATTTTATTTCATTAAAACAATTCGTTTGGTAATCAATTCTTGATTAATCATCATTTCGACAAAATAGACACCAGTTTGTTGGCTGCTCAAGTTGATGTCAAAACTATTTTGAGAGGTTTGGGTATTAATTTCTTGCACTTTTCTACCCGTTACATCATAAATAGTAATGTACTCTATTTGATTGTTTGCTAGGTCGCTCTTGATTTCTAAGGTTACCTTTCCTGTGGTTGGATTGGGGTGTAGCTTAGTTGACAAGTTTGAGTTAGTAATAATCTCAGTTGTAGCCAAAGTTTGATGATTACCTATGGTAGTGACATCATTTTGTCCATTTATGCTATTACTAGAAACATTAGAACGTAAATAACTGCCTGTTGTACCATCTATTTTACTGATGAATCCATCTACTACATCTTGATTTCCACCAATACCACCTATGAGGTTATTAGAATTGATTGTTGTCATACCTTGAAGATAGAATGGACTATAAATATTTCCAAAATTATCTGTTTCTATATCTAAGTGACGAAGCGCAAATTCTGTGCTTGTAGAAGGAGTAGAAACTGTAAGAGAAGTATTAGGAAGAACCCATTGCATAGTGCCTGTATTGTTGAAATTTAAAAGGAATGTTCCCTGATATTTATCATAGACAGGATAGGCACTCATAGAAGTATAATTTATAGTTGTACCATGAAAATCAATATTAGGGGAATATTGTGGATTAGCAGAATTAGGATTCCCAAGGTAGAAACTACCACTAATTAAATAATTACTATTATTAATTTTTAGTTGACAAGCATGGGGTATATTTCCTATGGAGCTACTTGTAGTAGATGGTAGTGCAATAGGTCTTACCCAGTTTAAACTCCCATCAAATGTATTGATTCTTAATAAATGCGTACCAAAATTTTGCATGTAGGGTTGTGGACCATTAGAATTGATAGCACCACTTGGAAGAAGAATTCCTAGATGTGTACTTCCTTCACATTCTATATCAAATTCAAAATCTGATGCCTCTAAGTAGCCAATGTCTATTTTATCACTACCATAAATTTCTGCCCAAATTTCGTTACCCAAATTGTCATATTTTAAGACAAATAAATCAATATCTGCATTTGATGAAGAGGGAGGTCCTTCATTGAGATTAGTTGTAATATTACCAATTATTGAACTGTTGAAAGAGAAACTTGAATTTGTATAACCTATTATGTATGAATTGCCAAGCATATCAATACTCAATTTTCCCGAAAAAGTTGCGACATTATTTAGTGTTTTAACCCAAGTGTTAGAACTTAAGTTGCCATAATCAGTATAGGCTGATAGATAAGTAGTTCCACCAGATAAACCTCCTCCAAAACCCAAACAGGCACTACAAAAAGGACCATTATTATTATAGTTGACAGTAGTAATTGGAGTTGTATTAAATAAAATAGAATTGGGAGCAGAACCGAATAGTGTTCCAACAATAAATACTTCCTCGTTAGTTCCATTATAATAAGTCTCAATATCTGTTACCCAATCTTCACCAACGCCACCTTCTGTCTTTACCCATACGGGGGTTCCTGTAGCATCATATTTAATAATAGCAATATCTGCATCTCCTTGGCTAGTGTAAGTTGTTCCATTAATTGTAAAAGAACCTAAAAAAGAAAAGGCGACATAAATATCTCCATTGTGTCCAACCTCTACATCTGGAACTGTTCTTAAATCTAATAAATTACAAGCAGGAATTTCTACTGCCCATTCGAAGCCACAGGAACTGTATTTTACTAAGAATGGGCTAAACAGGCTAGAGCAAGTATGGCTCTTAACGAGCGTATTCGTGTTTGTTCCTTCTGTAAAGTCAATATCATTACTAAAAATACCGACACTGTAAATTTCATGATTATTACTAATTGCTGTAGCAGTAAAAATAGTAGCATCTGTATGTGCTGCATTTTCGGCTTCTATTGGGAAACTAGTCGTACTAGCCCCAATAACAGTTAACAAAGGACTACAAGCGGACGGTAAATTGCAAGTATTATCAGCAGAAATTATCTCAGCACAAACCTGCGCATCTCCACAAGGACCAGAGACACTAATAGGAATGGCACTAATGGTATATTGTCCTCCTGCTGGAATGCTAGGAATTGTAGTGGTAGTTAGAACATAATTAAGACCTAAAGAGTAAGGTCCCATTGGCAATTCGACAACGACATTTTGAGCAGCATTGTTGCCTGTATTAGAAACAACTATGTCAGCTGTGAAATTATTCCCAATACTTACGTTTCCTGATACAGAAGGCACAACAGCAAGAGCTAATGTTGTATTTCCTGTAATGTTGATGTCCATAGTTAGATTGGAAGAAGCGCTAATACAAGCCGTCCCTCCTGTAGCATCCAAAACAATACGTTGCGTGCTAGGTGTGCTAGCTCCAACAGGAATTTCGACTTCTAATTGAACTAAAGTGCAAAGTGGATTTCCTCCAGTGCCTAAGTCTAAACCTGTAATTTGACCGTTGTTGAAATCTAAAGTATTGGTGTACAATAATCCACTCCCCAATGGCAACGGAGCGTTTAAGTTAAGATTAGACACAGGGGCATCAGAACATATATCGTATTCTATGATTACTTTATTACCTGGACAAGGGGTGCCTATGATAGAGGAGTTGATGGTTAGTTGAGGTTGAGGATCAATTTTTTCAATGACCATTTCGTCCAAGAGTATGTAGGACGAAGCACAAGTTGTTGAACCACCCTGTGGGACGGGACTTGTACCTAGAACAGGATGAAATACGGCATGTTGAACATTGGGTGTATTTACATGAAAATCTAAACTGTATTGTTTCCAAGTGTATACTCCAGGAGGATTATTAGAAGGGTTGTTTAGAATGATGCCTTTATTTAAAGCAGCAGTATAGGCTGAGCAGTTGGGAGACTGTGCAAAGACATAATAAAAAGAGGGACAAATAGGAGTTGGGGAATATGGTGCATGAACAGGGTCATAGAAATTATTCACTCCGTTAATACACGGTGGGGCATCACTTAATATCATTCTTAGATGCACATCTACACAGGAAGTAAATGCCCAAAAAGTAAGTCGATAGTTATCTGTTCCTGCGGTAGAAACATCTAGTGGTGTTGCTAAAGGTAAGTAAATTTGGTCATAGATTGGATAAGCCGAAGCTGTAGTATTCATGCCAATATAACTGGTCTTATTGGGGTAGTTAACAGGAAGTGGAGCTTGCAAAGGTCCAGGGGCAGAAGGCGTAGCACCAATGCATTGGTATATTTTTGGGTTTAAATTAATTCCCCCGATAGGTGCATTGGTGTTTGTATTAAAACGAATGAGTTCCGTTGTAATTGGAAAAGGAGTAACACTACCAAATAAAGGCGTTCCAGAATCGTTATATGTACTCAAAAAATCATCCCAAATACCAACAGTAGTACCATTTTGTGCCCCAACAATATTTTCAAAATCACCAAAACAAAGCAAATTACAACTGTTAGCAGGTAAATCACAAGTGGGGAATGGTGGTGCTGTAACTTGAATAAATATTAAAGCATTAGAACCATTGTTTCCATTAGCGCAAGTTGGGTGATATTGAATAATAGCTGTACCCCAAAAGTTAGGATCAGCTGTAAAGTCGAAACTAGAAGTGGTTACATTGGTAAATGTTCCAAAACTACTTAATAAGGTTGTCAAATTATAAGAACCACCTATGTTGTTATCATTGGCTAAAAAGTCATTTGCATTGATGGTAACTGTTCCTCCTGGAGCTACAGAAATCGTAGTAGTTAAATCATCATTAATGCCTGCAACAGCACAAGGGAAGCTGCAACTAACATAAGTTTGGTAGGGAATGTTATTATTGGGAGTTCCTACACTTGAATTTCCATATACCCCACTTAACTGATACCCAATATCACAGAGCGTACTATATTCTGCTTGACTAGGAGCACGTTGCATTTCTCCTGCTGGTATACAAGCATTCATAATATATCCATTATTGGAAGCACAAGCTAGATAATTACTTGCATTACAATTGAAATGACTTAATATCGAGAAATTCCAAGGAGAAGGTAAATATACTTGTTGATTGGTATTTACATTACCATTAAATTTCACATCAGCAGTACAGCTTGTACTCCCAATAAAATTACTTGTTGGATTTAATATACCTGTAGATGGGTCAATATAAGGATTGCCAGCAGCATCTTCTAAGTAAGTATCATATCTATTGTATACTTGTGTACCATTAATTATACTTAAATTATTTGTAGCATCTATTAAAGAATAGAAACCTAAAAGATGTAAGGATTCGTGTAACAAAGTAGAATATAAATCAGTTTGATTGTTAGGAGCTATACTAGTCCAGTTATTGTTGTTAAGAAAAAAGTTTGGTAACTCAAAATCAACACGCATTGAACCATGAAAAGAGTTGGTATTCCAGCCTGGTGTATTGGCAAGAGCATTAGTTCCAGAAGTAATGGTTTTATAAACTAAACCATCGATTGTCCCTACGTTATAAGTCGTAACTAAATAAGGACCTGCTACAGCAAGAATACCCGAGTCTAGTTCATCAATAGGAGCCCTTTCTAAAGGAGCTTTACCTTCGGATTTTTTTACTTGAATTTTAACTAAATTGTTTGTTAATGTTCCTGATGGATTTACTAAAACAGATAAGTCTTCAAAAACTCGACAAGCAACAGCTCGTCTATCTGCCCCTAAAGTTGGATCGTCAAAGCCATAGTCTCTGTTATAAAATACATCTTCAAAGTAAAGTTCAAAAATTCCACAACCACAAGAGGAATTAGTGCTTCCTGTAGATCTTAGTTGGCTAGGAATTGTAACGTCATTGGGGAGATATCGATTTCCAAAACGATCATACATTTTTATGGTTGGAAATGGACTAGGAATCAATTCCGAATTTTCCCAGTCTTCTAGTGCTTGAATTTGCGGAGATGTAAATTTTTCTTCTCCACAATAAGAAAAATTATTATCTGTTACTTCGATGACTGTACTATAATAAGCAGAACAACCACTTTTATTCGTAGCTTTTAAACCAACAATATAAACGCCGATAGCAAAGGAATATTGTAAATCTTGATTAGAAGTAATTACTTGGTTATCTATGCTCCATTCGTATGAAATAGCATTGGTTGATGTATTAGTGAAGTTTACCCATTGAGCTGCAAGAGGATTAGAATTAGAGACATTAAAATCGGCTTTTGTTCCACAACAAGATTCCAAACACTCATTAGAACTCCAAAGAGGATCTTGATTATCACTCCTAAAACCGTTCCCTAAATAAGCATGATGTTTAATACTAGCGACATCATGAAAAAACTGCCCTGCGTTTTCCTCGATATTCCACAAAGCTAGCAAATCACTACTTGAGGAAGGAATACATTTATGATTCCAGTCAAAAATTTCTTCATCTATTCGAGCATTTTTCCAAAAGCGAATTTCTTCAATGTAACCATTAAAAGGTTGGTGTGTACTAGAACCATCATCACCAATAATTAGGTTTTCAGTTGTATTGATATCACTAGTGTTTTTTCCTAGTGGATACGCTTTGTCATCTATAAACAAAGTGATGTTATTTTCTAAACGCCGTAGACCAACTGAATGACATCCTTTATCTTCAAAAACTGAGGTGTTAACCTCGTATTTGTTTTTGCCAATTTCTGCAATTACTTTCATGCCGTCATGTGTGTTAATCATTAAGGCAAAGCCATTAGTGGCTAAATTTCTTTTGGAAATAATAGTTAACATCGGTTTTTCTAAAGCAACATCTCTAACTATCGCTTCTATCGTGAAATCGTGGGTTGAAAGGTTAAAATCACTGTGGTGATAAACAGTTGCTTTGTCATCTACACCATCAAAATTAGCTGCTGCTTGAGCAACAACTAAGTGGGAAGATAATAGTAACAGCAGTAAAGTCAAAATTAAAGCTTTAAACATAATTGGCTTTTTAATGAATAGGTAAAATATATTAAAGGACAAATATACGGCTTTAAAAGCATGAAAAAATTAATAATTGTAAAAGGAACAAATTACCTAATGAAGGGTACAAGTTATCTAATGAAAGGTATATATCACTTAACGAAGGGACAATCTAAAAAACAAAAAAGCCCTTAAACAGGTAAGTGCTTAAGGGCTCCATTTTTTGAAAAAGAAATTTTATTTCATTAAAACAATTCGTTTGGTAATCAATTCTTGATTAATCATCATTTCGACAAAATAGACACCAGCTTGTTGGCTGCTCAAGTTGATGTCAAAACTATTTTGAGAAGTTTGGGTATTAATTTCTTGTACTTTTCTACCCGTTACATCATAAATAGTAATGTACTCTATTTGATTGTTTGCTAGGTCACTCTTGATTTCTAAAGTTACCTTTCCTGTGGTTGGATTAGGGTATAATCTAGTTGATAAATTTGAGTTAGTAATAGTTTCAGTTGTTGTCAAAGCTTGATGATTACCTATGGTAGTGACATCATTCAAACTATTTGTGTTGGGTGAATTAACATTAGGGCGAAGATAATTCCCCAAGTTGCCATCTATTTTGCTAATAAATCCATCTACAACATCTTGATTGCCATTGACACCACCTGTTAAGTTGTCAGAACCTAAAGTTGTTGTGCCCCTAAGGAAGAACGGGCTGTAAATATCTCCCGAATTGTCTACTTCCACGCCTAAAATAGCAAGAGACGCATGCATGTCTATGGCAGGGCTAAGAGGAACAATGGTGCTATTTTCATTGACCCATTGTATTGCTCCAGTATTATTAAAGCTTAGGGTGAAGGTTCCTTGATACCTATCATAAGCAGGGTGAGCACTCATTGATGTATAACTAAGTGTCGTGCCATGAAAATCAATACTGGCAAATCCACTAGGAGATACTCCATTAGGATCACTCAAGAAAAAGCTACCATTTACAATGTAATTAGTGCCATCAATAGCTAAGTTAGAACGATAAGTTGTGTTTCCAGTTAAAGTAGTATTGGGGGTGGTTGATGGTAAAGCTAGAGGCTGTACCCAATCTAGACTACCATTATTGGCATTTAGTCGAAGTAAATGAGTTCCATAATTCTGCATATATGGTTGACTACCTGAAGCTATAGTAGCTGCACTAGGAAGTAATATGCCCAAATGGGTTGAGCCCTCACATTCGATATCAAATTCCAACCCCATTCCTTCTAGGTATCCAAAATCAAATTTATTACTACCATAGACTTCTGCCCATAGTTCGTTTCCTAAGTTATTGTATTTTAAAACAAACAAATCAATGTCGTTGTTGGCAAAAGATGGAGCACCCTCATTGACGGCTGTTGTTGTTGCGCCTACAGTCAAACCATTAAATGTAAAACCAGAGTTTGTTGTTCCAATTGCATAGATATTGCCTGTTGGATCAATATCTAGTTTTCCAGAAAAAGTAGCTGTATTGCTTAAAGAATTCACCCAGTTGACTGTATTCGTAGTGCCATTGTCTGTGTAGGATGCTACATAAGTAATACCTCCAGGGAGAGAACAGCCAGAGCAAAAATTACCTAGGTTATTATAGTTAACACTTAGGGTATTAGAGAAGGTTGCAACATTGGGAGAGCTTCCGATCAGCGTTCCAATAATAGCTACTTGCTCATTGGTGCCGTTGTTATAGGTTTCAAGATCGGTCACTAAATCATCGCCATTTCCACCCGCAGTTTGTACCCATATAGGATTTCCTGTCGCATCATATTTTATGATTGCAATGTCAGAACCGCCTTGACTGGTATAAGTCGTGCCATTAATTGTAAAAGAGCCTATAAATGAAAAAGAAACATAAGCATCACCGTTTTGTCCAAGTTCAACGTCTGGACCTACTTTCAAGTCAACCAAGTTACAAACAGGTATTTCAACTGCCCATTCAAAACCACAAGCTCCGTATTTTACTAGAAATGGACTGAAGCCGCTAGCACAGCTATGATTTTTGGTTAAAGTATTTGTATTGCTGCCATCTGTAAAATCAATATCATTACTAAAAATTCCTACACTATAAACATCATTATTGTTGCTAATTGCTGTTGCTGTAAAAAGAGTTGGATCTGTATGAGCTGTATTTTCTGCTTCTATTGGAAAATCAATGCTACCACCGCCACCAATAGAAACAGGAGGTGCACAGCCTGAGACAGGTAGATTACAAGCAAAACTTGCAGCGTGAATTTCTGCACAAAGAACAGGACACCCAGAAGTAATAGAGAACGTACTATTTAATGTAAATGTTTGTGTTGCTCCAGGCAAAAGATCGAATAAAGGAGGATTAAATGTAAAGGTTAAGCCATTTACCGTTGGAACCTCTAGATCAATATTGTAGATACCGTCGGGACCATTGTTGGTAACACTAATTTCATATTGTGCACTAGTTGGAGTACTGTTCAATATGCTGGTATTGATGGCTAATTGGCTAGCAGTATTGGTGACAATAATATTGGTAGACTGATTAGAAAATGCTGAAACACAAGCTCCTGCAATGGTGGGCTCAATAAGAACTTGGTTAGAAGAACCAACTAGAGCATTGGCGCTGATATTAAGTGGTAAATCTAAGGTGACAATATCACCTTGTGCCAAGGATGGAATTGTGTGTTGTCCATTAACAAAGTCGCCACCTGTTGCCCAACTTAAGTTGGCAGGTATTCCTGTTGGTAGGGTAATGTCTAATTGAACATTGGTTAAAGGAGCATTGACTGGTATGCTAGCATCTCCTTCAATGGTGTAACGGATCATAGGGGTAGCTCCTGGGCAAGTGCCTCCAATAATAGTAGAAGAAATATTAATTTTAGGAGTTGTTAGCGATTCTATTGTAAAGTTATCAAAAAGAACATACAGATTATTGGCTACATTGGCTTGATCCAAATGAACAATAAATTCTTGTAAGTTAGGGACAGTAGTATGAAAATCTTGTGTGACATAAAACCAATTGCCATTTCCTGCTGTCGTTGGATTGGAAACAGGAATTTGTAAGTTGAATTTGTCATTGGGATTTGTAAAACTAGCACAAACGGTTCCTGTATACAATGGATTTAACCAAGGTGGTTGGTAGCCAGAAGCGTCTTGTAAGTCAGTATATTGAGAAGCACATGGACTTGCAGGGAGGAAAGCTACTCTTACGTCAAAATCTTGTGGTTGGCAAGTCCAAACCCAAAAGCCAATTCTATAGTTATCGGTTGTCGATGGTGTTAGAGTTGTTCCTGGTTGTAATTTTAAATTAAATGACTCGGATGTGTTCGTATTTAGCACAATACCAATGTAATTGTTTTTTTGTGGAAAATCAACAGGAAGTGGTATCTGTCCGCATAAAAAAGGGTGTGTCCCTGGAAGGTTGTTGATGTCATAACCATGCAAATCACATGATCGATTTAAAGCTCGGATATTGCCATAAGAAAACCAATAATTTTCTAACTGAGAATGAATGCCTTGGAATATGCTAGGAGCAAAAGCTTCAAAGTCGTAATTACAAACTAAATTACAAGCATTGGTAGGGATATCGCAAGCAGGATAAGGTGCTGCAGGTACCCAAATATAAACGTAAACAATTTCACCCAATTCGCCACTTGGGCATCTAGGAACATAACTAAGAGATGCCCATGAAAGACCATACCCTAAATCTGGACTGTAGGTAAAGGAAGTATTTCCATTAGAACTAGTAGCTGATAGTGTACCACCGCCCTGCAAAATTTGAAGGTTTTCGATTGTAGTTCCAGCAGGGACAAAATCATTGGCTAATAAGTCTGAAAAGTCAATGGTAATTTGGTTGTTCGTGCCATTCCTATTGACTGTAAATGGATTACCCAAGTTATTGGGATCTTGAACATCTGTAAATCCTATGGGAATACAATTAGAAGGTGTACAGGCATTGTAAGTAGCCAATGTATTGCTTTGATTGGACGCAGTTAAGTTTTGCCCAAATGTTCCAGAAATAGTATAACCCAATTTGCACAAAGTTTCTACTTCCAATGGATTAGGAGTAATGCTAGCAATACCACTAAAATTCATGACATACCCAGATACCCCTGCTGTACAGTTAAAATGACTAAAAGAACTCCCTTCTTGATATGTCCCATTATAATAAACAGGATGATTCCCCGCAGCAGAAATGCCATCTAAAGCAAGTCCGTTGGTGGCATTAGGCGAACCACAACTATTGACGGTATTGGTCGTAAAACTCAAAGAAAGATTGTTGTTGGTAATGGTGCTATTGATAACAGGAGTTTGATTACTTTCTACAAATTGATCCCAGTAGGCATATATATTGGGAGCATTACTACTAGCAAATCGACTAGGACCATTGGTTCCTCCAATCAAAGATCGGAAACCTAGTGCATGGATAACTTCGTGTAGACCAACTACATAGATATGGTTTCCTGTGATGGATGCTAAGTCTGAATTAAACGATGCGTTTGCAAAATTAAATTGAACAATTCCATGAGGATCGTTAGCAACAACGGGATTATACAACAACCAATCCTGATACGAGTCCCTACCTCCGATAATTGTTCTTCCAACTTCCCCCAATGCAAATTTATGAATATTAGGAGAGGTTAGTTCAAAAAAGTAAGAGCTTGCTGCTGCTACAGCATTGTTAGGTAGAGCAAGTGCACCTGTTCCGTCAGAAGCGCCAACCGTAATTCTGAGATCTTCTACGCCCAAGTTACTAGCAGTAGGATTGGCGCCAATAAGTAGGGTTAAGTCTTCGAAAACTCGGCAAAGTGAGGCTCTTCTTTCTTCTCCCAAGGTTGTGAAACCTGTGCCTTGTGGGGCAGCAGGATCATCAAATCCAACATCTGTATTGTTGATAACATCTTGATAATACAAGGTAAAAATGCCACATTCGCAAACCTGTCCAGGAGGGTAACCAGGAACATTACTTCTAGTTACCATAGGAGTCGGTAATGCTAGTTCTTCTGGACTATAGCAATTGCCAAAACCATCCAAGATACGCATCTGCGGCTTTTCGTGTAGTAGTGGGTCAGGAGGGCAAGGAGAGATGTTGGTAGGAGCACCACAGTTGTCTAAGAAATCAGTTACTTCAACGACCCAAGATTGCATGCTTTGGCAAGATCTGTCTTTAGCTAATAACCGAACGATATGTGTACCAATCGGAAAACCAAATTTAAAGTCAGTTGTTGTTGCTTCTACGGAGCCATTAACCATCCATACATAGCTGGTTGCATTAATACTAGTATTCGTAAAATTGACATACTGATATGCTTTGGGAGTAGTCAATGAAACATTAAAATCGGCTTTTGTTCCGCAACAAGATTCCAAACACTCATTAGAAGCCCAAAGAGGATCTTGATTGTCGCTGCTAAAACCACTGCCTAAATAAGCATGGTGTTGAATGCTGGCAACATCGTGAAAAAATTGCCCTGTATTTTCCTCAATATTCCACAAAGCCAGTAAATCACTGCTGGAGGAAGGAATACATTTTTGGTTCCAGTCAAAAATTTCTCCATCCGTTCGAGCATCTTTCCAAAAACGAACTTCTTCAATGTACCCCTCAAAAGGTTGGTGTGTATTGGAACCATCGTCACCAATAATTAGATTTTCAGTGGTGTTGATGTTCGTCGTGTTTTTGCCTAGAGGATAGGCTTTATCATCTATAAATAAAGTTATTTCATCCCTAGAACGTCGTAGCCCAACGGAATGACATCGCCGATCTTCAAAAACAGAAGTATTGACCTCATATCTGTTTTTGCCAATTTCAGCAATTAGTTGCATGCCATCCTGTGTATTAATCATTAAGGCAAAGCCATTGCTAGCTAAATTTCTTTTAGAGATGATGGTAAGCATGGGGCTTTCTAAGGCAACATCTCGAACCATAGCTTCTATGGTGAAATCGTGGGTAGATAGGTTAAAATCACTGTGGTGATAAACCGTTGCTTTATCATCAGTGCCATCAAAATTAGCTGCCGCTTGTGCAGAAACTAAGTGAATGGATAACACCAATAATAGTAAAGTTAAAATTGAAGTTTTAAACATAATTTGTGTTTGTAAGGGTAATTATAAATTATATTAAAACACAAATATACAACGATAACGGTATAGAAAAAAGAGCTATTTATGAATGGTAGATGTAACTTTACGAATGGTGCAAATTGTTTGACAAACAGAGAAAATGGGTTAACGAATGGTGTATATGAATAAACGAACAGCGACCGTAGGGAATAGCTGATTGACTACTGTATTTTAAGCAAGGAATTAAAACCATTTTTTTAGTTCATTTTTAGTTACTTTCCCCAAAACATTTCTAGGCAAAGCAGATTGGATAATAAACTGACGGGGGATTTTATAGGCAGGAAGCGTTTCTTTGAGCCATTCTTTCAGTGCTTTTATGTCAATAGTAGTTTGATTGCCATCTTTGAGGACAAGGCAAGCAACGATCAATTCTCCCCATTCAGGATTGGGAATACCAACAACCGCAGAATCGCTAATTAAAGGATGTTTTCTAAGAATATCTTCAATTTCTAAAGCAGAGATTTTATAACCACCTGATTTTATAATGTCAACAGAATCTCTTCCTAAAATCTTGTAATAATTGTTGTTTAACAGAGCAATATCCCCACTCAAAAACCAACCATCTTCACTAAATGCCTTTTGAGTAGCTTCTGGTTTTCTCCAATACTCTTTAAAAACATTTGGTCCTTTGATTTGAATTTCGCCTGAAATATTTTCTGTGTTAATGACGCCTTGTTCATTGACCAAACGAATTTGTACGCCAGGCAATGCTTGTCCAATATGACCTGCTCTTCTTTCTCCATTATAAGGGTTTGAAATGCCCATACCTATCTCTGTCATTCCATAGCGCTCAAGCAAGATATGCCCACTGATTGTTTGCCACTTCTCTAAGACAGGAACAGGTAACGCAGCAGATCCAGAAACCATCAAACGAAAGGCTTCAACTGCTTTTGACCATCTTTGTTGTGTGTCTTCCGTTGCTTGTTCCCAACAGTTAATCAGTTTGAAATATATGGTTGGAACAGCCATAAAAATATTGATCTTTCCTTGACTAAATAATTCCCAAACTTTAGCCGCATTAAATTTAGGTAGAAATTGGCAACATCCTCCAACCCAAAGTGCACAACTCATCACATTGATAATACCATGCACATGATGTAGAGGCAAAACATTTAGAATGTGATCCTCTTGTTGCCATTTCCAAGCGTCTACTAAAGTACTAATTTGAAAATTTAAGTTGGCGTGTGTCGTTACGACCCCTTTAGGTAGGCTGGTGGTGCCACTAGTGTACAAAATCATAGCTCTGCGACTATCTTCGATGATAGGTAGTGTGGCTTTAACCCTAGATTGTAAAACAGTTTCGATTGTTAGCAAGCGAATATCTTCTTCTGCTGCAAGTGGTGCTAATAAATCATAGTAGGTTGGGTCAACAACTAATATCTTGGCACCAGTGTCTCGAAGTACATATTCCAAAGATGGTAATGGGTGCAGTACACAGAGCGGAACAGCAATACCACCCGCTCTCCAAATGCCCCATTGTAGGGCTGTATATTCAAAACTTGGACTTACTAAAAAAGCTACTCGTGCTTCTTTTAAATCCTCTGAACCATTTAGTAAATAGCTGGCAACATGAGTGGATTGGTTTAGTAATTCTTGATAACTATATTTTTTATGATTAGAAATAATCGCAGTACGATTTAGCCAATTTTGGGCACGTTCTATTAGCTGTAAGCCAAGTGTCATAGTTAGTAATTTGGAGTAGTAAATGTCAATGTTTTGTCAAGTTAGCAAAATACAGATAAAAATAAAGGATCTTAACTGAGATTTGACAACCTTTTTGGAGCAGAGGCAGTTTTTTCTAGCAGTTTGATAGATCTGTCCGTTGTGAAATTTTAGCAGACCATCTATCCTTGAATATTGATACATAAAATCATAAAAAATTAAACTAGTTGCTAAATTATGAAACATCTATTTCTATGTCTGTGTTTTGCTTTTTTGTATAATAATATTGTAGAGGCACAAGTCCCTCGAAAGATATTTGTAGAACATTTTACAAACACACTTTGTTCGCATTGTGCCAATCGAAATCCTGGTTTTTATACCAATTTGAATAATCAAAATGAGGCAATACATATTTCAATACATTCAGGAGTTCCTTACACACAATGTTTGTTGTATCAACAAAATGCTTCGCCCAGTGATGCTAGGCGTTTTTATTATGGAATACTTGGAACCCCTGCTTTGATTATCAATGGTTTTTCAATTCCTTTGAACAGTGATTATAGTCAAGCGTCTATTTTTGCACCTTTTCAATCTCAGACTAGTCCTATTCGGATTCGAATGGAACAGCAAAAATATGGTGATGATTCTATGCGAGTACGTGTAATTGTTAAAACGGAAGCCAGTCACAATTTGGGAACCGAACAATTGTGGGTTGGTTTAGCCGAAGATAGTGTATTTTATATGGGACCAAATGGGGAAGCAGAACACTATGATGTATATAGAGCTAGTTTAGGTTTTTTACCGATCAATATTCCTTCAACAGTTGGAGATTCTTTGGTTTATGATTATACCGCTTTTGCGAATGTTAATTGGGACTTTTCTCGCATCTTTGCTTTTGCAATGATCCAAAATACCAATAATAAATCGGTGACACAGTCGGAGTCTACTCAGCCTAATACTAATAATTTAACAACTGGAATACGAACGATCAAGCCTCAAAATGAGCTTCGTAATGTCTTATTATACCCTAATCCAACTCAAAATAAATTGAATATTGTGGTAGAGGAGCAAGAGGAAACAACAGTTGTTTTATACAACAATTTGGGGCAAGCGATGGTGCAGGAACGTTTTAGAGAAAATGTTACTTTACCTTTAGGTGAATTGCCCAAAGGCATTTATTGGCTTTATCTAAATAATCCTAAAGGAGTTAAGAGTGAGAAAATTGTACTAGAGTAAAAAAGAAATTATATGATGTTAGTAGTCCGTTGATTTTTTACTTTTTTACCAAAAAGATAAAAAAGCACATTTATATTAGTTTGATAATTAAAGTTTTAACACAAAACACAATAAATCTGCAACTTATTGATTATCAAACTAATAAAGTTTCTCAACGAACTATTGATAATGTAGTAGTTAGCTACGCTGCTACTTCGTGGTAGTTCGCTATCGCTTAGTTGTTTACTTTTTTAGCTCGGTTTGTTACTCCCTACGGTCGTGAGCTCGCAAGCTTAGTTACCAAAAAGATAAAAAAGGATTTATATTATATTGATAATGGGGAGGTCAATCAATGTCAAAACTTTTAAGCGTATTACGATCAAATGTCCATTCAGGAGTTACAAGCTGCGCGCCAAAATCTTCGGAATACCAAGGGGACAGGTCAGAATCGTTGAAGTTATGCAAAACGTGTATACTTTGAGCAGGCATATAGCTTTGAGCGAGTAAAAAAATCTTTTTACCCGTTGTTTCATGTTGCGCCACGTCTAACACAATAACGGCATGCCCTGGAAATCCTCCCCAAATAAAAACGTCACCAGGCGAAACGTTACTTATTGTTTTTTCTTTTAATTCTTTTGCTAAGGATGCGGTTCCTGCGTAGCAATAAATATTAGTCAGATACTTTTTAAAATTTTTATAAGAAGTATTGTGGCTATTATTTGCAGCACTAAAACTAACCTTACTGCCTTTGATAATCGGTTTTTTGCCTTTAACCCAATCTGAAAAACGAATGGTGTGTCCACTTGTATAATTGAAATGGATAGCATCGTAATCTTTTTTGCTGTAATGATATTCTGCTACCAAGCGCATTACAGCATCTGCACATTGTTGCAAGTCACGTTGTCCGATATCAATATCTAAAACACGAAAAGCACCCTCTTGATAGGGCTTTTCTGTGCCATTATAAAGCATGACTTTGGATGTCTTTGGAAGCAAAGGCAATCCTCTTAACCATGTCCCAAAGCTAGTGGGAGAGGATGGTGTTCTGGTGTATTGGGGTGGTGTGGGAATCTGCTTTTGAAGTGCTGATTGGGGATGATAAGTATCCAGCCAACTATACTGAGTATAATTGGCTAGAGTAGCGGATGCATTATTATTTGTTGTTTGAATAACCTCAGCAGGAATATTTTTGCTACCATTTGTATTGTTTGTTGTCGAGGTAGAAGAATTCGAAAGAGTAGTAGAGCCAATTGCGTTTTCTATAGGTGTCGTAGTAATTGCTGTTTTATTAGAACGAGCGTGTTTTTCTCCACAACTAGTACAATTGAGCAGACTTGCTACAATCAAAAAGAGTAGTAATTTCATAAGGTTAGACTAACTAAAAAAGATTATTTCCACGCATTTAATGTCCAGTCATATTCATAAAAATCCAATGAATAATCGTGAGGGATTTTGGTGCTGCGATGTGCATTGATAAATTCGGGAATTGAAGGGAAAAAATCATCTTTATACCATTTAAAAATAGGAGATAATTTTACCATATTGTTTTCTTTTTCTAAGTACAAAAAAGAAGGGTCGTCTAATGCCAATTGGCATTGGCGATTGATTTGATTGTTGACATCTCCAGGAGTATATGCAAATGATGGGATAGGAGGGCAACCTTTGGCAGCACAAACCAAGACAAAATGAAGCCTAGGGTCTTTATATTCCTTAAATATGATTTTATACTCTAAATGATCCAATGTCATCATCTCTTTGCCTACTTTATGTTTATCTTTTTTAAAGAATTTGTTCGTGTCCGCAACTTTTTCTATCGGATAAGTTTCCAACACAGCATTTATAACCAATAGATTGTAGCAATTAATTAAGTAAGCTTTGCGTCTATAAACGTCAACAGAGTTAACGGGAGTCTCGCCAATAAAATCAACGAGAAGTGCTAAGTCGGAGCGATCTTGTTTTAGATCGGCATATTTGATATTGCCTTCTATGGCATATGCCTTAAAAAAGTCATCCGCTTTGATAAAAAATTCAGCAGCATCTTTGATGGGAGTAGCTGCAAAAAGGTGCGTATAGATTGCCGTTAATAAGACAGATAATAGGAGCTTTTTCATGATACAATAATTTTTTTAGTTTAGGTCCATAATTTATATCGGGGGCTTTTTTATCTAATGCTATTGATTCAATTTGCATTGATATTAATTGAATGTTACAAATGGTTCAAAAATCTTACCTCTTTTGGTTAAAGTTAAAAAAAAGGTAAATATTTGGAAATTAAATCTTTAATTTTGTTTTTCAGATGTTTTTATGATGAAATTTTGACTGACAGGAGCCGCAATTTGTTTCCCAGAAGCATCTAACAATTCTAACTTAACTTCATAAGTTCCTATGTCAAGTCCCTCCAAAAGGTATGCTTGCCAATTGTTGACATAGAATGACTTATGGTTGTTGATCGTTATTTTTACTTGATTACCTCCTTCCTCAATAGTTGTGCCGACCAAAACAAAATCCAATAAAATTTTATCTCCTTTTTGGTAAGTACCCATTGGTGCATTATAAACAATATTTGCATTCAAAAGGTTTTTACTGAGATAAAGTTCCCCTTTTCTTATGCCTATCTCCTTCGCCATGATTGCTTTAGGTGTTTTAATAGATTCGTAAAACGATCGAGCGATAAAAGCAGTTAATCTATACTTGCCATCGGGGAGAGGAAAGTCAAATATATTATTGTTGGTAATGTGATGTTGTTGATTGTCAATACAAATATGTAAATGATTTCCTTTGTTAGTTTTGGGATATGATTTGGGGCGACTTATTGTTAGGGGAGTCATCCCTCCCAAACGAAGGTTTACAGGACGGAACATCATCTGATTTTGAGTGTAGGTATAATTTTGCAATACGACATCATCATACAAAATAGATGAATCTAGGGGAGGGCAAGGCACTAATTGGATTGATTGAAGATCGGTAAGGGGATCTTCTGTTTGTGTATTGGAGGTGCAAGAACTAAAAATGCTACTTCCGAAAAGGATAACGCTAAAAAAGTATAAAAATTGCCTAGAATTAGTGTTGAACATATTGGTAAATATTGAAAAATATGAGAAGTTTTGTTGTTTTGTGACTAGGATTTTTTATTTTTATTAACAATACTAGAAAAAAACTTTAACATTTGTAAAACAATTATCGTGTGTGCAAATGTATAAGCTACAATCCTTTATTCCAAGAAGAATAAAGTATATAACAGGGTAAAGGGAATTAATTGCAATGAAATAGGGAAAATATTTTGAAAAAGCATACATTAGCGCTTAATAAAATGTTAAGGTTCTTTTAACAAAGGAAATCTATAGGAAGTACTTTTTGATGTGACAAAATGTAGTTTTGGAAAGCAGAAATACGAGAAATAAAGGTTTTTTTGTTAAAAGTTCTAAACTAAAATGTAAGTTTACTTACTTTCTGTAAATAAAAACTGTATATTTACCCAAAGTTATTTATAGCGGTATAAATCTTATTATTGAATTAATTTACGGTATTCGTACTTAAAAACTCCTCTTAGACGATGAAAATTTTAACGAGTGTATGCCTGCTTTTTATAGTAGGTTTTTGTACATCCAGTAGCCAAGCTCAAGACGTTCGTTTTACGATGTTTGACATGGCTCCACTAGAGCTAAATCCTGCACATACAGGATATTATGCAGGTACTTTTAGAATAGGTGGTATATATAGAACTCAATGGGCAGGATTGTCTATTTCTCAAGCTCCATCTATTGATAATACTTCCTCAAGCTTTTCAGGATTCCAAACGCCATCTGCTTATATTGACGTTCCTTTTGCTATTCGTAATAAAAAAGGCAAGCCACTTAGAAATTGGGCAGGTGTTGGTATTTCTTTTTATTATGATGCCGTAGGAAACCTTTCTAACTTAGCTGCTAGTTTGTCTTTGTCTTATCACTTGGGCTTGGGCAAAAAAGGAAATACAATCTTATCTTTTGCTGCCAAAGGTGGTATCTTACAACGTAGACTTTCTGGAGATTTTACATTTGAAGATCAGTTGGTTAATGGTGGTAATGCTACGACTGACCCATTGGGCATGTCTTTAGGAAATGCTACTAAAACATTGCCTGATTTTTCTGGTGGTTTGATGTTGAGCCATAGAGGTAGACGTTTTGGTTTTGAGGCAGGAGTGTCTTTGAATCATTTTACGAATCCTAATTATAGCTTTATGACACCTCAAACAAATGAGGATGGTGAAGCAAGATTACCAATGACTACTATTTCTAATTTGATTTTTAGAATTGCATTAACTAAAAAAGGTAACTTGTTCTTGAAACCTTTGTTCTTCTTCCAAAATACAATCAATACAACTGGTCAAGGAGAAGGTTTGAGCGCATTTGAATTCAACGGGCAGTTATTGTTAGGGATTCACTTCAACGATATGCAAGATATTACATTATATTTGGGAGGTGGTTACCGTGCTAGTGGTGATGCTGTTGCTCGTATAGGTTTAGATATTAAAGGACTAAAATTTGGTTTTGCATATGATATCAATACAGCTGCACAAGGTTTGAACTATCAAGCATTTAGTAATAATAACAGAGGTATGGCATTTGAAGTAGCATTGTCTTATGTTGCTAAAATTTACAAAGTACCTGTTATTGATGATATCTTATTCTGTCCTCGTTTTTAATAATAACTCCAATAAGAGATTAGAAATCTACTCTTGAAGATTTCTAATCTTGTTTTATTATAAAATAGTATAGTAATCCACAACTTAATCTAAACTTATTTCGAATAATGAAACTTAATAATATATTAGTAATTATTGCTTTACTATTTGTTGGTCAAGCTGCATTTGCTCAACCAACAAATAATAACTTAACCTCCGAAATGAAGGAAAATATCGGAGATGAAGAACGCAATAAAAAGAATACCTACACTGCTTTAGAATGGTATATACGTGCTTATGAAGCAGATAACAATGATGGTGCTGCTATTTACAAAATAGCTTCCACCAATGAAATGTTGAGAGACTACAAAGCTGCTGCTGAATGGTACCAAAAATTAGTTGCTCTAAATAAAAAAGATGAATTTCCATTGAGTCGTTATGAGCATGCTGTTGTTATGAAAATGACAGGAGATTATGACAACTGTATTCCAGAGTTTGAAGCCTTTATCAAAGAGTATCCATCAGATGCGCCAAAGGCAGATTACTACAAAAAAATGGCTCAAATCCACATCGATGGTGCTAAATGGGCTAAAAATAACATGGAACCAACAGAGGAATTAATTATTGAAAATGCTGGTCCTAACGTTAACTCTTTGTCTACAGAAGGTGGGGCTTTCCCATTGGGACGTGATGAAATTATCTATGCTTCTTTGCGTGCAGATACAATTATTGTAAAAGAAGAAGGTGAGGATTATGAGCATGCTAAAATTTATATCGCTAAATCAGAAGGCGATGGCAAATGGGGAGAAGCAAAAGAATTTAATGCTGATGTTCTTCAAAAAGAAGGATTGCATGTTGTTGAACCAGCTTTTAACGATGATCAAACTAAGTTTTATTTTGTACGTGCTGAGTTGATTGGTAATCAATTGGAAAACAGCCGTATCTATGTAGCTGATTATGCAGATGGTACTGTTAGCAACCCTAAATTGCTAGATTTTAACTCTAGTTCTTACTCTTGTCAAGATCCTGCTTTTGCAACATGGGATGGAAAAGATTACTTGTTGTTTACTTCTAACATGGAAGGTGGTAAAGGTGGTATGGATATCTGGTATGCTGAGATCAATGAAGATGGTACGACTAAAGAGCCATTAAACTTGGAAGCAGTTAATACAATTGGAGATGATTTAACACCGTTCTTTGACGAAAGAAACAATACATTGTACTTTAGTTCAGATGGACACCCTGGTTTTGGTGGATGGGATATTTTCCGTACAGAGCGTGCTGCTGATGGTTCTATGGGAAAAGTTGTTAACATGGGTGCTGGTTTTAATACTTATGTAGATGACTTTAGTTTTACAGTGAACAAAGTAGGAAAAGATGATTGTTATGCTTATATCTTGTCTAACCGTCCTGGTACTATGTCCATGAAAAGCGAAACTTGTTGTGATGATATTTTCTCTGTAATTATGCCAGAGCGTTGTGATATTATTATGGATGTTGCGGTAATGGATGAAGCAACAGGAGAGCCAATGATTGGTGCAACTGTTCAGTTGATTGATAAAGAAACTGGTAAAGTTGTAGATGAGCAAAGTAATACAGAAGGAAACGATTATACGTTTAGCCTTGATATGGGGAAAAAGTATGATATCGTCGCTAAAAAAGATGGCGTAGAGGGTAGCAAAGAAAGTGTTGATGCGACTAAAGAAGCATTGACTGCTGCAGGTCTAGATATTACTAAACCAATGGAGATTACTAAAGAAGTTAAAATCAAAGAACTTGGTTTGATGGTTCAAGCATTTGACAAGAAAACCAATGCTGCTTTAGATGGCGTTACCGTAATTATTTACGAAGCTTCTTCTGGTAAAGAAGTAAAACAATTGACAAAAGGAACAGGAAATGAATTTGCTTTCGTTGTGCCAAGAGATAAAGATTACAAAATTTTTGCAAATCGTGAAGGTTATATTGCTGACACAAGAGTTGTAGCGCAAAAAGATTTGGGAATGGTACAAAAAATGTATTTGACGCCTCCTCCTGTATTCTACAATGTTTATTTCTCTTTCAATAAATCAAATATCCGTCAAGGTGCTGCTGATACTTTGGATATGGTATTGGCTACTTTAAAAGACAATCCTGAAATGATCGTTGAAGTAAGAGGTCATACAGATGCTTTGGGATCTGATCAATACAATATCAGCTTGTCTGACAGACGTTCTAATGCGACAATTGCTTACTTGGTTAAAAAAGGAATTGACAAAAACCGTTTGCAACCAAAAGCTTTAGGTGAACAACAACCTGCTGCTGATAATACTAAAACAGATGGTTCTGATAATCCTGAAGGACGTGCACTTAACCGTCGTGTAGAATTCAAAATTGTGAATGGAACATTGGGCATCAACGGAGCCCCTGAAAAAAAAAACTAACGGCTAATACAACCGTAGTTAGTACAACGACTTCTCCTTCTAATAATCCTGGAGATAAGCCAAGAACTACTTTGGCTTTTGACGAACCAGTTATGAAGATCGGACCTGTGAAATTTGGTGATGTAGAAGAATACACTGTTGAATTTACGAATACTGGAAAAAATGATTTTAAAGTATTTCACTTAGAAGGTGGTTGTATTTGTACAGAGCCAATTGATTGGTCAAGAGGAGCAATCAAACCAGGAGAAAAAGGGTTTGTGAAATTCAAATTTGATTCTTCACAAGCTAAAGTTGATCCAGCATACTCGTCAAGTTTGAATATCTATGGAAATGTTCCTGATGATATGATTATTTACGATATTGAAGCAAACGTTACCAAATAACGTTGATATACTCTTTAAAAAACCATCTTAAATTTATTTAAGATGGTTTTTTTTTGTTTACATTTATAGCTTCCTTTTTGTGTTACTCTATATAGAAAATGATTGATTCGGACTAAGAATAAGACTATTTTATCTATCTTGCCTCAACTTGTTAGTTCATTGTATTTAGTTTGTTTTGATCGCTGATTTAGTGGACTATTAATTCAAGTTATTTGCTAAAAAAATTGGAATATTATAATTAGAATGGACGAAAACGAGAATTATTTAAAAGCAGGGGTTTATACCAATAGTGATCATCCTACTGTTGTTGCATATGCACAAGAGAAAGTAAGTGGAATAACGAATGCAAAAGATCAAGTCATTGCATTGTATTATGCTATTAGAGATGGATTTAAATATTCGCCTTATCACATTGTTTTAAAGCCCTATGCCCTAAAGGCTAGTCATTTGTTAACCAAAGATTATGGTCATTGCATTGAAAAGTCAAATTTATTTGTGGCGTGTGTGCGTTCGTTAGGAATTCCTAGCCGATTGGCTTATGGCGATGTAAGAAATCATTTAGGAACCGCTAATTTAGAGGAGCGCCTAAAAACAGATGTTTTGGTGTTTCATGGATACGCAGAAGTGTTTTTGAATAATAGATGGATCAAAGCTACGCCTGTATTTAATACAGAATTATGTGACAAATTGGGGGTGGAACCATTAGATTTTGATGGTGAGCAAGATGCTGTTTTTCAAGAGTCAGATAAAGAAGGCAATCCTTTTATGGAGTATGTTGCAGATCATGGAGTGTTTGCAGACGTTCCTTTGGAGAAAATTTATTTAAGAATGAAAGCGCATTATCCCCATCTATTTAAAGAAGAAATTCGCAACTCTAAATTTATATTTGAATTTGATGAGGCTTAAATATCTTATATTTTGTGGCTGTTTTAATCTAATGTTAGTGAGCCTGCGGAGGGAAAGAATATTGGATGTTTATTGTTGACAATAGTAAGCCTACTATTTTATTAATCTACTATCTGAATTAAGTCTCTGAGAATATGCCTAAAGAAATCAATCAACCAACTTTTTCTCTTTTTGAACTGAATGAGCATCTTAAACGTGTGGTTGCTTTTAATATGCGTGAAACGATCTGGATTAATTGTGAAATTGCAGATGTCGGAACAAGCAAAGGGAATGTATATATATCTTTAGTAGAACGGGATGATTTTAAAATATCTGCTAGAGCCGAAGGAGTTATATGGGGGCGTTCTTTGGAGAAAATTACTAGAAAAATTGGAGATTCTTTATGGTCAATTTTGCAAGTAGGTCGACAAGTACTGCTTTGTGTGCAGGTTGAGTTTCATGAGTATTTCGGAATGAAACTATCCATTAAAGATATTGACCCAACAGTAACCATTGGGCAATTGGAACTTAAACGTCTACAAACACAAAAAAAATTAGAGGCAGAACAGTTTACAGAACTCAATATGCAAGTTCCTACTAACTTGGTTTGGCAGCGAATTGCTATCATTTCTTCTAGTACTGCTGCGGGACTACAGGATTTTTTACAGCAAATCAAAACAAATCCTCATCAATATAAATTCCAATATGAATTGTTTGAGGCTGTTGTGCAGGGGGTGAATGTACCCCAAGAGGTCATGTTGCAAATTGATAAAATAGAAGCTCGGAAAGATGAATTTGATTGTGTTGTTATTGTTCGAGGTGGTGGTGCTCGTCTAGATTTAATGGGATTTGATGATTACGATTTGTGTGTGGCTTTGGCGACTTGCGAGTTGCCCATTATAACAGGAATAGGGCATGATATTGATGAAACCTTAGCGGATTTGGTCGCTTATCAAACTTTGAAAACACCAACAGCTGTTGCGGATTATTTGATTCATCGAATGCTAAATTTTGAGTCTACTATTGTACAGTCTGCTTTGGATATTAAGCATTTAGCAATACAAAAAATTCAACAAGCCTCTAATAGAGTAGATTTATTAGAAGCGAAATTAAAACAGGTTGCCGCACAACAGTTAAAAGCCGCACATCAGGAACTAGATGCTATAGAAGAAAAACTTCGTTTGTTAAACCCTCAGACGATTTTAGAGAGAGGTTTTTCTATGATAACAGACGAAGAGGGGAGATTAATAAAAAGTATCAATAAACTTGAAAAAGAAAAGATTTATTATTTGCATTTGAAAGATGGAAAAGTGCCAATTAAGTTAGATTTGCTAACAACCCTGTAAACATAATATTTTAGCGAACTATTGAGAGATTAAAGAATGGAGATAAAATTATTTGGAATAAGACATCACGGTCCTGGTTCTTCTAAAAGTTTGATAAAGGCATTGAGTGTCTATCAGCCAGATATAATTTTAATAGAAGGAGCAGAAGAATTGAGTAACCTCCTTCCTTATGTGCAAGACGAAACATTGGTGCCTCCTGTTGCTGCTTTGATTTATAATCCTAAGAATTTACAACAAGCTGTTTATTACCCATTTACTGTTTTTTCTCCCGAATGGCAAACGTTTTTATTTGCTCAAAAATATGGTATCCCTGTAGTTCAAATGGATTTGCCTCAATCGCTGCGGTTAGGATTGGACGAAGTGCCTGAAAAAATAGCTGAATTGAAGAAACTGGAAGGGCAAGAAGATGTAAAGGATATAGTAAAGGATCCGTTGGGCTATATGGCATCTTTAGCAGGATACACAGATAGTGAACGTTGGTGGGAGGCTATGTTTGAACAAGGAGATGGCAACGAGGATATTTTCGGAGTGATTCTAGACTTGATGAAAACTTTAAGGACAGAGATAGGCAATCAAGGACAAGCCTATAACTTGATTCGAGAAGCATATATGCGTAAGAAATTGCGTAAAGCAATTAAAGACAAATACGAGCGCATTGCTGTTGTCTGTGGAGCTTGGCATACACCCGCCTTGGATGATTTGAATGCTTATAAAGTAAAAGATGATAATGCATTGTTAAAAGGGATTCCCAAAGTAAAAACAAAAGCTACTTGGATCCCTTGGACATATGACCGAATCGCTACTTCTAGTGGGTATGGGGCAGGAGTTGTATCACCTGCTTGGTATGAATTGCTGTTTTTTAATAGAGACAATGCCACAATTAACTGGATGGCAAAAGTTTCTCAGTTATTCAAAAAGGAAGACTTAGAAACGAGTTCAGCTCATGCGATCGAAGGCGTACGTTTGGCAGAAACTTTGGCTGCTCTTAGAGGTCTAGAAGTACCTGGAATAGGAGAACTGACGGAATCTGTAATGACTATTTTTTCAGGAGGATATCAAAGTCAACTGGACTTAATTCGACACAAGTTGGTGATTGGGGATAAAATGGGGGATGTTCCAGAAACAATTCCAATTATTCCTTTACAGCAAGATATAGAACTGAACATTAAAGCATTAAAACTAAAAAAGTATAAAAAAGCAGACGTGGTGTGGTTAAAAGCTACTGCCAACAAACCCAAGGGAGGGTTAGATTTGAGACAAGAACATGATTTAAAGCAAAGCCAATTTTTGCATCGTTTAAATTTGCTATCCATACAATGGGGAATACCCGATGTTGCAACAGGTAGAGAGTTGAGTACGAAGAATGAATATTGGAAAATGGAATGGCGTCCTGAATTTGCTCTGCAAATTATTGAGGCGGGAATGTGGGGAAATACCATCCAGCAAGCGACGGTCAATTTTGTGATCAACCAAGCAACTCATGCTCAAACATTGGTAGAGTTGACCCAATTATTAGAAAAAGTAATTCATGCTAATTTGCCTGAAGCAATCAATGAATTGGTGCAGGAATTAAAAAATTTGGCTGCTATAACAAAGGATATTAATCATTTGATGACAGCTTTGCCTCCGTTGGTTCGAATTTATAGATATGGCGATGTTCGAAATACTGAAATTGGTATGGTCGATGCGTTGCTCCAAAAAATAGTGCCTCGAATTTGCATTTCTTTACCCAATGCATGTACTTCTTTGGATGAATCAGCTAGCGAGGAAATGTTTGACCAAGTATTGTCTGTTAATCGCTCTTTATTATTATTAAATGAGGAAATGTATTTAACGGTTTGGGAAGAAACGTTAGAACGATTATTAGATAATCAACATATTGATGGAAAAATAAGAGGAGCTGCTACCCGAATTTTGTTGGATAATGAGGTGTTAAATGTCGAAACGGCAGCAGGGATATTAAGTTATGCTTTGTCTAAAAGTGTCGATGTTGTTGTCGCAAGTAGTTGGTTGAATGGTTTCTTATATGGAAGTGGTTTGCTATTAATTCACAACCCTATTTTATGGGAAATTGTAGACGAATGGGTTAGTGGATTAAAAGACGAGCAATTTCAACAAATGTTGCCTGCTTTACGCCGTACTTTCGCAGCTTTTGCGCCCGCAGAACGTCAAAAAATGCTACAACTGGTGCGAGATGGTAAATTAATCGAACGCCCTACTTTTGATACAAATTTAGACCCTGAACGGGTAAAAATTGTCTTACCAATGCTACAACTGTTTTTTGGTGAATAAATAATTGTAAAATGAAAAACATATTGCTTTCTCTGTTGATACTATTTGTATTAAATGCTTGCAAAAAAGAAGCAAAAAGTACTCTTGTTTCTACTAAATCAAAGCCTGATTATACTCAATTTGTCGACCCTTTGGTAGGAACAAGCAAGATGGGGCATGTTTTTCCTGGAGCAACGGCACCTTTTGGAATGGTACAGTTGAGCCCCCAAACTAACTTTGAGGTGATGTTTAATGAGGACGGTAGTTACAATACAGAAACGTATGAGTATTGTGCTGGTTATCAGTACCGAGATTCAACTATTCTAGGGTTTACCCATACGAACTTTAGTGGAACAGGGCATTCTGATTTGGGGGATTTTTTAGTAATGCCCACGACTGGAGAATTGGTACTTGAACCTATGGTGAGGCAAGAAGGCAAAAAGGGGTTTTACTCTACGTTTTCGCATAGTGAAGAAAAAGCATCTCCTGGGTATTACAAAGTTAATTTAGAGAGTTATGGAATTTTAGCAGAATTAACAGCTAGCGAACGGGTTGGTTTTCATCAATACACCTTTCCAGAGTCAGAAGAAGCGCATGTTATCTTAGATATGGTGTACAATGTATATCATCATGATAATAAGAATGTTTGGACTTTTATTCGAGTTGAGAATGATTCTTTAGTAACGGGGTACCGACAAACTAAGGGATGGGCTAGAGATAAAAAGGTGTTTTTTGCCATGCAATTCTCTAAGCCTTTCAAAAGCTATGGGCACAAAAAATATGACGCTGTTAAATACGATGGCTTTTATCGACGTTTTGACCAAGAACATAATTTTCCTGAGATGGCGGGCAAGGACATTAGAGCATTTTTCAATTTTGATACAAAAAACGCTGAAAAAATTAAAGTTAAGTTTGCTTTGTCTTCTGTCAGTACTTCGGGAGCTTTGAAAAACTTAGAAGCTGAAATACCGCATTGGGATTTTGAAAAAACAAAAGAAGAGACAAAAAAGAAGTGGAACGAAGAACTTTCTAAAATAGAAGTGACTAGTTTGACGGAAGAAGATAAAGTGAATTTTTACACAGCAATTTATCATACTAACCTTTCACCTATTCTCTATGAAGATGTGGATGGTCAGTATAGAGGCTTAGATCAAAACATACATACTTCCAAAGGATTTACAAATTATACTATTTTTTCATTGTGGGATACTTATCGAGCTTTGCACCCATTGTTTAACATCACCCAACCAAGCCGCAATAATGATATGATAAAATCTATGTTGGCGCATTATGAGCAAAGTGTACATGGTATGTTACCTATATGGAGTCATTATGCTAATGAAAATTGGTGTATGATAGGCTATCATGCGACTTCAGTTCTTGCAGATGCAATGGTTAAGAAGGTAGGAAATTTTAATCAAAAGCAAGCTTTGGCTGCGTCAGTAAGCACAGCTAAGGTTAGATATTTTGATGAGCTTGGTGCTTATATAGATTATAAATATGTTCCAGATGATAAAGGGCATTCGTCTGTATCTAAAACATTGGAATATGCTTATAATGATTGGTGTATTATGAAGATGGCAGAGGAATTGGGAAATACTGCTGTTGCAAGAGAATTTGAAGATCGGTCTAAATCTTATGAAAATGTTTACGACCCTTCTATTGGTTTTATGAGACCCAAACTGTCGGATGGAACTTTTAGAGAATCCTTTGATCCAATGGACACACATGGTCAAGGGTTTATAGAAGGAAATGCGTGGAACTACGGATTGTATGTTCCTCAGTATATTGATAAAATGGTTGAGATGATGGGTGGAAAAGATCATTTCAGTAAACATTTAGATTCTTTATTTACAGTCGATATTGATGAAAAGTATATTGCTAAACATGAAGATATTACTCGTGATGGAATCATTGGAAATTATGTGCATGGAAATGAACCAGGGCATCACATCCCTTATTTGTATAACTGGACGGGGCATCCTGAAAAAACACAAGCACGTGTTCGTATGATTTTGGATACGATGTACGCTCCTAATGTTGATGGTTTGTGTGGAAATGACGATGCAGGGCAAATGAGTGCATGGTACGTTTTTAGCGCACTAGGGTTTTATCCTGTAACTCCTGGTTCTTCGGATTATGCATTAGGAAGTCCTTTAGTAAGAGATGCTGTAATTCATTTGGAAAATGGAAAAACGCTAAGAATTGAGGCTAAAAATCAGCATAAAGATAATGTGTATGTAAAAGAAGTTTACTTGAATGGAAAAAAACTTGATGGGACAATGTTATCTCATCATGACCTAGTCAAAGGGGGACATCTTTTATTTGAGATGTCGAATAAACCTGCAATAGAATCGAAATAATCTAATAACTATATATAATTTGTGCAATGACAGTCCGCTAATTTATGGCGGACTATTCTTTTTTAAAGTTGATCGATGGAATCTTTAGAATTGTTAACAGGAGTAGAATCCGAATTATCAACGGCTATGCTTGGTTCATTGGAGACATTTTGTTGTTCGTCAAATTCTCTTTGAAAACGGCGGTAAAATACGATAGCAATAAATACACCTAGACTAATAGCACTATCGGCAATATTAAAGATGGGTTGAAAAAACATGAAATACTTACCTCCAACAAAGGGCATCCACTTGGGCCAAAAACCTTCAAACATTGGAAAGTAGAGCATGTCTACTACTTTGCCATACAAAACCCCAGCATATCCTCCTTCAGAAGGCATAAAAGTAGCCAAACGTGGATTGTGAAAGGTACCGCTGTCAGAAAAACAAACGCCATAAAAAATAGAGTCAAGAATATTGCCCAAAGCACCTGCAAAAATTAGAGAAATACAAGCTAATAGTAAAAAGCTAGCTTTTTTGCGGACTAGCTTATTTAAAAAATAGGCAATAAATCCAACAACTACAATTCTAAAAAGGCTTAAAAATAACTTGCCATAATCTCCACCAAACTCCATCCCAAATGCCATTCCTTTGTTTTCTGTAAAATGAATCCGAAACCAATCCAAGCCCAAAACTTTAAAAGAATCGCCCAAAGGCATGTTTAGTTTTACCCAAATTTTGAGTACTTGATCAATTATTAGAATGAAAAAAATTAGACCTAAGACGAAATGTGAGCGTTTCAAGTTATAAGTGCTTTTGTATATTAAATACACTGTAAGGGAAATTGTTAAGCAAGCTTTGTGCCCTTTTATAGTGTATTAAAATGAAATTAGATATTGGTAGTTACGATCGCTTACTTAGACGGTACGTGGTAAAAATCTAGGAATCACTAACAGAAAGATTTTCTTCATTAATCGAAGACTCCTTGTTGTTATTGATGGTAACGTTTTCTTCTTCCTCTTTGTTAAAGAAATGTTTGTAAAAAACAAATATAATAGCTGTTCCTATAAAAACAGAGGCATCGGCAATGTTGAAAATAAATTCAAAAAATTGCAGGGGTTTGCCTCCCCAAATAGGAAACCATTCTGGAAAATGGGAATCAATTAATGGAAAATAAAACATATCAACCACCTTGCCATGTAAAAAATCTGTATATCCTCCTTCTGGAGGCATAAATGTTGCCACATCAATGGCAGTACTTTCTGAAAATACAAGACCATAGAAAACAGAGTCTAAAATATTGCCAACAGCTCCAGCAAAAATTAAGGTAATACTAGTAAGGACAATAAAAGAGGCATTTTGCTTGACCAGTTTATACAGCATATATCCTATAAAAGAAATAGCAACAATGCGGAACAAACTTAAAGCTAATTTACCATATTCGCCACCCCATTCAATTCCAAATGCCATTCCAGGGTTCTCTATAAAGTGGATGTGAAACCAGTTTAATCCTAAGACTTCAAAATAATCGCCCAAGGGCATGTTTAATTTTACCCAAATTTTTAGAGTTTGGTCCAAAATCAAGACCAATAAAGCGAGTGCTATCGTATAATGTGATTTCTTCAAAGTTTTTTATTTCAAAAGTTTGCAAAAACAATATAGGTTACTTATTTCCACGAAGTAATGTTAGAATTTGCTTAAGTAATAAGCAAATATGAAATTACTAAAAGTTGTATTCCTATTTAAAAAAAGATACAATTTTAAACAACTTCTTAATAAATAGTAGTTCGTTGATTTTTACTTTTTTAGCTCACTGCGCTCGTGAGATCGCAAGTTTAGTTACCAAAAAGATAAAAAAGCACATTTATATTATAGTGTGGAAAACTATTTATCCAAAGTATCAAAAATAAGAAAGAATTATGATTATGGCGAAAAGTAAATCTAAAATTAAGTTTTACTTATGAATTTGCGTTTCTCATTGTCATTTTACTAAAGATGGTTTGATGCTAGCGAATTGCAAGAAGTGCTCAATAATAACTTTATCATCAATAAATTTTTCAGCAGCATTAAAGAAAAACTCTGGATGCCACTGTACACCCATTACTTTTCCTTTAGGTGCATTATTATAATAAAAAGCTTCTATTAAGCCGTCGTCTGCATGAGCAATTGGGACTAAATCTTTGGCTAGCCTTTTGATTCCTTGGTGATGAATAGAATTTACCAAATGAGCGCTTTTATTTACGCGCAATTCATCTAACAATTCATTTTTTACTAGGTTTATAGGATGCGTATGTAAGTCATATTTTTTTGAGCAGTGATGCTTGACTTGTTTAGAATACTGGCTTGGCAAATCTTGGTACAAACTACCTCCAAAATAAACATTTAAAAGCTGGAATCCACGACAAATACCAAACACTGGATATTCTTTTTGCACAAACCAGTCCAAAATAGAAAGCTCATAGTCGTCTCTCAAAGAATCTCCGTGCCATTCTCCTATGGGTTGCTCTCCATATTGCAATGGACTAATGTCTGTACCTCCTAATAATGCTAAGGCATCTAACTGCTCTAAGAAAGATGGCAATAATTGGGGAGATAGATTGGGAATCAAAATAGGCATTACCCCAAAGGATGCCCAATAGTTTGCAAACTCCTTTTCTAAATAGCAGAGTTGCTTTTTTTGAAAGATAGTTCGTTGTTCGTTGGGTGGAAATAATCCACCTGTAATGCCTAGTTTTATCATATTAAATTATTTTTTCTATTAAAACCAAAACAAAAAGTGCCGAAGATGATATTAAAAAGTTTTTTTTTATTAAATTGATATAATTCCCGCCCAAAAAATAGGACTAAATGTAAATGTACTTCTTAATCAAAGGTTTAGATTTTTACTGTAAAGTATCTAAAATCAGAGAATGTTTATTTTTGGAAAAGGAATTCAATAAAATGTTTGTCCTTTATTAATAGTTATAAAAAATAGTACTTATTATTACGAATGTAAACGGTAAGAACCCTCTTGAATTATCGATACTACCGTATATTAAGTATAAAGATAAAAATGTAAATGAAAATAGAAGAAGACGAACAAATTTTAGGTGAAAATCAAGTTCAGGAGGGACTTGATGAAGGAGGAAAAAGAGTCACAGAGTTTAAAAGCAATCGTTTGTTTTTTATTTTAGGAGGATTCTTTTTAGCCAATGCTTTTATTGCAGAATTTATTGGAGTAAAGATTTTTTCTCTAGAAGGTACCTTGGGTATGTCTCCTTGGGGCTTAGATCCTATGGGAGGAGAAGGTCCATTGAATTTTACGGCAGGAGTATTGTTATGGCCAATTGTATTTATTATGACAGATGTTATTAATGAATATTTTGGAGTTAGTGGGGTGCGGTTTTTGTCGTATTTGGCGGCTAGTCTTATTGCCTATGCTTTTATTATGGTATTTGCGTCAATCAGTTTGTCGCCTGCCGACTGGTGGGTAGAAGGGTATACCGCTAAAGGAATCCCCAACATGCAAGCTGCCTTTGCTGGTGTTTTTGGGCAAGGATTATGGATTATAACAGGGTCTTTGATCGCTTTTTTGGTTGGTCAAATCGTTGATGCACTTGTATTTCGAAGAGTAAAAGTATGGACGGGCAAGAATAGAATATGGTTAAGAGCAACACTTTCTACAATGGTTTCTCAATTGATTGACAGTTATTTAGTGTTGTATATTGCATTTGTGCTGGGAGCCGATTGGTCTATGGATATGCTATTTTCAATAGGAACGACCAATTATGTTTATAAAGTAACGATTGCGATCTGCTTTATCCCGTTGTTGTATCTAATACACAAACTTATCGACAAATATCTAGGCAAAGAGGTTGCCGATGAATTAAAGGAACTTGCTTTGAAAAAGAACTAATATTGCCCTCTGAAAAAATCTAGTTAATCCATACAATAATATCAATCTGTTGGATTGTTACCATAAAATTTAATCGTGAGCCGTATGTTAAGAATAAAAACATACGACTTGCGATTTTAAGTTTATAGCGAGGGCAGTTCCTTAGGTCTGCTTATGCTTTTCTTCAAATCTGTTGCCTTTGATTAAGCTTCCCAATTATGCTCACAGTCAAAAAGACGCAATTTTAAACAACTTCATCATAAAATTTATAGAAACAATGAGTAAACTAGTGTTTGCTACTGCTAATCAAAACAAAGTTAATGAAATCCAAAAAATAATGGGAGCGCAATATGATTTCCTGTCTTTAGAAGACATTGGTTGTACGGAAGACATTCCCGAAACACAACCCACTATTGTTGGGAATGCACTCCAAAAAGCACGTTATGTCTACGAAAAATATGGAATGAATTGTTTTGCAGAAGATACTGGCTTGCAAATTCATGCTTTAGATGGCGCACCAGGGGTATATTCTGCTCGTTATGCAGGTCCTGCGAGAGATGCCAATAATAATATGGATAAAGTCCTAACAGAATTAGGGGATACAGATAATCGAGCGGCCCAATTTAAAACTGTCATTGCACTAATTTTGGATGGCAAAGAGTACACCTTCGAAGGAATTGTGGAAGGGTATATTCTAAAAGAACGTCAAGGAACAGGAGGATTTGGTTACGATCCTATTTTTAGACCAAGAGAAAGTGATCGAACTTTTGCGGAAATGTCTTCTGATGAAAAAGGTAAAATTAGTCACAGGGGGCGTGCTACCGAAAAATTGAGAAAGTTCTTATTGTCTTTGTAATATAGGATAGTAGGGCTATTTTCATTTTGGTATGAAATTTTCAATAAGACTGTTGTATATAATCATCGTAGTTCGTTGATTCGCTTAGCTACTACTGCGTGGTTTTAACGAACTATTGCAATTCATAACCAAGAACATCTTATGAAATATTTAGCCCTATTCGTTGTCCTTTTGTGTATCAATCAAACCGTCTCCGCGCAAGCCTACATTGCCCAAGTAGATTCTACCATAAAGGCAAAAGAATCTTGTCGCATGATAGATTTAAATTTGCCTTTTATTGGAATTGTAAGAATTGAGCCTGTTTCTTCTGCTTTTGCACAAGCTACCATTCCTTTTCAGATTCCTGTTTCCAAAAAGGAAATAGATAGCTTGCCATTGACAACAGCAGACACTTGTCTTTCGTCTGATTGTTTAGAATTAAAGAAAAATATCTGGATAGGTGTGGATTCTTTAGAGGTAGATGGGTAGTGAAATACTAAGGAAGTTTGGGATAATCGGTATATCCTTTGGCACCTCCGCCACCAAAAAGCGTGTGGGTATCCGTAATTTGATTCATCCTTGCACCAACTTTGACTCGTTCAGGAAAATCGGGATTGCTTATAAACGCTCTGCCAAAACCAATCAAATCAACTAAGTTTTGTTGAATTAAATCGTTGCCAGTTTGAGGCGTTTTATTTCCTGTTGCTATAATGGTGTGTTTGAACCGTTGTCTTAACGCTTCTCTAAAAGCGATCGGTATATTGGGCGCATCGTCCCAATCTGCTTCACACAGATGCAAATAGGCTACTTCAATATCGTTTAAAGCACTTGCTGCAAGCATAATGGTATCCATAATTTCAGGATCATCCATGTCTTTAAATTTTATAAATGGAGAAAGGCGAATACCTGTTTTTTCTGCTCCGATTGCTTTAACAACAGCTTGAGTAACTTCTATCAAAAAACGGAGGCGGTTCTCTTTAGAACCTCCATATTGATCGTTTCTATGATTGGTATTACTTCTCAGAAATTGATCAATTAAGTAGCCATTGGCACCATGAATTTCAACCCCATCAAATCCTGCTTCAATAGCATTTTTTGCTCCATACTTAAACTCTTGAATAACTTGTTGAATGTCATCGGTTGTCATTGCTTTAGGCTGCTCAACAGGAATAAAGGTAGCATCGCCATTGGGTGCTCCATCAAAAATATAAACATTGGTATCTTTTGCAATGATAGGAGAAGGAGCGATGGGTTGCAAGCCATTGACTTGAGCACTAGATACTCTGCCAACATGCCAAAGTTGTAAGAAAATTTTACTCCCTTGAGCATGAACTTTCTGAGTAATCTTTTTCCAACCTTCTATTTGCGCTTTGGTAAAAATACCAGGAGTTCGAGCATAGCCCATGCCTTGTTTGGATATTTGGGTTGCTTCTGTAATGATAAGCCCAGCAGATGCTCTTTGTTCGTAATAAGCAGCCATAAGGTCATTGGGAACAGCCCCTTTTTCGTTTGCTCTAGAACGTGTCATAGGAGCCATCACAAATCTATTGGTTAGAGGAATAGTTCCCATTGCAAATGGTTCAAAAAGTGCTGTAGATTTTCGTATTGACTTCATTATCTATTATATTTTAGTTCAGAATCATCTAATAATGTTTTAGGGTCTTCTTTTACCATGCGGGCGATTTCATCTTTGCGCATGAATACGACACCACTATGAGTTTTGGCATATTCAATAAATTCATCCACAACATTGACAATGGAGGGAGCTCCTCCAATTCTATCGTGTAGGCTTATGCTCATCATTCGTCGCTGATGTTTGCCTTCTTTATACAATTGGTTGAATTCTGCTTTTAGTTGTGCCAAAAATTGCTCTGGACTCCAATTTTTACCCGATATATTGACAATATCATTATTCCTTAGGGTATAAGGCATAACCACAAATTTTTCTCCACGTACATTGGTAATAAATGGTTCGTCTCTGCTTAAATCATCTATATGGTATAGAAAACCAAGTTCTTGTAAGATCTTTAAGGTATTAGGGCTTCTTCTAAGCCAGTTGCAGTTATAACCAATTCCCCTTTGTCCTGTGATGCTCTCTACGGTATCAATTCCTTTTTTTATAAATTCCAGTTCTTCTTCATAACTCAAATTCCATTGATCATCCCAAGCAATGCCATGGGCTGCAATTTCATGCCCACCATTAGCAATAGCTTTTGCTACATCAGGATATTTTATAGCTGCCTCCCCAACTACGTGAGAAGTAACCTTGATATCGTGTTTTTTCCAAAGTTTTAACATCCGATAGATGCCCTCTTTAGCTCCATATCTAAACCAACTTTCGGCAGGTAGGTCTACGGTGTTTGGAGGGAGAGGATTTCCCGAAAATGGGCTTTCGGCTCCCATAGGTTGTCCTCCTGTTTCAAATTGCATCGAAAAAGAAACAACTAATTGTGCTTGATTGGGCCAGTATTGAGTTGTCGTGTTTGTTGGTGTCGTGTTTGTTTTTTCTTTTGAACAACTGCTATTTATAATTATCAATAGAATTATAATAAAAGAGTGTTTCCAATGGTACTGCATAAGAGTAATTTTAGTTGATTTAAGTATTAATAGCTCAAATTTCAGCGAAAATATTATTTTTTATTTTGTAAAAAAACATGCTATTTTTGTAAAAAACTATCTTTGAGTATGGCAAAGCGATTTTACACTAGGTATGCACTAAATATATTTACTCTTGAGTTAGACGCATGGAAATTCCCCATGCACACACATAATTTTTATGAGTTAATCTTTATCAAAAAAGGTAAAGGAAAACAATCTATGAATGGTGTGCTATTTCCTTACAAAGAGGGAGATATATTTTTCTTATCTCCAAAGGATGAGCATTTGTTTGAAATTGTAGAAAAAACTACGTTTGAATTTATTCAATTTACAGAACAGTTATTCTTAGAGCAAGTGAACAAAGAGGAAAAAGGAATATGGGAAAAAACGATTGAGCAAGTTTTATATAGTCCGAATGTAATTCCGCAAGATATTATATGTATTGAGAACGATCGAGTAAAGCTATTTCAACTGCTTGCTTTACTAAAGGAAGAGTATGCTACCAAAAGAATGTATACCTATCAAATTTTGAGAGGAATTTTTCAGTCTATGATGTTAATCATTGTACGCAATTTACATGTAAAAAATCCATCATCAGAACAAGCTGTTTTTAAAGAGGAGGAAAAAATAAATAAGATATTGTCGCATATAAGACAGCATATTATGGAAAAAGAAAAAATAAGCCTTAAAGCGATTGCCGACAAGTTTTTTATATCAGAAAACTATATTAGTATTTTTATAAAAAAACATACCCAATTTTCGATCAAGCAGCTAATCATAGAAACCCGACTCAAGACGGCAGAAAGCTTATTACAACAGAGCAGCTATACAATATCTGAAATTGCAGAGCAGCTAGGATTTACAGATGCCGCACATTTTAGTAATACATTTAAGAAACACAAAGGTTGTAGACCCTCTGCGTTTAGAAAGAAAAATTAGGGTTCTAGAAATAGGAATGCACCTTAAAAATACTTAGAATATAGTTGGTTGCCCAATTGTATGATTTCATCTTTTTTAGCTAGAGCATGAAGCCAATTATTAGGAAAACCATCTGTTAAGTGAAGCCCTGCTAAACCGCCTGCTATGGCTGCTGTTGTATCGGAATCATCTCCTAAGTTAACCGCTTTTAATACAATATCTGAATAGGAATCCTCTTTTAGCCAACACCAAATGGCTGCTTCCAAAGAATGAACTACATAGCCACTACTATAAATTTCGTTTTCGGGAATATCTTCGATTAAATAATCTAAAACTCTTTTTAGATGAAGACTTTCTTTTTCTAACTCATAGCTATTTTTACAAAATTCATTGACATTATAAACCGCTTCATAATAGGCTTCTCGCTTATTTTCGGTTGTTAAGAGCTGAAGGCATATTTCAATATAAAGAAAAGAACATAAGGTGGAACGTAGATGCGCATGAGTGATTCCTGTTACCTCTTTTACAATGTTGAATCGATATTTAATATCATAATCTTTAAGATAAAACGCAAGAGGGACGATGCGCATTAAGCCACCATTTCCATTATCATTCTCTTGAGTACTACCTGCATTTAAAGGAGATACTCCTTGGATTAGTTTTTCAATCGCTTTTGATGTAGCATGACCGACATCGAAGACTTGGTTGTTAGGTGTCCAGTGTGCATTTTGAAGCCATTTAATAAAGGATTGGGCTATGTTTTGTAAGTCATAACCATTGCAAAGGCTTTCTGCTAAGCAAAAGGTTAAAGAACTATCGTCAGACCATGTACCTTTAGGTTGTTTGTGAGTGCCAAAACCAGTCATGTCTAGAACGGGATGCTTCTTTAAAAAATTTCTAGAAACCAATTCAACAGGAACACCTAGAGCATCTCCAATCGCTACTCCCAAAAGGCTGTTTGTTACAAAATTATATTGAGTCATGAGTTTTATGAGTTTAGCAAGTACTACAGTTTATAGCAACGAACTATGTTATTGATTTTAACCAAAAGTATCTTTTTCTAAGACTCCAATTCCAAACAATGCAAAGTCATACTTTACAGGATCGTCCTTATCAAAAACTCTTAGGTTATCCGTAAGTTCCAAGGTTGTTTTCCAATCGGTTTGCTTGCGTTGGATAAGATTGTAGCGACGACCAATTCGATCAACATGTACATCTAAAGGCATTAATAATTGACTGGGAGAAATTTCTTTCCAAAGCCCAAAGTCAACTCCTTTGTCATCTTGTCGAACCATCCATCTCAAAAACATGCACAAACGCTTACAAGTAGATTTTCGTTTAGGAGTTGCGATGTGTTTTCTAGTACGTTGGGGTGCATCTGGCAACGAAAAAAATAGATCGTGAAAACCAATTAAGGCTTTTTCTATGGTGGTATCTTCTTCGGTAAGATGTTGACTAAAAGCCGTTTCTAAAGAAGTGTTTTTTTGATAAAACTGTTGTAAGAATTCCAAAAAATAAAGCGTATCTAAAGGTTGAAAGGTACGGTGTTTAAAATTTAAAAACTTTTCTCGATCTTTCTCCTCGTGATTGACTATAAAGTCATAAGGAGCACCATCCATTAGGTCGATTAATTTTCGACCACTGTTGATAATCATAGTCCGTTTTCCCCAAGCCAACATAGCTACCCAAAAACCAATGATTTCTATGTCTTGCAACTGACTAAATTGGTGAGGAAGGCTGATGGGATCGTCTTCAATAAATTTAGGACAATTAAAAAGAGCCACTTTTTCGTCCAAAAGTTCTTTGAGCATTGTTTTATTATGAAGTTTTGTTAAAATTACTGCTTATTCAGACCACATAACAGGAGCGTAGAGGACTGCTATTGATTGACATTAATAAAAATAGAGTAAGGCAAATAAGCAAATAGCGACAAAGTATAGTGCCTTGTCGCTATTGGTCAATATTAAAAGATATTGAAAAAGTCTTAAGCCATTCCGTGGAAAACTTTTTGTACGTCCTCATCATCTTCAAAACGTTCAATCAGACTTTCGATGTCTTGTTTTTCTTCTTCGCTTAACTCTTTTGTAACCTGAGGAAAACGTTGTAAAGAAGCTTCTTCTACTTCAATTCCTAAGTTTTCTAGCGTCATTTGCATGGTTCCAAAGTCCTCATAAGCGGTGTAAACGTAAGCTTTTCCATCTGAAATATCAATTTCATCAGCACCCCCGTCAATTAGTTCTAGCTCTAACTCGTCCATGTCACGATCTCCTAAGTCAAAGATGAATTCACCTTTGCGATCAAACATAAAACTTACAGAACCACTTGTTCCCAAAGAGCCTTTTTCTTTGGAGAAATAAAAGCGGACATTAGCGACTGTACGAGTGGTGTTGTTGGTCAAACACTCGACGATAAATGGAATACCGTGAGGACCATAGCCTTCATAGACCACTTCTTCTAAATTCTCTGCGTCTTTAGAAGATGCCCTTTGAATCGCAGCATCTACATTTTTTTTAGGCATATTGGCTACTTTGGCATTTTGAATAGCCAAACGTAGTTTTGGGTTACTGTCTGGATCTGGACCACTTTCTTTTACTGCCAAGGCAATTTCGCGACCAATTTTAGTGAATACTTTTGCCATTTGTCCCCAACGCTTCATTTTGCGTGCTTTGCGATATTCAAACGCTCTTCCCATATGTTCTTACTTTATTTTTGTCCTAGAGAATACTCATGGATATTATGTGATGTCATTTGTATAATAGTCGTTTCAAGGACTATTCATATTATTTCGGTCTCAAATATACTTAATAGAATTCATAAAACCAATTTGTAATAATATCTTCTAATCGCTATAAAATAATACTTTATTGATTAGCTGCGCCGCTACTGCGTGGTATTTCGTGAGATCGCTTTGCTTCATTAGCTTTGTTACGTAGGCTTGCACAACTCGGTTTGTTGTTACTATGCAATTTCAAGGGAATGATAAAAAGCAATTGTCTAAATTTTGTCCTATTGAGCGTTATTGTTCTCGTTTTATACGCCAAATAAAGAATAAAGCAAATAAGACCCCGATGGTTCCTAATAACCACCATGGAAATCGTTTTGCCTGTAATGGAATGGGACTAGCATCTCCAAGCTGAATAAATGGAGCCCAAAAAGCAGGATGTTTTGTTACTCCTTGCGCTTGGTGAATATAGTCCAATTTAGCTTTTTGAAGTGCTGCTGCTTTGTCCATACCTTCTGCTAAATTTTTATAAAACGCACTCATAATGATAGAGGTGCTACCATCATTGACTTGCCAAAGAGAGACCACCATTGAAGGCACACCAGCATACATAAAAGAACGGGCTAAAGATAGAATACCTTCTCCCTGTTTGAATTTTCCATAGCCTGTTTCACAAGCAGATAGGACAACTAGTGCTGCATTTAGTTTCATTTGAGAAATTTCAAAAGCTTGTAAAAAATTATCTTCATCGGGATCTGCATCTTCAGTAAAGGCTAAGGAAGATAAAATCGGGTGCTTTTCATTTAAGATACCGTGCATTGCCAAGTGTAAGATGGCATAGTTGCTTGCTTCTGCTTTAAATGTTTTTTCGTTGGCAGCTGCACCATAGTAATAACGTCCTTGTACAATAGGTTTTAGTGCTTCTAGCTCGTGACTAATAGCTTCCAATGGAGCCAAATTTTTTCTGAGCTTGCTCAACTCTACACTTCGGTTCAAGTTATTTTTAGGAGGAAGGGCTGTATAGGTTGCACCCATCGCTAATATTTGAGAATTATGAAAAACCTTGGAAACATTTTTGGATAGTAAATTTGACGAATAAGCGTAGCTAATTTTATGACTTTGAAGCAAGAAAGTTAATTGATCAAGTGGCGAAGTTTGGTTGGGAACGACAGTTAAAAAAGCTTCAAAAGGCAAGTGCCCCAGTAACCCATCAGGTATAATAATCAAATGTTCTTTCTTGCCAGAGGGGGCTATTGCTGGTGCCACCAATTGACTATAAAACCAATAGGCTAAGGTTTTGTATTCTTGCAAAGCAGCGTCTTTATTTTTTAGAATATATTGATAATTAGACAATACTTTTCTGAATTTTTTTACTTGATTTTTGATCATCTGTTGAGTAATAGGCAAGGTGTTATAATAAACATTCTTATGATCTATAGAATAAATATAAACGTGTTCTTTGCCAATGAAATACTCAATAAGCAGTTCTGAGGAGTCCAGCTGTTTTTGTAGGTCTGAGATAGAAAATTTTTTAGAAACATACTTGTACTCATAGTAAGCAGGGTATTGCTCTTGTAGTTTAATTTTAAATTGATCAATTTTTGTTAAAATGCGATTGTAATCCTCTATTGCTTTTTGCTTTGAACGGGCAGTTGTCGCATTTATCTTTTTTGTTTTAGCAATTAACAGCCCTTGTTCAAGAGCTTCTTCTTTTTGAATCAAAGAATCTGGTAAATTCCCAAATACTTTTGCTTCTTTGTTTTGCAATGCCTCTTGCAATAAAACGTATTTATTATTTTCCAGAAAATCAAAAGCACTATTTTGGTAAACAAGATCCCCTGTTTTTTCATACAAGGCTTGCGAGATTAGAATTCCTAGTTCGGATATTTCTTGTATAGTAGATAGTAATTCTAATTTATCCCATTCTGTTGAAAATGAATTTTTGAGTCGATGTAGAATGAGTCGAGTAGCCAACTGCAAATTATAAGCATGATGTAACAAATCAATATCTTTTTCTATTAAATAGCGTTCCCAATAACTCTTGCTAGCAATTTTTAATGATTTTAGAGCATAAGGCATCGTTGCAAAGGTTTGTTCTTGAGCCAGTTTTTGGATGTTCTCCAAAATATTGGGCGTAGCAATACTATCCATGCAATTGCTTCTAAAGCAGTCCAAAGCAATTGCTTGAACTTGTTGCCAATCTTTGATGCTTTCAAAAAATAAGTAAGCTTGCTCCATGTTATAAAATAAGTAAAGATTTTGGGGCAAAAAGTATTCTTTAGCCAAGTCAATGGCACGTAAGTGAAATGTTCGGGCTTTTTCATAATGCCCCTGAAAAGCATATAAATCTCCCATTCTTGAAATGGTAACGGGGTAGTTGGAGTAAGAGTCTTCGATAGTTGTCCGTTCTATTTCTTCAACTTGTAAATAGATATTCTCTGCTTCTTTATAACGTCCCAAATGAGCGTAGCAATCTGCTAAGTTAGCAAGTAAACTTGTGTTGAAATCTATGGGAATTTTTTTGCTGTCTATTAATTGTTTGAGGTATTCGAAATGAGGCAATGATTTTTTGTATCGACGAGTAAAAAAATAGAGCATACCAAAATCATTAACTAAAATATATCGATTAGGGTCACTTTCTTGGAGTGTATCTTTGGCTAGTTGGATGGCTTCTTTATATAGAGATTCTGCTTGGTCGTAACGGTGCTGAATTTCTAGTACACGAGCCAAACTACGCAAAATCATAATATGGATGGTAGCATTTTCTTCTCCTGATTTGGGAACAAATTGCAGAGCATCTTTGTAAGAGCGAATGGCATACGTCATGGCACCAATCAATTCATAATAAGCCCCCAAACTATAACCAAGGTAAACATACTCTAAATGGTGCTGATTGGCTTTAGCTGTAGTTAATGCTTCTTGATACCAAGTAACAACTTTTTCTTGTTGTCCTGATTGATACAGCATCATGGTATAATCCTCCAAGTTCCATACGTAAAGCATAGAGGCTTTTCCATGTATCGTCTCTATGAGAGCTAATAATGCCAAATAACTATGGTTAGCTGTTTTAAAGTCTCCTAGTGCTTGCGCGTGTTGAGCTCGATAATAGAGCACATCCATTAGGACACTATCTGGAGGGTTGAGATGTTGTAATTGTAGAGAAAGTTCTACCACTAATGAATGATTATCTTGTGAACTTGCATCCTCTATTTTTACCAATAAGTTGTCGATGGGCGATTGTGCTAAGGAGTGACAATTTAGGACAAGAAATGCTAAGAGTATAAGTTGTCGCATAGTCGTTGTTTGGGACGATTGTAAAAATGAATAACGTATCTTGGATAGTCAGGAGTATTTTGAAAATACAAAAAAACTATTGAAAAGATGGATTTTGTGGATTTTAAGTTGTGGATAGTAATTTATTGAAATTGAGACTAGTAATATTGCTAACTTTGTTTGTTTGGCTACGGTGTTACTTCTGCGTGTTTTCAACAGAGTAATGGAGGGATAAAAGCAAAATAAGAAGCCTCTTTGTTAATTTTGTAAATCAACTTGAACTAAATTCGATTAGGATTGTATAAAAAATACAAACTAGATGAGCGTAAAAATATTAGAAAACTATATAGAAATGAAAGAAATAGAAATTGGAGATAATTTGCCTGATTTTTCATTGAAAAACCAAGATGAAGTATTGGTGCATAGTCGAGATTGGATTGGGCAGCCTGTTGTTATCTATTTTTATCCAGATGATTTTACACGAATTTGTACCGCCCAAGCTTGTGCTTTTCGAAATCGGTTCGATGATTTTGAAGGGTATCATGTAAAGGTGATTGGGATTAGTCACAACGATACGGCGTCGCATAAAAAGTTTGCAACAGCCTATCAATTGCCTTTTGATATATTAAGTGATTCGAATAATGCAGTGCGAAATTTATTTGCAGTACCCAAAGGCGTTTTGGGATTGGTGTCGGGGCGTGTTACGTATGTTTTTGATGCGAAAGGAAAACTAGTTTTTAGATACCATGCTGATATAAAGGCTAAAGAACATGTGAAAAAAGCCTTGGAAGCAATTAAAATATATACCTGATTGCTCCAATGACTATTTTCTTAGATTACATTATAATGTAATCTAAGAAAATAGGAGAACTAATTTTTGTTTTGTATTGTTGGGAAGTTAAAGGTATGCTATTATTAGTTACTGCGCATCAATATTCTATTAAAGAGTGTTAATCCTTGTTGATAAATCCTTACTTTTGCGTTTCTTTGTTACCTATACTTAGAGTTCAAGGGATAAAAACTTGTTTTATAACAATCAAAATGACGTAAATATTTATGTTTGGGATCAATTTCTTGCAATGGGTGGTTTGTAAAAAGCGTAATTATTGGAGGCATAGTCTTTGGGTATTACTTTTATTTATTAGTCAAAACAATCTTACTTATGCACAACAAGATTCAATCGTTCAAGAAATCAATACCACTGATAATTCCGAGTTTTTACGAGAAAGTCGGGCAAGACAAAGGCAATATAAAAAAGAAGCTCGCCGAGAAAGGTTCCTTAGTACACTCCCTAAAAATCATAACCCGAAAACAGCGACCCTATTAGCATTAATACCAGGGGCAGGGCAAATTTACAATCGCCGATATTGGAAATTGCCAATTGTGTATGGTGGGCTAGGGGCATTAGGATACTTTACTGTAGCCAACTATTCTGAATATGCTTGTTTTCGAAAAGCTTATTTGCATACTGTTGATCAAAACGATCAAACCAATGACAAGTGTTATCGGGCACCAGATGCAGATTCTTTGAGTTTGAAAATTTATAGAGACAATGCTCAAGAGAGTGCAGAATTGTTTTTAATAGGTTTGACATTATTTTATGGCTTGACGATTATTGATGCTTTTGTAGATGCTCACTTAATGCGATTTGATATTAGTGATGATTTAAGCATGCGAATAGAGCCTAGAGTAGAATATAATTTTGTTACACAGAACTATGTTCCTAGTGTAGGGTTGGCAGTAATGCCTAGAGTTGCAACCAAACAAGCTTATCCCGTACATTTTTAGATAAAAATGAAGAAGGAGTATCTTTGATTGGATTGAGATTAGACGATGACAACCAAGAGAACGGTCTAATTGTTAAAATATTTTTGCATAACGCTTTTTAGGCTTGCTTCATCAATAGGTTTGTTAATAAAGCCAATTGGATTTGTCTTTTTGGCTCTAGCCAAGGTAGGTTTATCGGAGTTGCCTGTCAAAAAAATAATAGGTATTTGATATTTTTCATTGATAATTTCAGCGGTTTCTATGCCATCCTTATTACCAGCTAATCCTATATCCATTAAAATAAAATCTGGGCGTTGAGACTCTAAAAATGCGAGTGTTTCATCACCTGTTCGTGCCTCTCCAATAATATCTAATCCTAAATTTCCTAAGATTCGCTCAATGAACATTTGAATAATCATGTCATCTTCAACAATAAAAATTTTCTTTCCTTCCATTCTTGTTTGAGTTGTTTGTCTTGTATTTTAATAAAGGTAAGTGAGTTTATGGAAATTGTAATTTTTATTTTGACTAGGGAGGGGGTAGTTCAAAATCAAATTTTAACTAACTAAAGGTGATTCCAAAAATAATTAATAATAATCACTATCAATAATTAATACTTTATTTTTTTATTATTATATCTGTTTATAATAAAAGTATATTTTTTGTTTGAATGCATTACTAGAATCAATAAACGTGAATTTCTAGTATTATATAGCTAATAGCACGGGCTATAAATTTTACAAATGGGATTATTTGCGACATTCATAAATAACAAACTTCTCATTTTCATTGACAACAGTTACTTTAAATAGCAATCGCTGAAGATGCGTCTTGTAGTTTAAGTGTTTGTTGGCAACTATTATAAAACGACCATTAGGCTTCAAACAATTATAAACCTCTTTGAAAAGTTGTACGCTAGTCTCTATACTTACTTCATATTCAAAATGAAATGGAGGATTAGAGAGGACACAATCAAAATAATTCTCCTCAAAAATAGATAAGTCATTATTGCAATGAAAAAAAGTATTATCAGAGCTTAGGTTTAATTTAGAAGAGGCAATTGCTAAATGAGAATCGTCTAGTAAATGCAACGTACAGTTGGCATTATTTTGTCGAACCGTAGCGGCAAGTATCCCATTGCCAGAAGCTAAATCTAAGACGACTTTTTCATTTAAATCAATATCCAAGTTGGCAATTAAGAATTGGCTAGCATAATCAATGTGCTTGGCTGAAAAAACACCAAAATACTGCTGATAAGTTCGACCTTGAAAAGGAATTTGGTGCAAAATAGTTCTATCCTCAAACTTTCTTGGAGATTTTAAAATAAGAACCCTTGATTTTTTCCAAGCTCGACTTTGCTGTACATCCTCAAAAAATGTTGTAGCTATGGTTAAAATCTGTGGGCTAAAGTGTCGGGTCATAAAACCACAAAATAGGACGGCATTTTGTTTCCATTTAGAGGATAATACTTGTAGATATAGACGAAAAAGCTCTAATGATTTTGGAATTTTTAAAAGCCCAACATCGAATGATTGAATTGGTATGTTAAATACCGTATAAGAAGAAACATTGGCATCTTTTATTTGGTTGTAAAGTAAATTCTGGCGCAGTGCTTTTTCGTGCGAGTGGTTGGTTTGTATTGTTGAGGGAGCATAAGCATGAGTCAAACAACTAAGAAAACCAAAACGATCATTTAGGATGGCCAATTCTTTTTGTTCCAAGGTAATGTTTTCCAAGTGTTGTAGCAAGTGCTCGTCAGCAGCATTCCAAGCTTGTAAATTTCCTTTCTTTGTTAAAGGATAACGCTCGACGGTGTAATGTTTTTGTTGATATTGGAAGTCCACAAGAGAAAGATATGTTTAACTATTTTTTTGCGAATGTACTATTTTGAAGCGGAAGATTTAACCTTTTTTTAAAAGTTTCTATAAAAAAAACGATTACTTTTGCCCATCTAATAGATACCTTAATTTTTGAAATTCAAATTTATTTTATAACGGTGAATAGCTGCACGAATTCTAATGACAATATACTTAGGTATATTACGTATTGGTGCAACAAAATACCAATTATTATCCAATTTTTTAATTAAATTACAGTCATGAAAACCGTATTCAATTTATCCATTTTTGCCTTATTAATAGTTGCATTTTCATCGTGTGACAAAACTAGCCCTACGATCACTAATGGTTACAGTTTGTCGACAATAAACAAGGTCTCAATACAGTGCGCTTGTGATGCAAATATTTATTCTGGAGCTACCCAAAAAGTTGAATTGACAGGAAGTGAACATCTTTTGGATAGAGCAGAAGTTTATGTTGATGGTACAACTTTGATTGTTAAGATGAAACCAGGCATTTATAATAATATGGACATTGTTGCTAATATTACAATTCCTACTGTAGAGTTTGTAGAGGTAAAAGGGAGTGGAAATATTTGGGTGAATGATTTTTCTGGTTTAGGAGACTTGTCTTTAAATGTGTCTGGCAGTGGAAATATTAGTACAGGAAATCTAGATTTGGGGCAAAACAAATTGATTACAGATATTTCGGGATCTGGAGACGTAAGTGTTAGTGGTGTAGCAGCTTCTTCTTATATTAAAATATCTGGTTCTGGTAATTATGCAGGCTTTGGAATGCCAGTAGATGTTAGCGATGTAAAAGTTTCAGGCTCTGGCAATATTGATGTTACGGTTAATAATAGTTTGAGCGTAGATATTTCTGGAAGTGGTAATGTGAGCTATAAAGGGCAACCTACAGTCAATACAGAAATAACAGGAAGTGGGAGCGTGATCAACGCCAATTAAGCTTACCTTTAAAAGTAAAAACTTTACTTCGTGGCTTTTAGAAACCCTTAAAAGCCACGAAGTATTAATAAAACAAAAAAAATATTTCATTATTTGCTTTGGTTTTACCACAATTTACCATGATTAGTAATCTTTTACCAAAGCTAAGAAACGGCTCTTTTTGAGGTAGAAAGCAAGTCTTATATTAATGGTATAATAAGCATCATTGTCTTTGGGGTCGCCTCTTTGGGCATTGGGTGCAGTAATATAACCATAGATATTATTGGGATCGTGTTCTACTGAACGTCGTGCTAATGAAGTTGCTAGTTGCGCTGTTTCAGCATTAAAATTTTTCTCAAAAACAGCAGGGGCTACATAATCCGTCGAAACATCATCTATATAATCGGTAAAGGTAAACCGATGATTGATTTCTAAAGAAAGTATCCAATCGTGATTGTGTTCCCATTGCACACCAAATCCCACAGGAATAATAAATTGAACCAAGCTGTAGGTAGGACGCCCCTCAACCAAGCCTTGTCCTTCTGTAGATAAAGGGCGCAAATCAACCCAGTCTCCATTGTATTCAGCTTGAGGATTAAAGACCAAAAAGCCTGCTCCAAGGACAATATAGGGAGAAAGTGTATTTTGCTTGGTTTTAGTATATCGACTACCCGTTAGTTTGAAATTGTAGGGAATGAATTGGCAACTATTCGTCAATTCAAATACGTGTGTTTGAAAATGCAGATTTCGATAAAATCTAAACCAACCGTCTTTATCGCTGTGTGTCGTTGCTGAAAATCCTTTGCCAGCAAATTTATCGTTTCCACTTAAATTAAGATAAGACATTTCCAGTCGAAATGAAAAATGTCCTCCCATATTATAACGCCCAAAAAAGCCAACAGCAGGACGAATACTAGGCAAATCAGTATCAATGATAAAAGATTGCCCAATGGCTTCTGTCCCTCCCAAATCTCCAAGGAATTGACTTGTACCAATGTGAAAACCAAGCTCGATGGGGTATCGAGGAATGTAGTGCATCCGTTTCTTTTTCCTCTCTTTGTACTCGTAATCTTGAGAATAGCTAGAGATACAGCCCAACAAAAAAAGAAAACAGATAAAGAACTTGAGTCTCATTGAATATGTGAATTTTTATAGATTGAATAAACGAGTCTTAATCTGTCTATCTCAAATTCTATAAGGGGAATAAATAGGTAAGGTAGGGTAACGCAGTTTTGAAATAACTTTTAAGAAAAGAATTTTTTCTGTAAATTATTCGTGAATAACACTACCTATTTGTATTATTAGTTATAGTTTAATGTTAATATATAAAATATAGGAGATGATAGCTTTGTAATGATAAAGCTGAATGTTAATAGAGGCAAAAATAATGAACAAAATGGACTTAAGCAAACAAAAGTCTTTTTATAAATATAGAGGATAAAAAAAACACCTTTTGTCTTTTTGCAAAAGGTGTTTTTCAGTATAAAGCAAGTGATTTAAAAAATATATAATAAAAAATGTATTTTATCGACTATTTTGAGAATGCAATTACTTATTGTAGTTAAATTTAAAATTCGACGTCTAGACGTACTGTAATATTGGCTGGTGCATCTACCAATGCAGGGCGAATCATGTATTCTTGATTGAGTAGATTTTTGCCTACCAAAGAAAGTTTGACGGCTGCAACCTCTTTATCATCCTTGTTTTTGAACGCATAGCGGTATCCTATTCGAGCACCTAAATTCAAAAACTCTCCACTGTTAAAATTCTCTCTATAATAAGCAATTCCAAAAATATCGTCATTGCCAGGGACATTATAAATAATATCTTCAAATGCCTTGTCAATATTTTCCATTCTACTGTTGTAGTTCATTGTAAAACCAACTGATAAAGCTTTGTCTTTTAAGAAAAAGGCTTCAATATCAAATTTTACATTGTGGACATTGCGATATTTTAGAACGTTGTAATTAGAAGTAGAAAGAGTTTGGATTACTGTATCCGTATCCCAGTTTTGGAATTCAGGGGCAATAAAGGTATATCCCGCCAATACATTAAAGCTAACAGGACCAACATTACCTGTTCCCATCAGACTGAGCTCAAAACCTCTAATTCTTGTATCGTCCACATTGATGGATTGAAAGAAAATATTACTAGCACTAGTTGCAGTAGGATCACCACCACCAAAAGTGAATTCCATCATATCTTGATACTCTGTCCAGAATCCTGATAAATCGACAAAACCTTTCCAATTGCCAATTTTAAACCCTTGTTTAATTCCAATTTCAGCAGACCAACCTGATTCAGGGCGCAATTGAGGATTGGCTAAGATAGTTAAACGGTTAGAGCCACTACCAACTTGGGTCGTAATGTATCGCTCTGCAATTGTTGGGTAACGATAACCTTCGCCCCAAGATGCTCTAAGAAAAGTAAAGGGAGTTAACTCATAATTTAAACCTATGCGAAAACGAGGTCTAGGAACGCCAGTGCTATCAATAGAATTTGGCTCTGGATTTTTAACCAGCTGATCATTTCTAGCATCTACTTGAATAGAGTCAGGGCTTTCGATATTGAATACTTCCCAACGTACTCCAAATGTGATATTCAGTTTGGTATTATCTGAATTCTCACCTTTAATCAAGCCTTGCTCTCCTTGAATGTAAGCGCCTGCATTATAAATATTGTAATCAGCATTCCCAAATAGTTGGGAACGAGAGAAAGTATAAGTACCAACAGCCCCAGCTACCAATTTAAAATCCCCAAAGAAAGAAGATTCTACTTTAAATTTTCGTTGATATTGATACTCCCCATAAGCCAAATGCGATAAGTTAGATTGATCTTGACCATTTTGGTTGTTGACATAGTAATAACGAGTTTGCAATCTATGGCGACCGTCTTTGTTGTCATAAGCCGTCAAAAATGGATCAACGTTAAATCGCAGAATAGTAGATTCCGTAATACTTCCTGCCAAAGGCTCGTAAATATGCCCCGCGTCATTAGAACCTGCAAAACCTGCTAAGTATTTTCCAGTATTATTCCATAAGAAAAAGCTAGAAGATTGACCATAGTTAAAATTCAAGTTGATCCCCGCATTAACTTTAGTGCTAAAACGATATCTGTTATTGGCATTGATACGAAACTTTCGTTCGTAAGATCCTGCACGATAAGAATCTTGATAAAAATAATTCCCACCTAAAGTTAAGTCATACTTTCCAAATTTGCGTCTATGAGCAAATTGCACACCCAATTCAATTGGCTTTCTATAACCATTGCGACCAGATAAAAGTTGAGGGCTAATGGTGTCAGGATCGTTTGGATCATTGCTGCCAGCATCCCAAACTTCTATGGAATCTCTGTTCCACCAAGCCGTTTCAGCACGAGCAGGATCTAAAAAAGACGTTTGAAATACCGAAACTTTGGTAAATGGTTTGTTTTTGGCGTAGGCGGTACGGATATTAATAATTCCATTCAAAGCAGAGGAACCATACAAGGCAGAAGCAGCTCCTTTAACAACTTCAATCTGAGAAATGTTTTCAACTGGAATATCACGCCAGTTGGGTTGTCCGGCATCTCCTGTTAGCAAGGGAAGGTCATCAACTAACAACAAAACACGACTTCCTGCACCATAAGAAAAACCAGATCCACCTCGAATATTGGCTTGCCCATCTACAACAGACACTCCAGGGACTTTGTCTACGACTTCATCTACTTTTGTGGCGTTTGTATTATCTACCAAATCAGGTTTTACGACATCAATAGAAATCGATGATTTACCAACAGAGGTTTCAAATCTAGAGGCAGTTTTGGTGACGACTTTCAATACATTGACCTCTTCGGTCATATTGATGTTTAGTTCCAATGTCTGACCATCTTTGATGGTGATTTCTTTTTGATACGTAGCATATCCCATATAGCTACAGGTCAAATCGTAAGTACCTGCAGGAACAGATATTTGATAAGCTCCTTCTATAACATCAGAAGAACCTCCAGTTACAAAATTGCCCTCTTTATCATTGATGCGAATTTCAGCTCCTAGCATAGGTTCATTTTCGACCGAATCTATCAAAATTCCCTTGATGGTTCCTTGTCCTAAAACAGCAGAACTCATCATTATTAGGACTATGCTCAGCAGCCAGTATAGTTGTCTTTTCATAAGTCTTTTTTATAATTGAATTAATTAAAAAATAGTACGTTTCGTAGTCAATACAATATTGGTTTTTTCGGAGCGAAACGTGAATTTTTTGACTTTAAAATCAAGTAAAAATAGTACAATATTTGTTTTTCGCAAGCTAAAAATTAAATATCCTACTTAAAAGAAAGCCCAAAATGAAGAAACAAAGGCTACAAAAAGAGGGGCAGTTTACTCAATAAGAAATAAAAAAAATGATATACTGTGTTTTGAAAGCGAGTTGTTTAGAGTTTGTTTTTTTTGTTATTTTTTGAAGTTAATGGAACCTTTATAGAGTACAAAAAAGATTTTTAAGTTTAATTCGAATATTTTTCCATATTGGTGAAAATAACGATTTCTCTAAGCTCAACGTTGGCGGATTGCTTTTAAACAAAAGGTTAAAAAAAAGTGTTAAAGAATGCTTAAACTCTCAAATAAACCACTATTTTTGTTGGGATTGAGGACAGAATCTCTAAAATCGAACCTATTTATTAAAAAAAAATTAAAGTTTTCTTTATGAAAAAATTAGCTACATTATTCGCAGCTTGTTTGATGACAGTTTCTGCTGTTAATGCCCAAACTTGCTGTACCCCATCAACTACTGCTCCTGAAATTACAACTGGTTTTTACACGACTAGCCAAATTGGTGGTAATGTAAATACTCCAGCACCTACGCTGACTACCAATGCTTCTTCAGACTTACCTACTGTAGAATACATCATTACCAAAAGAAACACACCAGCTTTGGACGATACAGGTGCCCCAGATACTACTGGAGGAGGTGGTGATGTGATTATTGGAGCAGATACTGACGGTATTTTTATGCCAGATAATATGGGACGTTATGGAGTTACGTTGCATCCTGGAGATACCTTTGATTTGACAGCTGTTGGATACGATTTGCCAAGAATCAAAGAGTTGGCAGATTCTTTATTAAACGGTTACTCTCCTGGGTCAGGTCCTTGTTGTGGTTTGTTTGGTGTAATGGCTATTGTTTTGAACGAACCAGCAATTGCAGGTTTCTGTGACAGTGTTAATAACGCAGGTATTTACAATTCAACTCAAATTCACGGGATGAATGAAGTATTAGTTATTTTTGATGTATTTGCTAAAGGACAAACTTCTATAGGTACTTTAGTATCTACATTAGGCTTAATTAATAGCAATGGTACTCAAATTTCTCAAGATTGTGGAGGGACAGGAGCGAACAACTTCTTGTCTTATGGTATCAATAGAAATGCTAAATATGGTTATGACAGAGAAGGAACGATTGCCGTTCAAGAGTTGAGTGATGTTTCTTTGTTTATGTTATATCCAAACCCAGCTAACAAAGATGCTGTAAATATTTACTTCACAACTAAGAAAGAAGTTGATTTAACAATCAACCTATTTGATGCTTTAGGGCAACGCGTACACAGCCAAGTATTGGGGAATGTTTCTGGAGATTTTAATACAACAATTCCAGTTCAAAACCTAGCAGCAGGAATGTACTATGTTGAATTAACAGATGGTCATAGCAATCAATTACTTAAAGTTGTTGTAGAGTAAAAAACTTATTACAGCTTTAAAGGCACTAGATATAAAAATTTAACATTAAAAACTCGCTATTTAAGTAGCTTGTTATTATGTTCGTTTATTATATAAATTATAAAACTACAAATCATGCTTTCATGGTTTGTAGTTTTTTTATCTTAAAACAAAAAAATATGAAAACGATTAACCTTTTGCAGACCTTCGTACTTTTCCTAAACCTGAGTACTTTTGCAATCGCACAAAACAAGTGTTGCTCCATCTCAACGGTAGCACCTGAAATTAATACAACAACATCAGGTACTTCCATCGATTTGAACCAAATGACAGTTACGCCAACATTGACTGTTAATGCTTCGCCAGATTTACCAAATGTAGAATATATTATTACGAAGAAAGGAGTAGCAGCTTTAGACAGTCAAGGGCAGCCAAGTTCCATTGGCGGTGGTGGTGATGTTATTATTGGGACAGACGTGGATGGTGTTTTTATACCCGCCAATCAAACTCGTTACAATATTGCACTAGCTGCTGGAGATATGTTTGATGTAATGGCAATCGGCTATGATTTGGCTTTGATCCAAGAATTGACCGATTCATTACTAAATGGTAGTAATGGTAATGGGCAACCTTGTTGCAATATGTTTAGTCTTATGGCTATCGTTCTGAGTGAGCCAGCTTTAGCAGGTTTCTGTGATACATTGAATAATGCAGGAATTTACTCAGGTGCAGATGTAACTAGCTTTGAAGATGTATTGACTGTTTTTAGTCCTTTTGTTGAAGATCAATTTTCTGTAGAAGCCATCGTTTATGTGTTTGACTTAATTAATGGAAATGGAACCTATATTTCTCCTGAATGTGGTGGAACAGCGAGTAATGACTTTGTTCCTTATGGCTTGAATGGTGGAGAACGATATACGTATCATGCAACAACGACAGTGCTTGCTAATACCTGTTGTTCTAGTGCAACCGTTGCCCCTGAACTAAATCCAGGATTACACGGAACACTTATTGCAACCAATGAGAATACACCTAGCCCAGTTCTAGCTGTTAATGCTTCGCCAGATTTGCCAACAGTAGAGTATTTAATCACAAAAAGAAATGAGGCAGCATTAGATGCATTAGGGCAACCAGATACGACCCAAGGTGGTGGAGATGTTGTTATAGGAGCAGATGAAGATGGTATTTTTATGCCCATGGATAAAACACGTCATGGAGTAACACTTGTAGTGGGAGATACATTTGATATAACTGCAATTGGTTATGACTTAAGTGTTTGGCAGACGCTAGTCGATTCTATTTTAAATGGAATGCAAAATGGGCAACCTTGTTGTGATTTATTTTCACTTTTGGCAACAGCTTCAAACAAACCTTATCTAGCAGGTTTTTGTGATAGCATTGCTAATCTAGGAATTTCAGGTGCAGGAGATCTTAACAATATGGAAGAATTGCTGCCTATTTTTGAAGAACTGAATAATACTCAAATTTCTTTGAATTCATTAGTAGCTACTTTTGAGTTACTAAACAATAATGGAACCTATATTTCTCCTGATTGTGGAGGAACGGGTAGTAATAATTTTATTCCTTATGGTATTCACTTGGAAAAGCAATATGCTTATGTTGTTGATAATCCTTTGGTAGTGGAAAAGTTGAGTGAAGTCTCTTTGTTTATGTTATACCCAAATCCAGCCAATACTGATGCATTAAATGTTTATTTTACAACCAAAGAAGTAGTTGATTTGACGATTAATCTATTTGATGCTTTGGGACAACGTGTACACAGCCAAGTATTAGGGAATGTTTCGGGTGATTTTAACACCACAATTCCAGTTCATAATCTTGCGTCAGGAATGTACTATGTAGAGTTGACAGACGGACGAAATAATCAATTACTTAAGGTGATTGTTGAGTAATTACAATTTTTATAAAAGAAAATCAGAGTAGGCTGCTAGGAAACTGTTTTCTAGTAGCCTTTTAGGTATATAGATAAGGTAGTAAAAATTAGAATAAGTGTTATAATTGCAAATGGTTTGTAGGGGAAGAGAAAAATATATTCATCTTATATGGTGTAGCTTAAAAAGTTTGGAAGCAAGTTTAATTCACTATGATAGTGAGTAACTAACTTTGTAGATAACAATTTAAGGTTTTTATGATATTCAAAGTATATAAAAGTAAGTTTTTAATAAGATTTAGACAGTGGTACGATATTATTCTTGCCATAATCAAAGAATTCGAAATGAATTTGGCAGATCTTTTGTCGAAGTGCTTAAGCAACTGATTACTAGATTAATTGACCAAATAGTTAAAAGGATTGTAAAAAAATAAAAAAAAACTTATTTTTACGTTGGTGCTTATCAGTAATCGTTCAGAAAAATAGTAACTTAAATAGAAATTCTTTTTGATTGCTCCTCATCGAAAAAAAACGTTTTAACTCATTGTGGCGTTGGTTTTTTTCTTTGATTGGTACAAAAAACAATTTTTCTATGCTTTTGACTGTTCGTTTGCTTACCAAAAAATATACTTAAAAAATTAAATCTGAATTAACAATATAAAACAGGTTTAATCAATCGTTTATCAAAAAAAAACAAAAGAATGAAGAACAACAACTTGTTTTTGACTTTGTTGTCATTATTGTGTTTGGGATGGCTGAATGAAGCAAACGCACAATGTCCAAATTGTACCATTGTTTTACCTGCGGGAATTCCAGCGGATACAATTTTAGTTGATTCATTGCCTGCGGCATATAAAAATGCTTACTACGAGGAGTCAATGAGTTATCGTTTGCCTTATACAACAGATCCTTTAGCGGCTGTGGCTCCTCCTGGTACAAACGTGCCTCTTGGTGTGAATATTGATGATTTCACAATCCTTAGTGTAACGGGACTACCTCCAGGTTTGGCATGGGTAGGAGATCGCCCAACTCCAATGGTTTATGATGAAGCGCCTCCTCAAACTAGAGATGGATGTATTACGCTTTGTGGTACACCAGGTGCGGCAGGAACATTTATTGTTAATGTAAACTTGGGAATTCGAATCGCTGGCTTTGTTGTGCCTTCGCCTCCAATTCCATTAGAATTTATCGTGTTTCCTGATACAAACGCTTCTTTTACACTAGATACAGCAGCAGGTTGTGCTCCTTTTGGAGCAGTCATTAATAACTTAGTGCCTAGTAATGGGAACCCTGGGTTTTCTTATTCATGGGACTTTGGAAATGGAATGACATCTACTTTGGAGAATCCAGATACAGTATGGTATGATTTTAACATCACAAGAGATACTACTGTAGCAATTACACAACAAGTTATCATTGATACATTTCCTTATTTGTTAGAATCTATTGTTGTTGCTTCAGATCCTGGAAATAGTTGTAACGATGATGTTGGCTTTCCTCCCTTGGTTATTTCAGGAGCACCAGATATGTATATCATCATGATAGGTAATGGTGATACTGTTAATACAGACCCTAACTTTGCTCTAATTGGAAATACTCAGAACAATGAATACCCAAGAGATACAATGGTATTTCCTGGCCCAATTGAATTGGCAAATGGACAAACCTACAGTTTGGAAATTTGGGATGATGACAGTGCTTTGGGACCATTAGATAATGATGATCCTTGTGGAAGCGGTCCGGTTACCTTAGGCGCTTTTCTTGGAGCAGGTACACATACCTTGACGACTGGTTCAATGACAATAGAAGTAACCATATCTCATTATATTGATACAATTAATTACGTGGATAGCGTAATGGTGCAATATTGTAATGTAAGCGTTGATCAAATCAAGCAGGTTGATCGTTCTTTGACAGTTTATCCGAACCCTACATCAGAGGCTGTTAATGTTCAGTTTCAGTTGAATGGAGTGAACAAAGATGTAGATTTAGTTGTTAGTGATGTACTAGGAAAAACGGTCTATGCACAGCAAATGAAAAACTTTACAGGAACTTTTAATCAACCAATTGATTTGAGCCGACAAGCTAATGGGGTTTATATATTACAATTGCGTGTAGGAAGTGATGTCGTTTCTAGAAAGATAGTTCTTCAAAAATAAACACGAAGCTAGATGCCATGAAATTGGTATCGTATTTGCAAATATAAAATTAATAAACCATTCTAGATTAGGTTTTTAGGATGGTTTGTTTTTCGCCTTTTTTTTAATCAACCAAATGTTTAAACAATATATTTAATCAACCAATGAAAGTACACTTAACTGCCTTTTTGCTCTCTTTTTGTTTTCTTGGCTCAGCAGTAGCGCAAGATCCTGTAGAGATTATTGATAAAATGCGTGCTGCTATAAAAAAAATGAATAAATCATCTTTTGTATTACATTCCAAAGAACGATTTGGAGATAAGTATGTCTACAAGAAAATGAAATTTCATATACAAGAAAGCCCACGAAAAGTATACATGAAAGATTTGGATAAAGGGGTTGAACTATTGTATGTTGATGGTTGGAATAATAACAAGGGGTACATCAATCCGAATGGTTTTCCTTGGATTAATGTGAGTTTGAGTATTTATGATTCCAAAGTGGTCGCAGAGAATCACCACACGGTTGATGATGCAGGAATGGGATTTGTTAATATACTATTGGATGGATTTGAGTCAACAGCTAGAAAAGCAGGCAAGTCTAGAAGTGCTTTGTATGCTTACAAAGGAGAGGTTACTTATGATGGTAAAACCTGTTACAAATTGTATATTTATCCGCCAACAGAATTTAAGTATATTTCCTACACTACCGACAGAGATCAAAATCTAATGCAGCTTTCTAGAAGAATTGTTGCTTCTGATTTTTTGATCAAAGAGAGAAACAAGATATCTTATGCTAAAACAATAAAAAAAGGGACGACTTTAAGTGTACCGAGTAATTATGCAAAAAAGGTAATTGTTTATATCGACAAAAAAACTTACATGCCGATTGTGCAAATGTTGTATGATGAGAAAGGTTTATTTGAAAAATACGAATATAAAAATATAACGGCTTACCCTAAATTTGCCAGCAACGAATTTACAACAGATTGTTCTAGCTACGGTTTTTAAGAAGGACAATTTGTTAATCTAAGTTAGATATATTATCTTAATGGTTCTTACAAATGCTTTTTTGTGAGAACCATTTCTTTTTTTTAGGGTTTAATAAATAGCTGAAAAACTGTTTTGAACTTGTTGTTTTCACCAAAGGCAACAAATTTAAGAAGATCAACAATCAATCAATTACAATATCATGGATACAACAACAGAAACCAATACTAATTTAACAGCTGCAAAAGTGCAAACTATCTTGCAAGCTCAACGAGATTTTTTTGCTAGTAATGCTACCAAAGATTTAACGTTTAGAAAGGAGCAATTAGAAAAGTTAAAGAAAATGATTGTAGATAATGAAACTGCAATCATAGATGCTTTACACAAGGATTTAAGAAAACACGAGTTTGAGGCTTATGCTACTGAGATCGGATTTGTTTTGGTAGATATCAATGAGGCTATAAAAAAAATGAAATCTTGGGCTAAACCAAGAAAGGTGAAAACACCACCATTCCATTATATAGCAAGTAGCTATACAAAAGCAGACCCGTATGGCAATGTCTTGATAATAGCTCCATGGAATTATCCTGTTCAGTTGCTATTAGCTCCTTTAGTAGGGGCTATTGTAGCTGGTAATACAGCAATTTTAAAGCCTTCGGAATATGCCATGCATACATCTCGTTTGTTAACAAAATTGATTAACTCAACGTTCGATGCACAATATATTAAAATGATAGAGGGGGCTGTCCCTGAAACACAGTTGTTGCTAGAGCAAAAATTTGATTTTATCTTCTTTACAGGAAGTACTAATGTTGGTAAAATTGTTTATCAAGCAGCTGCAAAGCATTTGACTCCTGTTGCTTTAGAATTGGGAGGAAAAAGCCCTTGTATAGTAGATACCGATATTCATTTAGATTATACTGCCAAAAGAATTGTTTGGGGGAAGTTCATTAATATGGGGCAGACCTGTATTGCACCAGATTATTTGTTGGTAGATCATAAAATTAAGGATGCTCTCATTGCAAAAATGAAGTTTTACATCCATGAGTTTTTTGGTGAAAATCCTCAAGAGAGTGAAGCCTTAGGTCGAATTATTAATGAAAACCACTTTGATCGCTTGAGTAGCTATCTTAATGATGGCGACGTTATCGAGGGAGGTCAAACAGATCGAGCGGATAAGTATATAGCCCCTACCTTGATGGAAAACGTAGGATTAGAAACTGGGGTGATGCAAGATGAAATTTTTGGACCTATATTGCCAATAATTGAATATGGCAATCTACGAGAAGCGATTGATTTTGTTAATGATAAATCTAAACCATTAGCATTGTACATTTTTTCTAAAAATGATAAAAAAATTGATCGAATTTTAGAAGAAACTTCTGCTGGGGGAGTAACTATTAACGATACGTTGATGCATATTGCAAATGGGCATTTGCCATTTGGAGGAGTTGGAGATAGTGGAATAGGAGCATACCATGGGCAACATTCGTTTGACCTATTTTCGCATCAAAAAGCCGTGTTGCATCGCTCTTTCTTAATAGAAGAACCGATTCGCTATGCGCCTTATAAATTAAGTTTGAAATGGATTAAAAAGATTATGGATTGGGCATTATAAATAGAAACGTACTTAGCTCAACACAAAGGTTAAAAACGGATCTTTTAGATCGCAAATTTCCCTTAGTATTGTTTTAAAATCGGGGAAGTTTGCGATTTTTTTATGAAGTGTCATAATGAACGATGAATGAACCGTTAGATTTATAATAAAAAAGCCCCTGAAGATACTTTCTTCAAGGGCTTCAATGTAAATGAGAGGTTGATTAGCCATTTACCTTTTTGTGATCTGCTAAGAATTTAGCCAAACCAATATCTGTCAAAGGATGGTTCAATAATGCTAAAATAGCACTTAATGGACAAGTAACAACATCCGCTCCAATCTCTGCACATTTTACAATATGTAGAGGATTACGAATAGAAGCAGCTAAAACTTCTGTTTTGAATCCATAAAAGTTATAAATATGCACCACTTGGTCGATTAAGTCCATACCATCCCAAGAAATGTCATCCACACGTCCAATAAAAGGAGACAGGTAAGTTGCGCCTGCTTTAGCTGCTAAAATAGCTTGTCCAGCAGAGAAAACAAGTGTACAGTTGGTACGGATACCTTTGCTAGAAAAATGCTTGATGGCCTTGATTCCATCTTTAATCATTGGAACTTTAACAACAATATTAGGATGTAATGCAGCCAAAGCTTCTCCTTCCTTTACAATACCTTCAAAGTCGGTTGCAATAACTTCTGCACTAACATCTCCATCTACAATTTCGCAGATTTTTTTGTAATGCTCTAATACAGCTTCTTGACCACTAATACCTTCTTTTGCCATCAGAGATGGATTGGTTGTAACACCATCTAAAATACCTAAGTCATGTGCTTCTTGAATTTGCGCTAAGTTGGCAGTATCAACAAAAAATTTCATTTTGATTTGTTTTTGTAAGTAGTATGAAAAGTATTGTAATCTGTTTGAGTTTGATTTAAACCACTACAGACAGTTTATTTTTGAACGATTGTTTTTATGCCCCAAAACTAATGGTTTTTTATTATTCACCCTAATTTTCGTTAAGTTTGTAGCCTAACAATTATTTATTCTATACAGCATGATCGAAAAGAGCAAACCAAAGAAGCGTAAAAAGGAGGCAATTTATGAGGCAGCCGCACAATTATTTAGAGAAAAAGGCTACAAAGCTGCATCCATGAGAGATTTAGCCGAGCGAGTAGATTTAAAAGTCTCTAGTTTGTACAGCCATATTGGTTCCAAAGAAGAGTTGCTACAAAAGATCTGTTTTGACAATGCTAAGTTGTTCGTTGAAGGGATGAATGAGATTGAATGTCAACCCATCACTACAATAGAAAAAATAAAAGCGTTGATTGCTTTGCACGTTGATATAGCTGTTAAAAATCCTACTTCTGTAACGGTTTTTAATGATGAGTGGAAGCATTTGGCAAATGAAGGGAAAGACTCTAACTTAAAGACTTTTTTAACACTTCGAAAAGATTATGAAAATCGTTTTCAACAAATAATAATTAAAGGGATTGAAGCTGGTGAATTAAAAAATATCAATTCAAACATAGCTTTATATACAATATTAACTTCGGTGCGTTGGTTGCACTATTGGTACAAACCAACTCGAAGTATTCAGCCAGAGTTGTTGAAGAAACAAATAGCCAATTTGCTTTTAGACGGCGTTGCTATTTGAGAAAATAGTTAATAGGATGGTCTAGCCATGTATTAATTTATAAAGAAGTACAATCGAAAAGGGCAAAACATATTTACTTGTTGATTGAAACGTACATTGTTGATTTTTTTTACCAAAAGCCTTAAGGGCTAATAAACTTGTTTTTGGCGTTTTTTAGTTCTTATAGGATAAAAAGTGCTTTTTAAGAACCCTGTTTTATATATTAATGTCTGTTTAATGCTTGATTTTTACACGAAAAAAAACTATTTTGAGATTTATTTTTAAGTAAAAACCTCATTTTAAACGTACAAAAGTATCAATTTAGGTGTCTTGTAATACTCTTTGGATCTTCCTTCTAAAGAACTCTACAAGAAACTATGTCATTGGTATTTTAAATTAAACAGACAATATGAATAAAATACAACAATTTGTTATTTGGGCAATATGTTCAATGACTATTTTTTCTCAATCCTCGCAAGCACAAGTCCTGTACTCCGAAGATTTTGAAGGAACGGGAGGTGTAATGCCAAGTGGATTGACAATCATTGACAATGATGGAAATGCTAACGCTAATGTAGCCACTTTTGATCAATGGACACTTTCTGGCAGTACTGAAACAGGAGCAGTAGTAGATTCTGTTGCTGCTGTAACTTCTTGGTTGGATCCAGCGGGTGCAAGTGATGATTGGTTAATTACACCACAAGTATCTGGGATTACTTCGGCAACTAGTTTGGCTTGGGAAGCAGTGGCAAGAGATCCTAATTTTGCAGATGGTTATGAAGTATGGGTAACTTCAACAATAGCAGGAGCAAGCCCTGTTATTAGCGATTTTACGACAGGTGGTACAATGGTATTTAACATTGCAGCAGAAGATACATCTTTTGTATCGCATATGATAAGTTTATCTTCTTTTGCAGGGCAGAGTATCTATGTAGGTTTTCGCAATAATTCTTTTGATAAGTTTATCTTAGAAATTGATGATATTGTTATTGAGAACAATGCTACTGTTACATTAAGTACAACGAATACGACTACGAATGCGAGCTGTAATGGTTCTGATGGTACGGCCACTTCTAACCCTTCAGGAGGTATAGCGCCTTATTCTTTTTTATGGGACGCAAATGCCAATAATCAAACAACGGCAACGGCAACGGGTTTAGCGGCAGGTACTTATATGTTTACTTACACAGATGCAAATGGTGCATCAGATACGAGCAGTGTCGTTATTGCTAGCGATGGGGTTGTTATATATTCTGAAGATTTTGAAGGTACAGGAGGTGTAATGCCAAGTGGATTGACAATTATTGATAATGATGGAAATGCTAATGCTAATGTAGCCACTTTTGATCAATGGACACTTTCTGGTAGCACCGAAACAGGGGCGATAGTAGATTCTGTTGCTGCCGTAACTTCTTGGTTAGATCCTGCAGGTACAAGTGATGATTGGTTAATTACGCCACAAATATCTGGTGTTGTTTCTGGGGCTAATTTGTCATGGGAGGCAGTAGCAAGAGATCCTAGTTTTGCAGATGGTTATGAAGTATGGGTGACTTCAACAATAGCAGGAGCGAGCCCTGTTATTAGCGACTTTACGACAGGAGGTACAATGGTATTTAATATTGCTGCGGAAGATACTTCTTTTGTTTCACGCACTGTAAGTTTGACAGCATTCGCAGGACAAGATATTTATGTAGCTTTCCGTAACAATTCTTCAGATAAATTTATTTTGGAAATTGATGATATTGTTGTCGCCAACCCATGTGTAACGGTTCAATTGACAACAACAAATACAACCACAGATGCTAGTTGTGGAGGAACAGACGGAACAGCTACCTCTGTGCCATCTGGTGGTGCAGCGCCTTATACTTTCTTGTGGGATGCCAACGCAGGCAACCAAACAACAGCAACAGCAACAGGTTTAGCAGCTGGTACGTACATGTTTACTTATACAGATGCCAACGGTATTTCTGCGACAAGTAGTGTTGTTATTTCTAACCCTAATGCTCCAGTTGGATCTGCTTCTGTTACTTCTAACTACAATGGAGCGGATATAAGCTGTAATGGTTTGTCTGATGGAGAAGCAACGGTAACAGCAACGGGAGGTACAGGAGTATATACTTACCAATGGGATGCTAATGCCAATAATCAAACGACAGCAACAGCAACAGGTTTGTCAGCTGGAATGTACATGGTAACAACGACAGATGCTTTGAGTTGTTTGACAATTGATACGGTTGTTGTTACAGAACCAGGAGTACTTGTTGCGAGTATAGGAACACCTGTAAATGTATCTTGTAATGGTGGTAACGATGGATCTATTACAACTTCAGTATCAGGTGGAACAAGTCCATATATTTATGCATGGAGTAATAGTGCCACTACATCGGACTTATTAGGATTGTCAGCAGGTACTTATTCTGGTACAATTACAGATGCGAATGGTTGTACAGACGTTGCAGGAGGAACTATAACAGAACCAATGCTGCTTGTTGCATTTATTTTAGATAATGGTGATGGTACTGCTACGGCTTCTGCTACAGGTGGCGTAGGTGGGTATACTTACCAATGGGATGCTGCTGCTAACAACCAAACTACGGCTACCGCTACTGGTTTGACAAATAACACAACATATGGCGTAACGGTAACAGATGCGAATGGTTGTACTAGTGATACTACTGTTACAGTAACTATTGTTGGGGTTGAAGGTATTGCTAATTTGAATAATTTGAGTATGTATCCTAATCCAGCAAATGCTAATGTATTTGTTGACTTAGACCTAGAAAAAAGCTCTGATGTTACTATTCGTGTTATGAATACAATGGGACAAACGGTTTTAGAGAAACAATTGGGTACTGTAGTGTCAAGACGCATTGAGCTGAGTACAAAAGACTTGACAACAGGTGTTTACATGGTACAGTTTGTTATTGGTGAGCAGTCAATCACGGAACGATTGGTTGTAAATAAAAAATAACTAATAAATAACAGATATCACCTGTTTTTGTAAAATAAAAGGGCTCTTGGAAGATTAAATTCCAAGAGCCTTTTCTATTCTTATGAATAGAACTTTCGTCGGTATTCGGTTAGTTTTTGATAATTCGAAATGTTTGTTGAGCGCTCTTTGTTTGGATTTTAATGAGATATACGCCTTTAGGACCTTCGAGTTGTATTTCTGTTTCTGAAACATTGTTGAACTTCTTTTCAAAAAGAACTTGCCCAACTAAATTCATTACTTGAATGGCTGCTTTGGGATAGACTGTTCCCAAGTTTATGTTGACTAGGTTGGAGGTAGGATTGGGAGAAATCGTTGCCCCTGATATAGTTGAAACAGTTTGAAAACTATTGATAAGGGTGCAATCGTTACTAAAATAAGCCCCCGCATCTATATCAGCCCAATTGTTGGCAGAAAAAGTAGAATCATCTACTTGAATGCAAGTTAGATTTGGATTGTTGGTTGCATTGAATAGCATGAAGTTAGTGTTGTTGCCATTTTTTACATCCAAATCTAGAAGTTGATTGTTGTAACAGTTTAAAATAACTAGGTCAGTATTTTGACTCATATCCAAACTACTGAGTTGATTGTTGTAGCAGTTTAAATTTGTTAAATCAGCATTCTGACTTAGATCTAGTGTTGTTAGTTGATTGTGGTCACAATCAAGTCTTCTCAACGCTGTATTTTGGTGGAGATCTAGATTTGCCAATTGATTATGATCGCATTTGAATTTACTTAAACTGGTGTTTTGGCTAATGTCTAAATTTGTCAATTGGTTGTAAGAACATTTTAGTTCAATCAAATTGGTGTTTTGAACAAGATTTATATTCGTTAGTTGATTGTTGTCACAGTCTAAATGCGTAAGATTAACATTTTGACTTAAGTCTAAGCCACTTAGTTGGTTACTATAACATTCTAACTCTGTTAAATTAATAAAGGTCTCTATGCCTGTTAGATCGGTTATATTTAAATTGTAGCAATCTATTTTCCCATTAAATGCATTGGCTTCACTAACTTGTATTTCTGTGTCATTATTGGTGTTAATATTACTATTAGCCACTAAATAGGCTTTGAAATTGGCATCAGGAATATTGACATTTTGTGCATTCAAGGGGGAATAAGCAACTGTAAAATACAAGGCAAAAACGCCAATTGTTTTGGATAGTTTCATTTCTATGATTTTAGATATTTTTAAGATTTTTGATGAACAAATATACCATAATCATAGGGAAAAGAGGTATTATAATTAAGCTTTAACCTATCCAGTTAATGGATAGGTGTGCTTAAATGAAAATAGTTTGTAAGCCTTTGTACAGCGTACGTTGATGTGATTATTTGATATTGAAGTTAAGCGGGTTGACATGAATAGGAATCCGTTCTCCTTGGCAATGTACTTTTACATTAATAAAAATATATTTATCTCCTTTTTCTGCTTGCTGGACAGAGGCTTGTATCGGAGGTGAAAAGGTAGCACAGGTGCCTTTGTAGATGGCGATGTCTTTTGTAAGAGAAATGTGGTACAACGTATAGTGAGATACGGCACAGGAATGATTGGTAGTATCTATATGTAAACCATCGTATTTCGAAAATTCATGAGAAAAAATGGAGCCACTTGTTTGTCCATTTAAAGTAACGACAGGAATGACCCGATAGGCAAAAGACGAACAAAACAGAAGAATGAATATTCCAATACCTATTTTCCAGAAATATGTTAAACTGCTCATAGTATGGTGTTTTTATGATAAAATATTGAACAGAACTATTAGGAGGTTGGGTGGGAGTGACTTAAGGAGGGAGATTGAGCATGAGAATTGGTTGGTTTAAGAATGATTGGGCAATTGTTGATGTAGACATTGCCAATGTATTTATAACTGTTTCTTAAGAGAAATTATTGTATTGTTAAAGAATTATCAACTCTTAAGGATTGTTCACTATTCCTTTTTTTTTATTCAAAAAGTAAAAAATAGCAGCTTATTGTATTTAAATAACTGTATATTATACTTGGTATTTTTTTAAAATAATACGCTACAAAACAAAAAAAGCGAACAGTTGTTCGTATATTTGGAGAAACAAAATAATCGTCTAGTACTATGTCAAAAACCAAAACACCAACTAAAAGAACCAAAACGATTTCAAAACCAATGAGTAAGGTGACTAAAAAAACTTTAGAAGAAGCGTTTCGTTTGATGGCTACTGCTAAAACAATGGCCGAAACCTATGAAGCAAATGTTAAAGTTGCCTCTAAGTACGTGCATGCAACTTCTAGAGGACACGAAGCAATTCAATTAGCATTAGGGTTGCAATTAAAATCGCAAGATTTTGTAGCACCTTATTATCGAGACGATTCTATTTTATTGGGAATTGGTATGACTCCTTATGAGTTAATGCTACAGGTATTGGCCAAACGAGATGATCCATTCTCAGGAGGAAGAACTTATTATTCTCATCCTAGTTTGAAAGATGATGATAAGCCTAAAATTCCACATCAATCTTCTGCTACAGGGATGCAAGCCATTCCAACGACAGGGGTAGCAATGGGAGTGCAGTATAAAGAAAATCAAAATTTAGTGGAAGATACCAAGGATGCGGATAAACCGATTGTTGTTTGTTCTTTGGGAGATGCTTCAGTAACAGAAGGTGAAGTTTCTGAGGCGTTCCAAATGGCAGCATTAAAACAATTGCCGATTCTTTATTTGGTACAAGATAACGATTGGGATATTTCGGCAAGTGCCGATGAAATCCGTGCGCAGAATGCTTATGAGTTTATACAAGGATTTAAGGGAATAGAGGCTATTAGTATTAATGGCAATGACTTTATAGAATGTTATACGGCATTAAAAGAAGTTATTACAAAAATAAGAAAAGAGCGTCGCCCATTTTTGGTACATGCCAAAGTACCCTTGCTAAACCACCACACATCAGGTGTTCGAATGGAGTGGTATAGAGATGATTTAGAGGAACATAAAACTCGTGATCCTTATCCGATTATGATTCAACAGCTGCTAGACGCTGGTTTTACAGAAAAGAAAATCTCAGCGATCGAAGAAGAGGTAAAAGAGGTTGTTTTGGCAGATTTTGAGCGAGCATTAGCGGCTGAAGATCCTCGCCCTGAAGATTTATTGACGCATGATTTTGCACCAACAACGGTTACGGAGGAGACTGGAATTAGACAACCAGATGGGGCAGAGGCAACAGTAATGGTAGATAGTGCTTTGACAGCAGTAGAAGAATTGATGCGCAAGCACCCTGAATGTTTGCTATATGGTCAAGATGTAGGCGGGCGATTGGGCGGTGTATTTCGTGAGGCAGCTACTCTGGCTCAAAAATTTGGAGATGGCCGAGTGTTTAATACCCCTATTCAGGAGGCATTTATTATTGGTTCAACAGTGGGTATGTCCGCAGTAGGCTTGAAGCCAATTGTTGAGGTACAATTTGCAGATTATATTTGGCCTGGTCTAAATCAATTGTTTACAGAGGTGAGCCGTTCTTGTTATTTATCCAATGGAAAATGGCCTGTTAGCATGATTTTAAGAGTACCAATTGGTGCTTATGGCAGCGGTGGACCTTATCACTCTTCTAGTGTAGAATCTGTTGTCGCTAATATCAAAGGAGTCAAAATTGCTTACCCTAGCAATGGGGCAGACTTAAAAGGATTGATGAAAGCGGCTTATTATGATCCTAACCCTGTGGTTATTTTTGAACACAAAGGACTTTATTGGTCTAAAGTAAAGGGAACAGAAACCGCACGAACGGTACTACCTGATGAAAACTATATGATTCCATTTGGACAGGCAGCGATAACTGTACAAGCAGATGCTGAACAGGTTGAAAAGGGGAAGTCTATTGCTGTTGTTACGTATGGTATGGGGGTACACTGGGCATTGAATGCAGCAAAGAATTTGGATGGTCGTGTTGAAATTATTGATTTACGGACATTGTATCCATTAGATACAGCTACTATTTTTGATGCAGTTAAAAAACATGGTAGGTGTTTGGTGGTAACAGAAGAGGCTGTTAATTGTACCTTTGCTCAAAGTGTTGCTGCTAGAATCCAAGAGAATTGCTTTGAATATTTGGATGCTCCTGTGCGAACACTCGGTTCAATTGACGTTCCTGCAATTCCATTAAACCAAGTTTTAGAAAAAACAATGTTGCCGTCTACTCAAAAAGTAGAGGACGCTATTCTCAACTTGTTAGAATATTAGATTAAAACTAGTTGGAGACTTTTATAGCGTGGTTTTAAACCAAAAGGGTTTAAAATAAAATTGGAGAAACAACCAATTTAATATTGAAATAAAAAGAAATGAACAGAATGCTAATTTAGTGATTTAAATCATTTTAGGACTTATGAAATGTCTTTTTTTCTTAGTTAGAATAAAGGTAATATTGCATTATAAGAAATATTTAATCATGCTTAATTACTAATAACATTATGAAAAAAATACTCGTTCCATTCAATTTTTCAGTTTCATCAAGTTGGGGCTTTTGTTATGCTTATGAATTAGCGGCATCTATTGGTGCTGAGATTATTGTAGTGAATATGTATACGGCTGCTATGGAGTCTACTTATTCCTTAGAAAAACTGCAAGCCAACGCACATAAAAGAAAGCTAGAAATCTTAGAACATTTAAAAGCAGCAACGCAGTATCCGACAGCTTCTCAATCTGTAAAAGTGTCTTATGATATTGACTATGGTTTGAAGGATGATATTACTTTGTATGCCAAACGCCAAGATGTGGATTTGATTGTGATGGGAACGGATGGCAATGATAAAGTTTTGAATAAGCTTTGGGGAAGTAATACAAGTGCTGTCATTAACAATGCACACTGTCCTGTATTGGCGATTCCTAATGGGACTAGTTTTAAGTCGGTAAAAACGATAGCGTATGCCACTAATTTTGATGAAAAAGACATAGAGTCAATCACGCAATTAGGGCGTGTTGCTGAGGCAACCAATGCAACTTTATTCTGTGTGCATGTCAATCTATTTAGCGAGGCTCCAAAGACCGAGGAGGCAGCAGTTTTTGAAACAAAACTACAAGCTAATCTACCTGATTTGCCAATCGTATTTCATGCTTGGAGTGCACATAATGTAGAAGATGGTTTGGAAATTTTTTGTCGGGTAAACCAAATAGATATGTTAGCTATGTTGACTCACAATCGTTCTACTTGGGACAAGTTGTTTGGAGAGCATAGTGTGACAAAATCAATGGCAATGCGGAATAAACTACCTTTGCTAGCGTTTCACGGATAAAATATTGTAGTATACGGAAGTGGATTTTTAAGATATAAAAAACATAGGAACATCATGGATAGAATAATTGTACCAGTCGATTTTTCATCGGCTTCAAGTTGGGGCTTTTATTACGCCTATAATATAGCAAAGGAAATAGGATCAGAACTAGTTGTCGTTCATTTGTACTGGCCTCCTTATGTGGAGTCAACTTACCCAGTAGATATGATTCAAACGATTATTAACGAGAAAGAAACAGAGGTTCTAAAGCATCTAAAAGCAGCAACGAGACCTCCTTTGGGAGACAAAGATGATGTTGCAATACGTTACATCGTTCAGTCAGGCTCTGAAAATTCTATTGTAGACATTGCAACTGAAAATGAGGCTGATTTGATTGTGATGGGCACACATGGATCAGGGAAAGCATTGGACAAGGTGTGGGGAACAAACACAGCTAATGTAATTGAAAGCGCAACTTGTCCTGTATTGGCGATTCCTATCGGAGCGGATTATAAAGGAGTTGGTAGTATTGCCTATGCTACAGATTTTGATGATAAAGACACTGAATTGTTGTTGCAATTGACTTTAATTGCGACGGCAATCAAAGCAAAAGTACATTGTGTGCATATCAATCAAGCCGATGCGCCTTATGATGATAAGAAAGAGGTTGCGTTTAGAACTTCTTTTCAAAAGAATTTTTCCAGTTTGCCTGTAACTTATTCGGTGTGGAGTGCCAACGAAATAGAAGATGGCTTGGAGACATTTTGTCGAGTCAATAAAATAGATGTGTTGGCGATGTTGACGCACAAGAAAAGTCTTTGGGGAAAAGTTTTTGGAGGGGCTAGTATTACTAAAAAAATGACAATGCAAACCAAATTACCATTGTTAGCATTTCATAAGTAATTGTCTAAGAATATAGCATTGCTGTTTTGTGTTCTGATCATCATTAGTCTACTTGAAAAACATACAGTTTTTGAAGACTACTGGAAATAAAAACTTAAAGCTTTGTAGTCCGCTAATAGTATGAAAATTAGCGGACTATTGGCTGTTATTATAAAAGCAAGATAGCAAGCTAATTGCGACTACTTGCGAATCAATGATTTTACAATTGAAAATTATTATTTAGAAAAAAAATCTATGCTATTATTAATACGGTGTAGATTTCCTAAGTTACAAGATAAATGAAACCAACATTTCACACCTTAAAAGTTAAAGAAGTTCGTAAGGAAACGCGTGATTGCTGTTCTATTGCTTTTGAAATTCCTGAAGAGTTAAAGCTAGCTTATGATTTTACGCAAGGGCAGTATTTGACCTTAAAAAAAGATATTAACAATGAAGATATTCGCCGTTCGTACAGCATATGCACAAGTCCGAATGACGATGAGTTGAGAGTGGCTGTGAAACAGGTGCATAATGGTAAATTCTCTACATTTGCCAATCATCAACTAAAAGCTGGTGATACTTTGGATGTAATGACACCAATGGGAAACTTTTATACAGAGTTGGACCCAAATCAAGAGAAGCACTATGTTGGTTTTGCCGCAGGTAGTGGTATTACGCCAATTATCTCGATTATGAAAACAGTTTTGGAAACCGAACCCAAGAGCCGTTTTACTTTGTTTTATGGAAATAAGAATACAGGTTCAATTATCTTTAAAGAGGAAATTGAAGCCTTAAAAAATAGCTACATGGAGCGTCTAGTAGTGCATTATTTTTTGAGTCGAGAAATGTTGGATGCTCCCTTGATGAATGGGCGTATTGATAAAGAAAAATGTACCGCTATTTTTGATACTTTGTTGGATGTATCAGAGATTGACGATTGTTTTTCTTGTGGTCCTGAGTCTATGATTTTTGCTGTAAAAGATGCTTTGTTAGAACGTGACTTTGATGAAGCAAAAATTCACTTTGAACTATTTACGTCTCCCTTGGGTAAATTAGGAGTTGAAAAGAAAATTGAGGTGAAGGAGACCAACAAAGGAAAGTCCTCTCAAATAACTGTTAATTTGGATGGAAAGGCTTTTCAGTTTGATTTGCCTTTTGGAACAGACAATTTACTTGATGCAGCGTTGAAACAAGGTGCTGATTTGCCTTTTGCTTGTAAGGGAGGAGTTTGTTGTACATGCAAAGCAAAAATAAAAGAAGGGACAGTAGATATGGCGCTAAATTATGCTTTGGAAAAGGATGAAGTAGAAGCTGGTTTTATTTTAACTTGCCAAGCTTATCCAACGACAGATAAGGTAGTTATAGACTTTGACGAAGTCTAAACTTATCGTTGAATTTGGCGTTATAATTGTACTAAAATAGAGATACCAAAGATTGTTTGAAATTATTTTTTGAACAATAATTTGCGGTTTTAAATATAACTTATTATGGAAAATACTATTGAGAATTTAGAGGCAAAATTTCAAGCTAAAATAGATGCTGAAATTAAAATAGAACCAAAGGATTGGATGCCAGAAAAGTATCGCAAAACTTTGGTACGACAAATCTCACAGCATGCACATTCTGAAATTGTCGGAATGCTACCAGAAGGAAACTGGATTACAAGAGCTCCTTCTTTGCGTCGTAAAATTGGCTTGCTTGCCAAGGTTCAAGACGAAGGTGGGCACGGTTTGTACTTATATAGTGCTGCCGAAACTCTAGGAACATCTAGAGAGCAAATGTTTGAAGACTTAAATTCTGGAAAAGCAAAGTATTCTAGCATCTTTAATTATCCGACATTAACGTGGGCGGATATTGGGGCTGTTGGATGGTTGGTTGATGGAGCAGCGATTATGAACCAAGTAATGTTGACACGTGCCTCTTATGGTCCGTATGCTCGTGCGATGGTGCGTATTTGTAAGGAAGAAAGTTTTCACCAACGTCAAGGTTATGAAATAACAATGGCATTGGCACAAGGAACACCCGAACAGAAAGAAATGGCACAAGATGCTCTAAATCGTTGGTGGTGGCCTTCTTTGATGATGTTTGGTCCTAACGATGCCGACTCAACCCATTCAGCGCAATCTATGGCTTGGAAAATTAAGCGAAAATCTAACGATGAGTTGCGTCAAGCTTTTGTAGATGCAACAGTGCCTCAAGCAGAATTTTTAGGCTTAACGATTCCTGACAAAGATTTAAAATGGAATGAGGAGCGTGGGCATTACGACTTTGGCGAAATCGATTGGGAAGAATTTTGGCAAGTTGTAAAAGGCGGTGGTCCTTGTAACAAGGATCGTTTAAAAGCTCGCAACAAAGCTTATAAAGAGGGTGCTTGGGTACGCGAAGCAGCCATGGCTCATGCTGAAAAACGTGCTGAAAGAAGAAAAAATAATTAACTATTAGGAACCACTAAAAATAAAACCATTATGTCTAAGAAAGATTGGCCTCTATGGGAGGTGTTTATCAGAAGTAAAGCGGGGTTGCACCACAAACATGCTGGAAGTTTGCATGCTGCTGATGAAGAAATGGCAATTGAAAACGCTCGTGATGTTTATACTCGTAGACAAGAAGGTGTGAGTATCTGGGTGGTAGAATCCAAGCATATTACAGCTTCTATACCAGACGATGGCGACATGCTGTTTGAAGCAGCTAAAACAAAACCGTATCGCCATCCTACATTCTATGAAATCCCAGATGAAATCGGACATATGTAGGAGGCTTTGATAAAAATAGGTCTATTTCTGAAATGATAACTTGTGTGTATAGTTGGTTGATTTTTAATAAAATTAGCTAAAGAGAGGAATGGATGGAAGTTATAAAAAATAATTAAACAACAATAGCTTGTGGAAAATAAAGAAGCTTTATTCGAATATGTATTGCGTATAGCTGATAATGCGCTAATTTTGGGACATCGTGTTTCTGAATGGTGTGGGCATGGTCCTAGTTTAGAAACCGATATTGGGTTGACCAATATTGCCTTGGATTTAGTAGGGCATGCTCGTGTTTTGTTGCAATATGCTGCACAGGTCGAAGGAAAAGGACGGTCAGAAGATGACTTGGCTTTCTTGCGTGATATTCGTGATTTTAAGAACGTTTTATTGGTCGAGCAGCCCAATGGAAATTTTGCCAATACAATCGCTCGTCAATTTTTATTCGATACCTTTAATTATCACTTTTTTGCTGCTCTAAGCAACAGCAAGGATGAAAAATTGGTCGCCATCGCCAAAAAATCAATTAAGGAATTAACATATCATTACCGATATAGTGCTGAATGGGTCATCCGCTTGGGAGATGGAACCGAAGAGAGCCATGAGAAAATGCAAGAGGCTTTAGACGATATTTGGGATTATGCTGGTGAATTGTTTGTGGCAGATGAGGTAGATGCTAAAATGCTTGAAGAGGGAATAGGAGTAGATTTGGAAGCCATCCGACCGCTTTGGGAGGAGCGTGTAAATGCGATTTTAAAAGAAGCTACATTAACACGTCCTAAAGATGGGTGGATTCAAAAAGGCGGCAAGCAAGGGAAACATACCGAACAAATGGGGCTTGTCTTAGCAGAAATGCAATGGATGCAGCGTGCCTATCCTGGGATGGAATGGTAGCAGCTTGCGTTTCAAAATCTTAGACTTACTATACAATAGCATGTCTAAGATTTTGAATTTGTGTTCTCTATAAAGGGATGTATCTACAAAGCCCCATTGACATTTTTCCACGCCAATGCTCCTGCTCCTAAAATAGCAGCGTGATGTTGAGGAACAGTAGAAACAAGTAGTTTTACTTTGTTTTGAAAGATATTGAGCATGTAGGCTTCCATATAATGTTTGGTGGGGGCTGCAATTAAGGCGCCCGAATTGGCTAAACCTCCGAATAAAATAATGGCTTCTGGACTCGTAATGGCAACCGTATTAGCTAAGCTGTAGCCTAATTGTTGGGCTGTATAATCAAAAATTTCCAACGCTAATGCATCTCCTTTTTCTGCACATTCGGCGATGATTCTTGAGCTAATACGCTCTTGTTCTTGTAGCAAGCTTTTTCCTTCATAGTGTTCTAAACGCTCTTTGGCTGTGCGAACAATTCCCGTGGCAGAAGCATAGGTTTCTAAGCAACCTTTTCGACTACAGCCACAAAGTCTTCCATCTCGTTCTATAATGGTATGTCCTAACTCTCCTGCAAAAGCATCGTGTCCATAGATCAGTTCGCCATTAACAACAAAACCACTTCCCAAACCAGTTCCTAAAGTAACAACAACAAAGTCTTTCATGCCTTTAGCTGCGCCAAAAAGCATTTCTCCTATAGCGGCAGCATTGGCATCGTTGGTAATCCAAACAGGCAAATCAAAATGCGTTTGAAACATTTTTTGTAGAGGAACAATGCCTTTCCATATCAAATTAGGAGCATGTTCTATTGTGCCGTTAAAATAATTTCCATTGGGAGCGCCAACTCCCATTCCTACTAATTCAAACTGGGGGTGTAGTTGAAGATCTTCTTTAATGTCTAACGCTAATTTGGCAACAAAGTCATTCGGATTCGTATAGTCCTTTGTTCGAATATTACCTTCCAACTGGACTTGCCCTTGCTCGTCAATGATGCCCCAAACGGTATTGGTTCCTCCTATATCAATTCCTACAGATACTTTCAATTTATTATTTCTTTATTTTATTATGAATTGTATTAACATCAACTAAAGCCGCAGAACCATACCAAGGGTGAAGTTCCATTACCAAGCTACCTGATTGTATGGCCGGATCTGTATTGGTTAACATTTCTGCTTCTTCGATAGTTTTTACATTAAAAATATAAATGCCCCGCAGCTCTCCATCGTCCAAAAAAGGTCCTGCAACAACTAGTTTCCCTTCCTCTGCTAGTTTTCCTATATTTTCGAGATGTTTGGTTTGTAATCGTTTAGCTTCTTCAGGGTCTTCAGGTCTATTCGGTCCTTTTTTTAGAAACGCCATAACATATTGACGCATTCCATAGGCATCAGCTCCTAATCGTTGTGCGAGTAAGCTATCGTAACCTGTTTCGGGTTGTTTATCTACGATAGTTGTCTCTGATTCTATTGTTTTTTGAGCCTGTTCGTTATTGGCACAAGAATACAGAAAATAGACTACAATTACGATAAATAGGAAAGCTGTTTTTTTGTTTAACATACTTGTTGTTTCTTGGTACTCTAGTAGTAAAATTCTTTCATTTTTACAGAGAATTACTGTAAGAGTATATGGTGTTTATAATAATTAAAGGTACAAAACAGACGGTCTAATTTCAAAACTTTAAATGCTATTTTGTAGATAGAGCAGGCAAGGCAATTTCAAATTGTACTTTGAAGGGATCACGTCGGTCTGTCCGTTTCCTATAATGGATATTTCCGTTATGATTGTCAATAATTTGGTGAATTAGATAGCCCCCGATTCCAGAGTGCCCTGTTTGCCCTGCATAATTTCCATAACCAATAAAATCTTCGAAAGAAAAGTTATTAGGAAACTCTTTTCCGTCGTTTTTATAAAGAATAATCACCTCTTGTTGATCAGAAGATAAGCCAACTCTAAATTGAATGGTATACTGCTTGTTGTTTTGCACAAAACCATGGCGTTTCGCATTGTCAATAAGGTTGGTGAAAACAGTTGTAAGTTGTGTTTTATCAATGAGGGTATAGATTGGAATTTCTCGGCCTTTGGCATCCTCCTCTACTTCAATCTGAATTCTAAAACTTGTTTCTTGCGTATAAAATTGTTGAATTTCTTCTAAAAAATCTTTAATTTTCGTTCGTTCTAGATTGAGTTTACTTCGATCCGCTTTGATAATATCTCCTGTTGAATCAAGGCTATTGATAGAATGAATGAGTATGGATTCTATTCGTTCTATCGTGGTGGCTAAGGTGTCAACAGTATCAATATCTTCGTCCTCAAAAACGGGAAACATGGGTTCTGAAAAATTAATTGGTGTTTGATCTTCCTCTTTGTCTTTTAGAAAATATTTTAAGTTTTTAATTTCTGTAAGAACAGCAGGCAATCGATTGCCTAATTCATGTTGCAGGGAAGAAATAATTTTATATTGTTCATTTTGAGCTCTTTGTTTGCCTAAATTTAAATCATTTCGCAATTGCTCTACTTTTTCTTCCTCTTCTTGAAGCAAACGAACTTTTGTTTCTTTGATAATTGTCGCCTGTTCTTCTAAAGGGGGTAAATTGATTTGAAGCCCTTCAAAGTATTCTTCCGTAATCATGTTGTGTTGATAATCCATCTTATACATATTGAGTTGCTGTATAAAAAGATCATCGTGTAGTTGCAAAATGAGGTATTCAATTAAGAGGCGATCTTCGTCCACTCGAAAGGTCATGATGTCTTCATTAACCAATATAGGAGTACCTTGAAAAACAAAGTAACTTGTTCTTAATTTTCGACCAGATCGGTTGACCAATAAAATAGATTCATTAATCAGTTGACCAGCAACTTGCTGCACCTCATCAGTGTTGGGAATATTTTTAGGGTCAATTAGATAGTTGGTAATGGATTTACCCAAATTCTGAGGGCGTATGTAAGGAATATCTTGATAAGGTGTTTCGTCAAACCACAATGCTGGGCGTTCGGATCTAAAAATTTCTTTGAGCCGAATTAACTGTCCGTGCGCTTCTAACAATCGAAGTTGTGCAATAAAAGGAGAGGCGTAACGCTTGGCATCTAAATTATAATCGTTTAAGATAACTTGATGTAAAGGAATTGTAGAAACGCAAGCCTCCAGTTCTGGTGTGCAGTCGGTGTCTAAGTGATGAAAGACGGCCCGAATACATTCTACATGTTTGGGAGTTAATTCACGGTTTAGTTTGGATTGCGTTTTGACATCCAAGTTGGCACCGTTTATAAATAAAATTTGCTCTTTTCGCAAAGTAGTTTTATTTTTATTAATCACCAAAATACAGATGGGAATACCCGTAGAATGCAACAACCCATAAGGCAACGTGATAACAGCTTCTAATAAATCTCTACGAATAAGAAATTCTCTCAGTTTTCTATCTTCTTTATCATCTACTAGCGTATTAATTGGCATGATGGTAATTAAGCGCCCTTTGGTGTTTAATTTGGACAACATGAGTTGTATAAACAGGCTATTGCAAGGAATATGTGGTGTACTTACGTCAAAAGGAATAGAAGTATAGGACTGTTCTTTGATTTTTTCTGTTGGTGTATATTGACCAAAAGGAAAATGAGCAATGGCAATGTCTACTTTCAAATCTTCTTGTAAGTCATCTACTAAGGTGTTTCCGTTACTGATTTGGGCTTGATAAGCTCCATTTGCCCATAAATTCATTTTACAGAGTGCCCAGATATGAATATTTTGTTCTTGAGCAAAAATATGCAAGTTGGGCTCTTTGTTTAGAAATGCAATCAAACTAGAACCTTGACCAGCAGTAGGATCGTAGACAGATTCGTTGGTTTGGGGATTGGCAAGTTCTACTAATAATTGATTAATTGTTTTTGGGGTCGTTCGTTTAATCCCAGTATTACTTGCTCGAAGTGCGGTTCTATACAAACTGTCGTTAAAGAAACTGCCAAATTCGGAAATAGAAATGGCTTTGGTTGAGAAATCTAAATCCTCCAACACTAGAATAACTTGAATGAGTAATTGTAGATTATTTTCTTCTTGTAAAGCGAGCCCCAACGGCGCAAAAATATTTTTGAGCGAAGTATTTCGCTTGGAAAATTGCGTTAGGGTAGTAATTAGGTCGCGCATGGCTAACTCTGGATCATCAATAACTTTATTTCTAAAATTACTTGACCAAAGATAGTCTTCTGGCTCTGTTTCAATAAAATCAAAAACGTGCTCTTTTTGGAGGGCTAAAATTCGTTTGAAAAATACTAAAGAAAGTAAGACACTACTTGCGTTGTTGGCATCCCAAACACCTCGAAGGGAGTCTAAGGTCGAAAAAAAAACAGCTTCTAACTGTTGTGCATGCTCTCTGGTTTTGGTATCCATATTAAATACTGAGGGGCTAATTATATCTGTTTAATGTCGGTAGTTAGTATGATACAGCATATTAGTCAACTTATAGGTTTGATGTACCTAGTCGCGAACTACTGGATCAGAAAATTACAATAAATATACTAACATATTCTGAAAAGCTGTACTTTTAAACTTTTACTTCTATAATAGTCTATCAAAAGAACTTAGTAGAAGTAATTTTAAATTGTATTAACTTGATTATTAGTAAAATGGGTTTTGTTTATTCCTGTGGTAACATTTTAGTAATCAGTAAATAATAAAATTGATATGGAAAAACAGCCGAATAATCCACTTCATGGAAAAACGTTACTGAACATTTTGGAATACTTGGTTGAAATTTATGGCTGGGAGCACTTGGGATATAAAATCAATATTCGTTGTTTTAATCACGACCCTAGTATCAAATCTAGTTTAAAGTTTTTGCGTAAAACTCCTTGGGCGAGAAAAAAAGTAGAAGCTTTGTATATTCAGACAATTGAAAGGTAAAAAATGACAACAATGGAAAAATGTCCTTGTGGTAGCCAACAAACTTACTCTAATTGCTGCGCTCCTTTTTTAGAAGGGAGACAAAATGCACCAACAGCAGAAGCGTTGATGCGTTCAAGGTATACGGCACATGTAAAAGGGGAAATAGATTATATTATCCATACGGTTCACCCTGATAGAAGAGCAGACAGCGATCGAAAAACAATTGAAAGTTGGGCTAAAGAAGCCGATTGGAAAGGTCTGGAAATTCTTCAAAGAACACAGGGCTCAGAAAAAGATGACGTAGGGCGTGTTGTTTTTAAAGCACATTACAAATATCAAAATCTCCTGAAAGTACATACAGAAGATTCTTTGTTTAAGAGGGTCGAAGGAAAATGGTATTTTGTGGAAGGGGTAGAACCTAAGCGAATTTATACTAAAACTTCAAAAATTGGTCGCAATGATCCTTGTTCTTGTGGAAGTGGAAAGAAGTTTAAAAAATGTTGCGCGAAAAAGGGAGGCTTTTGAGTGAATTATTTTTGTTGAATTGCTGTTGTTTTCGGTACAGTAGTTTGTGATAATTATATTATTTTACTATCTTTTGCTACAAAATTGCAATAGTTTGTTGAAACCACACAGTAGCAGCGAACCGAACTATGCGAGCGCAAGTAACAAAGCTAGCTAAATGCAAAGCGCTCACGAAGTAACCAACGACCACGAAGTAGCAGCGAACCGAGCATAGCGAGCTCACGACCGAAGGGAGTAACAAACCCAGCTTGCTGGCTCATGACCGAAGGGAGTAACTAAGCTAACTACTAAAATTAATAACCTAGAACTTTTAAAGATGACATTTATAGAAGCAATTCAGGCCGATTGGATTTTTTATGTAGTGAATATTTTAGTTTTTATTGTTGTTGTATTGGTAACTTGGTTGTATGTTCGAGGACAACAAATGGAGGCTATTGCTAAGTTACAAGCTCAACTTCAACAAATCCAATTGCAACAAAATGATAAACTGTTTTCTTTAGAAGATGAGTACAAGCTCAAAAAAGAACGTTTGCGGTTAATTATCAAAGATATGGAAGCACAATTGCAAGCTAAAGATGTCACCATGCTTCAATCTAGGAGAAATGAGTTGAGCAACGTTTTTGTGATGGAATATAGAGAAACGATGCATCGATATGCTCGTTTAGCAGATCAATATTATGAATTGCATCCACCTAAATATCAAGAATTTGTGCGCAACTATATTTTCCCGTTTTTAGATACAAGTAGAAAAGTACTAGCGGCAACAAATGCGCCTGTTGTTATGTCTACTTTAGGTGAAACTATCCCCATCCAATACAGTTACAAAGACTTTGATTTTGCCTTTGATATGATTCGAAAACATCCCACGTTTAATTTCAAAAAAGAAATGATGGCGTATTTAAAGGCTTTGGGTTTTTCTAAAAAAGATTTGGATTAAAAGTAGGTGCTTGGAATTTAAAAATTGGAGAAGCAACCAAAAGTAATTTTAATCGCATGGGAATATCCACCAAACAAGCAGTCACAAAGGTTTTATATTGGCAACAAAAGACCATAATTATTTTGACTTTTATAATATTGGTATTTTGGGGACTTGTGATTAGTGATGTCATTTGGGGCTTTCAATATGACTATATCAAAACATACTACAGATCAACATTGTGTTATATCGTAGCCTGTTCCTTAGCAACATATACCAATTATCTCTTATACAAAAGTTGGAGTTCGTTAAAGAATTATCAAGAAAGTGAATATATAGCTGACTTGGAACTTGCCTTTAGAAAACAGCGTTATTTTTGGATGGTAGGTCCCCTTTTGCTGCTGTTTTTTCTGGTCGTTTTAATTGGCTCAATGATTTTTTCTTTCCTTGCAATTATTTGATTTAGTAGCAGGGCAGCTAACTATTTAAGCATAATGAGACATTAATTTTCTAATAAGTAAGAGGTCAGAAAAAATAAGAACAAAAAATGGGATTATTTTTTTGCTAATCAAAGAATAAAAAGGAAGGCTTAACGAGCTAAGACAAGTTTTTCTGATGAAGAGTAGCACAAAAAGAAGGCTGTTTTACTTGCTATTATTACTTATAAATGGCGAATAATAATTTACTAGATGACAATACAATTCAGTCAGAGCATAAAAGCAGCTGTTTTGTTGAAATCAAACGAGTCGAAGTTTGGTTAAGCATATTATCTGCTCTAGGGTTTGTTATTGGCACATTACTTTGCCTGATTGGGCTTTCTATTTTTATAGATGACGACTGGTCTACGATCATAATTGTGCTAGAAATAATGGCATTTGTTCAGGGGTGCCTCTTTATTTACTGGAGTTATGTAACCTTTCAATATACAAGACAAGTAAAATGGTATCAACCAGAAAGCCTCTCTAACCGTATGGAGCATTTGTTGGAACAAAATAGCCATTTGTGGAGGGCAACAGCCTTGCTATTCTTAGGCTTGTTTGCCATGCTGATAGTAGCAGGAATAGGAGGTCTTTGGGGATAGTGAAAAAGAAGCCAATCAATGGGTGGATTGGCTTCTATCGATTAGGTATTTACAAGTTTTCAGGTGTTAAATGCCTGAAATGTGTAAAAGGATAATCGGCGCTTGCCTGATTAGGAGGCAAATGACCTACGTTGCCTTTTCGCATCCAATAAATGAAGCTAAGGATAATAAATCCTAAAAGGAACGTTCCTACTATCAAGGCAATGGGGGTGATAAAGAACTCCATAAGCAATGATTTTGAGGGATCAGATAAATGGGAATACGAAACTATACTATGAACTTGTTAGTAATTCGTTGATTTTTTGATAGTTATATAAAATTAAAACAAAAAAAGCAATTTTCATAGTAATAGCGAATTCTATTTTTATAAAATGTGAACATAAAGTGCTGAAAAAGAGCTGTATTTGAAAGGTAGCAAGAGCACAAACTCTTTAGTGAGCCTTGTTTGAGTGCCTATTGAGATTGTTTTATGAAATGCTGAATTTATTTGATGAGAATAAAGAACAGGGAGGTTAGTAAAACATAAAAAGCACTGCTTTCTAAAAAAAACAGTGCTTTGGGATATTTATATAGAATTATTTTTAGAATTCAGTCGCTTCTAATTCTTTTTCTTGACCTTTAAATGCTGCCATAGGTTTTAATCCTAATAATTCAAACATCATTTTATCTTGGTCTACATCTGGATTTGGTGTGGTTAATAATTTTTCACCAGCAAATATAGAGCTAGCACCTGCCATAAAGCACAACGCTTGTTCTGTAATAGGCATCTCTTGGCGTCCAGCAGAAAGGCGAACTTGAGATTTAGGCATGATAATTCTTGCAGTAGCAATCATTCGAACCATGTCCCAAACTGACACTCGTTCTTGATTTTCAAGAGGCGTACCTTTCACGGCAACTAATGCATTGACAGGAACAGATTCTGGATGTTTAGGAAGGTTAGCTAGAGTGTGTAGCATAATAATTCTATCCTCTGCGGTTTCTCCCAACCCAATGATTCCACCACTACAAACATTTAGCCCTGTTTCTCTAACATGTTCTAAGGTATCCAAGCGATCTTGATATGTTCTAGTTGTAATGATTTCTGCGTAATGTCCTTCAGAAGTATCTAAGTTGTGGTTGTAAGCGTGTAAGCCAGCTTCTTTTAAGCGTTCGGCTTGCTCTTTGGTCAACATACCTAAAGTACAACATACCTCCATACCTAGAGAATTTACGCCTTTAACCATATCAATAACACGATCAAACTGCTTGTTGTCTTTTACATTTCTCCAAGCAGCTCCCATGCAGAATCGAGTAGAACCATTTTGACTCGCAATACTTGCTTTTGTCATTACTTCGTCTAATGTTAATAAACGTTCAGGTTCCAAGTCGGTATTATGATGAATCGATTGTGGACAATAGGAACAGTTTTCAGGACACCCACCTGTTTTAATTGACAAAAGAGTAGATACCTGCACTTCGCTAGGGTCGTTGTTTTCACGATGAATTGTAGCCGCTTCATAGATTAATTCTAAAATTGGCTTGTTGTAAATGGCTTCGATTTCTTCTCTTGTCCAGTCATTACGTAAACTCATAGTACTTATTTTAATTTGAAGGTTTGATGATTTGATGATTTGGATAGTTATTTACCCATAAACATTCAAATCCGTTAACTAAGACCATTGGTTAAAACACACGGTCTTGTCTAATTTTCATTATTTTATAAAAATCGTATCTTTTATTGATTAATATCGTCCATTAATTTTTTTTGGAACTCTATTAGATAGCATCATAACAATGTTTATTGAAATGGTGCTTCCATCGATTTTTTCAACTTCGTCAGACAAAAGTAATTAATAAAATTCAACTTGCAACAAGTTTTTTCTTGATATTTTACTCATCTCGTTGAGACAGCAAATCTTTTAAAGGTAAGTTACCTGGAAAATAGTCGTGATACAAAATTCGTTGAGCTTGGACAATATGCCTTTCTGTATGATAAACTAAGATTTTGAGCATATCACCCAACTGTATGCTTACTAGTCCTAAGAAAGCTGCATAAACACGAGTTTTTTGCAAATTGATTAAACGAGCATCTTGAAGCATAGAATAGAGGGTATCTTGATTCGCTAAAAATTCTTGAACAATCGCTTTGCCTTCCAATTGGCTAGATGAAATACTTCTTGGATTATATTTAGAAGGCGATTCAATTTTGCTTTTCATTTGATTATCAAGGTTAAGGCGAAACTTGCTAGCGTAATAATGTCCTAGCCATCCTCTAGTAAATTTTGCTTGTGGTTTGCTTTTTTTTGACTTTGAATTTTTAATAGCTTTGAGTGTTGCAGGAAAATAATAATCAGCAACATAGTTTAAGTGCAGCAAGCATTCTGCGATGCTCCATTTTTCTTCATGCTCTCGCCAATTCAATTGTTCCGAGCTCAAATTGGCAAAGTCTCTAGCAACAATTTCAGATAAACGTTGATTCAATCGCTCTAATTCTCGCAACAGTGTTATGGTCTGTACAGTTTTCGGCATAAATTTTTAGACTAGTATTAAAATATAATTCCTATTACTAATAAATACAAACCAGTACCCATTGCAACAAGTCCTGATGTTACTTTGTAAGGAGTAAGTCGTTCGTACATTTCTGCACTTTTAGCTCTTGTATCTTCACTTAGTTCATCCAATAATAAATCTTGAAGTACAGGATAACCTAAAAGAAATCCCATTACAATACAAGAGGCAACACAAGATATATATACAAGTCCCCAAATCAAACCTATTCTAAATGCTAGCGCAATATTTAGTAGTTTCAGAATGCCAAGAATAAGAGATGCAGCCCCAATTCCAGCTTCATAAGGTTTGATTTTTTTTATAAGATTGGCTGCGTCTGGAGATTTTTTGACAACAACAGATGCAGCGGCCAGCATTCCTGTGATAATTGCTAATAAGGGAAGGAGTAATCCACTCATGAGATAACATTATTTTAAGTTATAATAAGAAAATAATTAACAATAGTTCGTTGAAACCACGAAGTAGTAGCGCAGTTAACTAAAAGCGCAGCGCCCACGAAGTACCACATAGTAGTAGCGAAGCTAACTAAAAGCAAAGCGCTCACGAACTAATCAACGAACTACTAAATTAAGTAGTACGAGTAATAACGATTATTACAAAACGTAGTACCTACAATAAACCTATAATGAAGTTGTATGGTTCGCGACACGGTCTTTTTTCCTTTTATTAACATGATTAAAAAATCGAACAGTTCGCTTTTTATAAATTCTATGATCGTTTCGTGGCAATCGTTAATGGTTTCATTTTTAGAGCACAATAAAAGCCTACGCATAAAACAACACTATTCTGCTCTAAAAAGACCTCATATTTAAGCCCCAAATTACAAAATTATATACTGGAAGTTAGGAATAAACTATTTACTTTCCAATACTTAATGGATTAGAAATCTTTTCAAAAGATTTTTTTGAGCAATAAAATAGACCTAAAACGTTATAGACGTTATTTTTTAGATAAAAATGTCACTTTAAAAAAATAAGCTTCTATGATTATTTTAAAGAATAGATAGAAAAGGTTTAAATTTTTATGGCAAACTGTTTTTTTTATACTACTTTTGCGGCACATTTAAACCATTTTTGCGAGAAGATAGCCACTTTTAGTAATTCAAATAGTGTTGTATGTGCATTTTGAAGAATGAATTTAAAAATATAATACTATTTAAATGCGTGGGAAAAAGAACATTAAATTAGAAGTATGGCAAGAATAGTGGTCATCATTCCTGCTTACAACGAAGAAAATTCAGTGGGACGTGTTATTCAAGATATTCCAATGGATCTTGTTCAGGAAGTTATTGTGGTGAACAATAATTCGAATGATGAGACGGCAACAGTCGCAAAATCAGCAGGTGCAACAGTACTGCATGAGCAACAACAAGGATACGGTTTTGCTTGCCTAAAAGGAATCGATTATCTCAAAAAAATGGAGCAAAAACCAGATATTGTGGTTTTTCTGGATGCAGACTATTCAGATCATCCTGAAGAGCTACCACAAATAGTGGCACCAATTTTGAAAAGCGATGTAGAGATGGTTATTGGTTCAAGAGCGTTGGGAGACAAGGAACAAGGTTCGATGACTCCGCAACAAGTTTTTGGCAATTGGCTAGCAACAATGCTCATTAAATGGTTTTACGGAGTCGTTTATACCGACTTGGGACCCTTTAGAGCAATAAAATATGACAGACTGATAGACTTGAATATGTGTGATGAAACCTATGGTTGGACAGTAGAAATGCAAGTAAAGGCAGCAAAACAAGGACTTAAAACTACTGAAATTCCAGTCTCTTATCGAGTACGAGTAGGAAAATCTAAAATCTCAGGAACTATCAAAGGAACTATTTTAGCAGGTTATAAAATTATTACAACAATATTCAAATACAAATAAACGTGGAAATATTTATCATTGCGTTGTACGTGCTTCCCCTCATTTTTATCTTTCTTTATAGCTGTGTGCAATTGCACCTTGCCATTAGCTTTTGGTGGAGACGCCGAAAAGAGAATAACAATGCCGTAATGACGGACGATTTTGTGCCTACAGTAACGATTCAGCTACCTGTTTACAACGAATTATACGTTGTAGAACGCCTTTTAGATGCTATTGTTTTGTTAGACTACCCTAAAGAAAAAGTAGAAATCCAAGTCTTGGACGATTCTACAGACGAGACAGTTCAAATTATTGCCAATAAAATCAAAGCGTTGGAGCCTTATGGGTGGAACATACAACATGTTCGCCGCCCAGAGCGAGTTGGCTTTAAAGCTGGTGCGCTTGCCTATGGTTTGACCATTTCTAAAGGTGAATTTGTGGCTGTATTTGATGCTGACTTTATTCCTCATGCAGATTTCTTGAAGCGCACAATTCCTTATTTTAAAAATGAGAAAATTGGTGTGGTTCAAACGCGTTGGGAACACATGAATAAAAACTATTCGTTTTTGACTCAAATGCAAGCTTTGGCATTGGATGCGCATTTTGTGGTAGAGCAAATGGGACGTAACATGTCAGGACACTTCATGAACTTTAATGGCACGGCTGGTCTTTGGAGACGTGCTTGTATTGAAGATGCAGGTGGTTGGTCTTCCGATACTTTGACAGAAGATTTGGATTTGAGTTACCGTGCTCAGCTAAAAGGTTGGGTATTCAAGTATTTGGGAGATGTAACAACTCCAGCAGAGTTGCCTGTGGCAATGAATGCCTTCAAAAGTCAACAGTTTAGATGGACAAAAGGAGCAGCAGAATGTGCTGTTAAGAATTTGCCTAGAGTTATGAAAGCCAAAGATTTAGGCTTTGTAGATAAGTTGCACGCTATTTCGCATTTGATGAATACGGGTATCTTTATTTGTATTTTGCTACTTTCTTTGAGCAGTATTCCTTTAGTTTGGGTACAACACGTTCATCAAGGAGATACCTCAATTTATAATGATATCTTGGGATATGCCGCTTTGGGATCGTTAAATATGATTATGGTTTCTCTATTTTTCTGGTTGTCTTATGAGCATACCAGAGGTGGATTTTCGATTAAAAACTTATTCTCTTTTGTCATTCGTTTTCCTTTCTTTTTAGCCTTATCAATGGGAATGGCATTGCACAATGCAATGGCAGCCTTTGAAGGATATATTGGTAAAAAAACACCTTTCGTTCGTACGCCTAAATTTAATTTGGAAGACAAAAAGCAAAAAGGTTGGGGAGCTAATAAATACCTATCTAAAGGAGTGAGCCCAATTGCTAAAGTAGAATTATTATTAGCTTTGCTATTCTTGTCAACAATTGTTGTTTCAGTTTCTTATGGAATAGTAGGTATGTTGCCATTCCATATCTTAGTGTTCATAGGATATACTATCATTAGTGGTTATTCTTTTGTACATGCGAGAATGATGGGATAGAAGAAAAGAACTTACAGAAGATTTTTATATAAAAAATACAATAAACACTAGCTTTTTTAAGGCTAGTGTTTATTTTTGCCCCTATGGGAACTAAAATGGCGCTGTATTGTTAAGTAAAGGGTCGAAAGAAGCCGTAAAATATTTTAGTCAGCTTCTGGATAATTACTTAAAATTTCAATCGAAAATTACTCAGAAAGAATAATTCCATTCTGAATACTTTTCTATAGAAGTATGTCTATTTAAGAAATGCTTGTAAAGTGCTATATTTCTTGGGTTATGATTTAAAACAATAAGAATGAACAACAAAAAACACACGATAACGGCAGCTCTACCGTATGCAAATGGAGCATTGCATTTAGGACATTTGGCAGGTGCTTATTTGCCAGCAGATATTTATGCACGCTTTCTACGGTTGCAAGGAAAAGACGTTGTGTTTATTTGTGGTTCAGACGAGCATGGTGCTGCGATTACAATTCGTGCCAAACAAGAAGGGAGAACACCACAAGATATTATAGATACTTACCACAATTTGAATAAGGAGACTTTTGAGCGTTTAGGAATTTCCTTTGATAAGTATCACCGTACTAGTGCTCCATTGCACCACGAAACGGCACAAGACTTTTTCAAGAAGTTGCTTGAAAAGGGAGGTGAGTTTGATGTTAAAGAGTCAGAGCAATATTACGACGAAGCTTTTGATCAATTCTTAGCCGATCGATATATTATTGGGACTTGTCCTAAGTGTAATCACACAGAAGCTTATGGCGATCAGTGCGAAAACTGTGGATCGACTTTGTCACCAACCGATTTGATCGAACCTCGCTCTACTATGAGTGGAAAAACACCAGTTCTAAGAAAAACAAAGCATTGGTATTTTAGATTGGATAAACACGGTGATTGGTTGAAAGAATGGGTTAAAACAGGAAAGGTAGATGGAGTGCAATTGCATGATCCCAAAACTTGGAAGTCACATGTAATTGGACAATGCAATTCTTGGTTGAATGATGGGGAAGGCTTGCAGCCTAGAGCGATTACTAGAGATTTGAGTTGGGGGATTCCTGTGCCTGTAGAAGGAGGAGAGGGGAAGGTGCTGTATGTTTGGTTTGATGCTCCAATAGGGTATATTTCTGCGACAAAGCAATGGGCTCTGGAGAATAATACGGACTGGGAATCCTATTGGAAAGGAGATGATGTAGAGCTAGTGCATTTTATTGGGAAAGATAATATTGTTTTTCATTGCATTGTGTTCCCTGCCATGTTGCATGCTCATGGAGATTATGTATTGCCTAAAGCAGTTCCTGCCAATCAATTTTTGAACTTAGAAGGACGAAAATTTTCTAAATCTAAGGGCTGGGTAATTGAGCAGCATGAATATTTGAAAGATTTTGAAGCTTTCCCAAATAAGGAAGATGCCTTGCGTTATGCTTTGATTCGTACTTTGCCAGAAAACAAAGATGGTGATTTTAAGTGGGACGAATTTGTGGCATTGCATGATAATGAATTAGTGGCTAATTTGGGGAATTTAATCAACCGAGTCATTAACTTAACACATAGTTATTATAAAGGAGAGGTGCCAGCAGCAGATGCTTCCATATCTATTAAAGATGTAGAGGATGAAAAAACTATAACACTAGGGGATGCCTATAAAGTTTTGTTGTCTAAAGTAGCGCATTTAGAAACTTGTATTTTGAATTATGAGTTTAAAAATGGCGTGCAAGCTCTTATGGATATTTCTGCTTATGCTAATATTTTATTGCAGCGTAATGAACCTTGGAAAGTTTGGAAAACAGAGCCAGATTCGGATTTGGTGAAAGGCGTTATGAATTTAAGCTTACAGATTGCAACGGTCTTGAGCGTTGTGAGTCAACCATTTTTGCCTTTTACAGCAGCTAAATTGAGAACCTTATTGGCTTTAGAACCATTACAGTCTGGTGATTTTGATGTGTTGAAACAAGTCTTGAAGCAAGGAGGGCATTTAATTCCTGGAGGACATAAAATTAATGCACCCGAATTGTTATTTGCTAAAATCAATGATAGAAAAGATAAATCTAGGTTAGCGTTGATTGAATTGCAAAAACAAAAATTGGAAGTGTTAAAAAAGAAAATGGAGGCATTAAAAGCACAAGCAGAAAAAGAGCCTGAGCAAGTAAAAGAAACGTGCGCATTTGATGATTTTACAAAAATAGATTTCCGAGTAGGAACTATTACTGCCGCAGAAAAAATTAAAAAAGCTAAGAAGTTACTTAAGCTGACCGTTGATTTAGGGTTTGAGACTAGAACAGTTGTGTCTGGTATCGCGTTGCATTATGAACCTGAAGAGGTTATTGGGCAACAAGTGACTCTAGTCGCTAATTTGGCACCACGCAAAATGATGGGAATTGAGTCGCAAGGAATGATTCTAATGGCAGAAAATGAAGCGGGCAAGTTGATTTTTGTGGGACCTCAAGAAGCAGCAATTAACGGAGGTGTAGTCCGATAATATCGTAAACTTTTTTATAGTCTAACTGTTTAGTTAAGGAATGATTACTCTTTTGGAGTAGTCATTCTTGCTTAACATAAGTTGGGCAACACTCCAAAATACAGATTCCCGCAATGAAGAAAGTTTTTCTTGTTCTTATTAATTTATTCCTATTTAGCCAGATAATGTCGGCGCAATTATTGAAAGAATATGTACGCTCTTTTTCCCTAAGAAATAGCGATACGATTTTGATTGATTTGCAGATTCCCTATGAAATTATTGATTGGGATCGAAAAATTGTGCGGACATTCACGCAGATAGAATCTTTTAGTATGTCCGATGAGTTGCTACGAAAGTTGGCACATAAAGGACATTATAGTGTTCGAGGGAGACGAAAGAACGAAATTTTGAGGATTTATATGCCCAAAGTAGATCAGAGAATTACGGTAAAAGGAGAGGTGCTAACAGATCAAGTTATTGCTCAGATTTATGTGCCAGAAGGATTTCCTGTTCGAGTGATTTGCAATAGCAAAACTCCAACAGAGCAGTTGCAAGATTTATGGTTACAGCAAGAAGTGTTAACTCGTCGTTTGAATTACCCTATTCGCAGGGCTATTAATGCAGATTATTATGCAGAAGTAAGCTTTCAAGAAGGGCAAATTATTGAGGCAACTGAGATAAAAGGAACCAAACGTTTTATTGCTTTGACGGTACTTGCTGATGGTCAAGAATATAAAACAGTTAGCCGAATTGGACGCTTATATGATGTAGAAGAATTGGTTAATCAAGAAGTCGTTTTTGTAGCACATAGCTTTGCAAAAGAGCTAAGAAATCGTCCCAATGAAGGTATGGTTTTGATCCATGAAAATGAAATAGGTGATTTGGTGTTGATGCAAAAGTCAGATGTACCAGATTTTCTTTTTTCTGCGGGCTTGTAGTGATTAAAGAGATTCGGAATGGCATCTTTATTTTTTTACAACAATTGTTTCCCAGCCATCGTATTCTCCATCATATTTCTTTGCTAATACTTGCAAACTGGAGGTTTCAGCACTAATATTCTCCATATCAGGCAAGCCATTTTTCCAAATTTGGATACTATATAAATTTTCTCGTTCTTCTACTTTTTTATAGCCTTCGATTGTATAACCTAGTTGCTCAAGTTCAGATATACACTCTTTTAATTTTGTTTCATCATGAAACCAAAGCCAATGATCAATTCTTCTTTTTTCTGTTAATAGATCCCCTGCATCGTAAAGAGCTTTTACAACTTTCTTATTGTACATATAACCCAATATTTCTTCACTAGGGTATAAAAATTCAGTATAAGCCTTCCATTCAATGTCCTCTTTAATGGTGATCTGCGATTTAAAGCCAGGGTAATTTTTTTTATAAAATTTTTGAAGCTTTTTCTCTAAGTTCTTATCTGATTTGATATAATAATATCCTAATCTTTCATAATTATATGTAAAACTGCCAACATAGATAATTTCAAAATGCTTTTTTAATAAAGCTTCTAGTTTATCATTTATCTCATAAAGCGTTTGAAGCATCTCCTTGTCGGGAAACCCATCTTCTCTATTGCTTTTGTAAGTAACGCCTGTTATTAATAACTTAGAGTATTCTTTTAATGGAGCTTTTTCTATTAAGTCCATTCGCAATATTGTAGAACCGGGGTTGTCATCTTCGTAAGCAGCCATATAAGCATCCCAAGTTCCTTCATCATCTTGAGCAGATAGAAGAAATGTAGAAAAAAGGCATAAGACTGCAAGGAAAATAGTTTTCATAGGTTTAGATTTAGCAATAGTTCGTTGAAACCACGGAGTAGTGGCGAAGCTAATTAACGAACTACTAATTTAAGATAGACAGAATATTGTAACGATAATTTTTTTTAAGGATTCTCAGAGTTTAAATAAATCTGTTTTGCCTTCAATTCAAGAATATTTGATATTAGGTGTAAATGTAACAAGATTTTGAATTTTCCAAATCAAAATTTTAACAACTGGGCTCTTTAGAGGGATCTAAACATATAAAAAGGCAGCGAAAACAATTTCAACTGCCTAATATATGGATCGTTAACATTTTAAAAAAAATAGCAGCGCTATAACAAATCTCCCATAGTATCAACATCAATAGAACCATGCGAGGCATTATAAATAGCTTTTCCCTCTTTGACTAGAATCATTTGAGGCGATTGATGCTCTATATTTAGTTGATCTGCAATAGCGTTCGACACATCTCTGTGGGCGATTAAATCCAAGTAATAAGCGTCAATATCCAAATCCCAAAAACGTTCTACACTCTTTTTAGCCATCAAACTAACAGAGCAACGTGTACTGTGCTTGAATAGGGCAACAGGTTGTTCATAAGAGGCTTTTAAAGCAGTTTCTAGATCATTGATATTGTTAAGCTCTTTCCATTTCATTGACTTATTGGTTTTAAATGCGATACGCTGTGATAAAAAGTTCTGATTTTCTTGATATAGTACTGTACTGGCACCTAAGGAGTGTAGCAAGTTAATCAACGAAATACTACGATAAAGTATCTAGTAATAATTGAAATTCTGATTTGAATCAGAATGGATCTACTGTCTTTTATTAGACATTATTACGAATTAATTTGTATGGCTAAAAAATAGCATTTTCCAATTTCTCTGCGTTGAAAAAAGACTCAAAGCCCTACGAGTATGCTCGTTTTTTTCGCCTTGATAAATTGGAAAATCAGTATTTTTATTAAAAAATAAACAAGACACTATACAAAGATACGCAAGTATTTTTAATCTTTGTAAGCATAATTATAACAAAAATAAAATAGAAAGGTTTTATAAAATTATTAGAGCGAAAATGGATTACGTTGAAATTGGACGTTTTAGAAAACCACATGGTTTAAACGGTGAAATCAAAGGAGATATTGACGAGCGTTTTTGGAATGATGTGGCAGATGTAGAGGCGTTTTTTGTTGAAATTAAGGGCGAAAAAACACCTTATTTTATTGAGTATTTGAGAGGGAAAGGAACCCTGATTTTTAAGTTTGAAGATATTGATACCAAAGAAGCGGCAAGCCTATTCACTAGTCAGCCGTTATATTTGCGTCGAGACGATATTTCTTTGACAGAAGAAGAAATTAATGACACAGGATTAGAATTTGGCTACTTAGAAGGCTATGAGTTGCACTTAGAAGCTATTGGGAAAGCTGGAGTTATAAAATATGTCGATGAGTATCCTCAGCAAGAAATGGCAACTGTGCACGATGGTGAAAAAGAAATTTTAGTCCCTCTGAGAGCAGCTTGGATTATCTCTGTTGATAAAAGTGAGAAAGTTGTCATCATGGATTTACCAGAAGGGTTGTTAGATATTTAAGAACAGAATGGTTTTTAATTTCTATATGTGAAATTTTATATTGCTAATGATTGAAATGACTAAAAACAAATGACGCTATTTACCTTGAGTTTAATTTGGATTGGAACCTCCTCTTTGTATTCTTTTGTAAGAATGGGGTGGGACAAACAAAAAGCAAATCAAAAAGAATGGCGAACTTCTGAAAAACACTTCTTTATTGCTGCTGCGGTTGGAGGAAGTCTAGGGGTATTGTTAGGCATGCAGGTTTGGAGGCATAAAACGCAAAAATGGGCGTTTAAATTGCCTATTTATGGTATTGTTACCATTCAATTAATACTATTGTATTTCTATTGGTTTGTATGGCAATAAAAAATTAGGCGATATAACGTTATGGTTGGTTATATCGCCTAGAGTAAAAATCACCTATTCTATTGAATAGGATTTCCTTGGTCGTCAATCATATTACCTTCAATACTCCAAGCAAAATCTAAGGTGACGGTGCTTTTAAAGTAAGGAGCTTGCATATCAACATATTGATCGGCAACATAGCCCGCACCACCTTGTACGGTAGCCTGTATATGGCAGCTCATGCAGTTGGTTTGCATACCCCAGTTGTTTAAATTACCTTGAATTTTGGCATAATCTGGACCATAGGTATCTGAGATGACTTGATTACCATGTGTAAATTGGCTACTAGAAAAACCAGCTTCTAAATAAGGGTTGTAAGCATAAACAGAAGTTACATCTTGATTGGAACCCCCTGTGTCTGGCTGTGCTTTTTGCACCATATTATAAGCAACAGCCATTGCGTAATGATTTGCTGCGGCATCTAATCCCGCATTAGTTCTAAGCCCTGCAATCAAAGGAGAACTTGGTGTCTGTGGTTGATCTGCATTTTCAGACCACCAGAAAGTTTGCCAAGTCCAACGAACGTTTTCTTTAGAAGTCACATGCATACCAACTAAAATAGCATAGTTCCCTTTTTGAGGGTTTTCACCAGGCAATTGAGGATTGTTTTTAATTTCAGCAGCTTGTGTAGAGTCTATTCTAAAATGAATAAAGTCATTGATCGAATAGATACGATTGGCAACATCCGTTTGACCATCAATCGTAACTTCTACTGTGTTTCCCCAATCAGAGGGTCTCCAAGAGCGTTCATTGTTACCACCTTCACCAGGCCAGACTTGCAAAACATAGTTCCCAGTAGCAGGATTAATCGTATCTAGGGTAGAGAACACTGGTTTTAAGGCAATGCCACCCAACGGAAATTCTGGAATAGCAGCCAACTCACCTTCTTTTTTATAACTTTCTAAAACAGATTTATAAAACAGCTTCTTTTCGTAAAGATGTTCTGCGGCTGCGGGATCGTATTTTACAAAACCAAGCACACTAGCATCTGAAGGGTCCATTTTGTTGCTTCCATGTGTAAATTGGTTGAAATGCGTCAGTTTACCTCTATTGCGTTTTACATGGATTAATTGCGCATCCGAATTTTTATTTTTTAAGTTATACGCATTGATAATGTCTTCTGGAGTGTACCAAGTTTCAAAACGCCTTAATGGTTGACCATCGTGTATTTCGGAGGTTATTTCTGTTAAAGCTTGCCACAGCCCCCAACCGTGTTGGATAATACTTTCATTAGTTTCTAAATTATTGCCATCAACTTCAGATTTTAAAACCCAACCGTTGACAGTAGTAGAATCTGTCGGAAATGGCTCACCTGTGCTTAGTGTTGCTGGCATTGGAACAGGTGCAAAGCCATTGGCAGTTAATGTTAGTTTAGGAGGAGGAGTTTCCTTATTGGGTTTTTCTGGAGTTTCGTTGCAAGCGGCTAATGCTACAAATAGAAAAAATAGTGCGCTTCCGATTTTAATTGTGATGTTGTTCATAGTAGTTGGTTGTTGGTTGAAGAATAGGTGGTTGGGTTTTAGTTATCTAGTTGTTAATAAGTAGTATATGTATTGTTAAAATAATAAAAATATACTATACTATTATTAGTAGTTGGTTGATTTTTTACTTCTCTTAGCAAAAACCCAAGAAAGTTTATTTGTATTTAGTTGATAATTAGTGTTTTATGTTTTAAGTGTTATCGATTTTTAATCGATTAATTATCAGTATGTTAGAACAGTGAAGGTCTGTTTTATATTTGAGATGTGGTAGGAGAAAAATACTTGTTTTGGAAAAGTAGGTATTTTTACGGAGTGTGTCAGAAATAAAAAAGCCCTGTCTCTAGTGAGGCAAGGCTATGAAGGATATAATGTATTTTTATTTAAGTAAGTGGGCAGAAAAAAATATAGCTAAAAAAATAGACTTATTTTTAGTGCTAGTCAAAGAGAAAAAGTGCAGATTTACCTGCGGTGCTACTGCGTGGTAGCGGGCTAAAGCAAGATGTTTCGATGAAGAGTAGCGCAAAAAGAAGGTTGTTTTTTATATAGTTTTTTCTGAACGATTATTTATTAGAGCAATAAACAAGAACTTTATTTAAAAGCATCTAGCTGCTCACAAGTAGTTCTAACCAACTCTGATTTGTCGGATAAACAACTACGTTTTACTTTTTTAGAGCTAGTAGATTTTACTTCGGTGCAAGTACAAAGTCGAATAGCCTCTTGGTCATTGGCGAGCAAATCAAGTACCTGTTTGTCTGAAAGAGGAAGCAATGTGAGTAAAGCTCCAAGACGGATATCAAGAGAGTTGTTGGTATCATTAAAAGCAGCTTTTGCTGTGGTAGCTTGGGATTCGAGCTGTCTATCAATATCGTGATCTGCTAAATTAAATTTAATTTCTACAGGTGTTTTAGAGCTGTTATAACTGCATTTCCATATCTCATAAGTCCCTTTGTACTGTCGATTGCCAACATGAAGGAATTGACCTTTATCATCACGAATATTTTTAACAATCAATTCTTGTTCTGTAATTGTTTTAACCTCATATTCTTTGTGGGCAACAGTGCTACTTAGATAGTTTTTGGGAAAATCTAAATGATTAATAAAATAAGACCATTTGCAGACTTCTTTAAATTCCTCTATCAATGTTTTATTGCCAGGATATTTTTGTAACGCATCCCAAGCAGTGGCATAAGCGGCAGCGAAATCTAATTGACGCAATTGTATGCGAATCAGATTATCCCAAGCAGCTAATTGAGGCTTTTTAGGACTGTTTTGGATACACGTTTTGTAATAAAAAATAGCAGAGTCTGGTTGTTCCTCAAGGTCATAAGCCATTGCCAACCAGTAGCAACACAAGGGGCGAGGCATTTCTTTATAAACATTTAATAAGTAAGGTTTGGCTTGGGTATATTCTTGGGCATTACAAAGTTCTTTAGCTTGGTTCCATGCCACTCGTATGGCTTCACTTTGAGCGTTCAGCGTCTCCCAAGAGATCAAGAAAGAAAGAATAATGAATATTATTTTCATAACAGCTACTATTTGTATCAACAATGAATAGGGCAAGGGATCATCTAAACGGCAGCGGCAATAGATGCAAAGGCAAAATGCTCTAACAAACGCTGAACTTCTTCTAACTCTCCGTTATCAGGAATTTTAATATCAGTAAGAGCGGGCAAGTGCTGTGCAAAATAAATATTATTATTTGCCATTTCAATTAGAGTAGAAGCCAAGGCTTTGGGATAAGGATAAGAAGGACTTTTCTCTAAAATAATTTTAGAAATACTCTCACACAGCACTTTGTAATTGGTAAAATATCCCTCTTTATTCTCTTTGTCCACAAGTTTGGTGTGGTAAGCCTTACTAGATTCAGCTACCACAATATTATGCAATAGATTTTCATCGACATAACTAATTGCAGGGTTTTTGCGAGAGGATTCAACCAAAACAGACAAAGCTATTTTTAAACGTTTATCAACATCTTCGATGTTCATTGTATTAAAGTCAATTTGGTATTTCATCCATTCCCAATACCAAGAAACCAAATAAATTAAGAGTTTGTGTTTGTTCTTAAAGTATCTATAAATGGAGGCTTCTGTAGATTCTATTTGAGTAGCTAGTTTTTTAAACGTAAATTTCTCAAATCCCAGTTTATCAATTAAGATAATGCTATGCTCAATAATTCTTTTGCCTAACTTTGTTTCTTGAGGGTCTCTAAGGTATAAGTTGGCATTTAGTTGGATTTGTATTGCAATCATAAATCTTCTATCAACTTTCTTTTAACTAGCGGTTTACAAATAAAAGGTCACAAAAATTATCCCTCAAAGAAGGACATGGTAATTTTTCTGAACGATTACTTGTATCTGTATATCGAAAAGGCAACGAGCATTACTAAACTTGCTTGATGATGGAGGATGAAATCCACGATTTAGAGCAAAGCGATCTAAGATGTTGATGCTTAAAAAAATCATCAGGGAAAGTAAAGGTAATGGTTGCTATAAAAATTATAAATTTGGTTTAGGCAATAAAGTTCAAATATAATAAAAAAGAAGTGAAAAGCAGTGCTTGGTACCAGCTAGTTTAGAATTCAAAATTTCTCTAATTTTTTTTCTTTAGCGGAATTCTAAATCGAAGGACTTATTTTCGACCAAAATCGGCAGGAATTTCCCCCCAAGCTTTGGTTTCCCACTTTAAAATTTCTGTTTCAAAACTATTGTTTTTTAACCAATTTTCGCCACGAGTAATCAAATCAAAAATTTTAACATTGGCTTTGGTTTTGGCAACTTTGGTGCGGCATTTTTTTGCTTTAATCCATCCCATAGCAATTTTTGAATCGGTGTAAATCGGTAGATTGCTATTGTGTTGTTTTAGGAAGGCAAGCCCATGGACCAAAGCTAAAAATTCTCCAATATTATTGGTTCCCTGTTGCAGAGGTCCTACGTGGAATAATCGTTTGCCAGTACTTGTATCAACACCTTGATATTCCATCAATCCAGGATTGCCACTACAAGCAGCATCAACGGCAATACTTTTCCAAATTGGCGTTCCTGCCAAACTAGGGTCAATTGTTTTCTTTTTACTAGGAGTGATTGCGTCAAAGTAACTGCCCGCAAAAGCATCTTCCGCTTCTCTTAAACTGCCAAAAGATTTGTACTTGGCACCTGCATAACCTTTGATGTGTTTTTGGCATTCTTTCCAAGTCTTAAAAATTCCAGTTTCATGCCCTTCCCATACTACATAAAATTTGTTCTTTTTTGCCATATGATTTTATCTGTAAACTTGCTTAAGGATTAAAAATCGGGATTTGGGATCATAGTTACATTACTACGATGAGTGAAGTAACAACAGACAAAGGTATTTATTTTTAGTGGAAAAGAAAATGCAGTGAAAAAGTTCTAACAATATAGCACAAAAGTCCAAGGTCATGAGCGAACCGAGCATAGCGAGCTCACGACCAAAGGGAGTAACAAAGCGAACGACCACGAAGTAGCAGCGAACCGAGCTATGCGAGCTCACGACCGTAGGGAGTAACAATGCTAACTACTATTCTAAGCAACGATAAAAAAATAATCTTTCGATTTGCCTAATCTTGCCGCCAATTGTTGAAATATTGAACATGACTAAACTCTATAAAGGCTAAAAAAGCCATAATCAGTACGAACGCCAAGTAAGTCACCAACAAACTTAATAGAGGCTTTTTTGATCGAATGTTCAAACTGAAACTCGTGCAAAAACTGTTGGGTTTGAAAATCAAAAATTTTGACTGTATTTCTATAAGTAATGGCTAATTTTGAATTGTCTGAATTGAAGGCAAAATAAAACGCATATTCATATGGTGGAATTTGGATGTCTTTAAAAAACAGTTCTTGTTGTGTTTCCAAACTAAAGAAGCGAACGTTCCAGTAGCCTTCCATGTCAATGAATACTACCATTTTGTTATCTTTTGTAAAAGCCATTTGACCGATGGATTTAGTGCTGACGTCTAGGGTTATAATTGTTTGTAAGGAATTACAATCTATGATATCTAGCGTTTTTTGTCGGCGTTGAATGGCTAATAATTGAGCATCGGAAGAAAGAGTTAAGGCAAAAGAAGGATTGCTTCTGGGGATGGTTAAGTCAAATTTTTTCTGATGGAGATTTGAAATATTGTTGGTCAATAAAAGTTGTTGTTTAGTGCTAAACGCAAGACAATTAGCAGCCGTTGAAAGTTGCTTGTGTTCCCAATCTTTGGCGGCACTTAATGGCGTAAATGTTTGTTGATGGATATTGTATTGATAAATACGTTTGTCTAAATAGATAAACAAGGAATGATGCAAGGCATTGTAACAAATATCCCAAGGAAGCGCAGCTGGCAAATCTATTTCTTCTTTAATAACGCCAGATCTGTTTATCAAAATAAGTGTGTCCTTAATCAATTCTTTTGGAGTTTTGTTGTTCCAACCAACTTTGGAAACGTAAATCCCATCTGTACTAGGTTCAAAAGAAAGTGCCCCAGTATACCCTGTTCCAATAAAACGATGCATGGTAGCCATGCCCGCCATAGCATTGGGGTTTCTATAAATATACCCTTTTTTTAGCCACTCTACTTCTTTCTTTTTCCAGTGCTGAATCGCTTCTGCTGGTGTAGAAAATGTTTTAATTGTAATTTTTGTCTTTGGCGGCTTTCCAATTTCCACCCAGACACTTTTATCTTTATAAGCAATCCGACAAATCTTTTCTGTGTTTGTTTGTTCTAATTGTCTGAAAATAGGATATGCTGTTGGCTCTAAGCTTGTTATGTCAGGAGTTGTTTGTTTCGGCTTTAAGGAGACTTTATAAGCTTTAATTTTTGCAGCTGTAGAAGGATGATTGGTGTAAAAATTCTTATATTTTTTATTTTCTACACCATTAAAAATACGTTTGCCTCCTTTGTGTCCCGCAATTATAAAATAATCCAAAGCCTCTATTTTTTGACCACGATCAAAGGCAAGTTTACCGGCTAAGAATTCGCTCTCGCCATAATTTCTATTTTGTTGGTCGCAACGCATGAAGGTTGGTAAATAGGCTATGGCTTGCTCTATATTTTTACCTTGGAGATACGCATGAATGATATTTTGAGCGATATAATAACTCTCTTGCCAGTTTTCTTTGGGGAGTGGGAGTAAGTCCCAAGCTTTTTCTAATAACTGCAAACTTGGGGTCGTATTTTCTTTGTCAAACACATGATAAGATTGTTGAATTAAATCATCAATTGTCTTAGCAAGTTCTTTTTCTAAAGAAGGCATATCATTTAATTGGAAAGAATTGTATAAAGATTAAAACTTCTTTTTACGAGAGATTACTCAAAACGTTACAATAAAAAAGATTCACCCTAAATAAGAGTGAATCTGTTATTGCACATTGTTGTGCTACCAAATACATAAAACAACAATGGCATGTAAATTTTGATCAGCTCCAACCACTTGAATAAACAAGTTGGGGTTGTTATACTACAAGGGTTAAGCGAACAAATGGGGCTAGGGAGAGAGTACTGAGGTTAGAAAATTACTGAACAGTAACAGAAAGTTGTTGTACCATTTCTTTGCCAAAACAGATGGTTTTGCCTCCAAAAACAGCCGAACTATAAGTGTAAGGAACGATTTGAACTAGATTGGTTCCATTGTCTAAGGTGCTCAACTCGTTTGCTGTGAATGTACAAGAAGTAGCGTTAGGTCCCATTGTCTTGTGTACTCCACCAACTAAAAATAGAACAGAATCGGCACCCGACACAGTGTTACAAGTTAGTGTATAGCCAGAAGATTTGGTAACGACATCGCCACTAGTAATTTCGGTAACAGTAGGAAAGTTATTGGTTGGCGTGTGAGTAAAGGCTGGATAGCCATTGTCTCCAGTTGCCTCCCATGAAACGCCATTAGACCAGTCAATACCTGTTGCTTGGGAGGCACTTGCTGTTGCAAGATAGGTTTCTCCTTGATAGTCCATTTTGGTACCGTTGACTTTTATGTCACCGATAGAAACACGAGTGGGAGTAGCAGCAGAAAGCCCGTTGGAAGTGAAAAAACCAACGCCTGTTCCAACTGTAATTTCAAAGGCTGGAACATTTGGAACAGATTGTTGTTTGGTGACTGATTTTACAGCCCACAATGCTCCATCAGCGTTAGGACAAGCATTTGGAGTAGCAGGTGTACCATTGTTGTTGTTGGTAGTAGGGGCAAAAGGATCTTTGATACAGGCGATAAATAGAACACTGATTGCCAAGAAAAAAAATACGTTCTTCATTTTAGGTAATTTTTGGTTGTAAATAGCATGCTTTATGTGGTAGCTTTGTGTGAGCTCGCATAGCTCGGTTCGTTGCTACTGTGTCGTGGTTTTAACGACCACGAAGTAGCAGCGCAACTAACTATTGTAAAAAGCAACTATTTAAAAGAATATGTAATTGGTATTTGTTATTACAAAGATATAGCAAGATGCACAACCAAAAAATAGGGCATTTGCCCCATTTTGATATTTACAAACGAATTTTTTAAAACTTGTGGAGATTATTGGGCACAAGTAGCCTTGTATCTAATCGTATATTTTGCCTTGGGGATTAATTTTGAAATGAGCTTTTTGAGCATCGACAAAATTATTAATAGTTGTTTTTTGACCTAATTCAATTTCACAAAAGGCTTGTAGCATCTGGTTGGCAGAAACACTAGGAGACATTCTTCCTACGCCTGTGCAAAAACCAGGAATACCAATAGAATTAATGGATGGATGGTTCTTAGCTGCAATCAAAGCAGCTTTCATCGCCAAATACGCATTGACAGAGGTAGCAATATTAAAACTCATGGGCACTCGCATTGTTGGAGCAGATATCAAATAAGGAATGTGAGCATCTCCTGTTTTTAAGGTAAGGGATTTGCCTACTAATAGTTCTCCTTCAGGTAATGCTTGGATTTCCTTTTGAAGTCTACGATGAAAATCCCACCCTAAACGGACTGAAATAGCGTAGTCAACTCCTCCGTCCATGAAGCCAAAGGAATTTGCAGGGCTTACTAGTGCATCGCATTTTATAGTTGTAATATCTCCTTCAAGTATTTGAACATTTTTAAACGAATCAAAGGCTATTTTCCAAGCCTCAATCATAAGTGGATTTTTATCAACAAATAGATAATTCATGAGTATTTTTAAAGTTTATAGAAATCTTTTTATATGGTTATTTATAATTCTACAGCAATCTTAAATAATAAAATTATTTCTAGCTTTTTGAACCGCTTCAAGTTTAGAATGCACTTGTAGCTTTTTGTAGATTCGTTCAATGTGATTGCGAACGGTTTTGGGAGAACGATTTAAATTAGTAGCAATTTTTGTATTAGAAAGACCATGACTGAGCTGTTCTAAAATTTCAACTTCTCGCTTGGTTAGTTTGATCTCTTCTTGATTAAAATTAGCTTTTTTTAGATTGGGGTTTCGCAATAGTTGCAAAGCTTTTTGAGCAATAACTGGTGTCATTGCAGCACCTCCATCTATGGTTTCCAAGATACTTTTGTGCAAATCAGAAGCATTGATTTCTTTTAACAAATAGCCGTTGGCACCTGCCTGTATGGCTTTAAAAATACTATCATAATCGTCTAAAACCGTTAACATAACAATCTTAATTTGTGGGTATTTCTTTTTGACATTAGCCGTTGCTTCAATGCCATTTATAATAGGCATTTCAATATCCATTAAGATCAAATCCAAGTGAAAGTTGCCCTCCAATTTTTCCATTAATTCTTTGCCATTGGTAGCAATGGTAACTACTTGTAAGTCATCAAAAAAAGATAATTTTTCTTTAATATTTTGTAACAAGAAGATATTATCTTCTGCGATAGCAATTTGAATGGGCATTGTCAATAATTATCGGTTAAAAACAAATTACGTGGCTTCTAGGGGCTCTGTTGACAAAATGAGATAAGAAGCCGTTTCTTAATGCACAACGTGTTTTAGAGTGACAAAAGTTCCTACGTTCAGTTGAGAGTTTATTTCTAAATCAGCGCCCATTTCTTGGGCACGTTTGCGCATATTGTGTAAGCCATTGCTTAAGGTGGCATTAGCTACGTCAAAACCTTTGCCATTATCACAAATTTTAAAATAGAGCGTACCGTTTGTTTTATTAATACTAATTTCTATTTGATCTGCTTCGGCATATTTTAAGGCATTGTTCAAGGCCTCTTGGATGATTCTATAAATATTCATTCCTTCAACCGAAGACAAAGTGCCGTTAACAGGCAGTTGATCGTTGATGATAAAACGAAAATCAATATGCTGCGTGGCATCCTTAGCAGCGACTAGGAAAGTATTAATGCGTTGTTTTAAATCATAGAAGCTAATGGCATCTTTGTTCATTGCCCAAATGGTATCTCGCAAATCTTGAATGGTATTTGAGGTAAAGGTTGTAATTTTTTTAAGCTTTTTGCTCAATGAATTTTCTAATTGAAAGGCATACTTTAGGTTGTCAATAGAGGAAATAATAAAAGTTAATTGAGCTCCAATATTGTCGTGCAAATCTCTAGAAATTTGATACCGTTGTTGGGCTAATTTTTTCTGAGTTTCTATTTTTCCCATGGCCTCTTTCAGTTGATGTTCCTTTTGAAGCTGTAGATTGCGTTGTCTCAAATAGTTAAAAATTAAAACTCCAATCAAGATCAAAATAACAGCCATACTCCCCAAGGAAAGCAGCTGGATATTTTTTTGGTTAATCTCTAAGGCTTGTTGATCAATTTGTGCTTGTTGCAATAAAATTTCTTTTTCCTTTTTTTCGGCTTGGTATTTTGATTCAGCTTCAGCAATAGCTTGGGTGCTTTGCTCATTAATCATGGAATCTTTGGCATTAATATGCAAATTAAGATACTCATTTGCCTTTTGGAATTGCTGCTGTTCGCTCCATAATTGGGCTAAGCTTTTATAGGTTTCCATTTCAATTTCTCTCAAGCTTTTCTCTTTTGACAAAGCCAAGCTTTTTAAGTAAAACCTTTCTGCTTCTTTGGGTTTGCCTTGATCTTTACTAACAGCCGCAAAATTATGGTACGAGTAAGCTGCCCCTCTGTTGTCTCCTAATTTTTCTCGCAATTGTATAGATTGATTGTGATAAATAACCGCAGAGTCCAAATTTCTTAAACTATGATGGGCGACAGCTATATTGTTAAGATTAATAGACATTTCCTGTTTGTCCTTTAATTTTTGGCTAAGCGTATAGGATTTTTTATAGTAACTTAGAGCCTTTTGGTACTTCTTTTGGTAGTTGTACAATGCTCCAATATTGTTATAACCTTTAGTTAAAATTTCAATATCTCCTAGACGTTCTTCAATGGCGATTGCTTTTTCAAAATATTCTAATGTTTTATCTATGTTTTTTTGATAATAATAAACAATCCCAATATTGTTATATGCTTGAGCAATTCCTTTAGGGTTGTTGGTTTGTTCTTCGGCTTTTAATGCTTCAAAATAAAGTGCTAATGCCTTTTCGTGTGCTCCTGTTCTGGTATGTATAATCGCAATATTGTTGAGTACAATAGCAAAACCTGCCGTGTAGTCGTGTTGTTCACAAATTTCTAGTGCTTCGTTATAATAATCTAAAGCGGTAGGATAATCTGTTTTGCGTTCGTAGTAATTGCCTGTTACATTTAAACAACGGATAATTCCTTGATAAAGACCTAGTTTTTTTGCCAACTGAAGCCCCTGCTTAGCGTAAACAACAGAAGAGTCCAAATGAGTCGTTAAATATTGTTGTGCAATTGTTTGATAAGCAATTACTTTATTGCTATCATTAGGCATACTGGGCAAGGCTTGAACAAGGCTGTCAGTATTATTTTGAGCTTGTGTATATATGGTCCAAAATAGAAGTAGGACAAGGGAAAATTTGGATGGCATGAGCGTGTTAATCTAAATTAGAAATAAGAGAACTAAGATAGGTAATATTGTCTCGTTTACAATAAGTTCTACCGTATAATTCTATCAAATTAGCAAAGAAGTATATTGGTTTTGTAACAGTACTCAAAGGAATCAACTTTATTGAGTAATTTGAAGAGAGAGAGGGTAAAGCAAAAAATCCACGAACTACTAATTTTATAAGCGGTTTTATTTTAGTATATTCGAAAATTAATAGTTGGTTTACTATTTTCGAAGCAAAATAGGTTAGTAGACTCTAAAAAATATTAAGCAAATCAATCAAATTTTTACATTATTTATGGCAGTACAAATTCTTGAAACCCGTCAAAAAGCACTTGAAATAAACTTAGACAGCAACACCTATGGTTCTTTTGCAGAAATCGGTGCAGGGCAAGAAGTGGCGCAGTATTTTTTCAAGGCAGGGGCTTCCTCAGGAACAATTGCAAAAACAATTTCGGCTTACGACAAGTTAGTTAGTGATGATATTTATGGAGCAGAGCAATCGGGGCGTTATGTTTGCGAATCTAGATTGTACAAAATGTTAGACCATGAATATGATTTAATGCTTGACCGTTTGAGTAACACGCGCCCTGAGTCTCGTTTGTTTGCGTTTGCCGATACCGTAGAAACAATTAATTATCACAAAACAAACAAAGGTCAAGGTTGGCTTGGGTTGCGCTTTCAGCTTCATCCGCAAGCAGAACCTAATGATATTGTAATGCACATTGAATTGTTGGATAATGATATTGCTTTGCAACAACAAGCAGTGGGAATGCTGGGCGTTAATTTGATATATGGGTCTTATTACTATTATGGAGATTATACCAAATTAATGGCTTCTTTGTTAGAGGGAATCCAAAACCGAGTCAAAATAGATATGTTGAGGTTGACAGGACCGCAATTTATAGACATAGACAATCGCCTAGTTACTTTGGAGCTGGTCAAGCAAAAAATGACGGATGTGGCTATGTTTAATAATAAAGGCGTGCCTGTTCATCCTTCAGAATTTATGTATAAGCACAATGCTTTGGTTGTTCGAGGTAGTTTCAGACCTGCTACTTTGAGGACGTTAGATCGGTTTGAGTCGGCTACAAAACAATTTAGTGCAGAGGCAGATTTGTCAACAAGGGGAACTAGCATACTGGCTGAAATTACGTTAAAAGATTTGTGTCGAGATACAGGGAAAGTAGAGGAACAGGATTTTTTAGATCGGGCTTCTTTGCTCAATCATCTGGGAAAATGTGTGATGATTACAAACTGTAACGAATACAAGCGTTTGATTAATTACTTGGCAGATTATAGAGTGGCCAAGTTGGGGATTGTCATTAGTGCAAAGGGCTTGTTAGATATTGTAAATAGCAAATATTATCGAAATAAAGATGGTCGGTTGATTACTTCTTATGGAGAAATTTTTACACGCAATGTTCGGGTTTATGTTTATCCTGCTTACAACGAGGGAGGAAGCGAATTGATGACGTGCCGCAATTTACCTATTCCTGATGGGATTCGATATTTGTACAAGCATATTGTAGAAAATAGGCATGTCGTTGATATCGAAAGTTATAATGAAGATTTATTGCAAATATACTCCATCAAAGCTTTGAGAATGTTGCGAGAGAACGAGAAAGGATGGACAAAATTTGTTTCTCAAAAAGTAGCCAAATACATTCGAGAAAAGCACCTGTTTGGTTTTCCCAAACCCAATATGGAATTTGAATATTAAAACAATTTAGAATATTAGCTCGTTAATTGCCAACGAGCTAATGTTGTACTATATTACAACGCAGCTTTAAATTCTTGTATCAATAGCTCGATATCTTCTGGACCATATTTTCTAGAAAAATGAACGGGAACAGGCTGCAAAACATTTGCTTCTCGCATTACTTTTCCTGACATAGCAGCATAACTGTGGTAGTTTGTTTCGGCAAAAGCTTTATCTTCATTTTTGTAAAAACATTCTATAAAAACTTGGCGGCAGTCGGAAAAATGACTTGTAATTTTCCTGTGATTTTCTGCATGAGCAGCATGATCCATAATAATTCCCAATGAATCACCCTTTTGTAGATGCAACAAATGAAATAAGTCTTTGGCCTGATATTGATGGTCTTCAACAATAATTATTCTTTCTGTTTGCTTTTGTTCAAAGGCTTCTTTTAGTTCTCGAACCCATTTGCCACCACGAAACCCACTGGCTTGAATGTCGATTTTGACGGTATCTATTTCTTTGAACAAATAAGCTAAAGTTGGAATTTTGTGGTCGAGTAAAATGCCAGTGACAGTAAAATTTTTTTCTTGGAAAATAATATTGCTATAGAGAGGATTTTTTTCTACTAATTCCCAAACGGGTGGTTCCAATTCAAATACCTTAATTTCATTTTCAGAAATTAGCTCTCGAATTTCATATACAACCGCCCCCGACTCAATTAAATTCCAAGTATAGCTTTTTAATTTGGCTTGAACTTGCTGTGCAATATCCTTAGGACCACAAATAACAACTTTGCGCTGAATTCCAATTTGATGTCGAATGACCATATCAAAATTTACAAAATGATCAATGTGCGTGTGGCTAATAAAAACGGCATTGATATTTTGAACTTCTTTAACAGTCCAATTGCTAGCGTCACCACATTCACAAAGGTAATTCCAAGAGTGGTTATCTAGTTGCACTAAAATAGATATGTCTTCGTTGATCTGGTTTTTTAGAGTTGCTTGAAACATGAAAATAAAATGATGTTAATATGATTTTTTACGTCTTCTTAAAAGAAGAATTGCTCTAGAAAGTTCCCAAGCCTTCATCATTTTTAGAGTTTTGAGCCCTCCGAAAGCCTTATTGGATTTAAAATAGCCGAATAATTGCTACATCGTCATTAGGTTTTAATCCATACTCTTGTTCTAGATAAAGACATTTTCGGTCAAGCATATTGTCTTGTTGACTGAAATCTGTATCAAGCATTAAATACCTAATAGGGTCAATTTCGTAGACTGTTTCCGTATTGTTTTTCGCAAAACTCAGAATACCATCTGTTGAAATGGCTAGGTTAGTTACTTGCTCAAAGCTATATTGAGTGGTATGATTGGTCAGCCACTGATCAAATGTTTTATGTAAGTGATAAGCTAAATAATCAGGTTTGTCATTTTGTTCTATCACTATAATTTGATCGTTGATGGCTACAACGCCATCTCCACTGACGGTTATCAAAGCCTTTTGAGTTGGGTAATGATAAACTAAGATAAGACAAGTAGCGACTAGTTCTTCTATTTCCAAAAAAAGATTATTTTTTTCAGTTTGAATGAGCGAAAAAAATTGACAAAGTACTTGATGAGATAGTTGCTGTATTGAAAGCTGTTCCAATTCCCATTTGGCGTTCTTAAGTGCTAGATAAGGAAATTCTTGTAGGATTTTTTTTAATATTTTGCCAAATAGAGTCGCCGCAAAATGACTGTCTTTGCCAGAAGAACATCCATCCATGACTCCAGCAACTAACCAGTCTTGATGAATTTGTTTTGAGTATAAAAAATCTTCACAAAAAACAGGATGAAATTCGCCTAATTGTAATGTTGAGTATACTTGCATACTCTAAAGTAATTCTTTTTTGTCATAGAACAAAAAAGATTTCTTATTCCAAGAATTTTGAGGCAATTGCTAAATTTGATAACTCGCTACTAACAAAAAAAAGCGAACAACCCTAAGAAGTTGCTCGCCTTTATATGGTGCGTTTTAATTCTTGTTTGCTATCAAAACAAAAGACATTTTATTAAGAACCACACATTAGACAATCGTCAGGATTATCTAGGCTACAAGAAATACCTTCATCCGTATTGGCAGGATCAACTGTTTCCGCCTTAACAAATTTTTGTTGGTGTTTAGCTGATAATGTAAATTTGATAGGATCAACAGCTGCCTTACTTCTTAGGTAATACATGCCTGTTTTTAATCCTTTTTTCCATGCATAGAAATGCATAGATGTTAATTTAGCAAATGTTGGATTTTCTACAAATAAATTCAAGCTTTGCGATTGACAAATAAATGCCCCTCTATCTGCCGACATGTCAATAATATGACGTTGCTTAATTTCATACGCTGTTTTGTAGAGCGCTTTGATATCGTCTGGAATTTCTTTGATATTTTGGATAGATCCGTTAGCAGCCATCAATTGCTCTTTGATTTCTTCTGTCCATAAGCCCAGCTCAATCAAATCTTTCAGCAGATGCTTGTTAACAATAATATACTCACCCGAAAGTGTTCTGCGAGTGTAGATATTAGAAGTATAGGGTTCAAAACATTCGTTGTTACCTAAGATCTGAGATGTTGAGGCTGTTGGCATTGGAGCCAATAATAAACTGTTGCGAACACCATATTTTTTGATGTTAGCGCGAAGTTTATCCCAATCCCATTTTGAGGAAGGAGTTTGATCCCACATATCAAATTGCAAAATTCCTTGACTAATAGGAGAGCCTTCATAAGATTGGTAAGGACCTTCTTCTTTTGCTAGTTCAGCAGATTCTGTTACGGCAGCATAGTACATCGTTTCAAAAATAGCTCTATTAAGCATTTTTCCTTCTGTACTATCAAATGGATAGCGCATTAAAATCAAGGCATCTGCCAAACCTTGCACACCAATACCAATTGGACGGTGGCGCATGTTAGAATTGTAGGCTTCTTGTACAGGATAATAGTTAATGTCGATAACCTTGTTCAAGTTGCGAGTAACTATTCTAGTAATTTCGTATAGTTTGTCAAAATCGAACTTACCATTAATCACAAATTTAGGTAAAGAGATAGAAGCTAAGTTACAAACAGCCACTTCGTCTTTAGAGGTATATTCCATAATCTCAGTACAAAGATTACTAGAACGAATAACACCTAAATTCTTTTGGTTTGACTTTGAGTTAGCGTGATCCTTGTACAACATGTAAGGCGTTCCAGTCTCAATTTGAGACTCAAGAATTTTGGTCCACAATTCACGCGCTTTGATTGTTTTTCTTCCTTTTCCTTCTGCTTCGTATTTTTGATATAATTTTTCGAATTCTTCACCATACGTATTGTACAAGTCAGGACATTCATTAGGACACATCAACGTCCATTCTACATCTTCTTCTACACGTTGCATGAATAAATCAGAAATCCACATAGCATAGAATAAATCTCTAGCACGTTTTTCTTCTTTACCGTGATTCTTTTTAAGATCTAAGAAATCAAAAATGTCAGCATGCCAAGGTTCTAGATAAACCGCAAAAGCACCTTTCCGCTTCCCACCTCCTTGGTCAACATAACGAGCCGTATCATTATATACTCTCAACATAGGAACAATACCATTGGAAGTACCCCCTGTTCCTTTAATATAACTACCTTGTGCACGAACATTGTGAATGCTCAATCCAATTCCACCGGCAGACTGAGAAATCTTGGCACAACGTGTTAGGGTTTCAAAAATACCAGAAATGGAATCTTCGGTAGCACTCAACAAAAAGCAAGAAGACAATTGAGGTTTTGGAGTTCCAGCATTAAACAAAGTTGGGGTAGCATGGATAAACCACTTTTCGGACATCAAACTATAGGTTTGGATTGCAGAAACAATATCCTGTCCATGAATGCCAATGGCAGCACGCATCAACATATATTGAGGACGTTCTACGATTTTACCATCCATGCGCAACAAATAAGAGCGTTCCAAGGTTTTAAAACCAAAGTAGTCAAATTCATAATCATTCTCATGTTTGATAGCCGTATCAAACACTTTGCGATTTTTCCAAATAATATCAAATGTTTCATTGGATATTAACTGGGCATTTTCTCCTGTTTTAGGATCAATATACTCATGCAATGCTTTCATTGTTTTAGAGAAAGAATTGTTAGAGTTTTTGTGTAAGTTAGAAACCGATATACGGGCTGCCAAAATTGCGTAATCAGGATGTTGAGTAGCCATAGTAGCAGCAGTCTCAGAAGCCAAATTATCTAAGATAGTTGTACTAACACCATCGTATAAACCTTGGATAACCTTTTTGCAAATTTCAATAGAATCTACATAACGAAGGTCAAGACCGTTACATAGATACTCAATGCGTTTTTTGATTTTATCAAAAGAGACATCTTCTTTTTTTCCATTTCTTTTTAGTACTTGCATTTTTTTTGTTTTGATGTCCATGCGCTTCTTCACGCATGTATTTTGGTGGAACAATCTAGTAGTGAATACTAGTAATACTTTGGGACGCCCAATAATCAAACCTTTGGTATAGGGCAAAGATTGGACGAGTGACTATTCTAAAGAAAGCTTTCAGCTGCTTCAATAGCCACTTAACAAGTTGATCTGTTTCTTTTTGTTATAATTATAGCCTGCCCAACAAACTAGTGCTTACGTGAAGTCAGTTGGCAGACTATGAGAAGTTGTGTAAGAAAAAATAGATAGCGTTTAAAACAATGATTTCTTACCAATTCATTTTGCTAAAAATCTTCGTCTAGAGAGAACGTTTGCTTTTCACGATCTGCCATTACGCCAGCTTTTTGATAATCGCCCACACGTTTTTCGAAGAAATTGGTTTTTCCTTGCAAGGAAATTAAGTCCATCCAAGAGAAAGGATTTGCCGTGCCATAAACCTTATCGTTGCCCAAGGAAACCAACAAGCGATCTGCTACAAATTCGATGTATTCGTTCATCAGACCTGAGTTCATTCCAATTAAAGAAACAGGAAGCGCATCGGTTACAAATTCTTTTTCAAATTCAACCGCTTCAGTAATAATATCTTGAAGTTCTCTTTTGTCTAGTTTGTTTTCTAACATAGAGTACAACAAGCAAGCAAAATCACAGTGCATCCCTTCGTCTCTACTGATAAGCTCATTAGAGAACGTCAAACCAGGCATTAGACCACGTTTTTTAAGCCAGTAAATAGCACAGAAGCTACCTGAAAAGAAAATACCTTCTACCGCAGCAAAAGCAATCAAGCGATGAGCAAAAGATGGTGCTTCATCAATCCATTTTAAAGCCCATTTAGCTTTTTTCTGAACACAAGGAAGGGTGTTCATGGCTTTGAATAGACCATTTTTTTCTTCGGTATCTCTGATGTAGGTATCTATTAAAAGGCTATACGTTTCTGCATGTATATCTTCAATCTGTATCTGGGTAGAGTAGAAAGAACGCGCTTCCGCAATTTGCACGTCCTTGTAGAAATTTAAAACTAAATTCTCATTAACAATGCCATCACTAGCTGCAAAAAATGCTAAGACATGTTTAATGAAATGGCGCTCATTGTCATTTAGCTTTTCATTCCAATCAACGATGTCTGCTTCTAGATCAATTTCGTCTGTAGTCCAAAAACAAGCCAAGGCTTTTTTTCGCATTTCCCATACTGCATCATGTTGAATTGGAAACAAAACAAAACGATCGTCACTCTCTGTAAGAATTAATTCTTTATTATTCATTTGATTTAAAACAATTTGTTGTGGATAAGTCTCTGTGAAATGATCTCGTGAATAAGTTAAAAAGGAATATTTAACAGGTACTTGTCCGGGTTAATTTTTGTGCTTATCAAATTTATAGTTTTTATTCCAATCGCCCAAATTGGCTTTTGGTGTTATTTTAATGTTAAGAGTTTATTGGTTTGATTATCAATTATTTAAAACTTAAATAAAAATATTCTTCAAATGATATGCTCAAAAAACACTTATCAACAGATATTTTGTGAATAACTAACTTAGTACCTTGATTTCGCTATGTTTTTTGCCATTTTCATACTAAAAGATCTAAAAAGTTTCATACTAAAAAAAGGGTGTAAAAACAAAAATATTCATTAATTTTTTGAAACTTTTTTTTGTAAAAGAAAATAGTATTGTTGTAAAATGTGGATAACTTTTTTGAAAGGGAAATTTTATACCCCCAAAAGAAGGATAACAGTCTTTGAGATAAGAATAAAAATAGGGAAAATAAGCGGCTAGCAAATCTAACCAGTAATGATTGGCAAAATTGAACAAGCGCAACAAAAATAGCTTAGCTTTGCATGGCGATAGTATACCATAGTTGAATCCCAATTTCGAGACAATCTTCGTCTAAATCAAAGTAAGGACTATGCAGCATAGCGGTAATGCCTTTGGCTTCGTTTCGGCATCCTAAGAAAATAAAACAAGCGGGGATTTTCTGAGAATAATAACCAAAATCTTCCCCTGCCATAGAGGGAGGATGAGGGTATATCAAGTTTTTTGGATCTAGCAAATGAACTAATTTTTGGGTCAAATCAGGATGATTGTAGGTCAGTGCATGCCCATCGGAGTAATTGAACTCAAAATGAGCATCGTGAGCCAAGCAAGTTTGTTCGAGTAATTGATACAAGCGTTTCTTTAGATTTGTTTTGACGCTAAGAGATAGCGTACGAATAGAAGCTGAAAGCTTTATAGTTTCAGGAATAATATTATGTGCTGTTCCTGCTTCGATGATAGTAAAAGAAACAACAGCGGCATCTAAGGCAGAAACATTTCTTGCTACAATTGCTTGAACTGCATTGATATATTGCGCCGCAATAATGATAGGATCAATAGTGTCGTGTGGGTAAGCTGCGTGCCCGCCTTTGCCTGTGATGGTTATTTCTAAAATATCAGGCTGTCCCATTGTAGGACCAGTACACAATCCTATTTTTCCTGTCTCTAAGGTTGGCCAAACATGTTGACCATAAATAGCATCAACACCTTCTAGAACGCCATCTTCAATCATGGGAATTGCTCCGCCAGGAATGTTTTCTTCGTCGGCTTGAAAAATAAAGCGGATATTATGTTGAAGTCGATCTTTGTATTGAACAATTAATTTAGCAGCGCCCAAAAGCATGGCTGTATGAGCATCGTGCCCACACATGTGTGCAATACCTTTGATGGTAGATTGATAGCTTTTATCTCCTAATTCTTGAATTGGAAGGGCATCCATATCTGCTCTCAATGCAATTCTTTTTCCTGCATTAGGAACATTTAAATCGGCATATAAACCATTTTTACCTATATTGGAATGAACTTCTAAGCCCAACGCAAGTAATTCTTGTCGAACTAATGCAACTGTTTGATAAACCTCTGAGCCAAGTTCTGGATATTGGTGAATGTGTCGACGAGTTTGTACAGTTTCTGTAAGAATATTTGTAGGTATAAGCATGTTTTGAGATATTGAGGATTTTTAAAATTGAATGCATGCACAATAGTTTGTTATAGTAATAGGGGAAACTGCTATACAACTAACTATACATTAGGGTAAATTTGGAGCAAGTATCAACTGATTGTGATTTCATACTTAACCAAACTAATACGATTTTCAACGGAGTAATATTAGATATTATTAGGATAATAAATAAAAATGAATTTAGAAAAAATATATCAAGAACGTTTAAATGATTTCTTGAAACAGCAAAAAGAGAAAGCAAGTAAGATGTTCCAAATTGGAAATATTCGAGTTGCTTTGTTTGTTTTGATGGTGTATTGTTTGGTCCAATTTTTTAGTTCAGAGTTTGAAACGATGTATTGGTGGTGGGGATTCTTGGGAGTGCTGCCTGTTTTTATATTTTTCATTCGTTTGCATCAACGTCACTTTGATGAAAAAAGAAGGATTGATGAGTTGGTTGTTATTAATGAGAAAGAGCTTAAGGCATTAGAAACCAATCGACCGCAGTTTGAAGGAGGAGGTGAATTTGATGATCCTAGACACGATTATTGTTCAGATTTAGATTTGTTTGGTTCGGCAGGATTATTTGCTTTTGTCAATCGAACTTCAACCGCAAAAGGAAAAGAACGGCTGGCAAATTTATTTAAACAACCTTTTGAAAACCCCAAAACCATTTATACACAGCAAGAAGCAGTGAAGGTGTTGAGTCCTAAGGTTGATTTTCGCCAAGCTTTTATGGCAAATGGTAGAATTACAGAAGATACTTTGGATGACATTGCTTACTTGCAAGCTTGGACGGAAGCTCCTGTTGCTTTTTTAGAATCAATTCCTTGGAGAATTGCTCGTATTATCTTGCCTTTGTTGTCTATTGTCGCATTGGTTTATTTTATCATAACTTTTAATCACCTTCCATTGGTGGTAATGGGGACGTTGAACTTTGCCTTATTAGGCGTAAAAAGCAAATATGTAGGAAAAGAACACACAGAAATAGGGAAGCGCCAAGAAATTTTAAGAATGTATGTTTCCTTGCTAGACTTAGCAAATCAAGAAGATTTTGGAGATGCTGCGATATTGAATGAAATTAAAGAAACGGCTAAAGCCGCACAGTCTGGTTTTGGTCGATTGACTAAGATTGTGGATTATTTCGATCAACGGTTAAATATATTTGTAGGTTTAGGGCTAAATCTACTTATTTTGTACGATGTGCATTGCTTGTTTGCTTTAGAAGCTTGGAAGAAAAAACACAAACAATTTTTGACAAAGTGGTTGGATAGTGTAGCGGAGTTGGACGGATTGATTAGTCTAGCTACTTTTAATTATAATAATCCTGAATTGAATTTTCCTCAGTTAGAAAAATCCGACAAATTGTATGTGCATGCAGAAGCCTTAGGGCATCCTTTAATTCCTGTGCAAGAACGGGTGTGTAATGATACAAAACTAGGAAGCCAACACAAAGTTTTTGTCGTGACAGGATCAAACATGGCGGGCAAGAGTACTTTTTTACGTTGTGTAGCGATAAATTTGTTGTTAGCAAAATGTGGTGCACCCGTTTGTGCAACTTCATTTAAGTGTTCTATAATGGATATTATGACATCTATGCGGGTGCAGGATTCTATCAGCCAGCAGACTTCTTATTTTCAAGCGGAATTGTTGCGTTTGCAGTATATAATTCAATCCTTAAAAGAAGGGAAGCCTACATTTATTATTTTAGATGAAATATTGAAAGGAACGAACTCTGAAGATAAATTGCTTGGGTCTCAATTGTTAGTGCAACACTTTTTAGACTTTAATTGCTTAGCGATGGTTGCTACACATGATCTAGAATTAGGAAATATGCAAGACGATTTACCGGATCAAGTCGAAAATCTTTGTTTCGAAAGTATTATTGAAAATGATGAATTGAGTTTTGATTACAAACTAAATAGAGGCATTGCCAAAAATAAGAATGCAACATTTCTAATGCGTAAGATGGAGATTGTTCCCAAGGAGTTGTTTTAATTTCAAAGAAAGAATACTTGCTACACTCGAACGGGCTAAGTGTTTGTTTGAGTGTAGCAAGTGGTTTAATCTAATTTCAATAGACGTAGTGACAGTGTAGCTAACGGGCAACTGAATTCTTTCTACACTTTTTCAAAAATATAACGTTGTATGTATTCTGGAGGAATAGGATAGTAATCTACAGCCGACCAGCCAACTTCATAGCTATCTAAGATCAGTACATTATTACTTAATCTAAAAATTCTGAAACGCCCATATTGAGGAGGACCGCATCGAGCGGCTAGTGGACTAGGATCAGAGCAATACAATGCTGCTACATCCAACAAATAATCAGTGCAATTTACTTGATACATGCCATGATAGCATTCATGTGGAATGTTGGGGGTGTAATCTAGTAAATGAAAGCCAGTCGCATCAATCCAATTTAAGCGAATGTTATGATTATAGGTAAAACTTAGCGTGTCGGGAAGGTGTGCGTAAATCATGTCACAACTAGTGCTGTTGCCTTCGTGGTCCAATACGTCAGTAAGTACCCAAGTGCCCTGGAGTCTTACTGGGCAGTCTCCATCAGAAGCACTTGGTTTTGCAGTGGCGGTATTGAGATTGGAAAGTGCTGGTGCAATTGATTGATTGGTAATCGTATTTGAAGTATTTGAAGGGGTGTTGGAAGTGCCTATGGCAGATGTAGTTGGGGTTGGACTAATAATTTCGTTGTTTTGGCAACCAATTACAAGGGTCAGTAGTAAGCCAATGGAACCCAATAAGATACTTTTTTTCATATAATTATATTGTTATAGTTATTAAAATAAGTAGATGGTTTAAGTAAATGATTAGCAAAATTTAACTGCCAATAATTGCTTATTTCGATCTATCATTTGATTACAATACAAAGGTATATGAATAAGGATGGGAAGTCGATGCAAAAAATGATACAAGACTTGCAAAAAAAAGTAAAATACGATAGGTTATCATAAAATTGTATAAAATCTATCTGATTAGGTGCTTGTTAGAAATGAAATGGTTCAAACTGTTTTCCATTGTAACAATAAATACCTGAATCATGTGTCGTAAGCCAAAGTTTGCCTTGCTTGTCTTGGTAAATCGAGAAAATTAAAGGAGTTTTCTTAGAACGTTTAATTGGATAATGGGTTAGTTGGTCGTGCTGTTTGCACCAAACACCATCATCATAAGTAGCCATCCATAAAGCGCCATTATTATCTTCAACGATAGACATGTAATAAATAGTAGCTTTATCGTTGGGTAATATCTCATTTTCTCTCTGATAGTCTAGAGTTGTCCTGTTGGATGTTGTTGGAGAAATTTTATATCGATAACGATTGTTAGAAAACCAAAAATAGCCTTCTTGATCTTCGATAATTGCTCGGATTCCAAATTCACCTCCTTCTGGGGTTAAGGATAAATGTTCTTCATAAAGCCATTGGAGAGTTGAACCGTCAAATCGGCAAAGTCCTAATGAGCTTGTGCCAAACCAAAGGTGTCCGTTGCGGTCCTTATACATCGAATAAATGCCATAAGGAGAATAAGAAGGAGTGGGGTGTTTAGCATAGAATGTTTCTGCAAGTTTAGGTGGAGGAAATTCTAAATAATATAAATGTTTGCCATCGTAACGATAGGGACCTTTTTTAGACCAACCCATCCTAAACCATAGATCAGTAGAGGTTAATTTCCATTGGTGCTTAGAAGAATCGTTTTCTATGACAGTTAAGGTAGTAAATCGGTGACCATCAAATTTAGAAACGCCTTCTGGAGTATCAAAGTATACATTTCCTAAATGATCTTCTTGTATTCCAATGATAGCATGGCTGCATAAGCCATCTTCTTTGGTAAAACGCATCAACTTTTCACCATCATATTTGTATAGCCCTTTTTCATTACCTCCAAACCAATAGTTTTCTTGTTTATCTTGGAAAATAAGCATTGCCTTGTAGTCAAAGTCGGATGTTATTTGCCCGAAGGTACTTTCTTTTGTAGAGGAAGTACTATCATTAGAAGAGGAGGCTCCTTTGCAAGAGACCAATAGAAAAGGTAAAATGATTGGCAAAAGGGAAAATTTAAAAAAAGAATTAAACAAGAACATATTTGGGATTACATTTGGTTGATGTATTATCGAAACTTTATTCTAAAAGTACTGGGAGTCATTCCTAAGTGTTTTTTAAAAAAATTGGAGAAGTGAGCAGGTTCTAAAAAGTCGAGTTGGTAAGCAATTTCTTTAACGGTTTTTTCACTATGAATAATCAAACGTTTGGCTTCCAACAAAACTCTAGTAATGAGAAATTTTTTAGCGGTCATGCCTGTTCTTTCCTTTACAATGCCATTTAGCCTATTGAGAGAGAGGTTCATTGCTTGGGTGTAAAAGTCTGTGCTTTTTTCAATGTGATAATTTTGTTCTACCAAATCCAAGAATTGATTGAAGTATTCGTTGTTGGGACTTGTTTCTGCTTGTTTGCTTAATTTTTGATATTTTTTAAGAATGGATATGTATAAATTAAGTGCCGACAAGGCAGCAAAAATAGAGTCATTAGAATTGTTGTTATTGTACGATTTTAAAAACAAATAACTATCTTTTAATAACCTAGCTTCTTGTTTATTTATAGCGACACCAGCCTCAAAATGTTGATTGTATTGAATGAAATTAAAGAAATTATTCAAAAAGGGATTGGAGGCAATTAGAGTTGGTTGAATTTTGATAACATAACCTTGAGAATCCCTTGAATGTTTGACTTGATGCAGCTGGTGAGGACCAACTAGTTGAATACTAGGAGGTTTGATGTCGAAATCTTTAAAGTCAATAAGATGGGTGCCACTTCCTGCAAAAAAGAAGAAGAGTTCATAATAAAGATGGCGATGGGGTTCCAAGTCACGATCTTCGTTACTAGTTTTTATTTGTACGATTTGATAATGTTTAAATTCCAATAGATATTTTTATTTGTAGATGGTATGATTGTATAATTACTTAATTAGCAAGGAGGATAAAAGAACAAAAGCTTAATTTTTTTTAGATAAAAAAAATAGATTATTAATGAATAAAGTGATTTTATATTGCTTTTTTTTGTAAGTTTAGTCTGCTTTTTAAGGCATGATCTGGTTTTTTACCTTTTCTTGAAAAAACTTTTTAATGAAATTAAGAGAAAATTTCTAAAAAAGGCATACAAGAAAATACGAAAAAGATGCAAAAATGGAGTTTTAGAAAAAAACTTTTTTTGGCTTTTTTTGACATTGCAGGTAACATTTGAATCATTCAAGTCATATACTTTTGTGGAAATAGGACTTTGTTTTAAAGTCTTAGAGCCCTAGTTCTTATATTCTACACATCTCTAGCAAAATTCTATGAATAAATAGAATGTATAATCCCATAAAATAAACATCACCTTCTTATGAAAAAAATACAATACTTGACATGTGGTATCGCTCTTTTTTCTTTAGTGAGCTGTTCTTTTGATACAGAAAGTTCTAGTGCCGATATCGTTGTTGATCCCTATAAAATAAATGCATTGACGATTCGAGGCAATGGAGGAGATGATATTGCTGTTGATAATGGTAATCATGGCTCAATTTCAGGAGATGATATTAATGCGGAAGCTGGCACTTTGACGGCAGGAGAATGGAATGATTTGAATAACTGGAAATTTTGGCAGTCATTAATGCAAAAGAAGAATTTTTCAGAATATCAGCAAGAGTGGCAATTTTTTCCTTCTCAACGCTATTCGGTTCGAATAACAGATAATATGGGGCAATCTGTAATGGATTGTCGGGTGGAATTGTTAGGAAAAGATAATCGAAAAATATGGGAAGCAAGAACAAATAATTCGGGAATTGCTGAGTTGTGGGCGCAACCATTTTCAGAAGGTAAAGATTTAAAGAATACTATAGTTATTGATTACAAAGGAAAAAAGCAGACCTTAAACTCTCCCCAAACATTCATGGAAGGGATTAATGATATTAAGTTGAAAATGACATCAACCATGCCTGAAAATCGCGCTGATGTCATGTTTGTTGTAGATGCAACAGGATCAATGGAAGATGAAATTGCATACCTTAAAAAAGAATTGGAAGATGTTGTGGCGCAGGTGAAAACAGAACAACCTGATTTAGCCCTTCAAATTGGGTCCGTTTTTTATAGAGATGAAGGCGACAAGTATGTAACTCGCTCTAGTGCCTTGTCTGCCAATACTGATGCGACTATCAATTTTATCAATGGTCAGTCAGCAGATGGTGGCGGTGATTATCCGGAGGCAGTTGATGTAGCTTTGGAAGAAGCTGTTTCCATGCAAAATTGGTCTAAATCAGCTAGAACTCGTATCGTTTTCTTGTTGTTAGATGCTCCACCACACCATGATAGTAAGAGCCTCAAAAGCATTCAAAAAAGCATTACTAGCGCTGCCGAAAAAGGAATAAAATTAATTCCTATTGCTTCTAGTGGAATTGATAAAAAGACAGAATTTTTGATGCGCTTTTTCTCATTAACAACAAATGGTTCTTATGTATTTATGACCGATCATAGTGGCGTTGGAAATGGGCATGTTGAGCCAACAGTAGGAGAGTATAGAGTAGAATATTTGAATGAGTTGCTAACTCGAATCATTACACAATCAACGCAACCTGCAACCGCAACGTTGTTAGAGTAAAATAAAATCACGAATCCCCAAAATGTTCCTTTTATTAAGGTAAGAATAAGCTCAACACAACCTGTTGAGCTTATTTTTTTATCAGAGATGTTTATTTTGACAAAAACTATAAATTTGCTCAGATTGCTAATTTTTAAAAGCATTAGAAACTTTGTATCTTTGTGCATTTAGAAAAAGTACAAAATGAACTTTTATTAAACAAAAAATCATAGACGATATAAATAATATAGAATAATGGTTAAAATTGGAGATATAGAATTAGGAGATTTTCCACTATTGTTGGCCCCAATGGAAGATGTTAGTGATCCCCCTTTTCGAGCGTTGTGCAAAAAACAAGGCTGTGATATGATGTATTCTGAATTTATCTCAGTAGAGGGATTGATTCGAGATGCAACCAAAAGTGTTGAAAAATTAGATATCTTTGATTATGAGCGACCAATAGGAATCCAAATATTTGGATCTAATATGGATTCGATGATTCGCGCAACAGAAATTGTAGAAGAAGCAAATCCCGAAGTAATAGACATCAATTTTGGTTGCCCTGTCAAAAAAGTTGTCTGTAAAATGGCTGGAGCAGGAATTCTTCAAGATATTCCTAGGATGGTTAAATTGACAGAAGCGGTTGTGAAAGCAACGAATAAACCTGTCACAGTGAAAACACGTCTAGGGTGGGATGATAATACAATTTTTATAGAGGATGTTGCAGAGCGTTTGCAGGATGTCGGCATACAAGCTTTGTCTATTCATGGTCGGACTCGAAAACAAATGTACAAAGGAGAGGCAGATTGGACAAAAATTGGCAATATCAAAAGAAATCCAAGGGTTAAAATTCCTATTTTTGGAAATGGGGATATCAACAGTCCCGAAAAAGCAGCTTTGTATAGAGATAAATATGGGGTAGATGGAATTATGATTGGACGTGCTGCTATTGGATATCCTTGGATATTTAGAGAAATTAAACATTATTTTAAAACAGGCGAACATTTGCCACCACCAACAATTCAAGAACGTGTTGCGGCAGCTAAAGAGCACTTGGAAAAGTCTGTGATTTGGAAAGGAGAAAAATTAGGAATTTTGGAAATGCGCCGACACTATACCAACTATTTTCGAGGATTAAAAGGAGTGAAAGCCTACCGTGCTCAACTAGTACAAGCAGATGAGGCTGCTATGGTATTTGATTTATTGGATGAGGTAGAACAAGTATATTCTTAATTTTTAAATATAGAATAATTTAGTATATTGTTTAGCAGTAGACTGAGAAGCACTAGAAGATCATTTCACTATGAAGCAACTATTACACCTTTTACTATTGTCTCTTCCCTTTGTGTCAATATTGGGACAGTCTCTTAATGCAAATTTTGAGTTCAAAAATCCTCAGCTTCAAAAAGATGTTTATCGTGCTGATTATGGGACAAAAGGTCTGTTGCTGACATTCGAGTATTTGTATACAAACACTAGTAGCCGTTTGACTTCTATTGTTCCTACTGTAACATTAGAAAAAAATGGAATGCAAGTTTATGCCAACGAAACAAAAATATTGGTTCTGTCTCATAATGTGTGGTCAACAGCGCAGGTCTTTATTCCTTATCGGGGCATCAATCTACTCAATGGCTTTCATGAAGGACTACAATTAAATATTACTTTAGAGAATTTGCTAGACTATGGAGGAACGTTGAGCATACAGCAACCGCTTCGGTATAAAGTAGAGATAAATCTCAAAGGTGCTGCTGTCAAAGAGCAATTGGTGCATTATGATGAGGGTTCTAATCCTAAAGAATGGCTCCCAGATGTGTATTATACCTTTACAACCAATGAAGGTTCAGAGCCTGTTTATCGTTCAGAAGTACAACATAATCAATATTCAATAGCACCTAAAAAACTGTCTTTCTATGTTTTGGAAGGAGAACAGTTGACATGGTCTTTTTATGATAGAGATGGTAGTAATGATTTGTTATTGGGAACTTATACGAAGCTAAATCCTAATGGTGAATACGTTGACAATGTTTACGGACAAATGTTTGGAAATATTAAAAACTTAGAATTTGACTATGCGCAACGTGCACAAGCTCGGCAGTCCATTTCAATTTATAGCGATCCCAATTATTTGTATAGTAAAAAAGAAGGGGTTGCCATTACGATCGAATATGATTTGGCAAAAGCTTACCAAGGTGAAAAAGCAACCATTCATCTAAATTGTTACGATAAAAATGGGATTCGTTTAGATGTGCCAGTGTTGTATCCTATAGAAGAAACACCCGCTGTAGATGCCAAGATAGATTTAAAGGTAAAGGGTAAGTTAAAATATTTTATTCCTTTTTATGTATGGAAAGAGGCTTGTAAAAATGTCGAATTTTATTTTGAATTGGATAATAAAGAGCAAATACAAGCTGCTCGCCATACGCTTTACAAGCCTATTCAGTTCGAGGATTGGGTGATAGATGCTGGGATGAAAGTAGAGCATGATTATAAGTATCAAGGTGCCAAGGGAATTCAGCTTCAAGTATATTATGAATTGCTCAATGTCTATGATAACGCTCCATTGTATGTGAAGTTTTATCAAGCTAATGGCGATGCTTTGACTTTTCCAGTTTATCATATCATGGGGGATGATTTATCAGCAGTTATAAAAAAAGAGCATATCACAGAAAATCCTAGAATAGCAGATAAGTTGTTTTACTTTATCCCTTATGCTAGCTTAACAGATGAAATAATAGCTGTTCAAGTAGATTTAGTCCCTGACGTGGCGATGAATATTTTACAAAAGTTTACAGAACCATTGTCTAATCGTTCTCAAGGAACAGACGTGTCTTTAGAGTTGGTGAAAGCTGGAGAGCGATTTTGGTTGGAGAATTATGGACAGGTCATAGAGCTGAAGCTAGAAGTACCTACATTTTTTGTAAATAAAACGAAGTTAAAACTTGATATTCAGAAAAATGGAACTTCTTCTCAAGCTTTTCTTTTGGATGGGATGTTGACACACGAAAAAGATGATTTTATATTGACAAGAGACAGTGGACGTGTCTATGTCGTTTTTTCGCATAGAAATATAGTAGGCGGAACTCGTTTGTCATTAAATGCAGTGGTGACAGATCTGGAGGGGAATATCGTCATGAGTAATGCAGTGGAGTGGAAATGGCAGGCTCCTAATGAGTTATTTAACACAACGATTGAGGTTGCTCTGACAACCTGTAAGTTTGACCGAAAGATCATTCAAGATACTCTTTTGAACACAGATTTTCCGTGGAATTATGTCGTTGAAGCAGGAGGTGCTGTTTTGGTGGAAGAGACGTTGTCAAAAAAAATGGGCGCCAAAGAATTAAAAGAACAATTTAAGCACAGAGTATTAGTTAATCGAGAAGATAACATTACGGTAAAAATTGTTGATACAAAAAGCAAAAAAGCCGTTGTGTTGTGGCATGGTGATTTGGGCAAATGGGAACAAGATAACTTTAAATCAGAGGTTACTAATAAATTTCCCCTAAAGTTGATCAAAGTAGGGGCAAAAGTAGACAAAAACTATAAAGCACATAAGGAAAATGGCGCATTGTAGTGCTTAGGTATTAATGATTTTGACATTGCTTTTTTTGCTACCTCTTACTTATTCAGTATAAAAAACAGACAATTTTTTATTCAAAACTTGCTTTTATAGTTTCGATGGCTTATAATTGTGACTATGTAGTCATGTGACTATATAGTCACTTATATTTAAATGTATAAATAATGCCAAAACCAACATTTGAAAAATTGCCTTTAGATAAACGGGAAGCTTTTATAAAAGGATTTTTAGAAGAATTTGCTGCCAAAAATTACGACAAAGCGTCAGTTTCAGTTGTGGTCAAAAAGCTAAATATAGCCAAAGGTTCGGTTTATCAATACTTTGAAAACAAACTTGATTTGTACCTCTATTTAAAATCTCGTTGTGAAGAAACAAAAATGCATTATGTCTTGGGAATTAGACGAGCAGATTATCCTACATTTTGGGATTATTATAGAGCACAATACAAAGCAGGAATTCAATTTGATTTAGAACATCCACTAGAGAGTCGTTTCTTATATAGAATAGGAGAGAAAGAAACTTCTGAAGCTCTTCAGGATTATATGAAAGAATGGAAGCATCAAGCGATTCAGGCGTATATTAATGTTATTCAAGCAGAAGTTGATTTGGGACATTTCAGAAAAGATATTTCAGCAGAAGCAATGACTTACTTTTTGGTGTCGGTAAGCATGGGGACTGGTGATGTATTAAGGGATCGTTACCACATCGATTTCGATGGAAATATAAAGGATGGAAAACCTGTTTTTGCTTTGGACAAAGCAGCTTTGATGGAAGCTGTAGATGAGCAAATTGCTCTGTTAAAAGGGGCTTTAAACGCTAAAAATAATTGAATATGATAGCAGTAGAAAAACTTAGTTATAGTTACAAAGGAGCCAAGAGCTTTGCTTTGGATAACCTTAATTTTTCCATCGAGAGTGGAGAAATATTTGGTTTTTTAGGACCATCTGGTGCAGGAAAAAGTACGACTCAAAAGATTTTGTACAAAATCTTGACCGACTATCAAGGAGAGGTCTTAATAGATGGTGTATCTTTGGATACTTTGGGTAAAGACTATTATACTAGGATTGGTGTGGGGTTTGAACTGCCCAATCATTACATGAAATTGACCGCTAGAGAGAACTTAACCTTGTTCGGCTCTTTTTACCCAGAAGAAAAGCTACAAAAGTTGGAAACATTATTTGAAGCGGTTGGGATGGAAGAACATATCGACAAAAGAGTAGAGGATTATTCGAAAGGAATGAAAATGCGGTTAAATTTTATTCGGTCGATTATGCACAATCCTGATATTATCTTTTTTGACGAACCAACTTCAGGTTTAGACCCCATCAATGCACACAAAGTTAAAGAGCAAATAAAAAATCTAAAAGCGCAAGGAAAGACGATTTTTATTACTACTCATGATATGACGACGGCCGATGAATTGTGCGATCGAGTCTCCTTTATTGTTGATGGAAAAATTGTTTTGACAGATACGCCTTCTAATTTAAAGCACATTCACGGTAAAGAATGTATTCAAGTAACGATGAATAATTGGGAAAAGACAGAGTTTCCTGTGAAAAATATTGGGCACAATCAAATGTTTTTGGAGTTGATAAAAAGAGAAGATCTAATGAAAATAGAAACTTTAGAAGCTACTCTAGAGGAAGTATTTATTAAAGTAACGGGTACCAGTTTAAAAATCTAGAGACATGGACAACTTAAAACATTTGGCGGAGCAGTTAAAGTGGCAGTTTGTTATCTTACAGCGCAACAATTTGATCAATATAAGTGTCGGTGTAACAGTTCTATATGCCATCATTTTCTATATTTTTAAGGATTTTGCTTATATGGAAAAAGCATTAACATTGCTAGTTTATAACGACCCTAGTTTAATTGGGTTACTATTTTTTGGTTTGGCTGTTATTTTGGAAAAAAACCAGCAAGTATTGCCTGCTTTTTTGGTTACACCAATGAGTATTCACCATTATTTATTGTCAAGAACAATTGCTCTAACAATAATCGGTTGGTTTTGTGCTTTGGGAATGGTCGTTGCCGCTTTGGGCTTTTCATTTAACTGGTTGCACTGCTCAATGGGAGTAATTGGTATTTGTTTTATTTTTAGCTTGGCGGGTGTATTTTTAATTAGTTATACAAGTGAGTTTTTAAACTATATGCTGTTGTCTATTCCTGTTATGATGCTGTTAAGTTTACCTTTGTTAAATTATTACCATCTAACCGATATAGCTTGGTTCAAGCTGATTCCAACACAAGGAGCAACAGATTTGCTAATAAGTTCGTATGAAAGCCCCTTGGCGACTGGTGAATTGCTGTTCGCTTATGGTTCTACGATTTTTTGGATAGTTGTTCTTTACTGGGGAGCATTTAAGGTATTTTATAAATCTGTTCGGACTTAATTAAAGGGCAATCGCCTATTAAACAAAACGATTATGAGACAATTTTTAACCACCGCAGTCAACGATTTTAGGCTTATATTTAGAGATGCCTCTTTAAGAGTTTTCTTAGTAATGCCTATTTTAATTTTATTAGTTGTCTGCTTTTTGTGCCCTTATTTGAAAGAAACGTATCCCGAAATAAGTGATTATGTTGTGTATATCGTCATCATGTCTTGCACCCAAGCATCAACAATGTATGGATTTATATATAGCGTTGTGTTTTTGGATGAAAGGGATACTGAAGTAGCGAAAATGTATGGCATCTTACCCATCTCTAAAAATGGCTTTTTACTTACCCGATTATTAGCACCGTATTTATTATCTACGATTACAACATTCATTATTTTAATTCTACAGCCTTTATACAGCCTAAATCCTTTGGGAACTTTTTTATTTGCTGCTTTATTTGGCTTGTTGGCTCCTGTGCTGGCCTTGTCTGTAGCGGGATTGGCAAACAACAAAATAGAAGGTATGACTTGGTTCAAAGGACTTAATTTAGTGGTTAGTTTGCCCTTAGCAGCCTTTTTTGTGCCAGATTATAAATATGCTTTTTCTTTTATTCCTACATTTTGGGCTTATACAGGAATGTATGAGCTAATCATCGAAGGAAGCTATATGTTGTTTTTAATCGTAGGATTCACATTTACATCAATTACTTTAGGAGCTCTGATGCGTTTTTTTATAAAACGACATTTTACTTAGAAGTAGTTTATTTTTTCATATATTGCAACCGTTAAAATACAAAAATATAGATGATATATGAAATTATTAAAGGCTATTGAGGAATTGGAATCCTATGTAGATAAAGCATCTTTGGTTAATGAAAAAATTTCCAAGTCTACTATTGGATGGCAAATAGGACATATGTTAAAAGTGATCTATGGAGTCGCAAAGACAGTTGAAAAATCCGATCCCAAGAAGTATAAGCGAAAGTTCAATCTTACACGCACAATTATCTTTTTGACCAATAAAATACCAAGAGGAAAGGGAAAGTCTCCTAAGACCGTTCGCCCGAAAGAAGAAGAAATGACTAAGGAAGCTTTGCTGAATTTGACAAAAGAATGCAAAGAAGCTTTAAGGTCGATGCAAAATGTGGCTCCTAATGCGTATTTTGATCATCCTTATTTTGGTCTATTGAATAAAAATCAAGCGTTTCGTTTCTTGGAAATTCATACAGAACATCACTTAAAAATTATTCGAGATATTACACGTTCGTAAATATTAGACAACTATTAACTTTCCAGTCGTTATTGTGCTCTCCAGTAGCGACTGCGATAGCGACTTCTAGGTTGGTAAAACATACTATCAGATTGTAATCTATAGGTTAGACCAATGTTCAAGCCAACCATTAAACCGTGTGTGTGACGGCGAACCAAAATGTAATCATTGGGTGTCACTGCACGAAAATCAGAAGGAAAATACCGAGGGGCACTTTCGCCTTCTAAATTGGTTAAAGAACTTTCAAAATGTGCTAAAATAAGCAAATCAAACAACTCACTAAGTTGAATTTTGGCCCCCAAATCAATAGATGCCCCAAAAACAAAATTATTGAAAATGTTTAAGGGCTGTTCGGTGCTGCCGTATTGATCCCTATAATCTATTTTTTTATCCGAACGCCCTGAATTGAAAGGATATTTAGTTCGTCCTCTTGCCGTTATTAAAGCATCTAAATGTGGTCCCAAGCGCATGAAAAACTGAACAGGAGCATTAGGTGAGCTGCTAATTCTAAACAGGAGAGGAAGTCTAATGTAAGTTAAGGCTCTAAAGCTAGTTTCTTGCAATATTTTTAACTGCTTAGCAGTAGTCGTTTGGACGTAGTTTTGTTGTAAATAAGTAAACCCCAATCCTGTTGCAATGCCTAGGGTTTTACTAAAATTATGACCAACTGTTACCAAACTAGTGTTTCCAATACTAGTTCTAGAAAGTATAGAGGCTTCTTGTTGATCATTTTGATTGAGTATAAATGAAAAATTGATGCTATTGTTAATAGTTAGCTCTAAACCTTTTTGAGAAAATGAAAAAAAAGGGTAGCTAAAAGCACAAATGACTAAAAATAAAATACGCATAAGCAGGACGTTTGGTGTGAAATTACTTTGTAGTTTTTTTTTATTCTTATGAGAAAAATCAAAAATCCACGAAGCATCAGTGTAAAATAGTAGCTGTTTTATGCTTCAATTATTAGAAGATAAAACTCGGTACCTGCTCTCTCAATTTATGTTATTCTGAAGAGAATAGTATACCTACCTTACTATAATAAACGAATCCTACTCTATAGGCAAGTTCAAAAAAATCAATTTATCAAAATAAAAAGGGTTGTTTTTTTTTGTGAAAGGCTTGATAACAAGGTGTTAAAGCCTGTGAATTCCCAAAAAAAATAACCCTTTTGCTTAAAAGATATTATAATTGGACTAGTATTAGCTAAGCAGAGCAGCAACGTGTTTTTCGTTAGGAACATAAGTTGCCCACTCGATTGGTAAGTGTATTCCTTGCGTTTGTAAGGCTTGAACACGATAAAGATAAGCAGCGCCTTCCATGATATGCCCAGCAATATCGGCTGCTGTACGATTTTCGTAGGCCTCCAAATAAGTACCTTTTGCCCAATCATTAAAAGCACCCATTGCAGGACCACACCAGATTTGCATATCACTTACTCGCTCTTTGATACCTGCGTTTGCCCAGTTTGAAGACAAGCCTAAGTACCAACGGAAAATTAAAGCCATTTTTCGTTTAGGATTGTTTTGAGCTCGTTCAATTTGATGAGGGTCACGCTCTTGAAAGAACTCAATACAACCTTGCCAAACCTCTTCCAAAGGCTTTCTAAATGTCTGTTTTTCTAGTTTTTCTCGTTCTGCTGCTGGAATATCATCAATAGATTCATACTTCATATAATATTCATACAATTTTTTGGCTCTGGGACCGAACAAAGTACCACGTTTCAGAACTTGTAGTTCAACCCCCATTTCAAACATATCAGAAGCAGGAGCCATCATGACATCCGTTTGAGAGACATTAGCCAATAATTTGCGCACATGCTCAGACGTTCCAGCTTCTACACAAGCTTGATTTACAGAACCAGTTACAATATAAGCAGCTCCCATCATAAATGCAGATAAGGCAGATTCAGGAGTAGAAATTCCACCAGCTGCTCCAACACGAATGGCTGTCTTGAATTGATGGATTAATTGCAATTCATCACGCAAACGAATGATAGAAGGCAACAAAGCAACCAATGGACGATTGTCGGTATGCCCGCCAGAATCTGCTTCAACGGTAATGTCATCAGCCATAGGAACTTTAGCTGCCAATTCTGCTTGTAGAGCTGTGATTTTTCCAGCTGCCAACAATTTATCTAGATATTTTTTAGGAGCGGGTTGCATAAAGTGCTTTGCCACTTCTTTGCGTGAAATTTTGGCGATGACGCGATTGTTGATAACCACATTTCCCTCTGCATCTTGTGTCAAACCAGCTACACGATAGTGTACAATATTGATCGTTAAGTTTAAGAAAGCAGAAGCCTCTACAACTTGTACACCTCTAGCTAAAAAATGCTTAACAGCACCTTCTTCCAAAGCAGGCTCATTAGGACTGTGAATTAAGTTAAACGCATAATGTTCTTTTTTTAAGGCATCTTGTATTGTATTAATAGCTTGTTCTACTCGATTAGGAACCAAGCCTGCTGCCCCAAAAGATCCCAATAATCCAGCCTTGCCCATTGCAATAACCAAAGCCTCAGAGGCAATCCCATTTGCCATAGCTCCTGTTTTATAAGCGTACTTTAGTTGGTAATCTCTTCTAAAGGTAGGATCTCCCAATTGTTGAGCAGTCATAGGAGCTACCATACCTAAAACTTGTAGACCATTACCATCGGTGGTCAATTCCCCTGCATTGGCTACTCCAATTCTATCTGCATGATCTAAAACAACAAAACAGTTGTCGCTTGTGTTTTTTAGCTTTTGCTCCATGCCAGCAGCATCAAAGGAAATTGCTCTAGGAGAGCCTTTCCAATACAATTTTTGCTTTATTCCTGTGAAGTTAATCATCTTGTTGTATTTAATTTTAAGTATGTATTTGCATTCGTCAACTAGTGTCAAAGAATGTGTTTTTTTAATAATTTTTTGAATGTTTTAACATAAGCGTCTACTTCCTTCTTAGAAGATACATGGCCATCATAGCACAGTCCAATTCGCATCTTATTGTTGTAAGTATAAACACTAATATAGTGCTCAATTGTCATTGCAGAAGATACCACAACCGGAAGATAGTGCTTGACATGATATTTTTTTGTCTGATCAGAATTTAAGCGACCATAATTGGTTAGAATAAAAGCGGTGTTAATCCGAGTTAAATCTAGTTTTTTGATCAATTTTTGAATGAACCAATCGTTACGAATATTGTATTTGTTCAAATTAGCAATATCAATAAAACTTGGGCTAATGCCTTCCATATTGATAACCCCAAACAAATCAGGAGAGTCAAACCATTGACTTATCTTTTGTTGCAGTCCTCCTGCAAAAGCTTTGAAGGGGATCTGAGTGTTTTTAGGCAAGTCAAATTTCATAGAACTCACGTAAAGTCCCATATTGTGCCCAGGGTCTACTTTTAGCTTTTTTCGAAGATTGACAGTAACAATATAATTGTAAACCGAAGGGTATTTTTTAGGGAGATCAGCCCTTGTATACAAGAACAATGTTGCCAAAAAAGTATTGACAGAATAAGCATTTTGCTTGCAATGTTGAACAAGCTTTGTTGTTTCTTCTTCTGTTAACTCTTCTATCCACAAGCTCGTTTTTCGATTTTCCCAATAATTGGCATACATCGTATCAATCATATCTTGAGTGAGCAAAAAATCTTTTTTGCCTAACAAGCGATTGACGAGAGACATCGCCCAATCTAGCGACTTTGGGGCTGTGGTTTCTGGGATCAACTCTTTTAAAATGCCTACAGGTCGGAGAGGCGCAAGTGCATCTCCATTTAAGACAGCAATTAAGTCATGCAAGATATGATTCAAAGAAATCCCATCACAAATAGCATGATTAGCAACGACAATCAAATCACTATAACCACGGTGTTGATTTAAGACAAAATGTATTAGAACGTTTTCGTTAAGTCGATGAACTGTTTGTAAATTTTCCTGCGCCAAAGTGGTATAAGAAACATCTTCATAGACTTTAATGATGGGGGTTGCTGTTGGCTTAAAAACAAGATAAACATCATTTTTTTGATCAACAGTAGGAACCATCTGAAGAACAGGTTGCTGTTCAAGAATGGGAATCAAGGCTTGGCTTAGTTGTTCTTTGGTAACCAGAGTATTTAATTCAATTCCTGTAACAATATTAGCATTGGGAGAAGAAATAAAAAAACGGGTGATACCAGATAGTTTTATCTTCATAGGTGAATACCTGTAATAATCAGTAATATATTTTTTAAAACCACCTTACAATAAGCAAACAAGGAACACAAAGGAATGCATTATTGTAAGATGGTTTAATATATACCATTAAGCCTCTTTAATACCTAGTGCTAAATCAGTCACTTGATAAATACGAGTACCCTCATTCCAAAGATAAGCATCGCCAATAATGGCAAGGGTGTCGCCACGTTTTTCAATGGTTTTGAAATGTACCTCACAATGCATATTTTCTACGCCTAACAAAATTTGCCCACGATATTTCCAGACAGTTTTGTGATGATCTAATTGCACAAATTTAGGAGATTTAAATGCTTTACCCAAGTTTTGTTGCAAAGCAAATGTTTGCATAGCTTGCAGAATCGCTTCAACTCCCAGAGAACCAGGCATAACAGGATCTTGATAGAAGTGACAGGTAAAGAACCAATCGTATGTATTAACAATTTTGCTAGCGTGGATATAGCCTTTGCCATATTCTCCGCCGTCTTTGACAATTTTTAGCTTATCTAATAATAACAATTGATCACCTGCCAAGCGATAATGAGGTTTGTCTGCTGGCGCTTTGAATAGTTTCATCTTGCCATATAACGAATCTAAATTGATAGAGACATAATCTTTAGGTTGCAAATTTTGACTTACATACCAAGCAGGAACTTCTACGCCATTATCTAAGCCAACTTGTTGTGCTAAAGCTTCGCCAGGGAAGAATCCAAAAGATGATTTTCCCTTATAAAAGACTTGACCATCAATACTTAATTCGAAGGTGTAGTTTTGTAGGACAGTGCCACCCAATGCAACGGAAGAAACCAATACCGATTTGTTATGAATTGTTTTTCCTCTCCAATCTGTTCCAAAAGGCAAATCGAACATTTCTCCTGTACCATCTAAATTACGGAAGAATAGATTTTTGTCAGAAAAAGGTAACGTAGAACCCAAATAAGCTCCCAATAGACCACAAGGTTGCAAGGCGATTTCCATCAAAACAGAGTAGGGCATCGTTGCCGTAGAGTTCTGCTCATAATACCATGCATCTACAGGAACATCGTATTCTGCGTAAATAGTAGATGGTTTTTTGAAATTCAAGCGCTCGCCATCGATTTTTAAAACTCTAGAAATAAGCTGTAAATCTGTGTTGGGCTGACGAGAAACCGTTCTACCATCGTAACAAGCAAAATCAGGACCAAAGGCTTTGGATAAATTATCTAGTGCGAAGGTCGTAATGTCCAATTCATTCAATAGGGCATCTTTGGAACGTGGAGAAATTTGGACACCGGCTTCTTTTTCCAAATATTTGGGGTTGTCTTTTTCTCTCAGTTGCAAACCTAAATTCTCAAAATGTACCGTAATAACACCATTAGAAATAATCTCTAAGTCAGCAATGACATAAGGATTAGGAACTAAGCCAATTTCTTTTACTTCTAATTTGTAAATCAATTTGGTATCTTTTCCTGGAACAACTTGCTTGCGGCAACGAACCTTTTGTGGCAAATCAAAGATAGGTTGATAACGAGCATCTTTGGTTAATCGTTGCAATCCAAGCATCAACATAAAGAAACGCAATAAATTTCCACCTCCTTCGGCTTGCAAAGAACCTGCTAATACTTCATCATCACGGAAATGACAAGGGAAGTACCAATCGGTAGGACTCAAATCTTTTTCTGCCACAATACTTCCAAGCCCATAGGCACCACCTTCTAAATCTACAGAAGTAATTCGGTCTAGCATCAAAATTTCCTCAGGAGGCAAGCACAGAGATTTATTTCTTCCATTAGCATAATAAGAGACATTGCCAAAACATTTTTCAATGTCGCCGTTGATTAGATGACGCAAATCTTCTTTCGAAAAACTTGTTTTTGTTGTGTTGAGTAATGGCGTAAATTTAGGTTTTCTAGCATTTACTTTTGCTTCTAACTCTTCTTTGCTATAAACAACACCCAAACCTTCTTCTAGCTGCTCATCTGTGAAGAAACCAGCACAACCATTGCGCATTTTTAAAACCAAACGATCTTCAACGTAACAATTGTAACTAAAGAAGAAGAGTAGATTGTCGCCATTTCTAACAAAAGAATTGATAGAAATGTCATAACGTAGAGTTTGTCCTTCAAAAGGCAAATCATCGACGAAGGTTAAGGTGCAATCCAACAAACGATAGACTAAATTGCCTTTGTTCTCAAAATCAATTCCTAAATAAGAAATCAATAATAAATCGCATTGCCCCGATTCAACAGAAACAGCCCAAGGAATTTGACCGTCTGTTGTAAACCAAGCATTGTAAGGAATATCGTACTCGGTTTGCATTGTAGAAGGCTTAAATTCGCCTTTCTTTGCGTTCAAACCCGTTACTCTACTGACCAATAGATAAGGATCCATTGGTAGCATCACGCGTCGGCTATAGGTGTCAATAATATCATACTCAGGACCAAATACTTTTCCAATTTTTCCTGTAGCAAATTCTTGTAAATCTTCTTGCGAAAAGACAATAGTCTTTCCTTTTAAATGTTCTCCAGAGCTAAAATCTTGAAGTGACAAACCATTTTCACCAACTTTTGGATTTGAGGTTTTGTTGTTTGTTGTTTCAACTGTTTTTGTTTCCAAGGCGACGACTGATTTTTTTGTCTCAGCGGTGTACTGAGCACTAGGTATTGAAATATTTTTTTGTTCTATTGGACTCGTAACGGTAGCGCTAGAGGTGACAAAAGTAGCTTCTGTAGCTGCTGTTGCGAGGGCTAAGGCAGGTTCTTTTCGCTTATTTTGAGATGGTAAATTTGCAAAAGTAGCTTTGTTAGAGTCACTGAGCAAGACATCAAAAATACGCTTTCCACCTGTAATAATTTTTTTCTTAAAGGAACGAGGCTCTGCTTTTAGAGACACGTGTTTGTACAAAATATCCAAATCCAGCTCTACGCCATGGCTCAGTAGTTGCGCAATCGCTTCCATAATATTCTGAGCTTCAGATTTGCCTTTTTTGTTCATGCTAAGTGCCAAATGTTCTTGACCTTTTAAATTCTCTTTGATCCAATTGGTACAAGTGGCATTGGCGCCTAATTCTATAAAAATCCGAGCTCCTCTATCGTAGATTGTTGCGACTGATTTGGGAAAATCGACGGCTTGGCAACAAACCTGTGTGGAGTTTTCGGCAATTTTTTGACTGTCAAAAGGAAGAGGCTTTGCATCAATACTAGAGTAGAAATCAATAGTAGGTTGTTGATCCAAAGGAAAACGGTGCATTTCTATCAATTCATCGTATACCAAGTTGCAAAAATCGTGGTGAATGACATTTTGAAAAGGAACTTCAACAGAAGGACAAGACAATTGTTCTACAATAGACAAACAAACACTTTTTTCTCCAGAAATAACTAATTCGTTATTGGTATTAATAAAACTAACATAAGCATTGTCATAACGAGCTACCAAGCCTTCTACTTTTTCTCTAGGAGCCAAAACGATTAAACTAATCCATCGTTGACGAGCCTCTTCAGGACTAATGTTCCAGACTTTTGCAATGAGATTGAGATCACCAGCTAACTCTGTTAAAAATAAATTAGAATTTCTAAACGTAGCCGTACGATCAGGACTCCAGACATCCAAAGAATACCACATACTTGCTGATTCTCCCATGCTGTACCCTAAAGCCATTTTGGGTTCTAACTTGAAATAAGAGCGCAGTATATAGGTATAAATAGCAGAAGAGAAAACACCAGCCGACATCATGCCTACAGCATCTTTGTGAATGTTGGGTGCTTCGTCTGTGATGCTTTGCGTTTGTGGGTGCAGGTACTTCGTCCCCACAAAATCAGCCATATTGGGCACCTTTGCTTCAAAATGAGTATGCAACTGAGGGAAAAGTTGAAAAATATCTTGCCCCAACCCTTGGTAAGCAGTAGCCGATCCTGGATAGACAAAGGCAACACTTCCTTTTTGAGCCAAAGGATTTCCTGTAAAGTAAGATCCCTTTGGTGTTTTAATTTCTTTGCCCTGAGCAATCGCATTTTTTAAGCCTTTTTGAAGGAACTTTATTTCTTGTAACAATTGCTTTTTATTATTGGCAACAACCGCCATACAATAGGTTGTTTTTTGCTGCTTTGCAGCTTGATAAAATTGCGCCGCAATTTGTACCAATGTTTTTTTACTGTCTTCAACCGTTGTTTTGAGATGGGTGATTTGATGCTCTAACTCTGTTTCGTTATTTCCCTTCAAAATAACCACGCTTGCAATGCGCCCGTGCGTCAAAGGCGTTTCTTTTACTTCATAGTTGTTGGCTTCCACCATTTGAATTTGTAAGCCATCTAAGCCATTAATAGCAGCTCTGCGTTTGTCAATGCTATCATTCAAGAGCCAAGGTCGAGATTGACTTGGAAAATAATAATTAGTAGTAGCAAACTCTTCTGAAAATTTGGGTGCTTTCCAATTAGGAATGCCAGGTATAAAGCGGTGGTGGAGGCACAAAGCTGTTTTTATCAAACTTGCAATGCCAGAAGCAGCACAAGTATTCCCAATATTAGCTTTAACAGACCCCAAGGCAACAGGTTGCGCTTGCTCTGTTTGCAAGAGTTGTAGTATTTCTTGATTATCTTGTGTCGAAATGCCGCTGGCGACAACTTCTTGGTAGCCTACATTTAGATTGTTTGTTGCTTGTCCAATAGAATCAATGGTAGCGTAAACTTTATCTTCTTGAGCATCTTCACTGCGTTTTAAGACGATGGCGCCTGCCCCTTCTCCGACTAGCCAGCCGTGATCATCTTGGTTAAAACTAAGGCTCGGTTTGTCTATTGTATTAACAGGCGATTTTTGGTTGCGAAGTAAGACATTCTCTAAGCCACCACAAAAATCTACACCACCAACTACTACGGCATCTACTTCACCTAAAGACAGCATATTTTGAGCAACTTCTAAGGCTTTAAAGACAGAGTTTTCGCCACAAGAAACGGTAAAGGCTGGACCAGAAAAGTCCCATAATGCCGCAATTCTACTAGCCATGATATTACCTACAAAACTGGTGTGTTGGCTAGGTGTTTGTCCTCCCTCACGGAAATAAATAGCATTTTTGCAGCTTTCCTTTAATTGTTTTTTCTTTTCCTCATCCAAAGAAATATTGCTATTTTTTAATGCTTGTTCTAATTGCCAAGTACTATCCCAACGAGCAAGGTAATGGTGAATAGCCAACTCTGATTCCATGGCAATCAATACAGCGATATTTTGGCTTTCTTGAATTCCTGCATCTTGCAAAGCCTTATCGGCTACACTTAGAATTAAAGCCTGTTGAGGCTCTAATGTTTCTGCTTCTTTGGGCTGAATTTTATAACGCAATAGGTCTATTTCAAATGCATTGATATAAGCCCCTTTAGGAGCTTTGCCGTTTTCAAAACCGTAATCTTTAAGCAATGCCTCGTTGGCATCAAATCCTTTCCAACGTTCGGAGGGTAGTTCTCTAAAATGCTGTTTACCATTATAAATCGTAGCATAGAAGTCTTCTAGGTTGGTACAATCCCCAAAGTAGGCTTCCATTCCGACAATAGACATAGGAACGGGGGGTATAGGACTAGAGTTAGTTTCTTTTTGTCCTTCATAGGTTTGAATAACCATATGGGCATTGGTGCCACCAAAACCAAAGGAATTGATCCCTGCTTGATTGCCTTTCCAAGGCGTTGTTTCGGTAATAATGTGCTTATCCTGAATCCATTGGTTGTCGGCTTGAACAGCTTGTGTCAAGTTGACATTAGGAGGGATAAAACCTTTTTTCATCGAAAGCAAAACTTTAAACAAGCCCGTCATTCCTGCTGCCGTTAGCAAGTGCCCCATATTGGATTTGACAGAACCCAATAAAGGATGCGTATCATGCTGCTTAAAGAAGTTGGAAATAGAGTTCATTTCTGTGACATCTCCAAGTGGCGTTCCTGTTGCATGACATTCCAAATAACTAGTATTTTGAGGCAAAACATCATCCAATAGATAGGCGCGTTCAAAGGCTAAATTTTGTCCTTTTGGATTAGGACTTAACAAAAATTTTCCTCGTCCATCATTGGACAAGCCAATACCACCAATAACGCCCAAAATTTGGTCGCCGTCTCTTTGAGCATCTTCCAATCGTTTTAAAACAACAATACCAGCTCCCTCTGATGACACTAAACCGCCAGAGTTTTTGTCCAATGGTGCAAATTTTTGATCGTGTGGGGCATAGGCATGAAAGATAGAAAAACCCATATGGATGAACAATTGGTCAGAACCACAAACAGCCCCAGCCAACATTAAATCCGTTTTACCTGTCACCAAATCATCACAAGCTAGTTTGATTGCATACAAAGAAGTGGCACAAGCCGCATCTAAGGCATAATGCCCACCACCCAAACCCAAACCTTTGACCACCATTTCGGATGGGGTATAGGTGAGTACTTCGTTGTTGGGAGGCGGGAAGTTGTTGGCAGGAATTTTGAAATTTTTATCGTGCAGCAGCTCTTGAAGTGCTTTTTCAGTTGTTTTGGTATAAACGTCTGATAATAATCTATGTGAAGAGCCAGTAGGAAACGATAAATTTCCTAGAATCAAACCACATTTTTCTAAAACAGCTTTGTTATTATAATAACCACTGTCTTTCAAAGCTTCTTTGGCAACATAGAGCGACCATTGATACAACTTATCTTGTTGGGCTACAAAATTGGCTGAGAGTTCATATCCATTCGGATCAAAATCAAAATTTCGGATATAGCCACCTCGCAAAGAATAACATTTGTCAACAATCCCTTTGCCCGATTGGTAAAAATGATCGGGGTCAACTCCAAAGTCTTCTTCGTTGGCAAACTCAATTAAATTTTTTTCACCGACCAAGTTATCCCAAAACTCTTCGTTAGTAGAAGAACCTGGAAATAAACCTGACATTCCTATAATTGCTATTTTCATATATTTTTTGATGTTGGGCGTTTTGGTGTGGAATAAAGTGTTCCACACCAAAACAGTTCAATTTTACCATTCCAATTCCTTAGAAACAGTTACAGCTGCATTTTTTGTAAACAAGTAAACGTTTCCTTCATCGTCATAAGTAGTACAATTGGCTACCATTTTGAATTCGTTGCTTTCAACAATCTCTATGTGCACAAAAAGTTCTTTCCCAAATGGAACTGTTTTATAAACAGTTGCTGATTCGGTGGATAGAGGCAACGATTTAGCATTGTTATTATAACGTTGTACCCAAATAACCATCCCTTGATATTGGATGTCTGCAAAGAAGGTATTGACTCCAATTACTGGAAATTGTCCTTGATCCTTTGCGGGAACTTGAGGTGCTTTACATTTTAGAATAATTTGTTGTTCTGTCCAATCTATAATTTGCTCAATTCCTTGGAAATATTGATCGTGAAACAACGCTCCATTTTCGTATAAAACAGCTCCATCAGTAGGAGTATAGGTGTTACTTAACGAAGGCTGAAATTTAGGAGCTTCTAGTTTGTTTTTCTTGGCAACTAGAGTAACCTGTGCTTTATAATGGTAGGTTGGTAATTTTGCATTTGCAGCTTGACTCAAGATGGTCGTTTCTAATACAATTGTATCGGTATCTTTTTGAATCTCTTTTAGTTCAATAATGTAGTCAGTAGGTTCTGTACCATCAAAAACAATCCCTTTGAATAGCTTTGCATCTTTTACAAGGTGGACTCTAAAATCAGGGAATACTTGTTCACAAGTATTGGTCATCCAACCAACAGCATTAACAACAGGCAAAACGGCATTTCCTTGAATAACATGATGCATCAAAAAAGGATTCTCCGCTAAAGTCATGTTTCTACGGATGCGGTGTGTCTCCAAAGAACCATCGGTATAAGAAATGCCAGCAGGCAAAGTGCCACCGATAATAACTTGAGGTTGATTAGCATATTGAACATTCATCTCATTTACCATCATAGCAGGACCGCCTTGGCTATTGACTAGAACAACACCCATTTCTTCAAATTTTTTCTTCAAGGCATCGCTAACCATACCAGCATCCCAAGCGCCCCAGTTAATCGCTGAAACTTGTGTATTGGGATGATTGGTTCTAAATAAATGTGCGGCTTTGCTCAAAATTTCATTGGCAATAGCGTAGTCAGTTTGCCCCACATTACCATAAAAACCAGCTACAGAAGAGAATAAAATAAGGTGGTCTAGCTTGTGAATATTAACGCATTGTAATAAGGTCAACAAACCATCCAATTTTACAGTCAAAACATTTAAGAAATCTTGTTCCGTTTTATCTTGAATGTACTTATCAGCTAAACGTCCTGCACCGTGAATAACACCTGTAATAGCTCCCCAACGTTTGGTGATGGCTAATAATTGAGGTTTTACAGTCGTAACATCTGTTACATCACCTTTTATGTAAACTGCTTTGCCACCATTTTCTTGGATGGCTTGGATCGTAGCATCAATTTCTTTTTTAGCAATAATATTGTTAAAGATTTTTTTAACCTCTGCCAAGTTAGGTTTCAAACCTTTATTTTTCATATCGGTCATAATCAAGCGCTTCAATGTGCCATCATCCGATTCATTTTGAGCATATTCTGGTATTTCAAAATCAAAGTTAGAACGCCCTAATAAAATAAATTTGGCTTGAAATGCTTTAGCCATTTCAATGACACAATTCGCCGTAACACCACGAGCACCGCCACTCACTAGAAAGACAGAATCTTCATTAACAGTTGTTTCGATTTTTTGATGTTCTTGTACCGTTACTTTTTCAGCGTTAAGCATTGCTCTACCATTTTCATTCACTGCTGCTTCTACAACAGAAGTATTAGGATCGTGCAATTCGCTAATAATATGTTCTGTAATTGTTTTTGTATTTAATTCTGGTTGAATATCAACAGCTCTACAATACACTTGAGACCATTCGAGATTTAGACATTTGACCAAGCCATTTAACCCACCTCCAATAATAGAAGTATTGCCACGTTTGCCTAGACCAGACTGCCCATCCAGACGAGTAATGCTCAAGAAACTAGCGCGATTTGTTTTCCCTAATTCATTAAGAGAAGGTTGAATGTGCTTTGCAATAAGGAAAATGGCTTTTACGAGGTCTCTTTCAACTGCGAAATGCTGTGTAAAGTTGCCATTTTGAAATTCAAAATGAGGGTGTAGATGAATGAAGGTACCTATAGCACCATATTGCTGTTGTATAGTTTCAATCGCAGCTTTAATGGCTTCATCAGTGTTTGAAGAAAGGGTAACACTATTGTGTTGAGAAGGATTTTTCACTTGATGAAGGTTCAGAACAACTACTTTATTACCTTCTTTTTCTAAAGCGAGGATAACTTGTTGTGTTAGTTCTGAACCATCATTAGTGATTAGTGCAACGTGCGTATCGGGCAAAGTAAATTCCAAATAATCAGGTTTGGGCAAGTACTTCAAACCAATTTCGTTGCGTTCTACACCATGAAAGGAAGATGTTCTTGTACTATTCTTTGGGTAAGTTTTTACAGTCACATCTTCTTTCACAGTTGTTTTTGTAGCCTCTAGGCTAGGATTTTTTTTTTACCTGCTTTCTCTGCCAAGTAATCGACAATTTGCCCAAGCGTACGCAATTCCGTTAGTTCTTGCGGATTAACGCCGGATACTTCTGGATAATCTTCAGTCATCGCCCCGAAAATTTCAACACGCTTGATAGAATCAATACCCAAGTCAGCTTCCATATCCATGTCTAGTTCCAACATTTCGGTAGGATAGCCCGTCTTTTCACTGATGACAGTCAACAAAATTTCTTCCAATTTGCTAGTGCTTAGTCCAGCATCGTTATTAGTATTAGTAGTAACTGTATTGTTAACAGGAGTAGCAACGGTAGTTGTTGTAGACGTTGTCGTTGTTTGTGTTGGCGTAGTAGTAGCGCCAGCTTTACCAGCCAAGTAGTCAACAATTTGCCCAAGCGTACGCAATTCCGTTAGTTCTTGCGGATTAACGCCGGATACTTCTGGATAATCTTCAGTCATTGCCCCGAAAATTTCAACACGCTTGATAGAATCAATACCCAAGTCAGCTTCCATATCCATGTCTAGTTCCAACATTTCGGTAGGATAGCCCGTCTTTTCACTGATAACAGTCAATAAAATTTCTTCCAATTTGCTAGTGCTTAGTCCAGCATCGTTATTAGTATTAGTAGTAACTGTATTGTTAACAGGAGTAGCAACGGTAGTTGTTGTAGACGTTGTCGTTGTTTGTGTTGGCGTAGTAGTAGCGCCAGCTTTACCAGCTAGGTAATCAACAATTTGCCCAAGCGTACGCAATTCTGTTAGTTCTTGCGGATTAACGCCGGACACTTCTGGATAATCTTCAGTCATCGCCCCGAAAATCTCAACACGCTTGATAGAGTCAATACCCAAGTCAGCTTCCATATCCATGTCTAGTTCCAACATTTCGGTAGGATAGCCCGTCTTTTCACTGATAACAGTCAATAAAATTTCTTCCAATTTGCTAGTGCTTAGTCCAGCATCGTTATTAGTATTAGTAGTAACCGTATTGTTAACAGGAGTAGCAACGGTAGTTGTTGTAGACGTTGTCGTTGTTTGTGTTGGCGTAGTAGTAGCGCCAGCTTTACCAGCCAAGTAGTCAACAATTTGCCCAAGCGTACGCAATTCCGTTAGTTCTTGCGGATTAACGCCAGATACTTCTGGATAATCTTCAGTCATCGCCCCAAAAATTTCAACACGCTTGATAGAGTCAATACCCAAGTCAGCTTCCATATCCATGTCTAGTTCCAACATTTCGGTAGGATAGCCTGTTTTTTCGCTGATAACAGTCAACAAAATTTCTTCCAATTTGCTAGTGCTTAAGCTACTGACATCTGTTGTTGTTGGCATAGTAGCAGCAGGTGCTGTTGCCTTTGGCGCAGGTGTAATGATGGGCTGGTTGGTCTCTACAGTATTCGATTGAAACGTAGGAGCTGCAATTTTTTCAACCTTAGGAGCTGCAATAGATGTTTGTGTATTGCCATCCAAACTAGGCTGGTTTGCGAAATTAATTTGTTGCGTCATCATTTGTAATAACATCTGAGACTGCTTGTTCTGTTCACTTAAAAAGTTTTGGAACAATTCTAAAGACTTATTTTGTTGAGATGTTACCATTTCAACAGTTGCTTTTAGCGTTTCAATCAATTCTTTGTTCATTTCTTCGTCTTCTTCTTGATTAATTGGATTGGAATAAACTACTTTGTCTACAGGAACCTCGACGATTTTTTCTACAATTTTTTCGACGGGAACTTCTTTTATAACTTCAACTATTTTTTCGACCACTTTTCCATTGCCACCTTGAATTTGATACCCATCATTTAAGGCATCATAGTAAGCTTTTTGAGTTGGTTTACTAACATAGTTGTGCCCCCCCATATTGATAGTCATTTTTGTTTTGGGGGCTGGTTTTGTGCTAGGAGCCTTGAACGGGTCAATATCTTTTAGTTCTAAACCTAAAACTCTTAGTTGTAGAACCGCTTGACGGAATTGTAGGTCACTATCTTTTTTTGCATTGGCATTCATAGCCAAAGAAATATGCTCTTTGTCTTTAAGAATATCTTTGACTAAGTTTGATAGTACTCCTTTGGGACCAAATTCAATAAAAATGCGTCCACCCGCTTGGTGAATATTTTCGATTTGATTTTTGAACAAGACAGGTTTTAAAATTTGTCCTTTCAAAATTTCTTTTACCTCTGAAGGATTGTTAGGATAAGGCGTTGCTGTAGTATTGGAGTAAACAGGCACTTTGGGTGCTTGGAAAGTTTGCAAGTTAACAAACGCTGCAAAAGGCTTTTGTGCGTGTTCTACAAATTCTGTGTGAAAAGCAGCGGAAACGGGTAATGGAATCACCGTAAATCCTTGTTTTTTTAGAACTTCTTGAACATTGGCAATCACTGCTTTGCTCCCTCCTAAAATAATTTGATTGTTGGAATTTACATTGGCAATAGTGACTCCTTGTAAGGGCTTAATAGCTGCATGAACTTTGTTGTAATCTGCTTTTACAGCCAGCATGGTTCCCGCATCTGCATTAGGGCTTTGAGCTGCCATTGCTTCTCCTCTTGCTTTTGCTAAAGCTAAAAAGGTTTGATCATTATATACCCCTGCTGCCCACAGGGCGGTCAATTCACCAAAGCTATGACCAGCTACAAAATCCGCTTTAAAGCCTGCATCTTGAACCGTTTTGTACATGCCCATGCTCAGTGTTCCAATCGCAGGTTGAGCGATTTGTGTTTGAGTTAAAGCTGATAATTGAGTTTTAGCATCCTCTTTGTTGAAAACAGGAATAGGATACATCGTTTGTGAAAGAGGGGCTTTATTGTCGCTTGCAAATAGCTTATCTTGTTGTTCTATTACCGTGCGCAATTGTGGAAACGCATTTGCTAATTGGCGTCCCATTCCAACATATTGAGAACCTTGTCCCGAAAAGAGTGCCACTACTTTTCCTGTTGTGTTTATTCCATTCGGACGGAAGAAAACACCTTTGGGATGTTCCCAGGCTTGATCGCTAGTAGCTAATTTATCAATAGCAAGTTTTAAATATTCTTTTGCTTGTTCTAAGTCTGTTACAATAAAACCTAAACGAGCAGCATTACTAGGCACTACATCTGTCTTTTCATTAGCCAATTCCCAAAAGGCAATTTCTGCATCTACCGTAGATAGTTTTTCTAGGTGACTTTGGCACAATGTTTTTAATTCGGTAACGGAGTTAGCTTGTAATAAAACAGTTTTATACGGTTCGTGAATTCTATAATTTTTCTGAACTGGTTGTGGTTTATATTCCTCTAAGGCAATATGCACATTAATACCACCAAAACCAAAGGCACTAACACTCGCACGTCGAGGGTGCTTGTTGCTCAACCAAGGACGAGTTTCTGTATTAATATATAAAGGAGAGTTATTAAAATCTACTTTGGAAGTAGGTTGCTCTACATTGATGGTTGGAGGTAATACTTTGTGGTGTAGGGCTAAAATAACTTTTAGTAATCCCGCAGCACCAGCAGCAGCCTTGGTATGACCAACTTGAGATTTAACAGTTCCAAGCGCAATGTGAGATTTTTCAGGATTGTTGGCTGTAAAAACCATTCCCATAGAAGTCATTTCACAAGCATCTCCAGCATTGGTTCCTGTTCCATGTGCTTCGATTAAGCCAACTGTTTTAGGTTCAAAACCTGCCTCTTCATAAGCACGGTTCATCGCCATAGCTTGTCCCGATGGGCGAGGAGCATAAACCGATTTAAAACGTCCATCACTAGAAGTTCCAACTCCCTTAATAACGGCATAAATAGTATCCCCATCACGTTCGGCATCTTCCAAACGTTTTAATACGACCATTCCCAAGCCTTCACCAATTAACATACCATCGGCTTTGTCGCTAAATGGACTGATAACATTTGATTTGGAAAAAGCAGGTGTCTTAGAAAAGGACATATACATGAAAGGAGAGTTATCCGTGTCAACACCACCCGTCAACATCATGTCTGCACGTCCTTCGACTAATTCGCTTAAAGCCATTTTTACGGCACTTAAAGAGGCGGCACAAGCTGCATCTACAACAGAGTTGATACCTCCTAAGTCAAATCGATTAGTGATTCGCCCTGAAATGACGTTTCCTAACATACCAGGGAAGGAGTTTTCATTCCAACCAATATAGGCTTTTTTCATTTTGTCTACAATGTGTGGAATATCGGTTTCGGCAACACCACAAGAACGCAATGCTTTTTCCCAAATAGGATATTGTAAACGTCCAGTTAGAGGCGTAATCAATTTTTGACCGCCACCAACACCTAGCAAAACACCAGTTTTGCTTTTTACTTCAGCGGTGAATTTTGCAGATTTCTTGCCATATCCAGCATGTTCAAAGGCATCACGAGCAGCAATTAAAGCCAATAATTGCGAAGCATCAGTTACCTCTAAAATGTTAGGAGGCAAACCAAATTCCATTGGGTTAAAATCAATGTCTGGCAAAAAGCCACCACGTTTACAGTATGTTTTGTCTGGAGCTGTTGGGTCTGGATCGTAGTAATCTTCTATTCGCCAACGGTCTTCAGGTACATCAGTGATGCTATCTTTAGCTTGAATAATATTATTCCAGAAGTCTTCTATGTTTTTTGCATCTGCAAATAACGAAGACATACCGATAACGGCGACTGGAGTTTTTCTAAGAGAATTATTTAAGTTCATTGATTTTTATATTGATTTGGTATGATATCTATAAGATGAATGGATTGGACTTAGAGCAAGACTTTAAAAAGTTCTTCTTGCATTTTTAGTTGTTGTATTCCTTTTTCGGTGCAAACACCTCTTAAATAGGGAAGCATAATCCCAAATGTTAAGCGTTCTTTGCTGTATTCGCTTACAGGGAAGCGATTGGTATCTTTTAGCATTTCTAATAATGCTAATACAGTTTTGCTAGTGACTTGAATGTCCATGTCTTCCCTAAATAGACCATCCTTAATACCCCATTTAGCCAAGTATTCTAGTTCGGAATGTGCAAAGTTGCCCATATTTCGATAGGACTTTTGTAATAGACCTGGGTAGTAATGAAGAATGTCGTTAAAGAAATTAGGATTTGTTTGGCTGGCTCTAAAGACAATGCGTTGATGCAAGTACCCCATTGCTTGAATTGCATTTTCAGAGGCTTGGATAATGTCATCATTTTCTTTGCGTATCTCTTTGTGATAACTGGCTAAGCAAGCTTCAAGGAGAGCCGTTTTATCTTCAAAATGTTTGTAAATGGTTCGTTTTGATGTATGAAGTTGTTTGACAATACGATCTATCGTGATGCTTTTAACACCATGTTCTACAAATAGTAGTGAAGCAACTTCGATTATTTTTTCTCTAGCAACCATGTTTTATTTTTTCTTTTATAACACTAGTGGTAATTTTTTAGTTCCGCCAGTACCACAAAGAAATAAAAGAATTTTTACATCTCCAATTTTTGAAGATTTTAAATGGTGTTTTTTACATAAAATTAACGCTTGGCATGATTTCTATTTATAGTAAGATAAGCACATCTAGGATCATCTGGGCGTGAGGTTTTGATCGAACTCTTTTTAGTGTGTCTTTATTGATTATTAAAAAAAACTAGAAAATGAGCAGTGTACTAAGGAATTAAAATTTTAAATTAGAGAGATAAAAAATGTATTCTATATTTTGGGGTGAATTACTAAACATTTAAAACCATGATAAAAATGATGTTTCAGCTTTGGGTTGCTACTTTTTTGCTAATGATGAGTCATAGTCTTTGTGGGCAACAATTGAGTAATGAAGAATTGTGGGGAAGTTCGAGAGTGGGGTATTTGGAAGGTGTTTGTGAAAAGCTGCACTATTGCGATTCGTATATACTAGGAGATTATGTGCCTCTTTTTTTAGAAAAACTGGATGGCTTGAAGTCAATTAGTATTAAGAGTGATGCGATTGATTGGCGAAGTGCCATCGAAAAAATTGCAACAATAGAGACGATTGAAGAATTGACGTTGTACAATGAAGAAATTGTAGAACTACCGAATACAATCAAGAAGTTTAAAAATCTAACAGCCCTTCACTTAAGCTTAGGGAAGGAACCCAACTACAAGCAGATTTATGAGGTATTGTCAGAACTAAAAATGTTGACAAAACTGAGTATCCAAAACGTGCAATCTCCAGAAAATTTAAAAGAAATTTACCAATTAAAACAACTGAAAGAGCTTTCAATAGTTCGTATTACGAATCGAAGGTTTGATTGGGAGAAAGCGATGGGGTATTTGTCTCAATTGGCAGAATTAGAAACACTGGATTTGGAAGGAGGCTCGTTTGAGGTACTACCCTCTAATATTAAAGAACTCAAAAAGCTCAAAAAACTTAATATAAGTACGTCGTATGTAGATTTGTCGTTGACGATAGAGCACCTGCAAGGATTGTCTAATTTAGAAACATTGATACTTGGTAATAACAGATTGGGGGTGCTCCCTGATAATATAGGAAGCCTTAAAGGACTTAGGAGTTTACAGGTCGATGCAGGGGCATTGACTGCATTGCCAGAGTCGATAGGAGAGTTGAGTGCCTTAGAATTACTGTCTTTGCGTAATAACCGTCTGAAAACATTGCCTCCAAGCATCAAAAAACTCAAAAAATTAAAAGTGTTGGAGCTTCGAGAAAACCCTTTGGAGAACTTACCAAAGGAATTTGCTAAATTGGAGGAGCTGCAAACGTTGAGGCTTAGCGAATTGGCTAATGAGCAGGCAGTTTTGGAGCGAGCCTTAGAAGTAGCTACCTTAGAGACTTTAGAGTTGGTGGATCTAAAAACGAGTTTAACGGCCGTTGTTGCTCATAAAAACCTAAAAACATTGGAACTGGATTTTGTTGGTACATTAGATTGGGAGAAGAATTGGTCGTGGATATTTCAATTTAATAAATTGGAAAAATTGGTTATCGTATCAGAGGATTTAGAGGTGGTGCCCAAGGAAATTAGTCAGCTAAAAAATCTCAAAAAATTGGATTTAGCATACAATGAAATTCATACCTTACCTGAGTCTATTGGAGAGTTGCAACAGCTTTTATTTTTAGATGTTCAAGGAAATAGCTTAAAGGAAATCCCCGTTTCTATTAGTAATTTAAGAGCGCTAGAGTTGTTGAATATAGAATTTAATGCCATTAAAACTATACCAAGCGATTGGACTAAGTTGGATCAGCTTAAGGTTGCCTATTTTAATGATAATAAAATTAAATTAGGAAAATTGATGTTGCCTAGAAGTTTAGAATATCTTAGTATAGGAGGGAATGGTTCAGTTGAGTTACCGAATAATTTGGCAGAATTGAAGAATCTGAGGGTTTTGTTGGCAGGGGAAAATAAATTAAAGCATCTAGATGGTTTTTTAATAGAAAATCACCCCCAATTAACGTATTTATATTTGAGTGCCAATGAACTAAAAGAATTGCCTGAAACATTGTTTGGAGGAATGCTGTGGGGACTTAACTTATCAGAGAACAAATTACTTAGTCTTCCTAAGTTATCAAAAACAAACAATACGTTGAGATATTTGAATGTCGCCAATAATGCAGCATTTGCCTTTCCAACGCATATTAATCAGTTGAAACAATTGGAAGTTTTAGAGGCAAGTGAAAGTCTCCAAGGTGAACTGCCTCAAGAAATAGGGGAACTTGTTCATTTGCAAGAATTGGAACTTTCGGCTTTTAATAAAGTGTTGCTTCCTGAAGCTTTTAAAAAGTTAAGGAACTTAGAAAGTATCGTTGCTAATTATCATTCCATTATGGGAGAGTCATCTAATTTTTCTCATTTAGGAGCTTTGCCTTCTTTGCGTTTTTTAGAAGTTTCGGAGTTGAAAGTACCTATACAAAAAGGCACTTTTTCGAATCTAAAGCAATTGGAGTATTTGACGTTGGTTGATCAAGAAGAACAGCCTGATTTAGAATTGCTTTTCAATGAACTTGCTTCGTGCAAGCTTTTAAAAAGTGTGAATTTAAATTCAAATAACTTACTAGAAGTGCCTAAAAATATAGGTTTGTTGGCTTCTATAGAGTATTTAGATATTTCATTTAATGAGATAAAAGCATTGCCTGAAAATATAAGCCAGCTTCTAAAATTAAGGGAACTAGATATTAGTGATAATCAAATTAGCACCTTGCCAGCGGGTATTGGGTATTTGCCAAGCCTCAGAAAGCTGTATATGAGCAGCAATGCGCTGTTGGAATTACCATTGAGTATAGAAAATTGGAAAGTAATTGAAGAATTAAGTTGCTTTGATAATGATTTGACAGAATTACCAAAAGAAATTTGTCAGTTGAACTCTTTAAAAAATGTAGATTTTGCGGATAATATGCTAGATATTTTGCCAGAGCATTTTGATGATTTGGAAAATTTAACGGATGTGGATTTGAGTGATAATTTGTTTGTTGAGTTTCCCAAAACATTACCAAAGCTTTTAAGTTTAGAAAGCTTGATTTTGGATAATAACGAATTAAAAGATTTTCCAGAGGAGTTTAAAACATTGAGATTTCTGAATTTTTTAAGTTTGGGAGGAAACCGATATACGGCAGAACAGCAAAAAAATATCTTGAGAGAGTTTAAAAATATTGGTTTTGTTACATTTGAGTGAGATAATAAATGAGTGTTCATAAAAAGTTTAGAAAAGCTATAGGGTGCGGAATCGGGAAGGCATATCTAATTATTTTAGAGCACCCTAATATTGATTTTAGCAAAAGAATAAAAAGAAATGTGCTTCAGCGAATGTGTTACGATGGTCAATGCGAGGGATTTTGGGGGGATTATTATTATCAACTAATTTGTGGTACTCCCCAAAAAGATGCTTTGATTGAATTTGTGTTGGAAGAACTGGCAAAGGAACAAGATGATTGGTATGTGCTTACTCAGTTGTATGAAATTGCAGCATTAGCAGCAACAGAGGACGGCAATGAAAGAGCAAGAGAGGTTATTTGGGAGCGATTTAAGCAAGAATATGCTGAAGGAGATGATTGGAATGGGGAGAATGCTTTGCTTAGAATTGCTGGCAAAAAAGCCCTTTTAGGCTTGGCGAGACTAAAAGGGAAGTACCTAAAAAAGCGACCTAGTGAAATAGAGTTTGGTGGGCTAATTAGTGAGTTTGATGAACTTTATCCAAAACTAAATGGACGTAAATTATTGAGGAGAGCAAGTTTACAAGATCCTTTTATCAAAACGTATTGGGAGTGTGTGCAGCGGAACAATAAACCTTCTAAGAAGAGGAAAAGAACGAAGAAAAAGTTGGGCTATAAAGCCATTCAAAAACAAATACAAACGGCTACTTTCTTTTGGGCAGGACCATGGGTAGATGAAATAAAGGACAAGACGTGGCAGAAGTTAGCAGAGGAATTGATGAAAGAAACAAAATTTAAAATTCAAGAACGTTATTTGAAACTCTTTGCTAAACGAAAATTTCCTCTGGATTCTCAGATTTTATTTGATTTTGTGGAACAAAAAAAACAATCTCCTAAGCGACTAATTGCTCCTGCGGTAGAAGCACTTGCTATGTTCCAATCGGATCAGATTCGTTCTTATGCCTTGGAGAGGTTAAAGAAAAAGAAAGATATTTTAGTTTATTTACCTTTGTTAAAGTACAACTATAAATCAGGCGATCATCTGTTGTTAGATGAGATATTACAAAAGAAATGGAGCTCGGACGAATTGCATGATTTGAATTATCACTACAGAGCAATTTATAAAATTAATTTAACCAAAGAATGCATGTTACCTCTGAAGAGGTTGTATAGCCGCCTAAACTGTGGGGTTTGCCGAGAAGAGATTTTAACTACTCTGTATAAGAATAACGGATTAAAAAAGGGACTTTTAGAGGAGATGAAGTTTGATAGCCAGCAACGAATTCGAGCATTGTATCTAAAATGGAGTCATCGCTTATCTGATGATATTAAGAACTAAAAAGTGTTTCGGAATGGATGCAAATACTTTTAATTGGGATAAAATTTAATATTTAACTGTAAGATTGTTTTTTAGTTAAAAAAATAGATAACTTGTGGCGAGTGCTAACGGAAGGAATAACCAAAGAGAAAAATGTTAAGTAAAGAAGAACTTCAAAACCTATCACAGTTATTGTTAAGCGTTGACGAACGCAATCTGGAAATTGCTTTTGAACTTATTCAGCAGGGAAATTATATTGAATATTTTGTTTCTGAACTATTTGCAATATATAAAATGGATGTTCGGACATATAGTCGTATAGCCAAGAGATTACTGGATGCGGTAGCCGAACGCATTGTTGGTTTGAAGGAAGCTTTGAGAAGTAGAGCTTACTTAGATAGCCGAACTTCTTCTAAAAATATTAAGAATTTTGCAAAAATTTGCCCTTCGATAGAAGCGAAAAAAATGGCTTTGGCTATTTATAATAAATACGATAGTGGATTTCAGTTTTTATTTTCAGAATTACCAGAAAATGAACTTACTCCTATTTTAAAAACAAAAATAGAAGCAGCGGGACTGACATTATCACGAAAAACAATTACGAAGATTCCAAAGGCATTATTAAAAGAAACATATCTAAAAGAATTAAACTTATCTTACAATCAGATAAAGTCTCTTCCAACAGGAATCCATCATTTAAAGTCTTTGCGAAAATTAAATCTTAGATCAAACGAGGTCAAAAAAATACATAAAAATATTGGAAAGCTGGAACATTTGGAAGTGTTGGAGTTAGCCTGGAATAAATTAGAAGTATTGCCTGACGAGTTGGCAAATTTGACGAGGCTAAAAGAGTTGAGTTTGGGGTATAATTCTTTTAAAAAATTCCCAACAGTTATTACGCAAATTCCAAACTTAGAGAAACTATCTATTGGTAGAATGATGGATTATCGTGCAAATGTGGATGAAATTCCTAGCAGCTTTTTTAATCTCAAAACAAATTGCCTGTTGGAATTGACACTTAGAGATCCGACAGATAGCAACAGCCAACGTCCATGGGGTAATTTGCCAGTTATTACTAGAATAACAGGAACTTATGATGATCCTATTAGGACGACTCCTTTAGAAATTGCAAGACGTGCGTTTGCTCAAAACAAAGAAGGCATTCGTTTTATACTAGAGCATGGAACAGAAGAAGATAAAGCAAATGTGTACAATTATGTGTTAAAGGATAGGATTAATTCAGAGCGATACGCTGTTTATTTGGGGCTAATTCTTAAGAATGCTCCGCCAGCAGTGAAAAGAAGGGCTTTATCCTTTTACATTCGAAACGAAGTGTTGTTTTTTGATAAAAAAATTACGTTGGATGTTTTGCCAGCAGAATTGGGTGATTTTTCGATTCGAGCAATGGAATGGGTGGGGAAATTTAGTGAAATAACTAATTCGACAACATTTTGGAATTTTTTAGAATACACCCCTTCTATTGAACGTATTGTAATTGGGAAAGAGATTAGGGCTAAAGGCAGTGACCAAAAACATCAAGTAAGAATTCCTGTATTATTGCCAAATTTGAAAGTATTTAGGCTAGGAAATTTACAACTGGACTGGGGCTTTTTCTTTAACAATATAGACCAATTGCCTCAATTGGAGGAGCTTGAAGTACATCGTGTTTATTATTTGAATGAAACGGAAGATATAGATGGAGTTTTTACGCTTTGTGCTCCATTGCAACAATTAAAACATCTTAAAAGATTAGAATTAGGTCGATTCTCTATAAATAATCAGGTTGGAATAAGCGAAGAAGTACTAAAAGAAAAAATAGAATTGGGATTTGAAAAAATGCTGCCCAACTGCAACACTATAATCCATGTTGGTTTTTAAAATATAGCATCTTGTTTGGGCAACTTGCTCGAAGTTCTTAATTTGGGGAAGCATCCATGTTTTCTACTGAAAGTTCCAATTGAGATATTTTAAAATTCATGAAATGATTACAGTTTACCACGCCATATCTTCTACAATCGAGACTCAAATTTCCTTGAAAGATTTATTGATAAATTTGCCAGCGCATTTTAGGGAACGAGCGTTACGATATCAATTTTCGCAGGATGCTTATAATTTTGTGTTGGGGCGATTAATGATAAAAAAAGCCTTAGGAGCGTTGGGGTTGCCTGAAAAGCTCTTGAATGAAATCGTTTATAATAAAGAAGGCAAACCATTGATGAAGGAAATGTCTTTTAGTATTTCCCATTCAAAAGATTTGGTGGCTTGCGCGTTTGCGCCAACAGGACAAATTGGTCTGGATGTAGAATATCCAAGAAAGATAGCGAGAGCACATTTTCGTCATTGTTTTAACGATAGAGAATGGGCTTCGATTCAAGGGGATACAAGTATGCACACGTTTTATCAATTTTGGACTCAAAAAGAAGCGATCTTAAAAGCAAATGGTGCAGGGTTAGGACAACTATTAAATATAGACATCAAAGATGCCACTACTGCGTACTTTTACAACTCTGACATTTCTACTGAATCTGTTTGGAATCTAAATACTTTTGAAATAGGCGGAAGTTCAGCTTATGCTTGTTTGTGTACTGACTTAGCAACGGATTTTGCTTTGGAAAACTTAAATGATGTAGATGCCTTGTTGGATACTAAGTAAACATTAGATTTGTTCTGCATCTAGTAATTTTTTTATTTGCTGAATGATTACCAACCTGTTTTGATAAAACAATTTAGGGAAATCTAAGTCAGGGTTTGAGATCCTTCTTTTATCTTGCTCGAAATAGGTCATGATAGATTGAAGCCCTTCACGATTTCGGGCGTAGAGAAATCTATTTTTGACTTGGATTTTATAATAATAGCAATTGTTGGAGAAGTGGAAACTAGGATTGATATAAGCACAATGGGAGCAGATAGCTTTTCCTTGAGGGACTATTTGCTGACGATATGTGTTGGCTTTTGAATAAAAGTAAGAGGCTTTTGAGTTGCATTTTGGACAAATAATAGCAACGGTTAGTAACGTATTCATATTAGTAGTTTTTATTGTAGAGTTTTAGGAGTTGTATTAATTGTTGAACTATTCATACATATTACTATAGTCGAAGTGAATTGGTAGCTCATATTCTACTTGGACAGGTTGATTGTCTTTTGTGCCACCAATCCAAGGATTGGGGAGATCGTTCATCAAGTTAATAACTCTTAAGACCTCTTCTCCACATCCCCCCCCCAATATCTTTTGTAATAGATGTATTAATAATTTTTCCTGTTGCTGTAACGGTGAACTTAATAAAAACTATGCCGCTCATCTTTTGTTTATAAGCTTTTTCGGGATATTGAATATTAGAATAAATAAACTTCAAAAATTTTTGATCAGCACAACGTTTTTTTTCTTGGATAGACATTTCTTTTACCTCGCATCCTGGAAATCTAGGCAATCGATCAGTATTAATGTCGATTTTAGAAATTGTGTCCGCTGCTATTGCTTCCACAACTGGCAGAATGCTATCTAATTCTGTTACGAATTGATTTTTTTTATAAAAAATGGCTAAGTTGATAATAATATCTTTTTGTTTATTGGAATATTCATGGTGGTTAGATGGGATGGCTTGTTCTATATGCTTGAGAAATCTGAGTTCTTTGGGAACCTCAACTTGAGAGGCACAAGCAATATTCCATTTTTTTTGAAAAAATGGGGATTGGAATTCGAGATTAAAATTTAAAAACAACTCGCTTAGAATAGTTTCAACAAGTTTTAGGTCAGTTGAACGCAAAGCCTCATCTATCCAAGCAGCATCATGCAAAAGGTGTTTAGCTAAGGTGTTGTAATTTATATTGTTGTAGATTTTGGTTTGTGTGATTAATGTTTTTATTCCTAAGGTATAGATGGTGGGAGGATTTGAGAGTCGAGCATTATATTGGTACTTTAGTTGAGTGATTTTTTTGCTTATTAATTTATCCGCTATACTAATTTGCTTTAGGGCATTTTGGTAATCTTTTGAATGATTGTAGAATTGAGAAAGTTCGATTATATTACGAATATATGTTAAACTACTACCTCCATCGCTTTTTTTTATGCTTTTTAGAGCATTCTTCAACGTTTTTTCTGAGGTGTGATGCTGCGAAAAAAGACTTTTTGATAAGCCTAGCAAGAACAAAATGATTAGTAATTTTTTCATAGGTGATTTAGTATGAGTTTTTAAGCAATTAAATGATCACTATTATCTGTAATTTCTGATTCGGTTTCCTTTTTTAAGTCTTGTTCGAAATCCAGGGTACGCATTTGTTTTGAAAACAATCCTGTCAAAACAACAGTTATTAAGGTCATGCTACCTCCAAAAACAACAGCCGTTACAGTTCCCATTAGCTTAGCTGTGAAACCACTTTCAAAAGCTCCTAGTTCATTGGAAGAACCAACAAACATTGAGTTGACAGCAGAAACTCTTCCGCGCATACTGTCGGGAGTATACAGCTGTAAAATAGTTTGTCGAATGACCATAGAAATCCCATCAGTAACACCACTCATAAATAAGGCAAAAACGGACAACCAAAAACTAGTCGAGAGACCAAATACGATGATGCAGAGACCAAAACCAAAGATAGAGAAAAGCAATTTTAGACCTGCATTTTTGTTAATAGGAAAATAAGCTACAGCAAACATAATAAAAAAAGAACCGACCGCAGGCGCTGCTCTCAAAATACCAAAACCTTCAGAACCTACTCCCAAAATATCCGTTGCAAAAATAGGTAGTAAGGCAATTGCTCCACCAAACAAAACCGCAACCATATCTAGCGTAATGGCACCTAGTATAATTTTTGTTTGATAAACGAATTTAACGCCTTCTCGTAAACTCTGAAAAACAGGTTCCCCAATTTTAGGATTTAAAATAGCTTTTGGTTTGATTTGTAGTAATAGGATTAAAGCAAAAATAATAAATCCAATAATGAGAAACATAGAATAATGTGTACCCATCCAAAAAATTGTAAAACCTGCCAAAGCTGGTCCTAGCACGGCACTCATTTGCCATATAGAGCTACTCCATGTGGCAGCATTGGGGTATAATTCTTTAGGAACAATAAGTGCCATCAATGCAAATAATGTTGGATTGATAAATGTTCTTACAATACCACCTAAAAAAACTAAGCTATAAATAAGATACAAGGTATTGGGTTGTCCTATCAAAGCAGGCGAAGTCGTATAAAAAAGCCCAATGCTAAGCCCTAAAAAAGCGATAACGCAAATCGCAAGCAAGTTTCTTTTTTCTTTTTGATCTACAAGGTGCCCTGCAAAGAGAGCTAGCCCGACAGCGGGGACTACTTCCATCAAACCAATAATCCCTAAAGACAAAGGGTCTTGGGTTATTCGATAGACCTCCCATTCTATAATAACAAATTGCATTGACCATGCAAATACCAGAGCAAATCGAACGAACAAAAATAATCTAAATTCTGAATACCGAAGTGCTGCGTATGGATCGTTTTTTTGCATTGATTGTTGTGTGTTTCTAATTAGAGCGAAATTCGAGAAAATGTTTCAGATCAGGATATTCTGTGAATAGAACTTGGGCTTGATCTTCAGTTATACGGACGCCATTCACATAAGGAATAATTTTAGCATCAGAAAAGCCTTGTTGTATGACTTGATCTAAAATACGTTTAATTTTGTCAAAGGATTTTTCCAATCCAAGCATGTACTTAACATTAATATCTTTAGGATGCTTTTCAGTAGTAGCGTCTGCAAATTGTGTGAATATAGGATGGTTAAAAAGAGTTGCAGTTTCAGTAACTTGCACTTTGTAACTCAATCCTTTTAGGGTGTTTTGATGGCGCTCATAAGCTCTATTTTGCATAACAGAACTTACTTTAGGTTCTACAATGTTAATAGCTACTTGATTTTTTAAATGATTAATATTGTAGACATCAACATTAATGCGGCGATTCATTTTATTGGCAATAGGATTGGGGCTGCCATCAAAATTCTGATCATTGGCGATGGGGTAATTTTGACCACAGCCTCGAATCCAAATTTGCTTATTGTTGGCTCCTTTTTCGATGAACTGCTTTGCCAAGTTTTCGGACTGCTTGATGGTCAAGTAAAGGTCATTAATCTTATTGCCACTATTGTCTGAATGAGCAGAAAGGAGAATCGTAGCTTCTGGATGCTTTGTTAACAACTTTTGAAGGGCTAGAATTGTATTTCTAGAACCTTCTATTTTGCCAGTTTCTGCATTATAATAAATAGGAGCAATACTATAAGTTACTTTTTCTCCATCTTCTACTGGCGTATTGGTGTTTTTTACGGGAGTTAGTTCTTCTAGTGCATTTGTACTTGCATTATTTTCTGCCAAACTGGTAATATTGGTCAAGGCATCTACAAAAGTATTAGAAACATTCTTTTGCAGTTGTTCCTGTTTAGGGCTTCGAAAATAAGCAGAGTAAAGATCAAAGCCACCCAAGCCTTCTATTCTATTGGAACAAAAGTAAGCTTTTAAACCACTTTCGTCTAAGAAAAAATCCTTGTCATCCAACGAAGAGTTAAGGGGTACGCCCATGTTCTCTGCTCGCTGCCACATTCGAGTAGAGTCATTAAAAACAACTTTATAAATATCGTAGCCCCCCATCGAAAGAGGATTATTAGAACTAAAATAGAGTGTTCGACCATCTTTGGCCAAGAACGGAGCAATTTCATCATATTCGGTATTGACATTGGGACCTAAGTTTACAGCAGTTTGCCACAAACCATCCTTTTGAGCAGCATAATAAATGTCTTTCCCTCCATATCCTCCAGGACGATTACTTGCGAAAATAATAACAGAGTCATTGATGAAAAAATGATCTCCGTCCCAATAGTTAGAACTGGCTTCTATTGCAAAAGGAAGAATAACTTCAATGGTATCCTCATCATAATTTTCTTTTACTACTTCTTTGTGTCCGTCTGCAAACCCTTTGGAAAATAACATTTGATATCCCCCGTCAAAAAAACTAATAATATCTTCACTCATGGGGGTATTGTATCGTTTTGGAAGTGCCTCTACTTGTTTCCAAGTACCTTGTACAAGAGTAGATTTGTAAATGTCAGAACGATAGGTGCCATTAATAGGATCGGGTTGGTTGTTGTTGTTTAGTTTGCCTCCTGTTGCTGTTCTTCTATTTGATGAGAAAAATAAAGTGTTGGGCTCCATAGGATTAAAACAAATTCTATAGTCGTCATAAGAGCTGTTAATTTCTACTCCTAATGTCGAAACAATAGCAGCTGAATTAATTTGCTCTATTTTAGGACCGCTGGTGCATTGAACGATTAAGCGTTTGAATTGTGCTCTTTGAGGATCATCAGCATCCAAGGTTCTAAGGTGATTTTTGTAATACAAAGCTGCTTGTCTAAACTTGTTTAGAGCATGATGTGCTTTGGCTAAGTAGTAGTACGTTTTGGGGGCAGGTTTGTTGGTGTTTTTGCTATAAAACTCTAAATATACGATGGCTTCATCCATATTGTTAAGGTGAAAATAGCAAATCCCAATATTGTATTTTAACTCAATCTCCTTTATGTACTTTTCTTTTATTTTATTATACTCAGTTAAAGATTTCTCGTATTCCTTTTCTAAGAAAAGCTTTTCAGCTTCTTTTTTGATTTTATTGGGTGATTGAGCCCATAAAATGGATTGACTCAAGAAAAGAATAAATAAAACAAAGTATTTCATATTAGCAGTTCGTTGATTTTTTACTTTTTTACCAAAAAGATAAAAAAGCACATTTATATTAGTTTGATAACCAAAATTTTAACATAAAATGCAATGAAACTATAATTTGTTGATTATCAAACTAATAAAGTTTCCAACGAACTATTGTCATATGCATTATTAAGTTAATTAACTTTTAGTATTCTTAATGGCGTTATATGGTTTCATAATGTTTCCAAATACCTCTCCAAGGGTAGAATGTGAGGGCAAAGATACTAAATTCGGCAAAGCAAAGGTGCATTAATAAATAATCCATTACAAAAAATAGGATAAATAACCCACCTAATAGCTTATCGAAGCGGCGAGTAAAGAAACCAATAAGAAAGATAAGTTCTATAGTCCAACCACCATACCAAAAAAGATTTGCCAAAAGAGGATGGTTGATTAAGTAACTGATAAAGGAGCTAAAGTAGCTGTCAGGATAACTAATTAAGTAATCAATATGTTGGTGTTTTAATAATTCACTCATTTGATTTGGGACAAAGCAACTGCCTCGGTAGAGTTTCCAAAGCCCTGCGCTAGCAAGTGTAAAAATGGCATAGTATCGAATCGCAGCAAAGCTTAAAACAAATGTTGTTTGATTTCGAATCAGCAAGAGTGGCATACAAAATAGTAATCCCACCAAAATATGCTCATGGTGGGTACTTGCTGAATTGTAGGTGACCATATAATTGATACACAAAAGGTAAGCTAAAGTACTTAACCAGCGATTTTGTATACCCAAAAGTCCTGCAATACCAAGCATAATCCACATAAAATCTAAGAATAGTGCTAAGAAATAATGTTCCAATACTGTTTGAGGTATTAGTAAAGCGTGATAGAGCCAGAAAAAATTATCTGCTTTGGGGCTAATAAAGGGAGATTGATGCAGTTGAAATAGCAGCAAACCTTGATAGCATCTTAGCAACCAAGTCAAGCAAAAAAACAGCCAAATGAATTGGGTTATTTGTATCTGATCTTTTTGTACAGAAATATTCATTTAATTCAATTGTATGGAGTTTACTTTTTTGAAGTTTGATTTTACCCATTCGAAATTTTCTCGGCAAATTTTTGATTCTTTAATTTTTATTTTTTGTATCAAAAATTCTGAGAGATGCAATCCCGAACTTTTGTCATTGCAGAGATGTTTGGTTAAGTGAGCACTCAAGGTGCTTTTTCCAAATCTTTGATAAATAGTGACTAGGGTAGGGTCTTGATAATTGTTCTTCACAAAAGAGGAATAATAAGCGAGTTGATATTGCCAGAAGCGAGGTGCTTTGGTCGTATATAAATTGACATAGGTGTCGGTTTCATTATATAATGAAATGGCTGTGTATGTTTTTTGTTGTTGAATAGGCGCAGAGTACATACCATAGTTAAAAAAGGGGAGTGTTTCTACACCTTTGTATGTAAAAAAGAATTGTCCTATGATAAATAAAGACAACGCCCCAAAAAGTAATTTATTCGTTTGCCAAACTTTAGAAAAATAACTATTTTTCATTTCCATTTTGATTTTTATATAAAAAAACTAAACACTCAATTGCAGCAGTGATAAAACTAACGGTTAACTAAAAAAACAACAGAGTATTCAACTAAAACTACATAGAAAATATAAGAATGCAGCAAGAAGTACTTTTTAGAAAATTATTGAATCACATTATTGCGTTGCAAAATCAAAGAAAAAAACCTTTAAGAATTGCAGTTAGTGGGATAGAAGGGACTGGTAAAACGAGTTTTGTTATTGCTTTGTGTGCTTATCTCAATTGCAACGGAAAGCAGGCAATTCATGTGTCGATAGATGGTTTTCATTACAATAAAGCTCACCGATATCGGCAAGGTAGAAATTCAGCAAAGGGTTATTATGAAGATTCTTACAACGACCAAGCTTTTGTAACTAAGGTTTTAGTTGCTTCGCAACAAAATAATCCTACGTATATTGCTGCAACCCACGATTTGGAAAGTGATGCTTATTTAGATTTGCCCCCAATTCAAATTCCAAACCAAGCAATTATAATAACCGATGGTGCTTATTTGTTTAAACCCATCTTCAAAGATTATTGGGATTTTAAAATATACTTATATGCTGATTTTGAAGTAGCACTACAGCGAGGTATCGCTCGAGATCAGACGATTTTTGGAAGTAGAGAAGCTGCTAAACTAAAATTTATAGAGCGTTATCACGCTGCATCTAAGTTGTACTTAGAGGAATGTACCCCTCAAAAACAAGCCGATTGGATTATTGATAGTAATGATTTTGAGAATTATAAAATTAAAGAACAATGAACATAGAAGATTTTAGGATATATTGTTTATCGAAACCAGGTACCGAAGAAGGATTTCCCTTTGATCAAGATACCTTGGTGTTTAAGGTAATGGGAAAAATGTTTGCCTTAACCTCTTTAAGTAGAGAAGGCTTTACTGTCAACCTAAAATGTGACCCAGATCGAGCCTTGGAGTTAAGGGAAGAATACATGGCGATTCAACCAGGCTACCATATGAGTAAAAAGCATTGGAATACCGTTGACTTTGAGGCGGGATTAAGAAACTCTTTTTTGAAAGAATTGATAGATCATTCTTATGAGATGGTTGTAAAAGGCTTGACCAAAAAATTGAAAGAAGAATTAAAAGAAATGGGATAAGTAGTTTTTCGTTTATTTCGGATAGGACATACGTTGTTTGATATGTACTTTTCAGCGGTTGAAATGTACCTTTCGTTAGATAAATTGCTCGATTTAAAAAGCGTACTTTTTTAATTATAAAATAGAGATTACCTTTGTGGGAATAATTTTATAACCTCATAAAGAATTTTTAAATGAAACTATTAACTACACTCCTTGCTATTAGTTGTGCTTTGTGTGCAGAAACAACAATGGCTCAAAATGTAAACATTCCTGATGCTAATTTTAAGGCTTACTTGGTCGGAAACTCCTCTATTAACACCAATGGAGATAGTGAAATTCAAGTTTCGGAGGCTGCGGCTTTTACAGGGACTATACTTTGTTCTAATCGAAGTATCAGTGACATGACAGGAATTGAGAGTTTTACGAACTTAACTCGATTAGATTGTAATGTTAACCAACTAAGCAGCTTGGACGTGAGCAGCAATACCAACTTAACTATATTATCTTGTAATGCTAACCAACTAAGCAGCTTGGACGTGAGTAGTAATACCAACTTAACTCGATTACATTGTTATTCTAACCAGCTAAGCAGCTTGGATGTGAGTAGTAATACCAACTTAACTCGATTATATTGTTATTCTAACCAGCTAAGCAGCTTGGATGTGAGTAGTAATACCAATTTAACTGAATTACATTGTCATAATAACCAACTAAGCAGTTTGGATGTGAGTAGCAATACGAACTTAACGGAATTGTCTTGTAGTGCTAACCAACTAGGCAGCTTGGATGTGAGTAATAATACGAACTTAACTCGATTATATTGTCATACTAACCAACTAAGCAGCTTGGATGTGAGTAATAATACGAACTTAACTCGATTATATTGTCATACTAACCAACTAAGCAGCTTGGATGTGAGTAATAATACGAACTTAACTCAATTATATTGTAATGCTAACCAACTAAGCAGCTTAGATGTGAGTAATAATACGAACTTAACTGAATTACATTGTCATAATAACCAACTAAGCAGTTTGGATGTGAGTAGCAATACGAACTTAACGGGATTGTCTTGTAGTGCTAACCAACTAAGCAGCTTGGATGTGAGTAGCAATACGAACTTAACTCGATTATATTGCTATACTAACCAACTAAGTAGCTTAGATGTAAGTAGTAATACGAACTTAACTCGATTGCTTTGTTATAATAACCAACTAAGTAATTTAGATGTGAAAAATGGAAATAATTCAAATTTTACTTCTTTTAATGCGGTGAACAACCCAAACTTACAATGCATCGAAGTAGACGATTCCACCTATTCCGCAAATAATTGGTTAAATATAGATGCTATAGCTACCTTCAGCACAGACTGTAGCCTATACAACAGTACAACAACAATTAACAATGGTGTTAACATCAGAGCTTATCCCAATCCAACCTCCCAAAATATCAGATTAGAATTTGGTCAGTTATATGAGCAGGTTCAAATCCAAGTAACAGATTTAAGAGGGCAAGTTGTTTTAGACAAAACAATAGAAAATGCTGTAACTACTACGACAGAGTTGCCTGAGCCAACAGGGATTTATTTTGTTGCTGTGAAAACAGCCAATGAAACTAGAGTGCTAAAAGTAGTCAAAGAATAATAAAGTATAAAAGATAGAGAAAGCGAGTGACTAATTTTTAAATCATAAAATTAGCCGCTTTCTTTTTTCATTTATTTCGGATAGGACATACGTTGTTTGATATCTTCTAGTTCTCCTTTTGGAATAGCAGCAATTAATTTTTGTGTATACTCTTTTTCTGGATTTGAATAGATGTTATCCGCTGTATTCATTTCTTCTATCTTTCCTTTATTCATAACAATCATACGGTCGCTCATGAATTTTACAACGGAGAGGTCGTGGGAAATAAAGATATACGTAAAATTAAATTTATGTCTCAACTCCAATAGCAAATTAAGGACTTGGGCTTGAACGGAAACATCTAAGGCGGATACCGACTCATCACAGATGATAAAACGAGGTTCTAAGGCTAAGGCACGTGCTACACAAATTCGTTGTCGTTGCCCTCCCGAAAACTCATGAGGATAACGATTAAAATGTTTGCCCTCCAAACTAACCGTTTCAAGTAATTCGATAACTTTTGCCTTTCTTGCTTCATCATTTTCTAATATTCCATGGACTTGCATGGGTTCCATAATAGCATTGCCAATGGTCATTCTAGGATTGAGAGAAGAGTAGGGGTCTTGGAAAATTATTTGGACATCTTTTCGAATCTTTTTTAGCTCTTTGGGTGTCATTGTCAGAATGTCTTTCCCCTCAAACAATACTTGTCCTTCCGTTGCCTCGGTTAAACGAAGAATCGTTCGTCCTAAAGTTGTTTTGCCACAACCAGATTCCCCAACTAAGCCTAATGTTTCGCCAGGATAAACTTTGAAACTAACGTCGTTAACAGCCTTGACCCAGTGAGTTGTTTTGCCCCAGAAGTTTTTTGCTGTGGGGAAGTAGGTTTTTAGACCTTTCACTTCTAATATCGGTGTGTTTTTTTTCAAGGCATCTAGTCGCTGTTCTGTAACAGAAGAGGTAATTTTAAATTGATCTACGACTTCTTTTACCGAAACATCTTTTGCTTCGATAATTCGTTCTTCGTTTTCATTATAACTCACGGTCATAAAATCACTGACAACAGGCAACTGTTTCATTCTAAATTTTAGAGGGGGGCGGCAAGCAAGCAAACTTTTGGTATATGGATGTTTGGGGGCTTGGAAAATATCAAGAACGTTTCCTTCTTCAACGATATGCCCTTTGTACATAACAATGACTCGATCAGCGATTTCAGCAATAACCCCTAAGTCGTGCGTGATAAAAATAATGGACGCTTCAATTTCTTTCCTCAAGTCATCCATCAATTCCAAAATTGCCTTTTGTACGGTAACATCTAAAGCGGTAGTAGGCTCGTCAGCAACCAAAATATTAGGATTGCAAGACAAAGCCATTGCGATCATAACGCGTTGTTTTTGCCCTCCTGATAATTGGTGTGGATAGGCATCAAAAATACGGGTAGGGTTCGGTAATTTTACTTTCTTAAAAAGTTCTAGCGTTAACTCTTTTGCCTTAGTTTTTGTTGTGTCTTGGTGTAGTAAAATCGTTTCGGTTACTTGGTTTCCACAAGTGTAGACAGGGTTTAATGAAGTCATTGGCTCTTGGAAAATCATAGAGATTTCATTTCCTCTAAAATAGCGCATTTTTCTTTTGCTAGCTTGCACCAAATCTACCACCGTGCCATCGGTTCGATGGTACAAAATTTCACCTCCTGCAATGTATCCAGGGGGGCTAGCAATCAAACGCATGATCGATAAGCAAGTAACTGATTTTCCTGAACCAGATTCCCCTACAATTCCCACAGTTTCTCCTCTATAAATGGTAAAACTTACATCGTCAACTGCTTTTGCAACCCCATCATCTGTCTTGAAATAAGTTTTTAAGTTCCGTACCTCTAACAATACCTTTCGGTCTTTATTTCCCATGCTTTTCAAAATCTTGCTAAAAAATGCTTTTTAATACCCGTTCTTCTGAAACAATTATTCAATAAGTTTCGTTTGTCTATAATTAGTGTCATGTAGATGTAGTGGATTTAATCCACAAATTTGCTAGCCTTAAATATAGTGTAATTTCTATCAAAACAAAACCTTAACAAAGTCAAAAATACCAAAAGGTAGCTAAAAAGCTCTAACTGAATTGACTGCTTGCGGACGAGCTTATTTTTTTGTTAAAAATGAACCTAGGAGGAAACTATTTTGGTAGATTTTTTATTATATTAGCGTATTAATATAAAAATAATAAAAACGTTACAAACCCTTTATTCAAATAAAAAACAAAAAAAACATGTCAAAGAATCGTTTTATGTCCTCTTCTAACCCCTTTGTTGGCGAACAAGCCTTTGCTAAAAGCGCACAACAAGATTTGGGAATTACTAAGAGTTCTTCTAATGGGCTGATGACGGTACAAGGCGCTGTAAATAAATCTTTGATACTAACAGGTATCTTAATTATTACAGCAATGGTTTCAGCCATCTATGTGCCCTTTTCCATGCCTTTGTTCTACGGAACTATGTTTGTTGGCTTGGGATTATCTTTAGCTTCTTTTATGAAGCCAACATTAGCTCCAATTACGGCACCATTATATGCTGTTGTCGAGGGAGTTTTTGTAGGAACAATTTCATACCTTTTTGCAGAAATGATTGATCCCTCAATCGTGTTAAATGCTGTTTTGTTAACAGCGCTGTGTTTGGGATCTATGTTGGTTGCCTACAAAACAGGTTTGATTAAAGCAACTCAAAAATTCCGTGCCATTATTACCACAGCAACAGGTGCTATCATGATGATTTATCTGTTGAGTATGGTGTTGAGAATGTTTGGCATTACTATTCCTTATCTACACGAAGGTGGAGCTATTGGAATTGGGATTAGTTTGTTCATCATTGGAATTGCTTCACTGAACTTGATTCTTGATTTTGACAACATTGAAAGAGGTGCTCAAATGGGTGCTCCAAAGTACATGGAGTGGGTTTCTGCATTAGGACTTTTAATTACTTTAGTATGGATTTATATCGAAATTCTACGTCTATTAGCAGTTATTGCTGCCAATAGTAGCGACTAATTAAAATCTTAATCTCTTTTATAAACCTGCTAGTATACAACTATTCTAGCAGGTTTATTTTTTTATTATCAGAAGGCTATCTGTGTAAAGAGTTTATGTTTTTTAATAATTATTTAGAAAAATATAGTTAATAAGTACTCGTAATAGGCAATCTATAAGATTGTTCTTTAAATATTAGAGAGCACTTATACAAATTGAATAATAAAAAATGACATCTAAATTAGAAAAGGTACGAGTAGATAAGTGGCTATGGGCAGTGCGAATTTTTAAAAGTCGTACTTTAGCTACTAATGCTTGTAAGAGTAACAAGGTAATGATTGACGGAGTGGCATTGAAGCCTTCTAGTTCAATAGAAAGAGGCATGACGCTACAAGTAAAAAAAGAAGGCTATAATATGACCTATAAAGTAGTTGATTTGTTGGAGAAGAGAGTATCTGCAACTTTAGCAGAGCCTTGTTACGAAAACCTAACTCCAGAGGAAGAGCTTAACAAATTTAAAGATTGGTATTTGTTTCACAAAGGAAGCGCAGAGGTAAGGCAAAAAGGAGCTGGTCGCCCAACTAAGCGAGAGCGAAGAGAAATGGATAAGTTTAAGAATAAATAACCTATTTTTAGTTCTTCTTCTGAAATTTAAGGGGTTTTACCCAACTAACTTATGCTAAAATTAGTTTACTATACTATAGCAAAAGCCCCAATCAATCTTTAAAAATCGTTAGTTTGGGGCGATTTTTGCAGCAACTTTTAGTCAGAGTCTACATTTCAGAGCTATCTTGAATAGACAATCACCAACGGGATATTTACCATGAAGAAACAGTTTAGCTTATTACTTTTAATCATTGCCCTACCGCTTTCATTATGGGCAACGCACAATCGATCAGGAGAAATGACCTACCGACAAATAGGTCAAAACACCATAGAATTAACAATTACAACATATACTAAAACAAGTGGTCAAAGTATTCAAGCAGACCGAGATCGATTAACTGTTAATTGGGGGGACGGAAGTCCAGAAGAAGAAATTTTGCGAACTAGCTTTGTTTCCATTTTTAATGACATACAGGAGAATGTTTATATCGGAAGACATTCTTACCCTGGTGCAAACCCTATTCCTGGGCAACCATATGTTATTTCTATGCAAGACCCCAATCGAAATGACAATATCCTTAATATAAATGGAGGGGCATCTGTTAACGTGCAGTTTTACCTACAAACGGAGGTGTTTTTGTTTAACCCTTCTTTTTTTGGTTACAATAGCTCTCCCATTCTTTTAGAGAAGCCCGTAGATTTTGGTGTTGTTGGGCAAGTATTTCAGCATACACCTAACGGATTTGATCCAGATGGAGATAGCATTGCTTACGAATTAATTACCCCAATGCAAGATAGGGGTGTTGCTGTACCTGGATATCAATTGGTGACGGATATTTCTCCTGGTGCAAATAATCAATTTTCTTTTGATGTAACCACGGGGTTGTTTACTTGGAATGCTCCACAACAAGCAGGAGAATATAATATTGCGATACTAGTCAAGTCGTATAGGAATGGGCAATATCTAGGAGGAATCGTTCGAGATATTCAAATAAAAATAGAATCAGCGGTCAATCGACCGCCAGAATTGGAAGTGATTGCTGATATCTGTGTAGAAGCGGGAAGCCTGATAGAGTTTGATGTCAAAGCTTGGGATATAGACCTGCCTCCTCAAACTGTAACGTTAACTGCAACAGGTGGAGCTTTGTCTCCTTCTATTGTATCGCCAGCAACGTTTACCAATGTCTCAGGAACTGCTCCAGCCGCTTTTCCTTTAACAAGTACTTTTCGTTGGCAAACAGCTTGCGAGCATATTCAACAACAACCTTGGCAAATTGTTTTTAAAGCAAAGGATGATTATATGCAAGGAAGTACCAACGCTTCTTTGGCTACGTTTAAAGTGGTTCAAATTAGAATAATAGCTCCCCCTCCCCAAAACTTGCAAGCTACCGTAACTACTAATCAAGCTGCTCTGACTTGGGACGCTCCTTATATTTGTGAAAATTCAGTTAATTTCTTTGGCTTTACGGTATGGCGTAAAACGGGATGTGATAACTTTGTACCCGATTCTTGCCAAATAAGCTTAGGAGGGCAAGGATATACACAAATTAATAGTGGCTTTGTTACAGGAGCTGCAGGGGGAAGTTATACCTATATTGATAATACAATACAAAGTGGAACATCTTATAGTTATCGAATCTTGGGGGAATTTGCAACTCCAATTTATTATAATGGCGTGGTCACGAATTATCATAGTCCAGTTTCAGGCAAAACATCAGATGAAATTTGTATCGAAACAAGGGAAGACTTGCCCACAATTATTAATGTCGATGTAGAAAGTACTAGTCCGACAGCAGGAGAAATTTTTGTGCGTTGGACAAAACCAATAGCCGAGGAGTTAGATACGTTATTCAATGTACCACCATACCGTTATGAATTGTATCAATCGGATGATATGGCAGGGAACAATTTTGGAACAACTCCAATTTATTCGTCTCCTTCTTATAGTGCATTTTACTTAGCAAATGACACTTTCTTTACCGCAACAGGCTTAAATACCTTAGACAAACCTTACAGTTATCATGTGATGTTCTTTGCAGGAACAGACACCATTGGGACAACGAAAAATGCATCTTCTATTTATCTAGAGGTTGCATCTACTAATCAACAAAATAACCTTTCATGGACAGAGATGGTTCCTTGGCAAAACACAGCTTATGTGGTTTATCAAGAGTCTCCTCTTGGTTCAAATACTTATATAGCATTAGATACTGTAACAGTCCCAGCATATCGGCACACGGGGTTAACGAATGGAGAAGAATATTGTTATCGAGTGATGAGCATTGGTTCTTATAATACCAATACAACACCAGATTCTTTATTTAATAAATCACAAAAAGCTTGTGGTGTACCTTTAGATACCATTGCACCATGTCCGCCTGATCCTTCAGCAATTGTTGCTATTTCTAGTTGTAACAAACTACAAGACGATTCAAATAACCCAGATAGACAACCCTGCCAAGGAAATATAACAAACCCAGATTTCTTGTATAATGAAATTACTTGGTCGAATAACCCAGATCCTTGTGCTAGTGATGTCGCAAAATTTAAAGTTTATTTTGCTCCTTACTGTGATGGGAATTATACACTGGTTTATGAGTCTCAAGGGTTGACAGACACCTCTTTTCAACATGTTCCTTCTCCCACGAATCTAGCTGGTTGCTATTATATTACATCTGTTGATTCTGTAGAAGTAAATGGAGGCGGAAATGAAAGTGATCCGAGTAATGTTATCCTAACAGACAACTGCCCATTTTACGATTTACCAAATACGTTTACCCCCAATGGAGATGGTTCTAATGACTTTTTTAAACCTTGTTTGATTTATCGTTATGTCCGAAGCGTAGAATTTCAAGTGACGAATCGTTGGGGACAAGTGGTGTTTGAAACCAACGACCCTGCCATCAATTGGGATGGAAAAGATCAGAATACGGGACAGGATTTGCCAGAAGGTGTTTATTTTTATACTTGTAATGTAGAACAAAATTGTATGTCCTGTGAGGCTATAAAGCCATTTAAAGGATATATTCATATTATTCGGTCTGCAAATTAGATTCGATAAGCACGGAAAGGATTTCTAATTGTTTTTTTGATAAAATGATGATAAGGAGTGAAGTAAAAAAAAATCTTATTTCCTTTTCTTCAAAAAAATGTTAAATTTGTTTTACTTTGATAGTCCCAACAAATGATTCAAAAGCAAATTCCCTTATATAATGAAAGTACTTACAACATTTTTTTGCAGTTTATTTTTTTTCCAATTGCTAGCTCAAGATGTAAAAAAAGAACTCTATGACGATGGACGAACTAAGGCAGAAGGAGCATACACTTCGGCAAAGTTTAAAACAGGGGTTTGGAAATATTATTACAAAAACGGCAACCTAGAAGCGGAAGGCAATTATAACGGAAAAGAAGCCGGAAAATCAATTGATGTTATTCGAAAAGGTCGAAATTCGGCTATAGATGACAAATCTTCTGTTCGTAATGGCAAGTGGACCTTTTATTATAGTAATGGAAAGAAAAAGGGCACTGCTTCTTACGAAGATGGTTGCCCCAAAGGATTGTTAGTAAAGTGGTACAAGACAGGAGAAAAAATGGAGGAAGCAGAGTACGTCGATTGCAAACCAATGGGGAATAAAAAAGTTTGGGCAAAAGATGGTTGGTTAAAATATGAGACAATTCATGAGGGAAACGGTCGTTCAATGGAGATTGAATGGTACGAAAGTGGAGAGAAAAAATCTGCAATTCCATATAAAAATGGTCAACAATATGGGCGAGTAAAACGTTGGTATGAAAATGGGCAAAAAGAAGAGGATGTCATGATGAAAAATACCAGAGTGCATGGCTCTTATCGTTCTTGGTACTCCAACGGAAATAAGCAACGAGAATTTTTTTCTATAAATAATGTCATGAGTGGGGAGTATAGAGAATGGGACAAAGAAGGAAAGTTGTTATGGGAAATCATAGAATTGACGGACGAAAAGAAGATTTTAATCAAAAGTTACTGGTCCAATGGTCAACTTAAAATGCAAGGAAAATCAGATATGCCACAATCCTTAAGTATCCACCAATGGTCCCAAACCCGTCAAGGGTATTGGACATACTGGTACAAAGACGGTACTGTTACTAAGTCTGAGAAATACTCTAGTGGTCAATTACTGACGGTAGAAATGCCTTAGAAGGTTGAAAGCAAATATAATTTTGATAAATAAGATGCAAGGAGTGCGATGCGCTCCTTTTTTAGTTTGGAGTTTTATCGCGATGAAAATTGTATCAATAATTACTCATTAGCTTAATTAAGAATATACCTAATGGAAGATGTTCGTTTTAATCGTTCGCAACGCTGGAGGCTAGTGTTGGGCAAAAAAGCAGAGGAGGAAGATCAAATTGCTTTGAGTGCAGAAGGGATGGAAATAGACGCAGCTTTAGATGCGTTGTACGAATCTGGACAAAAAGGCGGTCTAGGAAATTCTGCACCAAAAGTTAATCGTTGGCTGGGGGATATACGAAAATATTTCCCGTCTCAAGTTGTTCAAGTAATGCAAAAAGATGCCCTTGAAAATTTAGGGCTAAAACAAATGTTGCTAGAACCAGAAATGCTAGAAAGTGTTGATGCCGATGTGCATCTAGTAGGGACACTCTTATCTCTGAATAGCGTTATTCCTAGCAAAACTAAAGAAACTGCTCGTTTGGTTGTTCGAAAAGTTGTAGAGGATTTAAAAAAACGCTTAGAATATCCATTATTAGAAGCTATTAAAGGAGCCTTAAACCAAGCCGTTCGTAATAGAAGACCCAAATTTAAAGAAATAAACTGGGGCAAAACCATTCGTGCCAATTTAAAACATTATCAAACAGAATATAAAACTATTATCCCACATCAATTGATTGGTTATGGGAAAAAAGGGCAGGCATTAAAAGAAATTATTTTGTGCATTGATCAAAGTGGTTCTATGGCTAGTTCTGTTGTTTATTCTAGTATTTTTGCTGCTGTTTTGGCTTCTTTGCCAGCTATAAAAACTCATATGGTTGTTTTTGATACTGCTGTAGCTGATTTAACCAAAGATATGGATGATCCTGTAGATTTATTGTTTGGTACGCAACTGGGTGGGGGAACAGATATTCACAAAGCGTTGAATTATGTGGAGACTTTGGTTCGGAATCCAGAAGATACTATTCTAATTTTAATTTCAGATTTGTACGAAGGTGGAAATGAGGAAAAAATGCTCCAACAAGCTAAAAAGATACAAAAAAAAGGCGTGAACTTTATCTCGCTATTGGCTTTGAGTGATGAAGGGGCACCTATCTACGATAAGCAAGTAGCCGCTCGTTATGCCAACTTAAATATTCCTGTTTTTGCTTGTACGCCTGATTTGTTTCCAAGTATGATGGCTGCTGCACTCAAAAAGGAAGACATGTATCTTTGGATGGCAAAAAATGATATTGTAAAACGCTAATAAAATTTGAAGCTCTAGGAATACATCCTAGAGCTTCAAATGATTGCCTAATACGTTTTTGTCATGCGTTCTGGAACTGCTAAAATATAATCGGCTTTGTTGATATGGTCTTGATTTAATTTATCTATTCGTTCTTGCTCTACCGTACTAATAACAACAATTTTTAAATCTGGTTTTAATTGGCGTAAGTACCAGACGATACCTTCTTTGTTATCAGAATGAAAGTTACCATTAAAATGTAAAAACAACTCCCCCTCACTCCAATTGCCATAAATGAAATGCGCCATAGTTGCGTCCTTAATCATCTGCGCTTGTGGGTAATATTTGGGGTTCTCAGTCATTCCATGCATGTTCATTTCTAACATGCTTTTGTAACAAGACAAGTCATAGTCTTCTTTTATGGGTAAGGGAGCAATAAAAACTTTGGAGTATTCAGGCAATTTTTCTAGATGTTCCAAGCCATTTCTGAACACAGCAGATGCATAACGTCTAGGAACGTTTGTAGCAATAAAGCTTAAACTGTTCTCTTTGGCAAAGGAAACGAGCCCCTTGTAATCTGTTTGGTAATTGGACCATAGTCGCGCTTCTTTTTCAAAGCTTTTTTCAGAAATGAAATTTTCTATGTACTCGTTTAGGAGTAGTTGGTTATCTGTTTCAAACATCTCAGCCCCCAAGACAAGGTTTTGAATTTCTTTTGCATATAAATCTCTGGTAACTTCTAATTGTAACCAGTGACAAATAGGATTGTTGTGCAGCTCTCCGAAAAAAACAATATCAGCTTGTTCTAAGTCTTTTATCATTTTAGAATAAGCAACTTCTTTTCCTTTATTATTAAATAGATTGTACGCCTTAGGTTGTGCAAAAGTAGTTGTTGACAAAGCTAAGAGTAAACATAAAATTCGAGTAATTGTGATCATTGATTTTCTTCTAGATTAAATTTGTAATTAAATTCTTCGGGGGCTTCATAAAATTTGTACCGACAACCAATTCCAATATTCAATGTAAAAATGGTAGTTTGGTTTTGGGCAACGGAACTCTTTTGTTCCAAAACAGGTTGCTGCACCATGTTTTGACCGTTTAAGGCAAATCGTTCTTCCAGTAAGTCCCCTTTTCTTAAACCTGCGGCATATAAAATAGCAGCATTAGCAAACATACTAAATTTAGGTGTAAAATGATAACCGACAGAGAAACTCGCTTGCACAGCCCCCACGGGATCTATTCCGTAAGACCAAGTCAATACCTCTAATGTATCTAGTATTATATCTGCACTAGTAATATTTCCTCCAGAATATCCTAGTATCCCTGCACTTGCTCCTATACTATAATAGAGCTTTTTTTTACTGGAAAAATGAATGCCAATCAAGCTGTAAAGAGAATTCCAAGGACTTCCTTCCAACTTGAAAAGAGAAAAATGCAATCGGGATGCTTCAGACTGAAAGCTGTGGTGCATGTACCCGAATGTTAAGCCGATTCTCCATGGAGAAGATGGCATTGGTGTAAAACTACCTAACAATTCTACGTGTCCTCCGATGTCTGCTGCGGAGCGATCATCACTAATATTGGTTAGTAGACGATATTTGCCTAGAGGAATTGATATCCCTCCTCGTACTCGCAGATCAAATTTAGCTTGAAATGTTTTGCCGTTGTCAATTCCATCTAACTGGGCTGTTGCTATTGTAGAATTGAGCGATAGGATAAGTATAATAAGATACATCATAGTGCCAAATTAAGATGAGTAGCCTTGGTAAGGCTTGCCAAAGGGGCTTATAGAAAGATAGGGATTTTTGTTAAATTCTAGGTTCCTTTTTTGTGGTATTAATATTTAATTAAAAATAATATTGCATAGAACGGTCTAGTTTATAAAGTTGCAGGATTCGAATTCTTCTATTTTTGTAAACTCAAGGGAGCTCCTAATTCTTGTTTTTGAGGTGATATATAAATGGTTTAAACGTTTATTTTGCTTCATCTGCGAATTGCTCACTGTTGGGGCTTTTGACGAGCTAAAAAAGCATAAAAATGAAGCGAAAGAACAAGTTTTACATGTTTGTTATTAAAAAATATATAAATAGATGTTTTTCAAGTTTTTAGGTGTTATTTATTTCTTTTTTTTATTAGGAAAATACTACTCGTTTTTGTACCTTTGCAAGGTTGATTTCAATTAGACCCATCGTGAATGGGGTACCAAAAAAAATAAACAAAAAAAAGTATGGATTCAACCCAAAAAATAATACCAATTAATATTGAAGAGGAAATGAAATCCGCATACATTGATTATTCAATGTCGGTGATTGTTTCTAGAGCATTGCCTGATGTTAGAGATGGTTTAAAGCCTGTTCATCGCAGGGTGCTGTATGGAATGTCTCAACTAGGCTTAACCTATTCTAAAGGACATAAAAAATCAGCTCGTATCGTCGGGGAGGTCTTGGGTAAATACCACCCACATGGGGACTCGTCAGTTTATGATACAATGGTAAGAATGGCGCAACCATGGTCTTTGCGTTATCCTTTAGTTAATGGGCAGGGGAACTTTGGTTCTATTGATGGTGATAGCCCTGCTGCTATGCGTTATACGGAAGCAAAACTAGAGCGAATTAGTAATGATTTACTCGCTGACTTAGGTAAAAATACCGTAGATTTTCAAGATAACTTTGATGATACGATCAAGGAGCCTACTGTATTACCAACTAAGATTCCTAACCTATTGGTCAATGGTGCCTCTGGGATTGCCGTGGGGATGGCTACTAATATGTTGCCCCATAATCTGACAGAAGTTGTTAATGGTATCCTTGCTTATGTTGATAATCAAGATATTACTATTGAAGAATTGATTGAACATGTAAAGGGACCTGATTTCCCTACAGGAGGGACAATTTATGGTACTGATGGGGTACATCAAGCCTTGGCAACTGGTCGTGGTCGTGTAGTCGTTCGTGCAAAAACAGAAATAGAGATAACCAAAACTGGAAAGGAACGGATTATTGTTACCGAAATTCCATTTCAAGTTAACAAAGCTAATTTGATCATCAAAATTGCTGAATTGGTCAACTCGAAAAAGATAGAAGGAATTTCTGATCTGAGGGACGAATCGGATCGAAAAGGAATGCGCATCGTTATTGAGCTTAAACGTGATGTTAGTCCAAATGTAGTCTTAAGTAAGTTGTTTAAATATAGTCCTTTGCAAACTTCTTATGGTGTTAATAATATTTGTTTGGTAGATGGTCGCCCAGAATTGCTAAACTTGAAGGACATCATTAGAGAATTTGTCAAGTTTCGCTTAGAAGTAATTCTTAGACGTGCTAAATTTGATAAAGAGAAAGCAGAAAAAAGAGCGCATATTTTACAAGGGCTTTTGGCAGCATTGGATCGTTTAGATGAAATTATTAGCTTGATTCGAGCATCTAAGAATGCAGACGAAGCTAAAGAGGGATTGATGGCTTTCGATTTCACGCCTAAAGGTGATGCTTTGGATAGTTTCTTGGGACAACATCCTTTAAAAGGGAATAAACTCTCGGAAGAACAAGCTAAGGCGATTTTGGATATGCGTTTACAACGTTTAACAGGTCTAGAGAGAGATAAATTGGTTGGTGAATTTGACGAATTAATTGTTCAAATTGCCGACTTAACAGATATTATAGAGAGAGAGCCTCGCCGATATGATATTATCAGAGAAGAACTGACGGAAATCAATGATAAATATGGAGATGCTCGCCGCACGGATATTACTTATGCCGAAGGCGAAATTTCTATAGAGGATATGATCGAGAATGAGCAAGTTGTAGTAACAATTTCTCATTTAGGATATATTAAGCGCACTCCTGTAACTGAATATAGAACTCAAAGCCGAGGTGGAGTTGGCGCTAACGCTGCCAAGACAAGGGATAAAGATTTTATAGAGCATATCTTTGTAACAGATACGCATAATTATTTATTGTTATTTACCTCACAAGGACGATGTCACTGGTTAAGAGTCTTTGAAATTCCTAAAGGGGCAAAAGCATCTAAAGGTAGAGCAATTCAGAATTTGCTTCAGCTGCAGCCAAATGATAAAATTAAGGCGTACATCCCTATCAAAGATTTGAAAGATGAAGAGTTCTTAAAATCTCATAATCTTATCTTTGCAACGAAGAAAGGTATTGTTAAAAAAACGGACGTTACGGCTTATTCTAGACCTAGAACCAATGGTGTAAATGCTTTGACGATCCGTGAAGATGATGAATTGATTGAGGTTAAATTGACTGATGGTACCAATCACATTATTCTAGCAACTCGAGAAGGTAAAGCGATTCGATTCCACGAGCAAGACGTTCGAGAAATGGGGCGTACAGCTACGGGGGTGAAAGGTATTAAATTAGGTACATTCAAGGATAATGTTGTAGTTGGGATGGTTTGCGTAGCTGAAGATGGTGAAAAAACAATCTTGGTAGTTTCTGAGAATGGTATTGGCAAACGTACGGTTTTAGACGAGTATCGCCCACAGACTCGAGGAGGAAAAGGTGTTAAAACAATTAATGTTACTGCTAAAACAGGTAACTTGATTGCCATAAAAGCAACCACCGATAACGACGATATGGTAATTATCAATAAATCAGGAATTACTATTCGCTTGGCTGTGAAGAATGTTCCAACTACTGGTAGAGCAACTCAAGGGGTCAAATTAATTGACTTAAGAAAGGATGCAATCGCTGATGTAGGATTGATTATAGATGGGCAATTGGAGCAAGAAGATGAGGAAAATGAAGAAGGAACAGAGTTAAACGAAAATTCTACAGATGAGAATGCAAGTGACTCTTCAGAAAATGACAACTCGGAAGAAGTTTAATTTTGCAATACCGATGTAAAATAAATTCTATGGGCAGCTTGATTTTTTCAAGCTGCTTTTTATTTTCAATATCTATTATTTGTTGATAGATGACATACGCCAAAGTGCGATTTTACCGCATCTATAGAATTTGATTACTTGTAGGTGAATGCATTTGCGACGGGTCTACTTGGTTTTGTAATTTCACCTAAAAAAGCTTTAATCGCAGTTTTTTACAGTTGTTTTGGTACTCTTCTCTTTTATTTGTTAATGTGGTTTGTGTTTTAAGATAATATTAACAAAATTTAAGTTTATATAATTGATAATTAAACACTTATAGACTACTGTCGGCTTAAACAAGTTAATTTATTTTTTTAGTAAAAGAACAAAATAGGGGGGAAGTGTTAAAAAAAATGAATTGAAAAAAAAAATGGCAAGGTATTTTCCTATTTTTGCATTAGAATATAATGGCAAAAGTAAAAGAGCCATAAAAATTATTTTCTAGATAAAAATAAAATATGATAATGAAGAAATTTTTCTTAGGCTTTCTAGCAATAGCAAGTGCCACAACTATTAATGCTCAGAATCCCAGAACGTCAATGGTAAATGCTTCGATGAGTTTGGAAATGTATGATACAGACCCAACAAAAATAGAGGAGTTGAAAAAGGCGAAAGAAGATATTGATTATGCAGCAGCACACGAAACAACGGCTGGTGATCCTAAAGTGTGGAGATACAGAGGAAAAATCTATAATCGTATTGCTTTTAACGCCAAATTAAAGGCGGACAACAAAAATGCTGGTGTTCTAGCATTAGAATCTTTTTCAAAAGCTTGGGATCTTGAAGCAGAAAAGCTAAAAACTAAAGGTAAAGATATTTCTAAAATTCCTGGAAAATCAGATTTTCAATCAGGTTTTGAAGGGGCGTGCCGTGCTTTGTACAATGGTGGAGCAGATGCTTATAACGCAGAAGATTATCAATTGGCTTACGAATCTTTTACAGGAATTCTAACAATTCGCCCTAAAACTGCTAAGGGATTAGCTAAAAAGCCCGTAAGCTTAGTTACTGCTAGCAAAATTGATATGGAAAAAGAAGCTGCTAGGTTAGGAGGAATGTCTGCTATTCAACTAGGCAAACCTAAAGAAGCAGAATTTTTGTTATTGCCACTTCTTGAAGGTAAAAAAATTGACGAAAAATTAATTCCTACTACTTACAGCATGTTGGCAGGAGCTTGGCAAAAAGCAGGAGATAACAAGAAAGCTAAAGAAGTTTTGTCTAAAGCTAGAAAAGAGTATCCTACCAATCAAAGCTTACTGATTGCTGAAATCAATATCGCTTTGTCTGAAGGAAAACTACAAGAATTGGAAGGGAAGTTGAAGCAAGCAGTTGAAGGTGACAAAGAGAATGTTGAGCTGCATTTCGTGCTTGGGAACGTTTATGATGGCATTTTTAGAGAAAAATTGGAGGCTGGAGACGCTGAAATGGCGAAAGATTTCTTTGACAAAGCTGTCTCTTGGTATAAAAAAGCAGCAGAAATAGACCCTAAGCATTTTAACTCTTCTTATAGCTTAGGAGCACTTCATGTAAATTACTCAAATTCATTCGCAAAAGCAATGAACGAAATTACAAATATGAAGGACCCTAAATTTAAAGAATATCAAGCTCGTTATAATGAGTTGTTGGATTTAGGCTTAGCACATTTGCAAACTGCTGAAGAGATTAACCCCGATGATTTGGGTGTTGCTATAGCTCTGAAGGAAGTTTATAGCCGCAAGGATGATGAAGCTAATTACCTTAAATACAAAGCAAAAGTTGAAAAATTGAAAAAATAAAATTGAAAAGATTTTCAATTTCTGAAAGCAAATTTGGACTCTCCAAGTTTGCTTTTTTTATTGTACTCTTCTCGTCTTGCGGGCAGTCTTTTTATTAGAAAACAAGGAAAAAGGGGATGTTGGGTGCAATAAACGAAACTTCTATTTAACATAATATAAATTATAGGCAAAAAATGGAAACAAGTAAATATCTATATCCTACAACAGTTCTTGACATAAATATAGGAGCAAACGCTTTAGAGTATGTCAAATTAAAACTCGCTCAATGATAGTTAAGTATTACGATTTTTTAGTTGGGGTTCCTGGAGAGAATCCTAAAGAATGGAAACTTCAAAATTTAAAACTTGCAGCTGTAAGCCCTGAAATGGCTGTCTATACAAAGCAATTTTTAAGGATTGGCACAAGTCCTAAACGAAATAGAAAATACCATTTGGGCAAAGATGATGACAACAAATTGAGTCTCGCTTATATGTCTATTAGAAAAATCATTGAATACGATTTGGCAGCGACCAACGGCAATACTAGATACACCTTTAAAAAAGTAAATGAATATCAGATAGATAAAAGCTTGAAAATTATTTAAAAAACAATTAAAAATACATATAAGTAATTGACAATCAATATTAATCACAAAATTTAAAAACGATGGAATACGCTATTTTAAGCCCTGAATTTCAGGCAACACTACCAAAAAAATCAACTGTTGTTGGTGCAAAAGTTTACAATGATGGAGAAGAACAAAAAATAATTATTGCAATCCAAGAAGGCGCAAACAAAGTTGTAAAGATAATTGATACAATAGATGCCGCTTTTGATGCTGCTTTAGAATTGGTATACAAAGGAACTCCTGTTTATAAGAAGATAAGAGCCTTTTTTGATGATATATTTAACCATTTACCGACTTATATTGAAAAAGATGACATTAGGTATCAATTAACTCTTTTTCCCGCCAGAGGTAAAGAGGAAGATATAGCTGCTTATTTAGCTATTTGGTCGAAAGAAGGACGATTTTTAAAAGAGCCTAAAGCTCTATTTATCTCTCCTGCTAGAACGATGTTCAAAGCAAAAGACCAATTACATGAAGTCTTAGAAAGCGAAGGAATTTTATAGGCTTGATGTATGTGTAACAAGAGCCGAAATATCAATAAAAAAGAGGTTGCCACGTCAAGAAATGACGGCGGCAACCTTTCGGCACTTGATAAGTTAGATACATCAGTCCATTTTTCCCCTGACTATTATGGTAGCAAAGCAAATAGAGACGGGTTCTTAAAAGTTAACTACAGAATTAAAAACTTAGATATTGTTTCCGCTCTCAAAACTACTACCCTAGCAAATGATCCTGCAATAGAAAAAGTGTGCAAAGGTTTATCATGTTGTTCCACAATGTCTATTGTAGAAGTCCACAAAGGGAATAATACGGCATCCATACACAAAACATCACACAAATGTAAAAGAAGGCTTTGCGCTATTTGTGCAAGAATTAGGGCTAATAAATATAGAACTCGCTTTATAAATGCCTATCAAGACCCTGAAAACAGACATTTATTCAAAGGGAAGTATTTCTATTTCTTCACACTTTCTCTAAAACACAACACAACAACAGTCAGAACTGGGGTGTATTTGGATGAATTTAAAAAGAACATGAGAAAATTAAGGCGTTCCAAACTATGGGAGTTTTACTTTCCTTATTCTAAAAATGAACCTGAAAGCGGGTACGCTCAAAGTTATGAATTGACCTTAACAGAAAATGGCTACAACATACACAGCCATATATTAATGTGTTGCCCTCCTATGAAAAGGAGTTTTAAGCATATAGAGAAAGATTTTCAAGAAAAATGGCTAGAAATTACAGGAGATTCTAAAGGTTTTAGGATAGATAAACGCAAAATTTCAAAAGAAGATTTAGAAGATGCGATGCACGGGAACGACAATCCCAAGTTTGTAAAAATCATTGCTGAGACTTTTAAATATACTGTTAAGGTTGGAAATCCTAAACGCTTGAAAGATACTGAAAATGCAGAACGTTTGGCAAATTGGATAGTACACACTAAAGGTAAAAATCTAATAACAGCCAACGGCTTTTTTAAGGGAATGCAGCTCTTTGGGCAAAGTTCTAAATACGATAATGAAGCACCTGAAACCGAAGAGAAATATTATGATAAGAACTATAAATACTACTTAGGGAAAACGGCTCACCTAAAGTTTAATTACTCTGTAACGAAGAACTACACCACAAAAGTAAGGCAGCACATTTTGCATTTTGTTGCACTTACGGGCATGAGTTATGATTTTATTGACATAACGGATCATGTCGAAGATTTTGACCGCTTTATGGGAATGACGCTCGAAGACAAGGACTATATATTTTTAGTTGATTTGTTTGTCAATGTTGGTGGCTTTGAGCAACAAAGAGAGTATCACAATAACTCTATAAATGATTGTTCTAAGCAACTTCTTTTGTGGCAAAATCATAGGACAGAAATAGAATCCCCTCCCAATCAATTCAGTTAGACAATTTATTTAAATAAAAATGGATAGCGGAGACGATCCAAGTACTAACCGCTATCCACAAAACAAAATTAAAGATGGAAAATACTAAAAAATTAATGGAATCAATTTCAAAACACGCAAGTATTATTCTTTTGTGCTTTGCTCTCCTCTCCTTCTCAATTTTAATTATCATTAAAGCAGAATATTATTATACAAATTATGCTGTGAGGTTTGATCACAATTTTGCTTGGGTTATTGGTGCATCAATGGCACTTGTTGTTGAAGGAGTAAGATTTGCACTCATGTTGAGTAGCGCAGAAGATATACGAATGGGAAAAAAATGGAGTTTTGTTTTAGGCTTATCTGCTAGTATTGGTTTGCTTGCTTATGAATGGGGTGTTTGCCAAAAAATAGGTGTCTATTGGTCAACAGATGATGCCATTTTTACAAACTCATTTAGGCTTTTAGCTTTGTTAGGAATGGTGCTAGAATTAAGACTTTGTTTGTTGGTTCGTGGAAGCGTTGCGAATGGTGGAAATGATACCACAAAAAACGAAACAATGAAAGAACAAAATCAAGATGAAAACATGGGAAAGCAGAACCGCACCAAGAGCAGCCAAGAAAATGCAAATGGTGCGAAAAGACCATAGAACACAGAAGAAAAAATGCACTTTTTTGTAACCCAAAATGTAGGAATAAATACTTTAGAAAAGGTCAAAAAATGCAACGAATAAGTAATTGATAATAAAATAACTTAACTGGTTTTTGTGTGTCTTAAAAAAATGCACAAAAACCGCTTTTTTGCTTATTACTTATTGATAGTCAAGCTAATAAAATATTAACAAAAACTTGATTGCAACGTTTAAAATGTATTATATTTGAAAACAAACGACCTTTTTATAAGAAAAAAATAAACGTTTTATTTCTTGTAAAAAGCGTTGCATTTTATCAAAAAACAATGAGTGAAATATGTATAATTTAAGCTTGGTTGTACCTGTAAAATTAAGCGACCAATTAGGGCGTTTTGAAGTGAATATTCCTGATGGTAAATATTTAAAATCTGCTTCTATTTCTTTAGTGAAATATGGCAGTTCTAACTGTGATGTTCACCTTCAATGTCAGCTAGGAAATACAACCAAAGAAACGCCTATTATTTCTCTGTGTTATGGCAAAGAACATAGAACCAATCCAGAGGGATACAAAGATAAAATTTCAGGTAAAGTTTTTGCTTTTGGTGCCACGGCTTTAAATGCTTATAAGTTTGGTTTTGCTTGCTTAATCGAGGAAAAAAGCAATAAGACCGAAACAGAAGAAGCAGAAGAAAAAGAGGACTAATTTAGGGGCTTTTTGGGAGTTGGGCTTGGGAGCCTAATTCCCTTTTTACTTTATAAATTCTAAAATTATGTTTAAAAATATATTAGCCTTCTTGGGTGCTGTTGCTGTTTTTAAAGGTTTCGTTTCTGCGGCTGCACAACAATTCATTAATAACATTTCTATCATCCCCCTTAAAATTAAACTGGATTGGTCTAAACTTAATGGAGGAAGCGATAAGTTGGGGGTTGAGTTTCCTGTTTTGTTAACAAACAATAATCCTTTTACTATCTCTATGGATTCTTTAGAAGGAGAAGTTTGGTATGGTCAACGACTTTTAGATGATAAAGGGAATGTAGTTCCTAATTCAGGTTTAAAGCTGTCCAATGTTTTTGTTACTGCAATGCAGGCTATAGATTCAGGGGAAACAGGGCATTTGAAATTTCAATTCGAGGTAGATATAAGTGACACGTTAGAAGATGCTTATTTGTTGGCTACTAATGGTCAAGTTCCTATTACTACAACGCTTTGGATTTATGGCTACTTAAATTTATTTGGAGATAATTTAAGGGGCGGTGTACGCTTTCCAATAGCCCAACCTATTAACATAATAGATTTTTTATAGTATGATTCGTACAGAAATGATTCCAGAGCCTAGTGGAAAAATAATCACATGGTTTTATGGTGATGGTACAACAGAGGATATTATGTATGTGATTGAACAAGTTGACCAAATGGAAATTAGAAAAGGCTTTGAGGAGTTCTCCAAGCAATTTGCTATTTCTTATGAAGGGTTGTATCACTTGTGGGATTTTGTACGCAATAAAATTACTTACAGAGCAGATTCTGAAAACCCTTTTTTGGTTCAAGATGTAAAAGACCCTTATTCCCTTTGGGCATTGGGTGTTGGGGATTGTAAATCCAAAACCATTTTTGTCAATGCCGTTTTGCGTTGTTTGGGAGTACCACACCTTATTCGATACTCTTCTTATGACAATGTAAATTATACTCATGTATATACTGTTGCTTTCCTCAATGGGCGAAAAATAATTATAGATTCTGTTTATGATTATTTCGATAAAGAAGAATATTATAAAAAAGTTAAAGATGTTGATAATATGAATGGAACAACGATTAGAAGTATTCATGGTATTCATAAGAATAGTACTCCTATAGATGCCTGTAAGCGGTTAGAGGAATTAAGGCAAAGAAAGGAATACGTACCTGAGCAAGCCCCCATAGCATTTAATAAACTATCAGAGGGAATTGCAGCGTTAAAGATATTAGAACGCCGTTTTGTTATCCTTAACGCTATGAGCGATGAAAAGGGATTAGTAGAAAAAGGTTTGGGGATGATTCAACAAGCAATTAGCAAAGGAGTTGTGCCAACTGGAACAATAGACAATAGTTTGCAAGGGCTTGCTTTAATGATTAATAAGTTCTTAAATCAAGGCAATGTAAAAGCAATTAATGAGGGTGTTAATGTTCAAAAATTTAGAGTGTCTTACCAAAAGGCAATCAATGAATTAAAAAATGGTGGTATAGGTTCCTTTCCTGAACAAAAATGTATTTGGGATGATTGGAATTATCAATATGATGCCAATTTACCAAATGATTTTGTGGGTAATAACCTAAATACTGCTTTGTCTCCCTTTGTTCCTTCTTCTGGGTCCATTGCAACAATGGATAGTCAAAAATATAGAATGTTTTATTTTTATGGATTAAATTCTATGTTTCGTGCAAAGTTTAGTCAGGTGGCAAACGATATTGAAAGCCTTCATAGAACTTTGATTAATGACGGCTTAATACAAGAAGCTATCCAACATTTAGGGCATTGGGATAATATAAGCTTTCCAAATCAAAGCAGTAAAAACGCTTACTATGATTTTATGAAATTAGAAATGCCTGTTATGTCTAATTATGTAAATTCAATTTTTAGAGCAGATAAGAAAAGTACTTTGAGTGGAGGAACTGTTTCTTCTGCTGTTTTTTATCCTTTTATAGATGATTTGGTAAGTGTTTCAGGAATGACATTAAACGACTTACCTGCAACCGTTTTAACTAAAAAAGTTTTTCAGGATCAGTTCTTGGCTTCTTGTAATTTATTTAGCGGTGTTTCTAGTCAAAATATTAGAATGTTGGCTGAAAATTGTTGCCTTTTCGACAATGGAGAATTACCCAATGTAACAATTAATAAACTCACCAAAATATACAACCCAAGTATACAAGAACCTATAACGGCAACTGTTGCAGCTATCGCTGCCGCAATAGTTGGGATTGTTGCGGCTGTTGGGGCAGCAATGGCTTCTGTCGAAAAAGCAAAAACAGAAAGTTCAAAAATAGATAGTTTCGCAGCTACTACAGCTAATTTTCAAAGTCCGACTAATTCAGTCATGCCTGACAATTTAGATTGGTTACCTCAAGTAAACCCACCTAATCAAAATAACAATAACAGCAACAGTAATAACAATAATAACAATAATACTAATGATAAAGGGGGGTTCCCTGTGTTGCCTGTTGCTGTTGCTGCTGGGGCTGGGCTTTTGTGGGTGAACAGTAAAAAGAAAAAACAATAATTTTTTAATCAAATATTTTTATCCAATGGCTAAACGCAAAACGGGCGACAAGCCCAAACCGCCAAAAGGATGTAAGCTTAATAAGCAACATTCAAGTAAAAAAGCAGCAGAAGCTGAACAAAAAAGATTGCATAATGCAGGGAGAAATTCTCGCATTATAACAAGAAAACCAAAAGGAAAAGTAGTCTATTATACAACCGATTGCGGCAAGAAAAAATAACAAGAACCAATCATTAAAATAGAACTTATTTCTAATTATTAAAATCATAAATTCTTATTTATATGTGTGATTGTGAAACTGAAATTTATGGCATTTATGGGATAGATTCCTATGAAATGGAAGGATTTAAAGCTATAAATTTTGAACAAATTTTAGGTGTTACTACTGGTTATGTTGTAACGTCTGCTGTCGATGCAAAAATAAAAGCTTATGCAGCTAACAAAACGGGCTACATGAAGCATTTGCAAAATACTTATGTTCGTTCAGGGGCGTATGCAGGAGCTGGTTTCCTTGCGAATGCTTTTTTAAAAATGCCTTTTGTAAAAGATATGGGGAAAGGTGCAATAGTGTATGGAGCCAAAGAAGCAATTGCTAAAATGATGCCTGTGCTAGGGATTGGCAATCCTAATAGTACGGTTACTATTGGAAACCCCAACACAACATTAAGAATAGAGCAGCCTGCCAAAACTCCAAGGGATCGCAGCTTACATTTAATGACCAATATGGAAGATCCTAGAATTTCAGATGCTAGACTAACGGGTGTTGTCTTTAAAAATGAAGCGGCTGCTAAAACTGACAATGAAAGCAAAGTATTAATCAATCACTAAGCTTTGACTAAACCCAAAGAATCTAATTTTTTAATCAAAAACTTATTCACTTTTAATTTATAGTTTATGACTGATATTATTAATGTAAATAGCTTTAATGATCGTGCTGACTTGATGCACAAACGATTGATGAATTTTTTGACAAGGTTGCAAAAAGAATACAAAGCTTCAGGGAAAAATGATGTTGATATTTTGTCTTTGCCTGTGGAAATGAAAACTATTAGAAAGTTTAAAAAGATCACTAGTGGCAACCCTTCTTTGTCTTTTGAATTAGGAAACAGAAACCAACAAAACGGAGAAACATTCTTAGATAATTCTGATGCTTTTATGCCTTTTGATGTTGCTTTTGGTTTTGTAAAAGCTAAACCTATTGTTCTAGATGGTGCTGCTAGTCCTATTACTAATAATCAAATTCTTACTTATCCCGACAAGTCTATTTTTATAGATCAAACAGATGCTAATTCTGTAATTGAGTGGCAAGCTCTATTGTCTTACTATTGGGGAACGTGGGAGCTTTCTGTTAACAAAAAGACTATTATTAGCGAGCTGCACGGAGAACGTTTGTTAAAAGTGGCACAGATGCAACAACAGGACGATGCAATTACACCATATTATCAAAACGGTAAATATGCACCTTTGTATAATACTCCTTTGTTAGATGGTAATAAAACCATTACTTGGGATTTTAGACCTGCTGACAATGCCGATACAAATAATGCAGGGGGTGCTGATGGTGAAGAAAATTATGGTGTATTTGATACCGTTGGTTTTGTGGTTAAAGATTTGGCTACTGCTTTGAGTGCCTTAAATACGGCTTTTTACTGGGTAAAGTAGAAAATCGTTAAACGCTGCCTTTTTATTTTAATGCCTTTTTCTGTTGTAACAAAAATGATATGAATATTTCTGAAAATGTAAATGTATTTGGTTGGGCCACTAAGATTATTACTTTAGAAGCAAAGCAAAATAAGGAACTATATAGACTTTCTGACCAACAACGGTTGGGGCTTCCTGATGGTTCTATGGTGTTGGGATTTATGATTAGAGCCAACAACGGAGCTACAACAGAAAAATCTATTAACAACCGTCCTTTAGTTGATATAAGCGTTTTAAGAGCTTGTTATTTAAACTTAAAAGGACGTGGAGACACTACTATTTTAGCAGATGCTAATTTGAATAACTTCTACAGATCAGAGGACAACAATGTCAATTATCAACCTTTCATAGAACCAATATCCGTTGATTTGATCAGTTGGGGGAAAACATACATTCGAGTAGCAGGGGAAACTGCAAGAAGTTTGATAACAGGGAATGAAGATATAGAAATCATTGTTTTGTATAAAACCGATGCTACGTATAAAATACCACCACCAACTCAAACTTACCTCAATGGATTAAGTGTTTATGCTTACAAACACAATACCATACAAATTGACCTAAGCACTAATAAAACTAGATTCCCACTAACCCAAGATGGTAAAAGTGGCATTGATGTTAATAATGTAATTTTTGGCTTTCGTTTTCAAGGATATAACTATCAAACTCCTGATAGTAAAACGCAACCTAGTGACGCATTAAAAGGAAGTGCTTTTTTTACACTCCAAATAGGCAGGGAAAATGTTTTAGAGAAATTCCCCCTTAATCAATTGTACCCTTTTAATTTAATGCAAATGGCATTCTTTCCCATAGAGCCACTTTTAGCAGGGGCTATTGATTGGCAAAGCAGTGAGTTTTTTATAAGCGATCAAAGCGCACTAAAAGAGGACACAGCAATTTTATTGCAGGTGTTTTATTATGAACCCAAAAAGGATTAATCATTATGGAGGTTGACGCTATTTTAAAAGAAAATTTAATTAGTTGGTTGGGAAATAACCAAGGCAAAGACGGGAAAATTTGCGTGTATTGGAAAATGTTTCAAGTGCGCTCTATGAGTTCGCAGCCTGTGAAGTCAACTCCTTGTATTGGTTATAACTTGAATACAGATTCTTTGGATGATAGTATAGAAATGCTTATTCAAAGTTTAGAGGTACTAACGCACGTCCGCTTTGTTTGTGTTCGCTTTATGCGTGAAACGAATGACAACAGTTATTTAACGCACCACATTGTCAATCCTTTTTGGAATAAGGAAATTAGTTTGAATGCCAATCCTAGTATTAACGGCATAGGAGCAACAACCAATGTTATTGGCATGAATGGGCAATATTTAGAAGCAATCAACACCATACACCAACAAAAGGAAGAAATCACAGCATCCAAATTTGATGCTAAGTTTGCGGCTTTAGAAACGAATCTAAAGCACCAAAACGAAATCAAGGAATTAAAAGACGAAATTTCAGGCTTAAAGAGTGCTAAAAGCAATTTTATAGGAGAAGTATTCAACGAACTAAAAGAGCCTATTGCGGGGCTTTTTGCTGCCTTTGCTACTAAAATAGTGGCATCTGTTAACGAACCATCTATTGAACCACAAAAACAAGAACCACAGCAAGAGGCTAGTTCTAGTAATCGTCAATTTGACCCCATTATCAATAATATTAAAAATTACCCTCACTATGCAGCCTTACTTGCTGAAATTGCTGTCTTAGCTAAGTTAGACCCTCATGTTTTGCACGAACATAGAAAAGCTATTAATCAAGCGGCCGCAATGGCACAACAAAATGCACAAGCCAATGGAAATACCTAATTCTAGTACACAAGTTATGTCTGATGAATATACGGACAAGGATAAAAAACAGTACACCATAGGTTGTTCTTTATTGATAGAAATTGAAAATAAAGGAACTCAAAATTTACGATATACTTCTTCTAATGGTAGTGGAACAATTGAACCTAATTCCATACCACATAAATTTATTGGCCATCCTCTTTGCCCTTTAAAAGGAACTATATTTTTTGATTATAGCCTTTTTAAAGAGGGAGATACCATTTTAATAAAAATTAGAAACAGCGTTATAAATTATGGAGAATAAGACAATACTATCACTCGCAGCCGTTACCGCTGTTGGCGTGGCTTTATTAGCTTCAAAAAAAGAAGATAAGCCTGATTATACGACTATTACAACAGAAGAAACAGAGCCGAACAAGGGAGACTTTACGATGGCAAATGATAACAACAACGGTAATAGTCCAATGTCTATTGCCAATGTAAAAGCAGCCTTAGAGCCTAAAGTGTCTAAACGGGAAGATTGGGCAAATAAGTATAGTTTGTATCTGAATCAAAACGGTGGGGATATTAGTTTAGCAATGGCTTTGATTTGGCAAGATTGGGTAAATAGTCCTTTCTTTGATTTATTTCCTAATATTAAGGCATTGTTCTTTAATCTAGCAACTTATATTCCTGATAGAACAAAGGGGATTAGTAAAGAAGATAGCATAGGAACGGGAACAAACACTATTAAATGGAACGATGCGCCTATATACGAAGATTTGTATTGTGTTTGGGATTGTGGTGATTATTGGACTTGTGCAGATTGGAGGGCATGGCATCGAGCTTTAGAACAACATTTTGGAGATACTTATAAAGCTAATGATATTTGGATGGCGGCATGGCAAGACCCACAAAACCAATGTGCTATTTTGGCTTCTGTTTGGTGTCCTGACACAGACGGTTGTAGGTATGATTGTGATTTTGTAGAATATTTTTATTCTAAGGGCATTACTATAGGTAATGTATTATCCAATGTTTATTGTGATGTAAGTAGTGTTGTATTGGATATAGTGCAAACTACTTCTAATGTATCCAGTGCGGTTTCTAATATTTCAGAAGGTGTTAAAGAAACCTCTACTTTGTTTAAAACAGCTTTGCCTATTTTAGGCGGTATTACTGCTGTTGCTATTGGTACTAGAATTTGGAATGCACAAAAATAGCATTTTGAATTGCACACGTTTTTTGTTTTTTTTGAAAAACTGAGAACCAAAAACAGCCTTTAAGGCATTTTAAAGGTGGTTCAAAAATCCAGGAAAACGCCTGCAGAAAAGAGATCTCATTTTTTTTGAAACGTACACTATATTATTATGAAAGATAAAACATTAATAGGGGGTGTTCTCCTTCTTGCTGTTGGAGCTGCAATGAGTACTGGGGGAAATGCACAAGAAAATTATTTTAAACTACCTAATGGGAATGTAGTTCCTGAATCAGAATTAAAAGCTTTGGGCTATGTAAATTATTATGGTCGTTGGGTGCTAGAATCAGAATTAATTGCTGCTTTGCAAGCTAATGGGATGACTTCTTTGCCACAAGAAAACACACCTAATTATTGGGCTTTAGTTAGCACGATTATACAAAGTGGTTTGGGCTTAACAACTACCATTATTAATAATATCGCACAGCAAAAAAAACAGTTGATTGATGATATTATTTTTAAGTATACGGTTGCTATATCTCCAAATTACGATGGTAATTTTCCTTTTTCAAAAACAGATTTAGAAGGAAAAACTATCAAGCAATTAAAACAGATTCTCGCAGGAACTTATTCTATTAATGGATTTGGTCAAAACTATTTTATTAAAACTTATCAGTCTAATTAATTATGAAAAACAATATTGCAGTTTTGGGCGGATTAACGTTAGCCACTTTATTAATAGGGCTTAATTCTGCTAGTGGGCAAAGTACAGGAGCAGGAGGTTCAACACCTCAAACAAGCGGCGGCGGTGCTTCTGCATGGCCAGGGTATGGAGTGGCACAAGGTACAAAGGGAAGTATTACGGAATCTTATTTAGGCGTTCCATTGTCTGGGCAAAGGGGCATATCTAATAACAATCCTTTAAACATTAAAACTTATGCTTGGAAAAGCAATTACAGTTATTGGCAAAAGGAGCTAAAATGGGCAGATAATACAGATGGCGTTTTTTGTCAATTTGAATTATTTGCTTATGGTTTAAGAGCTGCACTATATTTGATGAGGAAATACAAAACTGCTCACGGGATAGATACTATTGATGGCTTGATAGGTCGATGGGATAAACCAACAGCATATCATTATATGGATTATGTTTCTAATGGTTCAGGTTTTGGCAGAACTCAAATTATAGATTTGACCGATAAGGAAACACTTAGGAGACTTGTAAAGCCAATGTGTGAGTTAGAATGCTCACAATACCAATTATCTGATGATCAAATAAATTTAGCCTATTCTTTGTTGTAATCAGCTATGTTTGATGTTATACGCAGTCTACCCTTAAAAAATGCCGTAAGCTATCTACTTAAAAACTTGAATCTTTCTGTTTTTTAGATTATATTTACAGCACGTGAGGGACTAACGGCATTGTCCCAATACCCCGTAGGCAGCGTTTAACGCTCAAAGTCTTGATTAGTTTAAATGGATTCAACACCAACTAATCAAGACTTTTTTTTTGCACTAAATCCCCGTTTTGGTTGTTACTATTCATTAACCAACTTTTATTGAGTTATGATCGTAGCAGTTTATTTAATTATTGTACTCCTTTCTTTGTTGATTGTAATTATTTTATTCCAAGGTCAAGGACAGAAGGAAAAAGCAACTGTTTTGAATTTTTTGGAGTTCCACTCTTTTATGTTCGATTTTGAAGAACGATTAATTAAAATAATAGAGGAAAATGATAAAAGTATAAGGCTAAAATTATTGGAATCTGAATTGAGAAATTATGACCGAATCAAACGACACTTAAAAGGAAAAACAATTACATCAAATGAATCTGATAAATAGAAATTAAATAACAGGGGTATTTTGGACTTTCTTACTCGATGAGTGGGAAAGTCTTTTTTTTGTATATAAATGTTTGATATGCTCAAATATTGCCTAAATAATGCCCTCTTTTCGCTCTTTTTTTGCTTTATGTTTGCAACATATAATTAAAAAATATACTTTAGTAGAGCTAAACAAATAGATATGGGGATATTAAAACCTACCAAAACAAAAATATAATCTCGCTTGAAAAAGGGATTCTATAAATGATTTTGCAAAGTACAATTAGTTCTATTTGGTAGGAATATTTGTTTAGCAGCTTTGCAGAGCTTTATAGAATCCCTTTTTCTGTTTTTACTAATGAAAATCCAAATGACTTATACATATTCCTATACAAAACTTATACTTTTTACATTATTACTCATGTTGGGTAGTTCTGTTGGTTTTTCTTTTTCAATTGAGTATGCCAAACCTTCTGTAATAGTTAAGGAAAAGGCTAGAAAAAAAATAAAACAGCACAAAAAAGCAAAGCATTTAAAAAAGATTAAAAAGAAGTTAGAGGATAGTAAAACTTTATATTCTGTTTCTTCTATCATTCTTTCTATTGGAGCAGCCACGGTTTTTATTATTGCTGCTGTTTTTGCTTTGCCGTGGTATATATGGTTGATTGGTATTGCTTTGTTGCTTTTAGCGTTGACTTTTTTGTTGTTGGCGTTGAAAAAATAATAAGTGTTTTTTTTATAAATTCAAAGATAGATGAAATTTTCAGAAAGAGAAGGTTTTGAAAGTAAGAGGGTAAAAGACTCTTTCCAATTAGAATCCATGGATGATATTTTAAGAAATAAAATATGGAATGCAGCATATAGGTATTATTTCATGCCTCTTTTAAATGGTCAAAGTAATGAAAGAGATAAGTCTTTTTATCTGTTTTGGGTAGAATTTCTAGGTTATTTAGAAGACGAAGTTCCATGGGTATATTATGATGATTTAAAGTGTGTTGATGTTGACACAATCTATAATGAAATAAAAGATTGGTACTTCAAAGCAGAGTGGTATAAAAGATATGATTTACTAGAATATATAGTTGAGCTTACAGGTCGATACGAACCTGGGTGGATGTTCGATATGAACTGCAATATAGTATTGAGAGATGAGAAGGTTGGTTATAGGTTTGTTAATAAGAAGATAACACCAATTACTTCCGATGTAGAAATAGAAGAAGTGGAGACAGCTATTCAAAATTCACTCAATTGGACATCTGTTACAACACACCTAGAGACTAGTATTAAATACTTATCTATCAAAAATCCTGATTATAGAAATTCTTTAAAAGAATCTATATCAGCAGTTGAAGCAATGTGTGAAATAATTTTAGGTAAAAAAAGCGGGGGACTTGGTGCCGCTTTGGCAGAAATTGCAAAAACTTATGATTTAGACCCTGCCCTAAAAAAAGGCTTTTCTGCATTATACGGTCATGCAAGCAATAAAGGAGGAGCAAGGCACAGCTTATCAGAAGATGATACTCCTATAACAATGGAATATGCTCGTTATATGCTAATTTCTTGTTCAGCGTTTGTTAATTATTTAAAAACAAAAAACGAAAAGATATAACTCTTTCTAATTACAATTAATAAAGTATTTGATACATCAAAAATCATAATAACAGTTATTAGGTAAAAAATAAAAGATGAATAAAAAAATAAAAAAAACATGGAGTCAATTAACCATTCATTCAACAGGAAATGGCAGGTTTAGAAAAGTTGAAGTCAGAAAATCAGTTTGGCTTGTTGCAGATTTTGAGTTAAATAAAATTTACATAGCAAGTGGTGGATTTTCTAAGGACTTTAATTCTTATATGGAATTTCCTAATAGCAAAGATTTCACAGAAAATAGATTCAAATATATATATAACTGTATAACAGGAAATGATTTTGATGGATATGATAGATCCCCTAAGAGACCTGATGATTTGAAAGAACGATTACCTGATATCTGTTACGCCCTTTCTGGTCAAAAAATAAGTACAAATGATATTGAAGATGAGTTTAATTCTTTAAAAATGTATAACATATACCAAGCTTTAGTTCAATCAAAGCAATGTAAAGAATAAGTAGAAGTATGACCCAAGAATATGATAGAAAATAAAATGAAAAAAAATATCAAAAATCATAATATAAATTATAGGCAAAATTGAATGGTACTGAAATAGGTTGACTTCTAGTTTATAAAGTATTGAAAATAAGTTAAATGTGTAACACTAGTAAAAATAACTAAAAAGAAAACTAAGTGTCTTAACTCGAAAAAAAGTCGTAGAATACTGGCTTTCAGGTATCCAAGATGAACGGCGTATTCGTCAAGAGTATGGAGTTGATAAAAAAATGTTGCAACAGTTGAACTGTTGGTATCGTAAAATCAAGGAGAAACAATACACTCCATCAAAAATTCATCTCAAAAAGCCTATAAAAATGAAAAGTGAGAAAAAAGCAATGCAAGATCGTATCAAAGCTTTAGAAAAAGAAAATGCAGCTTTGAAAAAACAATTAGATAGGACAGAACTAAAGAGTTATACCTATGAAACAATGATAAAAATTGCAGAAGAGGATTTTGACATACCTCTGCGAAAAAAGCTTGGAGCCAAACAGTTCAAGAAGTGAAAAAAAGCCGCCCAAGAGCTTCTGTGAAGCAAATGAGTGGATTGTTTGGCAAGACTAGACAGGCGTGGTATAAAGCCATAAAGCGATCAGAGCAGCGACAAATGCAAGGTTTGTTAGTCGTTCAAAAGGTAAAACAAATTCGAAAGGATCTCCCCCATTGTGGGGTTAGAAAACTGTATTATTTATTAGGCGATTTCTTGAGGCGACATCAAATTAAATTGGGTAGAGACAAGTTATTTGTCTTATTATCAGAGCATAACTTACTCATAAAGCGCAAAAAAACAAGGCGAACGACCTTTTCTTATCATCACTTTAGGAAGTATCCTAACATAATTAAAAAACTGGAAGTTGTACGACCTAATCAGCTCTGGGTCAGTGATATTACTTATATTTCTTTAGGGGCTAGCTTTGCTTATCTAATCCTGATTACAGATGCTTATTCTAGAAAGATCATAGGTTGGTCGTTACAAGAAAATTTAAGCGCAACAGGTCCTTTAAATGCTCTATCACAGGCTTTAAAACAACGAACGGAAGGCAAATCTCAACCCTTAATTCATCACTCTGATCGAAGGCTGCAATATTGCTGTAATGCCTACATTGAAAAATTAAAAGATAATAAGGTCAAGATTTCTATGACAGAAAATGGAGATCCTTATGAAAATGCTTTAGCAGAACGAGTACACAGAACATTGAAAGAGGAATTTTTATCCTATTATTTTTACTTTAACTATGAAGAGGCTCAAGCAGCTATTGATAAGGTAATTCGATTATACAATAACCGACGCCCTCACTTAAGTTTAGCTTATCAAACCCCAGCTGCTGTGCATCAGGAAGAAGCCTTCTCATGTTCCATTTAGATGAAAACTCCTCTCCTTTTTTACAAAAGGAGTTTCCATCCAAATGAAATCCCTGCTTTTTAACTTTTTTTTCAAAAAAACTTATTCATTTTTCTGAATAATGCGCAAACCAAGATATGTCAACTTTTTTTAGGACGATACATAAGCTCGAAAATGTTGAACAAGGCTAAATCGATGGCTGTTGTTCCGAATAGTAATGCCCTAATATTTGTACTTTGGATATCTAGGACGTATTTGCATTAAATGCAGTATCCAATGATACTAGGTTATATACTTGAAACAAAAAATCATGATAGTAACAGTAGGGAATTTAATTGGTCCTAACATTTTTATGTTAGGACTTTTTCAAATTTTTAATATTTATAACGTCACAGATGCATTAATTTTGCCAATTTTTGCGTTCTTGCTCTCGGTGGTGGAGAACTACTTTTATAGGGTATTTCTCTTTCAGATGTTTGGCTATACTATCTGCAGAAAAAACGGAACGATGTTGCCCGCCTGTACACCCAAAATTAATGCAAAGATTAGCAAATCCTCGTTTTATATAATTTTCTACTGCTTCATCTATAATCCCTTTGACTTGCTCAATAAAGTCATGAATAGTGCTCTCTTTTTCAAAAAAATCGATAACGGCTTGATCTCTGCCTGTTAATTTTTTGTATGGCTGATAGCGACCAGGGTTATGGATAAATCGACAATCAAAAACAAATCCGCCACCATTGCCCGAATCGTCTTTTGGGATACCTCTTTTGTATGAAAAACTTTTTACTTGAACAGTTAACTGTTCTGCTTTTTGTTTTGCAATTATTGGTCTTAACGAATGTTGGGTAACCAACTGTTTAGAGACCTCTTTGAGGTAAGATAAATCAATAGGGAAACGAATGTTTTCTATTAGCCAATCCAAGTTGGCTAAAGCAAATGGGATGCTTGCTATGAAATGTTCTTTTTGTTGATATAACCCTTTAAAACCATAAGCCCCCAAGACTTGCAATGTTCTTAATAAGGCAAAAAGGTAAAAATTACCTTTGAATTTTTGAGTATCAATGCTTGTTAACTTTGATGCTTCTTGGATGTAATAATCCAATAGCTCTTGGCGTAGTTTATTTGGTAAATTAGCTTTTGCTTGGAACAAAAGAGAGACAACATCATATTGCAATGGCCCCTTTTTTCCTCCTTGGTAATCTATAAAATAGACCGTTTGATCGTGTAGCATTATATTCCTAGCTTGGAAATCTCTAAACATAAAAAAAGCTTGGGATTCTTGCGCTAGATGATTTGTCAAACGTTGAAAGTCTTGTTCTAGTGCATATTCATCAAATTCTATTTTTGTTGTTTTTAAAAAACAGTATTTAAAATAGTTCAAATCCCACAACATAGCCTGTTCGTTAAAAGAAACAGGAGTATGATATACTTCAACAGGTAAATTTTGAATTCCCTTGATTTGCATTTTTGCTAAAGCTGACAATGCTTTCTTATAATAGCTTATAGTGCTATCGGAAGGAATTCCATCTTTTCGCTCTATCTCTAGATGTTGCAACAATGTTTGATCTCCTAAGTCTTGTAATAGATAGATATTATTTTCTAAATTTTGGGCATATAGTTGAGGTACCCGAATTCCCATTTCTAAGAAGTGTTTTGTATAATCAACAAAGGTTTTGTTCTCCCCAAAATTAGCATTAAAAGCGGCTAAAGCTGTTTTTTGAGCCCCTTTTAATCTAAAATATTGCCTGTCTGATCCTGATTGTGGAAGTATTTGCATACTTTGAATAGGTTCTTTTGCCCAAGATTCAAATAAGGCACTAATTTGCTGTTGTAACTTAGTATCCAATCTAATGTTTTTTTATGGTTAAAATAGTTAAGTCAGTTTACAAACTTAGCAATTGTTCTTAAAAAACAAAGCATTACAACACACTTATAAGATGCTGTACAAATTATTAATCTTACAATCTAATAAAAATGCACCGACATGCACACCAAAGTACACATTAACCGCTATATAGCAGATCAAATAGGAATGCCCAAAACTTCTAGGGAGATAGATCAAATGCACCGATTTTTTGAAACATATATGAAGTATATTGCATTAACCGTTTTGCGGTTGAACGGAGCAAAATACAAAGAAGCAAAAAGTTACATTACCAAGGCATGGATTCCATGTAATGAAGATCAACTTCGAAAGATGGTGCTTACTTTGTTGAATCAAAGGGCAAACAACAAACAATACTGGATACAATTATTAAAAAAAAATAAGGCATTGCGTGTCTCTATTGAATTATTATTCAACTATGCAGGGAGAATTAGAAACCTTACTTTTCATGGAAATTTTTATGCATTTGAAGAGGGGGAAACAGAGCTTATTTACGCTATTTATATCGAAGCAATAGAATCTTTGGAACGTTTGATTGCAAAGCAAAAACGAGGGAATAAAATTCTAAAAAATACTCCAACAGAATTTGGGGCAGGTCGCGGGCATCTAGTTACTAAAAATCAATTCAAACAGATCTTACCTTTTCAAACAGCAGGTCTACCATACTCTTACGCTAAGGCACAGCAACTCTACGATACATTATGAAATACTAATTTTATAAATATTTCTATCATGGAACAAAGTATACGGTTGTTTCTGGTTCAAGCAATGAGGAGGTACACGAGAAGTCTGCTGATATAACATTTACAGATTATTATACTTTTGGCTTGCAAATCAAAAATACGAAAAATGGTATCAAAGTAGGTATTGCGAAAGACATCTCTTTTGCCAATAAAAATTATGGTAGAATGTACCTCAATATGATGAGAATGTGCAACTATGTGGACCTGTTGAAATCGGCTAAAAGCATAAAGAAATATCATAATAACAACTTTGTCTTTTGAGTGAAATAGTAAAAAGCAATGAACCACTACTATTAATGCGAAAAATGAATATATTTACCCCATTATTCAATCATAGTGGGGTATCTCCCATTAAAATCATCCAATTATATGAAACAATACTTTTCCTTCCTTGCGGTGTTTATTTTATGTGTTCAAGCTTCTGTTTTAAAAGCACAGAACGTTCATATTCCTGATCAGACTTTTAAGAATTATCTGATTACTGGAGGGGTAGACACTAATCAAGATTTTGAAATACAAATATCAGAAGCTCAAAATTTTACAGGGTTAATTAACATTAACGGTCTTGCAATTTCCGATTTAACAGGCTTAGAAGAATTTACAAAATTAACTAGGTTATACTGTGAAGTAACAAACATAACATCCTTAGATGTAAGCGCTAATGTCATGTTGACAGAGTTACATTGTGGCAATAACGACTTAACTTCTTTAGACCTCTCTAACAATGTGAATTTAACAAATTTAAAATGCTACGTCTTAAAAATAACAGAACTAGACCTCTCTAATAATGTCAATTTAGTAGAATTGGATTGTAGACAAGATAGTTTATTAACGAGAATTAATATTAGAAATGGTAACAATACAGCAATCACTAGCTTCCTTGCCAATGACAATCCTGCTCTGACTTGTATTGAAGTGGATAGTGTTGCTTATTCAACAGCCAACTGGACGAATATAGATGTTGGAGTTGTTTTTAGTACAAGCTGTTTTACGGGCATTAATACTGTAGGTCAACTACCTTCACTTCGAGCATACCCCAATCCAGCTGCTAAGACATTGACTGTAGATATGGGGGAGACTGTTTTGTCTGCCAAGATTACGGTTTTTAATACTATTGGGCAAATTGTAAGCTCTGAGGATCACAAAAATATTGCTTCCTTAGACTTAAACATACAAGGGCTACCAGGATGGTATTTTATTCAAATTGAAACCGAAAAAGGCAACCAAACTATTAAGGTACTCAAACAAGAGTAATCCTTTTAGTACAACTAAAAAGCACAAACTAACATCTATGTAATGTAAAAATTAAAAATGCTTAACAACTGTATGCCCCGCAGATATTGGAGATTAAAAAAAATAACATATCTTTATATCCATTATTCAATCATAGTGGGGCATCTCCCATTAAAATCATCCAATTATATGAAACAGTACTTTTCCTTCCTTGCGGCGTTTATTTTATGTGTTCAAGCTTCTGTTTTAAAAGCACAGAATGTTCATATTCCTGATCAGACTTTTAAGAATTATTTATTTAGTAAAGGAGTAGACACTAATCAAGATTTTGAAATACAAGTATCAGAAGCTCAGAACTATACAGGAGTTATCAATATAGCAGGATTAGCAATTACAGATTTAACAGGCTTGGAAGAATTTACTTCTATTCAAATTCTGTCTTGTGAAGATGTTCCTATTACTTCTTTAAATGTTAGTGCGAATGTGATGCTTACGCATTTGCGTTGTTCTAATAATCCTATATCTTCTTTAGATTTATCCCATAATATCAATTTAGTAAGTTTAACTTGCCAAAGAACGAACATCACGCATCTAGATTTATCCAATAATGTCAATTTGACAGAGTTGGATTGCAGATCAGATAGTTCTTTAGTTGCTTTAGATATAAGAAATGGGAACAATACTTCTATGACTAATTTCCTTGTAAATGGAAACCCTTTATTACAATGTATAGAAGTAGATGATTCTACTTATTCTACCACTAATTGGACTAATATTGATCCCAACGCATATTTTAGCACCAACTGCTTTTATTTAGGCACTACTGAAGCTTTAGGAAAAAACAAGATACAAGCTCATTTTTATCCTAATCCAATGAAAAATGCCTTGACGATAGATTTAGGAACAACTTTTTCTTCCATTAAAGTTACTATTTCTAATCCGATTGGGCAGCTTTTACAAACTAATACTTATACTAACCAAAACCGCCTTGACTTAAACATACAAGGACTACCAGGCTGGTATTTTATTCAAATTGAAACCGAAAAAGGCAACCAAACTATTAAGGTGCTTAAACAATAGAAAAAAGTGGCTTAGTGCTATGAATTACCAAAGCTCTAAGTCCCTTCTATTTCTGAAATTAAACTCTCCCAATACACACTTCCTTTCTTTGGATTTTTTATATTAAGAACAAATATTGAGTCAATAAAAATGGGCTATTGAATTGACTTAATATTTTAGGATACGATTAGGTTTACTCGTGTGCAAATTTCCTTTCTCTAAGTGCTATAGAAATTTTAGAAATAATTACTTGGCTAAGCTACGGCTTGCTTCTACAAATCATTAAAGCTTGTTAGCTAATTCAATGTAATTTAGGAACAACCATTATTCACCCAATAATCAGAATTATGTCTCTATTTTTAGGTCGCCAGAGAGTCTATTTTTTACTCTTTAGCATTGTAACTAGTGCTTCCTTGCTTCAAGCACAAGCACCTGGTGGTTTTTCTACCAATTTAGGTTTATGGTTAAAAGGAGATGGTCTCCCCCTAGGTGCTAACCAAACAGCCAATTGGCAAGATGCCCACTCGACTAATGACGCCCAATTTCACCCTAATACCGTGCATTACGAAGTAGTTGAAGATATCAACTTCAATAAATCTCTACATATCAATGACGAATGGTTTGATAGTCCTTTAGATATCAACGTTAATGACCTTAATGTTTTTATGGTTTATAGACTTAGAACCAACGGAAATACTCCTTTGTGGGGCAATGGGGTTATCCCTTCTCAAAGTAGTAACAACAAAGGTCGGCAAGCAACTAGCAGTAGCATGACTACTGGGGGAACTACTGACAGCCCCTATACGGGAGCGGATAATACAAATAGGGTTTATTTAAACCACATTAATAGTATACATAATTCCAATTCCTTGATCTTTGTTAATGGAGCTAGTGTCGCCACATTGCCAACAACTGGAGCAATTGTTAGTACCCCAACAAGCGGAACAGATTCTACACATCAAGGAATATTTATTGGTAAGACAGATAATACAGCAACAACTTCTGGTCCTGGTTCGGATGTATTGGATGTTGCAGAATTTATTGTTTATAGAGGAGCTGTTAATCCCACCCAAAGAAACCAAATCAATTCTTATCTAGCCATTAAATATGGAATAACTATAACTGCCCATAACTATTTGAGCAGTACTGGGACTGTTCTTTGGGATCAAGGAACGAATACAGGATTTGATAATGATATTGTTGGCATAGCTAGGGATAACGGTTCGGGATTAAATCAAACACAATCTAAAAGTGTAAATGTAGGTTCTCTAATCACCATATCTAATAGTGCATCCAACGGAGAAGCTTTATTGGTTGGTAATAATGGAGGAGCAACAGGAAGTGCTGTGACTTTCCAAGAGGGAAATAGTTTCTTGAGAAAAGGGATGAGAATAAACAAGATTTGGAAGTGTCAAAAAACGGGAGCTTTTAACAATTTCAGCATTAATATTGACAATGGGATTAGCCTTCCAAGTGGATTTAATACAAATAATATTTTTCTCTTAGTATCGGATAATGCTTCTTTCAATTCAAATTTAAGAGCTTATCCTTTGCTAAACTTTGATGCTAGTAATGTTCTGCTGAATGATGGTGACTTTTTTACAATTGCTCGGTCGGATGCTGCTTTGTGGGTGAAGGGTGATCCAACCCACAACTCTATTTCAGGAAGCGCAATTAATAGTTATTATGATTATGTATTAGGAGTGAATACAATGAATAGCCATGCACTCTCTGGAAATCTTCCTCTATACACACCTAACAGTGCAAACTCTGCCATCAATTTCCATCCTTATGCCACCTTCAATCAAGGGAATCATCGCAATTTTTTAGAAAGAGATAATTTTACTGGTTTTGGAGAAAGTGGCACTTCTATTTTTATGGTATTGAGGCGAGACGATCAGAACACAAGTACAGAAGCGATGATGTCCTATGCTGTAGGAAATAGTACATCACAAGCCAATGAATGGTTGATAGATAATCCTTCAGATGTTGAAGTTTTTGTGGAGGCAGGAGCTCTTAGTGGTGGGCATGAAGATAATTATGACATAGAGGATAATATTCCTCATATTATTTCGAATATAAGAGGAAATGGTAATCAGGATCATCTTCGGGTGGATGCCGATCAAGATAGTGAGAATTACCACAACAACACTGTAATTAATAGTAGAGGTCGACTAATTTTTGGACAAGAACAAGACGATTTAAGTTATACAATAGGCAGTTTCGAGGCAAACCAAGAATACGAAGGAGATTTTGCAGAAGCCATTGTCTTTAATAAAAGAGTTAGCAATAACGATCGAGATGCGATTGAATCCTATTTGGCTATAAAATATGGGATAACTTTATCAGGAGATTATAAGATTTATGATGGGAATACGCTCGCCACTACTTGGGATCAAAGCTCAAACAATACATATCACAGAAATATAGGAGGAATAGGTCGGGATGACGCTTTTAACTTAGATCAGAGGAAATCTAAAAGCCAAAATGGTTCAACTTCGGAAGTAGTGATTGAACACACGGGGATATTTCCTAACGATATGTGTCATTTGATCTGGGGGGCTAATAACGGAACTTATGATAATATTACTTCATCTGGTGCACCATCCGGGTATAAATTATCTCAAAAGCGATGGAAAGTTCAAAACTATAATAACAGAATTGGTTTGGTAACGGTAACTTTACCTGTGCCACCATCTTTGATTGGTCAAAGTTTGTCTGATGTTCGATTAATTGTGAGTGATAATCAAAATTTTAACGCTGGAAATATAAGCCAATACACTGGTTCCGTTAATAATAATGAAATTACATTTTCCAATGTTTCATTATCTGATGACAGGTATTTTGCTTTAGGTTTTTCTGAAAATGTAGGATACATTAATTTGGACCCTGGTGCCCCTACTACTTTCGAAGCTTGCCCAGGTTCTGACGTTCAATTTAATTATGCTAACTTGAGTGACCATCCAGACAGAATTGAATTTAGAGATACAACTGGTGCTGCTTTGATCTTAAATGTGAGCCCAACAAATACAAGTGGTTCTGGAAATACCCGAAACGGTACTATTAACCTAACAATTCCTACGAATGCAGGAACTGGTAATGTGCGACTCTTATTTAACAATACGGTTGTTTATAATTTTAACGGAAACTTAGTGGTTCATAATCCTAAACTGGATTTTTTACCACAAACTAGCCCCATCTGTGCTACCGACACAGTGCCTTTAATTGGTTTTCCCAGTGGAGGTATTTTTTCTGTTGATACTTTATATAATGTTGCGTCTTATCCCAATTTAATAGTAAACAATACTATTATTGGAGATTCTGCAAAGTGGAGTAATGTGAACGATAATTTTAAAGATATTCTAATTAATTATTCTTATACACCTACTTACATTAACGGTACACCTTGCCTCCAATCCGTAAATAAAAAGAAATGGATCAATATCAGAGATAATAGATTAGACGAAGTTGTCTTTAATTATATCATTGCGAATCCTCCTAGCCCCAACAAAGTATTAGAGCTAGATTCAAATACAATTAGTAATATCAGCCCCAATTTATTAGACCCCAACTCTAACTTTAATTATCCGGTCTCCTTTTCAGGAACCTATGTAACTTTTGACAGTGCAGCAAATAGATATGAATTTCTTACAGACCAAGCCAACAGTAATAACCCTGTAACGATACGCTACAACAACAATGGTTGTATAGGAGAAGCAACAGGGACAATAGATGTTTATCCTCCTTTGCAAATAATAGGTTTACTCGATACAGTCTGCTCAGAAGCTGCTCCTTTTGAGTTTACAAGAGATACCTTATCAGATTATGCTTATAGGAGAGATACAGTTTTGTACAGTTTTTCTAATATTACAGTACTACAGTTTTATGAGTATAATAAAATTACTAGAGTTACCACAGATATAAGTGCTTATCAAAATGCCATTGATACTATTACGACAGCTCCTAATAATGAGCGATATCGTTTTACGCCTATCAATATCCCTTTGAGTGCAGATACTGTTGCCATGCAAATGGAGTACACAACAACAATAACAACTATCGTTACAAGATCAGGAAACCCACCTGGTAGCCCTACGACAAGAAGCTACAGTTTTATAGCTTTTGATACAATACACATGCAAGATAGACCCGTACCTCAAATTCTAAACCTAGACAGTACTTATTGCCCTAATGCGAGTACCGTAGCCATACAAACTACGCCTGACTTTGAATATAATGCACGAACCTATTTTGAATTTAGAGGAGATGATGCCTTTGGATATAACTTACTAGACACCTTGCAACAAGATACCTTATTCGATCCTAGTTACCATTATGATAAACATGTTCCGTTAAAAGATAGGCATCTAAATGTTCAATTAATTTATGTTGTAGATCGATATGGTTGTGTTGATAAAGACACTGCTTATACAAGAATAGTGGCGCCTGTTCAACCTATTTTTTATCCGCAACCTGCTTATTGTACAAGTGATTTCCCAACCCCATTATTGCCCACATTTGCTCCTGGTAGCTTTACGCCATTTTCAGTCGTAGCTACGTTCTTGTCTAGGCCAGGATTAGATACTGTAACACAACTTTTTGACCCAAGTGTTCCTGGCCCTGGAAATCATTTAGCAACATTGCAAATGATTGATAATTTTGGTTGCCGGAGCGAATTTACGGACACTCTATTTGTTAGGGTACCTCCGCAAATCAAGTTGCAAGCAGACAATCCCCATAGAACAGGTTTTTGTTCTAATGAAATAAATGTACCTCTGAGTACTATTTTGTTATCAGGAAATCCAGCAGACACCGTTGTTTATTTAGGTGCAGGGGTAACAGGCAATACTTTAGACCCTAGTGCTATTTTTCCAGGAAGTAATGGAGGAACCTCACCTATTTCTGTTATTTATACAGATAGTTTTGGTTGTCAAGGAAGAGATGATGTAACGCTTACCATTCGACCAATTCCAGTTCTTAGATTAGATAGTTCTATAATTGGTCAGAGATACTGTGGCAATGACCCTGCTTTTACTATTGAAGGTTTTGTACGAGATACTTCTGGTAACTTCCAAGCAGAAAATGGTTCGATTAGAGGTGATGGAGTTGTTTTGATCAATGGTGTTTACTATTATGATCCTAGTACTATTTTAGTCGATAGTCTTCATCTTGATACAGTTCAATATACATTTTCAGATGTGTATGGTTGCACCAATACTATTTCTGAAGTAGTAAGAATAGATTCCGTTCCCGAAGTTTCTCTAACGGGGCTAAATCTAAAATACTGTATTGATGATCCTATAGATCAATTTGTAGGGTTACCTGATAGTAACTTTCAAACCAGTGGTACTTTCTACGGTGGTCCAGGAGTTAACCCTAATACAGGCGTTTTCACACCTTCTCAAGCGGGTACTGGCAAAAAAGTAGTGTTTTATACCTTTGAAGATAGAAATTCTTGTCAAAGCACAGCATATGACACTACAATAGTGTATGGTTTGCCAACTCCCCTTTTTGGAGGTTACCAAACTCAATACTGTACGGCAGCCGCCGAGGATACTTTAGAAAGTTTTAACCTGCCACTTGTGGGAAGTTCTTATTATTATTTCGGAGGAAGTATTATTTCAGATACTGCTTTGGGGATTATTTCTCCTAACAGGGATAGTTCCGGTCTAAAAACAATCTATTATACATTCATAGATTCGGTAGGCTGTTCGAATACAGATAGTGTTAATATATATATCCACCCATCCCCTGAAATTGTAGTTGATGGCTTAGATTCTGCTTATTGCTTTAATGCGCCTGAAGACAACATATCCGTCTTCCCTTCAGGTGTTTTGGTAGGATCGAGTTCACCTGGATTTACAAGTAGTGGAAATAGCATCTTCTTTGACCCTGACCAAGATACGGCGGGGATAAAAGTATTCACTTATATTTATACCGATCCTAACACCACTTGTGCCGATACCCTTACATCTAGGACTTTAGTTTATAAACCTCAGACACCTAGTTACATTGGTTTAGATAACTTTTATTGTGAAACTAGGGACACGTTCCCCATTACAGGTATTCCAATTGGAGGGGTTTTCAGTGGTCAAGGAATTATTGGAAACGGCTTTAGTCCAGCAAAAGCGGGTGGAGGTTTACATACAATTTCTTACTCTGTGAATGACACGCTACTATATAATGCAGACACCCTAGTTTGTCAAGTAGATACAATTACCAATGTGCGAGTTAGCCCGCTTCCTGTTCCTACGATTCTTAGTCCTGGAAACAACTACAGATTTTGCAGTGCAGATACCAGCACCATTTTAGTTAGTGGAACTCCCTTTACTTGGAACACATTTAAAAGCAACACGGGAGGTGTTCAATACACAATAACCACAGCCGAGGATACTTTGAGTCATAACCCGCTAACTATTCGTTACTATCCAGATACGACCTATTATTTTGACCCTTCTTTGGTTGTAGAAGGAACTCATTTTGTGACATATATTGCAATGGATAGCCTCACTGGTTGTCAAGATAGTATTCAGTACACTTATATTGTTGATGATTATACAAGTCCTTTCTTTGCCTTAGATTCTGTTTATTGTGAATCGGCAGACTCTGTTATTTTGTTCGGAGTACCAAGCGGAGGAATCTTTTTGAGAGATAATGATACTTTGCGTGGTGCACCACCGTATTTTGTTCCCAATCCAGATTATGGAGTTAACAATTACGCTAATCCTGTTTTAGATACAATTGTTTACACTGTTCAGGATGGAGCTTGTTATGGTACCGATACACAGTACGTTTTGATTAATCCTGTTCCACAAATTTACTTTACAGGAAACACACCTCACAATACTTATTGTTTAGGAATGGATAGTGTTCCCTTAGCTCCCAATATCAATGGAGGGGTATTTACAGGAAATGGAGTATTGTTTGGAACCTCTTCTTTTATACCCGACATCGCAGGTCCAGGCTATCATCCTATTTATTATGACTACGAACATCCTATTACAGGGTGTAAAAACCAATATATTGATACATTTTCTGTTTTCGGAATGCCTAACATTAATTTTAAGGCAATTGGAGGATGTCAATTAGATAGTATTACTTTCTGCCCCGATAACGTTATTTTGGGGTTGAATAATATTTTTAACAATAGAATAATTGACTCGATTACAAACATTACTTGGGAATTTGAACCTAATGTAGCTATACTTGGAGACCATCAAAATAATGCTATTGATACAATTAGCTACGTTTATAGTAACCCTGGTGTCTATAATACAAAGCTCTTAGTGACCAACCAAACCTACTGTACAGACACACAAGTTGTCCGCTTAGTTATCTCGCCTAGAGTTTCTCATTTTCCTTATGACGAGTCATTTGAAGCATCTAATGGAAATTGGTATGCAGAAAGTAGAGATTCTAGCCATCCATTGCTTTGGGAATGGGGAATTGATAGTACCAATCAAGGAATTGCGAGCAATCGAAATAATCGATTCTGGTCTACGCAACTAAATGGTACGTATTCAGAAAGTGAAGATGCATGGGTTTATAGTCCTTGTTTTGACATTGATAGTCTTACCCGTCCGATGGTTAAATTAGACTATTGGTCTGATACAAGATCCGCAGATGGTGCGGTATTGGAATATCAGAAAGAAGACGGTAGTTGGGTTCCGTTAGGGGAAACGAATAGAGGTATTAATTGGTTTAACTCTTCAATTATTATAGGACAACCAGGAGACCAAAATTTAGCGCCTATAGGTTGGTCAGGGAGAAGCAATGGCTGGAAAGATGCTCGTTACAAATTAGACCATTTAGGAAATCGCGACAATTTGCGTTTGCGTGTTGCTTTTGGTTCGCCATCTGTAAACTTGGGAGGCAACTTCTACGATGGTTTTGGCTTTGATAATTTCTGGGTAGGCAGTAGAACTAGAAACGTGTTGTTAGAGACAACATCTAACGTCAATGAACCAAACATGGATATTATTAATGATCACGTTTATCAATTAATTTATAACAGTCCTATTAATAAGGATTTAATCATGCTACAATATCATTGTGCAGAACCTGTTGCCAATGATCGATTCTATTTGGATAACGAAATCGTAGCAGATGCTAGAACTTATTTTTATGGAATTCCTGAAGCAGGGCGAGCCTATATTGATGGAAAAACTACTGGCGTTCCAAGATCTAGGTATTTACAGGATATAGATTTTGAGAAAGAAATGTTAGCTAGTCCGAAGTTTGATATTGAAATTGATACTTTCCACCATAACAATGCAGGCATCTTTACGATAGAAGCTACTGTAAAAGCTCTGGTAGATTTACCGAATCCTGTTCGTTACAGAATTAATACAGTCATTACCGAAGATTCGCTAACGTATGGTGGCGCAAGTAATAGCATGGTACATGCTGTTGTTAGAAAAGATGATGAAGCAGCCAATATACGAACTCGTTCTTGGGCAGTTGGAGATACACAAAAAGTAACCTTAACTTGGAATCATGGCGCAACTTCAATTGTTTATCGTCCTGAGCATTTTCAAGCTGTTGTATTCATCCAAGCAGAACTTAGCAGAGAAGTATTCCAAGCTGCAACCTCGAGAGATGTTAGTGGATATTGGGTTGGTGTTGATCAAATTGCTGCTGAACCAGAACTAAATGAAATCAACTCTATGAATCTATATCCAAATCCTGCGAAAGATTACTTTAATGTTTCTTTTGATAAGGCTTTAAAACAAGATTACAACTGGAAACTAGTTGGAATTAATGGTGTAGAACATCAGACAGGGATGGTTTATGCTGGGGATAAGGACATTCAAATTAGTAATTACGATTTTCCTTCTGGAGTTTATGTATTTATAGTTTATAATGAACATGTCTTTTCGCAACGTAAAGTCATTATTAATCAAGAATAAGAAAAAAGCAATTGTAATTTAAATATTATTTAGGTGTCAGCAAGGTTTCATCAACTTGTTGGCACCTTTTTTTGTTTTATTAAAAGATAACTTTAGATCAAAGTATTTCGATCCATCAAAAATTATTATTTTGCAGTCCAAGTAATTAAGCAAGTGATCCCAAAAATCAAGCTGTGACACTAGTCTTTTTTAGTATGAAAAATTTTGGTATTGCTTAATTTTCACAAAAAATTGCTCTACAAATAACAAAACACAATTATACAAGAATGTCAGAAACGCTGTTAAAATATCACGCAGAACAGGAATACGCAAAAGAATTAGAAGCATTAGCTAAACACGATAAGTTTCCTAAACCAGCGAATTGGAAACTATCTCCATGGGCAGTTGTTACGTATATTATAGGTGGAGAATTAGAAGATGGGACTATCATCAATCCTAAATATTTTGGTAAAAGGCGTGTTATAGAAATTGCTGTCGCTACCTTGGTAACAGATCGTGCGTTATTGCTTATGGGAGTTCCTGGAACTGCTAAAACTTGGGTTGCAGAACATCTTTCAGCAGCTATTTCAGGAACTTCCACATTGTTAGTTCAAGGAACTGCGGGGATTAATGAAGACACCCTTCGCTATAGTTGGAATTATGCTAGCCTTTTGGCTAAAGGACCTTCTGAAGAAGCTTTAGTTCCTTCACCTATTATGTTAGCAATGCAACAAGGAAAGTTAGCAAGAGTTGAGGAGTTAACTAGAATTCCCTCTGATGTTCAAGATACTTTGATTACCATACTCTCTGAAAAAACACTTCCTATCCCTGAGTTAAACATAGAGGTTCAAGCTCAAAAAGGGTTTAATGTTATTGCAACCGCAAATGATAGAGACAAAGGAGTCAATGAACTTTCTAGCGCTTTAAAACGTCGTTTCAATACAGTTGTTCTCCCCTTACCTTCTTCTTTGGAGGAAGAGGTTAACATTGTTAAAACACGTGTAGATCAATTGGGTAAAAACCTAGATATACCTGCTGAATTAGCTCCAATCAAAGAAATTGAACGCTTGGTTACGATGTTTAAGGAATTAAGAGATGGGAAGACAATTGATGGCAAAACAAAATTAAAGATGCCTACCTCTACCCTTAGTACTGCTGAAGCTATTTCTGTTATTAATAGTGGTCAAGCTCTAGCCGCACATTTTGGTGACGGAACGATAAAAGCTAGGGATTTAGCGGCAAGTATTATTGGAGCAGTAGTAAAAGATCCTGCACAAGACAGCGAAATTTGGAAAGAATACCTTGAAACAGTTGTCAAAGAAAGAAAAGAATGGTCTGATTTATATAGAGCATTCAAGGAATTGGATTAAATTATAAGGCTCAAATTAACATTGCTTTTTGAGCGATTCACAGTTCGTTATCAATAGAGTATATTTTTATTGCTTAATTCCTTAAACTAAAAGTATCCTAATTATGCGCTTATTTTTTTCTATCATCTTAGTATACTTCTTTTTAGCAAGATTGCAAGCTCAGTCAGGTTATGCTAAACCCGATTTTGCTGTTCAATACATTTCTTATTTTGGAATCGGTTCAGCATCTGTTCAAAAATCTGCTATTATAGGACACAACGCGGCTAATTATGCGCTCATGCAGCAGGCTTTGCCTAAGTGGACAGATCAAGGACTTGGCATTCCTGTTTATTTTTATCAAAAGACCATAGAAGATTGTGGTGCGGATTTACTAATTCAAAAATTAGAAAAAGAATACAATGTATTGGAAGAAAAGGAATTGGCAAAACGGCTTCAAAAAATAAGAGAAACGATACTAGTTGCCGACATTCCTAAAGGGCTGAGCAATCAACTAAAAAATGCTATTCAAGAATTTTATAAAGGAAAAAAAATTAGGATTAGTAGTTCTCCAAACTATTATAGCTCTATCAAAACATTTTCTATTTCGACCTCTCTTGAAGATCTCTCACCTAGTATTACACAAGTCTATGCTTCTTTTTGGAAATTAGAAGCTGTAAAAGAGCGATTTAAAAATAAAGAGAACAAACAATTTGCTTTGGGGTTGCTAATCACTCAAGGTTTTGAATATGGTTATGCAATTGGACGAGTCCAAACAGATTATAGTGGGCAATTTCCATCTATCCACATTATGAGTAAACGAGAATCTTCTACTGAGCGTATTGGTTTTCCTAGATTTGATAGTAAATGGTATCGCACCTATGAGAAAGCAAAAAAAGCAGCTGTCTTTGTTGATAATGCTTCTCTAACGCCTACTGTTCGTGATTTGCAACAGGCGACAATTGTTTTAGATCCAATTTTGAGAGCAGGAAAAGATAAGAAGTTATCTGATAAAAACTATAATACGGTATTTACATTTATAATAAAAAAACTAAATGGGAAGTTTCAATTGAAATTACAACAACCTGAATTACAACTAACTCATCAATAGTTTTCTCTCACCTTTTTAGCTCTTACTTTTTTGCTATTTCTAAAAAAAAATAGCTTCCAGTGAACTTTTTTCTATTTCTTCCTGTTTATATAAAAGACTGCCTTATCTAAAGTAGTCCTTAAAACACATCTAATAATTGTCTCAACATTCACGATTTGCTAGAAAAAAAGAAAGATAACACACACACACCACCTCTTTTTAAGAAAGATGAAAATCAAATATGTGCAGCATATTTGAATACGTGAGTTACTTCTACTTTTAGCAAAATACAGACCAAGGACGGTTCTCCCCCTACCAATTTTAATGCAGGACCACCTTTGAATACCTCTAATCAAAAAGCATGTTCTGCTGCTCGTGTATCAGAAAAACCTTTTTTCCCAACTAAAACTTTACTTTATGTTTTAGTTCACATTGATCATTTGCCTCAACACTTGAAATTAGTGGGTAAGATTGCCCGATTATTAGAATCAAGTATTTTAGTGGTTTATTTTTCTGATAAAAATGAAGTAGATCAAGAGGCATTTCAAGCAATTCAGCAGGAAATCAAATCAATGAGTAATTATTCAAAGATTAAGTTTTCATTTTTTGAAAATACAGCTCATCCCTGTACTGAAATACAAAAAATAAAAGAGGAAAAAGACATCTGTGCATTGGCTTTCCCTTCTGAAAAGGAATTTTTGACAAGTTCTATTTTTAGTAATCCAAAACTGCATACAAGCATTCCAGTTTTTGCACTTTAGTCCCTAAACCTTACCCTCTTCTCATCACTTTTTTGATAACTAAAAAAATATTAAAATGATCAGTAGTGCAACAATATCAACAAGCCCTATGACAAAGAAACTAAACGTTCTATTAGCAACTTATAAAATATATGCGCACAAGCTTTTAAATTATCAATGGCTCATTCAATCCTCTAAACATCCTGAACTAAATGAAGAGTTAGATATTTATTGTGAAGAAGCCGAGCGGCAAATTGAATCTATTATCGACCAAATTATTAGTCTTGGAGGGATGCCTCTAGGATCTTGGGCTAAATGGCAACGAGCTTCTGATATTAAGTTTAAAATTCCTAATAGGGATTTCCGAACTATCTTGCAAGGGGTTATTGATGATAGTAAAACGATTCGATCTAGTGCAAGAAATTTAGAAAATCAAGCCGAAAAGAACAAACAATTGGCAACGGCTCAATTAGCACAACAAATACAGGCACAATTAGCTAGTAGAATTAGTGATGTGCAAAACAAACTTCACTTGATCTAAATTTGGACCTTCTTGCACACCATTCAATATGGTAATTGGTAACTATCAATTACTTCCTTATAAACAGGTTATCTCCCAACCTAGACAAAAAGAAAAAAAATGAAAAAGAAAAAAGTAGATTTTTATAAAAAAATAACCAACTGGGCAAATAATAAAGGTTTTAGAAATATTAAGGCTAATACAGAAGGATTTGAAACTCCTCGTAGCTTTACAAAAAAAGATTCTGAAGAAGAAGAAATAATTCCTGATATTACAGCAACTAGTTTTGGTTCAAAGTATTATTTTGAAATCGTAACGAAACCCACTCAAAATAAAATAAAACAAAACCTAATTTCAAAATGGAAATTATTAAGCCTTTTAGCAGAACGAAAAGGCGGTAAATTATATCTATTTGCCCCCCATGGTAATAAGAGCTTTACTCAAAATATTATGAGTAAATATAAAATTAAAGCAAAGTTCATTTCTTTGCCAAAACTAAAAATGCCTAAAGCTGCTGTATAAAAAAGCACAGTATATTGTTCTATACAGTTATCACAAGAGCCTTTTCGATTTTCGAAAAGGCTCTTTTTTTGTAAAGCCTCTACTCTATCGGCAAAGTTATTTTTACAGACACAACATATTAAAAAAAACACCACATATTTTTAAAAAAAACTTCCGGTATTTTAACGTATGAGTAAAATTAAACTCTAAAAAAGTATCTATTTCAAAAAAATGCGTGAAGTCATTAGATCAACTCAACGCATTTTTTTGAGCTATGATTTTTTAGCTCAATCACGAATTAATGAGAGCACTATTTCCACCCATTTTCAGCAACATCATCTACAGATTTCAGTACTTTATTCGTCAATTGTTTTTTGTATTCTAACATAAATTGAGCTACTTTATCATCGAAAGTACTAACAATTGAAGCAGCTAAAATACCTGCATTTTTTCCTCCATCTAATGCAACTGTAGCGACAGGGATTCCACCTGGCATTTGCAGAATAGATAAAATAGAATCCCATCCATCAATAGAGTTACTTGATTTTACAGGAACACCAATAACAGGAAGTGTGGTTAAAGAGGCAACCATTCCTGGCAAATGAGCGGCACCTCCTGCCCCTGCAACAATTACTTTAAGGCCACGTTCTCTTGCCGAAGTAGCGTAATCGATCATCCGCTGTGGTGTGCGGTGCGCAGAAACAATGGTTAACTCAAAAGGTATTTGGGCTTCTTCTAAAAATTCAGCTGCTGCCCTCATAACAGGCAAATCAGACTGACTTCCCATGATAATTCCAACTAAAGGTTTATTGCTCATCGGATACAAATTTTATAGTTTTTTTGACAAAATCAATTTTTTTAATTAATTGTTCCATGTCTTTATCTCTAACCGTGACATGCCCCATTTTTCGGAAAGGTCTCGTCATTTTTTTTCCGTATAAATGCAAGTGACAACCAGGAATATCCAAGACTTCTTTAAAACCTTTACAAACAGCAACTCCAGTGTGTCCCTCCTCTCCTAGTAGATTAATCATTGCAGATGATATAAACAATGAAGTATCACCTAATGGCCAATTGAGTATTGCTCTTAATTGTTGTTCAAACTGAGACGTCATGTTACTTTCTATAGATTGATGCCCACTGTTATGTGTTCTTGGTGCAATTTCATTAACCAAAACCTCTCCATTTTTAGTCACAAACATTTCAACAGCCAACAAACCTACGATTTCCAACTTTTTAGCTAAGTTCGTAGCAATTTCAACAGCCTTATCAGTTATATCTTCTCTGATTTGAGCTGGCGCCAAGAGATACTCTACCAAATTTGCTTCTGGATGAAAAACCAACTCTACAGGCGGAAATGCTTTTATAGCACCATCTTCATTTCTAGCAACAATAACCGAGATTTCTTTTTCAAAATCAATCAGCTTTTCTAATAATCCTGGCGCATCAAATCCTTTAGATATATCTTCTTTGGTACGCATTACTTGCACTCCTCTTCCATCGTAACCACCTTTTCCTATTTTATTAACCGCAGGCAAAAAATCTGCGTTCGCCTCAATTTCTTCCAAGTTTTCTGTCAAAATGAACTCTGCTGTTGGAATACCATTGTCCTTGTAAAACTGCTTTTGAATGCGCTTGTCTTGAATCATTTCAATGATATGAGGCTGAGGAAATACTTTTTTGCCTTCATCACTCAATTTTTGCAATGCTTTTGTATTCACCTGCTCAATCTCAATGGTAATCAAATCATGTTTGGCACCAAAATTATAAACTGTGTCAAAATCATTTAAGTCGCCAACTTCAAATTCCGCTGCATTTTCTTTGCAAGGAGCTTCTGGATTTGGATCCAATATTGCAACTTCTATATTAAAATCAATGGCAGATCGAATAAGCATGCGCCCTAATTGCCCCCCTCCTAGAATAGCTATTTTTTTCACTTTGATTTGCTTTAGTAGTTTGCTTGTTTAATTAATTTGTATACTGTATTTAATATTTTGTAACTTACTCAGAAATACATCTTGTATTTCTGGACTCCTTTTAAAGAACTTTAATTAACTCATAAACAATCCCTTAAATTTTATCAAACAAGTAATTTGCTTTCTTTTAAGCTAGTTTTCTTGCACGGAATCGCAATTTCATGCAAATATAGCCATATGTTTGGAAATTCATACGTTAATTTAAACGAATCCGTCTTCAATGAAAAAAAACAGGAATTAAGCCTATAAAAAGCACTTTTTTGACAGAAAAACAAAGTGTGAGTATTTTATTAAATGAGTAAAATTTTTCTATGAATAGATTGATATTTTTTTTGATTATTACATCCTTTATAAGTTGTGAAAAAACGACAGATTATAAAAGAATCATCCAAAACGATTCTGATTATGATATTTGGATTATCAACCCTTATTACAGAGCATTAGATAGTACTAATACTTTTACTGAATGTCGAGAAATTGTTTTGGACAGCATTGCTGTAGCAAGAAAAACTAGTTATGTCTTGGAGGTTGTCAATACCAATAGATCCGTTGACTTTCATGCAGACTGCCCTTTCATTTGTTTAGATACTTTAGAAACGAGAATTCATAACAGAGATTCTTTGAGATTAAATATAAACCTCTATCCTAGTGATTCTAACTGGGTTTATACTGTTTTTCAGGAAGGAGAAAAAGGAAGTTGTGAGTGTCGGTTAATTATTACTAATTCTAGCATAGAATAATAGGGATATTTTACTAACTGAGTAAAAATAAAAAACAAACAAGTAAGATACCATCTACAGCAAAAATATAAATTCAATGAGTGCCAATCATAAAAATCTAATTAACGTAAAAAAAACAATCAAAAAGTAGGGAAAGTTATTTTTCATTCGGTTTAATGTCTAAGTAAGTGTCAAGAAAATAATAAGTATTGACCAATTACTAAAAGTTCTATTATTAATAAAACACATTAGACTATTCTATTTAGAAAATTTTATAGTATAAAAAACTGCTTTTTATGAAAATTATATGCTTCTTTGTCCTTTTCTTCTTGTTGTTCAATTGTACCCCACCAAGTGTTACTTATGACCGAATCATTGAAAACAATTCGAGTTATGACATATGGGTAAATCCCCCCAACAACTGCTTTCAAGACAGTATTCTAATTCCAAGCAATACACATCGTATACTAGAAGGTACTATTGAGCGAAATGGTTCTGTTAATAATTTTAGAGATTGCCCCTCTATTTGTATAGATACAGCTGGTACGAGTATTAGTAATCACGACTCTTTGAGTTTAAATTTTGTTTTGGAACCTACTCACCCCAATTGGCAATACAGAGTTGTTCAACCTGGCGAATCTGGAAGTTGCGAATGTAGAATCACAATTACCGACGCTGACATTAACTGATTGCCGCTCCAATTTGTGATTTCGCATTTGATATTTAGCCTAATGCTTTTGATGCTATTTATATGTTACTAATTACCCCAAAAGTAATGACCTTTTTCAGCAAAAGTGATTAAGGGGTTCTTTATCAGATAAAAAATAATTATATTAGCTTTAAGATTCTTACCTCAACGCTGAAGAAGAAATTGGGGGTAAGCAATCAATCTAATCTGTGCCTCAAGGAAAAAGTTATATCTTTCTTACGATGTTTGAAGATGAGAAAGGCACTATAACTATCTACCAAACTGTCAATAAAAAAGAATTAGATCGCAAAGGGAAAGCTGTATCTAATGCTCTTTTCATCAGAGGGAATTTGCTAGAGTTGTCAGATGAAGACTTAACAGAAGAAAGAATCAAAGCAATAAGCATTGGGCAAGGAGATTTAAATATTCAATTCCAAGGAGCTGACTTTGAGAAAATAAAAGTATTCGGCAACTATACTGAAATAGGGTCTAGCGCAATTAAATCACTAAATTATACTGCTACAGAGGACTTTGGTTCGATGGGAAACAGCAAGATGGAAGTTAAAGGCAACGAAGTATACATCAATGGCGATCTCGGCACACGTAGTTATTACCAACTTAAGAGTATACTGCAAGAACATCCTAACCTAAAAACAGTTGTATTAGGCAATATTTCTGGCTCAGTAAACGATGCCGTTAATATGCACACGGGAAGGATACTCCGAGAAGCAGGTTTAAACACTAAAGTGCTGAGCGATAGCAAAATTGCATCTGGAGCTGTCGATTTATTTTGCGCTGGCGTAGAACGTATTGTAGAAAAAGGTGCCCAGTTAGGCATTCATTCTTGGTGTTGTATAGGCGATTTGACGGCTATTGAAATTCCCAAAGAACATCCTGCACATCAACATCAAATTGAGTACTTCACGATGTGCATGGGCTCTAGAAATGGTCCCGCTTTTTATTTCCATACCCTTGAAGCAGCTCCTTTTGATGGTGTTCACTGGATGACAGAACAAGAGATGAAAAAATGGAAAGTGGCTACTTATTTTTTAGAATGAGTGTGCTTTTTAGCTTCTTTTAACTCCCCAGTTAAGTTTCTCAAAAAGAAAAATAGAAAGCATTGTTTTAATCCTCAATATTTAATTTATGAACTCCTTCAACTATTTTTTCACCGCTATAGTGGCATTATTTCTGCACGTCAATGCTAGTCATGCGCAAACCATTCAGCAACCTTTGCAACTGAGCTATATAGAATTGGATAGTCTTTTGCCTACTTATTACAACAAAGGCACTTACAAAAAAGCAATTCCTATTGTACAAATAGCCATCAAGAAAGCGGAAAAAGATTTTGGTCGGCAAGATTCTGTGTTTGCCAATTACATTCAATGGGGAGGGCTTCTTTATACAAAAATCGGTCAACTAGATACTGCTCTCATGCTTAGCATTCAAGCTAAAAATATTCATGAAAAAATTTTTGGAAAAGAACATTTTAAGTTCGCTTTATCGCTCAACAATTTAGCTGCTTTATATTCAGAAATGGGAAACGTTGATTTAGCACTACCTCTTTTAATTCAAGCTAAGAATATTTGGGCAAAAGCACGAGGAACAGATCATCCAGATTTTGCCTATGCACTCAATAATTTGGCCCTCTTTCATTCTGATATGGGGAATTTTGACTTAGCGCTACCGCTCTTAATTCAAGCCAAAGATATTTTCAAAAAAGCCCTAGGAGAAGAACACTCTCAGTACGCTATGTCCCTCAATGGTCTTGCTTTTTTATATCAAAATATAGGAGATGTCGATTCAGCTCTGCCTCTTTTGCTTCAAGCTAAAAGTATTTTCAAAAAAACTTTAGGAGAAGAACACCCTGAATTTGCTGTATTTTTAAACAACTTGGCTAATCTATATTCAGAAATAGGTATTTTTGACTTGGCATTGCCTAGTTTAGTTCAAGCTACAAATATCTTTCAAAAAACGCTTGGAAAAGAACACTCAAAATTTGCACTTTCCCTTGATAATCTGGCTAATTTGCACTCTAGTATGGGAAATTTTGATTTGGCACTACCACTCCTTATTCAATCTAAAAATATTTTTCAAAAAACGCTTGGGAAAAAACATACTCGATTTAGTATGTCTCTTAATAATTTGGTGGATTTGTATCTCCAAATGGAAAATTTTGATTTGGCTTGGAAGGTGCTACAACAAGCTATGAATTCTAGTTTGGGCACTTCCCTAAAGCATACCTTCAGTCAAGAGTGGTCAGAAAATGTGATTGCAACATCTTTTCATTCCAATGAACACATTGATAACATGATTACTTCTTTAGAGCATGCCTATTGGTTCTTGGAAAAAGATACTAGAATTGAGCATCGTACATCCAAACAAATTATAGTGGCAGATTTAGCTTTTACTCTATTATCAAAAGCCAGAAATCGAGTTTTCAACGAAAAAGACAAATTGCGAATGCTCGCAAAAAGTGACGATTGGTTACAAAGAAGCCTGCATTTGCTATCCCCTTCAAAAGATAATGAAAGGGCATTTCATCTTAGCGACCAAAACAAATCGGTGCTACTTTTGCAAGCCACTAGGTCAGAAAATGCTTATCACTTGGGTGAACTACCCAAATCTCTTATCAGAATATCCAAAGAAATACTCCGAAAACAAAGCGAACTTCAAGCTAAGTTAATGGAAAAACGTTCTGCAAAAGAAAAAGATAGCCTTTTAAACGAATTAAATCAGATTAACCAAGAAATTAGTGATTTTGAAAAAATGCTTGAAGAAAAGTTTCCTAAATATCACAAATTAAAGTATCAGCCAAACGATGCCAAAGTCTCCGACATCCAATCGCTTTTAGATAAACATACGGCTTTATTACAGTATGTGATTAGCGACTCTTTGGTACACATTTTTTTAGTAGATAAACAAGAAGTACGTTGGGAAAAATCATTGATTAGTCGCTCCAAATTAAAAGAACAGATCAGCATTTTGCACAACTCCTTGAGTACGTATACCCCAATGACTCAAGAAGAACATGCTTACCAAAACTACACCCAAACCGCACATTGGTTTTATCAACACCTTATCGCTCCTGTATTACAAAATAAGCCTAACATTTGCAACTTAATCGTTGTTAGTGATGGAGAATTAGGGCATCTACCATTCGAAGTTTTTCTAAAAACTTCCGCTTCAAAAACGTTTATAGATTATCATAACCTTGATTATTTGGTGAATCATTATAACATTTCGTACAACCATTCTGCTGCTCTTTGGAGAGAGAACAAGGAAGCCCCTACTCCTATGAATAATGGTCAAATTTTAGCTGTTGCTGCCAATTATAACATTCGGCTATCTTCTAAAACAGCAAACACAAGACTCCCTTCAAATCAATTACTTAGAAAAGGACTACCTCCACTTCCTTCCGCCCGTAAGGAAGTAGAAACACTACAAAAACAATATCGAGGCTTTTTTGCTTTTGATAGCATTGCTTCTGAAAAAATAGTCAAGGAAAAAGCAAGTGAGTATGCCATTCTACATTTTGCGGTTCATGGAATTTTAGATAACAAAAGACCTGTTCTTTCTTCATTAGCATTTACAGAAGATAATGACAGCATAGAGTCTAATTTTTGGCAAGCACACGAAATATCAAAAATGCAGCTCAATGCCAATCTTGTAGTACTTTCTGCTTGTCAAACAGGTTATGGAAAGTTTGAAAAAGGAAATGGTGTAGCTTCTCTAGCCAGAGCGTTTATGTACGCAGGTGCTTCTGCTTTGATTGTTTCTCTTTGGCAAGTCAACGATTACATTACATCTGAAATTATGAAGAACTTATATAAAAATTTGGCAAACGGTATACCCAAAGACCAAGCACTTCGACAAGCTAAATTGCAATACATGGATTCGGTTGAAGGTTCTTTAGCCCATCCTTCCTTTTGGTCTCCTTTTATTATGATTGGAAATACCGCCCCTTTATCCATCAAAAAGAAAAACAACTTTACTTTTTATTGGGGTACTGGACTTCTAGGTTTACTGTTGGCTGCTGGGCTCTTCTTGGTAAAAAAATCGAAGTAACACAACAAGGTTCGTCCCTAATATTATCACTACAATTACCCCTCTTGTAATTCTTTTTTAGGGTATAATTTTGAAAAGAACCAGCCTACAATCATTGCTATTAAAAATGAAGGTGCCAAAACATCGAGTTTCTCAAAATAAGGCCCAATGCCAGCTATATTCGCAACTACAAACTTAAAAAATGGTACACAGAGGAAGCCCGTTATCATTGAAGCAATAGCCCCTGCCTCTGAGTACCCTTTCCAAAACAGAGACAAAATAATAACAGGACAAAAAGAAGCCGCTATCCCCGACCATCCAAATATAACCATCCAAAAAACAGTTCGATTAGGAGAATTAACAGCAATAACTAAAGCTATTATCAAAGCAAGAATAGCCATTAAGAAAGTTACTCTCCTTGATATTTTTGTCAATGCTTCATCAGGGATTTCAGGATTAAATATTTTTTGGTAGAAATCTCTAGTAATTGCACTAGAAGCAATAATTAGCAGAGAATCAATCGTGGACATTATCGCAGAAAGAACCACAGCAACATAAATTGCAACCAATACATAAGGCAAAAAGTTTTCTGTCATAATAGACAATACATCTTCCCCTGCATTTCCTAATACAAGTTCAGGATCTTGACCACTCTCCGTGAATAGTATTCTTGCTAAAATTCCAATTGTTACAGCCGCAGCATCTGTTAATAAGGTGAAAATTATTGCTACCCATTTTCCCTTATCTATCTCCGCTTCGTCCTTAATTGACATAAAACGAACGTATACTTGAGGAGATCCCAAAAAACCTAAGCCAATCATAGCAAAGCCCAGCATAGTAGCAACGTTCATCCAAACATCATCGCTTGTCCCCCATATATTGGTCAAAGCAGGATCTATACTATTTAGGCTATTGATAATTCCTGCGCTCCCATCCATCGAAAAATAAACGACTACCGGTAGTAATAACAATCCAAAAAACATCAAAAGCCCTTGAAATAAATCCGACCATACTGCTGCTACAAATCCTCCAATAAAGATATAAGTCAATACAATAAAGAAACCAAGAATTGCTCCTGTGTAATAGTTCATACCGAGCATCGACTCAAACGCTTTCCCTGTGACATCTATTTGAGAGCTCACGTAGATGATAACAAAAATTGAAAGAATTGTTGAGGCTAAAACTCGAAGTGTTTTTGTTTTTGCTTTAAAATGTTCCTCCAAATAATCAGGAATTGTAATTGCGTGATAGGCATCTGTTTTCCTTTTAAATCGTTTGGCCATCAAACCCCAAGATATTGCTACACCCAAAACTTCTCCAACAACGACCCAATAAGTCGATAAACCAGAAATAGCTCCCATTCCTGTCAAACCTATCAATAGCCACCCTGACTCGCCTGTTGCTCTAGCTGAAAAAGCAACCGCCCAAAATCCCATATTTTTTCCACCTACATAAAAATCACTCATACTTTTCACTCTGCGAGAGGCAAAGTATCCAATAAGAAATAAAATAATGACATAAAGCCCTAAGGCTATCAATTTAGAAATTTCCATAAGTTGAGTTATTTATTGGTGAAAGCAATTGTTGAAAATATTTTATTTTTTGTCTAAATACTCCAACAATTGCTTAATAGGATTTCACTAAAATTAAGTTGTTGCCTCCAAACTGAATAAATTGTGATTGACGGCTACAAATTGCTCTAGTTTCTCAAAGAAATTTAAAATATCTTGATGGTCATTTTGAGCATTAATTGTTACTAATCGTATAAACTCATCTCCTTGAAAAGTACCATAACCTACTAGTAACTCTGAGTGTTCGTACAATAACGTACAAATATCACGCGCAGGAATTCCCTTATAGTTAAAACAAATAGCAATCGAATTGTCATAACTATACATTTCGTAATCTTTATGATTACGAACATATTCACGAGCGGTATCTGCCAAGGCAAACTGATGATCTACAATTTTCTCTAAACCTGATGTTCCTACGCTTTTCCAAAGCGTCCAGAATTTTAGAGCATCGTTTCTTCGTCCGCATTGTAAAGACGTTTTTCCTAAATTAAATTCATCGTGATCTGTTTGATACAAATAACTAGCATCATTAGAGAAAGAATTGTATAGGTGCTTTTTATCTTTTGCAACTATAATGGAGCAAGACAATGGAGTGCCTATCATTTTATGTGCATTAAAACTAAACGAATCAACCAATTCGATTCCATCGATCAAATGCCTATACTTTTTGCTAAACAAGGTAGAGCCGCAGTACGCTCCATCAACGTGAAGCCACATATTATATTTTTTGCAAATTTCGCTCACAGGGCGAATTGGGTCAAAAGCTCCCAACACAGTAGTACCAGCAGTTAGGTTTACCATAATTGGGATGCCTCCATTTTGCACATCTTGCTCTATTTGTTCTTTCAAGCTAGTAACATCTAGTTCTCCTTTTTCGTTGGTAGGAATATAGCGAACATTGTCTCGACCTATCCCACAGAAAGCTGCGTTTTTAGGAATGCTATAATGCGATTCTTTTGAGGTATAAACCATCATTTTTTGTTGAACACCTTGATATTTCACAGTAGCAATGGCTGCATCTCTAGCCATCAACATAGACATAAAATTAGTCATAGACCCTCCTGGCACTAGAGTGCCGTCTGCATTTTTGTCCCAACCTATCATATCGCACACTTCTCTTAAGATAACCTTTTCTACCCCAATCTGTGGACCAGCCGCTTTATAAGTATACATGCTGTTATTCAAAATCACAGATAGCAATTCTCCTAAAATAGCTTTGTCATTTCTACCACCAAACAATTGATTAAAAAAGCCATTCGTTGCCGTTCTTGGCGAAGCAAAAACCAACTCCTTTACTATTTTTTCAAATTCATCTTCATCCAAAGGAGTATCCTTAAGCGATAAATCAAGTGTCTTAAATAGTTCAGAAGATGGGATATATTGAGTGACAGGATTTTCCTTTTCGTCCTTCAAGAGGTCATTTGTTATTCTTTGAAATAAATCAAGTGTATTTTTCATCAGAAAAAAGTTTAAATCACTAAAAAATTAAGTTTTTTTAGTGAAAATCAATTTAACTATTATTTTAGATTGGCAAATTTAGAAAAAATATCTGTTTTTTTTGCTATTTTTGGCGAAATGCAACTTTTAGTCAGCTACAAAAAAATTACAACTAATTTAATATGAATCATATCACTACTATTGCACAACTAACCCAAATTTTAGATCAAGCTTCTCCTGCTGAATGTTCAAAAATCATGAAAAGAATCAGGATAGATACCTCTGAATTGGAACATTGTGCAACATGGTCTGATCAATCTTACACCCGAAATTGTTTGGCTAGAAATAAAAAATATGAGTTAATTCTATTGTGTTGGGATATTGGAGCCAAAACACCAATACACGACCACGGTGGGAAAGATTGTTGGGTCTATCAAATACAAGGAACAATACAAGAAACTCGATACCAAGCATTCAATTTACGATTAAAAGAAACCCATCAGATGACATTATCTGCTCAAAAACTAACCTATATGAATGACAGCATGGGATATCATGCTCTAGAAAACATTGCCAACCAACGAGCAATGACACTTCACATCTATGTATCCCCGATTGATGTTTGCGAAGTATTTAATACACAAAAAGGTTGCTTTGAAACAAAAAAAATGTCTTACCATACCCATCAAGAAAAGAACACGAGTATGTTAGTTTCTTAAACAAATATTTTGTCTTTAGATTGCAAAACATTCTCTACTCACTTGCCTAATTTTTTTTCTTTTTGATTACCTTTAATAGTCGTTTGCAGTTTAAATAGTGATTTTCTACTGAAACTCAGACAAGTTTTACGGATTGTTCATCTAAAGAAAATATTTTACTATTAATGAATCAGATTGATTTAAAAATTCTTGATATGCTTCAAAGCAATTCTGGTAGAACAGCCAAAGAAATGGCAACAGAATTGTCTTTAACCACTACTCCCGTTTACGAACGCATCAAGAAATTAGAAAAAGCAGGATATATTAAACAATATGTTGCTTTGCTGAATACAGATTTGCTTCATAAAAACATTATTGTTTTTATGAACATCACTATCAAAGACCATTATAAAGAAGTACGAGATAAGTTCGTAAAAAGTATGGAATCTCTAGATGAAGTATCTGAGTTTTATCACACATCGGGAAGTTTTGACTTTTTGGCTAAAGTGAGGTTTGCAAATATTAAAGAGTATAGAGATTTTTTAGTCAATGAAGTTGCAGCTATTCGAAACATCAGCGACATTGATAGCCAAATTGTTTTAGAAGAAATCAAGTACTCGACAAAAGTCAAACTTAGCGGTTTGAACAAAGAAAAAGAATAGAAATTGGCAATTATCAATTGATTGAAAGTGGTTCAAGGTTGTTCTTGAGCCACTTTTTTTTTAACAGTTGTTTCAGCAATGTTCCCTAGACTCTAGAAATACTTGCTTCATATTCAATCTAGAAAAAGAAAATAAAACCCGAAAATAAAACAACAAGGTGCTAGGAGCCTAACTCCCAACACCGTTTTAATTCTAACCATAATACAGTCCTTTTTTACTACAAAGCTATTTGCGACTAAGTACTGTAATTATCGGTCTGTTCATTCTATCGGTGCATGATTGATCTTACTCAAATCTTCCAAAATATCAAAGGTATATTCTGTAATATCAGTTATACCAATGGCATTTAATCTTTTGATATGCATCTCTTTGTACTTAGTTAAATAATCTAAATTTTTGAACAAATAAGTTGACCCATAATGACTTGTCCCTTCTTCATGCGTCCATATTTTCCAAATAATACCTTCTTCTTTTGCTATACTCTCTGCCAACTGCTTGTTGCCTTCTATGAATTCTTCCGTTATTGGACCATTATATTTCAAATGTAAATCCCAAATTTTCTGTTTACTCATTGTATTAATTTTTAATTGTTTGGTTGTTGATTTCGTCTCAGATTGATAAAACACAGAATAGAGAAAAAACTAAAAAATGCAGGGTCCGACCATCCAAGTCCATAAAAAACGCCTATGTACACAGCATAAAGCGTTATTACGACTCCTAAAATATTTGTCCATAACAATCCTGTTAAGATCTTCTTTGCATAAACGCTTTTTTCTTCTACATCCCTAAATAAAAAAGAGATTGCTGCAATTCCCATTAAGAAAATGGTTGTATGCTGAGATAGGAAAACGCTATACTCATCATTCAGTTGAAGGCCATAGTAAGGCCATAATAAATTAGGAATACAAAATAAACCCAATCCAAAAATTGCGTAAACCATTCCATGAATGGTCAAAAATGTTTTGTTGCTCATGATTCTTTTTTTTAATTTATAGTTCAAATGTAGATCAAATAGTTTACTTTTGATACTAACTTAAAAAAAACTACTAGTTTCCTTTAGGAAACTAATAATCAATATTATAATGAGAATTAAGCAACACGATGATCTATCACAGGAGTGTGTCCGAGATTTAAAAGCTATTAAGGATACCATGGAATTACTTTCAGGCAAATGGAAAATACAAATCATAGGAGCATTGATACGCAGTGGTACACTGAGATTTATGCAGTTGAAAAGAATTTTGGATGGGATTGCTCCTAAAAAATTATCCAATGACCTACAGGAGCTTGAAATGAACAAACTAATTTCTCGCACTGTAAAAGATACCAAACCTATTACGGTTGAATATGCCATTACAGAACATGGAAAGACCTTAAATAATTTAATAGTAGAAATTATTGACTGGGGAATACATCATCGAAAAGAGATTTTCAAGAAATAAAATGCCTCCTATTCTTCTATTTAATCCAAAATCAACCATTAGTTTCATAACCTAATTACATATGAAATACTATTCTAGTATAGTTTTACTTCTTTTTATAAATGCACAAGTATTAGCCCAAGTAGCCTTTGAAAATATAGACAATGTAAAGGACACAACATTCTATCCTTATGATTCGACCAACAACTATCCTACTTTAAAAAATATTCGGTCATTTAAAGGACAAACACTTCTCGTGGCCAAAGTTCAACCCACATATTTTAGTATTCATTTAAGAACACGATTGCCTTCTAACAACATCAATCCGCCAACTAAAAAAACAGCAAAAAAGAACAAAACACAAACTACAGAAACCTACTTTCCTCATCCTTATGAGTTTAGCAATTCCTCTAATAAAGATAGCTTGTTAGGGCATTATTTCTATGTTCAAGATGTTGTGAAAAGGCAGTCTTCTTATTTCTTTAAATTGTTGGACAAAAAACGAGGTGCAACTGTTTATTTTAAATTTAACCCAACAGCACCAAATCCTTTTCCTTTTTTAACCTTAGGTTTTTATGAGAAAGAAAAATCTAAAATTGGTCAATCATTTTTTGCTCATAAAATAGACTTGACAAATATTATAACCAAAGAAACAGTTACTCTATTTAGTGAATACCTAGTCATTGATAGGATTGTGGTTGACAAAACTTCTTATACTTATTATTACATCATAAAAGATAAAAAAGGAATTTATTATAAAATAATAGGTTCTGACTTTGACGAAGTCAATAAATACGCTTTCAAAGTAGATTAAATCATTCCTCCATCTATTTATTAAAAAAAACCAACATCCCATGCAAAAATCTAGTTCAATCAGAGGTAGCTTATTCGGTATGGCTATCGGAGATGGCTATGGCTACCCTACAGAATTTCTTACCATAGAAGAAATTACAGCAAGATGGCCGCCCAATGGACCAAAAGAACCAGAAGGTAATCCTATTTTAGTCACAGACGACACTCAAATGGCTATTGCAGTGGCTAAAGCACTTATCGAAGCCGAAAAAGAAGCTTATTCTCCCGAATCTCTAGAAAAGAGCCTCACGAAGTTCTATGTTGAATGGCTGAATGACCCACTAAATAACCGAGCACCAGGAATGACGTGCATCAGATCTTGCGAAAGGCTCGAGAAGGGAATTCATTGGCAAAAAGCAACCGACCTAAATTCCAAAGGTTGCGGCGCCAATATGAGAGTTATTCCTGTTGGCTTGCTAGCTGTAAAGGGGCTATCTGAAAAAGAGGTTGGAGCAATTGCTCAATTTCAATCCGCTCTTACCCACGCCCATCCTACCGCATTAGCTGCTTCTGAAATCACTGCTATTACAGTTTATAAATTATTCTATGGAGTTTCTCACAGTCAGTTGTTAGAAGAATTATTAGTCTATGCCGAGCGCCAAAAAACAGTTTATCATAAAAGTTACTTGAAGGAAATTTGGAATAGACCTCCTTTCAGAAATCCCAAAGAATTTATGACACTTGGTTGGGAACAAATTATTGCCGTTCTGTTAAACGTAAAATTAGGCGTTGAGAAAAATGACGTTACTGTCGATCCTTGTTTAATTAGTGGCGAAGGATGGGTTGCTGAAGAAGCTTTTGCTACAGCTTTGCTCTGTTTTTTATTGTATCCTACCGATCCTGCTAAGGCACTAAAAAGAGCTGTCGTTACTTCTGGTGATTCTGACTCCATAGCTTGTTTAACTGGGGCATTTAGTGGTGCTTACTGTGGAATTAAAGCTATTTCCCAAGAATGGGTTCAAAGAATTGAATACAAGGAAGAACTAGAGCAGATTGCTGATTTATATATATAAGCAAGTATGGCTGTATTTTACTTTTATAGTTGTTTAAAATTAACTAACATATGTTAGTGCAACCTTATATAATATCTAATACTTTTGAAAAATGATTTTACTATCAATGAATACGACCATTCGTCAAACTTCGCCAATCCAAAATCTCTAAAAACAATGTTTCAAAGATTTATTCCATCCCTTATTATCCTACATTTAACATCCTTTGGACTTGCGTTATACTCTCAAGCATCTGCTAATAGCCATTATTATGATGGGAGGTTTATAGGAATCATTTATTATGTTATAGCTATCTTTTGGTTGTTGTTATTTATTTTCAACAATCGGGGGCTTAAGGTTGACTATATGGCTATGATTAAGATGGGAACAATATTAGTTTCTTTGGTAGGCTGGGGTTATTATTTACGATCGTTGATGTGTATGAATTGTTTAAATAGCGGTTAAGGCATAATACATACCCGCATCTCCATCCATCGTCATATTCTGGACTATAACAATGAAGGACAACTTGTCAAGCATCAACATTATAAAAAGCCCCTTTCCAAAAATAGATTTACAGCTACATTCTACCGATACAATGAAGAAGGATTATTATCCTATTTCCTAGGAGACGACGCACACTACTATTTTAAATATAACCAAGACCAAGACTTGATCAAATTCACCAAAAAAGGCATGGAGAATAAAACTATCCTCTACTCGTATGACCAACACCATAATTTAATCCAAACGCAAACGATTAATGTATATTCCCCTATTGAAGATGAAGATTTCGTAATCGATAGAAATCCTAATGTTTTTTATGTAGGTATAAAAAAATCGCTGCTCCAATATAAAATTGAGTACTATGAAAATTAAATTAGTTCTATTATTTTTTATATGCTTTAATCATCTTAGTTTTTCTCAAAACTCGTATGATTCAGAATTCATTGCAAAACTAAAAAGCGATGTAATGAAAGGGCAAAAAGACAAGTACGAACAGTGGAAAGCTTTTGAAGGAAAGTTAGGAAAAGACAAACGAGTATTCTTTTTGCTAAATACCTATATTTATAACCCTAAGGAAACTAAGATATGGGGAGAATACCTGTACACTAAATACAATACCCCTATACAATTAGAAGGCATTCTAAAAGGCTCAAAAGTTTATCTCAAGGAGTTTGTAAAAGGCAAGCATACAGGAACTCTAATTTTTGACATGGAAAACAGCACTGGAGAATGGACTAATAATCAAGGGAGCTCCTACACCATTGAAATAGAGCTTTGTGAGTTGCGCGCTTACGTCCAACAATACTACTCCAATCGACTGGAGGACATTCAAAATAAGAATTTCAAAACTTTTGTAAAAGGATATAAAACTTCTATCATCCCTAATTTTGCTGCAATTTCCGATTCAGATGAGGAGCGTACACAAAAAATAGATCGAAAAATTGCAGCCCAATACTTAAAAAAAAGTGGCTATGAAAATTTCGATGATGATCAAGCGGGTTATTTATATGGAGATGCTTTTTTTACAGAGCATCATATTTACTTATTCACCATAGAATACTACTCCCCTGGTGCCTTTGGTATTGACGATCAATTGTTATTAGTGCATATTTTCGATTATAAAGGAAATTTAAAAAGTTCTAAAAATCTTGGCTGCAACTGCAATGATTCGGACATGGGCATTGAAGCAGAACACAGTCGTAGTGCTTCGATACTAGTTGACTGGGATAAAATAACTATTTTTAAAAAAGGGAACAGTATCTATTTTGAACAGGACAAAGAGATCAACCAATCGTGGATCGATTATTACAAAATAAGTCCTACAGGTGAATTAATAGAACAATAAATCTGCATACTGGTAGATTTTAAATAGCTTTGCGCAATTCTGAATAATATATACGCTAGCGTTTGCAATAATCATTACTTCGTCAAAACCACGCAGTAGCAGCACAACTAAATACTAAATAACTATAATATTAACAAAAATAGAAATCACCAATGAAATTAGCATCTATCGACAACCAAACAAGAGATGGTCAATTGGTTGTTGTCAACAAAGAACTAACTAAAGCTGTAAAAGTTCCCCAAATTGCTGCAACTATGCAAGCTGCAATAGACAACTGGTCAGCAACAGAAAGTCAATTGCAAGAAGTTTATGCTCAGTTAAATGTCAATAAACTAGAATCTGCTTTTGATTTTTCAACTGTAAAAGTAATGGCTCCAATACCGAGAGCATATCATTGGGCAGATGGAAGTGCTTATGTGACACATGTGGAACTTGTTCGAAAAGCTAGAAATGCTCAACTACCTGAATCCTTCTGGACAGATCCTCTAATGTACATGGGAGCTTCTGATGCATTTATTGGGGCAAACGATGCTATCGAAATTGAAACCGAAGATTGGGGCATTGATTTTGAATCAGAAGTAGCTGTTATTACAGATGATGTTCCAGCTGGTGTTAGCCCCCAAGAAGCTTTGACACACATTAAATTGGTGACTATTATAAACGATGTTTCGTTAAGAAATCTTATTCCGAATGAGTTATCTAAACAATTTGGATTTTACCAATCCAAACCTTGGACAACATTTGCTCCAGTAGTAGTTACTCTAGATGAATTGAAAGAAGAATGGGACAACGGAAAACTCCACTTACCATTATATTCTACATTAAATGGCCAACTTATCGGTTCTCCCAATGCTGGGGTTGATATGACATTTGATTTTGGACAATTGGTTGCCCATGCTGCGAAAACTCGTTCGCTAATGGCAGGAACAGTCATTGGATCAGGAACCGTTGCCAATCAAGGAAGCCCTAACGGTTCTAGTTGTTTGGCAGAAGTTCGATGTTTGGAAGTAATTAAAGACGGAAAAGCCTCTACCCCTTTTATGAGTTTTGGAGATAGAATCGAAATAGAAATGAAAGATAAAAATGGCCATTCTATTTTCGGAAAAATCAATCAAGTCGTAACAAAATATCAAAAGTAGTTTGCGCTTTCATAAAATTTATATTTTTGATTTTCGAATAGTCCGCTAGAGAATGGGGTGTGCTCTATTTATTGGCAGACTATTCGAAAATATCTATTTTAGACAGTGGCAACTTTTTTGCTCATACTCTTGATATAACTAAAATGGGCTCTGTAAACAGAAAATAATGTTGGATAGTAATGATAGGGCAAATCAAACTCTTTGCAAGTCTCTTTTACTATTGGAGCGATTTCGTGCAATCTACTATAAGAAATTGTTGGAAATAGGTGGTGTTCGATCTGGTAGCCCAAACCTCCTGTCATCATTGTCAGAAACCAGTTACCATGTTCAAAGTTTACAGTAGATTCAACTTGTAGGCTCCCCCAATCTCGTGGGTATTTTCTCGGTTTTTTCTCTCCATTCATAGCTAATTCACACTGATGACTAGCACCAAAAGTAGCTTGAACAATAATCCCTGCCCCTCCTAACATACACCCAATAACAAGTAGAGCTGTAAAAACATCCAAAAAAATAAACGGCAGTACGTACCACAATCCTGTTGAAATAACTTTAAACAGGATCAATAAAAAAAATTCTGAAGGGTAAATTTTTGACATTTTTCCATAGGGTCCCATCCAGTTTCCACGAACGACAGAAGATACATCAGTATAGGACAGGATAGGGAGAGTGATCATGTATAAAAAGATAACATAAAAATGTTGAAATTTATGGTAAAAAAAATACTCGTGCTCTTGTCTTAGTCTTAACATTGGAAAATGCACTTCAATATCAGGATCTTTATCTGGAACATTTGTAACAATATGATGTAAAGGGACGTGCACCGCCGTAAATACATAAGACGAAATAGTTATAATATCCAGTGTAAATAATGCTAATACTCGATTTGCCTTTGAAGAAGCAAAGACGCCTCCGTGCATCGCTTCATGCCCGTATCCCCCAATCGCAAATGCTAAGGGTCCCCAGATCAAGGCACAAAAAATATTGCCATATCCTATTGCCCCAATCGAAACGATTATAAAAATTACATACAAAGCGACCAGTCGAAATAGAAAATTAGAGGTTCCATGATGTGCTAGCCGCTTCTCCTTCCCTTTTATGCCTCTTTTTTCGGCGGAATCAAGCAAATACGCCTGTACTCTCTTTTTTAAGGTGGGATAAAAACCATCTCCATCCCAATCAAAATCAGGTTGATAATCCTCCTTCTTCCCTACTTCATACATCTTTAAATACCCTCTCGGAATTGACTCAAAAAGGTGTGTTGTTTCCAAAAGGGTTGTTGCATCCATCCCTCTACACTGTAACAAAAAACGCTTTCCACCTGGATGTTCTTTGATAAAAGGAATAAAATCATAATACTTGCCGTGGATTTCCCATAACTTTCCAGCAGCCACCAATTTGGCTAGCTCTTTTTTTGATAATTCATTCACATTAAAAATATTGTATTGGGTTAATAATTGTAATTGAGTAGAATAAATATAATATTCAAAAATTAAACTTTATGCTAATATTGATTTTGAAAAGAGTTAAATTATCGAAAAGTTACTATTAAGAGATCCAAAATGCTTTATCAAATCTTAACTAATACGATTCGATAGTTCGCTATTCTGCTACTTTGTAGCTATACGCTCGGTCAGATGGCTAGTGCTATTAGAAGAGAAGAAAAAAATATTAAAAATTTATTTTTTTGTTAATTTATTTGATATATCAAATAAATTTCACACCTTTGATTAACACAATAAATAACTATGAATTTTGACTCTCCTACTGGCACCGTCCTCTATTCTATAGAGAAAGCCATAAAAGCATATCGCCGCTTAAGTCAGCATAATATATCACAAGTTGTTCCTGATATTACGGTAGATCAAGCTTTGATTTTATTAATGTTAGATGGTAATGATAAGACGCAAACTGAAATTGCAGATTTGATTTTTAAAGACTATGCCTCTATGACACGAATCGTAAAACTAATGACTCAAAAAGACTATTTGGTCAAAACGATAGATGCTCAAGACAAACGAAAATCGAAATTAGAAATTACCGCTAAAGGGAGAAATACAATAAAAAAGCTGCAACCAATGATACAAAACAACAGAGATACCGCACTAAATAATGTTTCAGATGAGGAGCTAAAACAACTGTATGGAATACTCCATAAAATAACCCAAAATTGCCAGTCCAAAAAATGAAGCATCTGATTTTTTTATTGGTCATAATATGCTGCGCGTGTAATCGCAAAAAAACACCAAAACCTACCGACTCTAAAGTCGAACAAATTGCTAATTATTTAGACTCTTTAGAAGGCTTTAGTGGGGTTGTTCTAATTGCTAAAGATGATCATATTTTGTTCAAAAGAGCTTATGGATTTGCCCATTTGGGACACAAAATCAAAAATAATGTTGCGACTAAGTTTTCTTATGCTTCTATTGGTAAATCCTTCACTGCTGTCGCTATATTTCATTTAATTCAGCAAGGTAAATTGTCTTTGCAAGATAATATTGGCAAGTACCTTCCTGACTATCAAAACCAAAAGGCGCGAGATTCTGTTACCATAGAGTTGCTGTTAAGGCATAAAAGCGGTCTCCCTAATTATTTTCATTATGAAAAATATACTCAAGCCTCCAAAGAACAATTCAGAACACTAGATGATCTTACCAACTTATACGAAAATAGACCCTTAGAATTTTCCCCTGGTCAAGAATTTGCGTATCGCAACACCAACTATATTGTACTTGGCAGAATCATAGAAGCCATTACCCAAATGCCTTATGATAACTATATACAAAAACATATTTTCTCCATAGCTGATATGCAAAATACAGGCAATTTTGACATTGATCACATCACTGACAATGTTGCTGAAAACTATACCTTATCAGATGTTCACTTGAATCAATTCCAAAAAACAATTTTCATGAGCGGGATCAAAGGTACACCTGCTGGTGGTGGGTATTCTACTGCCGAGGACTTGTATAAATTTGCCACTGCGTTTAAACATAATAAGCTCCTAAATGAAAGTTATACAAATCTTATGAAAACAGAGCCCGATCACTGGTATGGCTACGGAATGCAATTTGCAGGAGCCAAAGGCTCTGGAATTTATGGGCATAGCGGCGGACATTTTGGCACAGGTGCAGAATGGCGCATTTTTGAACAACAAGGTTATATTGTTGCGCTCTTAACCAATAAAGACTTAGATCAAGGTTTTTATAATGCTCGTTTTTTTATTGAGAAAACTATTTCGGGTGATACTCCTAGATTAAACAATTACTTTTTTACCCAAAAAGTGATCAATATCTGTCTAAATAACGGCATTGAGCAAGCAAAAGCGACAATACAAACATCAAAAAAATTGGAACTCTCCGAAAGAAGCTTAAATACAAAAGGTTATGAGATGATAAAAAGAGGTTTTTATAAAAAAGCGATTGATTTATTTAGGCTCGAAGTTTTATTTTTTTCAAACTCTTATGATGCTTACGATTCTCTAGGGGAAGCCTATATGAAAGACGGGCAAGTAAGTAAGGCAATAAAAAACTATACCAAAAGCCTAGAGATAAATCCTGAGAATATGAATGCCAAAGAGCAGTTGAGCAAATTGCTAGAAAAATAAAACCGTAGCATTTGAACCTAGATTCTTTAAAATATATATTCAAAAACTTGATAAATCGCTAATGCAAAAAATCCCAATAAGAGGTATCAAAGAACGTCCTTTAGAAAATAGATTTAATATTACAAAACTCGAAAGCTTGCTTTCTGAAAATGATATGATTCAAGAGCTTCACAGGCATGCTTTTTTCTTTGTCTTATTCCTAAAAGATGGCAATGGAGAACACATCATTGACTTCACACCATACCCTGTCAAAAAGAACTCTATTTTCTTTATGCGACCAGGACAAGTGCATCAGCTTCAACTCAAAAAAGGGAGTGCTGGATATCTTATGCAGTTTGATCAAAATTTTTACTCCCCACAACTAGCAAGTTCAAAATCTATATTCAAGAAAGTAAGTCACAAAAATTATTACTCACTCCACGCTGAAAAATTTCAAAAGCTACTCTTAATTTTATCCAATATAAATGAGGAGCATTCTCAAAAGCAAGCTCATTACGAAGAAGTTATCAAAGCAAATCTTAAAATTCTCTTTATTGAAATAGTCAGGCAAAGTCATCATACGTCAACTGTTTCAAAAAAGACTCTGTATTCCCAAGAAAGATTAGAAGAATTTTTGGAATTAGTGGAAACCCATCTTTCTTCTCACAAATCAATAGCAGAATATGCTGAGATGATGCATCTTTCTACCTTTCAGCTCAATAAAATAACCAAGGAAACTCTTGGCAAAACAAGCTCTCAAATCCTCAATGAACAGATTTTGCTTGAAGCAAAGAGGAATTTGTTAGGAACACTTAATCAAATAAATCAAATTGCCTATGAATTAGGCTACGAAGACAGTTCTTATTTTATTCGTTTTTTCAAAAAGCATACTGGAATCTCACCTGAAGTATTTAGGAAAAACTTTAAGTAAGTACTTCTCAACTGCATTTTTGTCCTATCTGTTTCTATCCCTTATGTTTTATTTTTGATTGATTTTAAAAACAATTCATACAGAATCTTAATAAAACGAAAAAATGACAGATACTTGGTTGAACAAATGGAACAAACGGTTTAAAAATGATGCCTTTGCTTATGGCATTGAACCCAATAGCTATTTTAAAGAACAGATTTTAAAATTAAAGCCTGGGAAAATCCTTTTTGGAGCAGAAGGCGAAGGCAGAAATGCTGTTTATGCCGCAACACTTGGTTGGGAGGTTTTTGCATTTGACATAAGCATAGAAGGAAAAAATAAAGCCATCGAACTTGCAAATAAAAAGAATGTCTCAATTGATTATCAAATTGGGCAACTCCCCAATTTAAATTTTCAAAAAAATGACTTTGACGTTGTCGCACTAATTTATGCTCATTTTCCTCCATCTATTAAATCAGAGTATCACAAACTACTCAGTCAAAAATTGAAGTCTGGTGGAATCTTGATATTGGAAGCCTTTGGTAAAAATCACCTCAGCTACCAACACAAAAATCCCAAGGTTGGAGGACCATCTAATATAGACTCATTATTTTCAACCGACGAATTAAGGGCGGATTTTAATAATTATGAAATTCTGGAATTGGTAGAAAAAGAAGTTGAATTGTGCGAAGGGATTTATCATAATGGGAAAGGCTCTGTGACAAGATTTGTTGGGAGAAAAGGCTAGCTCTTAATCTATCTATAATGTATAGAAATAGAAGGGTTCTCTTGAGAAAAATCGTCTCAAAACTTCGCTTTGCTTGCAGGAAAATTTATCTTTAGTGCTTATTGCAGCAATTATTCAAACCTGCATACGGAATATTAGACACCATGAGCAATATAGAGTTTAAATTAGATAAACAACCAACCAAAAACAAAAAGCGCATTGAGTTATTGGATGTTTACCGAGGTTTTGCGATTCTTGGTATTTTTGTTGTTAATATTGTCATAATGAATTCGACTTTTCTTAATCAAGACGAATTTGCGAAGCAATGGACTTCTAATATTGATCAAATATCGGAAAGGATTTTACAACTTTTTTTCTACACAAAATTCTTTCCTATTTTTTCATTGCTCTTTGGTTTGGGAATTTCAATGCAAGCCTTGAAGCTATCTCAAAAAAATAACCGCTCATTTTCTTTTTTTGCTAGAAGAATGTTCATTTTATTCCTTTTTGGGGTTGCACACATCCTACTACTATGGTCTGGAGACGTTCTAAACCTCTATGCTGTCCTTGGACTGTTGACAACATTAGTAATAAGAAAATCCAACAGGTCTATACTGACGTTATCTGCCTTTTTTCTCTTCTTTCCTTTTTACGATTACCTTTTTCAATGGATCTTTACACTTTTAAACTTTCATCCTGAAATATATTTGAGTAATTATACAGGAGCAAGTGTTCATCAAATAATTACAAATGGAACGTATCTACAAGGGGTAGAATTAAGACTATTGGAATATCTTTCTAACATTCCAATGTTGTTTGGCTTTTTGGCACCAATCGCATTATCCATGTTCTTACTTGGGGTTTATCTGGGTAAAAACAAGATCTATGAATCGTTGGATGCTTTCATAGAACAAATAAAGAAACCCATACTCTTAATAACAGTTCTTACCAATATCTATAGAATCTTATTTTTATTTATCTTAACAAAACTTGAAGTCTATCAGATTGAACTATTAAGAACGTTTTTTGTCAAGTTAATGGTTATATCAGATGTAGTAATGGGGCTATTTTATTTGTGGCTACTTGGCTGGGTTTGGCATCATACAACATGGAGAAAAGTTTTATCTCCCTTACAGTATGTAGGCAGAATGGCATTGACCAATTACCTACTCCAAAGTTTTATTGGGCTTGTGTTATTTTCATCCATTGGATGGCAACTTTACGAGACTTTGAGCCCATTTCAAACGTTGATGACAGCTATTCTGGTTTTTGTAATTCAAGTAATATGGAGCAGGCTTTGGTTTATTTATTTTCAATTTGGTCCATTAGAATGGATATGGAGGTGTTTAACGTATAAAAAACTGCTTCCTATTAAACAAAATAAGATTGCTGCCCCAATTATTAGCAATCGTTCAAAGGAATAATTATGAAGAATACTATCATTAACATTATTGATCTACCAGAGAGCCAACGCCCTTTTCATCAATACTCTGGGCAAGCCCTTTTGGCATCAATAGATAAAACTGGTATAGAGGGATCGTCAATACAAAACGAAACTTCCTACCTAAAGATGTACGACCAACAAGTCACTCATAATCATTTTCTAATTATGCTTGAAAGAGCATTTATCGACCACAAAACTATCTCATTAACACCTGATGCGCTATGGCTTCTTATTTGTCAAGGATTCTCTAAGCATATCAAAAGAAATGCGGAATATTTTAGAGAGCAATTCGTAAACTTTAATACTCAAAAAAAGATCACTGTTCAAAGAAATGATTTTGTTAAAGGAGGAAAGAACCCTTGGGAAGAAATTTTCCCTGAATTTTCTAAAGGTATTCAAACTTATTTAAAACACGATTTATACTCTAATCTAGTTTTAGACTTTAGTACGACTTCTTTAAAAGAAAGAACAGCTTTTGAAATAGCTTTTATGGATTCAATGTCAACTTATTTTGAGTTTGAATTATTGACTCTTTGTGGGATTCCTAAGATAGAACTAAAAGGAACCATCAAAGATTATCAACTTATACAAGAAAAATCAAAGTATCTTAGTCGGTTTGGTTTAGAATGGTGGCTAGAAGAAGTGAATCAAGTTTTATCAAAAATTATTGATGCATTGAATGGAGATATTGACTTAACATTTTGGAGGTCTATTTATAGTTTTGAATCCAAATCTGGTGCTCCATCTAATGTCTCTGGTTGGATATGCAAATTTTTTCCTTTTATAAAAAATGCTGACCAAGCTTGGGTCAAAAATCCAAACATCACCAATACAGAAAATAACCCCATTCCACTAAATGCTTTTCCTTCTGGGAAATCCATTGTTCCATTTACTTGGAAATATCTAAATCAATGCTTTGAAATGGAATTTATTTCAGGCTTTATTGGCATTAAAGAGAACCTTAACACCAAATTTCTGGAAACTGAAATTAATTGGGTTATAAAACACTGATCCCAAAAGCAGACCTTAGCTAGTAATTCACTATAAAAGTACCACACATTAGACAGTTTTAACTAGTCAACTCGTAAAATAATCCATAAAACGCTATCTTGAAAAAGGAAATAAATAACCGTTCAACTATTCCTGCTAACAATTAGCATTATGAAAATAAAAATAAAACTGTTTGCTGCAATTATTGGTATTGGTTCAACGCTTTTTTTTGCCTGCACCTCAACCAAAGACAATCCTATACAAAAAGCAAAATGGTTGCTCGGGACTTGGAAAAACGAAATGCCTCAAGGGAATATTTATGAAACTTGGAGTGCTATCAATGAGCATGAATTCGCTGGCAAAAGCTATCTTATTCAAGAAAAGGATACTTCATTTTTTGAACACATACAGTTGCTTCAAAAATCGAATGCATTTTATTACATTCCTACTGTCAAAAATCAAAATGAGGGCTTACCGATTCGTTTTAAAGCTAAAAAAGTTTCTAAAAATCAACTGGTTTTCGAAAATTTGAAACATGACTTTCCTCAACTTATTTCCTATACAAAAATCCATTCAGATTCTCTAGTTGCAGAAATTTCAGGAATCCGAAAAGGGAAAAAGCATCGACAGTTGTTTTTTATGAAGCGTGTGTATTAAATTCAAATGGCGAAAAACTGCGCAAATTATCCCCCAATCAAATAGAGTTAAAAAAAGCCAGATAAATCAATGGCAATTTAAAATGATGAGATGAAAATTAGAGATGAAATTTTAGAAGACCTTTTGTTGCTTGATAGCGATGACAGCATTTTGTCAAATAAAGCTTGCTCCCCTTTATCCTTTTTAATATTTTTAGATATTATTGCTTGTTATTGTAATTCCGATTTAGAAGAAAAAATTAATGCTATTCTCAAAGATTTTGACTATTCAAGAGAAGTATTTCTAGAAGTTATACAAAATTTAAAAAGTACTGAAACTAAGCTAAATTACGCTGCCTCTTTTTGGCATAATGAGATTTTTAATCCTCAAAATATAAAATTCCCCTACTTTGAGATATTTGAAGTTGATTTTACATCAAAAAAAAGTCTTCAACTTGTTAATTCTTGGATAAAACAAAAAACAAACAAACTAATAAAAAATATTCCTCCCCCCGATTCTATTACTCAGATAAACTCTATTTTTCTCTCTACTCTTTATTTTAAAAGCCTTTGGATTAATAAATTTGATTCCCCTAGCTATCCAGAGGTATTCTACTTAGCCAATGGTCAAAAAATTAACGTAGGTTATCTCTCCAAACAGAGCAAAGAACCTATTTCTTTTTTTCAAGAAAAAAGCTTTCAAGCTATCGCTTTACCATATAAAGAAAACAATATTCAATTGGAAGTGTATTTACCTAATAAAGAAGTTAGCTTTGAGCACTTTATCTCAAAGTTAGGCAACCTAAATTTAATACGAGTAAATTCTAAATTTAAAAAAATATCGAACTACTTACTATCAATCCCTAAATTTGAAGTATCCTCAACAATAGATTTGAATCCAATTTTAGAAAAAAATGGTCTCAGTGATTTATTTGAGTTTAAGAGGGAATCGTATTTCGATAGAAAAAGCATAATAAAGCAAGAAATTGTTGCAAAAGTTAATGAGAAAGGAACAGAAGCTGCCGCGATTACTCACCTTATGGACATAGGAAATCTACCAATATTTGAAGTAGAGTTTATTGCAAATAGACCTTTCCTTTTTTTAATAAGGGAAAACAATAGCAATGCTATATTATTTTTAGGAGCTATTACCAACCCCAAGGAGTTTAAAGCAACGGATAATTTGTGGAAGAAAATAAAGCGTTTTTTTAGATAGTTTTTTGTATTATTATAAATACAAAAAGTTAATATATGAAGTTCCTCAAGCTTCATAAAAACGCAACTACACACAGACTTCTCTAAGTCAAACTATTAATAATCATCGAATAATGAAATTATCAAAATTAATTGTACTCATCTTCTTAATCGGTTGTTCGCACCCTATCGATAAGCAACCAAAAGTCAATTTGGATTATCAGGATCAATCAAATTTACCTCAAATCAGTATTTTGGGAACCTTTCATTTTTCGAATACAACGGATTATTCTGCAATTATAATTGATAGCCTTGATTCTAGAAAAAGGCAACAAGAAATAGAAGATATCGTGTCGCGTTTGATTAAATTTAAACCTACAAAAGTTTTGGTAGAAAGAGAGCCTACTTATGCGGATACGCTTAATCAAAGATTGGCAGCCTTTAAGGCTGAAAAATATACCTTACCCAGCAATGAATTGTATCAAATAGGTTTTAGAATTGCTCGACAACTTGATCACTCTCATATTTATGGAATCGATTACAAATTAGATCTAGGAGACGAAGAACTTGTTGACTATTTGTCAAGAGAACAGCTTATCGATCAATTTCAGTCTATAATAAACAGTGCTCAAAGTTGGGCAAATACTCATTCAGAATATCTAAAAAAACATACAATTGGTGAAACTCTTATACTCTTAAACAACAAAGATTCAGAGATATTCAATAAAGCTCTTTATTTAGACAACATCCTTAATATAACAGAATTAGGGAATTCTCCAGCTTCTGATTATGTAGCGAATTGGTGGAAACGAAATATTTATATTAAGAAGAATATTGATGATTTAATCTCTGAGACAGATAGAGTTTTAGTTATAATTGGAGCAGGACATAGTTCTTTACTAAAAGAGTTTTATAAAAATAGTCTCAAAGTACAATACATTGACATCAATAAATATTTAGATACTCCTAGCGATTAATAAACCATCAATACCCAAGCCTTGAAAGAACTAATAGAAATAATTGACTCAATTACTGTATGGGGCTGCTCTCCCATCAAAAATGTAAACAACAAGGAAAAGAAGCTTGAAAATGCGCTTATCTTTTTATGGAATAAATTTGCAAAAACAGATGATGTCTTTGACAAAAAAGAATACCCTACTTTGCAAAGGGCTAATTACCATAAAATTCGAGAACATGTATCCATGAATTTCCCTCAATTTGGGTATTATCATATTCATCTAAATCCCCTTGGGGTATCTGAAAAACCAAGCAGTGCTCTTGGTGATGCTATTGATGACTTGTCCGACATCATCATAGATTTGCTAGAAATAAAAAGCAGGTTTCACAACAATAGTGAAACAAATGCTTTGTGGTTCTTTAAGTTTATTTTTAAAGCTCATACTAAGGGTCACATTTTAAACCTTTTACGCTATATATCTGATGCAGAGGCTAACAAGTAGGCTAACGACAGATAGCTATGCTTCTAAAAATTGCTCCAAACAAGAATAAAAATGAACAAAAGCACCATTCATATTATTGCATCTTCCTTAAAAAATTTTCTCGTGTTATTTCCCCCTGATGCAGAATTGACAGGAATACTACTTGGCGATACAAGGCATCCTTCCCATGGGTTTGTCGATGAAAAGATTCTAGATACAAAAAATAAAATTTTGGATTTACTAGAATTCGGCTATGACTTCAAGGGCTTAGTGGCATTCGAAGCTAATTTACAATCCTTAAAAATTCAACTCTTGGGTTATACTCAAGAGCATCAGGAATACTTAGTACAAGGCACAGCAAAAAAAATTCAAGCTCTACAAAACAAAATTATTGAAGAAAATGCTTGGCAGCCCAATAAGTATACATTTGATGCTCATATTGTATGGTGAGCATAAGGGGCAGGTTCCCCTATTAAACACTTAAGTAATCATAAAAAAAATAACAAGTATTACGCCGTAGCAAAAAACATAAATCGTAACGACAATTGTTAGTAAATAAGTGCAACTTAAAGATGAAATTTAGACAAGCAACAAAAAATGATCTCTCCCAAATTGTAGCAATGATTGCTGATGACAAACTTGGAAAAACTAGAGAGAATTTTCAAATACCTTTGCCAACAGAGTATCTTAATGCCTTTGAAAACATCACCGCTGATCACAATCAAGAACTAATTGTAGTCGAGGCTGAAAATTCTGAAATTATCGGTACATTACAATTGTCATTCATCCAATATCTTACTTATCGAGGAGGGATAAGAGCACAAATAGAAGCCGTAAGAATTAGAAAAGATAAAAGAGGACTTGGAATAGGCAAAATAATGTTTGAATGGGCAATTAATCGGGCTAAAAAACGAAAGACTCATTTACTACAACTGACAACAGATAAAAAAAGACCTCAAGCTCTTAAGTTTTATAAAGAATTAGGCTTTGAGCCATCACATGAAGGAATGAAAATGCATTTTAAATGATACCAAACACTCAATGCCCATATGCCTATTTTTAGAAAAGCAAGCTATTTCTGTTACTTCTTTGCGGCTTTTTAGCTATTTTTAATAAGAAAAACTAGATTTAAAAATACATTCTACAAAACGAGTCATTCCGTTGAGTCAACTAAAAAACATATCTCAAAATAATCCTCATGGAAATTTCATTATTTCTAGCTTAAAAAAATTTGAGCGTGAAATGCATTCAGAAACTCCGTCAATCAAAATGGTATTGTCTGGAGAAGAGCAATATAGTGTCAATGGAAGAAATTATTCTTTAGCTGCCAATCAATATCTTTTGGTTGATGATAATGAGTGGATTAAGACTTCCATAGACTCTAAGAAAAATGTCAAAGGAATATGCATTTTTCCTGAAAAAGAATTACTGAATGAGGTAGCCAATTACAAAATGGCCTCTCTGCAGTTTATGATAGATAATCCTTTTGAGAAGAAAGCCATAAGGCTTGTTCATAACTTGTTTCATTTTGGAGAAAATCGAACTGGAAAATTCCTGACCCAACATGTTTCTTCTATTCTTCAATTGCATGAAAATAAAGAAGCCATTAACTTTGATGATTTTTACCTAACGCTTTCGGAATGTATTATTGAAGACCAATTGATCTTAAAAGGTCAATTGCAACAACTTGCTTCTGTCAAAAAAGCCACCAAAGAAGAGTTATATCGAAGAGCTGCTATGGCTAAAAATTACTTAACAGACAACTACACAGAAAAAATCAGTTTGGATGATTTAGCCGCACAGGTATTTTTATCTAAATATCATTTAATAAGAACCTTTAAAGATCTTTTTCAGCTATCTCCTTATCAATACTTATTGCAGCTTAGACTTCAAAAAGCAAAAGAGTTAATTGCACAAAACTATTCTTATAGAGCCATCAGCAACATGATTGGCTTTTCAGATGAACGAAATTTACGAAAAGCACTCCTAAAATATTCTCCCAACAAGAATTAGCAATTTTTACCCCACTTTTCATCCTTTAAATAGATTGATTTGTATTCTATTAATTCATAACCATAGAATATCATGCAATCAAACGTATTAAAAAAAATAATCTTATTTAGTTTTACCTGCCTTATCTACATGGTGGGAAGTTGCCAAACTCAAACGAACAAAACGCTAAAGAGAAATGTTTTCTTAGGCGCTAGGCTAGTCGATTTATCTGCAATTGAGGAAGACCTTGGTACCAATTCGGGCATTTATCTTTCAGAAATTCTTCCTAATGCCAGTTTGGGACAGATGGGAGTCCCAAAAGGAACGATACTTCAAAAAATAAACCATAATACCATCTCTTCTCTAGTAGATTTAAGACCAGCACTTCTAGGCATTAAAGAAGGAGATGATTTAAAGATTACTGTCTTTGAGAATGGTCAGCAAAAAATTTATCAAGGGACAGCTATTGGCAAAGTAAAAGAGGAACATCCTCATGCAACTGTACAGTATGGGGTCGTCCACTATACAGACAACCTTTTGAGGTCAATCCTGTATCTCCCCAATGACAAAAAGCAGCCTCCTGTTGTCTTCTTTATCCAAGGTTATACTTGCCAAAGCATTGAAATGCAAAATAGCAATCCAGCCAAACAACTCATAGATTACTGGATAAAAGAAGGATATGCCGTATTTCTTGTAGAAAAGCCAGGTATGGGAGACAGTAAGAGCAAAATTCCTTGCATGGATATTGATTTTGATCAAGAACTAATGGCGTTTACCAAAGCGTATGAAGCTTTGCAAAAAAATCAAGCTATTGACGCCAATAATATCTTTTTATTTGGTCACTCTATGGGAGGAATTATTGCTCCTTTGTTAGCTAAAAAACATACTCCTTCTGGAATTATGGTTTATGGCATTGTCGGAAAAAATTGGTACGATTATATGATCGACATATACACCGAACAACCTCTAATAATGGGCGGAACCAATCAAGAAATAGAGGAGAACAAAAAGTATTATTTGCCTTTCATAAAAGATATGTTGGTGCACCAACAGACCAATACTGAGCTCTTAAAAAATCCTATCTATTCGGATCGATTAAAAGCAGATGGTGTCTCAGAGACTTTGAGAGAAGGTTACTATATTCAGCGTCATTATACCTACTGGCAATCTCTAGCTAATATACAAGTCCCACAAGCATGGGCTAGCGTAAAATCTCCCGTATTGGTTTTGCATGGTGAATATGACATACAAGCTATCCATCCTAAGTATGGTGAAATGATTTCTACTAATGTCAATAAACACAATGGAAACGCTACATTTCAGTTAATTCCTAAAACCGAACATGCATTTTTGAAATTTGATTCGAGAGAACAACTACAAACAGTAATGCAGAACGGCACCTATATCAATACATTTGTTACCCACTTCAACACAGAAATTGCAACCAAAAGTATAGCGTGGATGAAAAAGCATTCTAATGTTATAAAAAACAAAGTAAAATAATGTGTATGCATCATTAAGTCATCTCTCTTTACCCATTCAACATTTATTTAATCTAAAAAAATGTATATGAATAAGACAAATTTCATTTTAATAAAGATAGTTCTTGCATTTGTTACAACATCCTATGCACAAGGAAATAACATCAAAAAAGAATACTACCGCCACTTGATATTTCGAGAAACCCCTTATTCTGACACTAGAGGAAACCATCCTATTGATAATGCCACCGCCCAAAAAGAAGCCCACTATTTATTTGTGTATGATGAGCAAGATAGGCTGATTGAAGTATCGCATCGACTGGGAGATGCCCTTATTGCCGACAATGGAAACTGGGATAGTTTTATTTGGTTTTCACCAAAAATGACCATAGAATATCAAGCCAATCAAGAAATTCGACACTATTACGATCATCTGAATAAACCTATTGAGGCACACGGTGCAATGTATAAAGCTGTCTTTCTTATCAATAAGAAAGGCAAACGAACTGAAGTTAAGTTCTATAATAAAGACAATCAACCTTCCGAAAATGCTTGGGGAATTCATACTTATCAATGGGAACATTTGAAGGATGGAACAGTCATTGAGAAACGGTTTGACCTAAAAGGAGCTCCCAAAACGATACGACCTAATTTTACTTTTTATACCGTAAGATTAGAATTTGGTACGGATGATTTACTAGACTTTATGTACCACTTAAATGATGAAGGAAAGATTATTAATAATACGATGAAAGCAGGAATGGATCGAATTGTTTATGATCAAGAAGAGAATTTTTCGAGATGGATGGTTTTTGATAAAAACTTACAGCCAGTAGAAGGTAATGCGCCTGAATTTGCAATAGGCGAACACTTATACGATTGTAGAGGAAATAAAGTAGAACTTCGAGGATTTGATGTTGCTGGCAAAAATAAAGCGATGCCCAATGGCGTTGCTCGTACAATCAATGCCTACGACCAATTTAACAACCAAATAGAGGTAAAGAATTATGATTTGGAAGGCAACTTGCTCTTGCATGCTAAACGAGAATTTAGTGCCGATGGAAGGCGTGTAGAATGGCTAAAGTTTTATGATTCGAATGGTAACATTACGCTCCATCCGAATGGTCAGTTTGCTGCTTTAAAATTTGAATATCATGATGATGGAAGTTTAGCCGCGCAAATTCCATTTGATAAAGATTTGCAAAAAATCAACAACCAATAGTTCTTAGAGTACAATGCTTCGAAACAGTATAATACGCCCATCTTATTTCTAGATAATTACAACAAGCCCCATTCGTGCACATAGCAGCTATAGGATTCTCGTCCCGAGTTCTATAGTTTGCTATTAATTTAAATTAGTAGTTCGTTGATTTTTTACTTTTTTAGCTCGCTACGCTCGTGAGATCGCAAGCTTAGTTGCCAAAAAGATAAAAAAGAACATTTATATTAGCCTGATAATTAAAGTTTTTCAACGAACTATTGTTAAATGAAAGAGAATTTGATCTAAAATATAGATTCGACTCAAAGAGCCTCTCTCCTAGAGTTATTTTCTAGATTAAAAATGAAACTCCAAAGTAATCCTATTCTCTGTAAAACTCCTCTCAAAAGATAATTATAGATACTCTATTCTTTTTTTACTAACGCAACACTGTTGCATTATTAAAAAGTTTGTTCTATATTTGCAACACTGTTGCATTAAGCAGTTTTTGGTTATACCTATATTAAACCTACCGTTTTCAAAAAAACAGATATAAGCTATATGAACACAAACTCAGAAATCAGCTCTTTTAAGAATGCGTCATTAGGAGAAGATATGACGGTACTTAATAACATTCATTTTCAAGAAGTCAATATTGCAATCTACCAAAGAAAAATACAGCACCTTGAAGCAGAAATACAGCACTTTTTAAATCAAGGTATTCATTTAAAAGCACAAGGAAACTCAAAAAAGATACTTGAAGAATGTAGAGATTATTTTGCTAGTAACGGTTTGCCTCAGCATCATTTACTTAATGATTTTTCAAATTTGCTTAATTCTTTTGAAACAACGAGTAAAACAAAACATTTTAGCGTGCTCTTTTCTACGATAACAACGGACTTGTGCAGTAGATTTCATGCAGATGCGAATAAATTAAGATTACTCTGCACTTATCATGGTCCCGCCACGCTTTGGTTGCCTATAGAAGCCGAAAATAGACATGAATATTATTCTGGAAAAGACAACGAACAAATCGTTTCAAATCCTGAACTTATTCAACAAGCCAACACAGGGGATGTGCTCGTACTAAAGGGAACTTTGTATCCTAATGCACAAGCTATCTTACACAAAAGCCCAAGTATTGAGAAAAAGAAACAAAAAAGGCTTTTACTAAGAATTGATATGACATCACTCCGTTGAAGAAGCAACGAAGTATTCCTATAAACAACGCTTCAAAATTTCTAACATGATCGCTCAATCTTTTGAACAGTGGAAATACTGTATTGAAAACGACTGCAAAATTCATTTAACCAAAGAATTTGCAGCAAAACGACTATCCGTCTACTTAGATAGAAAAAATACTGAAACTCAAAAGTTCATTGCTCTTTATGGGGAACAACATTTGGAAAATATTATAAAATGGCTCAAACGAATATGAAAATAGAAAAAAGATTGCCCGTAACTGTATTAAGTGGCTTTTTAGGTGCTGGTAAAACGACATTACTCAACCATATTTTGCATAACAAAGATAATCTAAAAGTTGCTGTTATTGTCAATGATATGAGTGAGATAAATGTGGATGCTAACCTAGTAAAAAATGAAAATGTCTTGTCTCGTACAGAAGAGAAGTTAGTAGAAATGAGTAATGGATGCATTTGCTGTACGCTCCGAGAAGATTTGATGGCTGAAGTCGAACGATTGGCCAAAGAAAAACGATTTGATTACTTGCTTATTGAAAGTACTGGAATTAGCGAACCTGTTCCTGTCGCTCAAACATTTAGCTTTATAGATGAAGAAAATAACATTGATTTATCTAAATGGAGTTATATTGATACCATGGTAACAGTTGTTGATGCCTTTAATTTCTTTAAAGACTTTGGCAGTGCTGAAACACTTATGGACAGAGAGTTGACTGATATGGAACAAGACACTAGATCCATTGTCAATTTATTAACCGATCAAGTTGAATTTGCTAACGTAATTATTCTTAATAAAACAGACTTAGTTTCTCCTAAAAAGCTAGGTTTTCTAAAAGCAACGATTCAAGAACTAAATTCAAATGCCAAAATAATAGAATCCACTTTTAGTCAAGTCAATCCCAACGAAATTATTAATACAAAACTATTTTCTTTTGAAGAAGCAGAGCAAAGTACAAGTTGGATAGAAGAATTGAATAGAGAAGAACACACTCCCGAAACAGAAGAATATGGCATTAGTTCTTTTGTTTACGAAAGTAATCTTCCATTTGACCCCGTTCGGTTTTGGGAATATATCCAATACAAATTTCCTAGTAACATTATAAGAAGTAAAGGGCTTTTTTGGATGGCTTCTCGCCCCAACCAAGCCTTGATTTGGAATCAAGCGGGTGGTTCACTAAGAGCCGATAGTGCAGGACTCTGGTGGGCTAGTATGCCCAAAGAGAATAGGCTAGCAAACCCATCTTATCTTCACAATCAGCATCTAATTGAATCGAAGTGGGATAATAGATTTGGAGACCGTGCCAATGAAATTGTAATTATAGGGCACAACTTAGATCAGAATCAAATCCAAACGGAATTAGACGCTTGCTTGGCAACAGAAAAAGAACTTCGTTCGAACGCTTGGCAAGAAGGTTACAAGGATGAATGGGCGGTTAATAGAGTTTATCCTATGAATTAAAATTCAAGCAATAATCCAAGGAGTTCTCTCCTGCATTAGCACAACTGTAGGTCATATTAGCGTGTGAATGAGAACTCCTTTTTAATTCCTCCATATAAAATTTCTTTGGGTCTTGGGGCAAAACTCAAAAAAATATATCTTTATCGCACAATCACGCTTTTTAGGAAAATAGATTCTCAAACGAAAAAAAACAACATTATGAAAAAAGTAGTAGGATTGATTTTAACAATAACCTTAACTTTTTCTTGTGCTTCTAATGATAACAATTCTACCCCAAAACAGGAAGTTCCAACTAAAACCACCTATAAAGATGAAAAATTCAAAGAAATAAGTAGTGATAATTTAAATCAATTATTAACCCATAAACAAGAGGTTTTATCTGCCAAAGAAGTCATGATACTGTTTTACCCCAAAGAAGTAAACTCTAGTGAGGGAAATGAAAAAATAGAAATCTCAGAAAAAACTATTGGCAATGGGAATGTGATAGTGACTTTAATTCATGATAATTTGCTAGATGATTCCATAAAAGCAGAGAAATATATCATGGAGCTAACTAAAAGAAATGATAAATGGATTGTTCTTTCTATAAAGAAAAATTGGAAATGTTGGGACTCTAGAGGGCATTCTAGTTGGGGAACAGAATTATGTAGTTAATTTTGATTAATTCCCCTAAAAGATTTTTGCTGTAAAATGGTACTTTTTTTGTATTGGGTAGAGAAAATCAATCTATAAAATCATTCCCAATTATGCAGCACATCAAACTTATATTCATATTTTACATTTTTATATTATCTAGTGCTAAATCTCAGATCATAGATTCCAACACACTATATATCAACAATCTCAATGATACTATTTTTTTAGCCCCAATTGTTCCTCATTCATTTTGTGTTTATGAAAAAATTGAAATTATTGATTCAATACAAATCAATGGAATAGGAGCAAAAGAAGTCGTTATATACCGCAAATGCTCAGCAGATGTACAGAAAGAGGGAGGTACATTCAGTATCCGTGAAAAAGTTAAAATTGGGAAAATTGAAGTTTGGGATGTAGACGCAAAAGAACTCTTATTTGAAGGTACTACTTCATTAGACAAACAATATTGTTATTCCGATGCCTACCAGAATTCTCCTAATTCAGAAGGCTTTTGTGCTTACCAATATAGTTTTAAAATCAATTCAAAGGGTATTATAAATATAAAAAAAGAGCTAGTAGAATCCAATCCTGAATATGACGATACAACAAAAAATTATTGCCCTTCTAATTTGAAAGAGGGAATATACCACTATACGAAGAATGGATATGAAAAAAAACAGAGTAATTAAGTCTCTGACTATGCCTTCAAGTCCTTAAATAAAGCATAACTTCATTGCAAAGTGAACAATCATCCAAATGAAATTTTTATTGCCTACAACACTGTTGCTTTTATTTGCTTTTTGTAGCGGACAAAAAAACAAACCTACTCAAATAACAGATCCCAAAATTTACACAGATGCTGATATTATTACAAGTAGTTTGTTAGACAAGAATGGGAATTTATGGTTTGGAACATCAACTGAAGGGCTTTATAAGTATTGTAATGGGAAATTTTCAAATTTTAATATCAAAGATGGTCTCTGTACAAACCAAATATGGAGCATAATTGAAGATAACAAAGGGCACATTTGGTTGGCAACCAATAAAGGCTTGTGCCAATACAATGGCAAAACATTTACTCCCATCTCCCTTCCTCCTATCAACACGGACAGCGATTGGTATAAAAACATCTACCCAACTGTAAATCCCAATCAAGCTAGTTCGATGGTTCAAGATAAGAATGGAATATTCTGGATTGGCACCTCGGGTATTGGAGCCTACAAGTACGATGGAAAAACATTTGAAAATATTTTGGCTAACAAAGGCAGAAAATATGAAGATAACCTTCATCACAACGTTGTGCAAAGCATTATAAAAGATAACAATAATCATATTTGGTTTGCTTCAATGAGCAATGGAGGTATTGTTCGTTTTAATGGGGAGACATCGAAAGATTTCAAAAAAGCGGATGGATTAAGTGATAATATGGTTCGTTGCCTCTACCAAGATCGAGAAGGAAATATTTGGATAGGAACAAATGGAAATCGAAATGGCGGATTGGATAAATTTGATGGTACTAGTTTTACTAATTTTAATCAAAATGATGGCTTGTGCAGTAATAATATTGCTGTCATCTTTCAAAGCAGCGATGGCAAAATATGGTTGGGTAGCGATAGAGAAACACTTTGTTATTATGAGAATGGGAGTTTCAAAACATTTGACAGGTTAACAGGAGTTTCTATAAGAACAATCTTAGAAGATAAAAATGGTCATCTATGGTTTGGTGGTAGAAAAGGAAATTTGTGGAAATATGATGGAATGCAATTGACTGACTTAACCCAATTAAAAAATAAATAAAAAGTAGCACTAAATGATGCGAATAGTTTTAATCATATTAATTGGAATTCATGGGCTTATCCATTTATTTGGATTTCTAAAAGCATTTAACCTATCTGAATTTAATGCGATTACACACCCCATTTCAAAGACTTTTGGAGTGCTTTGGCTATTGGCATTTCTTCTATTTTCCATTACACTCATTTTATATTTTTTCCGCTCCAATTACTGGTGGTTAAGCGGATTTTTTTCTGTGACTATTTCGCAACTTTTAATTTTCAACTATTGGTCTGATGCAAAATTTGGGACAATAGCCAATCTAATTATTTTATTTGCAGCTATTGTAGCTAATTCGTATCTCCGTTTTGAGAATCAACTTAAAGAAGAAAGAAATGTTCTTTATCAAAGCGCACATCCCAAAAATCTAGAGATTATTGATAAGCAATCATTCAATAACTTACCACTAATAATTCAAAAATGGTTAAGTAATAGTGGCGTAATTGGCAAGCAGGATGTTTCTAATGTGTATCTAACTCAAGAATTATTGTTAAAACTAAAACCTGAACAAAAAAATTGGAGCACAGGAAAAGCAGAGCAATATTTCACAGTCTATCCACCTGCTTTTAGTTGGAATATTAGCACAGAAATGAATTCAATATTAAATGTAGTAGGGCGAGATAAATTTAAGGATGGCAAAGGTGAGATGTTAATTAAACTCCTTTCAATGATCCCTGTTGCCAATGCAAAACATGACAAAAAGGTCGACCAAGCAACATTGCAGCGTTATTTGGCTGAAATTGTTTGGTTTCCTTCTGCATCTTTGAGCCAATATATAAAATGGGAAGCGATAAACGACTACTCAGCAAGGGCTACAATGGAATATGATGGAACGAAAGGTACAGGTGAATTTCACTTTGATGCAAATGGAAATTTTGAAAAATTTGTAACCATGCGTTACCGAGATCCAAAAGATAAAGTACCGACTCAATGGACAGTAATTGCCACTAAAACTAAAGAAATAAATGGAATAAAAATACCCGTTGAATGTGAGGCTAGTTGGGAACTAGAAGGCAGCGAATGGACTTGGTTGAAATTAAAAATAACGGATATTTGGTACAATGTAAACGCAATGCCTATCCATTAATAAGCAATAAAAAATATAAATACTAGAATCTACGGTTTTACTCTAAGAAAGGCTTATATTCAGCGACCATAATCTTTATCCAAAAGATACGCGACCAATTAGTTTCTACAAAAAACAAACACAAAATGCCATTATTCAAAATAATTGAAAACGGTAACCTTGAAAATATTAAGGAACATCCTTTTAAACTGGAAAAAGATATTCAGACCTTAACCGAAAACAATTTACAATCAATTTTTGGACTTGAATTCGTAAAATCAGAATTTAGTTTAAACAATTTTAGAATTGATACATTGGCTTTTGACAAGGAAGCTGGAACTTTTGTAATTATTGAGTACAAGCGAGATAAAAATTTTAGTGTCATTGACCAAGGCTACGCCTATCTATCGTTGATGCTAAACAACAAGGCTGATTTTATTTTAGAATTTAATGAAAGCGGTAAAGGGACTTTACGAAGAAAAGACGTTGACTGGTCGCAATCAAGAGTAATTTTTATTTCACCATCCTTTACAACTTACCAAAAAGAGGCGATTAATTTTAAAGACTTACCCATTGAATTATGGGAGATAAAAAGATACAACAATAAGACAATAACTTACAACCAAATAAAGACTTCAGGAGCTCAAGAAAGTATTAAGACCATCTCAAGCAAAGATGCTGTTGTTGACCAAGTCAATAAAGAAGTAAAGGTTTATACCGAACAAGATCACTTGGAAGGGGCTAATTCTGAAATTAAAGAGATGTATCATGCCTTAAAAGAGCGAATAATTAATTTAGATGATAACGTTTCTCCTCATCCAAAGAAAAAAACGATTGGCTTCAAGATCGAGAATCAAATATTTTGTGATTTTGTAATCCAAAGTAAAGCACTTAAAATATACCTCAATCTAAAAAGTGGAGATTTGATGGATGCAAAGAATATCTCAAGAGATGTTTCTAATGTAGGACATTGGGGAAATGGGTCTTATGAAATAAAAGTTCAAGATTTGGATGATATAGAATATTTGCTAAGCCTTATAAAGCAATCTATTAGAAAAAACAAAAACGATAGTTAGCAAAATACGGTGGCTGCACCAAAACCTGTTTCTATAAAATACTATTGCTAAACCTTATCAATGATTAAAATAAACACATGGAATTAAAATTTAAAGATAAAACAGTAAAAATAACCTGTCTATATCAGTGGCCAACTTATCAAGATCTTATCGTAGGAATTCCGTATGAAAAAATAAACCAAGAGATTTTAGCAAAAATTCATAAAAAAGCTATACCGTTCACCCACGTCGAAAACTATTATTTAGTTACTCCAAAACAGATTCCCATTAACATCGGAAGAAAGTATCCATTTGGTAAGCCTATGCGGTTACCTGGAACTGTGTGCGTGATGGGGTTAAAATACCATGGAACATCCAATTCAGAGGTTGGTGGTACTTCTTCATTGACTCTAATTTGTTTTCAAAACTCATTTGGTCCTCCATTTGAGCATGAAATTTTAAATGAAATTAAAAATATAGAATGGTTCTCTTATGCGAAAGACAATAGTTGGGAGGAGTATTAGATGAATAACAGAGGCACTAAATACCGTGCCTCTGCCTAGGAAATAAGAATTCTACAAATAGTAATAATTAGATTTTCTCTAACTTGAATGTTTTTAAATAGCCATTTTCGTCCAACAATCGTAGCCAATAAACTCCTGCGGGAAGTGTTGATAACTCAATTTTAGCTTTTGTTATTCCAGTCTGGAGTTTCTTTTCCCAAAGCATCTTTCCTACAGCATCATATAATTGCAAGAGAGCCTGTTGGTTCAATTTTTCAAAAACAATTACAGAATTCCCCGTAGTTGGGTTAGGCAACACCTCCACATTCCCCCACACATCATCAAATTCTATTGCCCGAATATCTGAATATTCAAAAGCGCCGTTCTTATCAATCATTTTTAAGCGATAATAATTAACACCAGCTGTTGGGTTTTCGTGCACATATAAATATTGGTTATTTGTAGAAAATAGTTGATTGTTTTCCGTAGTCACCGTTCCTATTTTTGAAAAGCTTAATGCTTTCTCATTGCTCCATTCTACCTCAAAATGGCTTCTATCCCAATTAGCATTTGTTTCCCATGTTATTTCTGAGGTCATCTCTTTTTCTCCTTTTTGAACATTGAACAACAATAGTTCTAAAGGTAAAACGGCAACATTCATCTTCGGTACAGTTAAGGTAATTGGAGCACCAGCATAAACAAGTTCTTGATATCCATAAATCAATTCATCGCCAGTATTGGGCAGATTGATCACAATCCTACTTCCTCCATTCGCTAATGCTGTAACAATAGCCACTTCTCCTGCAATGGTATCAAATCCATGAATCTCCGTATGATAGGTACCTGGCATTAGATTTAGCGAAACTTCTAGTTCTATTGAAGAATTATTAATATCATGCATAGGATCACTTACTGTCAATTGAATGTCATTTACCCCCTCTTTTTCGAGAATTAATGCCGCTTTATTGGCACGAATCCAAGTACTCTGCGTATTGTCTAAAAATGCAGTATCGGCTGCGTAGAAGGCTACCTCTGCCACCTTATTGGCATGATTGTATACAGCATGGCATCTCCCCTCTTTTATTTCAATATAATTGTCTGCCAAATATTGATTCATAATGAATGGCATGCTATCTTTTACAACATCTCCCACTAATACATAATGGTAGCCATTGAGCGTTGTCTGATTAGGTGTCGTTCCGTGCCCTATGGCTATAATAAAATTATCACTAGTCCCACCTAGTGTTGGATTAATATGCGTCCCCGTTTTTATCAATAAATCTTGATTCGTTTTCGGAAAGATTAGGTATCCCTTATTATCATGGTGCAACCAAGTCGGTCCCGTCATAGTTAACGTCAGATTATGACTAGCAGTATGTGGCAAACTAACTTCTGGAGCACTATTAACAGAGTAATAAATGGTTGTATCCTGCTTAGACTGGTCTACACAAGTAACTATTTCTAAACCTTGTCCAGCACTCTTTCTCAATATATTTGAACCTATTGCTGTTCCCCAACCATTCACCATATGATAGGACTTATTAGCCTTGGCTATAGCGTAAGAAGGAACATTTCCACTAGTAATGTTAAAGCCAAGATCTGACATTCCAGGAGCTGGATCATACAAGTGTGCGGCCATTGCTTGTTCCCCGTCTGCAACAACGCCAGAATGAGCACTAAGCCCTGGTCCTGCCAATGAAGCACGTCCAGTCGGCATAGCATCCGTTCGCCACTCCTCTGTAACCCCTGGTAAGATGTGCCAATCGTATTCATCTAACACTGCTTTAGTGTATTCTGCCCCATCTACTCTTAGCTGAAAAACACCACTACCAGCATGCCAAGAACGTCTTATAGATCCAAAATCTTCTGCACCTGCAGATCGAGTTGATTTTTGGCGAACAGAGAAAAAGAAGTTTTTCATATTATTTTCTCTCCTGTGCACTAAATAATGAGCATTCCAAAAAGCTACAGAACTGTTTTGCTGTTGTGAGTTGTTATTTAAGGCATTTTTTAAAGCAACTAAAACGGCTTCATTTTGAATCACTGTTGAAGGCAGTTTATTAGCAATTAATTTGTTGGATTGAGCAACTATTTTTCCAATTGTAAACCCTCTCATATCAGAACTAAAGCTCCTACCTGCTACAACATAATCCAACTGTTGCTTGTAAATTATATGCGGATAAGTGTACTTAATAAGATCCGTAAAAAACTGATAGGTTGAATTTCCAAAGGGATAAGGAGTTTCTTTAAAATATTCAATTGCATAATTGGTTAGGGAAGCCCATTCGAATCCATATGCAAATAAAGCTACATCAGAAGCCCCATAAGCACTATGATGGGTAATTGTCCCATCAGGATGAAATCCTGATTGTGCATATTGGTAAGTTTTGCAGTAAATTTTAGTACACCAGTGTCTCAGATCCAAAATAATGCCTCTTGGACTCCATCCTTTGGACAAAGTTAAGCCTGCAAAAGGAGTTCCATTATTCCAATCATCATACCAATAAGGAACATACGTCATAGGACGATTGTAATCTGCCCAAATAACTCCCATCGCCATTAAAGAACGCATTCGGTGGTGAATATTGGCATCAGCCCAAGCCCCTTCATTCCGACTCGTATCAGCAATATCACGCCATCGGCTATTATTAATCATCGCACGACGAGTAGGCACCAAAGAAAGATAATGTTGATAGAATCGGTAAATGGACTCTTGCAAAGCAATAGCATCAGGATTATTATTATGAATATCAGCAATTACATGATCCATCACTTGTACTAAAGGAGCTCCTAAGGCATCAACCAATACCCATTGATGCGTTGTTGTACCTACACTCAATCTCCCGTGACTAAACCTCAAGCCATGATAACCATCTCCAATTGCACTCCCTATAGGATTGCTAATATCATCTCCAAATATCGGCAAATAGTTCATATAATAACGAGCTGCCTTATAAATCGCTTGCCGAAGACTTGCTGATTGATAATGAGTTGAGTTTTGATTGGCATAGGCATAGCCCATCGCTCCGATATGCTTTGCCATATCCTTCAGTTTGTTATCCAAACCTGAGGTATTTTCAGGGAGCGCACTATACAAATTATTAACGGAAGTAATCATCCCATTGTTTAAGTTAACCTCTGTAATTAAGGATTGTATGGCAACATCGCTCAACGTAAACCGCCCATAAAGTCGGCTATTACTAATTGTTTCTGCTTTGTAATACTCAAATAGTTTTTCCCACGTTGTTGTATCTACAATATGCACTGTAATTTGTTGAGAAGCTAAAACTTGTTGGTTGTTTTTTAAGGAAATAGTTAGGTTATAACTTGTTGGTAAAGTCGGAGTTGTCTGACCGTTTTTTATAGAAAGCTCCCCTATCAATAAGCCTTGCATTTTTCCAACAGTATCCCATTTGTTAGTTAAATCAAAAAGCCCTGAAGGGTCGGTGGTCAGCTCAAAATTATATCCAACAGGAACAGGTGTCACCAATACGTCTTTGTTTCTCTTTAAATGTATTTTACCTGTTACAACACTACCTGCAGGAGAGCTAGTTTTAATATCAAAATAATCTGCAAAAATCACTTCTTGACTGTATCCAGAACAAGCCAATAGTACAAAAAATAGAATCCCTATATTTCTTTTTGACCAAAGAAAAAGTATACACGATTTTAGTTTCATAGTATGTGTTTTTGTGTGTTAATGAATTAGTTATAAATAAATTATTATAGTTCATCTTATTAGGAGTCAAAAAAACATCCCTACAACATTCACAAAACGCCTAGTCATACCCTGCTTTTGCACAAAAGAAACAAGCTGGATAAAACAATCTATTTTTAATCACTCCATTCAGGAAGATTTATGTCATTTTTTATCATTGAAACTAAATACTTATGCTTTTCACAACTCAATAATTAAAACCGTTTTATTTTATGAGTTCCTCTAACTTTGAAACAACCGCTTCTCAAAGTGTACAAATAAATAAAACTATTGCTCATTTCTACTAATTTATATTTAGTACGAAATAAGCACTTTTAATTTTCACTAAGTCTACATTATATACCTTACTATAGAACACAAAACAATGGAAAAAGAAGCTCTTTTGTTGCTTCTCGTGTTAAAGCATTTGCCAATAACATGGAGTTAAATCATCGAGGGGGAAATTTTAATTGCTTTGTTTTGCCGTTCTTTTGATTGATTATTGGCAAGATTTTGATGTGTTTAACAAAAAACAAGTTTTTTGTTTTTATCAATATACTCAAAGCTACAATTTTTTTCTGTAAATCATAGATTTAAGGCGACAAAAAACAATGATTATCATAACTCTTTCGCAAAGAGAATAATGATTGCTGATCAAGGTGCAGATCAATAATCTCGTCTGAAATTTAATATAAAAGATACTACACAAAATCGTACAAAAGTAAGCTATCAAACTTGCTTTCAAGCATTTTATAGTGTATTTTTAGAATTCTCTTTTACTAAAAATAGAGGGCTATTTATTTGTTTTTAGGGCTTTACGAAAGAGGAGCTTTTTTTATTCTAATTATTGAAAATTGCATCTGCAAAAATTAAATCTATTTTCCTTGTATATACTTAATTTAAGTGATAAGTTTGATAGCACAATTGAGCAAAATCAATGAATTTTTTAAAGTCAAAAAACACGTTATGGAATTTTTCGCTAAAATAAAATGGACTGTAAGTATTCTTTTGGTCTTCTTCATTGTACTCATTACGAACTTGATCGATCGAAACAACTTTAATCGATTAAGTTACTCCGTCACTACTATATACGAAGATAGACTTGTTGCAAGTGATTTGCTCTTTGAGATGTCAAAAATTATTCAAGAAAAAGAAATTGCAGTTATAACCTTAGACACCATTTTTTTTACAAAACAAAATGATAAATACAGTCAGGAGTTAAACCAACTAATAGGGAAATATGCTCTTACTAAATTAACCCAAAAAGAGAAGTTTATTTTCCAACTACTACAAGAAGAAATTACAGTTCTCAATCAAAAAGAGAAGTCCTTTGATAATGTAGCAAACAATGAGCTTTTTAAAAGTATCCAAAAAATTGATCAACATTTATATGACTTGTCAAAAATTCAATTGCAGGAAGGAAGACGGCAAGTTTTTATTAGCGAAAAAGCCAAAGGTATCATTAATCTTTTTACTCAAAGTGAAATTATTTTCTTAGTTATCATGGCTGTACTAATTCAGGTTATTATTTTATACAAACCTAAAGAAGGAGAATAAAAACTTTCTATTCTTAGGTAGTTCCTTGATTACTTCGTGAGTGCTTTGCTTCTAGTTAGCTGCGCTGCTACTGTGTAATTTCGACAAACTATTAATTCTTAACAAGAATACTTTAAATCAACAAAACAAGATGTATCATCCGAGATTATATGGAGAGTTTTACGATATGGGGTTCAAATATGGTCAGCTATTATACCAAAAGGCAAACTTCACCATTCCAACCATTAGCAAAAAAAAAATGGATTTTGGGCTTGAATCTTATAAAGAGCTAAAAATATTCTTTCCTGAAGTTATCGAAGAAATTAAAGGTTTTGCAAAAGGAATTCATGACAAACCTGAAAATCTAGGTGCTTTTTTATTAAGCCTTGGCGTTTTCAATCCAACGGGTCAATGTAGTGTTTTTGCTTTCAAAAACAAAACTTCTACAATAATTGGACGAAACTATGATATGCTCTTTGATTTTAAAAAATTTACAGAAAGTAGCCTAATTGCACCCAAAAACAAATACGCATACATAAGTCAATCAGACGTTTTTATTGGTCGTTCGGATGGGATTAATGAAAAAGGATTATCTATTGCAATGTCATTCGTTAACGGAACTGAAATTCAAACAGGAATAAGTTTTCATTTTATAATACGAAAAATCTTAGAAGATTGTCAAAACACTAAACAGGCTGTAGAATTAATTCAAAAAGTCAAAGTTTCGACCGCTAATAATTTTTTGATTGCTGATAAAAATGGAAATCTTGCAGTAGTAGAATCGGCACCACAAAAAAGTATTGTAAGACTCCCACAAAAAAAAGAACCATTCATATACATAACCAATGAATTTAAATCAAAGGAAATGCAAGCATATGATCGTGGTGGCGTTGAGTGGAGCAAAAGTGAAGAAAGATATAATGGTCTAGGAAACAACTTAAAACCTATTAAGCAGATAGATTTAGAAAAAGCTAAAGAGATTCTTTCAGACAAGTGTGTTTGCTTAAATTTAAGAAAAGAAAAATTTGGCACAATTTGGTCAGTCGTAGCAAATTTAAACGAGTTGAGTATTGAACGAGCTGAAACAAAACCAAAAGCAACAAATTACAAAGTAGAAACAAGGCTTGATTGGTGGCTAAAAAAAAGAGCCAATAGTAGTTAGAACATCGTCTAGTAGAACATAATATTGCTCTTCCTCTTGATTTCATTAATCACTGTATAAAAGAAAAGTTTCCTACAAGATTCAACTATAAAGAAGAAAACATTATAAAAAATTTTCATATTGACACTGAATGGTAGGAAAATGAAAGCGAAAAACTCCGAAATTTTATTTGTAAAAATATTAAAGACAGTCTTAAAATTAAATTTGAGCTATCTTTTAATAAAGAAATACCTCCCTCTAAAAAGATAAAATTATTAAAAATGATTGGTCTTTTTGATGGCGTAAAAATTAGCGCCTTGAAAGAAAAAATTGACCAATATAACAACTTTACTTTCCAATTACTCATCGAAGGCTTTAGAGAGGAAGGATAAGTTACAACAAGCACCTCTTTAATCATCTATAAAACCATAAATAACATATAAGAATAACAGAAACAAACATTGACAATGCAATTATATTAAGCTTTAGGACTAAAAAGGCTAGTCAGAATATTACCTATACATATCGCATTTATGTTATAAATTAAATAATCAAATTTACAAAGCTTACTTGATGAATAAATTAAGAATACTAAATGGGATTCTTTTATCTCTTATCTTTCTAAATTGTAACAATCAAAAAAAAACACCTGATGAAAAAGAGTGCAAAATCATCTATAACACTATTGGAAACGGGAAAAGTTTGAATTCAAATTTAAATGGCAGAAAAATCGAAAACCTTAGCTATATTCAACTTAAAAAAAACGCAAAATATATTGCAGATAGCCTAAAAAAAATCCAACAACTAGCAATTTATGCAGATACTCTTATTGATATAAATGGGGATAAATTTAAAGACCTTATTTTAGAATCATATGCAGAATCAGGATTTGGAATTAAATATTTACATACAATCTTTCTTTTTGACCCGCTATCTGATTGTTATGCAAAAGTTATTGATCAAACTCCAAATTTTGGATTCAACCCTAAATCAAAAACATTTACCACTACATATTTTGGGGAAGAGATAATTCAAGGCGAAAAATATAGATGGCAGGGGACAAAATTCTCTCTTATCGAAACAGCAACACATCACTTTTCATTAGATAAAAAAAACGCTATTGAATGGTGTTATATAAAAAAGTATAGTGAGAATAAGTCGATAAAGAAGGAAGCTTGCCCAGATTGTTTCCCAAAAGAATATCTAAATTATATTAATTTAAAAAAACAATAAAACTGTAGCCAATATCACCTTTATATAATGACTCTGTGCAGTTATAAGTTGAACCACAATAATATATTCTTAGAACTACTGCGACTGTAATTTTGATAGGTCTAATTTTTAGCTACCAAAAATAGAATTCTATAATGAAAAGCTTAATCCTAAGTTTAATAATAATTGTTTCATTCTCTAAAAATGGAGAGTCACAACCATTTCCATACATTGATATTCACAAAAATTCTAAAAACTTAAATGATTGTATTCATCTAAATCTTAGAAAAAAAGTTAGAAGTGGAAATCATCTTCCCTTTACCTTAAAAGAATTACTGGCACTAACAACAACCAAACAAACATTAATTGATAGCTTGGCAAAAAGGCTGGGTTACGAACTTGATAGTACATCAGTCGAAACTTCTGTTTGGGATTCCTTAAGGAGTTTTTTTGTAGTTTGCCATTATAAATTCCAAGGAAGTTCATTTCATGCTTTCCAAACGAGAAAACTTTGTTCTCAATATAATAAAGAGCATAACAATTGTGAGGAAACCTTCAACTTAATTACTTCTATGCCACTCTCGCTATACTCTAAGAATTTAAAGGAATACTTGCTCTATAAATCTGAGTTATTAAAGAGTTCTCTTAATTTCAAATTAAAACTCTGCCAAGTTATTCATGGAGGTAAAAATCGAATCTGGTATGTCAAAGAAGTATTCGAAAACTCAGACTATTTTATTACTTTTAAAATCTACTGTAAAAAAGTCAAAGAAAAAGAGGACGGTTTCCACCTCAAGAGATACTTTGGGTTCGAAATGCATTTTTATTATACAGAAAGTTATATCAATAGAACTATTTAATACGATCAATCCTTCCCAAAAACATGGAGCTAGTCCTGTAAACTATATAGAACGAATCGCCATCAAATACAGATTCCCAAAGTATCTAATAATTTCCATTTTTATTATTGCCTGTATATTTCATTTTCATTGTGTTCTTATAAAAGAAAAGTTATCCGTAGCTCCTCTATAGAAAAAACTTTCAAACTGATTACCTTCGCTACTACTTCGTGATTTGGTTCTTTTATCAAGCCTTTAATACATTATGCCAAGCTCTCGCAGCTCACTAGCACTAAAAATAAGGCTATTTTTAAATCCCTAAACTGATTATTTGGCTTTTGAGATAAAAGCATTGAGGAGCTTAATTATGGTAATTACAAAATAGCTGAACCGCTAATTTTCGGGCAATTTCTGTTCCGCTAAAAACTGAGTGTATGTGCCTATTTTAAAGGGCTTACGAAGAAGGCATTTTTTAAATTATGACTGTTAGAGTGGAATCTTCATTAAAAATAGTGTATATTTAACTAATACTAATACTAATACTAATATTTAACACCACTTCATGTGTGTAAATACTTTACAAAAAACTCCAATTAATGAAAAAGTGTAATTATTGCTTCCCAAAGTCTATTCTATTGTTTTCTTTGCTTCTATTCTCGTATTCTATTTTTGCCCAGTCATACGAAAAAACTTTAATCCCTCAAAAAAAATGGACTGTTAGACATACAACCCATCACGGTGGACTGTCGAGTTTTTGGGATGAGTTCCAAGTTTTAAACTGTGATACCGTTATTAACTCCAAACATTATTATCATCTTTATAACGCTAATAACATCTCAAGTGGTCTATATGGTTATCTGCGAGAAGACACTATAAATAAAAAAATATATTTCATGGCTCCTAGTAGCACAACGGAAACACTTTTTATTGACTACTCTTTAAACGTTGGAGATAGTATCTATTATACTGGTTTTGATACTCCTGCCTACACCAAAGTAGTACATATTGACACCATGTTTATTGCTCAAAAGAACAGACGAGTACTACATTTTGAAGGATATGGTTCGGGCAATCATTATTTAAAGTTCGTAGAAGGAGTTGGAGATTATTATAGAGGTTTAAATATGAATTCTAGCTCTTCTGTTGTCGCTGGATATAAATACGTTAGCCAAGTTAATTCAAATACAAATATTACTTGCGATAGTATTCAATCATTAACTAATGTTACCAATATAGAACCAATTTCATCAACAAGCGAAATAAAAATTAAACATTATCCTATTCCTGTTACTCAAAACTTGACAATAGAAGTAGAAAATCCTAAAAAATCCCTTTATCAAATAGAGGTATACAATCTTATTGGGGAATTACTATTGGAAAAGAAAATTTCGCCTAACGACACGTTAAATCTTGAAACACTAGATGCAGGTCTTTATATTTTAGTTCTTGAAAATTCCCAAACATTCAAAATAGTAAAGCAACATCAGAAATAGAAAAGTGAGAGTGGAGATTGTCAAAAAAATGGACTCCAAGTTCTTTGACAATCTCCATAGCTTGCAAAGAATTGAGATAAAAAATTATCCCTTCCGCACCAAAAAAGTAATAATTTAAAGAGCTAATAAAGTAAAAAAGAAAATAAATTAAGTTTATTAAAACATACCATTATCCAGCATAAATGTGAACATTACTTCATTAAAGAAAAATACCTCATTCTGTGAAAATATTGATTCCTCTACTATCAATCTTTGTTATATTTTCATCTTGCTCTCTAAAAAAATGGGTTTTTCTTAATGAAAAGAAATTTTGTGTTCAAGAATGTACAAATTTCTATGATGAAATACCAGTAAACGAAACTGCTTATTTTGACGAAGATAAATTAGACTATTGTTCTCCTTTTATTTTTAAGGCAGATTCTATTATATATCAAAAAGATACAGTTTTTAATTTTATCAGAAATATCCAATTGCAAAAGCTATTAATCAAAACTAAATTTAAATTTCATGAGTTTGTTGGGTTTGCAGGATCCTATGCTGGAGTTAGTAAGAATAAAATTTCTTTTCCTATATACATCTCAAATAAAATAGACTCTACTATCCATAAAAAACTCAGAACTTGGATAATAACAGAACAAAAAGCCCCTTTCATAGAAGTGATATCTAAAGGAAGTAACAGGTTCTTTAAAATTTATGAAAAAGATTGGGATATCTATATTTTAAAAAATTATGCTCTTTTTATCAATTCTAAAAATCTACCATATAGAGAAAATGGAGCTATTGGCTGTGGCATTACTGGAGGAAGAATGTCTTTCTATCTAGAAGGACTAACCATTTTTGAACCTCTTTCTAAATTATATTTAAAAGCAAGTCAGTTTCAAAATGCAGTTTTAAATAAGGAAGATGTTTTAAAACTCTATAAATAAAAACGCAATGATCCGTAGAATTATAATAAATAGTTTATTCTCTAGAATTAGTTCTAAAAACACAAAAAATTAAACTAAGAAAAACCTTCATGAAAATAATTATTTCAATCCTAGCATTTATATGCTTTCTAAATACTGTTCAGTCTCAAAATTTGGTTCAAATTCAAAAAGCTCACGATTGGTTATTTGTAAACTTCAATAATCGTCTCTACCTGCACTCTAAAAAAATTCCTATCAATAAGATAAAATTAAACGCTTATGGTTGTGAAATAAAAAATCTAAAGCCCGATGGTTCATTTATCCTCTGCCCCAAAAGAAAAGGAAAAATTGCTCTGGAAGTTTACCAAAAAGAAAATAATGACTTTAGATTAATTCAGGAAAACTTCTTCACAGTAAAAGACCTTCCTCAACCTATTGCTCACTTAGGAAGCTTAGGAAAATTGAATGAAAAACACGAAATGAAATCAGGGCAATTTAAAGCTTCAAAAAAAATTATCGTTGAACTTATAAATTACGATTTCGATATACAGTTTACTATAGAAAGTTATACCATTGCTATCATCCGAAAAAACAAACTTGTCTACTTTAAAGATTGTGAAGGGGCAGCACTAAACATGGAAGAAATTTCAAAACACATAAAAGTGAGTGAAAGAATCTTAATCACAAATATTAAATTTAAATCTCAATACCACCAATACAAATTAGCAACTCCATTAGATATACAAATAAAAAATAACTGCAACTAATACGGCTATATATAATTATCCCATGTTTAGGGCTAAAGCTAAAAGTTCAAGGCTTTTGTGAGACTACCGCAAAATCGTAGATTTTGCTTTACGATTAGCTATATTTCTGAGCGCACGACTTGTGGTACTTCATATAATATATCAATACGTTATCTACAATTACACATTAATAAAATTAACTTACACACAAAAACAAATAAGCATGTTACAAAATTTAGAATTATGTATCGAAAAACTAAATACAGACCATAATAAAGCAATTGGAGAAGCAATTAAGAACGAGACTCTTGATTCTTGGTGGGAAGATCCAACTTTAAAAGAAAAGCTAGAAGCCATTACAATATTAGAACTATGCAATATGGAAATAGAAATATTACCAGCCTCAATAGATCGTTTCATTAATTTAGATTCTTTTTATATTAACTCAAACTCACTAACTGAATTGCCAGATTCTATTGGTAACTTGAAACAGTTAGAAGGATTATTCTTACCAGGTAATCAATTAGAAAAATTACCAGAATCCATTGGTAAATTAACGAATTTGATAGGCTTAGATCTTTCTGAAAATAAATTGAAAGAATTACCAGAATCTATTGGGAATTTATCTAATCTAGAAGAATTAAATTTAGAAGACAATGAATTGACCCAATTACCTGACACTATTGGAAATTTAATAAATTTATCTAGTCGTTTGGTGCTCAATAATAATCAATTGAAAAAATTACCAAAGTCCATCGGAAATTTAGTTAATCTATATGAATTAAGTTTAAGAGAGAATCAACTAAAAGATCTTCCTGAATCTATCGAAAAAATGGAAGAATTAAGTGTTTTAGACCTTGAAAGTAATCTAATAGAGGAAAGTGTTTTAGATAAAGTGAGAATGACTTTCCCTGATTGTGAAATATACAGTTAATAAAAAACTGAACAAAAGTTGTTCCTAGTTAAAACTGATTTAATGGTAAAGGCAACAATAGCATGGTTCAGTTTAGTGGAACGCTTTTTTAAGAGAATAGAATCTTCGCTCTAGTATCAATAGTTTCTATTTTGTATATCTATTTCATTCGTATCTAAAACTATTATTCCATATTACTAAACTAAATATATATACTCATGGTACATTCCTCGAACAGCGAAAAAGGAGTGAACGCATGTACACCACCACAAAATCAATTTAAATTAAATATTGTGACAGAAAAAGAGAAAAATGATTACAGAAAAGCCTTAATACCTGACTCAAATAAAAGTTTCGATTCTGAATTCATAAGAACAACCAATCTTGAGCGAACAATTATTGATAAGTATGGATTTGAAGGGCTTCGACTTCTCTTTGAGAATAGAAATAGTGCCAATTATTATAAACTAAGTCAATTTCCGAATAACTCTCCTTGGACTTATTTAAACAATAAAAATTTAAGTGAGTTTATTAGATATTATTAGGAATAAAGCATGACCGCGCGTACGCATACGCAAGGCAGGATTATTTTTCGTATATTAAAAGCATGAACCATGATAACTTAAAAAAGAATCCGACAAATTTCTTGTCCCTAACGAGCCTAAAGGTAGAAGAGTTTGAAAAACTTCTATCCGTATTTTATGGTGCCCGAGATAAAATTTTGAGATTGGCGGAAATTGATCCAGACTACAGCTATTATGAGCTTGCCTTGAGGTATGGCATAGATCTGAAAAGAATGTACTTAGACTCAAAATTCTCTTCGAATAAAGCAGGAGGAAAGAAAGGTGGATATTTTAAGAAATTCTTCAAGAAATAAACATACTGCTAACAATGTATATATTTTCATCCCACGGTTTTAGGGCTAAAGCTAAAGTCTTGGGGCTTTGCCCTAAACCGCAAAATCTTCGATTTTGCTTCGGGATTAGTTATATTTCTTTTCGCATATTTTGTGGCACATAATACATACGAGCCGCTCTAAACAATTAATTCAAACTAAAAATGAATAGTAAAAGAAGTCTGGAAAAGGCGATTTTCGCAAAAAATGTGGAAAAAGTTGCTTCAATAATTAACTCAACAGAAAATTTTGAATCCAAAGTTTCCTTACACATTGGATTAAACTTTAAGGATCCGTGGTTTCCAATGAAAGGTTACGTAGAAATAAATAGACTACTTTGTTCTAGCGGGAAATTTGATTTGGATGAACTACAAAACGGTAAGACCCCATTGACAGCTTTAGCAGAAAAGTGCCATAATTCCACAGAAACATATGCCGAAATATTTTCTCATTTTTTAAAAGCTGGAGCTAATCCAAATATTTTAGATAAAAAAGGTTGGAGTCCATTAGCCTACTGTATAAGCAAATTAAACGTTTCACCTCGAATAGTTGAAAGTCTTCTAAACTCAAATGCGGATGTTAATCTAATTGTAGAATCAAATGATTTCATTGGGATTCCTAGAAGAAGTATTCTGGGAATGGCTTACTATAACTCAAAACATTTTTTCACAAAGCTAGTAGATTTAGGTGCTGAAATGACGAAAGAAGAAATTCAAGAATTAAAAGATAGAAAATTCCCCTTAGAACCTAAAACTGTTTAGAACAAGGTGTATAACCAATTGCCTTACAAGTCTATTGCACAAACCCAAGCAAAAGGCAGACACTAATCGTTGGCTGCAATTCAACCATTTCTGTTTATTAAAGTTTTAAAAGAGCATCTTACTTTTTCTGATAAATAGCTTTTTTTGAGTTTGCTTAAAAAAACATAGATAACTACCTTTACAATCTACTAAAAACAACTACTTAATGATACAAAAGATATCCTTCTTCTTATTCCTTTTTTGCTTTTTTACTTTTTTGTGCAGTTGTAAAAAGGAATCCTTCCCAGAGCAGAAAGAAAAAATTCCAATATACAACGGCACCCTATCTGTAACAAATATAGATCACAACGTCCAATTCAATGGAGGGCCTCCTATTGTAACTAGAGATACGACCCATACCAACTTTAATAAAACGATTGAATTTGTCTATAATGAAAGTGATAATGAAATTATTTTGTTACCAGATTCTTTGGGGGTTGCTCCTTTCGGTCATGATTCCATTACATTGGTTAGAACCTTAAGTAATTCCCTTTTTACAGAATACAGATACAGTTATATACTACAAACTAATGATTCTTTTAAATGGACATATAAGGCTCGGTTTTATACTTCTGAAGATAGTCTCTACCTTCATAAATATTATGAATTTCGCGATTATTATGGCTACCACCAAGAATACATTACCAGTGAATTTAATGGTACTTTATAAGATAATTTTAAGTTTATGACACCTACATTAAGTTTTTGGTATAAATCAAAAATTCTAAATGCACCTAAAAAAGAAAACTAACAATAATAAAACCACAATCAACAAGACGCAGTACGAGACCAAAATCACTTCATCTTAGCCCCAAAACCAAACAACCGCACTCCAATGTTTACAGAATGCACATTCTGCAACAAATCATAATCATAACCAACCGCCCAACCCTTCGCAGAAACAAATTGTAACCCAAGCCGAACACTAGAAAATTGGTTCACATTCCCACCAACGCCACCCGTTAGTAGCAACGTACTAACGGGCGTTGGAACAGGCTTTAAAACCTCTATTTTTTTAGTAATCAATTGGGGTATTTTCAACTTGTAATCCAAGGCATTTTTTAAAAGCTGTCCTTTCACCGTCGATTCATAATAAAGCGTCAAATTATCCTCCTTGATACTATCCCTGTATAAGTTCGCCTTTTCGTGCTTAGACGTGTCAATTTTAGCTGTTGGAACGCTGCTCCCTGTACTGTCTACAAAACAATAATAGGCTTTGGCGTGGACTGCCTTGGCATTTGTATAATAATGGGCGGTGGTGGTGTCGTGTCGATGGATATAATTCTTTCTTGAGGCGATGCTGTTGGTTCTGTTGAAAAGCGAACGTTTATTATATCCGAGAGCAAATAAAAAGTACTAAGCGCAAGATTTGCAATAAGCAAAATATACAGCAATCTATTTTTGTTTTGATTCGTCATGGCTAAGAATGGTATTTAATAAAGTTTTCGATAATATCCACCACATAAGCGGCAGCTCTGTCTCTTCCCTCATTGGATAGCAAGTACTTTTTACATTCCTCGTAATTGTCCATAAAGAACAGCTCCAAGATAATGGCAGGGTTATCTGTCTTGGCAAGTATATCCCAATTCTTGCGCTTGATCCCTCGAAACTTACTTTCAGGAAAATGCTTTTTAAACAAAGCTTCTGTCCATCTTGCCAAAGCTTTGCTTTTAGAACTGGATTGTCTAGCGATCCAAGTCTCGCAACCGTGACCACCGCCTGCATTAGAATGTAGATCAATTAAAAAAGTCCTTTTTTGGCTCATTTTGTACAGGTAATCTGCTCTTGAAATCCTTGTACTCATGTGGATGTCTTTTTGTTCAGGCACAAGGTCATAAAAAGGAATGCCCTTGGCGGTGAGCTGCTCCATTACACGAGCTTTGATCGCTCGGTTATATTCCCCCTCGTAGATGGTGGTACCATCTTTAAATGTGTAGCGTTTGCCCTTGGTTTGGTACACGCCGCCAATCATGCCGCCGTGTCCATTTCCAAGGACTGGAATTAGTTGATTCATGGTCTTTTTAAGAGTTGTTTAAGTCTGTTTTGTGTTCTGCTTGAACTTCAAACCTTGTTTAATGCAAATAGGCTTCTAAAAATTTCCATTCTTCGTGGTATTTTCGAACCGTTCTTGGTTTTACGCCTAAGAGAACCGCTGCTTCCTCTGTCGTAATTTTTACGTTTTTTAAAATCGCTACCCTTCGAGCGATCCGCTCATAGGTCTCTTTTGCCTTTCTGTACTGCTCTATTTGCTGTTCTAATTGAATTTTGAGTTCCTCGACCTCCATCGGTCCTCCTTTTTTAATTACTCCCTGTCTGCTATCCAAAGCACACGGAGTACTATTTTTAATACATTAATTGCTTATATTCTCGAGCCGATAAGGCATCGTAACCCAGTTCGTATTTTTGAACCAATTCTTTTAAATCTCGCCCCAAGATCACCGCCAGTTTTGGAATCGTGTCGTAGGTTAATAAAGTAGGTTTGCGCAAGCGCATTGTCGTCATTCTTGTACTCAAGCCCAATTGTTCGGGCAAGCTCTTAAAATCCGCTGCCGATAGGGTGTTGAAGACAAAGTCATAAAAAGTGTCTGGACGCTCGTTTGTGGTCGCTTTTTTCATTGGTTTACTCAATTTTTTTTATCTGTTTGTTTGGTAATAGACAAAGCTCCGCCGAACCGCCGATTTGTTGCCGTTGCTTTACTTTATCCGATCTAATTGGTTTTTGCGCTAGTGAAGAGAATCGAACTCTTTTAGCAGTTGCCCCTGCCCTTTTTCCTTGAAACACTAGACATATATATCTAAATACAGTAACAAAACCCTTTGTTTTGCTGTCGTTTAGAAAAATTGGACGCTAGAAGTTTCCTTCTAATTGCCGACGACCATCCCCATAGAGCCAACAATTCTTTGCAGCGCGTCCAACCATTCAACCTCCTTTGACTGAATTTTTTCCCCTTTTTTTTCGCCTTTTTTTAACATTTTGTCTACATTGGTCTACATACGTCTACATTGGTTGACATAAGTGTTAAAAAAATCTTAAAGACTTCTTAAGAAAGTCTTAACGCTTTTTTTGCCTATTAAATACTTTTTGGCGTGTTTTAATACAGTTTTGTTTTTACTCAAAATGCCATTGATGCATATTTAAATTTCTTTGTTGAAACAAATATATCTGTTTATTTACTAAAAAGCAAATAAAAATATCTAAAAAGATATTTAAATTTCTATTTAAGAAAATTAATATAAACAAATGCCTGTTAATGATAGATTTACATCTTTGATAAAAATAATAGACAAAACATCTAATGCTCTTTCTAAAGATATTGGAGTTACAGCTCCTACTATCAGAAAAATAGAAAAAGGCGTTACTTTGCCTAGTGGTAAGATTTTAACTTTTTTAGTTGAAGAATACAATGTAAATGTAAATTGGCTACTAACAGGAAAAGGCAAGATGTTTCTTGAAGGTGAGGAATCAAGCATTGATAAAACAGATTCTTCAAATAGTAGAAACTCAACTTGCACAGATGTAAAACTACTGAATGATAAAATTGCTCTACTGGAGCAGTCTATAAAGGACAAAGAAAAACTTATTTCTATGCTTGAAAAAAATCAGAAATAGGAAAGCGAGGAGTCGCTTTTTTTTGCCTTTATGTATGTGTAAAAACTTTATAGAATATTGATTAATTTTTAACAAAGTGCCTAAAGCTGTATAGATAGATTGTGTATATAGATCGCTATGTGTGTTTGTATCTACAATTGTGTATATGTGGTTGTTGGCGGTAATTAAAAGAAATGGAAAATCTCGACTTTAAGAAATACTTCCTGAGAACATTAGTCATTGCACTTTCAGTAAGTGCTTTAATCGGAATATTCATTTTTCTCATAGGCAACTTTGGAGAAACGGAATTTCGACTGCTATTAACAACCCTAACAATTAGCGGCTACAGCTTGACAGGCCTTTGCAGTGCGACAAATCAAAAAAAGCCAGATTTAAGACCTTTTTCAATTGTTGGAATGCTCATTTCAGTAATAGGTTTTGTAGTCACTCTTGGAGCGATTTGGGAAATAATAGACTTTAATGACATATGGAAAACTATGGTGGTCTTTATTATCCTATCTGTAGCAATAGCGCATATTTCTCTCCTACTTCTAATTTCTCCAAAGACCGACAATGTAAGATATTCATTAATCGCAACAATAGTTTTTGTGTCCACAGTCGCTTTGATGTTAATTAAATATACAATGACAGAATTTGAAGAATCTGAATTCTACTTTAGACTTCTAGGCGTCTTTTCAATACTTGATGTTCTAGGAACTATTGCAACCCCGATTTTGAATAAAATAACTGAGAAAAAAGAATAAAAAACTACCGCCAACAAAGGCTATAAATCATGTCGCTTCGCGCCACGCTTCATAGTCAAACCGTTACAAAAAAAGCAAAACAGGTCACTTTTTGAGTGACCTGTTCCTAATTCCTACCAATCCACCCCATCCAAAGCATCGTTCACCATCTTACTAGACAGATGCAAATACACCATTGTTGTTTCAATCTTAGAATGTTGTAGAATCACCTTTAAAATATAAAGCGGAATTTTAGCTGCCAATTGCTCTACTGGAGCAGTCTATAAAAGACAAAGAAAAACTTATTTCTATACTTGAGAAAAATCAGAAATAGGAAAGCGAGGGTTCGCTTTTTTTTGCCTTTATGTATGTGTGAAAATTTTATAGAATATTGATTAATTTTTAACAAAGTGCCTAAAGCTGTATAGATAGATTGTGTATATAGATCGCTATATGTGCTTGTATATGCAATTGTGTATATATGGTAGTTGTCGGGCATTAGAAAAAATAAATCTTTATTTACCTCTAATTTCAGAAAAATTATTATTATTCTTTTTTATTTATTTGAATATTAATACCAAAATGGAAAAACCCAAAATTTGTACGCTTGATTTAGATGAAACATCTACTTCACTTCTAACTGATAATGAGTTTAATTTATACATTGGAAGTTTGGGAGTACGAACAAAAGTTCCTAATAACAGAAGAGGCGATTCTCATTATTGCTTACCAAGTTTAAATTACCCCCAAAATTTGCATGAATACGATATTATTATCGTTGATTTAAAGAATAAAGAAGCTGTTGAATGGAAATTTGAAAATCATCAGAGGAAAGAAATTTCAAGTAACTCAATAATAAAAGTTGTAAGTGCTTATCCAGAGACCATATTTAATTCAAAAGCTTTAGGCCTTCATCTTTTAGAGAAAGATATATCTTCATTTCCACAAAAGGTATTATTCATTGTTTTTGCAGATGAAAAAACTGAGACTGAATATAAGTTTGTAAGTATAACCGATTCTTTTACCGACACTTTACCCAAAGAAGTTTATTCAAATTATTCTTTCACAAAATTTCCTTACATTCAAAACAAATATGGTGAAGAAACAATCATAGCAAATTCCATTGATTCTGAGTTAGCTCAAATTTTATCTAAATATAACGCAAAGGCAACATATCATGTAATTTTTGATTTTCCTGAGATAAGAGATAAAGAAACTAATAAATATGTTCCTAACCCTTATTTCAAACCTCTCATGTTGAACAATACAAAGCAGATTGTATCTTTTAGACACTTATTCAACGATATGACTCTTTTTGTTTTTCCTCAGTTTGAGAACAAAGGAGAATTCTTATTAGATTTTCTAAAAAATTATGCCCCAAATATTTCTCCAGAACTTTTCCCCTCAATAATTAAAGATAATTGGACTTTAAACGAGAACTACTTTCTTCCGAATCATAAACTTATTTTACAAAAAATTGAGAGTGAGAAAAAGAGACACAAACAAAAAATAAAGGAATTAGAAGACGAATTAAATGAAAACTATGATTCTCATGCATTCTTGCATACTATGCTAATAGCAACAGGAGATGAATTAGTAACTGCTATGCTAAAATATTTACAATGGCTAGGATTTACTAATGCAGTTGATGCAGATAGTATTAATTCAGAATTGATAGTAGCAGGCAAAAAAGTAAAAGAAGAAGATATTCAAATTGAAACAGATAAAGGCTTAATAATAATTGAAGTCAAAGGAATAGGAGGAACATCTAAAGACTCTGAGTGCTCCCAAATTTCAAAAGTCAAATACCGACGTGGTAAAAAGAGACAATCTTATGATGTTTATGCCCATTATATAGTAAATCATCAAAGACACATTCCTCCTTTGCAAAGAGAAAATCCTCCTTTTTCCAAAGAACAACTTAATGATGCAAAAATAGAAGAAAGAGGGTTGATTACTACTTGGCAATTATTTAAATTATATTTCTTAATCGAAAAAAATATACTAACAAAAGCAAAAGCTCGTCAAAAATTTTACTTACAAAATGGTCTATTCGATTTAAAACCAGAATGTAAATACTTAAATAAAACTGAAGAAATTTTTAAAGAGGGCAAAGTAATTATACTCAACATTAAAGGTACAGAAATCAAAGTTGGAGATGAACTTTTAATTGAAAAGGATGACGATTTTAACATTGTAAAAATAAAAAGCATTCAGATTGATAATAAACCTGTCTCAAAAACTTCAAATGGGGAAATAGGTCTAAGTCTAGATAAACCAGTTCAAAAAAACTCTTTAGTATATTTACTAAAATAAAACGGCTGACAACAAGAGCTATATATTCATCCCACATATAGGGCTAAAGCTAAATCCTCGTCGTATGTATTACACCGCAAAATCACAGATTTTGCTAGTATCACGAAGAAAAAATTACTAGCCTTTACTTTGTATCAGGTAATTCTATGAACTAAATAAAGTCGTATAATTAGAAAAAAGAGAAGTAGAGGTGAACTATCTTACTAGCAAAGCTAATAGGCTTATATTTTGCATTAGTCCTCTACATTCTCCCTTCGTTGAATAGCTTCAAATAGAATAATAGATTAGCAGATCTACTAAAGGCGTGAAAGAAATTCAACATCAAATTAATGATCTAAATTATGAAAAAGTATTCCCATTACATTGGTGTAGATGTATCTAAATTAAGCTTAGACTTATTAGCACTTAATTCATCCAATGAAATTGTTATATCAGCTTGTACAATAGCTAACAAAACAAGAGAAACTAAGACTTTCTTTTTAAACATTGTTAAACAATTAGGAGATAAAGATTTTGTAGTAGCTTTTGAGAATACAGGAGTCTATAGCTCTTTACTTGCATGTACATTGGAAGAACTAGATATTGATTACTGTCAATTATCTCCTTTAGATTTGTTCTTGAGTAAAGGACTCAGTAGAGGAAAGTCAGATAAAATAGATGCTTATAGAATTGCCCAATATACCTTATTTAATCGAATGAAGTTAAGCTTGAGTCAAAACAACCCAGCTTCAATAGAAAAACTAAAAGTCCTTCATTCTCAAAGAGAAAAGATTGTTAAGTCTATAAAAAAATATAAGAGCAATAAAGAATTAGAGGCTTTTTTGCCAAAGGAAATGCTTAAAGAATTGACAAAATCAAGCAAGAGTATCTTGAATAATTTAGAGAAGAACTTGAAGTTAATCGAACAAGCAATCTTAGCCACTATAAAATCTGAACGTCAACTTAAGATAGATTATGAGTTGGTCCAAAGTATTCCTGGTATTGGTCCTCAGATTGCTACTTATTTGATCATAGTAACTCGTGGTTTTTCAAAGTTCAAAAGCGCAAAAAAGTTAGCTTGTTATGCGGGAGTTGCGCCATTCCCATTTCAATCTGGAACGAGTATAAAAGGCAGGACAAAAGTAAGTCCCTTTGCTGATAAAAAATTAAAAAGTCTATTAATAATAGGTGCTCTCAATGCTAAAAGAGCGGATAGAGAATTAAATAACTACTACCTAAAAAAAGAAAGTGAAGGAAAGAATCCCATGCTTATTTTGAATAATATCGCAAACAAAATTTTGGGTAGAGTTTATGCGGTTATTAATAGGCAGCAGCCTTATATCAATACTCAAAAATTTGCTGCTTAAATATTGCTTCTTTTATTTGGTTTTATAGATAGAATGCAAAATCTGTGATTTTGCTCTAGGGATTAGCTATATTTAATGTCGCATAGCTTGTGGCACGCTATATAGCCAAACGTTATCTTTAATTAAGGAATTCAGTTTAGTTCAGCAAAAAGTTTAAATTGTTCAACGAAAAAAATAAGTCACTAAAGCAGATTAGATACTTTAACGAAAAGAAATTTTGGTAAAAAACATAAAAAAAGCATCATACTTATGTTATATGATATTAAATTAAAATTCTATTATAGCCCTCGCTCAGAAAGAGCTGATAGGCAAATGGATAGAAATGAAGAAAAAATAGATAAAATCTGTAGTAAATATAGTGTAAGTGGATATGGTTCTATCTATGAAGGTGACTATACATTTACAAATGTTCCCAAAGAACATCTTGATGATATAACAACAGCTTTTTCTAATGTTAATCCTGTTGTATCTGAAGTACCTTATGAAACTTTAGGAATGCGCTTAGAGACAAAGAGTGATGTGCTCTCTAGACAAATAAAAAAATGGCGGAAACATTATAGCGAAACTAATAGACAACTAGAAAGCGCAAAATGTTTTTTATACGGTTACAATGAGAATCAATCATATGTAATAAACGACAAAGCTTTTGAGGTAAAGCTTCAAACACCCATTAAATTAGAAGAATATAGCAATAAGCATGTCATGAAAATCGATGTTATAAAAAGAGAGAAAGGGGGTTCAATTCAATTAAAAAAAGTAGGAGAAGACTATTTTAATATTATGATGTTAGAGCAAAGCTCTTACCGATTAGTATTTGAAACTCTTTGTGCTGAGCTTAAAAAACAAAATGATGCTAAAAGAGAAGCTTAAAAAAGTAAAAAATGGGCATGCTGTCAAGGTAATTAGGCTCTAAATATCTACAATAAAAAACAAAATCGGGTAAGCTGTTTAAGGGGCTGAAGCAAAAATGCTAGCAAAATCTGTGATTTTGCTTTAGGGATTTGCTTATATTTCTGTTCGCATAGCTTGTTGCACCATATATAGCAAAACGTTGTGTGTAATTAGAGTAAAAAAACAAACATGATATTCAAATATAAAGCATATTCAAATTTATTAAGAGACTTAGGACGAGCTGACTATGTCATAGAGCTGTCTGAAATTGCTGCAAGAGATTTTATAAAACAAATGAATGAGACTAAATCTCCTGAAGAATTTCTAAAAGAAAAATCTCAACTCTATGGCATTTTAGTTTCATATGACTCAAGTAATACTTTTCAAAATCAAATAATTCTAGGATATATTGCAACAGTATATCACTTAACGGAAAATTTTTTCTATGAGTTACAAAGTGAATACAACCAATTTTCTTCTGAAAAATGGAGCTTTGTTTCAGGAAAAACTAAACTTGACCAAGTAATTACTTTTATTAAAAATAAAGGGAGAATAAATCATAAAGATTTCATTGATGATTACCTAATAGATACATTCTCCTATTATCACCAACTAAGAGTTTTCTTTTCTCATAAATCAACAACATCTGAAAATGAAATTAAGAATAAATGGAAAAAGGCACATGCTCATTATAATGAAGTCCTCTTGAATAAATATAGAATAAATAGTGGACCTAAAATTTTAAATCAAATAGATTTTGAAGATTTTTTCCTTTTTACTCAAATTTCAAAAGAATTAGCTTTAAAAATTAGTTCTCTATGCTACCCTCCTGCTACAGAACTAGCTAAAAAAAAAGAGATAAAGAAATTGAATAAATATAGGTCCAATAAAGAAAAACACTATCAAGGCATCGAAAATTGGTTAAAAACGGAATATGGCTTTGTAAAAGAAAATGATTCTGATATATTAGTTGATGAAATCATTGCTGAATTATAAAAATGGGCATTTCGTCTTATGGGTAAGACGCCTCCAGCCATCTTAGTATTTAGGTTTTAAGATGATTGGAGGAAAGGAAAGTTCGAATCTTTCAATGCTCACCAGCCCCAGAAGAAAAACTACACACAACAATTAGCGATCAAAATTAAGTGGGTCCATAAGACCCCACTAATTTTATCGTGTTGTTTACAAGAGCTACATATTCATCCCATATTTCGGGCTAAAGCTAAATTCTCGTCGTATGCACTACACCGCAAAATCAAAGATTTTGCATTCTGGGATTAACTACAGTTATAGGTAAATGACTTTTAACACATTGTATATACCAATATTATCTGTAATTCCTAGATTTTTTACTAAGTTAAATAGACATAAAAAACAGAAAATACCAACCTAAAATGAAATTGGGAATAAAGAGAAAGAAAATTTCTGAAGCAAATATCCAAGCTGAATTTTACCACCAATGCAGGTTGTATAAAATTCCTTTTTACCTTGAATTTAAATATGAAAACTCTCGTTTTGATGGTGTAGTTTTCGATACTAAAACTCATGAAATATTGATAATCGTAGAGTTTAAGAGTAAAGTGAAATCCAAAAAAGAATATAATACTCTGCAAATCAAAAAATATAAAAAATATAACCTGCCAATAATTGTTATTGATAAAGTGAGCCAAATCGAAGAAGGTATAATTAAAATTTTCAGAATATTATGGCAAACATCAGTCACTGAGGAAGAAAAAGAAAATATTGTTAGCAAAGTAAATGAATATAAAAATAAAAAAGACACTACCCTAGCACAACTTGAAAGTTCTTTAATAAGTCGATTTTTATATAAAAAAGAAATGGATAAAGTAAACAAAATAAAACTATAGACAATATATATATTCATCCCACATTTAGGACTAAAGAAAAAGCCCGTCGTATGAATTACACCTCTACTCCTCTTTTTTATATAATAATACGACTTTATTTAGTTCATAGAATTATCTAATACAAAGTAAAGGCTCTGGGACGTAGTAAATTAGATACATGGTATGGCATTCCGCACAGTTTTATACACTCACGTTACAAAAAAAAAACAGGTCACCCCAAAAGTGACCTGTTCCTAATTCCTACCAATCCACCCCATCCAAAGCATCATTCACCATCTTACTAGACAGATGCAAATACACCATTGTTGTTTCAATCTTAGAATGTTGTAGAATCGCCTTTAAAATATGCAACGGAATTTTAGCCGCCAAATGCGTGGCAAAGGTATGCCGAGCCACATGGCTTGTAATCGGTTTGGTGATGCCCGCCAAAACCGCCAACTCCTTTAGGGTGCGGTTAAAATACTGGTTGCTGTATTGATGAAAGACCCGCTCCTCTTTCGCCCCTGCAATTTGGTGCTTTTGAATCAATAGCTCTGGTTTCCTTAAATGCAATTTGTACAAGGGCAGCAAGAGCTGCTTGCTTGTCTTTTTAGCCACGATATTTAATAATAGCCCCTCTTTATCTTGGTCGATGTCTTTGTGACGAATGGCGCAAGTATCTGAGAAACGCAAGCCCGTATAACACGAAAATAAAAACATATCCCGAATTAGCTCCAGATAAAATTCATTCCGTTCAAAGGTCAAGACCTCGAGGCGCTCCACTTCCTCCGTAGATAATACAATCCGCTCGGTTGGTTGCGTTTTGGGTGTGAAATTTAGATAAGGATTTTTAGTAGCCTCCAATAGCCCCCGCCGAATTGCTTGGTTAATGTATTTTTTGACTTGCTTGTGGTGCGTGTATACCGTGTTGGTGTGTAGCCCTTTTCCAAATAAAAAGGTATCAAAATCATCAATCAAATTATACGTCAATTCCGAGAACTTGACATTCTTTTGAAATTCCCCCCAGTAATTTAAAGCCGTTTTGTGCTTCTTCTTCGTTATTTTGGTCAATTTGGTGTCCTGCTCTAGCTCGTACCGCCAAAAGTCCGTAAACGACTGCACATCGTCGTATTTAAAGTAATTTTCTAGCTGCTCCAAGGTCATCGAGCCGTGCTTCTTGATCCAATCCAAGACATAGGCTTCTAACTCGTCTAATTGCCGTCTTATTTCGGCGTTGTACTGCAAACTTTGGGGATGATTTTGGACTTGGTGGCTTTTTTTGTTCCATTGCGACGGCTTTAAATAAATGCCTGTTGAGAAATATTTTCTTTTCCCCTCCAGATACGCTCGTATTTGAACCAAAGCCGTACCGTCTTTTTTTAATTTGTTTTTAAAGTTGTATACCACTACAAATTGAATCATAATTTATCTTTTTTTATCTATTTACAATATTCGTGCAAATCCATAAAAAAGACAACCTATGAAGTCGAGAAATTCATTCATTTTTGCACCCCCAAAAATAGGCGGGTAACAAACGAGTAACAAAAAACAGCGTTTTTTTGCTCCTCAAAAACAGCAATAAAAGGAAATTTAAACCAGTAAGAAGGCGAAACAGCGATAAAACCTACATTACACAGTTTTTTTTCTCCTACAAACTTAATAAAAATAGGCAAAAAACGGGTAACAAATGGGTAACAAAAAAAATGCCCGTATGCCCTCTGAGGGCGTATAGGCTATGTTACCCAAAAAAAACAGCTCCCAAGCATAGGAGCAAAAAAAAAAGCTAGAACCTCGATGATTGCTAGCTTTTAATTTTATCTATGTAGACGTATGGTCGCCCAAGTAGTACCCGGAGCGGCTTAGTTGGACTTTTGCAGTACGTTCTCATTGCCAATAAAATAGGACTTTTTAGCCTTTGAAGGAAACATCTAAGATACATTTATCAAAGGCTTTTTTGTGTTCGTTTCAAATGAAAACAGCAGCTGCAGATCTCCAGGAAAAAACAAAACGCCACAACCACGATAAATACTGAATTTTTGAAAACGACTTTTGTAATTAATGAAAAAAAGTCCTCTAAAAAGCGTACTATTCAAGTACATTAAAACTTCGTGCGCATCAAAATAAACAACTGATCAAAAAGCGGCACCACTTTCTTTAATTCAGTAGGCGTCATATAAACCTCTCGAGTGTATTTGGTCTTAGTTAAGTAAGAATTAGCCACCCCTAAGCGCTTTAATTTATAGGCGATGTACTGCTCAAACAAACGGGCTAAAATTTCAGTACGTTCCACATAATAAGACCTATTAGAAAAGGCTTTAATTCGCTTGATAAAGGTTGATGATTCGGTTTTATTCGCATTCCAGTACGCCACCTCCAGTATATCTTCCATAGCAGAACGAATCGGATACGTTTTTTTATTGTATGGAATCCTTGTTGAGTTGGTACTACTTCCATTCGATAGCGAATAATAACGATTATGCGGCTCTACTAAAGAACCAAAGAAGTAATCTAGAAAGTGTCCATACTCATGCGCAAAAGACCCCACACCCCCCGAATTAACAAAACGAACGGCTTTACTTTTTGGGTTTTTATATCGAGTGGCTTCATAGTAACGGGTCATGTTGATAATATGCGTACTAGGTTCATAATGTGCCACCGCTCCTCGTTGTCCTCTAGCGCCAAAGGCAATGCCCAACGTACCATCTAAGCCCAAATTATTAGCCTTAAACTTTAGAACTTTGTTGAGATCATACAAACAAATTCCCAATCCTGCTAAATAATTAAAACGGTCTTCATTGGATACCCAGTTGCCAAACTGAAAACCTCTCAAATTAAATACCTTTTGGACATTGCGAACATCTTTGATTTTATGGAGAAAAACAGCAGGCAAAGAACCTTTTCTAAATTCTTTATAAATGGCTTGAAACCCTTTTCCACGCCACCAAGCCTCCATTTTGGAAACGCCTGTATCTGCTCCTCCTAAGGTATCGGTTATTTTAATAGCCATCTTATTTTTTTAGTTTTCCCAGTTTTTGAATGCGTTCTTGATTCAGTTCTTTAGTAGAGCAGCCCGAGCCGATTTTTAATTCATTTTTAGGCAGCTTTGCCTTGGTTTTTTTTAGTTTTTTCATGTGGTTTAAATTTAGTTTAGGAATAAAACAAAAGACTTCAAAAAAACTTAAACAAGACGCCTAAAAGGCGTAAAAAAACCCTTTAAACGTAGTTTAAAAGCCTTATTCTATCTTTCTTTAAGAGGGAACCGCTTTGATACGCTCCAATGCAATATTGTAATACTTTTCTTGAATCTCAAAACCTACAAAATTACGATTAAGACGCTTACAAGCTACGGCGGTGGTGCCACTTCCTGCAAAACAATCTAGGACGGTGTCGCCTTCGTTTTCAGTAGCAGACAAAACAAGCCTTTCAATCAATTCAATTGGTTTTTGTGTGGGGTGGACCTTCTCTCCATTGGTCTTTTTTGCTCCCGAGCTGAAGGCAGGCATTCGCCAAACATTTTGCCCTTTTTTATAGCGTTTGTACTGTGGTGAGGGATTGGTACAAAAGATAATATCTTCATGCGAATAGCTATAATAACAGCCTGCACCGCTAATTTTATCCCATGTAATACGGTTGCGGATGGTTAAAACCTCCTGTAACAGCTCATAAAATAAAGGATAGGTTCTCCAATCGCAAAAAACATATATTTCACCGTTGGGCTTTAATACTCGTTTCCATTGTTTAAAGACTTCTTTAAAGAACGGTTTTACCATGTTTAAATCGCTGTAGGTGCCTTTGGTGCCGTTGTGGGTCATGCCGCAAAAGTAGGGCGGATCGGTAATAATGGCGTCAATGGATTGGTGGTTGATTTGTTTTAAGCCGTCTAGGCAATCGTTTAATTTTAAGTCTATGTTCATAGGATTGGGTAAGCTTGTATTTTGTATTTTGTTTAGTTTAGGATTAAAAAATAAGTCAAGTTGAGTTCTGTATTTATTAAATCTAAGTACGAGTTATAGAAGTGAGATAGTAGCCACCAGCAACACCGCCATAAACATACGTTTCTGTTATTGTCAAACCTAAAAGCGTGCTAGCATGAACAATGGTATGAATACGACGATCCGTTGCATTTCCTTCATCTAGATAGCTTGTTGTTTGTGTGTAATCATTGGCAACAACTATTTTTTCATAGTTGCTTTTTACTAAGTTTTCACAAATGGTCGTTAGCGTTTCCTTTAGAGTGTTTTCTGAAGGAAAATTACTTGTAGGCAAAAACACACCCGTTAGATTCTTAGGGCTATTATCTATTCCTAAATAAGTTGCTCCAACAGGAATGTTGTTTTCAATGGTCAACAGCTCTTTAACTAAATTGTGATAAGAGAAGTTAGACGGCAACACTCCTAAAGCTTTTAATTGATAGGTAGCAGGATAATTTACATTACTTGCAAAAGGTTGAACTAGAACTCTAAAGTCTTGATAATTGGTGACACTATTATCATATTTTAGTTCTATAATTTGTTTGTTACCATTAGAGCGACCTAACCTAAATGTATCACTAGATACAGATAAAATGGTTGTTGGCGTTCCTCCATCCATTTTTTGAAAATAGAAATAATACCTATTTTGATCTATATTTGTTGCCAATGTTTCAAATTCAAAATATAGGCTCATATTCTCTGCCTGAAAAGCATAATTAAAAGGGATAACTAACCGATGACTATTGCTAACAGAAGTCCATTCTACTATATTGGGGGTTTGTTCCTCCTGTACAATCGTAGGCACGGTTCCACCTCCTACACCATAGGTTTCCGAGGTCACTGCATCATAGACAATTCCCTCTAATGAATCGCTGTCAATGCCTATTGTTAAAACGGTCTCAAAGTCTGGTTTATCTATAATTTCTTGAAGCTTTAAATTCAACTCTTCCAATTTGGCAATATTAGAATCATTGTTCACTCGTTGAAAAAGCGTTGATAATAAAAGCAACAATTCATTTCTAGTTCCACTAAAAGCGACACCTTCTACTTCTGTCACTTCGTTGCTATCCAATTGTATGGAACTTTTTGCTTTATACCTACTTGCTTCTTTAGATATTAGAATGACATTTTCTTTAATAGAATGTAAATGCAAAAAAACATTATCTGATATGATATGTAAAATCTCGTCTTGATTGTTTTGGATAACAATATTACCCTTTGAATTGCTGTTTATTTTCATTGGTTTTAAGAATTAAGCTTCGTTTGTAAAGAGGTGGCATACAAGGCTATTTTTTCGGCTCTGAATCATGCGAATTGATACTTTTTTAGGTGCTTTTCTAAATGATGGCCAGGGCAGGACGTTTGCCCGAACTCTTTGTGACCATTGACCGCCAAAGATTGTGGTAATTGTCTGCGGAGATGAGCGATCAAACGCCCCAAACTTTTGAGCTGTGCGGCACTGGGTTCTTGTTTGGTAAAATCTCCACTCAAACAAATACCAATCCCTCGAGTGTTATGTCCTGCTACATTGTAAGAAACCTTCGTTAGTGGATTGCCTTGTATAATATCGCCGTTGACCTCGATCACAAAATGGTAGCCAATTCCCGGCCATCCTCTCGACTGTACATGATAACGGGCGTAATCTTCGGCGGTCTGTCCAATGCTTGCCGAATGATGGACAAATATTTGGTTGATGCTATCGAGCGACCGTGTTCGGTATTGTTGATTGTTAGAGCGCATTAATTGACGGCTTTTGTCTATAATGCGCACTTTTCGAGTGGCAGCGGTTACGACCAAAACCACGACCAACAACAGCCCCAAGAATAGGACTTTTTTGTTTTTGTGAATGATTGTTAAAGGACTGCTCATGGCTTAGATCATTTCTAGTGGGTTTCGCTCTTGGGTTGCTGTGGTCGTTTCCTCCTGTCCTAGCGCATAACCAATGGCACCGCCTGAATAAGGAATAAACAACATGGAAAACACCCAATATTTCCAACCTCTTTGGGTCTTTAGTCCGTAGGTGAAAATTAATAGGGTGACAATTGCACCGCCTAACATCGCACTATCTGTTTTTTTCATGGTTTTAGTTTTTTAAGGAGTACCTTTGTGGTACAACCAACGAAAGAATAAAAGAACCATCAACAGCAATAAAACAGGGTATGCCAATTTTAATAATTCTTCGTTAAAGGTGGGTTCCTTTTTGTCCTCTTTCGCTGAATTATACCACAAAAAGCCTGTTGTACTTGCTCCAATGATTAAGGGTATAAAAAAAGGCATTAGGAAAGGGCTTTAAGGAGTTGATTAAGGGTAATGCTTGTTTTGCCTGTGTATTTTTTTAGCATCGTTTCGGTCAGCGCTCCAAACTTCCCATCTTCGACCAAAAGCGGCGTAAAAGTAGGCGTGCTTTGGCGGTGCTTGTCGTTCAAAAGTTGCTGCAATTTTCTTACCTGTGTGCCACTACTTCCTTTCTTTAAGACAATATCATTTTCTGAAAGTGTTGAGGAGTTGGTGCTGACGGTTGTTGCAGCAGGAGTAGACGGCAATTTCTTCGACTTACTGAAGAAAGTTTTTAGAACATCTCTTTTAACATAAACGATAATCAAGGCAATGACAACAAGCCCCCCAATTAGGGCTTGTTGGTTCTTTTTTAGGGTCTTTTTCATGGTCTTTATTTAGATTTAGCAAGGAGCTGCTTGTCTCCTTTGGAGACCACCAATTCCTTTGTGGTTGCTTTTTCGCTTGTAGTTGGTTTTTGGGTTGGTTTATCAGAAACAGGATCAACGGCAAGCGGTTCTTTTGGCGCTTGTTCTTGGGTTTGTTTAGAATCCATTTTTGCCGCTTTTTTATCTACTTCTTTTTTCTTAAAATAGTACGCCACACCACCACCGACTACCAAGATAAGAAGCAGGGCTAAAAATTTGAATTTGTGTTTTTTGAACATGATTTGTTAGGTTATAAAGTTCTAAGATTAGATGTATTGTTGACATTTAGGCTCTTTTGTTCGCCTGTTGCTAAGTTTACGTTTACTTGTTTTAAGGTCTGTCCTTTTAAGTCTAAAATAGATAAACTAACAGGGTCGTTTTTCACAGCAAGTGAGCTGCCCATTTTATCGCCTTTTGTTTTTGGGCTTGTAGCTCTTAGCTTCAATTGTTGAATCATAAAAGAACCAAAGCCTTTTTTAACTTGGATCATTGGTGCGGTGACACCATCTTCAAAAATGCCTTTGTAACGAACGCCTTGATAGTGCATATCGTACTCAAAACGCCTGTTATTCGTGTCTATATCCGAAACAACAATATCCATTTGCACCGCTTCATTGGTTGTTTTACCTTGGTTGGTTACGGGATTGGTTACTGGAGTCTTTGTAACAGGTTTGTTATTGGTCGTTGCTCCGATCGCTTTGTTTTCGAGGATAGGACTTTCGACAGAATCGCTCAACGCTGAGGGGCTTGTTTTTTCCTTGTCTTTCTTCTTTTTCAGCACGACAAAAGCAACCGCTCCGCCCACCCCAAAAAGAAGAATTACAACTAGTATGATAAATATATTTTTCATTATTTTATGATGTCTTTTAGGTTGTTAATACGCTGATAGATCAAATCAAAATAACTCAATGCTTGTAGTCCTGTATTTACGTTACAATCCACATTACAGGCTTTCATGTGAACTTGAATGTCTATGCCATATTTGACTTTGTAAGCTCTTACCGCTGCCATAAATCGAACTGAATCTAAAGAGTACAATTCTTTGATGGGATCACAACGTTCTGAAAAATCAAAATAATAACGGGTGGTTAAACCTTTGTGCAACCGTTCTAGAAGTGGATTGGGATCATAAGTCACGGTTTGCCCGTTCTCGTCCTTGATATCCACTTGTACGTCTATTTCTCGTTGCTCCTTCTCTGTTCTACCTTGCAACTTTCCAAGAACAAAGACCACCATTAGCACCAAGACCAACGCACCAACACCATACAGCATCTTTTTTTTATCTGCTTTTTTCATCTGTTTTTAAAGGTTTAAAGGCGTCTTATTAATCCCTCTCGTTCTAGGGCTGCTATTGCTTCCAGTCGGGTCACTTTGTCGAAAAAATCCATTTGCGCTTTCCACTCTTTCACTAAATTGTACATTCCCCAAGCGGCAAAAACACCTTTTCCGTTGCGCTTCTCGTCTACCATCCGACGATCATCCACATTATGACCATTCACCAACTTAAAGAAGTCTAAGCCCGCTCGATCGGCTTTGTACCACCATATTTGGTCGGCGCTGTGCAGGTGAGCACTTTTGTTTCCATACATTAGATTTAATCCCACCGAACCAAACCACCACGCATTCCCGCCATGCCTTACACTTGTTAAGTTGTAGCCTTGACCATCTTTGGATAAAAAGTTTTCAATATCTGCTCTTAGTGGGTCGGCATCGGGTTCAAACTTCCCGTAAACGGGATAAGTTAGGTATTGACCACTTGTGGCACCATCTACCAAACCGAACATTTTATCAATCGCTTTATTGGCGGCCGTACTAAATGCCCTGTTCCCTACTAAGGTTCGTCCCACCTTATGCTTGGCTCGGACAAAATCAGCGTCTTTTTTATTCAATTGTATCTTTTCCATTCGATCCCGTATCAAGCGCAAACCATCGGGCGAGGTCATTAATACGGCTGAATATTCGGGCGTCTTGTCGGGGCTGTCCTTGTTGACTAGCCCACTGTGTTGCAGCTCTGCTTCTGTATACAAACTCGTGGCATCCGTTCGACCTTGAACGGGAGGAGCTGCTCCTCCTTTTCGCTGCTCGGGTACTTTGTCCTCTTCTTTTTGGGTCACCATCCAAATGGCAAAACCACCACCACCTAAAATCAAGACAATGGCAAGGAGCAACAAGGGTAATTTTAGGTTATTGGCTTTGTCCATTTTTTGAAGAGATTAAAAGGATGATGAATAAAACCACCGCTACTCCTCCTCCGATCCAAACATAAGGACTGACTTTTTTTTCGGGTGGTGGTGGTGGCGTGTAGTTCGTTTCGGTCGTTGGCGTTTTTCCTGTAAACAAGGACACAAAATTCGTGATGCTATCCAAACCGCCTGCACTTGCTTCGATGATCTCTGCCGTGTCGTTGCCTTTGGTGCTTTGAGCAGCTTCGCTTCGCTTTTCACTCAAGGTGCCTGTTTTGCCGCCAAACTGCCCTTGAAAGTCGGGTTTATCAAATTCAAATTTGATTTTATTTAGTCCTGTACTCATTATTTAGCGGTTTTGATAAGGTTAAAACAAAGTGCCAACAAGACCAAAACAACACTTCCTTTAAAGGCTAGGCTTATCCCTTTTTCAAGCCCGCAATACACACATTTTTTATCTTGTATCGGAGTTGTTGGTGGGGCTGTTGGTGTTGGGGTAGGATTTGCCACTAAAGTGGGTTCTTTGGGCTTGGGCGTTTCTTCTACAAGCTTTAAGGCGGGTTTTTCTGCCTTGGGAGGGCTGCTTGTTGTGGTGGCTGTTGGGCTAATAGTCGCCGTATTTCTTTTTTCTGATAAAGTGCCTAAACTCATGAGTTATTTGGTTTTTGAGGTAAAAGAATAGAGGAGTATGATTAGGACGATCGCTGCAACTACTGAACTACTAATGATAAAAATTTTAGTCCGTTGTTTGCGTTCTGCTCGATCTCTAGCGTCTTGGATGACTTCGGCTTGAGCTTGCGCTCCAAAAATGTTAGCCAAATCTTTGCCGCTTAGTCCGTGGTTGCCGATCCCGCCGCTTAATAGGTCGATCCCTATGTCGCCTGTTTGTATATCGCCAACAACGCCCGTTTGTGCTAATGCCATAGAATTGGGTTTTGTATTTTATGGATTAAAAAAAGCCAATCACCAACACTTTGGCAATTGGCTTTAGTTATAATTAGGGTTTAGTTTTGGGGCTTATTTAATGTAAGTCGTCTCAATGGTCATATTAACCGCAACACCTTTGTAAATAGGCATTTTTAAGAAGGAAAAACCATCTAAATAGGCGTTGATCCCTGTTAGGGTTCTAATGGTCGTTTGTTGGTCTTTAGAATCTGACTTTGGATAAACATGGTTGTTGTCTCCTGTGCTTGTTCCATCGTGTGCAAATTGACGCTCAACCACTCGACCAGTAAAATGTTTGTCATCGTCTGCATCTACGTGAATCCCATTGATACGCAGAGCGGTACCACGTTTTGCCAAATCGGCAATAATGTTCAAGGTGTCTGCTCCAAACGTGCCACTAACTTCTAGTTTGTTGTGAGGCGTGGTGTCTACTCCAAAAATAGGCAAGCTATCGGCATTTACCCCCAATAATAGATCTGTTTTGGCTGGGTTTTCTGCCACATTCGGCATCAATACCGTTAGCTCTATTTGTCCCTCTTCGCTGTGTCCTTTTTGGCTAGAAATTAAAGAATAATTGGCATCAACAATGCCTCCTTCTGCCTCTACTTCGCTGATTAATTCCCATTCCAATGGAGCATCCGCAGGCATTGGCATATACGACTTTTTGCCGTTAATCATGGCATTTGGAGTGGCCACACATAACTCAGCGGTGATAGGGGTGTAAATTCGGATTACTTCGGTTTTCTTCATCATTAAGATTTAGTTTTTAATTGTTGTTTTAAAAAAGAGTACACTTGCTTCAACTTGCTTTGAAACCATTGAAAAGACTGTTTAATAATTGCTTGGTTGGTCACAAAGAAAAACACCAAAGAAATTAGCATGAATAGGCATTTAAAGGTATCTAGTAGTATGATAATGCCTTGTTGGTGGGCGATGCTCTGAGAGAGCGTGATAATTGCCTCCGCTTGATTTTTTAAGCCGTTTAACAAGAGGTCTTGTACTAGGCTGTCGATTTGGTCGCTAAGGTTATAAACACCAACATTAAAAAAGGTGAGTAGCCAATTGAAGGGCTTTTGTAATGCTTTCATTCTATAGGAATTTTTTCTTTATCACCATCAACAAAAGGACGGTTACTCCGACCAAAGCAATGGATAAATAATCTAGTTTGATCTCAAACACAATTTCGTTTGGAATTAGCATAAAAAATAGGGTTTAGTTTTTCATCGTAGAGGGTTTTTAGGGTTTGTTTTTGGTTGCTTTGTTTAGTGTTACAAAGATGAGGCAAAAAGTACCACAAAAGCGAGTTTTTATGCCTGTTTCAGGGCGTTTTGTGGCGTATTTCGGGCAATTACGCCTATTATGTGTTACTCTAAAAACTGGGGCGTATATGTTTGTTTTGAGGGGGTTGCAAAGAAAGTTTTTTTTGAATTACGGCTGTTGTTTGTAGTTTGGGTTAGAAATATTGAAATAAATAACACTACATACACAAAATACCTATAGGAACTTTCTGTCATGTATTTTTGTATTAAAAGATAAACTCTCTCATCATTTTTTAACTCAAACACCCCTGCATATGAAATTTTCAAGTCTAAATAAAACAATTAATCTATTTATTATTGGTGCATCAATCCTAGCTAATTACTGTATTTTAGAATATACCCTAGGGCTTAATTGGCTTAATATTCCACACACACAAATATCAGATGGAATAAAACCTACCTTGCTACTTTTAGCTATACTTGTGTTTGTTTTTCTTGGACTAATAATAGAAGCAATGTCACTTTTTTTGAGAGAAATACTTCGAACTCTTTTTAATAAAAAACAAACTATCAAAAGTTCATTAATTAAATTAACGCCAATAGGCAGAATGGCAAGCCACTATGATTATTGGAAAGAAAAATATATTATTCTTTTAAAAGAAAATGGTAATATGTTCTACAATAACATTGAAAGTAAGCATATTAGGGGACTTGGTGCTCAATCTCTATTAGATGAAGCTCCTTTACACCTAATTGAATGGGTAGTAAAGCATCACGCAACTTATCTTTTGGCATTTAATTATATCATTTTGGTATCCTTGAATGTTATTTTTATACTTTGTTCTTCTATTTCTCTCCTTTATAAAATCCCTATCATATTAGGGCTACTAGTTATAATCTACCTACTAGTTATTTTAGCTATAGACAAGTTCACTTATTCCTATACTTTAGTCTACAGGTTTGCTGCCAAAAAGATTGGAATTGAATCTAATAATTTGATAAACAATCAAAATGATACAGGTTCTACCGTGAAAGATAGTCTAGGCAAAAAAGATGAACTAAATTTTGATATTGAATAACTACTAATAACAACCTACATATATCAATTTTTAGTTTCTTATTGATCTACTTTTTTAATTGAAACAACCGAACCCCAACATTAACACTATGCACATTCTGCAACAAATCATAATCATAACCAACCGCCCAACCCTTCGCAGAAACAAATTGTAACCCAAGCCGAATGCTTGAAAATTGATTCACATTCCCACCAACGCCACCCGTTAGCAACAACGTACTAACGGGCGTTGGAACAGGCTTTAAAACCTCTATTTTCTTAGTAATCAATTTGGGTATTTTCAACTTATAATCCAAAGCATTCTTCAAAAGCGATCCTTTGACCGTCGATTCATAATAAAGCGTCAAATTCTCGTCCTCTATACTATCCCTATATAAGTTTGCCTTTTCGTGCTTAGAAGTATCAATTTTAGCGGTTGGAACGCTGCTCCCTGTACTGTCTACATAAACAATAATAGGCTTTGGGGTGGGTTGCCTTGGCATTTGTATAATAATAGGCGGTGGTGCTGTCGTGTCGATGGATATAATTCTTTCTTGAGGCGGTGCTGTTGGTTCTGTTGAAAAGCGAACGTTTATTATATCCGAGAGCAAATAAAAGGTACTAAGCGCAAGGTTTGCAATAAGCAAAATATACAGCAATCTATTTTTGTTTTGATTCGTCATGGCTAAGAATGGTATTTAATAAAGTTTTCGATAATATCCACCACATAGGCGGCAGCTCTGTCTCTTCCCTCACTCGATAGCAAGTACTTTTTACATTCCTCGTAATTGTCCATAAAGAACAGCTCCAAGATAATGGCGGGGTTATCTGTCTTGGCAAGTATATCCCAATTCTTGCGTTTGATCCCTCGAAATTTACTTTCGGGAAAATGCTTTTTAAATAAAACTTCTGTCCATCTTGCCAAAGCTTGGCTTTTGGAACTGGACTGTCTAGCGATCCACGTCTCGCAACCATGACCACCGCCTGCATTAGAATGTAGATCAATTAAAAAAGTCCTCTTTTGACTCTTTTTGTATAAGTAATCTGCCCTTGAAATTCGGGTACCCATTCTAATATCTTGCTGTTCGGGTACCAAATCATAAAAAGGAATGCCCTTGGCGGTGAGCTGCTCTATAACACGGGCTTTAATTGCTCGGTTGTATTCCCCCTCGTAAATGGTCGTTCCATCCTTAAAAGTGTATCGTTTGCCCTTGGTTTGGTACACGCCGCCAATCATGCCGCCGTGTCCATTTCCAAGAACTGGAATTAGTCTGTTCATGGTCTTTAGGAGTTGTTTAAATCGGTTTGGTGTTCGCCTTGAACCTCAAACCTTGTTTGATGCAAATAGGCTTCTAAAATACGGTTGGAGTGACTCTTTTCGTATCTTGATTGTTTGCCTTTGGCTTTGATTCGTTTGTTGTATTTCGGCAGATAGTAGCGTTTTAAAACCGTTTCGATGTTCCGAAACAATAAATGGCTTTGGACCACTTCAAACGTAAGGCGATTGCGGTTTAAGTGGCTCAAGCTGCCGCCTTTTTGAAAGTGCCGCATCACTGCCTTGTAGATGTTGTTGGACGATCCTATAAAAAGGACCGTTTCATTTCGGCGTATGAGATAAATGCCTGTTTTCTTGCGAAATCTACTTAAATGCTTTTGAGGAATCGGAGGTTGAACGGTCAAAGTTTCTGCTTTGACGCTCGTCATAAATTAGGTGGTTTATAGATTGTTAGAAATAGAAGGATGCTTAAAATTCAAAGGTATTAAAGAACTCGTCTAGGTCAATCACTTTGTTGCCCTTTTTGGTCACTTCTGTAAATACAAATTGGTCGCCTTCTCCATAGTGAATCAATAGACGTCTATTTTTTAAAGCTTTCAAGACCAGTTTTGTTGTGTTTTCTGTTCCCAATTCATCCAGGACATAACCTTTGAGAACTTCGGGTAGGGTCTCCAATTGCTTTTTAAACAATTCTTGAATCAAGGCGCCTGCATCAAACGCTCCAACCTCTTTTTTGTGGTGGTCAAAGAATTTACCAACGGCGTGATTTTCCATTTTTAGCAAGACCAAAGACGTTTCAAAAGGATTGCATTGATGTTTGTCTGCTGTTTCTAAGAACAAAGAATCTAGCATCATGCTTAAATCTTCTCTAATCTGTGGCAAGCGCTTAAAAAATAGTTTCTTAAATTGGGCTTTGGGGCTTAATTTATCAAAAATGTTCATCGTTTAAATTACTTTTTTTTAGTTTTTGAATTGGTTGTAGAAGTACGTTTCTTTCTTGGTTTTTTGTAAGGGGTATAAGTCATTTTTCCTGTATTCATTTCTAAGGTGCAATAGCTGTATTGAGGTGCCACTTGTAATTTTTCATAGGCGGCGATCATCTTTTTACTGTGTGGAATTTTATCCGCACTCGAGAAACAAGGCGCTACATTATTCACAAAAAAGCGGGCAAAGGTCAAGGCGCCCCACGCTCCTACTGGAAACTGGCTTGGCATATGAAAGACCACCCCCAACCAAATGTCCACGTGTTTCGATCCAAAAAACAGAGAGTTCATTTCAAAGGTTAAACGGCTACCAATAATACCCACCGCATCATCAATAATAAAAAAGGTACCTTCGTAGCCTTCCTCGGTCATTTCTAAGAACAACAGATCTCTAATTTTGCGGTGTCTGCCTCTTCTTGCTCGAACCTTTTTTCCTCTAAACAAACGCATAAAAGAGCTTTTAAAATCGTGTAGTTTGCCTTTGTATTCAAAAAGCAGCGTTTTGCCTTTTTCGTCAATGTCTAGCTTAATAGAAACGTAGCCTTGCCAGTCCTCCTTCCTGCCTGCATTGTAGACAAAAATCGTCTCTCGTTTGGCACTATTCGCAAACTTTTCCATCGCAAAGGTTTTGCCCGAATGCGGCCGCCCAAAATGCGTAATGACAACGGGTTTATTATCCATAGCCTAATATTTTTCTTATTTCTCTGTCCTTTTTCCCTTGGTCGAGCAGCTCCTGCACTTCGGGGCTGGGCAGCTCGTCCGCCAAATCTACTTTTAAATAAGTACCTTTTGCCGTTCGGTTGTATTTCCCCGCTGCATTGGTCTCAAATACTTTGCGCTGCTCTTGGTACTCTTTTAAATGCGTGTAATCCGTTTGCTGCTCGCCTTCCACTTCCTCTGCTTCTATTTCGGTGGCATTGGTTTCAGTCATCGGTTCATTTTCTTTTGAAGCTGCTTTTTTCTTTTCGGCAGCTTTTAGTTTTTTCTGTTCCTCCTTTTTCAACTGGAAGCGATCCAACAAGGCTACACCCAAAGGGGGCAAACTCCACATCGCTAAAGCTGCCATTAAAGCCCCAAAGGGCGATAATTCGGTGACTTCTTTGGTCGCTAAATATTCTTTGATACACTCGAGTAAAATCTCTTTCATTTCCTCATCCGCCACATACTCGCCCAAATGTTCCCCACTAATTTTACTGCAGAGATTCGCTTTCAACAAATCCGCTTTATCCAAAAACTTTGCCCCCAATCGTTCCAAGTTTTTGCGGTTCTTTTCGCTGCTGATCCGTTCGTTTACTTGCTCTACTTTTTCAGTTGGTGGCGGTGTATTTTCGTCGCCCTGGTAATCTTCCAAGGGGTCGCCCTCTCCTTCCTCTATTTCCTCCAAATCGCCTTCCTCTTCATCCTCTTCTTCCTCTTCCCAATCGTTCATCAATTGGTCAAATTCCGTTTCGTCCTCCTCGGTATATTCCTTGTCCAAATCCTCCATAAAACCATCAAAATCGCTTGCTATTTCTTCTTGAAAATCGTTCGATTCTTCGTTCATGGTTTCTTGAATTGGGGCTGTTGGTTCGTTCATGTTTTTTAGGTTGTTTTTTAGGTTTTTGAAATTCTTTTGAAATCATTTTGTCAGCACTTTTGAAAAAATATAGTAAAAATCTTGAAAAGTGCTTTTTTAGCCTTTAAACGCATTTTTTTGCTTTTGAAAGCGTTTTGAAACAATTTTGAAAACGCTTTGAAATTCTTTTGAAATCCTTTTGAAAATGCTTTGTGAATGGCTTTGATTTTTCTTTTAAATCGCTTGTAATTCTTTTAGAATTTCTTTTAAATAATTAATCGCTTGTATCCTTCCCAACTGTTCAGAAATCGTTACTTTTTCAAAGCCTTCTGAACGATCCGACAAAAACAAGGGATCATCCTCTTCAATATCAAATAAAGCGTTGTACTCCTCCTCTTCCAGTGCTTTTATTTTTGCTTCAATTTTCGCACAAGCAATGCGCTTGGTACGGTCGGGCTGTGGGTCGCTTTGGTGATTGCCTTGTACTTCTTTTTCTTCCTGTTCTTGAGGAATTGCTCGACATTTGCTCACGTTTAAAATAGTCGTGCGAGTTACTTTGTAATGCGTGCCTAAAATGGCAATTTGAGAACCTTTGCTTAGTTTTAAATTTTGATTGCTCACGATAGATAATTTTAAGGTTATTAGATTAGTGATAGAATGATTAGTGATAGAATGGATTGTAAAAATTAACAGCGGTTTTGTTGGCGGCTCTTTTTTGCCAATTTTTTGCGCTTTCTGCGTTTGGCGATGGCTTTTTCTTTGCAGCGTTGCTTCTGATCTATTGGAGGGCTATAACTCGGCTCTAAGTCGTCCCAAGCCAAAGAAGGAGGCGCATTTTTTTCGAGTTTTTCTACGGAGAAGAACTTGCCATTAACTAAGACTTTGTGTTCTTGTCTATACTTGTAAAGTCCTTTTCTTCTGTTTAAGGCTTCTTTTATATCCTCTTTTTCAACTTTGTTTTTATCGGTAAAAAACAGATTGATAAAAAAGAACACGATCAGAGCTAACAAGCCCACCACGGCAAAAAAAGGTAGGCCAACGACAATTTTTAGAAATTTTAAAAAGTGATGCATTGATTTAAAGTTTAGTAAGTGAATAAGATGCTCTTACAAAACTATGGCACACCTATAATAAAAAAAAGGCTTGCTAGCCCTCCCCCCTTCATTTTGTGGCGTAATTCGACACTTTTATTCCTAAAACAAAAAAAACACCCCGTTTTTTGGAGTGTTTTTCTTGTTATACTGCTTTGATCTTTGATTTTTACATTCCACAAAAGCCACTGTTACATCCTTCGGATTCAAATAGATTTTGTGTGAAATTTAGTTTTGAAATATAGTTATAAGAAATGTTCTTTTTCCAAGTACCTTTGCCCTTCCCTTCTTGATTGGCAAACCATTGAAATTTATTAGGCTGTTCTATACTCTGTTGTTTCAACAGAGCAGCTGGACGATGAAAGCAGCCCACACAATTGTTTAACTCAGCAAATCGAATCAATTTATCTTTCCAAAAATTTTCAATATCCACTTTGTCTATCCCATCTTCTATTAATGGAAATTGAGGCATTCTCCATGCAATATTTACCCATTTATTTAGTCCTTTATGCCTTCCTTTGGTGTGCCTTTCAAACGTTGCTTTATACACACTTAAATTATCTTCATTAAGGCTCTCAATCATCGTTTTGGCTCTTGAAACTTCGGTGCATCTATAGCCAATATTCATTTTTACAGGTTCGGCATTAAAGTACTCATGCCACCAATGAAAAATTGGGTCTATCTTCAACCACGTTGTACAATAACGGCGATGTATAGATGGTAACCAACCGCCTTTGGTCTCTAATACTTTTTCAAAAGTTAAGCCACTTACCCAGTGTATTTTTTTACCTAAATGCTGTTCCAAATCAAACATCGTATGTATGATTGTATCATCTTCTAAGGTTCCGTTAAATTCCTTATCTATTCGGCGTTCTACTTTTCGAGCTAAAGCTCTATCCTTAAATCTGCATTGCTTGTCCTCTGTTCTGACCAACGCAAATACTAAGGCATCACTTTTATAATTGGCAGCTATATAAGCAGATGTTTTACCACCGCTTACACTTGAAACTATTTTCATTTTCTCTTGTATTTTAAAACACAAGCCACCAATTAAAGTGGCTTGTATCGTGGTTTATTTATCCTCCTTCATCCGCTCCTTCCTCGCCTCAATCATACACACTCGAGTACAATATTTATGATTCGCTGAGCGATGCACAAAAGGCGTCGAACAGGTCGGACAAATCCTTGTAAACTCCTTTTTTACCTTCTCTACTTCAATAGTTTTCTCTGTAACTTCTTGAGTTTCGTTCACTTCCTCATAATCAATAAAACTTGCTTTTTTATGCTGCCTTGGACTGCCCGAAACTTCTGCAGTTTCGGGGTGAACTTCTGCAGTAACACTTGAAACTTCTGGAGTTCCTTTTTCCTGTTTTTCAATTACTTGCATTGAAACTTCTGCAGTTTCGCTCTCGTCTTTTTCCTTTTTACACTCCGCATGATACCACCACGAAAAACACAACGACAACAAGAAAAGCACTTCAAAAACTACTGCAGTAATCACCAGTTGTTTGCCCAATTCTTGCCGTTGTACTTGGACTCGTTCAAGCTCGTTTTGATAAGCAGTAGTGGCTGCTATTTGTGCGCTTTGATTCGCTTCGTTTAAAGCTTTTAATGCCTCGTCTTTTTCCATTTGTAGCGCTTTGATATCTTCGTTGTATTCTTGAATCACCAAAGCATCTTTAGACGCTAGGCGACCTTTCCACGTTCTATTTTCTCGGTACTGGTTGCGCTCGGCTTCCTTGTCGGCGATCCGTGCTGCAAAGTCTGAATGAATAGCATCCGAACTTTGAATGCTTGCTTGCATTTCCACGGCATCCGAAATAAAAAAATCGGGTAAGATTTTAGCCCCTTCTACAGAAATATAAATACTCGCACTGACTGTAATCAAAGCCAGTAGGGCAGGAAATTTTTCAACCTCTTTGTATTGAAAAATGCCTTTCATGACATCGTTGGTCGCTTCTCGTTTGATGGCTTCTATGGCCAACACCAACACCGCTGAGCAGGCAACTCGGGCAATAATATGCACCCCAACAAACAAATACGACAGCATCATAAATGCCGTGGTGAGGCTTGCCAGTTGAGCAATGACACTCATGCCATCAAAAGCTGCGTTGGCCATTGCAAAACGCTCTGCAAACCGTTGGTGCTTGAATTTTTTTTCTAAAGTCGTATTTAATCGACCATGAAAAATTTTAAAATTGAGCTTTTTTCTAGCTTCTACGTGTGGATTTTTTCCGAAAGTTGTCATATCTTAGCTGTTCATACATTTACAATAGGGGTGGTCTAACCGTCATATCTAGGCGGCCCCTTTTTTCTTTTTTATAATAAGCTTAATCCTGTCTTTGAATTGATTTCTTGTTCTTGTAAGCGGTCTAATATCGGTTGCAAATAGCCTATAAAAAACGTCGTATCTTCCTGTTCTTCCTCCAAAATTTCTAACTCTACCGAAAACACATAACGAAAGCAATATTTCTCTAATGGTGTAAAATGAAGGGTCGAAAAACTTTGCATGGCTTTGCCTTTTTTTGCCAAGGTTTCCAGCTGTTTTGATACCTTAATATAAATTTGGGTCAAGGCACATTTTATCAACTGTTCCAAACTGCTGTTGGCCGTTCCGTTCCTAAGGTAGTTGGTCAGCCATCCGTGCAGCTGTTTCCAATGCGAGCGTTGTAGTTGCAAAGGAATCCGTTGCTGCTCTAGGCTGGTGTATAGTTTGTAATCACTCATGTTGTGTTAGTTTAAAAAGCGACCATTTTCATACGAATTAATTTTCTTACCCTCCACATATATATCTATTCTCAACACATCTTTTGTCCAGTACTGATGGATTTGCTCTAAATCGTAAATGCGTTGGCTAATTCCTTTTTCTATGCCCGTTCTGCGCTTGTAGGAGCTGGTCGGAATGATGTACAAGGAATAGGCGGTAAATTGGGCTTTGTACCTCTTTAAATTCAAGCGCTCAACACCTGTTTTCGGATGGTAATAAGCAAGAATGGTATTGCTGCCTATTTCTCGCAGCGTTGCCCATTTCCATGACTGTCGATGCTTGGTCAAATACTTTTCAATGCTCTTGAGCTGCTTCTCATTTTCAAACTTCATCGTTTGGTAATTTGTCCGATCCTTGAACAGGATATGCACGTAACCAAGGTATTTTTTTACAACTTTTGTTTTAGGCGCTTTGTTGGCGTTGGAGGTGTTCATCGTTTAGCAATGGTTTAAATTTTTGTATGAATAAATTCGTTAATTCTTGTCTTTTTGATGCGTTGAGATTTGGATCTCGTTTGATTCCCTGGTACCATTTCCAATAAGCTTGATTGGTCAGCTCATACACTCGTTTGGCACCATCACTTTGTAACAGCTCTAGCATTTTGCTGTAATGGCTGTTTATCCATTGCACTTGCTCAAAATAGGCTTTGGACGAGCGATTTTTATCAAAATAGTTCGCTTGAATCCTGTCCCAATCAGCCACAGAATAGCCAAAGGCTTTTTGAGCTGCGGTCGAGCTTAGATAATTCACAGGATACCACAAAGCATAGCCTTTCTTTTTGGCGTGTTTTTCTTGCTTGATGATGGCGTGTGCTACAATTTCCACCGCTGAGCGCTCTACATTCGGCAGCCTTGCCGCAAAGTTTTTAAGCATTCTTGGTTGATTCTTTGCCACCAAATAAGCGGGATTTTTTTCAAAGCTTTGAATCTTTGCTTTTCGATAGGCCTGTACGTGCTGAGCGGCTCGATCTAAGAGACTTTCTAACAGCAGTTGACACTCGGTGTTGGTCTGCTCGTTGAACACTCGATTTTGATACAAATTGTAGCGCATCAATTCCCACAGCTTGAAGCTAGAAAATTGTTTTTTGCTCCAATTTTGCGGCGGAAAAGTTGGAAATGTCACGGGCTTAGACTTGTTTTCTCGTCCTTTATTCTGAATATTTAATGGATTCAGCTTGCCGACAGGCAAAGCCGCTTTATCCACACTGGATGGAGTATTAGTTATTGATTTAAGTTCTTTATCTCTATATGGTAAAGTACTTGTACCTATTTGCGGTAAACTTTTCTCTATATCCTCAAAAAAAGAGGCATCGTCAGAGACCGCAGAACCTTGGTATTTTGACTTCATGCACAGTACTTGTGGGTTTATCCACAACTGAAATTTACCACGTCCTTTGGGGCTTTTTTCGCACGGGAACGGGTTTCTTTTTCCTGTCTGTACATAGTTTACTTTCTCGGTCACAATGCCAATCGCTTCTAGCAATTTGATTTGATTGTACACGGTCTTATCCTTGGGAGTTAAGGACGCATGATTTTTGGTATTGTTCAGCATGGTTTGCAAGCTCGGAGTGGTCGTAAAACAAAAGTACTGCCCTTTTGCTCGACATTCATCGTAGAGCGCTCTTTGATACTTTTTGATGTCTGCCATCGTGCCAATGACCGAACGAATAACAGCGTGAAATAAATCATGGGTATAGGCAGTAATCCGTTTATCACCTTTCTTTCGATTCTTATGGTACTGCTCCATCATATCCTTGCCCGCTTGGTACGTTGCCTTTTTATCAATCATATCTATAAAAAAAGACTCTTTCTCGGAACTTTTCACAACCCTTGCCTGTATGTTTAGTTGTTGGCTCATTCATTGAGTTTTAAGAGGGCGACACTTTCCACGGGCGCCCTCTTATTTTTAAACAATAAAAAATTAGAAATCATCGGCATATCGGTCGCCGTAACCTACAAGCTTAACACTTGTTTTCTCGAAACTGGGAAGAGAATCGAACTCTTCTAACAACCGTTCCAGTTTACCATGATGGCTTTTTTTTGTTTTTAATGATTACTTTAATCCCTTGTTTGCAACAAGGCTTTTATATCGTGCAGCTCCGTTTTTAAAGCCTCGTTTTGGCTCTGAACGGTTTCTAAGGCTGCCTTGATGTTGTGGTCTGAATTTGCTCGTATTTTCAGACAAATAACAAAAGTGATCGCAAGGACAATGCCTGCGGCAATCAGTTCTTTTTTTATGCTCATGCTTCTTTTTTTTGATGGTTGATAACATTAGTCAAAACAAGCCCAATGTTTTAAATGCTCCTTTCGGAAATTCAATATCTCTTTGAGCGGAAAAAGTAGTCTACCTTCCTTTTTACGCTTCTTTCCTGTAATTAAACCCTGTTGATTATACGCTCTAACTGTCCTCGGTTTGACATCTAGTAGCTTGGCAGTTTGTTCGGTGTTGATGTAGTTGTAATCGTAAATTTTCCCTCGCTCTATTTCGCTCTCTAATAGCTCTATGGTTGCTCTCTGTTTCGCTATTATCTGCTTTAGTTCCTCTATTTGGTCGACTTGTTGTTCAGTCATGGTATTTTTTTTATTGCTGACCGAGCAGCCCCTTGTATTCTGCTGCGGTTAGACGATCATAGCCAATTTTGTACTGGTCGATGACCTCTAGTAACTTGCCACCCAATACCTTATTTAGTTTTTGGATGGTCTCTAATTCCATTCGTCTAGGATGGTTCAAACTGATGTTTGTCCGTCTCAGACTGCAGTTTAGTTTCTCGGGCAATTTGTTAAAGTCTACCGCCAATAGGCGACTTTCTACAAATTGGCGAAATGTTTGCGTGATAGCCGTTGTTTGGCTGTTTTCCGTGCTGTTGTTTGCCATAAAATCTGTTTTTGGGCAAAGCTCCGCCCTGCCAAATTCGCTACAAAAACGACTTTGGTAAGCTTACTTTGTGTGTAAATGAAATTGGTTTGGCTCTAGTAGAGGGAATCGAACCCTCTTTGCTCGGGACGTGAGCAGCTTTACTGGCAAGCACTAGAGTACAAATAAGGAAGATGCAAACCCTTGTGGCTCTATTGTTTTTTTTTGTCTAACTGAGTGCGTAAAAAAGGAAGCTCGCAGCTTGTCCGCAAGCCTTCCTTCTATTATAGAAACACTCAAACTTGACCTATACTTAGCGTTCTAATGAAGGGAATCGAACCCTATACAACCACCTTTTTGGTATTAGAAATTAGTTGGACGCTAGAGATCGCTCCCTAGTTATTGTTCCTATTCCCCCAATGGAAAAATAATGCCTCTTTGGCACGTCCATGACCGTTCAATCTTTTGCTTTTTCTAACCGAACTTTTTTATCGTTTTTTTTTGTTTCCCTCAACTTTTATCTAAATTCGTCTACATATGTCTACATGGAGACACAAAAAAGCCTGTATTAACAGCGAATGTTAACGAGTTTGTTTTTTAATTTACTATGATTCGATTATAAAAATCGACTCTTTTATTTGTTTATAAAGTTGGACTGTCGCTTAAACTTCCCCCTTTCTGCAAACAAATATAGGTTAAAAAATAATGGAAACAAAATTTTTATACCACATAACGCAATTTTTACACCCTAAAAAATAATTAAAAAACCACAAATGACTGACAGAGAGAGAATTGAACACGTAAGGATTTTTTTAGGTTTGAACAAAACTGCATTTTCTAAAATACTTGGGTATACTACTCCTCAGAGCTATACCAGTTACCTTAGTGGCAAAAGTGGTGTATCAATTAATATGATAAAATCCCTTATAAATCATAATCCCAAAATTAGCATAGATTGGGTTTTGAAGGGACAAGGGCAAATGCTCTTAAATAGTGATATTTCTAGCCAAGAAAAAATAATAAATGGCGATGGGAATAATACACAGGTAGGGCATTTTACCAATAGTGATACAAATATAAACACAGGTTCAAATAATAAAGAAATTGAATATTTAAAAAAAGAGATTGAGCTTCTCAAACAATCTTTAAAAGATAAAGAGCGGCTTATTTCTGTCCTTGAAAAGAATCAGAAATAGAGAGCGATTTTTTCGCTTTTTTTTGGCTAAACACATGCATAAAAAATAAATAAATTTAATGTCTTTATTGTAATAATAATTATAAATACAAAATCCCTCTATGAATAACTTTGAATCAATTTATAGTCCTCAAGAATTGACATCTTTAACTAAAACTCAGGATATCCAAGCAAAAGGGCAAGAAATTAAAAGAAGAATAGATTTATTGAGAAATTATTTTCATCAATTCAGGAATCAAATCCATAATATTGAAAACTGGACCAAATACAATAAAGTAGTGGCTACTTTTGATCAGAAATGGACTCCTTGGCATCAAAAATGGGGTACGATCTTAAGAACAAGCAATCCCCAATCGTATATTGATTTTTTTAACGAAGGAATAGATCTTTTCAAGGAATTAAGTGAGGAAAGAGAAAAAATTGCTTCTATAGTCATTTCACATAGTGATGAGGTTGAATCTTTAAAAAGAGAAGTCCTTGAAAAAATTGATCAAGACATGGCTCAAATAAAAATCGACGTCCTTGAAAAAATTAATGAAGGAATAAATAATGTTGTTTCTTTAAAAGCAGAATTAGGTCTCAATAAAAATTTTGAAGATAGTATTTCTCAAGAAAGGGAAAACGCTAAAAAAATTAAGCAGTACTATCTTTGGTCTTTTATTGCCTCAATGATAATCATTTCTACATTAATTATCCTTTCATTTTTCCTTAAGAGTATATCTCAATTAGACCTATTCAGCAGGATTAGCATTAGACTCTCTATTATCCCTCTAGGAATTCTTAGTTATTTCTTATTCACTCAATTCAAATTGCATCAACTACTAGATTTGAAATATACTCATTTAAATAACTTTTTAGGTGGCGGTGCTACTTATATTTCTCAATTAATAAGTCAAGATCCAGAGTCAAAAAAAATAATAAATCAAAAAATAGCCAATATGTTTATGGATATTAATGATTTGATATCTAGAGTTAAAACAAATAAACATCCTGTAACAGAGATAAAAAACAAAACAGAAAGTATTGTAAATGATTCACTAAAGAGTGTTGCAGAAATAACTAAAAGTATTAGTAATAAATAGGTTGCAATAAATAACAACAGTTATTGAGGATAAAACTATTCCTCTCTTTTGATGACTATACCTAGCAAACAAATAATTATTAAAAGAACGCAACATTATTTATCAATTTGCGTTTATTAAAACTCTCGACTAATGGCAGATAAAATATTATTATCAACTTATGTTATCACTGTAGAAGAAAAAAAAGTACCTTTAAATTTAGATAAGTTATATGAAGATGAAAATTTCATTGAGTTATTTGAATCCTTCTCCATGAACATAATGAAAGATCCATTTATTCCAAAAAGTAAAGGCATATTCACAGATAAAAGCCTTACTGTTCCTTCAGCTGAAATTTTAAATAATAGACTTCCTTTTAATATTGATGCAAGCAATAATGCTATCTATGGTTACTTTCAAGCAGGAACAGGAGGTGACAATTTTGATATAATGAATAACTCAACTAACGTAAGAGAGTTTTCTGTTAATTCAAACAAACATATTTCAACTAAAAATGTGTTCTATTATTTACAAGTTCCACCAAATAGCACAGAGGGTTTTTTAGTTTTACAGAAGATAAAAAACTTTGGTATAAAAACAGATTTGAACAATGCATTACAAATTAGATTAAAAGACAAGCTACCTAAGGGAGTATTAGTTAAATTACACAACAGAGTTCCCTATGACCTCTATAAAGAAATGATTCAGTATGGAACTTTAAAAAAAGTAGAGTTTATTAAAAATACTGTCCCAGCAAATATGAAAGATTTTATTGCAAATAATCAACATGCACGCAGAGTTAAGGGTACAATGACCCATACTATGAAAATGAGAGGAGGATTCACGAGTGAATGGTTAAAGGATGCGGCTGATATTTTACGAGGTAATAATACTAAAAATCATAGAATTGATTTTGATGAAGAAAATGCTTATTTTGATGAAGCAACTTTCGAAATAGAACTAGATGGAAAAAAGAAAACATTCCACACTATCAATAAAAATAAAATTCAACCTAGTGTAGATGTAACAGGAGATGTTGAATTTGACAAAAACAAACAACCTACAATAGAATCATTAATAAAAGTAAGTCAAGAACTAATACAAGACATTATAAACTTAAAGCCTAAGAATGTTTAGTAGTATAAATGTTTGGAATATAGTCAAAGGTCATTTTGCGACATTTAAGTCAGTAGATACTGGCAAAATGATTCCCATAGATATTATATTAATATTTTTTACCCCTATATCCCTATCACTTATATTAATTTTTTGCAATATTAGCATAGCTAATATTATGAGTGACCTTATCAAGGTAGTTGCTTTTTTTGGTGCATTCTTATTCAATTTACTTGCCCTAATCTATAACATTAGAGACAAAATTCAGCAAACCCTAGAACCCAATTCCACACGACTAAAATTCGCCAAGCATATTCATGCTAACATTTCTTATGCTATTTTGGTTTCTATATTCATGATTATTTTATTCATAATTTATGAAATTATCCTAAATAAAGAAGTCCATTGGCTCTTAGACAAAGCTTATACTACAATAATTGTTGCTTCACTAATTCACTATCTACTAACATTAATTATGATTTTAGTAAAAATATATGTAATCTTAAAAATAGAGGAAGATTAATGAGTTTAATTAATTACACATTTAATATTGGTTTTATAATACCTAAGGATAAATTGTATGATGATGATTATCTTCAATTTTTAAATAAAAAGATGAAAGGAAGATGGTGGTTCAACCTATACTTTATTACAAAAATCCCTAAAATAAAATATAAAATAGAAGCAACAAAAATCATTAAAAATGAGTTCATAAACTTTTCTTTCTCCTATAAGGGAAAAACACAATCTCTATCCATTGAAATAAATAAATTTATACAGAAAAATGCTACTCAATGGGGAAATCACATTCCAAATACATTTAATCATTCAAATACAGTATTAAAGTTTCTACCAAAAGAATCAACTATAAATGAATTAACTTTCATTCTTTCCGATGGTACCCAATCAATTAAATTAATTCAACACATCGTAGAAGTTGCAAATTATCTTCAGCTAAAACCAGAGGTAGTTTACATTGGAAAGTCTAAAAAAATTATTCAAAGAATTAGAAATCATTCGACTGTTCAAAAAATATTTATTGAATTAGAAGAAGATAAAGAAATCCTATTCAACTTTGTATACTTTTATTCAAGTTATGGTGGGAGTTTGCATAATTTTGATCCTAACCTAAATATGATGTCTTTAAACTTTAGTAATCCTAATATTTTACCAGATGAGTACAAAACAAAATATGGCTTATTGGAAAGAATACTAATCAATTTATTTCAGCCCAAGTATAATACTCAACATATGAAAACAGAATTGGTTAAGGATGAATTAATAAAAGAAAAGTTACTAAATAATAATATAAAATGGGTCGCAATAAACTTATACTCTCCTAAAATCAGTTTATTAAATTTTTGGAGTAGCAACCAAAAAAATTCTAGCAAAACGGTAAGTTTTAATTTTGACAAACCATACTTAGGCTTCTTGGATAACTACGAAGCAGTCAAAGTATAATTGAGTTAAAAGTCATCTTTAATAATTAACAAAATGACAAACTTTTGCAATTAGATATAATGATCTATATCACAGTGAGACAGGATACCATAAGTACCAAATTTAGACAAGTCGACAACTAGAACTCTATACTTTACAAACCCAGTTATTAAATCTTTATAAGATTTTCTAAGGTGAGCTCTCGAAATAATTTCAACTTGATTCTGTCTATCAAAAGGAACGATTATTATATGAGTTATTTTGAAATCGCCGTCAGTTTCCCCAATTAAATTTTTGTTCTGCTTAAGGCACTTAAGCGCATCTTTGTAGTTCATATTAGTTATATTTAAATAATATATAATACTCTTCATTCCATTTATAAAAGAAAACCATACTAAAGAATTTTACCTAAATAATCCTTAAGAACTGATTTAACAACCTGTTTCAGCCCATCATTCACTTCCAATTCTCTATCTTTTGTCAAATTATACTCTTGCATTTTTGCATTGATGAGTATTGTACTTTTCTCGTTAAAAGATTCAGTAAAAAGTTTAATTCTATTTGCTTTATTTCTCAAATTAGATGCAAGATCGCTTATAGAATTACCATTACTCCTGTTATTAGGTAAAGATTTTATAACTTTATCCCCCATTGCAACTAATTCACCTTCTATCTCTTTCAATATATTATCTAAATTCATTTTATATTTTTAATTAATAATCAAATTAAAAACAAATATAATTAAAAATACAAACAAAAGAAACAAAAATATTCTTTTCATTCTAAGTAAATTCAACAAAACAGGTCACTTGGATAAATAAGTGACCTGTTTCTGTATTCTACCACTCCACCCCATCCAAAGCATCCTTTACAATCTTATTCGACAGATGCAAATACACCATTGTTGTCTCGATCTTAGAATGCTGCAAAATCGCCTTTAAGACATGAATTGGCACCTTCCCCGCCAAATGCGTGGCAAAGGTATGTCGAGCCACATGGCTAGTAATCGGCTTTAGAATCTCCGCACGAGCTGCCAACTCCTTTAAAGTGCGGTTAAAATACTGGTTGCTGTACGCATGAAAAATCAAACCCCGTTCGTACAACACCTCTTCCCGATACTTTTCTATAATCGCCTCGGGTTTGCGTTGGTGTAATTTGTATAAAGGCAACAAGAGCTGTTTTTGAGTCTTTTTAGCCACTAAATTCAAGGTCATGCCCTCTCGATCGTGGTTGATGTCCTCATACTTTAGTTTGGACGTATCCGAAAACCGCAAGCCCGTGTAACAAGAAAATAAAAACATATCTCGCACCAACTCCAAATAAAATTCCTCGGTAGAGAAAGCCATTCCCTCGAGTCGCTCTACTTCCTCCATTGACAAAACAAGGCGCTGTGTTTCGGCTGTTTTAGGCTTGAATTTAAGGTAAGGATTTTTATTAAAGTCGAGCAAATCGCTGCGAACTGCCAAATTAATATACTTCTTGACTTGTTTGTGATGCGTGTATACCGTGTTGGTGTGCAATTGGTGTTGGTACAAAAAACGGTCAAAATCCCGAATGAGTTGATAGGTCAATTCAGAAAATTGCACGTCCTTTTTAAATTTTTTCCAATAATTGAGCGCCGTGCGTTGTTTCTTTTTGGTTGTTTTCTGCAGTTTGGGGTCTTGCTCTAGCTCTCGCTCCCAAAAATCGGTAAAAGAATCGTTGTTCTCCCCTTTAAAATAATCGTCTAGTTGCTCCATGGTCATTGCGCCCAACCTTCGCACTCGTTCAAAGACGTAGTTCTCCAGATCGACCAATTGGCGCATCAGCTCCGCATTGTATTCGTTGGCGTTTGGATGGTCTACGACCTTAGAGAAGCGTTTGCTCCATTGGTTGGGCTTGACGTACAACCCTGTTGCTATATATCTCCGTTTAGGACTTTGATACGCTCGTATTTGAATAGATGCCGTTCCATCTTGAAGCGTTTTTTTCTTGACGTTATAAATTAACTTAAATTGTATCATTTGGTAGTTTTTTATTCTAGAAAACAAAAATCATTCTATTCTGAAAAATACCATAAACTGAACAACTGGTCATGTAGACATATGTAGACAAATCGACATTTTGGAGGGAAACATAGAGGGAAACAAGAGAGAAACATAAAATAATGTCAACCTATGTAGAGAGCGTTTAAACAAAGGTTGGGTAACAAAATAGTAACATAAAAAAAAAGAGACCAAAAATCCTAGAACACCGATGTTTGCTAAGTTTTTGATCTCTCTATGTAGACGTATGGTCGCCCAAGTAGTACCCGGAGCGGGAATCGAACCCGCACTCCCTCAACGGGAACAGGATTTTAAGTCCTGCGTGTCTACCAATTCCACCATCCGGGCGACCTTTCAAATGCACCCTTTTGTTTTAGTGCAGTGCAAATATAAGACGGTTATTTTAATCTTGCAAACTTTATTTCTGTTTTTTTAACTCTTTTTTGAGTACTTTTTCATAACTCATTCATTATTAAAAAGAAGCAATGTTATTTTTTTTGTCTTTTTTTTTGAAATAATTTTAAAAGACTTTTTTCTTCTTAGACGCTGGCTTTTTTTTCCTATTTTAAACAGAAATTTTTATAATAAGTGCATCAAATTTATTGAAAGATTAATATCTTAAAGAGTAGAATACTATTTTCGTTTACAAACTATATATAATACTAGCTGTCCGAAAAACATTGCATACATGACTGAGAAGATCACCTCCAATATTAGCACCAAAAAAAAACGCACCTATACCCAAGCAGAAATCCAAGCCAACAAGTTCATTTACGACCACTTTGACTCGAATTATGTGCGCCAAATGAACAATGCCTTATTTAAAATAGTCGATGAAGCTTATTTTCGCCCTGTTTATATTGGTTTTGATGAAATGCCTGAGCGTAATAATCCTGCCCATCCAATCATTTTAGCTAGCAACCACTCTGGAATGGCTTTTCCTTGGGATGCAATGGTTTTTGGCTGTGGAATACTGAAGCGTTTTGATTATGACGAGGATAAAATCTTTAGAGCCATTGTAGCGCCAGGGCTATCAGGTATTCCTGCAATGCATCCATTTTTCATGAAAGGATCTTGGAAAATGGCTGGCGGTGTTGATGCAAACTTTTTAAACTTTGAAACAATGATGCAATATCCCAAAGGGCATTTGCTGATTTACCCAGAAGGCGTTCCTGGCATAGGTAAAGGATTTAATAGAAAGTATCAACTGCAACGTTTCGCTACTTCATTTATTCGAATGAGTCTAAAATATAAAACAGATATCTTACCTTACTCTACGGTCAATGCTGAGTATGTCGTGCCCTATGTTTATAGTTTTGATTTTGTCAACCGACAATTCAACAAAATTGGAGTGCCTTTTATGGCATTGGGAGTATTGACTTTGGCCCTAGTATTTCCTTGGGCTTTTTATCTTGCATTTCCTGTCAAAATGCATTTTGTAAAAGGTACACGGATTAGTCCTTACAAATGGACAGATAAAGAATATAAAGATATGACCGAAGCAGAAATTGGAGCTATTAGGGATAGGGTGAAGGAACAAATGCAAAAAGACCTAGATGCTGCGGTAGAAAAATATGGTCACTCCCCTTTTCAAGTAAAGGAGTTAATAAAAGTTATGTGGCAAAAACGTGCTTATTTTCCATATAATCTACCATTTTTTTGGCCTTTGATGTTTCATGAGTTCGAGCGTCAATGGATCAAAGAACGCAAATATGAAACCAAAGAGCCCATTGAAATTGGAACGGGTTGGGGAACTTTTATTCGACTGATTTGGAGAAATCCTATTACTTTGGCTTATTTTATTCCTATTATTGGTTGGTTTATATTAATTGCCTATGGCAACCGAAAATGGAAACAATTAGATGAACTTGGCAAACCTTTACAATAAAATGCAAGCAACCATTCATTACCATCACAAAGATTATCAATTAGATTTGAACACAGGAGTTGATATTTCTTTACCTATACAGAATAATAAAAATGCGGCAAGTGCTTGGTACTGTCCTCCTCCTTCAATACAGCCTGTTATGACGGAACATTTTGTAGGAGCAGTTCGAGAAGGTGGCGCCGTTAATTTTAACGATATTTCCTTTAATCCACATGGCAATGGCACACATACGGAGTGTGTAGGGCATATTTCCAAAGAGTTTTATTCTATTCACAAACTTTTGAAACGTTCCTTTTTTTTCGCACAGGTATTGAGCTGCAAACCTGTTAAGGTTCAGGAGGATCAGATTATAACTCTGCAACAGCTAAAAACATTGCTTGATTGTGAGCAAAAGGTGGAAGCATTAGTCCTTAGAACATTACCAAATTCTGACCACAAAAGATTCACTCAATACACCAATACGAATCCTCCTTTTGTAGAAGCTCAAGCAATGGACTGGTTGTACAATCAAGGCGTTCGACATTTTTTAATTGACACTCCTTCTGTAGACAAGGAAGTTGATGATGGCGTTTTAGCTGCTCATCATGCCTATTGGAATTATCCTGAAAACCCTCGACTAGATGCCACTATTACCGAGTTAATATATGTTCCTAACGAAGTTTCAGACGGTTTCTATTTTTTAAATTTACAAACAGCTGCTTTTGAAAATGATGCGACTCCAAGCAGACCTGTTTTGTATCCAATCAATCAATAACTATGAAAGCTTTACTTTTAGTTGATTTGCAAAATGATTTTGGGAATTTTGGTATCTTAGAAATTAAAGGAACATCTGAAATTATTGCCATTGCTAATCAAATGATAGACGTTGGTTATTTCGATTGTATTGTTGCGAGCCAGTATGCTCATCCAGCTGATCTTAAAAATTTTGCAGCCAATCATTTTTTTCGCTATCCCAATCAAGTTATTGAAATCAATGGGATCCCTCAACGTCTTTGGGCTATCCACTGCATAGAAGGTAGTTTTGGAGCTGAATTTATGGATAACTTACAAATTAAGGGAGTGCATAAAATTATTCAGCGGTCTATTGATGCTACTCGTGGTAGTTACAGTTGTTTTAATTCTGAAAAAACGGCAATTAATGAGTCCGAACTAGCAATATATCTCCACAAACAGGAAGTTGAAGAAGTATTTATATTGGGCGTTAATATAGAATATGCCATCAAGGATACAGCTTTAGATGCTGCTTCGATGGGTTTTAAAACATTTCTATTGGAAGATGCTTGTCTGGCTGCTAATTTAGATACCCTAGAAGATGGTCGGTTGGCTATTTTGGAGCTACAAAAAGCAGGTATTACATTGTTAGATAGTGATCAATTAATGTTGTAAATCATGCAAATAAAAACACCAACACTTCTAGTAGACAAAAAACGCTGTCTCAAAAACATTCAATTGATGTGGGACAAAGCGCATCAAAATCAAATAGAATTGCGTCCTCATTTCAAGACACATCAATCACACCAAGTTGGTCAGTGGTTTAGGGATTTTGGTGTAAAAAAGATTACGGTTTCTTCTCTTCCTATGGCGGCTTATTTTGCTGAAGATGGATGGAATGACATTACAGTTGCCTTTCCTGCCAATATTTTAGAGATTGATTTAATCAATCATTTAGCGGCTAAAATCAAACTTAACTTACTAGTTCAGTCTTTAGAAACTTTGGCTTTCTTAAAGAAAAACTTAACAAGTCCTATTGGTGTGTTTGTCAAAATAGACTTGGGAACCAAACGAACAGGTATTGAAGCCAATAATTTTGAGTTTTTAGATGCTTTGACCAAAGGAATCGAAGCTTCCAAACAACTTGTTTTTAGTGGATTCTTAGGACATGCTGGACATAGTTATGCTGCAAGAGGTCTTGAAGAGATTAGGGCTGTGCACTATGAAGCGATGGAAAAAATGAGGCTGGTTTACGATTATTATCACAATACTTACCCTAATCTTTCTATTTCTATAGGCGATACTCCCACTTGTAGTCAAATGAACGATTTTGAGTTTGTTACTGAAATTCGACCAGGCAATTTTGTATTTTATGATTTGATGCAACTGCAAATTGGAGCTTGTTCGGTGCAACAAATTGCCGTTGCGCTTGCCTGTCCTATCGTTGCCTTACATCCTGAACGCAACGAAATTATCATCCATGGAGGTGGCGTTCATTTTTCAAAGGAAGTCTATTTAGATAATAATTATGGTTCATGCTATGGATGGATCGTTGAAGACGATGGAAATAGTTGGTCTACTCCTATCTCTGGCACTTATGTTTCTAAATTATCACAAGAACATGGCACTATTTCTTGCAGCGATGCATTCATCAAACAATGTGCTGTTGGGCAAATTGTTAAAATTTTACCTGTACACGCTTGTATGACAGCCAATTTAATGAAACAAATGTTTACAACAGATGGCAGTTTGATGAAGATGATGCCTTTCAATCAAAGTTATTAAATTATAGTAGTTAGCTACGCTGCTACTTCGTGGTTTCAACGAACTATTGCAAATTAGAAACTCACACTTATATAAACATGGGAGACAATCCTTTGCCTCCCATACTTCGACAATTAAATTGCTTGGACAAAATCTAAAAAGACTTTCTTGTGTAGTTCTAAATCTAAATCTGGAGACAAGGCAGCACGAACAATATAATCTTTGTCGCCCTCTTTGGTCGTTCCTTGTGTCGAAGTTGCAGGAATCGTCCAATAACAGCCTTTTAATTGTCCATAACTAACACAAAATTTACTCTCGTGGGGAATCTCTTTGATCATCAAGTGAATCAATTTTAGATTCAATTTTCTTTTGTACAATTCTTTTTCCTCTTCTGTATTTCCCTTAGTAGGCAAATCCAATGAAAATACGGATGGTGTAAATCCTTTTGCTGCTAATTCTTCTGATACGAAATTTATTTTTGCATTGGGCAAATGTTCCTCAATGAATTGTACAAATTCACGCGTATTTTTGTACGCATCATGAATTCTTTGTTCCATTGAAGGTAGTTGTTTTGCTAATGTTTCCATTTGGTGATTGGTCGCTGCATTATCACAAAGATTCAAGTGCAATTCAATCTTTTCCATTAGGTATTCTGCTTCTTGATTTGCCACACAATAACCAGCAGTACACAAACCTCCGCTTGGAAATTTTGATCCACTCACATACGATATAGATTGGATCGTCGAAAGGATTTCTCCTTCCCCTAAAAAGTGTACATTAGGACAAAATGTTTGGTCTAAAATAAAGACAGGCTCTACAGCTATTTCTCCTTTCTTGTTCTTTCTTTTTTTGTTTAGCGTTGCTTGTAATTTTAATAGATCAGGCACTTCCACTCTAGGATTGGTTGGAATTTCTGCAATAATATAAGGCACGGCATCTTCCTCGGCAATTTGATCCAAAACCACATCAATGCTTTGAACCATATCTTTTCCACCGTCAACAGGCAAATCCATAACTTCTACATTGTCAATGCAAGCAGCCACTCGTCTTGCTTGATCGTTTGTTCCACCGTAGCAATTAGGAGGAACGATAAATTTGATGGCTTTTCCTGAATGATTTTCTAAGGCGGCATCTATAAGCCCCATCATGATTGCATACTGAGTCGATAGACCACTAGAAGCAACGAGCCCTTTGCCACTTGTTCCTGTAATTTTTCTAATTGAGTTTAGAACTAGTTTTTCATTATTTGCCACATCACTACTTTCTCTATCTTGCAAGGAAACATCCCCTACCATAGCTTTCAGAGCTGCCAAAGAATTGATAGGTGTCATCGCTACGGTCTCTCTTCTTCGTACATGTTGGATATCCGAAACATAATGATCGTTAGCACTTCCATTAACCAATAAAATACTACCTAAACTTCCATTTAACCCAATAAAGAAATCAATATTAGGAGCTAACTCTAAGTTACCAATATGCTCTTGTTCTGAGATAAAAACAGTACTACCTTCAAAGGCTACAATATCTTCCTTTCGTTCTACCTTTTTTAAGTCAAACTGATACCCATAAACATTTTTGATGATTGCTGCATCAAAACAATCAGGCAACTCTCCTGTGTAAACAATTTGAGTATTTTTATTGGTTAATAAGTTTTTTCTTAATACCGCTAAAATGGGAACTGTCTTAGAAGAAAAACTAATAACATTATCAGCCTTCAAACCATTCAAATTAGCAATAGCCCATTCCAAAACACAAGACAATGGATGTCCCAACCGAATATAATCAAATGCTGTTGGCAATACACTCAATGCTGCTTCTTTGGCATTGTTTTCATTAAATAATGCTTCAAATTGCTCTATAAATTGCGTTTTAGCTAATTTTTCTTCATAAATATCCAGCCGATGAGTAGTTAGTTTTAACCAATTGGCGGGCATATTTTCTAAAACATCTTTAATATAATTAAGCATTTTGTTGTCTTCCATAATTTTTTCCCCTTTAGATAGGTTGATGTCGTTAATTTAATTTATTAAAAATTAGTAGTCGTTGATTGCTCCTAACCCATAAGCTACGTTATGAGCTTATTCCCCTGTTGCTTAATTAACAAAAGCTAAAAAAGCAGGTTCCGATTCGTTTGATAACAAACTATCGCTGGATTAGGTTGGGCAAATATAGGCATAAAAACAGCTCTCTTCTACTAAAAGAAAGGTTTTTGCATTTAGCTAACATAACAACTTGATTCAATAACTCAGTAAAAAATAAAAGATTAATAATGTCATAGATTCACATGGTGGTAATTTTTTAAATGAGTAAAATTTATCACTAAACAAACTACACTTTATTAAAACAATGTTCTTGCTGCACCACCTCTACCATCATTCTACAAACATGCTCCAAATCTTCTTTGCACATAGCGTAAGAAGGCATAATGTAAAGCAAATTTCTAAAAGGACGAATCCATACGCCCCGATTGACCAGAAAGGCTTGCGTTTCCTGTACATTGACAGGAACAGTTGTTTCAATGACGCCTATTGCGCCCAAAACACGTACATCCTTTACTGAAGGATATGCTTTTGCCTTTGACAATTCTGTTTTCAGAACAACTTCAATAGAGGTAATGTTCTGTTGCCAATTTGAATGTTGCAATAAATCTAGACTAGCATTCGCAACAGCACAAGCCAAAGGATTCCCCATAAATGTTGGACCATGCATCATTACCCCTGCTTCTCCATTGCAAATTGTATCAGCGACATTTCTAGTACAAATTGTAGCTGCTAATGTCATGTAACCACCTGTCAACGCCTTTCCTATGCATAAAATATCAGGCAAAACATCCGCATGTTCCACCGCGAATAACTTCCCTGTACGCCCAAATCCTGTTGCAATTTCATCTGCAATTAGCAACAAGCCATGCATTGAGCAAAGGCGACGAATCTCTTTTAAATACTGAGGGGCATAAAAACGCATTCCCCCTGCACCTTGGACAATTGGCTCCAATATAAAAGCAGCTGCATTTTTAGCATGTAATTCAAAAAACATTTCGATGTCTTCAATTTCCCCTGCTGCTAAAGTTTCTTCAAAACCACGTTCTGGCGCTTCCATAAAAAAGTGTTGTGGCATAAAATCTCGAAACAAATGATGCATTCCAGATACAGGGTCACAAACAGACATGGCGCCAGAAGTATCTCCATGGTAACCTTTTTTTAAGGTTAAAAACTTGGAGCGATTCTGCTTTCCTAGAGCGTGTTGATATTGTATCGCCATTTTCATAGCCACCTCTACGGAGATAGAACCACTATCGCATAAAAATACTGCTTCCAAGCCCTTGGGTGTCAAGTTAACTAACTTTTTACCCAAATCAATCGCTGGCTGATGCGTCAACCCTCCAAACATCACATGCGCCATTTTTTGAGTTTGATTGACAACCGCTTGATTTAACTTTGGATGATTATAACCATGAATGACAGACCACCAACTTGCCATTCCATCTATCAATGTACGACCGTCTGTCAAATGAATTCTTACTCCTTCCGCTGATTCCACGGGATAAACAGGGAGTGGCTGGGTCAAAGAAGTATAAGGGTGCCACAAATGTTCTTTGTCAAAAGCAATGTCTTCTTCGCTTATTGTTGTATTGATTACTTCCATTCTATTTATAATTTACTAAGCTGTATTCGTTAGCATCAAAAAAAAACTTACATCTAACTGATAAACAAAATATTATCAAGGCAAGCAATAACCTATCTTTTCAGTTAGAGCTACTTTACTCCTTGCAAAATGCCCTGTTCCAAAAGCAATGGGTCTTCCTTTTTCATCGTAAAGCGTTGATTCTGCAATCCATAAATTCTTAGAGCTGAATTTGACATTTCCGATTGCTTTAAGAACTCCTTGACTAACAGGACGTATAATATTAATATTATAATTCGTAGTCAATACAAATACATCTTTAACAATTGAATTAACAGCAAAAAAAGCAGCATCATCCAATAGTTTAAAATAAACACTTCCATGCATTGCTCCCAAAGCATGAAAATACTTAGGCGATATTTCTAAGGTAATTGTTGCCTTTTCTTCTTCTATGTGCAATGTTGTAGTTTCATAAAAACTACTGTTAATAGATGCCCCTTCTAGGTACATTCGTTCTAATTTTCGATAGTGCAGTTCATTATCTGTCATAATGTCTTTTTTAATTCTATCCAATAATTCGCACAAGATAAGAAGTTCAAGAAAGGAACAAGCCTATTTATTTCAATTTAATTATATTCACGATGCTTCGTACTTAAAAAAACGTTCTTAACTTTAACTTGATTATTAAACATTATTATCTTCCTTTATTCAATTTCCATAAAATACAATGAACAAGTTCTTCTTATCTTTTTTTATAGTCTTCATCATTGGTTGCACAACACCTCAACCCAACTCCTCTAACAATTCTACCACTTACACACAATACGTTAACCCATTCATAGGAACAGGGGGACACGGACATACTTATCCCGGTGCAACACTTCCATTTGGCATGATGCAGCTAAGCCCTGACACTCGCTTGACGGGTTGGGACGGTTGCTCTGGATACCATTATACCGATTCGGTTATCTATGGTTTTAGCCATACACATTTAAGTGGCACGGGGGTTTCTGATTATGGCGATTTATTGTTAATGCCACACAGCCAGACAATCCCTCCGAGTTTAGAATACACAAAGTATAAATCTGCTTTTGAAAAAAATACCGAAAAAGCGTCGGCAGGTTACTATGAGGTAAAGCTCCAAGAAGGAAACATTCAGGTTGCCCTATCTACTACAGCTCGCGCAGGAATGCATCAGTACACTTTTCCAAAAGGCGCCCTACAAAATGTTTTATTAGATTTACAACATAGAGATCAGCTCTTAGCTGCCAGTTTGGAAATAGTAGACGAGCAAACCGTTCGAGGTTTTCGACGCTCTAATGCTTGGGCAACGGATCAGCATTTTTATTTCTATTTACAATTCTCAAAGCCATTCAAAGCACCAGCTTTGCTAAAGAACGATCGAGAAGAAGTGGTTCATGCTCAATTTAATTTTGATAATAACGATCAAGAATTGTTAGTAAAAGTGGGCATTTCTAGTGTTTCTATGGAAGGCGCTCAAAAGAATTTAGAAAAAGAAATTGCGCATTGGGATTTTGAAAAAGTTCGAACGGCTGCTAATCAAGCTTGGGAAAAAGAATTGCAAAAAGTAGCAATAGAAGGAGGTACAGAAGATCAAAAAACAATTTTTTATACAGCGCTTTACCACTCCTTTTTAGCTCCTAATTTATTTATGGATGTCGATGGTAAATATCGTGGTACTGATTTGAAGATACACCAAGCGAAAGACTTTGACAACTATACTATTTTCTCCCTATGGGATACCTTTAGAGGCACCCACCCGCTTTATACAATCTTGCAACGCAAACGAACCACCGATTTTATCAAAACTTTTTTGGCTCAATATCAGCAAGGAGGGCAACTTCCTGTTTGGGAACTAGCGGGTAATTATACTGGTTGTATGATTGGCTATCATTCTGTCTCTGTTATTGCTGATGCTTATGCAAAAGGAATTCAAGATTTCGATACTCAACTTGCTTTAGAAGCCATGCAACACAGTGCTATGAAAGACCATTTAGGCTTATCTTTTTACAAAGACAAAGGTTTTATAGGTTGTGACGAAGAAGCCGAATCGGTTTCAAAAACATTGGAGTATGCTTATGACGATTGGTGTATTGCCACATTTGCTCAAGCAATTGGAAATGATTCTTTATACCGATCTTACCTTCAACGTGCACAGGGATACAAAAATTTATACGATCCCAATAGTGGCTTCTTACGAGGTAGGATACATGGAGGGTGGTTTTCTCCTTTTGAGCCAAGTGAAGTCAACTTTAATTATACAGAAGCGAATGGCTGGCAGTATACGCTGTTTGCACCACAAGACATTCAAGGTTTGATTCAATTGATGGGAGGTTCCAATAGTTTTGAAAAAAAGCTAGATCAATTATTCACCACTGAAAGCACATTAGAAGGTAGACATCAAGTAGATATTACAGGGTTGATTGGGCAATATGCCCATGGCAATGAACCGAGTCATCATGTCGCTTATTTGTATAATTACATCCAAAAGCCTTGGAAAACGCAAGAAAGAGTGCATCAAATCATGCAAGAGATGTATCAAAATGCTCCTGATGGTCTTTCTGGTAATGAAGATTGTGGGCAAATGTCTTCTTGGTATAACCTTAGTGCAATGGGCTTTTACTCTGTTACTCCTGGGACCAATTACTATACATTGGGCAGTCCAACCTTTGAAAAAATTCGTTTAAATCTAGAAAACGGAAAACAATTTACCATCAAAGCAAACGGGTTGAACTCTAAAAATATATACGTGCAATCGGTTCAACTCAATGGAAAAGATTATAATCTAGGTTATCTTCAACATGATGTTATTATGAAAGGAGGCGAACTAATTTTTGAAATGGGAAGCCAGCCTAATAAACAATGGGCTGCTTCAAAAGAAGCCATTCCTCCTTCTCAAATTACAGAGGCATTGATTGTTCCTGCACCATATTTGCTAGCAACAGGGAAAACTTTTGTAGATGAAATGCGTGTAGAAATGGGAGCAGCTTGTCAAGATTGTATGATTCACTATACCATAGATGGCAGCCAACCAACCGCTCAAAGTCCTATTTATTCAGAAGGAATTGTTATCAAAGAAACTACTAATTTTCAATTAATTGCTATCAATCCAGAAGGAAAAGAAAGTGCTGTTATTCAAGAAGAAATTATTAAAATCAATGACAACCGTGCCATTACAATCAATAGCCAATACGAAAACCAGTACGCTGCGGGAGGTGACAAGGCATTGATTGATCATTTGCGGGGAGGAGCTAATTTTAGAACAGGTTCTTGGCAAGGCTACCAAAAAGATTTGGATGTTATTGTTGATTTAGGAGAACCAAAATCTATTGCTAGCATTGAAGTGGGATTTTTGCAGGATATTCAATCTTGGATTTTCTATCCTAAAAAAGTAGCGTTTTTCATCTCAAAAGATGGCAAAAACTTCCAAGCATTGGGAGAGACTTCTAGTGATTTTCCAGATAATAAATACGGTGCTTTTACCGAAAATTTAGTCTTTGATTTGGATAAAAAATCAATGGCTCGTTATGTCAAAGTTTTGGCAACTAATTATGGCGTTTGCCCTGAATGGCATCTTGGTGCAGGAGGAAACACTTGGATCTTTGCCGATGAAATTACGATAAAGTAATTATTATTTTGTATTCGTGGTTCGCTGCTTTTTCATATAAAAAAAACAGCGAACCATTTTATAGAACCTACTCATGATGCATAGAATGATTTATTTTCAACTTTTTAAAAAGCAACAAAACTAAGTCTGAGTAAAACATTATTACAAAAAAGTCAACTTAATGAAAATATTCCCATCACTACTAATTCATCTTTTAGTTCTTATCTGCTCTACGTTTATATTGAGTTGCTCTAATGACAATGACATCCAATCAAAAAAAATACTTCCTCAAAGTGCCATAAAATTTGAAACTGGAAACTATACTCATGGCTCTTTTAAAAGCAAAGAAAGAGGGCATGTTGATTTTAATGTTTACCTACCTCCCAACTGGTCAAAAGACAACACGGAAGAATATGGCTTAATGATCTTGCTTCACGGTCAAGGAGAAGATGAATTTACTTTTTTGGGAGCTCTTCCTGCCTCTAGTCTAAATCACTGGATAAAACAACAATTTATATCAGATAACTTTGTACTAATTGCCGTACGAGGTGGCACAAACACTAATAAAATGCAGTGGTATTCCAACTCCAATGAAGCGATGATAACTAGTTTGGATGCCCAAGAATTGAGACGTTATTGCCATAGGAATTTCCATACTAGCCTAAATCCTTCCAAAATTTCTATCTTAGGACACTCTAGAGGTGCGACAGGAGCTCTAAACTTTGCACTTTACTTTCCGAATCAATTTGCCTCTGTTGTCTCTAGTGCATTTGTCAGCGATTATGCGGTGGAACGATTGCAACAAGCTGCCAATCAAAATTTAGATGTACTTTTACAACGTAAAGTTCCCATTTATATGCTTATTGGTGAAAACGATCAATATGTGTTGAACAACAAGCGAAAAGGAAGCCCTAATATGAGTGCCTTTTTTCACTCCAAAGGCATTGAGCATCAATTCAAAGTTGTTCCTAAAAAATCACACCGTTTAGCCGAATTGTGGGAATATCCAACCAATATCAATTGCCTTAAATTTTGCCTCGAATCGTGGCAATCTCAATAGGTATTTACACCAAGTATTGTACAGCTCTTAGGGGTATTTCTTATTTTTATCGTCTAACTAGATAGAACCATTGATTATTCTCTATTAACATCGTTTTGACCAATAATCAATAAGGCTTATCTTTTAAAAATTCTATGGAACAATTTAGAATCGAAAACTAAGAACTCGTCAAAAAAACGTATCTTTGCACCAAGAAATAGGACAGCATTGTGTTATGTGCCTGTAAGAACATGTAATCATTGCTGAAATTTTGAAATCAATCAAGTTTATAATGAGAGAACTGCCAAAAATTACGGATCCAATATTCGTAAAAAAAGAATTGAAAGGAATGGATAAATTTTTTGTCACTAAAATTAGAGATGAAAGAGACTTGCCTTTTATTCATTTAATGCTAAAAATTACATTTATACTAATACCATCTGCTATCCTTTTGTACTCCCCTTTATTGCAAGGCAACTATTGGTGGGCGTGGGCGGCATTTCATCTATTTTTAACTATCGTTGTCTTTTTGGGACCTTACACCTTAATGTTGCACAATACAAGTCATCGACCATTTTTCAAACGAGAAAACGAAGTTTGGAACAAATACATTCCTTGGGTTTTGGGGCCTCTGTTGGGACAATCACCTGAATTGTATTTCATCCATCATATGGGGATGCACCACAATGAGGGCAATATGCCAGAAGACAAAAGCTCTACAATGCCATTTCAAAGAGATAGTTTCTTTGGTTTTTTGCACTATTACTTGCGTTTTTTATTAATAGGAATCATTGAACTAGCACAATACTTCTTTGGCAAAAAAAGAAAAGCACTCGGCATCAAGGCTGCTAGAGCAGAATTTACTTACCTATCCATTTTAGCCTTGCTTTGTATTTTTGTTAATTTGGGAGCTACAATGACTGTTTTTATCATTCCATTGTTAATTATTCGTTTTGCTATGATGTCTGGTAATTGGGGACAACATGCCTTTGTCGATCCCAACGATCCCGACAACGACTATACAAGTAGTATTACTTGCATTAATTCTGGATACAACCAAAAATGCTTCAATGATGGTTACCACATTGGACATCATTTGGTTCCAAATATGCATTGGACAGATATGCCGATTAAATTTCAAGAGAATTTGCAAAAATACTCTGATAATAAATCTTTAATATTTGAAGGACTAGATTTTCAATTAGTTTGGGTGCTACTGATGGTCAAACGATACGATATTTTAGCCAAGCACTTAGTCAACATTAACGGCAATACATTTGCATCTGACGAAGAGGCTATTGCCATTATGAAAGAAAGAACTAGACGTTTCTCAAAAGAAAAGTTGCAATTTTATACTCAATAAGTGAACCTTTCATTTCCTGAATAGTTAAAAAAACGGATTCGTATCAATCGAGTCCGTTTTTTTTTGATCTACACTACATTAGTTGTACCTTTGTTTAGAAATCCATTTATCATTAACCTTAGTAGTTGTCTAATTATCAAACAGCTATACCTGTGAATATCCCACTTCGTAAAATACATTGTGGCTAGCTTTGCTCGATAGCTTGCATTTGGTTAGTAAACTACTCTAATCTTAAACTCGAATTACGATGAAAAAATTTGTCCAATCTCCATTTTTACTAGGTTTGCTCTTTGTTTGCACCCTTCTATTTTCAAGCTTTTCGGTAGAATATTCAAAAGTTGATAGTAGAGACGATAATCCCCCTGTCACCCAAAAGGAAAACCGCCGTAAGCATCGCCTTGAAAAACGCCAAGCTAGACTACAAAAACGTTTGAAGAAAAGCAAAAACACTGTAAAGCGTCAACGAATTCAGAAAAAAATTCGAGGAATTCAAAAACAGAAAGACGATGGTTTTGGAAGCCCTGCGTTGGGAATTGTTGGAATGGTATTGTCTATCCTTTCCTTCATTTTGTTCGTTGCATTTATCGCTAGCTTGCTTTCAGCTGCTGTTGCTGGAATTGCTATAGGAATTACTTCTTTGGGCTTATTATTAGGTGGTTTAGGGCTTGCCATTATAGGCTTGACCATATCTATTATTTCACTAATTTTGAATGCCAAAAACCCTGATAAATTTACCATGAGAGGCTTTGGGCTTGCAGGAATGATTGTCGGTAGTATTATGACAGGTATTTTTATTGTTGCTGCTGTCGTTTTCTTTGCGTTCATGTAAAATAACTTTATCCTCTGGATACCATATAACTTAACTTATCAGGAGCTTGCATTTCTTAGGAATTGCAAGCTTTTTTGTTTTCGTGTTGCAACAAAACATGAGTCATCCCGAATTTTCTAAAGCACATTGACAAAATAAAAATGTTAAGATAAAATGGATGGCTTTTCTAAGTCTGTAAATCGGCATCGAAGTCTTTCGGTGCCGATTTCCTGTTCTAGGACACCAAATATTAATGATAGTAGTCATAGTTGCTCTAAAGTTCCTCAACATCCGAAACAAAAAATCCATTACCAAAGTAACTAACATCAACATTTTAAGACGATTTTCAAAGAACCAAAGCCTAGGAGACTCCATACCCAACTCTGATTTTCCATATCTAAAAACCTGTTCAATATCCCATCGTTTCATATAAGAATAGAACATTTCCCATGCTTTGCCACAAGTGTCAATTACTTCATTGGTTAGCAAGTACATAGGAGAAGTGCCTTTGCGTTTATCACGAACAATAACGAGGTATAAATCTGTTTGGGGAAACCATGGATGAGCTACTTTTCGGTAGAGTATTTTGACGCTTCTCGTTTCTTTCCGAATATTATCCCATATTAGGCGATGATCCTTAGCTTTTTGTCCCAGAGAAAGACGATAGGTATTTTTCTTCACTCCATTTTCATCAATCAAATTATTAAGCTTTTTCCAACGAACTAGAAACTTTGCTTTAAAGTTGAGCATACGTTCTACAAAAACACCATTGGCATAACCTCTATCAAAGACATGAAGCACATCCGCTTGTGTAGATGCTACACGTTTATTTAGAGCATTAAACATCCGATAAAATATCTCCGAACTTTCCTCTTTATGTTTACCTCTTGTGGCAAACCAACGCATTTTAGATATTTGAGGAACTTCCTTCGCATGCAAGGAGGTTAAAACTGCACCCGACCACTCAAATCCAGGAACACAAATACGTTTATGCTTATCATAATAACCTGGTTTTATTCGTGTTAACCGTTGACTCTTCTTACTGTGTACTGGGCTTAGCCCTTCACTAAACCAACTTTCGGGCTTTTCTAGTACACTATCATCCCAGAGCATCAACCAACTTTTTCCTAATTCTTGCTTATCTTCCAATCTAGCAACAAACTCTTCTTCTAAATGTTGATCTATTATTTGGTAATCCCATTTCTTACTGCGAAATAAATTACTCACACGTTTTACTCCTGCTTTAGCTTTTTTAGGACCAAGAACTAAGGCGCCTAACTCGGTCAATAGCAAGGCATCTGAACGATTTCTTGACATTAAAACTGCTATAAATACATTATAAAATGTACGCACCAAACGTTTATCTAAATCTTCATCTAGTTTTAAGAGTAATTTAGACAAGTATTGATGTGAGCGATGTAAAATTGTCCATCCTGCTCCATTCTCTTTATTGATATTTTCTGTATCTTGTAGTTTATTATAATACATAGGAATCTCTAATTTTTTGTGGTAATTAAATCTAGTAGATTCCTATCTTTTTTCCAAAAAAAAAGTCATCGCCGAAAAATTCGGGATGACTCATGTTTGAACAAAACAGTACTATTCGTTGAATCTTATTTTCCGTCTACTTCTTTAAGCAATACCTTTACAGCTGCTTCAATTTGCTGATCCTGTCCATTGGTTACTTTTGATGGTTCGTTGGCTACTTTCACATCTGGCTCCAACTGCGTATTTTCCATAAAGGAACCATCATTGCCAACCATTCCTACTTGTGGAATACCAAAAACATATCCACCGGGCAAACGTTCCCACCAAACAGCTGTCCCCGTTCCTGGCACAGGCATTCCAACCAGTTTTCCTACACCCAATGCCTTGTAAACATATGGAAATAGATGCGCGTCAGAATAATTTCCTTCCCCCATCAAAACACAAGATGGCTTAGACCATTTAAACATAGGCTCTCTTCCTATATCTTGTCCACGAGGCAAAATTTTCATATATATTTTTCCCCCTAAGAAAGTTGCTAAGTCATCGTGCAACCAACCACCCCCATTAAAGCGAGTATCCACAATAACAGCATCCATGCCAGCATTACGCCCTAAAACTTCTTCGTAAACCGTTTTATAACTTTCTGTATTCATTCCTCTAACATGCACATACCCGATGCGACCGTTCGAAACTCGTTCTGCTGTTTCCCTACAGTTTTCTACCCAACGATCATAACGAATATTAAACTCCGCTCCTCTGCTAATTGGCTTTACCGTTTCTTCCCAACGCTCTCCAGAAGCTGGATCAAATAAAGAAACTAAGGTATAGTTGCCCGCTTTTCTATTTAACATTGGATAAAAATTGGTCTCTGCTAGAATTTCGATACCATCTATTTTTTCTATAATGTGCCCAGCTTCCAATTTAGACGCTTTTTTATCAAAAGGACCTTTATTAATCACTTCTGCCACTTTCAAGCCTTTACCCTTATAGCCTTCATCATAATACAATCCTAAACTAGCTGTTGCATCGGCCGTTCTATTATAAGGAGGACGATAGCGACAACCTGTATGAGAAGCATTCAATTCACCTAACAATTCGCTCATCATCTCTGCAAAATCAAAACCATTATTAATATGTGGCAAGAAACGCGCATATTCCTTTTTATAAAAGTCCCAATTAACGCCATGCAAGTCTTTTTTGTAAAACTTTTTAACAACTTGTCTCCAAGCATGCTCAAACAAATAAGCTCGTTCTTCTGCTTCCTTCAAAATCATTTCTCCCCGAATAGTAATCGCTTTTTTCTTCTTTGAAGCTAGTTCAATGCGAGCGATACGCCCTGCATTAACAACAAAAAGATACTTACCATCCTTAGACAATTCCATTCCTCCACCTCTAGCACCTAGCTTCATTAAGATTTTTGTCTCTCTAGTTCTCAAGTTTGTTTCCCACAAATCAAAGCCCTTCTCAAAGCTAGCCATATAATATAGCTTTTCACCATCTTTCGAAACAATAGCATCCATAATAGAAGCAGAATGAATGGTTAGACGTTTTTTTCTATCGTGAATTCCATCAAAATCAATTGTTATTTCCTCCAACTTAATTTCATCATCATTTCCATCCTTATCTTCTTTATCTTTATCTTGGTCTTTTTTATCCTCAGTTTCTTCCTCTGTATCCTTTTTGTCCGTTTTCTTTTTCTTTTTGTCTTCCTTCTCCTTTTCCTTCAACAAAGCATACTCTTCCTTTGTTAGGTTGAAACGATCCCATCCTTCTTCTGTCAAAAACATACCGTAAATATCCGACTGTCCGCCCCAACTAGCTTGCGCCTTCATACCATCTCGTCCTGATCCCCAAATAATCATTTTGCCCCCCATTACAAATTTAGGCGCATAATCACCATAACCACTACGAGTCAAGTTAATGACGGATTCTTTCCCATCGGCTTTAATTAAACCAACTTCAGAAATCCATTGTTGAGGCTGTAAAAAGTTCACCAAGAACCATTTTCCATCTGGAGACCAAGAATAAGTTTGGTCGCCATCTGCATAAGAATAGTTCTTATCCGCAGGCATTACCTCTCGAACTGCCTTCGATTCCAAGTTAATTACCTTCAAAGCCGTGCGCTCTTCCAAGAAAGCAACCTCTTTGCCATCAGGAGAAAAAGCAGGTTGAAACGTTTCGTTTTTACTTTCCAAGATAGGCTCTTCTTTAAGAATCGTAGAATTGAAAAAATACGTTTCTTCTTCTCGTCCTAATTTAGTCTGATATAAGTTCCAACTTCCGTTGCGTTCACTTGCATACAAAATAGCACGTCCATCTGGGCTAAAACTGGCTGTGCGTTCTCTTTCTGCTGTATTGGTAATTCGCTTTGTCATACCACTTTCAACAGAAGTCACAAATACTTCTCCTCTATTGACAAAAACGATTTCTTTTCCATTTGGAGAGACATCCATTTCTTGTGCAGCACTAATCGCAACTGTTTTTTTCTCATTGTAACGAGCATCTGCAACGATGTTAATCGACACTTTTAATGGTTTGTTGCCATCTCTTAGCAAGTAAATTTCACCATTATAACTAAAACACATTAACCCTTCATTAGAAATCGTTAAGTTACGAACAGGATGATTTTTTAGTTTGGTTACCCTTCTGGTACTTTTGGGGTCGTCTAATTTAATTGCATGAACATTCATTGTCCCGCTTTCTTCACTTAGGTAAAATAACTCCTTGCCGTCTTTTGAAAAAACAGGGTTTCTATCTTCTCCGATAAAAGAAGTTAATTGAGTATATTTCTTGTCCACTATAGAATACATCCACAAATCACGCGTCACAGAGGAGGTATGATGCTTACGAAACTCATCTTCATAGCCTTTTCTATCGTGATAAGCAATCATTTTTCCATCTTTTGAATATACAGCATCATCAGCCGGGATGGTCAAAATTTGTTGCACTCGCCCTCCCTTTGTTGGAACCTGATACAATTCTGGCATTCGTCCTGAAGGAAACATTCTATTTTGAACATTATCCAAGCGCAACGAACTAAACAACACCCCGCTATCATCATTGGCAAAATCTGTTGGAAAATCATTGGCGGAATGATACGTCAAACGCGTAGGACGACCACCTGTAGCTGGCATGATATAAACATCAAAATTGCCATATCGATTAGAAGCAAAGGCAATTTGCTTACCGTCATTAGACCATACTGGTCGAGAGTCATGCGCATCGTGCAATGTTAAGGCTGTTGCCGTCCCTCCTGTCGAAGGCACCTTGTATAAATCTCCTTTATAACTAAATACAATCTGCTTTCCGTCTGGGGAAATGGCAGCATATCGCATCCACAAAGGAGGTCCATCCTGCGCCCATACTTGATTTATTGCTACGAATAATAATGCCATTAGGCATAATCTCCAATTTGTTATCATTTGAGTAGTATTTTGGTAGTAGTTAGTGTAATAATACTCCGTTGATTTTTTAGTTTTCCTACGAAAAACGTAAAAAATCATCTTGCATTAGTTTGATTATCAGCCTTTTAGTATAAAAGTCAACAAAAGTACATCTTACTGATAATCAAACTAATACGATTTTTCAACGGAGTAATGTGTAATAATAGAAACTTCTAAGTTAAAAAATATCTAGCGATAATTGGATTGAGAAAGGGCTTGTTTCGGATTACATTCAACATTATCAGACGAACGGCTTGTTATAAACGATGAATTAAGAAAAACTAGTGATAAAAGCTTTCTTTAATCCTCTGCAATCATCGGTACTATCAGTAGAAACCACACAGCAAATTTGGTTAACAGAAAGAGAAAAAAACACATTTATAGTAGCTTATTTCATGGAGTTATAAACTCCGCTAGTTTCGCTCCTACTACCTCGCATTTCAAAAGCATTATAAATACTGATAATCAAAAGGTTAATACAAAATAAAATAAAAACATAAGTCGTTAATTCTTAGGCTTATAAAATTTAGCTGTGCTGCTACTACATGGTTTCAGCGAACTATTGTTTCAGACTTTGACAAATAATTGTATTTTTGCAGCAAGTTTTGGCAATAACGTTTCAAATGTTTCAAAAAACAACTGTCTTTATTAGACATTTTGAAGCATTTATAAATTTTATTAAGTGGCCATTAACTTCTAAATTTGCTAACTATTTAACTTACATACAACATGGCATTAAAATGTGGAATTGTTGGACTTCCAAACGTAGGAAAATCAACGCTTTTCAATGCACTTTCTTCTGCTAAAGCCTTAGCAGCTAATTATCCTTTTGCGACCAAAGAACCCAATATTGGTACGATTACAGTACCAGATGAGCGTTTGACAAAATTAGAATCTATTATCAATCCTCAAAAAGTAATTCCTACTACTATTGATATTGTGGATATTGCTGGATTGATTCGTGGTGCTAGTAAAGGGGAAGGACTTGGCAACCAATTTTTAGGTAATATTCGTGAAGTAAATGCTATTGTGCATGTTGTTCGTTGCTTTGAGAATGGTAATATTGTACATGTTGATGGCGATGTAGATCCTGTTAGAGACAAAGAAACGATTGATTTGGAGTTAATTTTCAAAGATATTGAAAGTGTTGAGAAGCAGATTCAAAAACAAAAAAAGATGGCTAAAGGTGGCGATAAAGCGCTACAAAAATTAGTCGTTATCTTAGAAAACTTGTTGAAGCACTTAGAAGATGGCAAACCTGTTCGTAGTTTTGACGATTACGAAACAGAAGAAGCTGAAATTATTATCAAACAATTGCAACTTCTAACTGCAAAACCCATCATCTATGTTTGTAACGTTGATGAAGATTCTGTTATCTCTGGTAACGAACATACTGAAGCTTTTAAAGAAGCTGTAAAAGATGAAAATGCAGAAATCATTCTAGTTAGTGCTGCTATTGAAGCTGATATAGCGGAGTTGGATACTTACGAGGAACGCATGGAATTTTTATCTGATTTAGGCTTGACAGAGCCTGGTGTCAATAAATTGATTCACGCTTGTTATAGTATTCTAAATCTTATCACTTACTTTACTGCTGGAGAAAAAGAAGTACGTGCTTGGACCATTAAAGTTGGAACCAAAGCTCCCGCCGCAGCTGGTGTTATTCACTCTGACTTTGAGCGAGGATTTATCAAATCCAAAACCGTTGGTTTTGATGATTTTATTGCCAACAATGGTTGGAAAGGTGCCCAAGAAACAGGCACTTTGCGTCAAGAGGGCAAAGAATATGTCGTTCAAGATGGCGATTTGTTAGAATTTATGTTTAACGTATAGAATATACTTCGTTTTTTGTAAAAAAAAGCGTTGAGAGAATCATTTAGAAATCTTTCAACGCTTTTTTATTTTAACAATTATTCCCCCTTAATTTGAGCTATCAAAGCTTCTGTTTCTTTGATGTATTTATTCTCTTTTTTGCTCAGCTCTAACTGTTTATTGGCCACTTCCAAAGCAGCCTCCCGATCTTCTAAGGCTAGTAGAATCAAAGCTTTGGTTTCTAGAGTTGCGATACTTTCTTCTAACAAAATTGCTCGATCTACCCACTCCAAAGCCGCATTCAATTGCGTTTTACTTTTACCATATACATCCAACATATAACGAGCGATTCCATTCAAGCTTTTGGCATCCTTGCAATGCTTTTCATATTTGCGAGCCAAACGATAATCTCTGCGCTCATCTCCACGCTTGCTATAAAAATCAATTCTCGTCTTAAAATACTCTACCCTATCAGGCAAAATTTGTTTTACTTCTTGTAAAAAATCACGAATAACTACTTGACTCGAACCATTTTCAATAATTTCATAACAACGAATGTTAAAAGCGGCATCCAAATAACTATCAACTCTATCTATCCCCAAACTTGTGATAAAATCTGATTTGTTAGCTACGACATAATGATAAGCTCTATGGTTATAATTATTGATACAATGCTCCAGAACATCAAAATGCTCCGCCTCTTTTAGTGCCTCCATCCCCACCAAATCAATGTATACATCGGCTATATAGGTATAATCTTCTCCAACACGTTTCAATGCTTCAGCATATTTTTTAAGAAAAGCTGGATTATCTTTTTCCGTTTCAAATTGCTTTTGTAAAGTGTAAATTTGATTTTCAGGCAGTAGAGCTTCTTTGCTTTTAGTAATTAAATCTTCTGCTTTGTAAGCACCAATAATTCGGTGTACCAACTCCCCCTCTGCATCAAAATACAACAAAGTTGGATAAGAAGTCACCCTATATTTTTTCGCAAAATCTACTCCTTCTCCTTTTTCTATATCCAACTTATAACTAATGTAGTTTTCTTTAAAAAACGCACCGACTTCGGCTTTAGAAAAAGTATTGTTATCCATCCACTTACAAGGCTCACACCAAGAGGCGTAGGTATCAACAAAAATTGGTTTATTCGAGTCTTTCGCCTTTGCTTTTACCGACTCCCAGTCTACTGCTTCAAAATCAATACCTTGAGCATTTATCAATGAGGAAATCATAAACAATGGGGTCGTAAACAGAAAAGTAAGTAAGTAATTTTTCATCATGGATTGCTTTTACAATAGTTCGTTGAAACCACGCATTAGCAGCGAAGCTAAACTTTATTAGTTTGATAATCAGCAAGTTGCAACTTTGCTTCGTTTCGTATTAAAGCTTTGGTTATCAAACTAATATAAATGTGCTTTTTTATTTTTTTGGTAAAAAAGTAAAAAACTAAGCTTGCGCCCTCATGAGCGTAGCGAACTAATCAACGAACTACTACTTTTAATAAAGAAGAATAAAGGCACTTTAAAACAACAGATGCATTGTTTTCGTTTCGATAACACTAAAATAAGACCAATTGTTCTAATTCAACGTCATAGAACTGTCATTCTAAAGTTTTTCATCTACGGGCTCCCACAACTCAATCTTGTAACCATCAGGATCCAAAATCCAAGCAAATTTACCATATTCAAAGCTTTGCATTTCTCCTACGATCGTTACGCCTTCCTCTTTTAGACTAGTCAACAAAGCCTCTAAATCATCTACTCTGTAATTAACCATAAATTCCTGTTCAGAAGGATTAAAGTAAGTTGTATCTTCTGGGAAGGCATTCCACACCGTATTTCCTTCTTGTTCAGGGTTTTCTTTTTCTAACCACTTAAAAGTTGCCCCATACTGGTCAGACTCTATCCCTAGATGATTTTGATACCAATTTTTGCTTTTTTGAGGGTCTTTTGTTTTAAAAAAAATGCCTCCAATTCCTGTTACCCGTTTCATAGTTATAAAATTTTAAGTTGATAAGTATAATAGTTGGTGACACTTAAGAAATACAATGCAGATATCTTTTAATTTAAAATACTAGGATCCAGCAGTTTTACAAGTTTAATGCCTTTTAATAATGACTTTTTTATTTTAAACTAAATGAACAATTCTTACTTTATTATGTTTGCAAATAAGTGCCTTTAATAAACCTTTACAATTTACCAAAACCAACAAATTATAATTACAAAATACACATTTCTTTTATTAGCACCTAAGTAAGTGAGCATAAAAAATTATCGGTAAAAGTTATTGAACACGCATCTCATTTATGAGTCAAACAGTAACTTATTATGGTTGCTATATTTTTTTCTAAACATTTACTTATATTCCAGAACTTGTATGCAACCCAATAATCTAAGTACAGAAAAAAAATCCAACGAATTAGGCACCGAGACAATCGACAAATTGATTGCCAAGCAAGGAATTCCAGCTGCAATTGGTTTTTTAGTCATGTCTATCTATTTGATTGTCGATACTATCTTTGTAGGGCATTGGGTTGGTGCCATGGGAATTGGAGCTATCTCAGTTGTCTTACCTGTTACATTTTTAATCGCCTCTATTGGAATGTCGATAGGAATTGGAGGCGCCTCAATCATTTCTAGAGCATTAGGTGCAAACGACAACCAACACGCACAACAAGTCTTTGGCAATCAGATCACATTAAACATGTCTATTGCTACCTTTTTTGTTATCATGGGAATGATTTTCAAAGAAGAGTTATTAATGATCTTTGGTGCCAAAGACGACATCATGCCCTTTGCCAAAGAATACTTCACCATCATACTGCTAGGCATACCTTTTTTGTCGTGGGGAATGATGAGCAACCATGTTATTCGAGCACAAGGTTTTCCCAAAATAGCTATGAATGTAATGCTTGTTCCTGCTATCTTAAATTTAGTGCTAGATCCTATTTTTATCTATTGGCTTGATTGGGGAATGCAAGGAGCTGCTTTGGCTACTATTTTTTCGTATTTTGTAAGTGCTAGTTATACCATTTGGTTCTTTGTAAAAGGCGATAGCGATTTGAGAATTAGTAAAAAAAACTTAGTCCTACATTGGTCCATTATTTCTGAAATTATCTCTTTGGGTTTTGTCTCCTTAGCACGCCAAGGAGTGATTAGTATCTTGGCTATTGTCCTCAACCACTCCTTATATACTTATGGACGTAGCGAAATTTATATTTCGGTCTATGGAATTATCAATCGTGTTATGATGTTCGCTATGTTCCCAATCACAGGAATTACACAAGGTTTTTTACCTATTACCAGTTATAATTATGGCGCAAAAGAATACCATCGTGTCAAAGAAACCATTCGAAAATCAATTATTTATGGAAGCTTAATTGCGATTCTTATATACATCTGTATTCTGTATTTTCAAGTTACAATTGTTAAACTTTTCTCTACCAACAAAGAGATTTTAGCAATTACTCCCGAAGCTATGGCGATTGTATTTATGGCAATGCCTTTGATACTCATACAATTGATTGGTTCTTCCTACTATCAAGCTATCGGGAAAGCCGTCCCTGCGTTATTACTAACCTTAACCAAACAAGGTTTTTTCCTCATCCCATTGGTTTTTATACTTCCTCGTTTTTGGGGGATTAATGGCATTTGGTATGCTTTTCCTATTGCAGATGTTTTGTCAATGTTGGTAACCGCTATTTTCCTATGGAGGGCTTATCGTCAACTGGGCACCCCTTCTAAAATAGAATAATACGAATAACTAAAAAACAAACAGCCTGCTGAACTAATACAATGCCGTATTATTTCCTTGTATCTGAAAGAACAATTTAGCAGGTCGAACTTTTTGTCCTTCTTCGTACAAATATTGTTTTCCTTCGGTGTCGATCATTGGAATATGTGGATCTGTTAATAAAAAGGAATCGTGAATCAATAGATTTTGAAAAGCATTTCTTACTTGATCTGCATCAACCCCTAGCGTTGCCCCTAAATATTGCCCAAAACCTAGATACTGTTCTATTCCTATTGCCAATACGCCAGCACTTTTTTCTTGATACAAAACATCTTTCATGGCTCGATAACCATATTTCGCAGGAAATTGCTTTGATTTCATGGTAATGCTTCCTGGACCGTAGGGATCGGCTGTCCAAGCAATATTAGCAATCGAAATTTGAGTATTTTGTATTCTATAATATAAACCAACCGCTCCAGTTCTGTGCTTATCCTCTTGAAAAAATGCCAAAAAATCATTTTCCATCAACAAACTAAAACCATAAATTCCAAAACCAAATGTCCCAGTTAATTGAGAAGTTTTTATATTATCCAAATAAAAATTATAGCTATAACCAATGGAATATGGGCGACTTGTTTGGTTGCTAATTTCATGAATAAAAGGACTATAATGCACCGAATCTTTAGCTCCAAAAGCAGCTACAACTCCCACTCTAAGCTGCCCCTCCCAAGAAGGAATTTCTGTTGCAAAAGAACGTGGATTGTAATAACCTGCTAGTTGTAAATTTGCTTGTATGTATTCGTAATGGAAATAAACCTTTGCGATCAAACCAATTCGGTTAAAATGGCTTCCCAAATTAAAAGAAAAACCAATCTGCCCGCCAAAACCTTGTCCAAAATCCAGTTGGGCAGTTGCACTACATGTTATCAAAAAAAAGAACGTTGACAAAAAAAATTGCTTCATCAGATTACTCGATAATTAAAGTTTGGCAATCCGTTGCATTCGTATATTCCTCATACAAGCTCTTGGTCTGTATCAAACTATCTTTTAAAGTGGCATGATTTCCAAAGTTTAGAAAAACCATCAAAAAAGAACTTGTATTTTCTGTCACCATCGTTCGAGTAGAGTCGCTCGTTGGCGTACCAAAAGCCCCTTTGTTATCTCTAAAAACAGGCAAATGTTCAATATTTAAATCTCCCTTTCCTATCCCCTCATAAAGTTCTCCTTTTGCACCTATTCCCAACACAATATCCCCCTCTATTTTTGCAGCATCATAGCCTCCTATCGAATATCCCGTCTTTATGGAAATTAAATTCAATGTATCTACAATCGTATTAATTTGATACAATCCCTTTCCAGAGACTACTCGCCTTAATAAAGCCTCTGCCGATAAACGATAACGGCTAGGATCTTTTCCCAAAGCCTTGTAAGCTGCTCTAGAAGAAGCGATCGCTTCAATTTGACTGACCTCTGGTCTAGTCAACTCTTGAGCCAAAGAAGCGCAAGTATCTTGTATTTTTTTTTCGAGTCCTTTTGAACTAGCCTCCCAAGTCAATTGACAAGAGAAGCAGCCCAAAACCAAATCAGGGCATTTTTTTCTTATTTCTGGAGCAATAGAAATATTATTCATAAATGTGTAATAATGCTTTTATAGTTTAGTCGTATGCTAGTAATGCCTTACTAAGCCATTTTTGTCCCAATTGGGAACAATTAGAAATTGATTTCGGGGGCTTTTAATCGGCTTATTGTTTTAATACTGGAAGGATTAATCATCCAATCCATCCAAAGATGCATTTTTCAGTTTTTTGTTAAAACTCAAAAAAATATAAAACCACGCAATAATAGCACAGTTAAGTTTTATCTTTTACTAATCGTCTAATTTAATAAACTGTTTATTTCTCAATATATAACGATGCGCTCCAATTTCAACAATTTCTCCTTCTTTTTTTTCGCTAAGATTGAGAATATCTTGTCTTAAAGTATGAATAGAACCTTTCGTTCGATGGGCAATGGTCAAATACTCTTCGTTGATATCTGGCTTAAGTACTTGATAAAAGCTATTTTTTTCTTCTGCCCCACATAGAATAATTCGAATTGGAATGTCGATTTGTGAGAGTAACTCCATATCACGAACACGACTATAACTATCTGCAATTAGCACTACTTCTTCTATATCTTGACGTTGTTGAATGCCTTTTAAGACCGCTTCTAAATCATTTTCGGGCGGCTCTCCCCCTCCTAAACCTCGTTCTATAGCCAGATGCATGGTATTTATAACTAAAGGCAATTCTTCCCAAGCACCTTCACAGTCATAAATCCCCCCCGTTGCTCCTATTTTTTTTGCACTGGCCATTTTCTGATCGCCATCATTAAAAAATAAATACTTGGTGTGTTCTCCTTGTTTTAGATTTAACAAATGCCAAATTAAAACCTCCTCCAAGTAAGGGTTCATACTTTGTGTTATATCTGTCACTACAACTTTTCCTTTCCATGATTCCTTAAAACGCTGTAATGTTGCCAAAATCGGTTTCCCTTCATCCACAAAATAATTGGGATTAACCTTTAGTTGCTCTTCTATGATTGCTACCTTAGCTTTTACCGCTTTTCTAATTTTAAACGTTCGTTTAATCGGAATAGGTTGATTTTTTCGAATCAGCTCTTGTATCAATTTTTCTTCTAAATTTAGCTTCCTTAACGAGTCTAATTCTTTTGCTTGCCGCAACTCTTCTGCCACCGCTATAGAATCTCGACGGGCAGCCAAGAGCTCCTGTTTCTTTTGACGAGCACGCCATGCTTTAGAGGTAACCGACTCATAAACAATAGTTTCAACTACAATATCACTCTCCTGATCCAAAACAACTTCTTTTTCACCAAAATTGAGATTATAAGTCGCATTGAGCACATAGACATCATCTAGAGGTACCAAAATCTGTGCAATCCCATAAGCATTTGTCACTCCTTCGTAGCGAGTCCCGTCTTTTTTGCTAATCAACCAAAAGGTTTCTCCTTCGGTCAAATTTCCATCCAAATCTTGAAATACAAAATTAAATAATGCACGATGAATAGATGGGTATTTATCCATTCCTAATTTTCGCTCAAACAACACATCCTCAGTCCAAGCAGCGTAAGGTTTGTTAGGAATTTCAAATTTATAATAATTCGGTGCTCCTTTCAAATTTAGCATATACTCACAACCTATTGGCAAATCAAGTGCCGCTCGCCCATTCGAATCCGTCGTTACCCGATGTGTTTTTCGGCTCGTCCCACTTCGTATCGTCAATTCTTCCATCAAATTAGATGGCTTATTATCACTGTTAATGAGCCGAATATGCACTGGTATATCAATCAACAAAGCACTCCCATCTTTAGGCATTTCGTAAAAAGGCACTGGAATTTCGTGTCGTTGATATTCCCCCTTGGGAATTGTTACCGAAGCAAAACGCTGCCAATTATCCAAATGCACTGCATAGATGTCGTCTATAGGTACCAACGAAGCTGCTTTCCCTTCTTTATCCGTCTCTAAATAGAGTTCTTTTTTATTTTTTTGTCCTTCTAATACAAATTTCTTCCCTCCAACGGGTTCTTTTGTCATTGGATTAGTGAATATAAATGTCACAACCGCTTCTGTTTTGGTTGGCTTTAATTGTGCCTTGACAGAAATGGGGATATTGCACAGCAAGAATAGAACAAGAAAAAAATGACAGATTTTGGACATGGGCATATAAAATAATTATTGAATATCGACGTTTAATAATAGTAATTGGTTTATTCTATACAAAACGAAGCCGTAAATAGAGTATAATAATATTATCTTTAAACGAATAATTCTCTTTGGTTAGTACCTCAAATATTAGGTTAATAATAATTTTTTGTGTCCTATTGATTAAGGTTTTATTTTATAATTGTTATTAACCAAATGGTTGTTAAAACTATAACATTGTCTTAAAAAAAAGAAATTAAGCATTCTAAATTTGGTAATTCTACCAAAAAACCCTATTATTGATAGCCGTATAGATAGAATATTGAAATAAAAGACATCAAAAGTAAGTTCCTATAACATTGTAGTAAATAAAAAAAATAGCTATTCTCCAATGTTGAACTACTTTTTAAGAAAAGAAAAAAACTCGCTAAATTTTCTAAAAAAAAAATTAATGAAGGCCGTAACTTGCATTACCTTTATTCTCCTATTATGCCAATACGCAATAGGACAACATCAAACCGCTTCTACCTCTGACATTGCCATTGTTTCTACTCCTTCCTCTGATATTGATTGGGCTAATTTTGAAAATGAATTAACAAAAGAAGATAATTGGTCTTTTCACACCAACCAAGAAGGCAAATTGCTTTATATAGATTTTGAATCTTTAGGTGGCAAAATGAATCGTTTGGTCTTAAAGTCTTCCGAAAAAGATATTGTTATTGAAGATAATCACCTTTTTGACCTTCCAATCAACACTATTTACGAAGTAAATTTGGAAAAATTAAAAAGAGGTAGTTATTTTGTAGAGTTATATACTTACGACAACAAAATTATTCGTGAGGAAATAACCATTCAATAAATTATCAACAAGATAGAAAAGAGTTTTTCTATCTATCTAATTAGACTTGGCTTGGATCTATCTTATCACATAGAAGAACTCCTTTTTTCAAACGATTGTGTTATTATACCCACAATTGGGGGCTTTATTGTCAATTACGCTTCTGCATCAATTGACTTTGTAGAACAGCGTCTATTACCTCCTCAAAAAGTCGTTTCCTTCAATCCCAAGTTAGTCAACAACGATGGCTTGTTAGCCAACCATATTGCTCAAAAAGAACATTTAACTTATAAACAAGCTACTCAAAAAGTAGAGGCTTTTAGTCGTCAAATTGAAGTTGATTTATTTAACAATAAAATTGTTCATTTTGAAAATATTGGTAAACTGTATTTTAACTCAGATTCTAAATTAGAATTTGTTCCTGCTGATACTAATTTCTTGAAAGACGCTTATGGGTTACCTAGTTTGGCTTGTACTCCAATTCTTCGCAACAAGGATTACTTGAGCAAACAAGACATACCAGAGCATTTAGTTCCGATCAAACGAAAACAAAAAGCAGGTATTTTGTCGATTGTAGCACAACCTAAAGTGATTGCTATTGCTGCTGTCTTTATTTTTGCTTTATCTACACCGTTTATCTATCGGGCTATTGTTGGTGCTTCTAGCACTAATCCACCTACAACTATTGCTAGCAATAACAATACATCTACTCAAGATACAAACAATAGTTCTCAAGCTTCTTTGATCCCATCTATCGGAAGTAATCCAACAGCAACCCAACCTGAAGTTGAAGAAACACCAGTTGATACAATTGTTGAGAAAGTGATTGAAGAGTTGCCTGAGATAGACAAAAATGCAGAAGATTATGTTATTGTTTTGGGAGCTTTTGGAAAAAAGAGAAATGCTGATCGTCTGGCCAAAAAATTAGAAAAAGACAATTACCTACCAGAGGTAACTGTAAAAAATGGGTTAAATAGAGTTGGTGTTCAAATTACTTGTACTCCAGAAGAACTAAAGTTGCATTTAGATTTTTTGCAAGAAAATTATAACAAAAAAGCTTGGGTTGTAGAGTAAGCCAATTGCTAAAGTTGACTTTGTATTAATCAAAAAAAGAGACTACCTTTTGGCTAAAAGTTTTCACATCTACTTGTTCTATTGGATGCTTAACTCCCTCTAATAATTTAAACGTCCCGTTGGGTAAAGTATTGGCAACCTCTCTAGTCTCTTCTTCACTAACCATTCTATCTTTTGAACCGACTGTTAATAAAACCCTATGCTGAATTTTTTGAAAATCTTCTGTAGACAACTTTGCACCATTGCCCAAAGCTAACATCATTGCAGCTGTTTTGCTTAAATGAACCTTCCAATCTAAGGGAGCATGTCGTTCTTTCAATGTTTCTGCAAAAGCAGGAACTTTCTTTTTTATCACAACTGGATCAAGCATTTTTACTTCTTTAGAAGCACTTTCTGCCGACCAAGCAAATTTTGTTGCTAACGTAAAAATCCTAAAAACTTTGCTAGGATGTTTCAGAGCCAGATTCAAAGCCACATAGCCCCCCATTGAATATCCTAAGATATCAATCTGCGCAATTTTATTTTTATTGAGGTACTCCAACACATTTTCTGTGAAACAATCAATAGAAAAATTTGCTGCTTCTGTCGCTCTTCCTCCATGTCCTTCAAAATTAAGTGTATGTACCTCAAAATAAGGTTCCAATGCCTGTTTCAAAGGGCTTAGTTGCTCAGCACTCCCTAGTGCTCCATGTAGTAACAATAGTTTCTGATTCATTTTACGTTGAATTTCAAATACGATTCTTGCGGAATAGTTTTCTTTTATAGTATGAATTGCTTGCTCATAAAAATTGCGACGTTCTTCTAATTTTTGCTCAATAAAAAGGCGCAATGCCACGCTATCTTTGCCCTTTAGCAAAGGTCTTTTGTCTTGTTCTCCAATCAAACGTTCTACCAATACATCAATCGGCGGATCCAAAAAGAAACTGCATCCCGTTTGATTGATCCAAGGCATATTACCCGAAAAACAAGGCGTTCCCCCTCCCAAAGCAATGACTGCTCTAGCCGATTCTAACTGCCGTAAACACACTGTTTCTACCTGCCGAAAGTAAGCTTCCCCTTTCTGTTCAAAAATATCAGTGATTGTACATCCCTCTTCGGACTCAATAAAGGCATCTAAATCTATCAATGGCACGTCTAATACCTCTGACAGTATTTTGCCAATATGCGATTTTCCAGAGCCCATAAAGCCCAGCAAATATATATTATGTTTCAACATAGTCCTCTACAATTATCTCCAAAGGAGCGTCTTTTTCATTGTGAAAAATAGGATTATGAAAATAGTTCAATTTATTCAATAGTTCAAACAATTGCTGTTTTTCTATATCCGTCAACTCTCCTGTCGCTATTGCACCTATTTGTTGTAATATAGGCAAGGCACTAAAAAAAACCTCCTGACCTTTTGCAGTAATTTTCACTCGTTTGGCCCGTTTATCCTCTGGATCAGGAAAAGACTCAATCAATTCATTCCGCTCTAACCTACGAATAACTTCCATTCCTGAAGTAAATTCACTAGTATTTTTTTGAATTAATTTATTCTTTCGTAAATCTCCAAAAGTAGCTAGCGTTGCCAAAAAACCAAAATCTTCCGATGTTTGTAAAAGTGAATTCTTAAATCCCTTTTTATAGTAAAATCGAGTGTATTTATACATTAATGCAATCAATTGACAAATTTGAGCATTAATATTTCCCTGCAATGGTACCGACTTTAATCTTTTGCTCCCCACACTTTCATCTAAGATTGGAGTTCCTTGCATCCAACTAATAAAGTCTTTTACCGTCTCTCCATCTCCTTTCTTTTCAAATTGCTCTAAATAAGGAAGTATTTCTATCAATAATTTGTATTTCATCCACTAAGCTGTTTAAATAATTTTCTATTGACAATTATTTTTTATTAAAAATATCTCAAAATAAAAAGCAAAACACCACTGTATATCAAACATTTAAATCACAAAACAGTTTGCTTTTCTTGTCATTTAGAAAAAAATAAGCTGTAAAATAAACTTTTTTTTCTTGGATATTAAACCTAATTACATTTACTATGTTATCACAATATTATTAACAATATTACAACAAAAAAATATCAAATGAGTTCTAATTGTCTACAAAAGTCCTTCCTTTTTGTATTTGTGCTTTTTATTCCCCACTTTTTTTGGGCACAAACAGGAATTATCAAAGGAAAAGTCCTTGAAGCCGCCAGCAATCAACCCATTCCTTTTGCCAATGTATTCATCGAAGGAACAACCATAGGCGTTACAACAGATATTGATGGAAATTATGAATTGAATCAACTAGAACCTGGATTGTATACCGTTAATGCTACCTTTTTAGGATTTAAGACCGAAGCCAAACGAGAAATACAGGTTACCAATTCAAAACCTGCTATTGTAGACTTTGCATTGGAAGAAGATACTGAAAAAATAGACGAGGTTGTTGTGAAAGCATCGCCATTTAAGCAACCAGCAGATGCCCCTGTATCCCTACAAACAATCGGAACAGCAGAAATTCAACGAAATCCAGGAGGCAATAGGGATATATCAAAGGTTATACGTTCTTTGCCAGGAGTCACGAGCGCTTCTAGTTTTAGAAACGATTTATTGATTCGTGGTGGTGGTCCTAGTGAGAATCGTTTTTTCTTGGACGATGTTGAAGTGCCCAACATCAATCATTTTGCCACACAAGGTTCTTCTGGAGGTCCTAATGGTTTGATTAATGTGGACTTTATTCGTGAGGTAGACTTTTACAGTAGTGCTTTTCCTGCTAATCGAGGCAATTCCATGAGCTCTGTCTTTAATTTCAAACAAAAAAATGGTCGTGATGACCGCTTGGGTTTTACAGCAACCGTTGGTTCTAGTGATTTAGCCGCAACTTTGGAAGGTCCCATTGGAGATAAGACAACATTTATCTTTTCCATTCGCCAATCGTATCTACAATTCTTATTTCAGGCATTAGATTTACCATTTTTGCCCATTTATAATGATTTTCAATTTAAGTTTAGAACTCGTTTTGATGATAAAAATGAGCTTTATTTTGTAGGCTTAGGTGCTTGTGATCGCTTCAAGTTGAATTTAAATGCTAACAAAACAGAGGCACAACGTTTTCAATTGGAACGACTACCTGTCTATTTTCAATGGAATTATACAATTGGAGCGGTATACAAACATTATATGGAAAAAGGCTATTTTACAGCCGTTGTTAGTAGAAGTATGCTGAACAATGATATTTACAAACATGTTGATAATGATGAAAGTCAAAAAAGGATTATTGACTATACTTCTCAAGAAGCAGAAAATAAAGTACGTCTAGAACATCGTGTTAATCTACCAAAGGGTTTCATTTTAAACTATGGTGTTGGATATGAATACGCCCGATATACTAACTTGACTAAGATTGATGCTACGACTTATCAAGAAATAAGAACCGACCTAAGAATGAATAAATACGCTGCATTTGGACAGCTAAGTAAAAAATTCTTTTCTGATAGGCTTGTCTTATCAACAGGAGTTCGATTGGATGGAAATGATTACAATGAAAATATGATGAATCCTTTTAATCAAGTCTCTCCAAGATTCTCTGCTTCTTTTGCGATTATGAAAGGTCTAACCATCAATGCCAATACAGGGCTTTATTATCAACTACCTTCTTACACCACATTGGGCTACCAAGAAGATAATGAATTTGTGAATCGAGATCGACTACAATATACTCGCTCTTTTCACCTTGTAGGAGGACTTGCATATGTGACAGAAAGTAGCACTAAGTTTAGTTTGGAAGGCTATTATAAATTATATGATAATTATCCTTTTTTAATTGAAGATCAGGTTTCTTTAGCAAATTTTGGCGCTGATTTTGGCGTCATTGGCGATGCTCCAATCTCTTCTACTGGAAAAGGGCGAACATATGGTTTAGAATTGTTGGTTCAACAGCGCTTGTACAAAGGATTTTATGGCATTCTAGCTTATACGTTGGGATGGTCTGAATATACTGATGGCAGTGGGCAATTCGTTCCCTCAGCTTGGGATAGCCGCCATATTGTTAACTTAACCTTAGGTAAGTCATTTAAAACCATGAATCAAGCCATTCGTGATAAAATCAACGCCAAACGAGCAGCCAAAGGCAAAGCCGTTTTAACCAGAAAAGTTGTTGCTCAAACATTAGAAATTGGAACCAATCTTCGTTTTCAAACAGGACTACCTTATACACCATACGATGTAGAACAATCAGCATTGGTGACCAATTGGAATCGTTTTCGTCAAGGTATTTTAGATTATGACCAACTCAATTCTCAGCGATTGGGTGCCAACTACAGTCTTGATTTTAGAATTGATTACAAATGGTTCTTTCCAAAGTGGAGCTTCAATTTATACCTTGATCTACAAAACATTCCTGGAGTTGTCACAGAAAATGCTTCCTTGGTTTTGGATAGAGATGCTGATGGAAATCCTCAAATCGAAAATCCTGGGGGACAAAATCAATCTTATAAGTTAAAAACGTTGGACGCAGGCAGAGGCACAGTTATTCCGACCATAGGCATTATTGTACAGTATTAATACTATTTATAACTTACACTACTCCGTTGAAAAATCGTATTAGTTTAGCTGCGCTGCTACTTCGTGGTACTTCGTGAGCGCTTTGCTTTTAGTTAGCTGCGCTGCTACTACGTGGTATTTCATGAGTGCTTCGCAGTTGATTAGTAGCAAGATACGCCTATGTCAATCTTTGCACTAAAAAACTGATAATCAAAATAATGCAAGATACTTTTTTATATTTTTACTTCGTAAGTCTACGGGTTCTTAGAAAAACTAAAAAACTAAGCTTGCGCCCTCACGACCGCAGGGAGCTACCACGAAGTAGCACCGCAGGTAATCAACGGAGTATTAAACTTATTGATATAAAAACATAAAAGCTGCTTTTTATAAGTGGCTTTTTTTCTAAATAAACGCTGCATCATCTAGGCTTGGGATACACAATCACCTTGGGAGGATTAAAAGTTTTCAAATCCATTTCTTTTCAAATTCGATACATTGAAATGCCATATAGACACTTCCCTTGATGAATTTTTCCTACTATCTGATTATTATCCTCTCTCTCAAAAAGAAAAAATGTATCTTCCTTTATTTTCCAAGTACCGCATTGAGCTCCTATTGTTCGGAGACAAAATGTAGAATCTGGATACATTTCAAATTGATAGGAACAATAGTTCGTTGAAAACTTTATTAGTTTGATAATCAAAACACTAGTGCATTTCGTGCTGGTGTTTTGGTTATCAAACTAATATGAATGTGATTTTTTATCTTTTTGGTAAAAAATAAAAACCAACGAACTACTAATAGGAAAAACACTACTATTATAATAACCCGCCATAGATGCCTTTTTTTTCTCTGAAAAAAGCAAACAACTCCCTAGAAGGCTGCTCATTAAAACGACTATACCTATGCTTCTTTTCATTTATTTTTTAAATGTTTCTTAATTCCCTCCCTCTACCTAACAACAATAACAACTGCTTTTACACCAATACGGAACGTTTTCTTCAAAGTAGCTGTTATCGATAAAAAAAATTATGGAAATAATAATAGAGCTGGTGGTTGCCTTTTTAAGTTTTTTAACGGATGTAATTCTAAAATTAATTGGTGTCAAAAAATAATGGGAGAAATTGTTATAGAAATTATCGGTCAATTTGTCTTAGAATTATTTTTTGCGGTCGGTGGTCTCCTATTGGACTTGTTGTTAATAATAACAAATGTTCGTATTTCATGGGGACATTGTTATAATAGGCATCCACTTGCTTCTATCCTTACTATAATTCTCTGTATTTTATTTCCAGTCCATATTTGTAACTGGGGGTTCACCAATGGATTATTTGTATATTTAGGTATTTTAGTATGCACATTTATTGTTGTTTATTTATCAAATGTTAATGTAAAAAAACCGCTTAATAAATCCAATATTTTGGACGATGAGTTTTTGAGCTAACAATTACCAAACTTCCTAACCAATGACCACAAAGGATCTTGAACAAATTGTAAAAAAGTCTATAACTACTATTAGCTGGGATGCTATCAAACTCCTTATACAACCTTCTATAGAAATAGAAAAAACAGATTCTAATGTCCATAAAACAGGGGATAGTAAATTAGGTGGTCTTCCCGATGTTCCCCTCAATTTTGTATGGCCTTCTCATCACCATCATCCTTATAGATTCATAGCTCAATTCAATTTAACAAAATTAGCTACCCATACAGATCTTCCATCTAACGGCTTGCTTAGTGTTTTTGTAGCCGATACGCCCGAAAAAGAATACTTTTGGGGAGATGATGGATATGCCAAAGTTTTTTGGTTTGATAATAGTAAAAAACTAAGTCCTTGCCAACATCCTCAAGGATTCCAACAACCTTTTATCTCGATAAAATTAGTTCCATCTGTTGCCCTACCTCTTCGAGAGGATTTGATCCGCAACTCCTTGCTTAGCCCTGAACAAATGGAAGAACTTCAATTTGAAATCTTAGAACGCCAATGTAAAGAAATGAATCACCTTTTGGGATATCCCTTTTTTTCGACCTTGGCTTATGACCCTAGACCTGATGAAACTTGGGTATCATTGTTAAATCTTGCATCAATTCAAGAATTGGATTGGTGTTGGCACGATGGAGATTTTTTAATGTTATTTATTGAAAAAGAAAAACTTGCTAAAGGAGACTTTTCGAATATCCAGTCTGATGCAGGATAAGGTATATTTCTCATTCACTTTCTTTTATTAACGTCCGTTTAAACAAAAAAGGCTACCCATCAAAAGACAAGTAGCGCTTAAAAAAATTTAATCCTTTTTATTTCTTTTTTTCTTTTTGCTCTTCGGCAGGCGTTTTGCACTGCACCCAAGAATTGTCGTATGCTTCAAAGGCTCCTGTTTCATGAGCTTTCTTGTGATCTATTTTCCCATCTGCGTATTGGGCAAAGGCTTTAAATGCCTCTGTTTTTTGAGTTTTCAAAACAATCAAAGCTGCATTGGCAGCAGATTTAACAGCAATAGGTACACCGCCACCTAAATCCGCCCAGTGACCACCCAAAATTAAGTTTTTGACAGGCGTTTGATAATGCGCAATTTTTGCTTCCATATTCGCCCTTCCTGGACGTGCTCCCATGATCGATCCTCCCCGATTATAACTATACCTCCAGTGTGTAATAGGAGAAGCTACATCCATAAACATAATATGGCCGCGCAAATCGACCTTTAGACGTTCTTCTATACGGTCTAAGATAATATTCGCAAATTCCTCTTTTATTTTATAATAAGCGTCTGTACGAACATAGTTTCCAGCAGCGTCTACTTCACACCCCCAATAATTCTTATAATCAATATAAGCAGAAGAATATACTGTTAGAGTACCTTTCCCTTCTGGTGCCAAGCTTTTATCTCTCAAACTAGGCGGAATAATAGAAATAGCAGTTTTATAAGGATCTCCTGAATCGTGCTCTGCCCTGCTAATTCCTTCCGCTTGAATCATAATTAACTCTTCGGTAAATCCTAAATCCTCTGTCGGGCAATCTAATGCTAAAGAAATAGCCACTGCCGAACTATATAATTCAGCTGACTTTAGATTATCTTTCAAACTTTGAGGAATTAAATCGGTCGGTAGTAAGCGTTCGTAAAGCATTTCCACATCACAAGCGGCAATTACCTGTTTGCTTTTAACCGTATGTACTTTTCCTTTTCTCTCAAATACAACCCCCTTACAGACATTGTCTTCCAACAAGATACTTTGAACCGTAGCACCATATACGATATCGTTTCTATAAAACTCCGTTACGTGCGTCAACCACTCTATAAATACTTGGCTTCCGCCTTGAGGTGGTAATTGATAATCTCCAATATAAGCCCAAGCAATTGGAAACAAACAAGACAACAAATCATGCTCCGAAGCCCAATAGCGGTGCAATTCAGGGTCTTTAAAGAACAAATTCAGCCCTTTTGTAACGCCCTCTTCTCCATGATACCAAATGTAACGAATGAGTGGGCGGATGAAATTCAGTTTTTTCATTCCATTAGACACCTTATCCAAAACAGACATGGTTTCTGCTGCTCTAAAATTTTCTGCATACAAATCCCAAGTACGTGCTATTTTTTTTGCAGCTCCAAAGAACTTTTCTATGCCAGCCTTTTCGTGTGGAAAATCTTTGATCAACTGCGCTTTTAAGTCTTCGGGATTACTAGTTAATACATAATCCAAATGCTCTGCCTTGTTTCTGTAGATTCGATCCAAAGGTTTTGGTTTAGGGCGATCTTCTCCTATAAATTGAAACACTCTGGTTACAATTCCTTTTTCACCACATTGATTCAACCAATGAATAGCAGAATCAAATCGAAAGTTTTTTCGTCTAAATCCTGCCAAATATCCTCCCGCATGAGGTTCTTTTTCTACGACACAAACAGACAAGCCCGAACGGCTTAACAAAGCAGCCGCAGTCATTCCTGCGATTCCTGCACCAATAATGACGACATCATACGCTGATTTTGCCACAATTTCACTCATTCCTTATTTTATTTTCAATGAATAAAGCAACTTTACAATATTTCGTTACAAAATCTTATCCATTTAATTATCAACAAAATAACCTTCAAACATTTAAAGAATTAAAAACATGACAATCAAACCGAGATAAAGAAAAAAGCTATGCTGCCAGTACTAGCCTTTAGTGTACACTTACATGACTTAGCATATGGTTTCTATCATTTTTTTAACGACTACTTTCTCTATTCATTATTGTTTATATTTTAAGAGCATGTAGATTTATACTCTTCTAAAACCGCCCTTTGTTTTTGGGGAGAACAAAGCTAACAAATAATTCAGATATACAGAATTATTTGTTCGAACACCTTTATTGTTAGTTTCTATCAAAAATAAAAAGCATACTAAAGTTTTATAAGACCAATAGGCTAACATACAACCATCTATAAAACTCAATTTGCAGTATCTTTGAACAATGCTCTCTCTATCTACTCCTTCACAACCAAAAGCATTTTTATCCTTTTCCTCTCTCATCAATAATTCTAACTACTTTTTTTTAGCAAAAAAAATGCTTATATTCATCCGTTATTTTTTATTCAACTGAACAGACTACTTAACAATATGCTATTAAAAATTCCCCCACTTTTATTGTCCCTTTTAATCAATACTTTTTTTTTCATTTCTGCTTATGGTCAAAACAACAATGGTCGACTAGATCAAATCGAAGAGCTAGGCACCAAACTATCGGTTCCGATTAGAGCTCCAGGAGACGTGCATATTGCTACCGATTTATTTTTACCAATTACAAGTGATAGCTTGGTCATTAATACCAATATTTTAGGACAAAACATTAATTTAGAATTAATTCCAAAAGGAACACAAATTGTAGTATATCCCGAAATTATGGATAGCTCAGGAAATTGGATTCCTAATCCTAATCCATATCAACTTCCTATCGTTCTGACTAGAACACCTTATGGCAAAGATGGTTTGGGAGGCATTGGCAATATTATTCCCATTTTAGGCTATGCTTACGCCAATCAAGATGTACGAGGTAGAGGTGAATCCGAAGGCGTTTATCTGCCTCTTTATAGTGACAGTTGGCAAAAAGCTCCCTATCACAACTACAATCATTTATTAGACATTAGCAACTCTACAGATTCTACCAATGGTCGTTTCCATGAAGATGGCTGGACTGTTTATAAATACTTGTTGAACGACCTAAAAAAAGATTTTGATTTAGATGGAGATGGAATTGCCGAAACGAATGCTACTATTTGTAATGGTACCATTGGACTCTTTGGCGCGTCAGCCTTTTCTATTCCTCATTTTCAACTGATGGCATCCAACTACATTGATCCTTCTCCCAATCTACCAGGCTTAAAGGGCAATGTTGCTTTAATTGCTACAGGTGAACATTACAATACAACAGGCTACCATAATGGTGTTTTCAGACAAGGTCTAGTCAGTAAATGGCTAGAAAAAGAAATGGAATCTATAGAAGACTCTATTGGAACAGACAATTCACTATCCAATGCCTTGCATACCCCTTTTGATTTTGGCTTACCCACCAAAGCAGATGTTCTTTATGCAACTGTTGACCATTATACTGCATACAAATACCCGAACTCCTCCATTGCCAATGGCTACCCCAACTCTATTGGGCGGACTGAAATGGACATTAGCTATGCTCCTGTGGATATAAATGGAAAAGGAGATCCTAACGGAACTTTTTCTAGATATACTAATATGAATGTTCCTACTTACCACTTAACAGGTTGGTACGACTTATTTGTAGATGGGCAAATCAAAACTTGGAAAAATCTACGTACACACACCTCTACTCAACAAAAAATTGTCATTGGTCCTTGGGCACATACCTCTCTTACGATGAATCAATCTGGCGACTTAGTTTATCCCAAACAAGCTGCTGATTTACTTGGTTTTGACGGCTCTGGACTGGATTTAGGAAATTTAGCAACAATAGACTTTAGTAAAATACTGGGAACAGAACCTATCGAGTTTATGCGTTACACACTTAGTAGCAATGGTTACCTCAAATTGGGCGACCCAGTGATTCGAATTCCTGAAAGTAACACATGGCAAGGCAATAATTTAAAAGTTAGAATTCCCTCTCAAAACTACGATTTGAGTCTTATCCAATTGCTCAATTTTATTGCAGGGCAAGGAAGTTTGCCTGATATTCCTGTAGAAGCGCAACTCGGTATTTTACCAGCTGTTAATTTAAACATTCCATTTCCTAATGTAAGCGGCTTATTACCTAACTTGCCCTTTACTCTAAACCAACCCATTGCAGAACCCAAAGATATAGATTTTGATACCATTCCAGATGTTCGCTTCTACGTCATTGGTCCAACCGATAGTTTAGCAGGAAACGAGCGAGCTGGCAACTACTGGTATGCTGCCACAGAATTTCCTCTTAGTCAAGGCATTCATTATACTCCTTTTTATTTGCATCAAAATGGAACCATTGATGGTATTCGCCCCACCACAAATGAAGGAAGCACAACTTATATACACGACCCTAACCACCCTGTTTTAACAGTCGGGGGCGGTAATCTTTTCATCAAAAATCCTGACGGCAGAGATTCTCACGGGCAAATGAACTTGGCTGATTCTTCTGTTATCAACAGAACTTTAAATCATGCGGGAGTTATTCAGTTTGAAACAACTGTCTTGACGGATACTTTTTCTATGATTGGTATCCCTAAAGCCACTATATATGCCCAATCAGAGCCTCAATCTAGCGGTTCTGGCGAAACAGATACAGACTTTTTTATTAGAATTGTAGATGTTTATCCTGATGGCAAGGAGTATTTGGTCATTGAAGGGGCTGTAAATGCTCGGGCAAGAGCGTACGCTAAGTCAATTTATGATAACAACGAAAATCCTAATGCCCTATTCTCAAACATCCAAATCGGTCAAATTTATGCGTATCAATTTAATTTATTACCTATTGCCTACACATTCGGCAAACAGCACAAAATGAAAGTGTTGATTAGCAGCAGCAATTACCCTCGTTATATGGCAAACCCTAATATTCCTTTAGAAAATGGTGATTTCTTTAGAAGAAGACCCAACGATGGTAAAACGTATACCTACCAAAATCAAACCTATAGTGCTAGAGTCGCTGACAACAGCATCCATTTTAGTGATAGTTTGGCTTCTCGATTAGAATTGCCTATATATGGCAAAAATCCTTTTCCTGTTTCTGTTGACAAAATTGTATCGAACTCAGAAAATTTCTTACAATTAAGTCCCAATCCTAGCAAAGACTACTTACAACTTACATTATCCCAACAATGTGATGGTTTGATTTCGGTTTATGATAATCTTGGTCAATTAGTACTCCAAACATCCATTCATTCCAAAATAAAACAATTAGACATTCGAGCCTTAGCTACTGGGGTTTACAGGGTTCAAATAACAGATCATGACACCCAACAAAAACGAATTGGCAGTTTTGTAAAACGCTAATTTCAAACAACTTCCAAGTTAGAATACTTTAATAAAAACGACTTCCTGTAGATCACGAAGTCGTTTTTGCTATTCATTTTGACCGTTCCAAAAAATACTAGTCTCAAAATCCTCCACTGCACACACCCACTTTTTAGGAATATTTTCTTCTTTTGAGGATAAAATGGTAATACTTCCTACAATTGCCCCTATGGTATCTCGATCTCCCAAAATAGAAACAGCCTTCCACAAAGCATTCTCAAAATGCTCTAAATTATGTGCAGCACACCAAATTGTAAAAGGAACCGTATCTTGCGTCATAATCTTGCTGCCATTACCTAATATAGTTTTTACCGTATCTATATGATAAGAATAAGGCACGGATAAACTTTTCTTAATTTTGGAGCGCGTGTCTGTATCAGGCAAATGAGCTAGAATCTGGTTTATAAATTCATGGGGATTTAAGGATATTTGATGCAACTTGATTTGAGTTGCTAAAGCAGCTCCTAACGCTACAGCTAATGCTCCTGCTTTTGCTTCTATGTTAGCATGCGTGACTTTTGATGCATCAAAAGTTAGCATTTTTATCTTCTCAAAGTCATCATAGTAGTAAGCACCAATTGGAGCTACACGCATAGCTGCTCCATTTCCCATAGACCCCATTCCATCAAATACAGCCGTTGTGATTTTACGCCAATCTCCCCCTTCGCCTACTTCTCGTAAAATTCGCCTAGCGGTAGCTCCATATCCTCGATTTGGATCTTTATCATGATTTTCTACAAACAACTGAATCAACTCGTTGGGTACAATCGATTCGTGCCGTTTCAACTGCTCAACAATAGCAATTGCCATTACGGTATCATCAGTAAACTCCCAAGTTGTTGTCGGAATTTCTCGTTGCGCTATTTTAGATAATACAAACGCCCTTTCACCAAAAAAGCTTTCACCAAAAAAGCTTTCACCAAAAGCATCTCCAATCGAAAGTCCTTTTAAGGATTTTTTTGCCAACTTTAAACGATTCATCCTTGTTATTTTATTTTTTATGGTTCTCCCCAGCCTCGTTGCTTCGTGGCTTTTTTAGTTTTTTACAAAAAAGCTAAAAAAGCCACGAAGTACTACAGCCTATAATTCTCATTAAATTATTACAACAATAACCATAGTACAAATCGTTCACGAATCCCAATCAATTATTTATCTTTAGGTATTTTCAAACCCCAACGATTTCATAATAGTGTTGATAAACCCTGATTTAGCTTGAGCATAATCATTTTCCGATTCCCAGTTCAAAGCCCCTAAATGCAGTTTCAATGCTTCGTAGGCTTGTCTATCTTCAACCTGCTTTCTCAAATGATTTCTAAAGGCTATGTGCCGTGCATAAAAATTAGTGTCTTCATGTACTATATGGACATGAAACACTCGATCATAAGTTTGACGCAAGGGCATCCTATCTTCAGTACCGATCTCTTTTTGAGACCATTTTTGTAAAGGGTTCTTTGATTTAATCTTAATAAAAAAACGACGAAATGGCATAATTCCATTATATTTGGAGACATATATATACCCCAATTTCTTAAAAACAGGAATGCAATCATCTAGTGTTGCCTCTTTGGCTAAACCTAATAAAATATCTATCGTTGGCTTAGCAGACAACTCAGGAACAGAAGTACTTCCAATGTGGGCTATTTTAGACGATATATTTGCTACCTTTAAAGCTCTTAGTATCCTTTGTTCTTCTTTTTGGTAAATTAATTTCCAATAAGGATTATGGGGAACGATTTCGATTTGCATTTGTTAATTTAAAATGAGTAATCCTCAAAAATAATAAATACCATACAGTAGCAGCATCGCTACAACCATCTTATTCTTTAATATTATTTTTTTGACCACTGACTTAGAATGATAAACAGTAAAACTATCTTTTTTAATTTATTCTTGTTATGTTTCTTCATAACACTTAAAAGTAAAGCTAGTTTTATAAATTCCCAAACAATGCCAGTACAAGAGAAAAAAACAACGGTCTATCTATTATCTGGATTGGGCTTAAACCCAAATGTTTTTAAACATTTAACAATTCATTCAGATGACATTCATCATCTCAAATGGTTAGAACCAAAAAAGAAAGAATCATTAGAGTCCTATGCTTTGAGAATGTCAGAAGGCATCCAGCTTAAAGGAGACAACAAACTTGTCTTAATTGGACATTCCTTCGGAGGTGTGTTGATGCAAGAAATTTCAAAAATTATAACAACAGATCAAATTATTTTGATTTCAAGTATTAAAGCAAAAAAAGAAAAAGATGCAGGAATGAATTTTTGGATGCGTACTTTTCCTCTACACCAATTAGTAACTCAAAAAATGGTCGTTAACAGCTTCAAATCTTGGGGCAAAAAACATGGTTACCAAAGTCAAGAGGCACAAGCTATGTTTCTCCATGCAGCACAGCAACACAGTAGTTATTATTTCCGCTGGGCAACTTCCCAAATTATCGCTTGGGAATCAAAAGATATAACCACCCCAATTGCTCATATTCACGGCACAAAAGACAAAACTTTTGCCTTCAAACGCATTCAACCACCCCTTATAGCAATCGAAGGGGGTAGTCATTTGATGGTTTTTAACAAAGCTGCTGAAGTAAGTCAACACATCAATCATATTCTTGATAAGATGTAATATTCTCAGTAACTCTAACGATAAACAGAATTATATTTAATAGCTTCTAAATGCCCCATTTTTCCAAAACAATTGATGGTGCAATCCTTTTTCTCTTGCTCCCGTTTTAAAATTAAATGTAGGCTGGTAATAATGTATTTGCTTTCTGCGAGCATTGTAAGTTAATTCGACGGGATATTGAGTGGACCCCTCGACACTCCAGTAAGATGTTTTACTATCAAAGCAATGAGCACATTCTAAGAGTTGATTGTGTTCAAGAGAAAAAATGCGAAGTGTCGTGTGTTCTTGCCCAACGCCATGGCTGCCTTTTCCCAAGAAGAGATAATACAAATCATTAGAAGGGGTATCTAACAAATAAATTTCTTGAATAAAAACATCCTTATAATCTCTCTCCCTTTCCTTTCCATCGGACAAAACATGGAAATAAGACTCATTTCGAGCTCCTCTAAACTGAGCAATGGAACAGACTGTTCTGCCATTACCTAAACAGAATGCATCCCAACTAAAAACACGAATTCTCTTATCGGGAGATTCGACTATTTTGATCAACTGTTTTAATCGCAAAAAAGGATAATAATAACTCCCTTCTTGCAACAAAACATGCATCAATTGACTTTTTAGTTTCTCACTAAAAATTTGTTGACGCTCTGGGTTTTGTTCTAAGTTCGCCTTTTTTAGAATTCTATAAGTATCTAAAATTTGCTGCTCAACTTGTCCAAAATCTATTTGTGCCTGCAAATCAAGTATTGCAAACAATATTACAATTAGTACAAAACCTATTCGATTCATATTATTAACCTCTTATTCGTCCTCTTCTGTATCTCCTAATAACATCAACATCTCTCGTTTAAACAAATCAGGAATTTCCTCTGTATTCAAACAACAACCAACAGGGATATTGGGATACAATTGATCGTATCGGCGAACCAAACCAACGGTTGTTCGTCTAAATATATGCTTACGTTTGATTTTTGCTGGTTCTGCAATGCCCGCAGCAGCCATCATATCCACAAAAGCGTACAATGTTTTTTTATGGAAATGATAAACACGTTCACTCTTATCATCAACATGCAAACCTTTCATTAACTCTTTGTCTTGCGTAGCGACACCAGTAGGACACTGATTCGAATGGCACTCCAATGCTTGGATACATCCCACCGCCATCATCATAGCTCGAGCACTGTAACAAGCATCTGCTCCCATTGCCAATACTTTGACCATGTCAAATGCTGAAGTAATTCTACCAGCAGCGATAACTCTAATGTCTTTTTTTAGATTAAAGCCTCTCAATGTATCAATGGCAAATGACAATCCTTCTTTCATAGGCATTCCCAAAGAGTCAGAAAACTCGACAGGAGCAGCTCCTGTTCCTCCTTCGCCTCCATCAATGGTAATAAAATCGGGATAAATATTAGTCTTTATCATCGCTTTGCACATATCATAAAACTCTTGTTCGCTTCCTATGCAAAGTTTAAAACCAACGGGCTTCCCTCCTGATAAATCTCTCAATTTTTTGATAAAATGCATCAACCCTTCAGGGCTGCTAAAAGCTTTGTGGTAAGCTGGCGAAATAACATCTTGATGAGGCTCTACACCACGAATTTTTGCAATTTCTTTTGAGTTTTTAATAGCAGGCAAGATACCACCTTTTCCAGGCTTTGCTCCTTGAGATAGTTTTAGTTCTATCATTTTGATAGATTCGTAGGCAACCGTTTTTTTATACTTTTCGGCATCAAAAGAACCATCTTCGGCACGAGCACCAAAGTACCCTGTTCCTAACTGCCATATCAAGTCGCCACCTTGCTTGTGATAAGGGCTAACTCCGCCTTCTCCTGTATTGTGTGCAAATCCACCTTTTTTAGCTCCTTTGTTCATTGCCATTACAGCATTAGCACTCAAAGAACCATAACTCATAGCAGAAATATTGTACAAACTTAAATCGTAGGGATGTTGACAATCGGTCCCTCCTACTCGAACTTTAGGATGTCGATTCATTTTGGAGGGATCCAACGGGTAAGCTGAATGCACCATCCATTCGTACCCTTCTTCGTAAACATCAATCTGAGTTCCAAAAGGTACGTTCTCATTGACCTCCTTGGCACGTTGATAAACTAAAGAACGGCGACGGCGACTAAATGGCTTTCCATTTAAATCATTTTCTACAAAGTATTGTTGTATAGCTGGTCGAAAGGATTCCATTACATACCTCAAACGTCCTAATATAGGGTAATTTCGTCGAATAGCATGTTCTTTCTGAAAAACATCATACAAGCCCATTAGTATAAGTGGTGCAAGTACGGCGAATGCCCATAAAGCTTTTGGTGTGTAAAATTGTGCCAACAATAGGACCATCGCAATGGATAAGATCGAAACAACATAGAATTTCAGACGCAGGTTTGGTATTGTCATTGAGGATTTTTTTAGTAAAATAGTCACACTCGTATAACTGCAAAAACAGAAAACAGTTTAAATTAATAAAAAAATCTGATTTTTTGACAATGGATTGAATGAAATCCTAGAGCAGTGGCTTTTGTGGTTGTGTATAACCATAATATAACTTGCTTCCCCTTCTAGCAGTCTTAAAAGGAACTTTCTAATGACACCAAACGGTTTATTAAATAATCATTTCTAACACTATTCATTTTTAAACCTAACCCTTCATGAAAAAAAACACTCTTTCAGAACTTAGAATAACAAAGAAACATATCATAAGTGTTATGGTTATGCCCAGCATCATCTTTAGTTTTTTATTTTATCATGGTTTTATAAATCCAACCAAAGATGATAGTAACGACACCTTGTTTATCTATTCTATAATGATAATCTTAATTTTATGGGCTATCACTTATATTTGGAATGCCTTAAAATATAAATTAACTGTCACCGACCAATTTATTCATTTAAAAAGTCTATTCACAGATAAAAAAATATTAGCTGCAAGTGTAGACAACTATAAAACAGATCAGTATGGTTTGCATATTTACATAAAGAACTACTCTGAATCTCCTTGTATTTCAATAACTGCTAATTTAGATAATTCTGAAATACTATATACATGGTTGGCGTATTATTCTAAAAACCTCGAAACAGAAACTTATGTAAGAGCTTATGAAGATGAATTAAAAGAAATTTTGAGTGATAATAAATATGGAAAAAATAAAATAGAAAAAGAAGAGAATATAGCTTCTGTCAATCACTTTGTGAAAATACTAAATAGGTTTGCATTTATTTTATTCATATTGATCTTTGTAGGTAGTCTAAATCTATTCCCCATCCCCTATATTCTGCTAGATATAAGCATTTTTTTAACCATTTTAATTCCTATCATATTAGTGTACTTCTCTCTGAGATACCAAGGCTTTTTCAGTTTAGATGAAGAACAAAATAAAATATCTCATTTCCCAAGCATATTTGAATCATTAATCAATCCAAATATATCGCTCAGCACCTACTGGCTTTTGACTGGTTTTTATATCTTTGACATTTCTACTATTTGGACATATGCTTTAGTGATAAGCTTACTTATCACCTTTCCTATATTTTATTCTGCAAGAGATGTTTCGTTTAAAAAGATTGGTGATTACTTTGGTGCATCATTGGCTGTTATTCTCATGCTAGGATATGGGTATGGAACCATAGCTTATCTAAATTTTTATTTTGATAAATCTGAAGCTCAAATATACCCTGTTGAAATATTAAATAAAAGATCAGGGAAAAACAATGACAGTGCAAAGCATATAACATTGGCTCCGTGGTCCACCTACAACAAACCTCAAGAAGTAGAGGTTCTTCAATCTTTTTTTCATAAAATAGAAAAAGGAGATAAAGTAAATATTTACCTAAAGGAAGGCTATCTTGGGATTAAATATTATAGTATCAATACTTAGTTTCATTCTAGCACTGAAGTAGCATGGAAATATTTTAGACTCGATTGATTAACTAGATTAAATACTTCTTTTTCCAAGCCTCTTGCATCATACAATGTCTTTATAATGAAACTATCCCTTTGCTCACTTAAATCTGTATACAAAGCTTTCTTTTGAATTATCAGCTTACTTTTTCCTTGATACCTAAAAGTTTCTTCAATTTTGGGTTTAGAAGAAAGCATTACTCCTTCAAAAGGGTTGTGTAAAACTGTCATATAACGAAAATCTTTTTCTAAGTTCAAATATAAAGTTGTGATTTTTTTGACTCTATTTAATGAATCATACTGATATGCTTTTTTGTAAGCAATACTTTTTACCTCTTTATCTTCGTGCCAATATCCATTTTCTGATAATAGCAAGTTTTCTGATGAGAATATCAAAATAGTAGTATCTGAAAGCGGCATTTCACTCGGGTCCATTGTTTCTAATGATTGTTGGGTCTTGAACCAAATTTGGTGTAGTTTTCTTTCTTTAGGGAAAAAATCATATCTAATGCTAAAAGAGGCTATATAATCTGTTATGAATTCTTTCTTTATAAGAAATCCTAATGAATCATATTTTAAACGAGTACGCCCAGTTGAAGCATTTATATAAATTACGTTTCCTAATGAATCAAATAAATTATATCCAACTTGCAAGGTATTATGCAAAGAGTCCTTGTAACAAACAATCGTTTTCTTGATTTCGTTTTTGATGATAACAGGTTGGTTGGTTACAGGGAAAATTAAATCTGAAATATTAGGCAGATTTTCAGTTTTATTGAGCGTACATCCTTCTAGTATAAAAAGTAGTAAAATTAAGACTACTATTTTAGTTTTTATCACCTTGTCAATATTTATATTACAGGAGAAAATAACTACTTCTTAAACGAGCATTGAACTCCTAGCATCAAACTAACTTGGTCTCCTTTGTATTGAGCATTAAGAATGCCTTCATCATCCAAGGCAGGTGTTTTTCGTTCCCAATAAACCAAAGAATCATGTATAGAAGTACTTCCCAATGTAAAACCCAACGACAAAGTAATGCTAAAATGTCTCGTGATTTTATACTGAGCAATCAACCCCGCTTCACCAAGTAACAGATACCTAGATTTGAAACTAGCATTGTACTCATATTTAAAAGAAGAACTATTGGTAGGATCTTCTATTTTTTGCTGTTGAAAACGCCACTCATAACGCCCTGTTTCGTGTCGATGTACCAAGAGCGCAATTCCAAGATAAGGATGAATCGATAGTTTTTTGTCAATCGTAAAAATAGTCGTTTTTAGCCGCAGTGGAAATTGTAAAAATTGCCCAGGCAACCATTGCTCTTTGTCCAACCAACTTACTCCATCCAAATGATAGGCATAGTTATTATTCAGTTGATGGGCATATACTCCCATCTCCAAGGCAAGGTAAGGATTGATTTCAAAACCCAAACGAGCTCCACCAATAAAATCTGGGCGATTGACAAAATTAAACTCCCCTTGCGAAGCAAACGTTTGGACAATATCCCATTTCAGACCACATTCCATATTCACATAGAATTGAGCCTCTACTGATTTATGAATAAAAAGTAAAAATAGTATACACAACCAATAATTCCGTAATGGCATATTTTTTATTTTATAAAGTAGAGATTATCCCTCCAATAAGACAATTCTTTATAAGATACAATTAAAAATTCAAGTCTAAAAAAAAACGTTGCAAGCATTCACTTACAACGTTTTAATTTTAACATTTTTATTACATTCTTGGGAACTAGAAACAATTAACACAAGTATCTAAACAAGATAGCAAATTGTTTAAGGCAGGTAGTTTGAGGTAATAATAAACTCGTTGTCCTTCTCTCTTGCTTCCTAAAATTCCTTTCAGTTTCATATTGGACAAATGATGTGAGGTTAGAGACTGCTCACTATTGATTCGTTCGCAAATTTCGTTAACGGATAATCTATCCTCATTGTCTAACAGTTGCAAGATAGATAAACGAATAGGATGTGCTACAGCTTTTAGTATCGAAGCTGCAAATTCTAATTGATCTGGTGATAAAGAGGTTTTCTTCTCTATTTGAACATCTTTCATAAAAGTGAATTAAACGCAGGTTATACCTAAAAATAAAGTAGGTGTTAATTGATGGCAGTTCGGGGGAGTTTTTCTATTTACAAGTAGGTTAATTAATTCCTGCAATATAAGCAACCAACTGATAACTAAACACATTAAAGCATTGAACTCTCTTAAGTAAATGTAAGATCGAACTATTTAATTGATTGATAGCAATGAATTGGTATTCTATATACCTTGAAATACCAATTCAAAACTCCAATAAAGATACTTCTTTTAAATCACTTTTCAAAATATGAAAGACTTATCATAACTATTTTTTAATTAGAAATAATAATCTCTACTCTACGTTTCTGATGCTTTGCAATATCGCCTTGAACAACGCCTCCTCCTTCATATTTAACTTGCGAGGTATCCAAGCCCAAACTAATTAAATAGTCAGAGACCATTTTAGCTCGCTCTATGGATAGAGCAAGATTAAAATCTTGGTTTCCAACATCATCAGCAAAACCAGTTACTTTTAGCTTTATGGTTGTTTTATCTTCAAATTGGTTCACCATCCGTTCCAATTGTTCTTTTTGAATTTCTGTAATATTATACTTTCCAGAATCAAAGTAAACGGAAAGATTTTTACGCACCTTTCGTTTGGGAGGTATTTTTGCTTCTGTCTTGGTCGTGCTTGGAATTAGAAACACTTCTATCTTTTTAGTAGGCTCATCTTTGTTTCTTCTAAAATATTCCGCGCCCACAAAAGTTTGATAATCTGGTTTCATTAAAATATAAGAATAGGAATTTTTATCGGGTAAACAAACAAAAAAGCGACCATGCTCATCCGTTTTAAATTCTTGTTTTGGCGTTCCAGATTTACCTATCTTAACCTTGACATTCTCTACAGGCTCTTTGGTAGCCGCATCATAAACATAAGCATCAACCATGACATTCGCTTTTTCTGGAGCGATTTCGGGGTGCATTGCAATGGTGTAAATATCCAACCCACCTTGTCCGCCTTCTTTTGCGGAAGCATAATAAGCAGTCGTACCATCAGGACTAATGACAATTCCTGCCTCTCTAAATGGCGTATTAACAGCGTGTCCCAAATTTACAGGTTGGGTCCATGTTCCATTTTCTTGTTGAACCGTTCTAAAAATGTCTGCTTCCCCAAAACCAGGATGACCATCAGAAGAAAAATACAAGGTGACCCCATCAGGAGCAATATAAGGCGCTTCCTCATCGCCATCAGTATTAATTGCTTCCATATTAACTGGAGGATCCCAGAGACCATCCTCTGCTAACTTACTCATCCACAAATCTGTTCCCCCTTTTCCTCCCTTTCTATTGGATGCAAAATACATGGTTTTTCCATCACAGCTAATAGCGGGTTGTGAATCCCATTGCTTGCTGTTTAGTCCTTGAGATGGGCGCACTTCATCTACAACTGCAAAGTCGTTTTGAGTATCAAAATCTGCTTCAAATATGTCGCAACCGCCTTCCACATTTTCCCAACCACAAGCAGAAAAATAAATCACTCGACCACAAACCGTCAATTTGGCCATTCCTTCATTTCTAGGAGTATTGATTGCTTTTGATATAGATCTAGCTTGCGACCAATTACCATTCGCAGCAGGCTTACTCATTAAAATATTTTCGCCCCCTCTATTAGAAGTAAAAATTAACCAACGACCATCCCCTGTAAGAGTAGGCAAGTATTCATCCGCAGCAGAGTTAATATTTCCTCCGAGATTAATTGATTCTTCTTTCATCCCACTTACATCAATTTCTCTAGCATAAAGACAACTCCTAATTTCTCTCTCCAAAATCATATCATAAGCAATTTGTACCGTTTGCTCATCGGCTTTATAATCCGCAGAAGCAGCATTTTTATACAAATTAAACAATGCCAATGCTCTGTCATACTTGTAACGTTTCATATACGCCTGCGCACATTCAAAATAAGCTGCTTTGGACAACGTTGGAGACAACTCAAACAACTTTTCATAAGCAAGAATAGATTCGTCGTAGTTTCTTAATTTGGTATTAACTATACCTAATAAACGATAAGCAATAACAAAATTTTTCTTTTGCTTAATTGCCGATTCCAATGCTACCTTTGCTGGTTCAAATTGCTGTCTATTAATAAGTAATTCCGCATCTTGAATAAGCTCTTTTACATTTTTGGTCTTGGTAGGTGTGTCTCCAGGTTGTGCATCAATCTGAGCACAAAAAAGAATACAAGTAATTGTAACAATGAATACTTTCTTCATAAGTATATAATCGTGAGTTGTTGAGTATCGATCTGTTTTGTAATGTTATTAAGAGCAATTAAATCAGCACCATAGCTGCAATTCTATTCTCAACTCAAAACCTTGATTGACTTAATAGTATTTTGAGCAAGTTCAACATTCAATGACCTATACAAAAACCTATTGAGTTGAATAAAAACTATTGTACAAAGCAAAACTGCACTTTCCTTAATAACAATTTTTAATCCATTCTGGCTTAATGTTTTGTTAAGGTTTGTTTTTTCCTAAAAAGAAAGTCTTGACTACCTTTTTCTTTATTTCCGAGGTATCCAACAAACTTCTTCGGCATTTAACAAAGCTCCTACATAACGACCTAAGACAAATAAATAATCAGATAGTCGATTTAAATACTGCATGACAACAGGCAAAATGGGTTCATTCTCATTCAATGCAACAGTCATGCGTTCTGCTCTCCTACAAACACATCGAGCAACATGGCAAAAAGATACTGTTGGATGTCCTCCTGGTAAAACGAAATATTTGAGTGTTGGCAGCGTTTCTTGCATTCTATCAATCTCTGATTCTAGATAAGTCACATCTGAGTCGTGCAAATCAGGTGTTTTTAAATTGTTTTTAGATGGATCTGTTGCCAAAATAGCTCCTAAAGTAAATAAACGATCTTGTACCTCTTTTAGTACATCTCTCAATGCTTTATCTTCTAAGTAGTCTCGAATCAGCCCTATATAAGAATTTAATTCATCTACTGTTCCATACGATTCGATTCGAATATGATTTTTGGGCACTCTTGCTCCTCCAAAAAGAGCTGTAGATCCTTTATCACCTGTTTTTGTATATACTTTAAATGCCATTGTCTTTTGTCATTAAATTTATTAATTGGCTTCTAATTGTTTCTGTTACACAAAAGTACAAACAATGTGCAATTTATAAACAGGATTATCACAAATATTCTAAACTTGCTTTGTAGAATGCGTACTGTTTTTATCAAAAATGAGGTTTGACGCCAATGCATCAAACCTCATTTTTGATAAACTTCCTATAACAATAGTTAGCTGCGCTGCTACTACATGGTCGTTGAAAAACTTTATTAGCTTGATAATTAATAAGTTACAAATTCACTACACTTGTGCTAAAGCATTAATTATCAAGCTAATAAAGTTTATTTTTTGTTTTTTTTGGTAAAAAAGTAAAAAACTAAGCTTGCCGAGTAGGCTTGTGCTAGTAGCACAAAAGCCCAAGGTCATGAACATAACGAACTACTACTAAAGGTTATGTAAGTAAATTTTGTATGAAGAATGAAAAATGACCGTTAACGGAGATTAGGTAATGATTTAGCTCGCAGGCTCGTGAGAGAGTTCTGCGTAGCTTTGCGTCCGAACTAGCTTGGCGAAGCATGCAAGCTAGTTCAGTAAACAAGCAGTAAAAATCATCTAATCGCAGTGTTGGGTCTTGATTTTGCTTCTTTTATCAAGAAAAGAAGAACAGACGAGTAAACTATTCCATAGTGTTAAAAATCAAAAGACATAGTAACGGTTCTCATAACTTTTTACATGCATAACCTTTACTACAAAACATCTCTTTAAAAACACAAACACTGTTTTATTGTTGATAACTCCAGTGATGCAATCCTTTGGGGTACTCTTTCTCTAACTGATCCACAACAATTTGATAGTGCGAGACATTATTAATAAAATCTAAGCCCTCTACATCCATTATCAAAATGGATAAATCATGCTCTACCAGTCTAAAGAAATCAAAATAAGCTTGCTGAATTTTTAGTAAATAGTTGGCACTAATGTCCTGCTCGTATGCTCTTCCTCTTTTAGAAATATTTGCTAACAGGTCATCCACAGAACGGTGCAAATAAACCAATAAGTGCGGTTTTGGAAAAGAGGCATTAAGTGTATGGAACAACCGCTGAAATAGGCGCAATTCTTCGTTGACTAAGTTTTGGCCTGCAAACAACAGAGTCTTGGAAAAGATATAATCTGAAACGACATACTCTTGAAACAAATTACCTTTCATTAACAAATCTTGTAATTGCTTGTGTCGTTCGGTCATAAAAAACAACTCCACAGGAAATGCATAACGATCAGGATTCTTGTAAAAAAGTGGCAAAAAAGGATTATCTGAAAACTCTTCTAAAATAAGACGGGCGTTCAAATCTTCTGACAGTAATTTACTCAAAGACGTTTTACCCGCCCCAATATTTCCTTCGACAACAATATAATTTCCATTCCTCACTTTTAGAGTACTCTTTGTCATAATAATTAATCTGCAAGTTCTAACAATACAACAGATGCTTTATCTGTGCATGCTTCTAATAGCTCTTGAACATTTTTATTTAAAATTGGATGTACCCAATCTGTTGTCAACTCCGCCAAAGGTTTCAGAACAAAATTACGCTCTTGCAACAATGGATGTGGAATTTCTAGCCCCTCTTCTTTAACTACTAAATCATTAAAGAATAGGATATCAATATCCATTACCCTTGGCTCCCATTTTACAATGCGGGAGCGCCCCATTTTTTGCTCGATAACTTGGCACTTGTGCAACAATACAGCTGGTTCTAATGCTGTTTTCACACAAAGTACTTGGTTATAATAATTTTCTTGTCCTTCAACGCCCCAAGGTTCTGTTTCATAGATATTGGATTCTTTGGCAACAATTCCAATATTGCGGCTAATCAGACTGTGTACTAATTCTAGGTTTGCCGCTCGATTTCCCATATTGGTTCCTATGGATAAATATACTGTGTTCATTTATAGTTGGTTCAATACGTCTAATATATTTTTGTAAATTGGTTCCTTGTTCTTAAGTTCTTCAACGGGCATCCAAACCGCCAGATCAATATCCTCTTCCGTTTGTGGTGTCAATAGGGTTTCGTTTGTTGTCATCTTGTACCAAGTAGACCATTTCAAAATTCGTTTGCCTTTCTTAGTTTTATAGGTATGATAGGTATCACAGACGAAGTTCTCTAGGTTCAGTTTTTGCACTCCCGTTTCTTCTTGGACTTCTCGAATAGCTGTTTCTTCTATAGATTCTCCTTCTTCTTCTTTTCCTTTCGGCAAATCCCAATAGCCCATTCTATGAATAGCCAATACTTCATTTTTTGAGTTAAAAACAACACCGCCTCCCGCTCTATGAATTTTATACATTGTAAAAAAATCTTCCTTCAATTGAGGCAAGTCTTCTGAGACTACAATTATAGAATCGTAGCTTTTGGTACCTTTTTCTAGATTATCAACAATTTGATGTAGTTTTTTTCGACGTTTTAGTGTGTGTTGAACGACCATATCTCTCAATCGTCCTGTTGTATATTGAGGTGCCTCTTCTTTAGAAACTAGCAAAACAGGAATCTCGCCAATATATATTTTGTACATTTGTGTTCTTTTATAACCTTTGATAATTGGTATAATAGTTACAACAACTATCACAGAAATTGAATGCCTTGTCTAGCAAATATACTATAAATCTTAGTTTCTAACGATTTAGAATAGAGGATATGCAACTATTTTTAAGATTATCAATTGTAAACAATTCGCTTAGAACACATTAGCCAGATGAATAAACTATTAGAGAAAAGAATGTTAGCTTTGCTAAACCGCCGAAAAGCCCAAAATGCTTTTAGAGTGGTTCGCAGTCAATCCCACTTAATTGATTTTTGTTCTAACGATTATTTAAGCCTAGCTCGATCCGAAGAACTACAAATAGAAACCAAAAAACAATACAAAAACCAATTATCAGGCGCCACAGGATCTAGGCTATTATCCGGGCATTATGATTTGTTAGAAAGATTAGAAAACCAATTGGCAATTTTTCATCGCGCTGAGTCTGCTTTGGTCTTTAATTCAGGGTACAATGCTAACCTAGGACTTATTAGCACCATCCCAAGACGATCGGATGTTATTTTGTACGATGAACTCATCCACGCAAGTATTCACGATGGGATACGATTAAGTCCTGCAACACCCCTAAGTTTTGCACACAACGATTTAAGTGAACTAGAGCATTTGCTTAGCAAACACCTTGGAAAGAATATTTTTGTCCTCGTTGAATCCATCTACTCTATGGATGGAGATGCTGCTCCTCTAGTGCAAATTCAGGAACTTTGCCAGAAATATGATGCCAATTTAATTGTTGATGAAGCACACAGCACAGGAATTTATGGCAGTCATGGAGCTGGGCTTTGTGTCGAATTGGGTATCGAACAATTTGTCTTTGCTAGGGTACATACATTTGGCAAAGCCATTGGTACACATGGCGCTGCTATTGTTGGTTCCCAACTACTTAAAGAGTATTTAATTAATTATGCTCGCCCTTTAATATACACAACCGCCTTGAGTCCTCATACTGTACAAAGTACTTTAGTAGCCTATCAATTCTTGGAACAAGAAGGCAAGCATTCTATTCAGCGATTAAACGAACGTATTGCTTATTTCCGAAAACTCATTCTCAAACAGAACAAATATACTTACATACAAAGTACTAGTCCTATTCAATGCCTTATTGTCCCTGGAAATGAAGCCGTTTCTCAACTTGCATTATCCCTACAAAATGCGGGGTATGACGTGCGCCCTATTCGCACACCAACCGTTCCTATGGGAAAAGAACGCATTCGAATTTGTCTTCATTGTCATAATTCACTAGAAGAAATTAAGCAGTTGATCGAACTAATCCTTTAGAGTTTTTTTTCTAAAGAGGACCTCCTTGCAATTTATATTTTTGAGCGTCCATTTGAGATTTCACCCCTTCGTTTAAATTAACACTAAAATCGTCAAAATTATATTGATATTGCTGCCCCATATGAGCACCTCCTTCAATACTTGGCGTTACCAATGAGCCACTCATAAAAGTCAATTCGTTAGCAGATTTCACATAAGACAAACCTCTAGCTTTAATCTCAAAGCCATTTTGTTGCATTAAAATTTCTGCATTTTCGATATGTACATTTTCAGCATAATGATCTAAATAAAAATTCCCCGATCCAAGTACTGAAGCTTCAATAGCATCCGATTCTTTGTAGGTATATAGACCACTCAATACCAAGTCATTAAAGATATCAATATCCTCATAAATATCCTCCCTATTTCCCTCTGAACTTTCCAAATTGATTTTGATGTAGGTCAATATATCTTCGTTAGATTCCAAAGGTGTATCAAAAGCCAAACTATCTTTCATTAACAGACGGATGCTATCTATTTTTTCCTTTGCAGCAGCTTCTGCAGCTTGCCAATCATGGTAGATTTGCTGTTGGTTAGCGCGCTTACTTTCTATTTCTGCTTTTAGAATATTAATAGACATTTCTTTAGACAGCGATTCACCAGGGCTAAGGTTTCCTTCTTTTAATTCTTTCTCTAGTCGTTTTAATTTTTTTAAGTCCTCTTTTAGAGATTCATCTTCTCCCATTTCCGCCAACATTTGGTTGACTTCAATTTCTCTCAAATCATCTTCTATATGGTACTGCACCTCTTCCACTTTTGTTTCTAAGGCAAAAAACATATCCAACAATAGTAGATCGTCCAGATAAAAATCTTGAGAATCTCCAAAGAGTAAATCTTTGAGTACATTTAAAATGCTATTTCCTGATTCTCCCAAACCATTATCAATTTCACCCCCCATTCCACCACTACTAACTTCTTTCCGTTTATCCAGAGCGGCCGTCATTGCAACAGCATTTAGCTCTGCCAAACTCTGAGCACGAGCAATTTGATAAGCCTCTTTATAACTTGACTCAAAACTTTGCCAACAAGACACGCGCTCATCTTCAGACAAATCGGCAAAAGAATAATTCAAATATTTATTAAAACCTTCGTCCAAATAATCAGATACAACGGTTAAGTCTTTTACTTCATAATAAACCAGCAACTCCCCCAAAGACCCCATACTTTGTTCTCCAACACCAAGTGCTTTGATGGTATTCAATTTTTTATAACGGCTATAAAATGGATCTTGAGAGTAAACAATTTTTCGAATTATTTTTTCACTTAATTTCAATTCATGAACAGCGTCAATAGCCGCATTTCGTTCAGCATATTTTGCCGTAATTTTTTGAATAACTCCTAGTGGCGATTTAGGAGTCGCTCCAGATTTCCCTTTAGCTCCATACAATGCCTCTTTAGGCAAACCAGCAATAGCGACACTTCTTCCTTCATCTACCCCTTTAAAAAAGGCATCTTTATCATCGATGCGAACCCCATCTTCTGGCTCCACATTAAACATAGCATCCCCTCCTAGAAGTCCACGATCATAACCTAACAACTTGCCATATTCATAATCTCTATTTGTCCAATATGCTTCAAAATACGCTTTCACATAAGCCGATTTATAATCGTAATTCATAGCATCGTGCTTACCTTTATTTTTTCGTCGATAATCATCGTCCAATTGCTGTACTATTTCTCTTCTTGAAGGCGGTTCTTTGTGGGGCTCTTGAGCATCTAATGCCCCCTGTTCCCTTCCTTTAGATTGTCCATCATCAAAACCCTGCTTATATTCATCTCCACTAGCCGTTGCCAAGTCTGCATCCGAAGGCTGTATTACTCCATTTTTGATCAGCACTCCTACTTTAATACCTTCTAAATATCCTGTTTTGTAATAAGAACTTTCATAATCAATTTCATCACCAGACATTTGAGCATACGGAGCACTAGGAACTTCTATTGCTGTCTCTGGAGCCATCTCTGTGATCCCCATATAGTAACCATAATCCTGCAACCAGTCTTGCATGAATTTATCTTTGTAATTACTTTCAATAGATGCAACTTTTGCTTGATAACCTTTGATGTAAGCCTCTTTCGCCTTTTCTTTAGATTTATCGTAGCCTTGCAGAGCATCTCCTAAAGTTGAAAAATCCAGCGAAAAAATACTCAAGAATACATCTTTAGTATAATTTTCTTCTATGTAATAATTGGCAATTTTTTTAATATAATCATCTTTTTTACCATAAAAATCATTAATAACAGCCAAATCAGTTGAGTCAGTTATCGTTACTGTCTCCCCAGCCTCTAAATCAGCCTCGCCTTCAAGATATCTAAACGTTATTTCTTTAGGAATATTAACACCTTCTAACTTCACCCCTTTCCTCATGTAGATAATTTTAGTCCAAAGCGATGTAGCATCATTATTGCCTTGCAAATAAAACCGTTCTTTATCTTCTTTCTCCTTATTTAGATCCACGTTTTCCTTTTCTGCCAATTCAGCCAAACCTCCAGTAAGGCTTGCATCTGTCACACTTTCTTCCAAAGTTGGATCGGTTCCGAGTTTGCTTATGAAGCCACCTAATCTCTCAAGTAGTCCCCCCCCTTTGTCATTTCCTTTTGCTGTTTCCTCTTTGCCTTTTTTATGATTACCCGATGCACCAGTAGCCGTTTTCTCACCAGCAATAGAGCGAATCATTCCTTTTTTGAAAGCATTGTATCTAGCTTGATACTTAGCGGCACGATATCCCTCTTGATAAGCAGCTTTAGACGTTGCCTCACCACTTCTATCAGCAATTTTTCCTCCTTTAGATTCCTCTTCAGCCACACGATAACCCAAGTTAAAACTTTCCGCATCTGCCTTTCCTTTTGGCAAACCATATTTTAGAGTCGATTTATCTTTATTATGATATTGATATCCAATTAAGAAAAAATACAGCATTCCTGCCCCCATATCTCCTGCATATTGAAGCTTACCATCCTCCGTTTTCATCCCCTTATAGGTCTTATACTGATCTCTTATTTGCGCTTCGTCTTCCTTTGTATTATTTTCAGGTTTGCCTGTTTTTGCATCAACCACATATGTACTATACCCAGAGCTATACCCTCTAGCAAGACCATCCTCAAAAGCTTCTTGGGTTTTGCCCTTAAACTTTGAGTGAGCGCTTTCTACCCCCTTCCGCAAAGCAGATTCCGTTAGGTTTCCTCCCAAATTAACTTTTGTAATAACTTTATCGTAAATTTCTTTTACCAAATACGAACCTTTACCACTTGCATTTTCAAATAAATCATCCGTATCCAAATTCCCTTTATCTGATTTCTTCCCCTCTTTGGCTACTCTAAAAGCATGATTATAACCATTTCTATACCCTACAAAATAATCCTCTCCACCTTGATTTTTAGAAGTAACCTTCGCTTCTTTTTCCGAAGCTTTGATAGCAGCATTAAGTTGCGCACTACGAGATTTTATGTCTCGTCCTTTCCGATTAAGTTCTTTTAATTTTTCTTTTCCTTCAATAACTTTAGCTCCCACTTTCAGCCCCCAGTTAAAGCCCTTTCTCTTAGGAGAATTCTCTGCACCAGCATATCCTTCCTCTTGTTTCTTTGTTTGTGCTTTTTTAATCAGTTCTTTTGTCCACCAATTAAAATACTCATCTACTCCCAACTTATAGTAACTACTTTCTGCCCCCACAACTCCATTCAAAGCATCTATTGCTTTGGTTAAATCTGTCAATCGTTTTTCCTCTTCCTTTGAACGACTATTCTTTGTCAGCAGTTCGTTTTTCTCAAACTCAGCATTTGCCAACAACTGCCCCATTGTAAACCCTTTAGCAACATTTCCAGTTTCGGTTGGTCCCGCATAAGTAGATTCATCGCTTGGCATCAAGACCAATATCGATCGTTGATAATCAGGGTGCATTTTATGCTTATCCCGTTTAAAAGCAACTCTAGAATTTTGCCCTTGACGGTACCCTTGATTAAAGCCCATCAACAACCCTTCCTTAAATAAGGGTTTGCCCAATAAAGCCTTGGTAGGGTTCGACTCGTTCTCTTTGTCTGCCACCTCTCCAAATATCAATGTTGCCTTGATACTTTCTCTCAACTCATCGGGGATAGGAAAATATTTAGGCACACCAGCCGCTTCCATTTGATCAGGATCGTTTAAAGCCGTTAACAGATCAATCCCCGAAGATTCTATCATTGCCGATAAAAAGCCCTTTAGATTTCCCGTAGAGTAACCTGCAACAAAGTTCGGTTTCTTGTATTTTGCTTCTCGTTCAGCTTTCGCTTTATTTTTCTTTCCCTCTTGAACCTGTGCATAGCCCTTATTATAACCTGCATAGAACCCACGGTATCGCTGCATATCAGCGCCCTTTAGTTCTCGTTCATCTTTTCCTTCAAACGTTTTTTCTAGTTTCAACAAATCTGGGGCACCACTTTCTCCATTTGCTTGTTGTACCCCTAGTTGGTAGCCTTGCTCATAAGTAGCTTTATAATTTTCATCCATTTTAGGAGCTTGCTTCCGCTGGTTCTGAGCTTGGCGATATCCTTGATTAAAATGCAACAAAAAAGCTTTTTCATAAGCAGGACCAGACAATTCACCACCTGGAGTTTGTTTCTTCTCAGAAGCAGCATTCTCCAATTCAGCAACCGTAGTTTTCACAATTACTTCGTGATATTTGCCATCTTTTGTCATCGAGAACTTTGTATCGACATTTTTTTCACCTTTTGCCAAGAGCACCCCACAAGTCATTCCCAATGAAGCCCCCACTTTATATTCTTCCGAACCTTGTTCTTTCTCCATTTGAGCCGTTCGCTCTGCTGCTGCTGCTTCAGCTTTTAGGGTTTCCCCTTCTCTATAACCTTCATTATAACCTTGTATATAAGCATCATAATACCCTTTCATAGGAGTTCCAACGCCACTTTCTGGTTTTTCCTCTGTACCGTACTCCTCCATATTTTTGGCGATCTCCGTATTAACACGGTCATACTTATTTTTTGCCGTTTCTTCCTCCGCAGGGTCATCACTTTCCGAAAATTTTGTAATGCTAAACTTCCCTCCAGCAGCAGGAGTAAGCTTGGCACCATAGCCTAAGCTTCGTCCAACCATTAATCCTCTATTCTTTCCTTCATTTTTAATGTTTTCCGCTTCAGCATCTTCCTTAATCTCTTCATCTGTTTCTTTTACATCAAAAGCGGCTAAAGCCTTGGCTTTAGGATCTTCTTTTCTTTCTTCCTTTTTCTCCTCCTTTTTAGGCTCTGTCGTTTTAGGTGTAGAAGTTCCCCCTACAGAAGTCGTATTAGTAGTCCCTGAGAATGTTGTCGTTGATTTCTTCTTCTTGGTCAACGCATTTTTTGCTTGTCCGATCTGCTTAGCGCCATCTTTATCTGGTTGTCCTGTAGGTACCGCCCCATTCTCATTTTTGTCTTTTTGAGCCAAAATCCCTAACACACCTTTTAATTTATCAGAAGCAAAAATTCCTTTTGGGGCTTCCTTTTTTTCTTTCGGAGCTTCTTTCTTTTGAGAATCGGGGGTTCCTGTTGTTCCAGAAGGCACTGTGCCAGTTTGTTTAGGAGCAACCTTTTCGGTTGTTTCGGTAGGCGGTGCTATATTTTTAGGTGTTGGAGAAGGAGTTACATTAGGCATAGGACCTTTAGGGGTAGGTGGAACATAAGTACTAGGCGCTACTCCAAGTCCACCCCCTGTATTTTTTTGAGGATTAGTTGTGCCAACGGGTTTGCTCTTCAGTCCTCCGCTAGTATTTGTATTTAATTTATTTTTAACTGTTGGAGGTGTTCCACTCAAGCCACCTGATGTATTAATTTTAGGGTTAGACTCTATTTTTTTTACTGTTTCCCAATCGGTGTATTGGGATTTTTTTTGTAGGCTTCCCTCTCCTATGGCATAAGTTTTACTATTTCCATCAAAATTTATGGCTACAGGTTTTGTGTGTTTAGATTTAAACCCTGCTTCTACATTTATGTTTTTAGGTTTAGAGTGATCGTTCATACGAACAAACTCTTTGCCCTCTTTTTCTTTATTTTTATTTAAATTATTACCGTTGGTAAGGTCATTTGGATTAGCCATGTAGGATATCAATTAGTCTAGAAAAAAGTGTGTTGCATGCTCCCATTTAAACAAAAACAAAATGAGCCAGCTAATACAGCATTAAATTACAAATAAAATGTAACTTTGCCAAACAATATTTTCATAAGTCATCTCTTTTTTAAGTTTTTGATATTTGCTCTAAAAATAGTTTTTTTATAGCCCTATTTATCAGCACTTAACACCTTGTGGCTTTTTAATTCTAATGCATATTTTTTTACTGTGAAAATTACAACATCTAGTTTTTTAATACTATCCATACTACTCACCACTCCTTCCTTCTTATCCGCCCAAACTCCTGTCAATGTACATTACATTGATTTAGATGATTTATTGTTCTATGTATTGCCATTTTATGCCATCACTATTTTAGGCTTGGGTTTATTTATTCATAAATTAATGCGCCCTAACTTCTCGTCTAAATGGCTATATATATGTAGTTTAATTGGCATCTTAGGAGCTGCGGCTATTGCTTATAAGTTTCAAGAAATTCGTACAACTCAGTTGCCAAGTGCGCAACCTTCTAAGATTGACATGCGTAATATTCCCAAGGATATTCAAGAACAAATAAGAGCAAGAGAAAATGATGAGTTGAAAGAAACAATTGCCAATTATTGGGTAGTCGCTATTCCAAACTTTATTCTATTAGGACTTGGTTTGGCAATTGATTGGAGAAACAAGAAAGATTATGAATTAAAAGACAACTCATAAATCCCTCTTATCACAAAGCCTGCTTTGCATTTCAGATCAAGAGATCGTATTAAAAATACAAAGCAGGCTTATCGAATTATTGAGCAGATAAGTTTGGTTAACGCAAACGGTTAGAATCACGAACCAATTTGTCATCTTTTTGAATTCCTTTATTGGCTAAGATAATTAAAATCATTACCAATACGGGCATAAACAAACCTCCTCCAACAGTTGCAATTGATTGAATGGTGTAAAACAAGTAAGCAGCAAAAGCAAACAACCCTGCTGTAATCAAAATATTAAGCTTGCCTAAATTCATTTGCAATTTTCGATTGTTGTACAAGAAAATCGTGACAAATGATAGCAAAACCACTAAAACGGTCAAAATAATTAAAGCGATATTATCATTAATATTTAGATAACCATCAGCCAAGACTCCTTCTGATTTAACAGGACCACTAGCAAATGGAAGTGCAAACAAGGAACTTCCTACCAAAGATGCTAATAATAAGTAAACAGATTGAATGCGTTGTATCATGTTTTCTTTTAATTTTTTATGATAAGTAGTCGGACACAAAACAAACATATGACGTAATTTCTTCTGTGTTCATTTACTTATATTGTAGATTATAATAAAAATCAAATACTGAACAAGCTTGCCTATTAGTTGTTATAAGATTCAAAACAATTCTCGCTAGACATTTCCTTTGCTCTACTATGTTTAATACCTTTGAACTCCTTTTTGCGAAAAGGTCACTTCAATATTAAAATAAACTCTCGCAAAATTAATATTTTGCTTCAAATGAACAATAAAAATCAAACAATATACATCATAGATGCTCTAAGGACACCAATAGGAAAACTACATGGAGCACTATCACATATCCGCCCCGATGACTTAACAAGCCTACTTATCAAGGGGTTAGTTAATAAAAACGCTATTAATAAAGAAGAAATAGATGGCATTATCCTCGGTTGTGCGAATCAGGCTGGCGAAGATAATAGGAATATAGCCAGAATGGCTAGTCTATTAGCAGGACTCCCTTACGGCTCTACAGCCACTACCATTAATAGTCTTTGTTCTTCGGGAATGGAAGCCATGCTAAATGCAATAAAAAATATTGCCCTTGGGGATGGTGATTTGTATTTAGCTGGAGGCGTAGAAAGCATGAGTAGAAGCCCAATGGTTACAAGCAAAGTAGATCAAACGACAGTAGATAGCCTTATTGGCTGGCGATTCGTTAACCCCAATATACAGCAAGCTTGTCCTCCTTTGTCGATGGCTGAAACAGCGGAGTTATTGGCTCAAAAATATGCTATTTCTAGAGACCAACAAGACTTATACGCTTATCACAGCAGACAAAAATACCAAGCTGCTCTCGAAAAAAACATCTGGCGATCAGAGATACTAGCTTTGGCAGATCAAAAAAAGAAGCTTTGGCGATTAGACGAACAACACCGCCTTTTATCTTTGGACTTGTTAACTAAATTACCTACATTAGTTTCTAATGGGGCTCATATTAGCTCAGGGAATGCGGCTAGAATCGGCGATGGAGCAGCTTTGGTTGCTTTTGCTTCGAGAAAATACATTCGCAAACATAATATTCAACCTATTGCAAAAGTAAAAGCATGGGCAAGTGCCTCGTGTCATCCTAGCGAAATGAGTCTTTCGGCTGTGGTAGCAGCACAAAAAGCTTTGAATAAAATTGATTTAAAAACCAATGATCTCGACTGGATTGAAATGAGTGAATCTTTTGCTGTTCAGACTTTGGTTTGCATCCAAGAACTGGGACTAGATCCTCAAAAAGTAAATCCAAACGGAGGGGCATTGACCATTGGCAATCCTATTTCTGTGAGCTCTGCTCGATTGGTTGTTTCTCTGGCAAAAGAGATGCAACGGAATAAAAAAATCAAGTATGGATTGGCGACAACTTGCGCTGGTTTGGGTACAGGAACCGCTTTGATTTTAGAAGCTCATAATTAGAGTAGTCATTCACAGGTTATCGCTCCAAATCCGCACAAAACACCTTGTGTGTATATTTGATTAAAGAACAATGATTAAGAAGCTATTTAATAATATAAAGGCAAAAGTTCTTCCAGTTGTACATTATATTTACAACCACCCCTTAGTACATCCTATTATACATCCAATATATACTATTCTTAGCAATACCATACAAAGTTACAACGATCACAAGGTATTTCGTTTAGGAGCAGCACTAGCCTATTACACTATTTTTTCCTTGCCAGCACTTATTATTGTAATTGTTGGTTTGGTTGGCTTTTTCTTAGGAGAAGCCGCTGTTCATGGAGAAGTCTATCTTTTTTTGGTCGAATTTGTTGGACCAGAGGCTGCCAAACAAGTAGAAAATGCCGTGATCAACATCGGTACTCCAGATACCAATTGGTGGGCAACTGTTATTGGTATAGGGGTTCTTATTTTTGTTGCTACAGGTGTTTTTTATGCCCTCCAAGATACTTTAAATCATATTTTTGAAGTCAAACCAGTTCCTACAAGAGTTCGAGTATTGGAAGTGCTTATCAATCGGGTACTTTCTTTGGGAGTTGTACTAAGTATTGGTGGTTTGCTTCTTTTATCCATTGTTCTCAATGCATTACTCTTAGAAATGAGTAATTTCATTAGTGGCAACAAAGCCTTTTTGCACGACACACTTCCTGATTTCTTCATTCCTTATATGGAATATTTGACCGATTATTTTTTAGTATTCTTAAATCTTGGCATTTCTGTTTTTTTGGTCACCTTATTTTTTGCTATGCTATATAAAATTCTTCCCGCAGTCAAATTACAGTGGAAATATATCTGGTTAGGTGCCTTTTTTGCTGCCATACTATTTTGGATTGGGCAATTGGTCATGGGAATCTATTTGAGCAAGACTAGTGTCATTTCAGCCTACGGTGCTGCGGGGTCTATTATTGTCATCTTAATTTGGGTTTCCTATTCTTCTCAATTAGTCTTTTTGGGGGCAGAATTTATTATTGCTGCTTGTAATTACAACGACGTTGAAATCAAACCCAAACGATTTGCTAGAGCACTGCAAAAGACTCGCCGCAAAAAGATAATCAAACAAATTGCTCGCAAACAGCTAGAAGATCTTTCTAATGATTTCTTGATAGCAGCTCCACCTTCATATACCAAACTCCGAGAAGCTAATGAGATGGCAAGTGTAGAAAACCTTCCCAACCCTCCTGCTCCCGATCCTCAACAAGAGGACATAAGTAAAAACATCAAATCCAATGAAGAACTTGGATTCAATTCGGATAAAAACATTGATTTAACCAAATAAGATTGATATGATCTTAAAGTTTCAATTGGAATGATAATTGATTTTTAGGTTAAAATCGTATTTTTACTACTGTCATAACATCAACTTTATTTTCCATATACTTTATTGAATACTTCGTGGATTTTTTCGTTTTTTACAAAGAACAAAAAGCAATTTTTCATCAATCTGATTATCAATATTTTAACCATTCAAACCCTAAGAAACACATCTTATTGATAATCAACTGCGCAGTACTCACAAAGTAGCACGTAGTAGCAATATAACTAAAAGCGCAGTGCTCACGAAGTGAACTGATGCGCTTTTTACCCGAAGTAATGTTATTAAAAAACACACGCAAACGATTTCATCATTATGTTATCCAAACAATACCTATCTTCTTTTATTTCTATTTTCATCTTAACAATACTTAGTACCCTTGGATTTGGGCAAACAGGTTGCACCATTGGCGATTGCCAAAATGGAAAAGGTCGATTTATTTATGAAAATGGAGACAAATACATTGGGGAATTTAAAAACTCAGTGCCTCATGGTCGTGGCGTTTATTATAACAAAGATGGAAGCATGTATAAAGGTCCCTTTGTAAATGGGAAACGCCAAGGTTATGGTACGTTTATTTGGACTAATGGCGAAAAATACATTGGAGAGTACCACAATAATATGCGTCATGGAGAAGGCATCTATACATTTTCGGATGGCACGCAACAAAAAGGTATTTGGCGAGATGGAACATTTGTAGAAACTATTGTAGAACAAAAAACAGAAGTTGTTGTTGCTAGCAACGATCCTTTTGGTTCCAACAAAGAAGAAAAATATGTTGGCAAATTTTTCAAAGCATTGAGCAATGTTGACACTAGTCAAGCAAGAACTGCGTTGATTATTGGTAATAGTTACTATCAAAAAGCCCCTCTAAAAAATCCAGTCAATGATGCCATTGCCATTGCAGAAGAACTCCAACGTTCTGGTTTTGATGCCTATGTTTATACGGACTTGAACCAAATTACTATGAAAAAAGCCATTCGAGAGTTTGGAGAAACTCTAAAAGAACGAGGCGGTGTAGGTCTATTTTTTTATGCAGGGCATGGTCTACAAGCTGATGGACGAAACTTTTTAGTTCCTGTTGATGCGGTTATTGCCAAAGTCCAAGATATTGAATTTGAATCGGTCGATTTAGGGCGTGTTTTGTCAGAGTTCGAATACGCAGAAAATGATATGAATATTATTATTCTGGATGCTTGTAGAGATAATCCATACAAAGAGGAGTTTGAAAAATCTAAGCATGCCAGTTATAATGGTTTGGCATCTATTGGTTCTGCGCCTTACAACTCGTTTATAGCTTTTTCAACCGCTCCTGGATCGGTTGCTTTGGATGGTAAAGGAGTCAATGGGTTGTATACGCAAGAACTGCTAAAAGCCATGAGCAAAAAAGGACCTGGATTGGAGGAAGTATTCAAGCAAGTCCGCAGAAATGTTCGTAAATCATCGGAAGGCAAGCAAATTCCTTGGGAAAGTTCGTCTGTAGAAGACGATTTTTATTTCAAAATTCCATAGGATTACTTTTTTTCATTCTGTATCCTCACTCAGTTCTGATTCTTTTATGCTAAGAACGTAGGCATAAAAGAGCCCTCATACTGAGATAAACACCTAAGTAACGATAAAAAATAATCTTCCGATTTGCCTAATCTTGCTGCCAATTTTTGAAAACTTATATTTTTGAACGTTACTAAGCAATTTTATTTTTTTGCAATAAAATCGCAGGTTTTTGTATTTCCTATTATTGAATGTTGACCTATCTTTGGTTTACTAAAAATGGGTTATGTTGGTTTCATATTTTGGGGTTCGTCCATACATTACAAATTTTTCAACAGAGTAATAAACGAAGAACCTGTATGATACCAATTCCCAACTAGTACTTAATACCACACCCCAAGCTACGTGAGCTATTAGCTATAAGATGAATGAGGCATTAGAAAGAGATCTTCATCATCTTCCTTCCTTAACTCATCATACAACTTACATCTCTACTCAATTTTTTGGTTGTGTTGTTAAATGTATGATGGAAGTTCATTGAAATAAAAGACAAAAATTTTAAACAAATGCCATTGATACTTAAGTTTCTTAGAAAACTTGGTAGTTCTTCGGTGAAATCGTGCAATTTTAGAGCGAATAAGAGTATTAATACCTTCAATATCTTTAGTAAAAGATTTACCAATAATATGTTGATAATAAGGTAAGACCTCTTTAAAACTCTTAAAAGCATCTGTACAGTAAAATTCAATTTCTATATCTAGACACTTTAATTGTGTCATTAAATATCGAAGTTGCTTTTTTGTACGTTTGCCCATTGTTACAGCTAATATTTCTTTGGTCTCAGGAGCGTAAACGTAGAAAACCCACACTTTTTTACCTTTCTGATTCACAAAGGAATATAACTCATCAATTTGCACTTTTTTATACTTCTTTTGTCTAGGAGTAATTTTAATTTTTTCTCCTTGCTCTAGTATAAATCGAAGAGTAGTTTTAGGACTAATTCCAAATATTTTGTAACAATCTCTAATACCACTACCATGTAATAAAGAACTTTGTAGCTGGGCTTTCATACTTGGATCTGCTCCTTGGTATAAATATTCAGCTTGAAATTGTTTGCCACAATTCTTACACAGAAAGTTTTGTCTTCCTGTGGTTTTTTTCCCGTTTTTAACGACCTTTGAATTGTGGCAATGAGGACATTTTATTTGTATAGATATTGAACACATCTTACAAATATAGTCTTCATTGTCTTTTTTTCTAACTTATCATACAATCTACATCACTACCAATTTTTTAAGTACTACTTAATAATCAAAATTATGAAAGAAAAGAAAAATAGACGTCAGTTTTTACGCAATTCTGCTTTATCTCTATTAGGACTTAGTGCAATTCCTACTACTCTAAAAGCCTCCGAAGAAACGACTGATCAATTGCACAACTGCAATCAAACCACAGAAGATTACTACGGAGAAGGTCCTTTTTACACCGCTAATCCACCAACGATTTCCAACAACCAACTAGCACCCACCAATGAACCAGGGACAAAAATGATCATCAGTGGTCGAGTCTTTAATTTGGACTGTAGTCAAATTATTCCCAATACAGTAATAGATGTTTGGCATGCTAATGATGCTGGTGCGTATGACAATTCAGGAGGTTATCACTTGCGAGGAAAAATGCAAACCAATCAACAAGGATTTTATATTTTTGAGACGGTCAAACCAGGTCATTATCTCAATGGTCCTACCTATCGTCCAGCTCACATTCACTTCAAAATCACTCCTCCTAATTTTCCTACCTTAACCACCCAGCTCTATTTTCAAGGCGACCCGTATATTACTAACGATGCTGCTGCTTCGGTCAATTCTGGTGCTTTTGATGCCACTAATCGAATTATTTCACTAACCAATAATGGAGGTGTTTTAGAAGGAACTTGGGATATTGTTGTTAGTGGTAATGGAATTCCAACGGGCACTAGCAATCTTCACATCGACAAAGGAATCATTTATAATGCTAGCCCTAATCCTTACTCCGAAAGCATCCGAATTTATTATGGGATATTTAGAGAATCTAGGGTTAATATCGCAATTTATGATGTTGCAGGACATTTAGTTGCCAACTTGGGCGAAAAGCAACTCAGTGCTGGCAAATACGAAGCCTTTTGGCAACCTCCCGCTAACCTTTCCAATGGACATTATTTTGTTGCCCTAACAATTAACTCTTTGCAAGTTCATTACTTAAAAATTGTCTATCAAAAATAAAACTTAAGTCCCAAAAAACAGTAAAAATCATTGATTATCAAAAAAAATTAAACTATTTGACGTATTTTTACGTTAAAAAACGCACAAAAAAGTTGCAAAACTTATTCTAAAGGTATACATTTGTTTTATCACAACACAATTTCTCCATATTTGCAAGTAATAAGCAATCGTTCAGAAAAAATTCTACAAACACAAATTTATTGTTTAGCTATTATTTTTTCTGTCCACTTGCTTAAAAACAAAATAGTATGACCAAATTAACTAAAGTAGAAGAGGAAATAATGCAAATTATTTGGCAACTCGAACGATGCACTGTCCGAGATATTATTGACCAATTAAAAGAGACTCCGAAACCACCTCATAGCACGATTTCTTCTGTAGTAAGAATATTAGAAAAAAAAGGTTTTTTAGGACACAAAGCCTATGGACGTACCTATGAATACTTTCCTATTATAGCCAAAGAAGACTATAGTAAGGAATCTCTTAGTTCATTAGTACGCAATTATTTTGGAGGTTCTGCCAAGCGTTTGGTCTCTTTCTTGGTAAACAAAGAAGATTTGTCTATTCAAGATTTATCAGAAATGATGGAAAAGTTAGATAACACAGAAGAAGAATAATCCATTGATTATAGAGAGTATTATTCCCCAAACAAAGCATAATTCTAGTGAAGTATTTCCAAATAACCTTTACCAAAAAATTTGATTCCAATGATTTCTTATATACTTGAAGTTAGTTTTAGTTGGTTGATATTTTATCTTGCTTATATTTTACTTTTGCAGCAAGAACACTTCTTTGGAGTCAATAGAGGGTATCTTTTAATAACTCTAATTACGGGTTTATGGTTACCTTTTTTACAAATTGAAACAACTTACACCTATCCTATTCCACAACTATCCTATTTCTTAGAGGAAATTACAGTAGGAGAACAAGTGGCAGAAACAGTGGAATACACGAACTACTGGCATTGGTCATCCATCCTTTTGGGGATTTATGGAATCGGAGTATTTGTTGGCGTAGTACGCTTTGTTCTATCATTACAAAAACTACATTCTATGTACAAAAATGGAATGGCAGAACACAAATCTTTCTATACTTTAATAAAAACCAATTCTATTCACTCTCCTTTTTCATTTGGTTCTTACCTATTTATTAGCAACAATATTGCTTTAGAAAAGCAAGCATATCAATATGTCATAGAGCATGAAACAGCACACATTCGCCAAAAACACACTTTAGACTTATTGCTTGTAGAATGCTTAAGCATTCTGTTTTGGTTCAACCCTTTAGTATTTTTATATAAGACAGCCTTGCGCGACCAACATGAATTTTTGGCTGATCAAGCTGTCCTTTCACATGTTCCAATCAAGGAATATGGTCAATTACTAATTGAGCAATCCATCCCGGGATTAAAAATTGGATTGGTCAACCATCTTATTTATTCACAATTAAAAAAACGCATCAATATGATGACTAAAAAAAAGAAATCCAATCGACCTCCTTATTTCAGATACGCACTTAGTTTTAGTGCCTTTCTTCTTGTCTTTTGGACCGTATCTTGCAGCAAAGATCTTCCTTCAGAAGCAGAAGCAGAAATCGCTGAAAAACTATCTTCTGAAAAATTAACCGCATCAAAATACAAACCAACAGAGTCAGATAAAACATCTCCTTTGTTTGTAGCTGAAAAAATGCCTAGATTCCCTGGTTGCGAGCATATCGCTGGCAATAATAAAGCAAAAAAAACTTGTGCTGATGAAAAGTTATTGCAGTTTATTTATGATAATATAAAATATCCTAAAAAAGCAAAGAAAGATGGTACAGAAGGAGTAGCTATTGTCAGCTTTATTGTCTCTGAAACTGGTACTATCAAAAATCCTAAAATTTTGCGTTCTGTAAGTCAAGAATGTGATGCTGAAGTACTTCGTATTATAGAATTAATGAATGAAAATGGGCTTGTTTGGACACCAGGAGAAGATGGAGGAAAGCTTGTGGATGTTACTTATAACTTGCCTATCCGATTTAAACTAAAATAAAAGTAAAACCTAAAAATCAATAACATAAACATAAAACGGGCTTACTTTTCCATAAAGACGCTTTTATTTTTTTAATATTTTTTTCAAAAGTTCAACGTAAAAATACGTTTTAAAATGTTTGTTTGCGTTGAACTTTATTTTACAAAAAAATCTCATGATTACAATTATAAAATATTTGATGAGTTTAGGATTAGTTTTCTTTGCTCTCTTGGTCAATGGACAAAATGAAACAACTAAAACAGTTGACCAAATGCCTCAATTTCCTGGTTGCCAAGAAACTGACCAAAAATCACAAAAAAGGTGTTCCCATGAAAAACTCATGGCATTCATTCAAAATAACCTGAAATATCCCAAAGAAGTGGAAGGAAAAGAGGAAGGAACCGTAATGGTCAATTTTGTTGTCAGTTCTAAAGGAACGATCAAAGACATTTCTATTAAACGCTCCCTTAATAAAATCTTTGATAATGAAGGTATCCGCGTGGTAGAACTAATGAATAAAAAAGGAATTCGCTGGATTCCAGGGAAAAAAGATGGGAAACCTATTGATGTTGCCCTAAGTTTACCTCTCAAATTCAAAATGGAATAAAAATTTAACCAATACATTTTATTATTAAGTAATGACCATTCGCAACTCAGAGTACTCTTAAAGGTACTCTGTTTTTTTATGTCAAATGCACACCATTAAATTTTAAAAAATAAAATGTATCACAATGTAAACAAATGTAAAACATTGCAAACAAAACTATTATTAGTTTAAAATTTCACTGTTTCTCTTATTTAGCTCATTGCCTTTTTTGTTAAAAAAAATCCTTTTCTTTGGTTCTTATACATCTTTTTCTTAGTATGGTACAAATTATGTGAACGCTTGGCTATGAATCAACTTAAACAAATCCTCTTTAATTCCATTTCTATTTGTTTACTTCTCGCTGTACTTGGATTTGCGACAGGTCAAGTAATAGAAAACTACGCCCATCAAGCACCCAATGTAGCTACTTACGCTCAAAATATAGAGCAGGCGTTGCATCAAGCAGAGAAAGAGATTGATGGTTTATTTAATAATGGTTCTTTTCTCTTAAATGCCGTAGAAGGTTACGTTCTAAGCGATAGTGTTGAGAAATACATCAACAAGCCTTATACCTTTATTATTTACAACGATCAGGATTCTATTGTTTATTGGAACAATAATAAGGTGCTTCCCTTTCAATCGGATATACAATATTCCCAAGTTGATACCATTGAAAAGTATAAAATCAACGAATCCATTTTTTTGAGAATTCGGCGACCGTATCAATTCCTGATTGATGGCGTCACTTATTATTATAATCTTGAAGGCTTAATTCCACTCTATAGGCACTATTCCATACAAAACGAATATTTGCAAAACTACTTTGCGCTAATGCCGAAGGAATTTTCTAATTATATCACGATTAGTGAAGAAGAAACAGACTTCAGCATTAAAGATCGTTTGGGGCGACCAATTATTTACATACAAGCTAGCGAAAGTTATCCCTATCACTGGATTATTATCTTTAGTACTATCTTGTACTTTTTAAGTAGCTTCTCATTTTTGTTAGCCATCCATCTAATTGCTCAAAAAATTAGCTTCAAAGGGCACATACTACTCGGTTTAAGTCTTTTTGTCTTTACATTTTTGTTATTTAGGCTTTTCACTATTTTTTATGATTTTCCCTTATTAGCGCACGAATATGGCATATTTAACGAGCGACTTTCGAATGCAAACAACATTTGGTTTTACTCTTTGGGGGATTTTCTAATTGATAGTGCACTACTATTTTGGTTGTCTATCTACATCTCTAAGGTGATTCGTTTGACCGATATCAAAAACTATCGTTTCATTCAACAACTGACCGTTGGTGGATTAGGCTATATTGGACTGATAGGTGGCTTGGCAGGTGCTCAATTTGCAATGCGAGATATCGTTATGTCCTCTTTTATTTCATTTGAGTTTAACGACTTTTCTCGCTTAGATTTATACTCCTTATTGGCATTAACAGGTATGGGAATTATGCTACTGGCTTATTTCTTTTGTACTTACCGATTCTTTACTTTTCTTAAAGAATTTGAATTGGGAATACGAACCAATATTGGCTTGTTTTCGAGTGCCTTAGGGATTGTTTTGGTTGTCGCATACATTACTAATGTTCTCCCAATTGATATTGGAGTATTTACGATAGCATCTATGATACATGCCATCACTCTGTATTTCTTTGTGCAACGAGAAACAACGTCTTTAGCTTGGATTAGTATTTGGCTCTTCTTATTTTCAACATTTGCGACCATTGTCATCGAAAATTCTAATACAGATAAAGGTATTTCATTGAGAAAAGATTTTGCCAAAGCCTTGGCGTTTGAGCGAGACATGGAGACAGAAGTAACCTTTAAATCTCTTGTTCCCAAAATACTAGATGATGGTTTCTTAAAACTGTTCATGAACAACCCTCTTTCTCCTTCTCCTAGAACTCAGGCAATAGAATTATTAACTTCACGATACTTAGACAACTACTTTTTTGGTCGTTACGATTACAGTGTTCACATTTACAAAGAGGAAGGACAACCTTATCGAGGCGAAACTAGAGATTATGAGTCACTAATGAATATCATTAAAAGTAGTCGCAAAACGATCTCAAAGTATTTGCAATTTTATTCTATACCCGATGGACAATATGCCTATTATGCCAAATTACCAATTACACAGAATGGTGCTTTATTAGGTATTGTTATTATAGAATTTACTCCCAAAAAAGAGTTTAAAAAATCGAATATTTATGTTGAGTTATTAAGTAGAAACAAAGAACGTTTGGAGAGTATTTATGCTCAATTTACTTATGCGGTTTACAAATATGAAGAGCGTGTCTCAACCAATGGGTCTAATTTTAGGGCGCAACTAGCTTATTCTCTTCCTAGACCTGATCCTGGAGAGTATAAAATGCTCATGATTAAAAGCACCAACGACCAAAAAAATCATTTGGTTTATAGTAGCCAATACGACGGTTCTACTATCTCTATCGTTACGGTTCCTAAGCTTAATCTGTTTAAGGTATTCACTATTTTCGCCTATATCTTTTGTTTTGGTATTTTCTTGTTATTCTTAGGTTATCTTATTAACTATCTTATTTTCAAAGTAACAAATATTAAATTTGCTATTTTAAACTTTGAAAACTCGCTTCGAGAGCAAATACAACGAGGTATCATTATGGTTACCTTAACGTCCTTTGTTGCTATTGCAATTATTACAATCTCTTATTATAGCGACGAATACGACGATTACCACCGATCAAGGTTGTTAAGAAAAATAAGCAGCACGGCTCGAACAGCGGTTTGGCAAATTCACCAAAATCAAGATTCTATTATCAAGCTTCCTGATGCTAGAAGTTTAGCTGATATACACAAAATTGATGTTAATATTTATGATTTAGGGGGGAATTTAATTACCTCATCCGAAAAGGTTGTTTTTGAACGGCATTTGATTAGTAGAAAAATGAACCCTATTGCCTTTCAACTCCTGAGAAATGAACAACAAAACTTAGTATCGCGTACAGAGATTATTAATGATTTTGAATACATCGCAGCCTACATGCCTTTAAAAGATAAAAATGAAATAACCATTGCTTATTTGAATCTACCTTATGATTTAGCTGGCTCCAACAATATTGGTTCTCAAGATGTTGCAGAATTCTTAGGCGCGTTATTAAACGTCTATGTTATCTTTTTATTAATAGCTGGTGGTGCCGCCTTTTTTATTGCCAACTCTGTTACCAACCCTCTTTCTGTCATTGGCGCAAAATTAGATGCAGTTGAACTTGGAAAAAAGAATGAACCGTTGATTTGGAATAACAAGGATGAAATTGGGGAATTGGTTGATCGTTACAACCATATGATTAAAGAACTGGAAGAGAGTACCAAAAAACTAGCTCGTTCGCAACGAGAAAGCGCTTGGCGAGAGATGGCCAAACAGATTGCCCATGAAATCAAAAATCCGCTGACTCCCATGAAACTCAACATCCAATTACTAGAACGTGTCGTTAATACCAACCCTGAAAAGGCGCAAAAAATGGTAAAACGAGTTTCCAATACGCTAATTGAACAAATTGATAGCTTGGCTCACATTGCCTCAGAGTTTTCTAACTTTGCAAAAATGCCTACCGCAAACAATGAGTTCTTAGATATCAATGAACTCGTTCGCAATGCATATAGCTTATTTAAAGAAGAAGAAAATGTACAACTATACTTGGATATGACATCCAAAAAATGTGTTGTTTTTGCTGACAAAACACAAATTATGCGTGTTTTAAATAACTTGCTCAAAAACGCTGTACAAGCTATTCCTGACGATCAACCAGGTATTATAAAAGTTCAATTAGCAGCCACCAGCACTACAGCTATTTTAAAAGTATCTGATAATGGCTGTGGCATTCCCAAAGCTCAAGAAGACGATATTTTTGTCCCCAATTTTACCACTAAAAGCTCAGGTACAGGCATTGGTTTAGCTATGTCTAAAACGATTGTTGAAATGGCAAAAGGTCAAATTTACTTTGAGTCTGAGGAAGGCAAAGGAACTGACTTTTTTGTTGAATTACCATTGGCTGTTGAACGAACATCTTCAACTACAGTAGTATAATTTCCTCGATTACTTTTTGTTGTTATAATGAAAATAAGCATCGCCAAATGAATCATAAACTATCTTTCCTTCTTTCTTTTTATAATGATTGGTTTTAACATTAAACCCATCTGAGGCAATATGGTAGGTGTTAGAAGTAATTTGCACTGCTCCTCCTTCATGGTTTATGATACAAGTATCTGTCTGTCCTCTAAACTCTAATTGTCCAATTTTCTTAAAAATAATATCACAATCACCTAACTCTAAATTTTTGAATTCTACCTCTGCCAAAATTTCAGGATTTATATCTGCACTCTTATAATCTTCTTGAGAAGTGTATTGTTGGGCAACAAATGAATCTCTTGTGATTTTACTAAATTTCAAAAAGCCAACACTCAGTGGCTCTTCTGGAAATGAGGACATATACATCTTTTGATACAGCCAATAACCATCTTTGTCTCGGTCTCCGAACTGCTTGCTAAATACCATTAAACTATCTCCTGACTTGAGGCGTAGGGCTTCCGTTCTAGATGGTAGATATAACGTAAACAAGCCTTCTTGCATTAAAATCAAACGTTCAAGACTAGTTTTAGACATCAAGTAAGTTTCCTTATTTTCAGTAGAGAGTTTTGATGCATTGGACAAAGATCTTCCTTTTTGACAAGCGATTAGAGAACAACAGAGTATTCCCAAAAGCACCTTTTTGAGGTTGCATTTTTTCATATATTACTTTATTTAGAATTGAATGGGGAGGTAATATCTATTTATTTTCAATTCTATGAATATAGGAAAAATACACCTATTATTACCTATATGCTTTGTTTTTAAAGAAAAATTTTCACATAAAAAAAGCAACAATAATAAAATATAATATCAATTATAATTGAAAATCGAAATTTAATTCCACAAAACACAACAAAAAACAAATCACTCACATAGATTTCATAAATGATTATTCTTTAATCCTAGTAAATATGTTATGAACTTTATCACTAATAAAATAAAAGGCAGGCAATGTAACCAACCAAGCAACTCGGCTTTGATAACGATGAAAAACACCTGAAGAGGCAGCAGCAATAAAAGCATTTAACAATAATGCAAAAAGAATAAATAAGGCGATTGCTTTTTGATATTTTGAATATCCTGAATTCCACAACATAACTAAAATTACTATCATAGATAACATTAGTAAACCATGTTGAATCGCATTTCGATTCTCAATAGAACTCTCGTTATAAGAGCGCTTCAGTTGTCTACTGTGTTTTGCCGCTAATGTATAAGTTGGGAAATAGGTATTGATTACATTTGCATTAACACCATACAGTTCAGAATGAGGGCTTCTTTCATAAGAAAAGAACTGCATAAGGGTTGTTTCCATCGTTTTGATAAGGTATTTTTTTAAATATTTGGGTGTTGTCAATATATTTTTAACAAGTTTTCCGTAAAAGGCTTCATTTTCTTTTGTCCAACCTCCCGTTTGGTAAAGATAACTTTCGCCTGACCACAAAAAATGAGCTCCTAAACCTAAGCTCGTCACATTATCATACAGTTGGTTTAATTTCTCTATATCACGATTTTCTTTCAAATAACTTTGAGCAATTCCAAAATCACACAACCGTGCAAAAAGAAAGATTTGCCCGCCTTTGGTTGCTTGAAAAGCTCCTCCTTTGCTATAGTGCAAGGTACACACCAACAAATGAGTTATAACTACCAATCCTCCAAGCCATGCTATTTTTCGATAGCCTATGCCACAACTTTTTAAGAACAAACGCACCTTTTTTACCAGCATCAAAAGACTCAAACCTATAATCAAACCAATATTTAGTATTAAGTGCGCATTGTGCATTGCTGTTGCCATCATAAACAAGATGACGCTTAAGATAGTGGCACTTTTTGACATTTTTTTGCCAAACAAAAGCAAGCACAAGCTTAGAATAACAATAGGTGTAAAGGTATCAGGCATCAACATACTCACGTGAAAAGCAACCGCTGTCGTCTGTCCCACCACTAAAATATAAAGCAAGGTATATTTTTGCCAATTAAAACAGGTAAAAAGATGCTTAAACGCTAAAGACAAGGTCATTGTAATTAACATTCCTTGTGCGATAACGACCAACCAAGGCGATTCGTAGAGACTGATATGCCTTATAAAACCTCCATACAACCAAACCCTAGCATATCCTATTTCATTGGTAAAACCTGTCATTATATACCCATTGGTATCGGGAAACATAAACGGAAAACCATTGTAAAAAGCAGGTACACAGAGCACTAAAGCACCTAAGGTTATACAGAGTATTTTTTGAAGTAAAGTCATCTACTTAATTTTTCTACGATGCATCTTTTTCAATGGTAGTATCTTTGCTTATAGATAGCATTTTACCAAATGTTTCTATCTTAGCACAAAGATACCAAAAAGCAGGTAAGGTAAGCAACCAAGCTACTCGACTTTGATAACGATCATACACTCCTGAGGTAGCTCCTGCGATAAAGGCATTAACGAACAAACCTAATACAATAAAAACGGTAAGAGCTTTTTGTTGTTTTGAATATTTCTTATCCCAAAACAACAATACTAATAAAATCATCGCAATTGCGATTACAAATTGTTGAACTGCATTCTGACGTTCAATGAATGTATTACTATATGTTTTTTTAAACTGTCGGCTGTGTACAGCTGCTAAATCATAAGTTTCAAAATATGTCTTAATCAAACCACTATCCTTCACTTTATTTCGCATTTCGGATAGAGGATCAACTTCATAATAAAAAAACTGCATGAACATTGCCTCTGTAGACTTTATGATGTACTTCTTTAAATACTTGGGTGTTGTCAATATATCTTTAACCAGTTCCCCATAGTACGCTTCTCCTTCTTTTGTCCACCCTCCTGATTTATACAAGTAGCTTTGCCACATCCACAAAAAACCTCTACCTAATTTTAAAGTTTGAACATGCGAACAAATAGCATCCTCTGAATCTTTGCAATGCTCTTCTAAATAACTTTGCGCAATTCCAAAATCACACAATCGAGCAAAAAGAAATATTGTACCTCCTCGTGTTGCTTTAAATTCCCCACCTTTGCTATAATGCAACGTGCAAACACTTAGATGCGTAAAGAATATAAGCCCAATCAACAGTACTAATTTTCTCCCATTGACACCCCAGCTATTCCACTGTACGCGCCAAGGTTTAACGAGCATGGTCAAACCAATTAAAATTAATATTCCCAAATTTAATACTAAGTGCGAATTGTGCATTGCTGTTGCTCCTACAAACAAGAAAACAGTAAGGATTTTATCTCTTTGCGATAATTCCTTTCCCAAAAGCAATAGACCAAAGCTCAATATAACTATCGGTGTAAATATGTCGGGCATCAACATGCTCACATGAAAAGAAATGGCTGTCGTCAAACCTGCAAGTATTACATATACTATCGCGAACTCTCTCTTGTATTTATGCCTAAAAAAATATTTAAACAACAAGTAAATTGTTCCAGTAATAAGCAGACCTTGAGCAAAAACAACGAACCATAAAGTCTCCCATAAGCTTACATGCCTAATAAAACCTGCATATAACCAAGCACGAGCATCTCCGATTTTATTCTCAAATCCTGATGTTAAGTACCCTGTGGTATCTGGAAATCTAAAAGGAAAACCATTGTAAAAAGCGGGAATACATAAAACCAATACAGCTACTAAAAGGTAACTAATTTTCTCTAGACGAGTCCATTTCATGGGTGATAATTACAAAGTACATTCTAACAGAAGTTTTAATTGTTATTAGAGTATTTTTGATAAAATTCAAGAACGCTCATATTTGATGACAGAATCAAGAAATTTCACAAAAAATACTCGTTTGAAAATTTATGCTATTCTGCACTAGATTGAAGGATAAATTACTTTGTTTTTTTTAGTTCTAATATGCTAATTAAAAAGCTACTTTGAGCAATTTGAATCCCTCCAATTAAGAAGAAGATAGATGGAATTACAGTACGTAGAGTTTCTCTTGGTTTTAAATCACCATAATCCACAGATTGCCAAGAAAGCCACGCTGCAATGACCAAAGCAATTCCTAAAAGAATAAAACAACCGCCTAAAATCAACCCCTTCTCTAAAGAGAACTTGTTTTTGTAATAATTATACAGTTTGTTGGGAGGAAGCAATCCGTTCATGCTAGCATATATTCTAGAGAACACGAAGAAAAACATCAACTGAAAACCTATAAAAATACTAGTTGCACTGTATGCTAAAGTGTGTATATCCAATTCAATCCCCAATATGTGTAAAGGTTGCAACAATAACATTATCGTCAACACTGTTCCCAATAAAAACAGCACTATCCCAGGATATAAAAACAACCATGCAGGGCTATATAATAGCAAAAATCTTAAATGGCGCCATCCATCTGTCCATGTATTCAAATGAGGAGGACGATCTCTTCCATCTTTAGACAAAGTTGTTGGAACTTCTGCAATTTTAAAATCATTTAAGATAGACTTCACCACCATCTCTGACGCAAACTCCATTCCTGGACATTCCAAATTAATAGATAACATTCTCTCCCTATTAAAGCCTCTCAAACCGCAGTGAAAATCGCCAATAGAAGTATTAAAAAACAAGCGCCCAATAAATGACAATACAGGGTTGCCCAAGTACTTGTGCAAAAATGGCATGGCTCCTTTTTCAATCCCTCCCTTAAAACGATTGCCCATTACTAAGTCATTCCCCTCTCGCAGTTTTTCGACATAAGGCATTAGTCTTGAAAAATCATAGCTATCGTCTGAATCCCCCATAATCACATACTTACCCTTCGCTGCTTTTATTCCTCCAATTAAAGCACTACCGTAGCCCTTTTGGGGAATGTTAATTACGCGAGCTCCTAGAGATTCCGCAATTTCAATCGAACGATCTGTACTTCCATTATCTCCTATAACAATCTCTCCTCTTATATTATTTTCTTCTAAGTATTTTTTTGCTTTTTTTATACAAGTTCCTAGCGTAAGTTCTTCATTCAAGCAAGGCATTAGAATTGTCAATTCTAAAAGTTCATCAGACATCGAGTTCAAGTTTTTATGATTAATTTTTTATCATTAATTTATCGAAAGTTCTGTGCAAACAGCCAACAAACTAACGTATTTTTAAACAAGTCACTATTATAGTTAAAAGACAAGTCGGTATAGCAAAACAATAATAGCTATTTTTTATATAAATAGTAGCATAAATGACTAGGCACTTTTCAGAATAGAAATGTATTGCAACTTCCCTGGACAAATTAGATTAAAAAGAAAATTATGTTCATACAGAGGTATTGGGCAGATTTGTTTTAATTCTTTCACACCTCCTAACTGGTTCAATACATCTTGATATGTTTCTTTTGAAAAATATCGATCGGGTACAGAAACGCCATATCCCCAATTTCCAATAAAATCCATTAAACGTAATGTTTGCCGAGAAACCATTCCATATTCGAAATGATCTTTGACAACTATGTATTTTGCCACCCTGCAAGCTTCTTTTAAGATAACATCCGCAAACTCAAAATCGTGATGCAGCACATCACACAAAATAGCCACGTCAAATTTTTTATCTTCAAAAGGCATTGTTCGTCCATCAAAACTGACATATTTTTCCCACTTTTCTTCTCCCTTGTATTGCTCAGGAAGCGGATAGGTATCCAAACATATCGCATTGATATTTTCCCTGCTATTCATCAAGTTTTCAGCAATAGACATATCGCCACAACCAATATCTAACAAAGAAATTTCATCTAAATTTAATTCATCTAATAATCCTATAAAAAGATTAGACAAATAATTAATTCTATTATTGTGAGATAATTTCTGGTGTGACTTTATAATCGTTTTTTCTAAATTACTTTTAGTTTTTTTAGCAATTGGTGAACTCATATTCTAGCTTTTTTTTCAAATAATTCAAACTTACTCAACCAGTAACAAACCATCCAAAAAGCAGGTAAAGTTAACAGCCAATTGACTCGGCTTTGATAACGATCAAACACTCCTGAAGTAGCTGCTCCTATGAAAGCATTAACTAATAAACTTAATATAATTAATATTGCCAACGCTTTTTGTTGTTTTGAAGTCTTAGGATGCCACAAGAGTAATAGAACAAGCAAGAAAGATATAAATACAACGATTTGTTGAATCACATTATTGACATCAACATAGTTCTGATTGTAACCATCTTGCATTTGGCGACTACCATCCGCTGCCAATATGTACATGGGGTAGTATAGTTTGACAGAACCTGTCACCCATTTTATATGAGGTTCTACAGGGCTATAATCAAATATAAAAAATTGAATAAATGTCGCCTCTATCGAACGTATGATATAAGCTTTTAGATATTTGGGCGTTGTCAATATTTTTTTGGTCAATTCGCCAAAATACGCCTCGTTGTGTTTTGACCACCCACCACTTTTATTTAGGTAAGAATTCTTGTGCCACAAAAAATTTCCAGCATAATACAATTTGCCAGGATGGTCACAAATACCGCCATTTAAGTCTTCTCCACAATGCTCTTCCAAATAACTTTGTACGATTCCAAAATCGCACAGTCGAGCAAATAAGAAGATGGAGCCCCCTCTAGTTGCTACAAATTCTCCACTTTTAGAATAATGCAATGTACAAGTAAATAAATGGGTTATGACAACGCATAAGGTCAACCATCCAACTCTTTTTTTTGTGATTCCTAATGATTGGTAATGTACTCGAAGTGCCTTGAACAAACTCCCAAAGATAACCAATAGGATCATCCCTATATTCATCACTAAATGTGAATTATGCATTCCTGATGCCGCTATAAATAGTATAATGGCAAAGATTTTTTCTTTTCGACTAAGATGTTTTTCAAGCAACATCAAGCCAAAAAGTAAAATAACTATAGGTGTAAAAATATCCGGCATCAATCTACTTACATGGAATGATACAGCAGTGGTAGTTCCTATAATTAAACTGTAAAATATAAATAGTTTATTCCTGTTTTGTCCTTGGTAAAACTCTTTGAACATTAAATAGACCGTACCCGCCATTAAAAAACCTTGTGTAAAAACAACTAGCCATAAGGTTTCCCACAAACTTATATGCCGAATGAAACCACTGTAAAGCCAAGGTCTAGACCCTTGCACTTTATCAATAAAACCTGCATTGATATAACTTGCAGTATCAGGAAATAAAATGGGAAAGCCATTGTAAAATGCAGGAGCACAAAAAAGCAAAGCTATAATACTTAGATAAAGTAACAACTCTAATTTTGTTAGTTTCATTAAGGGCTAAATTCAAGTGAAATATTCTTTTCCCGCAAAGATAATATTTTATATGTCTGGAGGGCTTTACTGTGAGTTAAATGTTGGTTTAGGAGAGTAAAAAGTTAAAAAAAGTTGGATTTTTATAAAAAAATAACCTTCCTTGTTATTAGTCATAAATTAGAACTCGAACCACCAAATCTAATTTATCAAGGAAGGCTATTTGATTACAAAAGAATTTCGTCTATTTCCTTTTCTCTTTATCTTTTTTTCTTTTGTTAATCTACACGACACTCACTAAAATGAACATTATACATAACCAACTTGTATATTTCTTCTTTCTGTTACAATTATAACGTTAATCTAAAATATGCTCAAATACAGAATATTGGCTTTATCAGAAAAAAAACATCTAAAAAATTTAACCTTTTGGCAAAAAAACTTCTTAGAATACTTCTATAGCTTTCAGATGGTATGCATTTTTGTTTTTTTTATCAGATTTTATGCGCCATTCATTTACTAAAAAAGCACTCTTAAAACTTTTTTAATAGAAATATTAAGTTTTAAGAGTGCTCTTGGACACTAATCATTATGTCGGTCAACTACATTGATCCTATTAATCCCTACAGATCAATTCTACTTCAACTCTTCTATTTTTTTTACCTCCATTTTCAAACTTTGGTAATGGTTGTTTACTTCCATGCGCAATTGTTCGAATCCTATCATTATCAATCCCCCTTAAGACTAGAGAATTTCTAACTGCTAGCACTCGCTCTTTTGACAACTCAAAGCTCCGAATTTGGTCTCCTAAAACATCACTATGTCCATGTAAAATAATCATAGCTTGAGGATAATAATTCATATAGTCGACAATTACCTGAATTGTTTTTAAGGCATTGACGCGTCCTGCATAACTAGCACTATTGTCATCAAAATAGACATTTTTCAAGATCACCCGCTTGTTGCAATCCAAATCTTCTGAAGAATTTAATTCTTGCGGAGTATATGTAATTGGTTCTTGTGCTTTCACAATAATTTCATCTTTCACCGCATTTTCTGTAGAAAGATCTTCTTCCTTGGCTTCTGCATTATTAGCAATTCCCAAATTAGATTTATTTTGAGTGGGTTCAGGAACTACTGTTATCCCCAAATTAGTAAGCATTTTATCAAAACGCTCGACACTACCTTCCATTTGCTCTACCGTTCCCAACATTGGGCTATCTTCATCTTTTACCAAAATATCGCTGCAAATTGCCAAAGTGCTAGCCTTAAAATTAATTGCTTTTACATTTCCAGGAAGCCTACCAAAGTGCGCTTCTCCTCTAATCACCTCCCCATATCTCGCAACAAAAGAAGGTTCATCACCTGCTTCTATTTTTTTGGATTTTAATTCGCCGTTAATTGTAATGTTTTCGAGTGTAGCGTATTTGGTCAATTCAGAACCACTTCTGCCAGAAGTATACAATTTCCAAGCAGTTGATCTAGATGAGCCTGGAAAATAGATTATTTCTTCTTCTCTACTAGCCACATATCTAAAATGAAGAATCATCTCACTAGTCGTATATTCAATTTTTGTGAGCATGAAATTTTTGTTTTGACTACGATATTTGGGAACATAATCGGTATAATCTGGAGCAGCGCTTGCACTAAAATAAACTCCAAACAGAAACATAAAAGAAATCAACGTGTGTACAGATAATTTCATAGGATTTGTAATTTTAATTAGATAAATGTCAATTGGGAATAGAACATGTTTTGAATAAAGCGTTATCTACTAAACGTTTTACACCAATAATATGTTAACTCAGTTTCTATTTACAATAGTTGGTTAAAACCACGTAACAGTACAACTTACTACTACAGTTAATGAACGCAAATAAACTTTTTTGTAGTAATGGTTCAAAATTGGATAATGTAACCACTCTAAGATATTATTTTTCGCAAAAACAAAGCACATAAGGCATTCTTTTTTAAGCCATTGAGCAACATTCTAGTTCAAATCATAAAAGAAAACCTTCCCAAAGTGTTTAACTAAGAGAAGGTTTTAATCATTCTAAAATAATGTTATTAATAACAATACTTATAATTTATTTTTTCTTATCAGCAACAATCTTTTCAGCCATTTTTAATGCATTATAAGCATTAACAACACCACTAGTATTACACAAATCTTTAAATTCTATTTGCGTAGCGCCACCAGAACCAGGAACATTAACATATTCGTTCATTTTAACAGTAGACTCTACCAAACATTTGCGCAATTCTTTTACAGTCAACTCTGGGTAATAAGACCATACCAATGCTGCTACCCCTGCCGTTACAGGAGATGCCATACTAGTACCGCTCAATGCTTCGTATTTAGAACCAGGTACTGTTGCATAAATATCTACACCAGGAGCAAATACATCTACATTTCTCTTACCATAGTTAGAAAAAGTTGCTGGTGCATCAGCACCACCTCTCCAAGAAAGAGCACCAACTTCTAACCAGTTGCTGTAAGGTTTAGCTGTGTTATCTTTACAATACTTGTTTGGATAATTGCTTTCTACATCTGTATTCAAAGCACTATTTCCAGCAGCATGTACCAATAAGACACCTTTTCTTTCTGCATATTTAACTGCTTTATCAACGATTTTCTTGTCAAACGCATACCCTTTTCCAAAGCTCATGTTAATGATTTTAGCACCATTGTCAACAGCGTAAATAATACCATTAGCAACATCTTTGTCACGCTCATCTCCATCAGGAACAACACGAACAGCCATTAACCTTACGTTATCCGCAACGCCCTTGTTTCCTATATCGTTGGTACGAACAGCTCCAACAATACCTGCAACATGCGTACCATGTCTTGCATCTGGTCCAGTGATATCGTTATTTCCATAATTTTTTTCTTTCGACTTCATGTAATTATCTCCCACGATATCTCTAGGGTTGAACTCTTCATTGTACCCATATTCCAAGGCATCAGAATAATACTCCAAAGCACCTTCCAATTGCTTTACAATTTCTTCGCCAGGAACTGTATCTTGAGGTGTTTCTAATTGAGGTACAAAAACAGCCTCAAACAATTGTTTTGCCATAGTAACTTTATCACCTTTGGCTTCAATTGCTTTTACATTTTCTGCCGTCATTGGCTTGTCTCCCAAAGCTTCCAACAAAGAAGTCACCACACCATAAATTGCTTGTGTCTCTTGCATGCTATTTTGCATTCCTGTCACCTTAGCATCAAATTCTTCTCTAATCTTTTTGTAACGCTCTTCTTCTTTTTTGTTGCGTTTTTTATTTTTCAAGTAAGTATACACACGAGTTAACTCGTAACTATCTTTCCCCACATGTTTACCGTCTTTACCCCCGATGAAATTCCATCCATAGACATCGTCAATGTATCCATTTTTGTCATCATCAATACCATTTCCAGCAATTTCATCTTCGTTAATCCACATCACATCTTTCAAATCCTCGTGCTCTTCGTCGATACCAGAGTCAATAATAGCGACAACGACGGTCGAAGATTGTTTTCCTTTCAATAGCTCTTTATAAGCCTTTTCTGTACTCACTCCTTGAACATTATCGGTCTCTTTGTCCAAATTATACCAGTTCTCTGGCGCTTGAGCATTAGCAAAAAACGCTTGAGCAACGAAGCAAGCAGGAAATATTATATTTCTTAATTTCATACTGTTGTTAAATTGTTAAGTAATCTTATATACTGTACTTATAAAAGGCGACAAACCTTTTATACAAAATTTGTTTCATTCCAATCCTCTAATCCGAGGAATTTGATCTAGCTAAAATCAATAGCAATGCCGATTTTTACAAACCAATACCTTTTAACAGGATTTTAAAATCCGACAAAAAAATGTTAATGCCAATTACCATCTAATTAAAGCACTTGCCCATGTAAAACCACTACCAAAAGCAGCCAAACAAATTAAGTCACCATCTTTGACCAAACCTTGCTCCCATGCTTCTGTTAGTGCAATCGGAATAGATGCTGCGGTTGTGTTACCATATTTTTGAATATTATTAAACACTTTTTCATCAGGCAACTGCAATGTTTTTTGAACAAACTGTGCAATTCTCAAGTTAGCTTGATGTGGTACTAACAAATCAATGTCTGACACAGACAAACCTGTTGCTTGGAGCGCTTCGCCAATTACTTCTGGAAAACGTTGAACAGCATGTTTAAATACGAATTGCCCGTCCATGTTAGGATAGTGATCTCCATCCTCTACCATTTTAGGTGTAATCATTAAAGAAGCATAAGGATCTTCTTTAGGGAAAATATCTGTTTCACCAGTAAATACCCCTGCATGAGATCCAGGATTCTTGAAGGCAAGTTTTTCAGCATAACGACCATCTGCATGCAAATGCGTTGTCAAAATACCTTTTCCTTCTTCTGTTGTTGGTTGCAAAACAGCCGCACCAGCTCCATCTCCAAAAATTACCGTTACATCACGCCCTCTAGTACTAAAATCAATTCCTGCTGAGTGTACTTCTGATCCTATCAACAATATATTTTTGTACGTTCCTGTACGAATATACTGATCTGCTACCGACAAACCATACACAAAACCAGAACACTGGTTGCGCACATCTAGACATCCGCAATGCCCCAAACCTAACTCACGCTGTACCAAAACCCCACCACCTGGGAAGTAATAATCAGGACTCAATGTTGCAAACACAACAAAATCAATATCTTCAGGTTTTACACCAGCACGATCCATAGCGATTCTGGCAGCTTCTGCTCCCATTGTAGAAGGAGTGTCTTTAAAACGAGTTACATAACGACGTTCTTCAATTCCCGTTCTTGCACGAATCCATTCATCACTAGTATCCATTACTTTTGTCAAATCGTCATTCGTAACAATATTTTTAGGTACAAAAAAACCTAAACCCTTAATTTTTGTTCTAATCTGTGTCATATATAGCCTTTTACTAATGTTTAGTAGTTCGTTGATTTTTTTCATTTTTTGCGCTACCAAAAACTCGCTCTCCCCCGTTCTTCCCTGAGGTCACAAGTCCGTTAACAAAAAATAAAGAATACATTCACATCAATTTATTCCATGAAACGCTACTTAGTAATAGTGTCATTAAACTAATAAAATCTATCCGCACTAGTACTTCATAGTTTCAACGAACTATTGAATGTTATTAAACACCTTGTTTGCAAACATTTTTTACTTTTATAAAAAATAAAGTTGTGCCAACTGCGATGTCTTGAAAAGTGCCGTAAAAATAAGTTTTTTTTTGAAAAAACGAAGTAGAACCCAATCTACTATTTATAGCTTTCACAAACACTTTTGTCTTTTTATAAAAGGATACTGCTTTCCAAGTAATTTGCAATATCCTTACTTTTAGGTAAAAAAAAATTCTTTTTCGACCTATCTTATTAATATTCCGATAAGAATATGATTAACGATTATTAAGTATCATACTTTTGTACTATTACTTATCACGCTACGCAAAACCACTACATTCGATTGTAATCTTCTAGTTGCTTTAACTCTATCTCCTTTTATTCCATCACTTCCCATTCTTTAGAACTACGATATACCGTTCCTTTAAATATTGCTACCGTTTCCTTCGATTGATTTTCAATCAGTACTCGATAAACACCAATTTTGTGGTTCAAACTCTCTTCGCAAACGCTAGCCAGCAGAACATCGTTAACTCGAACAGGTTGCGTATGCGATATTGACGTTTCAATAGACACACTATGGCGACCATAAGCATTAGAAGCAAAAGCAAGCGCACTATCTGCCAACGAATACGTAATTCCTCCGTGTGCTATACCAAAACCATTGGTCATTTCATCTCGAACGACCATTTTTAGAACCGCCTTTCCTGCATCCAAATCGACGATCTCAATCCCCAACCATTGACTAAAGGCATCGTGATTATACATTTGTTCTTCTGCTATTTGGTATGCTTTTTCTTTTGAATTCATATTTTGAATGGAATAACAATGCGAACCAAATCCACTCTGACTTGGCTCGCATTTTTAATTTTAAAAAAGTTTTACGCACGCTCTGTTAAGATACTATGCTTCTTTAGCCATCCGTCTCAACATTGGGCTACAGCGATATCTATCTTCATGATACTCATTATACAAAGTATCCAAACGATCAACACATGTTTGATAACCAATTTCTTTCGCCCATTGCAACAAACCTTTGGGATAATTGACACCTTTGGTCATGGCTAAATCAATGTCTTCGGCAGATGCCACATTCCAGAACAACGCATCTGCTGCTTCATTGATCAACATCACGACAACTCTATCGACAATCTGTTGTCCCAATACTTGATCTTTGGTCGCTACAGGATTGTTAGCCCCTTCCGCATAATCATAATAACCTCTGCCTGTTTTACGCCCCAAGTACCCTGCTTCTGATAAGCGTTTTTGTGTAAAAGCGGGTTTGTATCTTGGGTCAAAATAAAAGGCTGTAAAGACTGTTTCTGTTACAACATAGTTGACATCATTCCCGATATAATCCATCAATGTAAAGGGTCCCATTCTAAAACCTGCCAATTCCGTCATTGCCCAATCAATTGTCGCAACATCTGCAATTCCCTCTTCCAAAATACGCAAAGATTCGCCATAAAAAGGGCGGGCAACACGATTGACAATAAAACCAGGCGTATCTTTTGCCAAAACAGTCACTTTCTGCCAAGAATCAATCAAATCTCGTGCTTTTGTTAAGACCTCTGAACTTGTTTGAATCGCTGGAATAATTTCAACCAATTTCATCAATGGAGCTGGATTGAAGAAATGAATTCCAAGCACTCGTTCTGGTTTCGCACAAGCAGCAGCAATAGAAGCAACAGACAAAGAAGAAGTATTGGTTGCCAAAATACAAGTATCACTTACCACATCTTCCATTTTTTGGAAAACAGATTTTTTGATGGCTAGATTTTCAACAATCGCTTCAATAACAATATCGCAATCGTTAAACTCATTAATTAAAGAAGTTTGTTGAATTCTCATTAACAAATCACCAACATATTCTGTGGTCACTTTTCCCTTTTCGACCAAACGATGCAATACTTTAGTTAGTTGTTGAATTGATTTTTCCATCGCAGCCGCATTATTATCACACAACACAACTTCATGACCAAATCCTGCTGCAATTTGAGCAATTCCAATTCCCATTGAACCAGCACCTAGTACTCCTACTTTCATTTTTTATTTTTTTGAGTTTTAAACCTAATAATCAATCTTTTTTGCTAAAACAGCCCCTTATTTGCCTTTAAATTCAGGTTTTCTCTTTTCCAAAAAAGCGTTTACACCTTCTTCATAATCGGCACTTCGACTCGCTTCTATTTGATATTTGCCTTCCATCTCCAATTGACTATCCAAGTCATTTTGCATGCCTGCATTGATCAATTCTTTGGTCATCCCTAAAGCTTTAGTTGGCATCTTAGCCAAAGAAGTTGCCAAGTTCATGACCTGCTCCTCAAATTGCTCGTCCTCTACATATTGATAGATCAATCCCATTTCAACAGCTCCTTGTGCTGTAATTTTGTTGCTCAACATCATCATAGCAGTCGCTCGTTGCATCCCTACTAAGCGTGGCAAAAAGAATGTTCCTCCACTATCAGGCACCAAACCAATTTTACTAAATGCCTGTGTAAAGCTAGCCGATTTCTTGGCAATTGTCATATCACAAGCAAAAGCAATATTTGCTCCTGCTCCAGCTGCGACACCATTTACAGCAGCAAGAACAGGTTTCTTAATTGTTCTAATAGCCTTGATTATTGGATTGTAATGTTCGTTCAAAATCATCTCAAAACTGATCCCATTATCCTCTGTTGCCTCCTTCAAATCCTGACCAGCGCAAAAAGCTCGGCCCTCTCCTGTCAACACAATTGCACGAATGGTTTCATCTTTGGCACAAGCATCCAATCGCTCCAACAAAGCAAAAGCCATTTCTCGATTAAAGCTGTTAAATGCTTTGGGTCTATTGAGCGTTAATATTGCGACGCCATTTTCTTGTTTAAATTGAACCGTTTCTGACATTTTTAGATTGTTCTTTATTCTAGCAATTCACTTTATGCACAGAGTAACTCCAAGCAACTTATGGGGCTCAAAGCTTATTCGTGAGCTGCTATTATTAATAAATATTAAGTAATCGTTCATTTTAGCCCGCTTACTCAAGTATATTTTTAGATAATTATCTTTTGGTAATTAAGCTCGCGATCTTACGAGCTAAAAAAGTAAAAAAGCAACGACCACATAGTAGCAGCGTAGCTAACTACTAAGTTCTAATGACATTTAAAATAATCAAAAGGTTCTTTGCAGTCCGAACATTGATACAAAGCCTTGCAAGCTGTAGAACCAAATTGACTCAACATCTCTGTGTTTCGAGAATGACACCTTGGACATTCAATTTTTTTTGCTTCGCCAAATAAGACACTTTTGTCTATCGTTGTTCCTTCAGGAGGAGCAATCCCGTATTCCTTCAATTTCTTCTTTCCTGATTCTGACATCCAATCGGTTGTCCATGCGGGAGACAACACCATTTTTACCGCCACATTATCATAACCATTCTCCTGTAAAACCGAACGGATTTCTACCTCAATCATATCCATTGCAGGGCAGCCCGAATAAGTTGGCGTAATCACTACTTCTATTTGCCCTTCTTGCGCTCTCACATCTCGAATCACTCCCATATCAATCACCGTCAAAACAGGAATCTCAGGATCTGAAACCTGTTCCAACAATGTCCATACTTCTTGTGTTTCTTTTTTCGTCATAATATTGAATTCTTTAAACAAAAATACATTAAAATTAGAGGATTCAAAGTTTGCAACTATCAATTTTTAGATTTATAATACATTATAAATTCTATTACAATCCTATAAACAAACAACCATGTTAGAAAATGATTATGGTGTATTAGATAACGGTCATTCTAATGCTTAATATTGCTAGAATTGCAACTAATCATTCTCTTTAATCCTTCCAATTTAGGCATTATTATTAGCAACAAATAAAACTTGTAAATGATCGCTCAAAGCAATGGTTTTATAGTAAATGGCTTTAAAATCCCTCCTTTTACCTTAAATAAAGGAGACTTTATTCTTTTATTCGTAGAAAATAGCTTTGAAGCATTGCATCTAAAGGAACAACTTTTCTTGCTTTTTAGTAGCAAGAAACTACATCCAAAATTAACAATCAATGAAAACATAACTACTGTTGCTAACATACAACTCAATAGCATCAAAGAGTTTTTTATCCCCACCAGTGTTCAAAAGTATATTTACAAAAATGCTAAAACACCTTCAAACACTCTACATCAAATTGTTTCTTTTGAGAATATTTTTCCTAATTCTAAAATTACCCATTTACCTGGTACTGACAGAAAATTAATATCATTATTGACTACACTTTCTTACACTAGGAATATTATCTTTGATTTAGGAGGTCTAGATCCATTAGGTGCTGAAAAAATAGTCAATGAGGTTACCAATCAACTAATGCACAAAGGTGGTGCAGCAATTTTAATAGACTCTTTTGAAGGGTTTGAAAACAGGTGCAGCCAATTTCTAAAAATAAGCCGTTGTTCACAATAAGTACTTTAGCAAGCTAAAACAAGACGTTTTGATGAAGAACAATGCAAAAGAAAGTTACTTTTTAGCTATATTTTTTCTGAATGATTACTTAGACCTCTATTGATTCAATATACTAATTGATAAAAAAATCCAAATAATGAAAGACACTACAAAACAAGATGAGCGCATTGCAAAAATGACATTTGCCTCTGTATACCCGCATTACGTTCATAAAGTAGAGAAAAAAGGAAGAACTAAAGCTGAACTACATCAAGTTTTAGAATGGTTAACAGGCTATGATGAAAGCGCCTTACAAAAGCAAATAGAGGACAAGGTGTCTTTTGAAACATTTTTTAAAAATGCCTCCTTGCATCCCAATACACCTCTTATTACAGGTGTCATCTGTGGCTATAGAGTAGAAGAGATCAAAACTCCTTTGACACAACAAGTTAGGTATTTAGATAAATTAGTTGATGAATTGGCAAAAGGGCGTAAAATGGAGAAAATTCTACGTAGCAATGCCTAATGTTATTTTTATAGGGTGCTTTTTTTAATAACGTGAATGTGTGTTTTGATCCTCCGATGGAGGTTGATTCATCATAATTCTGTCTTGGAATAGTTTAATTTGATTTAAATCACCCAAAACAACCAACGTCATTCCTTTCTTGATAATAATATCAGGCTTGGGGTTGACATCATATTGTCCCCCTACTCTTCTAACCCCAATAATATTGACACCAGTATGAGAGCGTAGGCTTAAATCTAAAATCGATTTGTCTCGATATTCCTTTTTTAATTCATCATAATGTACCTCTTTGAAATGGATCGACACATCTCCCATATTGGAAATAATGCTAAAAAACTCCACGACATTGGGCTGATGAATTAGAGTTGCCATATAAAATCCCCCAATCACCTCTGTTAACACAACATGATTGGCACCTGCTCTTAATAATTTCTTTTCCGCAGTACGATCTGTCGCTCTAGTTATAATTCTCAATTTAGGGTTCAACTGTCTTGCTGTTAGAACAGTATAGACATTCAAAGCATTCTCATTATAGGTTACCACCACCGCTTTTGCATTGTGAATTCCTGCATCAATCAAAATTTCATCATCGGTAGCATCTCCTTCCATAAACAAGTACTTCAGTTCTCTCAAATCCTCAAACTGTTTCCCCTCTGGTTCTATCACGACAAAAGGCAAATTATTCTTTGTCAACTCTTTGCAAATTTGTCGACCATGACGACCAAAACCGCAAACAATGGTGTGGTCTTCTAGTTTCTGTATTTTTTGGTACATTTTATAATCTTTTAAGAAAACTCTCAGTTCGCCTTCTAGAATAAAATTGGAAATAATAGAAATTGCATAAGCAAAAACACCCAAATTAAAAATAATCAAAAAGGACGTAAATACCTGTCCATTGGGAGACAAGGGTTGCACTTCCCCAAACCCTACTGTCGACAAGGTGATAATGGTCATATAAAACGCCTCTGAAAAAGTATAATGATCTATTGTCATAAATCCCACGATCCCAGTGACTGTAGTCGTACATAGCAAAACAATCGCCAATAAAATATTTCGAATATATTTATTGACACGTTGAAAACGCTGTATCCGTACCGAATTTTTATGATAGCTACCTGGAAGCATTGACAGAGGATTCTTTTAAACAAGGGGTTGGTCTGACTATTGAACGAAGTAAAAGAAAGATAACAAATTACACATAACTTGGTACTCTGTACTAGAAATTTCTTTCATTTTGGCAGAGTATTGAGAGTGAGAGATAATCTGTAAAATGCTTTTTTATTTCCCCCATTTGTTCAATTGATTCAAAATAGCCCGCATATCTTTGGGATAAGCGCATTCTATTTCTATGGCTTTTTGGGTAATTGGATGCTCAAAACTTAAATAATGCGCATGAAGCGGTACCCTTGTTAGCAAAGGACGCTCGTCTGTATGTTTCTTTAGATTGAATTTTTTTCGTTTTATTTCAGAAAGATATAGTTCTTCTTTGTTTGCATAAAGAGGATCTACCGCCAAAGGATGTCCCAAGTGTTTTAAGTGAATTCTAATTTGATGGGTTCTACCTGTTAAAATTGTTGCCTCAATCAATGCAAATTGACCATAACTATCTAGTACTTTATATTCTGTAACAGAGGGTTTTCCTCGTTTAATATCTACTCGCATACCACCTTCTTTATTAGGTGACAAGCCTGCATCAATTACCCCTTCGCTTTCAAACGGAACTCCTTGTACAATAGCGTGATAACGTTTCAATGGTATGCGTTCTTGAAATTGCAAACTCAACAAACGGTGGGCTTCTTTGGTCTTTGCAAAGCAGATAATACCACTCGTCCCTTTGTCCAATCTATGGACGACATACACTTCTTCATAAGTCGTTTGAAGGATATTGTATAAATTGGGGATATCTGTTCTGTATCGGTCAGGGATAGTCAGCAAACCACTGCGTTTGTCCACGATTATTAAATGCTCATCTTCGAATAAAACAGTATAGTCCTTTTTTGCCATTTCTTTATAAACCTCTTTGAGGCGATTAATTGTTATTTTTTTGTTTTAATTTGCTTCTTAGTTTGTATTTAAAACTAAGCTACCTTATATTGTGTGGGAAAGTTACAAAATAATAAGAATCATTCAAAGCTTTTATGAATCACCTTAAAACTCGTTATCAAACAAACTTAGGTTTGTTGACTGATTTGTATCAATTAACCATGGCCTATGGCTATTGGAAAACGGGCTCTGCTGAAGACGAAGCTGTCTTTCATCTTTTTTATAGAAAACCTCCATTTGGGGCTAAATATACGATTGCTTGTGGTTTAGAGAATGTCATTCATTTTTTAAATGAGTTTAGATTGACGCCTTCTGACTTAGCTTATTTAAAAAGTTTAAAAACATCTAACAACCAAGTTTTATTTGAACCAGAATTTTTAGATTATTTGAGTCATTTAAAATTTACTTGTGATATTGATGCGGTAGAAGAAGGAACAGTAGTTTTTCCCCACGAACCTTTGCTGAGAGTTACAGGTCCTTTATTGCAAGCTCAATTAATTGAAACGTTTCTATTAAACAGCCTCAACTTTCAAACTTTGATCGCTACAAAAGCTGCTCGAATTGTAGCTGCTGCGGGCGGGGACGCTGTACTTGAATTTGGATTGCGTAGGGCGCAAGGAATAGACGGAGGACTCTCTGCTAGCCGAGCTGCTTATATTGGTGGATGTGTAGCCACGAGCAATTTGCTAGCAGGAAGGATTTACGATATTCCTGTCAAAGGCACCCATGCGCATAGTTGGGTTATGAGTTTTGATAATGAACTAGATGCTTTCGAAGCTTACGCTAGAACACTCCCTCATAATTGTATTTTTTTGGTGGATACTTTTGATAGTATCAAAGGTATTGAGAAAGCGATTCAAGTTGCGCAACAACTCCGTGAGAAAGGGCAGAATTTTTTAGGCATTCGATTGGATAGTGGCGACTTGTGTACTTTAAGTATCCAAGCAAGGGCTTTGTTAGATGCAGCAGGTTTTGAACAAGCTAAAATTGTGGCAAGCGATAATTTAGACGAGCATAAAATTAGCCACCTAAAAGCCAAAGGTGCGTTGATTGATGTTTGGGGAGTTGGTACTAATTTGGTCACCGCCAAAGATGAACCAGCTTTGGGAGGCGTTTATAAATTGGCTGCCATTAAGAAACAAGGAAGTGATTGGGTGTACAAACTAAAACTATCCAATACTCCCAACAAAGTTTCAACACCTGGCATTTTACAAGTGCGTCGTTATTTTATGAGCGATGGGCAACCCTTTGGCGATATGATTTGGAATACAGATAATACGGAACTATTTCCTCTAATCCAAAGTTTTGATGGCAGAACAATTGTTGCGGACAATCGGCTTTTTAAAGATTTGCTAATTCCTATTTTTAGGAAAGGTGAATTAGTATACCAAAGTCCTTCTATCCATCAAATCAGAAGGCATCGACAAGAACAAGTCAAGTTGTTTCAACAAGTTGATTTCAAGTTGTATCCGATGGGATTAGAACAACAACTCAATCAACAAAAACTCCAATTGATTCAACACTATTTGTAGCCTTCAAATTTATTAAAAATTATCTAGCAAGAAGGTATATTAATTTTTACCTTCTTATCTAAACAATAGTTCGTCAAAAAACCTTATTTAATTGATAATCAACAAGTTAAAAACTTGTTGTATTTTATGTTAAAAAATTGATTATCAACACAATATAAATGTGCTTTTTATCTAAAAAAAACGAACTATTACTAAAAATATGCTTAAAATATGCTTTATAATAAAACAAATTACAAACCTTCTGTAACCGTAGACTGCGTGGTTTTTGGATTGGACAAAAGTGCAGATGTTCGTGTTTTATTAATCAAACGTGCTTACGAACCCTTCAAAAACGCTTGGGCAATTCCTGGTGGTTTCATCAAAGAAAATGAAACCTTAGATGCCGCTGCTCAACGTGAACTAGAGGAAGAAACAGGTGTTCGAGATATTTTTATAGAACAACTCTACACCTTTGGAAGTTTGGATAGAGACCCTAGAGGGCATGTCATTAGTGTTGCTTACTTTGCATTAATTAATTTAGAAGAACACCCTACTTCTGCAGCAACCGATGCACAAGACGCTCAATGGTTCAAATTATCTGAAGTTCCCGAACTAGCCTTTGACCATGCCCAAATTTTAGATATGGCCATCAAACGCTTAGACTCGAAAGTTCGCTACCAACCCATTGGTTTTGAATTATTACCAGACAAATTCACACTGAGTGAATTACAAAATTTATACGAAACTATCTTAGGTAGAGCATTAAATCGTCGAAACTTTCGATCTAAAATCCTAAAAATGGGTATTTTGGAACAACTAGAACGCCAGAAGGATGTTCCTCATCGCCCTGCTTTCTTGTATAAATTCAACAAAGAGAAGTACGAAGAATTGACTAAAAATGGTTTTGAATTTGCTATTTCACCTCCCAAAGAACGACATACTTAACCACATTATAGAAGTATTATAACCATGAAAAACAACCTCTTACTATTTCTATGTTTTATAACAATTCATAACCTTCAAGGACAAGATACACATTACTGGACCAATCAATTTGGAGCACGTGCCTCTTTTCTTGGCGGTTCTGTAATCTCGGGGTTGGATGATAACAGTGCCGTTTATTACAACCCTGCTAATTTAGCGTTTATCAAGCAAAGTACGGTTTCTTTAAATACCTCTGTTTATAAATATACCGACTTGTATATCGGTAATGGAGGAGGAACTAATGTAGATTTAAACTCTCAAAGGATTAGTTTGTATCAACAAATGATTTCTGGTTTGCTAACTAAAAATCCAGAGAAAAAATGGCGTCTAGGTTTCAACATCTTAACACGCCAACACGTTAATATTGACATGACTCAACGCCATGAGATGACTTATGAGCTCAACCCTAATCAAGCTGGTGCAGAAAATTATATTGGTAGTGTCGAGTTGCGAAATAACCTAAATGAAACTTGGGCTTGTTTGGGGGCTGGTTATAAATTAAGCGAAAATTTTTCTGTTGGTCTAACAGCAATTGTCACCTATCGCTCTCAACGGCATACTTTTTCTTACACAGCGCGTTCTATTAGTGGAGATTCGACCTATATTTCTAACAACATTCCATTTGACATAGCAACCAACTCATTTTATCTACATACACGCACCAATATGATTGGAGGACTACTAAAAGCTGGCTTTCACGCTCGTTTTAATGGCTGGCGTTTTGGTCTCAACATCTCTTCACCTTCCATAACAATATGGGGAGAATCTAGGGTTCAAAGAGAACTTAGTCAAACCAATCTTCCTGGCAATGTTGATAAAATTCAAACAGGAGAACAAACTCAATTAAAATCACAATATAAATACCCATTGAGCATAGGGCTTGGCGTTTCCTATGTTTATAAAACAGGTTTAATCAGCTTTACAGGAGAATACTTTTCGAGCATCAAACAGTATAAAATGATTGAATCAGACCCTAGCCAACCTACTTTTCCTGCCTTTTTGAGCCGCCCTGGCATAGACTTTTTCACCATTCATCATGGTGCCAACCAAGTTATCAACGGAGCAATTGGTTGGGAACAACAAATCATTGATAAAATTCGTCTGCACATAGGTTTTCGCAGCGACTTTAGTTATGCAAGGCGTTCTGACCGAATCAGAGAAGGTGACTTAACAATTGTCAGCGCTCCTATTGATTTGTGGCATTTTTCTTCAGGCATATCTTGGCGTAGAAAGGCAAGCTTGATGAGTATCGGTGTCAACTACACCTATGGTCATCGAGACAAAGGCTTTAGTCAGTTAGTCAATTTTACAGAACCTGTTATCCAATCTCCACTTTTTTTAATCGGAAAACGCAACGAAAGTGCTTTTATGAACTACCATGCCATAACGCTTTTAATTGGTTATACCTATTATTTTGCTTTAAAATAAGTTTGTAATAACTGCCTAGCTATTGCTACTAATTAGCAAGCAATTGAATAAAAATTAGCTCTAAGCTTCTTCAAGTGTTTTTTTTAACATCAAATAAAACATAAAAGAATAACTAGTTTAAGAATATCTAATTTAGATAATCCAACACATTCTTTTTCAACGCTCAATAACTATTCGGTAGTGGTTGAATGGCTTGAAACTAAAAAAAACATGTCTTTACTTTCTTTAAATCATCGTCTACATTTGCGATACCAAACTAATCAGAGAAACACATTGTTCATTAAAACATTTTATTGCCCTTGTCTTTAAAATTCATTCATCTGCTCAATTGATGACAAGACTAACTAATAGTAACCTGTAACTACTTACACTGATTTACTCCCCACCATTTATTTTTATATAAAAATAAGATGTTTAGTTTTTTTACTAAAGTAAAATCTACTTTAGCCCACCCCCTATTGTGCTGTATTTTACAAAAACTTTTTTTTTATTAACACAGATTAAATTTTTTATGAAAACACAAATTAAAATTCAATTATTATTATTGCTATTTATGTCTACTTGGTCTATGGCACAGGTAACTGTCAAGTTAAGAAATATATCTCCCACCTCTGGTGGTGCTACCATTAGTGAATGTGGAGAAATTGATTTAGGCTCTAGTAGCACTAGTACATATCATTGTGAAGTGTATATGGAGAAGCCTTTTAACCATGCTTTGGGAGATACTGATTTGTATATTTATATAGAAAATAGTTTCGGTATCCGCTTTCAAGTAGAGAACAAATGGATTCTTGGCTCCTCATTTATAGGAAGTATTTCTCCTCAAGTTAGTTCAATAATGTTCCCTTTTACATTACAAGCAAGCACTTTTTCAACTGGTGATAAGCTTATTGCAGTACTTAAAACGTTGACTGGTGTAGAGTATCGCTCTTGTGAATACACGCTAAAAAAAGGCGCTACTTCGACTCCTCCAAGCACTCCAAGTTTTTCTTTGTCTCCAACAAGCAAAACCATCACCTGTGGGACAACATCATCCGTTAGTTTTTCTGTAACCGAGACCAATAATGTTTCTGGAAGTGTATCTTATGAATGGAATGTTGGTTCTGGCTGGGCAACAACAGCAGGAGTTCCAGTAAGTGGTCTTATAACGACAACCTCTAGAACCTTAACATTGGTTCCTAATACTTATCCCTTGTCTAATATAAGCGTCGTGCCTATTTTTAAAGGCAATCGCCAAAGAAGTCTGCATTGCCAAGTTTCTATCAGTCCTTTTACTAGTACCGCACGAATTGTAGGGAATAGTGCCGTTTGCTCGGCGAGCAATGCTGTTTATACAATGACAGGTTTGCAAAATGGAGAGACAGTTAATTGGACTGTTTCGAATCCTTCCTTAGTTACAATAAGCAACGCGACTAATAGCCAAGTAACACTAACAGGAGTTGGACAAGGCGATGTTTTCTTAACAGGAACAATCACCAACAGCTGTAGCCAAACAATTGTTAAAAGAATGAAAGTAGGGGTTGGTGTACCTGTAATTATCAAGCCAAATTGTGGTGGTTTAGTGCTAACTCCTATTGACCAATTCCCATCCGATAATTCTTATTGTGACTTATGCCGTTCAAATAATTTTTATGCGGATAAAAATATGATAGAAGCAGAGGCAACAGGAGGTCACAATTTAACTTGGGATTGGGATCAACAAACCACTAATTTCACATGGACAACACAGCAACATAGAGCCCGTTTTCTTCCTTACCAAATGGGAACTATTCGATTCAGAGTTAGAGCTCAAAACGTATGCGGTTGGTCTTCTTGGTATGATCAACGAATCAATATCACGCAAGAATGTGATAATGACGATGACAATGTTTTTGGATTCGCAGAAAGAAGCAATATTTCAAGTTTGAATAGTAGCAAAGCTACTTTGGATTACTTTACAGCTTATCCTAATCCTGCTTCTACAATTATTAACCTAGAATTAGCCGACCAATCTCATACGCCTAATAAAAAAGCAACTGTGTCAGCTGAATTATTTGATTTCTATGGTTTTCCAAAAGCAAAAATCTTAATGGACAACTACAATGGTCAGATTGATGTTAGTCGTCTTCCTAGAGGTACTTATATCTTAAAAGTAAGTGTTGATGGTAACGTTGAAAGTCATCAAATTGTAGTAGAATAAAATCTAAAAACAAAAAAGCACATAATTTCCTGCTGGTATATTTACTAGCAGGATTTTTATTTTTTAACAACTCTGTAACGGTGTTTTTGGTGCAATTGCTTTAATAATGATTTTTTAATTCTTACTATTGATTTTAATATCTATAGTCTAAAAATTAGCCCAGCAACTAAGTTTTTGATCCGAGAAAAAATCAGAACATCTTTCGACTCCTAAAACCTATTGGTGACAATGTCTATTGTTTTGCTTTAAAATATTTTTGCGATGGATGTTTTTGTTCTATTTTAAATGTGTATTTTGGGAGCTAAAACAGAACAGACCTTTGACAACTTGGCTATATCAAAGAACAACATTTAACAAAACATAACGAGTTTTTTGAGGAGGAATACTTGTTATTTACCAGATAAATAAATGAATTCAATTACTAATTTACTAAAGGCATATAGCAACAATCAAAAAGCACAAGATGCCATTCGCTTAATTGAACATACATCCAGCTCTGTTTTTTTAACAGGAAAAGCAGGTACAGGAAAATCGACACTCTTAACGTATTTAACCAAGAGTTTAAGTAAAAAACACATCATATTAGCACCTACCGAACTTGCTGCGCTGCAAGTTGGTGGAGAAAACATTCATTCTTTTTTTGGTTTTGAATGGCGTGCTTATCTGCCCAATGACAAAGGCATTCCTCCCTTGCCCCCTACAACCATTCAACTTCTGGAAGAAATTGAGTTGATTATTATTGATGAAATTTCAATGGTACGATGCGACTTAATGAATGCCATTGACTTATCCTTAAGAGCTAATTTAAGATCCAACCTCCCTTTTGGAGGCAAACAACTTTTAATGATTGGAGACTTGTATCAACTGCCTCCTATTATTGACGAACGAGACAAAGAAACTGTCAATTTATTGCGCACGCATTATACTTCTAGGTATTTTTTCAGTGCCAAAGCGTTTGAAGGAGATTATCAGTATCAAATTGTTGAGCTGTCTAAGGTGTATCGCCAAAGAGACAAAAAATTTATTAGCTTGCTCAATGCGATTCGTGTCAATCAATTAGATCAACAACACCTAAATTTGCTCAACGAGCGATACGATGTCAAAGGAGGATTGTCTTCTAACTTTAAAATCACCTTGGCTTCTACCAATGCTGTTATCAAACAGCTAAACGAAGAAAACCTAGCAGCTATTGAAGCTCCCTTGGTGACTTTTCATGCTGAAGAGCTAGGCAACTTTGCCAATGTTGGTAGTGCCTATCCCACAGATAAGGAGTTGCGAATAAAAGTTGGTGCTCAAATTATGTTTGTCAAAGACGATGAAAACGAACAGTGGGTTAATGGTACTATTGGTCGAATCACAGAAATTTTTGAAGATAAGTTATTGGTTGAAATCAAAGCTGGAAAGGCAACTGAAATTGTGTCAGTCTCTCATCACACTTGGCATAAATACGTTTATCAATGGAATCATGAAACCGAAACTGTTGAACGCAAACCTATTGGTTCTTTTACCCAGTTACCCGTAAAACTTGCGTGGGGAATTACCATACACAAGAGCCAAGGACAAACTTTTGACCATGTTATTATTAATTTGGGTCGAAAAGCGTTTGCAACAGGACAAACTTATGTTGCGTTGAGTCGATGTACTTCTTTCAAAGGAATTACTCTCAAGCGTCCAGTCAGCCCTGAGGATATCTTTGTAGACAAGCGCATCACTCGATTTTTGGAAGCTCAAAAGCAATATCGTGCAGATAAAAATAGTTACATGACTATGCTGGAGCACACCGAGCGTTCTATTCAACAACAACATTTGATTATTAGCTCTTTGGAAGAAAAATCCATCCAGGCTCGTCAAGAAATGCAACAACTCATTCACAACTTGGTCGAACAATCTAAACGAGTAGACTGGTTGACAACAGATCTAGAAGCAGCAAAGAATAACCTGAAAGAAAATGAATCAAAATTGGGGCAAGCGCTTTCTGATTTGGCTGAAAAAGAAGCAGAAGTTACCAATCTATCAGGCTCCAAAGGAATTTACCAAATTGTTATTGTCGTGCTAGCTATTGCTTGCCTGTGGCTATTGTTTTCATAATCATTTTTATTCCTTTTAAAGAAATTGAGTTTAAATAATCCTTCAGAAAAAATTATATAAAACTTGCTTCTTTAACTTTGTTTTGGTCAATTCAACATTAATTTCAAATTGATCTTTTTTTTCTGATAAACCCACATTTTTATGTTAGAATGAAAAACATACTTTTTTTAACTTTAAAATATTTAAAATAAAAGTATGACTATGAAAACCGTAATAACACTAAGCTTTTTGATGATGCTCTTCTCCCAGTCAATCGCTCAAAAAGAAGCCAATATTTTTAAAATACGACCTAATAAAGGGAAAGTTTTTGTTTCATTTGGATGGAATCGAGGCTATTATAGCAACTCAAACATTCATTTCAAAGGGGATGATTACGATTTTACTTTGTTCAATGTAAGAGCAACTGATAGACCCTCAAAGTTTGATTTTGACTTGTACTTAAATCCCACAACATTCACAATTCCACAAACGAATTTAAAAGTTGGGTATTTTTTTCATGACAATTTTCATATTTCTTTTAATATAGACCACATGAAGTATGTCGTGACTCAAAACCAAACCGTACGAATTAGTGGAAAGATTGCAAACTCCAGCTCCTATTATGATGGCAACTATCATCAAGATATTATTGTTTTAAAGGAAGATTTCTTAGCTTACGAACACACCGATGGGTTAAATTATGTGAGCATAGGAGTCGATCGTTACGATGATTTACTAAAAGGAATTGCTTTAGAAAATAAATGGATAGAAATCAACTTGTCCGAAGGTTTTTCAACAGGATTAATCATTCCCAAAACTAATGCTAAGCTGTTGAATAATAAAAGAAATGACGTTTTTTATGTCGCAGGTTTTGGAGTAGCAACAAATCTAGATTTAAGTTTTACGCTTTTGCAATACTTTTACTTTCAGATAGGTCTTAGAGGTGGTTTTATACACCTTCCTTCTGTTAAAACAACAGCTTCTTTAGCTGATAAAGCGACACAAAATTTTTGGTTTTTCGAACATATGATTTCTTTTGGGCTTAGAGTAAAAATTTTTAATTATAAAACTTAGATTGTTGAACGTTCTTATGCGATAATTTTAGAAATAATCCACTGTTTTTTTAGTTTTTCAGCTTGCTATGTTCTAAACAAGCTAATATTCTAAATAACTAGAACATATATTCTTTTGTAATTGTTAAATGAATACTTTTACTCTATTAAAACCACAAATTAGTAACGCAGATAGACTGATACAAGATACTTCTTTATAGCCCACATTAGCATTATTATAACTAAATACCCGATTTTAAATAATCGTTTACAAAAAATACAATTAATTCTTTAACAAGTTGTGATAAAACACGTCCAACAAGTTTTATACTCAACTATTATAATTATCAAACAAAAATACAACACAACAATGGCTGGTTCATCCAAAAAGGCAATTTACGGCGCAATTATAGCCAACACAGCAATTGCTGTCAGCAAATTCATTGCTGCATTTTTCACAGGATCTTCATCTATGCTTTCTGAAGGCATTCACTCCTTAGTGGACACAGGAAATGGTGCCTTACTCCTATTAGGCATCAAAAAAAGTCAAAAACCTGCTGATAAGCAACATCCTTATGGATATGGAAATGAGATTTACTTTTGGTCATTTATTGTGGCAGTTCTAATTTTTGCTTTAGGAGGAGGCATTGCTCTTTATGAAGGTATCGAAGCGGTCTTGCACCCACACGATAAGGTCAATACAGATTATGTTATTTGGAACTATGCCATCTTAATTTTTGCTATGGTCTTTGAAGGATTCGCCTTGAGTGTTGCGCTCAAAGAATTCAATAGTCATAGAACTCATCGTTCGTTCTTTAAAGAAATTGTTGCTAGTAAGGATACTTCTACAGCTGCCGTTGTGATTGAAGATAGCGCAGCCTTGATTGGTTTGTCGATTGCCTTTCTTTCTGTTTTTGCTGGGCATATGACAGGCAACGTTTATTTTGATGGAATTGGTTCTATTCTAATTGGAGTTTTACTGGTTAGTGTCTCTTTGTTCTTTGCCATAGAATGTAAAGATTTGCTAATTGGGGAAGGATTGGTTCAAAGCGATTTGGACAAAATCACCAAGATTTTGGATGAAGAGCCTGAAATCGGAGCTTACAAGCGACCACTTAGTTTGTACTTTGGACCAAATGAGGTTTTGGTAAACTTGGATGTGACCTTCAAAAGAGGGATGACTTCTTCTCAGATAGAATTAGCAATTGATCGGGTTGAATCGAAAATCAAAAAAGCAATTCCTACTGTCAATCGAATTTTTATTGAAGCTGAAACAGTTAAAACAGTTGTTGCTCACGCAGAATAAAATGACAAACAAGTTGTAAGAATCCTATTATGTTCTTACAACTTGTTCTTTTTTCGTTTCAAGAATTATCAATATCCCTGTTCTTCTATTTTATAACGGATATCTTCATATACCAACTCTGGTTTTTGAGGACGCCAGTTGATATTAAACTGAGGACCAAAGTTAATGTAATTGTGAATACCATACTCTTCCATCTCTTCTAGAACATGATCCCTTAACCCTATAATACAAACCCATCCATCCTCGTCTGAAATATCATCGTACCACTCTTCGTAATAGCAATCGTCAGAAGCGTGAAAATTCAGAACATTTTCAGCAATTATAATAAATTTAGAAATGCCGTGTTCTTGCATTCGATCAACAACACCTTGCTTCAATAGCATAATATCATTGTGCAAGCAATCGTTCCATTCTCCAATCAGTTCTAAAATAGCATAATTATCTGCATAATTAACATAAAGAATTTTCACGTACAATGTTTCAGAGCCAAAATCATCCCACTGTGGGTGAATGTAATAATTGTAGATTTTAGTTGAAAATTCAAACTCACTATAAACTTGCCCATAAAAAGGTGATTGAGGGTCTTCTGAAGCTATGTACTCCAATCTCCACCTGTAATGTGGTTCTAAGGTATGCATAAATTAATCCGACGTTTTTATAAAAAATAAGATACTAAACTATGGTTGTCCCAATCACAAATGTGAATTGTACACCAAAAAGATATTCTGCCTTTAAGGAGCTTTGTTATAAAGCATAAAAGTAGTAGTTTTGTTGCTTAGAAACAAAATGAATCGGAAAACATATAATCATCTAATCCGATTTTTGATAACCAATATAATTACATTAATTTACTTAAAAAATCATAGTATATTGATAATTAAGTAAGTGGTCTATTATAACTACTAAAACATATAAAACTATATTCTGCTATGGATAGAAACGAAGTAAAAGGAGTTAATGTTCAGCAATTAAAAGAAATGATGGACAATGGAGATGATTTTATCATCATTGATGTAAGAGAACCCGATGAAAGAGAAATTTGTTCTATTGGTGGTATAAATGTCCCTTTGGGATTAATTGATAAAAATACAGACAAAATCCCTAGAGATAAACCTGCTGTTGTCATGTGCAGAAGTGGCAAACGTAGCTACATGGCTATCTTATTTTTGCAACAAGAATACGAATACGACAACTTATTCAATTTAAACGGTGGTATTGTCGCTTATGCTAGAGATGTTGACAAAAGTCTAACCTTATACTAAGATATTTTAGAATGTTGGTTTTCTAATGTTGAGTAGAGTTCGCTTAATAGAATCACTTTTTTGACATTAAAAAATCAACATTCCTATTATTATATTATGCTTAACTGCGTTGTGACTCTGTTCCTGTGTTTGTGTATAAAAATACACCACAACAAAGTACTTCGCAGATTGGCACAAAATCTTCTTACCAACTACACCAAACATCTGTTTATAAAGCATTTTTCCTATTCTTATATATGATTCAACGCATAGAAATCGCACTCTCCCCCAAGAATGCTCAATCAGAAACTTTCATCAAGCAACAAGTCCTAAAAAAACTACACTTATCCAACAATCAACAACTAGTTGATGTCATTGCTGTTCGACGCTCCATTGATGCTAGAAGTAAAGTACCTGTAGTGCGACTTTTGGTTGATGCCTATATCGATGAAGCATATATTGCACCACCAAGTATTATCAAACAATATAGCAATGTCAAAACAGCTAAAAAAGTAATTGTTGTTGGTGCTGGACCTGCTGGCTATTTTGCTGCGCTTCAGTTAATCGAACTAGGTTTAAAACCCATTGTTTTGGATCGTGGAAAGGATGTTAGAGAACGCCGTAGAGACCTAAGAGCTATTCAACAAGATGGAGTCGTTAATCCCAATTCTAATTACTGTTTTGGCGAAGGGGGAGCTGGAACCTATTCCGACGGAAAACTTTATACTCGTTCTAAAAAGAGAGGAAAAATTGAGAAGATTTTGCGCTTATTGGTTGAGCATGGTGCTACTTCTGATATTTTGGTAGATGCTCATCCTCATATTGGCTCCAATAAACTCCCTAAGGTGGTTGCCAATATTAGAGAAACGATTCTAGCCCACGGAGGTGAAATTCATTTTGACAGTTTAGTAACAGACTTTATCATAGAAAAAGAAAATAGTGGTCAGCGCACCATCCGAGGCGTTGTTGTGAATCAAAAAGAGGAATATTTTGCAGATGCTACGATTCTTGCTACCGGACATTCTGCTAGGGACATTTACACCTTGTTGTACAAAAAACAAATCCGACTAGAAGCCAAGCCCTTTGCTTTAGGAGTACGGATTGAACACCCTCAATCGCTAATTGATAAGATACAATACCGCCAACCAAAACGAGAGGAGCATCTCCCCGCAGCTAGTTACAGTGTTGTTTGTCAAGTCGAAAAACGAGGTGTTTTTTCTTTTTGCATGTGCCCTGGAGGACTAATTGTACCCGCTGCCACCTCTCCTAATGAATTGGTTGTAAATGGGATGTCTTTATCTCGTAGAGATTCTCCTTTTTCTAACTCAGGCATGGTTGTAGCGATTGAACTCGAAGATTTAACGCATTATAACCACAAAACTTTTGAAGGAATAGAGGATCCTATTTTTAACGGCTTAAAATTCCAACAAGAAGTAGAACAAATTATGTTTCAAGCTGGCGATGGTAGTCAAAAAGCGCCTGCTCAACGAGTGGTAGATTTCACAAAAGGCAAATTATCTAACAACCTCCCTAGTACATCTTACATTCCTGGTGTTTATAGTGCTCCCATGCATGAATTACTTCCTAATTGGGTAAGTAAACGCTTGCAAAAAGCACTACCTGAATTCAATAAGAAGAAAAAAGGTTATTTTACTAACGAAGCGCAAATTGTAGGCACCGAAAGTCGAACAAGCTCTCCTATTAGAATTCCTCGAAATAGTGTCACCTTGATGCATCCTGATGTCGTTGGTCTATATCCCTGTGGCGAAGGTGCTGGATATGCTGGTGGTATTGTTTCTGCGGCTATGGACGGAGAAAATGTGGCTAAGATTGTTGCTGATTTCTTAGCCTGATAAGTAAAAAAGCCAGATCTAATTAACAAATTGCGATGATAATTATCCAAGACATTATTTTTTATTTCAATATAAATTTAAGATATTATAAAATATAAAATAAACTTATCTAGTTTTTACATAAAATAGTTTATCTTTAAATTTCACTCTTTAGAATAAAACAATGTCTAGTAAAATAACAGAAAACAAAACGTTTGATAAAGTTGATTACTCAGAAGCTAGTATCAAAAATCAAAAATTTGAAAATTGTAACTTTAGCTATTGTAACTTCAATAGTTGCGATATTTCAGGAATCACGTTTGTAGACTGCAACTTCGACAACTGCGACTTTTCTATGTCTAGAAACAAAGATACAGCACTAAAAGCAGTCCGATTTGTAGATTGTAAATTAGTAGGTTTTAACTTTAGCGATTGCAATGATTTTTTGTTTTCTGTTGATTTTGAGAATTGTAACCTTAGTTATAGCTCTTTTTTTGAGTTAAAACTCCCTAAAACGCAATTCAAGCACTGCAATCTAGAAAAAGTAGACTTTGCATCTGCTGATATTAGTGGTGCTGTCTTCGAAGATTGTGACTTAACAAATGCTATTTTTGACTTTACAAATATGGAAAAAACCAATTTTCAGCACGCATTTAATTATACAATCAATCCAGAGAGTAATCGTATTAACAAAGCCATTTTTTCCAAAGATGGGCTAGCAGGTTTGCTCAGAAAATATGACATTGAGGTTGTTTAAAGGTAAGCACTTCTAATCCGTTATCTAGTTTTATCCCTATCTAGAAACTCTTTTGTAAAGTGCCCTTTTGCTTTTTCTTGAGCAAATTTATTTTTATTATACTCCTTAGAAGCCCCTTTGGCTATAGATAAGGTCTGCCAATCCTTGCCTTTTTGCAATTTAGCCATCAATACAATTTGTCCAATGTGATAAGCATAATGCCCTAACTGGCGATTAATAGCTTCTACAACAGTATGCCCTTGGTTTCTAATATAAACAATATGCTCCAAGTCTTCGTCTGTCAAAGGATTGATAGCATCAAAAAGACATTTCCACCCGCTTTCCCATGCCCCTAATACTTCTACTCTATTTTTGAGTGTCGTATCTTCAAACTCATCGTCTCTATTTCGCCAATTTTTTTCGCCATCTGCTGTCATAAAATCAGTCCATCTAGAAAGCATATTTCCAGATAGGTGTTTTACAATCGTGGCAATGCTGTTCTCGTCAACTGCGTATTTCCAAAACAATTGTTTTTCCTCTAATTGTGCCATTGATTGCTCGCCTAACTGCTTATAATAAGCAAAGAGATTTCTAGTATTCTCGATGTAGTTCATTTTTTTCTAATATTAGTTGGTTTACTTAAACAACAAGTTAGTATAAATGTATTTTTTTATTAAGAAAATGATTCACTATAAAGTAGTAGAATTTTCTTTGTAAGCGTTGGTTCAAATAATTCAATAGTCCCCCAATATGTAGCATTATCAATAATTTTCCATTCAATTAAGTTTTTATCTTTTTCAGATAAGTTACAGTATGTAGCCTCAACTTCTTCTCTTAAATGTTCTAAGTTATAACCAAATGATTGTGCAATAAAAAGACTTGAATCTATTTCCTTAATTTCTCCTGCTTTAAAAATTTCATCTAATTGTTCACGAGAAAAAGAGGTCTGCTTTAGATTGTATTTTTGGGCTACAATTGGCGCATAATCTTCCACTCTATACCAACTTTCGGAAGTTCCTTCTATCCAAAATGGTTCCCCTCCTTTTTCACTTATTTCTTGATTAATCATCTCTATAATCTCCCTAAAAGCACTGATATACTGTTCTTTTTCAAAGGAAAATTTAAGGTTCAGATGTTTACCTAAATTAGCAAACCAAATAACGGAGTCTTTGGACTGAGACACTCCTATTCCAAAATACCCACAAGCCCTATCACCACAACAACCAGAACAATAAAGCATGGTATCACTATTCTCTTCATCAAAGATACGACTAGCGTATTCTTCATTCAACTTTCGCTCTTCCTCTAATGCTTCAGCAGATTTAGGTTCGTTGTGTTTGTAATAATTGGCAGCCTCCTGTGCATCCTCTCTAGTAATTTCTAAACCAAACATTCTTTTTAACAGAATTTTTCGATAAAATGGATTTTTGAGAGATCCTATGGGTTCATCATAAGAATGAATTGGTCCAATTACTTTCCTCTGAAAATAATTCATATTTAGCCAACTAGCCAATGATACATCATTGATTTTATAATCCAAAAAAATACAATACCCTTTGTTCTCTGTACTAGTAAAGAATTTTTTAAGCTCCAAATCTTCAGGTTTAACAATAGTTGAAATAATTTTAGAACAATCGTCATACTCCACGGCAGTCCAAACCAAGGTAATCTCATCAAATTCTGTATTTCTATTAAACATATCTAATGGTCTAAATTTATGTGCTAAAATGGTCTATTCTCTATTAAAACAACAAAAGAGCAATGCCAATAGCAGCATTACTCTTTTCTAGAACGAAGCAAAACATCATGTCTACTTCCAAAGCTCCTAATTATTGATAACAGATTGGATTATTTTTCCCAAACGTTATTATCTCGATCTATATCTGCCATGCGCAAAGAAGGATCAATCTCTATTTTTTCAATATCTTTCATTGGAATTGGAAGGTTCAATTCGTAAACAGGATGTGTCCATTTCCAATCAGGCATTACTGTTTGATTACCGTTTTTTAGTTCATCTTGCTTGTGTCCACGCATAATTTCCAAAGGAATATTAAAAGTTGCCAACTGTGTCAATTTTCCTTTTTTATAAGTTACAACAACATCTAAAGGCATTGGCATACGCTCTTTTCTTTCAATATAAATAGTCGTTCCTTTCTTGTCTACCTTGCCACTACTGGCAAAATAGTTTCCTTCTTTTGCTTTAATAACGACAGAATCCTTCGAACTTTTATTTCCTTTTAAAACATCAACAATGGCATAGTCGATTCGATTCGTAGTATTTACCCAATACTCTTTGTACCAATCCAATTCCAAACCAGATTCTTTTTCCATCACACGAATGAAGTCATTTGGATTAGGATGCTTAAAATGCCATTCGTCATAATATTTTAGCATCGCTTTGTCAAAAACACCTTCTCCTACAATATAATTGAGTTGCCCCAAAAATACCGCTCCCTTTGAATAAGAAGCTTGACCGTAAGCAAAATTGGTATTAAAATGATCAGCATGAGTACTCATTGGTTCCTCTGCACCGCTTGTTGCTAAGTACAAATAACCTCTATAAGAACCATCATGAGGAAAAGCACCTTGTGCATTAAATAAATGAGCGCGAACCACATTAGAGGCATAAGAAGTAAAGCCTTCATCCATCCAAGCATATAAACTCTCATTTGATCCCATCAACATTTGATACCAAGTGTGCATCACCTCATGCACAATTACACCAACCAAAGAACCAAAATTGCGTTTTCCAGTAATCAAGGTTGCCATTGGATATTCCATACCACCATCACCTCCTTGAATAATCGTATATTGTCCATAAGGATATTTTCCATATCTAGCTTGGATAAATTTAAACGCTTGAACGGTTTTCTTTTGTGCCTTTTTCCACACATCCTTATAATTATCATCATCTTGATAAATGAAGTGCAACACTAAATTTTCATCCACTTCTACAACATCATGAATGTAATCTGGATCGGCTGCCCAAGCAAAATCATGTACATTTTCCGCTTTGAAATGCCAAGTGATGTTCTTTTTATCTTTTAAATCCACCTTTTCTCCTACTTTCTCATAACCATGTCCTACTTCGCTAGGATTTTGAAGCATTCCTGTTCCACCAATAGTATAATCTTTATCAATCGTAATTTTAACATCAAAATCGCCCCACACGCCATAGAACTCACGACCAACATAGGGATTGGCATGCCAACCTTGATAATCATATTCACACATTTTGGGATACCACTGCGTCATCGACAACTCAATGCCTTCCTCACTATTCCATCCAGAACGACGAATTTGAAGAGGCACTTGACTTTCAAACTCCATATCAAATGTAGCAGAAGCTCCTGCTTTAATCGGTTCGTTTAAGGTTACTTCTAAAATGGTTCCAACGACCTCAAATGCAACATCTTTTCCATTTTGTTTCAATGACTTTATTTTGTGATAACCAATTTCGTCTTTTTTCAATTCCAAAATTCGACCACCTACTCTAGTATCTGCATCTTGAATTGTTCTAGAACGAACATCCATCATACTATTGGGCTGAAAAGCATTAAAATACAAGTGATAAAAAACCTTGTTTAGTTCATCCTTGGAATTGTTATGATAAACGACATTTTGTTTACCTGTAAATTGATGTACTTCTACGTCCATGACAATATCCATCTTGTATTCAATTCGCTGTTGCCAACGGTCGGATTGTGCCCAAACAGTAGAGGTGGTTACGATAAAAAATGCAACTAAGACGCTTAATCTGTATATCATTCTTCTGTTTATTTTATGTGTTAATTTATTTTAAAAATAGTGCGTGTTTCAAAACCTTTTGGTCTATTAATCTATTTAATAGCAATAATTTTCTATCCTTGTTTTTCTAGCACAGTCTTATAAGGTAGTAGTTCGTTGATTTTTTACTTTTTTACCAAAAAGATAAAAAAGCACATTTATATTAGTTTGATAATCAAAATTTTAACACAAAATGCGATAAAATCATAACTTATTAATTATCAAACTAATAAAGTTTTTCAACGAACTATTGATAAGGGTAATTATATGATGAGGATTTATTATTTCAATTCCTTCGACAAAATAAGTAATTATAATAAGACCTCCTCTATCGACTGAATTTAGCTCTTTACAAACCTTAGCCTTAAAAATTAAAGTAAGTAAATATTTCAATAACTTAAAATCTTCGATTAATTCTATACTATTATTATTATGCCAAAATATATCACATTTTTAATACTCCTCCTATCTTTTTCGACAATTGCTCAACAAAAAATAGATGAAGAACTTATTATCTTTGTTCAAAAATCAACGGATAGTCCATTTACGTTAGAAAATATCAAGGCATTACAAGGTTATATGCAAGAACGCAATATTACAACAAAAATTATTGATATTGATAAAACTGGTGCCCCAAAAGAGGTTGGTTATACTCCTTTTATTGTTTATAGAAACTACCTTGGACGAAAAATTTTCAAAGGGCGTTATACTTCTCATAAACGCTTGCTCAATTTTATCCGAACCGTTCGACGATTGCCTGTTGAAAATTCTAGTTATGAAGAAAGTAATGTGTTTGTTTGGGAAAAAGAACGTTCTAACTTAATTATAAAATTAAAAGTTACCGAGGCACAAGGTACTTTGCCAAAGAACTTTAGTCAAAAAAAATTCCAACAAGAATATCTAAAAGGTCTCAAAGAAGGTTTTGATGCTGCCAAATATAAAAAAAATAGCCTAGTAGGCAATTCTGACGAACTCATCTATTGCAGTTTTTATCCATACCTAGCCGAAGATGGCAAGGTCTATGTAAGTTCAGAAATTCATTCTCATTACGACTGCCACACCGCTATTTATCAACAGTTTGAAACGCCTGCCGTTGGTACGTCTATTTCCAAAGCATTTGCATTGGCAGCTCAAAATTCGTTTGCTGAAATTCAGCGACAACTAATTGAGTCTAAGCTAGGAGATGCGATGAATTATATCACCGATAAAAATAGTGTTTCTTGGGAAGCACTGAATTTAAAAAAACTAGCAACTCCTGAAAAAAGCACCATCACAAACATGGAAAACATAGCGTTTCCAAAAACATGGACGATAGCAGGTCCCGTAGATAAAAGTACTCCTATTCTAGCCTTTAACTTTCCACCACCTCTAAGACATTATGGTGGCGAACTGACCTCTGTCACAGGAAACATATCCTTAGAACAATCACAGAATCTAAAAGCAGCAACAGGTCAATTTACAGTTAATGTTGCTTCTATAGAAATGGGCGAAAGTGACTTAACACAAGCCGTTACAGAAAGTATGCTTTACGTTGACAAATATCCAACAGCTCAGTTAGTATTCAAAAGCATTGATGGGGAACAGTTGCAACTTGCCTTAGGAAATATCACGACGGCAAAGATCGAAGTGGCATTAACATTACTCGAAAAAACGGCTCCTGTTACCGCCACCGCTCAATTTGAACCATTTTTAGACGAGAATGGCGACCTTCGTTTGCATGTTTACACTCAATTTGCAATCAATGATTTAAAAGGCAGCTATACCGTTTCTGGTCCCGATGGTCCAGCTGATGCCAATAATAAAATGTTGTTCCGTGCTAGCTTTATCATGAAAGGGGAAGAATAATTTCTTTTGTTTTTTGTGAGCATCCAATTACATAGACTATTGAAATTGATAATTATATTACTTGTTGTGATAATTATCAATTTCAATTTATTTTTAAGCTCTGCTACTGTGGTGTGTTATGAAAAGAATAGTTATCTCGATCTCCAATAAACGGATATTCTTTGCGAACATCTGCCAAATGCGTTTTAGACAAATTTATTGTATAAATAGCTTCTTCATTCGCTTGATGGTATAATAAAGCACCACTAGGGCTCAAAACCGAAGAGTCTCCCGAATAGGCAAAACCTTTGCCATCTTCTCCTACTCGATTAACCCCTATTATATAAGCCTGATTTTCAATTGCTCTAGCCGTCAGCAAACTTCTCCAATGAAAAGACCGTTTAGCTGGCCAATTGGCTACATAAAAAGCCAAGTCATAATCTTCTAAATTGCGACACCAAGCAGGAAAACGCAAATCATAACAAATGAAAGGGGCTATTTTCCAACCTTTATAGTCAACAATCAACTTCTCTGTGCCTCCTGTAAAATGCAAGTCTTCTTTTGCCATTGTAAATAAATGCTTCTTGTCATAATGACATTGCTTACCATTTGGCTCAACCCACAACAGTCGATTAAAATAGTTTTCACCTTCCTTTATAATCAAACTCCCCGTTACTACAGCATTGAGTTCTTTTGCTTTTTCTTGCATCCACACAATTCCTTTACTATCTTCCATCTCTTCCGCCAACGACTCAACATTCATTGAAAACCCAGTCGTAAACATCTCAGGTAGAATAATTACATCTGTATTGTCAAGATCAAGCAGTTTTTCATCAAACATTTTTAAATTTGCATCAATAGATTCCCAATGCAAAGTAGATTGAACTAAAGTTATTGTTAAACTCATCTTAGTAGGTGTTAAGAAAGGTAATAATGATTCAAAGTTTTGTACTTTTAAATAAGTGGTAAGTATCAAATTAAAAGATAAAAAGATTTATGCAAAAGTTTCATTTATTTATTTTTATAATTGTTGTTCTAATAGCCCAAGCTTGTACAGTCAGTTTAATTAATACTGGTATTGATTACTCGGTTTTAGACAGTTTTTCTTTGGAACAATTTGAAGTAAAAAGCTCTAATGCACCACCAACAAGCGGGCAAACCTTTTCTGAACAGCTCAAAGATAGAATTTTGAATAATACCCGCTTAAAATATGTTGATGAAGATGGCGATGTTCAATTTTCTGGAAATGTAGTTGGCTATCAAATTTCATCACTTGCTCCGCAGGCAAACCAAACAGTTGCTTTTCAACGCTTGACAATTGAAATTGCCATCAATTATAAAGACACCAAACAAAAGGACGGCTCTAAGAACTGGACACAGACATTTTCTAGGTTCGCCAATTTTGCCGCCGATACCGATTTATCAACGGTGGAAGATGCTTTGATTCAAGAAATCTACGATCAGGTGTTAGACGATGTTTTTAATCGAGCTTTTTCTGGTTGGTAAGCAGATTATTCTTAACAAGACTTTTATAAAAACACTTCTTGGAGTACTTCATAGAACAAAGTTCATGAACTAAATACAATCTAGCAACTACGTAACTAACAAATGCAATTGTCCCAAGAAGTAATGATAACAATTCAGATTGATCCTACTAAAACCATTTTTTAATTTATGCAATGGACTGACGAAAAAATAGCAGCACTTTCTCCCAACGATTCCACAGAGCGTAGAGGACGTACCTTAGCCAACTCAACCAAGTGGAATTATATCGCTACCAATTATGAAGCCATTTGGGGAGAATGCAAAGGATCTGGTTCTCAACCCTATATTGTTCAAATCAATTTGAGTGGACCAAAATATAAATGCAGCTGCCCTGTTCGCAAACCTCCTTGCAAGCACGTTTTAGGACTCTTCTTTTTATTTGCTCAAAGCAGTGCTTTATTCAAGTACCAAGCTCCTCCCGAAGCAATTCAAAATTGGTTGTCCAAACAAAGTTCTAATAGTGTTGCCAGTCATTCCAAGACTATTGCACCTACTCTAAAAACAGAAGAAGCCCTCCAACAAGCTAAAGCAGCCAAAGAAAAACGCTGGGAACAACGGGTTCAACTCATGGCAAGCGGTATGGATGAACTGGAACTTTGGCTCACCGACCTTATTCGCCAAGGGATTGCCAATACGGCTATTCAAAAAGTTAGTTTTTGGAATCAAGTTGCTGCCAAAATGGTGGATGCCAAGTTGCCTAGAATTAGTACTTATTTAAAAGAAACCCACCAACTGATTCAAAAAAACCAAAATTGGTCGGAAATTGTTCTTGCCCGTTTGGGCGAACTTTACTTATGGACAGAATCTTTCAAAAAAAGGTCCCTGCTTACTCCTGAGCTTCAAGAAGAGTTGTATCTAAGTTTGGGTAAAATCGTCAAGAAAGCAGACGTTTTGGAACAAAACCCTAGTATAAAAGATCTTTGGTTTGTTGTAGGCAAAAAAGAAGGGGTTGACATTGAAGGACGTAGTTTTCGAAAAATCTGGCTGCAAGGTCAAAAAACAAAGCAACATGCTCTAATATTGGACTATGCTTTTGGAAATATTGGATACGAGCAACAATATATTGTCGGAGATTTGCTAGATGGCGCCTTAACTTATTATTCTAAGGCTTATCCCCAACGAGCTATTTTTGAATCTTTTGAATCTGCTCAAATTTATGAAAGCCCCAATGCAACTAGCTATAAAGATTTTAATGCTGTTTTAACACAATATGGCGAAGCTATTGTCCAAAATCCTTGGCTATTTTCTTTCCCTGTCGTTCTTTCACAATTAAGAGCATTCATGAACGACAAAAAAGAATTACTCATCAAAGATATTAACGACCATATCATTCCATTAAGTACTCTAAAGGAGGAAGTTGTATGGAAAATATTAGCTATTAGTGGTGGGAAATCCATTTGCCTTTTTGGAGAATGGGATGGTCTACACTTTGAACCATTAAGTATGTTGACAGACAATGGGACGATTAGTTTTTCGTAAACTTAAATGACCAAAAAAATTTCAAAAATGCACTAACTCCAAATTATGAACACAATACATTTTTTCACTTTACTAAGCCTTTTTTACTTACTAATCTCTTGTCAGTCCGAGCCAGCAACAACATCACCTGACCAATCTATATCAAAGAGTGATAGTAATAATACTTATAATACGCTTCCTACTGCTTCTAAAGAAGTAACTACTCCAGAAGCCTTTGAAAATGTCCCCGCAGGAGTTTATCAAAACCTAAATGAAAAATTAGCTGCCTCTACTTCTAAAAAAACAGCTAAAGAGGTTGCTCAAATGTATTATCCTGCTAAAATTTCGAATAAAACGAGCTTTGAAAAAATTGACATTCAAACTCAAAAAGAAGGAGCCCAAACCATTGTGACCATCACACACGATAACCAAAGCGAACATACTAGTATTCAAGGGCATCGAATCGTGATGACCTTAGAAGAAAAAGGGGTTCACTGGCAAATTGTTTCTATTCAACAACAATTCAAATGTTGGATTAGAAAAGAAAATGGCGCTACTTGGAGTAATGATAAATGTTCTTAGTTTTCCCTCAACAAGAAAAACTTCTACAATCGTATCGTAGAAGTTTTTTTATTCATATAATTTCGTAGCACGTTAGCAACCTAAATTGTCCTAATTAAACCCTTTTAAAACAGAAGTATTGGCACCAAAAACATTATTATTGCCATATTTGCTCACTCCTTTTTTGGCCCACTCCATCTCAATTTCTAATTTTTTCAACTCCAACATTTTAGGCGAAGATAAAATATCTTTTGTTTTAGCATCATACAAGGCAGCATCGTATTTACCTTTTGCTTCTGCAATTCTTGCCTTTGCTAAATTTGTTTGTTCCAATTCTTTTTTAGCAGCTAGAGAGTTTCTACCTTCTTGAATAGCCGTCTCCTCAGCTACTTTTGCCAATGCCTTTGGAATATCCACATCTGTAATTTGTACTCTAGCAAACTCTACATAAAATTCTGGTAGCTCTTGGCTAATAATATCACGCAATGCCGACTCTGCTTCTTTGCGTTTTTTTAGGTTCAGTTCTGAAGCGGTATACTGTGGAACCACTTCTTTTCCTGAAGATTTTAAGGTTTTTAAAATTTTGGTATCTATGTCTGTAATTTTGGTGTGAATTAAATTAACCTGATCTGGATTCAAATTATAATCCAAAGCTATCTCTACACTAGTTTCCATGTTTCTTGAGTCGTTAAAAACGAATTTCTGAACCAGTGTCTTTTCCCTTACATCGTATTCTACACAAGAATTCCATAGCCAACTAATTCCCATATCCATCCCTTCTGGCAAAATCGTTTCCATATCTGTTTTACCTCCCCAATATACTTTCACGCCCTTATGTCCAGGTTGTACTGTTGTACAAGAGCTAATAAAAAAAGCCGTTATTAATAATAAAAATAAGTGTTTCATCGTGTTTCTTTTTGTTGTGATTATTGAAGTTGTTAATAGTAGTTGACTAAATCGCTATTTTACGACTCTAGCGAACTATTTTGTATTGATATATAGAGTAAAAAAGGAGTCGTCGAATGGTTATAGATTATACATTGCAAAGTACTATGTTTTGTATATCATCTCTAATATACTAAAAGTTCATCGCAATTCTACAAGTTGTATTTCTAAGGAGTTGTTCTGCTATTCAAACATTCCCCTTTTCAAAAAAATTCCCATTAAGGTATATAGTTTTAATTACTATCTTTTATAATAGTATTAATTTTACTAATAATAGTTTTAATATCTTTGATAAAGAAATAATGATTCCTTTACAACTTTTATACTTTGTAATGGTATTTTTATATTTTTTAGCCCACCTATCTTAAGTGAAAATATTTTGAACAATTCGGCTATTATTACTATTTATAATACTCCGTTGGAACCACACAATAACCAAGGATAACGTATCAAACAATAGTAAAAACGAATTTTTTATAAAAAAACAAAGCATGATTAGTAAGCATTCCCTCGATTTTCTTTCCCAATTACAAGAAAACAACAACCGACCTTGGTTTGAGGCACACAAAGAAGATTATTTAAAAACAAAAAGAGAAGTAGAGACTTTAGTTAAAAAAGTCGAAGCAAACCTTAATAAAGTTGATAATATTGAATTTTCCAAATTGTATAGAATTTACCGTGATGTCCGTTTTTCAAAAAACAAACTCCCTTACAAAGGTTACCTTGGAGGATATTACAGGCGCTTTGGTAATGACCGCCGAGGAAGCTATACTTTTGACATTTGCCCCAATGGCAAATCTGTTGTAGGAGGCGGTTTTTTTGGTCCTAATGCTGATGATTTGTTACGCATTCGCAAAGAATTTGAAATGGACAGTTCCTATATTGAGAAGGTGACTCAAGATCCTACCTTTGTAAAATACTTTGGAGAACTACAAGGAGTTTCTTTAAAAACTGCACCAAGAGGTTTCGACAAAAACCATCCGCATATCAAGTGGTTGAGAATGAAACAATTTTTGGCTTTTAGGAATTTTGCTGACGAAGAAGTTACCCGTAAAGATTTTGCAGATCAAATGACGGAAACATTTATAGCAATTCGCCCTTTCTTTGATTACATGACCGATGTCTTGACAACAGATATGAATGGCGTTTCTATTTTGTAAAAAAAATAACTTTCTATTATGAATACAAAAATTAATGCTGCTGTCTTTGAGCATTTTCCCACCTTAGAAAGTAACCGTCTTTTATTTCGAGAATTTGAATTAAATGACTGCCAAGCAATGTTTGAGCTACGTTCTAATGTAGAAGTCATGCGCTACATGGATAGTTATCCTTACCAAACCATCGAAGATGCAGAATTAAACATTCAGCAAAATAGAACCGCCTTTATAGAAAAAACAGCGCTTAATTGGAGTATCGTAGAAAAAAGCTCTAATACCTTTATCGGTTACTTTGGTTTTTGGCGACTTTTTTGGCAAAATTGTCGAGCCGAAATAGGCTATGCCTTGCACCCCGACTACTGGGGACAAGGATACATGGATGAAACCTTAAAAACGATGATAGCCTTTGCTTTCGAACAATTCGGGCTCCACAGTATTATGGCGAATGTCAACCCTAACAATAAAAGCTCTATCCGACTGTTAGAAAAAAATAAGTTTGTACAAGAAGCCTATTTTAAAGAAGATTATTTTTTTGATGGTCGGTTCATTGACAGCATGATCTTTTCTTTGCTTGAACCTTCCTAATAAAAAAAGCCTTGAAATGGATTTTGTAGAATCTTTTTCAAGGCTTTTAATTTTAAAAGGTTATGCTATTATGCATCTAGTTATGCGCGGCGCTAGCCTTATTTTTAAAGCTAGAATATTCTCCTGGAGAACCAATCACCAATTCGATCCAATTGCCATTTTCTGTTCTAACACGGCGATCTTTACTTTTTAGAGATGAAATAGCATTGTTATAATCAGGATTAGACGATACGGTTTTCAAAAATCCATTTTGATACGAGAAATAATACCAATCACCATTCGGCGAAACAATATAAAATGTCATGGCATCTCCACGTGCTGGATCGTTCAAAATTTCCATGTGCCCCTTTACGACTTGCCCCACGTGCTTTCCTCCTATCGAAGCCAACTGTAGACGACGTCCCTTGGTAATAAAAGACTGTGTTTTGGGACTCCACAATAATTTGTTGTTTACAAAAAAGAAGGTATGAGAAAAATCATTCGGCAATTGCAAACGCTCATCATCTTTTACCTTTTTCCACATTTTATCGAACTTCTTATCGTCTGTAATGTAATTTTTCATGTGCTGATGCAATTTTTCATTTTTGATACTTGCATACAACAACTTATCAATCAACTCATCATTACTTTGCAAATCATTGACAATAACATCTCGCAAAGTTTGTGGCAAATAGAAATCTAAATTGGTAGATGTTTCAAATAAGTAATCTGATTTGGCATTTAGGAAGAACGTAAAATCCCCAACAATATCTACTAAGAAATCAGGAGCCGTAGCAGATTTAAACCCTTTGTCAAAATCAAAGCGCCCAGAAGCGGTAACTTTTGCATTTTTTTCAGAAACCGTAAACAACTTTCCTGCTTCTGCATCTCCCAACACTCTAGCAGAATCTCCGAAGATATACATGTTCTCTTCATCATCAAATTTCAACACTCCCGTTGCTGAGAAAATGCTTCTATCTGAGGGGGTTTGCTTAGGAGATAGAATAGCAGGATATAAATCCATTGTATCCAAATTTAAATACAATCCAACATGCAAGAAATCCCCTGCTGGATTTTTAGGATTATCATATTCAATGGACACATCTCGTTTATCAATTTTAGACTCAATGCCAAACCATTCTTGAGTAGGAATAACAGAAGAAGATATCTTTGCATATCCTTTAAAGGTCAACAGTTCTGATTTTGAATTCAACGAAACCTCTCCTTTAAATTTTGTACGTTTGTCCAAATGAAAATCTGCTGTATCTGCAACCATACCACTACCTACGGTTACAAATTGCCCTGCGGATTCTTGTGCAGAAGTTACGTTATCAAACTTAATTTCTTGCTCCTTATTTTCTACATTAAACTCCAAATAACCAGAAGCTTTGAATTCATTTCTACTCAACACATTGATAGATGCTCTTTGAATAACATGGTTTTGATTTAAGGTATCTGCTATGATTTTAGAATCCTCTAAAGTTCTCATATGAGAAGCTTCTTCAATTTCCACGTGCTTGTCTTTTGGATAAATAAAAGCATCTGCAACACGGATATGTTCAACCCCATCAATTTTTAACAATCCTGTATTCAAATCATAATCTGCTTTTTCTCCCAAGAACACCAACGAATCCTGTGATTGTTCCGTCGCCAAGAAAAAGCCTGTTTTTCCTTCTTGTGCATCCATAAAAATATGATCCGTTGCCATATCCCAATGGAATTGATCCAATGATGTTTGATAACTATTATAAGGCAAATCTGTTGCTAAGTCAGATTCTTGAGAAATAAAATCTCCTGTTTGCTTTTCAAAATCGATAATAGCGTCTACATTTTCATTTTCAAAAGCAAATTTCTGAACGCCTTGAGATTTGATAATAACTGCTGCCGATGGAGAAGCAATCGATTGTTTGCCAAATTTAAAGTCTCCTCCAGGATTAGATTCCAAGGTAGCCCCATACCAATCAAATGTTCCTCTTCCTAACAAACCATCGGGTGTCAATGTCAAAGAGCCTTCTAAATTAAAATCTGTCGAATCAAAGAACTGAAATGGCACTCCTTCCACAATCGCCGATTCAATGTACATACTATCGCTATAAGGTGCCCAATCAATTTGAACTTGCTCTCCTTTTACATTAGGAAATTCTACTCCATCACGAACAGATCCTGCTAAATTAAAACTATCTACATCCTCTGCACGGAATTGCTCTGGCAAAAACTCAATATACTCTGACTCTACAGTGGCTCCCAAATAATCCAATCGACCATTACCAATCAAACCTTCATTACTCACACCTACAGAGCCTTTAAAAGTTCCCTTTCCTCTCTTATCGTCTCTAATATAGATTGGATTCGGGTCGTTCCCTCTAGTTTCTGTTTCAAAACCAAGTGATAAATCGTGGTACATCACTGTTAAGTTTTGATTAATTGGCTCAAAGATATCGGCTGCATATAATTTCCCTTCAAAATTCAATTGCTCTGGTTTCAGTTCATCCATACCATCCAACATAAAAGGCTCCAATTCGTAATAAAAAGTCTCCCTAGGATAGGTTCCTTCTCCCTGTCTATTTCGCTTATCGTAATAGACCCTCGATTTACTGGTAGATTCAAAAGATGGATAAATAGGATCACTTTTCATCCTTCCCGACTTATTACTTGGAACATCGATCAACATCAAACCACTACCTCCTTCTATCACACTATTAATTGGTTCTTTTTCTTTGGTAGGCAGTTCTGTTAGGTCTTCAACTGCTCGTTCTGCTTTCGGGCGACCAGCCATGTAGCCAGCTTCTTCACCATGACGGGCACGTTTATAGATAAACAAATCCAAATAACTAATAGAATCCATTTCGACATGGAAAATATCGTAAATAAAATGGAAATCAGTTCCTGTAAAGTTACAAGCACCTCCTGACATAACACCGTTAAAATCCATGTTACGCCCCTTCAACATTTTGACCTCTCCGTTAAAAGGTCTTGCAATTACCTGCTGAGAATCACTCAATATAAACTCTTGTACTCCAAAAGTTTGAATCTCGCCCTTTTTCATATCAAATACGGCATTGGCAGGTTTTTTATTATTTCTAGAAGGTACTGACTTAATTCTAATCTTATCAAAATCGTGGTCTTTTTTCTTTGTATTCACCGAAGCTACATAGTGGAATAACTTATCACGAAGTGTGATTGTTCCTTTATCTTTGTTATAAAGAATAAAACCATCTTTTACCATTTCCAAAAACAATGGCAACGTATTGCTTAGATTAAACGAAGGATCTGGCACCACAGACATTAAGTCATAAACATCAATTGCTCCAAACTTGTAGCGCAGGGGGAATCCTTTCATAAAATCTCGATAATCTTGATCTCGCTTGATAATTTTAAAGGCAGGGTTTTTAGCGGCCCGTTCAACCTCCTCAGAAGTCAAAATGGTGATTTTTTCCATCCGTTTATCCAACAACGCAGCCAACTCATTTGCTGAAACCACCCTAGGATCTGTTTCTGCAAACTCATCATCAAAACTTTCTTCGTTTTCTGGATCACTATCATCCTCTTTTGGAGGCCACTCCCCAATTAACTCCAAAAAAGCGGTATCGATTTCTTCTTCGCCCTCTTCTTCTCTATTAAAAAATGGTTTGCCATTCTCATCACAAAGATCAGGCTGTTGCCTACAATATTCCTCATCCGACATAGGACCTTCTTGCTCCCAAGGGTTTGTACCTGGACGGACGGCTCCTAACATTTCTTGTGACTCTTTTAGTTTGTTAGAATAAACCGCAAACTTAATCAAAGGATTGATAGAGATAATATTTTGATATTTTTCAAAAAGCAACTGATCAAAATGATTTTCAGAGGCCATTTCCATATCTTGATTATTATCTCCCATTACCAATTCATCGGTATCAATAAACCAAGAAATGGACGTTACTTTCATATCCATTTCTTGCAACGAATTTGAAAAAGGCACTCTTGAAATTCGAGAATCACTTCTAGTCAAATCCAATTTTCGATTTGTAATACTATACAAGAAATTAATACTAGGGTGATAAATCGAATCTATCGTTCCATCGTCATGATTGATATACAGCGTCACTTTTGCATCTTGTGAGACAACTTTTTCTCCCTTTAAAATATCAAAACCTCCAGACTCCGCTTTAATCAACGTTTTTCCGCTTTTGTCAGTGATATATACAGTAGAAAGTCCTTTGCTGTCTCCATATCCTTTTACAGAAGCCCCTGTCATCACAAAACCTCCTCGATAAGACACCCCTTCTCCAATATCATCCATTTGAATATCTCGTGAGTTCGATTCAAAGTAAGGGTATCGCAGATTCGCAGCACTTCGACGAACCGCTCTATCTTTTAAAATACCATCGATAGGTTGTTTAAACACTGAGTTATAATACAAAACGGCATTTTGAGCAGCATAAGAAGTTCTTCTAGTTTCAATGGTGTACGTTTTTAAAAGAGCATAAGCATCTTTTGCCCCCTCAGCAGTCCAATCCACTTGACCTTTCACTCCTTTCCATTTTTGTTCCAAAGGATAATAAACCCCTTTTGCATCTTTGATGGTCAATGAGTCTTTCTTATTAAAACAATACAAAGTTGTGTTGTCGTATTTAATGGACAAAATACCATCTACGTATTTCATATCAAACACCCTTGATTCAGAACGCCATTTGTGGCTACCTTTTGAAATATCATAAAGGTTTCCTGTTTTCCAAAAACTACGACTAAATTTTAAGTAATTTTCAAATTCTAGGGTTTTACCCTCTGCTTGCCCAGCTAAAATTTCTTTGGAAATTTTAATCCATTTGTTGAAATGCTGCGAAGCCAAACCAGGATCATCCGCAAAAGTGTGAATAATATCTAAGACATGTCGAAAGAAATTGTAACGTTTCATTTTTCGAGCAATCATTTGGTTTCCCAAATCTGCTAGTCCAGCATACAACTCAGGCGTCCACTTTCCTGCCTTTTGTTTCTGCTTCATTTCTTTCATTATTTCCTCACATTCTGCCCTCTTAGTTGCCAGCATTATTTCCTCCATATACTTATAACAAGCATCAGGAGTCGTTGGAATTTCATCTACCTCATCTTGTCCCCAAGAAAAAGAGGTTCCAACAAAGAGAAAAACACTGAGTAAAGTAAATTTTAATCCATTCATAGTTATAGATTATTATTTGATCTATCGTATATATTTTATAGTTCATTGCTATACAATCGTTCGCCAAACTAAACTAGTAGGAGCTGTTCATAAAATATCATACAGTAGTAGTAGAACGAACTACTAATCTGATGAACCGTAAAACAAAACTCTTTAACTTTAGTCTAAAATCATTGTATAAGGTTATTTGTCGTCATGCTTTTATAAAAATAAGGACTTTTAGCAAGTTATTTTAAGCATTAACATTATGACAACATTAAGCAGCGCCATTGTTCTCTTTCTAATTTGCGAACTAACTTTAATCCATGTTTGGCGGCAGCCTCCAAAACTAAGGCAACATCTGCTTCCAAAAAACCAGAAGTCAACAGATGTCCTCCTTCCTTTAAACGACTTACCATTTCATCCATTGTGTTTAAAATCACATTTCTATTGATATTCGCTAGAATCACATCGTATTTTTTGAGTGGTGCTGCATCAATTTCTCCACAATAGACATTGATCTGATCGGTGCAAGCATTGATCTCAACATTCTCTACGGTATTTTCATATGCCCAAGAATCAATATCAATAGCATCCGATTCCTTAGCACCTAATTTTTGAGCTAAAATAGCCAAAACACCTGTTCCACAACCGTAATCAAACACCATACAATCTTCAAACTTCAAATCTTGCATTTGTTTCATCATCATATAAGTTGTAGCATGGTGTCCTGTTCCAAAAGACATTTTAGGTGTTACAATAATTTCATGTTCTACCGTCTCAATCGGTTCATGAAAAGTAGCTCTAACAGCACAAAAATCGTCTACTAAAACAGGTTCATAATCCGACTCCCACTTTGCATTCCAATTTTGATCTTCCAAAATCGTTCGACTAATAGTTAAGTTATATTTTGCAGTCAAAGCATTCAAATCCGCTTCTAGTTCCTTGCTACAAGCTGCTTCCTCAATATACGCCACTAAGTTTTCGTCTTCCTCACTAAACCCATTGAAATCATAATCTGCTAAGCGTGCTACCAAAATATCATTGATACTTACATCCTCTGTTTCTATTGTCAATTTCAAATAATTCATTGTCTACGTTTCTATACTGTTTTTTTATAGTTAGTAATCAGCAAAAAGAGTTTATTTTAAATAATTCTTGCTTCTTGTTATAATAATATTAGAACTTTTACGTTGTGGGATTGATTTGCTTTCCATTCTGTCAAAATACTAAAACAAAGTCATCTGACCATCATCAATAGGCTTTGTTTTTATAGAAAAACGCAAATCGCTCTTTCTTTCCAATTGTTCTATCAGGTAAATACACATCTCTGGAGATAAAATATTGTCTGGTTGATGAGAAAAGAAGTAAATTTCTCTTAATCCTTGTTTCATCCAATCCACTAATAAATCAATCCACTCGTCCACTCGTTCATAATCTGTAGGATGCAAACCATTGCCCACAAAACGTATCATTGCACTAGGTGTCGTCAAGCCCAGATGCAAGACATCTCTTCTGCCCGCAACATCTGTTATTACCGTTCCTACATCGTGACTAGCTAATAAATTGAGTAATAATTGAAAATAGTGCTCGTCTTTAAACCAGTTCTCTGCACGTACTTCTATGGCAAGAGGCACTTCATCTGTAGGAAACTTAGATAAAAACTGCTCTAAAATTGCCATTCGATTAGGACCAAAATTAGGTGGCAATTGCATAAAAGAAGTCCCCAATTTTTCCTTCAAACCTGTAATGGAGGCACAAAATAGATCAATTTGATTTCCATAAGCCCCCAAATCGTTGCTATGGCTAATAGATTGAGGAATTTTGGGTGCAAACTTAAAATCTTTTGCAGATAGATCGTACCAATTTTGAATGGTTTGAGCAGTGGGAATTCGATAATGCGTTGTATTCAGTTCTATGGTAGAGAACTGTCTGGAGTAATGGTACAAATATTCTTTGGTCTTCGCTTTTTGCGGATAATATTTACCCAACCATTCTTTCATTCCCCAACCTGTACAACCAAAATAGAAATTCGTTTTTTCACTTGTTGCAGGTAATCGTTTTAATAATTTTGTAGTATTGGGATGTACGGTTCCCATAGAAAAATCTACCTTACTGATATCTTTTAACTTTCCAAATTCCATTGATTCATAATTAAGAAGCCTAGCAGGAAAAATGTAATCTAATCATTTAGAATTAAAATTCATGCAGAAACCTTCAAGTATTAACTATTTCTTTTCTTTTCGAGCGTAAAATGCTTATTAAAGTACTTTGTCCCAACAAGCAGAGCTCCGCATCAACCAATAATAGTACAAGGTGCTATTATTTTTCTGACCACTTAGTTATAAAAACAAAAACAATACGGAATAGGTTTTGATTGATTGTATAGGAATAGTTTGTTGATTTTTCTTTAGTTCAAGGCATCTTTATTAAACTATATTCGATAGTTTATTGACTCGCTTCTTCTCTCTTTCCATACAACTCCTTCAACACTTTTAATGCTTTTTTCCCTTGGGGAGTATAGTCTCGCTCTATTTCAGATTTTTTCAAAACGGATGATATATCGGCATACCACTTCCATTGAAAACCACCTGCCCACCAAGATTTTTGACCAAAAACTTCTAACAACGCTTGCAAGGCATTCGCCTGTGCTTGCTCACTTAACTTTGCCTCTGCTTGCTTTTTTTCTAATAACCAAGCTTTATAAGCACAGCCTTCCAAACTCATATAACCAAACTCTGTAAACAAGATGGGGCGTTGCCAAATATTATAAAAAGCTTCCATACTATCTATAGTTGGCTCCCATGCCCGTTTCAATTCCGTTACATTGGGGCGCTTTTTTTTGATTAAAGGAAAATAGGCATCTATCCCAACATAGTCTAGAGCATCCCAAAAACTTACGGATGAATAAGCATCCCAATTAGATGCATAAACTAACTTTCCAGAGTAAATTGTTCGAATGTCTTGAATCAAACCTCTCCAAAATTCAGGTCGCTGAATAGCGGATAGTTTTACCTCGGTACCTACTGCAAACAACTCTACCTTCATGCTATCGGCTAGCTTTGCCATGGGTAAGATATAATTACGGTAATTGTTTTCGAACAACAGCCAATCTGCTTCATTGTCAAATTCTAAATCTCCAATCCACTGATTATAAGCCCATAACTGCGGTTTTAGAAGGACTGCTAAATTTTCTTTTTTTGCCAATTGGATCGATTGAATTAATCCTTCTTTTTTTTCACCCCACCACAAATAACCACCGTACTCAATCGTTGGCTGATCTTTATTAAAAAAAGCAAAAGGCTGAATACTAACGTAATTAACACCAATTGATTCTATGATAGGCATAGGATTCTCTTTAAAAGGATTTGGCGGAGCCATTATTGCCATTCCATTTATTTTTCCTTTCAAAAGCCCTTTCATAACAGGTGCTTGTCGATTCGGGTAAACCCAACAAGCTGCTAAATTAATTAGCATCAATATGATAAAAATTTGTTTCAAATTGCTACTTTAGAATGTTCTAGTTCTGGTATTCTAAAAATAAATTTGATCTTCCTTATGGATCAATAGTTAGCTTTGTTACTCCCGACGGTCGTGAGCTCGCTGTGCTCGGTTCGCTGCTACTATTATTGGTACAATTGCTGCAACATATCTGCTCCCATTTTTCCTTCAGGTGTATAATCTTTTGCCAAATCTTCTTCACAAGAAGCACTGACTGCATCGGCATACCATTTCCACTGAAAACCACCTGCCCACCATGCCTTAGAACCAAATACCTCTATCAAAGCATGCAAAGCATTTGCTTGCGCTTGTTCGTTAATCTCGTTAGAAGACATTTTCCCCTCTAATTCCCAAGTATTATAAGCACAACTACTAACGCTTAAATATCCAAATTCTGTAAATAAAATTGGCTTATTTATTTGTGCAGAATAAACCGAAAGTTCTTGTTCATAGGATCCCCAAGCATTCATTAAATCGCAAACAGGTGGGGTTGCTTCTGGGATCAATGGGAAATAAGCATCCACACCTACATAATCTAGTAAATCCCAAAAAGAAACATCCTGATAATCATCCCAATTAGCTGCATACGTTAAAGGTCCATCGTAAATTTGTCGAACTTGCGCAATCAAATTTCTCCAATAATTAGGGCGTTGTAAAACAAATTTTGCAATTTCGGTTCCAATGCACAATAGATCAACATCCATATTATTTGCTATTTGAGCCCACTCCAAAACTAAGTTTGTATAGTTAATTTCAAATTGATCCCATTTTGATTCTGTATCAAATTCCATGTCTCCAATCCATTCTGTTGCCGCCCAAAGTTGAGGCTTTAACATTACCTTCAAACCTCTTTGTTTGGAACGCTGAATCAACTCTATAACAGCTTGTTTAGAACTTGGTCCATGTGGGCAATCAGGCAACGGGCAAACAGATACGCTATCAATTCTAGGGTTATTTACCTCGTAATAAGCATAAGGCATGGCAGCCACCCAATTGACTCCTATGCTATTTAGGTTTTTTATAGGCGTTCCATCTATAGGGCTTTCTGCTGCTACTACTGACATTCCTCTTATTTTGTCAGTCATAAGCCCTTTTGTCACTGGAACCTCGCAAGGTAATTTATCTGCCGTACAACTTGATAGTCCAAAAATAGAGAATAGAATACTCATTTTCTTCAAAAATTGAAACACCAATGTTTTTTTCATGGTTTTAATAGGTTTATACTTTTGTAATTTAAACCAAACGGATGCATCACCGTTCGTTTTTCTATGAAAAATTTTGAATGTAGGACAGAAAAAATAAAATTACTTTAAAACTTGTGATTAAGGTCACATCGTAAAATAGGGATTATTGAAATAATAAATATTTTTTTTTACAACTTTAATAATTGACATTAGTCTGAGTACATTTTTTGCAACAAAGTTTCTGCCAATTTACCTCGAGGCGTATAGTCTCTTGCCCGCTTCCCTTCTCCCATCGAACTCGAATAATTGGGATACCATTTCCATAAAAAACCACCTGCCCACCAATCTTTGCCTGCAAAGACTTCCAACAAAGCCTGAATGGCATTTGCCTGTGCTTGTTCATTAATGCCAGCTGATGCTCTGTTTTTCTCCAACACCCAAGTTTTCCCTGCACAACCATCCAAACTCAAATACCCAAATTCAGTAAACAAAATTGGCTTGTTCCACTTTTTTGCATACCCTTCTAATTTAGTTACAATAGGTTCCCAAGCCTCTTTTAAATCACAAACAGTAGGTGTTTTTTCAAAAGAAAGTGGAAAATAGGCATTTACACCGATATAATCCAAAGCATCCCAAAAGGTAATTTTATCATAATCATCCCAATTTGGAGCGTAAGTTAACTTACCATTATATACTTTTCTAATCGATTGGATTAATTGACGCCAGTACTTTGGTCGTTGTTCCGCAGAATGGCGAATTTCAGTTCCTATACACAACATATCCATTTCCATACTATCAGCTATAGCTGCCCATTTCAAGATAAAGGTGGCATAATTTTTTTCAAATTTCTTCCAATCTTTTTCTGTGTCGAATTTCAGTTCTCCAATCCACTGATCGTGCGTCCAAAGTTGAGGTTTAAGCATCACTTTAATTCCTTTATCGTGTGCATGATTTACGGTTGTGCAAATACCCTCAGGACGCTCTCCCCACCAACCTCCATTGGAAAAACCATGTATTTCAGGCTCATTCTTTTTGAAATATGCATAAGGCAATACCGCCACCCAGTCTGTTCCCAGCGCTTTTAGTGGTAATAAGGGGTCATTTGGAAAAGGATTAGGTGGAGCTACAAACGACATGCCTTTTATTTTGTTTGACAACAACCCTGATTGTATTGCGGCATCACAATTTTCTTGGGCAAAGGTATCTACGGATAACACTTCAGTTTCTTTATCTAGAGTAGACAAAGCACCTAATGTTAAGCCAATTAAAAACAGCCCTCCTAATATTAAATAACGCATCTAATCTGCTCTTTTTATTCTCTTTTCAAAATGGACATTCTTACATTGATTGAGTGCAATGTTGTTCCACATTAACTACTTAACAAAATTTCAAAATAAATCGCAACTTATTGATAAAGTCCTTTCAAAACCTCTTCTGTCATCTTACCCTGAGGTGTGTAATCATCCGAGCGATCTTGCGAACTAGCAGCCAAATCTGCATACCACTTCCATTGAAAACCACCTGCCCACCAATCTTCCTTTCCAAATATCTCCAGCAACGCTTGAGCGGCATTTGCCTGTGCCTGTTCGTTAATAGCAGCACTACTCCGATTCTTTTCCAACTCCCAAGTTTTATAAGCACAGCCATCCAAACTTAGATAGCCCCACTCTGTAAATAAAATAGGCTTATTCCACTTTGTTGAAAACGTTTTTAAACGTTCAAACGTTGGTTCCCATGCTGTTTTTAAATCACAAACCTTGGGAGTAGCATCTGGCAACAATGAGAAATAAGCATCTACACCTATATAATCTAATTTGTCCCAAAATGTAATTTGGTCGTATTCATCCCAATTAGGAGCATAAGTAATCGGACCACTATATATTTGGCGGATAGAATCAATTAAATTATTCCAATAAGTTGGATGATTCATTGCGGATTCCTTGATCTCTGTTCCTATGCAAAAAATATCTACCTCTAAGTCTTCAGCAATGCCCGCCCAATAACAGATAAAACTTGTATAATCTGCGTGAAATTGATCCCATTCCTGTTGTGTTGGGTACTCCATATCCCCAATCCACCCCTGCCAAGACCAAAGCTGTGGTTTCAGCATTGTTTTCATTCCTTGTGCAACCGCCAAATTATGACTGGTCGTTATCCCCACTTTAGTTTCTCCCCACCACCCACCGGCGGTTCCAGTCGTGTCAAATGAAATCGTTGCATTACTTTGGTCAAAAAAACCAAAGGGTAATAAAGCTACCCAGTTAATACCTAAAGCATTCATCTCTTCCATCGGGTCTTGAACAAACGGGTTGCGTGGAGCAGTTAAGGACATACCACAAACTTTAGCTTTTAGTAAGCCTTTCTGAACAGGAGCTTCACAAGTATCGACAGGTCGGCAGCCTATTGTACTTATTACGAATAGAAAGATAGAACTCAAAAATAATCTATTATACATAATATTAGAATTAAGAAAGTTACATAAGGCTTACAACCGAAGCCTGAGAAATGATACAAGATGGGGGCTTTTATTTTTATGTGTCCTCTTTCTAGTAATTCTATAGAGATTTAAAATATTTTCATTGCAAAAGCAATTCTTCACAAGAAGGTATTACTTTAGCAACCCAAAATACATCAATTTTAATCGCTTCATTATACAACATAAAATGGGAACAACAACGTATTTAGTTGTAATTATTTTTTTGGGTAGTTTGGTAAATTCTACTTTTGGTTTTGGTTTTGCTTTAACAACAGTTCCTTTGCTTTCTCTCTTTTTTGGACTCAATACACTTGGTCCCTTAATTCCTCTCCTATTTCTCACTTCAGGAATTCTTATCGTTTTTCAGGGCAGAAAGAATGTGCAATTCAAAAGTGTTATTCCGCTAGCTTTAGCTGCCACATTAATTATTCCAATTGGCGTTTATTTGAATAAATATGGTCCAGAAATGATTATGAAATTGATTTTAGGCATTTTTATTGTTATTTTTTCTATCTACAATCTAAAAACGCCTGTATTACCCAAACTCAATGATAATAAAACAGCTCCTATTTTTGGAGGACTTTCTGGGTTGTTTGCAGGAATATGTAATATTTCTGGTCCACCAGCAGTTATTTATGCAGCCCTACGACAGTGGCAACCCAATATATTTAGAGTTACTTTGCAAGCTTATTTTTTATATGTAAATTGTATTGTTATCAGCAGCCATGTTTATATTCGATCTTATGATAATCCTAATATTGTACTTTATTACTTAATTGCACTTCCATCAATGCTTTTGGCCATACCTATTGGAAAAAAAATTAACCAGTCTATTAAGAGTCCCCAAAAATTCAATAAATATGTTTATGGACTCATGCTTTTTTCTGGAGTATTACTCATTGTTAAAAGTATCAACACGATTCTATAAATTATTCTTAATTGCAACTCAGCTACCATCATGCAAAACTTAGGGCTTTTATACGATGAAGCTTTGAAAGCAAAAAAATTCAGAGCTTTGATTGACCAAAAAACAAAAATCATCCAAAAACATGGAAAAGCAGGTGTTCTATATTTATTACAAAAAGAAAACCTTGGCAACTGTTCCTTTTTAGAAGACGTAAAAGACGAAACTTGCCCATGGTTTCAATACAAACACGATAGCCCTGCTTCAGCTGTTACAAAAATTTGGTCTCCCCTAGACAAGTTGTTACCACAGTTTTTAGATCTTTTTAAAGCACGTTGCAAGTATATTTTGACAATTGAACAGCATAAAAATTGGCAACTAATTTATTTGATTGAAGCATTAATGGACAATGGAACTCCTTTTTATCTCTTTTACAATGGAGGCGCACCAATAGATGAGGCTGCTGAATTCGAGCGCCGCAGCATCAGCCAAAAGTATCAACATAACTTAGGTCTATTTTACCAAGTACATAACGGCTTTGGCGAACTATATAGAGAATCTGTATTGCCCTTCGATGAACTAAGCAAAATAAAAGTGGATGGTATTTTTTATTGGAGCTTTTTCGATTTTGTAAGCAAGGCAAGACAATGCATTAAGGCAAACGAACTCGTTTTGCCTAATCCAATTACTTATGACCATGATAAAGGTATTCTTCAAGCCTATCATCCCTTTTGGCAATTCTTAGACGAACGTTTGGCTTTGATTGATGAATAACAAATCGACCACCAATGAGATGGGTTGCAGATAAACAGAGATTAAATCGTAAAAAGCCAATCCAAGAAGAACAACAACAGAAGTTTTTTTCTTTTTTTTAAAGATTTTTTTTTTGTTTCTTAGAACAATAAATCATAAATCAAGTTTATATATAGTAGAAACTATTAGCCTCCTATCTTGTCCTTTTTTTAGTTCCCCAATAATATTATCAATATATTTTTAATTAAGGACTATATATATGTAGTAAAAATTATAAAATTCCCATGAGAATTGTATTTTAGCAAGATATTTGTGAAACCTTTGAATTAGGTAATTACTGCCTATACGAACAAATATATTTTAACGCTTTTTTTTATTTAGTTTAAACTTTTAATGACATTATGAAAAACTTAATCATTTTATTTTTAGCTGCTATTTTCGTTATTTCATGTGAGAATGATCCATGTAAAGACGTAGTTTGTGGTGACCAAGGTACTTGTACAGAAGGTATTTGTGTTTGTACAGAAGGATACGAGCAAGATGCTGCTGGGCTTTGTAACACAGAAATGCGTGCTAAATTCATCGGTAGCTGGGTTGTTTCTGATAGTTGTAGCACTTCTGGTACTGCTAGTTACACAGTAACTACAACCAATACAAGTTCTAACATCAAGAAGTTTAATGTTACTAATTTCTGGGATCAATTTACAAACGTAGTAGTTGCAGATGTTTCTTCTTCTACAGAATTCAGTATTTCTCGTCAAGAGCCAGACAATGACAAATTCTTTGTAGAGTCTGTAGGTACTGGTAGCATTAGTGGAAACACTATTACTATAAAGTATGTTGTTTCTGATGAAACAGATGCAAACAACATCAAGAGAGATACATGTATGTCTACTTGGGTAAAATAATAAGATACTGTTGCATTTAACTTATAGAGTTAAATCTCAAATAAAGACTGGTTACACGGCAGCGTGTAATCAGTTTTTTATTTTGTTCCATTTCATTTTCTTTCTAATCTATGTCAACAATAGATTCTTGGCTTGCCCCAAGAACAAAAACCAAGATTTACGCTTTTACTCTGCCCAGACTTTTGTTTCTGTTGCACAAAACAACTCCTGATAACCCCAAAAATAAAAAGCAGAATAAGTTCCATTGGAACCTATCCTGCCATTATCATTAAGCGAATAAATTATGCCATTACAATAATTTATTTACCGCCCATTTTGCTTTTCTTTTTGTCTGTAGAAGTGGTACCTTCTCCAGATTTACTATCGCCACTCATTTTTCCTTTTTTACCGTCAACTGAAGCATCTTTTTCACCACTCATTTTTCCTTTCTTTCCAGTTGTTGGGGTTGGCTTAGTAGTAGTAGTTGGCTCATCATTGCCCCCTGTGGTAGTTGTTGTTGTAGTTGTTGTTCCACCTTGAGAACTTCCACCACCTGTAGTTGTTGTTGTCACAACAGTATTGCCACCTTCCGAAGCTTCAGCTCCTGCATTTTGCAATTCTGTCCAGTGAGCTTGTGCTGCAGCCAAAGCCTGTGCTTTACAAAGTTGCTCTTGCTCCATTTTAAAATCTGTTACCAATTGTTGGTAAGCTGTTTCTACTTTTTGTTCATCTGTTTGAGCATCATCAAATGCCATAAATGCACCAGCGCCTAAAAATGTAAGACACAATGCACCCACCTTATATAATCTTGTTTTTTTCATAATATTAGACTCGATTTTGGATTATTCAAATTATTATTCAAACTAGCTGTACTCTTACTAATTTGCCATTTTGATAGAATCTAAAGCTGCTGCTGTATATGCTGCCATATTAGATTCACAATCTGCTGCTGCCTCCTCTTGTAGCTCAACTTTAGCTTCATCAAACTTCTTTTGTGCTTCTGCTTGAATTTCTTCTGCGGACATTCCACCACCACAGCTAAAAAGAGTTGCAGATGCTAGCAAAACAGCAGAAAAACGTAATATATTCGTTTTCATGTAAAAACTTTTTTTAAAATTATTAAATATAATTAAGTACTCTAAATGTTCAATTACGCTCCTTTGATTTGGCAACCAAAGGATATAAGATGTTTTAATCTCTCATAAATGTCACTCAATGAAGTTAGACATTTTATTTTAAATAAAATCTTTTTTTTTTTACTTTTTTGAGACAATTAACATAGTAAAATAACAGTTTTTCAAACAAATTGTTCATTTAAAAGCTTTTTTACTTGGCTCAAATAACCAACAACCTGCTTGCGCTTACCTTGCAATATATGCAAAAGTTATGAACTTTAAACAAGGGATAAAGCAAACTTTTTAGATAAAACTAGCTTTAGCTTTTTTCTATATAAATATTCTTACTAATTTAGTATTGGGTCAACTATTAGCAACTTAACATTCTGGTACTCGGACGGAGACATTGATTGCCAAACCACCTTCCGACGTTTCCTTATATTTATCACTCATATCCAAAGCTGTTTCTTTCATGGTTTTAATAACGCTATCTAGGCTCACTTTTGCCTTAGTAGGATCGCTAGTTAAGGCTATTTGGCAAGCCGTCAATGCTTTCATCGCCCCCATTGTATTCCGTTCAATACAAGGCACCTGAACCAAACCACTAATTGGATCACAAGTTAACCCCAAATGATGTTCCATTGCGATTTCGGCAGCAATCAAAACTTGCTGAGGTGTTCCTCCCAAGCACTCCGTCAAACCAGCAGCTGCCATTGCAGAAGAAACGCCTATTTCTGCCTGACAACCTCCAAGCGCTGCCGATATTGTCGAGCCTTTTTTAAACAATGACCCAATTTCAGACGCGGTCAAAATAAATCGAATCACATCCTTATTGCCTCTGTTGGGATAAAAACACAAGTAAAACATCAGTACAGCTGGAATGACTCCTGCCGCTCCATTGGTTGGCGCTGTTACGACACGACCAAAAGCAGCATTTTCTTCGTTTACAGCCAAAGCAAAACAACTAATCCAATTGACTACATTGCTAAAACTTGGATTGACAACCTGAATCAAACGAATCCAATCATCTATATCTTTTGTTTGTACTCCATTTAGTAATTTATTATTAAAACGATAGGCTCTTCGCTCTACTTCTAAACCACCTGGCAAAATCCCTTCAGTATGACAACCTCTGTGAATACAAGCTTTCATAGTGTTCCATATTTCCAAAATTCCTTTTCTAATCTCCTTTCTAGATCTTAGACTTAGCTCATTTTTCATGACAATTTCAGAAATTGGCAAACCAGTTACTCCTACCCATTTCAACAAATCCTTCTCCGTCTGAATTAAATATGGAAAGTTCGGTTTTTCGGGTTCTTGATTTTCTTGTCGAACAGTGGGATCTCCTTCTTGTGTTACAAATCCCCCTCCTATAGAATAGTAGGTTTCCTCCATTCTCGTTTCATCCTCTAACACAGCGACAAAAGTTAATGCATTGGGATGCGCAGGAAGATTTTTGTAAATAAACTCAATGTTTTCTAACGGGATAAATGGGATATTATAAGAACGATTAATTCCCAAGAGACTGCTTTTATACACTTGCTCTATATATCGATCTATTTTTTTTGTTTTAATTGTTTTGGGGTTGTATCCCATCAAGCCCAACATTACCGCTATATCGGTTCCATGACCTTGACCTGTTTTAGCCAAGGAGCCATACAATTTAACACTAACGGTAATTATTTTTCGGTCACCAACCTTTTTTAAAAAGGATAAAGCCGCTACCCAAGGTCCCATTGTATGGGAACTCGAAGGCCCTACTCCTATTTTAAAAATATCAAAAACACTAATTTCTTCCATAGTAGTAAAAGGAGTAAATAAAATTGAGTTTTGTTATCAATAAAAATAGTCTACTAAAACCATGTTAGTCCTCCTCTATGTCAGAAGTAGCCAACTAACGATGTTCATTGAACTGATATTTGGTGAAAGTTCTATTCAAAGATAAAGTACCACATTGAAGAATACTAACAATAATTAAAAAAAAACACTATATTTTTTTAATTAAAAAAAGCACAAAAAAAAGTCTTCAAGAATACACCTTGAAGACTTTAAAAGAGCGAAAAACGAGATTCGAACTCGCGACCCCAACCTTGGCAAGGTTGTGCTCTACCAGCTGAGCTATTTTCGCTTATCATTTTCTGCGAGTGCAAATATAAGACACAATTTATTTTTTGACAAAATTTTTAAGCTATTTTTTTTATTTTTTTCATTTTTTTATCGACATTTAAGATAACCACATCAACCAACACTCCTGATTCTGCCCAAAAGGCAACGCCCCACATTACAAACATCACTTAACTTAACTTGTTGTATTCTAATATTTTCTTATTTTTAAAACGCAACAAATAATTTTAATATTACATGAAAAGCTACAGTACAACGTCTTTATTAATTTTTCTTGCCATTTTATTTTCTTTTCAGTCTAGTCAAGCACAAATTTCAGATTTCAACCTAACTTCCGTTAGCAACCTTCCCTATACTCAAGAATTAAACGACATTTGGGGATATGTAGATGCTACGGGGGTTGAGTATGCTTTGGTTGGTACTCGAACTGGAACTTCTATAGTGAGTTTGGCAAATCCTAATGCCCCTTCAGAAGTTTTGTTTATTCCTGGAGCCACCTCTATTTGGCGAGATCTAAAAACATGGGGTAATTTTGCCTACGTCACATCAGACCAAGGAAATGATGGTTTACTAATTATAGATTTGTCTCCTCTCCCAAGTGGCACCCCTAGTTATCAATTTTGGAGACCAGAACTCACCATCAACAGCTCAACAGACACCCTTAATAGAGCACATAACCTCTATATTGACGAGGGGGGATTTTGTTACATTGCAGGTAGCAATATCAGCACAGGAGAAACATTTATACTGGATGTACATACTACTCCTGGTAACCCTATACTATTAGGTGCAACCTCTCCTGTTTACGCGCACGATGCCTATGCTAGAGGGGATACGCTTTGGACTTCTGATATTAATAATGGTACGTTTTCTGTATACGATGTTAGTAATAAGAACGCTCCTGTCATCTTAGGCAACCAAACAACACCTCGAAACTTTGCACACAACGCATGGATTTCGGATGATGGGAATGCACTCTTTACCACTGATGAAAAATCTAATGCTTGGGTCGCGTCTTTTAATGTTTCAGACTTAGGCAATATCAAAGAATTGGACCGATATAGAACGCCTACTCCCAATACAATTCCTCATAATACACACACGTACAACGATTATTTAGTTACCTCTTATTATACCGACGGTCTTATTATTATTGACGCTAGTCGTCCCGACAACTTGATTGAGGTAGGACGCTATGATACTTATAACTTAAGTCCTGAAACTGGTTTCTTTGGTGCTTGGGGTGCTTACCCTTATTTGCCTTCTGGCTTAGTACTCGTCTCTGATATTAATACAGGACTGCATGTTCTACAACCCAACTATCAACGTGCCTGCTGGTTGGAAGGAATTGTTACTGATCAAGCAACATCTAGCGTTCTATTCGATGTAGATGTCCAAATTTTAAATACACATTCTAACGACGCGACCGATTTCATGGGCACCTATAAAACTGGAATGGGAATAGCTGGAACATACGATGTAGAATTCAAAAAAGCTGGCTATATTCCTCAGACAATTTCGGTTACTCTAACCAATGGAATTGTAACTACACAAAATGTACAGTTGGTTCCCGCCACAGCCTTTACTTTAACAGGTCAAGTCGTAGATAGTATCAATCCTAGTATTGGTCTTTCAAATGCTATTGTCAACCTACAAAGTTCGCTTTATGAGTATACCACTACAGCAGATGCTAATGGTAATTTTAGTGTTACGATTTATCCCGACAACGACTATAAAGTTATAGCTGGAAAATGGGGGCATCATGCCAAACTTTTTGAGTTAGTTGCTTTGGATTCTACTGCGATTCCTGCCCAAGTTTATCCTTTGCGAAGAGGCTATAAAGATGAATTTGTTCTAGATTATAGGTGGTCAGAATTTGGAAACGCTACTTCTGGAAAATGGGAACGCGGTATCCCTGCTCCTTTGTCTACTTGGCAAGGTAGTGTACTTCCTGAAGAAGGTGATTTAACGGGTGATATTGGAGTATATTGCCTAATCACAGGTAATAATGGGAATGGCATACATGGTGCAGATGACGTAGACAATGGTGCTACAACGATTGTTTCTCCTATCATGGATTTAAGTGGTATAACAAATCCTATTCTAAACTACCATTATTTCTTTAACGTCAACTGGCCTCCAAGTGGAACGGACTCTTTTACGGTTTATATAACCAATGGTACAGACACCGCTATACTTGCTAGTAGCACTGCTCCACAATACAGTTGGTCTGCTAAGCAATCTATTTCTATTGCTGACTACATCAGCCTAACTAACACAATGCGTGTTTATTTTCAAGTAAATGATGCTAGTGGAACTGCTTTAGAGGCGCTTGTCGATTTATTCGAAATCTCAGACTCCAATGCGACATCTGTCCATGTTCTTCCTACTCAAGATATTAATGTTAACTATTATCCAAACCCATTCAAACAAAGCATTCAACTTGATTATGAAATAGATAATAATAATCTTCAAAATATTTCATTAGAAGTATACAATACTTTAGGACAAATAGTTGAAAGACAAATATTGCCTCCTGTCTCTAGTCAGTTAAACCTAGGGAGACACTGGGAAGCAGGCATATACTTTATAAAAATAGGTAACAAAACAATCAAAGTCATTAAATCAGAATCATAGTACCGTTCATTTATTAACACAAGGAATGGATACAAAATCCCAACTTTTGTATCCATTCCTTGTTATATTATAACTAATCATCACTCACTAAAATTTTATAAAATCAAAAAATCAGAATCAATTATTGCTTAACACCTACTAAATCTTATATCCATTTAGCTACTTATCTCTCTAATTGACCTACCAACAAACAAGTCAAACCCCACATTTTTTCATTTTAACGCTCCACTAAGCCACTCAAAGTCAATGTACGTTCACTTACTACTCTAAATTGACTGTATCACTATAGCTTTAGTGGGCTATTCTCAATCTCTACAATATGCGTTTAATTACTTTATTATGCTTGTTGTTTGTTGGTAGCATACAAGCTCAAATCCCGAATCACAACATTACACCAGTAGGAAATCTACCTTACAGTATCATATTAAATGATATTTGGGGCTATGTAGACTCATCAGGAACAGAATATGCCTTGGTGGGAGACTTAGATGGTCTTTCTATTGTAAGTTTGGCCGACCCTGCCAATCCTGTCGAAATTAGTTATATCAACGCCAACAGTAGTATATGGCGAGACGTAAAAACATATGGCTCTCGCGCCTATGCCGTTACCGAAGGTGGTGGTGGAATTTTAATTGTTGACCTTTCAGATTTGCCCAACAGTGTCAGTCACCATTTTCATACAAATTTTCCTGCCTACTCTGCTCATAATTTGTGGATTGACGAACAAGGTTATCTGTATCTTGCGGGGGATTCTGGTTCTGGTTCTCCAGCTTATTATGACTTAAACCCAGATCCAGACACGCCTACATACATGGGACATGTATTTCCGTTTTACTACTCGCATGATGTATATGTTCGAAATGACACCTTGTGGTCCGCTAATGTCTACGATGGATTTTTTACCGTATTTGATATGAGTAACAAGAGTTCTCCTCAGTTATTAGCAACCCAAAGAACGTCTAGAGATTTTGCGCACAATGTATGGTTATCTGAAGATGGTCAGACACTTTTTACTACCGATGAAAAAGCAGGTGCTTGGATAGATGCTTATGACGTATCGGACTTATCCGATATCAAACGAATCGATCGTTGGCGTACCCCCAATCCAGGAGTTGTCCCCCACAATGTACATGTTCACAACAACTATTTAGTTGTCTCTTATTATACGGACGGTTTAATTATTTTGGATGCTAGCAGACCTAATAACTTGGTTGAAGTCGCTCGCTACGATACCTATCCATTGGTTCCTAATAGTGAGCTGGATGGTGCTTGGGGTGCTTATCCATTTTTGCCTTCTGGTCATATTTTAGTTTCAGATAGACAAACGGGTTTGCATGTTTTAAATCCTAATTATGTTCGAGCTTGTTGGCTAGAAGGAATTGTCACCGATTCGATTACTGGAGCACCATTGCACAATACATCAGTTAGCATTACTGGAAATGTCCCTTCCACCAACTCGGATATTACAGGTGCTTACAAAACAGGGACTGTTGTTCCAGGAACCTATCAAGTGACTTTTAGCAAATTGGGATACATTTCCAAAACAATTACAACAACATTACAAAATGGACAATTAACCCTCGAAAATGTAGAACTAGCTTTGACTCCCAGAGTTACACTTAATCTAAAAGTTGAAGATAAAAAAAGTGGCCATCCTATTCCCAATAGCATTGTAGAAGTTAGAGGATTGAACGTTGATACAATTTATACGGGATTTACCGATGCCAATGGAGATTTTCAACAAGCCTTACTCCAATCAGATTATGAACTATGGGTTGGACATTGGGGACATCAAACTCAGAGAGATTCTTTAAGTATCCATTCTAATACATCAACAACCATACAACTCAATAAAGGTTATAAAGATGAATTTGAACTCGATTTAGGCTGGGCTTTATCAGGAAGCGTTACTAATGGAAATTGGACAAGACAAGAATTGTACAGCGTTCCAGGTCTATTCTTTCCACTTCTTAATGTAGATTCGGATGATTTAGGGAATAAGTGCGTTACAACAGGTCATTATCCATCCGATACTCTTCTTTCTAGTATTGTCTGGATGGACTCTGGAACAACCATTTTCAACTCTCCCCTAATGGACTTGAGCACAGCTACAGATCCTTATCTGAACTTCCAATATTACTTTTACAGTCTATTCCAATCTGCTGGCACACTAGAAGTATATGTCAGTAATGGTATTGATACGGTTCAAGTGATGAATCATTCTAGCAATATTAACCCTGCTACATGGACAGCTTCTCCAGATATTTACTTAAAGAACCATGTCTCGCTGACCAATACGATGGAAGTAATTTTTAAAGCTTACAACTCTACACCAAGCACCAATAGCCTAGTACGAATTTGGGTAGATGATTTTATGGTGGTAGATTCTGCTGGCAATCATATTGCCATACAGCAAGTAGAAATTCCTCAAACAATCGCTTCTACTGCTCCTAACCCTTTTCAAGAAAACGTCGTCTTAACTTACGATCAAGTAAAGCTCCCTGCCGCACTAGAAGTTATTAATTCATTAGGACAGATAATTGAGCAACAAACTATTGAGCAACCCAAAGGACGTCTTTTGCTAGGACAGGCATGGGAAACGGGTATTTATTTCATTCGAATTGGAGACCAAACCTTAAAAGTTGTCAAACATTAAAACTTTCTTAAGAAAATTCTATACACCAAAAAGAATAGAATGGACATCTATAAAGTCAAAAGGCCTTGTGCTTTTTGGCTTTTTTTATTATATTCAATAATCCATACAACGAGCATTAACCATGAAAAGTAAATTCTATTTATTAGTACTGAGTTTCCCACTGCTTATAAGCTTGGGTTCGATCAACTATAATGTACTAACAAAAGATTTAGAAAAAACCTCTTCCTCAAAAACTAGCTCTATTTCACTGGTAAACAAGTGGCAAGTAAATTCCCCTGCTTTTTTTGATATAGAAATTGATAATTATACATTAAATTCTACAAACTTTCACTTTGGATATTTTGTTGAGTTTAATGAGGACAATACCTTTCAAGCTTATTACAGGGCATCTTGTGGCAATGATTGTTTTACTTCAACCAACGGTATTTATACCACCAAAGGCAATTCAGTAGAGATATTTGTATTGTCTGCCCAACAATCTGGTTTCTGTTCTGATCCTAAGCAATTTAGCAACAAAAAAATGGGCACGTTTCAAATCATACAAAACAATAAAGACGAGCTTTTATTAAAACGAATTTAAAAATAGATAAAACACCAATGACCACCACATTAAAAGTACATTTCATTCTCTTTTTTCTTTCTATTTTCATCGCTTGCAATGACCCTAATTATAATGGGGACAATTATATTGCCTTTGACACGATGGACGAACTATCGCATAAAATTATTGAAAGCATTAAGAATAATGACGAACAAAAAATGCTAAAATTACTGGATAATAATGCCTTAATTTTTGATTTATTGACAAATGCCGAAGGCGATGACGCCAACAAGACCAAAGCCTATTTAATGACAGAAGAAGGAAAGCGCAATTTCAGCATCGATCAAATGGCACAAAAACAACGTATCAATGCTTTTTTTAGCACAGGACTTCCCAATCAGATTACAATTAATAAGGCTGCTTTTCAAACCATTGGTCTGGAATTCGTCCACGAACAACCCTATTCAGAAAACTCTCCCGCTATGTTACAAAGTTATCAAATTAGAATTGATAATGGTGACAAACAAGCCTATGGCTATGATATTCAAGTAATCTATTGGAATAACAAATATCATTTAATCGAAGCTGCAGGCTTTTTGAATAAGCTATAGTTCTCCTAGAATCATTCATTTATTAGAAGCATCCAAATTTTCCCAACAAACATAACAAACCAACATATCATGCAAAAAATGTTCAACTGGATACTTATCAGTATTCTATTGTTTTTTGTGCAACAGAATAGCATTGCACAAACCAAAACCAACAACTACACCAAAGAATGGGCAGAAATCAATAAGTTAGAATATGATGGTCTAACTAAGTCTGCCTTAGAAGCTACTCAAAAATTGTACACAAAAATTCAAGGAGATGACCAAAATTCAGCGCAAACTGGACAAAGTATAAAGGCACTTCTTTTTATTAATAAATACCAAGCTCGATTAGAAGAAGATGGTCTAGTCAAAGCTATTTATCGCTTCGAAGAAGAAGCCCTAAAAGCACAATCTCCTATCAAGCCCATTTTGCAATCTATGATTGCAGAATTGTATGATCGTTATTTAAATCAACATCTTTATAAATTTCAAAACCGAACTGCAACAGAAGAATTTGATCCCAAAGACATTAGAACTTGGGATATTGACCGCATTACCCAAAAGTGTTATGAACTGTATCAATCAAGTGTTCAATTTGAAGACACTAAAAATATTTCTATTGATAATTTTGCAGCGATTACCCAACAAGGTGCCAATGTAGAAGGACTTCGACCTACTCTATATGATTTCCTACTTCACAGAGCCTTAGATTTTCATCAATCTGATAAATATTATTTAACTAAACCTGCTTATAAGTTTTATTTAGACTCAGAAGAAGATTTTGCTGGTGCTGCTGAATTTTCTAAACGTAGTTTAACTGCCAAAGATAGTCTTTCTGCTAATTTTCAAGCGCTCATTTTATTTCAAAAAGGCTTGGCTTTCCATTTGGACAACCCTAGAGCTTTAATTGATTTGGACTTAAAACGCCTAGAGTTTGTTAAAAATAAATCCATTCGAAACGACAAAGAGATATTGTATATAGAACGTTTGGAAGCTTTGTTTAAAAAACACAAAGATCAAGCAATTTCTACAGAGATTGCCTATAAAATTGCCATGCATTATCATCGTCAAGGGCAAAAATACCAACCTTCTCCAACCGAGCAATATCGTTGGGATATAAAAAAGGCATATGAAATTTGCGAAAAAGCGGTAAAAGCTTTCCCTTCGTCTTACGGCGCTTCTCATTGCAAGAACTTAATGGCAACGATCAAAAGCAAAAGCATCTCACTAAATGTAGAAAAAGTAAATCCTATCAATCAACCCACTTTAGGCCTGATTACTTACAAAAACCTTTCTAAACTCTATTTTAGAGCTATCCCAATTACCAAGGCACAATACGATGCTTTTAATAGCAAATACGGAAAGGCTAGGGCTACCTATCTAAAAAATCTTTCAGGTGCTTATAAATGGTCTAACGAACTCAAGGATGAAGGGGATTATCAACAACACAGCGTTGAATTTAGTATTCCCAAATTAAGAAACGGACGTTACCTCATTGCTGCCTCTGCCAATGAAGATTTTTCATACTCAGAAAATGGCATTGCTTATAGTCTTTTTCATGTTTCTAACATCAGTTTTAGCACTCGATCAGAAGATGGAAAACAAACATTTTATCTAACAGATAGAGTAACTGGCAAGCCACTTTCTGATGTAAAAGCTGAGTTTTATGTTTCTACCTACAATAGTTTGTTGCGTCGGTACGAAACTGTCAAAGCTGGCAATGCCCAAAGTGATAAAAATGGTTATTTTCAGACCACCAACTTTAAAGCTAAAAATTCATATTATAACAATTCTTTTTTTGTTAAACTTACACACGAAGATGACGAGTTGTTCTTAGACGATTCTTATTATAATTATAATAATAGCGAACCCTATGAACAAGAATTTACAACCTTCTTTTTGGATAGAGCGATTTATAGACCAGGTCAAATTGTCTATTTCAAAGGATTGGTTTTAAAACGTATGACGAATGGAAAAAATCCTAAAATTGTTCCAAACCAAGCCCGTACCATTGTCTTTTATGATGCCAATTATCAAAAAATAGCCGAAGCAAAAGTTACGACCAACGACTATGGCTCTTTTAATGGTTCTTTCACAGCTCCTTCGAGTGGTTTAACAGGGCAGATGCGGATTGAAGACACCCAAAATAATAGCAACAAGTATTTTCGAGTAGAAGAATACAAACGACCTAAATTTGAAGTCATTGCATTGCCCGTAAAAGAATCTTTCAAAATAAATGATTCTGTAAAAGTTCAAGGGCACGCCAAAGCTTATGCTGGTAATAATATTGATGGTGCCAAAGTTCAATATCGTGTTGTAAGAAAGGCTAACTTTCCATACTGGAACTGGCGTTGGGGATGGTATATCCCATTCAATCAAGAGGTTCAAGAAATTGCTTTTGGAGAAACAACTACCAATGAAAAAGGAGAATATGAAATTACCTTTAAGGCTTTAGCCGATCGTTCTATTCCCAAAGATAAAAACCCGCAATTTAACTACACCGTTTATGCTACAGTTACCGATATTACGGGTGAAACGCATACGGTGCAAACAACCGTCAAAGTTGGTTATATTGCTTTAGATATTAGTTTGTCTATTCCTGAAAATGTAGATAGAGAAAATGCCGAAGCATTTATCATTAACAGTAAAAATTTAAATGCCGAATTTGAAGCTGCTAAAGGTTCTATTATCATCGAACAGCTACAAACACCTAAAACTGTTTATAGCAATCGTTTTTGGGCTAAGCCTGATTATTATACTATTTTAACCGCAGAGAAATTCCAAGAGAAATTTCCTCATTATGCTTATAAAAACGAGGACGAGCAACAAAAATGGAACGTTGCCAAAGAAGTTTTAAAAACAGCTTTTGACACAGAAAAATCCAAAGAACTCGACCTTAAAAAGATCCAAAAATGGACGCAAGGTGCTTATAAGGTCACTCTAAAAACCCAAGACAAATACGGAAAAGCAATTGAATTGGTTCGATTCTTTACGCTTTATAGCTCTAAAGAAAAAACAACTCCTGTCAATAATGCCTTATTTGTAGCCCAAACTTCTTTTACGAAAGAACCTGGGGAAACGGTAACATTGGATTTTGGTGCGCATAACAAAGCTGCTTATGTTTTATATGAGGTAGAACATGATAATCAAATTGTAAAAAAAGAATGGATTCAACCCAAAGGAAGAACAAAAGTTGAGATTGCTATAGAAGAAAAACATCGTGGCAATTTACACTTTCACCTAACAAGCACACAAAGCAATCGTTTGTATACTTCGGGAGGAACCATTTATGTTCCTTGGAGCAATAAAGATTTAAAAGTCGAATACGCTACATTCCGTGACAAGTTATATCCTGGGCAAAAAGAAGAATGGAAAATTAAAATCTCAGGTCATAAAGGAGATAAAGTTGCGGCTGAATTTTTAGCAGGTATGTATGATGCCTCTTTAGATGCTTTTGCTCCTAACTCTTGGAACATGACTATTCACCCTACAAGTTATCGCAATATGTCACTTCAAGGAAATCAAAATTTCTACTATGTAGGCTCAAGTTTATTAGGGTCAAACTGGAATGCATACAGTTATGGTCAATCTAGAACCTACAAAACATTTAATTGGAATGGATTTTCTTTTTATGAATGGGACTACGCTAGAGGTGGCCGCTATGATGAGGTATTTGAATCTGAAGATGTTGAAGTTGTGGAAGAAGTGCAATCTGGTGGAATTAGAGAGAAGTCTATGAATCGAGCTCCTGCCCCTCCAACTCCTTCTTCTGCTACCATTGCCGATTTTAGACCTAAAGATTCTAGTGTCAACGAACAACAATTAGCAACGAACAAGCCCCAAGCACCAGAGCAGGCTCCTGAAGAAGATTTTGGAGATATAAACGTTCGTACCAACTTAAATGAAACTGTTTTCTTTTATCCTGATTTAATGACCGATAAAGATGGAAATATCATCATTAAATTCACAATGAACGAAGCCTTAACCAAATGGAAATTCATGCTTTTTGGGTATACCAAGGAGTTGGCTTTTGTCTCTGACACCAAATCTGTCGTCACTCAAAAAGACTTGATGGTTGTTCCCAATGCCCCTCGATTCTTTAGAGAAAATGATGAAATTTACTTTACAGCTAAGGTCAGCAACTTGACTGAAAAAGCCATGAAGGGTAAGGCTCAATTACAACTCTTTGATGCGATTAGCATGCAACCTATTGATGCTGCTTTTGGTAATACTCAAGCTACGCTTTCTTTTGATGCAAAGGCAGGGCAATCTGCTCCTTTGGCTTGGAAACTCAACATTCCTGATGGTTGGAACACACCTGTTACGCATCGAGTCGTTGCTAAAGCGGGTGATTTCTCCGATGGCGAAGAAGCTGCTATTCCTGTGCTGACCAATCGCATGTTGGTCACCGAAACACAACCGCTCCCTGTTCGAGGAAAACAAACTAAAAAATTCACCTTTGATAGAATGGCTCAAGTCAGTCAATCAAAAACGCTCCAACACCATCAACTGACCTTAGAATTCACGCAAAACCCTGCTTGGTATGCCATTCAATCTTTGCCTTATTTGATGGAATATCCTTATGAGTGTACCGAACAAATTTTCTCTCGTTATTATGCCAACAGTTTGGCTTCTGATGTTGCCAATGCGCATCCCAAGGTGAAACGAGTTTTTGATCAATGGAAAAATATTGATACCGATGCTTTAAAAAGTAATTTGGCTAAAAATGAGGAACTTAAATATGCTTTATTAGAAGAAACGCCTTGGGTTTTGGCAGCGCAAAGTGAAGCGACTCAAAAGAAAAATATTGGGGTGCTTTTTGATCTTAATCGTATGGCGAATGAATTGACAAAAGCTAGGGACAAAATGGCGGATCGTCAATTGGCAAACGGTGGCTTTAGTTGGATGCCTGGTGGTCGAGATAGCTGGTACATCACCCAATATATTGTAGAAGGCATGGGACATCTAGATAAGTTGGGGGTTAAGGATATTCAATCTGATCCTAAGATGGCAAAAATGATTCAACGTGCCGTTGACTACATTGATGTGGAGCTAGCTCGACAGTACAAAGAATTGCTCAAATGGGCAAAACGAAGCAAGAATGAAAAAGAGTACTTAGAGCAAGATCATCTAGGACAAATGGTCATTCATTATTTTTATGCTAGAACCTTCTTTTTAGAGCAAAAAATTACCAATAAAACTACTTTAGAAGCCATCCAGTACTACGAAGGGCAAGCTCTAAAATATTGGAGAAATAAGTCCATGTACATGCAAGGACTGTTAGCCTTAGGTTTCCACAGAAAAGGAACCGACTTAGAAACGCCTCAAAAAATTGTTGCAGCTGCCAAAGAAAATGCCTTGAATAGCGATGAAATGGGCATGTATTGGAAGTATCCATCGGGTTACTTTTGGTATCAACTACCCATCGAAACCCATGCCTTGATGATTGAGGTCTTTGATGTTGTGGCTAAAGATGCTAAGGCAGTAGAAGATTTGAAAGTTTGGTTGCTAAAAGCCAAGCAGACAACTCATTGGAAAACGACCAAAGCTACTGCCGCCGCTTGTTATGCGTTGCTCATGTCCGGTGACAATTGGTTGATGGACGACCAAGAAATTGAAATTACTTTGGGCAACAAAAAATTGGATCAATCTCAAATCAAGAAAGAAGCAGGAACGGGGTATTTTAAAACTTCTTGGAAAGCAGATGAGATTACCAACGATATGGCAAACATCAAGGTCAAAAATCCAAACAATGTCGTGGCTTGGGGAGCTTTGTACTGGCAATACTTCGAGAATTTAGACAAGATTACGCATTTCAAAGAAACACCTTTGAAGTTGAATAAGAAACTGTTCAAACAAATTAACACCGATCGAGGTCCTGTCTTAAAACCTATTGATAGCCAAACCTTAGAACCTGGAGACTTGATTAAAGTTCGCATTGAATTGATGGTTGATCGAGATATGGAATATGTTCACATGAAGGATATGAGAGCAGCCGGTTTAGAACCAACCAATGTCTTGAGTCAGTATAAATACCAAGGAGGTTTGGGCTATTACGAAAGTACTAGAGATGCTTCGACCAACTTCTTCTTTAGTTATTTATCTAAAGGTACTTATGTCTTTGAATATCCTTTGCGAGTCAATCACAAAGGTGATTTCTCCAATGGAATCACCACCATTCAATGTATGTATGCCCCTGAATTTACGGCTCACTCTGAGGGCGTTCGAGTCTCTGTTGAGTAAAAGTAAGGCTATTTCTATTAGGCAATTTGGAATATCGTTTTCAAATTGCCTAATCAATTAAAATATCAAAATCACACGACCCAATACCTAAACTTAAAAATAAACATTATGCAAAAAAATAAATATTGGGGAATTATCTGTGCCTTTATAACGGTTGCATTATCTATCAACCTATTTGCACAAAAACCAAATAAGACAACAATGAATAATTATCCCAAAGCTTGGGAAGCCATCAACAAATTAGAGTATGATGGTTTGACCAAGTCTGCACTAGAAGAAACTCAAAAGCTCTATACTCAAATTAAAAAAGACGCTGAAAATCCTGCCCAAACGGCGCAGTTAATCAAAGCCCTTTTATTTATTAATAAATATCAGGCACGCTTAGAAGAAGATGGTTTGATCAAAGCCATTTATCGTTTTCAAGAAGAAGCAAAAACAGCCACAGCTCCAATCAAGCCTATTTTGTTATCGATGGTAGCTGAAATGTACGACCGTTATCTCAACCAACATTTGTACAAGTTTCAAAACCGAACCAAAACAGCAGATTTTAAACAAGAAGATATTCGGACTTGGGATGTTGCTAGGATTACAGAAAAATGCTTTGAATTGTACCACCAAAGCATCACTTATGATGAGACCAAAACGTTGGCTATAAAAGATTTTGAAGCCATCACCTACAGTTCTTTTAATGTAGAGGGACTACGCCCAACGCTCTATGATTTTCTTGTTCATCGCGCCCTTGATTTTTTTGAGTCTGAGAAATACTATTTAACGAAACCTGCCTTTAAGTTTTATTTGGATTCTAAAGTACATTTTGCCGATGGGTCAAGTTTTATTAATACAACACTAAAAGCTAAAGATAGCCTTGCCTCGGAATTTCAAACCTTGCGTTTGTATCAAGAAGCATTAGCCTTTCATGTTGATGACAAAGACCCCAAAGCTTATATTGATTTAGAACTTAGACGATTGCGTTATGTTTTAAACAAATCTATTTTAAATGATAAAAACTTACTTTATTTAGATCGTTTAGAAGCACTTCATCAACAGTACAAAAAACAAGAAGTTGCCGCTGAAATTGCTTTTCAAATTGCTACTTATTATTATAATCAAGGACAAAAATACCAACCTTCTCCAACCGAGCAATATCGTTGGGATATCAAAAAAGCATACGAAATTTGCCAAAAAGCAATAGAGCAATACCCCAAGTCTTACGGTGCTTCTCACTGCGAAGCTCTAATCAGCAGTATTCAGCAGAAGAATATGTCTCTGGATGTAGAAAAGATTAATGCGATTGATGCCCCTATCTTAGCTCTGTTAAGTTACAAAAATCTACAAAAAGTATACTTTAGAGCCATTCCGATTACAAAAGCTCAACACACTACTTTGAATGAAAAGTATGGCGAAAAACGCGCTGCATATTTGCGCAAATTATCCAGCACTTACCAATGGTCTTTGGAGATTAAAGATGAGGGGGATTATCAAAATCACACCATTGAGTTTGAAATTCCCAAACTACCTAATGGTCGTTATATTATTGCAGTCTCTGCGGATGAAGATTTTTCCTACAAAGAAAATGGCATTGCCTATAGTTCTTTCTTTGTATCTAATATGAGTCTTGTAGCGCGTCAAAATGACGGAAATTATAGTTTTTATGTAACGAATAGAACAACAGGTATGCCTTTAGAAGGCGTTCGTGCAGAATTTTATGTATCCAAATACAATAGCCTTTTAAGACGTTACGAAACCATTCGTGCACACACGACTGATAGTGATAAAAATGGTTTAATTAATAGTCAAGGATTACAAACTAAAAATGGTTATTACCAAAGTTCTTATTTCATTAAATTATCCCAAAAAGAGGATGTTTTATTTCTCGACGACTCTTACTACAACCATGATCCTAATGCTCCTTATCAAAAACAGACAACACATTTCTTTTTGGATAGAGCAATTTATCGCCCAGGACAATTGGTCTACTTCAAGGGCTTGGTCTTGAGTCATATGACAGATGGCAAAGATCAAAAAATTGTCCCCAATCAACAACGAATCATTACCTTTTACGATGCCAACCGACAAAAAGTAGCCGATGTAACGGTAACCACCAATGAATATGGTTCTTTTAGTGGCTCATTCACTGCTCCTAAAGGTGGCTTGTTGGGTCAAATGTACTTGGAAGATAGTCATAGCCACAGTACAAAGTATTTTAGAGTTGAAGAATACAAGCGCCCTAAGTTTGAAGTCGTTGCTCTGCCCATCAAGGAGTCCTACAAAATTGGCGATACGGTTCATGTTCAAGGGCACGCCAAAGCCTATGCAGGTAATAATATTGATGGTGCCAAAGTGCAATATCGTGTGGTTCGCCAAGCTCGTTTTCCTTATTGGAATTGGCGTTGGGGTTGGTACATTCCGTTTAATAGAGAACAACAAGAGATCACTTTTGGAGAAACAACAACCAATGAAAAAGGAGAATATGAAATTGCTTTTGAAGCAATAGCAGATCGCTCTATTCCAAAAGATAAAAATCCTGAATTTCAATATACCGTACATGCTACTGTAACCGACATTACAGGAGAGACACATACGACACAATCTACCGTTCGAGTAGGTTATATTGCTTTGGATGTTAGTTTGTCTATCCCCGAAAATGTCAACAGAGAAAACACGTCTTCTTTTGGCATTAACACACAAAACCTTAACTATCAATTTGAAGCAGCACAAGGAGAAATTGTCATTGAACAATTGAAAACACCCAATATTATTTACAAGAATCGTTTGTGGTCTAAACCTGACTATGAAAACATGGACAAAGAAAGCTTTAAGAAAAAGTTTCCTTTGTATGCTTTCAAAAATGAGGACGAGCCCAACAACTGGTCGGTCTCTAAAGAAGTTTTAAGGACTTCTTTTGATACGAAACAATCAAAAAAATTAGAGCTAAAAAACGTCAACAATTGGAAACAAGGACGTTATAGAGTTACGCTTAAAACTAAAGATAAATACGGTGCTCCGATTGAGATTCGAAAGTTTTTTACATTGTATAGCAATAAAGCTAAAAAAACACCGCTCAACAATGCTTTGTTTCTCGCTCAAAGTTCTTTTACTGCTGAACCAGACACTAGTATCAATATAGATTTTGGCACTTACGAAAAGGCTGCTTATGTATTGTATGAGATAGAACATGATCATCAAATTATACATCGAGAATGGATTCAACCCAAAGGAAGAATCATTCGTAGTCTTTCAATAGAAGAAAAACATCGTGGCAACCTACATTTTCATCTAACAAGCATTCAAGATGGTCGTTTTTACAGCTCTGGAGGAACGATTTATGTTCCTTGGAGCAACAAAGATTTAAAAGTTGAATACGCTACATTCCGTGACAAACTATATCCTGGTCAAAAAGAAGAATGGAAGATTAAAATTTCTGGTCATAAAGGAGATAAAGTTGCCGCCGAATTTCTAGCGAGTATGTATGATGCCTCCTTAGATGCTTTTAGTGCTAATTCTTGGTACTTCAATATTCATCCTAGTTCCTACAGGAGTTTAAGTTTACAAGGTTATAATTCGTTTACTATGGTGGGTTCTGCCTTGCTACAACATGACTGGAATACCTACAAATCGGGTGCATCTAGAACCTACCCTACACTGGATTGGAATGGTTTTTCTTTCTATGAATATGATTATTCTCGTGGCAATCGGGTTTATAAAAGTGCCAGTCCTAAAGGACGCATGAGATCCAAAAAAGAAGGTTCAAAATTGGGCGCTCCTATCATGGACAGTTCTGTAGAAATGGAAGAAGTCGAAGCAGATGGTTTTATGAATGCAGAACAAGATAAAACAGTCGTTTCTAACGACCAAATTACAGCTAAGCCTGAAGCACCAGAGCAGGCTCCTGAAGAAGATTTTGGAAATATAAACGTTCGTACCAACTTAAATGAAACTGTTTTCTTTTATCCTGATTTAATGACCGATAAAGATGGAAATATCATCATTAAATTCACGATGAACGAAGCCTTAACCAAATGGAAATTCATGCTTTTTGGGCATACCAAGGAGTTGGCTTTTGTCTCTGACACCAAATCTGTCGTCACTCAAAAAGACTTGATGGTTGTTCCCAATGCCCCTCGATTCTTTAGAGAAAATGATGAAATTTACTTTACAGCTAAGGTCAGCAACTTGACTGAAAAAGCCATGAAGGGTAAGGCTCAATTACAACTCTTTGATGCGATTAGCATGCAACCTATTGATGCTGCTTTTGGTAATACTCAAGCTACGCTTTCTTTTGATGCAAAGGCAGGGCAATCTGCTCCTTTGGCTTGGAAACTCAACATTCCTGATGGTTGGAACACACCTGTTACGCATCGAGTCGTTGCTAAAGCGGGTGATTTCTCCGATGGCGAAGAAGCTGCTATTCCTGTGCTGACCAATCGCATGTTGGTCACCGAAACACAACCGCTCCCTGTTCGAGGAAAACAAACTAAAAAATTCACCTTTGATAGAATGGCTCAAGTCAGTCAATCAAAAACGCTCCAACACCATCAACTGACCTTAGAATTCACGCAAAACCCTGCTTGGTATGCCATTCAATCTTTGCCTTATTTGATGGAATATCCTTATGAGTGTACCGAACAAATTTTCTCTCGTTATTATGCCAACAGTTTGGCTTCTGATGTTGCCAATGCGCATCCCAAGGTGAAACGAGTTTTTGATCAATGGAAAAATATTGATACCGATGCTTTAAAAAGTAATTTGGCTAAAAATGAGGAACTTAAATATGCTTTATTAGAAGAAACGCCTTGGGTTTTGGCAGCGCAAAGTGAAGCGACTCAAAAGAAAAATATTGGGGTGCTTTTTGATCTTAATCGTATGGCGAATGAATTGACAAAAGCTAGGGACAAAATGGCGGATCGTCAATTGGCAAACGGTGGCTTTAGTTGGATGCCTGGTGGTCGAGATAGCTGGTACATCACCCAATATATTGTAGAAGGCATGGGACATCTAGATAAGTTGGGGGTTAAGGATATTCAATCTGATCCTAAGATGGCAAAAATGATTCAACGTGCCGTTGACTACATTGATGTGGAGCTAGCTCGACAGTACAAAGAATTGCTCAAATGGGCAAAACGAAGCAAGAATGAAAAAGAGTACTTAGAGCAAGATCATCTAGGACAAATGGTCATTCATTATTTTTATGCTAGAACCTTCTTTTTAGAGCAAAAAATTACCAATAAAACTACTTTAGAAGCCATCCAGTACTACGAAGGGCAAGCTCTAAAATATTGGAGAAATAAGTCCATGTATATGCAAGGACTGTTAGCCTTAGGTTTCCACAGAAAAGGAACCGACTTAGAAACGCCTCAAAAGATTGTTGCAGCTGCCAAAGAAAATGCCTTGAATAGCGATGAAATGGGCATGTATTGGAAGTATCCATCGGGTTACTTTTGGTATCAACTGCCCATCGAAACCCATGCCTTGATGATTGAGGTCTTTGATGTTGTAGCTAAAGATGCTAAGGCGGTAGAAGATTTGAAAGTTTGGTTGCTAAAAGCCAAGCAGACAACTCATTGGAAAACGACCAAAGCTACTGCCGCCGCTTGTTATGCGTTGCTCATGTCGGGTGATAATTGGTTGATGGACGACCAAGAAATTGAAATTACTTTGGGCAACAAAAAATTGGATCAATCTCAAATCAAGAAAGAAGCAGGAACGGGGTATTTTAAAACTTCTTGGAAAGCAGATGAAATTACCAACGATATGGCAAACATCAAGGTCAAAAATCCAAACAATGTCGTGGCTTGGGGAGCTTTGTACTGGCAATACTTCGAGAATTTAGACAAGATTACGCATTTCAAAGAAACACCTTTGAAGTTGAATAAGAAACTGTTCAAACAAATTAACACCGATCGAGGTCCTGTCTTAAAACCTATTGATAGCCAAACCTTAGAACCTGGAGACTTGATTAAAGTTCGCATTGAATTGATGGTTGATCGAGATATGGAATATGTTCACATGAAGGATATGAGAGCAGCCGGTTTAGAACCAACCAATGTCTTGAGTCAGTATAAATACCAAGGAGGTTTGGGCTATTACGAAAGTACTAGAGATGCTTCGACCAACTTCTTCTTTAGTTATTTATCTAAAGGTACTTATGTCTTTGAATATCCTTTGCGAGTCAATCACAAAGGTAATTTCTCCAATGGAATTACCACCATTCAATGTATGTATGCCCCTGAATTTACGGCTCACTCTGAGGGCGTTCGAGTCTCTGTTGAGTAAAAGTAAACTAACAACAATAAGATCAATTAGAAGCACTGGAGAAACACTTTCCAGTGCTTCAATATTATTATAAATAGCATCCTAAACTTTTACCTATGAAACCTTTAATCGTTACGTTATTTTTGCTATCCTTTCTAAACGCCTCTTTTGCACAAACCAACTCTTACACTCAGCAATGGGCTAAGATTGATTCTTTGGAACATTATAGAGATTTAAAACCTGCTATTCCTTTATTAAATCAATTAATGGAACAATCTCGACACGATACAATTGATTTAAGTGCTAGAGCTCATTATGTAAAAGCATTTTTGTTCAGAAGTAAATATGAAGTAGAACTAGAGTTAGGACTCCAAGATAGTAGCCATAGAAAGCACCTTTGTTATTTAACGGTAATTGATGCTTTAAAACCTAAATTACTCGCCCAAATAGACCAAAGCAAAGACTCTATTGTTAATGCCTTACTTTATGCTCATCTAGCAGATTTATTGATCAAGTATCAACGTGATTTTTATGTTTGTAATAATATCCGCCCTAAAGTTAGAAGGGTTATTTGGAATGCAACAGGCAACTATACCCTAGATTCTGATCCTGATCCTGTGCAAGATTCTATTGATAATATGCTGCGTCTTTATCAAGAAGAAACCAGCCGTTACCTATTGTCCGCTATAGCATCAACAGCACCCAAAAATGTTTGGGCACATGATTATGTAGTTTTGCTAGGGCTTGACACCATAACCAATACGCTTCCCAACTACTCGCTCTATGATTTACTGGTTGATAATGCGATTGATTACCTTACCCATCAATCGACATATACAACCTATAAAAAGACAAAAAAACACTATCCTTTTCGTGACTCTCTAGCATTCGTTCGTGTAGAAGATTTTGTTCAGTTTGATTTTACGGTTGCTGATGAGCATGCTAAAAGAATTCAAATCTATAAATTATACCAAGTGCTTCTACGCCATTATTTGAAGCACAACCAACGCAATCTACTTGCCAAATTTGACTTGGAGCGAATGGTCTTTGGATTAAATTATAATTATGAAGGAATAAAAAAACACAACAGCTATTACCTAACTCGCTTGCTAGAAATGGAACAAACATACGCAGATGTTCCTATGGGTACCATGATTAGTTATGAAGTTGCCAAAGACTTATTTAATCCTTATGGTTATCATTACCCTCAATTTAGAAACAGTATTTATAATAATCGCTGGAATATAAAAAAGGCGCACGATATCTGTCAAGCAGCCATTCAGCGCTTTCCTAACTCCGTTGGAGCAAAAAATTGCCAAGCACTGTTGAATCAGATTCTACAAAAAGAATTAAGTCTGTCCATAGAGGCAGTGACTCCAACTCAACAAAATATTTTAGTTAAAGTTACGAGCAAAAATATTGACAAAGTCTATTGCAAATTATTGCCTTTACCTGACCATTATTACAAGGAAAAAGCCCAGTTAGATTTATTAGCAAAACCAACAACCCGCGATTCCATTTGGAGTGCCTATATTGCTAAAATAGCATCTCATTATAGTCATACTTGGGAAGAGCAAATTCCGTTGTCAAATGATTTCAAAAACCATTCTATTGAAATAAAGGTTCCTGCTCAAAAAGCTGGTGCTTATCTACTTATTATGTCTCACAAAGCTGATTTTTCTTATCAAAAAAATGGATTGGTTTATGCTTATTTCCAAGTTTCTGATTTGGCATTTATCGCTAGAGCACGCCCTCAAAAAGGACAGTCTATTAATGAGTTTTTTATTGTTAATCGAAAAAATGGCGCGCCTATTGAGCAAGCAAAAGTTCAGTTTTTAGATAAAGATTGGAAAAAAATTGACACCCAATACAGCAACAACCAAGGGCATCTAACGACTCATTTAAACCGTACAAAACCTTACTCCATTCGAATTAAAAAAGGCAAAGACCAATTGTGGCTAGACGATCATCAGCTAAGATACAATGACTACAGTCGCCTAAAAAAAGGTAAAAAAACCTACCTCTTTACAGACAAACCTATTTATCGACCGGGACAAAACATTCAATACAAAGGCATTCTTACTCAGTTTAACACCGATGGCACTAGTGATATTCTACCCCGCCAAAAAACAACCATCCATTTCTATGATGCTAATCAACAAAAAATAGCCAGTCAAATCATTACCACCAATGAATATGGCGCTTATAGCGGTCAATTTAGAATACCGAATAGTATTTTATTGGGGGAAATGCATCTGCAGGACTCTTTGAGCAGGAATAAGGTTTATTTCGATGTTGAAGAATACAAAAAACCAACACTGCAAACAAAAGTTGAGAGCTTTGTTGTACTTGGTGAATATAGGGATACTTTGGTTGTAGTCGGAACAGCTAAAACTTTTTCTGGAATGCCTTTGATGGATGCAAAAATTCAGTATTCTATTCTAAAAGAATATCAAGATACGTTAAAAGTAGCTACTGCTTTGATTGATGCTAAGGGCAACTTTTATGTTCGATTGCTAATTGACAAGGAGAAAGATTCCTTGATCTATCAAAGTGATTATTCGTTTCATGGGACAATCGTAGATTTAACTGGCGAAACCATTGAATGTTCCACGCACACTTCACAAAAAAATCTCAACTATTTCCTTTCAACTTCAAATGATTCTTCTATAGATGTTGTTTTTGCCCATGAATCCAATATTGTTCGTCATTCGACTTCAACTATAGCCAACTACAAAGCCACTAAACAACAAGGTTCTTCTACTTCTAAGCAGCCTGTTTCAATTCAAACTTATTTAATTATAGAGCAATTAAGTACTCCCAAGCATCCTTATATCAATAGGCTGTGGAGTATCCCTGATACAACGATCACTACTGTCGCAGCATTTGAGAAAGATTTCCCTCTCTACGAAGCTTATGACAACCAACGCCACAAAGCCAATTGGGTCGTATTGGATACTATTTATAAAGACCAAGTCCATGCGGCATCCAAAGAATGGCAACTGAATACCTTAAATTGGGCGAAGGGCTTTTATCGCATTCGCTTTATTTATCAAGACAGCAGCCTTGTCTTAGCTCAAGAAGAGATTCGTTATTTTAACCTACAAGATACCTTCCCTTCTCCTACTTACAATGTTGCTTTATTGCATTATAATAAAGATAGTTTTTTGACTGGAGAACCCCAAGATATCGTTCTACTGGAGGTTGGTTCTTACTTTGACGATGCCCATATTCTGCTAGAACTAGAGAACTATGAAAAAGTACACGAATACCGTTGGTTACAACCTCAAGCCTATCAAAAAGTTCCTATTGTACTTAATGAGAAACATCGAGGTAATTTGCACTACCGATTGCTGTCTATTTATAATAATCGTTTTCATGATTTTGAAAATTACATTCAGGTACCTTGGAGCAATAAAGATTTAACCATAGAATATTTGTCCTTTAGAGACAATTTACTACCTGGCCAAGAAGAAGAATGGACTATAAAAATAACTAGCCCTAATGGAGAGGCGGTTGCCAGTGAAATACTAGCTTCTATGTACGATAGTTCCTTAGATTATCTAACAAGCCATTCTTGGCATTTCGATGTGTATCAAAATTCTTATTACAGAAGTTTAGAGGATTGGTCTAGCAAAGATAATATCAAACAAAGAACATTTAAGGTATCTCAATCGCCCAACTGGCAGCTTCCTACGCTCAAATCCTACGCCATTGTTGATCCCAATATCAATGCAACTGCTTCTTTTCTAAAATTCAATCAATTTTGGTATGCTCATCCTCCAACGCCGAAGGACGCAGATGGTGATGGCATTCCGAATGAACAAGATTTAGAGCCTAATTCTTTGCCTTATTATCCTGTTGATGCCCATGGTCGAAATATTATTATTCCTGTTTTGGAATTGGCGGAAAAGGAAATCGCTACTATGGAGCGACAGGAAAGTTATATACTCGTAGATGGTATTCCATGCCTAAGCGTTGTCAATGATATGGATTTTAACCTTTACGATTATGGAGGAATTCCCGTCGAGTATGGTGATCCCAATGATGCTATATTGCTCTCTCCTAGCAATAATGTAGGAGGTGCAACTCGAAACAGTTTGTCTGCTAACTTCAACAACGTCAAAATACGCTCCGACTTAAAAGAATCTGTTTTCTTCTACCCGCATCTAAATACAGATAGTACAGGTAGTATTAGCATTAAATTTAAGATGAGTGAGGCGCTTTCAAGCTGGAAATTCAGGCTCTTGGCGCATACAAAAGACTTAAAAACTACCCTTAGTCACAAAGAACTGGTCACAAAAAAAAAGTTAATGGTCATGCCTAACACGCCCCGTTTTCTGCGTCAAGGGGATATGGTTGACATCAGCACCAAAGTTGCTAATCTAAGCCAAGAGCCACTAGCAGGAAAAGTGACGTTACAGCTTTTTGATGCGCTGACCAATGCTCCTATTGATGTCCAGTTTGAGCATATCAATACCATTCAATCATTTGATTTAAAACAAGAAGCTGTTACCAAAGTTCACTGGACCTTAAAAGTTCCGCAGGACTGGACTAACCCTGTTTTGTATAAGATAATTGCAAAGGCTGATAATTTTTCAGATGGCGAACAAAATCAGTTGCCTGTTATTAGTAATAAAACCTTGGTTTTGGAAAGTTTGCCGATTTTGGCGCATGGACAGCAAAAACAAAACGTTGTCTTTAAAGGTTTGAAGCACAACGCTTCTACTACCTTACAACAACACCGATTTACTTTAGAGATGAGCACAAACCCTGCTTGGGAAGCTCTTTTATCATTACCTTATTTGATAGAATATCCTTATGAGTGTTCAGAACAATTGTTTTCAAGGTTTTATGCGAATAGTTTGGCTACGAAAATTATTACTGAAAACCCTAAACTCGAAAAACTATTTGAAACTTGGGCAGCAAAAGATGTTCCTAGTTCTAGTTTGGATAAATTGCTGAATAATCCCACTTTGAAATCGATTTTACTAGAAGAAACGCCTTGGGTGCTCCAATCGAATTCAAGTGCTGAGCGACAAAAACACTTGGGGCAGCTGTTAAAACTAAGTCGTATGGCTAAAGAATTTCAAAAAGTCCGCCACCAATTGCTAGAACGTCAATCGGAAGATGGTGGTTTTTCTTGGTTTAAGGGAGGGCATTCCAGTCCATTTATAACACAGTATATTCTTAGTGGGTTGGCAAAATTAGAACAATTGGGTGCTAATGCATGGTCTAAAAACAAAGCGATTCAACAAATGCTGAAAAAAGCATTGGATTATACAGACCAACAAATCATCCAACAGTACCAGCAGTTAGCACATTATTATCAAAACAACAAACAAGTTAAACCAGATTCTGATGCCATGCGCTTGGAAGATAATCTGAGTCCTTCTGCCATTCAATATTTATATACAAAAAGTTTCTTTTGGGATGCTACAAGTATTCAAAAAGACTCTGCTTTGGCTCAAAGCATTCAGTACTATTTGGAACAAGCTAAGTTGCATTGGCGCAATAAATCTATTTATCAACAAGGCTTACTGGCTTTGGCTGCTCATCGCATCCGTCCTCAAAGTAAATATGCGCAAATGATTGCCGACAGCTTAAAAAATCAAGCTATTATAGATTCAACACAAGGGATGTATTGGACGCAACCATGGGGATTTTATTCGCATCAATTGCCAATAGAAACGCAAGCCATTATGATTGAGCTATTTGAAGAAGTAGCCAAAGACGATGCTGCTGTCTACTTACTAAAGCTTTGGTTATTGCGCCAGAAAAAAGGAACTGCTTGGGCTAGTACAAAAGCGACTACTACCGCTTGTTACGCTTTGCTGATGTCTGGCAACAATTGGTTAGACCATTCAATTGGTTTGGACATTCAAATTGGAAAAGAATCCTTTTCGTCCACAACTATGGATCAAGAATTAGGAACAGGTTATTTTCAAAAAACTTGGCCTTCTGACTCGATCAACAAAGACATGGCAATCATAAGCATTACCAATAAAAATAATACGCCTGCTTTGGGTGCTGCTTATTGGCAATACTTTGAGCAATTTGAAAACATCCACACTTTTCAAGAAACACCTCTAAAGATAAAAAAAGAGCTGTTCTTGCAAACGCCAAGTACAACAGGTGTTGTTCACACACCAATTCAAACAACAGACATAAAACCAGGAGATTTGATTTTGGTAAAAATTGAGTTGGAAGTAGGGCAAACGATGGAATATTTACACCTAAAAGATATGCGTGCAGCCGGTTTTGAACCGACCAATGTTCTCAGTCGTTATCATTATCAGAATGGCATAGGCTATTATCAAATGACCAAAGATGCCTCTAGCAATTTCTTTTTTAGAGAGTTAAAGAAAGGAGCATATACTTTTGAATATACCCTTCGTGCCGTCCACAAGGGGCAATTTTCTAATGGGATTACAACAATTCAATCTATGTATGCGCCAGAGTTTACGGCACATTCTGAAGCGATAGATGTGATTATAAAGTAGTGCTTACAATATTACTATTGAATGCTTGACTGACGAATATTATCAAGCATTCAGTAGTAAATATCACAAAATTTAATCCTTAAATAGCACTAAACAGCTTATTCATAAACTCTGTTAGCAAAACATTGCGCTGTTGGACAGGCAGTTGATTTAGAATATTATTAATCATTTCTAAATTATCAGGCAAGCCTGCCCCTTCGCCTCCACCTCCTAAACCAAGCATTTCTGCTAGATTGTCAAACGTTTCAGCATTCATATTGTCAAACATGGGTGCCAACATAGCTGGATCCAATGCCATTTCAGGTGCTTGTTTTTCTTTTAATGCTGCAATCGCTGATTTAAATTCTTTTAATAATTCTGGAATATGTGCTACGTTCGCTCGATTAATACTCAAATGCAATGCTTCTTTAGAACAATTAGCGGCTAATTGAACTTGAATATGCCAGCCCCTTTTTGCCATCCAGTCACTAATAGCAAAAACATTAATTTTAGGATCGGTAGAAACAATTGCTACTAAATTGATGTCAGGATCCCCCATTACTTCTAACTCTGGAATTGCTGCAATCCCTTCTCGACATAACTTAGTGGCTTCTTGACAACCTTTGACAATATCAATGTATCCCTCCTGTCCAATATGATTTAGGGTTGCCCAAGCACCAGCCAAAGGACCACCTGTCTTGCTAGACAATACGGTTGGATTAATCACTGTGTAACCAGACCAGCTAGAACAAGCAAAAATTTGATGCCGTCTCAAATCTCTATTTTTTTGCAGAATACAAGAAGCTCCCTTAGCAGCATATCCATATTTGTGAAAATCCGCTGACATAGAGGTTACACCATCGACACTAAAATCAAAAGGAGGAACATCATAGCCTGCCTTGCGGGCAAAAGGTAAGTAAAAGCCACCAACACAAGCATCAACATGGCATAAAATATTTCTAGATTTTGCCATCGCTGCAAGTTCTTCTATGGGATCAATTACCCCATGAGCATAAGAAGGTGCCGACCCAACAATTAGAATGGTGTTTTCTGTAATCGCTGCTTCAACCAGTTTCGGATCTACTTTCAAAGTGTCTTTATCAACAGGAACCATAACGACTTTTACCCCCAAATAATGTCCCGCTTTGTGGAAAGCTGCATGTGCCGTTTCTCCTATAATTAGTTCTGGCACTTGGATTTCTGGTCGATTGGCTCTAAAATAATCTCTTGCCGTTTTAACAGCCAGTATAATACTTTCTGTACCGCCTGAGGTAAAGTTTCCGACTACTTCATCATCTCCTCCTAACAAATCTTTTGCCATCCCAATCAAATCATTTTCAAGCCTTAATAAGCTTGGGAATGCTGTTGGATCCAAACCATTTTCAATGAGGTACATCTTATAAGCCTCCTTTGTCAAGTTTTCCGTTTCTTTTTTGGGTTCATAAACATAAGCGAGCACTTTCCCTGAATCCCAAGGCACATCATTCTTTTTCATAGCTTTTAGCTCGCTTAGTATTTCTTCTGTCGATAAACCTTTTTGAGGAATCGAAATCTTATTGGTCTTTACTTCCATTTTGATCAATCTATTATTTATTTTTTTTAATTTTAATGCTTTAATGTGGTAATTTTGTGAGACCACACAACTCTAAATCATAATCTAGCGAGCATGTGTTGTTCCCATAAAGGGACGAATCCAGTTTCATTTTGCTATGGCTCCTTGGTTTCGACCTGTTATTAAACAGCAAGAATATTGGCTAAACAAATATAACAAAATTGAACACATATTCAAGTTTAAACAATACTTTTACACTGTCCTATTTTTTAGTATTTTGCAATTTTTTGATTGCATGATAAAGCCATGATTTTTGCATGATGTCTCCAAATAAGGCATTAAAATAAGAATAGGATTGGCTAAAATAATTAGCAAAAGATATTGGTAAAGTTTATAAAATTGTTAAAGAGATATTATGAAAGCAATGCTATTTGCAGCAGGTTTGGGTACTCGTCTTCGCCCCTTAACCAATGACCGCCCCAAAGCTTTGGTAAAAGTCCATGGAAAAACACTTTTACAACATGCTGTAGAACACTTAAAATCCTTTGGGATAATAGATATTGTTATTAACATTCATCATTTTGGTGAAAAGGTACTAAAAGAATTGGAGGTACATCAGAATTTTGGTTGTTGCATTTCTATTTCAGATGAACGAGCAGCACTGTTGGAAACAGGTGGAGGCTTGTTAAAAGCTAAAGCACATTTTGAAGAAGAAGAAGCCGTTGTTATTTACAATGTCGATGTACTTTCTAACATCAATTTATCGACTATGCTCCGCCATCACCAGCAGCACGAGGCTTTAGCAACACTAGCAACACGGAATAGAGAAAGTTCCCGCTATTTGTTGTTCAACGAACAGCAAGAACTGTGTGGTTGGACAAACACCAAAACAAAAGCCATTCGACATGTTCGCCCTGCACAAAAAATTCAATCGTATGCCTTTAGTGGCATACACATTATTCATCCTTCTTTGCTCGATTTGATGACACAAAAAGGCAAATTTTCTATTATAGAAACATACCTCAATTTAGCAGACAAACACAAAATCATAGCCTATCCTCACAACCAAGATTATTGGTTTGATGTAGGTAAACCTGAACGTTTGAGAGCTGCATTAGAGTTTTTGGATTAAATATATCCATCTTCTTTTATTATAGTAGTTCGTTGATTACCTGCGGTGCTACTTCGTGGTAGCTCCCTGCGGTCGTGAGATCGCTATCGCTTAGTTGTTTACTTTTTTACCAAAAAGATAAAAAAGCACATTTATATTAGCTTGATAATCAAATTTTTAACACAAAATACAATAAAACTGTAACTTATTGATTATCAAAACAATAAAGTTTAGCTTCGCTGCTACTGCGTGGTTTCAACGAACTATTGTTATTACAAAACATTAAAACATCTATAAACAAGGACAAGCTCCTTTTTACCAAGAACAAAGACCGCTTTCATTTTGTTGTTTTAAGTAGAGATACCATTGCTCTAGCCTTTTGGCTTTAGTCTAAATGAGTGTCCCGTAAATTACATTAGTAAAAATAAACACACACAACTTTATGAAACGATTTTTCTTCTTTTCCTTTCTAATAATAGGATTTTATCAACTCATTTCTTGTGCCCCTACTCAACCACAGGATGATATCATCTGCAGTACTATTTACAAAAGTATAGATGTAGGCATCAATGGCCAGCAACTCGATCGCTACTATACCATTAGAATATCAGATGGGGATACCCTTAAATATGAAGATCCGAATGAGTCCGATAGTTTTTATCCTGTTATAACTGATGCTTATCATAGTAATTTAGTCAACAAAAAAGATAGCTTTCATTTTGTTGGTTTCTCGAATGGTTCTATTATTGTGGAGCAAGCCTACATTATTGGAGGAGATGAGTGTCACATTTACCTTCACAAAGGTCCAGAAACCATTGACTTATAAAAAAACATTCCATGCAAACTGTTCCTCTTAATCAGCAAGTTGCTGTGTTAACATTGCGCTTATTATTGGGTTTTATCTTTTTAATGCAAGGATACGGCAAGGTATTTACCTATACAGTAGACGGCATTTATCAAATGGCATTTGCTACTCAAGCCTATGCTAGTATTCCTAAATTCCTGTTGTTAGGAACAGCTTATTATACTTCTTATGTAGAACTTATAGGAGGGTTGTTGCTTGTGATTGGTTTAAAACGAGATTATGCCTTATATGCTCTAGCATCTGTTTTGGTTCTTGTAACATTTGGACATGGCTACGCAGAACCTATTTGGGATTTGTCTCATGTTATGTACCGTGCGATACTTTTAATTGCTCTATTGTTGCTGCCTAGTCAATGGGATCGATTTTCTATCGATTATTATATTAACCATAGTCGTTCACTTTAACTTCATACGATAATTTGCTGTACTAAATAGTATGGCTTTGGCACACTATTAAAATAAATTAAGATTTACTATTTATGAGCAATTCTAACGATAGCCGCCACTTTGTTACCTTGTTTTTATTATTTATTGGAATAGAAGTTCTTTTGTATACTTTGATTGTTTATTTAGATCTTTTTGGATTAAAATTAGAATTTGCCAAGAGAGATCCTGCGTTTATGGTCTTTTATGGTATATCAGCTATTGTCTTCTTTTTTTTCATTAGCAAAGTAGATCGCAAAAGATAAAACAGTGCTTTTTTTAATATTTTTCTTTTAGTCAATAACATATATTTTTCTCCAAAATGGCAAAAACGTGACATACTTTGGCAAGTTTAGTTCATCCAAGCTTTGCTAATAGTACATATCTTTGTGTTCTAAACAATTCAAATTTTAAAAGGTTATAATAATATATAGATATAAGTAAAAGTTAGTTTTTCTATGCTAGTAAAACGTTGAATGCTTAATAATAATTTTTTTTGCTTCTTTTTTCTATTTGCAAATTTTAAAAGTTTCAAAGTTTACAATTACATTTATTGTAATCTTCTGATTAATAAAGAAAATAAAGACTCAACTTCTTAAGCCTATAGAATAGAATTATGTTAAATAATAAATTAAAATTTTATTAAAATGAACACCTTTAAACACTTTTTTCTACTCATTGTTACATTTTTTTTAGTTGTTTCTTGTTCAGAACAAAATGAAGTAATCACTCCATCTACTTCTACGGATGCAAACAATACGACTATCACAAATACTAGTAATAATATAATTAATAACACACCTTGTGGCACACCAGTAGTTAGTACATTTAATGCAGGGCAGCACATTAATATTGGAACGGTTACTGTAACCAATACCGCAACACAACTATTTGTTACTTTTTCGACACAAAACAACTGGGTTTTAGGACAAACACATCTATATGTTGGCTCTTTGGCAAATATGCCCGCTACTCCAAATGGAAATCCTAAAATTGGAAATTTCCCATCTAGTACTACACACAGCCCTATGGTAACCACCTTTACATATACATACGATTTGTCTACTTTGGATTCTTGCTTTATTGTTGCGGCACACGCTGAGGCACACTTACTAAATAGTGAGGGCGAAATTGTTCAGTCCGAAACAGCTTGGGCTAATGATGTCCAATTTAATAACTCAGGAAGCTGGGCAGGATATATGAACTATTGCGTACAAGAATGTGAACCTTGTGTATACGACACAATTTCTTATGATTTTTATGGTGGTCAAACAATTTTGGTTGGAAATGTTGAGGTAATCAACGACGCAACCAACCTCTATGTTACTTTTAATACTACTGGAGGATGGAATTTGGCAGAAACGCATCTATACATTGGCAGCTTAGCTAATTTGCCCACCAATAATTCCAATACCCCTATTCCAGGACAATTCCCTTATCAAGCCACTCATATTGCAGGAACAACTACTTATACCTATACTATTCCCCTATCTTCAATTAGTGATTCTTGTTTTATCATTGCAACGCATGCAAGTGTTAGTCAATCCAATGGCGTTGACGACGAACAGTATGAAACAGCTTGGAGTTTCGGGACTGAATTCCCTAATACCAACAGATGGGGATGGTACAACGAGTATTGTACTCAGGTTTGCCCATAAGCATTTATATAAACACGTACAAGTAAGTAAAAAAGCTCTTACTTATCAAAGCAGAAAAACTACATTTGGTAGCTTTTCTGCTTTTTTTATTCCTATTTTTTTCTTTCCACAATAACGATGTGATTACCCTAAGCGAATCCTCTTCGCCCCAAAAACACCTTAGCCTTTATTTTACAATACATAATACATAACTAAAATAACACTACGTTTTACAGATTTAGAAAACTTTTTAAACTCTTAATTATATGTTAAGAAAATTTTAATAACGGATATAAAACCAAGCTTAAACAAAATTTTATTTCAAATAACAAGACTAATCAAAATAAAAAACTTAACACTTCAAATATTACCCTTAAATATATTAAATCTAACTCCTTTTTTAAACGAAATTAGGTTTCGACTTAAAACCTAATAACAAAATTAAATTTTACTTTTTGTGATTTTTAATGTGTATAATTACAAACAACAACATAGATACAAAACACAAACACCATAATACTTATTCAAAATTTTCCTCATTCTACTTAAAACAATTTCAAATGATTCAATTGAAAAACACTAGTTAACATCAATCTATCCAAACACCCTCACAACAGATAAACAAAGGATTTAATATTCCCCAATACGACATCCCCCTTGGTAGTACGCTACACACACTTTCTGTTTTAATTAAAACTATTTATGATGAAAAATTTATTATTTTTCCTACTATTCATTAGTAGTCTTACCTACGCCCAAAGCCCACTTACAGGATCTAACCACTCCTCTCAAAACCATCTCGATCGACCTAGCAAACCACTCAAAATTGGAGATGAGGAAGCATTAAACATACAGACTCAACATCCTTACAATGCAACTGGTACAACAGGGATTATCTTCGAAAAAGAGTTCTATTCCAAACAAGCTTCTTACATCAAATTATACTTTAAAAATTTCAACTTAGCGCCAGGTGATTATGTAGAGATTACAGCTCCTAATATTGGAGAATCTATCATTTATGGTGGTCAAGGGAAAATTATTGATGCTCAGCTAAATACGATCAGTGATTTTTGGACCAAAGTTTTATTTGACGAGCGTATTATTGTTCGTCTCCATGCTCAAAATGCGTCCAACTACTACGGTTTTGACATAGCACGAGTTGCTTATGGCTATCCACAAGAAAAGATCGATGCTATCTTAGCAGAAAAATCAATTTGTGGTGGTGACGAAAAAGAACCTATCATTTGCTATAATGGAACAACCATGTACACCAAAGGCCGGGCTGTTTGCCGATTATTAATCAATGGCTCTAGTCTTTGTACAGGTTGGTTACTAGGTTGTGATGGTCATTTGATGACAAATAATCACTGTGTTGGCACGGCTTCTGCGGCAGCTAACACTGATTTTATGTTCAATTATCATCATACTAATTGTAATGGCTCTGGTAATTCCACTTCTGATGTTGTCGCATCTTCTTCTACATTTATCAAAACTAGTTCTACACTAGATTATACGTTACTAAAACTTCCAAATAATCCAACTAGCACCTACGGCTATTTAAGCTTGAGTTCTGTTGCACCTTCTGTAAATGATCGCATTTACATCGTAGGGCATCCAGGAGGTAGACGCAAAGAGATTACAGTAAAAACAGACCAAGGAGGTGATGCCAATGGTAATGCACAAGTTAATACCGTGACAACTAATGGCATTCGTTATTATGCTGATACAGAAGGTGGTAGTTCTGGATCTCCTGTTTTGGATTATAATTCTAATTTAGTAGTTGCCATTCACAATACAGGTGGCTGTACCAACGGTTCTAGTGGTAGAAGCGATAAGTTAATCGCACACATTGGTAATGACATGCCTAATTGTGGTGTTGATGGAGGCACCAATCCACCAGCCAATTGTAGTTCAACCATAAGTTCTTTCCCATATACTGAAAGTTTTGAAACCAACTTTGGTGCTTGGACACAAGCAAGTGGTGATGACTTTAACTGGAGTCGCAATTCAGGTGGCACACCTTCTTCTAATACAGGACCAAGTGCTGCAAGTAGCGGTAGTTACTATGTTTATATGGAATCATCTTCTCCAAACTACTCTAGCAAACAAGCTATCTTAAATAGTCCTTGTTTTGACTTATCTGGCTTGAGTTCTCCTAGCTTAACCTTCAAGTATCATATGTATGGTGCTGCTGCAATGGGCAATTTAAAACTAGAAGCAAGCACTAATGGAACTTCTTGGACTACAATTTGGTCTAAAGCAGGTAACCAAGGAAATTCTTGGCAAACAGCTACTGTCAGTCTAAACAGTTATACTTCCGAAACAGAGTTAAAGTTACGATTTAATGGTACAACAGGAACAACTTGGCAAGGAGACATGGCTGTAGATGCATTCTCTATATCAGGTACGGCTACTCCAACTTGTATCGATACTCGCTTGACTCTCAAGTTTGATAATTATCCAGAAGAAACAAGCTGGAACATCAAAAATAGTGCTGGTGCTACTGTTGCTTCTGGAGGTACTTATCCTAACCAAGCAGATGGTTCTACGCTCAACATCAATCAATGTTTGCCAGCTGGTTGTTACACACTAACTGTTAATGACTCTTATGGAGATGGGATGTGTTGTGCATACGGTAATGGTTCTTATTCTCTTAGCAATGCGTCAAGCGGAACTGTTTTAGCTTCTGGAGGAAGTTTTAGCAGTACAGAGACAAAGAACTTCTGTGTCAATAGCAACGAAAGTGCTAGTGTCGATGTTAACAACGTTGAAAAAGTACAAGGAACCTTCTTAAACGTGTCACCTAATCCATTTACAGATCAACTACAAATTCAAACCAATATTGAAGGGCTTACGAATTATACATTGGTGAATTTACAAGGTCAAATTGTAAAAACTGGCACGCTCCAAAATAAAACGGTTGTGTTGAATGATTTAAATCGTGGAGTTTATTTTATTACGTTTGCAAACGATAAAAAACAGCTTGTTAGAAAGGTTATCAAACAATAAAGGGATATTTTTTCTTAACACAGCAGCAACACAACAGACGCCAAGATTTTTTCTTGGCGTCTTTTTTTTAGTAGTTAGTTGTGCTGCTACTTTGTCTTAGTAGTAGAAATTATCACAAATAAAATGATATACCTACATAAATCTCCAAGGAACTTTTTTTTCTTATTTTGTATTATAATAATTTGCTCATTAACGATATTAACACTCAAACAACCTTACTTTACTCTAGCTAAACTAAACCTTATCAAAATGACAAAAATAGTGACCACTAAATAGCTATTTTATCTGATCTTTGAGTGGTAAAGTATATTTGGGATACAGAAAAGAACAAGTAGAAGTATTAATGGAAAACGCACTCCACAAGCTCGCTTTAACCAAGCTTATAATTTTAGTGCCCAATGACTACTTTCTTAGTGGCATATTTTTCATCCGTTATAATTTTCAAGATGTAGATACCTTGCTCTACTCCTGTCACATCAATACTAAAGATATTTTCCCCTTTATAAGCGCACTCAAGCACTAATTGCCCTGCTGAATTCAGTAATTGAACTTGACCAAGTTCCAAAGCGCTACCATCTAATTCAATATTAAGGAGTACATCTGTTGGTTGTGGAAACGTCTTAACTTCTATTGGAAGTTTTTCTATCTTAGCAATGGGTACTAAAGAGGATAATGTGGTAGTATCTCCTACTAAGACACCATCTTTTACGTATGCAACAAGTTGATTTTCAAAACTACCTAAGTGATTAGATTCCTCATCATATAAAAAGCCCAGACCAGAGGCAAAGAATCTACTCTTAGAACTTGAAATGATATTATAGATACCAGGATTGGGGCTGTAATTGCTAAGTCTAAATGGTGTAACTTTTTTAATTGCTTTACCTGCTCTATCTTCTGTAATGACACACAACCTATACTCTTGAGGATAATTAGAAGCCATAATTCCCCCATTAGAAACAAGTTCTTCGTCATGATAATAAGGCAATAAGGAGGTTGTTCCTACAGCAGTTGTTATTGACTGATTACCATAATTATTGTTTTTTTGGAAAGATTCTTTTCGAAATGTATAATTGTTCCCTGATCTTGATAACACAGTATATTTCTCTCGTAATAATGAACTAGAGTTGATGTATACACTTCTCGACTCATACACCAAGACATCCCCCACTTCATAATCATAGGTATTCAAAGTACTTGGCATTTGTTGTCCAATAAAATTAGTGGGTGTATACTCAATTCCAGCTAATGTGTAATAGAGATCCGAAGTATCTGGAAAGTATACAATTCCATGATTTTTAGATAGTAAAATACTATCACCTAAAGATAAATGAATTACTTTGATAGAGTCCACTTGTCCCAAAACAGTATCTTGAACAATATTGGTCACGGTTGCTATATTTTGAGTATTTTGATTATAGGTCCAACTGTCATTTATACTTGCTTGTGTATTGAGAACAAGTGTATCTGGATCATAAAAATTATAAACACCTCCTCCCCCTGAAACCATCTTGCGCTCTAAAAAATTAGGTTGGTGAGCTTTGATACCAACTCCAGCTGCCAAAAAAGAAACATCATTGAAAAAATAATTTGTTAAACCATTCACTTGTTGCACACTATCCACTTCTATTGTTCGAAACACAATCGAAGTCGGTACATAATATAAATCTACAAGAGAATAGGCTTGTATAGGATAAATACTCAAGTTATGAGCTTTATAATTCGTTTTGCCAGTGATTGAGATAGGTGTCCAATTTTGAGCAAAGGCAGTAGAAATGTTCAAAATCAATAACAAAAGTCCCAATTTTATAGGTAATCTATGCATAGTTAATCTTGTTTAATAATGTATAAATACATATATGTAATCATTCAGAAAAATTATATAAAAACAACCTTCTTTTTTAACTATAATTTTTTATCACTGGTAAATAACCAGATGACACACCCCTTAAAACTTCTGAATTTTCAGCAAACAGATCATTTACTTGGTTTAAAAATGATTACAAATATACTTTTTGCAAACCGACAACAACTAAACTAATATACACTAAACATTCAACATTCTAAAATACATAATATTGAGCTTATCAGATAACAATAGCCTACTTCAATACGTAAAACTTTGATTATCAAACGAAATAAAAGAGCTTTTAACGAGTATTGTTTATCAGCAATTTTACACCAACTTATTTCCACCTCTACTTGCACAGCCTACATAATCCTTCTTTATTCGGGGAACTTTTTTTTCTTATTTTGTATTATAATAATTTGCTCATTAACGATATTAACACTCAAACGACCTTACTTTACTCTAGCTAAACTAAACCTTATCAAAATGACCAATTTATTTCTAGTCAAGATATTTTAAGGTACAGTAGCAAGCGGCGTTAATATTGGTTTTCTTTGCCAAAGAAAACGCCACTAACAACTGCCAATCCGTTTTAAAATCATAATAAAGATGCAGGAATTATTAATCATTGGAGGTCCTAATTTTATAGGTCGAAATTTACTTGAACAGCTTAAAAATCATCCGCAGTATTCTGTTACTTTATTTAACAGGGGAAAGACGAATGCAACGCTTTTTCCTGAGTTAAAGCGTATTGTTGGCGACAGAAACACGAATGATATTCAAAAAATTGGTCAACAAAACTGGGATTATATTATTGATTTGTCTTGCTACTACCCTGCTTCGCTAGATGCTGTTTTATCTAATATTAATAAAACAAAATTGAAACGATATATTTTCATTTCTACTTGTTCTGTTTATGACAACAGTCATAAATCAGAGCAGCCAACACCTGAAAATGGTTCACTTTTGTCTTGTTCTGAAACGCAAAAAACAACACCTCTACCCGATGCTTATGGCGAAAAGAAGGTAGCTTGCGAAACATTATTAGCACAATCGGGAGTAGATTATATTAGCCTACGACCTGGGCTTGTCTACGGGGCATACGATTATACCGATCGTTTGTATTACTGGTTGTATCAAGTGCAGCACCACCAAGAGCTTTTGCTGCCCAATTGTGGCAGTTCTTTATTTTCCATTACCTATATTGACGACTTGATACAAAGTATTGTAGAAGCCTTGAGCATCTCCAAACACAACACAATCTATAATGTCATGAGTCAAGAGTGTGCGTCTATCAAGAAAATAGTGGATACGGCTTGCTTCTTACTTGATAAAAACCCCAATAGAATCAATGCCACAGCTGACTTTTTGAATGCTCAACAAATTGCAGAATGGACAACCATGCCTTTATGGATTAATGGAGATTATTTTACCTTTTCGAATCAAAAATTAAAAACCGATTTTAAGTTTCAACTAAAAGGCTGGACAGAGAGTATTGCCAAAACCATTGAATATTATCAATCTCTCGGTTGGCCCACTCCTAACTATGGTATGTCTGAAAAAAAACGAATAGAGTTAATAAATTTGATTGTCGCCCCATAAAATTTAGATAGTACGATCTATAATTGTTAGCTGTGCTATTATTTGCCGTATTGTGGCTACCTAGATAACTCTAAGTTATCTTCTAAAACTCCAGGGATATGAGGTCCTACTCGTATTCTATTATTTCCATTGAATTGAATAGGATGCTTTAAACTAGGCTCACAAGTCGGAAATGTTGCTGGGTTAGGTATGTCCAGCCACAAACTAGACCTAGTGCCTTCTGACTCAATCCACCACTCAAAAGTATCAACAACACTTATAGGAACACCATTAATTGCTCCACAGGCAAAATCAAAATAAGGTGAATTAACTGTTATTCCTGTCCTATCTGCATTAAATGTAATTGTACCGCCATCGGAAGTTGTCCAAGTGCCTATTATATCCTCTTCCGCAACTCTACAGGCCACTAATGCAATGCTAAGATATACCAACCCCAAAAATTGTATTGCTTTTCGCATAATAAATGATTTATTATTTTTAGAATAATAATCCTGCCTCAAAAACAACACCATTTGCCACTGTTTAAGTTTAATTCTAGGTTATTTAACAATGGCTACAAAACCATTTTTTCTCATTACTTTTCTTATTGTAAAGAAGCAAAAAGTAGTTTTTTTTTTCAATAAAAAAAATTATATTTACCTAATAGACAACCTATTAAAATCACACTTTCATACTAACACCTATTCCAACGATCTATTTTAGCCCTCAAAATCTATCCAATTTAGAACAGACACTCAATAACATTCAAAAAAAGTAGCTATGAAACTTCAAAAACTAGCAAAGTTGCGCGAAACAATACGAAAGTATGAAGATACCATTCGATATTATGAAAAGCTATTTATGGCAGATGGGCAGATTGACTCAAATGAACAACTCAAACTTAATAAGCTTAATACTAGTCTAAAAAAAATTGCCAATAAAATAGAGGCAAAAGAAAAAGCATTAAGCTCTAGTGAACGAATTAAAAATGCTTTGCAATCTCACCAAGAAGGGATAAAAGACTGGTCTAGCACCAAGGATGACACGGTAGATCATACGTTAGTAAATGAACCAACATCAAGTAAAAGTATTAGTGGCTCGGTTGGGCGCAAAGGTGATAATAAAAAAAGTGACGTAAGCCTTGTTCAAAATTTGCTTAGAGAAAAAAATAATGCCCCCTTAAAAGGCTCTGGAATATGTGGTCCCAAAACAATTAAAGCAATTAAAAATTTTCAACAAAAAGTAGAAGAAGCAGACACAGGGATTATCACCCCCAACGATAATACTTGGAAAAAACTTAATGCATATACCCCTATTGATAAAGATAATAAAGATTTAGATTTATCATCCATCAAAAATTCCGTTGGCAAAAAAGGTGTTAACGACAAGGAAGATGTTAAGATAGTCCAAGAATTGCTCAAAAAGAAAGGTGGAAAACTTATCGGTCTTGGTATATGTGGACCACTTACAATTAGTGCCATCAAAAAGTTTCAAAGCATTAATCTTAATGGATTTAGCGATGGTCTTGTAGAACCTGATGGAAAAACATTTAAGCTCTTGGTTGGCAATGGAAAACCTATTAGTAGCGATGATATTAATTCCAATACAGGTCCTTTGAATAAACCCAATTGGATAAAAATAGCAGAAGGAGAAAAAGGTGTCAAAGAAAATACTAGTAAGAAGAAGCACAATCCTAGAGTTTTAGAATACCATGCTTCTGTGAAAGGTAATATAAAAAATGATGAAACGCCTTGGTGCTCTTCTTTTGTTAATTGGGTGATGAAAAAAGCAGGTCAAGGAGGTACCAATAGTGCAATGGCTATTTCTTGGAAAAAATATGGTAAAAATCTAGGGAAACCTGCCTATGGAGCCATCGCAGTCATCGATTGGGATGGTGCTGGTCCTGGGTGGAAAGGTCATGTCGGCTTTGTGGTTGGTAAAAAAGGAGAAGAGGTATTGTTACTTGGAGGCAATCAAAGAAATGCTGTCAACATCAAGTCTTACTCAACAAGCAAGGTGGTAGCCTATGTCGTACCTAGCAATTATGAAGTACCAGCTAATGCTTATTCCTTTGGTGAATTTACTGGCGACTATGGTTCTGGTGGGGGCATGAACTCGACTCGATAAAATACCAATATGGGATGTTGAATTCTAAATGTAAAACAGTGCTATTTACACTAGAATTCAACATTTAATTTTTTCGTATAAAACATTCACCCTACTGACGAAGCGATTTATCTATAAATGCACCTTCTTTTAAGAACCTTCCTGGATAAACACCAGCAACTGTTTTACGTGTTGAATCGGTGTAGGCAATCGTATGATAATAATAATATTTAGGATGCAATTCATAAATATCCTTCTCACATACGGGGCTATCTAATGAATGATTTGTAACATAAGTTTCGCTTTTGAAAAAAATAGGGTTTTGCCTCAAGTAAAATTTCCCATTTTCAATTGGTCTCTCTTTATCCTCCAATTGTTTTAACTTCCTCAAGTTAATACTCTTAAATTCGGCTGTATAGTTTTTTAACAACTCTTTTAAAGAAGGGTCAAAGTCTTTTGGAGAAGCATAAAAATAACTCTCAATTGTGTCCCTATCTATTTCGATCAATTCTTCAAAAACTTCATAAATGGGGTCATCTGGCAAACTTGTTAGCACTTGATAATGATAAAGCCAGTAACCAACTTTACGAGGGTCACCTACTGGAAAACTATACAATACGACACTGTCATTATTATCATTCACTAGCCAGGTAGAATACATGCCTTGTGTTAATTTTGTTATGCTTGTATTTTCTGCTTCTGCATTGACTATATTTTTTAGACTATCAAGAAAAGAATCTAAGTATACAATATCTTGTTGAACAAATTTCCCTGCCATAAATGCTTGTAAACGAGCTACATTACTTTTTATAGAACGATAATAATCAATTCCTACATCAGTCTCATTAACAAATCCAACCAGCAGCTTTTTATTTTCCTCTTTTCTAATTTCTTTATTTCCTTGGCAAGCCGTTAAGAATAAAACACTAATAAGGAGATACAATCTGTTGTAAACAATAAGGTTAATTTTAATTTGCATAATTTTTTATTTTACAAGAATATGAAAGGGACGAATTCCATTGTCTTACTCATAACAAGTGTCTGTTCTAAATAAACAACAACCTACAGATGGTCATCTTTCCTAAGATTGCTTATCATTTTACGCTGCACCTGCACTTATCTAAATTTAGCAGTCTGTTAATTCTATTGAATAAAACCAAAACAATTGAGAAATAACCAAACACCTTGATGGGCAATTAAGTTTTGACTATTAATGGTTTAAATCAATTTACATATAACAATATTACATACTAAGGCTTTAAACTAAAATACATTTTTCCTGCCAAAAAAACAGTGCAAATTAATAGCCAAAATGTTATTTTAAAGCACTACAAAAATCCATTTATGTCCCTTTTGAACTCCTCTTTTTCTATTGTTTTGTTCACACCAACAGCCTTGCCTATTCCTTTTATTTTTATTCCCTAATATGCCTACTTCAATAGCTAGAAAAATAACACATCTTATTTTAGTCTACTCGAAAATGAATTTCTTTCCACCTTATTATTATCTTGTCCTAAAAAAAGACACTGCACACCAACAGCACGAACATAGATATGGAAAAAAATAGCAAAAAACTCATCAATGCTTGGTCTTCTTATGATTGGGCAAACTCTGTTTATAATTTAATTGTTACCACGGCTATTTTTCCTAAATACTACGAAAGTGTTACAGAAGCGGCATTTGGAGGCGAAATTGTTCCATTTTTTGGGATTAAAATCTCCAGTTCTGTTTTGTTTACTTATGCTATCTCTTTTTCCTTTTTAGTCATTGTCATTACCTCTCCTATTTTGTCTGGCATTGCGGATTATATTGGTGGAAAAAAGCGGTTCATGCAATTTTTCACCTACTTGGGGGCTGCCTCTTGTATGGGTTTGTATTTTTTTGATGGTCCCAATATCGAGTACGGAATTATGTGTTCGGTATTAGCTAGTGTAGGTTATGCAGGATCTTTGGTTTTTTATAATGGTTTTCTGCCTGAGATAGCAACCCCTGATAGAATGGATAGTGTTAGTGCAAGAGGCTTTACTTTTGGTTATATTGGAAGTGTTATTTTATTAATCATTAATCTCCTGTTCATCATTTTCCCAGACACATTTGGCTTTGATGGCGTGAATACTGCTACCAAATTTGGTTTTTTGTTGGTAGGACTTTGGTGGTTAGGCTTTGCTCAAATTGCTTTTTATCACCTAAAGGATCAACCTACAGGAAATAAAATGTCTTCCCAAGTCTTAGGACGTGGCATCAAAGAACTCCGAAAAGTATTTGTGCAAGTCAAGGCTAGACCAACAATGAAAAAGTTCTTACTTTCCTTCTTCTTCTACAGTATGGGCGTATTAACCGTCATGCTTTTAGCTCCTTTATTTGCTTCTCAAGTTATGGACATCACCTTTGTTGAAATGATTGTTGTTGTACTCATTCTTCAAATTTTGGCTATTGTTGGTGCTTATTTCTTTTCTTGGGTATCGAGCAAAAAAGGTAGCCGCTTTGCTATTAGCACTATTTTGGTCATATGGGTAGGCATTTGTATTGTTTGCTATTTCCTTACCATTAAAGTTGGCTTTTATATTTTAGCTGGAATTTTAGGATTAGGAATGGGAGGTGTACAATCTATTTCTCGCTCTACTTATTCTAGGTTAATCCCTAAAGCGACCAAAGACACGGCTTCGTTCTTTAGCTTTTTTGACATCACAGAGAAATTAGCCATTGTAATCGGTAGTTTTGCCTTTGGCTTTATCAATCAAATTACTGGTTCTATGAGAAATAGTATGCTGTTTATGACCCTCTTTTTTATAATCGGTATCATTATTCTTCAAGTAACAGATTTAGAAAGTGATATGAAAAAAGTAGCAGAAGCAGACGAATTTGACAATCCTTGGGATGATGTTTTAGAAGACATATTAGATGATTAGATTTGTAATCCTCCTATAAAATTAGGTGCTTTTCTGCCACTTATATTTCAAAAAAAAGGCAGCTCAAAAGCTGCCTTCCACTGTTTTTAGGACTAAAACAGATTTCAGATTACAAGTAAAATATACAAAAGAGAGGGGGTATTTACTCTACTCTTAATCTGTAATTTTTCGGTGTTTCATTTTTAAATTTATCTATAGCAGCATCTAGGTAAGGATGTACTTCGCCCAATACATTAACATTCCCCTTTCGCTCAATTTTAACTTTTTTAATACTCAAAGGCAACTCTTGACCATCAAGAACGGACGTACTTGTTAACCAATGATGATTTAGTTTTGCGGCAGTATATACATATTGATTACTCATACCAATTGGTTCTTTGGCTAAGATAACTCCTTTTTTATTAAAAGTAGCCAAGTAATAGTTTTTATGATAACGACGCGCATCATCATACGAACTATAAATCACTAGATCAAATTTTTTCGTTCTCTTGACTAAATATTCTGCCTCATACGTATTGGGGCGCAACCCTCCTTTTCTTTTGTGGCTAATCTCTGGCAAAAATAAATCAAAATCTGGCAGTAACATTCGACTCTCAATAACTTTTCGAACTTCCATTCGATCCAAATTCACTGCCTTAAATTCTGCTTCGCTCACAGGCAAAGGCTGGTGAATCCGCACATCCAAAAGAATTTCTTGCAGCGATTCAACCGTTTCAAATTTTTCTAAAAATTGTTCGTATTGTGCTGCCCGATATTTAGCACTTACTTTCCTTGTTCCCGCTTCTGAATTTATTCCAAACGATGATAAGAACAATAGTGCTGCTCCAACTAAACCCATTTTTAATACTTGCATAACTGATGTTTTTGATTAGAATCATCAATAGTTCGTAGGAAAATCGCATCAGTTTGATTATCAATAGAGTACACTTTCGCTGCTTGATTTCTTAAAGAATTGATAATCAAACTGATGTAAAGATGCTTTTTTAGTTTTTCACAAAAAAGCTAAAAAACTAAGCTTGCGCTCTCACGACCGCAGGGAGCTAACTAAAAGCGAAGCGCTCACGAAGCAATCCACGAACTACTAAATAATAACACACGGTATTTTTTCGATTCTGTGTTAATAATTCAATTAAGTATGTAACAAGTATAGTTTCACCATGTATTTTCTTTTGTTGGGTTGAAATCAATCTACTATTCTAAAACCTCCAAACCTTGTTTTCTATTGTATTAAAACCTTTCTTTTTTTAATTTCTAATCGTTTCACCTAGTAGCGAAAAAGTATTGTTCATGAGTTTCACAAACTAATAAGTGCGCTCATACTACAAAAAACAGTCGCTTTAACATTCACATATCCCCCAAAAATGGATTATAATTTTTCTGCACCTTCAAACCATTCATAAAAAAAAGGCAGCTCAATTAAGAACTACCTTTTAGTAAATAATACTCCGTTGATTTTTTATTTTTTCTACGAACCCGTAGGCTCACGAAGTAAAAACGTAAAAAAGCATCTTTTATCATCTTGATTACCAGTCTTTTAGTAAAAAGGTTAATAAAAATACATCTTACTGATAATCAAACTAATACGATTTTCCAACGGAGTAATGAGTAAAAGAAATTGTTTAAAATTTATAAAGTATGTACCTAAGAAAATTTAAGGATTGCTTTTTGTTGAACAGGTTCTATTTCATCCATAGATTTTGTCTCTTCATGTACTAAAATTTCTCCTTTGGGGGTAATAAACATCTTTTTAACATCCTTCTCATCATAACGTTTAGATTCTCCTTCTAAAACTATGCGTTTTGTTGTCAATTCCATTCTTTCTGTAATGGTCAATTCTGTTTGTTCCTCTAGTCCCGAATATCCTAAATAACGTGTTGCTATCGGATTTCCTTTTCCATCAAAGGTCGCTAATAGATATGACTTAGCACCTCCATCAAAAGCACGAGATTCGCTATAAATCACAGCACTATACTTACCACTCGTTGCCAAAGCTAGTTCAGCCTTATAAGTACTAGGTCCCATTCGGCTCATCATACCTCGCCCAATTCCAGGAATAAAAGCATCGTAGTCTTTCGTTAAAACCTTATTTAGTTCTGTTTTACTTTCTAGTTTTTCTAATTGTTTTTTGCGTTTTTGAGGAGTCATTTCGTTCGTAACAATATAGGCTTCTAAAGTAATGGTATTGGGCAAGTTTATTTGCTCAAATTTACTGAGAAAATCTTTGTACAAACGCTCTCGACCATCCTCGTAGGTAGAATAATAAGCAAAAGAGCATAAGCTTGTTACTAAACTTAGAATGAAACTTATTTTTAGTAATTGCATAAGGATATGATTTTTTAGTAGTTCGTTAATTGTTTGAGTTCTTGTTCTTGCTTACACCTCTTATATATCAGTCAACTATAAACACGTATTAAAATGTCAAAGGCTATGCCAAACCCAAATACACCCCATACAAACCTGATTATGTATCACTTAGATGTTATTTATTCAACTATCGCATACTTATTGAGCCTCCAGCTTCTATAACTCGACCAGAAATCGTAATCTCATAAGCTTGGCTGGATTTAGCAATTGTTTTTTTGAGATGTGTCTGATTATAAAAATTCTTATTTCTCCATTGCTGCTTGGCACCTTTTTTCCACTTGATAGCATAATTCGTAACAACAAAACTATTGTCAGCATTTAGCACAAAAGCCTTGCATGTTTTTAAGGAACCACGTTTGGCAACTTCTAGTTCCGAAATTTTATCCCCTTGCTTATTATAGGTGACTAAATAATATTTTTTAGGCAAAATATACTCTGACCAACTCTCCTCCACACTGTATACAACTAAGAAGTAATTTTCTTGTGCCATACACATTTCAAATCGACACAAATTTCGCCCACTTCGGCTAAAAGCTCTATATCGAGCTTCTTTTACAAAAGCATCAAAATAGCCATACACAATAGGATGTTCTTTTTCATATAGCTGATAATCATCATACTTAGCATTGACCGCTTCAAACAAGTTGGTGGGTCCCAAATCATAAGTACCTACCGTATGGGCTTCGGGAGCAGAATACTTAAATGCTTCAAACATGGCCAATTTATTGCCTTTAAACAATTGATCATACGAATTCCAAAAACGTTCCCATTTTCTGTAAGCCTGAAAAGCCGTGTCTTGCAATAAGAATTCGTAGTTTTTCAATTCCTTCGTTTGTTTAAGTAGGCTGTACTTTCTTTTTCTTTTAAGTAAATAGTTATCTATTTCGTAAACATCTTTACCTTGTAATCCATAAACTCTTGCTATTTTCCAATAACAATCTCCCTTGTACGGATAGTCTATTTCTATTGCCTTCTCATAAGCAACAATAGCCTCTTGATAACGCCCTTGTTCTACCAATGTATCCCCATAAGTTTGGCAAAATCTAGCATTTTCCCAAGCGTACCTACCCGTACCAACCGCTCCTTGAACAATCCGTTGCCACTTTTCTTCCATCGTTTCTGGCGGAAGAAGAATTTCCCACTCAGGTTCTGGCTCAGGCTCAGGAGGAGGTGGTGGTGCAGGTTCTACCTCTTTGCTTAGAAGCACCAATTGTGGCGATAAGGGTTGAGACTCTTGAACAGCAATGTGTACATTGGGAGATCTGGATGCTACTGTAACACTTTTTTCACTTACCTCATCCAGTACAATTGGATATTGTTTAATTTCAGATTTTTTAGTGTCAGTATCCGAACAGCTTACCAATACACTGATTGACAATGCACAAACATATAGATTCATTTTCATGGGCATTATTTTATTAGAATAGTTTATGAAATAATAAAAGAAAGCTTCCTGCTTCTACTCTTTAATAAGTAGATGCAAGAAACTCCCTTTTTGGTGCATTTTTTAGTGTAAGTTATCGCATTTCTACAGAAGCCATACCTTCTGTTTCAACGATACGCCCTGTTGTAGTGATTTGATACGTTTTAGTCGCAACAGCTTTACTTTCCTTCAAATTTTTGTAATTCAAGTAATGCTCAGCATTCCCTAAGTGCTTTTTTGCGCCTTTTTTCCATTCCACTTCATAATCGGTGACGACCAAACTATGATTGGGATGTAGTACAAATCCCTTGCAAGTCTTTAACGATCCTCGTTTTGCTATATCTAATTCTGAAATTTTATTTCCTTTTAAATCATAAGTTACCAAGCGATATTTCTTAGGCAAGATATATTCTGACCATTGTTCCTCCACACTGTAAACAACGGCAAAGTACGCCGCTTCTTCTAACATCATTTCATAACGATAATTATCTCCTCCTTCCCTACTAAACATATCATCCGAAACCCCTTCTACAAAATTTTCAAAAAAGCCACTGATAGCAGGACGATTTTCATAGTAGCCCATTTTTGATCGATACTCATAATTTGTATTTTCATATAACTCTTTAGGGCTCATTATATAATCTTGAACCAACCTTTTCTTTGGTGCAAAGGTTACAAATGCCTTAAACATTGCTTTTTGATTAGTACCAAATAAATCATTGTACAAATACATAAAGTCATATTCTTCTCTCCAATTCTTAAAAGCCGAATCATATAACAAAGCACGATAATTTCTAAACCCTTCTTTTCTAGCACTTATCAAATAATCTTCCATGGAACCATAAGAATCATCATTCAAAGCATATGTTCTTGCTATTTTATAATACAATGTTTTTAAATCCTCATAACCAAGCTGCTCCGCTTCCTTATACATTTCGATTGCCTCATCGTACTTTTTCATATCAACCAAAGCCTCTCCATAAGTATAATAAGTAATCGCATTTCCTTCATCATCTCCTCCTTGCTCCTCTAACTGAACCACTTCCTTCGTCAATTCTTGAATACTTTTTTGTGGTTTTTCATTCACTTTCTTTTTTTCTATCGTCTTCGACTCATTTTCTTTATTTTTTCCTTCTATAGACTCATCCGCTAGCGCAACCATTTCTACTTCATGTTCTGCTAGAGACGCATCAATGGTAGGATGTTGTATGATGTCAGAAGTTGGTTTCTGACTATTGTCAGAACAACTTACCAATGTCCATAACATCAATGCCGCAATACTCAATGATATACTTTTCATAATTAGAATATTTTATGGTTATCTTTATCATTACTCTCTCAATAATCACATCAAACTGATTATCAAAAGGATATGATTTTATTATTTTTAACACTAAAAGCTGATAATCAAGCTGAAAAGGCAACAAAGTATTCCTTTATAGCACTTATTGAAATCTCTACTTTGTACTTTTTTAATTTAGCACTATGCTTTTTCAACCCACATAGCACATTAATAATCAAGCACTAACAAACAGCTCAAATAACGATCTTTTTTTAGGTTTCGAATTGTTTTATATCTCATTAAACCCTTGTAACAGGAAAAAAGATACAGTCAAGCATTATTATCTTAGCCCCTAGTGAGTATTCGGCAACAAAAATGAGTAAGAGGCAGTTCTTTCTAAGTTTTAGTCACATAAAAAGGAAAGAATACAAGGTCACAACTAGGTAGTATCCATAGATTTTTATACCTTTCAATAATAAATATGTTACCTCTAGTAATACTTTCTAATAAAATCCACGAAGTAATATTCTAGAATTACAGATCTTGAAATTCACTTCCCCTTATGACTTGGCAACAAATTCCCTTTCTTCGATTGCTAATTCCCTTTTTGTCAGGAATAATATCCTACCATTGGTTAGGTACAGCAGTGCCATGGGAAATACTAATTGCTATTTATGCCTTACTTTTGGGGGGTATTTTTCTCTTGCACTTAAAACCCAAGCCCAATGTCTCTGTCATACGAGGTTGGGGGATGCTGCTTTCTATTTTGCTAATACAAGCTGGATATTTTGTAAGCTATGCCTATGATGCTCGAAATTCTCCAATCCACTTTGATCAATTTCTAAACGGGAAAGCAACTAATTCTCTTTATATTGCTACCATAGATAGTCCTATTAAGCTCAATGCCAAAAGTATTAAGGCAACCTTGAACTTATCTATACAAGGAAGCAATATAAAAACCTTGACTCCCTGCACAGGAAAAGTTATTGCTTATTTTCAATTAGATACCAATAGCACAAAACTCCAATATGGTGACGTTATCACCTTTCACGCCACCCCACAAACATTATCCCCTCCTTTAAATCCCAAAGCCTTTGACAGTCGGGCTTATTATGCTACTCAAAATATTTACCATCAAACCTATTTGCCTTCCGATCAATGGAAAAGAATAGGTAGTGGACAAGGACACTGGCTTTACCACTTTATTTATCGCTTAAGAAGCCAATTACTTCAAACACTAAAGATACATTTGCCTTCGCCTAACGAATATGCTGTTGCTTCTGCTTTACTGCTTGGTGCTAAGGAAGAATTAAACCAAGCATTGCGAAATGCCTACGCCGATACTGGTGCCATGCATGTTTTAGCTGTTTCTGGTTTACACATTGGAATTCTGGTCGGGCTGCTTTCATTTTTGTTTAGTTTTATTCGGCGTTCAGATGTTCGCTGGTTGCGAATTAAAACCCTTCTTTTATTGACTTTGCTATGGAGTTTTGCCCTCTTAACAGGTGCCTCTGCTTCCGTTTTGAGAGCCTGTACAATGTTTTCTTTTGTTCTTATTGGGCAATCTCTAAATCGAAAAATTAATACCTATAATGCATTAGCCGCTTCTGCTTTTGTACTTCTAACAATCAATCCATTGATGTTATTTCAAGTCGGGTTTCAACTTTCTTACCTTGCACTGATAGGCATTCTTTATTTGTACCCTAAAATCTACAAACGCTGCTATATTGAAAATAAATTAGGCGATTGGCTTTGGAATGGTGTTGCACTTTCATTGGCTGCTCAAATTGCTACTTTGCCTATTAGTTTGTATTACTTCCATCAATTTCCAACTTTTTTTTGGCTTTCTGGAATTGTTGTTGCCGCAACTGCCGGTATTATTCTCAGTGTAGGGATTGCTCTATTATGCTTCTCTTGGGTACCGTTATTAAGTAGTCTATTAGGATATTTATTATATGGTTTTCTTTTTTTAATGAACAGCCTCATTTTTTTAATTCAACAATTACCAGGTGCTGTTTGGGAAGGCTTTTGGTTAGAATCTTGGGAAATGTGGACTTGGTATATTGTCCTAATCAGTACTGTTTATTTATTGATTCATCGACAACTCAAAGTAGCCATCATTCCACTTACTTTAACTATTTTATTGTTTGGTTATCATGCAATGATAGATTACCAACAAATCCAACAACGCCAGCTTTGCATTTACCACAGTCGCAAGAGTACACTGATCAGTTATCTTAATGGCACTAAAGCCATCACATGGATGGATTCTACTTTAATTGGAAATCCACAAGTACAATATGCTCAGCAAAATCACCTTTGGTCTGCGGGTATATCTAATCACCAGTTCCATGTTTTAGAAGATAGTGTTCAAAGAAACACCTTATATTATAAGCAGTACAAAGGGCAATTTAGGCAACATCGGTTGAGCTTATACACTCCCAAACATCTCCATCATCATAGTCATACTCCTTTAGAGGTAGATTACCTTTTGATTCATGGCAACCCCAAGTTAAAGAGCATTCAACAAATTGAGGATTTATTTTTTTACAAAACACTCATTTTCGATGCCTCCAATAGCCGATGGCGTATACAACAATGGAGTAAAGAATGCCAAAAACTAGGTATTCACTTTATAGATGTTTCTACCCAAGGTGCTTGTATCATTGACTTATAAAGAATGCTTTTATTTCAAACGTTTTACAACATACATATCTATATCCCCAGATTCAGAAAATGAAGCACTTTCTCCGATTAAATAATAAGCTTTTTCTGTTTCTATCACCGTAGAAAATTTATCTGATAAATCGCCTCCAAAACTTTGCTCTTGAATGAGCGTCCCATCAGCACTAGTTTCTAGTAAAAAAGCTCTTTTGCTTCCATTGCCATAGCTATCTGTTTCACCTGCTAACAAAAGATTGCCATTACTCAATTCTATGGCACTAGTTCCTCCGTCATGAGCTACGCCACCATAATGTTCTTCAAATACAACGATTCCATCAGTTGAGATCTTGGCTACGTATAAATTATGCAAAGGATCGATACCAGAGGAATGGCCACACAAAAGGAAGTGACCATCTAAAGTTTTTCGGATGCTATGAGCTTGTTCATATTGAGGCGTTCCGTAGCTCTGTTCCCAGAGTACATTCCCTTGTTCATCCACTTTTAAAAGGTAAAAATCATCGTCTCCATCCTTACGCCTTCCTAACAAAAGGTATTCGTCTTGCTCTGTTTTAGCAATATTAATCCCTTCATCATTATAAGGGCTTGTATAAATTTTCTCCCATTTCAAGTCGCCTTGGCTGTTCAAACAGGTTAAACTAAAATCATTGGTAGAACCATTGTGAGCCGACCCCAACACCAAAATATCTCCATTGCTAGTTTCGATTAAACCTTCCGCAACATCAAACTGAGTTGCATCACCATACGTTCTACTCCATATCGTATTCCCATCAACATCTACTTTTACGATCAAAATATCTACTTGTGTTCCCGAATTAGTTGGAAGACTTGTTATACCTAATAGCAACAAATTACCATCTGACGTTTTTACAATATTAGTCCCAAAGTCAAGTATTGTTCCTCCATACGATTTTTCAAAAACCAAATTTCCTAACGCATCAATTTTAGTCAGCGCCAATCCTCCCGAAGAACTTTGTAAACTTTTTGAAGTTCCCACCATATAAATATAACCATCGCTATAAATGGCTTCTGAGGCATAGTCAACTAAATTCCCTCCATACGTTTTCTCAAATGGCAGTTCAGTAGATGCTGTTTTTGTTTTGTTGCAAGCCATTGAGAGCATGCTATATATCGTGATAAGAACAAAGTATCTAGACATAGATCTTTCGAATTTTAGGTCAATAAAAAAGCCCATTTGTGAAATGGGCTAAAATTTTGCTTAAGGATAAAAACTCCTCTTTTAAATAAGGACGAGTAATCTTTATTAGTGGTTGCAATTCTTATGTTTTGACCGTTAAATAAGGGCTTACATCTATTCCCAATTCATCTGCATAACGTTCAATTAATACTCGTTTATATTTCCTCAAATTATCTAAATTTCCTAGTGCTAATTCATCCATCAAGCGATTGCCCATAATGTAAGTAACTACATTTTCACCATGGTTTTCTGCTATTAGTTTTTGAATTGGTTTAAAGACTTTCTTTTTGGCTTCATCACGAATCGCACGTTCTTTCTTTTTGGCTTGGTATAATTCGCTGCTCATTCGCTTCAAAGCCTTTTCTGTTTTGGATAAACCTTCCCGCTCTGCTTCTTTTGCTAAGCCTTGATACGTTTCCCAGAGTTCATTCTTAAACGCATCATTTTTGAGGCTCTTATAAATACCTCTAATTTTCTCAAAGCGATATATCTGTTTGGGACGTTCTGCCAATTCTCTCAAATATTCTTTATCAATAATTTGATAACTAGGACGATTGTATTTTTCTGCTATTTTCTCTCGGTATTCTAATAGTCCCTTAAACAGGTAATATTCGTATTCTGACAGCCCATGTTTATCCTTTTCTTTTAAGTAATTGTTGTTATCAATATCAGCATAAGAAACACCATCAATTATTTCGTTCTCTTCTTTTATCCAGTCCAAAATACCTTTTTCCTCTGCCATCTTGATTAGAATTTCCTTCATTTCTAACAAATACAAGACATCTTTTGCGGCATAATTAACTTGTTTTTCAGAAAGAGGTCTCAAAAACCAGTTGCTTTTCTGAGCAGATTTGCTAATTTCTATATCCAATATTTCATCCACTGCTGCTGCGAGCGAAGCTGGTGGATAGTCTAGCAAACGCATCGCAATTGCTATATCAAATGTATTTTTAGGAAAGCAACCTAACGAATGAAACAACCTCAAATCTTCTCCAAATGAATACACTACTTTTTCTATCGTAGGATCTTCAATTACAGCGTACAAATCCTCTAAAACAACTCCTTCTACCAAAGGGTCTACAATAAAACAACGTCCTCCAGCATAGATTTGAATTAAGCAAAGATTAAAACCATATCGGTAACGGTTTTTATCAAATTCCAAATCAATAGCTATTTCTTTTTGTTGTTTCAAAAAATCAACGCATGTTGTCAAAATCTCGTTGGTATCTACATACTCCCAATTCTTCATATCTCTATCGTTCTCTTCTATTTATCTTTTTATTTATGTATTCATTTTTGCGGCTTTGTACACTTACAATTATCTAGACAATCAACAGATACTTCGCCAGAAATTTAAGTAACACATCCTGTCTAATTCTTAGTCAAAAATGAACTTTAGCCCCTAAAATAGCAATATCTTTTGGCTTCGCGCACTTTTGAGAAAGGTTAATCAGTAATGATTGCATTGGAATAAAATTCCCAGCCTACAATCTAAAAAATGCATAAAAAAGAAATGCTCCAACTGGGCTAAAGTTGGAGCATCATTCCTAAATACTATAGTTCAAATTAACAGGAATAGATGGTAAAGTCATTATCAACAAACATAAGACCAATCTTCATGAATGTATGACATTTTTTTTGACATAAATCCACCTATTTTGATGGGCATCAAAATAAGCAAAACGCACCCATAAGTAGTTTTACAATCATTAAAAACAACTTACAAATCTACTCACATCATCGAAAGCTTTTCCTTCGACGCTAATTCTCATGAAATGTACAAAAAAAAATTATTTTATAAAAGAAAAAAAACAACTTATCCCCTTATAATTAACAATCTTTTATTAATTATTTTATCTGAAGTTTCCATAGATACAAGGTATACAGCCTCTGGCAAATAATTTAAATCTAATTCTAGATCTCCTTGGCTTTGAACTGTTTTAGACAATAATACCTCTCCTGTAACTGTACGAACTGTAATTTTTTGCAAACGCTGTTCGAGACCAGTAATTTTGACCCAGCCTGTTGTTGGGTTTGGGTATAAGTTAATTTGGTTTTCTTTATTAAACGTTTTTACATTGTTAATATCATTCATAACTTCGACAATCGTAACACAACCTTCTCTTGGTTCTGTTGGCATTTCATTCCCGTTCTCATCTACAAACCGAATTCCATCTATATCAACAGGCATAACCGTAGTATCTGGTTGACTTACTCTCAGTATATCATCTCGAATTGTAAAACAAACGGTTCCCAATCGACCACTTCCAGTCAAAGGTTGTTGATCTGTTCGACCAACAGCTGTTTCTAATTTTCCTTGTGCAGCATAATCTTTTTCTACAGAAATCAACTCTTGTGCTGCCCCCAACCAAGAACTACCATAACTAATTGTTGCCGAGTGAACCAACAGAGGATCATAATTGATGGTAAAAGCAATGGCATAAGCATTGATAGCTTCCCGTGAAGGCTCCCCTAGATTGACTCCCATACAGTGAACATCTCCTTCGTATACCGTATCGCAATCTACATAGATTGGTGGGTCTTGTCTAGTTGTCCACATACTGTTTGTTGTTGTACTTGAATTCCGCGAATAACTTTGAGCATAATTTAAACGAATGGCCTCTACATCGGAAGAATCAATCAAACCATCTCCATTACAATCTATAAACTTGTAATCTGGCAAAACAGGTAACGCCAATGGAAGGTTCCAATCGTTGCTACTCTGTCCCGTCCAATTAATACTAGCTCCAGCTCTTGCCCCACCCAATGTTCCATATGCCAAGGCAATCGGTAATAAATCAAAATTATTGGCTTTGGTATTATCATCGGTATCACCAGGCCAGACGCACCCACTTTCATAACGAATATTAAAAACTAATGTGTCAACATTTCCTAATAAATCTGTTGCAACAACAATATGCTCCCCTGCACACAAATCATTTCTAATGATTGCCGTAGAACCATCCTCCCAAAGATAATTGACAATTCCAATTCCGCCATTGCTAGATAAAGCAGCATATCCATTACAGGCTCCTGTATCACATTGGGTTCGCCCTAGAGAATCTAGTTGAGCTGTAAAACCACAAGTAATGCTCCAAAGCACTTCAATTTGTGATTGGCACCACCCCACATTTCCACTAGAATCAATCATTTGCACAGTATAAGGGTAGATTCCAACATCATCACAAGTCAATGTAGGTATTCCTGCTTGGTTGTTAATTAATGTTGTGGCAATGGAGCAATTATCTGAACTTCCAGCAATTGCTTGCCCCAAAGGAAATGTCACTGTCCCCAAAATTCCCAAAGGGATAGAAATGGCTCCGATCGAAGCACAGTTAGGTTCTGGAGGTAGGTTGTCTACCACGACAATAAAAGTATTGCAAGTATCGGTATTACCAGTAGTATCTTTGACAACAAAAGATACAGGCACAGAACTTCCTATGTTAAGACAACTTAAAGTAAGTACTGTATCTCCATTAATCTGGTATTTTTCTATTCCACAATTATCAAAACTGTTATCATCTACATCCTTTGCCTGTACTTCTACTGTACCAGAACTATCCAAATAAACTGTCAATGTATTTTTGCAAATAGCTACTGGCGCAATGGTATCATTGACACATTGTGCTTTAAGCTTGTTTAGAGACAGCAAATGAATTAATAAAATTAATATAAAATAAATGTGCTTCATTGTTTCGTTTTTTCTGTTTAACCTATTAGGATTGTGCAATCCTAATAGGTTATTATTTATTTTTTAATGGTTTATATTGGATTAAGGTAACCTATTGTACCTTTTTTTTATTAAAATTAACTGTTTTACAAACAAAACTCCATAACCAATAAAGCATTTTCATATATGTACAAACTAAAAAGGCCCAAGAATATATCGCACCGCACTTGCAATACATCCTTGGATTTTTCCTTTTAACTTTCTTCACAATTCAAAGATGCGCTAAAATTCATTGCAATAAAAAAATTATTTTATACTATTATCCGATTTTTATTCTTTATAATATACCAAACCAACACTCTATTAAAAGTCTTATTTCATTACATACAGTTACTTATGCTTTAATACCCCCTGAATACGTTCTACTCAAACAAATAGTACATAATCATATGATTTTCAAAAAATTTAATCACAACTTCATTGTATTTTTGATGAAAATCCAAAATTAATTTCTAATAATCCTTGAAAGATGTTTTAAGTTAATAAATCCATTTTAAAAAACCCGACAATTAATAAAAAATAAAATATAATATTATCTTTATATTGCTCCTGTATACATTATTTTTAATATTCTCTTAGCCTATCCTATTATTTCCAGTCTAAGTTTTATTTTTCTATGCAAGATTCCAAAATTTTAGATTTACTTCAACAGTTAGATAGCAGAACGCTAACTCGATTTAAGGAATATACCTTATCTCCTTATTTTAACAAACATGAAGCAACCACCAAACTTTGCTTGTATCTGCTAAAGTACGCACCAACATTCGCTCAGCCTGAAAAATTAGAAAAAACACGTATTTACAATAAAATTTTTGCTGGAGAAGCTTTTGATAATAAAAAATTTCATCGTTTAACATCTCAATTGCTGTCACTACTGCACAATTTTTTAATAGATGATGCACTTCAGAGTAAGGAAAACCAACGGATGGTTGTATTATTAGAAAAGCTGCGACATTATAAACTGGAAAAACACTATCGTTCTATAGAAAAAAGATACAAGCAACAATCAACCAAAGAACATCTGAATCACCAAACGTATTACGAAAGTCAGTATAAATTTCATAAAGAATTAGACTATTTATTTGTAGAGCAAGGCGGACGAAGTTATAATGAAAATTTGCAACTAGCCAATGATTCGCTTGACAATCTTTTTATCCTAGAAAAACTAAAAATGGCTTGTGACATGGCGAGTCGAAATAAAGTTATTCAAGCGCATTATCAATGGTCTATTATGAAGGGGATTGAAGAACATTTACAAGATAAATCCAAAGAGTTTGACCCAATCATTCAAATTTATCATACAATCTTTAGAATGTTAACAAAACAAGCGGAAGCAACGGAAACCTACTACAGGATGTTGCTTCAATTGTTAAAAAAATATGCCCACCAGTTTACCAAAGACGAAATTTTGGGCACCTATGGGTATGCGCTCAATTATGCTATTGGAAAAATCAATCAACAAGGCTCCACTTATTTAGAAGAAACGTTAGAGATATATTTGTACCTAGTAGAATCCGAAGCTATTTTTGTAGGAGGCTTTTTAATGCCACAAGAATATAAGAACATTGTTACCTTAGCTGTCCGCTTAGAAAAATACAGTTGGGCGGAGCAGTTTATAGAAGAATACAAAAAGAAGCTTCCTTTAGATGTCCGCAACAATGTTTATAAATATAACCTCGCATCCTTGCAACACAGCAAAAAAGACTATGATCAAGCTTTACAAACCTTGCATAATGTTGATTTCATCAATCCTACTTATTATTTAGGAACCAAAATTATCCAGCTCAAAATTTACTACGAAAAAGAAGAAGGAGAAGCATTTTATGCCTTAATTGATGCCTGCCATAGCTACCTAAGAAGGAGTAAGCAAGTTGCTGACTATCAAAAAAAATCAACCTCCAACTTAATGAAATTCAGTAAAAAGCTCTTTAAAATTAAAGAAACGATTGAATATACTAAGCGTCCTATAATTCAAGAGTCGATTGAAAGATTGCAACAAGAAATAGAAAATTGTCATTCCGTTGCCAATCGAGATTGGCTAATGGCAAATCTTAAACGACTCGTTTATTGAGATATTTTTTCGTAGATTATTGATAATAGTAGCGTTGCGCTTTTAGTTAGCTTTGTTACTACCTACGGTCGTGAGCTCGCATAGCTTGGTTCCCTGCTACTGCGTGGTTTCAACGAACTAATGTGATAATAATCAAGCATTTTAAGACAAAAGAAGCCTTTCACTCAAAAGAGTAAAAGGCTTCGGTATTTTTTAGATAGTTTATAAAATACTATAAACCTTGATCTTTACGAATTTTATTCAAAGCTGAACCAGCCTTAACCCACTCAATTTGAGCAGCATTGTATGTGTGTTCTACTTCAAAAGAATCCTCTGTTCCATCTGCATGATGCAGTACAACTGTCATATTCTTTCCTTCTGCAAAGTCATCAAATCCTAAGATGTCTACTTTATCGTCTTGACGAACCAAATCATAGTCGTTAGGATCAACAAATGTCAATGCCAACATACCTTGTTTTTTCAAGTTAGTTTGGTGGATACGAGCAAAAGATTTTACAATAACTGCTTTTACACCCAAGAAACGAGGCTCCATGGCAGCATGTTCACGAGACGATCCCTCTCCCAAGTTATCTTCTCCAAACACAACTGTACCAATACCTGCTTTTTGGTATTTGATAGCAGAATCAGGAACAGGCATGAATGTAGGCTCATTGCCATCTGCATAGTTAGCTACATTATTTGTTTCTTCATTAAAGTAGTTAACAGCACCAATGTAACAGTTTTGAGAGATATTCTCCAAATGCCCACGGTAAGTTAACCAAGGTCCTGCCATAGAGATATGATCTGTTGTACATTTTCCTTTTGCCTTGATCAACAAACGCATTCCTGTCAATTCCTCTTGATTCATTGGCTTGAATGGTGTCAACAATTGCAAGCGCTCAGAATCTGGATTAACAACTACTTCAATATTAGAACCATCTTCAGCAGGTGCTACATATCCAGCATCTTCTACATCAAACCCTTTCGTAGGCAACTCATCTCCTTTTGGAGGATCTAATTTTACCTCTTCGCCATTTTCATTCACCAAAGTATCGGTCAAAGGATTAAACTTCATGTCACCAGCAATTGTCATTGCAGTCACCAATTCTGGAGACGCTACAAAAGCTTGTGTATTTGGGTTACCATCTGCACGTTTAGCGAAGTTACGGTTAAACGAGTGAATGATTGCATTTTTTTCTTTCTTTTCAGCGCCAACACGTGCCCACATACCAATACAAGGACCACAAGCATTCGCCAAAACCATTGCTCCAATTTTCTCAAAATCGTCCAACAAACCATCGCGCTCTGCTGTAAAACGAACCAATTCAGAACCTGGTGTTACTGTAAATTCTGCTTTTGCTTTTAAATTCTTTTCTGCTGCTTGTCTAGCAATAGACGCTGCACGAGTTAAATCTTCATAAGAAGAGTTGGTACAAGAACCAATTAAACCAACTGATAATTTAGAAGGGAAATCGTTGTCTTCTACTGCTTTAGCAAACTCAGAAATCGGCCAAGCACGGTCTGGTGTAAATGGGCCATTCAAGTGAGGCTCTAGTGTATCCAAATCAATCTCAATTACTTGGTCAAAATACTGATGAGGATTATTATAGACTTCAGCATCACCTGTCAAATGTTCTTTAACACCTTCTGCCAAAGCAGCAACATCTGCACGTTCTGTAGCTTCTAAGTAACGCTTCATAGAATCGTCGTATCCAAAAGTAGACGTAGTCGCTCCGATTTCTGCTCCCATGTTACAAATTGTACCTTTACCAGTACAAGACATGTTTACAGCTCCTTCTCCAAAATACTCTACAATATATCCAGTTCCTCCTTTGGCGCCTACGATACCCGCTACTTTCAAGATAACATCTTTAGGAGATGTCCAACCGCTTAATTTACCAGTTAACTTTACACCAATTAATTTAGGCATTTTAAGCTCCCAAGGAAGTCCAGCCATTACATCGACAGCATCAGCACCACCAATACCAATCGCAACCATACCCAAACCTCCTGCATTTACAGTATGAGAATCTGTACCAATCATCATACCTCCAGGAAAAGCATAGTTTTCTAATACAATCTGGTGAATAATACCTGCGCCTGGTTTCCAGAAGCCTACACCGTATTTATCAGAAACAGAGCTTAAAAAATCATAAACCTCTGCATTTTTATCATTAGCTGTTTCCAAATCATCTTCAGCACCAACTTTTGCTTGAATCAAGTGGTCACAGTGAACAGTAGAAGGTACAGCAACTTTGTCTTTACCTGCCATCATAAATTGCAACAAAGCCATTTGTGCAGTAGCATCTTGCATCGCTACACGGTCGGGAGAAAAGAATACATAATCTTCGCCACGTTTATAATCTTGGATCTTAGAATCATCGTTTAAATGAGCATACAAGATTTTCTCAGCTAGAGTCAGTGGTTTTTTAAGAGTTTCGCGTGCAGCCTGAATTTTTGAAGGCAAAGAAGCATAATGCTTCTTAATCATATCAATGTCAAATGCCATAGTGCTATTAAATGATTTTATCTGATTAAAAATTAATTGGTTTTCCTATTTCCATGTAATTTATACTTGAATTTTCTAATAGAAAAATCCTATTGTAAACTACATTTTTACAATATAACCTTTATATAAGGCTTTGGTTGCGAAAATACATTTTTTTTGCGAAAAATTGCACAGGGCTTATTATTTAGACTAATTCTATGAATAAAAAGGCTTATTTAGACCATAAAAAGACATTGATGCAAAAAATGTACGTCCTTGGTTTTTAAGATTATCCTACCATTTTTGAGCAATTCGTCTCCTTAACCCCCAATTTCTACTTGACAAATCATAATAATGTTGCTCCTCTTAACAATCCATTATAAGTCGTGGTAAACAACCGTATCTACTTTAAAATCGTGTGCTTCTGTGGGCACTGCTTCGACAATTTGAAAAGGATACGCCAATGCAACTTTATAAGCATGAGGATGCTGACTCAAGAAGTTGTCATAATATCCACCACCATAGCCCAAGCGATTGCCATGTGCATCAAAAGCCAACCCAGGCACTAAGATTAAATCAAAACTTCCTTCATAGATAGATTTTTGATTAGGATGTTTCGTCCCCCACAATCCTTCTTCTAATTTATCCAAAGCCTCCAGTTTCAAGTGTTCCAACTTTCGATTCTTCAAAGTTTTAGGACAATACACATTGGTCTTTTGACCTAGTAACTTCTCTATCAATGGATAAATATTTATTTCCGCCCCCATTGGCAAGTAAGCATGAACATTGGTACAATTTCTAGCTTGAATTAAAGCCATTAAATCACGAACGATCCGAGCATCATAAACTGATTTTTTTTCTATAGGAATGTTATTTCTTTTTAATAAAATTTCAGCTCGAAGTGCTTTTTTTTCTTGCATAATAGTCATCGTTCCTTGATTTTCGTAGTTCGTTGATTATTCCATCTTGGGCTTTTGCACTACTAGCATAAGCCTATTCGGCAAGCTTAGCTAGCTGCGCTGCTACTTCGTGGTTTCAACAAACTATTGTGATTTTCTAGAGAGATTTTACATACTAGTGACTAGGTTCTAATCCTAGTTCTTTTCCTTTTTTCAACATAAAATCAAAAGCCTCTTGATAATCGTTTTGAATTGCACCATCTAAAATAGCTTCTCGAATACTATTCTTAATTTGTCCCACCTCTCGACAAGGTTTTAAATTAAATGTTTCCATAATAATTTCTCCTGAAATAGGTGGTTGCCAATTTCTCAAGCGATCTTTTTCTTCCAACTCTGCAATCTTATTGGTCAGAATTTTTAAGTTCTTAGCATACTTATCCAATTTCCACTGAAACTTTGAAGTAGAATCAGCGCCACAAAACAGCAACAAATCATCAATGTCCTCTCCTGCTTCAAACATCAAGCGACGCAATGCGGAATCTGTAATTTCTTCTTTGGTCAACACCACAGGGCGCTGATGCAAGCCAACCAATTTTTGAACATATTTCATTTCATTGCCCATTGGCAATTTCATTCTTCTAAAAAACTTAGGTACAAAACGAGCCCCCAAAGCTTCGTGACCATGAAATGTCCATCCTTGTCCATCAATGTATCGTTTGGTCAACGGCTTGGCGATATCATGCAACACAGCTACCCAACGCAACCAGATATTATCACTTACTTTTGCCACATTATCCAATACCTGTAAGGTATGGTAAAAATTATCTTTATGCCCTTGTCCATTTTTATAATCAACACCATGCATAGCGTGCAATGCAGGGAAGATTAATTTTAACAATCCCGTGTCGAATAAAAGTTTGTACCCAATAGAAGGTTTTGGAGTAGCCATTATTTTCTGCAATTCGGTGGTAATCCGTTCTTGCGAAATAATTTGAATTCGTTCTTTTTGATCGGCAATTGCCTTCAAAGTCGTTTTATCAATTTCGAAATTGAGCTGCGTGGCAAAGCGAATGGCTCTCAACATTCTCAAAGGGTCATCTGAAAATGTAATATTAGGGTCTAGTGGAGTAACAATGCGTTTTTCTTTTAAATCTTGTAGGCCTCCAAAAGGATCAACTAATGTGGCATAGTCTTCATCATTCAAACTAATAGCCAAGGCATTGATGGTAAAATCCCGACGATTTTGATCATCCTCCAAGGTTCCATTTTCTACAATAGGCTTGCGAGAATCTTGGCGATAAGATTCTTTCCTAGCTCCAACAAACTCCAGTTCTAAGTCTTTAAAATGCAACATAGCCGTTCCAAAACGTTTATAGACTATAACCTTAGGTTTAGGGCGTAATTTAGTAGCTAATTTTTTAGCTAACTCAATACCGCTGCCCACACAGACAATATCCATGTCTTTAGACGGTCGTTGAAGCAATCTATCTCTGACATATCCCCCAATAACATAGGTAGGAAATCCGAGTTCTTTAGCTGATTCACTTAGTAGCTCGAATATTTCTTGCTCCTTTTCCTTTATTTCGATTTGCATTATCCTCTTTAGTTAGTCAAAATTGAGTCGCAAAGGTAAGAAAACTAACCTTTACTTTCTCAAAAAAATCAAATCTTCCCCATCTACAACTTTTACAACGACAGAAGGGGCATTTTCACTTTCTTCGTATTGTTTGTATTGTGCAATACTAGCCACTCCTCGTTTAATAGCATTATCAATATCTAAAAACGTTTTGGGATATGGTTTGCCACTAATATTAGCCGATGTGGAAACAATAGGTTTCCCAAAAGCGTTCACTAATTCTTTGCAAAATGGATCTAAAGTTACTCGTATAGCAATGCTACCATCTTCTGCTAACAAAGAATCTGGCAAGTTCTTCGGTTTATCGTATACAATTGTTAGTGGTCTGGTGTGATAAGCAATCAAATTGCTCGCTTTGGGAGGAATATAGGCAACATATTCTGACAAACGACTCTCATTATCCACCAATAAAATGTAGTTTTTTCCTTCCTTTCGTTTTTTGAGTGCATCAATTTTCTTAACAGCTTCTGCGTTGGTTGCATCACAGCCAATTCCCCAGATGGTTTCAGTCGGATACAAGATAAGCTTTCCTTCATTTAATGCTTCCACAAGTGGAGCAACTTCCTTTGTAAAATTCATATTTTTCAATTAATCAACAACCCGCCCAAAACGCATTTAATTCGTATTCTCCCAAATCCCCTCTTAGAAGAATACACGGATTATTGTTAGCAATAGTAGTTTTTGTTATTTTTTATTTTTAACCTCTTACATTACTCTTAAAGTTTCTATCTTAAAACTTCCCAAACAGCCTTCGTTTTCACGAAGAAATTTGTTTTGATAGGCAAACAAAGTTAAGCAATAAAAAAGTATACTTTTATTTTTCTTCCAATTTATTGAAGCAAGTATAAATAACAAACAGCGAGATAAAACTATTTTGTTTTTTTAAAGAAACTTTGTAATCAACATATTGTTGTATATTTTTAGTTCTTAGTTGTAATTTAATTCTAGTTTGACAACACTTAGAGAGTTCTAAATCAACAAACTATTATTTTTAAATAACTTCTTCATTATTATAATCAACACCAATGGCATCTTCCAAAAAGAATAAAAAAAAGAAAGCTTCTAATAATCAAGAGAAACATAGCTCAAAGACAAAAAACAACGCACAGAAAAAAAAGCAGCTCCAAGAAAGAATTTTTTCTCCTATCACTGCTGCCTTAGTACTTGCGATCATCACTGCTTTTGTTTATAGAGGTGCTTTAAACAATGAATTTGTCGATTGGGACGACTATACTTATGTCACAGAAAATCATTTGGTTCGTTCTGCAACAGACATTGCCGCTTTTATTCAACTAAAAGGAAGTCAACGAACAATTAGCCCAACCGTCAATCCTCATACAACAAGTATAGGAGATGTTTTCACAACTGCCGTAGCACTAAATTATCATCCCATTACTATTTTGACGATGCGTTGGAATAACAATGCTTGTCCTAGCTGCCCAGAGGGAATTTCAGCACGTCCTTTTATTTTTTGGAACATCGTTTTACATATTCTAAATAGCATTTTTGTCATGCTGCTAATTTATCGGATGAGTAAAAAAAATCTTCCCGTGAGTATTTTTGTAGCAGCTGTATTTGCTTTGCATCCTATGCATGTAGAGTCTGTAGCTTGGGTATCCGAACGCAAAGACGTGCTTTATAGTTTTTTCTTTTTATTGGGATTATTGAGTTATTGGAAATTTCTACAAACCAATGCAAAAAAATGGATTTACACTGCTTTTGTACTTTTTATTCTTTCTTGTTTATCCAAAGCTATGGCCGTCGTATTTCCTTTGGTTATGCTATTACTTTATTTTTGGAATCGCCAAGCCACAACACCTACTGAAGCGTTAAAAGACACGTTTAAGCCCACTGCATTAGTTCCAACCATTCCCTTTTTTATCAGCTCTATTGTATTTGGGCTAATTGCAACCAATGTACAGGCAGGTGGCGATTTGGGAGGATTCTTACAAAAAGGCACAAGTGCTGTGGCAATGAATGATTTTAGTGCCTTTGAATTATCCGAGCGCCTTCAGTTCGCCTCTTATGGATTTATACAATACATCATCCAATTTTTTGCACCAACCAATCTCTCTGCTTTTTACCCCTATCCAGATCAACAAACATTTGACAATAGCCTGTTCTTTAAAGTAGCTCCCTTTTTGGTTGTGTTGATTTTAGGGGTAGCCTTAGCAAGCCTTAGATTCAGCAAAAGTATTGCTTGGGGAATTGGTTTTTATTTGATAACAATTATTTTAGTACTTCAATTTATATCTGTTGGCGCTGTTATCATGGCTGATCGATACAGTTATTTGCCTTACATTGGTTTAGCTTTTGCCTTAGCCATGCTGATCTTTGAACATGCGCCCCAAAACACCAAAAGAGGAATATTAATCGCTATGACGATTGGATTCTGTGCTTATATCCCTACGACCATTTCACAAATCGAAACTTGGCAAAACAGTGACAACCTTTGGACAAATGTTATTGACTTAAACACTATAAAAGGCAAAAAATTGTTACCTACTATGGCGCAGCCTCTAGGTATTAGAGGCAATTATTATGGTAAACAAGCCGACAAAGCAACCAGCCTTCAAGAGCGACAAAAATACCTCAACAAAGCGTTCCAAGATTTTTTATTAGCTACAGAACTTGGCTCCAAACGAGCTGATGTGTACGAAGGTATTGGAAGTATTTATGGAATGCGAGGAAGTATGAAACAGGAACAAGCTCGGCAATTGCAAAAAAAGAATAGACAACAAGAAGCTCAACAAATGGCCCAACAAGCCAATAGTGACTTTCAAAAAGCCGTTTCTAATCATTCCAAGGCTATTGAACTTGACCCCGAACGAGGTACCGCTTATTACAATCGTGGTGTATCTTATAGTATTCTTAGAATTCATGACAAAGCTATTGAAGATTATACCAAAACACTACAATATGCACCTGAACAAGCTCCTATTGCTCACATCAATCGAGGGATATCTTATGTTGAGTTAAGACAAAACCAAAAAGCAATTGCTGATTTTCAAAAAGTGTTGCAGTACAACCCCAAAGATCCTGTTGCCATTCGTTATCTCAAAAAGCTTACAGGAAAATAAAAATAAGCAGAAATATTGTTTCTATTAGTTGTTTGGTGCTTTTTTACTTTTTTGACAAAAAAACAAAAAAGCACTTCCTTACAACACTGATAACCAAACACTTAACCCAAAACACAACAAAAATACAACTTGCTGATTATCAATAACAATCAAGCTTTTCAACCCACTATTGTTTGAATTAAAAACAAAAAATTGAGCAAAAAGAATATTTTTTTCTATCTTTTTAGTTCGATTTAAAAGTACACGACCTTTAAATACTCATTATCTAGTACATTATTACATCAACACTATTAATCTCAATACTTCGTGTATTTTATTGATCTTTGTTTTTAACACACTAAAAACCAGAAGCCTATTCTCCTAATGATCAATAAAATACTTTTCTAAACATGGAGTAATGAATCTAAATTTTTTAATTATATGACTACAACAGATCGTATTTGGCTTAAAAACTATGGGAAAGGGGTTCCTCATGATATTGATATTGAACAATATCCTTCTCTAATTAGTTTTATTTCAGATAATCTCAAAAAATTTAAAAATAAACCAGCATATACTTGCTTGATTGGGAGCAATCAGAAAACCTTAACGTATGGCGATGTAGATCGCCTGTCGAATGCTATGGCTGGATACCTACAGTCTTTGGGCCTTCAAAAAGGAGATCGTGTAGCCATTATGTTACCTAATATTGTACAATATCCCGTTGCCTTGTTTGGTGTAATGAGGGCAGGACTCATACCTGTAAACACCAATCCACTTTATACAGGTCGTGAAATAAAACACCAGTTTAACGATGCTGGAGTAAAAGCAGTTATCATTGCCGAAAACTTTGCACATGAGCTAGAAAAAGTAGTCAAAGAAACAGGCGTTAAACATATTGTTACCGCTTCTATTGGAGGTATGTTTGGCGGAGTAAAAGGATTTATTATCAACACCGTTCTTAAATTTAAAGGAATGGTCAAGAAATTTAATCTTCCTGGTGCTGTTAAATTTCCTGCTGCAATCAAAGCAGGTATGGGCAAAAAAGTTACTGAATATCCTGTTACCAAAGAAGATATGGCTTGTATCCAGTATACTGGTGGTACGACAGGTGTTGCCAAAGGAGCAGTATTGACTAACCGCAACTTGTTGTCAAATATGGCACAAATGAGTGCGTGGCTGAGTGGTGTTGATATGAAAGAAGGACAGGAAATTATGCTAACGCCGCTACCAATGTATCACATCTTCTCGTTTACGGTCAACTGTTTGTGTATGTCTAACTTTGGAGCCCTAAATGTTTTGGTTCCTAATCCTAGAGATATTCCTGGTTTGGTAGATGTCATTGCTCGAACAAAGCCAAGTTTAATGACAGGAGTCAACACGCTTTACAATGCTTTATTAAACAACGATGACTTTAGAGCCTTAGACTTTTCTTCTTTAAAATTTGCTATTGGAGGCGCTATGGCGATACAAGGTCCCGTTGCAAAACGTTGGAAAGAAGTTACCAATAATGAATTATTGGAAGGATATGGAATGACAGAAACTTCTCCTGTGGCAAGTGCCAATGCTTTTGGGAATGTTCAAACAGGTACTATTGGTTTGCCAATGCCTTCTACCTATATGCGAATCATGGATGAAGATGGAAAAGTTCAAGGACCTGGCGAAGGACGTGGAGAAATTCAAATCAAAGGACCACAAGTTATGCAAGGGTATTACAATCGCCCCGAAGCTACTGCTGAAACATTTACAGAAGATGGTTGGCTAAAAACGGGTGATGTTGGTATTATGCTAGAAAATGGAGCTTTCAAGATTGTGGACCGTATCAAAGATATGATTTTAGTCTCTGGCTTCAATGTTTATCCTAATGAGATCGAAGATGTACTGGCTTCTCATCCCAAAGTTCTAGAAGTAGCAGCTGTTGGAGTTCCTGATCCAAAGTCTACAGAAGCGGTCAAGGTATTTATTGTAAAAAAAGATGCCTCCTTGACAGAAGAAGAAGTACGCTCTTTCTGTGTAGAAAACTTCACTGGTTACAAAAAGCCCAAGCACATTGAATTTAGAGAAGAATTGCCTAAAACTAATGTGGGTAAAATCCTTCGTCGTGCTTTACGAGATGAAGCTAAGAAGTAATCGCTGTTTATTATCATTATCATAGCTGGCTAATTACAATAAGCCGCTATAAATTATAAAATAAGTCGTGGGAATTTATTTTCCTACGACTTATTTTTATTACATCAAACTACTTCCAACCTCACCTACCTCCTTTTGTTCAACTCAAACAACACTTTTCCTCTCTGTTTTTTTTCACCGCAGAAAACCTCTTGGTCTGGACATTCTAACTGATAAAAATATAGTTTCTTTTTTTTGAACTCAAAACCATATTTTACCGAATTGTCTCGCCCTTTATTAAGCCAAACTTGATCTACTTCTTTATTACTGCTATAATGAACAACTGGATAGTACGTAGTTAGCCCCACCTTCTCCATGCCCTTTATTCTACCATCTTTAAGAAATTCTACCAATTTTCCATTCCAATCGTATGCACCTGTAAATAGTATTTGTTGCACCAATACAATGTCCTTGTTCTTCACATCTGTTTCCTCTTTAAAGCGCAAAAATACTTTATTCCCCAGTTGTAATTTTTGGTTGGATAGCAACTTGGCGTTTAACTTAAGTTTATGATTAAAAACACTACTAAAATAGACGCCATTCATATCTCGATCCAACAACCAATCATCGCCCTCTTGGAATGAAAGAATAAGTTGTTGAAAGGTATCTACTTTGATCTGTACAACTTTCGTTATTGTGGCTTCATCTGCTTGCTGAGGAGACTGCGTTAATCTCAAAACATTTAGATACTCTTGATTAATCCAATTGCCTTCCAGTCGTTTTGCTATCTTTTCTAACGGCATGTTTTGATTCATGCCACAAGCTCCAAAAGCCCAGCAATAAGCAATCACAACAGCAAAACAGACCATTTTTTTCATTTACTATTCTTTCATTAGTCCGCTAGTTTAGCGAACCATTAATTCTTTCATTGTTAACATTTAAGGGTACACTCTCGCCCCAAACAGTAACGATCCTACCCGCACCAAAGTACTTCCTTTGTCCAGCGCAATTTCGTAGTCGCCAGACATACCCATTGATACCTCTTTAAACGATTCGTTATCAGCAAAAAACTCCTGTTTATATTTTTCAAAATACTGTCTTAAACATTCAAATTCTCTAGCAACTTTGGTTGTATCATCTGTAAATGTTGCCATTCCCATTACCCCAACAATTCGAATGTGTTGCATTTCTTTATAAACCTTAGAGCTTAACAGCTCAACACCTTCTTCATAAGACAAACCAAACTTAGTAGCTTCTTCGGCAATATGAAACTGTAACAAACAATCAATTACTCTATCTACCTTTTGTGCCTGTTTATTAATTTCTTTTAGCAATTTAAAACTATCAACAGAATGAATTAGAGAAACAAAGTCAGCGATGTATTTTACCTTGTTGCGTTGCAAAGTACCTATTAAATGCCACTCAATGTCTTTAGGCAAAGCAGCTTGCTTTTCAACTAACTCCTGCACTTTGTTTTCGCCAAAAATACGTTGTCCCAAATTATACATTGTTTCAATATCTTCTTTGGGTTTCGTTTTTGACACAGCTACTAAATTTGCCGCCTTATCGTTGACTTTTTTTAAAACGAGTTTATAATTTTCTTCATTTACCATTACTAACTTTTTTCTATTTTTTCCTTGCTTGAGTTTATATTTTATATTTTTCTATACGAAATCGAATTACAAACCTACTAATACTCGATTCCTGCCCATAATAGTAGTTTATGCTTTTTTTACTTTAAAGATTATTATTCGTAACAATAATTTAATACTATGTTAACGAAACTTAAGCTTTGAAGCCTTACTTTTGCGACATCAAAGAACAAAATAATTTATTTGCTTTAACAATCCTAATTTATTATAACAAGAGAAAACTAAAGAATTTATTATTTTATAATAAACTGCTTTCATGAGCATCATTAATGCCCTTCTCTCAATTTCATTTAATGAATCAAAAATATTTTATATTTTGAGCATTCAAAACCATTATTAATTTAGATTAAAGATGAATTCAAGCGAATACAAAATACTTATTGCAGACGACGAGCCAGATATTTTAGAGTTTGTATGCTACAATCTTGCTAAAGAAGGTTTCGAAGTGACTACAGCAACGAATGGTTTAGATGCACTAAAAAAGGCGAAAGAACTTAAACCACACTTAATACTTTTGGATATTATGATGCCAGAAATGGATGGTGTAGAAGTTTGTAAAGAGTTGCGCGCCATACCTGAGTTTGAAAATACCATTATTGCTTTTTTAACTGCTAGAAGTGAGGACTACTCCCAAATTGTTGGTTTTGAAGTAGGTGGTGACGATTATATCACCAAACCCATTCGCCCTCGAGTACTAATTAGTAGAATCAATGCCTTATTGAGACGATTCAACAAAAAAAGTACCCAAACCGATAAAAACATTATTCAAGCAGCTGATTTATACATCAACAAAGAGCAATTTATTGTCCAAAAACAAGGCTCTGACGATAAGATAACTTTAGCGAAAAAAGAATTTGAATTGCTTTGTTTGCTAACTTCCAAACCTGGTAAAGTTTTTACAAGAGAAGAGATTTTTAATAAAATTTGGGGCAGCAATGTTATTGTTGGTAACCGTACCATTGATGTGCATATCCGAAAAATTAGAGAAAAAGTCGGTGAAGATTACATACAGACAATCAAAGGAATTGGATATAAGTTTGATTTCTAAGCTAGATTTTGTATATTTAGTTACTTGGCAGTAGTAAACTATATTATAACTTAATACAAATCAATAGTTTGTTAAAACCAGAATGTAACAACATTAGGTAATCAATCAACAAACTATTAACTAATATAATAGCTACCATAAGAATACAGTTAAGCACTTTTAACTGTATTTTTTTATTTCTACAGTACTTATACGTGACCAACAATTACTTAGAATTTGTTCCTTATAAGAAGGCTGCCTAAACTTCACAAGTTGTTGAATAATTCATCTAAAAATTAGCCCAAGCTATCTGCAAACTTTTCGCTTCAAAGGGGCTAGATGTTAGGTAATTCCATCAAAAAAAGATCCAACTTAAACTATCTTAACAAATGCTTTTTTTTACTACTAAAAATCCTAGTCCAGAACAGCTTGCTTGGCTAACAGCAGCAAATAACGCAGGTATATTGTTCTTATTTACCTTAGGTGCCAAATTACTATTTACCAACAGCATTACATGGACACTCGTTTTCTTAATTCCAGTTATCTCATTGGGCTTCGGGTATTTGGCAGTTTACGACTCACTCCGCCGATTTATATACCGAAAAATCAAGTTAATTTATAAAACCATCCATAGTATGAAAACACCAACAACCAATACTGTTGTTAGTGTAAACATGAAAAACCATATGATTGACGAAGTCGAACAAGAAGTAATAGAATGGGCGCAAAATTGGACCAAAGAAATTTCTTCTCTAAAAAGCATGGAGGTTTATCGTAGAGAGTTTTTAGGAAATGTTTCTCACGAATTAAAAACGCCTATTTTTAATATACAAGGCTATCTACTAACCCTTCTAGATGGAGGCATGGAGGATCCTGATATTAATTACAAATATCTAACTCGTGCTGCTGAGAACACCGAAAGAATGGAAAAAATCGTAGCGGATTTGGGCTACATTTCTAAATTTGAAGCAGGCAAATTACAACTACATTTAACCGATTTTGACATCTGCAAATTGGTCAAAGATGTTTTAGAAGATAGCGAACTCAAAGCTTCTGAAAAAAATATCAGTTTAGCACTTAAAAACAGCAACCAAAAACCATTAAAAGTTACTGCTGACATAGAAAGTATTCGTAGAGTTATTGTTAACTTGATCAGCAACTCTATCAAATATGGTAAAGAAAATGGACAAACCTTAGTTGGTTTTTATGACTTAGACAATAACATTTTGGTCGAAATATCTGATAATGGAAAAGGGATTGCTCAAGAACACATCCCCCGATTATTTGAACGTTTTTATCGAGTTGATAAAGGGCGCTCTAGATCGGAAGGCGGCTCTGGCTTAGGTCTTGCCATTGTAAAACACATTCTAGAAGCACACCAACAAACCATAACTGCAAGAAGTAGAATCGATGTTGGGTCTACATTTGGCTTTACACTAAAAAAAGCAGAATAAAAAAACGCTTTAAGTGTCTTTGGAGCACTTAAAGCGTTTTTTTCTTTTAAATTGACTATCTTCTAACTTTTAGCCGCACTATCTGCTTCACCTAATTTAGCATTGATATTATCTAATAACTCTATCGTACTAATAGAATCCTCGTCCATACCTTGTGCTTTAGCTGCTTCAATAGCCTTTTCTGCTGCTTTTTTAGCCTCGCTGTAATTTTTCATTTTATACAACAAAAAAGCTTTGGTATCCAAATTAAAATAGTTAGCATCTATTTCTACAGAACGATTTACCCAGCCCAATGCCTCTTTCATTTTCTTGGGATCATCCTCATTTTCATAAACATCCCAAGCAGCTTGGTTTAATTCCGTCCAACTCCTTGCTACCTTTAGATATTGACCATGCGCTTTTGCTATTTTAGCCTCGTCAGGTGGTGTTTCCATAGTTGCCTTAATATAAGTCAAACGTTTCTTGAATTCTTTCTTAGCATCAGGAAAAACCTCCAGCAATTCTTTACTAAAAGCTTTTGCTTCCTTTTTGTCTTCTATTTTGGCTACCGTCCAAATCCCATAGGCATACGTATTCTCTAATAATTGAGCAACATCTTCTTTACTAGTTACTTTTTCATAAGCAGCTCTATTTTTTAAAAGATATTGAGTTATAGGACTTTTGAAGTCGCTAAACCGATGTGTAACAGCCGCCATTAAGTTCAAGGATTCAGCAGTTTGCTTTTCAACATCTGATGTTTTTTCCCAGTAAGTGTTAAAAGGCGCTTCCATATCTTCTCCACAATCACTTAGCACTCCAAGATAAGTAACTAAAAAATCCTTGTCTCGTGCTCCTTCTTCATACTTTTTTATAAAAGATGCCAATTGTTTGGCTGGGTCTAATGCATCGTTGCACAGTTCTATCAACCCGTCGGCATCTCGAGCACCAATTCCCTTGTGAATCATCTTTCCTTCTGCATCAAAATAAAGTAAGGTAGGATACGCTACAACATTGTTTTTCTTGGCAAAATCAGGTCCCTCCCCTTTTTCCATATCCATTTTATAAGCAATAAAATTTTGCTTCATATAAACTCCTACTTGCTCTTGACTAAAAATATTTTTTGCCATCCATTTACACGGTCCACACCAAGTAGTATATGCATCTACAAAAATAGGCTTATTTTCCTTAGCTGCTTTCTCCTTTACCTCCTCCCATGTACCTTTTTCGAATACAATTTGAGCATTTATCGTACTTCCAGCCAATATTAAGCCCAATGTTAAGCCTCTAAAAAGCCCCTTGTTTTTTAACATATTTATATTATTTTAAATTATATATTCGTATCTTTTGTTAATATTACAAATAAATGTTCAGATTCTATCTCTTGCTCTTGTTAAATAGTTCTTAACAAACTTTACCTTTTTGACTTTCAGACAATGGTTATTTTAAGCATAACTTATAGCATTTCCATTTTAATTAATTGAATCACTTACCTTTCAGTTGAGAGAAATATGACTTATTAATACTTCTGTACAACAATATAATTTTTCATTAATTTTTCCGAATAACGCTTTCTAGTACTTTGTGCTTTGCATAATGAAACGATTCGTTTACTTTGAATAAGTTACATCATATATTTTGTAATTCTTTGACTAGTTTTTTTATTAAAAATTAAAATTTTAGTATCTTACTGTTACAATTAATAATTTATTTTTTATATATTCAATCCATAAATAGAAAGCCATTTACATATCTTAAAAAAATAAATACTTTCACCCCACACTTTCCCACATTAATCCTGTATATTATTTCCAAAGATAGTATACAACCTTAGAAGAATCACTATTAAATTATTGATGTTAACTTAAAATTTTCATCAAAAGAAAAAACTAAATTCATGAATTTTTTTATCTATGTAAACAGTTTAAAAAAACTCCCTTTTCTTTGATGATTGGCAATAAAGAGCATTTTATTACTTTTCTTCAAAATTATTTTGTCCCAAGTATAATTTGAGTTTTGTTTATTTTCTGCAAAAGATAAACAATCCCCTATCGAATAAAAAAGTCTCTAATGATACATCAACATATCAAAAGAGACTAAAAATTTCCTTGCTGCAACAAGGAAATAAAACTATTGTTTCACTTGTAAATCTACACAAAATGTTAGTAAACACCCTATTTTATCAATTAATATTTCCTGTCCTATCTTTTACTGGAATAAAAAACGCATTTCCCCCTCATTAATGCCTGTTTTAATCGCTTGGTTAGCTAAGCTAATGCTATGCGGTTTCAACGAATTCTTGTAGTAATATTACAACGCCAATTATATACCAAAAGACATAAACACATAGTTTTCAGTTTAGAGAAGTAGTGAGCTCTAGTTTTATTGGAACCGTGTGCTTTATAAGAGCTTTTCACAAGGGGGTAGTGCCTCTTTCAGCGCTCTTTTTGAGGTAGTAGAAAATATCGACTACCACTAAAATAACTGTTTAAATGATCTAAAACCTTGGCTTATACCTAGTGTTTTATAGGCACAGGCAGTAGTGAGCCTGTCCGAAAAAAGCATTTATTAGATGATTTAAATTAAAGTTAGAACCAACTGATTTTCGTATCAGTTGGTTTTTTATATATTAAATAGACCATTAATCCCTTTTTTTGATTCTACTTTTTTCTATCTATCTATTAACAATATCATTCTAACAATAAAAAGTAAAATTAGCAGGCTACGAATTTCCCATTATAAGTAAAAATGCTTACTTTTGCCCTCATTATAAATCCTGCTACTTGTTTATCAAGCGACACAGGGTATTTTTGACTAAAAAAAGTTAATTAAAAATGGCTTTAAAAATCCGTTTACAGCGTAAAGGACGCAAGAAGAAACCTTTTTATCACATCGTAGCAGCTGATGCTCGTGCTCCACGTGATGGTAAATTTATTCAGAAGATGGGTACTTATAACCCATTAACTGTTCCTGCTACTATCGAGTTGGACATTGATGCAGCTTACGACTGGTTGATGAAAGGTGCGCAACCAACAGACACTGCTCGCGCAATTCTTAAGTTTAAAGGCGTATACTACAAGAAACACCTTCAACGTGGTGTAGCTAAAGGTGCCTTTGACCAAGAGACTGCTGACAAAATGTTGAATGAGTGGCTAGAAGCAAAAGAAGCAAAAGTTGAAAAACGTAAAGATGCTACTAAAGATGCTGCTGAAGCTCGTCGCAAAAAAATCTTCGGTGTTGCTCCTGTCAAAAAAGAAGAGCCTGTAGAAGAAGCTGCAGAGGAAACAACTGAAGAAGTTGCTACTGAAACAGCAGAAGATGCAACTCCAACTGATGACAACGCAGAAGCTTAGTCTAAAGTTGTTCTCCATTAATTGGAGTACAATCAAAAAAGCGAAACTCATGAAAATGAGTTTCGCTTTTATATTTTTATCGGTTCTACGTTTGTTACTCTTTCTCAAACCGCATTTCTTGAATCAAATAAGTACTTCCTACTTTCTTAAAGAAAATATATACTCTATATTTCCCTCCTCCTGCTGATAAGTTTCCAATACAATAGTAAGAGGCTCCATCTCGAGCACCACCACTATGAACCAAACTACAACTGCTTGGGCTGTGTTGTTGAAAAAAGCCATTAACTACTGAAATAGCTTGGGCTTTAGCATAAGAACCGTCTTTATCGCCTACTGTAACTTCTACATTAGCATCCATATAAGTTCCTATTTCTGTTGTGTTGCCTGCTTTTATTGCGTTAATTACAGCATTAAAATTAGGCTGTCCGTACAATGATGTTGCTACCAATAGTAGTAATAGTGTTTTCATGATTTTAAAATTGACTTGTCATAGAATTTGATAGTTGACCTTAAGTTGCCAAAAATAAGTCTGCCATTTTTAATAGTTTCTCTGAACCTAATTCTTTATATTATAACAAAGATATTCGTTCTTCTGTTCCTCCTTTTTGATCTTAATCCTTAAACTTCATAGTAAAAAACGATGCTCACAATATCCCTATTATATTTTACGTTAATTACATTAGCCCACTAAAAATACGTAACAGCAACGCAATTAACTATTTTCGTTTCAAAATAACTGGTGGACTATGATAAAATAGTAACGATTTTATTTTTTCTTTATTGTCTTTGTTCTCAAACAAATTAGTGAAGCGTAATACTCTATCTAGTAGTATTGGGGGGAAACAAGATATTTGTCACTACACAACTATCAGGTAAAGGTTTTTTTTAGAGTATAACAAAACTTTGTCTTACCAAATAGCTTAATAGTGTACTCGGATAGATCCTATCAGGATGTAATTATCGTTGAATATAAGGCAATGATGTTATGTTTTGTAAACATAACACATGGTTTGTTTTAGAACAGTTACTTTTTTCTCTTTTGGCTTAAATAAAAGTACAATCAAAAAAGGAAAACTCATAAAATATTCAATGTTTTTTCTATCTTTGTCCCCCTTGTATACAAAAAAAACGTTCCATAACCTATTAATACAATTCCATTATGTTTGGAAAAAATGGTAATACCCCAAAGAATAATTCAAAGTCCTCAACCAATACCACTTCCTCTTTAGAAGTTTGTAACATTGCTTTAGGCACAACCATAGAAGGTAGTTTTAAAGCAGAAGCAAATATTAGATTGGAGGGCTCTATTTATGGTAATGTTTCTTGTTCTGGTCGTATTGTAATGTCCAAAAATGCATATATCAAAGGTGATATTATCTGCCAAAACATTGTTTCTGAAGGGAAAGTAGAAGGGAATATTGTTGCCAAAGAAAAGGTTCACTTATTTGCAACAGCTATTGTTGAGGGCAATATCAAATATACTAAATTACAAATTGAAGAAGGGGCTATTTTTAATGGTCAAGCTATGTGCGCCAAAAGTACAACAGCACCTTCTATAAAAGAGGGTTAAAATGCTCAAAAAAACGTTGATTCAAAGTTTACATTTTTTTTCACGTAGCATTCCTTTACCTTGGCTTAGGGCTCTTAGTGGTCAACGTTTTATCTCCATTTTTTATCATACGATTAGCAACCAAGAGCTTCCTCATATCAAGCATTTATACCGCGTTCGTAATACTACTTTATTTGAACAAGACTTGGATTATTTGCTAAATTTTTTCACTCCAATTGGTATAACCGAATTAATTGAAGCCATCTATCATGAAAAACCCTTACCTTCAAATGCTTTTTTTCTTAGTTTTGATGATGGGTTAGCCGAATGTTACCATGTGATTGCTCCTATTCTCAAAAGAAAAGGAATCCCTGCTACTTTTTTTATCAATTCAGACTTCGTAGACAACAAAGGGCTTATGTTTCGCTACAAGGCTAGTTATTTAATCGAAGAATTAAGCAAACAATCCATCCCACATTCAAAAATTGCTCCCTTTTTTAAATCTTATCAGCTGCCTTTTTCGGATTTAAAAAGTAGTCTACTATCTGTTCGGTGGTTGCAACAAAACTTACTAGATGATTTAGCGGCTGCCTTTGATGTTGATTTTAACAGTTTTTTGAAACAACAAGAACCCTATTTGACCCAGCAAGAAATTTCCCAAATGATTGCCGATGGGTTCACTTTTGGTAGTCACAGTCAAAATCACCCAACTTATAATGCGATTGAGTTAAAGGATCAAATACAGCAAACTCTTTTAAGTCAAACTTATCTAAAAGAAGTTTTTCAACTTCCTTATCAAATTTTTGCCTTTCCTTTTACAGATAGTGGTGTTTCTAAGGCTTTTTTTGATAAAATTTTGGGAGAAGAAAAGTTTCAACTTACCTTTGGAGGAGCAGGACTTAAACACGAAACTATCCAAGGACAATTGCAGCGATTTGGCATGGAAACCCAGCAATTAAATTCCCCCAAACAATTGCTCCATACAGAGTATTGTTATTATATCATCAAGTCTATTTTTAGAAAGAATACGATTTATAGAAGTTAAGATGGCACTTAAAATCACAGTTATTGGTGCTGGAAATGTTGGTTTCCATTTGGCACAACGTTTATATAAATATGGGCATTGTATTTGCCAAGTATTTAGTCGTACTCCAGCAAAAGCATCTCACTTAGCAAAACTTGTTAAAGCTAAAGGAATCAGCAACTTAAAAGACATTTCTTTAGAAGCAGATATCTATATATTAGCTATAAAAGATGATAGCATAAAAATTATAACTGAGGAAATTTCTTTTTTAGGAAAGTACAACAAACTAATTGCCCATACCTCTGGTTCTGTTGCTAGCGATGTTTTTACCAAGCATTTTGCCAATTACGGTATTTTTTATCCCCTTCAGACCTTCTCAACAACTAAGAAGGTAGATTTTGAAAAACTTCCTTTCTGCATTTACGGCAATAATTCTTCTACAGAAAAACAATTGTTCCAATTAGCTGAAAGTATTTGCCCCAATGTCTACTTGATTAATGATGAGCAGCGAGCTATTTTACACGTTACAGCAGTTATTGTTAATAATTTCAGCAATTATCTTTATGGAATTGCGCACGATATTTGCGCTGATCAAAATGTTCCCTTCGACATTCTAAAACCATTAATTTACGAAACCGTTCGAAAGATTGATTTATCTAGTCCACAAGATGTGCAAACGGGTCCAGCTGTTCGAGGAGATTTAGACACAATCGCCAAACACATTGAGTTCTTAAAAAAATATCCTGACCACCAAGCACTCTATGAATTGATAAGCTCCAGAATTATTAACCAAATTAAACAACGAGCATTGGTAGACAAATAGGCAAACAAATTCAACCATTAATATTATGAGAAAGGTTCTATTATTCAGCAGTTTAGTTTTTTTAGCTTTTCTAAGTTACTCCTGTGAAAAAGAAATCAACCTAAAAGCGCAAACGCCTCCTGGACAACTTTATGCCAATTCAATTCTCAACCCTGATAGTGTCTTTAGAGTATTCATTAGCTACTCCACGGCTATCACCGCACCTCTAAACGAAATTGAGGACCGACTCACACAGGCTATTGATGCTGTTGTGGTCATAAAGGATGATAATGGAGCTATTATAGACACCTTAGAATTTATTCAAAAGGTTTATTCGGGTATCAACAGCAGCTTTTTAGTTTTTGAATCTATCGAGGGTTTGCGCCCCTTGCCGAGCCAAACATATGAATTGTATGTTAGTGAACCAGCTATTAAAAATAGTAAAATCATCTCTGCACAAGCAACGCTACCAACTTCATTCGCTCCCATTTATGCTAAAAAGCGAAACCCGAGACGTGTAATCACAGGTACCGACCAAACTTTTGCTATAGATTTGGCTTGGGAAGATCCTAATCCTCAACAAGAAAATCTATTTATTATAGAAGCAACTTATAGAAATATCGACTGGGCTTGGGGATTTCCAGAATTAGCCAAAAGTGAATTATACTCTATTGCATCTGAGAACGACAATGAAGAAATTGGTCCTGCTAATGGTAAATTCTTTTATATTTTTATTGATGATAATAAGCTTCGAGACCGTCAACGTACGGATAGTATTTTTACTAGAATAGGAGTTCTTACCCATACATTTGACCAATGGGTAGATTATGGCAATCCTTTTAGTAGTGAACTTTTAATTCATGTCCACCATGTTAGCGAAGATTTGTACGACTATTATCAAGATGTAGAGAAATATAGAATTAATAGCTCTGGAACCGACATATTTGCTCAACCTGTCCCTGTTAGAGGAAACGTTCAAGGAGGTTTGGGGATTCTAGGAACAGAGATTGTACAAGAAGCTGTCTTGATTTATCAATAAACAAACAAAGGAAAACCCCTTTATCAATTACTCTAACAACCGAATGCCTCTATCTTCTAACGAGATTCGTTTTTGTTTGTACAACGCCCCAATTGATTTTTTAAAGGTCTTTTTGCTCATTCCCAACTGTTTTTTAATTAACTCTGGGCTGCTTTTGTCTGTCAACAAGAGGTAACCATCTCGTTTTTTTAAGAGATTTAAAATCTTTTGCGCGTTATCTTCCACTTTGGCATAACCATCTTTTTCTAAACGTATGTCCAATTTTCCATCTTCGCGAACTCTATGAATATAAGCCGCTCTTGTCATGCCTACTTTCAAGTTCTCAAACAACTCATTGGCATAAATTAATCCTTTGTAACGATTATTAACAATAACATTAGTTCCCAATTCTGACCTTCCCCAAACAGTAACAAGCACCTCATCACCTACTTCTACTACATCTTCTTCTACATCCACTAGATCCAAAAATTGTTCAATTTTAGTAGACCCTGCCAATCGATCCGTTTGCCCATCTAAATACATATACACTAAATAGTACTTATCTACTTCCATAGCTACTTTTTGTTCTCTAAATGGAATAAATAAGTCTTTTCCAACGCCATAATCTACAAAAGCACCATGTTCGCTTACATCGGACACCTTTAAGCTCGCAAACTCATACAATGTTATTTTAGGTTCTTCAGTAGTTGCCACCAACCGTTCTTCGTTGTCTCTATAAATATAGACTTCTAAATAATCTCCAACAGCTGTTCCTTCTGGAATGAACTTACCTGGCAATAGCACATCATTCCCCTCTTTATCCTCTAAGTATAAACCATGAGGGGTACTTCTAGCCACCTCTAATAGGTTATATTTTCCTAATTCAATCATTTTTATTTTAAATTAATCGTTTTGCTAGCACTGCACCCAACAAGCACTTAATCAGCTAATACAAATACGTTTTTTATTTTTCAATTTCCTGCTTTTAATTCCCTTACCCAATTTTATCTTATAAACATTCGGTAGTAAAAGAACCTAGGCTATTTTGGCACAAAGCTACAAAAAAAGAGCTTCCTTAACTAGGAAGCTCTATTCTATTTTACCATTGAGCAATTAAATTACTCCGCAACAATCATTTTAAGTACCTTCGAAGACATTCCTTTTTGTATTTCCACCCAGTACATTCCCCCGACAATATTGGGTACATCGATCGTGTATTGTTCCTTCTTATCCCAGTAAGCTTCTTGCATATAAATCACCTTTCCATACACATCTCGAACTCTCAGGATCACATCGCCAGATGTTCCTTTGTTTTCAATTGTAAAACGTCCTATGTTAGGGTTAGGAAATAGCGCATAAGCATCTTCAAGAACTAAAGTTTGCGTTCCTCCACAAATCGAAAGATCTACATTAACCGTTTCTATTGCGGGGCAATTTCCATTGCTAGTATAAGTCACCACATAGTTACCTGCTACCGATGCCGCCAAATCAATTTCTCCTGTCGTTGTATTTGCAAAGACCAAACCACTAGAACTGGCTGTATAGGTTCCTGCACTAACACCTGTTACGCTAATGATTGGGTTAACCCCGATATTCAAACAAATGGTTGTATCTGTATAACCAAATGTAGCGACATCAGCTGCCAAAATCGTAACCGCATTGCTACTTGAGCTTGGACAACTTCCTGTTACAGCATAAGTAACGGTGTAAGTTCCTACTGTAGATGCCGCCAAATCAATTTCTCCCGTTGTTCCATTTAAGATCAAACCAGTAGTACTAGTAAAGGTTCCTCCTGGATTTCCTGTAATTGTTGGAATTGGATTGGTCGCATTTTGACAATAATTCGCAGTACTATAATTAAATGAAGCATCACCTGTCGCTGTAATTGTCACTGATAAGGTACTAGAACTTGGACAGGGGCCATTTGTTGTGTAAGTTAAATCATAAGTCCCCACAGCAGAAGCAGAAACGTCAATTTCTCCTGTCGCTGAATTAACCATTAAGCCTGCTGGAAGTACGGTAAAAGTACCTCCTGACAAATTAACTGTAGGAATTGGGTCTGCCGCATTTTGGCAGAATGTCGCTCCGCCATACGTAAACGAAGCATCGTCTGTAGCCTCAATAGTAATGCTCACTAAGGCAGAATTGGGGCAGGGACCATTTGTTGTATACGTCACATTGTAGGTTCCTGCTGTCGAGGCAGCTACATCAATTTCGCCTGTTGTTCCATCAATAGAAAGCCCTGTCGTGCTCGTAAAAGTACCACCTGACAAACCAGTTATTGTTGCTACCAAATTACTTCCATTCTGACAAGCACTAACTGCATTATAAGAAAAAGAAGCATCATCTGCATCAGTAATTGTGATGAATATTGTATTTGAATTTGGACAGGGTCCATTTGTTGTATACGTCACATTATAGGTTCCTGCTGTTGCACTAGAAACATCTATGGTTCCTGTACTAGAATTGATCACTAATCCTCCTCCTGCGGACCATACGCCTCCCGACAAACCTCCTGTTGGAGTAGGATCGATTCCATTTTGGCAAAAAGTATTACCACCATAAGTAAATGAAGCATTATCAGTCGCCATAATTACTACTGAACTTGTCGAGGTATTGGGGCAAGTTCCGTTAGTAGTATAGGTCACAGTATAGCTACCTGCTGTTGAAGCAGAAACATCAATCAAACCGCTGTTGCTGTTTATAGCTAACCCTGTTGTACTTGTAAATGTTCCTCCTGCTAGTCCTGTCACTGTCGCTACTAGATCAGTTCCATTTTGACAAGCACTAGCTGCACTGTAAGAGAAAGAAGCATCATCGATTGTTAGAATCGTTACACTTGCTGTACTTGAACTCGGACAACTTCCTGTTACACTATAGGTAACAGTATACGTACCTGCTGTGGTGTTTGCTAAATCAATCGTACCTGTTGTTCCATCTATAGCCAAACCTGATGTGCTGCTAAAGCTTCCTCCAGGATTTCCTGTAATAGTTGGCGTAGGATTGTTTCCATTCAAACAATAACTAGTACTAGAATAATTAAAAGAAGAGTTTCCTGTTGTCGTTATTGTAATATTTTGTGTACTTGAACTTGGGCAGGTGCCATTGGTGGTATAAGTGACAACATAAGAGCCCGCTGTTGAGGCTGAAACATCTATTTGCCCTGTATTTCCATTAATGGATAAGCCTGTGGTACTTGAAAACGTTCCCCCAGCCAAGTTTACCGTAGGTGTTGGGTCTACTGCGTTCTGACAAAAAGTTGCTCCACCATAAGTAAATGATGCGTCATCAGCTGCATCAATTGTAATCGTTGCTGTTGCTGTATTGGGGCATGATCCATTCGTAGTATAAGTCACCACATAGGTTCCTACTGTCGAAGCACTTACATCTATCTGCCCTGTATTTCCATTAATGGATAAGCCTGTAGTACTTGTAAAGGCACCTCCTGCCAAACCTGTTACTGTTGCCGTAAGGTCTGTCCCATTTTGACAAGCACTTGTCGCATTGTATGAGAACGAAGCATTGTCTGTTGCCGTAATCGTTATAGTCGCACTATTAGAATTTGGACAAGGTCCATTCGTCGTATAGGTTACATTATAAGTTCCTGCCGTTGAGGCACTCAAATCTATCGTACCAGTTCCTGAATTGATTACCAGACCTGCTGTTGCCGACCAAACACCTCCTGCCAAACTTCCTGTTGGCGTGGGATCGGTTCCATTCTGACAAAAAGTATTGCCACCATAAGTAAACGAAGCATTATCTGCAGCTGTAATCGTCACAGTTACGGTCGTAGTCGATGGACATGATCCGTTGGTGGTGTAGGTCACGTTATAGGTTCCTGTATTAGATGCTGAAACATCTATTTGCCCGCTAGTAGCGTTAATAGCCAAACCTGCGGTGCTTGTAAAGGTACCTCCTGTTGTTCCTGCAATACTAGGACTAGGGTCACTTCCATTTTGACAATAAGAAACCGAAGAATAGCTAAATGATGAATTATCCGTTGGAGTTATTGTAACTGTTTGCGTTGAATTGTTAGGGCAGGTACCTTGTGTGCTATAAAAAATTGTATACGTTCCCGCCGTTGAAGCAGAGACGTCTATAGTTCCTGTATTAATATTGATTGCCAAACCAGATGCACTACTAAATGTTCCTCCTGTTAACCCTGTTATCGTTGGGGTCGGATCACTTCCATTCTGACAATAAGAAGAAGAACTATAGTTAAACCCTGCATTATCTAAAGCAGTAATCGTAACAGCTACATTCGAACTATTCGGACAAGGACCTGAAGTCGTGTAAATTACAGTATAGGTTCCTGCTACGGATGCACTCAAATCAATTTGTCCTGTATTGTTGTTAATAGACAAACCTGATGTGCTACTAAATGTACCACCACCTGAGCCTGTAATCGTTGGCGTCGGATCGTTAGCATTTTGACAATAAGCAGTATTGCTATATGAAAAATTAGCATTATCAACATTATTAATTGTAATTAAATCTGTCGAACTAGTAGGACAAGGTCCTGCGGTTGTATACATTATAGTATAAGTTCCTGCGGTTGATGCACTCAAGTCGATTTGTCCTGTACTGCTGTTAATCGACAAGCCTGTTGTGCTACTAAATGTGCCACCTCCTGCTCCTGCAATTGTTGGGGTTGGATCATTGTTATTTTTACAATAAGCAGACGAACTATATGCAAATGTGGGGTTATCTAAGGCATTAATAACAACCGTCTGCGTGGTGCTATTCGGACAAGTTCCCGATGTCGCATATGTCACAACATAGGTTCCTGCGGTTGACGCACTTAAATCTATTTGACCAGTATTACTATTAATAGACAAACCTGACGTACTGCTAAAAGAACCTCCACCTAAACCTGTAATCGTTGGTGTCGGGTCGTTGGCGTTTTGGCAATACGAAGGCGAGGAATAATTAAATCCTGCATTATCCGTAGCGTTAACAACTACTGATTGGGTGGCAGTATTCGGACAGATTCCAGATGTGGTATAGGTCACGGTATAAGTTCCTGCCGTTGAGGCACTCAAATCTATCTGCCCTGTATTGCTATTAATGGATAAACCTGACGTGCTACTAAAAGAACCGCCGCCTAAACCTGTAATCGTTGGCGTCGGGTCACTCCCGTTTTGACAATACGAAGACGAAGAATAACTAAACCCTGCATTGTCCAAAGCATTTACTGTTACTGCTTGAGTAGTACTATTCGGGCAAGTCCCAGAGGTCGTATAAGTCACAGTATAAGTCCCTACAGTTGAGGCACTCAAATCTATCTGCCCTGTATTGCTGTTGATGGACAAGCCTGACGTACTACTAAAAGAACCACCACTTAAGCCTGTAATTGCTGGTGTCGGGTCACTTCCATTTTGACAATACGAAGACGAAGAATAACTAAACCCTGCATTGTCTGCCGCATTGATAGTAATAGCCTGTGTAGAATTATTAGAACAAGAACCTGTTGTGGTATAGGTAACGGTATAAGTTCCCGCTGTTGAGGCACTTAAATCTATCTGCCCTGTATTGCTATTAATCGCTAAGCCAAGTGTACTACTATAACTTCCCCCTGAAGTAACAGCAGTTGGTGTAGGATCGTTTTGATTTTGGCAATAACTACTGTTGGCATACGAAAAAGTAGCATCATCAATACTAGTAATTGATATTGCAAATGTTCCAACAGTTGGACATGGTCCATTCGTGATATACCCTACCGAATAAGAGCCAATAGCTGAAGCCGATACATCAATTTCACCAGTCGAACCATTAATCACTAAACCTGCTGGAGAAGCCTGAAAACTTCCTCCCGCCAACCCCGTAATAGTTGGTGTCGGATCCGATTCATTAACACAATAAGAAGATTTGCTATATGTAAACGAAGCATCATCTGTCGCTACAACGGTAACAACATCCGTTGCGGTTCCTGTTGCATAGGTATATGTTACGGTATAAGTATTGGGTGTTGATGCACTCAAATCTATTTGCCCACTTGTTGTATTCAAACTAAGTCCAACAGGTGAAGCCGAAAAACTTCCTCCTGACGTTCCTGTAATTACTGGCGTCGGATCAGCAGAGCCCTGGCAATAAGAAGCTTGGCTATAATCAATACTTGCTGCCGCTTGTTCTGTCAGAACTACAGAAACAGGTCCTGCTGGATCGTCTCCAGAGGTTGCATTATTACCATTTCCAACAATCCCATCTGAGTAGATAGTAACATTCCCTGTCCCAATGGCAGGTGCTGTCCAAGAGGCAATAAACACAAAGTTATTTGCTGTCAAAGCTGGGCTACTGTGTTCTACATACTGTCTAGAGCCAATTGTAGATATTTGCGTATTGGTTTGGGGATTCGAAAAGGTTCCTGCTTGAGCATTGGAACTTGTCAAGGCAACAGCTTGAAAACCTCTTGAAAAACCAAAATTACTTGCTATATCAAACTCTACAGTATATGTATCTCCTGGAATATATGAAGTGACAACACTTCCTCCACTATCTTTAACCCTGACAGTAAGCGTTACGTTATTCAAGGCTCCACTATGACAAGAACCACAATTGGTTCCATTTGCTATTGGGCTTCCCGTTCGGTCTATACCAAATTGAGCCGCTAACCCCAATCGTTTGCTTTGTAGGACATAGGTGGCAAAGATGGAGAATGCTAAAATGTAAATAAATCTTAGTTTCATATAGTTAGTGTTAAGTGAAAAAATCTTTTTTAAGAACGTTGCTAAAGGGTAGAATGTCCCTTGATATTGGTAACAATATAGAAATGCAGCTATAAGGATATGGAGGTATGTAGTATAATGTAACCTATTTGCTTCTAAATTGTTTTTATAAATAGAGGATATTTATGCTTTCGTCTTTTTATGTAATACTTAACAGCCTTATTACTTCTCTATATTTGTTTTATAAATGAAGTAGTGTGCTCATTATGGTATGAGCTATTTGCCCCTTTATAATCGTAGGACTCCTTTGCGTGGCTACTTTCAGAATTCTCTCTGTGTTCTTTTAAGAATATTAAGACTGGACAATTGACTCTCTCAATGTCTCTTTTTTAAAATACATAATAATTCTTAATACTACATTGATTTTTTAGTTTTTTATAAAAAAACATAAAAAACATGAGTCATCCCGAATTTTCTAAAGCACATTGACAAAATAAAAATGTTAAGATAAAATGGATGGCTTTTCTAAGTCTGTAAATCGGCATCGAAGTCTTTCGGTGCCGATTTCCTGTTCTAGGACACCAAATATTAATGATAGTAGTCATAGTTGCTCTAAAGTTCCTCAACATCCGAAACAAAAAATCCATTACCAAAGTAACTAACATCAACATTTTAAGACGATTTTCAAAGAACCAAAGCCTAGGAGACTCCATACCCAACTCTGATTTTCCATATCTAAAAACCTGTTCAATATCCCATCGTTTCATATAAGAATAGAACATTTCCCATGCTTTGCCACAAGTGTCAATTACTTCATTGGTTAGCAAGTACATAGGAGAAGTGCCTTTGCGTTTATCACGAACAATAACGAGGTATAAATCTGTTTGGGGAAACCATGGATGAGCTACTTTTCGGTAGAGTATTTTGACGCTTCTCGTTTCTTTCCGAATATTATCCCATATTAGGCGATGATCCTTAGCTTTTTGTCCCAGAGAAAGACGATAGGTATTTTTCTTCACTCCATTTTCATCAATCAAATTATTAAGCTTTTTCCAACGAACTAGAAACTTTGCTTTAAAGTTGAGCATACGTTCTACAAAAACACCATTGGCATAACCTCTATCAAAGACATGAAGCACATCCGCTTGTGTAGATGCTACACGTTTATTTAGAGCATTAAACATCCGATAAAATATCTCCGAACTTTCCTCTTTATGTTTACCTCTTGTGGCAAACCAACGCATTTTAGATATTTGAGGAACTTCCTTCGCATGCAAGGAGGTTAAAACTGCACCCGACCACTCAAATCCAGGAACACAAATACGTTTATGCTTATCATAATAACCTGGTTTTATTCGTGTTAACCGTTGACTCTTCTTACTGTGTACTGGGCTTAGCCCTTCACTAAACCAACTTTCGGGCTTTTCTAGTACACTATCATCCCAGAGCATCAACCAACTTTTTCCTAATTCTTGCTTATCTTCCAATCTAGCAACAAACTCTTCTTCTAAATGTTGATCTATTATTTGGTAATCCCATTTCTTACTGCGAAATAAATTACTCACACGTTTTACTCCTGCTTTAGCTTTTTTAGGACCAAGAACTAAGGCGCCTAACTCGGTCAATAGCAAGGCATCTGAACGATTTCTTGACATTAAAACTGCTATAAATACATTATAAAATGTACGCACCAAACGTTTATCTAAATCTTCATCTAGTTTTAAGAGTAATTTAGACAAGTATTGATGTGAGCGATGTAAAATTGTCCATCCTGCTCCATTCTCTTTATTGATATTTTCTGTATCTTGTAGTTTATTATAATACATAGGAATCTCTAATTTTTTGTGGTAATTAAATCTAGTAGATTCCTATCTTTTTTCCAAAAAAAAAGTCATCGCCGAAAAATTCGGGATGACTCATGTTAAGACTTGATGATATAGTTAAACGTAATTATTTTTATTTCGTTGTGGTTTCAACAGACTATTGAGTCAATAAACAATGCTTATTGTACAATCATTTGTTGTGTTTGGCGAGTTTTCACTCCTTGCATCTCAACAACATAGATTCCTGACACTAAGTTTTTGCAATAAATAGAATGAGAAACACCATGATTTAGGATTACATTTTCTGAGTAAACAGAACGTCCTTCCATATTATACACTTGAATTGTAATCGGTCCAGACTCCCCTTTATTGGTAAACACAAAAGAACCATCATTAGGAATAGGAAAAATATCAAAACTAGCCTCTTCTCTATTCAAATCATTGACAGGACTAACAGTACTTTCTGATAATACTACTTGTTCTGTTGGAGAAGTATTGTCACCTGCGGTACCTGAACCATTTACAGCCATTCCAATTCCATACACTGTAACGGCTCCTGTTCCTGTCGCAGGCGCTTCCCAAGTTGCAGTAAAAACACCTGTTCCGCTTCTTCCTTGATGCTCTACAAACTCTCTACCATTACTAATAGACGATAGTTGTGTATTCGATGTTGTTGTTGTCAAGAAATCTCCTGCATTAGCATTTGCAGCATCTAAAATTACAGCTTGCATACCATACCCACTAGGTGTTCCTCCACTAGTTACATTAAAGCTTATTGTATAGGTATCTCCTGGTACGTAACTTGTTACAGCTGTTCCTGAAGCATCGCTTACAGTGATATTAATTTGGGGATTAGAAAAAGCCCCGTTGTTGGCATGACAAGCAGTACAATTAGTGCCTAATGCCCCTGGTGCTCCTGTTCTATCTTGACCACCTATAGCTGCACGTCCTCCTGATGCACTTTGAAGAATAAATAAACAAGCAACCCCGAAAAATAGAACTCCTAGTAATTGTGTTTTCATAATTTTAATTTAGATTATTTTTGTTTGTTAACCATTTTTAGTTAAACAAAGGTAGTCTATACTTGTTAACAAAAATTACAAAAAATTGCAATTCTATTGCAAAAAATGGCAGTTTGAAAGGTATTTATTCTCAATATGCCTTAGCTTATAGTATAATATTCTCTGCAACTTTCGTAAGTTTGATACATTGCACGACCTAATATGATAGCTTTATTCAAAATAAACATTATGCCTCGATGTCATTTTGCGCTCTGGACGCTGTTCATTAGCATTTTTGGGAGCGGCACCACTTCCGTTTGTGGACAGGTTATCATTACACTAGAAGATAGCCTCTTATTTAAACAATGTGCGACACTTCCTATAACGACACCCAACTATACTTTTTCTTGCCCTACTAACAGGAGATATTGGGAGGATGAATTTGTAAAAGAAGAAAAGCAAGCCATTACAGAACTTCTAAAAGCCTTTGAAAAATCTCCTACTGATCACCAACTAGCCATCAGCATTGCTCGCAACTACCAATCCGTTCGTGATACCTCTAAGTATAAGACATACCTAACCTACGCCTATCAACAATGTTTGCAACAGTACAAGCAGTTTCCTGATAGCTTTGAAATTGTACGCAACCTTGTCCATGTGCTAGAAGAAGAGCAAAACTTTCAAGAAGCCGTAACTCTTTTAAATCAATATGTCGCCAAGCACTCCAAAGACATTCGTGCATTGACTCAATATGCCTTGCAGCTATCTAATCACGGAGCAATACAAAAAGCTAGATTTGTTCTAGAAGAAGCCTACTTACTAGCTCCTAAGCATTCAGAAATCTATTTTGCAGCCATGATAGTGGAGTTCAATAATGTTATCCTTCAAGTCAAAAAGCTAGCTTCTTGCCCCAAGCCGCCATTAAAAAAAATTAATGCCATTTCCATTGAAGATAAATTTTTCAAAAAAGCAATTGCCAACCAAAGGATTACATCAGCCGAAGTGGGCTTAGATGCAGCCAATATATTTGCAATTTTTCATAGAACTATATTAAAAGTACCCAACAAAAAAATTGGCAAAGAAAACATTGCTATTACTCTCACTCCTTCTGATGCCAAGTTATTGCGCAAAATTGAAAGAAGTGTTCAAAAACAGTTACAAAGTAGCATTAAGATCCCTGCGTTTGTTTACCCAACCCTATGTGTCATTAAAATTTTACAAGGTAAAACCAATGATGCCGTTCAAGTATTCAAAAATAGTGGTTCTATTTTAGCACAAAATACAGATTTGTTGCGCTTATTAGCTTTAAGTTATTGCCTACAATTAGATTATGATAATGCCATATTATTTTTAAGAAAAACCATCTCTATTGTCCCCAATTCCTTGGATTTATATACATTGGGATGCTTGTATGTTTATCAAAATCAATTAGAAAAAGCTTGTAATATTTTTGACCAAGCAAGAAATATAAACCCACTAAATAAAAAAAACGTTTGTGCAAAAGCTGCCATATACATCCAACAAGGAGACTTTGAGAAAGCCTACAATTTAGTTGATTCTTATCCTAGTTTTCTAAAAGATGATATTGACTCTTTTCACTTGAATTATTTTACCGCATTGCTTAGCTTGACCAAAGGAAATAAAAATGATGCTTTTAAACGACTAAAAGCCATCCATGCGCAGAGCGAATACAAAGAAAATGCTAAAAAACTATTAGCACACTTTTTTAAAGCAGAAGAAGAAAAGTAAACTAATATTTAATGAAAATTGTAGTTTTGCAGCAAAACTGACAATATGAAAATTTTTAGCACCTTTATTTTAATAACGTTACTCAGTGGAACCCTCTCTGCACAAATCCTAAATGCAGATCGTTTTGGTGCCAAACTAGATTCCACCACTACCTTTAAAGCCCTATTCGATGTTGGATTTACCATACAAAAACAAATAGATTTAATTTTTTCATTCGATAGCAAATTAGACTTATCCTATTATTACAAAAGAAGCCTTTTTGTATTAATTGGCAATTTTAAGCTATTTAGAAGTGGAAGTACCAATATCTTGAATGGAGGTTTTGCTCATGGACGAGTTAGAATTTTAAAAGACAACTGGGTGCATCCAGAGTTTTTTGGTCAATATCAACTAGATGGCATTCGAGGTATGGAAACTCGCGTATTGGGTGGTGGAAACTTACGTTTTATCCTAACAGAATATGATCAAGGACATTTGCACCTCGGCTTAGGAGCAATGTATGAATTTGAACGTTGGAATTATAGTGCCATCCCCTCATCCATTACCATTGCAGACGAAACACCTATAGAAAATCACTTTATAAAGCTCAATTGCTACCTTTCATTCACCCAAAAAATAAAGGAACTTGCTTATTTTCAAGTGACCGCTTATTTTCAAGCCCGCCCCGATAGTTTCATTCGTTATCCTAGAATTTCGCTCAATGGAAAAATGACTTTTAAGTTTACTAAAAACATTCACTTTGCCATTATTTATAACCTATTTTATGACGCCCTTCCTCCCGTTCCTATTGATCATCTTTATTTTTCTTTTATCAATAAGTTAACGTTTAGCTTTTAAAGCATTGTTAATTTTGAAAAAACACGAATCTGAAAAGCAGATTCGTGTTTTTTCAAAATAGTACAACAATCTACCAATACCTTACGCTACATAAGATAAAGTATATGTTTTTTGATCTGCACTATCTATTATAGTCAACTGAATTTGGCTACCTACCTTGGCACCGCTATAAGTATAACTGTTTCCAGCTCCTGTTACAATAGTTCCTGACGAAATAACTTCATAATTAGAGCTACTTATCATAAATGTAATATCATTTTTGACCAATCCATTAAAACTCACTAGAGTAAACTCATACGGATTCGTTGACGAAGCTGTCAAAGTATACCCAACATTATTAGTTGTATTTGAATTTCCAGCAGCATCTACGGTTACTACTGTGGCACTAACTGAACCTGTTCCTACATACAACTTGTTAACAGCAACACAACTAGAATTGTTTCTTTCATAACCATCCTCACAAATACAAGTACCATTACTACAAGTACCATTATTACAAACTACCCCTGAACAAGGATCACAAGAAACAACTGTTAATGCTCCCATAATCATCATAGCAAAACCTGCTAAAGAATTCATCAATGTTTTCATAAATCATTTTTTAAATTGAATAATTTTACTCTAATACCTTTTACAAACATCTACTAAAGTCTTACAAATCAATGCCAAGCAACCAACCTACTGTCAATTTGATCTCGATTAAACACATAAATTAGGCAAACATTTCATGACTTAATACTCTGTTGATAACTGGCTACCTCTAAATATAAAAACAAAAAAGCACCTCTAAAAATAGAAGTACTTTTATTTATTGATTGATTAAATTATTGTCAAGCAAATAAACGGAAAACAATCATAGATATATTTTCAGCTCCTTCAAGTATCATTGCTTAATCAACTTTCGTTGAATACGTTGATCGTTCATCGTCAATGCAACAACATAAGTAGCAGTTGGGATATCTTCCAAATCTAGTTCAATCTTATTCAATCCTAAAACTGTTCTTAGAGTACCTTCTTTTATCGTCTGTCCAACAATGTCTTGAATTTCATAAGTCAGTTCTGCTTCTGCATCAGCATCAAACTCTACAAAAAAGGTTCCTTTTGTTGGGTTAGGATAAATTGCAACGCCTCCCAAATTATCATCTCCACGAGACAAGACAACGGTATTAGAATATTCAAAGCTTCCATCTTGAGTCAATGATTTTAAACGATAGTATCTAGAACCTATACCAGGAAGCACATCGGTATAACTATAATTAGTTAAAGAATTTCCATTATTTAATGCTACTGTTTCTGATAAGACAGCAAAATCTATCCCATTAGTAGAACGCTCCAAAACATATCGGTCTACTTGCTTTTCGTCTTGAACCTCCCATGTCAAAAGATTATCTACATCATTCTTCACTCCACTAAAAGAAACTAATTTGGTGTTTAATAAAATAATAGAAGAGCTAATTGTAAACAAATCGGCTCCTTCTGTATCTACGATAACCAAGTAAACTTCACCAGGGTTTCCTGTTGTTGTTAAAGTCAAATCCCCTAGAGGCAAGCCAGATGTTGCATTGGTTCCCACATCATTACAATCAACAAAACTACCACCAGTAAACGTTGGGCAAGCAGCATTTACTGGTCCATACAGAGCAGCTTGTACTCCTGTTATGCCTGCACCAGCTCCTGACACCAAAACATTTAATATAGATGGTCCTGTGGGAGCACATTCTACGGTGTAAAAAATAGGCTGTTGAGTTAAGTCCATCCCTCCAGAACAAGGAAATCTACCATAAACACTTCTAGCCGCTGCATACTGTTGCAAATCATCCCCAATAGCATTAGGGCGAGCATTAATTGGTCCAGGATTATAACTTGGCACACAGATATTATTAACAATCTCTGAGAAAGTACCGCCTCCATTTGTAGCACTTTGAGCACCTATACATCCCGATGTATTCCACCAATCTACAGTCGTACTAATCCCATTTCCTGATGGTTGCGTAATTGGTGTAATATTCAAATTCATTCCTACAAAATCAATACAAGCATTAGAACACTCTGCATCGGTGGTTGTCGTCCATGTTGCGCCCACACTCAAAGGATTGCCATCATTAGTATTAAAATTCAAACCAAACAACTGGCAATTGGCTCCTGCCACTGCTGCTGAATAATCTTGTAATGGAAAAATTCCATTTGTTTCCATAGCAACAACAAGATCATTACAAACCAAGCAATAGGTTTGAGTATGCCCTGTGGTATTATAATTCAAGGCCAAAGTATTCAACGTATCTATCTCACAAATTGTCATCTCCTCACACACCACAATTGGACAGCCCGAGCCATAAGGTAATGAATAATCCAAACAATTATTCACATCATCATTACCATAAACCTCTACATTAAACCAAGGCTGCCCCACCACTAACAAAGGGGCGACTGCTGCTGATTCATTATTATCATAATTAACAGCATATAAATTATAAAATCCAGCTGGAACAGCCAAAAAGTCAGGTGTTGGGCTCGTAGCAAAAATATTTCCTTGATTATCTACTAGGACATATACATGCGTATACAACAGTGGATTTGCTGCATTGCCTGTAGGTGGAGTTCCTTGTACGATTCCTGTTATATTATTAATAAAGTCACATTGTGCTGTAGCAGGTTGACTAAAAAGTCCACACAAAAGGAATAATGTTCCTATGCTAAACAGTTGACAATGCTTTGTTATATAGCTAGTCATAATTGTTTTTTTTCAAGTTTGAACATTACCAATTTCCTGCATCTGCAGCACAAGGGGTTGGATTTACAATACCACAATTTGTCGCCGCAGTGTTTCCTCCTGCTGCTGTTAAAGTGATGTCCTGTACCACATTGGCGTAATTTGTTACCACCAATACATAAATTTCACCTACAGCAACTCCTGTCAAGCTAACTTGCTCTGTTGGTGACGTGCTGTAACTACAATCGACAGGAGCTGGTAAAGTTCCACAAGCTGCATTAGCAGCGGCAACATTAGCGTAAGGTCCCCAAATAGCAAAATCAATATCCGAAACAGCAGACAAATCAAATATTAAATTCCCTGCTGTCGATATTTCAAAATAATACCAAGATGGATTAGGTTGTGTCAACAAACAACCATAATCATTTCCGCCTGCTGCTGTTGAACCAATACCCGCAGTATAACAATACGTGTTATCGGTACAAATTGGTTGAGCTTGCGCACAGCTATTTCCTCCCGCACCTCCTGCACATGGACCTGATCCAGAACCACCTCCATCGTGTACGCAAATATCAAATGTTCCATTGTTATCTCCGCCGTACTCCCATACTCTAATCCAAATAGTTTCTCCTGGCACCAAAGTATTTTGATCAATCATTGCCATGGCTCCATTGGCACTATCATCATCGTCACAATCTAGCTCTGTTAAAGCGCCACAAGTTCCTCTATAAATTGCCATTCCCCCATCTGTAATAACGCCCGTATTGGTATCAAAAATCAAATGTCCTGAAGCAGGCACAGTTACTGTAAACCACACATCCGCACCGTTGTAATTGGCACAAGTTGGAACCGTTGTTCCTGCTGTTAAGCTTGAATTTCCTGCCCCTGCATTAGTAAACGTTGAAAAGTTACAAGCAGCACCTACAGTTAATGCTGTTGCCGTACAAGGCTCATCATTACTTGGTCCACTAGCTGCTGGGTTACCATCTACCACACAAATATCAAATGTTCCATTGTTATCACCTCCATACTCCCATACTCTAACCCAAACCGTTGCTCCTGGTGTCAATGTCGAATTGTCAATCATTGGCATCAACCCATTCGCACTGTCATCATCGTCACATTCTACCAAGGTCAAGGAAGCACATGTGCCAGTGTAGATTGCCATTCCCCCGTCTGTAATAACGCCCGTATTGGTATCAAAAATCAAATGTCCAGATCCTGGTACAGTCACCGTAAACCACACATCTGATCCAACATAGTTGGCGCATCCAGGCGCAGGCGCACTGGCGGTTGCAGTTGCTCCTGCTGTAGTAAAAGAGCCAAAGGAACAAGAAGTATTTACAGCTAAGGCAGAAGCACTACAGGGGTCATCTGCTTGTCCAAATGTATTTTGGAACATGAAGCCAAAGGCCAACAAAAAGAGTGTAAATTTTTTATAATTCATAATATTGGAATTCTATCATTCTTAATTAATTATTTGCTTAATAGCAAACTAGATTTACATACAAATTCAAAAGAACACAGTTATCGTTTCTTTTTTTCAAAGGCTTTTACATCCTCCAGTGTCAATGCAGTCCCTTCATAAATAATCTTATCTTCTAGATTATCAATATAAGTACGCTCTGCCTCTGGACGACTTTCGTAATCTTGTCTAGAAATAATTTTTATATTTCTGTCTCGATTAGAATCTAGCCATTTGGTTAATTTATATTTACGCTCTTCTTGTTTTTTTTCAGCATTTACTATTTCAAGCTTCTTTGCTGTTGCATTTTCACAAATAGTCTTAAAAGAAACATAACTACCTTCTACATTTTTTGCTTCAAAGGCTTCCAAGTCCTTCTGAGTGACCTCTTGATCATAGATCAAAGTCTGTTTATTAGCATCCATAATTGCTTTTACAGAAGGTGACATTTGTTGGTACTCTTTTGTTGAGAGCAAAGTAACATTGCCTTTATTCGCAATAAGCCATTCCTTAATGATTGCTTTCTTCTCTTGATTTTGAGCCGTCGCTGTCCAACTAGACATACAGAGTATCACTACCAAAGAGAAAAATGCTTTCGGGGTCAATTTTTTCATTTTTACAATTTTAAGTTGAATAAAAATAATTAATACATATAGAGTGGTGTCCTTTCATACTCAACCAACTTTTTGTTGGCAATAAGACTATAACGCCATACAAAATATCATTTTAGTTTTGAATCTTATTTAGAATTAGTCATAAACTCCTATACTTTTTTGAAGAATTAAAAAGTCTTCTTAGAAACGTACAAATATCATATTCTAGTCTAATAAGTTACAATTAATTAACAAGTAAATATAAATTAATATCCTACAAAACAACAGTCAAGCCAAATATATAATCAAATAAAAATCAAAAATCAAAACATAGTTTTAACAAAAAGTGTTTTCAAAAAATACGCATATCTAAGAAGTTTTTTATCGAAAAAAAGTTTTCTAGTATCTGATTTCAGCTTTTTTTTTGCAGAATAAATTCACAAAAACATTTTACCCGACATAAAAGCACTATAAAACAATTACATACCGAGTTTTCACTTTTTTATAAAATAACACTTTATGCTCTACACACTTTAGCACATCCTAACAACGCAACAAACATTTGAATTGTACAAACAACTCTATGATTAATTTTTAATAATTTTTATTTAAAAAAATTAAAAAAGACAAAAAAAAATATGCACAAAACTGATTTACAAAATACTACAAGACATTTTTAACCCAAAAAAAACTTTTTTTTATAGCAAAAAGTCTCTTAAACAAAAAAAAAGCCTTTTCTTTACAAGTAGCAATACCCCCAATAATAATATTTCACCAAATAACACTTTTATGTAATATTATTTCATATTGCTTTCACCCCAAATAAATTGATCCCTAAACTCTCTAAATGCAAGAGATTTAATACACAAAAGGCCCCTCATTTATCAAATTAGGCTATTTGTTATCTAAGGTTTCCCATTAAAAATTGTCTCTGAACTTTTTTTAACTTATTAACAAAGTCAACATGAAAAATTTTTTACCAAAACTATTCGTAGTTTTTTGGTTCCTACATGGAACAACCTCATCCTTCTCTCAAACTGCCAACAATGCAGTAGCGAACAATAGCGTATATGCAAACAATCAAAAAATTGAAGAAGTGTATGGTTCTCATTTTTTTGACAACAAGCAAGACTTGCTTCGGCATTTTCATCGCCTACTAAACCACAGAATTGAATACAAAATCCTTCCTTTTCGTTCAGATGAGAAATACACAAAACTTTCACAAGTTCCGTTAATGAACAAGCATGGTGAGCTCATCTTAGACAGAAACTTCAACCCCAACACTTTCAATCCTTTACGGTACGATTTAAACTTCTTTTCAAAGCAAACTCAAATCTATAGAATTGACGATAGCGACTATATCCTTATCATCAAACCTCAATAAAATTCCCCTATTTTAAAAATAATACTCCGTTGATTTTTTAGTTTTCCTACGAAAAACGTAAAAAAGCATCTTGCATTAGTTTGATTATCAGTCTTTTAGTGCAAAGGCTAATAAAAGTACATCTTACTGATAATCAAACTAATACGATTTTTCAACGGAGTAATGTTAAAAAGACAATATCATGGATAAGTATATTTACTTCATCATAGCAAATGTCATTTCGTTTGCTACCTATGCTCAAACCTACAACATGAGTAATGGGACGACAACTACCTGTTCAGGAACCTTTTACGACAATGGCAACACGGGTAACTACACCAACAATCAGAACTTGACACATACATTTTGTGCAACATCTGGCAATCAGATAGAAATCAACTTTAGCTCATTCGACTTAGAAAACAATTACGACTTCCTCTACATTTATGACGGTAATTCTACTACTGCCCCTTCTCTAGGAACCTTTACCAATACCAATAATCCAGGAACCATAACTAGTACAAGTGGCTGTTTAACAATTCGTTTCACCACGGATGGCAGTGTAACCCGTTCTGGGTGGACTGCTACAATTTCATGTATTTCTGGAAATTCAATCCTTATGTCCAATAGTAGCACAACAACTTGTACTGGAACATTCTATGATAGCGGTGGTTCAGGAGGTAATTATGGTAATAATGAAAACTATGTCTATACGATTTGCCCCTCTATTACTGGCAATAAAGTAGAAGCAAACTTTACAAGCTTTAATATTGAGAACAATTATGATTTTCTAGAAATCTTTGATGGTCCTAATACAAGTGCCCCATCCTTGGGGACATATACGGGAACATTGGGGCCTGGCTTGACTCAAGCAACTCCAAGCAATACAAGTGGCTGCTTGACCTTTAGATTTACAACAGATGGTAGCGTAACACGTTCTGGATGGATTGCTGCAATAAGTTGTTTTTCTAATTGCCAAACTATTACAGCGAATCTCAATAGCACGAGTCCTACCGCTGATGCAGATGGAATTATCCGACTTTGTCAAGGTCAATCTGTGAATTTTGTAGGCAGTGGTACCTTTTCTAATAATAATGCAGGTGCTACTTATGCTTGGGACATGGGTGATGGCACAACAATAATGGGTACCAGCATCAATCATACTTATACAACATCGGGTAGCTACTCTGTTAATCTACTCATTACAGATAATGCAGGTTGTATCAATAATAATGTATTTAATCAAGTTGTTCAAGTTTCAACTACTCCTACTCTTGCTACTGTAGCTGCTCCTGGTATTTTTTGTCAAGGAAATAGTTCTGTTGTAACAGGAACAGCAATTCCAACCGCACACATCACCAATTGTACTCCTCCTGTTAGTGGAACAACATTCCTACCAGATGGCTCTGGTGTTTCGTATACTACCTCTATCCCTGTCAATTGCTATGCCCCAGGTCAAACTATTACATCCGCTACAGATATTGTGGATGTTTGTTTAAATATGGAACATTCTTATTTGGGAGATCTTGAGGTAAGAATTATTTGCCCAAATGGCCAATCTGCCGTACTAAAATCGTATGCAGATGGAGGAGCAGGGACTTATTTAGGAGAAGCTATTGACGATTTAACTTCTGGTCCAGGAACGGGTTATAACTATTGTTTTACTCCAACTGCAACAACCTTACTAGTCAATGGTGCTACTACCAATGTGGGCAGTCCTGCTAGTGCCTCTATTGTGGCAGGGAACTATCAACCGACACAGTCTTTTGCCAATCTTATAGGTTGCCCAGCCAATGGAAACTGGACTATTGAAGTAACCGATAATTTGGCACAAGATGATGGATACATTTTTAACTGGGATTTGGATCTAGCCGCCACCTTATTTCCAACAGGTTCCTTTACACCAACTATTGTTTCAGAAACATGGACTCCCAGTCCTAGCTTAAGTCCATTGACTAGCAATACTGCAAGCATTACTCCAACAGCACCAGGCAACGCTTGTTATACCTATGAAGTAACCGATAATTTTGGATGTACTTACAGTGATGTACTTTGTGCAACCGTCACGCCTGCTTCTACCCCTCCTGTATTAGCACCTGTTGGAGGAACGCTCTGCCCCAATACTTCCGTAACCTTAACAGCCAGTGGTGGGCAAGCTAGCTCAGGTTCAACAATCGAATGGTATACAGGTCCTAATGGAACTGGCACTTCTCTTGGAAGTGGCAACTCACTAACCGTTACTCCTACCAACACAACCAGCTACTATGTACGTCGGGAAGGAGGATGCAATACAACGGCAGACGATATGGTTCTTGTTGACATAAAAGACTATATTTATGGCTTAGATGGTGCAACAACAAGTAATTATTGTACGGATAATACGGGTTGGCATCACTTTTATAACGGTAATGAAATTTTATTGTCCATCCACGGTGATTTAAGTGGGGCTCCAGCAGGCTATCCAGAAATTACCATCCGAGACAACGGAACTTGGCACCAACAAAGTCAAGGACCTTTTAGTCCTTCTGCTTGCGCATTAACTGGCAATACTCCAGGAGAAGAGCGTTTTGAGATGGAACGTAGTTGGAATGTAGATTTTGGTGGAGGAACATTAATTCCTCCTTATCAAGTCCGTTTTTATTACGAACCAACTGAACGGATTGCCATTGAGACAGCTGCCGCAACATGGGCTGCTACTTATGCCGCTTGTGGCTATACTTATAAATATTCCACTCCCAATGGTTTGTTTTGGTTTAAAAACACGGGTTCTAATTACAGCGCTCCTGATTATGATGGCACCCATTTGCCTCATACAACTGGAATTACTAGCAATAGTATTAATTATGTCGAACTTTCAGGCATCACAAGTTTTTCAGGAGGAACAGCAGCCTTAATACTCACTCCTGACCAATCTTTGCCCTCTGAATGGCTTTACTTCAAAGGAGAAACCAATACTAAAACTAACTTTTTGAGTTGGGCTACAGCATCTGAAATCAATTCTGATTACTTCAATATTCAACGAAGCAAAGATGGCATTTCATTTGAAACAATAGGAGCTGTCGCAGCACAAGGCAACTCTACTAATACGCACCATTATACTTTTGATGATAAAACACCATACAAAGGGATTAACTATTATCGTTTAGAATTAATTGACACTGATGGAGCTATAAGTTATTCCACTACCATACAACTAATTATTCCAGAAGATGGATTGGGGTACCTTTTCTATCCCAACCCTACTCAAGATGTTATTCATTACCAATATGAGGCATCCTCCAAAGAATTTTTAGAAATACAAGTTATTGATGTTTATGGCAGAACGCTCTCAACAAAATCATTTACGGCAACGATGGGGCTCAACACTGTCCCCATCCACTTGAACAGCTATCCCACAGGGAGTTACATGATTCGGGTACACCATTTAAACAGTGCCAATGTTCATACCGTAAAAGCCATTAAATCGACTTACTAACACCTCAATTTATAAGCTTACAATTTCACAGAACTCATACCTCTAAAGGGTATGAGTTTTTTATTTTAAAATAACTTACACATTTTATAAAAATACTGTATTTTACACAGTCCTTATACGATTTGCCTAGCACATTAAAACAATCCCCCTCCTATTAAACAATCACAGAGTAGTTCAAGGTTCGTTTGTTCAACTCCAAATCTCTTGTTTGATTAGCATTACTAATGCTTCTCTCTATAGTTCGTTGAAAGCACACAGCAACCTTTATTAGGTTAATAATCAACAAACTACTAATTGAAACAACAAATGTTTAATACATTCTTTCACCCAAATATCATTTCAAAATAAAAGATTAAAAAAAGCTATGAAAAAAATTTCAACCGCAATTCTATTAACGGCTTGCATCAACCTTAGCTATTCGCAAGGTGTTGGCATAGGGACAGTCCCCAACCCTTCTGCCATGCTCGATGTAAGTTCTACTTCTAGAGGACTCTTAGCTCCAAGAGTTGCACTAACAAGTAGTACCGATGCTACAACGATTACCAATGGCAACGTAACAGCATTACTTGTTTACAATACTGCTACGGTAGCAGATGTTAGCCCTGGTTACTATTACTGGGATGGAAGCCTGTGGAGAAGCCTTGACAACACAGACAATCAAGATTTAACCTACAACTCTGCAACCAATACCCTCTCCCTAACCAACGATGCTAGCCCTGTCAATTTATCTGGATTAGTTGATCATGATTGGTATGAAGTGGGTACTACTTCTCCGGCCAACAGCATCAATAATAATATTTATACTGAGGGGAACGTAGGAATTGCAGCAACAACCCCTTTAACCAAATTACAAATCGGAAACTCACCTGCTGGCACTTATCGAGCTTGGATGGATTACGGAGTAATCATTGGAAACGACACAGATGGTATTTTTGTGGGAGTCAAAGATGAAGGAGCAGATCAAGATGATGCTATTATTGCTTGGGGAGACAACCCTCAAGATGACCTGCGCTTCTTATACAACGAGTCAGGACTCACAACTAGCAGAGAAGTAATGATATTACAACCCAATGGAAATGTAGGCATCGGAGAAAGTACTCCCAACAATAAACTTACCATTGGTGCTAACTTAGGGACAGGTTACGGTATATCCTTAAATTCAGGCACTCCTTATGGTCAACTTATTGAGACAACAGAGGCTACAGCTACTAATAATCCTGCATTCTGGGTTCGAACCAATAATGGCAGTGCCACTAGCCAGCTTTTTAGAGTTCAAAACAATGGTAATGTAGGTATCGGAACCATTGCTCCTAGTGCCAAACTAGATGTAAACGGAACAATCCTTCAAGGACCTAACAACACTTGGGGGCAACAAACTAGAATAGGGATTGATGCCCCTCTCACTACTGTTCCAGAGGCAACCATTGGTAGCACAAATGGCAACCTGCACCTCGAAGCACGCACAGGATTTGACACTTACATCAATCACTATACAGTTGGTGGAAACACATATATTGCCACAGGTAACAATACAGGTAATGTTGGTGTTGGAACAACCAATGCTACAAGCAAATTAACGGTCAATGGTGTCTTAGAAATAAACAAGGTAGCGGATGTTAGTACTATTTATTTTACCAATAGCTCAACAGAACCAGGATACATACGCCACCGTGGCAACTCGAACGCTGCGGAAATGCGTTTTGTAGCTTCTGACGACTTTGATGTGGGAAGTGCAGGCGATAAATTTACCTTTGGTGGTGAAACAGGAGGTGTTTTTACAGAAGCCATGCGCATTCAAGGAAATGGAAACGTAGGAATTAAAACAACTACGCCCGCTCAACGTTTACATGTTATCGGAAATATTTTAGCTTCAGGTACCATTACTAGTTCTGACCAACGTTATAAAAAGGAAATTCAAAATTTAACCAATAGTACAGATTTATTGAATCACATTCGTCCAGTCGCTTATAATTTTAGAACAGAAAAATTTGGTGATGGGCAATTTGATAATAAATTACACTATGGAATTATCGCTCAAGAACTAGAGGAAGTATTGCCTAACTTAGTTTATACTGATCTAGAAGGCTACAAAGGGATTAACTATACAGAGCTTATTCCCTTGCTTATCAAAAGCAATCAAGAGCAACAAGCTCTTATTGAGCAACAACAAAAACAAATCAATCAACTTATAAATGCTGTCGAGGCATTAAAAAAATAATTATCTATTTTTATGGAAGCATACATATATGATAGCCTTCGCACACCAAGAGGTAGAGGGAATAAAAAAGGCGCTTTGGTTGGCACTACAGCCACTCAACTGGTTGTTACTGTTATGGACGAACTTAGAAAGCGCCATAACTTAGATACCACTCAAGTTGAAGATATGATTTTAGGCTGTGTGACTCAAATCATGGATCAAGGTGCCAATGTGGCTAAGACTGCTGCACAACATTCTGGCTACGGAGAACATCTTACAGCAGTTACTTTAAATAGATTTTGTGGTTCAGGACTTGAAGCCATTAATCAAGCTGCCGCCTATATTAAATCTGGATTTAATGATTTAATGTTAGCGGGCGGTGTGGAATCTATGTCTAGAGTTAAAATTGGCTTAGACGGTGGTGCAATTGCGATGGACCCCACTGTTGCTCTTCCTGGGCACTTTGTTCCTCAAGGTATCTCGGCCGATCTTATCGCCACAAAATACGGTTACTCAAGAAATGATGCCGATAAATTTGCGTTAGAATCTCAAAAACGTGCTGCCAAAGCATGGGCAGAAAATGCTTTTGAAAAATCCATTGTTCCTATTCGAGATATTAATGATTTTCTCGTGCTGGATAAAGATGAGAATGTTCGTCCAAGCACAACCTTAGAAGGCTTGGGAAGCCTAAAACCTGCCTTTGAAAAGATGGGACAAATGGGCGGCTTTGATGCTGTTGCAATTGACCGATACCCAGAAGTAGAAGCGATTAACCATGTGCATCATGCTGGCAATTCCTCAGCTATTGTTGATGGAGCAGCACTTACTTTAATTGGCAACCAATTGGCTGGAGAACGCCTAGGTCTAAAACCAAGAGCTAGAATTAAATCTGTTGCCACTTATGGCACAGATCCTACTATTATGTTGGTTGGTCCTGCTCCTGCTAGTCGCAAAGCTCTACAAAAAGCAGGTATGTCTAAAAACGATATCGATTTATTTGAAGTTAATGAAGCTTTTGCTTCTGTTGCACTTCGTTTTATGGATGATTTAGACATTGACCATGCTAAAGTAAATGTTAATGGTGGAGCTATTGCCCTAGGGCATCCGTTGGGCGCTACTGGTTGTATGTTGGTCGGTACGGCTTTGGATGAATTGGAAAGACGAGGGTTGAGTACAGCACTAATTACCCTTTGTATCGGTGGTGGTATGGGGATTGCAACAATTATAGAACGAGTGTAAGCACGAAATACAATGGAACGAAAACTAATTGCAGGTTTTGTAGGTGGTATTGGTTATATCTTTGTCACTTGGGCAGCTACTTTGACAGGAATTTTAGATTGGTACAAAAATTTTGACCCAGATCATTTGACAGAAATTGTGTCTATTTTTGCGCCTTTTTCTTTAATGGCAATGTTTCTATTTTTGACCATTTACTTATATCATAGATGGCAGCCACAGGAAAAACGAAAAAAGACATTTGGAAAATTAATGATTATTGGAACTGGGTTTGCTATGGGCGCAACGACTACACAGTTGACCTTAATGCAAATAGATGGTGTCAAAATTGGCAATTCCTTAATTGTTGCTGGTCTTTTTTTTGCAACTAGTCTGCTTATTTCCCTACTTATCTCTAGTTTTTATCTATTCATTAAAAACATAACTCAAGAAGAAGATTAAAAATAATGGAATCAACAACAATAAAAAATGACTTGCTGGAATATGCAATTGATGCCGATGGTTTTGCAACCATTACCATCAATATGGTCAATGAGCCAACTAACTTATTTAGTATAGATTTTATTCAATCTTATTTAGAAATTGCTCAACAAGCAGTAGAAAACCCTACCGTAAAAGGGGTTATTGTCACTTCTGCTCATAGAGATTTTATGGCAGGAGCCGATCTAAAATTCATTGGTAATCCCCCTAAAAACAAGGAAGGTCTATTTAAAGATATTTTAAATGTTCATAAAGGTTTCCGTACACTTGAACAAGCGGGAAAACCTTTTGTAGCCGCTATCAATGGCACTGCTTTGGGGGGTGGGTACGAGCTCGCCTTAACTTGTCATCATCGAATTGCATTAAGCAAGCCTAGTATTAAAATTGGTTTGCCAGAAGTTAATTTAGGTTTGCTACCTGGCGGAGGTGGAACACAACGCTTGAGCTATCTTATTGGCATTCCTAAAGCGACGACTTATATCCTTCAAGGAAAACAATTTCGCCCGACTCAAGCCTTATCAGAAGGTTTTATCGATCAAGTTGTCACCGACCAAGAAGCTCTGATTGCCGCTGCTAAACAGTGGATTCTAAAGAACAGTGCCCCTATTCAGCCTTGGGATGACAAACGCTATAAAATTCCTCAAGGAGGCTTGATGTCTAAATCTGGCACTGACACTATGATTGGTGGGATTGGCAATTTACGGAAAAAAACGCATGGCAATTATCCAGGCGCTCAATATGCAATGGCTTGCATTCACGATGGAATGTTGCTCCCTATTGATAGAGGATTGGAAATCGAAGCACGTTATTTTATCAAAGCGTTTTATTCAAAAGAGGCTCAAAATTTAATCCGTACAGGATTTTTTGCTATCAACGAAGCCAAAAAGGGCAAAGTTAAACCTAAAGGATTTGACTTTTATACAATTAACAAAGTAGGTATTTTAGGCGCAGGAATGATGGGCGCAGGAATTGCTTATGTTTCTGCTCGTGTTGGGATGGATGTTGTGCTAAAGGATACCTCCGTAGAAAATGCAGAAAAAGGAAAAGCATATTCTGAAAAATTACTTCAAAAAAATGTTTCTAAAGGGCGAATTACGCCAGAATTATTGCAACAAACTCTGGATAAAATCCAAACGACAGATCAAACAAAGGACATGGCTGATTGTGATTTGATTATAGAAGCTGTTTATGAAAATCCTGAATTAAAAGCTAAGGTTACTCAAGAAGCAGAAGCTTATTTAAATCCTAAAAAAATCTTTGCTTCTAATACCTCTACAATTCCTATTACTTTACTAGCCAAAGCAGCCAAACGCCCAGAGAATTTTATTGGCATGCATTTTTTCTCTCCTGTTGACAAAATGCCACTCGTAGAGTTGATTGTAGGTAAAGAGACTTCTGATTATGCGGTTGCAGCGGCAGTAGATTACGTAACGCAAATTGGTAAAATTCCAATTGTAGTAAATGATAGTAGAGGATTTTTTACTTCTAGAGTATTTTCTACCTTTACTCGTGAAGGTGCTTTGTTGCTCCATGAAGGAGTTCCGCCTGCGGTCATTGAAAATGTAGCCAAACGTGTCGGTATGCCTGTTGGTCCTCTTGCCGTAACTGATGAAGTTTCATTGAGTTTAGCATTAAATGTTATGGATGCAGATCAAAAAGAACGGGGTAAAACTGCTCAAACTTTATATGAATTGTTGCATAAAATGGCTGTTGATCTAGGTAGACCAGGCAAAAAAGCGGGTAAAGGATTTTATGAATACCCTTCTGGTGGTCATAAACATCTTTGGGCTGGTCTAAAAGAACACTTCCCAAGTGATCCCAATTACCTTGATGCAGAAACTGTTGGTAAACGTATCTTGCATATCATGGCTTTAGAATCTTATCGTTGTTTGGAAGAAGGAGTTCTCAACTCGCCTACCGATGGAGATGTCGGTTCTCTAACAGGTTTTGGATTTCCTCCTTACACAGGAGGTGTTTTTTCTTACATTGATTATGTAGGAATTCGTGAATTTGTAGAAGATTGTGACAATTTTGCAAGTTGCTATGGTCCTCGTTTTATCGTTCCAGAATCGCTTCGTGAAATGGCTGTGAATCAAGAAACTTTTTATTAGAAATGCTGTCGCAGTGCTGCTATTTTGTACTCAAGAACAGTAGCACTGTGATACAAAACATTTACGAATGGTTGTAATTTCTTCTCATTACTAGATTGTTTTTTTTCAAAAATAGTTGCCTTAGTCTTTCTTTTCCACTCTTTACAATCGACAAGACAAAATTAGACACAGATAAAGGAACGATACAAATGATTGCTTTGTTCTCCTTCATGGCACCAAGTTGATAAAAAAACTCTGTATACTCATCTATAGCTACTTTATTTTCCCAACGTTTGTTTTCCCTACTAGACTGAACCACATTGCAAGGGTAAGTACCTAAAAATGGATGTTCATCTTCAAACTCGTATCCTCCTAACAAGCCCTGCTCTTTAACCGTTTCCATTAAATTTAAGATTTTTGAGGGCGTATTCATATTGGGTGAGGGATATATTTTTTGAACCGCTTTTTGGCTAATACAAAAAGAAGAAGGATGTATAAACCCTTCGATAATATATTGGGCGTATCCACGATAGCGAATAATTTGTGGCAAAACATTATAGAATAAAAAATTGGACAAATTGTTCTTGTTTCGATATCCTTTATCTATTGCTCCAGAACCTCTGTATACAATACTTTTATGACCATTTAACTTCAATTTATAACCAAAGAGTACCATAATACCAACGGCATCTGCTCCATTCCAAATTACTCTCAACCTTGCAACGACAGCATTCTTGCATTTTTTATTTAAGTAATCATCCTGTATTGGGGTATCAAAATGCCGAGTATAAACAGATTTAATGGATTTCCACAAACTTGTTAATTCTTTTGCAGACATTTTCTCTAATTGATAATTCTTTATTGTCGTCATCTTTTATTGTTGATTATTTCCATCTAAAAAACATTAAAAGGTCGTCCATTAATTGCCTACCCCCTAAAATTCGAAAAAACTATTATAACGTGTTTGCAAAACATCAAAAATGACCTTCTATTTTTGAGTGTCTTACAAACCAATAAAATCAACCTCAAACATTGCCAATAAACACAAAAACTCGTACTTTGTGAAAAACTAAAACAAAAACGATGAAAAAGCTTTTTATTGCCCTTATCCTATTCTATTTATTGCCTTCTACTCAAGCCCAAAAACTTCCTAACAAAATTCCTACGACTAGAGAGATTGTCTTAAATGCTGCCGATACAATTCAAAAAATCAGAATATTTATCGCCAATCCCAAAGTGAAAATTGAGGAAAATAAATTTTATACTTGGTATCAAAAACAACTTATCTTACACACACAAGGGGCTTGGTCTGGCAAACTACTACAAGGGAAATACGAATCTTTTTACCCCAATCACAACCTACTAGAGCAAGGCATTTATGAAAAAGGATGGAAAGTTGGGCTTTGGAAACGTTGGTATGCTGATGGCACTCTAAAAGAGCAAGTCTCTTGGAAAAAAGGGGTGCGACATGGTTCTTTTGAGACTTTTGATGCCAATGGTCAGCTAACTCAAAAAGGGAGGTATAAGAACGGGCAATTACATGGTCCTTTTTCTACCTTTGTGGACGGAAAAGAAACCAAGGTAAAATATCGTAAAGACAAAATTGTTGTCAAAAAAGAAGCAAGCAATAAATTCCAACTTTTTAAGAAAAAGAAACAACCCAACGACCAAGCTAAACAGTCCCCCAAAAAGTCCTCAAAATCTGCTAAACCTGCTCAAAAAAAAGAGACTCGCCCTACTAAAAAGCGCAACCATAAACAACAGAAGAAAAAACAATCCTCTGCCAAAAAAGACCTTCCAAACAATCCAAAATAGTGTTTCAGAAAACCTAACGTTTCTTCATAAAAGTTTGTTCTTGTTGCCCAAATTGTAGTCGAATAGAATCTTTATAGATTTCCTTTACGTGCACCTGTTGAAAAACATCTCGCTTTCTGGCTATGGGATAAAATCGATTGTTTATTTTCAAGAGAGCAACGGTATCATTATCCATCACTTGATAACCTTGATAGACAATAGCAGGAAAGGGTTTTGAGGTTACATTTTGCACGATAGGTTGAGGTGTTTTTTTACTGATTTTGGGAGGCGTACTTTTCGTTCTAGAAGACTTTGTTCTCGAACCAACTGCGCTTCCATTATTATCAGAAGAATAATAAAATCGTTTTCCCAAAAATGGGTCTTTATAGTCTACTAACAAAACATAAGTACTATCCTCCTGCTTTTCTTCAAATACAGGTAGCTTATTATATTGAGGAATGTCAAACACTTCCTCTGAACCATATACAGCTTGATAAATTTTATAAAAAACCAGCCCCCATACCACCAATAATACAGGACCTAAAACATAGGGTGCATATTTATTATCTTTCATTCCTTAGTTAATTGTAAATTGCCACAAACTAGATCGACTGCTTTGTTGATTATTCGTTCCAACAGACTTCACTTGCCAATAATAAGTACCTGCGCCATATCCAACTGTATCCGAACTATTAAAAGTGTAATTATTGTTTGTCAATTCCAATTTTTGATAAGGAGTTGCCGTATTGTTATGATATAAAAAGAGGCTATCTTTTGCAATTCTAGAAGCTCGTTGCCAACTCATATTAAAAGGTAACGTCAATGTGCTATTATTTGCTGGTGTATTATGAATTGGAATCATATTGATATTAAACTGTTTTACGGAAGTGTAAGAAGTGGTATCTCTTCCCACGCGCATGGCACGAATTCGATAGTAAAATGTTCCCAAACCTAATCGACGTATCAAATAAACATAATCTTGTGTAGTGGCAGTATCTACGGCAATAGTTTGACTATTAAAAGAGGGATGCGTTGCTACTTGTAACTGATACTGATTGGCTAATCCAAGTGCTGTCCAGAAAAAAGCGACAGAATCTTTGGCATAAATTGTACTAGGAGTTGGAGCAATTAGATTGACTGTTTGGTTAGCTAAAGTCGTATCTTGTACAACACTTAAACTATAAGTATTATAATCCGTTTCACTAGAATTATTTCTACCGATTACCCTCCACTGATACTCTTTGGGCTCTAAGCCTAAAGTCAAACGCCTTCCCGATATTACGGTATCTAACACATAGTCTTCTATAAAATCAAATCGCTGGGAGACAATTTGAAAACGATAGGTGCTGACATCGGGGAGGCTATCCCACACAAAGGTTTGTGTCTGGGTATAAGTAGTATAACCATTAGGCGGTGAAAGCATATCTACTTTTCGTTTGCTTAAATCTTCTTCAAAAATTAAATTGCAACTAATGGTAGATATTAATAGGCTAAATACAATTAAATATTTCATGGTTATTCGGTTTCTTTTTTGGATTTATTTTGAATATTTTGCAAGTGTATATCAGCGGTCAATTCTGGTGCTCGGCTTTGATAATTCTTACCTAAATTAAAGCTCACAGAAACGATCCTTCCCAATTGCTGTTCGTGTTCCAAGTGGTATAATAATTTTACCATTGGGATAAAAGTTCCTTCCACTTTTATTGGATTGTGCAAGAAATTTAAATCTTGTTCTTCATAGACAATGGATTCTGGCATTTCTTGTATAGCCAACTTATTTTCTTGACAAAAGGTCGTTACCTTTTGAAACAAATGATTTTGAGTAAACGACTGATTGTTTTGTTCCGACTCCAACTTTGTCAATTGCTTTTGATAACGTTCTATTTGTTCCCAAGCTTGCCCTGCACTAGACATTTGTCGTCTTAATTGATTCGTAGCATGATAAGCTGTCCATGTTTTTCCAAAAGCCAACCAATAAGCAATGCCCAAGAAAAGAACCATTCCTCCTAATAACAACTGATATTTTTGTTTGTAATTCATTTTAAGTTTTTAAAAGCCCATCGAAGTGCTCATCTTAAACAAAGGCAAATACATAGCTACCAAAATTACAGCTACAATTCCGCCCAAAAATACGATTAATACAGGTTCTATCAAACTACCAATAACTGCCGTTTGTTGATCGACCTCTTCGGTATATTGTCTCGCCAAGCGTTCAAACATCATATCCAATTTACCAGATTCCTCACCCACTTTTATTAATGCCAACGCTTGGGGAGGATAAAAATCAAACTGGGATAAAACTTCGTGTAGTTGTGCCCCTTGAAACACGGCTTGCTCTGTTTTTTTTAGTGACGAACTAACAGGATAAAAATTGATCATTTGTTGAACTAATTTTAAGGCATTCAACAAAGGTACTCCTGCTGCCAAAAGCAAAGCCATTGCTTGGCAAAAGCGAGACAAATAAACCTTTTGAATAATTCCTCCAAACAATGGAATATGCGATAAAACCCACCCCATCATTTTGCGATACCACAACTTTTCTCGTTGGCTATAAGCTCCAACAATGAGCAATAATACACTTATCAATAAATAAGGCATCAAGACACCAACCCAACCCGATAAATTCACAACCATTTGTGTCAAGGAAGGTAGCTCTTGCTTAAAACGACCGTAAATGCCACTAAACATAGGCACCAAATAACGCAATAAGAACAGAACGGCTAACACCGAAAAAGACAACACAAAAACTGGATAGGCTAATGCCCCTGTTAATTGTCGTTGATAGCTCAATGTTTTTTCAAAAAAGCTAGACAAATCTCTTAAAATCAAATGCAGACGCCCCGTTTCTTCTCCAATCTGCACGCTGTATTGTTCATAAATTGAAAATTTGCCCAGCTCTGCCATACTTTCTGACAGCGATTTTCCCTTTACAATAGACTCTTTCAAGCCCCGAATCAAAGCTTGATCTTGTTTCTTTTTAAAACTTTGTTCAATTAATTCTAAAGAAGCTTGAATATCTAGTCCTGATCCCAATAGCGTTTCCAATTGACCATAGAGTACCAATTTTTTTTTGATGCCAAATTTGGGTTCAAAAAACTGAATATCCCGATTCATAAAACTCCAAATAGAAGTCTTTGTTGAATCTTTAGGAACCGCCTTTGTAGCTTTCTTTTGTGGTAATTGGATACTCATTTGTTTTCTATCTGCATTAGGGTTTTGTAATCGTAGGCTTTTTTTATAAAAATGGTAAAATTTTGCTCAAAAAACTGAGTTTTCAGCTCTACAGCATCTACTCGACCTTCTTGAACTTCTTGCAACTGCCAAGTTGTTGTAATCTTTAAAGTTGGCAACCTAAACGTATCTATATGAGGCTCTGACTGAACGATTTTTCTACAAATATTCTTTGGGTTAAAAAAATAATGAATGCTATACGTTTCATAATCAAATAACAACTGCTGATCTTGAACCCAAACATCCGTTGCAGCATAAGCATCCTTTTTAAGCAAGCCTTTTAGCTGTTCTATTGCTAAGACCTCTTCGTGCTGTTGTTCTTGGTGTTTCGCTTGTTCTTGAACGATTCCAATTACCAACATCGCCATACTAAAAATCAGTCCAGACAAAACCATTACAGCAATCAATTCAACCATTGTAAACGCTGCCAATTTAGTTCTCATAAGCCACTCGAATTAAATGTTCTTGAACAGCAATTAACTTTTCATCAGGGCTATATGCTTCCAAAGAAACTTGGTAAACATTATTTTGTTTCAGAATACCTTCATAAGCTTTGTAAGGCAATACTTTTTTTTGAATTGTCAAGCCATCTTGATGCAACGTTTCATCTATAAAACGACGCTCTTTTTGAGTCGTTTCAAAAACGATAGCTAAGGCATTTTTTGCTTTTGTTTTTAATGGAAATGCATCTCCCTCCAACACGGTTAAGTAAATTGTCATTCCAGCTGTAAAGCTAATCATGATAATTACCATTGCCATCATAGATTCTACAATTGTAAAGGCTTGCAACTTCATTTATAAATATTTTAAAATGTGTTTGTCCTCCTGTTCTCCCAACACACTAGGTGTCAAGTAATACGTCGGCAACAAGGTTCGGTCTATAACAGCATCCAACAAATAATTTTCATAAACACCTGCTGGCGTTTTTAATAAAAACTCATCACAAAAAACACTACCATAAACGGTTCCTTTATGTTGTAATACTCCATTTACCCACACTTGCCCTGTTATGGTTGTCATTGGCGCTATGGTTACCTTAGATTTATAACTATTATATTGAAAACTAGGCACCAATATAGTCCCAAACATTTCTACTCCTTCTTCGACAATTAACTCAGGTGAAAACGTTGTTTTATTAGAATAAGGCAGCAAACTTAATACAGATGGAACATCTAAAAACACACCTGTTTCCACCAACAAACTATCCCAAGCAAAGGCTTGTAAGGAGCCTTGAAATCCCGATTGAATTCTAATTTCTGGTGCCAACAAGATAACATCTTCTAAAATTGAATGCGGACTAACATCTATCCTGTTATTAGCAATTACCATTACATTGCCTTTTAAAGTCAAATTTTGTGTATCGAAGTTATCGCCTCCCAAAATTAAAGTGGACTGATTAAACGCCTGAACAACAGAGTCTGCTTCTAGATTTATCGTGGCATTTTTGTATTTTAATGCTTCTAGGTCTTCAAAACGCTCTTTCAAAACCGCCATATCTGTAGGGCGTACAATTTCCTTTTTTCCATAAATTAACTTCTCTCCAGTATAGGGTTTGCCTTGTACGACATGAAAATACCCCCGCTCCACTCCTTCCGTTGGCAAAAAGGCTTTTCCGACAATTCTAGTATTACCACAAACATACAAAGGCGCTGTTCCTTCAGAAAGGCTTAAAGCATAATTTGGTGTTGTTTTGCCTAACAAAAAAGTAGTGACAACACTATCTTCATACATTCCTGCTCCCGACCAACTTTTAACCATCCCCACATCCAATAATCCCCAAGCTTTTTGCTCCAAACGCACGCTATCTCTATGTTGCTGAAATAAATCCAATGTCATAGCGGGAATTAATGGCGCACTTGTTCCCAATAATAACTCTACTCCCGACTGACAATTATCCATCAATCGTTCTTGATTCTGATAATACCCCAACAACAAATGTTGATGATAACTACTCAACAAAATAGCAGCACTAAGCATTGCCACAAAAACAGAGACAATCACCGCATAAAAAAGAGCTCGTGCGGGCAATTGACTATTCATACTTTAATGTTATTTTCAACTTAAAGATTCCATACCCATTTTTATTATTCTGATAACTTAAATTGTGAATAGAGGCGACCCAATCTAATTCCTCCAGAGAACGCTTCCAATTGTTGTAAAACACACTTGCTTGGCACTGACCTTCTACTATAATGGTTTGATTATTATATCGAGGCAATACTTCCTCTGTCTGATAACCTTCTTCTTTTATTTCAGGAAATAAAATCAACTTACTCAACTGCAATGTACTTGGCAGAGTTGCCGCCAACTGGTCGGCATAGTAAGAAGACTTAGACTGCCCTAAGTTCAATTGATCGCCCAACAAAGCGCGTTTATCGTTGTACTTTTTTTCCAAACTATCGCGCTGATTCAACAAACTTTGCTGCTGGCTTACTTCCATTTTTAAGCCTTGCTGTTGCGCATTGTAATGCTCAAACAATAAGTAATTAACTAACAAAGTTGTAAAGAAAAAACCTAAGGCAAGTAATGCTGTGTAATGAAAGAGTTTTTTGTAATAAAAATCGACTTGCTGTTGTTGAACAAAATCTGCCTTTATGCCCTCTGCATTAGGTTGTGTCAATGCTATAAATGACATCGCTAATGCCAATAACAACGACTCTGAAACTCTATCATCTCCAACCGAAAACAATTCTTGGGCAGCAGCACTATTTTTCTCTAAGTTTATTATCTGTTGCCCTTCTATAATTAATGCTTGTTCTCCTACTTGAATGCGTTGGGTATAACTGGACAAAATAGGTAAGATTTCTTCTATCCAAAACGGTCCTACAAATACATTCACCACCCAAAGTCCAGCAGCTTCAAATTCCTTTAATAGCTTCTGTACACTATCTCTTCGAATGACACTTACCAAAGCTCTTTGATCCTGCTCTATTTGTTGCCAGTAAAAATCCGCTTCTTTGGCAGAAGGAAAAACTGCTTTTAGCGCCTCTTCTTTAGAGTTAGGAATATAATTCAATATTCGATTTAAAATTCCCTTGATGTTGATTGCTAAAAAAATAGGAATTGCATCATCGTTTAGTATTTCTTTTAGATCAACAAGTGAAGCAATCTGTTCTTTTTGCAGGACAATTTTAGCACTATTCTTTTCTTTTTTTAGAATGCACAAATGATAATATAGTTCTCCCTCCTTTTGCAAACATTCTATTCCTGCAAAAGCTTCTCGACTATAAATCAGCTCTTTGATTTTGGGTTGCATACTAATAAACAATAGTTGGCTTAATAAAGATAATCAATTCACTATTACTTTTCCTGTTCTTTCGATTTCCAAACCAATTTAACACTGGAACTCTAGCCAAGCCTGGCAGACCTTGTCCTGTTTTGCTTTTTTCTTTGGTTTCTAAACCTCCCAAAGCAATCATATCTCCATTTTTGACGCGAATTTGAGAATCAAATTTTCGAGTAACTTGTGCCGGTGGAGCATTTAGTTGTAATTCTCCCAAAAAGTCGGATTGTTGCACGTCAATTTCCAAAGTAATTTGTTCATCTCCTGACACATACGGTGTTACGTTAATTGTAAAATCTGCTTGTACAGATTTATAATTGGCATCTTGCTGTGTCACAGCTCCTTGTACCCCTTGCACCGTAGTTCTTGTCTCTAGATAATACCGTGTTTCTCCAATATTAAAATTTGCCTCATGACTATTTAAAGTGGAAAGCTGTGGTCTAGAATGCGTTTTTACCAATCCAACATCTTCCATCGCTTGAATAGATAAATAAAAGTTTGGCAGTACGTTTCCTAGATTCACAATTCCTTGTCCTGCTAACATATTTAGCAACTTATTGACAGAACTAGCCCCCAACTGAAAATCAAACCCAGGAGATAGTCCAATGCGTTCTTTTTCGACAGGTTTCTCACCAATTCCCATTTGAAGCCCTGTTTCCGTCAGTCGAGTTCGTTGCACATCCATAATTATCAACTCAATCATCACCACAGGCACCAATTTGTCAATTCCTCTCAAAAAGTCCTCTACTTCTCGAATATTAGGTGCCGAGCCACTTAGAATAATTGCATTCAACTCCAAGAAAGGATACATGGCAATTTTATCTTGTAATTCTTTGGGAATTAGCTTCTCGATTTCCTTGGCAGAACGATATTGCAACTGAATGGTTTTGGTTTGGCGCAAGCCTTCCATTTCTCTATCTCCAATCAAATAAATATCATTGTCTATTTTGTAGGTCAGATTTGTTCCTTTGAGAATGTAGTTTAAAAATTCTTCGTAAGTAACGTTTTCTAATTTTAGGCTAATCCCATTAGAACCTACATTGCCATTATTGGTATTTCGGTTTCGATTGTATTTATTAATTTGAGCAGGATTGTTTGTTGCGCCAGAAGTTGCAATCGTTCCCTGTGCATCAAATAAGAAATAGTCTTTCCCCATTTCAATTGACACCCCTTTTATAATTTGTACAAAAGGAACATTAATTGCCTGAATATCCATTCGATACTCCTCATTAATAGAATCCAGTTTCACAGTTAACGCCAAATTTTCTATGGCTTCATAATCGACCCCTCCGCCAATAATAAGGTTCTTTTTCTTTTTCGTTTCTTCAATTTCTTCTGGTGGAACTTCTGTATTTGTTCTTAAAAAGAAAGCGCCTTCGGGGGTCTCTGTTAGATACAAGCCGTTACTTTTGGCTAGAAATTTTAGAGCATTTCCAACAGGCTGTTTGTCTACAAAACCATTTACCTTTTGATTTTGTGCTTGCGGACTTATAATAACATTTTGACCGCTTTGCTGCGTAATTTTTCTTGCTACATTGGCTAAGGTATCGTTCTTTAAATCCAAACTTAGCGTAGAATTGTATTTATTATAATAAACGCCTATTTCTTTTAGTGTAGGAGGTTTGGGAGGCACTTGATAGGGAACAACAGAAATAATAGAACCTGTAAATTTTAAATCTAAATTGTACTGCCGACAAAGGTAAATTAAGATATCCTTGACTTTTACTTTGGTAAAATTGCTAATAACATTCTGATTAATATTTGGATCAATTGTAATGTTAACTTTAGTTTGTTGGGCTATAGAGGTAATAATTTCTTGGACAGAGCCTAAAGCAGCAATATCAATCTTTCGATTTAAATTTTTGTGGTCGGTCGAAAAATTCTCCAAGGCATCGGTCAAGTTATCAATTCTATCAAATTGAGCATGACAGGTTCCCATTACTAATAAAAGAAGAACAACTCCCCAATATCGTAATCTCATGTTTTTTATATTTGGTTTAGGCAATTAGATCCCAAAAATAGGATATTTTTTCCCAATATAAGTTAAGTCTTTCTTAAAATTCAACATATAAATATTACATATACTTTTATACCTACCCTGCTATACAAATATAATTTTTTTAGGCAGCTTTTTGGAGATGCCTAGATTAATCCAATACCGTCTCCTTTAGTATTCCCATTTGGTCAATTTCCCACACCTTAGGCTTGGTATATACTTCGTTAATAGCATAGATTTTGAGTGTTCTAATAAATATTAATAAAAGCCTTATATTGAAGAATTAGTTTGTTGACTTTTTACTTTTTTAGCAAAAAGGGACTGACAAACATCTTAAGATGATTAAGTAAGATTCAATACAAAGCGTCATTTGTACCAATAGATTTCATTGCCATTTAGAGTATAAAACCAAGGCACTAAAGAGCAACTAATTAAAAGTCAAAAAATGAGAAAACCATCAGCCAAATTACACCAACTAGTTAATAGTTTAAATAAAGAGGAAAAGAAAAGAGTGAGCATCCGTATTCAAGAATTAGGAAAAAAAGGAGTCAAGCATTTACGTCTTTTTAAAATGCTTACCAAGCAAGAAGTTTATAATGAAAATGCGCTAAAAAAAATATTTAGAGGCAGTGCGCTAAGTTTAGAAAAAAAGCGATTGTATCAACTAGTCATGGAAGCACTTAGTCAATTTCATCAAAATTCTACGATAGAACACGAATTGTTAGCTGGCTTACAACAATTTCATATTTTATATCAGAAAGAGTTATACGAACAGGCAAAAACCAAAATTCATCAATTAAGACAATTTGCCCAAAAACACGAGGCATTTCACTACATTCAACTTATCAATCAGCAACTTATCCAATTAGAAAATAAGGTTTCATTTTTTTCGTGCCACACCGATCAATCTTTTCAAAATTTTGTAGATAATATGTTGCTAGAAAAAGAACAGGCTGCTTGTGCCACTCATTACAGCATTCTAAAAACTCAAATACATTATCTATTCAAAAAGAAAAAGCTGTCTCCTGACTATATCCATCAAATGGAACAACTCCTGCAACATGACTTGTTAACCTCTTTTAATCAAGCTAACAGCATTACTTCTCATTTGCATTTTTTACAAATTCATTCTACTTATAGTTTCTTAAAAACAGACTATCCTCAGAGTTTACAATATTCCATTCAAGCACTTGAGCTATTTGAAAAACACTTTAAAACAATCCGAACTGCCGAGGAGTATATGGATTATTTACAAAATGCTTGTACCGCTGCTCAATACAACAAAGATCATAAACTGGTTGCTGAATTATTTGAAAAAATAGACCAAAACAACTTGACCATACAAGCCGAAAGAGATAGGTATGAATTAAGAACTATTGAAATGAAAGCCAATTGGTATATTGGCATTCAAGATATTGATAGTGGATTGCAACTGATCAATCAAAATACTGCTTGGTTGGAGCATTCTAAATTAGACGCTTGTGCTGTTTATTACTGTTTTGTTATCCTTTCGTTGATGATTAAGAACTACGACCATGCATTGACTTTTTTGGATGTGGTTTTGAAGAAAGATAATAAAAAGAAAAAGCTAACCGCCCCTGCTCTTCTACTCAAACTCTGCATTTATTTTGATACACAAGAGTTCTCATTACTAGAGAGCCACGTTCGTTCTATTCAACGAAAGTTTAACTTAGATAAGAAAAATCATCAAGTAGAACTTATCGTTGTCAATGGATTTAGACAGTTACTACAAGCCAAACCCTCCGAGATTTTGCTTATTCTAAAAAAACTACATCAACAATTATCTGATTTTCAAACCAATGCTACCCATACAGAACAAAGAACAATTCAAATGTCTTGGATTTTAACTTGGATCAAACACAAAATAAACCAAACACCCCATTCTAAAGCTAAGAATTGGTAAACACCTTGATTTACAAAAAAAATAGAAGCTGCCTTAAATTGACAACTTCTACCCTCTTTTTTAATTGTACAAACTCAACAACCAAGTTCTTGGAGCCACTTTAATTAATTTTCCACTTCTACTACTAGTGGATAAGGTCATCCCATTTCCAGAATTCAAGATCGTAATGCCTGTTCCAGCTGCGACAGTAACGCTGCCAACTCCTGAATTATAGAGTTCGATGCTAGTGCCAATCGTGGCATAATCATCTACATTGGTTGTCATTGACCAAGTGTCATTGCCTCCTCCTGTATAATTTCTACTTTTGTTTAAATCAGTTACGGCAAAATCTTGGCTTGCAGCATAATTGACAATAGTTGTAGGAATGGTTGTTGTTTGAATAACATCAATTCCTGGTCGAGGTATAAATGTTACATTTTCAAAAATACAATCGGTGAAAGTAATGGCTCCTAGAGTAGCTGGAAAAGTAGATAAATCAATTACTCTAGGACTAGCGGATTTAAAGGTCGTTCGGTTAAATTCTGTTGTTCCCAATTGTTCTAAACGCATCCATTTACCATAAGTTCCTACTTGAGTAGAGGGTACTTGTAAATCAAAAACAGCATCGTTAAAAACTAGATCTACATTTCTTTTACTTATTCGCAAGATATAAGCCGAACTACTTGTCCAATCGAACTCTCCTTCAGGAATAGTTACTTTTAGGTTGTTAAACGTATGTACAGGGCGTTTTGCTGTTAACGTTGTTTTATAATCATCGTAATCCAACTGTAAACGACCATCAACAGTTAAATCATTAAAAACACGATCTTTAGGCAAACCATACTTTAAAACCATGCTAGATTCTGAATAAACATTATAATAATCCGTTACTGGCCAATAGACAGCTGTCAACGAATAGTCTCGTACTGATCGCTCTATCCGAGCACCACTAACACTTACATTTTTAAGATAGCCGCCAAAATCATGTTTTATTTTAGGGTTATTGCTAAATAACTTATTGCCATTCTGTCCCAAAACAATAGGTTCAAAAGACGTTGATTGATCTACTAAGTACGTCAATCTAGTTTTTTTGTTAAACTCGATGGTTACGTTTTCCATAATCAACCCCATATTAACATCTCTAATCAAATACCCCTTCCAAGTCTTATCGTATGTAAATGTAGCATCCTTAAGTTTAGAATAATCTCTATCTGCTTGAGGATAATTAATATTGGCAATTTGAACATTATGAAAGCGGTTGTCAACCACTTCTGAACCATTAGCAGTTATTTGCAAACTTCCACCAATCATTGTATTATTGGTAAAAAAGGAACTCCTTCCAAGATCTATGGCAGCATTATAAAATAAGTTGTTAATTGTTCTGTCATTTCTTGCTTTATCTGCGCTTAATGAATTTGTATAACCATCATTTCTTCTTTGTCTACTTGGTGCCGTTGTCCCCAAAAAATAACAGTGATCAACAACAATTCCATCTGTACCTACCCAATTTAAATATCCTGTATAACCATCTTTAAACAACACATTTCTAAAAGTCTGATTTTGGACACCACGACGCATATCTTCTGTATTCGAAGCATAGGCTGGTAATACATTTCCCACATCCGTAATACTTCCTCCATCCATCAAAAAATTAGTAGGCATATTACTTAGTCCATGAGCACCACCAGCGTTAAAATGAACATTTTGCAGCGTCAAACCTATTGGATTTAGATTAGCCCTAATTTGCGCGTTAACAAGTGTAGCATCTATTACTTTCTCAAACTTTACTCTGATAAACTTAACATCGTCTTCGTACTCATAAGTATGATAAAATACCTGCTCTTGGCTTTTCCGTAAAAACATACCATTTTCATCGTAATAATACGCCCAGTATCTTGGTGTTGTCAAACCTGACCATCCAGCGTATCCAAGTCCAGAAAATTGATAATGCCTTCTTCCTCTTCGATCATTTCTCGCAATTCGAGTTGTTTCAAACTGTGACTTGCTTATATCTATTAAATCAATATTATATGTATAATTTCCATTTCCAGGAAGTGGTACACCAGTTATACCATTAATGTCTCCATTTGTTACATTTGATGCTCGTTGATGCACATTAATCGTGCTATCTCCTTTTATATAATTAGTAAACTGCAAGTCACCAGAGCTAGACATTAATGTTCCTTCTGTATTGCTTATAGAACAATCTTTTATCAATCCATTATAAGCTGCCGTTCGAATAAAAACAACTATATTAAAATCATCTCCTGTATTAGCAGCTGTAAGACCAGAATAATTATGCATTTTTTTATCTTGTTCCAAGTCAATGGAAATCGTATAATTATGAGTATTTCCGATTGTCAACAACCTAGATTTTCTCAAATTATGAGGAATAGCTCGTATCACACCAGCTCCCATGAGCGTATGCTTATCGGTACCATCTCCCATGTACCAACCAACAACAGAGGTAGTTAATCGAAGATTATTGACATACTCTCGAACACTGGTAAAATAAAGTCCCTCTGTAAAAATCAGCGTATTTCCTGAAGTCTGATTTTTGACAAAAAACAAATTCTTTCCTGCTTGAAAGTTATCCGTTCCAGTCCAGACCTCTGTATTACTAACTGTTCTAGTGGCAGGTTTATCAAGAACAACAGTGGTGGTATTAACAACCGATTTTATCTTAGTTTGCAAAGAATTTTGACTTATTTGAGGATTGGAAGCCACAAAGCCTGCATCTGCCCCATAAACTGCTACAAATTTTCCAACATCAGCAGCGGAAAAAACCCCATCGGTCACCACCAAAGTAGCACTTCCTGCGCTGATGCTTCCTGTTGTATATTCTACTCCGTCATTTTTCAAACCCAAATTTTTGGCATATAGTGTTGCCCCTGCATTCCAAGTTCCTTTCAATTCACCGTTAGAACTCTCTACAATTAATTGATCTTCTAGTCCATAAATAGATGTATTTACCCCTGTTAAGGTAAATGAATCAATATCTAAATAGCCTCCACAGCTTTTGAGTGTCAAATTTTCGGCTAATACAAAATTGCTGTTTAATGTAATAATAGATTCAAAACAAGCTATTTTGCCTGCGTTACTAGGATTGGCTAAATCTGCTAATGAAGTTGCGACAAATTCGTTGCTGTAATAATTTGGTGCTACAAATGGAGTATGGTGCAAGACCAACTTATTAACAAAGGAATGGGTTAATTGGGCATGACAGGTCGTTATCATCACAACCAACAAGCCGATTATTCTTGTTTTCATAATTCGTGTGTTTTAATTGGTAATTAATGTGTATTGATCGTCTATCCACTGATACAGGTGGAATAGGATTATTTTAAATACATAAGCTATATTACTATTACCGAATAGAGGGGGCATACATTGTATCCAAAACTTCATACAATGCATTCATACAAGATGTAGGTAGTGTAAACGTTGAGTCGCCTACTACACACAAAAAATAAAACTATTGATAGCTAAAACATGGGGCAAGTTTTATATTCTGCGATCTTGTTTAATCCTACATACCTGTAAGATTAACAAGCACAAAAATAAATGGATAGGATACCAATTACAAACAAACTTTAGTGGTTAATTATGAGATCCAACCACCAAACAAACACACAAAACAATGATAATCAAACACTAACTAACAAAGAAATCATTCTTCTATATTCTATTAACGACTGGCTAAGATGGGATAAATTTCGTCCATAGAAGTTAGTCCCTTTTTAAGCAATTCAAAGGCATTGTCAGCTAAAGAACTAATTCCTTTTTCTTTTAGTAGTTCTTTTACATTAAACTCCTCTTGTTTGACCAAATTTGCCAATTCTTCATCTAGTGGAATAATTTCATAAACAGCTTTTCGACCTTTATATCCCGTATAAAAACAGTGGTCACAGCCTTTGGCTACGTATTGTGTTGTCAATGCAAGAGACGCCTTGTAATTTCTAGGATATTCTTTGGCTGATAAGGGTTGTTCTTCCTTGCAATGCACACAAAGCAAGCGAACCAGTCGTTGGGCGACTGCTGTATTAAGTGTATCTGCTAATAAATAGGCAGGAATCCCCATATCAACTAAACGTGGAATGATCCCCCAAGCTGAATTGGTGTGAATGGTAGACAACACCAAACGCCCAACCAAAGAAGCACGAATCGCCATTTCCGCGGTATCCTTATCTCGTATTTCTCCTACCATGATAATGTTAGGATCTTGGCGCAAAAATGTTCGCATCGCAGAAGAAAAATCCAAACCAATGGCTTCTTTTAATTGCACTTGATTAATCCCCTCTAATGTATATTCAATAGGGTCTTCTATTGTCGTAATATTTCGACTCGTTTCGTTCAACAAGTGCATCGTAGCATACAAAGTGGTTGTCTTTCCTGAACCTGTGGGACCGCTAATCAAAACAATTCCATTAGGTCGTTTTATGCCCTCTAGATAGTCTTCTAATTGTTGTTGTTCAAAGCCCAATTCTTCTAACGCAATATTTCCTATATCACTACTCAACAAACGCATCACCACCTTTTCGCCATATAAAGTAGGCAAAATAGAAACCCGTAAATCAAATTTCTGATGGTTATTCTGAAAGAAAATACGTCCATCTTGCGGCAAGCGTTTTTCTGCAATATCCAAATTGGCGCGAATCTTAATTTTGTTGACTAAACTAGGGTAGGTTGCTTTTTCTAGATGATATCGTTCTACTAATTCTCCATCAATACGAATTCGTACTCGACATTTGTGCTCGTAGGTCTCAATGTGTATATCACTAGAACCTAATTGATGTGCTTCATGAATTAGTTGATCCAAGATGTCTTGATTTTTATCTAATACCTTGCTCTTTTGTTCTCTAGCTTGTCGCCTATAGTATTGACTCAAGAAAGGTTGCAATGTGTTCGCTGGAACATATTTTAAAACAATTTCTGCTCCTAACAAGACTTCCAATTCTTCCACAGACGTATTTTCTTCTTCTATCGCTGCACAATACAAGACCCCTTCCTTTTTTTGAAAAGGGATAATTTTATAATGCCAAGCTTGTTCTGTACTTACTAATTGTAAAATACTACGATCGACTTGTTGAAGTTCTAAATTATCCATAAATGTATTGTAATAAACTCCAATCGTTGTAAGAAGAAGTATTATAATAATAAAGTGCTATTAAATAAAGCAACCAACAAAGGCTCATGGCACCAGCGAGCGGAATGGTTTTAATTTTTTGTACGCTCCAATGATAAATGCCTGTTACCAATAAAATTAATATTAGGGAGCCTATAAAAAAACAACAAAATTGTGCAGGAGAAAATAGTGTTGTGATAGCTAAAAAAAAGTAAATATCACCCCATCCCAAATAATGCTCTGTAATGTTGATCCATTGTTTGTGTTTGATGGAGAAATAGAGACTAACTCCTATCAATTGTATTGCCACAAAAGAAAGATTAAAATACAAAAACCAAGGCTCCCATGTAGGACTTGACCAAGCTGCATACAATCCTAACAAAAAAATAGAGGGAATCGTCCAAACGCTAATCGCTCTGTCTTTAAAATCTTGATAAACAACCATTCCCAAAACCAAACAAAGCCAATAATAAGGATGCATTAATCCAGTACGGTTTCTTTGAGCGTTCCCGTTTTATCGACCTCCCAAACATTGAGTTGTCCATCACCATCAAAGTCTTCAGAAGCCGTTGCTCTAGCAATAAAATTCTCTTTTGAGGCATTCACCACCTCGTATACATACAAAGCATCTCCCCCTGTTTGTTTCAATGCAGGCGCTTCAAATCGCAGTTCTTGAAAATTGTCAGTATATCGAAAATTGGTTTGGTAATATGCCTTTTGTAAGGTTTGAATGTATTTTAATTGTTTTTTGGCTTCCAAGCTGTAAGCTTGTCCAAACAATCCTTGCAAATTGGGCAAGGCTAATAAAATTAGAATTCCGATGATGACCAATACCATCATCAATTCAGTCAGGGTAAATGCGGGAAGTTTTTTATTCATGGTTACAGTTTTTCAATGCTTTGACTACTTGGTTGTTGAATACTCGCATTACAAACAACATTAATTATCAAAGAATAAGTATAAGTAATCGTTCAAAAAAAGCTAAACATACAAAATTTGACAGATATTCGCAACCCTTCTAAGCAGGAAATCAAAGACAAGTACTGTTAATTAATTTCAAAGAAAATCAAACCAAAACTACTATTGCATTTCCCAAACCCAGTTCCCTTCCATGTTTAAATATCCTACTTTATCCCCTTGTTCTACTCTAAACAAGCCATTTCCCACATAATCCACGTACTCATATTCGGGCTGAATAATTATCTTTCCTTGCAAATCAACCACTCCTAGTAAGTTGGTAATACTCACATTGGCCACTCCTTTTTTAAAGGGCGTAATTTTTGCATATTTAGGAGTTAAGAGTTGCAATCCCTTTTCATTAATGACTCCCCACTTGTTTTTGACTCGAACAGGAGCGACATGGTTTTCAAATCTCATTGCCCCTGTAAAATTGTTGGGGGTATGTCGTTTGGTATCTTCATGCACAAAATAATACGTCCAAGAATTTCTACGCACCAATGCCAAGCCTTTGTTGATGTCCAAAATTTTATTATATTTTACAGGAATAATTACATTTCCAGTCGTATCAACAACTCCCGTTTTATTATAACTCTCCCAAACGACAGCTCGATTGCCTTGAAATGGCTCTACCCTAAAATAAGTCGGTTCAATAACGACATCGCCTTTGGTATTAATGTACCCTCGTTTAGATTCATCAGAAGTAAAAGCAGCTCGCCCTTCTGAAAAGTCCTTCAATTGACGAAATTCTTTATCACAAACCAAGGTACCTGTTGTGTCAATAAACATCCAATTCAAATTCGTTTTTCCCAATGCTTTCTTTCCTAGTGGTTGAATGCGAACAACAGCAAAGCCTTCCTTAAAATCACGAATTTTACCATACGCTTTTTTTCCAACTAGCTCACCCCTTTGATTCATTAAACGATACTTTTTGCCAATTTTCACTTTTGCTAGTCCATATTCATTAAAAGCACTTATATTCTCATAGCGCCTTTTCGGTTTTAGGATAAATTCCCCTTGGGTATTAATCAGTCCCCAACCTTTTTTGCGAATATAGACTCTTGCTATACCATTTTTAAAATCTGTTAAACGAGAGAACCTACCAGCAAATAACAACTCTCCTGTGGGGCTGATGTATCCTTTTTTTCCTTTAGGAAGATGTACCCAAGCCTTGCCTTCTTTAAAATCTCCCATTCTTAGATATTGAGGCTTAATAACAACATTCCCTGAAGGATCTATCGCGCCCCATCTTGATTGATCAAAAATAACAGCCAGACCTTCGCTAAAATCTCTCGCTATTCTATACTTTGATTTTATCACCTCTTTGCCACTTCGATTGACAAAACCCCAACGACCAGACAAATTTTTAACCGCAACTCGATCTTCTTGATAATCTCGAACCTTCAAATATTGTACTGGAACAACTATATTGGCATTACTATCAATCGCACCATGCAAAACTCGATGCTGTGCAATAAAAAATAATTGCTGGTTGGATTTAGGTAGAAAATTGAAATTATCGTAAGCTGGGGGCAGTATTTCGTTTCCCTCTTCGTCTAACATTCCCCATTTCCCTTCTTTTCTAACCAGCGCTCTATCATTAGAATAATTCTCTGCATAATCATACTTAAAAGGACTGTGCACCATACCTAACGTATCCAAGTATCCCCATTCTGCATCTGCGCAATACAGTGTCCCTTCCTTTTTAAATGCTTCAAAATATTTGGGGTCATTGTCGTTGTCAAAAATATAAGCAGCCAAAAAATCGTTAAAAAATGGAGCTGCTTTTCCTATAGGACGTTCAATTTTTCCCTCTAAGTCAACCAATAACCGTCCTTTTTTGGTCGCTCTAGCTTTTCCTTCTACAAATTCACCAATATAAGCAAAGCCTCTTTTTATAATCTTTCCATTTTGTGCTATTAAACCATGTTTTCCTCCAACAAAGACACAACGGGCAATATCCATATTGCGAAGCGTAAAATCAGATGTTTTTATATCTAAAAACTCCATTTTAGTAACAGGCAACCCATGTACATTTGAGAAAACACCATAAACTTCGTGAATTTTGAACCGAATTCTTCCTGTATTAATACGACCTCCTATATCGATTTTTTCTTTTTCTACGATCGAAATTCCTTGCTTCTTAAATACTTGAACACTTGCCCACTGTGGTGCAAATTTATACCGTTCTTCTTGTATGTGCCACAGTCCCCATTTTCTCGCTCTTGTGTGATATTTCCAACACAAACTATCGCTAATTTGAAAAGGATTGGAGGTAGCATTATTGGTATTGTTGACAGTAGTAGTAGAACGAAACGTCCGTCCTGAAGAACGTACTTTTAAAGACTTTAAATTTGAAAATTTTGTATTATTTGACAATTGACCATTTTCATCAAAAGCAAACAGCTGTAAGTTCCCTTTATCATCTTGATAACGAGCATTGTTATCATTTAACTCCAGTGACGGAGGATAAGCAATAGGAACAACAATTTCCCCATTATTATTAATAATGCCATATTTTTTGCCCTTACGAGCAATAGCTACCGTCGTATTTAAATTGCTAATATGATCATAAATAAGAGGAATTAAAACCGATCCGTCTTGATTTAAGACTCCCTCTAATCCATTTTCTCTTACTCTAAAAGTATTCTTTCCAAACTTTGTAATAAAATCATATGCTCCAGACAAAACTGTTTGCCCTGTCCCATCAATTAGAGACCTTACGCCACTAGCCATAATTACCTCTACATGATTTTCATCAAACACCTTAACCTGCTTGCAGCCTTTTAATAGGACTGTATTTAGTTCTACTGAATACAGAGCTATTTTGTTTTCTTCGTCTACAAATCGGTAAAACTTATTGCCTATTGCTTTGTAATTAAGCCAATTATGTGGTATTACATTCACTCCTTCTTCATTAAAAGCCCCCCATTTACCACTCCTTTTTGCCCAAATTAAATTATCTTGAACAGCAATTCGGTCATACCCTGCCCCCAAAATTACTTTTCCGTCATAATCGTACAATTTTTCTATGCCCTCTTCATCTTTGGCTACAATAAATTTGTTTTTTAGGAAACTAAATTTTTCAAATTGGGGTGGCAAAATCACCCCTTTTTTGAGATGTGCCAAGCCTAGTCCTGTGATTTCTTCATAAGACAAAAAAGCATCTTCCAAAAACTCAATACTGGCAGCCATATCATCCAAGATAAGTTTCTGCTCTGTATTAATCACACGCCAATTCGCACCTTCTGTTTTGACAGAAAATAGTCCTCGACCTATATAGTCCATCCAGTCATATTGACAAGGAATCACCAAAGCCCCTGTTGTATCCAAAACACCCAACAAGCCCTCTTTTTCGGCAATAGCATACAAACCATCTTGAAAAGCACCAATTGCACTGTAAGAAGGATTAACAATCAAATTGCCGTTAACATCCATCATTCCCCATTTTTTATTAATATGAACAGGGTATAAATGTTGATTTTGTTGAGCCTCTACGACAAGAGCTGCTATGGCGAATATCATTACCAAAAAGGGACGCAACATAATTAGATGTTTAGGAAAGTGATAAAATGAAAATGTAATGAGATAAAATGGAGGTGTTCACAACTACACCCCCATTCCTAGAAAAGCTATCAAAATTTATGTGTTTAATACCAATAGTTAGCTGCGCTGCTACTATAATACTAGACATGATCATCTATTACGACAAAGCATAGTCTACAAAAGTTCTCCTACTAAAAAACTATTTTCCTGAACTTTTGCGCACTTATCTAAATAGCAAACGCTCGGTCAATAACTTCATCCAATCCGTCTACAGAAGATATCGTTGCGATTTCTGTTGCCATTTCCATCAAAGCATGACCATCTTCTTTTATTTGTTCCAAATTCAGTGCTTTGAAATCTTTAGCAGAGAAAATAGCTACTTTTCCCTCTGGCAAGATAGCCAACAAAGCGTTTTCATCTACTGGGTCAAAAGAAAATTTAGACAAGTCGGTTGGACGGTAACGAACTACGGAGTGTTGTTTTCCCATGACTAAAAAATACGAAATCTTTTTATTAATATCTGAATTCACCTTTGCCAATTCATCAAATTTAGGTTGAGCAGCACAACGAGTTCTTCCTGGTTTGTGCCAAATATCCCAATTATAAATACCAAACCCTCCTACGTTAAAAGTACGCACCAAATTTGCTTGAGCAACCAAACGTTCTCGCTCATCTTTTTGTGCTTTCTTGACTTCGTTGTAAGCTTTCATTTTAGTTTCTGTAAACGCAGCCAAGGCTTCTTCATAATTTTCATCACTCAAAACTGGTCGCACCAAAGTTTTGAAGTCTTTCTCTTTATTCGACAAGATCAATTCAAAATATCCTGTCGGAGATTTCTCTAACTTAATTTTGTCCCAATCAGAGCTAAAAATCCACTCATTTTTCTCTGGATTTTTTCCTTCGCCAGCATATTCCCATACAACGCCTTTGAACGTTTTTAATTCTGGAAACATTGAATAATTGACATCCAAATCAAATACAAAGTTTTCCACATTGGAATGTTTTCTTGGTTTAACAGGCACAGGTGGTAAAGCTGCGTCCAAAGCTGCCAACCGTTCTTGTTTTTTAACATTGGGCGTTGCTGCTGCGGTTCCTTTATCTTCCCACCGACAATCCTTGGGACCTAGCTTATAAAAATTAAATTGGTTACCTTCATTAAAAGAGGCTAGATTTACTTTGATATCTTTGTCTCCTTTAACAAAAATTTCTTGTCCTGCCTGCTCCCCTTTTATTTCAAACATCCCAGCTGTCTCCATATACTCTCCCGTTTCTGGATCATGCATCGGAATTCCACTGGCAATAATATCCGTTGCATCATGAAACTCTCTAAATTTAATCTCTACATTACCCGATATTGGATTGCCATCTTTGTCTACAAAAGCATTCGCAGGGATTTCGATGGTCGTTCCTGTTGCTGTTTCGATGGTCATCCCATCTGATGTGGCAACAGAGTAGGATTGAAACGGAATATCCAATCCCTGAATCGGGGGACTCACAGCTAAAACTGGTGCTTCTATTCCTTGCTCATCAGTAGGAAGGTTAATTGCTTGATTTTTTTGGTTATTAGAATTAGAATCACAGGCTGCTAACAAAGCAGCACCTGCTACAACAGGCGTAAAAAGTCTTAAAATTTTGTTTTTGACAGTCATCATGTTATTTTGTTTTTAGAATGATCCAATATTTAGGAATTCATAAAATCTAAGTTGCAAATTGAACTGTTATTAATACCAATTATCCTCCGTGAAGTTTATGAGAAGTGGGCTATTCGACTTTCTCCTTTTATCCAAGAAACGGAAATGAGCATCTTTTAGAGAAGCTTTGCATTTTTCGATGTTATAGAGAAAGTAAAAAAGCTACGGTGATTCATCCAAGGTTATAAGTACACCAACTACGTTTTGTGATAATCGTTAATAGAGATTTTTTTGTTTTTGCTTTACTTAGTTGCATTTTTTTAATTGTATGACTCCATAATGACATAGAATAATAAGGTTACATGATTTATTTATTTTTTTTATTTTTTAATTTCACTCTACCTTAAAACAGATCTATAATTTAAACTTTTTTGTTGTAAAATGCATTATATTGGATGACTATTTATAACAAGCCTTTTTTCCTGTATAACTACTTTTAACATCACCCATAGAAGCAATAGAATAAATAGTAGACGACTATGTCTAACAACTACTCTATACATCATATAATAATATGAATATCTTGAAATCATTATTTTACCTACTACTGTTGACAGCCTGTTTATTCCAGTCTTGCGAACTTCCTAAGCCTGCTCAACCACCAACTTCAGATCCAATTTTGGACCAATATAATTCTACGACAAACAGTAGTGATTTACTGTACCGAGATACGGTTTATATTCCAATTTACTCCGATATATACAGCGAGACCAAAGATGTGAAATTTAATTTAACGGCAACGCTAAGTATTCGAAATACAAGTTTAGTAGACACCATTTATATTGATGATATTGATTATTATGATACCAACGGACAACTTGTACGTCATTATTTAGTAGATCAAACACTAGAATTAAGCCCCATGCAATCCATTGAATATGTCATCGAAGAAGATGATACCGAAGGAGGTACAGGTGCCAATTTCATCATCAACTGGGCAGCTAATAATCAACATGTTACCCCTATTTTCCAAGGCGTGATGATTTCTACCAACGGACAACAAGGAATCTCATTCTTAACAGAAGGCGTTTCTATTTGCAAAAAATAACCTTTCAAAATAATGGTCAAGCACTTCGTAAAAACCCTAAAACCTTTACAACTTTTGATGTATGGGTACTTAGTTATTCTGTTTGTTGGATTTGGGTTGCTTTGCCTTCCGTTCTTTCAAACTACCTCCATTCGAGTCATAGACAATCTATTTATCGCTACATCTGCCCTCTCAACCACAGGCTTGGCAACGGTAAGCATTCCTGAATCTTACAATTTGGGTGGTCAGATTGTCATTTTACTACTAGTTCAAATAGGTGGTTTGGGGTATATGTCTATTGGTTCTTTTATTGTTTTATTAACTCGCAGAAAGCTTACTGAGATGAACTTTGAGCTAATCAATTATGACTTTAGCTTGCCCGAACATTTTGAAGTTAGAAGCTTTATTCGAGATATGGTTATTGTTACTTTGGTTATAGAACTAATCGGAGCTATTCTCTTAGCGTTCATCTTTTGGAATGCAGGCGAAAACAATGCTGTTTGGAATGGCATTTTTCACAGCATCTCTGCTTTTTGCACGGCAGGTTTAAGCTTATTTCCAGATAGTTTTGTTGGATATCGAGACCACTTTTTCTTAAATTTTGTTATCTCTTTTTTATCTATTGCAGGAGCATTGGGTTTTATTGTTTTTACCGATTTATTTGAACGTTTTTCTGGACGAAAGGAAAAAATAACCCTTACTAGTAAAATTATTATACATTTCACTTTTTGGGGCATTTTGTTAGGGGCTGCTGTTCTTTTTTTGAGCGATTTATCTATTGCCAACTTAGCCCCTGAAAAGCGGTTACTAGCATCCTTATTCCAAAGTGTTGCAGCTTTTACAACCGTTGGTTTCAATTCTTATAATATTAGCAATATTAGTTCAGGACCTTTGTTTTTTATGCTATTGTTAATGATTATTGGAGCCTCTCCATCAGGAACTGGTGGGGGAATGAAATCAACAACCGTTACAACGTTGTATGCCCAACTGAAAAGTACGTTTAGGGGAACACAAGACATTATTTATATGCACTGCAAAATTCCTGAACACAGAATACGACTGGCAACTAGCAATTTTTTCTTTTACGTCTTAGTAGTTTGCCTAGGCACTTACTTATTGTTATTGGTCCAACCACAAGACAAATTTGAGGTCTTATTTGAGGCTGTTTCGGCACTTGGAACAGTTGGATTAAGTACTGGCATAACAAGTGATTTAAGCGTTTTGGGCAAAATAATTGTTATGATACTTATGTTTTTAGGTCGAGTCGGTCCATTGTCTTTTGGAATGATCTTATTTCACAGCAATTATCAAGAACCAAAAATCAAAGAAGAAGATGTGGCAATTTAAAGAAGAATTTATAAATTAAAGGATTGTTGTCTCACATAGTAGCACCACAGCTAACTATTGCTCACACATAGTCACAATAAATAGCCCTCTAAATAAACTATTATGCCGCATACCGAAGTGAACCTTGTTTTGGATAGCGCCAAAATCATGGCAACCATACAAGCCCTAGAAAAACGTATTGAAGATCGTTTCCCTGAATCTAGTCTCTTAAAAACGTGCAAGGGTTTCTCACAAATAGCCGACCATAGTCAAAACAACATTGATTATATCGGCAGACGCAATTTACCAATTCGATTATTTGCTTTAGCTATTATCTTAATGGGTTTAGTAGCGCTTTTGTATAGTTTTACTTTAGTCAATTTCAAGTTTTCTAGCATGACCATTGTAGATGTTGTCACACTTGCAGAAGCTACAATTAATGATGTTGTTTTGCTTGGAGCTGCTATCTTTTTTTTAGTCACCTTAGAAGTACGTTTAAAACGTAACAAAGCTATAAAAATACTAGATCAACTGCGAGGACTTGCACATGTCATTGATATGCATCAATTGACTAAAGACCCTGTTATGGTTGGCGTAATAAAGCTAAAAACATATAATTCTCCTGAACGTACGTTAAGTAAATTTGAATTGCAACGTTACTTGGACTATTGTACTGAAATGCTCTCTTTAATTGGCAAGGTTGCTGCGCTGTATTCTCAAAGCCTTCCAGACGATGTTATTGTTACGGTTGTTAATGAAATAGAATCTTTGACAAGTGGTTTGAGTCGCAAAATTTGGCAAAAGATCATCATATTGGCAGATGTTGACGACCACCCTAGATTAGCGCTCAATATGGATGTAGAATAGAAATTTTTCTTGATTTTATAATATGAAAACATTACCTTTGCCTTCTAAAGTTTACAAACATTAAGTAATAATACTATACTCCGTTGATTACCTGCGGTGCTACTTCGTGGTAGCTCCCTGCGGTCGTGAGGGCGCAAGCTTAGTTTTTTAGTTTTCCTACGAACCCGCAGGCTCAAACTAATACGATTTTTCAACGGAGTCATGTAAGTAAAGAAACAAATTAAATCCATGAAATTCACAACACTTTTTATGTTGGGTTGCTTCTTAGTATCTTCCACTATGCTATTGGCTCAACAAACTATTTCAGAAATCCAAACAGAGGCTGATCAAATAAAAAAAGAGGAAGGTTCTATCAGTTTTTCATATGCTGAAAAATTATTGGAACTTGCCCAAATGTACCAAATTCAAAAAGATTTTCAGAAAGCCACCGATTTGGACCAAGAAGTAACGCTTATTTTAAATACGTTTTCTGACAGTATTCCTCCAGATTATGAAACCGAATACATCATTCAAGGACAATTAGAAAACCTGCGTTTAAAGCAATACTTGACACAATGGGAAAGTTTTATAAGACAGGAACAATATTCCACTGCGCAACAATTGATTCAAGAAAAAGATTGGATAGAACGAAGCATTAAAGCAAAAGCATACTTGGGTATCATGCATTTCTTTCAAATTGCTCATCGGTTTATAGGTAGCCAACACGAAGATTATTTGAATAACTGGGAGAAAGCTTATTTTTTATACAATAGTGTCAACTACTATAACTTGCAACAAGCTAGAAATCTTTGGAAAGCAATTACTCAGCATCGAGCTCAGGAGTCTCAAGAAGAAAGTTTTACACACCTTGAAGTATTGTTTGGATATGCTAGTTTTTGTGATAGAACCAATGACACAGAAACCTATAACACCTTAAAAACAACCATTGAAAAACATTGGCCTTATGCCTTTGGAAACAATGCGGACTATGTACCACCACAAGAGGACTTAGATGTAAAGGACGATATCACTTTGCCAGAAGAAGAAGGAAAAGAAGAAAATTCTCCCATATTTGTTTCAGTAGAAGAAATGCCTAGGTTTCCAGGTTGTGAAGCACTCCAAGAAGATCATAAAGAGAAAAAAGCTTGCGCAGATCTAAAACTATTGCAATTTATCTACAAAAAAATAACCTATCCTACACCTGCTTTAGAAAACGGCATACAAGGGATGTCTGTCGTTAGTTTTACAGTAACAGAATATGGTACTATTGTTGATTTTAAAATCCTTAGAGATCCAGGCGGTGCTTGTGGACAAGAGGCATTGCGAGTAATTAAATTCATGAATGAATTGCCAAGTCGCTGGACGCCAGGGAAACAAAGAGGGAAACATGTTCGAGTAAAATATAATTTGCCCGTTAGATTTAAGCTGACTTAAGAAGGCATCTTTTCATTTTACTAGATAAGAATTAGCATTATATCTAACTTTTTGCCGAATAAAAAAATAAAAAAACGTAACGTGCGTTTTTTAATAAAATTAAATACCAAAATGCTTTATCCCCTAAACTTCAAATAAATTTAGTGTGCCGCTAAATAAAAATATCCTTGAAATAGTAGTAAGTACTTCTTATAATTTATATATTACGGTCAAATGTCTGTTTGAATTGCTTTGGCATTTTTTTTAATTTAAGATAAAACAAATCATAACACTATGTTTTCGAATCTATTTTTCTTGTTTCAAACACCACCAACAGATACAACTGGTTTAGAACCAACTGTACAAGCATTTTCTTTAATTGGAGTAGTTGCCAAAGGTGGTGCTATTGGTATCACTATCGCTATTATTCTTTTGTTCTTATCTGTTATAGCTATCTACATTTTAATTGAGCGTTATTTGACCATCAAGCGCGCTGGAGAAGTAGATGATAATTTCATGAAGGAGATTGGAAGTTTTGTACAAAATGGTGACATTCAGTCGGCAATCAACAAATGCAATGTAACAGACACACCTGTTGCCAGATTAGTTTCTAAAGGGTTACAACGCATTGGAAAACCATTAGAAGATATCAATACAGCTGTACAAAATGTTGGTAATTTGGAAATTTACAAACTAGAAAAGCGATTGTCTTTATTAGCAACCATCTCAGGAGCTGCTCCTATGATTGGGTTCTTGGGTACGGTGACTGGTATGATCTTGTCTTTTATGAATATGGCTGGTGGTGATGTTAGTACGGAATCGTTGGCTGGTGGTATTTACCAAGCCTTGGTAACAACAGCATTTGGTTTGGTGGTAGGTATTATTGCCTTTATTGGTTATAATACATTGATTGCTCAAATGGATCGAGTTGTATTTAAAATGGAAGCGGCTACCGTAGAATTCCTAGACTTATTACAAGAGCCTGCTAGACACTAACATAAATTATATTTTAGTTCTTAAGCACACTGCAAAGTGAATGTTCAATAATTTTCAAGCAAATCTTTGTTTCAAACTGCTAAAAAGTATTGAATTTAAGGCTTTCTAAGCTGAAAAATTTATTTTATAGTGTGCTGAGAGTTTATTTCCTATTAGAACTAAAATTTTTCTCTTCACTATTTTTAGAATAGTTCGTTGCTTATTTTCGGTAACTTTTCTCTTAAAAAGAGTAATGATTTGCCATTTAAGTTAGATTTAAATTTTTGGAGGTATATCCAAATCGAACTATTTATTTTATTAAAGCACCTTTAATATGGGATTAAAAAAGAGAAATAAATTCAATGCAGAATTTAATATGTCGTCTTTGACGGATATTATCTTTTTGTTATTGATTTTCTTTATGTTAACTTCAAGCTTGACCAGTCCTAATAGTCAGAACTTGGACCGACCAAAATCTAGTAGTAAAACGCCTTCTCCTCAAAACGTTGCGCTTTCGATTACACCAGAAGGCAAATTTTTTGTAGATGCAGATGAGGTTCCTGAGTCTCAACTAGAACAAAAATTGCTTGAAGCAATTAATAAAGAAAGAAGAAAAAATCGAGAAAAAAATATCCAAACTGAAGTAACGGTTGTTTTAAATGTAGAAATGACTGAAACAACAGGAACTATCGTTGAATATATGAAGCTTAGCAACAAACTAGGTGTGCGCCTTATTTTGGCAACAGAACCAGGAGATGAATAATTAAACGCACTCTATTATACTTTGAGTTGATCGGTTGCTGCTGCACCCCTCAAAGTATTAAAACGTTATAAGTTTGCTAAAAAACATCAAACAATGGGATTAAAAAAAAGAACAAAAGTATCTGCAGAGTTTAATATGTCGTCTTTGACGGATATTATCTTTTTGCTGTTAATCTTTTTTATGTTAACATCTAGTTTGGTAAGTCCAACCGCAATTAATTTAAAATTGCCTAACTCTAGTACCGATGCTAAACGCGATACTAAAAAAGTAGAAGGACCAATCAAATTAGACATTAATAAACGTAAAGAATACACAATTAATGGTAAACGCTTGGCAGAAAAAGCCGTCCGAGGAAAATTAACGTCTATCGTAAACAATGATCGAAGACAACCAGAGGACATTACAATCATTTTATCTATTGATGAAAATGTAGATGCTCAAACATTGGTAACTAATGTAGATTTAATCAACGATTTAGGTATTAAAATGATTTTGGCAACAAAACTTTCTAAATAAGCGTTTAATATAACTGTAGCAAGTATTGCTACACAAAATCATAAATGCTTAAAAAGCATGGCATTTAGACGAAATTTTAATAAAGCTGATGATGCTCAAATTCGCCGAAAGATAATTGTATTAATTGGAACAATTGTGACTGTTGTTATATTAGCTCAATTGGCATGGGAGCTCAGCCATTCAGATACACCTCATTTGATTGAAGTCGAGATGTTGGATAGAAATCAGTTTATTATACAAGGCGATACAACTAATTACGAGGAATTTGCATCTAAACTAAAAAAGGAAGTTATACAATCTAAAAAAGAGCATTTGAACAATCAAATTCAATTGAAACTACCTTCTACTAGCAAACAATCTAAAGAAGTTGCAGACATTATTATGATTGTTAATGGAATGAATTTGGATTGGGAAATAAAATATTAATACTATGATTACCAACAACTATACGAGTCTAGAAGACTTCGAAAAACCAGAAGACAAACGAAAAGGACGTATTGGCGCAGGCATTTTCTTAGTTACAGTACTAGTTCTATTATTTGTTCCTTGGTTCAAAACTATTTACCCAATTCCTGAGGCAGAGGGCTTGATGGCGTCCTTTGGGGATGTGGAACTCGCAGGTGGCAGTGAAGATTTTGTCAAACCTGCTGAACCTACTCCTCCTCAACCAGATCCTGTCGAAACAAAACCTGTTGTAGAAAAGGTAGATGAAGTTGAAACGGTTAAGAATGACGAAGAACCTATCGTCAACGAAAAACCAGAGCCTACTCCAACACCACCTACTCCAGAACCTGAACCTGAACCAACTCCGACACCACCTAAACCAGATCCTGGTTCTTTATTCCCTGGATCAAGTAAATCCAATGGAAAAGGAACAGCTAAAGGTGATGGTACCCAAGGTCGCCCAGATGGAAAAGGAGATTTAGGAGGTACAGGAAATGGTGATAAAGGGAAAGGAAAAGGAAAAATTGGTAGTCGCCGCAATATTCGTAAATGCGAAGATTACAAAGCGGGCAATGCTTCTTGGCAAGAAAAAGGAACGGCTGTTGTCACAATTTGTGTGGATGCCAGAGGCAAAGTGGTTAGCGCTGAATTTAATCGCCGAAAATCAACCATTACAAGCCAAGCTTTGATTGATTTGGTGGTTGGCTGTGCCAAAGAATATCGCTATGAAAAAGCCCCCGGTCAACCAGAGGCTTGTGGAGATATTACCATCCAATTAGGCGTCCACTAGGATTGTACTAATTCATAAAAAATATTTTACCTGAGCATCAATTCATTTCTGAATTGGTGCTTTTTTTGTAATCTTATTCGTTACTTTAGGGAGCCTTAAACAATAAATTTTATTAAATTACAAACTATTTTTTTGTTAAAGTGTTTGAATTGTTGCTATGGTTTTAAAAAGGTTAAAAGGTGCTGACATATTATTCTATTTGGTCATTACTTATGTGATGGTTGCTGGGAGTTGGTGGTCTTATCTTTTGTATATCAAAAACTCGGATGCACTTAATGCTAAAAAAGAAGTTTTGTGGTTGCAAATGAAAGAACAAGGCATCACTGACCGGCAGGTTTATCTGGAATCCGCAGAGTATACCCGTTTAATAGAGCAATATGGTCGGCAAAAATGGATGATTTTTGGCGAATCTTCTGTTTTGCTTATCCTAATTGTACTTGGTATTTGGCGAATAGCCAAAAGCCGCCAAAAAGAATTGGCTTTAGCTGAACAACAACGAAATTTTTTATTATCAATTACCCATGAATTAAAGTCCCCCATTGCTGTTATAAAATTAACCCTAGATACGTTTAACAAAAGGACACTCACCGCCGAACAAAGCAAGATGCTCACTACCAATGCTCTTGCAGACACCGACCGGCTCAATAAATTGGTAGAAGATTTGCTCTTGGCTGCGCGCGTAGATGGAGGATATCAGTATACTTTTGAATCTCTTGACTTGGGGCTCTTGCTCCAAAAGTGTATAAAAATAGCTGCTCCTAAATATAGCGGAACCATTGAATTTAATAATAATGTTGGAGATGCAACCCTCAACAGAGGTGATCAAACTACTTTATCTTCTGTTTTTTTAAATATTATAGAAAATGCTATAAAGTATGCCCCCAATACTTCAAAAATTATTATTAGCTTGATGCAAAATAAGGAAAATACTTATTGTGTCGAAATTTCCGATTTTGGTCCAGGAATTTCTAAACTGGAACGTGAAAATATTTTTGAAAAATTTTATCGAATTGGCAATGAAGATACGAGAAAAACAAAGGGTACTGGATTAGGATTGTACATTGTTAAGCAAATAGTAAAAGCACACAAAGGCAATGTTAGTATCAAAAGTAATCAACCTACTGGTAGTATTTTTACCATTTCTTTGCCTAAAGCATGATAAAATAAAACGGTAGCAACTTGCAAATCAATTATTGTTACCTTTAATAATTAAGTAATCTTGTAAAATCTAATGCCAACAAAATGAACATTTAAAGGTTTATTAAGGTTAGAGAATTACATGATTAAAAACTCCTAACGAATTACAAGTTAAATAGTATGGCAGTACGAATTTTTTTAGTCGAAGATGAAATTAGCATCCGAGATGCACTCAAATTAAATTTAGAATTAGAAGGCTACGAAGTTGTCACCACTGGTGATGGAAAACAAGTCTTAAAAATGTTCAAAGAACAACACTTTGATATTGTATTGTTAGATATCATGTTGCCTGAAGTTAGCGGTTTGGAACTTTGTGAGCAAATCAGGTTGGTTAATATGGATATTCCAATTATCTTTTTAACCGCAAAAGATACAACCGCAGACAAGGTTACAGGACTCAAAAAAGGCGCTGACGATTATATTGTCAAACCTTTTAACTTAGAAGAATTGTTGCTTAGAATTCAAATTTTGCTCAAACGCAGCCAAGGCAAAACGAGCACTTCTTTGGATAGCTTTGAATTTGGAGATAACAAAGCTAATTTTAAAACATTTGAAGCAACAGGCAAACAAGGTGATTTTAAATTGACAAAAAAAGAGGCCATGCTTCTAAAACTGCTGATTGAACGCCGTGGTGAAGTCGTGTCTAGACAACAAATTTTACAAAGTGTTTGGGGCTATGATGTCTATCCTTCTACTAGAACAATTGATAATTTTATCTTATCTTTCCGCAAATATTTCGAAGAGGATCCCAAATCTCCTAAGTTTTTCCACTCTGTCCGTGGCGTTGGATATAAATTCGTTACAGAAGAGGGATAAAAATTGTATCAATTATATTTATGAAAATCTGGAAACAATCGTTTACCTTAGAAGGCTTGGACAATATGTCCGCTAATACTCTATCCGAAACCTTTGATATCAAATTTGTAGAGTTTGGTGATAATTATTTGATAGCAGAAATGCCTGTCACAAATAAAAATGTACAACCTATGCGCATTTTACACGGTGGAGCCTCTGTTGCACTAGCAGAAACTGTTGGAAGTATTGCCTCTGTCCTTTGTTTGGACGACCCTACAACAAATCATCCCGTAGGGTTAGACATCAACGCCAATCATTTGCGCTCTGTTCCCGAAGGAGGGAAAGTCCAAGCAAAAGTTACTCCAATTCATTTGGGTAAAAAAACACATGTATGGCACATTGATATTACAAATGAAGCAGGTAAAATGGTTTGTGTCAGTCGATTAACAATGATGATTCGAAAAGCTCGAATCTAGTTCATTCCTAATCATAATAATTACTATATAGCCCTCTAATTGTTAATAGAGGGCTTTCGTTTTTTCATAGTTACTTTCTGCTTATCGAACGATCAACTTTTCTTCATAAAATACTCCTTGATTGTTGGTTGCTATAATAGAATACAAACCTGTTGCTAAACTTTGTACATCTACTGTTAAATTTCCCTTTCCTATCGTCGTTTCTTCCTTAACAACCTTGCCTTGCGTATCCACAATTTTCCATTTCAGCGTTTCTCTGTTGCTTGGAAAATCGAAAGTTATTTGAATAGTGTTACTAGCTGGATTGGGATACACATTGAAGGTATTCTTGGAACTGGTTTTAATTGCATCCGTCCCTACCGTTGTATTGACTTGAATTGTAAATCCCTTAACCTCTACCCCAGGAACTGGCATTGCATGGTCGTTGACTTCCACCCAAAAGGTATGTACCCCTGTATCTTGAACCGTTGGTGTCCAACAAAATGTTCCTATAGGATTGTTGGTTGTATCAATCGTAAATGTTGCTCCTGCTATAGCGTTGTTCCATGTCATGGTCAACTGTTGGCTTGTATCCAAATCTTCTCCATGTATATCAAAACAAAGTGTTTGACCAACTAGTATCGTGGTATCAAAATTATTCGTACTGTCTATTCCTGTTATAATAGGAATGTTATTAGTAGAGCAATTTAAACTAACAATCGCTATTTCTCGTATTGTAGAACCAATGACAAGCCCATTTCGTACCTCTTCAACCAAAACACAAAACATACTTGCCTGTTGTATTGATGCGGTATAATTAATTTGCCCTGTTTGCGTATCAATAGAAACAGGATTAGTCGCCCCCAAAGGAGCTGTTCCGCTATAGCCTGAGTTATAATTAACCGTTTGATTAGAATCTTGAAGACAAGGAATCAGAGAAAATCTCAAACTATCACCATCAGGATCTACAGCACCTTGATTGTAGGTTGATGACCAATTAGCACAAGCCCCAATAATAGGAGGATTCATAAAAAAAGGAGATGTATTGCATGGAATAGAAAAATTTTTTATTTCCGTTTCTAAATAAAATAGCGTAGTATCTGGATCATTTATAGATGTTAAACTATCGCTGCGACAGCAGCTTTGCCAACTAAGATTAATCATGGAGCAAGTAGCAGGAATAACAAGCGTATCTATATATGAATAGTGCTCTACTCCTCTAGTTCCTGTTCCTCCATTACAAGAACTTCCACTAGCACCCCCAAATATAGAACTAGTTACATCCACAGGTGAGCCTGCTGCTTTGGGCATCAAAAGTACTCCTGCATTCAATCCTTGGCAAGCACCCGACCAGTTTAAAGATATAGAATCGGGTAGATCAGCACCCGAACAATCGGCATACACATTTAAGGAAACTTGATAGGTATTTACTCCTATACATTCGTAAGATATTTCTCCTCCTAATAGGCTTGCTGTTTGTCCATTAACAAGATTTATTCCCCATAAATAGCTTACAATTAATGCCCAAAGAAGGTTAAAATTCTTTTTCATTAGATAAAGTGTTTTAATGGTTATGTGATGTTTTTTATAATTGCTAAAGATACCTCATAAGGTATTTTTTTTAAATTACAATTATAACGATGTAGCACTAGGTATGGCTGCTTACTAAGCTATATATTACGATTAAGGCATTCAATTTGTTTTTCAATCAAACTAACATTAGTTTTTTTTGGATTTTTAATAAAAGAATTGTTTTTTAAAACATTACTCCATTGAAACCTCGTAGTAGCAGCGAAGCAAAGCAACGGAGTATTATTAAAACATAGACGTTGAATGCCCCTCTCTTAAAAATCTCAAATTTAACGCTATTCATTCACTTTTAATTTAGTTGAAACATGTCTCAAAAATACTTGGGTTTTCCATTATCAAAAGAATTAGAAAATCGTGTTCAAGACGTTTTATTGGATCTAAAAAATAACCATGACCGTCGCCAATTTGCCCTAAAGCTATTCCAAGTAATTAGTGATTTGTCTGACGAAGGATTAGATTATTACTTTATTCAATCTTTAAAAAAAGCAGGCTTAAGTAAAATCAAAATGATTGCTGTTGAAAATGCCATCAAAGTTGGTAAAAAAGCAATTTTGGGTGTTGGCAAAAGTATTATAAAAGCTATGAATGACGAACAACTGCTCGTTATCGGAAGTGTCTTGGAGGACTCTTTAACCATTCGCTCAGAAGAAGCATAAAATCTATTGATTAGTGAGCTAAGCGACTATTCACAATAAATATCAACCAACTCAAGTTATAGTTTTATGGATGGTTTCGTCCAGTCATGCTTTTACTTGCTATGTATTTTGTACTAAGATTTTGATTATCAACTGCATAACACTCATGCAATCAACTAATCCATAATCATGATTTTTTTTTATAGCTTAATAATTCTTGCCTTTTGTTCTGTTTCCAGCTGGGCACAAACAGCCACATCTAAATTAGAAGTAGGGCGTCTTTCTGAACCTTTGTTAGAAGCATTGATTCTTGAAAAAGTCAATACACATCGTCAGGAGAAAAGTCTAGGAGAATTACAAAATGAAGCAACACTTGCCAAAGCAGCTGCTAATCACTCTTCTTATCAAGGAAGCATCAAAGAATTAACACACGAACAGCGGAATGCTAGTCTGAAAACTCCCGCTTTGAGGGTTGCTAAATTTGGTGGCAACTTTAATTTAGTTGGTGAAAATGTTGCTTTGGTTCCTTTGGGTGTAGAAAGCACCTATGCCAGTATAGCAGAAGATTTTTTTCAAGCTTGGAAAAACTCACCACCGCATTATAAGAATATGATTAGCCCAGATTATAAGAACTCTGGCATTCGTTTTCGGTTTGGGAAAGATTCCAAAACTAAAACACCAATCATTTATGCAACTCATGTATTTGCTGGATTAAAAGCTCGCTTCTTTTCTGATGTCATTACTCCTAGTGATAATTATGGTGTATTGCCCTATAACGAGACGTGTAATTATTACAAAAAAACCAATGCCATCGCCGAAGTCTTAGCAAATTTTGTTGTTGTCAAAAAAGACTCTGTCTATTTGCATTATCATAATTTAAAGCACATTCAACAATATTTTTTGACCAATGAAAACGATGGTTTTACAATCGACATTGTTGAACGCAAGCAATTTCCTTGCGACGCGAGTAACTTGATCAGTTCTACAGGGGCTTATCAAGGAGTTCCAATGCCTCCTAAATTTAGAGATGAGTTGTTGCTTAACAATCCTATGCAAGCACAGAACAAATTCTTAGCTTTTCTTGGCGTTCTTCCCGAAGGTTTGGTAGATAATTATCAATTAAATGTTGTTAGCATTCGAGAAAATTGTGCTTGTACCAATTCTAGCTATTTAGAAGTTCCTGTTAATGATATTCCCTTGGTCAAAATTCTTCCCGTTTGGCACACGACATTCAAGGTAAACAAATTGGACTACGAAGAACAAATCACAGAGGTTCAATTTGGTCAAGGAAAATCAGATTTAAATCATTCAGAAATAGCTCAAATAAAACAATTGATACAAAACTATCAAAAGAACATCCAACGCATACACATTTTTGCAACAAGTTCAGTTGAAGGCAATAGTGATAAAAACGAACAGTTGGGAATAGATAGAGCCATGCACATACAACAAATTTTTGAACAAGCAGGCTATCCTTCTGACATCATCAATTATCACACTTTAGAACGTTGGGATCTATTCCGTCAGCAAGTCAAAGGAACGCCTTTTGCCTTTCTTTTGGAAATGACCAATGCTCAAATTCAACAACGCCTTAATACAGATCAAGAGCTATTTAACAAAGTTGAATATCTATTGGCACAACAACGAAAAACTCAAATTACGCTAAAAATTGCTACCGAAGAAAAATTCGCAACAATCCCCTACAATGAACAAGAGTTATTAATAGACTTTGAACGCCTTTTGGAGAATAAGGAGTTAGAAGCAGCTTTGGAAATTCAGTCTCAAATGGTCTATGCTTTTGTCAATGATAAGCTAAAAAAATCAACGCTGTTGGCGACTAAAATTCCATTAGAAAAAGAGTATATTCCTATGCTCAGTAATCAAATTGCGGTAGAGTTATTCTTTGGGGATTATATTCCTCATTCTGTTTTGGTTCCCAATTGGGGCGATCCATTTTTTAGTGTTGATCAAGCTTTTTTGGACAAATTAGTTCAACTTGTTCAATTATCTGAAACAGATTTACCACTCCAATACAATTTAAGCGCTTTTGCTATCAAATACATGCGATACACACGAGCAAGTATTATGGATGCCGCACAACTTTACGAAAAAATATTGGGATTCTCTGATAGTAATATTTATGGGAAATTCAGTACTTGGAATCAAATAGAAATAGAACGTTTGAAATTAAATTTTCACTTAGCTGCTGCCGATTATTTTTATCAAAAATTTGAGTACGAAAAACGAGATAACTCTCTAAAATACGTTCGTAAACACTACGCTAATCAAGATTTAAAAATAGATGAGGCGCTTTATTTAGCTACTTATTTTAATCAAAATTATCGTTTTACTTGGGCAATTGATTTGCTCAAAAACAGCTTAAAAGAAGCACCGAATCACGAAGATACTTATTTTACCTATGTTCAAACATCGACTTTGTTACAGGATTTTAATCAAGCATTGGATACGTCTTATTTGGAAGACATAGCTAAAGCTCTAGAGATGAATGCTAATCGATGTTGTACTTGGATGAACACCAATTATCAACTAATGCAAAATCCTCAGTTCAAGGCAATTTACTGCCAAAATTGCCTTGAAGAGAAATAGTAATATGAAGAAGATTGAAAGTTTAATTAGGAAGCTGCTCAAAGCAAATCAACATCAAACCACTCGAAACCTTAATACCGTTTTAAGCTTATCGACAGCCACTTTTCTAAAATCTGATAGATAAATTTCTCTATGCACTTTTGATATTCTGGTTAGATTCTGCTCTTTAGCAAATGCTTCCATCAATTGAAAACTTTCTGGCTCATTATCATAACTCCCAATGTGCAACATTTGTACACATTTTCCCTCTTTTATAGTTTCAAATTGGAGGTTAGTTAACTGCTTTTGAGGTTTTTTCTGTTGGGTAAGTGCCAACATTTCTTCAAAGAAGGCTTGGCTAACAAAATCAGGTTGTCGAATCATTAACTTAAACACCAAATCATCCTTATTAATTAATCCAGTAAAGTTCTCTTTAGCAGCTTGATTAATATCCCACACTCCCTCTAAAGGATAAACGGTATAATCCACGTAGTTTTTAGGGCGATTGTCTAATTTTTTCAACGTCATTTTTATAGCATAAGACACGCTATACAAAGCCGCAATGCATTCTGAAAATAGGCCACTATTAGGATTTCCTTCTCCATGGAGTGTAATAAATTGATAAGCTGGCACTTCAATTATTTCAGGCTTATTCTTAGGCAAGTAAACTTTTTTCTCTTTTTTTCTCCATTCGTGTTTCATAAACTTATTTTAGATGTTAATGAATAATATGAAGTCAAAGCTACACCATGCTCATGACAGCCTTATGTCAGCAGCCATACATTTATTCATCGCTCGAAATTGCCTCTCGAAGAATGGATTCGTATACCACTTCTTGCATTCTAGAACGAATGTCTTTGCGAATTAAGGTCATATTTTCACCAGAAGGAAGCGTTCGGTTAGACAAAAATAAATATACAATCTTATTCTCAGGGTCGCCCCAAGCACCAATGCCTGTAAATCCTTGATGTCCAAAAGTTAAATTAGATGCCTGATACGCTACATTAATAGAAGTTCTAGGCTTGTCGCTTTCTTCTTTTCGGTCAAAACCTAATCCTCTCCTAGATTGGTTGCTGTATTTTGCTGTAAATTGTTTTACGGTTGCTTCTTTCAAATAACGCTTGCCACCATACTCTCCTCCATTAATCAACATTTGAAAAATAGCTGCCAAATCCCTTGCATTCGAAAACAATCCTGCATGCCCAGAAACCCCATTAATCATTGCAGCCCCCATGTCATGTACATCGCCTTGGATTCGTTGGTATCTAAAATACTGGTCATCTTCGGTTGGAATAATCAAATCTCGTGGCACTCCCTTTTTTAATGGATTGAACATCATTGTCGTCAATCCCATTGGGCGATAAAAGGTTTCGTTAGCATAGTCATCTATATTTTTACCGCTTACCTTTTTAATCAATTTTGCAAATAAATAAAAGCCCAAATCACTATACTTATAATTCTTTCTTGAGCGCAAATCTTGATTATAAATTCGTTGCCAAATAACAGAATCAACCTTAGATTGAGCGAAATATAGATCTTCTGCTACCCTTATTGAATAGTCCTTACTTGGTTTGTCAGAATAATAACGCCCCATAATAGGCTTCTTGTTGTCATCCAAGGTTTTTACATAAAAAGGAATCCAAGGTTTGAGCCCTGCTTGATGCAATAAGACCTCTTTGATCGTCATCCTAGACTTGTTGGTGCCGCGCAATTCTGGCAAATAGAGACTCATAGGCTGATTGATATCCAGCTTACCTTCGTCCACCAAACGCATGATCGAAATTGTTGTGGCAGCTACCTTTGTAACAGAAGCTAAATCATAAATATTTTCTAGGGTTACTCGTTTCTTCTTTTGATAATCATAATAGCCATAGGTTCTATGGAAAGCAATTTTACCATCTTTTGCTACCAATACCTGACAACCAGGAGCCGCCTTTTCTCGAATCATTTCAGCAGCAATTCTATCAATTTTAGACAAAATAGAAGCATCCAATCCGACCGATTCAGGGCTAGATGCATACATCATTTTTTGTACTTCAGTGTCTTTTCCCATGCCATATTGAAATTTAGTCGAAGCAGAAACAGGCAAGCGACCTCTAAATGGTAGGGCTCCTGCAATCCCTCGCGCTGCTAATTGCTGTGTTAATATTTCATCATTAAAAGCAACCACAGCTCCTTGAGCAGTTGGGAAATTCTTCAAAGCATAAGGCGTTCCAAAGACAACAACTAGAACTTTTGTTTTAGAACTTATTGTTCGAACTGCTTTTTGAATGCCTGAAGCAATTCCAAAATTATTCTTAGCATTTTTGCCAATATTATGAACGGCAACAATAACAATGTCTTTCTTTGCTAACTGTTTGATTCGATTATTAGAAACATTATTTTTAGCAAAGTGGTGGTGTTTGATGCCATATCTTGAAAGTTCTTTGGTAAATGCAGTTTCATTACGGCTTGTTCCCACTGATATACAAGCAATACGCTGTTTTCCTAAAGGAAAGATAGCTGCGTGATCAACCAACGTTAACGCCTGACTGACCATTTCTTGCTTCAAAGCTTTATTCGCTTGAACATTTAAACGATTAACAACATTTTTAGCATTAACAGGCTTGTAACTATGCAATCCTAGTTTGTACTTAGCATGCAAAATCTTACGCACTCGGCTATCAATTTCTTCCCATGTGATGAGTCCTTCTTTGATCGCTGCATAAATTCGCTTTTTCGCATTAGGAATATCTTGCGTCACCAACAAGATATCATTTCCAGCTAATAATGCTTTTAAATCTGTTTCTCCATCTTTATAATGCTTTGTTACCCCCTTCATATTAAGAGCATCCGTAAAAATAAGTCCTTTAAAGCCCAATTTTTCTTTCAACAATCCCGTGACAGCGGGTTTGGAGAGTGTAATGGGCAAATTAGGTGTAGAATCTAAGGCAGGAATATGCAAATGAGCAACCATCACACTTTGTACACCATGTTGCGCTAAATTTTTGAAAGGGTACAGTTCTACACTATCCAACCGTTGCATATTATGTGGTATTACAGGCAAATCTTTATGTGAATCGACATCTGTATCTCCATGCCCAGGGAAATGTTTGGCGCAAGCCATTACTCCATTATCTTGTAAACCTTTGATATACTGAAAAGATTTTGCGGTTACATTTTCTCTATTTTCACCAAAAGAGCGGTCTCCAATAACAGGATTGGCAGGATTGTTATTAACATCTACAACTGGTGCAAAATTAACGTGAATTCCCATTGCCTTGCACTCCGCAGCTACTGCTGCCCCAAAGTCATAAATTAATGCGTTGTTTTGAATAGCCCCCATCAATAGTTGACGAGGAAATTTAACAGAGGCACTAACCCGCATATTGGTTCCCCATTCGGCATCCATAGCCATCATTAGTGGCATTTCTGAACGCTCTTGATATTTATTGGTCAATGCAGCAATGCGATCTTCATGACCTCTAAAAAAAATGATCCCTCCAATCTTATGCTTATCAATCGCCTCCAAGATCTTTTTTTCATCACTCCCCCCCTTAGGAGGATAAGCACCAACCATAAACAACTGCCCCAAGCGAGCCTCTTTATCCATTTTTTGAAGTTGCTTATTAACCCAGGCTTCCTCCTCTTTTCGGCGTTCTTCTGCCAACAAACGAGCAGCTTCTTCGGCTTGTGCAATAGAATCTTGGACAAATTTTTGTCGTTCCAACTCAGCTCGGTTAGGAACATCAGATTGACACATTAAAAAACTAGTCAATATAATTACAATAACGGTGATACCTACTTTTGGCGTCATTCTTTTTTTCTTTATGTTTTTATTCTATCGTTACTTCGTCGCAAAATCGTATTGAATTGATTGTCTGTAACAACATATACCATTCCTTTATAGAACCATTATCTAAATTGTCAAAAAAACAATCATTTTAAATATGGGAGATTTTTTGCAACTACGCTACTCCTTTAATAAAGCGAGCAATCTCAAATAAGATAAGCTTTTGAGTTTAGAATTTCATAGAAAAGAAACGTTTTTTTGGAAATATTAAGTATTAGGTGATTACCTTTTTTTATTTGGCGAATTAAGCTTTAAATGGAGCTTGGCTCCATTTGTTTTAGCAACCACCTGCTATCATTTGTTCAACATGAAAATTCTCTTGATATGCCACTTAAACAAAACTTTTCTTGCTTTATTTTACTCTGCTGTTTTTTTTGCCTTACCTCCAATTCCTACGCTCAACAAAAGCCTAGAAAGGAACGCAAAATTAGGAAAAATCAAAGGTATAAAAAATCTATCTTAGATAATTTGCCAACTTTTTTTGTCGATGATTCTAGGTTTCCTAGTTATTTAAAACAAATCTATAAGCGAGATGCGGCACGAATGTCTATTCGACTACTAAACAATGAATTGCGTGTATCCAAACAAACTGTTCAAATTCCCGAAGAATTGGTTCAAGCGGTTTATAATGCTATGGTTGCCGTTCGTACAAGCGACTACAGTTCTATTGACACAATTACCAATCAATATTATATTCGGACATTTCCAGTGCCTAATGTTGAAAAAATTGTCTTGGTTGCCGAGCACGACGCTCCTTGGTTAGAACCACTAAGGCAACGCCAAGATACGACAGGAAGTGTTGCGATGAATGCTATCATCAAGGAACATCACCTAGTTCTTACCAAGTTAGTTCATTTAGATGAAGAGCGAGTTGCATTAGTATTGCAATCTAGTGAACCTATTAACATTCCTGCTTTAATGATGCGTTTTTTTATTAGTGAAGGAATTGGGTCTATTGAAGAAGTTTTACCTTATGGTGACGGCAACGATATTAGCATCATGCGTACCAAAACAGGCTGGGATTTAGTTTATAGTTTTAAATTTGGTGATTGCAGTTTTCAATGCCAAAAATTCCGAAACTGGTCGTTTTCTGTAGAGGAAGATGGTTCTGTGAATTATAATGGAAGTTCTGGATATACGATTCCGCCATGGAACACAAAAAGTAAGGACGCCAAACGCTATCCTGATGTTTTGGCAAAAAGATAATAACGCTTTCTCAAAAAAAATATCCCTGCTCTATACTTATTAGTAGTTAGCTACGCTGCTACTTCGTGGTCGTTGATTAGCTCCCTGCGGTCGTGAGATCGCTATCGCTTAGTTGTTTACTTTTTTACCAAAAAGATAAAAAAGAACATTTATATTAGCCTGATAATCAAAACTTTAACACAAAACTCAATGAAATCACAACTTACTGATTATCAAACTAATAAAGTTTTTCAACGACCACGTAGTAGCAGCGCAGCTAACTATTGATACTTATTCTACCAATAGAAAATGAGCCAACTCTCAACGATTTGGCTCATTTTTTCATAAACAAAACTATCATATCACGAAGCTAACTTACTAAGTGACAATCTATTTAGTCTTTATTTTCAATTTCTTTCATATTTGCTTTAATAAACTTAGCGTAATTCGCATCAAAGGACTCTGCTGTTTGCTCAAAAGTTTGCTCACTAAAATATTGCGGTTCAACATCTACTGTATTACCACCAATTTCTTTCACTTTTTCAACAACTTCATTAAAATGAGAATCTCTTTGTCTTGCTATATCAGCTGCTCTATAAGCGTCATGTGAAGAGAAAACCGCTTGACGTGCTCTACTTCTATATTTAGTAAGCGGCTCATCGGTCATATCTTTGAGTTTCACAGGCAAGGCAGAACCCTCATTTTTCCAATGCTCTTCATCCAAGTCCCTCCATTTAACATATGCTCCATGACCTTGTGTTGTACCTTTCCCTTCCAACATCTGAAGCGTGTTTAACTGTAATTCACAGTTGTGATTAAACGCCTCTCCATCATAATCACTACCACTCTTGACATTTAGATTTAGTTTTACATCTCCATAAAGCAATGCACTAAGAGGCGTATATATTTGCTTGATGCGAGCAATTGTGTAGCTAAAATTACCAAAATCAGAACCTGCTAGTTCTTCTATTTTGTTCAAAGCAAATAACATCTCTTGGAAGTTTTCAAACGCCAAGGTTCCTCGCACAACATCATTGATTTCATTAACAGCATTTTTTCCAGCCCCTGCATATTTAGTATTCATCTTTTGCTTGATGCGTTCTTTTCCTTTCAACCCTCCCATACTTGTAGCTGCCAAGTTTTTGGTTTCCATAATTGGACGCTTAGTGTGTTGGTGATACATAATATCTCCTTCTTGCGTAGGATCTTGCTCATCAAGCACTTTAGGATGATCTGCTTTGTATTTAACCTTTTTTTGTTGATCAATTTTCTTAGTCGAAGCACGTGTATCTACTTTTAATTGATTAAAAACCTGTGTAAAAGGTCCCAACGCTTTTGCCGCATCAGCCAACAATGCTTCAATTTGTTTATCCTGTTGTTCACTAGACAAATCCTCTTCATCATCTCCTGCATGAATGATATTTTGATTGGGTTGTGATAACATTTGTACAGGTCCAGAAGTAGTTGCTATTTTTAAATCCGTTCTTTCTTCTGTTATCTCTGTTTTTTTTGCCTTATCTCCCATTCTAGTCGCCTGATCCTCTAAGCTAGTTTCTGTATTAGCCAAGGTACCTGTTCCCAATTCCGTATTAGGTTTCACATTTCCTTGTTTCTGTTGAATAACATGCCATAACTCATGTGCTAGATGTTCCTCTTGCCCTGGTCCAATATATATATTATTGCCTTCAGTGTAAGCATACGCACCTATTTGTGCTGGTTTATCAGAATTATAATGCACTTTAACATCATCCAAAGAATACCCCGAAAGACTTTCAATAGATGCTTTCAAATCATCTGGAATTCCTGTTTTATTCGGCTTAGAGGTTTTACCGATACTATCCTGATAATCGGACAATTCTTTATTTTCATTGTTATTATCCACATCAGACTGAAATTGGCGCATGCGAATTGCTTCTGTGCTGTTATCTACAAAATCAGAATTGGTCGTATCAGGTTGTTTCCTAATCGACTCGTTAGATATCGACTGCTTTTCATCACCTGTTGACTTAGTTAGAGAATCTTTCATATTTTTATTTAGTTTGTTTACAACGTTGAGTCTCCTGTAAAGTTTCTAGTATTTAATACATTTTGCAATCATGTCGTTTTGCAAACGACAGATCCACTAAAAACCTATTTAACATTCTATTCTACTAGAGGAGAGAATTTATAAGGTATAGAGCCTAATGCACCAATAAATATACTACAATTAATGCAAATTAACAACAAAAAAAATGGAGTCATTCTTTAATAAAATGACTCCATTTTTTTTACATATAATATGTTTGACTATTTCTTAGTTAAAGCATTTAAAAAGTCCATGATAGAGTAGTACTCCATAACCACCTCACTTCCATCATTTTCTAAGCCATAAACACGCAAATTCTCTCCAGCTTCTAATAAATTAACCGCATATAAAACTTGACTATTCATGTTCCAAGCAATTTGATACAATAAGACGCGTTCATCATTATATTCGGTATCAAAATTTTCTGTTGTTCTACTAAACTCAATTTCATCATAAGTTCCTTCCTCATTTTTTTTATGGACTGTTGTATTTCCACGCCAATCAATCAAAAAGAGCGTATGCAATGTCTGCGAAATACGTTGGAGTTGTTCCTTAGGATCTTGACCTTGCCACTCTTTGTGATCTTCTAAGGAATAAAATTTAAGTCGTTTGCTTTCTCCTTCAAAGGAACGTTTTTCATCAATACTAATACCCAAGTTGATTAATTGCTCTTTTAATTGCTGCTGAAAATTAGCAGCTTGCGAATTTGTATCCTTCATAATTTGAGTGGTTTAAAATATTATAAATATGTTTTTAATATCATAATTAAATGTATTGGTTGGGCAATACATAAACACGAGGGATTCCTCAATGGTGGTAGTGGGGCAAGAAAATTAAAGTAGAATTTTTAATTTTTTGGAAAAATAAATTGTTGAAGGCTAAGTATGATGTTTCAGTTGTTGGATTTATGAAAACATCAAGATGAGAAATGAATTAAATAGAATTGAATCTAAAAATAACTGTTATTCAGTTAAGTAAGATTAAGATAATACAAAAAAATTATTATTTACAAATAATTGATAGCTATTTTTTTTGTTTTTTTAGAATTTATGATTGATTCTGATTTTGAAGCCGTACTTCTTTTGAGTACATTTATGTTTCGGTTCGAAGAACTAAATTAGTAAACGTTTAATTTTTCAATTTGTTCTTTAATTGACCTTCTAATTGATAAAAATATTCTAAAATGAACTTAAATTTAGTCCATAAAAACGCTTTAGTTTGTGGCAGCACACAAGGTATTGGAAAGGCAACAGCTTTAGAATTAGCACAAATGGGTGCTAATATCACTTTGGTAGCCCGTAATGAAGAACGTCTAAAGAAAACACTAGCAGATTTAGACACTTCTAAAGGGCAAACACATCAATATTTATGTGTAGACTTTTCAAAACCTGAGGTATTAGCAGACACCTTGACTGCTTACTTGGCAGACGGAAAAATCATGCACATTCTAATCAACAATACAGGAGGTCCTGCGGGTGGACCTATTGAGAAAGCAGCAATACAGGAATTTAGAGCAGCTTTTGAAATGCATTTGATTTGCAATCATATCTTAGTATCTGCGGTAAAAGATGGGATGAAAAAGGCAGGCTACGGTCGAGTCATCAATGTCATTTCTACCTCTGTCAAACAACCTTTGAATGGACTAGGAGTCTCCAATACTATTCGTGGCGCTGTGGCGAATTGGGCTAAAACAATGGCCAACGAACTCGGTATTCATGGGATTACCGTCAACAATGTTCTTCCTGGTGCAACCAATACTGTTCGCCTTCAATCCATTATCGAAAATAAGGCGCAAAAACAAAATAGTACGGTTGATGTGGTTGCCAATGTGATGAAAGCAACCATTCCTGCGGGGCGTTTCGCAGAGGCTTCCGAAGTTGCAAATGCTATTGCGTTTCTAGCTTCTCCTGCGGCTGCTTACATCAACGGAATTAATGTTCCTGTAGATGGTGGTAGAACAAAATGCTTGTAAGATGGACTGCTTACGGTTATTAATATAATCGTTCATATAGACCACTAGTTTCTGATGCAATTTGCTTCAAAGCTAGTGGTCTTTTTTTATCAATATAGATGATTGCCTATCAAAAAACAGCCTATACGACTTAACGCATGACCATCAATGGACAGGTAATATGCTCTAACAAATGTCTGGTTGTACTTAATCTAAATAAACGCTCAAAAAAGTTTTTAGGAGGACTATACGCCATCAATAAATCAATGCTCTTTTCTTTTAGAAACAACTTCAGCCCTTCCTGAACTGTTTTTCCTTTTAGTTCGTGAAAAAGCACTTCGATATCGGCTGAATTTGCGGTCAACAACTCGTCAACTTCCCCTGGTTCTGCTTTTTTATCAGAATAAACATGTACATAATGCAAATTTGAATTTAACAATTCTGCTAAAGCCAAGGGCATAGAAACTTGATTCATATTTTCTAAGCTCAAATCCGTGGCGTAAGCAATGTCCGTTATTTTGCGATACGTTACTTGTTCTGGTACAATCAAGACGGGACAATGTGAGGTAGCGGCAACTTCTGTTGTCACACTTCCAAATAAACTCTCTATAATATTGTGTTCACCATGTGTTGGCATTACAATTAAGTCAATATCATTTTTTTTGCTAAAAGCGACGATTTCATCTTCTGGCAAACCTACAGATGCATGAGCGTGGATGTCCAATCCCTCTGTTAATTTCTGCTGTCCTGTTTTTTGAAGGTGGGCGAATCGCCCCAATTTTAGATGGGCATTTTCTTTCCGTTCTTCAATCATTTTATAAGCAATTGGGTCTGTTACAGGAACCCCTAAGTCTATACGATACACATGTAGAACATCTACCCTAGCCTTTAATTGGCGTGCAAGATTTAGGCAATACTGGTAACCTAGAACAGACATTGCTGAAAAATCAGTTGGGTAAAGTATTCTTTTTATTGGTTTCATAATTGGTAATTTTTAATTTAGTAGTTCTTCCTTCGTTCTTCAAAATGAATACAACAAGTTATTCTAAATCCACCTCTACACTTCCTACTAGGTAGCTATGAAGTCAAAAATAAGCTTTTTGCAAAAATAGAAATGTGTTTTTAATCATTTTTGTTTATGACCACTATCATAATATAGTCCATATAAATGGTTTATTTTTGTAGCAAATCAACAACTAATCATTGAATTTGTAACCTATTATTATGAAAAATATATTGTCAGCTACCGACTTCTCTTCTACTGCCAACAAAGCGGTTGATTACGCTAGTATGATTGCAAAGGGTCAAAAAACACCTGTGGAACTAAAATTACTAAACGTTTATCACATTAAGGAAGAATTGAAGCCTATTTTATCAGAAGAATACATCGAAAAATTATCTCGGCACGAATTATTTGATTTGGCAATTTACAAACAATCTAAAAATCTGCCAGCACATGTGAGTTTAAAAGGAGTATTAAGAAAAGGACCTGTTGTAGAAACTATTTTGCAGGAGGCTAGAGAAAGCAAGTCTGAATGTATCGTTATTGGTAGAAATGGTCATTCAGGAGTCAAAAATTGGCTGTTGGGGAATAACACGTTGCAACTAATTGAAAAAAGTGAGATTCCTGTTATGGTGATTCCTCGAATAGCCATTGTTCAGCCTCCTAAAAAAATTGCTATTGCCATTGACGATCGGTTTGTTCCATCCAACAAAACCTTGGCTCCTATTTATGAATTAGTCGATCGGTTTAATACAGAATTAGTTCTTTTTCATGTAGAACAAGAAGCCGCTCATTCTAATACACATAAAGAGACAGCCATTCAAATTGCTAGAAAAGGGTATCAAATTAATTTGTATAAAATGGATTCTGAAAACCCCACCGATGCGCTCTTAACAATGGCAGAAGAACATCAAATAGATTTGTTGTGTTTGATCAAACACGACTACACAACGTGGCAACAGTTATTCCACAAAAGTACTTCTTCTAATGTAGCTACTAAGAGTAAATTGCCTTTTATTATCTTAAAAGATCAGTTGTAGAATCTACGTCTATAAAATCAAGTAATTAAAGCGTTAAAAAGTGATTAAAATCATTCTTTGTGATGATGTAAGTTATTGTAAGACACTTAGAATAACCGTATTTTTATAATACAAAATACAAATAGATTTAGTTATTCTAAAAAATATATCAATCATGAAAAAATTCTTTTTAACTTGGATCACCCTCTTGGGTATTGTAGCACTCACTTTTGCTCAAACACAAAAAACCTTGGTCAAAACTCTGCCTGTTGAGTGCCCTACTTACGAAGCTATTTTTGCCTTAAAAGGACAGGTTGACGTTGAAGAATGGGACAATAAAACCATTCGAATTGTCACCACAATTACAACTGCCAATACTCCTGAAAACGTCTTAAAAGCTTTGGTAGCAGCTGGGCGTTACGATTATGAAATGACAATAGATGATATGAATCAAACCATCACCATTGATATGCCTAAAAAAGAGAATGCGATTATGATTAATGGTGTTGATCTTGACGATCAATTAGACTATAAAATTTTCGTTCCGAAAGGAATGAATTATCAAATTGGTTTGGATTTTATGTTGATGTAATTTAGTTCGTCCAATCCCAAGTTTTATTAGCTATGTATTTGATACAATAGTTCGTTGAAACCACGGAGTAGCAGCGCAGCTAAACTTTATTAGTTTGATAATCAGTAAGTTGCACATTTGTTTCACTTCGTACTAAAGCTTTGATTATCAAACTAATATAAATGTGCTTTTTTGTTTTTTTGGTAAAAAGTAAACAACTAAGCGATAGCGATCTCACGACCGCAGGGAGCTAATCAACGAACTACTATGATAATAATACAGCTAGCTATTGAGACAAGCGACTTAATGATTTTTAGAATCCTCGATATAGTGTTTATCTTCCTATAAAAACATGTTTTACTTGTTTAGTAGTCCGCTAAAAACAGCGGACTATTAACTTGTCAAAGCATGTTTTTTTGTCTTTTTGCTCATACTAAGCAACATCATTTTTTAAACTAAGCAACATCATTTTATGATCTATTGAATCCCACTATATTTGGTCTGTAATCAAAAAACAATTACTTCACTATAAAACAGATCAATCATGAAAAAGCTACTATTAACTTGGGTAATTGTACTACTAACCTTTGGTCTAGGATGGGCGCAGACAGAAAACACATTTGTTCAAACGTTTATTCCTGAAGAAGATTGTTATTTTGCCGTTTTTGCTTTAAATGCTAATGCGACAGTAAATACATGGGATGAACCAACCATCAAAATTACTTACACCCTTAAAAACCTTCCCGAAGCTAACAACACAGACAAAGTCTTTCATCAAGTTGAAATGCAGTTTTACGAAGAAGAAAGGGTCATGATTTTTGAACTTCCTAATCAAGACAAAGCAGTACTAAACAATGCCGAAAAAATGGTCGAATTCTTGGAAGTAGAAATCCTTATTCCTAATGGCATTAAATACCATGTTGTTCCAACGGCTTTACATCCACTACTATAAACAAAGCATTAATTAGGGGTTGAGAACTTACTCAAAATAAAAAAGCATTCAATCCTAAATACCATAATTCAAGCCATAAGTTTTCGTTCAATCGTTGCTTATGGCTTTTTTACTTTCTTGTTGCAGGATAATCCTATGCTTGTGTTCAATGATATAATGAACCTTGGAACTTATTAGGGTACTAGATAGTTACATAATTTATGAAACTAACAATTACAGGATATTCGACCGCTTTATTTGCAACATGGTATTTTATTGAAGAGTTGGGTTTACTCTTTGATGCAGGAGATGGGGTATCGGCTCATTTACTACAAAAATCTAGAAAAATTAAACATATTTTCATCAGTCATCCTGATAGAGATCATATTACAGGTCTATTGCAAATCCGTCAGTTAAATGCCCGTGAAGGCGGTTTTCCTTGGGTCTACTATCCAAAAGATGCAGGCTCCTTTCCTGCTATGGACAACTTTATGAGTAAATTTGATCCACATACCCAACACAATATTTGGCATCCTCTAAATGATACACAAGACGTTCCCATAAAAAAAGGAATTTTGGTGCATAGTATAAGAAATGAGCACATTGAAGCTCCTAAAAATAGCATTAAAAGTCTAAGCTTTGATGTTATCGAAGTCAAACAAAAACTAAAAGAACAATTCAAAACATTATCTCCTAAAGAATTGCAAACCCTTCGACTGCAAAAGGGCAATGATTTTATTACAGAAGAAAAAAAACAGTCTATTTTAAGTTATTCAGGTGATACTCCTGTCCAAGATTTCGATCGCTGGAAGCATTCTAAAATTCTCATTCACGAAGCAACATTTTTGGATAATTCTATCAATCCCCCCAAAGGGCAGAAAAAGAACCAACATAGCACCTTAGAAGAAGTCATAGAAATGGTGGCAGCATCTAAAGTAGAACAATTAATTTTAGGGCATTTTTCTTCTCGTTATTCCAAGCAACAAATCCAACAAGCGGTAATGTCCTTCGCTCAAAAATATGCTTTAAACATACCTATATTCTGTGTTTTTCCTGGCGAAGTTGTGAAAGATATTTTAAATACCAATTCTATTGTCTGACAACATCATAATGATGCTATCCAAACATTCCAACCAAATACAAATACGTTACTACTATTATTATTAACAAACACCAAATGAGAATTTTAGCCGGCAATACTTGGGAAGCTTTTTGAAGGTTTCGAGCTACTAAGGTCTCCTTCAACTGCTGTACTTCTGATAGTGAATAGGCAATATTTTGCTCTGCCAATACTTTCAAAGCCAATTCTAAGCTCTTTCCATTCATTTGCGCTGAAGCCAATGCTTTTTGCAATACTGTAACTGGCAAACCTCTGAAAAAACGCTCTTCAGCAGCTTCAAAATAGGTCAAAATAGTGCTGTATCTTTGAACCAATTGGTCTGCTTTTTCTTTGCACGCTTCTGGCAAAAAAACCGCCCAACCATCATAAATTCCTTTTGTTTCTACAAAATCAATAATCCGAATCGCATCTTTGTAAGCATAATAATAACGCCACTCTAAAACCATTGCTATCCCCTCTTTCTTCATAACTTCTTGAAATGCCTCTACATCTGCCGATTCATCCAAAATGAGGTAAGGTACTAATTCCGTACGCTTTTCATCTACATTATGCTTCATTTTCACTAAAATGTTTTGTTACCCAATCGGCATACCCTTCCGCCCCCAACATGGGTACAATCTGTATAATAGGCAAACCTTTCTCTTCTTGTTGCAGCATTGCCACTAAGCCTGTATAACGTTTGTGTGCCTTATTATTTCGAATCGCAGCACTAACAGCTTCCTTTGTTCCCACCAAAATAACCAATTGTTTGCCCCTTGTTATCCCTGTGTACAATAAATTTCTAAAAAGCAACCGATTATACGACTCATGAATCGGCAAGATGATACAAGGACTTTCACTTCCTTGATACTTATGGACAGAAACAGCATAAGCCAAGTCGAGCTCCAACAATTCTGAAAATTCGTATTCTACCTCTTTTCCATCAAATTCTACTACAACTATTTTATCAACATCAATCACTTTCTTAAGGTAACCAATATCTCCATTATACACACCCTTATCATAATTATTTCTAGTCTGTATCACTTTATCCCCTTCCACCAACTTTTTATGTCCAACCCCCATGTCTTCGTTTTTCTTCTTAGGATTTAAGTTGAGTTGTAAAATACGATTAAATTCTACACTTCCTATTTTCCCCTTATTCATCGGACATAACAACTGAATGTCTTTTAGCTTGTGTAAACCATATGCTTTGGGCAAACGTTTGTCAATTAGCCCTAAAATGTGTTGTATGAGTCGTTCAGGTTGACGTTCAGTAATAAAAAAGAAATCACTATCTTTTTCTGTCGTAATATTAGGAAAAATTCCTTGGTTGATTTTATGTGCATTGATTACAATCTGCGAATTAATGGCTTGTCTAAAAATTTCTGTCAACCTTGTAACAGGCACTCGTTCGCTTTGAATCAAATCGTTTAGCACATTCCCTGCCCCCACACTAGGCAATTGGTCAACATCTCCTACCAAAATCACCTTACAATTATCAGGAACAGCTTTCAACAAAGCACTCATCAAAAAAGCATCAATCATACTTGCCTCATCTACAATAAGCACCTCACAATCCAACTGATCGTATTTATTCTTACGAAAATAGCGAGTAACAAAATCAAAGGTTAATAAGCTATGAATGGTAGAAGCTTCCCTTTTCGTAATTTCGCTAAGTCGCTTAGCAGCTCGTCCAGTAGGAGCAGCAAGAACAATAGACTCGGTGGTTTCTAAACAAATATCTAAGACTACTTTTGTAATCGTACTTTTTCCAGTACCAGGTCCTCCTGTAATAATATGCAGCTTGTCTTCTATACTTTTAATGACGGCGGCTTCTTGTTGTACAGCCAAAGTAATTCCATTTTTCTTGCTAGATTTTTCTATAGCAAGTTCCAAATCGGTTGCTTCAAAAACATCCTCAAAGACCTTTAAGCGCTGTATTTCTGCCGCAATTTCTTTTTCATAGTCATAATTGACCTTTGACCAAACAAAAGTCTTAGGGCTACCTCCTTTGTGTGTTAATAATTTGAGAATAACCCTTCCTTTTGCTGCCAACCTATTTAAGGCATCTTCTACCAAGTCAAAAGCAACTCCTAGCAACATCGCTGCCTCCTTTACCAACCCTTCTAAAGGATAGCAACTGTGTCCCATTCGAGCAACCTGTTCCAGAGTAAATTCTATTCCAGAAGCAATTCTTGCGGCATCATTGACATCCACACCCATTTTTTGAGCAATGGCATCTGATTTCTTAAAACCAATACCATCAATTTCCGTTGATAAACGATACGGATTTTCTTTGACCTTTTCAATGCTTTTTTGACCGTAAACCTTAAAAATACGTTGAGCATAAGCAGGTGAAACGCCATAATTTTGAAGAAAGATCATAACCTGCCGAACATCTTTCTGTTTTGCCCATGCCGATTGTATCCGTTCTAATTTCTTCTTGCCAATTCCTTCTATTTCTAACAAACGATGCGGAGCAATATCAAAAACTTCTAGTGTTATTTCTCCAAAATGATCGACAATTTTCTTGGCAAATACAGCACCAATTCCTGCCACAGATCCCGAAGCTAAATACAACTCAATGCCCCTAGTAGTAGATGGAATTTTAACATCAAAAGCCTCTACAACAAACTGCTTACCAAACTTCTTATCATTCTTCCAATAACCTTCACAAAGCAAGGTTTCACCAACCTGAACTCCCATCATACTCCCCACTACTGTGGTCACGTTGGCATGCCCTGTTTCCAATATTTTGCCAACAGTATATCCATTTTCTTCGTTTCTATAAATAATATGCTCTAAGCTTCCTTCAATCTTTTCCATAGTTGCAATTTATAACAAAAAGAATCAACAAGCAATTCTTATTTGGGTAGTGATGTAGATTGTATGATAAGTTAGAAAAAAAGACAATGAAGACTATATTTGTAAGATGTGTTCAATATCTATACAAATAAAATGTCCTCATTGCCACAATTCAAAGGTCGTTAAAAACGGGAAAAAAACCACAGGAAGACAAAACTTTCTGTGTAAGAATTGTGGCAAACAATTTCAAGCTGAATATTTATACCAAGGAGCAGATCCAAGTATGAAAGCCCAGCTACAAAGTTCTTTATTACATGGTAGTGGTATTAGAGATTGTTACAAAATATTTGGAATTAGTCCTAAAACTACTCTTCGATTTATACTAGAGCAAGGAGAAAAAATTAAAATTACTCCTAGACAAAAGAAGTATAAAAAAGTGCAAATTGATGAGTTATATTCCTTTGTGAATCAGAAAGGTAAAAAAGTGTGGGTTTTCTACGTTTACGCTCCTGAGACCAAAGAAATATTAGCTGTAACAATGGGCAAACGTACAAAAAAGCAACTTCGATATTTAATGACACAATTAAAGTGTCTAGATATAGAAATTGAATTTTACTGTACAGATGCTTTTAAGAGTTTTAAAGAGGTCTTACCTTATTATCAACATATTATTGGTAAATCTTTTACTAAAGATATTGAAGGTATTAATACTCTTATTCGCTCTAAAATTGCACGATTTCACCGAAGAACTACCAAGTTTTCTAAGAAACTTAAGTATCAATGGCATTTGTTTAAAATTTTTGTCTTTTATTTCAATGAACTTCCATCATACATTTAACAACACAACCCTTATTTGATAGACACACAAAGTATGTATATTTTTCGTTATGATAGCCATCCATTTATTAGATTTTTGACAATTCATTTAGCTAATTTGCCAAACAACAATTTTTTGTATCTTATCTTTAAGCATATTTACCCCTTATAAAACAATTATCTAATGTATCTTTCTTTTTTATTCCGCATTTTTTGCTTTTTATTCCCTTTTCAACTCCTTCTAGCACAAGAAAATCACAGGATTGACAGTTTAGAAAAATTAGCCGATACTGCCCTTTCTTCTGACCAAAAATCAGAGCTATATCATTCGATTGCAAAAGAATACTTAAATGTAGATTTTGAAAAAGCAGAAGCCTACGAAAACTTGGCCTTAAAGTTTTGCTCTGATGACAATCATAGCCAATTGGGAGATTGTTATGGTCTTTTTGCTGCCATTTATGCCCAAACTTCTAGATCCCCCCAAGCTTTAACCTACGTAGATAGCTCTATTTATTTCTATGAAATAGCCAAAGATACCGTTGGAATAGCAATAGCCTACAACACTAAAGGAGCCATTCTCATTCAATTACAACAATTTGAAAAAGGAGCTGAATATTTGTATAAGAATCTACAATTAAACGAACAAATGAGTGATACCGCTTCCCTAATGCCTGGGCTTCAAAATCTCTTGGAAATTTATCGAATGATTGGCGAACACAACAAAGCCTTGGAAACAGGGAGAAAAATTTTGTCCCTCGCTCACTCTACCCATGATATTTCAATGCAAGGATTTGCCTATCAATCTATAGGAGCTATTATGTTCAACTCGCATCAAATCGACTCTTCTTTAGCTTATTATCTTAAATCTATTCCTGCATTTAAAAACGCAAATAACTATGAACAAGTCGCTTTGTCCTATGGTCACATAGCACATCTTTATGCCTTCCAAAAAAAGAAATCATTGGCTTTGGAAGCGATTCAACAAGCAATAGAGTTCCAACCATTTATTAATTCTCAAAGTAACACCCTCGAATTGCAACTTTATATTGCTCACACCTATTATGCCATTGAAAATTACAACCAAAGCATCGCTATATCCCAAACAGTGTTAGACACAGCAACTATTTTAAACGACTTTTATTTTCAAGAACAAAGCCTAAATCGCCTGATTAAGAACATGGTGCAGCTCAATGATTTTGAAGCCGCCTACAACTATCAAAAAAAACGAGAAAGTGTTCTAGATTCATTTCTAACATTAGAAAAGCAAAATGAATTACTAAATTTAGAAACCAAGTATCAAACAGAAAAAATTGAGCAAGAAAATAAATTGCTTGCTCAAGAAAAAGCTATCGAAAAAATTAGAGCAGATCGCAACCGTCAACTACTTTATCTGTCTATTTTTGCGATTATACTAATAATAATTATTTCCATTCTCTTAGTTCGCCAATCCAAAATAAATGCAGCTCGTTTGACCAATCAACTCAAAAATCGCCTGTTGCGCAATCAAATGAGCCCTCATTTTATCTTTAACTCTTTGGTCGCTATTCAAAACTTTGTTTACAAAAGCAACCCCATTCAAGCAGGAGATTATTTAGCTTCTTTTGCTCAACTAATTCGTGCTATTTTAGAAAATTCTATGGAAGAATACATCCCGTTGGAAAAAGAAATTCAATGGCTTGATAATTATCTAAAGTTGCAACTATTACGTTTTGACAACAACTTTGATTATTCCATTGATTTAGATGAAAACATTGACTTGGATAATATGCTTATTCCTCCAATGCTCACACAACCTTTTATTGAAAATGCTTTGGAACACGGTCTGCAAGATGTAGATTACAAAGGTAAAATTGAGGTCAAAATTAACATATCTAACGACATTTTGCACATTAAAGTTTATGATAATGGCGTTGGTTTAGAAGCGAATAATAAACCTAACGATCAAAAAAAGCACCAATCATTAGCCCTTAAAATTACTAAAGAACGCCTACAATTTCTCAACAAAAAACGTGGAAAAAAAATATTCTTTAATATGAAAAGCCTTCCTTCTAAAGGAACTTTAGTTTCTTTTTCGCTACCTTTAAATTATAAATATTAATACCAATCATATTCCCTTTATAATGAATGCACTTATTGTTGACGACGAAAAACAAGCAAGAGAAACGCTTTTGCAAATCATTCGATTATGTTGTACCAACATCACAATTTGTAGAGAAGCCAACAGCGTATTAGATGCTATCATTGAGATAGAAAAAGAGCGACCTGACATTCTATTTTTAGACATCAATTTAGGTTCAAACAATGGTTTCGAAATCTTACAATACTTTGAAAAAGAGCCTCTAAATGTTGTATTTGTAACAGGACACAACGATTATTTACTCAAGGCATTACGCGCCTCAGCAGTCGATTTTTTGTTAAAACCCGTCAAAGGCAGTGAATTGATGGCAGCGGTTCAAAAAGTAGAACAAAAACGATCCGAACAACAACGCTATCAATATATCGACACCCTTCTTTCTAATCTTCAAGACGAAAAAGAGAGCATACAAAAGCTAACCATTAGCACCGCTGATAGCCTCTATATTCTCAATGTGGATGATATTATTTATTGTGAATCGGACAAAGGATATACTACTTTTTATACGACAGACAAACAAAAAATTATTGTCTCTAAAATTATAAGAGAATACGAAGAAATATTGCCTAAGAAAAACTTCATGCGAGTACATCAGTCTTTTTTGGTCAACCTAAATCATGTTCAACGATACGACAAAAAAGACAAAAATGCTCTAATAACGACACTGAATTACCAAGTTCCAGTTTCTCATAGATTAAAAGCTAAAGTCCTCGGCTATTTCGATAATATTGGCAATTGATTGTAGTAGTAAGCCTCAAAAACAGCAGGCTGTAAAAATAACAACGAACTACTATTACAAAGTACTGAGTACAAATTAAGGTCATCTCTTTTAGGATGACTTTCTTTTTTTAAGTATCTTGATTTTGAGGGACAAAAGTCCCTACAATCTTTTTTTCTCTATCTTTCTTATTGATGCTCTCTAATTAGAACAATCGAACCAAAACAAAATCAATCATGTCTATAAAATCGAACCACATTTATCTCTATATTTTTCTTATCACAGCACTTGTAGGTTGTCGAGGATGCAGCTGTAGTCCACCCAAAACTTTTGTCTTAGAAAAACTGACCAAAGACATTCGATTGGATGCTGATAATGTTGCCACCATTCAAATTGAGCATCTAGAAAAGAAAAAAATGAGTTTTACATTTAAGTTTAAAAAACATGGAGGCAAGGCTTCTTATGCGATGCGCTACAACTTAAAACTAAATGACCGCCCTTACCGAAAAGCTATTTTTGAGCACGATGCAGCCAAAACTGATAGCGTTCAACAATATCAAAATGATCTAAGCTTAGAAATAAGTGAAGACCAACAACATTTGCTTGTCAAACACTTAGGAGAACCTGTTGATGTTTATCATATCTTGCCACTAGGAGCGCCCTTTTCTACTACTTTTAAAAAGGTAGAATTGAAAAAAAATAGTACCGCATTTCAACAAAAAACACTAAAAAGCCCCGAAGATCTTTTAACGGACTATGTTGCAAAAATGGAAACGGAGGCGCAATTTGCCAATAACCCAAGCATTAAGGAAACTCTAGATGCCCAAGAAGGTATTTGTCCCCTCGACAAGAAATTATTAGAATTAGTAGGCAACCCGCTCGCAGATTATTATTTCACCAAAGAAGGACGTATTTCTTATCTTTGTACCCATGACAAAGCTTGGCGGACTAGAGCCATGAAAAAAGTCTATCGTTTTGTAGGAGAAGCAAGCAGATCAAAACATCCCATGCCTCCCCAAACCTTAAAAAATGCTACGGGTGCTGTTAATTTGTTTGTACACGGTTTGGCTGATCTAATGGATAAAAGAGCTGTTGAACGAATGGTCTTGCCACAATACCCTTTGTACCCTTATACCGAAGCAGTGTATAATCTAGAACATCATCGAACACTCCGTCCCAATGAAGCAAGAAGTATTGAAAAAAATTCTAAGAAAATTTTGACAAATCCTGCCTTTCGCAAAGAGTTGCCCGATCCTACCGCTGCTGTAGACGCAGCCATAGAGTTTCTCATCTTGTATCGAGACGATAAGAATACAAAAGCATTTGAAGAAATTATAAAAGCCATTTTCCAGAAAGAAATTCTCTTGTTAGAACTAAAAAACATAGAAGCTGAAATCTTTTTTCCTTACGATAGTCGATTTTCTCAACAAGAGCAAGCTATTATTCTGAATCAGGCTAAAAAAGCAGCTCAACAATTGGGCAAAAAACAAGAAAATTTTCGATTAAAATCTTTCTTAAAACGTTTTGAAAAACAAACCAATACTGCTACTAAAACAGAAAAAAAGATGCCTTCTTAAGTCTGTTTACTAGAACTTAGTATACGATTATGGACATTCTATAGATGAAATCGGACAGCTTTGAATCTAAACGATTCAAAAAGCGCCAATTTTATTGCATTGCATTATATTAAATAAGAAATCATTCTACATTATTTAATTCTATTATCGTATGAATAACCCAATGCAAGTTGTCCATTTTCAAATCAATTTAGGTTCTTCCTTAACATTCAAAGAAGGCTATTTCGAAATTTATGCCATACAAGAACAGAGTACACCCAATACTGAAAAGATTTCAGTAAATACGCCTACTTTTACTGTTACCTTGAATAGCAACTCGGATGTTTACTACTGCCTTATTCTAACCATTACTCAAACTAATGAAGGCAATTATTCAGAACAACACCCCATTCAGTTGCTTTCTGTTTTTAATGGAGCTAGTACCGAAGTTATGCTCAATGAACCATTAACGATTGCAAATGCTTTTTGTTATGCTCAATTTATGCAAGTATCACAAGAGCAAACAATAGCTATTACAGGACTTTCTAGAAGTATTGAAGTAGCGCATTTGATGCGTCTCAACTTTATGGACGATGCAGGAAATTTATCTCCTGTCATCTCTACTTCTCCGAATCATCTGGAAACCAACAGCTATTCTATGTGGAACTCCTTGTCAAATTTATTGTATTATTGCTTGACAGATGCTTCAATTTATCAAGCTTTTTTGAGCGCAACAAGCACTCCTGATTTGCAGGCTACCTCTTTCCTAGGTGGACTTTCTTTTTTAGTCCATCATCCATTTAATAATGTTGATCTTATTTATGACCTAGTCTGTGGAGAAGAACAAGTTTATACCCCCTCATTACCACAAATCCAACCAATTGGCAAACAAACAAAAGCAGTTTCTCAATGGACATTAACTATAAAAGTACACGATTCAGGAGCTAAAAATTTCCTAATTGGAGGACCTGCTTTTGTTGTTTTTGATAAAAATGACAGAGCTTGGATTACCAACAATGTAACCCAAGGCACCCCCAACTCAAGTACTTTTTGCACTGTTTTAGAACCCGATGGTTCTCCCGCTTCTTTTTCGCCACTATTTGGTGGAGGGCTACTAGGTTCTGGCTTTGGAGTTGCTACAGATTTAAACAAGGAAACAATTTACTTTGGTAACTATGGATGGGGACCAACACAGTGCAACCCACAAGAAGGGAGTATTTCGGTCTTTAATTGTGAAGGGAAAGCCATCAGCCCTCCTCAAGGGTATACCAATTCCTTGCATAGAATCCAAGGTTTAAATTTTGATAGCAAGGGAAATCTGTGGATGTGTTCTTGGGGCACTCAAGATCCTTTAGCTCCTTCTGATGCTACCTATTATAACTTTAAATCGCACAATAGTTCCATTGTTGTTTATTTAGGCGGTGACCCAAACAAAGTTGTTTCTTATGACTTTGACGAGATGGCGAGCCCATATAACTTAACATTTTCTGTTACTTTTGACAAAGATGATAATGCCATTGTTAGCAATGCGGGGGCTTACTCTAAAGATGATCCCAGTAAATGTCAAATATCTTCTATTTATAAACTACAACTAAAAGATGGCGTCATTCAGCCTTTAGCGCAATGGACTGCTGCTGATAATCCAGAAACCAATGGCTATGAAATTTTTCGCCAAGCTGCTGTCAATTCCAAGGGAGAAATTTATTTGGCAGCTATAAAATCGAGTCGAATTATTAAGTTTGACAAAGATTTGAACTACCTCAAAGAATTCAAACAAAACATACATTTGCCTTGGGGAATTTTAATTGATCGAAACGATACAATCTGGGTTAGCAATTTTGGCAAAGAAACCTACGCAACAAATGGCAAAGAAGTCCTTGGACCTACTGGAGTTACAATCATTCAAGAAACACCCAATGGTGCCAGCAATCATTTTATGACTTTGCCATCTGGAGGTCATGAAGTCTTATTGAAAAACGGATTTCCGTTATATGGCAACATTTCTGGTGATACTAGTCAACCCTTGCCCTTACCTTGTTACAGCCCTCTTATGCGCTTAACAGCTTCTTCTATTGATCGTTGCGGAAATCTATGGGCTGCTAATAATTGGAAGCCTGCTGCGACTGTAGACATAAAAGAAAATCCTGGAGGCGATGGAATTGTAATTTTTATTGGCGTAGCCCCTCCCACTATTTAGACATAAGACTCTAATTAGTTGTGTCAATTCCAACGCAACTGATTGTTTCCCGTTCGAACAATCATATAATTATCCATAAGGTGCTCAATAGCTTTGAGTACCTTTTCTTTGATGTCCTCAGGAAATGCATCTACTATCGTATGCAAATCGGTGGGCTCTTTTTTGAGCAAGTATTCCAATTTAGTTTTAATTTGATAATACTCATGATGCTTCACATACTGGTCGTGTCTACCCAAGCAAACATCACAATGACCACATTTTGGGGCGCCATTTTCATCAAAATAAGCCAATAAAAGCTGATTTCTACATTGCAAAGTTTCGGCATAGTACAACGTGCTTTCTAAACGTTTTTTTTGACGCTCTTTCAAAAAATGGTAACGCTGTTGATCTATCACAAGCTCTTTTTCAGGTAAGCGTTCTACTAAAAAGGTCAATTGGGGGGCATCTTTTTGGGGTTTGTACTGAATAATTGCGTCTTTGTGCAATTTTTCTAACATAAAAATCAACTCCTTGTGAGGCACTTTTAAGGAGTGTGCCAGCTGCCCTTCTTTGATATTCACATCATGATTAAACGCTCCTTGCGAAGAACGTAAAATAATATGCACTAGTCGTTGCAACTTATTATTTCGAAGCATATAATCATACATCTCTTCTTTCCGAACAATCACCCGCAAGGTCGAAGGGAAAAATACATTTTCTGTCAAATCCAGATACTCTTCCTTCATCAACACTTTAAGCGCATGTAAGGTTTCTATTGGATTTAGATTAAATGTTTTGGCAAAATCTGGAACATCCAAATCAAACGTCTGTCCTAAACCAGCTCCAACCGCCAATTGATAATAAGACCCCAGCGCTTGATAGACCCTTCTAATTTCTTTGACAGAAGGATAAGCCTGTTTGAAATAGCGTTCTTGCTTGATTCGATCCGATTGGTTGTACAATAAAATACCATATGCTCTTTGTTCGTCTCGACCTGCTCGACCAGCTTCTTGAAAATAAGCCTCCAAGCTATCTGGCAACGTCAAATGAATAACAACTCGAACATCTGGCTTATCAATCCCCATTCCAAAGGCATTGGTTGCCACAATAATTCTAGTTTTGTTATTAATCCAATCTTCTTGTACTTTCTCTCTGGTATCTCCATTTCTACCAGCATGATAATATTCTGCCGATATACCATTTTTTTTCAAAAAATAGGCTACTTCCTGCGTTTCTCGTCGATTTTGTACATATACAATTCCTGCGCCTGCTATTCGCTTAAGAATATCCAACATCTTACGGCGCTTATTTTCTTCATAAAGAACAATGTAGGATAAGTTTTCACGCGTAAAACTCTTTTGGAATACTTTAGCTCCTTTGGAAAAGACTAATTTTTCTTGAATATCCTTTACGACAGGTGCTGTTGCCGTAGCCGTCAGCGCAATTAGCGGTACTTTAGGTAGTAATTCTCTAATCTCTGCTATATTCAGGTACGATGGCCTAAAATCATAGCCCCATTGAGAGATACAATGCGCCTCATCTATTGCTATTAGACTTACATTCATTTGCTTGATACGCTCTATAGCCAAGTCTGATGTCAAGCGTTCAGGCGATAAATATAAAAACTGTACTCCTCCGTGAATGCAATTGTCCAACACTCGATCCATTTCGGCTATGTTCATCCCCGAATAAATGGCATAAGCTCTAACTCCCCTTTCTTTCAAGTTTTTAACTTGATCTTTCATCAATGCAATAAGGGGAGAAACCACTATACAAATCCCTTCTAAACAAAGTGCTGGCACCTGAAAACAAATTGACTTCCCTCCACCTGTTGGCAACAGAGCCAAGGTATCATTCCCGTCCAATACAGACTGAACGATGTCCAATTGTAATGGACGAAAATCATCATACCCCCAATATTTTTTGAGTACTTCTTGTGGTGTCAATTTTCTTCTGCTTTTTGATTTTAGAATTTAATAAACGCATGACTGATGATAGTAGTTAGCTACGCTGCTACTACGTGGTCGTTGATTACCTACGGTGCTACTTCGTGGTAGCTCCCTGCAGTCGTGAGATCGCTATCGCTTAGTTGTTTACTTTTACCAAAAAGATAAAAAATCACATTTACATTAATTTGATAATTAAATTTTGAATCCAAAATACAACAAGCAAACAACTTATTAATTATCAAGCTAATAAAGTTTTTCAACGACCACAAAGCAGCAGCGCAGCTAACTATTGTTATGACCAACTCCTACTAAAACAATAACTTTGAACTTTCAAAGTCCCAAAAATCGTAGTGTTATCCATTCAACTGCGTACAAAAGTACAATATCAAGTTTTTGCACCCAATTTTTGATGCAATTTTTTAATATAATGGGTTGTCTCCAACAACCGTGAACCATACCAAGAAAAGAGTTCACCATCAACTATTTCTACTCTAGCGTTAGGGCAAATTTCTTGAAATATTTGAACGTGCTTTTCTTTGAATGGATAAGGTTCTGAAGATAATAAAATTAATTCTGGTTGCTTCGCCTGAATTTCTGCCACAGTTACCGATGGATAGCGCAACGATTCAGCAAAAACATTTTCAAAATTGGCTTTTTTTAATACATCATCAATAAACGTGTCACCTCCCGCTACCATAAAAGGATTTTGCCAAATAAAATACGCTACTCGCCAAGGCGGCTCACTTTGTTCGTTAACTAAAGCTAAAAAATCTTCTTTTAACTGTTGAATTAGAGCCGTACTTTGATCGGGCACATTTAAAACATTTCCTAACAAAGTCATCATATCCCAAGCCTCTTCCAAGGTTTGCATGTCACTCATCCAAACAGGGAATTCCTTTTTCAAAGCTTCAATATCTGACTGCGTATTTTCTTCTTTATTGCCAATAATCAAATCAGGCTTCAAAGCCCTTACTTTTTCTAGATCAACGGTTTTAGTTCCTCCTATTCTTGGTTTATTTTTGTACCATTCTTTAGGATGTATACAAAACTTCGTTATTCCAACTACCCGTTCATCTAATCCCCAATAATAAAGCAATTCGGTCTGAGAAGGAACTAACGAAACAATACGCTTAGGCTCCTTAGGAACTTCTAATTGTTGATGCATTTGATCGATTACTAATTTCATATAGAAATTTATTTGGATACTGAAAATGGAGGTAGTATTTTGTGTGAAAAGGCTTCAAAACGAACCCTAATTTACAACAAAAGAACCAAGATTATATGAATTACCTAATACTAGTTTTTTTATTTTTGGTCAGCCCCAACCTTATAGCTCAAGGCGATCCCCCTCTTCTAGAGCAGTTGGTTCAAATTCACGACTTAATTAAAGAAAAAAAATTAAAAGAAGCACGTTTTAATTTAAAGTTATTTCAACAAAATTATTTGCATCTACTCGACCAATCTAGTCTTGAATTGCAAACATATCATACTGTAAAATCACATCTCTTTGGCGTACAAGAATCCTACGACGAGGCACTCATTCACATCACCCAAGCGTTAAAAATTGCCAAACAACATCCTGATTCTTTGCGCTATCTAAGTTTAACACACTGGGCAGCACGCTCCATTTACGAGCAAACAAGCCAATATCAAAAAGCCATTCAACAAGGCGAAAAATTAGCCTCTATCTACAGCTTGGGAGGTTTAGAAGAACAAATTGACTTGGGTAGAAACTACCAGAAAATGGGGATTTTTTACATAGAAAAGAGAGAACCCACCAAAGCCTTAGAATATTTTAATAAAACACTTTCTATTTATAACAAAACACCTCAAGCATCTCTTATTGATTATGCAAGTTTGTATCGTGCTTTTTCTATGGCTTACAGTACTTCTGGGCAATATAACGAACAAATTAAGTATATCAACAAAGCACTAGCTATTACCCAAAAAGATACCAGTTCGCTTAGTAAACAACTAGAAATATCGTTGCTAAATAATTTAGGGGCTTATTACATTCAAACCAAACAACCCAACAAAGGACTAGAGACGTATCACAAATATGTAACCGCTACAGTCAAAGAACATGGACCTAATAGCGTTTTGGCATCTGTTGCTTATAGCAATTTGGGAATTTCTTATGCTCAAACTGGTGATTTGGAAACAGCCGAGACTTATTTTAGGAAAAATATTCAAATCAAAGAAAACATCCATGGCAAACACAATCCTGATGTAGCAATTGCATATGGCAACCTTGTCATTCTATTAGATTTGATGGAACGATACGAAGCTGCCCTTCAAGCGAGTCAACAAAGTTTTATCGCCAATACCAAAGATTTTGAGGACAATAATCCCTATCTTAACTTAGTCCCTGTCGTTCAAAAACACAACATACTAGATCCCATTAATGCTATTGGCAATCTCAATAACCGTTCTAGAGTTTTCTATAAATTATACCAAAAAGAAGAAAAATTAGAATACCTCAAACACGCTCATCAAACCATCCTTGCTCAAATAGAAATTTTAGACAAAGTTAAAAATGAATTGAGTGATGAAGATAAACTTGGTTTACTCAATGAGCGATTTATGCCCTTTACTTTAGGCGTTCAATTTGCAGAAGAATTGTATCAAATCACAAAAGACAAGCGTTATTTGGAAGCAGCCTTTCAATTAGCCGAACGCAGCAGAGATGCCGTTTTAACAAGTGCATTAAGCGCTCAAAAGGCACTTAATTTTGGCGGCGTTCCAGATAGTCTGATTCTCAAAGAAAATCAACTAAAAAAAGCTATTAGCCAATTGAATAAAAAATTATTACACAAAAAAAATTCTGAAGTAGATTATTATGATTTGCAAGAGCAAACTTTTGAACTCAAACGAGCCCAAGAACAGCTCATCAAACAATTGGAACAAAACTATCCTCAATATTACCAAATCAAGTACAAATCAAATATAGCATCTGTCGTAGATTTGCAAACACGAATTTTAGACCCCAATACTCAACTAATTGCCTACTATATACAATACCCAAAGGCTTATATCTGGTCGATTACTCAACAAAATGCACACCTACAAACCATCCAATTAGACAGTAATTATATGAATGACATCCATACTTTTAGAAAGGTATTAACCAATTTGAAGTATGTTCAAAAAAATCCTATAAAAGCAGGAGAATTATACGACCAACTATCCTATAAATTTTATAATTCCTTTGTAGCGCCTGCCCTAACATCACAAAAATTCAAACGACTAATTATTATTCCCGATCATCTACTAGGACACCTTCCCTTTGAGGCATTTACCACAAGTTATCAAGCACAACCCCTTGTCGATTATCACCAGAAAAATTATTTACTCAAAGACTATGAAATACAGTACTCTTATTCGGGTACGCTGCTTTTAAAAAATAAAGATCAGTACAATTTTTTGTCGCAAAATGTTCGTCTACTTGCTGTTGCAGCCGATTATAATAAAACGAATTTTACGCAACAAAATCGAACAGAGGAAGATTTGCTTATTCGGCATAATCTAGCCCCTCTCCCCGAAGCGATCAACGAGGTTAAAACATTGGAAAAAATAGCCTTGGGCACATTTCTTTATGGCAATGAGGCGTCGGAACATCTTTTTAAAAAGAAGGTTCCTCAACATGGAATTATCCATTTGGCCATGCACGGTATTTTAAATCAAAAAAATCCGATTACTTCTTCTTTAGCATTTACCGAAAATGGCAGCGAGGTCGAAGACAATTTTTTACATGCTTTCGAAATAAGTAATTTATCGTTTGACGCACAATTGGTTGTTTTAAGTGCTTGCGAAACGGGGTATGGAAAGTTTGAACGTGGAGAAGGGATTATGTCCTTGGCACGTTCGTTCATGCATGCGGGGGTGCCTAGTTTGGTGGTTAGCTTGTGGCAAGTCAACGACTACTCTACTTCTAAAATAATGGAATATTTTTATAACGAACTCAAAATGGGCAAAACAAAGAGCGAAGCACTACAAGCTGCCAAATTATTCTATTTAGAAAACACCGAAGGTATTTCTGCACATCCTGCTTTGTGGGCTGCCTTTATCCAATTGGGCAACCATGAGGCTTTAAAACTGGAACAAGAACTTCTTTTTTCGATGACAAATTTGTTCTTATTTATACTTTCAATTGTATTGGTTATTGTCCTTTTCCGATTGTTTCTCAGAAGACGCAAAGAGCGAATTGACCTTGATAATACGACATTTGACTAGGTCTTTTGCCAATAGATTTCATTTAGCGTATTAAGATCAAAATCATATAACATGAAGTTCTAGAAAAATGACTTCTTTTATTCAAAAACTCTTAACTTTACCCATGTGTTTTAGGTATACGTTATTAATACTTCGTGGCTTTTTGGGTCTTTTATAAAAAAGCCACGAAGTAATGTATTATGTTATTACCATAGCAGTACCATTAACTACTATTATTATAGCCATTTACTTAAGTAATCCATTCATTAGATGAAACAACTGTTATCTTTAGGGTACATTATTGTCTTATTGTCTTTTTTGTGTTCAAGCTGTGTCGGAACAAAAAAATTCAAGGCGTTGGAAGAAGAAAAACTAAAATTGGAAAATACACTTTTAGGAACCAAGCAAGAGTTGTCACAAGCCAAACGAGAACTCAACAAATTGAAAGACGCTTCGTCATCTGCCAACCTAACACAATCGGGAACAATCAAGAGTTTGCAGCAACAACTGGAAGACAACCAATCGGCTTTAGATGCTGCACAATCGGCTACCGTTAATTGTCAGGCTCAGTTGAAACAAACACAAAAAAAATTAGCCGACAAAGATTTATTAATCAAAACAGAATTAGAACCTTATAGAAAAATTAAATCAGGGTTAACGACTCAAAATCGCTCTTTGCGAGCTATTCGGGATGATATTAACGCTTTACTTGCTGCTAATCCTGAATTTAAATTAGTTCAATGGCTCAACAAGGATGAATTAACCTTGACATTTGATAACAAAGACTTATTTTCATCCTCTAGTCGTTCGGTATCAAGCAATGGACGAGCATTGCTCTATCAACTAGCAGAACTATTCAAAAAATACCCTGCGGTTTATATTGACATCAATGGGCATATGCCCGCTAGTAGTGCCGTTAAAGATAATTGGAAAAATAGTACTCGCAAAACCTTATCGGTGCTCTATACGTTAACACAGAAGGACATCCCGCAAGATAAGATTCGGGTGATTGGTTACGGGCAGTTCAAACCTATTGTTTCGGAAGAAGATCCCGAAGCTAATCACAAAAATAGCCGTACTGAAATTGTCTTGCATTATCAAAACCTAGAACTACTAAAGGTAGTTCCAATTGACTAACTATTCGGTTTTAGAGTTGCTTTATCCTTTCAAACGAAAGCAGTCAATCAATGAAAATTATTTAGTAATAGTAGTTAGCTACGCTGCTACTTCGTGGTTTCAACGAACTATTGTTAGTAACACTTGATATTTTAATCTCACATAGTGGAGTTGCTTATAACTTCCAAAACAATTAATTAAATCGTCATGCAAAAATACTTTAACTACTGTATTATCCTTTTCTTTTTTGGATCATTATTGTCTTGTGTTCCCAATCGAAAATTCCAAGAAGAAGTATCTGCTAAAACAAAGGCTCAACAAGAGGCTTCACAAGCAAAACAAAGTGCCGAACAAGCACAAGAGGAACTTGAGTTAGCTCAAAAAGAAATTCAAAAAATTGAAAAAGAGCTTCAAGAACTAGACAAAGATTATACTTTGATTAAAACTCGTTATGATCAACAAGAAAAGCTTAACAAAGACTTGCAAATTCTTTATGACAAAGTATTGGCAGTCAACGAAAAATTAACACAAGAAGCAGCAGGAAAAAGCAGAGAATTGACAGAAGAAGTTACACGCAAGCAAGAAGAAATTCGCCGCAAAGAGGACGAGATTCGCCGTCGTGAGCGAGAAATGGCAGACATGAAACAACGCATGGACCAAGAACGTGCAGAAATCGAACGACTGCAAAAAGACTTAGAAGACAAAAATGCTAATATTGATAACCTTCAAGGCGATAAATCAGCGTTAGAAAAAAGTCTAAAAGCCCGCGAAGAAAAAGTAGCTGCACTAGAAAGCAGCTTGGCAGCACGTGAAAAACGAGTTAAAGAATTAGAAGATGCTATTGCCTCTCGCGATGCAAAAGCCAAAGCGCTAAAAGACAAATTATCACAAGCTTTGTTGGGTTTTGAGTCCTCTGATTTGAGTGTAGAGCAACGCAATGGAAAGGTATACGTGTCTTTAAGTCAGAATTTGCTATTTGCTACTGGAAGTGCTCGTTTGGACAGCAAGGGGGCTGGGGCAATTACAAAATTGGCTGAGGTTTTGAACAAAAATAATGAAATCAACGTCTTGGTAGAAGGGCATACCGATAGCGATGGAGATGAAAAAATGAACTGGGAATTGAGTACCAAACGCTCTTTGTCTATTGTCGATCAGTTAATCAAAAACAAAGTTAAACCAAGTAGAATTACTGCGGCAGGACGTGGCGAGCATGTGCCTATTGCATCTAACGATACTGAAGCTGGAAAAGCTAAAAACCGTCGTACTGAAATTATTTTATCTCCTCAGTTGGATGAAATTATGAACATCTTGAAGAACTAAAAATTTACTTTCTTCCTTCCTTATAAGTCTGCAATTGATGTCAATTGCAGACTTTTTTTTTAATAAAAAAAAACAGAGCCTTTAAAGTAAAGGACTCTGCTTCATTATTTTTATTGATAGCTTTCTTTCAGATAAACTACTCCTCTGTTTGGTCTACTTTTTCCTCCTTTTTGGCTGCTTCTTCTTTTGCCGCTGCCTCTGCCGCTAGTTCTTCTTCTGTTGGCAAACTCAATAAACCTCTTTCATTTAAGAAATTGAACCATTTGATCAATTTCTTGATGTCACTCACCAATACTTTATCTCTGTCATACTCTGGCAAAATTCCTTCAAAATAGTTCTTAATCTCTACAGAACTTGCTTTTGTTGCTACTGGAGGGTTGGATTCCAATTGAGTTAACATGCTAATAAATACTGCTTTTAGTTCTACTGTAGCCTCTTCTGTATCTGTATAAATAGAAATAGATTCTAAAGGAGTAAATTGATGTCTTCTACTTGGCGCAAAAAATTTCTTGCCTGTATCCAAATCTTCAATAATTAATCCATTAGGACGATTAGCTGCCATTTTATAAATTCCTGAACGTCCACTAACCGCAACAAGTTTCTCTAAATTCATTTTTTATTTTTCTTTTATAAATTATAACTCTGTTTATTTTCCCAACAAAAATTTACTTAATTGAGGTAAAATACTATTTACAATAAATACCATTTTGTTGGTTTTAAATTGTTTGTTCTTAATACCAATTTTAAGTTTTTGAATAACTAACTATTAAGTAGTATTTCGACTAAACCCGACAAAAATACAAATTTGAACCAACTCAACGAATTCATAGCCCTAATATTTCGGCTTATTACAATTTTCATAACGTTAAGTGATAAGATAGATGTTAACACCTATCTTAAAAACCTTCATTTCATATTATATTTTATACTATTTTTACAAACAAAATTGCCTTTCATTCGTTATAAATAATAACAATGCTACTCACAAGCATTTTTCCTTACTAACTTTCACTACAGTAAGAACATTCTTTAGCCCAAAAGAATGCGTTCTCTCTCTCACCTATCCTATTATTGGCTATTCTAGGGTATGCACCTCTACTTATTGTAGAATAAGCTTCACTTACATTTCATTCGAACTGTTGACAAAATAATATTTTTTAAAAAAATAATTATAAAAATTATGAAGTCACTACTACCAATTTATTTCGTTTTATTTTCATCATTTCTTGCTACAATACATGGTCAAGAGGCACATTGGGAAAATGGTATTCAAAGTTTTGAATCGGCTAACTATAAAGCTGCAATTGCCAATTTCAAGCAATATGAAACAACAATTGCAGCTCAACAACCTAGCACGCAATTCCATATTGCTAAGGCTTATTATCATTTACACCAATTGGATTCTGCCATACATTATTATGAAAAAACACTTCAATTTGACAATATCAATCGCATTAATCAACGATGCATCCTCGGATTAAGTCGAGCATATTTACAAAAGGGGGATTTTGAAAGTGCCTACAAAACAGCTTTAACCTATTTGCAAGACAACCCTGATGATGAAGCTGTTCGTACCGAATTTCAAGACATTTGCCTTTGGGCATATTTAATCAAACACCATCGTTTGAATCCTGAATATTTAACCAATTACATCAAGAAACCTAGTTATATTATTAACTCTGTAGCTGCACAGAAACTAATTGCTCGTAATGTTAGAAATGAAGCAGGCTACAAATTTGATTCCGATCGACTAGAGCAAATTGGCTTGGCTCAACGCTGGTATGGTACATTTTATAACGAGACAAAAGAACAGTCGATTCATTTCATATTTATTGATCCTGATTTGATAGAAAGTGTCCGAGAACAAGAAAAAAAGGCAAGCGAAATTATGACCAACGGAACCTTACCAATCTACGAACGTTTAGGTGCTTTTTATTTTCTTACGCCTCTCAATGATAAAAAAATGAACCTTGCATTGGAGCAAAAAGAGGAAACGTTTCGCTTTTGCACTTGTCTGGAAACGCCTGATTATGTTGCCAAACGCTACAAAAAAAAATGTATAAAAGACAAGCGTTCTATCATACAAGCAGCTGTCAATCAAAACACTGCTTTTGCTAATTAATATTACTCTATAGAAAATTGTATTTAATTAAAATATGCTCCCAATAATCATTACTCCGTTGAAACCACGTAGTAGCAGCGCAGCTAAATCGTATTAGTTTGATTATCAGCAAGATGTACTTTTAACAGCCTTTGCACTAAAAGACTGATAATCAAACTAATGCAAGATGCTTTTTTACGTTTTTACTTCGTGAGCCTACGGGTTCGTAGGAAAACTAAAAAATCAACGGAGTATTAAATAATGTAACAGCTAGTTTTTTGAGGTGCATCTATTTTAAAATTTGCAACCACTTTTTCACGATAAGATGAGTTAAGAAATCGTAATTCACAAAAAAAAACGATAAATTCAAGCTTTATTTGTAACAATAATTTGCGATAAGTAAGTGGGCAGAAAAAAATATAGCTAAAAAAATAGACTTATTTTTAGTGCTAGTCAAAGAGAAAAAGTGCAGATTTACCTGCGGTGCTACTGCGTGGTAGCGGGCTAAAGCAAGATGTTTCGATGAAGAGTAGCGCAAAAAGAAGGTTGTTTTTTATATAGTTTTTTCTGAACGATTACTTATAGCGTTAAAGGTTGGCTTTATTCCCTTCCGATAATACTGATACGAAATTAAGAATGATCATAAAGCACGACAAAAGTACACTTTACCAAAAATTAAAGACTCATTTTGGCTACAATAGTTTTCGAGATCAACAAGAAGCCATTATCACACATATTTTAGAAGGCAATGATACCATTGTACTGATGCCAACAGGAGGCGGAAAATCACTTTGCTACCAAGTCCCCGCATTGCTTTTAGAGGGGCTAACGTTGGTCATTTCCCCTCTAATTGCCTTAATGAAAGATCAAGTGCAAGCCTTAAATGCCAATGGCATTCCTGCGGCATACCTCAACTCTAGTCTTACCACAGCCGAAGAAAAAGAAATTGAAGCACAACTAGAACGTCATGAGTTAAAGTTGCTCTATGTTTCTCCTGAAAAAGTTTTTGCTCAAAATTTTCTTTCTTTTCTTACTTTATTAAACATTCGACTAATTGCTATAGACGAAGCCCATTGCGTTAGTAGTTGGGGACATCATTTTCGTCCAGAATATCAAAAATTATACTTACTCAAAAACAAACTACCACAAGCTACAATGGTTGCCTTAACCGCTACCGCAGACAAAGCAGTACGATCAGATATTGGTCAACTATTGGGTATGCAGAACCCTACTACCTTTCTTTCTTCTTTTGATCGTTCCAATCTATCGTTATCTGTTTTGCCTGGGCAAAAAAAATGGGAACAGATTCGTCGGATTGTTCGAAAATATGCCAATAAAAGCGGCATTATATATTGTAGTAGTCGAAAATCAACCGAATCCTTGGCAGCAAAACTAAAAGCTGAAGGTGTCAAAGCTGCTTGTTATCATGCAGGTATGATGAATCGCCTCAAAGAAAAAACGCAGGATGCCTTTATTCAAGGGGATTTGGATGTTATTTGTGCTACCATCGCTTTTGGAATGGGGATTGACAAACCTGATGTGCGTTACGTAATTCATTACAATATGCCTGGCAACTTGGAGAGCTTTTATCAAGAAATTGGTCGGGCAGGACGAGATGGACAAAACTCTGATACAATTCTATTTTATAGTTATCGAGATGTTCAAACGCATTTGGGTTTTGCTAGTGAAATTGACAATGAAATTTATAGAGATATTCAAATTGCCAAGCTCCAGCGAATGCAAGAATATGCAGAAGCGCAAGTTTGTCGGCGAAAAATTCTATTGAGTTACTTTAGCGAAACCTTAGAAGAGGATTGCGGCAATTGCGATGTCTGCAAAAATCCTCCTAAATTTTTTGATGGAACTCTGCTTGCTCAAATGGCACTTTCTGCGGTGGCAAGAACACAGCAAAAAATTAGTCTTAGCACCTTGATTGATATTTTGAAAGGTTTTTATACTGAAGTAGTTCGAGAAAAAAAATATCACGATATAAAAACCTTTGCTGTCGGCAAAAAAACAACGGCTGTAGCTTGGCAACTTTACATTCAACAACTGATTCAACAAGGAATACTAGAATTAGATTACAAGGATCACTATAATCTCAAGCTTAACGATTATAGTTGGCGTATATTAAAGGGGGATGTTTCTGTCAAACTGGTAAGTTATGATGTTATTAGAGAACGTCAAGACACTCAAAAAAAACAAGCCAAAGTAGCTCCTAAACTCGTTTTAGAAAGCAATCCTTCTCTATACGAACACTTGCGTTTGTTGCGTCAAAAGCTTGCCAAACAAATCAACAAACCTGCTTTTGTTGTCTTTAGTAATGCTAGTTTAAAAGACATGAGTGCCAAAGCCCCAACAACACTAGATGCTTTTTTGGAAGTCAATGGAGTTGGTGAACACAAGGCAGCACATTATGGTTCGCAATTTATTGAGGCGATTCTAGAATTCCAAGAACGAGAGACCTAGGTATATTAGCAATGTCCAAGCACTTACCTATTTTATTCTTTATTGTATTAATAATCTAAGTATCATGACTCCACTCCAATACACACAACAGTTACACCAAGAACTCTTGGCTTTTGATAAAAAACAAGTTGAGCTTTCCGTTGACCCTCTTATATTGGAGCAACCTAATCCGGCTTTTAACCTTGATAATTATAAAGATATTTTTCATCCAGACCTTCTACATGATCTGCATAAGCTCTATACAACTGTTCAAAAAATCAGTGTCTTTTGGTCACTTTCTAAAGATAAAAAAGGTAATTTACTGACTAGCAATTGGGTTCAGAAGGAGGTATTGGAAGACAGGGGATTGCCTCCTGAAGAATGCCTTGGAGGTAACTTAAATATAGTTTCCTTTCAAGAAATGATGTCTGATACATTTTATACCAATTTTTTGAATCAAAAAGGCGTTGAATATTTGCCATTTGATCGACATTGGACTCGTGTTGCTTGTTTAAAAAAGGTAAATGGACAGGTTAAAAACAAGGTCTATTTCTTTGATAGCGAAAACGCAAAAAAGGTCTATGACCTAAAAATAGGAGTCCTAGATTACATTCAATTAGCTTACCAAGCCAAATGTTTCTATAATTGGCAATATGCATTTTTATTTCAGGACAAGGAGAATTTTTATAACAAGCATTTAGGCATCATGTTGCCACATTTATTACCACATCTTGAATTAGATTTGTCTGCATTTGGAATTGATACTAGTTCTAATTTTGACCTTCAAGCAGCAGCAGAAACAGACCTTACAGCCGATACAAAAACGGATTTTAAAGAAGAAGAAACCCGACTAGTAAAGTACTTAAAAACAATAGATTCTAAAGTATCCTATGGAGGACTTGACCATATAACTTTTGATTCCCAACCCTCCCACATAGATTTTGCGAAGTTTTCTAATTTGCATCGCCAATTGGCAACACAAGATAGTGCTTCTGCGCCCAAAATACTCCTTCAAAATGTTCCTAATCATTGCAACATACATGCTCTTGAGAAAGCGGATAGTGTTACAGAACTTCATTTGAATTATATTGGGGATGGTCCAAACAACTTTGAAGCATGGCTTGATAAGGATATACCCTCTATTGAAACGCTTTGGCTCAACAATTTAGTTGGCGTCCAAAACCTTGACTTTTTACGTTCTTTTCCAAACTTATCGACCCTTCGATTGTCTTTGCTCAAAGATAACAGGCTACCAGAAGACTGGTCTTTTTGTAAAAATCTAAAAACCATATCTATTTCCGCAGATAAAAAACAACACACTGGCATTCAAAAACTTATTTTACCCGACAGTACCCTTTCTCTTACTATTTGGATGAATGCACTACAAGCTATTCCATACATCAAAGGCGATCAGCTTCAGTATTTGGCCCTAAGCTCCACACAAATTTCAAAAATAGAACAACTAGAGCATTTGAAAAATATTCAACTCTTAAAAATCGAATCGAGCGCTATTTCTAAAGTCGAAGGGCTAGAAGGATTGGTTAATTTAAAATCACTCTCTCTCAAAAATAATAAATTAGAAGATTTTTCAAACCTAGCAGCACTGCCTGCCCAAACAATTGTCTATCTTAGCAAAAAGGAATTTGTTACTGAGGATAGAAAAACAAATCTAAAACGCAAATTAAAACTTAAACATTTGAAACTAACAGTTAGTTAGTTTTTATCTTAATGCTTGCGTTCTCAGAGTTAGGACGCAGCTTCTATCCTTAGCCCTAATTTATTAATTTCAGCCCCGTCTTCTTTTGCTAGTTTAACTCCTAAACTACCAACGCAATCAACAAGAGCGATAACTTGCTGAATTCACTCCTATGCCCCTTTCTCAATGCGATTCAACCTTTCTATAATATTCCCAATAACAGAAAAGTGTTCGTTCATAACAGAATTAATGAGCTTGAGAACATAGTTTTTTTACTACATTTTTCATTACCTACATTTGAGTTATCAATACAGTAGAAACTACTTCTAATTGTATTCTTTCAATCTTAATTCTAGCAGTAGAATTTTGCAGTATTAATTTTTTCAAAAAAACATTTTTTGTAGGTACATCTTTTATTAAAATAAAGACTATGAATCAAACATTTAATTTTCTACTATTCCTATTTCTATCTTTTTTCTCTCTAGAAACTTATGCTCAAATCACCTTACCTTATCATGAAGATTTTGAAGGAGCAGATTCTATTGAAACCTCTTCAAATTTAGCAACTATTACTGGGCTCACAGGTTGGGAGTTCGAGACTTCAACGGCTCAAGGTAGAATACGTACACAAGCAGGAACAGGCTACCCTAATAGCGGTACTAAAGCAATTACATTAGATGCCATACTTAATGGAGCTAATCCAGAACCTATTAACTATTTAATTGGTCATTGGGATTTATCGAATTATGATGCTAATGCCGATGCTATTGGGTTAAGTTTTGCTTGGATGGATCATGGGGATGAACCTGATGTAAATGATCGTGTCTGGATACGAGGTAGCAATACCGATACTTGGATCGAAATATTGAATTGGAGCAGCATCTCTGTTCCTAATGGCACGTATCAATTTGTAGAGAAAATGAATATTTCTACGATTCTACTCAATGCAGGGCAAAATTACTCTTCTACTTTTGAGATTCGTTTTGGACAGGAAGATAATTTTATGTCTTCTACTCCTAATGGCTCAGATGGGTTCACCGTTGATGATGTCAAATTAGAAAAAATTGTCCCTTACAACATTGGAGTCGTCGCCATTTTATCTCCTAGTGGTATCACTTGTGGAGACAGTATGACAAGTGTGACCGTTGTCATGGAAAACTGTGGAGCCAATACGATAGTCGGAGCAAATGTAACCATTAACATGACAGGTGATTTGGCAGGAACGGTATCTGGAACAAACAGTGACTCAGTTGCTTTTGGTCAGCTAGATACTTTTACCATTGACTTCCTCAACACTTATGCTGGTGGTACCGTTACTCTTACTGCTTTTACTACCTTAACAACAGATTCTATTCCTGAAAACGATACTGCTAGTATAACACTTACATTTACAGGTATTACTAACCCTACTGTAACAGGGGCAAGTATTTGTTCTCTAGGAGACTCTACAACCTTAATCGCAACGCCCATCTCTGGTTTTGTTCATACTTGGTTTGATAGCGCTTTCGGTGGCAATATATTAGCCAAAGGAGACAACTACCCAACAGGTCCTATCGCTACCAACACTACGTTTTATGTCAATGCAGCTCAAGTCGTCACGACCAACGTAGGACACCTAGGTCCAAATACCAACTCAACCAATCCTAATACGCTTAATTTTTATCAAAACTTTACAGCACTGGGCGAATTTACAATAGATAGTATGACCCTTTACCCCAACGATACGGGTTTGGTAAGTATAAGAATTACAGATCCTACTGGTGCTATTGTCTATGACTCTATCAGTGTTTTAGTCGAGCCTAATGCTGCTTTTGATCCTGTGCGCATTCCTGTAGGAATAACAATTGCTCCTGGTGATTATAGAATGAATAGCTTTGGATCCACAGTTGGAGCCTTAGGTTATTCTAATGGTGCTGCCTTTCCTTATAGCGCTACTAATATTGTTGATATTACAGGTTCTAGTAATGGTGGTATCTACTTTTTCTTTTACGACTGGAAAATAACAGGTTTGCTTTGCCCTAGTGCTAGAATCCCTGTTCCTGTAACCGTTGGCAATGCACCAAGTATTAATTTAGGCACCAATATTAATCAATGTGGTGGAGTGGTTACTTTAGACGCAGCAAATTCTGGGAGCAACTACAATTGGTCTAATGGAGATACAACACAAACTACTGTAATAAGTACTTCTGGAATATACACTGTAATGGTCACGGATAGCAACAACTGCTCGGCAACAGATACCATTGACATTGAAATTCATTCCAATCCTATTGTTATGCTAGGAGCAGATATTATAGAATGCGATCACAGCACGGTTACTTTAGATGCAGGTAATTTGGGAAGCAGCTACAATTGGTCCAACGGAGATACAACACAAACTACTGTCGTAAATACTTCTGGAATGTATATAGCTACGGTTATAGATACAAACAGTTGCGTTGGAATGGATACAATCGAGGTGAGTATTTCAGATCTTGTTGCTAGTGCTGTTGATAATGGCAATGGAACGGCTACGGCTACGGGTTCGGGAGGTGTTACCACTACTACTTATACTTTCTTATGGAGTAATGGCGATACGACTGCTACAGCAACAGGATTAGCTGCTGGAGTGGCTTATTGTGTAACGATTACAGATGATAATGGTTGTTCGGATAGTGCTTGCATCAGTATTAATCTAGGGCTTAATAGTTTGGAAATGGAAGAGAACATCCAAGTTTATCCCAACCCAACCCTTGGGAATGCTTTTGCTAAGTTTAGTTTTGCTGAAACAACGGATTTAACAATTGAAATCATTGATATTACTGGGCGTAGCCAAGAGAAAATCAGTCTCCACGCTACTCAAGAAGCAGTCATAAAACTACCAACTGATGCATTACCAAGTGGAACTTACTTTGTCCGTTTCCAAGTTGGCAACGAAATTAGTACTCAAAAACTTACCATCCAAAATCGATAAGTAGTCATTCAACCATACTGAATCTCTAACAAAATAGTCTTGGAATTTTTCAAGGCTATTTTGTTCTTTTTAAGAGAACGCTCAAACGCTATCTTCAAGCAACAACACAACTTCATTCTAAAGTTTTAAATGCTCCTGTGCCAAAACAGCAATCAGCTGGTACAGTTGCTTTTCATAAGCTTCTTTTGTTTTTTGTTGCTTAAAAAAAGCTTTGTATTTTCGCTTTTTTGATGCTTGAACCACTTCTGGATGTACATAAGAAGCCTTTGCCACCGCTGGCGTATTGCTCAAGAACTGAGCTGCCTTTTTATAAGCCTTTTTTTCTGAAAGTTCTTGACAAAGCATCGTATAAGCTTTTTGAGTGCCATGCCATGTTCTAAATGCTTTTACCGTATAGCGTTGACCTGTAATTTCGTGCAGCTTATCATTAAGAGCAGTAGCATCAATATCTGGAAAAAGAGGAACAGCCCCCTTTCTTTCCTCTTCTATTTCTGAAATAAAGGAAATAATCCGATCATTCTTAATGACAAATGTACGTTCTTTCTGCGATTTTGCTTGGTACTTTATTTCTATTTCACCTTCTTGAATAGTAATATGTTCCATACGAATTGTTGTTAGACCAACCGTATTATTCCGTTCATAATATCGCTCAGAACCAACCCGAAGTGCAAAAGTATCTAACAAGTAAAAACAAACTGCATATTCCACCAATAGATCGTTTTCGCTCTCCAAGTTCTTTGCTATCCACTCCCGCAATTTTGATAAGGTTGGATATACATTTAACAACTCATAAAAATGTAATTTACTCCTTCCATCTACCCACTTGGGATGATATAAATATTGTTTTCTACCAGCATCATCATTTCCAAGGCTAAGCAAATGGGCTTGTTTTAGGGGAGCAATAAAGACGTTTTGCCATGCAGGGGGAATTCCTAACTGGTCGTAGTATTTTTTTCTTCTGATATTTGTAATTTGATGCCCACGCCTAAAGTAGCAGAACGAATCGCCACAAGGTTTTCGTTGAATTCCTTTCTCGTATGCTGTCCAATATTCTAAGCCTAAATGTGTGGCACAAGACGTAGCATCTCTTAAAAAGTGTTCAATAGTTTCTAAAAGCTTAGGATTTAAGTCCTGTTTATTGGCGGTATGTGATGGTCTAGACATTGTTCTATTAGGAATGGTGAGTTTCTACTAATATATAATATCTATTTCTTGTATAAAGTTTTGCTTAATGTTGTTTTTTTAAAGCTAGATTTTGAATCATTAAAACCAAAATCTTAAATTTCTTTTCTTCAAGAGGCAATTGTAAATTATATTGAGGAATTTGTATGGAATTGAATAAGTGATTTACTCTTACCTGTCGTACATCATTTTCATATAAAGAGATTTCATTTTTTCTGCCAAAAAAATCCAGCATATATAATCTAATGTGCTCCTCAGCATTTGAAATATGATATATGGCTTGCCAATTCATTATTTCATAAAAAATAAATATACTTCCAAAAAACAAAATTCCAGAAAAAAACTTTGGATCAAGCCCTCCCCACAAAAAAGCTCCAATAATCACCCCATATCCTATAAAATAGATTGGAATTCTTTTTCGTCTCTCATTTTTTAAAATAATAGAATAAGAAGTTTCTTTTTCGTCATCAAGTATTTGTGTGCAGTTTTCCATGTATTTCGATTTTTTAAGAAAAAATCAATCTTAAAATAATGTCCTTTCCGAACACAAAAATTTTCAATCAAGTTCATTTAGCCCATCTCTATTCCCTTTCTTCCCCCAAAAATCGACCACTATAATCACTTGGATCTTTCTGTTGATAGACACTTTCCTTCGATACCACTTGTTTCTCAAAACGATATGCGTTTAAGCCCTTATCATAAGTATATGTGCCTATATAATATATAGGTAAATCCTTTTCCCATCCCCAAAAACCATTGATAAACTTTCCACTACTCTTAGAAACAAAATACCACATACCATTTACATCTATTAAAATTAAAGCCGTATCCATTTCAAATAGATTAATAGAAGATGCACTCCCCGTATGACTACTGATTGTAATGGAGTCTTTTAGCATTCCCGCTTTGTCATACGACTTAGCCACTCTGCCATGGTCGACTAAAAAAGGATGTTCATTCCGTTTCTCAACCTTAATATGCTGCCCCCACATGGCATCTGTAGAAATAATAGTCAGCATAAAAAGTAATATTTTAGATAGCTTCATCCGTTTTTTTTAGTTAATTTTCAAGTACAAATCTGTTACATTTATAGAGGCAGTTGAAATTATTTTGTGATAAAAAGAGTTAATTAGGTAAAAAACATTTATCCTACTATGCTCAAAGAAATCTCTATTCCTGCAACAAGATCGAATCAAAATTTCTTATTTTTTCAAGGAATTTTCTTTTTTTCGATAGCATTATTAATCACTTTTTTATATCTAAAAAATGTGTCTATCATCCACTATCAACATCCATGGTCTCGTAAACCTAACTTTAATACTGAAGCAATAATGCCTCTATTCTTTTTTCTTTTTATACTATGGCAAATAGGCAAATACCTACTCCACTTATACATCTATCGTTTCCAGTTGCATTCAGATGTTTTGATTGTCGTACAAAAAAGTATATTTCGGAAAAAGATATACTTCTTCGAGCTCAAAAAAATAACTTCAGTTTCCGTATTAAAAGAATCCAAACTTTTTTTAGAAACAATGAACAACATTGATTATGAAATAAATGTACTAAAGATAGAGCAAAGCAATGAAGAAACTATAACATATTATTTTCCTCCGTACACCAATTATCTAGAAATCAAAGCCCTAAAAAAAATATTAAAAGACTTGCTTAAAAATTAACGATTCCAAACAAGCCTATACAAAGATTAGAATTTTATCATCTTCCCAATCACTTTCTGTGTCTTATTCTCTATTGTAATACTGTAAATTCCTGTACTCATTGCTCCTAAATCTATTTCTAATACGGTATTAAAATAAGTATCAAACTGACGGACGACTTGCCCTAACGAGTTGATAATCGTCACACGACAATTCTCCATAGATTGAGCAGTTTGTATTTGAACAAATCCAGAAGAAGGGTTTGGATAGATACGCAAATCTTGTACAGTTTTTTGGGTAACGTTTAGCATTAAATCGGGACGGATAATTTGTAATGCTTTGTATAAATTAATACGCCCATACCCTACCATATTATTAGGAAAAACATATTGAGAAGTCGTTCCACAAGTATCGTCTCTATAAGTATAAACCGTATCGGCTGTCATTTCTAATAAAGTTTCCAAAGAATCTACATTTCCTGCTAAACTAGGTTTAGCATTAATCAGCAAAGCAACAGCACCCGCAACATGAGGACCAGCCATACTTGTTCCCGAATAAGCAGCGTAGCCTCCATTAGGAATAGAAGAACGAATTCCTGCCCCTGGCGCAACGACATTGGGCTTCATACGCATACTTCCATCAGAAGTAACACTCCCCAAACTGCTAAAGTTTGTCAATGTATCTAAGATATCCGTTGCACCAACTGAAAAGCTAGCTTCGTAAATTGCAGCAGGATTCCTAATAGAATTGCAACCAGCCCAACCATCGTTTCCTGCTGATACTACAACAAATACCCCTGCATTTTTCAGGTTTTCTACTGCCAACTGCATAATGTGAAAGTTGCTTGGGTTGCACCCTTCTACAGGAGGGCATCCCCAAGAGTTAGCAATTACATGAGGTGCCATGCTTGGATTGGGGTTCAAATTATTGGTATCGGTAGGTGCTAAGAACCACTCAAAACACTCTATATAAGTTGCGGGGGTTCCCCAACCATTCTCCATATTTCTACAACCAATCCACTCCGCCTCTGGTGCAACTCCAATTTGGTTGCCCAATCCATCATCGCCAATCATCGTTCCCATCGTATGCGTTCCGTGCGTGGCATCATCACAGGGATAGTTGACATCGTACCCACATTTATTAAACGTATCGGCACTTAGTTGACCATGAATAGCATCGTGCCAGTGATAATTATGATCCAAAGAATCGCCTCGATATTGATTTCTCAACGCAGGATGAATCCATTCGTATCCAGTATCTTGACCACCAACTACAACTCCAGCACCTTTCAAGTTTTGATTCCAAAGCAAATGCGCGCGAATCATCCCTATTCCCCACTCGTAAGCTCGTGGACCTCTAGCAAGATGAGCATTTAATGACGAGCCGTCTGGACGATTCGGCAAATTATTATAAATTTTAGGATTCGGAGCAATCAAGGCTACTTCTTCTCGCTTAGCCAATGCTTCCAACAACGTTCGACTTCCTTTCACCCAAATTCCGTTAACAATAAAATAGGGACGATACATACCTTGATGCTGATCGATCAACTCTAGCAAATCACTCTGTGTTTCGTTTGCTTTTGTTTCTAATTGTCGAAAAACATATTGTGCTTTTCTTTCTTTGGTTGAAAAGTTTTTGGCCGCCTTGGTATTGGCTTGGTCTTCCAGCAAAACAAAATATTCAAAATTCGCTTGATGAGCCGTTGCCCAAACTTCCGAGTCTACTTTTTCTTGCCAATCTGTTTGAGCATTACTTCCTAAAGCGTAACACAACAAGGTCAAAAACAGTATTTTCTTCATAATTTCTAACAAGTTTTATATCCTAAAACACTAGACTATTGCAAAAGAGTCATGCAATGATATACACTTGAGTGTATAGACATCTAATTAATTGGCATTAAAGTGATATTACCAATAAAGGATATTTATAAATCAGCAACTTGTAGGGAACGATTGATATTTGTATATTTATACACAAAATAAGCCATATTACCTAAAAAAGGAAGTAGACAATCATTTCTTACTAAAATAATTTCTACCCCAAACCTTACTCTTCTGCATAAATCTTTACCTCAATCCGACCATCTTCATAAATCACACCTCTATACATCCCTTTGGTATTAAAAGGCATAGCCACATTCCCCTTGGCATCTAGAGCGATCAAACCACCGCTAGCATTTTGTTCTTTTAATTTTGTATTGACTACATATTCTGCGGCTTCTTTCAAAGATTTATTTTGGTAATCCATAATAGCAGCAACATCATAAGCAACAACGTTTCTAATAAAATATTCGCCATGTCCTGTACAAGATACGGCACACGTTTTATTATTGGCATAGGTACCCGCTCCAATAATTGGGCTATCTCCTATCCTACCGTATTGCTTATTGGTCATCCCTCCGGTAGAAGTTGCAGCAGCTAAATTTCCTTTATAATCCAAGGCTACAGCACCTACTGTCCCAAATTTTTCGCTCTCTTTCGACCAAAGGCTTCCTTGTTTTCCATCTTCCTTATCTAAAGGATTGGTTGAGTCTTTTCCATCGTGATCCAATTCTATTTGAGAACGTCTAATCGCATTTTTAAGTTGTCTATAACGACGCTCATCATAAAAATACGCTGGCTCGACCAATTCCCCGCCTTGTTCTTTCATAAAATCTTCTGCTCCTTGCCCTGACAACATAACGTGTTTTGATCTTTCCATCACCATTCTGGCAGCTGTAATAGGGTTTTTAATATGCCTTACCCCAGCAATAGCCCCTGCATTCAAATCTGCTCCATTCATAATAGAGGCATCCATTTCTTGTTCTCCTTTATGATTAAAAACAGCACCTTTTCCTGCATTAAACAAAGGAGAATCTTCCATCAATCGCACCACTAACTCTACTGTTTCAACAGATGATTTTCCTTCCTTTAGAGCTTTCATACCACTTCTTAATACCTTTTCGAGTTGATCTCGATACGCCTTGTCTTTTTCATTGCTCATCTTTTCTCTCAAAATAGTACCTGCACCACCATGAATTACCAAAACAGATTTTAAAGAGGTTTCTTTAGGAGGATTTTGTTCTTGTATAGTTGTCATACTGTTGCCGATTATCAAAATACTAGTTAATAGTAAAATGTATTTTATTTTCTTCATAATAAATAAATTTGTTTTACTGCCGACGTTTTACATTTGAATAATTAGGTTTAGAACTCTCATATCAGGTGTCATTTCAGTTTTTTTACCAATTGCTTTTTATTGAAACTTGTTGGGCAACATCCCTTTGGCAGCCAATCGGGCTATTTCATCAATTCTCCTCTTTCTAGTTTCATTTCTTTTGGCGATAACAACCCAATGTAACATACCTTTTCTAATTGTTTTTGACTGGCTTTGAAAAAACTCCATTGAATTATCGTTCTTATTTAAGGCTATTTTTAAATCGTCAGGTACAATCAACTTTTCAACATCATCCATCAATGTCCATGTTCCATTTTTTTTTGCTCTTTCTATGCTTTCAAAACCTGCGTTTGTCATTAAGTTATTTTGGATAAGCTGTTCAATTTTATCTTTATTTACTTTTGACCAAGTACTGCTAGGTTTTCTTTTGCAAAAATATTGCATATATCTTTCTTTGTCAATAGATTTTTTAGTACTATCGATCCATCCGAAACACAATGCTTCGTCAACAGCTTCACTCCAACTGATCGAGGGAATTTTTGTTGAGAACCTATAATAAACAAGCCAAATAGACTGTTTTGATTCATGATTTTCTTCCAACCATTTTCGCCAATCTGCTCGGCTGCTAGGACAATATGTTTCTACTTCCATTTTATTTACATTCGGCTCCACCCCTGCCTATCTATTAAAAAAAATCAAACCATTATAACAAACAGCAGTAAAGCATAACTATTAAAAAATTAACGTAACTGTCATTAATTAGTAAAGGTTATTTAAGTAAATTTTGTATGAACAATAAAAATGACCGTTAACGGAGATTAGACAATGATTTCTGCGCAGCTTTGCGTCCGAACTAGCTTGGCGAAGCATGCAAGCTAGTTCAGCAAACAAGCAGCAAAAATCATCTAATCGTAGTGTTGGGTCTTGATTTTGCTTCTTTTATCAAGAAAAGAAGGACAGAGGAGTAAACTATTCCCTACTGCTAAAAACCAAAAGATATAGTAACTATTCCCATAACTTTTTACATGCATAACCTTTAGTAGTTCGTTGATTTTTTACTTTTTTACCAAAAAGATAAAAAAGCACATTTATATTAGTTTATTCCATGAGTGCTACGCAGTTGATAATTAAAATTTTAACATAAAACGCAACAAAGACACAACTTGCTAATTATCAAACTAATAAAGTTTAGCTGCGCTGCTACTGCGTGGTTTCAACGAACTATTGATTAATAACACTGCAAACTTATGCCTAGTGCATGACACCCCTATGTCAATAGACCATAAAAATTATTGATACAAATCTACATGTTCTTACAATCATCTAATATAAAGGATATGAATAGGAAAGCAGCATTTAGGTGCATTATATTCTTGGTTGGACTTGGCATTTACCTCCAAATGATCCAAGGAAATACCAAATAATAAGTCTATATTTTTAAAATAGGATTTCCTCATAAAATAGAGCTTCTTTGTAAGATTGAGAATAACAACAAAAAAAGCTACTATGAAACTCGAACTGCACCTAAAAATCATCAGTATCATCCTTGCATTTAGTTTGCTGTATTTAGCGCTTTATAACCAACAACCTATTTTGGCAGAGTCCATTCGAATTATCATAAGCTTGGTTATCATCCTCTATTTCATTGTTATTTGGATGCGAACTAAGAAGTTGCTTTATTTTATCACTTCTATGCTACTTCCTATTTGGCTTTTAATTTTAATTCATCCCAACAGCTTTGCAGATCATTTTTTTTTATGGGAAAAAGAGAACATACTTCAAGAAATCATCCAAGTTGTTCAGTCTGACAACAAGTATAAAAAATTGACGACTTACGTCATCTCCAATGGTAACGCCCCCATACTTTCTAAGCAATCATACAATCATTCTCTATTAACGAAGATAGCAAGTACCAAAGAAATACACCCAATTTCCTCCAATGAATTGGAAAAACTGTTGAGACAAAGCTACATAATAGGCTTTGAGATGAGACATAACTCCATTCTATTTCATATTAAAAATAATAGACAAGTTCGATATTATCTTAATGAAGAAAGTTTTGTTTACCCAAAAGATAAAAAAATTAAAACACAATGGTATCGAGTAAACTAAATTACAAGGTGCTAAACTCTCTCACAAATTATACAACCTAAGACTTTACAAAACAACACATTAAACATCAAACATCCACCTTCAACCTTTGCTCTTTTGTCACAAATTCATTTTTTAATTTTGATCATTCATTTAAAGTATAATATATTTACCCCTATCCAAATCTAAGAGGGATATTTTTTTGATCTATTTTAAATTAAATAAACATTCAGTTATTTTATAAATACAAAAACTATGAAGCTATTTAATAAGATTTGCATACTATGTTTATGCATTATTTGCTATTCTACGAATCCCACACAAGCCGCTATTGTATACTCTTACGACAAAGTCACGCCTCGCATTGAAAAAAAAGTAAAACCTCAACACCCTAGAAAACTCAAAAAAAGATTGCGATTCCAAAAATCCTTAAAATTAAAACAAGCCCGTCAACATCATCAAAGTCCAGAAAGCAAAAAAGCCATCACCTACATCATACTAGCTTCTGTAGCTACAATACTCTTTGTTGGCATCCTACTTGGTAGCCTGTCCTTTCTATTTAGTATACCTGCAACACTCGGTATCGTATTAGCCATTGCGGGTATTGTAATCGCAATACTTGCCATTATTTTCTGGATCAATGGCTTCATCTATTTAAGCAAAGCAATTAGAAAAAAACGCCTAGGCTAGAATTTATCAGCCGTCCATTTACACAGCCATTATCAAGATAAAATTAAACTTCATATAAATTCATTAGTTAAAATTTCTTATCTTTCATCAGAATTCCCTATTAAATTACGCTCAATAGAGTTTATCTAAAACATTATTTTTTCAGTTAAGAGTAAAAGATGTTGAGTCTATCTTTAGTTTTTTAAACGAGCCTATCAATACTCTACTAAAAAACATTGGAAACATTCAAGATCAATGTATACGTCCTACTCTTGACTCAAAACACCTTCAATTTCTAGACAAACTCTTCAAACCAAAAAGAAGAAATGATAATAAAAAAACTACTGATGAAAAACATGCTCACCCTTTTGTTTGGCTGTTTTTATTTTTTTGCCAGTCAAGCACAAAATTCCCCTACTCAAACAATTAGAGGCAAAGTTGTAGATAAAGCTAGTCAAATGCCACTCATTGGAGTTGTTGTTATGGTAGCAGAAACAGATTTGAATACAACCACAGATCTTGATGGCAACTTTATTTTATCGAATGTTCCGATTGGTCGACAAGTCATCACGACCCAATATCTTGGTTATGAACCTTACTCGACGGAAGGATTAGTAATCTCCTCCAGCAAAGAAGCTTATCTTGAAATTGGTTTAATTGAGCAAGTTGAGGTAACAGAAACGGTTGTTGTTACGGCTTCTGGTGGCAAAGATGGGGTTGGCAACCAAGCCATCAATGATTTGTCGGTTGTTAGTGCTCGGTCTTTTTCGGTGGAAGAAACCAAACGCTATGCTGCTAGTATTGATGATCCTGGTCGTATGGCCGCTGCCCTTCCTGGTATTCAAACCGACCAAGACAATGAAAACGATGTTGTTATCCGTGGCAACTCTGCCTTTGGTGTCTTGTGGAGAATGGAAGGTTTAGAAATTCCTAATCCAAGCCATTTTGGTCGCCCAGGGACAACAGGAGGTGGTATTTCTGTTTTCAGTGCTTCGGTTATTGGCAATACAGATTTGTCTACAGGAGGTTTTGCTGCCGAGTATGGCAATGCGCTATCAGGAGTTTTTGACATGCGCAATCGTAGGGGAAATATGGTCAATAGAGAACATTCTGTAAAAATTGGATTGATAGGGTTAGGTGCCTCTACAGAAGGTCCTATTAAGAAAGGCCGCAGTTCTTATTTGGTCAACTACCGTTACTCTACACTTGGATTACTAAATGCCATGGGCTTGTATGTTGTTCGTGAAAACGTAGGAAATAACTTCATGGATTTATCGTTTAACCTAACCTTCAATTCGAAAGACAACAAAGATGAGTTCAAGATTTTTGGTATTGGCGGGCTAAGTGATGAACGTTGGTTTACCAAAGAAGATACAGCCGATTGGCAAACTTACTTAGATTATATTGATGAGCGCAATGGTTCTAACTTAGGGGTTTTGGGATTCACCTACCGACGCTTAATCAATGAAAAATCATACTTAAAAGTAGTTGTCGGTTCTGTTCTTAATCATATCTTTTTGAAACAAGCCATACCGAATCTTACTACTTTAGATATCGAAGATAAAGATGTTGTTGAGGATTACGATTACAAAACCCTAAGAAGTCAACTGCATCTAACTTATAGCAACAAAATTAGCAATCGTTTTCGTCTAAAAACAGGTGCCTCCTTAACAGCCAATACTTACTGGTTAAATTATTCAAAGGACTTGGGTAATGGAGACTATACTTATTTGGACAACATCCATGGTAATACGTTCTTGCTACAAGCATACGCTCAAGGTAGTTATCGTCCTGTCAAAAAATTAATGTTCAATTTTGGGTTCCATGCCTTGTTTTTAACCTTAAACAATACCTATAGTATTGAACCAAGATTATCCATACAATACAAACCCTTTGAAAATACGACCTTTAGTGCTGCCTATGGCTTGCATGGCAAAGTGCTCCCTATTGGAACCTACCTCCTTCAATTGCCTAATGGCAACGGAAATATTACACAACCCAATAAAGATTTAGAAATTGCCAAAGCACACCACGCCATTCTATCATTCCAACAAATCATTGGTTTGGGCTTCCGCCTCAACTTGGAGGGATATTATCAATATACCTTTGACAATCCAACTAGTACCATTCCCAATAGTGGTTACTGGTTTTTTAATGAACGTGACAATTACGGAACACGAGAAATGATTTCGGAAGGGCAAGGGCAAAATTATGGTGTTGACTTAAGCGTAGAAAAGGCATTTAGCCGCAGTTTTTTTGTCTTAGTAACAGGTTCTTTATTTTGGTCTCAATACAAGTCTTTGGGCGATACAGAATGGAGGCGTACTCGCATAGACAAACGTTGGGGAACTTCCGTGATGGGAGGATATGAATTTACCTTCAAGAAAGGAGGCGTTTTGCAAATTGGTCTAAAGAGTTTTCTTTCTGGTGGTCTACGATATACTCCTGCTGATTTTGAAGCGTCCAAACTAGCAGGGCAACTAGTCGAGGATACCAATCAATATTGGGGAGCTTCTGCGGGCACCTATTTCCGTTTGGATGGTCGAGTAGCTTATCGCAAAGATCATAAGAAATTTTCCTATACAATTTCCTTAGATGTTCAGAACATTACCAACACCAAAAATCCAAGGTATTTTATTTATGATCGCCAAGAAATCACACTAATCCCTCGTTATCAATCGGGCTTACTTCCTGTTATTAGTTTCCAAATTGACTTCTAAACAAGGCAAATGCACTGTTCGCTAAAACATCTAATTTAGCGAACAGTGTTCTTTCGTTCATATAACACCAATATAGTGCTCTACAAGACTACTTCTTTTTTATTTTCACGGCATCACTTTCGTTATAAAACTTAGTTTTCTCTCAGAACTTTGTAGAATGAACAAGAATATTTTTCCCATACTTTTTATCCTTGCTTACCTAAATTTATTATTTAAAAACTTACTTTTATGAACATTATCACTTGAAATTGATCTATAAACATACAATCAATGAAACTGTTACTTTCTTTGTGTTTTAACTTTATTTTTCTTTTTTCTTCTTTTGCTCAAACGCAAACTATTCGAGGAAAAGTTGTAGACCATGCTAGCCAAATGCCCTTAATTGGAGTTACCTTAGTTGTCGATCAGACAAATATTAATGGTGTCTCTGATGAAAATGGTGATTTTGTTTTAGAAAAGGTTCCTGTAGGGCGTCAACAAATAAAAGCGCAATATTTAGGTTATGAGCCTTATGTATCAGAAGATTTAATTGTCTCTTCAAGTAAGGAAATATACTTAGACATCTTATTAAAAGAACAAGTAGAGGTTACAGAAACAGTTGTTGTCAATGCCTCTAAAAGTGCCGATGGAGTTGGTAACCAAGCTTTAAATGATTTGTCTGTTGTCAGTACCCGTTCTTTTTCTGTAGAAGAAACCAAACGTTATGCCGCTAGCTTGGACGACCCTGGACGTATGGCAGCAGCATTGCCAGGGGTACAAAGTGACCAAGACAATGAAAACGATGTCATCATTCGAGGTAATTCTTCCGTAGGTGTTTTGTGGCGTTTAGAGGGTTTAGAAATTACCAACCCAACTCATTTTGCCCGACCTGCTTCTACGGGGGGTGGAATCACTGTTTTTAGTGCTGCTTTGCTAGGCAATACTGATTTTTCTACGGGTGGCTTTGCCGCAGAGTATGGCAATGCTTTTGCTGGTGTGTTTGATATGCGTTTTCGCAAAGGAAATATGATACAACGAGAACATTCTGCCAAAATTGGATTGGTTGGGCTGGGTTTTTCCACAGAAGGGCCGATGAAAAAAGGTAGAAGTTCTTATCTAATAAATTATCGTTATTCAACTCTGGGGCTTTTAAATGCAATGGGACTTTATGTTGTTCGTGAGAATGTAGCAAACGATTTTCAAGATCTATCTTTCTGCTTAACGTTTAATTCGAAAGACAATAAAAATGAGTTTAAAATATTTGGGGTTGGAGGCATCAGTAATGAACTTTGGTCTGTTAAAGAAGATACCGCAGACTGGCAAAACACATGGGATTATCAATACGAAAAAGCAGGTTCTAATTTAGGGGTCATAGGGGCAAGTTTTCGTCGACTCATGAATGAAAAATCTTATTTAAAAGCTACTGTAGGAACGGTATTAACTCATATTTTTTCGACACAGTATGAACCCGAAATTACTAATTTAGAGAATAGAGATAGCTTTTTACTGTACGATTATAAGATACTCCGTTCGCAAGCTCATGTTACTTATGGCTATAAATTTAGCAATCGTTTTCGTCTAAAATCAGGCGCTTTGGTGCATGCCATTTCTCATTGGTTAAGTCTAAGTGAACGACGCGCCAACGATCTAACCAATCACCAGTATTTGGATATCAGTGATGCAAATACAAACTTTTTAATACAAGCTTATGCCCAAGGAAGCTATCGCCCAAACAACTATTTTACAATTAATGCTGGGCTTCATGCCATGTATTTTGCAATGAACAATACCTACAGTATTGAACCTAGGTTTTCGGTGCAATACAAACCTTTTTCCAAAACAACAATCAGTGCTGCTTATGGCTTGCATGGCAAATTAATTCCTATTGGAACCTATCATTTGCGCATCAAAGATCAATTTGGCAACGTAAGTCAGCCTAACAAAAACTTAGAAATTGCTAAATGGCATCACGCTATTTTATCTTACCAACAAGTTATTGCATTGGGCTTTAGAGCAACAGCTGAAATTTACTATCAATATGGCTTTGATATCCCGACAGGTATTGATAGCGCAAGTACTTATTGGCTGTTCAATGAACGCCAAACCTATGGTCATGTAGCAATGACTTCGGAAGGGTTTGCCCAAAACTACGGCTTAGATATTACGATAGAAAAAGCCTTTGGTAGAAACTTCTTTTTATTGGCAACGGGTTCTATTTATCAAGCACAGTATAAATCTCTGGGCGATACAGAATGGCGTAATACTCGTTACAATAGAGGTTGGGGAACAAGCTTGATGGGAGGCTATGAATTTACCTTCAAAAAAGGGGGTGTTTTACAAGTGGGTATTAAAACATTTTTAGCAGATGGTATTCGCTATACTCCAGCAGATGAAGCTGCTTCTATTGCTGCTCGTGCTTTGGTAGAGGACGAAGATAAAGCGTATAGTGCTAAAGCTCCTATTTATTTTCGCTTAGATACGCGTATCGCATATCGAAAAGATCACAAAAAATTCTCCTATACCATTGCTCTTGATGTTCAAAATGTTACCAACTATAGAAATATTAGTTTTTATGGTTATGATCGTCAAAAGAATGAATTATTTCCTCGTTATCAAGCTGGAATTTTGCCAGTACTTAGTTTCCAAATTGATTTTTAGATCTTTTTCCGTTTCTACAAAACCAAAACTATCAATCAACAAGTTGTAATTTACTCTACTCATAAATCGTCCAAAAAATTATAGTAAGAATTAATCTATTATTTACTATAATTTTTTGGTACGACGATTAACTTGGATTAAGGAATACATTTTTTGATTGCCTCAAGTATTTTTTCCTCATCTCCTTGTTCATATCCAGTTTGTTTCCACATCAATTTTCCTTCCCCATCAAAAACAGCTACGTGTGGTGGATGGTTTGCATTCATTTTGGTCATAAAATCTTTTTCTGGATTGAGATAGTACTCATATTGCCAGCCTTTTGATACCACATAAGGTTTTACTCTAGCCATATTTCGAGCATCGTCTATAGAAACGGCAATAAGTTTCACTCCTGTTCCATCAACCCAATCTTCGTATTCCTCATGAATGGTGTTTAGCAATCGCTTACTAGGACTGTCCCAAGTTGCCCATATTACAACGACGAATGGCTTTCCATCGTTGCTCAATGTTTTTGCATTCACCTCTTGACCTGTGGATGTCTTTAAAGTAGCGTCAGGCAATCTATCTTGTGCCATAGTCAATACTCCTGATAATAGTGCTACTGTCAGCATAATTAGTCGTATCATTTTATTTAGTGTTTAGTTATAAAAATTATAAAAATCTTGTCCATGCCATTTGTGTTCTATTAACACCATCGTCTTAACGCACTGAAATTATGTATTCCTCAATGCTTCAAACATTTCTACCAACCACGTTTTACTAGCAATCGGATTGGTTGTATTAAATAATATTTCTAATTTTTGAAATTCCTTTAAAAACTTATTGTCAGACAGATAATCCTTACTTTCTTTTAATTTATACGTCCGCCGAATAAGGTTAATGAAATTATAATACACAACTCGGATGTCTTCTGTCAACTGTTTGTTCCGTTTGAGGTAATTTCGAAAGGCATCGGTCAAGGAATATAAGGCTTCTCCTTCATTTATTTCATAATAAATTTTAAGTTGAATCATTTTGGCTCCAATATGATAGGTATAATTGGTAAACACTACATTGTGTAAAGCTTGCAACGCAACTCCATATTCTTTTTTGGAATAAAGTAAAAACCCCATCAACAAAGAATAGGCGCTCTCTTGATATTGGGGTATCAAAGCTTTTTTATAGGTTTCAATAAACTCGGCTGCCCATTCATAATCTCCCAGACTAATTGCACTTGTTCCTATGTTTTTATAATCTCCATCAGACAAATAACCATCTACAAAATTGATCTCATGCTTGACTAAAAACTTAGAAATATCCAGTATTTCCTTTAGATATTGTTCACTTGCCGTTTTATTATAACAACGAATGCAATAATTTTCTAGGTAGTCGTATATATTTTTGAGCTCTTTCTTTGAAAAAATTGCCTGATGCTCTACCAACCAGCCTTTTACTTTAAAATATTCCCCATCTCCTTTTTCTCCATACAACAACATTTTTAATACTCCCGCATAAATTTTAATCGTAGGCTCTTGCCCATATGGACTATTCGGTTGATCCAAATAAACAAAAAGTTCATCCACCAAACGGTATTCATAATTACTACCAATAACAATATTTCGACTCACCATATCACAAGCAACTTTAAGCTTTTTAGTAATAAAGAACAAGTCTAAAAAATCATTTTTAAGTTGCAAATTTTCATTGTAAGTCCGTCCTCCCTGTGTTACAAAATTAACATCCAATTCTTTGTGATAAGAAAACTTTTCCCAGTACAAATCTTCTACATCTGTATAAGAACTCTCTTCGCTTCTTTCAATCTTTCGAAGAATAGCATCATAATCTTTAAATTGTTTTCTATGCCGCAACTCTGCTAGTATCTTGATCAAATGTTGGTTGTGCTTTTCTTCGTGCGCTGTTATCACTAAGTAATCGTGCAACAAAGAAAGTAATTTGGAACTAATACTATGAAGGGCATTGCCATCAAATTTTTTGTTAGGATAAACATATTTAAAAACACGTTCTTTTTCTAAACGATGCTGTCGCTTAGGATTAGGAACATACTTCGCTAAGTAAGCACATAGCTTCTTAACTTCCGCATGTTTGTTATAAAATGGGGAATTGACATAATCTAAGAAACGAGTAATTTCTCTAGAGTCTAAATGCTGAAATAGGTTTACTAGCTTGGTTTTGTGCATTATAAAACGCGATAAATTTAATTTCTTTAAATTGGTGTTAACCTGTCTTTTGTTATCTCATAAATGAAATTTGTTTCGCCCCATACTTTTTCTTCGTGCAATAACTTCCACGTAAAATGATGTTTGCGTGCAATACTCTGTATCGTTTCAATGGCACAATCGTCGGACAAAATCATAAAGATAGAACTTTGCACTTGCATGTAAGTACCTATTGTAGAAAATAAGTTATGAAAGTACTCAAAATTCTGCCCACAAAAAAACGCTTTTTCTCGATTATTTGTGGGTTCTTGCGGAAAATAAGGTGGATTAATTAGAATATATTGAAATATTGTAGGGGGTATATTTTCCAATAAATCAGATTCGATGACCTCCAATTCTAAGTTATTCATATCCTTAGTTTCTAAGATAGAGCGAACAGCTATAGGATTAATGTCACTTGCTGTGACAAGGAAACCCTCTCTCGCCATTAAAGAAGCTATTAATCCACTTCCTGCCCCTAATTCAAGTACTTTAGAGCCTTTTAATTCTAAATTTAATGCAAATTGGGCTAAAATTTTAGTACTAAATAGCAATCCTGGATGAAATACAGAAGGTGCTACTTTTATAGACAAGCCATCGTAATTAAACCAACGTGTTTTGGACAAATAAGCCTTGTATAATCGCCACAATATAGGTTGCGTCAATCGTCTGAATTGACGTCGTATTCGATCTATCATAATGTTTATACTACACTCTAAAAGCCTTCAATTTCGGGTTGACGATATTTCCAAATTTTCTGCAATACTTTTAACTCATAGGGAAATTTGTACAGCCCAAGGCGATAACGTAATACGGATAGAATATGTATCATCTTTCGCTGAAATTTACTCAATCGAATGTCTGATACCGTTGGATAATACGCATTCAAAACTGTTTCAAAGTTTTTAATCTTATCGACCATAGCAGGAGTCAGCCAAGGGGTAAGCGGATTTTTTCTCAAATCAAAGTTTTGCCATTGTGGTGTAATCCAATCTTCTAGTTGACTAGGGAATTCAAATCCAGCAGCCGTGATTCGTTCAAATAACTCGGAGCCTTCTGTCGGCACTGGGCTATATAAATAAATAATAATTTCTGTTGCAGGATTAATTTCTTTTATTTCCTTGATGAACGCAATATCAGCATCAATCTGAGCCATCACTTTTTCTTCACTTTCGGCAGGCAACCCCAAGACAAATGAATATTCTGGAATAATATCTACTTTTTTCATTCTAGCGGCAAAGCTTTTTATTTGTGCTGCCGTTTGCTTCCCTCCTTTGTCCATTTGTTGAAGAATGGCATCATCACCACTCTCTGCCCCAAAGAAAATCATTTTGCACCCAGCTTTTCGCATCAAATGCAATGTTTCATCCGAATAACGATCAATGGTATCAATTCTACCTTCACCCCACCAAACCATATTTTCTTTCAACATCAACCTTGAGAATTCTGCTGTACGTTTTTCAGAAACAAAGAAATTGTTGTCGTGAAACTCTATTGCTGTTGCTCCGTACTCTTTCTTAATTTTTAATACATCTTTGTATACATTTTGAGCACTTTTAGCTTGCCAACGACCATTATAAATAGGAACAACGGCACAAAAAGAACATTTAAAAGGGCAACCTACACTAGAATGGTAAGCCAAGGTTTTGTTGCCTAAATACGTCTTTCCGAGGTATTTTTCAATTGGGTAAAATGTATTTAAATAATCATAAGGCAACTCTGTTAGTTGATCTTGATTGAGTAGACCTTCTTTTTTAGTTTTTACAATTTGACCATCAACAGTCTGATAAATTAAATTGGGAATAAACTCATAAGGCAAGTCGTTCTCCAACGCCATCAACAAAGCAGGAAAGGCATTATCACCAGGACCATTCACAATATAATCAATAAAAGGCGCTTGAATAACCACTTTATATTGATTGGAAGGAAAGTATCCTCCCCATATATTAATAATATCTGGAAATTCTTCTTTGGCTTTTTTGGCAAATGGGATGGCTTGGCTAAGTTGTGGACCGGGCATAACCGTCATGCCCAAATACTTAAATTCACCTGTTTTCAAATAAGAAGCTATCTTAGCGTAAGGATCTTGCTCCATATTACCATCAACAAATACATAATCAAATTTACCTTCTATAGAGGCTCCTACTTGTAAAATACTATTCGGAATTCGATATTTGGAATTGGCACTTCTAGGATTAAATAAAATTACTTTGTGGGGGGAGATTCTCATCATTCCTTGTTATTTTTAACTTTAGCTCTATTGTCGTAATTTACAATGTTTTTTGTAAAACTTAGTATTTTAACCATCTATGTCATAAATTCTTCGTTTGAATCGTCTACTTTTATGATTGCAGCAACCTTACGTTACCTAACTTTTTTTTTATTTTATGGAGGTCTTTCCAGCCTTATTGCTCTGCCCTTGGCTTGTTCTAGCGATAAATTAAATCCACCTTCTGATTTAAAAATTTGTTTGCAATATTATTACAACCCTCCATCATCTGACTCTGAGACCCTCAAAAGTGGTTTAAAGTGGTATTTTTCTTATTTGGGAGCTGCCTTACCTCAAGGACAATTAGAAAAGGCGATTCGTTGGAAAAAAGAGAATCATCAATTGGCGCTACTAGAAATTGATTGTGCGCTACTAGGCTTCTCTAACAATGCTCAAAATGCTTTGCAACGAATTATTAATACCATCAAAAGCAGTGCCGCCTACCAAAAAAATCAATATATGGATTTGGGGCGATTTGTTGTCCTCACATTGAATAGCAGTTACCATTATTACGCGATTACAGGAGTTTATCCTACGTTAGAGGGCTTTAAAAATGTCTATAATTTTGAAGATACTGCTGTTATTCGTTTGGACAGTGGTAATTCGAGTGTAACAATGGGAAATCGAGTGATTTACCAAACCAATAATACGATTATAGATTTTAAAAAAATGGCGTTTATGGCTGTAGAAGGAACCGGAGATGTCCAACAAGGAACTTTCCAAGCAAGCGATTTTGAGGTATTTGATTTTATGCCTAACGGACAACCTCGTTTTGCTATTTATAATGAGTTGGGACAACTAAAAACGGCCGTTCCTCCATCCTTAGGAGAAGCTGGAAAGCCTGCCAAGTGTATGTGGTGCCATGAATCAATTATACAGCCTAATTTTGTGTTACAACATCCTCAAGCTGCTTCTTTTAATCAAAACATCCGACACAAGAATGCCTTGTTAAGCGATGCCAGAAATCAACTACACTCTGATCTAAGTTATGCATTACTACAAGAACACCACTTTGCTGAATTACTGTATATATCTTTTATGGAACCAAGCGCCGAACGATTGGCGTTAGAATGGAATTATACCTTGCCACAAACTCAAGCATTATTACAAAGCTATACGACACATACGCATCCAGAATATCCTCAATTGGGCAACTTGTACCATCGTTCAGAAGTAGATCATTTAAATCCTTTGCCTGTGCTAGCAACTCCTGAATCTGCTCAAGAAGCATCTTTTTATGAGCCTAATTATTAATTTTTTGCCATTTTGACGACTTACCAAGCAATATCCTAAAAACAAAAAATAGCAACCACTGTACTATAGCCGTTGAAGCAATTGCTCCCAAAGCACCATAGGTCGGAATTAGAATATAGTTGCAACAAATATTCGCGAATGCAGCCCCCAAAAAGACCACAACTAACTGCTTTTCTTTTTCTATTTTTATTAGATGATGCGTTTGAATAGCATAGCCAAAAAAAGGTACGATCATTAGATACCCCAAACCATACATCCAAGCAGAAAAGTTAATTCCGTATATCCAAGGTAATAAATAGTAAAAAGCAATTACAACTGGTGCTGTTCCCCATATTCCCAACCCAAACATCCAATGGTTGAGCCGTTGTAAGGCTGTATCAGGCATTCGATAAATGTTTTTTAAAAATGGACTCACAATAATTCTATTTCCTAGTATAAACAAACTAAATGCTTTGAAAAAAACTTGATAAGCCCCCAATGTTTCTTCTGATAAATAAAATGCTACTCCATACAAATCTATTCTACTTTGAACAAATCCAATCATCGCTGGTATAAAAAAAGGAAAAGCAGTGACCAAAAATGCTTTTCGAAACCTCCATTTCCAATTCTTTAAAACAACACGTCGATAAAAAAAGGCATAAGCCATAGCTTTGGCAACAGCTAAAAATGCATATAAAAAAAGTAGGTAGTTGGTATCCAAATTGGAACGATGTGACCACAAGGCTATTAATATCATCATCAATCCTCCCCCTTCTATGCTCAAAGCTCCTTTTAATCTTCTAGTATAAATAGGCAACGGATCAAAGGAGCGCACTCCAAAAGCTCCCCACAACCAAACAGAAAGCCACCAACAACTTACCCCATCTCCATAAAAAAAAACAATGGCAACCATCTGCACTAATCCCAACAAAACCAAACGACTGCAAAACGACTCTTGCCAATAAACGGCTACCATTTGAACATTTTGACTAAAGGCTCGAATCAAGTAGGTATTCTGCCCCCAATTAAAAAATAAAATAGCTAAGTTGACAAAAATCAAATAATTTACTATTTCGCCCCAAGCTGCCTCTGAATTGAATCGAATGACAAAATAAGAAATAAGAAACTGTCCTAGTGGAGGTAGAATTTGAAGACTACCATACAGAACAATCCATGTCAATCGTTGCTTTTTTTTTCTATCTAGTTCGTCCATTTTTTAAATAAGCTATGGCGTTCTTCTTGACTGTAAAAATGGCGGCAATATTTAGAATCTAACATTTGCTCTACATAGTTTTTAGGCAATCTCAAACTGGTTTTAAATGTGTGGTATAAATGCGCATAGTCTTTTTGTGCTCCAATATTATGGCGCTCCAATTTCAAATTAGGAATATTAAGAAATTCCTTCAACCTTTTTTCTTTTTTAGCATCTGGCAAATCTACCCGCATTAATAACAATTCAAAATTTCCTCTCTGATATTCTTTATACTTTTTTTGAGTATCAAAATTAGTCGCAAAAACATCTATTTCCAGCATCATTTTTAATTCATCGTCTAGCCAATTTAACGGATAATCATGAGGCACTAGTTGTAAGAATTGTTCTTGCAAAAGAGAAACATCATTATCATAGTTGGAAGCATCCATATTATTATAATAACGAAACACTTCAAAAAAAGCAGATACATTGCGTTCTATCGGTTCTCTTATTGTTGTTATAATTGAAGTTGGTTGGTTGGGTTGAATTTTTTTGTTATAAATTAGAGCACCCGTATTTTTAGAATCGGGCCACCAACCTTTTGCTCTACAAGTCTTGTATTCCCAATCTATACGCCTTTGATTTAAGCTATGTATGTGGAATATTGGGCTGTTACTATGACTTCGAATCGAATGATACAAAGACAACGATCCTACTTTTCCCATACTGTAAATTACAATTGGTTTTTGCTCCGATGATAATGATTTTTTAGCCTTTAAATAGTACCATTGTCCACGAATATGATAACGGTAAAATGACTTTAAATAATACTTCATACTGCCTTATTTTTTCTCTGTCAACCTCACTTTCATTAAAGTATAAAATCCCATCCCACGGTTCTGATCCGACAAATAAAAGATCTCTTTTCCATTAATAACCATAGGCTTTCGCTTGTTTGAGTTCGTGTTGGTCAAAGGCATTCCCTTATAATAAATTTGTTTGTCTTTGATCCGTACAACATTCGTATCAAATTGATGAACCATAATATTAGTGGTAAGTCTTTTGGGAGTAGGAACCGTCCAATATTCGTATTCCAATTGCCCATTCTTAATCGTATAGTCGCTCGTCAAAATATGCTTCTCTTTTTCTAATACATAGGTATTTTGAGGAGGCGTCTTTTTAATAACAGCTGGTACGGTAAAAAACAAGAACAGCCCCATTCCTATCCCTACTTGGCTAATGTGATTGATGCGCTTACTTTCTTTTGGGAGCAATAACTGTTGGTAGTATATAAAAATCAAGAGCAACACATATACTTTTGGGAACTTTAAATACAGAGGTAATTCGTAAAAATAAGTAATCGGAAGGTTAACATATAGAGCGATTAGCACAGAAAATAAAATCTGTTGTTTTTGTGTTAATTGCAAATCGTTTCGAAACACAACCAACCAAGGAAATAATAACAGTATTCCTGCATAAGAACTCAATCCTGGAGACAAGAGCATACCTGCAATGAGCCATAGCCCTACTTTTGTTATCAAGTCTTGTTTTGACTTCCAAGTAAAAAAAATAGCTGTACTTAATATAATCGTTTTATAAAAAGCTTGCATGAAGATAAATGCTGTGTACGAATTGAAAACAGGCGTAGGATTATGTAAGGCATCGTATACAAAGAGATGCTTAAACAGCATTGTTGCGGACTTTGCAGCAGGTGTAAAACCATCGTAGTAGGTTCCTGAAGATGATTTTGGAAATACATCGGTGAAATAATACATCCAGTTTGCCATGTCTACTTGAAATAACGATACGCTCAACAAACTAATACAAGCGACTCCATAAACCAACGCTGCCTTATAGTGCTTTTCTGCAATTAGCAATACACCTAGCAACACTGGAAATACTTTTAACATCAATGCTATTGCCCAACAAAAAGCCCCAACAACAAAGCGTTTTTTTTGAAATGCATGCAGTCCTTCGGCTAGTAAAAAACTCAATAATAAGTATACTTGTCCAAAATATAGCCCATTCCGCAGGCTTGTAAAAAATACAACAGGCACTAGGAGAAATACCCCAGCTGAAAATCGCCATCGTCGCTGCGCTCGCACCAACATCAATAGAAACAAACTACTACTCAATAGATTAAAGCAAATCTTAGCCCATATTGGTGACAAAAAAGTAGCAGGATAAAAGAAAAAGGCTAAAAAAGGTGTATTAGGATAATAGGCCAAAAATAAATTAGAAAATCCCTTTTCTAAAGCCATCGAATTGAATTTCCAAGCATCATAAACTTCTGTTGACCACCAACCCTCTTTTAGAAATACAGCACCAATATAAGCATTCGAAAAATCATGAATAGGGAGTCCATACGTTCTAATAAGCCAATAACACAGCCCCAATAGTAGTGGTCCAAGAAATAATAAGGTTGGTATATTTGTCGTTTTTTTCAATTGGTAGGTATTCGTCAGAAATTCTATAAACAGCAATTATTTAAAGGCTTCTTTTTCAGACTATTGAGCAACAACTTTAGTCAAATCATATTGATTTTCTCTCGTTCTAAAGCCTAAACCTTCGTATATTTTCAAGGCATGATAGTCTTCATCGGCAACAATAACCGCTTCTTCCATTTGCAGCATATTTACAGTATAGATATGTTGAATCAAACGCTTGCACAAACCTTGCCTTCTAGCACTTTCAATAGTTCGAACTTGTTGAAATCGACCAATTTTATCAAAAATATACAAGCCCGCAGCAGCTAATAATTTTCCATCTCGAAAAACGCCATAAAAGTTCCCCATCTCCTGTGTTATCATGGTTTTATAAACATTTCTTCTATTCAATAAATAAGCCTTAAAAGAAGCTTCTGAAAAAACCGTTGGGCGCTCTCTAATTTCATGCTGTGTCCATTGTTCCCAATCTAAATCAGAAGAAAATGTTCGAATGTGGTCACGCTCCTCCTGCAATACTGTTTTTGCCTCTACAGCCTCCTTGTCATAAGTCATTACCGCCAAGTTGTCTATTTGGTATTGATCATTTTGAAGGTAAGGGGCAAGTATTTCATCCGAAGGTATATGCATCAATCGAAAACCTACATGATGCTGATTTGTTGCTTCAGAAAAATGACACTTAAAAAGCTTTTCCAGCTCGTCTTTGTCTAGAAGTAAATCAGGTGATTTTAACACCATGCAGTTTCCATCTATAAACGTTGGATTGGTTGGAGTTTCTACCAAATAATAATCGACATATTCTGTCACTTTTGCATCCGATCCTAGTAGTTTAAAATCAGTAAAAAAGCCTAAGTTATTCATGAATATTGCTTTAAATTTTTAATTTTTTCAATGGCTGGTATTTTGGATAAATCGCCCTATTCTTAACAAAACGCTATCGCAAAATAAATTATAAAAAGCGCTTGGTATACGCCATCCCTGTTTTGGCAGCAACAGATTTTAGTTTCAATTTAGTTGCTGCAAGGCTAAACTGTTGTCCTTTTAGTACCTGTTTATGATAATTTACCTCATTAACGACTCGACGCACAGCATAATCGTAATAACGTTTGGGATAAGTTCGCTTAAAATCTCGATCCCGATCTGTACTTGTATTCCAATCATTAACAGTTGTTTGCAATGCATCTACCTGCTCATAAAGTCCTGTTCCCTTGATAGGATAAGCAATCGTAATTGTGAAATGATCTGGATTCGATGTTTTTAGGTGATGAATGGTTTCTTCTATGTCTTCCTCTGTTTCGCCAGGATAACCTAACATAATAAATGTTCCCGCCTCAATTCCTTTTTTGCGAGTAAGTTGAATCATAGAACGGACTTGATGCACGTCAACCCTTCTATCCATAGCATCAATAATTTTTTGCGAGCCACTCTCTGCACCAATCCAAATACGAAAACAACCTGCTTTTTTCAACAAATCAATCACCGATTCATCCATTCGATCTGCCCTAGTAATACATTCAAAAGGAATAATTGCATTGCGTTCATTCACCTCTTGCGCAAACGCTGCCAACCATTTGTGGCTTACCGTAAATACATCATCTACAAACCATAGCGTTTCTGGATTATAACACGTTTTAATGTGTACTAATTCATCCACCACTACCTTAGGAGAACGCCTCCGATAACTTTGCCCATATACAGCAGTGCTGCACCACTTACAAGTATAAGGACAACCTCGTTGAGTACTTACAGAGACTGCATTCAGACCATGATGTTTTTTCCATGTATGTAAGTATTGATGTAGATTTATTTTTTTGCGATTGGGAAAGGGCAAATCATCTACTGGACGCAATCGCTTTCGTGCTTTTGTCTTAAATATTTCTCCATCACTTGTGCGATATGCCAAGCCATCAATATGGGCAAACTCTTGACGATTCCCTTGTGCAATGGTTTGGGCAATTTCAAGCATTGTTTGTTCACCTTCTCCTATTACAACTATATCCGCTCCTGTAGCCAGATAGTCAGTTATATTGTAAGTAACATCAGGTCCTCCCAATACCACAATCGTATCTTTTAGTATAGAACTAGAACGAATGAATTGTACCAACTCAATCACATTTACTTTTGTCATCAGATTGGTATAAATGGGAATTAAGTCTGGTTGCTTTTGCTCCAGGTGTTGATACAGTTCTTTTTTAGTAGAAAAAGTAGTGTCAAACACTGTATTATCCACACCATTTTTTTCCAACCAAGCTGACAAATACAAAATCCCCAGAGGTGGGTAGGGGCGCATAATTTCCTGCTCTTTTTCGTCTTCTTTTATAAAATATCCGTGTGTAAAAATTATCTTCATTAATTTTTTTTAGGTCTCAATACAATCATATAATGGTCACTCCATCGGGCACAAACTTTGGGAGTCCATTTTTCTAGTTGATTCAACCCTCGAAGCAACGAAGGTTTATTTTTAAACCAATTATCCAAATAAGAGGGAGGCAACATAAATCCAATCGGATAAGTCTGTTGACAATGAAACTCCATTTGCAAAAGATGACCAAATTCTTTGGGGCTATAATACCAAGTATCTACGGTAGTGGCAAGAGTCAACGGGGCGGCAATTGCTTCCTTAGCCTCTCGTCTCCAAGCTTTTTTGAATTGCCCTTTAAAAGTAAAATACAACGTTTCCCACCAACAAAACCTTGACATCACGACTCCTATAAAACGACCATTGGGTTTCAGTAAACGTTGCAAAACAATACTTATTTTTTTTAATTCTTTAGGTGACACACAATTCAAACCTCCAAAATCAGAAAAAATAAGATCGTATTTATCATTCGAATTCAACTGCTCCAAATCTTGTATTCCTAGCCTTTGGCAAGTGATATTTGTCTCCAATTTATTTTCTAAAACCTTCTCTTTAGTTACGGCAACCATCGTCTCCGAAATATCCGTTGCCAAAACAGAACAGCCCTGTTTTGCCAACCAAATGGCATCTTCTCCTGTCCCGCAATTCAGTTCCAAAACAGAACAATTAGAATATGTAGATACATACCTTTGAAGATAATTATATACTCGCTTGCGTTGTAGTACGCCTGTTTGAGTATGTGTAAATTCACGATCGTAGACCTTCGCTATACTATTAAAAGGTTGCTCTATAGGTTGTTGATTTAATTTAGGCATTTTCCAAACGTTTTAAACGCATTTTATCTATTGCCGCAGCAGGAAGATAATAAAATGTTCCCAGTGCTGAGCGCAAGCGTACCCGATTGGTTTTTTGAGGAGATTTTAATAATAGTTTCAAATTTTCCCAACCTTGCTTCTTCCGAAATACCTTGTGCACCAACCGATGTAATCGTCTATAAAAAGCAGGCGAAAAAGTAGCTTGATACATCATATCCAAATCATCAGAGTCTTCCCAGTTTTGTTTGTCTTTTAATTCTGCCTGCACCATCTCAAAAAATTTAGTTCCTGGCAAGGGATAAGAAACAGAAATTCCAATATCATCTGGCAGCAAATCCAACAACATTTGAATCGTTTTTTCGATATCTTCCATTGTTTCTCCTAAATAGCCAAACTGCAAAAAGAAAGCGACTTTTACCCCTTTGCTTTTTAGAAGCTTCGTAGCTTCGTAAATTTGTGCAACATCCGTTCCTTTGTCCATAGCATCCAAAATCTTTTGAGATCCTGATTCTGCGCCCACCCAAACGGTCTCTAAGCCTGACGCTGCCAAGGCATCTATGGTATCCTCTTTTAGCAATAAGTCAACCCTAGATTGAATTTTGTACTGAATGGATAAATTACGAGTTTGCAACAAATCTCGAAAAGATTGTACCCACCCAGGCTTTAAGCCAAAAATATCATCACATACCCAAAAGTACTCTGCACCATACTTCGTTACCAGCATCTCGATTTCGTCAACAATACGCTCTGGCGATCTCGAATTGTAACGATTGCCATAAATAGGCTTTGCACACCAATTGCATTTATAAGGACACCCTCTAGTTGTTGCAATATTCAACGAAAAGTAACCTTGTTTTTGAAGCCATATCTTTCGATATGCCTCAATATCCACCAAATCCCATGCAGGTTGTGGCAATTCATCCAAATTTCTTAAGACAGGTCTCCTTGGATTTTTTATAATAGTCCCCAACTCATCCGACCACACCATTCCTAAAACAGAAGCTTTATTGATCTTTTCCGATTCAAGTGCATTGATCAACTCTAATAAGGTCTGCTCTCCTTCTCCTAACAGTACATAATCTGCTCCTTTTTCCAAATACTTGGCATAATGATCTGTCGAATCAGAACTAGAAACAATTACCGTACAATCTCGTGCTTTGCCATAAGCAATCATCTCAAAAGCCGCCTCCCGCATCTTTGTCAAACACATCTTTGTCAAGTAGTTAAACCCATCATCATAGATAATCAAATATTGTGGTTTTTCTTGATCCAAAACAGGAATTATTTCGTCCGTTCGCTCTTTTAAGTTGGTATCATATAATCCCACGTCATAGCCTTCTTGCCGCATCAAAGCGGCTGCATAAATCGTTCCGTAGGGCGGGTAAGGACGTCCATCTTCCCACTGTTTGGGATCAAAGCGATAAAAATAAGAATGTGTAAATAATAATTTCATACGTATACGATAATAGTTAGAGACAGATGATACGATAATAGATCTTGCTATTAATTTTTTATAACTCTGAGGGAGTCATATAAAGCTGGATTTGATGTTGTTGTTCAAAATTTTGGACTCGTTCGGCAAAAGCTTTGATAACTTTTTGTTGGAATAATCGAGGATGATGCTTGGAAACATTTCGTCTTGATTTTAGGGCAATGTTAAAATCTTCTACAGGCATATCTTCAAACTTTATATTCCATCTTTTCAAGGTTTTTTTCATAAAAAAAAGATCCAACCAATCGCCTAACCTAGTATTTAATAATGCTTCCGTAAGATATTGCACCCATCTTTGTTTCTCTGGCAAGGTCTGCTTCAAATCACGAGGTTTTACGTTGGGATAATAGTTTTCTAACCAATCGTTAGCCAGCCAAAAATCTTGGTAAATTTGAGTCCCATACATTGGCAAAACAGTAGCCACTTCTGTTGCTGTGAAACGATTTTTTTCTTCGATTTCAAGCAAATGCTCATCGACAAAATAGTTAACGCAAAAGTGTTTTTTAGAATTGAATAAGAAAATCTTTTTAAATAAAATTAAAAAAGTTCGAGCTACCCACAAACGTTGGGGCTTGGTAACAATAAAATAGTCTATATCCCCATCCGAGGGCATTACATTTTTGGATAGTGATCCTGAGATAAATACTCCTCGAACATATGGGAAAAAAGTCATTAACTGCGTCATTCTTTTAGCTCGTTTGAGATACCTTAATGCGCGTTGATTGTTCTCTCTTCGACTTGTTACCCAATTCGGTCGATTCGCCAACAGGTAAAACTGGTCTATTTTATATAAATAGCCCTTTGCTACCAACTCCTCTAAAATCTCCTGCACCTCTTTTATTAATGTTTTATCAGACGATTTATGACAACTAAATTCGTGTACTTCTTCTACTGTTAAGGGGTAAGAAAAAATATCATAATAAAATAAGGGTTCTAATATTCGACTAACGATTTTCCAATCAGTAGTATTAGATTTTGTGGGGAACTTCATACTATTTTGTTAGTTCATTAAAAAGTGTGTTATTTGCGTTTTTTGACACAAATAAGGTGCTTAAGCTATTGGATTAGCTAATATAACATCAAAAAATGACTTTATTCTTGAACATCCCTAATCAACCAAAACATTTCAAACAAAGTTTATCGAAGCATAAATACATTCAAATCACTAAAAACCAATGCTATAAAAATCAAATCAACTATAATATTTCCAAGAAAAGCTATTTTTTGTTTTTGATCTAGCTCAAATAAAGTTTCATATTTGTAGTATTCCAAAATCTAAATCATCGCTTTGTTTATATTTATATATAAAATATTAATTTTAAATCATAATCAAAACTTAATCACTACTTTGTTTAAAACACAAACAAATCCTGAACTTGTAAAGAAACAATTAAAATTTAATTTTTATCGACCAAAAGTATACATTTAACAATCATACTGTATTCACACCGCACTAAATATACAAAAGAAACTTATATCACAATGACAAAAAATCTCAGTTTAAAAATCCAGTATGCAATTTTTGCCTGCCTCCTCTGGTTTGGACTAATAAGGTCTAGCCAAGCGCAAATGTTGACACTAGATTATGACGTTGACTCCAACTGTATTGTTACGATTAATCTACTAGACAGCAATAATATTGTTGCTAGTTTTAACCCTCCCTACCATTTTTCACTTGGAGGTATTAACGTCAGTAGCAACTCTTTAGGATCGGTTAGTATTGACGCATCTCAACTCGCCGCCAATTCCTTTTACTCAATAGAAGTCATTGATGGGAACTTAAATTACTACTATGATAGTATAAACCTTATTTGTGGACAAACTTTTAACGGTCCTAGTATTTTATTGACCGATTCGCTTCTCCAAAGCCCAACGACTTGCACCCAATGTAATGGTTCAGGACAAATAAGTATTTTAAACCCTAATGGATCGCCGTATACATTTCAGTGGAGTGATGGGATCACTGCTACAGACACGCTTCAACATACTAGAAATAACTTGTGCCCTGGTATTTATACCATTGTTGTTACAGATAACGCTGGCAATAGAAGCGCTACTAGTCTAACCGTTACTTGTAATAGTCCTACTACTCCTCAAGTAGCGACTTGTTTTAATAGCATTACTCGTTATTTAGATGCTAATAATCAAGTAAGCATAACACCTAACGATCTAAGTCTTATAGGAATTGACACCAATAAAACTCAAGCTTATCTCATTGATCCATCAGGAGCAATAACTACCAGCCAATATTTTGATTGCAATAACTTAGGGTATCACTATTTCACTTTATTGCTTATTGATTCTATTCAGCAAATTCCAGATACTTGTACTGTCTTGGTAAATATTCAGGATACTCTAAATGCTTGTAATGGACTTATTGGCAACACTAATGAAGTAATTGGAAATACAACCAATTCTTCTAACTGTGCTACTTGTGATGGAAGCTATACTTTCATCCAATTCATGGACAGCACTACCGCTACAGGACCAGCTACGTTTGCATGGAGTGATGGCTCTACTGCTGGACCAATCAGAACAGATTTGTGTCCTGAGCAAAATTATGTCCTTTCCGTTAGTGATGTCAATGGAGTTATTCATACTGCAATCGTCAGTACAGGCTGTTTTAATGGCGCCTGTATAGATAGTAATTTGATCGATTCAGCATTAAGCTGCCCTGCTGTTTATGCGCCAGTTTGTGGTTGTGATAGTCTCACTTATATAAATGCTTGTGTCGCTACCCATAAATATGGCATTGCGAGTTGGACACAAGGACCTTGTGGTGGCACCAATAGTTTGTCCTTAATTGTTTCTACAACTCCTGATGCTAGTTGCGATACTATTATTGGTTGTTCTGGAACTGTCAATATTTCTGTATTGGGCGGCTTACCTCCTTATAACATCACTTGGAGTGATACGACCATCTCTGGTTTTTCTCCAACCAATATGTGTCCAGGCAATTATACCGTTGTTGTTAGTGACTTATTTGGCTACAGCGTAGCTTCGATTGTTACTGTTGGGGTAAGCGGTTGTGTATGGCCAGGTGATACGGATGATAATACGGTAGCCAACAACTTTGATTTATTACCAATTGGATTGGCTTATGGTGACGCAGGACCTCCGAGAGCAATCACCTCCAATACATGGACACCTTACGCTGCTTCCGACTGGAGTACAACTCCAATTATCGATTTACCCAATGGAAAGCACTTTGACTCCAATGGAGATGGTGTTGTTGATTCTCTAGATATCAATGCGATTCAACTTAACTACGGTCGTTCTTACTTCCGTTCTGGGGGGCACTCTTTAGCTGGTATTAGCCCATTTGGTATCAATAATGCTATTGCCAATACAGGCGATAGTCTAGCGACTGATATTTATTTAGGAAGTACTTTTTATCCAATAACGGATGCTTATGGTCTAGCGTTTACGATTAACTACAATCCAGATCATATCGAAGCAGGTTCAGTAATGGTGGACTTTAGCAATTCTTGGCTAGGTAATGATCTTATTCATATTCAAAAAGTCTTTCATAGAGTTGGTCAAATTGAAGTTGCTGTCTCTAGAAAAGATAAATACCCTATTAGTGGACAGGGACCTATTGGAGCCATGCATTTCACTATTAAAGATGACCTAATTATGGGTAAATGGTCATCAGATACTATTATTTCTCCAGTAACAATTTCGTCTGTTCGTCTTATTAACCACCAGAATTTGGAAATTGGAACAACACCAATAACAGGTCATATCACTATTTCAGGGCTTTTAGATATACCTCCTACTCCTGATAATTTAGATATTCGATTGTTCCCTAACCCAACAGATGGCTTACTAAATATCATCAGCGAAAAATCAGAAATTACCTCTATCAAAGTATTTAATGCTATGGGGCAATTAATTGACAGCAATAATAGTCCTGATCCATATACTAATAAAATTTCTATGGAAAGATTAGCTTCAGGTGTTTACTTTTTATCAATCCAAACAAATAATGGAATTTATAATCAAAAAGTAAAAGTAATCCACTAAAAACAGTACGTTTAAATATACTTCTTCACAGTTTTTCTAAAGTTACCTTAGTTTATTTTTTCAACTAGGGTAACTTTTTTTTAGAGTAAATGAGTAGAAAACTAGGTTTATTTTGAGTGTTAATTGAAAAGCAAACAGAAGCGTTACTTTCGCTACTTTCCTTTAGTTCCTTCCTGCATTACACGAAGACACGAACTTGTGCAACTCAATTGGTTGGGACTATCTAAGAATTACGTTTTTTTTTGCAACGTAGCATATACAAATACAAAAATCACCCCAACCCATATGTCAAGGTGATTTTTATTACAAATAGCTTTAAGAGCAAATAAATCTTCTCAAACTATTCTATTATTTTTTGATAAAACGACTAGTAGATACGCCTTCGGATGTTTCAGCTGTGACAAAATAAACTCCCATTGCAAGATTACTTACGTCAATGGTTTGTTTTTCGGAAGTTACATTTTTGCTTTGGCTTAAATAAACCACACGACCAGATACATCTGTCATAATATATGTAACATCGATAGGAGCATCAAATTCTACTTCGACATTCAAATGATTTCCTACTGGATTAGGATAAACGCTCATTGTAGCATTCTCTGCCTCCAATATTGCTTGATTTCCTGTTATCAACGCTGAGGAGTTCAAATGCAATCCTATAGAAGGTACTTCATCGAACCCTGTGAAACCTGCGAACCAATCTATAGAACCAGCCGCATCAACTACTCTCATAGTAGATGGAGCTACTGGTGATGCATTAGAAGTTGTCCCTATATTCATAGCATAGTTCAAACGATCTACTCCATGAATTGGCACATCGTTAAACCCAAAAGTTGAAACCCCGCCAGCCAAGGAAGGTTGTGTTAAAACAGAAATATAATAAAATCCTCCATCGGATAAGGGACCCATTGGTCCTCCTGACGAAGCATCTGCAAAGCTACGAACTACAGCCAAGCCATAATCACCATTGGCAACAGTAGTCCCCAAACCAGTTAAAGCCATCGTTCCTATCCCCACTTGTGTTAATTCATCGCCCGTCACAAATCCATTAGATGCTCCACCATTAGAACCATCTACATATTCATAGATATTGATAAACATCGTTTGGTTGGCTGCTCCTGTAAAACCAGAAGGTACGTAGTAACGGAAATCAATAGAATCTATTTTTATATCGTCTGTCATTCCTTTTGGAAAATAAAATACAGACCCATACTCAAATGCTGAATGTGGCGCCCCCCCTGGGAATATGCGACTACGGGCAAATACTCGACCATCTGAATTGGCTAACCTCGCTTTAGACAAGTAATGCGAAGAAGCCCCTCCTTGATCATCTGTAATAACAAAAGAATGTCTAATGGTATCATTCTCTGGTGTTCCATCTGCATTGTTATGCTCTACCCAATACGTCACATAGTAACGCCCAGCACCATTGTTCATAATAAAATCTAAATCTCTCAAGTAGTCAACTAAACCAATACCGTTGCGATCATTTGATTTGATCGAATCGGTCGCCCCTCCTACAATTGTATCTAAATAAACCCCTGTTGTTAAGGCTCCTGTCACGGCATCTTCAAAGTCAATAGAGCACTTCACTCTTGGTGCATCCGCTGGCAAGATATTTTTCCATCCATTATTAATAACTTTCGCTCCCCATAACCATTCACCCAAGTTGTAACGATCAATGTTCACAAGCGGATTATAAGCATTGTTACCTATTCTAACCATATCTCCAACACCAAAATAAGTTGGTGCATCTGCATCTGGAAGTCCTATAGCAATATCATATTCTGGAGCCATTTCGATAACAATATCATCCAAAATAGAAAAATAAAGCTCTCCATCAAATGAAAATTTCAAGCGACACTGAGACAAGTTAGCCACCCCTGCTGTTACAGATGGAAACATAGCTCTAACCATCCCTCGAACAAAAGAGTTTTGAGGAGTAGGTTGCAATGCAGGTATACTAACAGGTGTACTCCATGTTGTCCCATCATCTGTAGAAATCGACAAGGATAACTCTGTCAATCGAAAAGGTCTATAATAAGAATAGAACTGCACAACAATAGCAGAATCGGTAGCTCCAGTCAAGTCTATTCTTGGAGAAATCAACTCTCCCCTATGTTCTGCTGGAGAAGTTCCTGTTCCTGGAGCAGTACTAACGCCTCCATTATCCATAAAGTCAGAATCAAATATTGCCACTCCATTTGCCGCCGAAACAGAATTGGCAGGATTTAATGTACCGACATAAGCACCTTGCGAAATACCTGTGGTACTTCTTACCCAATAAGCATTTCCAGGCATCACAGCCGCATCATTTTCATTGACGGTCAACGCAGTCCATTGAGTTGCAGAATAAGACCCTGCCGTTGTTGACTGTACAAAAGCATTTTGAAACTCTGCATCTGCTTGACCATTAGATGCTCCAACTCCCCATAGTTTTGTTTGCGCATTGGCAGCTCCTACAGATAATAGAAAACTGAGCACAAAGGTCGCACATTCTAGTAATCTTAGTTTTTTCATGATTAAAATAATTGTACTGTAAATAAATTGGATTAATAAATCAGTTTAAGGGATTGATTTTTTAGTGACTTACTTATCTTTAAATTTACAATTTTATAACAACAAAACCATAACATTTTATTAAGATTTTAAGATTTTTTTTTGTGTATTTAATTATATTTTAGACTGTTGTGCCTATTTTTAGATTTTGCTAAAAATAGAATAGATAGAAATTCATCTTGTTTTTTTACCAAACAATCGTTTGATTAAACTTTATTATTTATATTGCTACCTATTCATTCTAATCTTCAAAAACAACTTCAATAGGTTTCTTTTTTTAGATAAGGTGAGTTTGACCAAAATCAATCAATTTATAATTTACTATTATGACAAAGGAAAAATATCCGCATTTGCTAGCCCCTTTAGACTTAGGATTTACCACCCTTAAAAACAGAGTTCTTATGGGTTCTATGCATACAGGGTTAGAAGAAGGAGACCCCAAAGTATTGGCTGCTTATTTTGCAGAACGTGCCCGCGGACAAGTTGGACTTATTGTTACAGGAGGTATCTCTCCCAATCACGCTGGTGTTGTCAAACCATTAGCTGCTCAACTAAAGAAAAAATCTCAAATTGCACATCATAAAGTAGTTACAGACGCGGTACACAAGGAAGGGGGCAAAATTTGCATGCAAATTCTACATGCAGGACGATATGCTTATGTTCCTTATTGTGTTTCTGCTTCTTCTACCAAATCTCCGATTTCTATGTTTAAAGCATGGAAGTTGCCCAATTTCATGATTAATTGGACGATTAACGACTATGCTAATTCTGCTTATTTAGCACAACAAGCGGGGTATGATGGTGTAGAAATTATGGGTTCTGAAGGCTATCTCATCAATCAATTTATCGCTGCTCGAACCAACAAAAGAACAGATAAATGGGGCGGCAGTTATGAAAATCGCATCCGCTTTGCACTAGAAATTGTTCGAAAAACCAGAGCACGTGTTGGCAAAAACTTTATCATCATATTTAGATTATCGATGCTTGATTTAGTTGAAGGAGGATCTACATGGGAAGAAATTGTTCAACTAGCAAAAGGCTTAGAAGAAGCAGGCGTTACTATTATTAATACGGGTATTGGCTGGCACGAAGCACGTGTTCCCACCATATCTACTAGGGTTCCAAGAGCAGCTTTTGCTTGGGTTACCGAAAAGATGAAAGGAGAAGTTTCTATCCCTTTAATTGCAACCAATCGTATCAATATGCCTAGTGTTGCCGAAAGTATCCTTGCCGAAGGGAAAGCAGACATGGTTTCTATGGCCCGCCCTTTTTTGGCAGACCCAGAGATTGTTCTAAAGACAATGGAAGGAAGAGAGGACGAAATTAATACTTGTATTGCTTGTAATCAAGCCTGTTTAGACCATGTCTTTGAACAAAAGAAAGTTTCTTGCTTAGTCAACCCACGCGCTGGTCATGAAACAGAACTCAACTATCTACCAACCAATAACAAAAAGAAAATCGCTGTTGTAGGCGCTGGTCCTGCGGGCTTATCAGCCTCTACTGTTGCCGCTCGTCGAGGACACCAAGTTACCCTATTTGATGCGAGCCATGAAATAGGTGGACAATTTAATATGGCGAAACAAATTCCTGGCAAAGAGGAATTTTACGAAACAATTCGATACTTTAAACGTCAGATAGAGTTGACTGGTGTTCATCTTAAATTAAATACTAAAGTAAGTGCTGAAGATTTGATTGGCAATTTTGATGAAATAATTCTAGCAACAGGGATTAGTCCAAGAGTCATTCAACTAGAAGGAGAAAATCATCCCAAAACATTAACTTACATCGAAGTACTAAGAGACAAGAAGCCTGTTGGAAACAGGGTTGCGATTATTGGTGCTGGTGGAATTGGATTTGATGTAGCTGAATATTTGTCGCACGAAGGTGTTGCGCCTAGTGTTGACATTCCTACTTATATGAGTGAATGGGGTGTAGACATGACCTTAGAAAGTCGTGCAGGACTTACCGCTCCAGAAGTACACCCTTCTCCTAGAGAAATTTATTTACTCCAACGAAAGAAGAAAAAAGTAGGTGGTGGCTTGGGCAAAACAACTGGTTTTGGGCATCGTGCAAGCCTCAAGAAAAAGAAAGTACAAATGCTTAATGGGGTATCCTATCAAAAGATTGATGATCAAGGACTACATGTTACCATTGATGAAAAACCGCAAATATTGGAAGTTGATAACGTCATTATATGCGCTGGGCAACTACCATTAAAAACCTTATATGCTCCTTTGGAAGCTGCTGGGGCAAAAGTACACCTCATTGGAGGGGCTGATGTTGCTGCAGAACTAGACGCCAAACGAGCAATTAACCAAGGCGCTCGATTAGCTGCTAAAATTTAACTTTACCAACTACTAAAACAAAAAAACCGTTGATAACAATTGCTATCAACGGTTTTTTTTGAGTATCACTAAGTGTGGTCAATATACAATGCTTATTTTGCTTTGTTTTTGATCTCTTGTACTTCAAGACGGATGCTTTGAGCAAGAGTTTTGATTTCTTGCATACCTTTACGTACACGAGTACCAGCAGCATTATTGTTGTCATTGTAGAATTTTCCAAAATCAGCTTCTAAAGCATCAACGATGCCTTTTAATTCATTAAATTTGTCCATTACAGTTTCTTTGTTTTCTTTTGCAATAAATGAATATTACAAAGGTGTTTTTAAAAAAATCCTTTTTCAAGGGAAAGCAAATGTACAATAACATCTAAAATATCCAAAACACACACCCTTTTTTTTTAAAAAATCGCTCTAAAAGTCGGTTATTAGGGTGTTTCAGGCTGTAAAAGTGTTTTAAAAAGTAATTAAAAGGCGATCTATAAGTAAAATAAAATGCTATTTTTAAGCATTCTGAGTACGCTCTAAAAATAGCAGAAAATCACTTAACAGTGTCCTAAGGCAGTTTTTAATAAAGTTCTTGAAGTACTGTAAGCGTCTGATCCAAATGATGCTCTGTAAAATCAAGATGTGTCACCAAGCGAATTTGTTGAGGACCAAAAGCAACCGTTCTTACTCCCTTATTTTGCAATTTATTAATTACGTCTATATGAGACAAATCTTCCCTCACCTCAAATACTACTATATTGGTATACACTGGCAATACATCCTTAACAAAAGAACACTTTTCTAAGGTTTCTCCTAAAGTTTTTGCTCTAGCATGATCTTCCTTCAATCGTTCAATATTGTTTTTTAAGGCAAAACTTGCAGCAGCAGCCAAGCTACCCGCTTGGCGCATCCCACCTCCAAATATTTTTCGAATTCGCCTAGCCTTTTTAATGCTTTCTTTTGTTCCAAGTAACACCGAACCTACTGGCGCTCCCAAACCTTTGGACAAACAAACAGAAATGGTATCAAACTCCGCTCCTAAATCTTGAGCCGTATAATCTGACTCAACAATAGCGTTAAAAACTCTAGCTCCATCTAAATGCAACTTCAACCCTCTCCTTTTACAAAGTTGTCTAATTTTTCTTATTTCTTCTATATCGTACATTGTTCCACCTCCTTTGTTACAAGTATTTTCTAAACTCACCAATTGTGTTTCAGGAAAATGTGGGTCATCTGGCTGAATTGCTGCTTCTATTTGTTCTGCGGTCAACCGTCCCTGTTTGCCTTCTAAAAGATGCGTTGCTAAGCCTGAATTAAACCCAATTCCACCACCTTCGTACTTGTAAATATGCGACAACTGATCACAGATTAACTCCCCAGGCGCATTACTATTTATTTTAATGGCAATTTGATTTGTCATTGTCCCTGAAGGACAAAAAACAGCTGCTTCCATACCAAACAAATCAGAAACATAAGCTTCTAACGCATTAATAGAAGGATCATCACCAAACACATCATCTCCTACTGGTGCTTCTAACATAATTTGTTTCATTGCCAATGAAGGTCGAGTCACCGTATCACTCCTTAAGTCGATCATTATTTTTATTTTGTTTTGCAATTTTTTTTGACAACTTAAAGATACGACTTCATCACAGTAGTCACAACTATAGAACTAATCTTTTAAAACCTTGTGGCACGTTATATTTCTTCCATTTGTTAGTCGCAACCAATACATCCCTTTGGGAAGTGTTTCTGGAACCTCAAGCTTTACTTTTTGATTTTGGTATACCTCAGATAAATGAATTGGCATACACTCTCCAAGACTATTCCATAACTCTATTTCTAACGCTTCAAGCGCAATGTCTTCCTCAAATTTAACCTCTATTTGATGGACAAATGGATTTGGATAAACATTAATAACCATATTTGATGTTGAATGATTCAAGACTTTTATAGCAGAATGTTCTATAATTTCTGCTTTTAAGACCATCTCTAGACGGTAATAATTCGCTCCACTCAAAGGATTATTATCCTCCCATTCTTGCAATGACTTTAATTCTTCTAATGTTGCGATGGTTTCAAAATGAATTCCGTCTGAACCTCTTTGGATGTGTATCTCTTGGTATGATTCTATATTAGACACTTCCCAAGATAGCAAGCTTGTCATCACCCCTCTTTTTTTGACTTGAAATTGTTTCAATGGAAGCACAATGTGAGCTTCAACAAATACATCATCTATAAAATAGTAGGCCGCTCGATTTATTAATATACAACCATTGGTAGCCGCAGTTCCTGTTAATTGAATGGTTGTTGTTGCATCATCATAAAAATTACCAATCGTCAACCACTCTTCTCCTCCCGAAGCAGTATAAATGCCACTGACCAACGTCCAATTATTGGCATCTGAGACTACCCCTGAAACTACTTGCGGAACCACATTAATAAATTGATTTCCTGCTTGAGGCGTCTGACTCGAAGAAAGATACATGCCTTTACCGTTGGTGGCATATTTGGTAGAATCGGGTCTTAATATCCAAAATCCAATATTATATCGTTGGCCTGCTGCTAATGGGCTTGTTAACCGTACTTGCAAATACTCTCTACCATTGGGAGCACCCAAATCATATACATCTACAATTCCAGCATAAGCATTGCCACTATGAGCAGGATTGGTGCTACCTCCCATATTGACAGGGATTCCTTTTGAAGCACAGCTTGCTGTTGAGGGGAAACCACAGACATTAAATAAATCAGGAGTAGTTGTAGAACCAGTTGGTCGCTGCCAAGGTAGTCTGATATTGCCAGTTGCACAACCTGAATTTTCAAAACTAGGGTCTGGAACCAAATTTTGACTTTGTGCTTTTATTAAAAATGCAAAAATTAAGATAAAAGAAAGACTTGTTTTCATTGCTATTACTATTAACTTAGTAGTTAGCTGTGCTGCTACTTCTTGGTTGTTGATTAATTCATGCGCTGTGTGTTTTTCGTTTTTAATAAAAAACACTTTACATTTAACTGATTCTATGCAATACAATAGTAACCTTTGTATTGTTTTTTTTCTACAACAAAAAAAGAATCTTGTTTATCCTTTTTTTCAACTATTATACGTATCTATCATTGGCTGATTTTTTTCTTACAATCAATCATCTATCATTAAATGGTACCAAATACATCATTACTAAAAAAGTATGTCTAAATAGATTACTTAGTTTATCTTCCTTATTTGACAGAAAATGTTTATTACATATAGAAAACACACATTCAATATCCAAATTAACTCATGAAACAAGATTTAAAGAAAACAGACTTTTTTTGCCTTGAAAAAAAACTTTGGCTTGCCAATCAAACCACGAACATTCGAGCATATGATTTTCAATTCACACCTCTTTTTTCAGTTTCTCGACCTCGTATAAATGAGCCATCAAAAATTGTTGCTAGAATTGGTGCCATTGCAGATTATTCCTCATTATATCTTACCTATCAAGAATTGGGTTTTGATGCAAGCGTTGCTCCATTTTTACTTTGGCAAAATATTCTTGAACTAGAAAACAACCATTCAACTTATGAAATTTATAAATAAACTACTATCCAAATTTAAAGGGAAGGCAACCAATGATCATTTTCCTATAACTATAGAAGTTGTCCCAAATCAGCTATCCGTTATTGTTGACGAGCATCAAATCCCTAAAAGTATGGGTAACAGCAACCTTAATGCTCTGTCTTATCTTAGCAAAGGGCTAACATCAGTGGGGCAACAAGAATTGTTTTTTGTTCTAAAAACCAATCAAATTGATGTGTCAAATATCCCACAAGATCCTCTATTTTTTCTAGCCCAAGTCTATCAATTAGCACAACAAGGGCGCATTGTCAAAGAGGGTGATATTACACAATTTGGCAGTAAAGATATGTGGGGATGGAAAGGCATTGTATATGCCCCTGCGCCATTGCATTTGCAATCCAAACTTCCCCAAAATTGCCTCAGTATGATTCTATTAACTTTAGAAGAAGTGCAAGCAGTTCAAGATTTTGGAGCCCTTAGAATTTTATCTATGCTAGGCAAACAAGCCCGCTATTATCCATTTCCTTACTGGACAGACCATCATCGGGAAAACTTGTTAATTAAAGAACTTCAGGATAGTTTGTTATTGCGTGTCAATCGGGTCAATTTGAGAGAAGCGACTGTTACCATGTTAAATAACAATCACATCTATTTAAAAATTTCTACCTCTTTAAAAATTGACTTTCCTCCAGATGCCTTGTCGGGACCTGTGCCAATTGGCATCTTACCATCCTTGGCAGCAGAGGCAGATGCTTGTCTAACTTGGTCTTTTGCTCCCAATACACCAGAAGCCATTACCCTTCCTAATAGCAATGGTACGGTTATTAGTGGTTGTATGTTGGTATTAATTGGCGAACAATCCGAAAATTCTAGTCGAATGCTTGAGGATGGTTTTGCATTATTATTAACAAAAGAAGCATGGGAAGCATTTTGGATGGCATTTGAAAAACAAGAAGTTTATCACTTAAAAACGGCTGGGGAAAACTTAGATTTTTCACTTATTTGGGAATAAAATATTAGTTATACTCCTTGGATTAGTAGTTCGTTGATTTTTTACTTTTTTAGCTCGCTGCGCTCGTGAGATCGCAAACTTAGTTACCCAAAAGATAAAAAATCACATTTATACTAGTTTAGCTGCGCTGCTACTTCGTGGTACTTCGTAAGTGCTGCGCAGTTGATAATCAAAATTTTAACACAAAACATAGTAAATTCACAACTTATTAATTATCAAACTAATAAAGTTTTTCAATGACCACGCAGTAGCAGCGCAGCTAACTATTGTTGGATTTTTTAAACAAATTATTGCATGAAATTAATATCATTAAATGTAGGACAACCTCAAACGCTTACTTGGAAAGGAAAAACTGTTCAAACTAGTATTTTTAAACAACCTATTCATGGTAAACAATCGGTTTCTTTCTTGAATATAGTAGGAGACCAACAAGCAGACCTTCGTTATCATGGTGGTAGAGACAAAGCTATTTATAGTTATGACCTATCACATTACGAAGCTTGGAAAAAGCAACTTCATCGAGACGAGTGGTCTTTTGGTCTTTTTGGGGAAAATCTGAGTACAGAGGGATTGGATGAAACACAAGTTTTAATTGGGAACATTTACCAAATTGGTTCGGTGGTCATTCAAGCTACTCAGCCTAGAATTCCGTGTTTTAAATTAAATATTTGCTTTGATCGGGAAGATATGACGAGTTTGTTTTATAATTTCAAACGTTATGGCATTTATTTTCGCGTCTTAGAAGAAGGGACTTTGGAGGCTGGAGACACAATTAAGTTGATAGAGTCTTCTCCTTACGCTATTTCTATCCAAGACCTTGTCAATACTTTTGTAAGTAAGGGAAAAGATAAAGTTTTGCTTGAAAAAATCTTGGATATCCCACTCCTGCCCAATGGGATTAGAAAAAACTTTTTGTCCTTTCTATAATCCCTTTGGAGAATCGTATAGTTTCCTTACCTTATACCCCATTATGGTTATAATCACAACAAACTATGAGCAAAATAGAAGTCAGTCAACATATAAAAGAGTTAAAAGCCTCCTTAAAATTAATGGGCTCCAATCTTCTAGTAGCTGCTAGAGAATTTGGTGCTAGTAAAGAAACTAGAGAAATTTTAAAAGGGCAAATTGATAATATTAATGAAAACTTTTTGTTTGTCATTGTTGGAGAAGTAAATGCAGGCAAAAGTAGTTTTGTCAATGCTTTGTTGGGTAGCCCTATCTGTGCCACTAGCCATGAAATTTGTACGCAAGATGTACAAAAAATCATCTATGGCGAACAAGAAACATTGACTCAAGATACACACGAACGCATTACAACACGTCAGTTTCCCGCGGACATTCTAAAAGAAATTACGGTAGTTGATACGCCTGGCACCAACAGTAGAGAACTAGATCATCAAGTGATTACAGAACGCTTCATTCCTAAATGTAATTTGGTCTTGTTTGTTTTTCAATTGGACAACATCCACGTACAATCTGCTTGGGATTTGTTTCAAAAAATAAAAGGCGAATGGTCTAAAAAAGTAGTTTTTGTTCTTACCAAAGCCGACCGTTACAGCGAGGAAGAAAAGATCAACTATAAGAACATTCTAACCAAGTACGCCATTAACGAAAACATTGAAAATCCATTGATATATGTTACCTCTTCTAAATTAGAAGACGAAGGCAAAACTGCTGAAAGTGGTTTTGCTCCCATTCGAGATTATATCAATAGTGATGTTTTAAAAAATGCTGCTCTAAATAAAATTATTGAAGATGTCAAGGTGATTAAAAAGCTCATGGCAGATATTCATCAGGAGTTCGATTTGCGCAAAACAAAATTTGCTAAAGATACGGAAGCAAGGGAAAGAATCGCTAGCATTATCAAAAGCAAAGAATCGCTCACTTTGTCTAACATTCAAAATTTAACCCGTAAATGCTTGGCGGCTTATGATGCCAATACTGAAAAGACATTGGAGGAATTGAACAAAGGTATTGGATTCTTTAGCTTTACCTTTAAGTCCATTCGCTCTGTCTTTGGAGGTGAAAGTACCCAAGAATGGCTAGAAAAAGTCAACAAAGAACATGTAGAACGCTTGAACAAGGATACCAATTTAATCTTAGATAGTGGTGTTGATAGCCTTAAAAGTGACATTACCTATATGGTTATTGGTGTCAAAGAGGAACTAGATGCTTTGGAGGACATTCGTATTCGTCCGACAGAAATGTTTCATAAAATTGACGAAAAACGCAATGAAATTGTACATTCTCTCAAGCAAAATTTGACCGACTTTTTGGATAAATCTTCTGTTTTTAAAGGTGATCAAGTTGTCAAAGGCAATGGGGTTGATTATACAGGTGTTAATGTAGCGGGTGGTGTTGCCGCTGTTGGTGGTGCCTTGACATTTATTACTCAAATTTCTGTTTTGGACATTACTGGGGGCATTGCTACGGGACTTGGCTTGTTATTGGCTGGCGGTATTGCCTTTAGCAAAAAAGGAAAATATATCGCTGATGTAAAAGAAGCTTTGGCTCAAAAACGAGTACTTTTTGAAGAAACGCTGACCCAAAATTTAAGTAGTTATTTTAATCAAATTAAACTAAAAATCAACGATCAGTTTGTCGATTTTGACTATCACCTAAAATCAGAAGCCAACCAAATCAAGGAATACGACAAAGTTGCGCACCAACTCAAAAATGAGTTAAAAGAAGTTGAACGTAAGATTTTTAGTTAAAACAACGTTTCAGTAACCGATACAAACAATACAACTATGAAATTCCGAATTGCTCGACATGCAACTAATTTGCAAGCTATGGTTGATTTTTACACTCAAAATTTGGAACTGGAAATCTTAGGTGGTTTTAACAATCATAGTGATTATGATGGGGTCTTTTTAGGCAAAAAAGGCTTGGATTGGCATCTAGAATTTACAGTATCTTCTGATGCTCCTGAACACCATCCAGACGAGGATGATTTATTGGTTTTTTATATGCCAAGTGTAGAAGATTTGGAACGTATAAAAGCAAATTTTGAAGCCAACAAGATTCCCTCTGTCAAGGCAAAAAACACCTACTGGGATAACTATGGGCTAACTTATGTAGACCCTGATGGGTTTAGAGTGGTGGTGGTTTATCAAGAGAAATAGTCCAATTCACATAAGAAATATGCTTTGGAAAAACGAAGAATAGGTTTATGAAGGATGGATGTAGCCCGTAAAAGTAGAAGAGTAGTTTTGCCCTAATTTTATTCTAAGTTTTCGTTGTGTTTTCCACTGATAGATTGGAATAGTAGTAACAGCAATTTCATTAGGTGGTAACAACCAATAAATTGCCCCCATACCACAACCTCTATACTGATAAGGCTCTTTTAATTCTTCCCATTTTTTCCCCATATATCCTTCTAGAACCAAAGGGATAGAATATTGCGTTGCAAAAACTATCGTATCTTCTTCTAAATTTTTGATAATAACAGGATAGGCTTTAAACGCTTGTCTCTTAATTGCCAAATAATTATAGGATAACAAATGGCGGTTGGTATCTACGATAACTCTCAAATCAACGGTATCACCTATCAAAACCGATGCATATTGACTATTACAATCTGCCATATAACATCTACAGGAATCCCATTTGGGTTTTAAAGTAGTTAACTTTTTTGTCAAACTATCTTTCATTGTATCTTTTTGAACCGTTACTGTTTGTAAGAAATCTTGAGGTGGCGGCGGAGGCGGGATACCTATATAAAATGGCGGTTGATAATCAATGTATATTGTATCTTTTTCTTTGCCTATATATAAAATATGTCCCTTTAACATTTGATTATAATCATCATATTCAAGTACTTTAGAATCAAAATTAACATTATCAATACAAATAGGGTAACTAATTTCAGGCACCAGCGAACCAGGGCTTTGACAACTAACCAGTAAACAGATAAGGAATAAAAGTAATATTTTCAAAATCATCAACTTTTAGAAATAATCATTACATTCATATAAGCTAGATGCACTATTGTACCCAATGGGTGTTTGGAGCTGGTTTAAATTGAACTCTTTGTCTAAACAAAGAAGCAGGATCACAAATTTCGAGTAGTTCCTTGCCTGTTTTAATTTGTTCTAATTCATCTGCAGCATAATATTCATATTCTGTCCAAACAGAAACAATTCTTTTATCCTTGATTGGAAACTCAGGTACAACCCAAAGTATGCTGTCTTCATATGCTTGGTAGATGTAATTCATGGCACAATCTCCAACATCAAAAGCGGCATATTCAATCGTATTTGGAGCGACTATTTTGACACGTTGATAATTTTTAATTGCTTCTTCTAGAGCTTTATTTTGATCCACATCGTGTACCACGACTTTACCCATTGCTCCAAACAACCCATATCTAATATTGTGTTCTGGCAAGTCAGGAAATTCCCAATCTCTAATTTCAAAAGAATAGTACAGCTTCCAAGTATCTTTGTAAGTATAAATTCTATAGGTATTCACACTTGAATAATCCGCATGAAACTCTACAACTCCTATTTCATCCGCACCATCACCATCAATATCTCCGATTGTTTCGGCATAAGCGACTCCCAAATCAGACGTAAAGGGAAACGTATCTTTTAAGGTATTGCTAACCATATAAGAATAAAACTCATGATCTTCTATCTTTCCACCTTGATAAGCCATTATATCCAAGTTTTCAAAAAATTTATTGGTTTCTTGTTTTGTTTTTGCATTTACATGACGTTCTACCAAGGTATCTTGAATATGATCTCCATTAAAATCTCCTAATAAGACAAAGCGATATCCCCAGATTGGTTTGCCCAGACCTATTGTTTCTTCTTTTGTTAATTTTTTTTTGACTAAAGACGTATCTATTTTTTTTGCTACTGTTTCTAGTATTGATGTATCGAGTGCTTCTTCTTGAGGGGCTTCACAAGCTATGGTAATCGTAAAAAGTGCTACTAAAAGCACGTAACATAATCTCATTTAGTGATCTCTATTTTTGTATTTTTTTTTAATGCCTGCTCCAATTAATTGTCCTGAACAACCTATAATAAAAGGTTTCCAACGGCTAAAATTCACTTATAAAATACAAAATAAGTTACTTTTTTTTATTTTTAAGTACTATTTTTTAATAATTAGTATTCGGTTGAAAATAATAGTCTTTGGTTCCTCTAAGCCTAGTTAATTCTAACAAACATTCCATTTTTGTATTGAAGTTCAAAGTGGCTGTTCTGGTGTTTTAAATGTACTTCAAAAGGCGAAAAGTGGGCTTCGTCATCTCTAGGAATCCATTTTTTCTGCTTGTTATTAATAACAATAAATAAACCATGCTCATCACCCAAAGCCGCAAAACGTGCCAAATCACCACTGTAGCGTTCTATAGGAAAAGTTTGTAGCAAGCTCTTATAGACAGCTTTTACAGCATTGGTTGGCACTCCTATTTCGCTAACTTCCAGTACTTGATCTACTCCAAATGCTTCCTTCCTATCCATATTTAAATTTTTTCTGGCAATCAGCTCCACGATATTCATATCTTTGTCATAAAAATACATTGCCTCAGCATTCCAATCTGAAAAGTCAACTAAATCCATTCCTTGCCAATCCAAAATATTTACCCGCTGTTGAAGCCATTTTAATGCCTCTGCTCCTTTGTTGGACGGAATGTTAAAAGCATAATGATAATTGGTTGCTCCACTTTTCTCAACAAACTGCAAGACTGTTTTTCCTATTTTTAGGCTAAACGTATTGGCTGTTTTTTCTAACAACTCAAATCCTAACGTTTGCGTATAGAAGGATATTTGTGCCGCTAAATTGGCGCTATAAAGCTTTATTTTATTGAAATTCATTTTATGTATTTTTGATACGCTCCATAGATTTATTATTGCTGAAATACAGAGATGCCCTTTGTTTTTTCTAAAAAATAAAAAAGCCGATAAGTGCTACTTCAGCGGGTCTTTTTTAGTAGGTTTCACTTAGTTTTTGTAAACTAGATAGCTATTGACTTTGTTCAAAGATAAAAAAGTACAATCAGATAAAGTTACTTTTTCATATTTTTAGTATATTCGCAGGTCGATACTGATTCCTTACTATTTTATTGTTTATAAATGCATTCAAAGTAGTTGTTTTATCACAAAAATCACAACCTACATTTGAATGATTTGGCAGATAGTATTTTCAAGTTTTCAGTAAGCATTTATATAGAAAAAAATTAAGAATCAAATAAAGAAATACCATGTTTGACAGTTTATCAGAACGTTTAGAAGGTGCCTTTAAGTCGTTGACAGGAGACGGTAAACTAACGGAAATTAACGTCGCTACCTCCATTAAAGAGATTCGTCGTGCCTTAGTTGGTGCCGATGTAAACTACAAAATTGCCAAAGAATTTACAGATAAAATCAAGGCGCAAGCTTTGGGAACTAAAAATGTACTTGCTTCTGTTCGTCCTGGTGAATTAATGACCAAAATCGTTAACGATGAATTGGTCGAACTAATGGGTGGTCAAGCAACAGGTATTAATATCAAAGGGAAACCAGGTATTATCTTAATTGCTGGTTTACAAGGTTCGGGTAAAACTACTTTTACAGGTAAATTAGCAAAATTTTTAAAAGTAAAAAAAGGTAAGCGTGTTTTACTTTCTGCTTGTGATGTTTATCGTCCTGCGGCCATCACTCAGCTAACTGTTTTAGGAGAGCAAGTGGGAGTAGAGGTATATAAAGAATTAGAAAACAAAAACCCTGTTGAAATTGCTCAAAATGCAGTGGCTCACGCTGCCAAAATGGGCTTTGATGTGGTTATTGTCGATACAGCGGGTCGTTTGGCTGTAGACGAAGAAATGATGAATGAAATTGAAGCTGTTAAAAATGGTATCAATCCTTCTGAAGCATTATTCGTTGTGGATGCCATGACAGGTCAAGATGCTGTTAATACGGCAAAAGCCTTTAACGAACGTATTAATTACGATGGAGTTGTATTGACCAAAATGGATGGTGATACTCGTGGTGGTGCGGCACTTTCTATCAAATACACGGTTGGCAAGCCAATTAAGTTTGTTAGTAGAGGGGAAAAAATGGATGAATTAGATGTCTTCCACCCTGATCGTATGGCTCAGCGTATTTTAGGTATGGGAGATATTGTTTCTTTGGTTGAAAAAGCTCAAGAACAATTCGATGAGAAAGAAGCCAAACGTTTGGAAAGCAAAATCAAAAAGAACAAATTTGATTTTGACGACTTCAAAACTCAGTTGAACCATATCCGCAAAATGGGTAACTTAAAGAACTTGATTAGCATGATTCCTGGTATGGGCAAAATTGCTAAAAATTTGGACATTGATGATAATGCCTTTAGCAAAATTGAAGCTATTATCAATTCGATGACTCCTCAAGAACGTAAAAACCCTAGTATTATCAATGGTAGCCGCAAAAAACGTATCGCTCGTGGTTCTGGAAATAAACTAGAAGAGGTCAACCAATTTATGCGCCAATTTGAGCAAATGCGTAAGATGATGCATCAAATGAGCAAAATGCAAGGCCAAGGTGGTGGTGGAATGAGCATGCCAAAATTCCCTGGACGTTAGTTCGATCTCAATAACTGTAATAAGTAATCGTTCATAAAAATTTATAGGCAAAATAGAATTCTTTTTGCACTGTTCTTCATCAAAAAATCTCGTTTTAGCCCGCTAAAACTTCAATTCTTTTCTTTGAACAGCACTAAAAACAATTACATTTTTAACTATACTTTTTTCTGTCCACTTACTTAAAATATAAAAAGAAGCCTTAAACTCTATCTCTGAGTTTAAGGCTTTTGTTTTTCTAGCTCTTAGGTCTCGGAATTTCTAAATAGAAAGAATAACCGACTTGAATTTGATGATAATATAAATTGGCATTCGTGAATTGGTGTATGAACCTGTAACGACCAAAAAATCTACCATTGCTTTTATTCGGAGCTGGTTTTAACCAAACCAATAGCTCTGCTTTTCCTAACAGAGAACGATCCCAAAATTCGCCCTGTTTCAAGTCATTCCTAAAATCATCTCTGTCTTTTACTTGGTTGTAATATTCCCCCAAACCCAATAACAAAAAGGGTGTATAACTCATACTAAAACCAAAGTATTTATCCATCGAAAATTTTATATTGGCTTCCAAAAATGTTTCCAATGTCACTGCTGTGTATTCATTATTTTCGGGGAGTCGAACAGGGTTTAATCGTAACGAATCTTTTAACGGAACCAAACCAAAGTAAAACCCAGAATTAAACTCAACGGTAGTATGTAAATGAGGATTTTGAAATAATGCCAAATTAAACAAACTCCCTACTCTCATGTATTGATACAAATGTAAATCAATGGAGGTAGCATATCCATGCGTTTTTTCTTGACCATTAATCGTGGTGGTTAAATAATCTAGCGGCAAAACTCGTTCTTTGTCTTCTACTTTTGATATGGTTATATTAGGTCGTAAATATTGGAAAATCCCCCAATTGATATCTTTACTTCCCCACAATTGATTTCGGATTGTATGCAAGTTGATTCGTCGGTATATATCTGTCTGAATTAAGCCATTGGGCTTGTCCTCTTCTATCCCCATAAAATCAGAAAAGACAGCAGCTTGTATGATTCGACTTAGGGGTTCTTTGTATACCGTATGTACGGTCGGGTCTTGCTTCACTAGAATAATATGGGTTCCATTTTGAGGGCTTTTATCCAACACATTTCTCGTTAAATCAGGGATATATTCTAACAAATCTTTTAAGTTAATTACATAATCCACATAGCCTTTAGGTTTAAATAGATCTTCACCTGCTACCCTATAGTGAATGGGATCATGACAACGGATATAGTATTCGTTAAATCTACTGATATTCCTGTTGGATGAAATACCAATTGGAATAGGATTCGTAAAAAGGTACTCCGTACCTCCTATGGATACAGTTGCCCTAAGTTCATTGATAAAACCATTGTGAACAACTATCTCTACTTTATTTACTGTAAATGTACTGGGGGTTATCTTTGCCAAAGGAGTCGTTGATTTTACATTTGTACGTATAGTAGATGAAGTGGTAACAGGGAGTATTCCCCCTCCCTTTGATGAATTGGGATAATGTCTATTAATCTTCGCAGAATTATCATAAATAGTAGCGTACACAGGAACCGTTTGATGCACCTTAAAATCGCCTGCTTTGGGTCCTGTAGCAGCAGCTGGATTTAGGCTATTTAGCATCACAATATTATGATACAAAGCACTTGCCGCCACTTGCAAATTGGATCTATTGGCTGGTGCACAAACACTTGGTGCTGGCAGACCACACACTGCGGCATTAAATTTAGCCGTAAATATATTTAATCTAAAAGGGCTTTCAAAGGGTTGTTCTGCTCCATTTCCATCTTTAATCTCTACCCGAAATCTGTCTTTAGAAGTACGGATTACGGTTGCTTCATAAACATGATCATTCGTTCCATCAGAAATTAAAATGGTTCTTCCTGATATGAGTGTTGTTTGCGCTAGGGAACTGATAATACAGCCTAACAATAAGCTTATTATAATTAGATATTTCATAATAAATTGGCGTTAGAGGTTAATTAAATGATGTAAAGTTTAAACTATCAACAGGGTCAGCAGCATTTCTTGGATGATGTATCCAACTGATTTGTATGTTGTCAGCATTGATTCTTGTCAAGGTATCCAAGGAAAATTGAGCAGTGGTATCCCCCGAATCGGTATAACCTGTCCCAACAAAAGCACTAAAATCAGTAGTGAACACTCCTCGTATTTGTTGTGTACTAAGGGGCGATTGTGGCAATCTAAAATCTAGCTTATTATCAGCTGTAATCACACCGTATACACTCCCCGCTCCTAACAATGTGGCTGTTGAGACGGTATCAAAAGCTTCGACCTGACCAATATAATAGCCACTCCATGAATTTTGGCGGTTGTATTGGGTACAAAAAACCTCTATATGTTCTGCTGTTTTTAAGGTGGTAACCGTTTTGAAAAGAGGCAATACGGTAGAATCTACCAAATTGGCAATCAAAAACGTTGTCTTTTTAGCTTGTGCCAAATCATTAGAGGTTCGACTTTCTTGTTCGTACAAAAACAAGGTAATTTCTAAGGAATCAATGGGTTGAGCATCTAAATTCCTTACTTTGAGTAAAATAGATCCTGTATCTATTTGATTGGTATAATCTCTCGCTAAGTATTGTTGAAACTCCAAATTAACAATCGGTGTTCCATAATAGGTGAGCGTTTTGAGAACTACATGAGGTGGGGTTTCTTTTCTTAGCTTGTCAAAAAAATCATCTTGAGAACAAGCTCCCAAAAAGATAGCCCCTAGCATTAAGAGCATTAATAAATTACGCATACATTTTCTTTTAGTTGGTTATAAATCGAGTTATTATTAATCAATAGCACTAAATTTAGAAGTATTGTTATCATCTAAGCCTATCTTGAGTAAGTGGACATAAAAAATTATAGTTAAAAAAGAATCTTATTTTTATAGATTTTTTTCTAGATGATTACTTATAAGTTAATAAATATATTATTCGAATAACTATTTTAAAGATAAAGCATCTACAAAACAATAAGAAACCAACTTTTTTACTTTTGTAAAATCCCATTAAATAAGGATATTGAACGCTTGTCTATATCATTACTCCCTTGAAACCACGCAATAGCAGCGCAGCTAACTAAAAGCAAAGCGCTCATGTAATAAACTAATGCAAGGTACTTTTTTATGTTTTTACTTCGTGAGCCTACAAGTTCGTAGAAAAACTAAAAAGCAACGGAGTATTACTATATTGTAAGCAATAAAAAAACCTTGAATTCTATTAGAACCCAAGGCAATCTTTACATTATTCCTCGACCATAAAAGGTTTATAGACCAAACTTTTCTTCGTTACAAAGTATTGATATAATTATCCAACAGTTGCTTGGTAGCATCAAAAGAAAAAGCATCTTTGACACGACCATAATTAATTCTATCGGTGACATGACCATAAGCAAATTTTGCAAATTCCAACCGATATTTATCCATTGTAAACAAGGCTAAAACATCTCTTACCTGATTGGAAGTTAAGCACCAATCATTGATTAAAATTTTAGCCGTTAATACTCTATTTTTATCCAAATGCGCTTGGCTAACTTTCGTTTTTAAGACCTCCACATCCTCTAGACTCAACTGCTTTGTGCAACTAATTTTAGGATTTAAAACTGGAATTTCATTTTGTGCCAATGTTGTATCTCCATTTCCTATCACCACATTAAAATCATTTTCAAAACCACCGCTAGAAGTTGTTTTAGAATTGGTCTCTTTGACCGTTTTCCCATTCACTTTCTCTGTATAAGAATGTGTTGTTGTAGATTCGTATTTGCCACTCATTTCTCCCGAAATCGTACCATTGCCTTCGCATCCTACGAGTAACAATCCCATCAAAAAAATTCCTATTGTTCTTTTCATATTATTTTTTATCGTTACTTAATTTAGTTTTAGTAGTTAGCTTTGTTACTCCCTACGGTCGTGAGCTCGCATAGCTCGGTTCGCTGCTACTTCGTGGTCGTTGATCTTTTAGAGCATAAAATTGGATCAACTATAAAAAAAGGTTTCTAATTCAAACCCCTCAAAACGCCATACTGATTTAGGAGATTGCCGAACATCTATCACAGAAGCCCTCTTATCTCCTTCTTTCTGATAGAGTAATTTCAAAAAACAAAGATGATGTGGATAACATTTTACGCCCCCTGTTCCAAAACTATACAATTGCTTGCCTGTCACTTTGGTAAAAAAATCAGCCAACTTATTTTTTTGACTTCTTAATTTACTCAAATTGGGAGCTTGATTTTGATCATGAGGCAATATTTGAACGCTAGAGCTTCGTTCTAAACGATTACTTTGATAAACTCGATATCCTTCAAAATTTGCTTGTTTGGCAGTGGATAAGTCCGTATTTAGAGGCTGCTTAGGATTAAAAAACTGCAACGCCATTTTTTCTTTTCGAGTACTAGCTTGTCCTTGTATAATATAATACTCAAATTTAATGCTATCTAATTGCTCTACTTTTGCCTGTTCTTTCAACAACTCTTTTCCTTGGGGAGTTATCCAATAAGTTTGATCCTCCGCTAGTCGGACAAAATCTTGTTGCAACAAATAATGAAATTGTCCTAAAACAAAACGCTCCTGATCTAAACCTAGAAAAGCACAAATTTCTTTGTGCGCCACCTTTCCAGCCTCTATCGTTTGCAAGATCACCCGACTAAATCCATCCAAAGGTATTTGTGAACAACTGATTAGCTCCTGTGTACATTTCCATATTGGAAAATAAGTTTCCTGTACATCAACCAATGTATACCCTTTATCTTGATATCGGTCTTTATATTCTTGCCATATTTTTTCTGTATGCATACGGTTATTCATTCTAAAAATCTTTCTCTAACAAGTCACTAAAATCATCATATACAAGTCCCTCTTTATCCAGCGCTTGAACAATTTGCTGCAATTTAAATATTTTAACCGCACTTTGTGGATGAAGGATTGCTCTATTTAATAGATAGTCTTTGTCGCCTACAATAAAAAGCAAGCGTTTGACCCTCGAAAAAGCAACATTAATACGCCGATGATCTTCTAAAAAACCAATAACATCTTTCTTTTGAGGGCTACTTCGTACAATATCATAAATAATAATATCTCGTTCAGCCCCTTGAAATTTATCAACAGTATCCACGCTGATCAACGCTTCAAAATTTTCGTAATTCTTTTGATCAATTGCTTTTCGCAACAACTTCACTTGTCCATTATAACCAGCAATCACACCAATTGAAAGTGGTTTTTCCTGCTCTTTGTTCCCCACATACAAAGTATTTAATTGAGTCAACAATTCAGTAATAACAGCAACATTACAAGCATTGCTACGATGAACGGAATCTCCATTATCACTAGGATTAGAACGATTAGAAGTATTTATAAAAACAATTGACGTATCTTTTTTCAAATTCAAACCATGCTGAGTATGCTTCAATAGTTCAGGTGCTGCATTTTGCAATGTATTCTTATAAAAATACTTAGAAATCAAACTTCCAATTTGGGCAGGCATTCGATATTGAACCGCCAGCATTTTTATGTGTGCTTTTTGTTTCTCATCTTGCTCAAATGCTTCAATTAATGTTTCAAATAAACTTTTTCCAAAATCTCTATCCTCCCCCAAACCATTATCTACTAAAGTCTTTTTTAAAGCTCCTTTCAGTACTCTATCTTTAGCAACCACAGGCGGTAACTGTTGATGATCACCTATTAAAATAATATTTCGCCCCATATTGATAGGAACCAATGTTTCGGAAGGAGTCGCTTTGCTACTTTCATCCATAATAACATAATCAAACTCAAAATTCATATTTTGATATTGACCGCTAGCGATGTGCATACAGGTAGCCCCTACAATGGAAACTTCTTGCAACAAAGCACTTAAAAAGTCAACTGCTCCATGCCCAGTTTGCACCATTGCTTGTTTTTTACCATTTGCTAAATCAACATTCGCACCATTCAAAAAAGCAAACCAACGTTGCTGTATTGCCTTCAGTTGTTTTTGCTCTGACGGAGAACAACCCTTGATATAGTCCACAGATTTTTGTTCTTTTTCTTGAATCCATTGTTGCAGTTTGTGTTCGTAGGTATGCGCCATAATTTCTGTGGGTATAGCGGATTTATTCAAGGTATACTTACTAGCCAAACGCATAAAAGGCAAGCTATTTTGTGTTCTTTTATTTATCTTCAAAATCCCTTCCAAGACATTATCAACGGCTAGATTAGATTGAGAAGTTACCAATATTTTGGCTTCTTTTTCTCGTTGCAATATTTGCTGCAAAAGCTCAATAATAACCGTTGTTTTACCTGTCCCCGGAGGTCCTTGAATTAAATAAAGTGGCTGCCGATTTAAAGCTTCTAACACTGCTTCTGCTTGCGTTCTATCGTTACACAAATTTGGATTAAACAAAGTCTTGCTAAATGCTTGGTAATTTTCCTCCTGCAACGGTTGATTCTCGACAAAAGCATTCACCTCAGGACGTGCCAGAATCCGACACAACAAAGGATTAACTATCTTTGACGCTTCAAAGTTTTGCAATGCTTCCAACTGCTTTCTTAGCTGACTACTCTCCTGACGAAGATCTTCTTTTAAAATTCCTTTCTTAGGAATTTCCTCCAATAGACAGTGTATATCTCCCAAAACAATGGTTTTTTGGATCTTATCATAATCCACCAAGCGCCCCACCAACTGCCTCTCCACACACAAACCAATTGATTGTTGATGTATTGCGGCTACTCTCACCCAAGTACTGATACTTGTTTTGCTTAGTCGAAATACCAATCGCCCCTCTGCGTCTTGAGTTCGGTGCTTATAGTTTACTTGAAACGCATTTTGCTCCAACTGTTGTAACTCTTTTTCTGGTAATAACTTCCAAGCACGCACCAAACTTTTCTGTTTGCGTTGCAATTTGAGCAAGTCATTTTGAGACTCGAACTTTTGAGTAAAAAATGGGATGCAATTGTAGTTAGATGGATATTCTGAAAAAGAAGCTTTCAGCACAAAAGAGTAAGGAGCATCCCAAACGCGGTTGTTGCGTTCGTTATTACAATGTGGAATAAAAAGCGACTTATCATTATTTAATACAAATTTTCCGTTCCAATTTGCGGTACTAAAACGCCCTGTTATCAAGCCTCTATCCGAACGCTGATGCGCCAAATCCAAACACACTTCTTGATTCATTTCTTTCAACAGCAAGCGCAAGGTATTGGCATCAATAGCTTTTCGGTTCACAATCACTCGAATTGCTCGACGTTTCTCATCGTAAGGCATTTTAAAGCTAACTTGTTCTAATAATTCTATCAATTCTGAATAACTACTTAGAGAGTCTGCTCTTTGAGGAAATAAACCCCTTTGTAAAATAGCCCCAACAACCATTTGCTTTTGTTCTTTTTTTAAGAACGATTCAAAACTCTTGATTAAAGCGTACACATTATCTTGATGACTAGGGCGGCTGACGACATCATTTTGATTGGATTTCAGAAATGCCTGTGTATCTGGCGAGAGTTGTCGTTCAGGCAATACCTCTTCTTTTCTAAACAAGTCCCATAGTCCCACATAACTCAATACAGCCCTTCCTTCTGAATTAATCCGAATCGTATTGGGACTTATAATTTGTGTTGTATATTGTTTCGCTTGCAAGCTCTCCAAGCCTTTTGCTAGGTCTAACAGATTTTGAAAACTTGTCATAGAACGACCACTACTCAATCGAACAAAGCCTTCTAAATATTCGTAGACAATAAAGTAACATTGTTCGTGCTCGTCAAAACCTATCGCTTGAATATTTTGTATTCCTTCTATAGATTGGTTCACCAAAAGGGGCAACTCATATTTAAACAAACATTTTAATATAAAAGCTGTTTCTTTTGTTCGTTGAATCGTTAAGAGTTCATGTTTTACTCCTTTAGCATCTTGGCAAAACCAATGTTTTATTCTTTCATTGACCTCGTAAAACAATTCATTAATTTGATATTGATTAATTATTTGCATTAACTTTTTATTAAAAACAATAATGTCTCCTCTAGATGATTTTAATGACTATTCTGAGAATAAGTTTAACAAATTTACTTTTAAGTAAGTGGACAGAAAAAAGGGTTGTGTTGTTAAATGTATGATGGAAGTTCATTGAAATAAAAGACAAAAATTTTAAACAAATGCCATTGATACTTAAGTTTCTTAGAAAACTTGGTAGTTCTTCGGTGAAATCGTGCAATTTTAGAGCGAATAAGAGTATTAATACCTTCAATATCTTTAGTAAAAGATTTACCAATAATATGTTGATAATAAGGTAAGACCTCTTTAAAACTCTTAAAAGCATCTGTACAGTAAAATTCAATTTCTATATCTAGACACTTTAATTGTGTCATTAAATATCGAAGTTGCTTTTTTGTACGTTTGCCCATTGTTACAGCTAATATTTCTTTGGTCTCAGGAGCGTAAACGTAGAAAACCCACACTTTTTTACCTTTCTGATTCACAAAGGAATATAACTCATCAATTTGCACTTTTTTATACTTCTTTTGTCTAGGAGTAATTTTAATTTTTTCTCCTTGCTCTAGTATAAATCGAAGAGTAGTTTTAGGACTAATTCCAAATATTTTGTAACAATCTCTAATACCACTACCATGTAATAAAGAACTTTGTAGCTGGGCTTTCATACTTGGATCTGCTCCTTGGTATAAATATTCAGCTTGAAATTGTTTGCCACAATTCTTACACAGAAAGTTTTGTCTTCCTGTGGTTTTTTTCCCGTTTTTAACGACCTTTGAATTGTGGCAATGAGGACATTTTATTTGTATAGATATTGAACACATCTTACAAATATAGTCTTCATTGTCTTTTTTTCTAACTTATCATACAATCTACATCACTACCGAAAAAAGTATAGTTAAAAATGTAATTGTTTTTAGTGCTGTTCAAAGAAAAAAATTGAAGTTTTAGCAGGCTAAAACGAGATTTTTTGATGAAGAACAGTGCAAAAAGAATTCTATTTTGCCTATAATTTTTTATGAACGATTACTTAAAGACCTACTCAAACAATCGACTGTTTTTATACTTCCCTTGTTTGGGATTGTTGGTGCATTCTTATTCCCTATACTTATGGTGTTATTTTTGAGCCTATTACTGTGTATTCTAAGTCTTTTCTTTTAGAACCATACAACGATAAATTGTATACCCTTATTCATTAGCCTCCCTATAAAGTTCTTTCCACAAGCCAAACAAAGCTAAACAATAATTTACCATTTTGCCTCAAAAAGCACTTTCTTTGGTACAAGAAGCCTATATCAGAAATTAGACACAAAAAACTCTCTGACAAAATGGCAGCTTTGCATTCTTTTTTTGTATCTTTGCAGTGTTATTACTTAATACTCTGTTATTTTTTTAGTTTTTCTATACAAAACATAAAAAAGCATCTTGTATTAGCTTACTTATCAGGCTATTAGAATCAAAGCAAATAAAACTGCATCTTACTAATAACCAACGGCGAAGCCCTCACGAAGTAAACAATATGATTTTCCAACGGAGTAATTCTAATTTAAAGAACAAATTATAAGTTTCCAATCCTGTGAACGATATAGGTAGAAATTAAGTTATTTGTTCGACTTTATAGCGTTTTGAATTTTACAAATTAAATATGTACAACGACAATCCAACAATAAAAAACATAGACGAAAGCAAACAAGGTGATGTTTTCTTCAAAGAGCAAGTCGCTAATCAAACTGATGACAATAACAAAAAATTCTACATTGAGAGTTATGGTTGCCAGATGAATTTTAGTGATAGTGAAATTGTTGCCTCTATCCTATCTGAAGTAGGTTATTCTCCAACTAGGGATATGGATAACTCTGATTTGATTTTGATCAATACTTGTTCTATCCGAGAAAAAGCAGAGGATACCGTTCGCAAGCGATTGCGTGTCTTTGACAAAATCAAAGACAAAAAACCAGGTACTTTAGTAGGCGTCTTAGGTTGTATGGCTGAGCGATTGAAGCAAAAATTGCTTGACCAAGAAAAATTAGTGGATTTGGTGGTCGGACCAGATGCTTACCGTGATCTTCCCAACTTGATTGCAACAGCAGAAGATGGAGATAAAGGAATCAATGTATTTCTATCTAGGGAAGAAACTTATTCAAATATCAATCCTGTTCGATTGGGAAGCAATGGAGTAACCGCTTTTGTAACCATCATGAGAGGTTGTGATAATATGTGTTCGTTCTGTGTGGTTCCTTTCACTCGTGGACGAGAACGTAGCCGTGATCCTTTTTCTATTTTGGCAGAATGTACCGACTTATTCAACAGAGGTTTTCGTGAAGTTACCCTTTTGGGTCAAAATGTAGATTCTTATAAATGGAAAAATCCAGATACAGATGAAACCATTGATTTTGCGGATTTATTAGAATTGACGGCTAAAGTCAGCCCAGATTTGCGTGTACGTTTTTCTACTTCACACCCCAAGGACATTACCGATAAGGTCTTGTTCAATATGGCAAAATATGAAAATATTTGTAAGTACATTCACCTACCTGTTCAGTCTGGTAATTCTAATATTCTTAAAAAAATGAATCGTACCTACGATAGAGAATGGTACATCAACAAAATACATCGTATCTACGAAATTATGCCTGATTGTGCCATTTCTTCAGATATGATTGCTGGTTTCTGTGGTGAAACAGAAGAGGAACACCAAGAGACACTTTCTATCATGGAGATTGCTCAATATAGTATGTCTTATATGTTCTTTTATTCTGAGCGTCCCAATACACTAGCGCATAAAAAATACGAAGACGATGTTCCTTTGGAAGTTAAAAAACGTCGTTTGAATGAAATTATCCGTTTGCAAAATCAAATGTCATTTGAGCACAATCGCAAAGAAGTAGGGCAATATCACAAAATTTTGATTGAGAAAGTTTCTAAAAAGTCAGACCAAGAATTGGCAGGGCGTACCTCTCAAAACAAAATGGTCGTTTTCCCTCGTGAAGATGCCCAAATAGGTACTTATGCCTATGTCAAAATTCACGACTTCACTTCTGCTACTCTAAAAGGAACATTAGTAGACGAAGCAGAATACTTGCAACACAAGGCTTAATACAATCTATGTATGAAAGCAAGTAAACGATTGCATTTTAGATCCTTAACAACAGAAGATACAACGGCATTAATTCGCATTTATTCGGATGCAGAAGCGATGAAATTTAGGGCTAATCCTCCTCTCTTAAACGAAGAGGAGGCGCTCCAAATGATTAAAAAGGCAACGCAGGAAGCTGCCCATTTTTCGTCTAAAAGATGGGCGATTGCTAAAAACGATACCAATGAGTTAATTGGCACTTGCGTCTTGACCTATGATAAACAAGAGCCAACCTGTACCATTGGGTATTCTATTGGTAAAATGTTTTGGAATAAAGGATATGGCAAAGAGTTGCTACATGCAATGGTTCAAGAAGTAAGAACAACCAACTGCAAAACGATAAAAGCTTTTGTCCATCCTCAAAATTTGGCTTCTATAGCTATTTTAGAAAAGGAACAGTTTTATCAAGCTGATGCAAGCGCATCTGAAAATCTATTGACGTATTGTTTGAATATAATGTTATAACTAGACGCTGTTCTAAGGAAGAAGAAATTCCTTATGATTTGCTACTGCTTGCTGATGAAACGATAGAAGCTATTAATCGATACATCCATCAATCGGATTGTTATGTCTTTGAACACCAAGGGCAGCTGCTTGGTTTATATGTCTTATTCCCCATCAACAATCATTGCATAGAAATAAAAAACATTGCTGTTTTAGAAAGTGCTCAAGGCAAAGGAATTGGCACGTTGTTAATTAGAGATGCCATCCAAAAAGCAAAGGAGCAATCCTATACAACCATTCTTATAGGTACTGCTAATACGGCCTTCAAACAGTTGTATTTGTACCAAAAAGAGGGATTTGAAATTGATGACATCAAAAAGAATTTTTTTATTGATAATTATCCAACGCCTATTTACGAAAAAGGAATTCTTTTGAACCATATGATCATGCTAAAAAAAACAATTGAACAATAGCTCCTAATCCTAAACACGTTAATTAAAATATTCTTACAATGATAAAATCACTCTTCTTTTCTCTCTCTCTTATACTTTTATTGTTGTATAGTTGCAACCAACAACCTACTCCAATCGAACAGGATCCAATTTCAACACTTCCCGAACCAACTACCTATCAATCTCAAACACTTCCTGAATCGCCTCCTGCAACAACAACACCTCGTAAATCGTCTGGCACCATGACCAATCAGCCCATTGAAGACATGGCTCCCGCTGTTGTGAATCAAGATTTGATGATAGCACCTAAAGAGCTATTGGGGTATGTACAAGCAGCTATTATTCCTAGCTACAAAGATTGGGTTTTATTCAAAAATGGAACGTATATTATTTTTGATTACATAGATACGATTCCTGATATTCAACAATCTGCTTTACGCTATTTAGCACAATACAAACCTAAAACGATTGCAGATACTAACTGGGATTTTACCATTAGCGACTTGGATCAGGTAGAAGGTTGGTCGGTGTACGGAAATGGTTATGGAATATATACTTTTGTACATCCAACTGAATTGAGCATCAATCCTAGTCCTCAACAAATTGGAGCTTATGCCAAAGCCAAAAGGGCACTAGACGAGGAGAAGCCCAAAATACTTTTCATTAGTAGCAAGGATGGAATTCTAGAGATTCAATAAAAAACTCCTCTACTTAATTTAATTATTCGTTTCAAGCCACAAAATTATGCCTTCAAAATCAAGTTTATCAACATTTTTAATCTGCCTATTAGTTTGTATTACAACGCAAGCTCAAGAAGGATTGAACATTGAATCTGTTTCTATTTTTAAGAACAAAACTGCATTCTTTGTAAAAAAAGGAACTGTTGCTACCCAAAACAATAGTTGGCTGATTTTAGGAGATACCATCCCCGCCGCTTTAAACGGAACGTTTTGGCTCAACTCTCCTGACAATGATTTTAAATTGGTAAAAGCTTACAAAAAAACCATTAAAACAAAAGAGCAAGCAGTAGCTAGTGATTTTGCAGCTATGCTAGCTTTGAACGATGGAAAAACAGCAACACTATATTTTAAAGATACGCTATACACAGGGAAAATTTTATTCATGCAAGTAACGCCCAAAAAGAAACCCGATGCTCCCAATCTAAAAGCTCCATTATTCGCTTTAATTACCAAAGAAGGTAAAACTATGGTATTCAAAGAGAGCAGTATTAATGGGTTGATGCACATCGAATTTTCTAACACGCCTCAATTTACTTATGACTATACTCAGTCAAAACAATTGCCTGCTCTGCAAATTGATTTTAAATCAGATAAACCCAAACAGGCTTTGGATATGATGTATTTATGCAATGGGTTGGCTTGGAAACCCGATTATAAAATTGAATTGATTGAAGAAAATAAAGCCAAATTATCCCTTCGGTCTACCGTTTTGAATGAAGCAGAAGACATCAGCACCAAAAAACTTAATTTAGTAGCCGGTGTTCCCAATTTTAAATATGCTACAAGCATTTCTGAATTAATTAATTTTTTAGACATTCATATTGGAGGATTTGCCAATAACGTTCAAGCATTTGGTAACATTGCGATTCCTCAAAACCAGTTCAATGAAACGGTCTACAACAGTCCAACTACTTTTTCGGGCAATACAACGACCGCCTCACCTGCTCCCTCTTTTGGCGAGGCTACTGCTATGGAAGATCTATATTTTTATACACTCAATGATGTTGTTCTAAAAAAAGGGGAACGAGCTTTCTTTGATATTTTCACAGTTGATGTTCCCGTAGAGCATATTTATGAAGCAGTTCTATCAGACAATAACATTACCTATGCCTTAGAATATAGCTTCATAAAAAAAGAAAATCCTGTTGTTCATACCATTAAACTAACCAACAATTCTAAGTTTACGTGGACAGCTGGTTCTGCACTCGTTTTAAAAAATGATAAAAACCAACAAGCTCCTATTAGCCAAGATAAATTGGGCTATACTTCCCAGAAAGATGATATTTCTGTCAAACTTACGGAAGCACCTGATGTTAGTGTCCGCTTTTTAGAAAAAGAAACCAATCGTACTCCCAATAAAAAAAGCTTAAAGAAGGGAAATTATACTTATTATAATGATTTAGTAGAGGTTGAAGCAGAAGTAACGGTTCATAATTACAAAAACAAAGCCATCCGCCTAGACCTAAAACGTGCTATTGCTGGTGAATTGGATAAATCCAACCTTGAATGGCAATTGGCTCCAAGGGTGCAGTTTGGCTATACTTTAAATAAAAAAACGGATGTATGCTGGGAGCTAAAATTGAAAGCCGGTGAAGAAAAAGTCATTCGATATACTTACTCATTTTATACATCTGAACACAGATAATACTATATGAATTTACAATCAATTAAACAACGTTTTGGAATTATAGGTAATTCTCCAACCTTAAATCATGCCTTGCAAATAGCCGTACAAGTGGCACCAACAGATTTATCTGTACTCATAGAGGGGGCAAGTGGTGTTGGAAAAGAATCTTTTTCCAAAATTATACACAATTTATCGAGTCGAAAGCATCAAAAATTTATTGCCATTAACTGTGGTGCTTTGCCCGAAAGCACGTTGTATTCTGAACTCTTTGGGCATACTAAAAATGCCTTTACAGGAGCAACAACAGAACGAAAAGGTTATTTTGAAACGGTCAATGGTGGAACTATTTTCTTAGATGAAATTGGAGAAATGCCTGCCAAACTACAACAGTTCTTACTGCGTGTTTTGGAACAAGGTGAGTTTGTCAAAATGGGTTCCAACAAAGTTGAAAAAACAGATGTTCGGGTCATTGCAGCCACTAATGTTAAGCTACTGGAGAATGTACAGCAAGGGAAATTTAGAGAAGATTTGTACTATCGACTCAATACGGTTCCCATCAAGGTTCCTCCATTAAAAGATCGTTCAGAAGATATTCACATTTTGTTCCGAAAATTTGCAGCTGACTTTGCAGAACGTTATAAAACGACTCCCGTTCGTTTGGACGAACGAGCCCAGCTACTATTAGAAAATTATAGTTGGCCAGGTAATATCCGAGAGTTAAAAAACATCGCCTTACAAGTATCTGCCCTTTCTGATAGTAAAACAATTACCGCAGACGAACTCTTGCAATTTATTCCCAAGGCATTGGATAGAAATCTGCCAGCAGTCAGCAATCAATTTGGAGGCGGTTTTGATAATGCCGCAGGTTCTGGTTTTTATGAACGGGAGATTTTGTTCAAGTTTTTGTATGAGATGAAAAAAGATTTGGCTGATCTAAAAACATTGATTGCCGAAATTGCTCATACCAATAATCTTCAAATGCCTAATGGCACAACAGCTTCGAGTCTAACGCCTGTCCCCAGTTTTCAAGCTCAAACCAAGGCTAGCTTTAACAACTCGGACTATGAGGAAGAAAATTACGAGGAACACAATAGCAAACATACTCCTATTGTCATCAATTCTGAACGACCTGTTAGTAATAAATATAGCGATGTGGAAGAAATTGAAGAATCCTTATCCATTGAAGATATGGAGCAAGAGTTAATCAAAAAAGCGCTAGCCAAACATCGAGGAAAGCGCAAAGAAGCGGCAAAGGAACTCGGCATTTCAGAACGGACATTGTATCGAAAAATTCGTCAATATGAAATTGAGGCTTAAGTATTCCACGCAGTAGCACCTTGTATTAGTTTTATAAATGCAATTGATTTTGCCTCATTTTCTCTTGATAAAATATTCTGATATAGCACCAAAGATAAACCAACGATCAATAATACGATCTTATTTTTGGTGCTATTTTAAATCAACTTTTTATCTCTTGCTTTTCTTGTTTTCAGAATATTCCATACCAATCCAAAAGCAGGTAAGGTAATCAACCAAGCTACTCGGCTATTATAACGATCATAAACACCAGAAGTTGAAGCAACAATAAATGCATTTACCAAAATTCCCAAAATTAGCAGTGTAGCCAATGCCTTTTCTTGTTCTGAATAACCTCTATAAAAAAAGAAAGCCATCAAAACAATAAACGCAGATAAATATAACACAACCTTTTGCACAAAATTAGCGACATATACTTCCTGCTCTGTATATGTTTTTAGAACTTGGCGACTGTCTTGCCCTGCCAAATAATAGGTAGGAAAATAAGGTTTTATGGGAGCCATAAATGGGCGATCTTTGGTATTCCCCATATCTTCCTGATTGTTATAATCAAAAAAAGACAGCTGCATCAAGGTGGCTTCTAAACTGCGAATGATATACTTTTTTAAATACTTAGGGTGGGTTAAAATTTTCCAACATAACTCATTGTAAAGGGCTACTTTTTCATCTGACCAATGCCATAACTCCTTCTTGTTAAAATAACTTCCTGGCGACCATAAAAAGTACCGCCCCAAACCCAATGACTTTATATGCCCGCAAATATCATGGTCGAATTCCGTGCAATTTTCTTCTAAATAGCTTTGGGCTAGACCAAAATCACACAATCGAGCAAACAAAAATATTCCTCCGCCTTCAGTTCCAACAAAGCCTCCACCTCGACTGTATTGAATGGTACAAGTTGTTAGATAACTCCCTCCTACCAGAGCCATCATAAATGCCAATTTTCGGCCTGTAATCCCCAATTGTTGGTATCTAGCTTTCCCTCCTTTCAAGAACCTTCCCAACAACACTACCAAAAGTAGAATTAGATTTAACAACGTATGCGAATTATGCATTCCTGAAGATAGAAGAAATAAAAAGACTGCTATTCCAAAATCTCTTCTTGATATATTGGTTGCTAGTAATAAAAGACAGAAACTGAGTAGGACAATTGGAGTAAAAATATCTGGCATTAGCATGCTAACGTGAAAAGAAGCTGCCGTTGTTGCTGCAATCATGCAAATATAAGAAGTCAAAGAAACTGCTAAGTATTTGCTAGGGAAAAAGTATTTAAAAATCAAGTGAATAGCTCCTATCAAAATAATTCCCTGTGCCAATAAAACCAACCACAAAGACTCCCATAAACTAACGTGTCGTATAAAACCACCATACAACCACAATCGTGTATTGCCTGCTTTCCCTTCAAATCCTGAAATAATATACCCCAATGAGTCGGTAAAAAACAAGGGAAAACCATTATAAAAAGCTGGGATACATAGTACAATAGAAAGAAGAAAGAAAAGAAGAATATATTGTTTATTTGATATCCTCATAAAGATTCCGTTTGTTTTAAAAGCAAAAGAATAGTATGCTTACAGTAATAAGGAGGACATAAAATAAGTATCCTTTTTTTAGTCGTAAAAACATTACGCCTCCTCAAAAGACTCCTATAAAATGCCATATACTTAATAGATAGGGTACTAAAATCGTGTAAACATAAAAAATTATACCCTTAATTACAAGTTCATCTAACAGGTATTCTAGAAACATTTATGCAATACATATTTCTATTTTTATCTTTTAAACAGTAATGATTCGTACATTAGTACCCCCTATTACTATTACTTAACAAAAAGCTTAATGAATATGTATAAACTTACTTATTATCTAATTTCTATCGCTTATTTTTCCATCTGTCTTGCCTGTGTTTCGGTACCCAAAAACACGCACAACTCTTCTGAGCGTATTGCTACAGGGGCAGGTCCCGAAGATATACTCTTAGATACTATTTCATGTCAACACCCTAGATTACTGGTTTCTTGCACCAATCGCCGCTTAAAAGATAGTATTCCTAATGGGAATATTTATGCCATTGATTTGGACAAAGATTCTTTAATCAGTCGTCCTCTCCTACGGGTCAACGAACCCGACACACTCGTTTTTCAACCACATGGATTTGACTTGGTTCGTCAAAATGGAAAAGTGTATTTATTTATCGTTTCTCATGACGAGCAAAGAGACAAACACTATGTTTACAAATATGAAGTAAACGAGCAACAACTTAAATTTGTAAAAGCCTATCAAAATATATTAATGAACTCCCCTAATACTGTTGTTGCCTTAAAAAAAGGAGGCTTCTATACTAGTATTGACCAAAAGAAACGAGGCAATCAACTCGCCTTGCTTTTTAAAGCAAAATCAGGTAGCATCGTTTTTTGTGATGAGCAAGGTGGTTGGGCAAAAGTTGCTTCTAAATTGGCGTACCCAAATGGCTTGTATATTACATCCAAAGAGCGTTATTTATACGCAAGTACCACACGCCAGCATACTCTATTTAAGTACAGTATTAAAGCAGATGGAAACTTGATTAATCGAGAAAAAGTTACTCAATTGGTCGGCGGAGACAATATAAGATTAGGTCAAAACAAAGAACTCTTAATTCCTGCACATCTCAAAGCATTTAAGTTTTTTGCTCATTTCAAGGACTCATCCAAGATAGCTCCTAGCGTTGTTTATAGTGTAAATACTACTGATGGAACCAAAGAAGTGGCATATTCTAACGATGGGAAGCAAATTAGTGCTGCATCAACTGCTGTTAGCTACAAAAATCATCTATATATTGCGCAAGTTTATCAACCCTATATATTACGCATTAAGCGAGAAAATAAGGTTTCTAAAAAATAGTACTTTAAGCCTTCGTTAAATAAATCTATATTTTTATGTCTTTTTTCTTGCAAAAAAAAAGAAAAAGTCTGACATTGGGAATAGATCAAAAAAAGCACTTGATCTTCTTCTAAAAAAACACTACTAAAATTAAATTTTAGTAATTAAATATAATGGTTTTCATAGCTTAGGTTTGGTGGGGTAATCAAACCTAACAGGGTTGGTCTGCTCGGGGGAAATGACCAACCCATTTTTTTTGCCCTTACTAAACCTTCCGATTTATTTTCCTCTCTTTATAATTTTTTTAGTCTCAACTACTTTTTCTGCATTCATCAAGGCAATAAAATAAATTCCCTCTTTCCAATCAGCCATTGAAATTTTATAATTTCCATTCGCAGAGTTAGCTTGATACATAAGCTTTCCTGAAATATCTATAACAATAATTTGTTCAATATCTGATGCCACATTGGTTAGATATACTTCTGTTTCAACAGGATTGGGAAATACGGTTGCAGTAACATGGTCTTCCTTGATAACAATAGAGTGTTGTGAACTTTTTCTCATAGATGGATTGGCAATTGTCACTGAAACTTGATCTGTGTGAGTTGCTCCTTGGTCATCCATTACCTCCAATTCAAACACATAGGTTCCTACTGCTAAATTATTCACCATAGTCGTGACATTTTGTGGCGTTTGAAGCGAAACAACAGAAGCCTTTGGACTTATAATCAATCCATTCAAATAAGCATATTCTGCTCCATTGGCAGTATCTACTTCAAATAAAATTTCCCCAGAAGCATCCGCTACAACATCATTGAGGATAACTGCTTGTGTTGTATTGTTTGTTGCATTAAGAATTCCAGATTGACTCCCTATTGTGTACCGAGTTGTTTTATTTCCTGTTCCATTTCTCCCACCATAAAATGTAAAATCATACAAACCATTTGGAGCCAAACCATCAACGATAATTTTTCTAGCAACACCTCTACTACGTATCCAATAAGTAGATGCTATAACAGCATCTGGCATTACTCCAGAATTATTTCCTGTAGAAAGTCCGCTTAGCTTAGCGCTCCAAGCATCCAAGAGATGCAAAGTAACTCCTGTTGGATTATTTTGATCATCAACCAAATTATTAATAGTTGTTCCTACAGATACTTGACCAAGCGTATTATTCCAAGGGGCTGTTGCTAATATCGTATTCGGAGTATAACTAAAGTTGATTAATATTGGATTACCAGAAGTACTAACTGGCCCACTCAACAAACGCCATTGGTAAGAAGTAATGGTACCATCACTATCTAAGCTCCCAGTCCCATCTAAAGTAACTGCATTTTGTGGGCTTGTAATATGTATATCTGCTCCCGCATCCGCGACAGGCGGAACATTAGGGACAACAACAGATTTGCTTTGAGCAAATAACCATGCCCACATATTATCGTTGTAATACGCAGCCGACCAAGCATTGTGCCCTGATGCTTTGTATAAAGTAAAAGCAAGGTTTTGAGTAGGAGAATGCACACCTGATGCGATGCTAAAACTAGTTCCATCAAATTGAAATGTTTGGTCTGTTGTTGCTGGTCCCAATTCATTAGGGTCATTTGGGTTGGGGTAAGTATAAGGATACAAGTACCCTTCTCTGAGGATTGTAGGACCACCTACATTTGCTATTCTATCTACATTTTGTGCTGTAAAAGGAATTTTTACTACTTTATCTCCAAAATTATGAAATGCCCAAATTGGCACACTTTGAAGATGCGGGGATGGGTCGGCTACCTTATCTGCTCCACAAATAGGCACCATCGCTGCCACCAAATTGGGATAAGCCTCTCCAAATTTCCACACAGAGCCCCCTCCTGCACTTAATCCAGTGACATAAATTCGGCTAACATCAATTGGGTAACCCACATTTAATAAATAGTCAATCAATTGTTCCAATAAGATAGGCATATGCCTTGACGATGTTTGTGGAGCAATAATAATAGCAGGAAAATGTCTACCAGAACCTCCATTAGGATTGCTAATCGCCTGACCGATTCGCTTCATTGGTCCATGTCTCAATACTCTATTCAAATCAGGAAGCTGCCCACTACCTCGTTCTCCTCGACCATGTAGGAATAAAACAAGTGGATAAACTTGCCCTGAAGTATAATTTTGTGGCAAATATTCATAATAACCATAAGGCTTGCCATCTCCTTGCACTTTTTCAATTGCTGTTAACTGTCCTGAATTACCCGAAGGTTGCCCATAGGCAGTTAAAATAAAACACAAACTGATCAAAATTAATAGTAGTTTCTTCATAAGAAATTTAGATTTTAATAAAAAAGATAATTTCACTTACAAAAGGGGGATTTTAATATTTTTTACTACTCAAAAGTATAAAATACTTCATCCCTTAATTCATCTTTTTTTCGCCATAATCTAAACTCAAACGAAGCCCACTCTTAACTAAAAACATAATGATCAACCAATTAAAAATCTAAAAAGTCTAACTTCTTTCTATGAAAAAGCTATTAACATTTAGTAAAAAAAACATTTCATGAGTAAAATATAAAGCTTCAAAACTTTTTCTATTCTTCATCTGTTTACCTTAATAAATAGCTTATAAATGCTTTATTTGACTAAAAAAAAAGAAAAAAAGCAACCTTTTGAAAAAAAGTACGTTAGGTTATACAATTTCACATTAACTTTTTTACATTTGCAGCGTTTCCAACAACAGCCATATTATAACATGGTTGAGGAACCTTAACAATTGAATTTAAAAACTAAAATTATACTATATTATGTATTGGACTTTAGAATTAGCCTCTCACCTACAAGATGCTCCTTGGCCAGCAACTCGCGATGAGTTAATTGACTACGCAATTCGTTCTGGTGCGCCTATTGAAGTAATCGAAAATCTTCAAGCTCTTGAAGACGAAGGCGAAGTATATGAGGGCATTGAAGATATTTGGGCTGACTTTCCAACAAAATCAGATTTCTTCTTCCCAGAAGACGAGTATTAAGATCTGAAAATACTAACAATAGGAAGAGCGCTGAATTAAATAATTCAGCGCTCTTTTTGTCATTAGTCTACTAACTTTTTATAACACTAGTTTAATATTTTGCTTAATTCTTCTTTTTGTGCAACCGAAAGCGGTTCGTTCTCTAATGCCCATAAGGCATATTTCTTAACTAGCGGATGTTGCTCACAGTTACTAGTAAAAGACCAAACCAAAGCATCATATATTGCGTCGTTAATTAGATTCGTTTTATCTTCTTCTGTCTGTTCAGATTCACCATAGGCTTCTATCCCTCCTTCGTATTTTACATAGTCCAGGGTTTGAATCAAACGTAATATTGATTTGTAACTTCCACTAAACATAAACTCACACCACAACATATCCAATTGTGCGGGGTTAATAATAACATCGTAGGGATTCGGTAAAGCAGATTTCTGTAGTTCTACATAAGCTTCGGATTCAATTCCTTTTAAGTTTTCTAAAAATTCCTCTGCTTCTAAGTCACTATAGTACAATAAGTAAATTAAATGAAACCGTGTATTCTCATCCTCTTTTTGATAGGCATTTAGAATTTGATGCAGCAAAAATTTATTGTGATTAACAATCTCTAGCATTGCTGAAAAAACAGGCAAAAAAGAATTCTCGTTTTCCGACATTTCGCTCTTAGCATAATAGATATAATGGGCGATAGCTGCTTCAGGTCGTTGATCTCTATAATAACCTTGCATCCATTTATTAAATCCTTCTTCCCCCTTTACCTTAAAAGCATCATAAGCTGGCAGTTGTTGTACAACAAGCTCTGATTTCAAAACCTTAGATTTACCTGATACTAAATCTCTTATTTTTATTTTAACCTTATATTTTCCAAATAAATCTTTCTCTCCAAATGCAACTTTAAGAATAGCATCTCCCATTTGGAGGTATTTAGGATTTATTTTTTTGTCAGACAGAATAGGCAAGTCCGTTTCTTTTAAAAATTCTTTTCTTTTTGGCGTTGTGATAACAATATCATAGACGGCATTAACTTTTCCATTCTCGTCTAATCCAAAATCTCCAGCAACAACAGCAATAAATGTATTTTGCCCTTTAAAAACTGTTTTTGTGGTCATTATTTGGGGAATAGTAGTACTAACCGTTTTATACCATTTATCTTGAAATGTATAATCTGTTGTTACCAATAACAATCCATCAATCGCAAAAAGATTGGAAAGGTAAAACAAAAAATAGATTGTTAGTAGAGTTTTTATAGTATTCATATTTTTAATTTAGGTGTGTATGGAAACGAAACTTACAACTAAATATAGGCTTATTTTTCAATAAGTCTGTCTGCAAATTATTATAAAACAATATCTCCTTTATAAAATAAACTACGATTCTTATCAAATTATTTGAACGATCCACCCCCTTCATTTGAAAAATGAAAATTGTCCTAAATCAACACAAAAATAGCTCTCCCTTTTGCAAGGGATTGTAAAACAAAGCAATCTACAAAAGCCATATAATATTCTAAAAAAAGGTTTCTAAATCAGAATAGCAAAACTATTAAACTACATATAGTTTAAGTCTAAAATAAAATTCCAAATTTGCTTCTTAAAAGCTTGCTTTTCTCCTCAGATTACAATTACTTTGCGACAATCCAATAGTTGAACATTTAGCTTTTAAATGTTCAAAGGTTAGAATCTAAAAATACCCCACTACTACTTAAAAAATCATGTTCTTAGGCACTGCAACACGTTCTAATTTTCCAAGCCTGTTTGTTGGAATTGGATTTTTTATTTGTTGTAAGCTATCAAAGAATGTTATATATAGGTTTTCAATTTAGTATTCTTCTAATCTCAAATTTAAAAACGCGATGAAAACGCAAAAACACAACCGTTTCCAAAAATTAATGGTTGCCAACCGAGGAGAAATTGCTGTACGGGTACTTCGTGCTGCCTCCGAACTAGAACTCACTACTGTTGCTATTTATACGCACGAAGATCGTTATTCTCTACATCGTTACAAAGCTGATGAAGCCTACCAAGTGGGCAAAGATGACGAACCACTAAAGCCTTATTTGGATATTGAAGAAATCATTCGAATAGCTAAAGAAAATGCGGTGGAAGCCATCCACCCTGGATATGGTTTTTTGTCAGAAAATGTTCGCTTTGCTCAACGCTGTCAAGAAGAAGGAATTGTCTTTGTTGGTCCATCCCCTTCTGCCATGCAACAATTGGGAGATAAAGTAGATGCCAAAGAAATTGCACGAAAGCTAGAAGTTCCGTTAATTGAAGACAGTCAAATTCCATTAACCAGCGTAGAAATTGCCTTAGAAGAGGCTGCTCGCATTGGTTATCCGATTATGGTAAAAGCTGCCTCAGGTGGAGGTGGTCGTGGTATGCGTGTCGTCCGCCAAGAATCAGACCTTCCTAAAGCCTATTCAGAAGCTAAAGGAGAAGCCAAAACAGCCTTTGGAGACGATACCGTTTTTTTAGAAAAATATATTGACGCGCCCAAACATATTGAGGTTCAAATTTTAGCCGACAACTATGGCAATATGGTGCATCTTTTTGAAAGAGACTGTTCTTTGCAACGTCGTTTTCAAAAAGTAGTAGAAGTAGCTCCATCTGCCACTCTAGGTCAAAACACCAAAGACGCCTTATACGAATATTCGTTGCGTATTGCCAAACATGTCAACTATAGTAATGCTGGAACTGTTGAATTTTTGGTTGATAAAGATGAAAACATTTACTTTATAGAAGTCAACCCTAGAATTCAAGTAGAGCATACCATTACCGAGCAAATCACAGGCATTGATATTGTTCGTTCTCAGATTTTGATTGCAATGGGTTACCCACTATCCCATCCACAGATTTATATTCTGAGCCAACAAAGTGTCAGTCATATGGGGTATGCAATTCAATGTAGAATTACAACTGAAGACCCTACCGAAGGATTTAAACCAGATTATGGTCAACTAATTGCTTATCGCAGTGCTGCTGGCTTTGGGATTCGTCTAGATGCTGGTTCTGCTTATACTGGCGCCAAGATTTCACCTTTTTTTGACAGCATGCTTGTTAAAGTTACCGCTTGGGGGCGCACCCTCAAAGGAGCATCTGGTCGCTTGCATAGAGCATTAAGAGAATATAGAATTCGTGGCGTTAAAACCAATATTCCGTTTCTTCTTAACTTATTAACAGACGAGACATTTCAAGCGGGAAAAGCAACCGTTACCTTTATTGATTCGAACCCTCAACTAATGCAATCATCCAAACGACGTTTGGATAGAGGTACTAAAATGTTATCGTATTTGGGTGACGTTATTATTAACGGGAATCCAGATGTTAAATATGTTGATGCGAATAAAACATTTCGCAAACCAATTGTTCCTGCGTTTGATAAAATGAGCGACTTCCCAAAAGGAACCAAAGACAAGCTCAATGAACTTGGTCGAGCAGGTTTTGTAGATTGGTTAAAACAAGAAAAATCCATTCAGTTTACAGACACTACTTTCAGAGATGCGCATCAATCCTTGTTGGCAACTCGTGTCCGTACCCATGATATGATTAAAGTGGCTGAATCGTTTGCCAAAAACAACCCCAATATCTTTTCTATGGAAGTTTGGGGCGGTGCTACCTTTGATGTTGCTTTGCGATTTTTAAAAGAGTGTCCTTGGGAACGTTTGAAATTGTTGAGAAAGGCAATGCCCAATACATTGTTGCAAATGTTACTGCGTGGTTCTAATGCCGTTGGGTATACGGCATATCCTGACAATCTGGTAGAAAAGTTTATAGAAAAAGCTGCTGAAACAGGTATTGATATTTTTAGAGTTTTTGATTCCTTGAACTGGGTAGAAGCTATGAAAGTGAGCATTCGAACCATCCGAGAACGAACCAACTCTTTGGCAGAGGCTTGTATTTGTTACACGGGGGATATTAACAATCCTAACAAAACAAAATATACCTTGCAATACTACCTTGATTTAGCGCGTCAGTTAGAAGATGAGGGTGCTCACTTGCTTTGTATCAAAGATATGGCAGGTTTATTACAACCTTATGCTGCAGAACAATTGATCACAGGGCTTAAAGAAGCCGTTGATTTGCCCATTCACTTACATACGCATGATACTTCGTCTATTCAATCTGCTACTTACTTAAAAGCGATTGAAGCGGGTGTTGATGTTGTGGATGTTGCCCTAAGTGCTGTCTCTGGACTAACATCTCAGCCTAACTTCAACTCTATTGCCAGTATGCTCCAGTTTCATGAACGTGCTTCTGACTTAGATGTCCAATCCTTAAATTCATTTTCCAACTATTGGGAAGCTGTTCGAGAATTCTACTATCCATTTGAGTCCGAACTAAAAGCAGGAACAGCGGAAGTTTATCAACATGAAATTCCTGGCGGACAGTACTCTAACTTACGTCCACAGGCAAGAGGTTTAGGTCTAGAGGATCAATTTGAAACGATTAAACACAACTACGGAGTTGTCAATCGCTTATTCGGTGATTTAGTTAAAGTTACTCCATCCTCAAAAGTTGTTGGAGATATGGCAATGTTTATGACTGCCAACAATTATACTGAAAACGATATCCTTACCAAAGGAACAACCATTGATTTCCCCGATAGTGTTAAAGCACTATTTAGAGGAAATTTGGGACAACCGCACGGTGGCTTTCCTTCAGAATTGCAAAAAATCGTTTTAAAAGAGGAGCAACCTTTTGTCGAACGTCCTAATGCGCATTTAGCTCCCATTGACTTTGAAAAAGAGTTCAAGGCATTTCAAGAAGAATTTAGTACATTCTGTGATGAGTTAGATTTTATTTCTTACAAACTCTATCCAAAAGTATTTAGAGATTTTTATGAACATCACGAGAAATTTAACGCCGTCCAACATTTACCAACACTACCTTTCTTTTATGGTTTGAAACAAAATGAAGAGACGATTGTAGAAATTGATAATGGTAAAAATATTTTAATTCGATACATCGGTTCCTCGGCACCAGATGAAGAAGGAATGCGCAATGTAACCTTTGAACTCAATGGTCAAACTCGCTCTGTCAAAATCAAAGATCAAACGATTAAAACAGAAAAAGTGCTGCATCAAAAAGCAAGTGGAGAACGCCAAATTGGTGCGCCTTTACAAGGAAGTTTGTCACAAATTTTGGTACAGGAAGGAGATAATGTAACTCCTAATACACCTTTGTTTATCATTGAAGCCATGAAAATGGAAAGCACCATTACTTCTCCTGTTTCGGGAGTTATCAAAAAAATACACTTAACAGAAAAAACAATGGTTGGACAAGACGATTTAATTATTGAATTAGAATAAGCAATAAGTTAACTACTGACTTTAGAATAGTCTAATGATATAATCCACATTGTTTATAATAAAAAAAGTTTTACTTTAGTAACTCCATAGAGGTGTAGCTTTGAGCTACACCTCTTCTATTTTAATTATTTTTTCCTTTCAATATTCACATATCTTCCCTCAATATGACAACGACACTTTTTTATGGTATTGTATACGGCTGGATAGCATTGGCTTCCCTTACTTTTCTTTCTTTATTTTTTGTCACCGCTCCATTTGGGCGGCACACATCCGAAAATTGGGGACCTAGTATTAATGCTCGATTAGGCTGGTTTTTAATGGAGTTGCCATCCCCTCTTCTATTCAGTTATTTTTTCTTTACAGGTAGTACAGCACCAAATAAAGTTACTTTAATTTTTTGGAGTTTATGGATATTACACTATCTTAATCGAACGATAATCTACCCCCTACGACAAAGAGATCATAATAAGAAAATGCCTGTCATGATTATGGGTTCTGCTATTTTTTTTAATATTATAAATGGCTTTATCAATGGTTACTTTTTGGGCAATTACGGAAACTTGTATCCTGAAACATGGTTAAGTTCTCCTATTTTCTGGATTGGTATCATGCTCTTTTTGATAGGAATGTTCATCAATATTCAGTCTGATAATATTTTACTCAACCTTCGCAAACCAGGAGAAACAGGGTATAAAATTCCTCAAGGTGGCTTGTTTAAGTATGTTTCTTGCCCCAATTTATTGGGAGAAATCATTGAATGGATAGGTTTTGCCATTATGGTTTGGTCTTTACCTGCTCTATCTTTTGCTTTATGGACTTTTGCTAATTTATCTCCTAGAGCCATAGCGCATCACAAATGGTACCACAATAAATTTGAAAATTATCCTGAAAATCGAAAAGCTGTTTTGCCTTTTCTTTGGTAGACTTTGTTGGCATTTTATACACATTAGTAGTTTGTTGATTTTTTACTCTTTACCCAAAAGATAAAAAAACACATTTATACTAGCTTGATAATCAAAATTTTAACACAAAACACAACAAAGGTGTAACTTATTAATTATCAACTGCGAAGCACTCATGCAATAAACTAATAAAGTTTACTTCGTGAGCGCTGCGCTTTTAGTTAGCTGCGCTGCTACTCCGTGGTTTCAACGAACTATTGACACATTGGTAATAGTAAAAACCAACTATATCAAACACATTCTATTAACACATTGCACGATTATGAGACAAACATTCACCATTGGTCTAATTCTAATTGCTACTATTCTTCAAGCACAAAATTGGCGCTTGGGATTTATGGGGTGGTTGGATGATCAACATTATTTAGAACGTAGAGCAGACGAAAAAGATGCTAAAAAAATAGTTCTACTAAAAGTAAATGCAAAAACAGGATCTACCAGCCCTTATGAAGCCAATAGCCCAAGAAAAGAAGTTCAAAAAAAAATTCCAAAAGAATTTCAACTATCTTGGAGAGCTCCACATACTAAAGATTTTAAACAAGTCATTCTAACCAAAGATAACAATTTGTACCTCTTTGAGAAAGCCACAGGAGAAGTTCGCCAGCTGACGAAACATGAGGATTTGGAAGAAAACCCAACTTTCTCTCCCAATAATGCATACATCGCCTTTACTAGAAAAGGTAATTTATATACACTTCATTTAGAATCGGGCAAAGAAACGCCATTAACAACAGATGGTTCGGATAAGGTCTACAATGGCTGGGCATCTTGGGTCTATTATGAAGAAATTTTAGGTCGTAGCTCTTATTACAAGGCTTTTTGGTGGTCGCCAGACAGCAAACAAATTGCTTATTTAAGATTTGATGATAGCCCTGTTCCTGTTTTTCCAATTTATCGGTCTACAGGCGTTCATGGAGAATTGGAAACAATGCACTATCCCAAAGTTGGAGACCCCAACCCACTTGTTGCTCTAGGCATTTGCAATATAACAACCAACAAAACAGTTTGGGTAGATACTGATAAAAATATAGACCAATACATCGCTTGGCCATTTTGGACCAAAGATTCTAAACAATTGCTTTTTCAAAAAATGCCTCGTGATCAAAATAAGATTGAACTCTTGCTAGCCAATCCCCAAAATGGTTCTACCAAAAGAATTTACGAAGAAAGTCGCCCTACATGGGTTGATTTCTTTAAAGATATTTATATGCTAGAAGACAACAGTGGTTTTATTCTTAGGTCGTACCAAAACGATTGGTATAATCTCTATTATTATGATTTGAATGGAAAATTAAAGACAACAATTACAGATGTTCCGTGGCGGATTAATAGTATAAAAAAAGTAGATGAAGCAAAGCAGATTGTCTACTTTGAAGGAACAGGTACGATTAATACCGACATGCATTTATTCTCTGTTAATTTGGATGGTTCTAACCTAAAACAACTTACTAAAGGAAAAGGCGAACACATTGCAATGCTATCTCCTCAACAAAGCTACTTTGTAGATCGTTATAGCAGTATTTCCAAAGCGCCATCTAGAGTTTTATACGATATCAATGGCAAGGAAATTAGAACCATTGTCCAATCACAAACACCTGAATTTGATCCTACTTTGCATCATAAAATGGAATTATTTCGGGTGCCATCAACAGATGGAAAATTTGACCTACCTGTCGTTTGGACATTGCCTAGTAATTTTGATAAAAAGAAAAAATATCCTGTTGTTTTTAGAATTTATGGTGGTCCTGATGCTGGTGGCATTAAGGATGCATGGAGGGGATGGAATGGAAATAACCTAACCGATATGGGAATTATTGTTGTTTCTGTCGCTCATCGAGGTTCTGGTAAATTTGGAAAAAAGGGATTGGACTACATGCATCGAAATTTAGGAAAGTGGGAAATGGAAGATTATTTTGCTGTTGTGAATTGGCTCAAAAAACAGCCTTTTGTAGATACTAATCGCATGGGTATTACAGGCAGTAGTTATGGTGGGTATTTGTCTGCATTGGCACTAACTTATGGTGCAGATTATTTTACACATGGCATTGCCAATTTATCTGTTATGGATTGGCAATTGTATGACAATGTTTACACCGAGCGTTATATGGACACTTACCAACAAAATGAAAAAGGTTACCAACAAGGGTCTGTGTTAAGTCATGTTGACAAATATAAGGGAAAATTACTGATTACGCATGGATTGATGGACGATAATGTCCATGTTCAAAATAGCATTCAGTTGATTGATAAAATGCAAGACGCAGGCAAGGAATTTGAAATGATGTTCTATCCCAACGAACGACATGGCTGGGGTGGTCCAAAGGGCAAACACGCTAGAAAATTAAAAGAAAGCTTCTGGAAACGTGCTTTTTTCGAGGAGTAGTTTTTTTCCCTACTCTTTTGCTTTGAATAAAAAATGCTGAACTTGAGAATTCTCAAATTCAGCATTTTTAAGATAATAGCTAAGCATTCTAAAAATGAAAGAAATTTACTTGACAGAATGCTAAGACTCAAATACTAATCATTATCAGTATAAGGAGTAACTTCATTACTGTGTTCTATCACCGTATTTTCGGCATCAATATGTGTCACAACAAATTCTACTCGACGATTTAGTTGGCGACCATCTGCATATTTATTGTTAGCAATTGGTTTGCTTTCTCCATATCCTATGTATTGCATTCTTGAAGCATCAATTCCTTGATCAACCAAATATTCATAAACGGACTTTGTTCTATTTTCAGACAAATTTTGATTGTAATCATTGTCTCCTCTACTATCTGTATGCCCATGAATTTCAATTTCCATAGAGGGGTATTCATTCATTAAACTAACCAACTCATCCAATTGCTCATGAGACTCAGGCAACAATGCCCATTTTGCCGTTTCAAAAAACACTCGATCCAGTTTGATCACTGCACCAACAGCAGGAGGTGGAGCAACTGGTTCTGGTTCGGGCTCTGGTTCAGGCTCAGGAATACTAGTCGCACAAAGCATAACATCATCAATCAAATAATAAGCATTATTAAATGCTTTTTCGTCTACTGTAGCCTGTATTGGATCTTCTACCTCTACCATCTTAGTTTTTTCGTTGTTAAAGAAATTTCCAATACACAAATATTCTGAGCGGTTGGGTGAAATAAAGGTAAATGAAATGCGCTGCCATTCTCTTTTTTTAGGATTAATCAATTCATCATAGTTATAATCTGGGACAATGTTTGTCAATGGCTTCCAACCTTCTTCGCTCAATCTAGTAGGCGATAAAGCAACCCCTATATTATTAGAGACGTAACGAGCTAATCTAGCTCTACAAACCCAAAATTCACAATAATATTCTTGACCTTTGATCAATGGCTTCTTCAACTTGACTTGTATATATTCTCTATACGTATCGTCTCTCTCTGACTCTGGATTGTGAGTTAGAATAGCAACCATTTTGTATCCAGAATGAGGCTTATCCAAATCAATCCCATCCCGTTTGGCTCGTTTAATATCAGACGGAAGCCCAATTTTAACATCTGGTGTCGTCATTGTTGGACTTTTCCAAGCCACCATATTATAACGAAAAATACCTGAGCCATCAACATCCGATTCTGGTCTTCGACCAATTAAAGCCTCAAAATCAGGATTAGGCACTAGATTTTCATCGTGTCCTTCAGGTGGTTGCGCTGTTGTTTCTGTAGTATGCAACGCTAAAAAAGCAAAGAGTAAAATGATTTTTTTCATACTTAAATTTATGTGTTTAAAATCAGTTTAGAGTACATTTTTGACCTAACATTCGACTAATTTACCTTTCTGTTAGTAGACTGTTATTGGCAATACCAATCGTAGTAAATACTGCAAATTACTTGCCTATTTACAAGACAAATATATATTCAAATATCAATAACTAAAATATATTGCCACAAATTAACCCTTTTTAAGATACAATATTAGTCACAATTTTTAACACACTTTCCTCCTTTATTTATAAAATACCATTTATTATCTTTATAAACAGAAGCTTCTCCATTTTCAAAAGGCTTCGTATGAAAAAAGTCGCCTGCTATAACCACATCTCCAGTTTTGTCAATATAGTTCCAAATTCCTGGTTCTGTTTCTACATTTGCCAAACCTTCGTTAAATGCCTTTCGGTAGGGATCTGGTTTGAAGAAATTAACATTAAAAAACTGAGGTTTAATCACTACTTCCAAATCTCTATTCATGAATCCCCATTTTCCTTCTTCTGTTAGAAAGGCCGCTAGCCCTTCGCTAAAACGCATCATTTCAAGATATTTCGGCTCAACTAACATTTCTCCATTTGTTGCATCCAGCAAGCCATACATGCCGATATGTTCATCAAAAAATATGACTGTCCCTTCGCTAATAACCCCTAAATCACGATAAAACAATGGTACAGTCAATTCATTATTTTTATTAAGCACGCCATATTTACCATTTTTAGAAACCACAGCATAACCATCCTCATTAAAACCATCAAAACTATCGTATAGCGTAGAGTCTTCATTTCGTTGAGTTTGACAAGCAACACGATAAAAAGTGTAATCCCCTTCAACATTTTCTATTTTTCTATTTTTGACCTTTAATACTTCTTCCCCTATCTCCCAAGTTTCTCGATGATTCAACGTTTTTTTGCTGTCTCTAGCATTAGTCGCATAAATTTCCATTTCAGCCGAATTTCCATTCAATATACCCTCAAACCGTAGATAATAAGTTGCTTGTATGCTAGGGTAAACTCGACGCCCTTCTCCTGTTATTTTATTTCCATCTATTCCAATTTCTACTGCTTCTATCAAGTTTTCTTCGAATAATTGAAAACAATAACCAACTGCGGTATCCAATTGGTGTGTAATTGGACCTTCTCCATTGCTACCATTTGCCCCTCCCTTATTAGCTGTCTCAGAAGTACATCCCCACGTAAGAAAAAAAGCAACTATATAAATCAAAAAATAGTTCGACTTCATTAAATTATTGTTTTAAAAATTAAAAAATACAATAGCTTCTCAAAAAAACTTAACCTTCTAGCAACCAAAACCTTAACTAGAAACAAGTTATTAATAATGAGGTTATTCAAACAATAATAATGATCCTACCCCAATCCAATGCACTTGTTTTTCATTTTTTCTTAAAAAAGCAAAAAATTAGCGGACTACTAAAAAATAATACCTAAATTGTGAATCATTTTAGAATAAAAAATGTTAATGTAAAGTATGTGTATCTAATGTTATTTATAATCAATACTAATACTTATAACTATAAATATATAACCATTTCGAAATGAAAATTCATTACAATTAAATGTTTACTTCCCTCTCCTTATATACATCACTTTACAAAACAGACATACCAAGCTGGTTATCGATTGAGCATCTTTGAACTTCCAAAACATTTTGGTTGTTTTTCATTTGAACCTCAACCCTACGTCACAATCTATATCAAACGCAAAATGGCTATTTTTGTGAAAAAACACAAATCGCAATACAAGAAGTTGCCCAAAAACACCTTTAAATTTGAGCAATTTCAAAGAACACTTAAAATACTATATATTTCAGGGGGTAATATCCCGCTTCATCTAACCAAAAAATCATAACCACCAATGTTAAAAACAATGAAACTTCTTGCTGTATTCTTAACAGCATCCATTCTCTTTGTGCTTGGATCTTGTGGAGGTCCTAGTGTTAAAGGCTCTGCTGATGTTTCCAACGCTATTCCTGCCAATGCTACAGGTGTTTTTTTAATGAACACCAAACAATTAATGAAAAAGGCAGATTATGCTAGCCTAAAGCAAACCTCTTTCTTTAAAGATTTTATTCAAAAAGCGAAAGAAGAATCACCAGAAATGGTTCCGTTTTTGGAAGATCCAGAAGCAGCAGGAATTAATATGGCAGGTAATATGGGAGTTTATTTTTCTGTCCCAGAGAACATGTCAGAAAAATCATTTGAAGCTGCTTTTATGTTGCCAGTATCAGACAAAGCAAAAATGGATGCTGCTGTTCAAATAGCACTCAAAGAGGAAAAAGAGGCTCAACCAGAAGCTAAGGATGGCTATACGATTACTGCTTTAGATAACGATGCATTTTTGATTCAAAGCGAACATCTTTTAGCTTTTACTAGCTTCAATGATGATGAAAAGATTAAGAATATGCTCAACCCTAGTAGTGAAAATATTCACTCGAACGCTAACTTTAAAAAACACCTAAAAGAGAGCAAAGACATTATGTTTTGGATGAGCGCAGACCCTATCGTTGAGGCAATGCTCAAAAATCCTGAAACAGGAAGATCTATCAAAGGAGGACTTGCCATGGCTCAAATACCAGAAGAAGGCTTAAAAGGAAACTATATGTCTTTCTTCTACGACTTCAAAAAGGGTGAAATGGATGCTGGTACTTATTTTGATTTTAGCGAGGTTTTAGTTCAAGAACTAGGTGATGTTTTCCCTAATAAACTAGCCGTTGATTATGCTAGCTACCTCCCTGCCGAAAATGCAGCCGCTTCCATGACATTTGGTATCAGTGTAGATGGCGTTTTAAATTTCATGGCAAAACGTGGGCTAGATCAGTTCGTAGACAACTATTTAAAATTTGTAGGGCTAGATTTAGGTCAAATCAAAAACGGCATTACAGGAGATATGGCTGTTAATGTTTATGCCCCAACAGCTCAAGACAACGATCCTGCTGTTTTATTAGCCGTTGGGCTAAAAAACAAGGCATTTATGGATAGTTTGTTGACTAAAGTAGGTTCTATGGTATCCAAAGATGGAGACAAGTACATTTTCACAGGACAACAAAGTATCATGGACCCAGATGCTACTCCTATGCAGTTTTTTGCGATTGTCAAAGACGATGTCATTTTAGTATCTAACTCAAATGCACACTTAGACAAAGCGATTGCTGGCACCAACAATAAAGTTGTCAATGAATTGCAATCAGGATGGGTAGGTATGTTCCTTGATTACAATCTTATCAACCAAAACTACGATGTTATTGCCAATTACTTGCCAATGGATCCTAATAGCTTGAGCTTGTCTAAAATGATGAGCGAATACCAAAATGTAAGTACCGTAAAAATGATTGGAAAAGGCAACGAGATTATGGCTAAAACCATTTTGAAAGATGCCAATAAAAATAGCTTAAAAAGCTTGATCGAATCACTTGATAAGATGTACCAAGATAAAGAAAAAATTGAGGCAGAAATGAAAAAACAACTAGAAGATGAATTCAAAGACTTTGAAGATGACTTTGATGATTTGGAAAATACTACTGAAGAGGTTCTAGAAAATACTTAGTATTAAGAATTACGATATTTAATAAAAAAGAGTCATTTTGTGCCTTCAAAATGGCTCTTTTGCTTTTGATGGGGCTTTCTTCTTTATCCAAATTTAGTATATCCAACCTCTTAATGAAGAAAATATATTTTACGGTTACCAATGACTTAACTTACGACCAGCGTATGATTCGCATCTGTACAAGTCTCGCAAATGTAGGCTACAATGTTTGGCTGATTGGTCGCCAGCGTCCCAACTCAAAACCATTGCGCCAACAAGCATTCCAACAAAAACGTTTGAACTGTTTTTTTGAGCGAGGTAAGTTTTTTTATTTAGAATATAATATTCGACTGTTTTTCTTTTTGATGTGGCATCGTTTTGATGCTGTTTGTAGCATTGATTTGGATACGATTTTGGCAGGCTTTTACAGCAGTCGCATAAAAAGGAAAATTTGTATTTATGATGCTCATGAGTATTTTACAGAAGTACCAGAAGTAGTCCAAAGACCGACGACAAAACGAATTTGGGAATGGGTTGCCCAACACACTATTCCTAAGTTAACACACGCTTATACGGTTTGTCAAAGCTTGCAAGAAGTCTTTCAAAAACGTTACCATACTTCTTTTGAAGTTATCAGAAACGTTCCTTTTCAGCAGACCAAACCTATTGAGCAATTATCTTTTCAAACGCCTTTTATTCTACTTTATCAAGGTGTTTTAAACGATGGACGTGGCTTAGAAGAAATGATTGCTGCCTTACAACAGTTACCAGAGGTTGAGTTTTGGTTGGCAGGTGAAGGAGATCGTTCTCAAGAACTTCGTCAATTAGTTCAAACATTAGGGTTAGAGCGTCAAGTCAAATTCTTGGGCTATATACAGCCTCATGAACTTAAAGCAGTTACTCTAAAAGCGCACTTAGGAGTTAATTTGCTACAAAATAAAGGGCTTAATTATTATTATTCTTTAGCTAATAAATTCTTTGATTACATTCAAGCCCTAAAACCTTCTTTAAATATGAACTTTCCTGAATATGCCATGATTATCGAAGAACATCCTGTGGGTCTTTTATTGGATGATTTGACCCCTGAAACTATCGTTAGCAGCATCAAAAAAATTATTGAGCAACCTGAAGCTTATCAAACCTTACAAGCCAACTGTTTAAAAGCACGCGAAGTATTTGTTTGGGAAAAAGAAGCTGTAAAACTGGAGGCTTTTTATAAACAAGTTTTTAAATAATAGTAGTTCGTTGATCACTTCGTGAGCGAAGCTAACTATTGTAAATAAGTAATACGAAGTAGCACCGTAGTCCTGTCTTATGTATAAAGGCTGATCAACATCCAATTTCTTTTGAATAATTGAGAGATTAACAGCAAAAAAATTGTTATATTCGATTGTAATGAGAACATATGCCTACATAATCCTGCTACTTTTTTTCTATACTTTCGTTAATGCACAAGATCCCTACCATTGGAAATTGACAGACGACGATGGTCTTCCTAATATGGAGATCTACGGTTTATACCAAGATTCCAAAGGCTATATGTGGATTGCAACAGATGGAGGTCTTTGCCGATACGATGGAAAAGAAATTATTACATATACCTCTGAAGATCAAAAACGCACGTCGGCAGCTTCTATTCAAGAAGATTCTAGAGGAACTATTTGGTATAAGAACTTTGCAGGACAGTTGTTTTTTATTGACTCTAACAATACCGCTCAAATCTTCCCCATTCCAGATTCCATCAAACTAAATACTTATTTTGAATATTCATTGACAAAAGAATATTTGCAGATTCTTTCCTCCGTCAATTTCTACACGTACCACTTCAAAAGTCAACAATGGAAAATAGGTAAATTCCAAAGCAACCATAATCTACGATGCAGCATTGGCTTTTTTTCTAGAGACCAAGTTAATGATTCTTCTCTACTTTATATTGATTGTAACAATGAGTTATGGCTACGAAAAAAAGAAGCCTTTTATTCCAAAGGGGTTATTCCTAGTCTTTCTAGCTCAAACAGACATATTATTATCATAGGGCTTGAAAATGATTCTGCTTTAATTGCTACGACTACCAAAGTGTATATTGATCATATTGATTCCGTTTCTAAACTTAGAAACCATGCTTTAATTGCAAGCTATGAGGGAATAGCTACAATTTATAGTAACAAAGGTACCATTCTAATTGGTACACAAAAAGGAATTGTTGTGTTATTGCAAGACAAGTATACCAAACGTTGGAAACATCAAGGCCTATTCTTAAAAAAAGAACAAATCAGTGCAACACTTGTTGACCGTGACGGCAATATTTGGTTAGGCACACTAGGTCATGGAGTCTTGATCATTCCATCTTTAAAAATGACTTTTTTTGATTCTAAAAACTCCGTTTTGCCCGACTCTAAAATTGGTGCTTTAGCTAAGAAAAAAGAAGATTTATTCCTTGGAACACACGGTCGTATATCAAAACTCAATACAAAATCTTTGGAATTCACCTTGTATCCTCCTGTAGATATGTATCCTACTACCAATATTCTATGTGACACTATCCGCAACCAAATATTGTTCAATTCTGCCAATAATTATATATTATCTCTATCTGATCAAAGCATAAAATCGAGTTGTCACGGCATAGGTCATCATTCTATAATTTATAAAAAAAATCAACTTATTGTAGGTACCTTTCTTGCTTTAATAACCTATCCTCTAGATAACAAAAGACCTACTAAAGATGTTTTTAACAAACCACTCAAGTATCATGTAGATAAGACTATTTGTGATGAAGGAAAACTCCAAGGTTTTATAGCCAGTAAACGTATAACAGCTTTATCTACAGACATAGCAGACACCTCCCGTTTTTGGACAGGAATCAACGATAGTTTATTTTATTGGCAAGATGCTGTTCCCTATTCGGTTTTATCTAAAGAAGGAAAGGCTATCACACCTATTACCATTCGCCAAGCTCAAGATAGTATTCTATGGGTGGGCACTCCCAATCAAGGTCTATATGGTATTAAAAATAAAAAAGAAATTTATCATTTTACAGTAGACGATGGGCTACCAAGTAATAACTGCAAAACAATTGCTGCTGACTATCCATATATTTGGGTTGGAACCAACCTTGGAATTGTTAAAATACAGCCTAATACTAAAAAAATAGAGCTGTACAATCAATTGGATGGTTTGTTAACCAACAATATAGATCGCATAGAAATTGCCAATAAAAAAGTTTGGGCAACTTCTAGCAAAGGTTTGATTGCTTTTGATGTTAATACGCCTTCTATGAATAAAACAGCTCCATTAATTAGGATTACCCAATGGAATGTAAACGATAGTAGTCTTGCTTTCAACAAATTTACAACACTTCCTTATGAGAAAAATAACATTCAATTTACCTTCCAAGCTTTAGCACTAAAAAGCAGGAACACCTATACCTATGAATATAGGCTCTTGGGGCTTGATACTACTTGGATTTCGCAAACTAGTAGTACTAATTTTGTTCGCTTTCCTAGTCTTAATGCAGGACAATATACCTTTGAAGTCCGCGCTAGGAATGAAGATGGTGTCCTGAGCAAAACTCCAGCAGGTGTATCGTTCTGCATTCAAGCACCTTATTGGGAAACTTGGTGGTTTAAAACGATTATTGGTTTTATTACTTTGTCAATTGTTATTGGTTTAGTGCGACTTCGTTATCAGTTCCTTCAGCGAAAACAAGCCACTCAAAATTTAATTATGCAGCTTAAAATGCAAGCGCTTCAAGCACAAATGAATCCTCATTTTATTTTTAATGCAATGAGTACCATACAAAGCTTCTGGATGTACAAAGACTCCAAAACAGCCTTAATATATCATGCTAAGTTTGCTAAATTAATGCGATTAATTTTTAATTATTCCAATGAAAAAAGTATTCCCATAAAAGATGAAATTGATTTTTTAAAGCTCTACATTGACCTTGAAAAAATTCGATTAAAATATGATGTTACGGTACAATTTGACATAGACCCTCTTTTTGAAGAAGAAGGGCTGCACATTCCTCCCTTACTGATACAACCTATCGTTGAGAATAGTTTCAAACATGGTTTTTTACATAAAGAAGCAGATGGGCATTTACTCATCAAACTAGAATTAGAAGACAACTATATAAAATGTACCGTAGAAGATGATGGGGTCGGTCTGGAACTAGCCGATACTTATAATGCATGGAAGGATAACGACACTACCCAAAAAAGTAGTAGCTTTGTTACACAAGATCGCTTAACTATGCTCAACCGAACTCATGGAACAACAGCAAAAAAAACAACTTACAAAATAAGTGATTTAACAAATATTAAAAATCAATCTTCAGGAACTAGAACGGAGCTTTGGATTCCCATTACGGATTATCTTTTTTCTGATTTTCAGTAACCACCAATGAATTTCTCTTTTTAACTCAATAAAATAACATTTCGTGAAAGTTATAACTTGTGTAATTGTCGAAGATGAAGTAAATACTAGAAAGCTATTAAAATCTATGCTAGAAGACTATTGCGATGGCGTAAAAGTTTTAGCAGAAGCTGGCAATGTCCATGAAGGTGTAGAAATGATAAAAAAACACCAACCTCAACTCGTCTTTCTAGATATCGCTATGCCCAAAGAAAGCGGATTTAGTTTGTATAAGTATTTTGATGAAATTAATTTCAAAGTCATTTTTACAACTGCTTTTAGTCAATACGCCATTCAAGCACTAAAATTGGCGGCATTGGATTATTTGATGAAGCCAATTAATTTGGAAGAATTAATGGAAAGTTTGGATCGTTTTAGAAACCAAGTCCGCCCCTTGCCTACGACAAAAGAAAATTACAGTCTAGTAGATAAAAATGCGCAAACCCCAAACCATCAAAAAATTGCATTGGCTTGCTCTGATGGTTATATCTTTGTACCCATCGACAATATTATCCGTTGCCAATCGGACAAAAGCTATACGCTATTCATTATCAAAGACCAAGAACCAATTTGGACATCTCGAAACTTGGGGGAATATACGACAATATTAGAAGAATACAATTTCAAAAGGGTGCATCGCTCTCATATCATTAATCCCAAATATGTAAAGAAATTTATTCGAGGAAAGAGTCCTATATTAATCATGGACGATGATACTCAGATAACTATTTCCTCTGCCAAGCGAGATAGTTTGTTAGAGCACTTTTTTATACCTTAGCGTATTACTAGCGTCTCCATAATTCGGTGTTTCTTTGTGGTAACAACGACTCTATATACTCCTTGAGGCAAATCTTGTATGTTTAAAACTTCAGTTGTGTTTCCTATTGATAACGGTATAAAATGCGTGTATACTTCCTGTCCTAGCGCATTGACTAAACGAATGGTTGCTGCCTCATTTTTAGGACTACGAATGTGAACACGACACGACTGATAAGCGGGGTTGGGTTGTAATTGAATTCCAAGCTTGGGAACAAGTACTTTATTGGTGTTGATACTTGTTGTAATTGCGCTAAATTTCAAAGCTTTTTCACTAGCCACTTTCGAAGCGTCAATTGCACTAACTTGTACAAAACCTTGGCTCCCTCCATTATAAAACTCGACATCTATTGTTGCAGCATCTGTAACAGGTGAAACAATAACGCCCCCAGTTACTTCCCAACAATAACGATGGTCTGGATGAGGATTGGCAACTGTATAAGTATAATTCGTTGCAGGCAATACGGTATCTGGTCCACTTAATACAGGAGGTGTAGGACGCATTAAATCATAAAAATAATCCGCTGTCTTGTCTATAATACTCTGCCAATGTGCATTTGGTCCTGAAGGCAGCCAGTCTCCATTTAAAGCCCCCCAATATTCGTGTCCCTCTCCTTGCGCAAAGTAAGTTTGATGTGGAAGGTTAAACGTATTCATCACCGAATCCATCATATAGGTACCACAGGTATTGGGCGCTGTCAAAACTACACCTGAAAAAGGCTTGGCACACTTATAATCAACAATCAAATCATTGGTTCCATGAAACATAACCATAGGAGCTTTATTATTACCATGTGCCATCCAACTTAAATCGGCTATAGCCCCCCAATAAGCTGCGATTCCTTGAGGAATAGAATCCACATCATCTGCCAAAACTGATGAACCATTAAAAGGATTAAAACTAGTTAATTCGACAACTGGGCGACTATGTAAAGGTCCTAAGTCTTTTTTAAAAATAGGTACTAATTCATAGCTCTCTGGTAAGCGTTCGGTATAATCCACAAAGGTGCTATGAATCGCACAAAATGCTCCTGCACTGCTTCCTCCTACAAAAACTTTATTGGGATCAATGTTGAACCATGCTGCATTTTTACGAAAAAATCGTACGGCAGCACTCATATCTTGTGCCCCTCTCCAAACAGCTCTTTTTAAACTCGATGGGCTGGCAATATTAAACCCCAAACGATACTCAATGCTTGCTGTTACAAATCCCCAATGTGCCAAAGTATCTGCCAATGCTTGCACATCTTCGTTTTGCATCGTTCCAACCAAAACAGTTCCCCCCATAAAAGCAACATTAATAAATCCTCCCCCATGTGCCAAAATAACAACAGGGCGTTTGCTTACAGTATCTGTTACTGGAGGAGTAAAAACATCCATCACTAAGTCTTTGTTAAAAGTTGTTTCGGTCGTTAGAGTTGCTCCAATTAAAGCTGGCGCATTCAAACTGTATTTCACATTTCTAAATACTTGAATAGTATTAAAATAACGGCTTTTGTAACGGGTACCACACTGAGCAGACAAGTCCATTCCACAACTACTTAACACCAACAATAGGAGTACAATTCTTAACATAGTTTATTAATTTTGATACGCTGCAAATTTTCCCAAAGTAATGTTATGTAATCGTTCATTGTTCCTCCTTTTGTTATGAAGGTACAAGCATAACTAACTCTTGGTAATTCTGAGTACTATTTAAATATTCTTCCACGAAGTCATAAGACATTATTCACTCTAACTTGTTGGTTTTTAAATGGGAAATAAAACGACCCAACACCGTTAAAATAAATCTACTAATTGGCTAATTCTGATGTGACTAACGTGGTTTAAGTGGGCTATTGGAGATAAAAAGCTAAGAAATATAATACTTTTGGCAAAAAAAAGTTAGTTTACTTAAAACCTTTTTATTATTTGTCCTATTTTTTGAAGAAAACCATTCGTATGAATACCCTTCATTGTTTTTTCTTATTGGTTGTAAGTACGTTTACATTTGCACAATCTGATACAGACAAGCATCTCTATGACTTGCATTTAGTAAAACTAACAGACAAAAAGAATAGTCCATTTAGCCTTTTCTCTCCGCAAGAATATTTAAGTCCTAGAGCTTTAGAACGACGTGCGACCCAAGGTGTTTCCATTGATATGCTGGATATTCCTATCTCTATGTCATATATTAAAACAATAGAAGCATTGGCTCCTATCCAAGGAAAATCCAAGTGGTTTAATGCGCTTGCGATTCATACAGAAAGTAAAAGTATTCTCAAACAAATTGAAGCCCTCCCCTTTGTAAAATCTATTCAACCTCTTGGCAAGTTTCGAAAAGCAAAAAAAGCAAAAATTTACCATAAAAGACCTGCTATAGATAGCTCAAAACATCAAGTAAGTCCCTATGGTTTAGCTAAAACCCAACTTGAAATGCTTGGAGGTGAAAAGCTTCATCAATTGGGCTTCACAGGAAAAGAAGTACATGTTGGTGTTGTTGATGGTGGCTTTAGAAATGCGTATAGAATGACTGTGTTTGATAGCCTATTCTTAGATGACCGAATTTTAGGTACCCATGACTTTGTTGAAGGCGATGACTTTGTCTATGAAAGCAGTACTCATGGCACCAATGTCCTATCAATTATGGCAGCTAAGCAACCTTATTTGATGATTGGTACGGCTCCTGATGCTTATTATTATTTATTTAAAACAGAAGATATTCGAGGAGAATTTAGAGCGGAAGAATTTTACTGGGTGCTTGCTTTAGAACATGCCGATAGTGTTGGAATAGATATTGTCAATTCATCAATGGGATATACTCGTTTTAGGGATGCCTCTATGTCTTATCAATACAAAGATTTGGATGGAAAAAGCACCTTAATTACCCAAGGTGCGAACATTGCTAGTGCCAAAGGCATTTTGATTGTCAATGCCGCTGGTAATGATGGTCATAAAGATTGGCATTACTTGGCTGCCCCTGCCGATGCCGTGGAAGTGCTAACAGTTGCGGCTGTTCAACGAGATAGCAGTAGAGCAACATTTAGTTCTTGGGGACCGACCTACGATGGGCGCATCAAACCCGATGTAGCTGCATTAGGAGAAGGCACTGCCTATGCTTCTATGATTACTTATGATGTAGGATATGGTGATGGCACTTCTTATGCCTGTCCTGTCTTGACTGGAATGGTGGCAACGTTAAAACAAGCCTTTCCTACCGTATCCAATAAAAAGCTAAAAAGTGCCATAGTCAATAGCGCACATTTATTACATGCGGACTCTTCTTTGGGAAAAGGTATTCCCAATTTTCTTCAAGCCTACTTAACCCTATCGGATTCTAGTATTTTTATACATCAATCGGGTCTTCTGGATCACCCCAAAAGGATTGTCAATAATAATGTACATGTCTACGTAGAAAATGCTCAAAAAACTCCTATTGAATTAACTTTGTATAATATTTGGGGCAAACAATTACATCATCGAAAAGAAGAACTTCAAGCCAATATAATTAATAAAATATCACTCAAAGAATTCAAAAACTATGGTCAAGGAGTTTATGCGTTGCAAATCAAGTTGTGGGGCAAAACACACTGGGTAGAACTGGTTCATTAATTGTGTGATCAAACAAATCTTAGTATAGGTCTCATTCAGCTCCAACAAGTTGTTATGAGGTTTTCTGTCATTTTTTCTGAACGATTACTTTCCTTCGGCTGTTTTCTAGTCTACAAGACTTTTTAAGTTGGTCGATTCTATTTATCCTTATTTCGAATTTATTCTACAATATTTAGTAGATTCGAGCAGAAGTTATTCAAAATTTGTGAACTTGTTGTTTATCATTAGTTCTTCATAAGTAAGAGGTCAGAAAAAATAAGAACAAAAAATGGGCTTATTTTTGAACGATTACTTTCCAATTAATTGTCATAAACCATTAGAATGAAAGCATTAACGATACTATTTTTTTTATTTCTAATTCATCCTATCCAAGCCCAAAAAGAGGATTACAACCATCATAATCATACCTTACATTGGGTTGAATTTACGGACAAAAATAATACTCCCTACAGTATTTTTCGTCCTCAAGATTTTTTATCTGCTAGAGCTATCCAACGTAGGATCACAATGGGGATTCCCATTGAAGAAAATGACTTGCCCATCACTCCTGATTACATCAAACAAGTCATCGGCTTAGGAGCTCCTCTACACGCAAAATCAAAGTGGCTTAATTCTATTGCGATTTATACCAAAGATAAGAACTTATTAAAGCAAATTAATGAGTTACCTTTTGTCAAATCGGTTAAACCCTTGGGCAAATTTAGAAAGGTTACCAAACCTAATATGAAAAAAAACAAACCTTCTGTAGATGCTTCTAAACATGAAATAGACTATTATGGTCAAGCAGATAACCAAATTAAGATGCTAGGCGGTGACGTGTTGCACGGATACGGATATACAGGAAAAGGCATCCATGTTGCTATCTTTGATGGTGGCTTTTTGGATGTTTATCGAATGCCTGTTTTTGATAGTATTTACACTAATAATCGTTTATTGGGAACACACGATTTTGTAGAAGGAGACGATTTTGTTTACGAAAGTAGTTCGCATGGCACCAATGTCCTCGCTTGTATGGGGTCTAAAGCACCACACTTGATTGTAGGCACAGCTCCTGATGCTTCTTATTACTTGTTTAAAACCGAAGATGTTCGAGGAGAATTTAGAACAGAAGAATTCAACTGGGTAGCTGCCCTAGAACACGCAGATAGCATAGGAGTTGATGTCGTTAATTCTTCCTTGGGTTATACGGGCTTCAACGATACGACCATGTCCTATAAATACCATCAATTGGATGGAAAGACAGCCCTTTCTAGTCGAGGCGCTAACATTGGTGCTTCCAAAGGAATTTTGATTGTCAATAGTGCTGGTAACGAAGGCGATGGTAATTGGCACTATATCGGAACCCCTGCCGATGCCGAAGGCGTTTTGAGTGTCGCTGCTGTTCGCCCCAATGGGACTAGAGCCAGCTTTAGCTCTTGGGGACCTACTCCCGATGGCAGAATCAAACCAGATGTAGCAGCACAAGGACGTTATACGGTTGTTGCCAATCTAAACAAATATGACATCACAAGAACCAATGGTACTTCCTTTTCTTCTCCCGTTATGGCAGGTATGGTTGCCTCTCTCAAACAAGCGCACCCCGACAAAACAAGCGAAGAAATCAAAGATGCTATTCGCCTAAGTGGTAGTATATCTAATCAACCAGATTCTTCTTTGGGGTATGGAATTCCTAATTTCTTTTTTGCTTATCTTACAATGTTAAAAGCAAGTATTGTTGTTGATCACAAAGGGGAACTATACTACACTCCCAAACCTATTGATGATGAGTTGCATCTGTTTATTGAACAACGAAAGCCTGCTGTATTAAAAATAAGTATTTATAATAAATTAATGGCAGAACAATTTACTTATACCACGACTACCAAAGGTAGAGAAATCAAAGAAGTTCGCATTCCTGATTTAGAAAATTATCCTGCGGGAGTTTATATGATAAAACTAGAAATTGACGCTTACCCTTATTGGCTTGAAATGATTAAGGAGTAAAACGTTGAATCCCATCGGGTGTCAAAATATTAGAAATTAGGTTGTTGAGTGATGCTCAATAACCTAATTTTATTTCTAGCTTTTATATTACCAATAATGAGAAGGATTATTTTTGCACTATTCTGCTTTTGTCAACTAGGTTGCCAACCAGACATAACATACGCACCTTATAACAACTATTTACAAGGTGTACAATCTGCTCATCAAAATAACAAACCTATATTTCTTCATTTTACATGTTGGAGCTGTATAGGTTACAATAGCTTTGAACATCATATTATTACGAATAAAGCTGTAAAAAGACTACTTAATCAAGATTTTATATCAATCGATTTATATACTGATGACAAAACTTCATTGGATCAAAAAACCTTGCAACAATTCATTCAAACAATAAATTTTGATTCGCTTGCTCAACAACAAATTTTAAAATTTAAAACCTTAGGCGCTGTTAATACTGCAATTGAACGGACACTCTTTAAAAAATCAACTCAACCACTTTATGTACTTTTAAGTCCTAATGGTAATCTTCTAATACCACCATTTGGGTATTTTGGAAAAGATCCTCAAGTTCTAATTCAAAATCTAGAAAAAGCAAAGAAAAACCTCCATCAATCATCGATGCGTTGAGCAACTACTCTTCTAGAAGTAAGAGTCCTTTTAAAACTTACTTGAATTGGGCATACATCACGCCAACCTCTCCTTGCAAAATCAAACGAAATAGCGTATCTTAAAGGAGTTTTTTTACAACGCAACAAACACCTATTATCATGAAAGAAGTTCCGCTCATTCCTGCCGATCATTGGTTTTTTAGAAATTCTTTAGTTGTTCTAAATGATCCTCTAGCTTTTTTTGTTAATACCTTTGCAGAATACGGTGATATTTACAATGTCAACTCCAACCTATACACAATCTATGTGACTGCAAACCCTAAGCACATTCAAGAGATAATGGTCTCTAACAAAAAGGATTATGCCAAGAGCGATGATTATAAAATATTAAAGTATTCTTTAGGGAATGGTTTATTGACTAGTGAAGGTGATTTTTGGAAAAAACAACGCCGTATTGCCCAGCCTGCTTTTCATAGAGAAAGCATGAAAAAATTGTTGGACATTATGATTGCTTCTACGCAAAAAATAGTCGCCTCTTGGAAAGAGAAAACACAGGTTCAGTTAACGGATGAAATGAATTTTTTGACACTTGATATTGTCACCAAATGTTTGTTTGGTACTGAATTAAAAACCGATTATTCAAAAATTCAGCAAGCAGTTACGATAGAAAATGAGTACTTGGCAGAGCGAATCATGACACCTTTTAAGCCTCCGTTTTGGGTTCCTACCTCCAAAAATCGTGCTTATAGAAAAGCTCGTGCTTATAGTAGTAGCTTAATTTTAAATATTATTAAAGATAGGCAAGAAAACCCTAGTACTCACAATGATTTGTTGAGTATGCTGATGAATGCAGAGGATGAAGATACGGGAGAAAAAATGAGCAATCAACAGTTAAAAGATGAATCGATCACTATCTTTGTAGCAGGGCACGAAACAACAGCCAACGCTTTGTCGTGGACTTTTTATCTACTAACGCAGCATCCTGATAAACTAAAAATCTTACAGCAAGAAATTGATACGGTGTTGCAAGACAAACCACCAACATTCCAAAACTTGAAGGAACTCACCTACACACAAATGGTCTTGGAAGAATCCATGCGTTTGTATCCTCCTGCTTGGACTATCGTACGAAAAGTTGCCCATGAAACAACTATGGATGGGTATCTATTCAAAAAAGATACTCGATTAATTTTAGATGTATATATGCTACATCGCCACCCCGATTATTGGGAAAACCCCACTGCTTTTGAACCAGAACGTTTTGAAAGCAACCAGAAGAAAAAGCGGCACAAATATGCTTATATTCCTTTTGGGGCAGGGCAACGGATGTGCATTGGCAATAGTTTTGCTATGATGGAAATGAAAGTTGTGCTAACATTGTTATTGCAACAGTTCAACTTATCTCTTGCCCCTAATGCACCTGAAGTAGTCCCCGAACCGCTAATCACCTTACGACCTAAAAATGGGATTCTGATGGACATCCGTAGTCGATGATAAAAATTATAGTTTCTAGATACTGCTATTTGTTGAGCAGCATAGTAATATCTAGAAACTATCCTTATACCCCAAAGATTCTTTTACAAACCTAAAATTGGTGCAAAAATATCTTCTTCATACCCTCCTTCTTGGTAGGTTTGGTAGGCTCTTACGCCTGTCAATTCTACATCAGCTATACCCGCATTATGATTTTTTGCTACCTTTGCTCCAGTAGAGAATGTTTCCCAATTTTCCCAAGTTACCTTTAAACCACCAATTGGTAAGATTCCTACCCACATTTTCCATGCTTTTGGTAGCCCCGTCTCATCCAGAAGCCATAAATAAGAATCGCCAGGAGTCACGCCTCCTGTTGGATAAGTCACCAACAAACCTTGCGATCCATCTTCTAAATCCACCGTTCTTAATTCTGGATTTCCGTTGCGAATTTGAACAAAGCCATTCATCCAAAAAGCATCATTTATAAAATACGAATAAGCCGTCTCTAAGGTCTCTTGATCGTCTGGTTGTTCCTTTCCATCTTCATAAATTTTCCCCTTCATAGTATTAGGATTTAACAATACTCGATTGTCATTCCAACGAACTTCTACCAAATGGCGTTTTTTGTCCCAAATGTATTCGTGCATCCCCAAGAACGTCCATTCTATATAATTCGTTTGATCCCAAGCCTCTGCATTTACTGCTGTTAGCATTTTTTGCGCTAGAGCTTCTGCCTCTGGACCTTGTTTACCCTCTGGAAGAGGTTCATTGTAAACCAGATACAGCACCACAAAAGCAACTACTAATAAAAGTAAGATAATTCCAAGCCCTTTTAACAAGCCCTTTCCAATTTTTTTAAGCATAATTGATGTGTATTTTGATAATTATTTTGAGAATCTATTTAAATTCTACCTTCAAGCTACAAATACTTGATTTTGTTCCTACTTTGAAGAATATAAATTTTAAACTACTCTGATTCCATACTTACAAGCCCTAAATTAGGACGACTAATTTAGGGCTCCAACTAATATTCTTATATAACTAATAACTGATAGAATAGTTTTGAGAATTCTAAAATTTTAAATTTTCTCTCACTAGGTACTGTGCTTCTCTCCCCTCAAACCATTGGCCAACATAGAAACCAACAACCAAATAGATACTAAAATGGAAATTCGACCAATCAAGTCGCCATACAATGTATAAAAGGTTACTTTATCGTTTAAATAGATGTCATCTCGAATGGCAATAGCTTCATCATAATTCGTTGGATGATAAATATCGCCTCTACTATTGATAAAACAAGAAACGCCCGTATTGGCAGAGCGAACGACATAACGGCGATTTTCAATCGCTCTTAAAGAAGATAAATACAAATGTTGGCGATGCCCATTGCTGTTATCCCACCAACCGTCGTTGGTAATTACAAATAATGCTTCTGCGCCTTCTTTGATATAATCTGTTACATAGTCGCCATAAATAGATTCATAACAAATTAAAGGGGCTACGGCGCCTTGACTAGAAGTAAATACGGCTCGTTTGTCCTGAATACCCAAACTCAAGCCTGGTGCTCCTCCCAAATCAAGAATTAAGCCTTTGAAAAAAGGAATATTACCAATATAAGGCATGCTCTCAGCACCAGGAACTAACTTTGATTTTTTATAATAAGGAATTTCTTTCGTTTGACTGTTCAACTGTATGGCTGCGTTGTGTGCATCTCTATACTGACATTGTGTTTGCGTTGAATTACAGTACGTATAAACGTTATCTGGTCTAGGCTCTCCTTCTTTGTAACGAATATAGGTGCTTAATCCCGTAATTAAATTCAACTTAGGATGCGCTCCTGTAAATGCACGAAGTGTTTTAATTAACTGACTTTCTTCTAGTTTATTAGCTTCTATACCTCTAAAAGAAGTTTCTGGAAATAAAACATAAGCAGTTCGATCGGTTACAGCAGTTTCTGTCAATTCCATAAAACGTGTCAACTGCTGTTCTTGAGGAATACTAAACTTTTGATAATGTGGTTCAAAATTAGGCTGTACACTAACCACTTCAACAGCTTTCTCGGTCGTCACGTCATAACTATAATAAATAGCTAGAGAAACAAGAATTGGAACAATAAAAGCAATGCTTGGTTTGATGAAAACAGCTGCCAAAGAACCAGAAGGCTGTTCTTGAGACCAATACTTAAACAAACCATCTGCAATCCAAATATTAATTCCCAATATCCACAAAGAACCTCCAAAAACCCCCGTAAATTCGTACCATTGTACTAAGCTAGGCAAGTGTGCAAAACTATTCCCCAAGGTTAACCAAGGCCACGAAATATCCCAAGTTAAATGCCCTATTTCAAAGGTCATCCAAAAGCTCAGAAAACCTAAATTCGCCGCACGTTGCCCCATATTTTTTTTTGTTACATGATAAAAAATAAAAGGGATGGTCATAAAAACAGCATTCAATGTATTCCCCAACATACCAGCTATAAAAGAACTGTTTTGAATCCACCAAGTCGTTAATAGGTTCCAAATAAGAAATGTATTAAATGCCAATTTAAAAATGGTCCATTTGGAGGTGGTTGACCGCTCTTTAGAGACAATATCTTCTGCCCAAAGCAAAGGTATGAATCCTATAAACATAAGAAAAAAAGTAGGCATGGGCATAAAACCTCCCGCAAGTAGGACACCAGAAAGTATACTCGCTCCCAATAGTTTGTTTCTTTGTGGTAATGTGGTAATATATTGTCCCAAGAAGGCTAAAATACTTCCCCAAACACACAACCAAAACCAAAGTACTCGTTGTCCCCAAAGTTGATCTTGACGATACAACGTTCGTAAATCACACCCTACATAAACAGCAATCAATAGGCAAATTGTCCCAACAACCAACCTTATTTGCATTTCTTTTTTCATTCTCTTATTTTTTTATTCTACCAAAACCTCCTTATAATTCCAATCTCTTAATACAAATCATCTAATAGAAAAGAATTTAAACGGACTATTCCTTAGAACTAAATACTTCTTCGTGATAAAACAATATAAATAACCATTGGAGCTCCCAAAAAAGACGTTACTACATTGATTGGCAACATCTGATCGCTTCCTGGCAACTGTGCTATAAATTGGCACAACAATAAGGTTATCATCCCCAATAGAATGGTTCCTAATAACAATACAAAATGTCGATGTGTTTGAAAAAACATCCGAGCTAAATGAGGAACGGCTATCCCAACAAAAGCAATGGGACCGCAAAAAGCCGTTATCCCTCCTGCCAAAACAGCGGTCACTACAATAATTTGTTGTTGTGCTCGACGAACATTTACGCCCATACTCAAAGCATACTGATCTCCCAACAACAGAGCATCTAATGTTTTACTCAAACCAAATGTCAATAGTATAAATAGAGCACAAATTGGAGCTAATAATGTCAATTCTTCCCAAGTTACTCCTGTCAAACTTCCCATTGACCACAATACAAACTGCTGCAACGCTTGTTGACTACTAAAATACTGCAACAAAGATACAATCGCACTGGTAGCACTACCAAACATTAATCCCAAAATTAACAAGGTATTAATATCGGAAATGCGCCAAGAAATTAACATCAACAAAAAGAGCACAAGCCCTGCCCCTAGCATTGCCATCAAAATCAACATCCAATTGCTAGTTCCCCAAAAAGCAAAAAATGCAAAGGAAGACAACCATCCTGATGCTAAGATAAATAAAGCCACTCCTAAAGAAGCCCCAGAACTAATCCCCAATACAAAAGGACCTGCAATAGGATTTCTAAAAAACGTTTGCATTAACAAACCGCTAACCCCCAAACTAGCCCCGCTAAATATTGCAGCCATTATTTTAGGCATTCTAAAGCTCCAAACAATAGTAGCATCACTCTTAATACTTGCATTTCCTAACAAAGCATCTAGTATGCGATCCAAGGGAATAACAACAGAGCCCCATGCTAAATTCAGCATAAACAATGCAATTAGCAGGACAATAAGTATGCTTATTTTAGTTCCAATAGACAATTACGCTAAAGTTTTTAATAGTTCTTACTTCTTGTTTAGCTGGTTAACTAAAGGTGCTCTATTAAATTCGCACGTATACAATGAAGTTTAATAAAATCAATCCTATTGAGTAACTTTTTAGAGTTCCTGATAATAGTACAAACTATCTTCCTCTACTTGCTCGTCATGAAAAATATGGATCAAATCTTTTAAAACTAAGTGAGGGTTTACAATAGCGGATTCAAAAATATCAGAACCACCCTGTGCCGTGCCTCTTTTATAATAATTGTATAGTTGCCCTTCTTGAAAGGCTTTAAAATCTTGGTATTTGGATTCCGAGTCAACTAAGTCGTCTTTATTCGTCCAACTAGACATATTAATCCAGTAATCTGCCTCCAAAGCCTTGGCATATACCGCTTCAAAATCAAGTGGCACACCACTCAAACTATTATCTTCTTCCCACAAATAACGCCCCCCAGCATCTTGAATAAAGGTTGCCATAAAACTTTTGCCCCCCGCAACATACCAAGTGCCTTTGTAAACAGCCCCTGTCAAAACAGTAGGCTTTCTGTTATGCCGAGTCGCCCGTTCTTGCAGTTGTTGATACTTTGCCGCAATTTGGCTACACTTTCTCAATGCCTCGTTCTCTTTTCCCAACAAACAAGCCACAAACACTGCCCACTCTGCCCTACCCAAGGGTGTTTTCTCCATAAAATCAGACAGCAACACCGCAGGTATTCCCATCTCATTAAATTTCTTATAAGAAGCCTGATCACCTATGCTATATACCATAGCAACATCTGCATTGCTTGTCAAGGCCTTTTCATAATCAATCGTATTGCTGCCCCCAATATCCATCACACGTCCTTCTTTTAGAGCTGTCTGAACATTTTTATTATAAACATAAGCCCCATTGGACATGGCAACAATCTTATCGGTAGCCTCCAAAAAATCTAAGAAAGCCACATCTATAGTACTTGTACAAATAATCCGCTCCACAGGTACTGGAATAGTAACCGCATTAGGATAGTTGGTTGGTGCTTGTTCTTCTCTAGGATATAGAACATACTGAAACTCCTCTTGGGCATTCTTCCAAGCTTTTGTAATAGTCAAAATGGTATAAGTACCTTCTTTTTCAATGGTGAAATTTTTAGCATGGTCGAGTTCTAATATTGTTCTTTCTTTTTCAACAACATTGCTATTCGACACCTTTGTTTCGTTATTGCAAGCAATTACTATCCAACAAAAAAAGAGTAAGAAATAAATAGGCATAGCATGATTTTTTTTTGTCGCGCAAAAATACAAAAAACGCTAAGCTTTTCATCCTAATCCTAAGTTTCCTTCAAAATAAAGCAGCTATTATAGTTTTTTTTTCGTAACTTAAGTAACTAGTAGTCTTACCGTTACCTCTTACTACCCCATTTTAAAAATTGTCAAACAAATCTCATTTGTATTCTTTAACTTTCAAACCTCTATTCTATGCTACAATTTGACAAAAGAAAACAGTTTACTAAAAGTACGCAGCAACTCTTTTTTATCACAGGTTGTTGCTTCCTTTCGCTTAATCATAGCTATGCTCAAAATGTTGGTATTGGCACCCCTAGTCCAACCAACAAATTACACGTTGTAGGAGATGCTAGAATCACCTCCCTATCTGGCGTTGGTACTCGCATGGTAGTGGCAGATGCGAATGGTGTACTCAGTACGCAAGCCATTCCTGCGGCATCTGGCGACATTACCAGTGTTACAGCTGGTGACGGTTTAGTTGGAGGAGGAGCTGCAGGGGATGTTACATTAAATGCTGTCGCTATAAATGGGTTAACAACACATCCTAATGATATTCGTTTGGGAGGAACCTTAATTCAAGGTACGACGATTAGCCATGACCTCTTTAATTTAACGCATGACTTAACCAATACAGGTGATTTTCATATTGCGGACAATGGAGTCAATCGCTTTTCTGTTTTAGACAATGGACGCACAGCAGTAGGAAGTATTGCTAATGCTGGTAGATTTAATGTCACTGGTGACTCTTATTTCTCAGATGATCTTTTTCTCAGAGATGGCGCAGTTAATGGTGGCGATATTTTAGTTCGAATTTATGATTCGGCAGATGATGGAGTAATTGATTTATACGAAAACAATGCTATGAATCATAGAATTCATGGAAATGGTGTTACTGTTTTTAATGAACAAGGGAATGCCAATGCCGATATTCGCATAGAATCAGACTTACAGACCAATATGTTCTTCATTGATGCAGGAACCAACGAAATTGGGATTCAAACCAATGCCCCCTCTAGCATGCTTCAAATGACCAATGGAGGGATTAATGTTGGTGCTAATGCAATGGCTTCTTTTGATAATTCTGGTATTGATGGTGTCGCTATTTCTGGTCATGACAATAATACTGCAAATCCTTATAATGGCATAGAAGGAATTACCAATTATAGCGGTACAGCCTTTATACCTTCTGGAGTTTTTGGTTTGGCAATTAACAACAGCTTGACTCATAGAGCTATTGGCGTTCGGGGTGTTGCCAACGGACGTGATGGTGTTGGAGTTTATGGTTCTAGGCAAAATACAGGTGGTGTTGTTGGCTGGGGTGGCGTTTTTTATAATGATTTAGGCTATACGGGTTTTATGGGTGCCGTTTCTGACCGAAAAACAAAGAAAAACATCCAACCTATCCAAAAAGCATTAGATATTGTTAATCAATTAAATCCAGTGACTTATAATTTTAATTTTGAGAAATATCCTAATATGGGATTAAATACAGAAATGGAATATGGCTTTGTTGCACAAGAAGTTCAAAGTGTTCTCCCCGAAATAGTTCGAGAAAAACAACTCGTGACCAATGCTTGTGTAGAGATGGGGGCACAACAAGAACAACAAGCAGTTGTAGAAGATTTTGTGGTAATGGATTACACTCGTATTATTCCTATTTTAACTCAAGCGATTAAGGAGCAACAAGGTATTATCAAAGAGCAAAATGAACGTATTAAAGCACTAGAAACAATTACTCAAGAACTAACGTCTAAACAGTAACTTTTGTAAAATTGATCTAATTATCATTTATAAAATGGGGAGATACTCGATAGAGCATCTCCCCTCTTATTTTCACAACTAATAAGTTTTTATTATATCTTCTTACTTAATAATGGTAAATCGTTTTACCGTTGTGTATTTAGCACCATTCATACGAATATAATAAGCTCCTGCACTGATGCTGTCTAAATCAATTTGCACCTCTGTTTCAAAAGCTTTTAATTCCAAAGATTTCACCCATTTGCCACTCATATCAAAAATCGTCAATTGAATTGCCTCAGATTGAGCCTTATTAATTGCAATGGTGAATTTCCCATAACTAGGATTAGGGAAAATAGCCAGTTTAATCCCTTCATCTTCTGCTTTATCGACAGGAACAACACTACCAATATTCGTATGCAAAGAATCGATACAACCGTTCACGTCTTGAACAACTACCGCATAGTATCCTACCACAAGATTATTCAAATCTTCTGTATCATCAAAATCTCCAATTCCGTCATTATTCCAATCAAACGTAAATGGTGGCAAGCCTCCTGTTACAGATAGATTAATGAAACCATCGTTGCCCACAATTTCATCTTGTTGCTGCGTAATATTGACAACTGGATTAGGATTTACAGTAACAACGACAGAATCTACGCTGCTACAATTGTTCAGATCTACTCCTGTTACAATATAAGTAGTAGTAGTTGTTGGTACAAATGGCGTATTATCCGTTATCCCGTTATTCCAAATGTAAGTCGTTGCACCACTTCCTGCTAAAATCACGGATGCCCCATCGCAAATTACTTGATCACTTCCTGCATTAATTGCAGGAGCAGGATTAACCGTAACGATTACTTCTGCTGTATCGGTACAACCATTTGCATCCGTTCCGATAACCTTGTAAATAGTATTGTTAGTTGCAGTAAATGGAACATTATTCGTCACTCCATTATTCCAAGTATACGTTTGAGCTCCTATTCCACTTAATGTCAATAAACTATTCTCACAAACAGTTGTATCAGAATTAGCCGATACATTGGGTCGTGCATTAACCACTATCGTTACTTGATCGGTATTATTACAACCATTAACATCCGTCCCTGTCACACTATAGGTCGTTGTACTTACTGGGCTTACAGGATTTCCATTCAACACTCCATGCTCCCAAGTGTAAGTTGCGGCACCACTTCCTGTTAAGGTTACCATTCCACTTTCACAAATAGAGAATGTGCTTGCATTCGCCGCCACAGTTGGCAAAGCATTTACTGTTATTGTAATTTGATCGGTATTGGTACAACCATTAACATCTGTTCCCGTCACACTATACGTCAATGTATTTGAAGGGCTAAATGCAACACCATCTGTTACTCCAAAATTCCAAGCATAACTCATCGCACCACTTCCCGCCAAAGTTACCGAGTCTCCTTGGCAAATTGACATTGAACTGGCATTCGCTAAAACTGTTGGAGCTGGTGTCACCATTATCGCTACTGTATCAACATTGGTACAACCATTCGCATCTGTTCCTGTTACCATATATGTTGCCGTGTTAGTCGCTGCAAAAGCAACATTATCACTAACTCCATTATTCCACACATACGTTTGTGCGCCACTTCCTGATAAGGTTACCATCGTGTTTTCACAAACAGTTTGGTCTGCTCCTGCTGAAACGTTTGGTCTTGCATTAACAGAAATCGTTACTTGGTCGGTATTATTACAACCATTAACATCCGTCCCTGTCACACTATAGGTCGTTGTACTTGCTGGGCTTAAAGGATTTCCATTCAACACTCCATGATCCCAAGTGTAAGTTGCGGCACCACTTCCTGTTAAGGTTACCAACTCGCCTTCACAAATAGAGAATGTACTTGCATTCGCTGCCACAGTTGGCAAAGCATTTACTGTTATTGTAATTTGATCGGTATTGGTACAACCATTAACATCTGTTCCCGTCACACTATACGTCAATGTATTTGAAGGGCTAAATGCAACACCATCTGTTACTCCAAAATTCCAAGTATAACTCATCGCACCACTTCCCGTCAAAGTTACCGAGTCTCCTTGGCAAATTGACATTGAACTGGCATTCGCTAAAACTGTTGGAGCTGGTGTCACCATTATCGTTACTGTATCAACATTGGTACAACCGTTCGCATCTGTTCCTGTCACCATATATGTTGCCGTGCTAGTCGCTGCAAAAGCAACATTATCACTAATTCCATTATTCCACACATACGTTTGTGCGCCACTTCCTGATAAGGTTACCATCGTGTTTTCACAAACAGTTTGATCTGCTCCTGCTGAAACGTTTGGTCTTGCATTAACGGAAATCGTTACTTGATCGGTATTCGTACAACCATTAACATCTGTTCCTATTACATTATAAGTAGTCGTTGTAGTTGGACTAAATGCAACATTATTCGTTACATTGTTACTCCATGTATAGGTATTAGCACCTGTTCCTGTTAAGGTAACAGATTCGTTAGAGCAAATGGTTATTGCAGATGCGTTAGCGACCACGTTAGGCAAAGCATTAACCAAAACTGTTACTTGATCGGTATTGCTACAGCCATTGGCATCTGTTCCTGTCACACTGTACGTCGCACTAAGTGTTGGATTAATCGTAGCACCATTAGTTATACCATTATCCCACACATAATTACTAGCTCCTGTTCCTGCAAAAGTTACTGGTTCTCCAGCACAAACAATTGTATTAGTTGCTGTTGCAGCTACTATTGGTGTTGTATTGACCACAGTATTAACACTTTGAGTTGGACTATTCCCACAACCATTCGTTGCTTGTACACTCACAAGACCACCAGCATTTCCTACCACTGTATTGATACTTGGAGTCGTGCTTGTTCCTGTCCAACCATTAGGCAAAGACCATGTGTAGCTATTAGCTCCTGCAATAGGATTAACTGAAAACGTCTGGGCAGTATTTTCACAAACTGATGTACTACCAACAATTGTAGAAGGCTGCATTGGTACCGTATTGATCGTCATTGTTACAGGAGAACTATTAACAGGACCACCTATAGCACAAGCTGAATTGGATGTCATAATTACCTGTACTACATCCCCATCAAGCAATCCATTAGAACTATAAATATTGCTATTCGTTCCTACATTTACTCCATTTACTTGCCATTGGTAATTGGGGTTTGCCCCTCCATTTGTAGGCGTTGCTGTAAAGCTTACCATTGTTCCACTACAAACCGTTGTTGCTGGCATTGTTTGCACAGAGACAGAAGGTGTAGAAGAAACGGACACATCCATTACAATTGCTGCCGATGTATCTGGATTATTTGTAATACACGCTTGATTAGAAGTTAAAACAACAGCTACAACATCATTATCATTTAAGCTTGCATTAGAATAACTAGCACTATTCGTCCCTACATTTACTCCATTTACTTGCCACTGATAATCTGGAGCCGTTCCCCCATTCGTTGGTGTTGCCGTAAAATTAACCATTGTTCCACTACAAATTGTATTGGATGGCGTTGCAGATATTGTTACATCTACGGGTACACTTCCTACTGACGAAGTTGTTATTGTAATAGAATCCACCAAGACACAATTTCCACTACCCGACTGAACGATGTATGTAGTAGTACTAGAAGGAGTTGCTATTGGATTTGCAATAGTAGGATTAGACAATCCTGTCGTTGGTGTCCAAGAAAAAGTAGCTGCCCCTGTTGCGTTTAATTGGACTGGCGAACCGCCACAAACCATTGTATCAGCTGTTAATACGGATATACTGCTTGGTATAATTGTAAACAACGCATCACTTAAATCATAAATAGCTGTCGAACTTGCCTTTACACGAACCAATACATTGGATGAACTAATATTGGGTGTTGTCCAGTTATATGACAATGTTGTGGTGTTGTATCCTAATACAATGTCGTTCCAAGAATTACCACCATCTGTTGTATAAGCCAAATCGTAAGTACCGTTAGGAGAAGGCTCTGTCCATGTTATGTTATAACTATTACATCCATACAAGGTATCCCCTCCATTAGGAGACAAAACAGTTAAAGCAGGTGTATTACTACTAATGATAAATGGAATGTCACTTACATCTTCTTTACAGTTATCTATATTATCACGAATTCTAATCAAACAATTGCTAGAAGGTGCATTAGGCACTGTCCATGGGTAGGTATTATTAGAAGTATTATATCCTAAAACAACTGTAGACCATGTACTACCTCCATCGTCTGAAAAGAAGATGTCATATAGATTTGAAATTCCATCTGAAGACCACTCGATATTATAAACAGAACCAACTTGCATAATTCCTCCAAAATTGGGTTGAATAATAGTCACTGGTTTATCTACGGTAAAGGTTGCATCACTCTGATCAAAATAACTTGTATTGTAATATGGCTCTACTTTTACCAATACTTGTGACGAAGAAGTGTTAGGAATCGTCCAATTATAGGTTGCAGGATTACTAGTTTGGTACCAATTGTTAACAATCGTTGTCCAAGAGTTTCCACCATCTAGAGAGTATAAAATTCTCCAACGATTATATGCTGGTGAATGATCAAAGGTAATAGAAGTTACGGTACATCCGCCCCAACTATTTATGCCATTATCTCCATTAGGAGTCAATACGGTAACAGCTGGTTTAATCTGAAAGACAGCATCACTCACATCATTAATCAAAACATTAGCTGTATTACTCACTCGAACCAAACAAACAGTAGAAGCAACATTGGGGATTGTCCAAGAGTGCGTTCCATCATTTGAGGTATTAGTGGTTATTGTATTCCAAGATAAACCATTATCTGTAGAGTAATCTATGCGCACATTTGAATAATAAGTAGTAGGATTCCATCGTATGGTTTGCGAGGTTCCTGCATACCACACTTCTCCTCCATTAGGAGCTGTCATTATTGGAGTTGCGGGAGTCACTTCAAAAGAGGCATCCGAATCATCGTACTTACAAGTATTATTATAATCAACAACACGTATTTTATAATTTGCTGATGGGATATTAGGTGCCGTCCAAGTATAGGCATTCCCTGTAATATTAGTTGCTATCGTCGTCCAATTACCACCTCCATTCGTAGAATATTGTAAATTGTATTGTCCCGAAGCTGCGGGAGTCGTACTCCAAGTAATAGTATGGCTGGTCAAACCTTGTATTACCTCGCCGCCATTCGGACTCGTTATCGTCATATCATTGCTCGGCAATATCACAAAATTTGCATCCGATATATCATAGACACTATTATCATAATAATCTTCTACTTTAAATAAAGCTTGATTACTCGTCACGCCATTCGGTACTGTCCAATTGAATCCTTGACTTGTCCCACTGCCCGAATTAGATACAATGCTGTTTATCGCTAACCAAGTCGTTCCATTATTCGTAGAATAATAAAGCCTAAATCTGCTGATACAAGAGTTCGGTTTTGTCCAACGAATTGTATAACGACTGCAACCATATAAGGTATCACCTCCATTTGATGCCGTTACTCGTATCGGCGCTACCAAAGAAAAATTACTGGCACTCGTGTCTGCCAAACTCAAATTATTTGTTCCAGCTATCCGTACTAAATACGTTGTTCCCAAAGGTCCCGACGGTGTCAACCAATCGTGGCGTCCATCATTGCTCGTGCTTGTTGTTATCACATTCCATGTCAAACCATTGTCTGAAGAATATTCCAAACGTACATTAGAATAAAAGGTCGTTGTGTTCCACTCAATTCGATAATTACAATCTGGATACAATATCTCTCCTCCGTTTGGTGCCGTTAACTCTGGATTTAAAGGCGTTATGGTAAAGTTCCCATCAGAATCATCATATTTACAGGTATTCGTATAATCTACTATTCTTATCTTGCAACTTGTTGAAGGAGTATTTGGTATCGTCCAGTTATACGCATTGCCTGTTATGTTGCTCACGATCGTTGTCCAACTGCCACCTCCATTCGTAGAATATTGTAAATTGTATTGTCCCGAAGCACTTGGCAAGCTCGTCCAAGTAATCAAATGACTGCCTTGTGCGGCTAAAACCTCACCGCCATTCGGACTCGTTATCGTCATATCATTGCTCGGCAATATCACAAAATTCGCATCCGATATATCATAGACACTATTATCATAATAATCTTCTACTTTAAACAAAGCTTGATTACTCGTCACGCCATTCGGTACTGTCCAATTGAATCCTTGACTTGTCCCACTGCCCGAATTAGATACAATGCTGTTTATCGCTAACCAAGTCGTTCCATTATTCGTAGAATAATAAAGCCTAAATCTGCTGATACAAGAGTTCGGTTTTGTCCAACGAATTGTATAACGACTGCAACCATATAAGGTATCACCTCCATTTGATGCCGTTACTCGTATCGGCGCTACCAAAGAAAAATTACTGGCACTCGTGTCTGCCAAACTCAAATTATTTGTTCCGGCTATCCGTACTAAATACGTTGTTCCCAAAGGTCCCGACGGTGTCAACCAATCGTGGCGTCCGTCGTTGCTCGTGCTTGTTGTTATCACATTCCATGTCAAACCATTGTCTGAAGAATACTCCAAACGTACATTAGAATAAAAGGTCGTTGTGTTCCACTCAATTCGATAATTACAATCTGGATACAATATCTCTCCTCCATTTGGTGCCGTTAACTCTGGATTTAAAGGCGTTATGGTAAAGTTCCCATCAGAATCATCATATTTGCAAGTGTTTGTATAATCTACTATTCTTATCTTGCAGCTTGTTGAAGGAGTATTTGGTATCGTCCAGTTATACGCATTGCCTGTTATGTTGCTCACGATCGTTGTCCAACTACCACCTCCATTCGTAGAATATTGTAAATTGTATTGTCCCGAAGCACTTGGCAAGCTCGTCCAAGTAATCAAATGGCTGCCTTCTGCGGCTAAAACCTCACCGCCATTCGGACTCGTTATCGTCATATCATTGCTCGGCAATATCACAAAATTTGCATCTGATATATCATAGACACTATTATCATAATAATCTTCTACTTTAAACAAAGCTTGATTACTCGTCACGCCATTCGGTACTGTCCAATTGAATCCTTGACTTGTCCCACTGCCCGAATTAGATACAATGCTGTTTATCGCTAACCAAGTCGTTCCATTATTCGTAGAATAATAAAGCCTAAATCTGCTGATGCACGAGTTCGGTTTTGTCCAACGAATTGTATAACGACTGCAACCATATAAGGTATCCCCTCCATTTGATGCCGTTACTCGTATCGGCGCTACCAAAGAAAAATTACTGGCACTCGTGTCTGCCAAACTCAAATTATTTGTTCCAGCTATCCGTACTAAATACGTTGTTCCCAAAGGTCCCGGCGGTGTCAACCAATCGTGGCGTCCATCGTTGCTCGTGCTTGTTGTTATCACATTCCATGTCAAACCATTGTCTGAAGAATACTCCAAACGCACATTGGAATAAAAGGTCGTTGTGTTCCACTCAATTCGATAATTACAATCTGGATACAATATCTCTCCTCCGTTTGGTGCCGTTAATTCTGGATTTAAAGGCGTTATGGTAAAGTTCCCATCAGAATCATCATATTTGCAAGTGTTTGTATAATCTACTATTCTTATCTTGCAGCTTGTTGAAGGAGTATTTGGTATCGTCCAGTTATACGCATTGCCTGTTATGTTGCTCACGATCGTTGTCCAACTGCCACCTCCATTCGTAGAATATTGTAAATTGTATTGTCCCGAAGCACTTGGCAAGCTCGTCCAAGTAATCAAATGGCTGCCTTGTGCGGCTAAAACCTCACCGCCATTCGGACTCGTTATCGTCATATCATTGCTCGGCAATATCACAAAATTTGCATCTGATATATCATAGACACTATTATCATAATAATCTTCTACTTTAAATAAAGCTTGATTACTCGTCACGCCATTCGGTACCGTCCAATTGAATCCTTGACTTGTCCCACTACCCGAATTAGATACAATGCTGTTTATCGCTAACCAAGTTGTTCCATTATTCGTAGAATAATAAAGCCTAAATCTGCTGATACACGAGTTCGGTTTTGTCCAACGAATTGTATAACGACTGCAACCATATAAGGTATCCCCTCCATTTGATGCCGTTACTCGTATCGGCGCTACCAAAGAAAAATTACTGGCACTCGTGTCTACCAAACTCAAATTATTTGTTCCAGCTATCCGTACTAAATACGTTGTTCCCAAAGGTCCCGAAGGTGTCAACCAATCGTGGCGTCCGTCGTTGCTCGTGCTTGTTGTTATCACATTCCACGTCAAACCATTGTCTGAAGAATACTCCAAACGTACATTGGAATAAAAGGTCGTTGTGTTCCACTCAATTCGATAATTACAATCTGGATATAATATCTCTCCTCCATTTGGTGCCGTTAACTCTGGATTTAAAGGCGTTATGGTAAAGTTCCCATCAGAATCATCATATTTGCAAGTGTTTGTATAATCTACTATTCTTATCTTGCAGCTTGTTGAAGGAGTATTTGGTATCGTCCAGTTATACGCATTGCCTGTTATGTTGCTCACGATCGTTGTCCAACTACCACCTCCATTCGTAGAATATTGTAAATTGTATTGTCCCGAAGCACTTGGCAAGCTCGTCCAAGTAATCAAGTGACTGCCTTGTGCGGCTAAAACCTCACCGCCATTCGGACTCGTTATCGTCATATCATTGCTCGGCAATATCACAAAATTTGCATCCGATACATCATAGACACTATTATCATAATAATCTTCTACTTTAAACAAAGCTTGATTACTCGTCACGCCATTCGGTACTGTCCAATTGAATCCTTGACTTGTCCCACTGCCCGAATTAGATACAATGCTGTTTATCGCTAACCAAGTCGTTCCATTATTTGTAGAATAATAAAGCCTAAATCTGCTGATACACGAGTTCGGTTTTGTCCAACGAATTGTATAACGACTGCAACCATATAAGGTATCCCCTCCATTTGATGCCGTTACTCGTATCGGCGCTACTATGTTAAATGTTGCATCGCTAATGTCTAAGATTGTCGTATTTGCTACATTGCTTGCTCGAATTAAACATGTTGTCGAAATTTGAGTAGGAACTATCCAAGAATGACTACCATCATTGCTCGTATTACTTGTGATTGTCGTCCATGACACACCATTATCTGTACTGTATTCCAAATATACATTTGAATAAAACGTTGCAGGATTCCAAGTTATAGTTCTAGTACAGCCAGGAAACAAGTTTTCTCCCCCATTGGGACTCAAAAGTATCGGGTCATCTGGTGTAATGGTAAAAGGCGCATCACTTTCATCCAACATACAAGTAGTCACATGGTCTCTGACACGAACTAAGCAATTGGAAGAAGGAATGTTGGGTACCGTCCAGTTATAAGTCGCAGAACCTGTTGCATAATTTACTACAATGGTACTCCAAGTTGCTCCTCCATTTGTCGAATAGTACAAATCATAAGTATTGGATGTACCTATTGCATTCCAAGTAATGGTATGTACATCTCCTCCTTTTAGTGTCTCTCCCCCGTTCGGAGCCAACACTGTAACAGGCGTATTAATCGTAAAAAAAGCATCGCTTTGATCGACAATACCTCCACTCTGTGCATCCTTCACTCGAATTAAACAGGTGCTTGATTGTACAGGTGGTACCGTCCAAGTAAAAAGACCATTGGTAGAAAGGTAATTCGTTGTTACAGAAGCCCAAATTGTTCCTCCATCCAAAGAATAATCAATATCGTAATAATCAGAGAGCGTTCCTGATGTATTCCAAGATATTGTGTATTGCTGACAAGTGTGCAAAACCTCGCCGCCATTGGGGTCAACAATAGTGATGGTCTGTGCAGACGAGACCGTTGATAAGATGAAGCAGACTATGAATATGCTCCAAAGTTTGTAAAATTGTAACATTGTGTTTGTTTGTGGTAGGTAAAATAGGTTAAATTATACTTCTAATTTTTTGGTCACTTACGTTAATAATCAACTACATTCATGAAATAAATGCCATCTAAGAGATGTATAGCCAACTAAGCAGAGCTAATCAACAAAGTATTATTTACTAAGACTCAAAATTTTTTTTAGAATTTATCTTCTGTCTATCTTTTGGGCAAAGATAGAGCATTTATTTCTAAAAATCCAGCCTAAATTTTAGATTTACACTAAATCTCTACCAGCCTAAGCCTTCCTTTTCCTATCAACAACAATCAAAACCTGCTTTCAGAATCTTCTGCAACCGCTCTTTGGAAAGCAAGAGATTCTATTTTTTGAACAATTATTAGCTACACAAGCAAAAAACAAAGGTATTTTTTATTACAAAAACAAAAAAATGCATATTTTTGTTTTAATGTAATCGTTCAGAAAATTTTTAAAAATTACAATCTAGGTGTTGTGTCTACACACAACCTAACCCACAATTGGCAGTATGTTTCACTGCTTTATTCTTTTCGATACTAGCAATACATTATTATACTATGGCAACATCTATTTATCATACTAATCCTAAGAATGAACATGAGGTGCGTTCAAATATTGTCTTAAAGTATTTCTCAAAATGGTCAAAACAATTAGTTGCTACCATTAAACAGGAAAACTTAGAAGAAAAATTTGCCTTTGTTGACTTTGCGGCAGGATGGGGTATTGATAACAATGATCCAACAACAACATCCATCGTTACTCAAGTCTTAACATTAGCTGCTAAAAATCGACTTACTAGAGAGATGTTATCAGTCATAATCAATGACAAACAAGAAGAAAAAATAGCCGCAATTACAGAATCCATTACACAAATTAATCTGATTGAAACCTTCACGTTTCCTCCTTTTCTGAATTTTTCAGAGGTGGACGATAGCGTGTTAGGAAGCCTTTCTAGCATCAAAACACTTCCAACATTAGCCTTAATTGACTTGTGGAACTACGAAGGGGTGAACTGGAATTTAGTCCAAAACTTAGTGCAACATGGCAATGCGGATTGTTTGCTGTTGCTAGATTATCAAGCAATATATAAATCTATTCATAAAAAAAAGAAAGAGACTGCTCTACTCCAAATGTTTGGGCAAAGACAGGCAGATCAATTGCAAATAGCATTCAAGGATAAACCTGCTCCCCACCAAAAAGAACGATTAATTTTGAATGCATTTGAACAATGCTTAGACACCATTACATCCTCAGATTGGATGTCTCCACTTCGCTACAAGTTTTACAATACTAAAAACAAAACAAGCCACTTTTTATTTTTTCTTACTAAAAACAAGGACAACCATAGTCTCATGAGAGAAATATTTCGGATAGAGAGCCAAATTATAGAAGATGGTATTGGCAATTTGGAATTTAATCCCAACAACGGTCCTCAAAGAAAAATTACAAGCCAAACGCTTTTTGGTTCTATGTTTAATCTAGAACAAGATTTATTACGCACCTACAAATCACAAACACTTCAAATTATTGATATTTATGAGAACCATCATTCAGGAAAAGCCTTGGTCAAAAAAAACTATATTGATGCCTTATTAAATTTGGAACGTAAAAATAAAATTACAGTAACTCGAAAACGTCAGCGAATGCGACCTCTAAATGATTCGGGGCTTAATGATAGTATTTTTGTCTCTTTTAACAAGTAGTTTTTTGTTAATCTACATGATTTCTATTTACCTTCGTGTTATTCTAAAACCTACCTGTTCACTCTATTAATATGCTGTATCCATCAACTACCTAGTTTACATAGCTTTTCGTTTTTTAGTACTTCTTTTCAAATGGATGCCATTTTGGTTTTTGTATCGATTGTCTGACGTGACTTATTGGATTGTGTACAAAATAATTGGTTATCGAAAAAAGGTTGTTCGGCAAAATTTAGCCAATGCCTTTCCACAAAAAACGACCGCTGAACGCATTCTAATTGAGAAAAAGTTTTACCGTCATCTTTTTGACATACTCCTAGAAGGACTTAAAGGGTTTACACTTTCTATGGAGGAATTGCAAAAGCGGCAACAATTTATGACGCCAGAATTGCCTCAACAAATCATTGACAAAGGCAAATCTGCTATTATTGTTGGAGGGCACTATGGCAACTGGGAATGGGGTGGAATGATTGCCTCTACTCATACTAGTTCTGATGTTGTTATTCTCTACGCTCCTATTAAAAATTCTTATATTGATCAGTACGTCAAGGCTTCCCGTAGTTTGTACAATACGTATTTTTGGTCTAGCCCCAAAGCTCCGAGAGCATTCAAAGCTTATCAAGATCAAGTCGCAACTTTTGTTTTGATTGCTGACCAATCTCCTAGCAACCCTAAGCGAGCTCACTGGCTTTCTTTTTTAAATCAGGACACTCCCTTTTTAAAAGGACCAGCATCTTATGCTTTTAACTATGATATCCCTTTGCTTTTCATAGATTTTGAACGAATCAAAAGAGGCTACTACACCATGACAATATCAGTCATTACAGAAACTCCTCGAAACTACACTCCTGAAGAATTAACGACTATGTACGCTCAAAAATTAGAAGCTGCGATCATCAAATGTCCTGAATTATGGCTCTGGTCTCATAGAAGATGGAAACACAGTAGATAACAAAACAGCTTTCTCTAGAAGAAAAAGCTGCTGGTTATCTCATGGATTTTTATTTTTCCTACCTACTTAACAAATTTTCGAGTTATTACTTGTCCTTCCTTATTCAACAATCGAACAAAATAAATCCCTGTTTGTAGGTTTCTACCATCTATTGAGTGACTTGTTTCATTTATATCCTCTTGATACAATATTTGTCCACTTACATTGATGATTTGCACTTGACCATTCCACCTTTCTTCTAACTCAATATTAACGACATCTTGTACTGGATTGGGATATATTTTACAAGCAATAGAAGTTTTGGGAATTGTATGACTAGTTGAAAGTGGATACAAGGTTGTGATTTCTGCAGCACTTAATCCTCTACAATAAAAACGGACATCATCCAAACGACCACTTAATTCACGGTAAATTATTGGACCAGGATTGTAAATAGAACCTAATGTCCAAAAACTAGGAAAATTCATATTCGTATTACTTATTGCATCAGTTCCTACCAAAACATTGTCAACATACAATTTGAGTGTGTCATTAGCTCTAACAGCTACAACATGATGCCATTCACTGGTTGTTTGCGCAGAAGAATTTACAGTAGCAATGGATGTTGAGGAGGTGCGCAAAACGCAAACAAATTCTCCCGATCCATTCACTCCCATATCAACCCCACCTTGTTCTGCGCCTGTTGCTGTATGTCTTGAGGTAACAAAGTATTGAAAATTTTGAGAGGTATTGAATGAATCAACATTGACCCAATAAGAAATGCTAAAATCATTGTTTGGGTTAATTATTGGATGTGGGATATAAGTCGCTTGATCTGACCCTACACCTGCTATTTTCAGAGCATTGTTTGAATTTCCATATCTATCATTCCCAAACGTTGCCCCATCCAAAACAGCATCTCGATTGCCCTTCTGATCCTCGGCACTATTGTTATCAAAAGTATATTGAGCTACTAAACAACTTGTTGTATCAATTTGGTAATACAAATCAGAGATAGCAGTAGCCGATAATGTATCTCGATAAATGCTCACATCATCTATTTTTCCTTTAAAATGATTGTTAGAAACTATATTACCTCCAATTTCGAATGGTCGACCAGACACTTCCAACACCTGTTCATTTGAATTGCTATAACTTGTTGTTGAAATTAAAACATTGTCAAAATACATTTTTAATACTTGATCAACTGCATTATGAACCACTGCTAAGTGATGCCAGCCTACTGTTAAATTAGGCGAAGACAAAATTCTAGAAACAGGCATAATGTCTCCTTTGTGCAAAAATTTAATTGTATTTCCATTTCCTCCAAATTGTATATCTGATGTAACAGATAGATTGTATTGATTATATGGACTATTCGGATTTCTTTTAACTAAAATAGTCCCAATATTTTGTCCTAAGGTATCCTCTATATACACCCAAGTAGACAGGGTGTAACTGCCATTGAATCTAAATTCTGACGAATCTCCAAAATCAATATAATCGTCTATACCATCAAATTGATAGGCAGCATTGGGATTACCAAAACGATCTTCGGTCAGTACAGCCCCATAGACCGTACCATCATTATTTCCTATATTGTCATTGGCATTGCCTGTAAAGGAGTACGAAGAAGTTGCTGTTTGTGCAAACGCAAGAATAGACATGACTACAAAATAGGTTGTTAGGAACGCTTTTTTCATGTAAATTTAATTTTGAACTCTAAATAAGTTACTACATGGTAGTTATTATTCTTTTCTGTAGAGCTTTGTGTTAATTAATCATTGTTAGTTGAGTGGATTCTTTTACAAATTTAAGGCATCCTACTTGAGATTAATTTGTCAATTGCTGAATTGTAAATTTCAACTTCTGAATTGCACTCTTTTTAAGTTAAATGGGAAAAACTAATCTTTAAAATAAAAAAAAAGAGGCCTTTTTATTATTTTTGATTTCCCAACCAAATCATTCATCAACCCACATTATGAAAGCAGTCATTATTGACGATGAGTCAAAAGCAAGACATCTCTTATCGACCATTCTAACAGATTATTGCCCTCAAATTACACATATTGAAGAAGCCGCCAGCTTGATGGACGGCGTCCAACTGATTAGAACCTCTAAACCAAACCTTGTTTTTTTAGATATCGAAATGCCTGACTATTTAGGAATCGAAATTGGAGATTTTTTAGACGCTCATGAAATGACGTTTCATCTAATTTTCACAACAGCTTATAGCGAATATGCTATTAAAGCATTTGAGGTTAATGCCGTAGACTATTTGTTAAAACCCATTCGCCCCAAACAGATTAAAAATGCTTTAAATAAAATAGAACAAAGATCTCAATACAATACTATTGCCCAACAACTGACTACTTTGAAAGAGTCCATCCAAGACAATGCTTTCAAAAAAATTGCCGTTCCTGTCTCTTCTGGAATTTTGTTTGTAGACATCGAGGATATTATTTGCATGGAAGCTGATGGCATGTATACAAAATTGCATACTAATTCTAGTGGCACTCAAATTATTTCCAAACCTTTAAAGTATTTTGTAGAAATGTTGAGCCACAACGAGCATTTTTATCGAACACATCGTTCCTTTTTAATCAACATTCGCTTTGTACGACAATACATCAAAAAAGATGGTCATAGCATTTTGTTAGAAAAAAATATAGAAACACCACTTTCTAGAGATAAAAAAGAACCTTTTTTGGAGATCATCAATCGAATGACTTAAGTTTGAACTCTAACCACATTGTTGTAATATTTCATTGTGTACCAACAAATCAACTACATTTTTATAGGAATACTTATCCGAACTTCTGTTCCTAGTGGCTCTCCATTATCATCAACCAAATCAATAATTTTAGCTTTGATAGAGTTGGGTTGCCCATAATTCAGCAGTTCTAACCTAGAGTTATTGGCGACCGTAGCAAAAGATTTGTGCCGATTCATTCTTTGCTTGGTATACCGAGCTGCCGCAGCTCGACCAATGCCATTGTCTCGAATAATAGCTAAAATAGAGTTGGTGCTATCTTGCTCAAAAACTATTTCAAGTTGCTTAGCGCCCTTCTTTCGAAATAAACCATGCTTAATAGCATTCTCAACATAAGGCTGTACCAGCATCGTTGGAATTTCGATGTTATAACTATCTATAGTGTCAGCAAACCTGATGGAGTAACTAAAATCTTCCTCCATCCTAACAGCTTCCAATTCTAGGTAAAGTTGAAGAGAATCAACTTCTTCTTTTAGAGAGAGTTGCCCTTCTTGGCTATGATTTAGATATAGACGCATCAAATCAGAGAACATTCCCAAATAATCACTTGCCAACTCACGTTCATTTCGAATAATGTAGTCCTGAATGGAATTTAAAGCATTGAACATAAAATGTGGATTCAACTGTGCTTTTAGTGCTTTTAGTTCAGAAATTCGAATGTCCCTTTCCAAACGAGAACGCTCTAGTTTTTCCTTATTTTGAGCTTTTATTTTATTAATCTGAATTTTATAAATCCAACTAATGATCGCAATCACTAAAAGTATTATAACAGCAATAAACCACCCTTTCATATAAAGTGGTGTTCTAATGTGAAAGAGGACATTAATTGGTTTGGAACGTGTGCCATCTGCTTTCACAAAAACGGCTTGAAAAGTGTAGTTCCCAGGGTTTAGATCAGGATAATTCACTCTATTGCCCGCACTAGAGACATTATTCCAGCCTTTTTCCACGCCTAGCAAGCGGTATTCGTACCGAAAATCATTTTGGCTTCGGAAAGAAATTCCTCTAAATTGCAGTTTGAGTGTATTTTGATCATAAGGCAAGTCATAATGATTGTTGAGTGGATAAATAGAGTCGTTGATCATAATTTGAGTCATCTTCAGAACCGTTTGTTTGCCTCTTGCTTTTAAGTTGACAGGCATTGAAACCAACCCTTTTCTAGTCGCTATATAGATCGTATCTTTGACAAAAGCGATATCCAGTACGTTCCAAGAAGGCAAATTATTTCCTTTGTCCCAAATTTTAAGCGAATCAGACACTAGATTATACTGAAGAATACCACTCTCGCTTACAACCCATAAAATACTATCTTTAATTTTTAGCTTTTGTATTTCATTGTAAGTCTCTATTCCGTCAATTTTCACATGTTTAATAACTTTCTTATTTTGAATACAATACATACCATCTTTTAGAGTTCCTACCCAGAAAGTAGTATCATTCAATGCTTCCATGTAAGTTGCTATAATATCCTTTCCATTGTTATCTTTGACATCATACTGAATCCCATTCTCATAATACCTTAACCCTGTTGTAGTCCCTACCCAAATTGTATACTCAGGATGCCCCTGAAACAAGGTAGAATAGGTTCGTGTAGAACCTTTTGTTAGATAATAATGATTGTATTTTGATTGTTTTCGAGTTTTATATTTTTGCCACGTTTCTGTATTTTTCCAACTTAAAGGCAAGTGAACACTTCCTAAATTATTGGTATCGGCAGCATATAAAATCGCACCATGCCCCATTGCAACAATTACATTCCCCAAGGGATCAAAAGTCATGTCATATACGGCCGATCCTGCAAATTTTGTTGATTTAAATTCTTGTTTCGAAGGGTTAAAAATATGAGTTGCCAGTTCTGCGGCTATCCAATACTCATTTTTTTTATCGTTGTAAATAATAAACTGAATTCTCTTGTTAATTGGAAACGAATAATTGAACAAAATTTTACTGCGAATAGGATCCCAATAAACAATACTTCCATCGTCGTAGCCTAACAATAAATTTCCGTGATGATCCGCCTCAATTTGATAAATTGTTTTTTCCTCCGATAGCTTACTATAAATCCGCAATCCCAATTGAGGGACAAAAAACAAACCTTTTTCTAATGATCCAATCCAAAGATTTCCTTCTTGGTCAAAAAAAGAATCGCTTAGTATTTTCCCCTTAAAAAAGTGCTGTACAGTATTCGTTAATATATTCCAAATAAACAACCCTTCCGAAGTAGCCAAATAGAGCGTATGTTCATCAACAATTTTTATTTTATTGATAATCAAGTTCATTCCATATTGCTCTAAGATAGGTGGAAAGTGAATGGCTTTCACAGCTTTACCTTCTACAGCATAAACAAACGGAATTTTTACTCCATCTTTTAGAAATGATCCGTTGGAACTAGTCCAGTTTTTATCCATATATTTATTGACATAAATCAGTTCTAAAGTCTCGTTTTTCACAAAAGAAAACTTAGGATACCTTCTAGGAGTTGTTGTACTTGCTGACACATAAAAACATTCTGGACATTCAAAAGGTATTGTTTGTTCTTTTTCTTTGTAATAAGGACCTTTTAATCCATGCAAAAAAATCTTTTCGTGATTGTTCAAAAAGTAATAAATCCCCTCCGATTTTTTCAACGTTCTTTTTTTAATATCATACAGCCAAGTTTCTGATTTAGATTCAATTTTTAATACGTCTTCTTCCAAAACCAAATCTTGAATGACTCTACCACCTCTTTTTTGTTCCCATATATCTAATAAGTGAAGTTTTTCTTGTTGAATATAGTAAATTTGTCCAGCAAAATTATGACACCAAATAGTTTGGTTGGAGTCCTCATAAATCGCTGTAATAGACCTATTTCTTGCCTCTGGCACTTTATACTTTTTAAACGCAACTCCATCAAAACTAACCAAACCTTTATCACATCCTACCCAAAGCAGACCATTGCTTGCTTCTTTGATCCAGTACACTTCATCTGATGGGAGACCATCTTCAAAAGTATAGTTAAACGTGTACATAGATTGGCCTTCAAGAGCTGACGATAAAGTAGTACAAGCCCCCCATAAAATGAGCATGCATACTCTATAACAAATTATTGATTTCATATCTAGACGTTACAGTAGACTTCTGGTCTAAAAAAAGCAGCTATTCATCTGACTTTTATTTTTTTTGAGGCTTCCTATTTGAATAGTTACTTTGAGTTTAGTATTTTAGAATTAGCTGTTCAGGCTTGCATCGAATAATAAATCTTCTTTTTACAAAAAAAATGAGTTCATCTAATAAAACCAAGCAGCACTACTAAAACATATTCAATTAATTATCAAAACAATACCTTTAACACACATTTGCCCCGTTAAAAACCAATTAGAACCATCCAACGCCAGTCATTACAAAATATTATTAACACAAAGTATATGAATATTTGTACAAATATTTTATTTCTAATTCTATTTACTTTTTTATTTCAAGCAGAAACGGAAGCACAACGTAAATACAACATTTATTGGGTTAGTTTTAAAGATAAAAAAAACAATCCATATAGTATTTTTCACCCTCAAGAATATTTGTCTGCCAGGGCAATAGAGAGAAGAAATCGCTTTGGCATTGCTATTGATGAATCAGACTTACCTGTCAATCCTCAATACCTAGAACCTATTCTAATCAAAGGCTTCAAGATTCATGCTACGTCAAAATGGCTCAATGGCGTCGCAGTTATCACAGAATCGGCTAGTACAGATGTCGAAGATTTAAAAAGCTTTGAATTTGTAAAGGAGGTTTTTCCTATCGGTTATAAAAGGGAACCTCAACCACCCAAATCTATTGGGCAAAGAGAATACAAAGATTCCTACAAAACCAAAAGCAATTATTATGGTATGGGCAAAAACCAAATCAATATGCTCAAAGGGGAATATTTGCACAAAATGGGTTATGAAGGGCAAGAAATGCATATTGCGATCATGGATGGGGGCTTTGAGGGCATGCCTGAAACACCTGGTTTTGATAGCCTCTTTGTCAATCAGCAAATACTAGGCACACACGATTTTGTAGAGGGAGATGATTATGTTTTTGAGTCTTCGAGTCATGGTAGAAATGTTGCTTCTTGTATGGCTGCCAATATGCCCTATCTTTTTGTCGGAACAGCTCCCAAAGCAAAATACTACCTTTTTAAAACCGAAGATGTAAAAGGAGAATATTGGATCGAAGAATACAACTGGGTGGCAGCAATAGAACGTGCCGACCAGCTGGGTGTTGATGTCGTCAATTCTTCCTTGGGATATTATGATTTTGATGATAATGACATGGACTATGGTTATGTAGATATTGATGGTAAAACATCTGCTATGACTAAAGCGGCAAGTTTTGCAGCTCAAAAAGGCATGTTGGTAGTAACTAGTGCTGGTAATGAGGGAAATGACAAATGGAAACACATTACCGTTCCTGGGGACGCAGACAGCGTGTTAACTGTTGGTGCCGTTGACAGAGACGGCTATCATGCTAAGTTTAGTTCCTATGGTTTTGAAGAAAAACCTATTATCAAACCCAATGTCGTAGCAAGAGGCGCCATTGCTGTGGTAGCAGCTAAAAAACGTTACGATACTAGCTATAGCAATGGAACCTCCTTTTCTGCTCCTATTATGGCAGGTATGGTCAGCTCCTTATGGCAAGCATTTCCAGAACACAACAACATGGAAATTATTCATACCCTAGAAGAACATGGACATTACAAAGATAAGCCAGATAACGCTTATGGCTATGGAGTACCTGACTTTTGGGCAGCTTACAAAAGTCTTCGAAAATCTGTGGTTGAGCTGCAACCCAAACAAGCCTATTATTATCATCTTACTAATGTAAAAGATCACTTAGATATTTTTATGTCGAATGTCAGTGCTTATAAAGCACAGGTTAGCTTACACAATACCGTAGGCAAGTTACTACATCAAGAAACTACTATTTTTAAGACAAAATTTGACAAACTACTTTGGTATCAAACTGTTCCAAACTGGAAAGATCTTCCTGATGGTGTTTATTTTGTAACGATTGAATTGGACGGCTTTGTACAGCGTATTTTGATTACTAAATAATTCTTCACGCTAATAGAATATTAAATCATCTCGTTGAAGCATGCGTTCAACGAGATGATTTATTTAGCACTAATACAATCATTCGTGTTCAATAGGAACTTCCCAGTTTTCAATATTTTGAGCTAGCAAGAAACCAATTTCAAAAAGCTCCATAAAGTAGTTTTTGCTTTTTCTAAACCATAAGGGATCCAACGTAGTCTCATAACGTATCCGATCTTTTAGAACAGTATATAACGAACAATAATTAATTTGGGCTAGCATTTTTTCTTGAATCGGTAAACTCAATATATCTGCATAAGCATAACGATGATTGCACCAAAGGGTAAACGTTTTATCAAATTCTTTATGGTATACTCTTGTTTTAGCCCCTCCAAAAAGACGACTTATTTTCTGTCCCAACGTAGCTTTCTCTAATGTTAATTTGATGTTGTTTGTGTTTTTTAGAAAGTAGAAAAACCTTATTTTCCAAATATACATATGTGGAAAATCGGCTTCTTGGTTTAGAGGGTTTTCATTATAAAGAGCTCCATTAAGCTCTTTTTTAAGTTCTAAAATAACCTTAAAAGCAATCGACGCCCTTTCTCCAGTTATTATTTTACGGTCCAATAATTCCGACTTTTTATCTTCTATGACCATGCTGTTGGGGTCCAATCCCCATGTTAACAACTCTTGGTATAAAATATCTCCAATCGCATTAAATTCTCGCTCTTTATTCATGCTTTTTATTTTAACTTCAATACAAGTTTCTTACCCTACCAACATCAAAACTTTATAAAATCGTTCACAAAATAGCTACAGTCGATTTATTTTTTAGTTTTTTGTCTTCCTTTTGGAACAAGGATTCTAATTAGAATTTTGGTTTGCTCCAAACAAATCGTTACTTTCGCAAGTCTCACAATCAAATTTATATTGATTAAAGAGTTACTAATTTGAAGTTGACTACTTAAATATAGAGTACTTCGTGTTTTTGGGTTATCACAAAAACAAAAAAATAAATATCATGAAGTATTGCTAGTATCTTAGTTATACTAAAACAATAAAAATTAATACAACAAATAACAAACAATGTATAGAACGCACAATTGTGGCGCACTCCGCATAGAGCATGTTGGTCAAAAGGTGACGCTATCTGGCTGGTTGAACAAAAATCGTGATTATGGATCCATGACATTCATCGACTTACGAGATCGTTATGGTATTACACAATTGGTATTTAACACACAAACTAACGAAGAGTTATATAATGATGCCAAAAAATTGGGTCGTGAATATGTTTTGCGTATAGAAGGTGAGGTAGCAGAGCGTTCAAACAAGAATCCTAAAATTCCTACTGGTGAGATTGAAATTCTAGTAGAAAAATTAGAAGTATTAAACGAATCATTGACACCTCCATTTACAATCGATGAAGAAACAGACGGTGGAGAAGAAATTCGTATGAAATACCGTTACTTGGATTTGCGTCGTCGCCCTGTTCAAGAAAACTTGTTCTTTAGATCAAAAGTGGCTATTGAGACACGTAAATACTTATCTGATAATGGATTTATTGAGGTAGAAACACCTGTATTGATCAAAAGTACTCCAGAAGGTGCTAGAGATTTTGTTGTTCCTAGCCGTATGAACAAAGGGCAATTTTATGCCTTGCCACAATCGCCTCAAACCTTCAAGCAGTTATTGATGGTTTCTGGTTTTGACAAATACTTTCAATTGGTCAAATGTTTTCGTGACGAAGACTTGCGAGCGGATCGCCAACCAGAATTTACACAAATTGATTGCGAAATGTCTTTTGTCACCCAAGAAGAAATTTTACAAACCTTTGAGGGCTTGACCAAATACTTGTTCAAAGAATGTTTAGGAGTTGACCTGCCAACCTTCCCTCGCATGACCTATGATGAAGCACTAAAACGCTATGGTTCTGATAAACCAGATACACGTTTTGGGATGGAATTTGTTGAGTTTAATGATGTCGCTCAAGGTCATGGTTTCCCTGTATTTGACAGTGCAGAATTGGTAGTTGGTATTTGTGCTAGAGGACAAGCTGACCAGTATTCTAACAAAGACATAAAGAAGCTAACGGAATGGATGCAACGCCCACAAATTGGCGCCAAAGGTTTGGTCTATGTAAAATATAACTTAGATGGCTCCATTAAATCATCTGTTGGTAAATTTTACACCGATGCGCAACTGATGAGTTGGTTAGAAAAAGCAGGTGCTCAAAAGGGTGATATGCTTTTAATTCTTTCAGGTGAAACGGACAAAGTTCGAGATCAGTTAAATAGCCTGCGTTTAGAAATGGGTGATCGTATGGGATTGCGTTCGGGTGGTTTCAATCCTCTGTGGGTTGTTGATTTTCCTTTGTTGGAATGGGACGAAGACTCAGAACGTTTTCACGCTATGCACCATCCTTTCACCTCTCCTAAAAAGAACGATATCGAACGCATGTTGACTGGAGATCATGATACGATGAAAGCTTTGCGTGCTGATGCTTATGACTTGGTTATTAATGGCTGGGAAATAGGTGGTGGTTCTATTCGTATTTTTGATCGAGAGTTGCAAGCCAAAAACTTTAAATTACTAGGCTTTACAGAGGCAGAAGCAGAAGAACAATTTGGTTTCTTGATGGGAGCATTCGAATATGGTGCCCCTCCTCACGGTGGAATTGCCTTTGGTTTTGACCGACTTTGTTCCATTATGAAAGGCGCAGGTTCTATTCGTGACTTTATTGCTTTCCCTAAAAACAATCAAGGGCGTGATGTTATGATTGACGCACCTGCTACCATTGACGAAACACAACTAGATGAGCTAGGGATTGCTTTGTTGAAAGAGCAAACAGAAGCTTAATAAAATTAATATTTTTTTTTAAACCTATCAAGTTGGCTTGATAGGTTTTTTTTATTCTCTTTAAAAAGTTAAAGGACTTGAATCATACTAAAAAATAACTTATATTTATAGGAGAGTTCATTTTAATTCTAGCTAAAAATCCCCACATAATCATTTTCAGAAACATGTAATTGGGGCTATCAAAATTCCAAAGGATAGTACTAATAACATGTTAGAAACTGAATAATTTTTATTGTTATTTTTAATACTGTTACTACATGGTTTTAACCAACTATTGTAATATCTAAAGCTAAATTAAAATGAAAAAAACATTCCTATTTTTACTAATTTTAGTAACCTTCAAACATGCCTATGCTCAAAACTATGCCTTGATATCCCCCACTCAGGAGAAACACTTCAGGCATGTGAACAACTACAATATTGGTAGTCTTACAACCATAGAATCAATTCGAATTGACTCTACCAATAACTTGGGCAATCATACCTTTTATCGAAATCACCAAGTACTAACCCAAACTTCTTACACAGGGTCTTGCCAAATTATGGTACACGACTCATCTTGGGTCGGGCACCAAATTTTAGCTTATCCCAATGGAGATTATTTGTTTTTTAATCGCCACAACGACAGTATTCTAATAAAAACAATGGCGAACACCAACGATACATGGCGGCTCTACACCTTCCCCAATCAAGATTATATTGAAGCCAAGGTGGTTGGTGTTGTTAATAGCTCCATTTTGGGAACAATGGACAGCGTTAAAACCATTCAACTTCAAGTAAAAAATAGTTCCAATAACAATATTAATAACCCTTTTAACCAAAAAGAAATTAAATTTTCTAAGAACTATGGTTTAGTTAGCTTTTATGCCATGCCCAATTTTCCACTTGATACAAACAGTTATCATTTAGTAGGAAGTAGTGCACCTGACTTGGGTACTGTCAATGTAACAGCTAGTGATATTTTTAATTATGATATTGGCGATATTTTTCACATAAAAGACTACTACCAGAGTTCTTCTGCACCTTGGGAATATAACTATAAAAATATTCGTAAAGTTGTCTTAGACAAAGTTGTTTCAAACAATCAAGATACGTTAACTTATACGATGGCTCGTTGCCAAAATCGTTATCATAGCCAAAGCATGAGTGCTACGCCAGACACCACCATAACGGTCGATACCATTGTTGAAACGATTATCCTTTCTGAACATACCTACCTAAATCAGCTTTCTAATGAAATACGCTCAGATTCTATGAGTTATTCAACTTTCTTAATAGATCCTCCAACCAATAGAAGATCGAAGCGAGTAGACAAACAATACTATCGAGTTGGTCCCAATTGTTGGTCAGAACTAATTGGTTCTTTTGCCACCTATCACACCTATATCGAAGGGCTTGGTGGCGGATACTTTGTTAATTATGGAACTGTTTTGGGGGTACAAAAATATGAATTGGTCTACTTCTCTAAAAGTGGTACGACTTGGGGCACTCCCCTAAATATTGATTGTACAGTTAATACATCTACCTCTAAACTAGCAGCGTCCTCTAATGATATCCTAGTGTATCCTGTTCCCGCTTCTGATAAAGTAACAATCGAAATTCAAAACTTTTCTCAATATAAGAATTGGAGTCTAGAGTTATACGATACTACAGGAAAAATGCTCCGATCTAACTCAATAACTAGCCGTTCTATTGTATTACAAAAATTGGATTTGCCCAATGGCATTTACTTTTATAAAATTCAGAACGAAGACATAGCCCACTCTTATACTGGTAAGCTTATTTTTAGGTAGAACACATCCTCTAGTAGTTAGCTTTACTGCTACTTCGTGGTCGTTGAAACCACGCAGTAGCAGTAAAGCTAACTATTGATCCTCTACATCATTCATTTTATAAAAATCCCATTGGGCAATTGCTTAATGGGATTTTTAATTGTCTCAAAGAGATATTTTTCACTCTACGTTATAGAGTAATTGTGCCAATTATATCCAAAATCGCTCTTTGCCATTTTTCCTCAATAATTTTAAGATATATTTAATAAGTCTTAAAAACGCCTATTTCGTATAGCCACAAACGCCTCATTATACGAAACTTATACTTACACCTCAAATAACCAATGCCCAAATAGGTTGTATTTTTTTAGACTATCAATATTAAGACTAATTATAAATAATAAAAAATAACTTCTAAAATCCTTTATAAATAATTGATTTAAACTAACTTAATTATTTTTTTTATATTAAAAGTATATTTTAAAATCACTAATACTACTCCTTTAGTTTTAACAATTTCGCAATTCAAAAGTTGTTCAAAACTTTCCTTCTATAGGCTAGAAGTTCTATGCTTTCCAAATGTTAACAAAACAACATCCATCTCCTAATTTTCTCTTCATTTTTTGCTCTCAAAATTGCTGTCAATAGCTTGGCTTTAAATTTGACAAATTCTAATACCGGTATATGAACAGCTCTATTTTGAACTAAAAATCAATCAATTACACATAGTTCAAAAAAGAGAGATAGACAAAAATTTTTGGGACATGGTTTTGACTTTGTGTTTTCGTACAAAACTGAAGTTTTAGTTGTAGCTGACAAAGGTTTTGTCGTGTGGAGGAGAAGCACACGTTGCAGAGAAATAAGCTCATGTTTATCATTAAGGAAACAATTTTAGTATGCAATTAACTTCTGAAGAGTTAAAGAATTTATCGTCTTTACTTTTGAGTACTGACGATAATAATACACAAATTGCTTTTGAAATTCTGGATGCCCAGAATTTTCCAAAAGAGCTTTTAACAGAAGCTTTCGTTGTCTTCAAGTTATCGGAAAATGAAGCTTTAAAACGAAAAGCAGCTGAGTTTTTACACCAACAAAAATTTAATTTTATTTCTGAGATTATGAACAGCGATCGACGCCTTATTCAAAAGGGGCAAGTTGTTCCTACAGAACAAACCATTAAAAAAAATATTGATGCCTATGTAAAAATGAGTAAAGGAGCATTGGATGGAATGAAAATGGCACTGGCCATGTATCACAAATATGGTGTCGGGCTAAAATACCTGCTAGATCGCCTACCTACCAAGCTTAAAAAAGAACTACTAAGTACATTTATTACAGGTACGGTCTTTAAGATTAATGACTGCGCTTTGACTGCCTTTCCTAGTGAATTATACAGCTTCAAAGAGTTAACGGAAATTGACTTAAGCAGTAATAAAATCAAGACAATACCAACCAAAATTAAACTTTTTCAAAATCTAGAGATCTTAAATGTCTCTAGTAATAAATTGGACAAACTGAACGAAGCTATTGTTCTCTTGCCTAAGCTAAAACATTTGGATATTTCTAACAATAAATTTGTAGAGTTTCCAATGGTCATTTGCAAACTAAAACAGTTGGAACACCTAAATATCATGGATCTCAACCACTTGCTATTGGGAGAAGGTATTGTTGTTCCGCCAGAGATTAATCAACTTAAAAACATCCAGACAATTATTGCTTGTAATGACAATTCAGGCTCTTCTCAAGGTTTGGTTTTGGATTTGAGGGATTATCCTAATTTCACTGTTTTGAGAAGCAAAGACGGAAAAGGGCTCGATTTAACGCCTTTGGCTTTAGCAGAATATGCTTATCGAACAAACGGTAAGAGTGAAGGCGTACTCTATTTGTTTCAACACAGTCAAGATAGCAAACTTATCAAGCAAATTATCGAAGAACAATTTTACGTTCCAGAAAAAAAGTTGCTTGATTTAAAATCAACTATTTTGGTTCAGTTTCCGATAGAAATTAAAGATTACGATATTGAGCACATCAATTTTAGCGCTTGTTTTCTTGGAATTGAGCACTATGCTAGTAGTACTTCTAATACGTATAAGAAGTCGGCTTTGCGAAACCAAGAAGCTATTGACGATTTATTTTCTCCTTTGGAAAAGTTTAAGGATATTAAAACGGCGGACTTGTCTAGCAATCGCTTGGCGCATATCCCTACAATGATTAAAAATTGGAAAAAGCTAACTTATTTGGATTTATCTCATAATACGTTAAATAATATTGATAATCTATTGAGTAACTATCCTGACTTAGAGGTATTGCACTTGCGGTATAATCAACTAAAAAAACTTCCTAAAGATGTTGTTCGATTAAGGAAGCTCCGTATTCTTAGTCTTAGTGATAATATTTTTACTGAGATTCCTAAGGAAATTGGTTTCTTACCCACTTTGGAAGAATTAAAATTTAATAGTTGTTTACAGACTGTTTATGACAATGATGCCACTATATTTGAAATCCCCGATTCGTGGGGTAATTTAAAAAATCTAAAGAAGATACATTTTTATGAAAGTAGAATGTTTCACGATCACCACGGTTTCAAAAAAATATATAAAAACCGTTTAGAAGAGTTGCTTCCAGAAGATTGCGAAATCTATATGGAATATGTTTAGGTAAATAGGTCGAAGGTTGGAGGCTAAAGGTTTGTTCATATACTCCTAGTCTCTGACCTTTGACCTACTTATTCTACCCTCTTAGTAAGAACAACAATTTCTATTAATCTTCAAAATACTCTGTTCCATCATAAGTGATGTAGCCTACTTGAAAGTTCTCATTTTTGACAAATGCTAAGCCATATTTGAAACGATGTGCCAAAATGTATTTCCTTGGAATCACCTCTCGACCTTCTTCATTAATAAAACCATAATTAAAAACGCCTGATAAAGAACCCGTTTCTTCTATAGAACTAGGGGTTTTATCTCCATTTAATTTAGGATCCAACGTCGCAACCAGCGATCGTCTTTCACAAAAAGGGTCAACAATCACATATTGAGGAGGAACAACTTCCTTGCCTTCCAAATTGGCAAAGCCTAACAAGGCTCCTTTCTTGATTGGAATCATGCCATTCTTAATTTCATTTAACACCTGCCCCATTGCTTTTGGCAAATCGTATTGAATGGGTAAGACAAAAGAATGATTGGCTTGTACAATCCCCCACTTATCTCCCTTCATTACATGCATCCACAAATCTTCATTGGGACCAAACAGTGCCCTGTAACGCTCGCTAACGATAGTTCCCGTATCATTAATAAAATAAATCTCTTTTTCCTCCAAAACCGCACAAACCCCATGACTAAAATCCAACACATAAGGATATTGAAAATCTATCTGTACAGCACCATATTCATCAACAAAGCCATACAAGCCATTTTTTTGAGCCGCAGATAAACCTTCTTTGAACTCTCCTAATTCTGTAAATTGAGGTTCAAATATCCAATGTCCTGAAAGATTTACAGCTCCCCAAAGTCCGTCCTTTTGGCAAGCAGCTTGACCATTCGAAAAGCCTCTGGCGGCATCATACTGAGCAGGTAGAACTATATTTCCTTCAAGGTCTAACAAGCCCCATTTGTCCCCTTCTCGAAAAGGCCAATAGTCGTTTTCTAAATCCTCTATTTCATCATAAGTAGGCGTTAACAACAGTACTCCTTTCTCCGTCATTAAGCCCCATTTATCATTTTGCCGAAAGCGAAGAATTCCCTTTTGAATTTTCTTTACAGCATGGATTTGGTTCAAAACAGTTGCCTCGATTTCAGGAAAATCATCCTTCACAATTCCACCTTTCCAGCCCCGTTCAGCAGCAGCATGAAATGCTTCTTCCTCAGAATTATAAATCATTTCTGCCCATATCACGCCATCTGTAGAGACTAATCCATATTTTTCATCTTTTATAATCGTGCAAGAATTATCCTCATTCAACAAGGAGTGGTCATACTCATTACCAATAAAATCACAAACAATTGGAACAACAATACTTCCTGTTTTATCTATCAATCCATATTTATCGCCTAACATAACCCTAGCGATTGTTCCTACAAAAGGCGCCGCTTGATCGTACTGGGGAGTGATAATAAAATCTTTGTCTCTAGTGCAATACCCCCATTTCTCTCCTTGGCGAAAAGGAATTATAGCAGGATAATATTGTGTTTGTTGTGGTGTGTTATTCATTATAGTTTTAATTAGTAGTCATTAAACGATTCTCTAGTATTGGTTGTCAAGCTGAACGTCAAAATGTTTATTCGCAATAACTTCAAAAGGGCATTTGTCCTACAAACTTTTAAGCAATTTAAGAAAGATTTTGTTAGGAAGAAGCTTCTTATATAAAATTAGTAGTTGGCTGTCTTATTACTACCTGGCAGCACCACAGGTAAGTATTAACGAAACAATACCTTTTGATTAAAAAAGAATTTACCCTTTGTTTTAATAAGAATCTATTATCTTTGCCCCAAGTTTGGGCTACAACATACAAAGTAGTTTTATAAATCTTTGCCAATTTAGTAACGTTCAAAAATAAGTTTTCAAAAATTTGCAGTAAGATTTTGGTTCCATTTTTAGTTAAAGTTGCAAAATGTAATGGATTACGTGCCCAAAACTTTAGCTAAAAATAGGGCAAAAGATTCGGCAAATCGAAAGATGCTTTTTTATCGTTACTTAACTTGATCTTTATTTTTTCTATTCAATTTGATGTAACAACAGTTCGTTAAAACCACGTAGTAGCAGCGAAGCTAAACTTTATTAGATTGATAATTAACAAGTTAAAAACTCATTGTATTTTGTGTCAAAATTTTGATTATCAACTGCGCAGCACTCACGAAGTACCACGAAGTAGCAGCGCAGCTAACTAAAAGCGCAGCGCTCACGAAGTAAACTAATATAAATGTGCTTTTTTATCTTTTTAGTAAAAAATCAACGAACTACTAATATAACAATATGCTTGGTATAAATAATGTTTTTATAAAATATGGTGATCGAACTGTTCTTGATAGAATTTCTTTGGCTATCAATGATAACGATCGAGTGGGACTAGTAGGTCTTAATGGTGCTGGTAAATCAACATTATTAAAAATCATGGCTGGAGATGTTACTCCTCATGAAGGAAATGTAGTTCGCCCGAATGGTACAACCATTGGATTTCTACATCAAGATATGAGTTTACCGAAAGGAAAAACTGTTCTAGAAGAAACCTTAAGTATCTTAGCAGAGGTACAACAGTTGGAGGCTGATATTGATCAGGTCAATCATCAAATTGAAACTCGTACAGATTATGAAAGTGAATCTTATCTGAATTTATTTAATGAATTGGATGAGTTGAATGAGCGTTATCGTGTCATGGGTGGAAAAACAATTCAAGTTGATGCAGAGAAAATTCTTATGGGATTGGGTTTTATGCCAACCGATTTTAACCGTTTAACAGATGAGTTTAGTGGTGGTTGGCAGATGAGAATTGAGCTAACTAAAATGTTGCTACAACGTCCAGACTATTTGCTTTTGGATGAGCCGACCAATCACTTAGATATTGAATCTATCATTTGGCTAGAACAATTCTTAGAAACCTATGAAGGTGCTGTTGTTGTTATTTCGCATGATAAAACATTCTTAGATAACGTTACCAAGCGAACCATAGAAATAGACTTAGGAAAAACTTACGACTATAAAGCCAATTACTCTAAGTATCTAATTCTCCAAAAAGAGCGCAGAGAATTACAACAAAATGCTTTTGAAAACCAACAAAAAGAAATTGCTAGAAAAGAGCAATTGATTGATCGTTTCCGTGCGAAAGCCAATAAAGCAAAAATGGCTCAGTCTCTTATGAAGGAACTGAATCGAATGGAAAGAATAGAATTGGATAGTGTTAATAGTGCCAAAATGAAATTAACCTTTCCTCCCTCTCCTCGCTCTGGCGAAGTTGTTGTAAAAGTAAAAGATGTTACCAAAAACTATGGTGAACGCAACATTTTAGATGCCGTTAATTTGGAAATCATTCGTGGTGAGCGTATTGCTTTTGTTGGTAAGAATGGTGAGGGAAAATCAACACTTTCTAAAATTATCTTGGGGCAAATCCAAGCAGAAGGAACAGCAGAACTGGGGTATAATGTAGCAGTTGGGTATTATGCTCAAAATCAAGCTGAAACACTCGATCCTAAACTAACCGTTCTGGAAACCATTGATCAAAATGCTCCTTTTGAAATGCGAACTAAATTGCGCAATATCTTGGGGTCTTTTTTATTTTCTGGCGAAGATGTCGACAAAAAAGTATCGGTTCTTTCTGGAGGTGAGCGCGCTAGATTGGCGTTGGCTTGTATGATGCTACGTCCGATTAATTTATTGGTACTTGATGAGCCGACCAATCACTTGGATATTCGTTCTAAAGATGTTTTAAAAGATGCCATTATGCGTTATGATGGGACGTTAATTATAGTATCCCATGATCGAGATTTCTTAGAAGGTTTAACCGATAAAGTTATTGAGTTTAATAATAAAAAACTAAAACCTTATTTGGGAGATGTCAAATATTTCTTAGAAAAACGTGCCTTAGATACTTTTAGAGAAGTAAGTTTAGGAAAAGCAGGTAAAAACGAAGTTGACAAAACCAATACAACCAGCAACAAGACAATCAAAAAACCTAAGTTGGAAGGCAAAGAGTATCATCAACGCTTAAAACAACTGAAAAAAGATGTCCAAAATGCAGAACGTAAAATTAATCGCTTAGAAGAAGATTTGAAAAAATATGAAGCGACTATGGCTGATATGTCTATTTTTGGAACCGTAGAATACGATACCGCTGTTGCTAAATATGAAGCAACTAAAGTTAAACTCGCTGAGACAATGGAAAAATGGGAAGCTGCGGAATTAGAATTAGAAGAATTGGAGAACGAAGCTTAGGAGCTTAATTTAAACCCCAATCTAAATCTTTCAACTTAGATTGGGGTTTTATCTTTCTTTTTGCAAGAAATACGTTTGATCTTATTATCTGGGATGATGGATTGTTCCCCACTTTTTTTCTAATGTCTTAAAACGATAATCAAAAATTCCTTCCAATTGCCGCTTTACAAACAAAGCATGCGCAATATTCCCCAAGGGACCTAAAGGCAGTCGATAATGTACAATATCTTCCATTTCCACCCCTCCCTCAATTCTTTTAAAAAAATGCTGATGGTGCCACATGGCGTAGGGTCCCACACGCTGTTCGTCAATAAAAAACTCTAATTCTCGAACCTGTGTGATTTCAGTCATCCAATACATAGGAATGCCCAATACTGGCTTTACTGTATACTCTATAATCTGCCCAGGATAAGTTCGCTTATCTGCACCTGACAGAATATTAAATCCCATGTAATCGGGTGTAATTGCTTTTAAATTTTTAGGGCTAGAAAAAAAATCCCAAGCTTTTTCTAAGGAAATGGGTAGTTGTTGTGTTCTCTGTAAGGTATAGGTTGACATTGTAATTGATTGTTTTAGTTTTTGGAATAATATAGCTAGAATTAAGTAATCGTTCAGAAAAAATTCTATAAACCACGAAGTAGCAGCGCAGCTAAACAACCTTCTTTTTTGCACTACTCTTCATCAGAAAAATTTGCTTTAGCTCGCTACCACGCAGTAGCACCGCAGGTAAAGCTGTACTTTTCCTCTTCGACTAGCACTAAAAATAAAGCTATTTTTTAGCTATAATTTTTTATGCCCACTTACTTATCAAAAAAATCTACGACCACAAATTGAGTTTCCAAATTCACGACCGAAACAATATTCCAATAATAGTGCAGCTAAGTATTATTTAAAACAACCCCATAACAATTATGTTGAGTAGATAAGACAATAAAAAAGCACGAACAGGGAATAAATACCCCACACTCGCGCTCTAATATGAAATTATGCTTAGGTACTTACTTCAAGCCATGTTGAAATAAGATATGCCCCATTTTATCTCGCTTAGTTTTGAGATAAAAATTGTTGTGCTCATTAGCTTCTATTTCCAAAGTTACGTTCTCTACGACCTCCAAACCATGTTTTTCCAATTCCTTTTGCTTTAAAGGATTATTAGACATCAATCGAATTTTTTGAACGTTTAGCAACTGCAAAGCTTGTGTTACAGATTTGTATTCACGCTGATCCGCTTCAAATCCTAGATTTAGATTCGCTTCTACCGTATCTAAGCCTTCTTCCTGCAATTTATAGGCTTTCATTTTACTCAAAAAACCAATTCCTCGTCCCTCTTGCTCCACATAAATAATAACTCCTTTGCCTACGGCTTCTACTTTTTTCATAGCAGCTTGTAATTGAGGACCGCAATCGCAACGCAAGGAACCAATAATATCGCCTGTAATACACGAAGAATGTACCCTTACCAAAATTGGCTCCTCTGCTTCCCAACTACCTTTTGTCAAAGCAAAAAGTGTTTTTTTTGCTAATTTATCATCAAATGCAACCAACTCAAATGTTCCATATTCTGTTGGCATATTAATTCTAACAACTTCTTCTACCTCCATTTTTGTATCTTGAATTCTACCTTTATTCATCTTGCTTGTTTGTTCGTCTAAAAATATAATTAAAGGGATTCTAAATTTAGTCGCTTTACAATTACGACTCCCCTATTAAAGCTTTAAAAAGAAGCTACTTTATCCAACTTTAAATAAGTTACACCCTAACAACATAAAGCAAAAGATGTTTTATAAAAAGGAAAAAAGATTGCATCAGACAATCTTTTTTCCTTTTTATGACAATATGATTACTTAGGTCCAGTTTCGTAGATGATGCGCTCATCGTCAGGCACATTATTTAGTTTGCCCTCTACTTCCAAAGGAACATTTTCTACGATTTCCAATCCATATCCAATCAGACCTATACGTTTTTTAGGATTATTTGTCAATAATCTTAATTTACTAACGCCTAATTTTCTCAAAACTTGTGCTCCAATACCATAATCTCTCTGATCCATTGGCGCTCTTAATCTACTGTTTGATTCCGTAATGCTTAGTCCTTCCTCTTGGAATTTTTTATACGCTTTTAGTTTATTCATCAAATCAACACCACCACCATCTTGTTCAATATACAAAACAACACCTTTACCTTCTTCATTTACTTGTTTCATAGCAGCATGTAGTTGAGATCCTGAATCTCCCATCAATGCGCCAAAAATATCTGTCGTTGTAAAAGAAGAATGTACTCTTACTAAAATCGGCTCGTCTTTTTTCCAAGAACCTTTTGTTAGTGCAAACAAGTTTTTCTCAGTTGTTTTATCTTCAAAACCAATCACATCAAATTCACCGTATTCCGTTGGGGCAGTCAAACGAACAACTTCTTCAATTAGTGTTTCCTTATCTAGGCGATATTTAATCAAATCCTCGATAGAAATAATTTTTAAATTGTGCTTATCCGCAATTTTAAATAAATCTGGTAAGCGAGCCATCGAACCATCTTCATTTAAGATTTCTACCAAAACCCCCGCAGGTTTTAGACCAGCTAATCGTGCTAAATCAACAGCAGCTTCGGTGTGTCCTGCTCTACGCAATACACCACCATCTTTTGCAATCAAAGGGAAAATATGTCCAGGACGAGCATAATCACTAGAAACGGTTTTAGGATCTGTTAGCTTCTGAATTCCAGTTGCTCTATCATAAGCAGAAATACCCGTAGAACAGCCATAATTAAGCAAGTCAATCGAAATTGTAAAAGCCGTTTCGTGTACCGCCGTATTTTGTTGTTGCATTGGGCGCAACTCTAGTTCATCACAGCGTTTTGCTGTTAGTGGCGTACATATTAAGCCACGACCATGCGTTGCCATAAAATTAACAATAGATGGAGTTATTAGCTCCGCCGCGCAGATAAAATCACCTTCATTCTCTCTATCCTCATCGTCTACAACAATGATTACTTTACCAGCTTTGATGTCTTCCAAAGCATCTTCTATCGTGTCAAGCTTGCGCTTAGGCGTCTCGTTTTGTGGGTTGCCAGATACCATTTTGAACTCCTTTTAAATATTTAAAAAATCCATTAAATAATGCCAAATTCATCGCATTAAAATAGGTTATATATCGTATAATAACTACGTTAAGATTTATTTTTTTGAAGCCCCAATCTAACAAGGGGATTCCAAATAAACCAAATGTCTCCATTAAGAACAAACATAAATAGAATTGGTTCTTGTATACAAATGCTAATATTGCCAAACAAAGATAAGAAGCCAGAATAAAAAAGGGACCATACCATCGTAATACTTTGTGTGACAAGAAAGCAAAACTCATGGATCCTGGTGGCCAAAGTAGGTGCTTAAATACAGCTAAGTTAGCAAAATTGCCTGCTGATATGCGCGTTTTTCTTCGAAACTCTTCGCTCATATCATTGGGAACTGCTTCGTAACAAATGGCTCCCAAATCATTAATTGCCAAGCCTCCTTTTTCAAAAACTTTCATTGCAATGTAAAAATCATCCACCAAAAAATTAGGTGGAACAGGCTCGAACAAACTGGCTCGAATGGCATAACATCCTCCCAGAGGTCCCATTGTTCGTCCCCAAGCTCTCCCTTCTAAATTTTTGATATACACCTCTCTAGAAATATAGTTTTTTTCGGAAGCGGCAATCCCTTCTTCTCCTAATTTTTTGGACGTTGGATTTTGTATATTAGAATCTACCAAACCAATATCCGAATTCTTAAAATGTTTTACCAATTCGTAAATCGTAAATGGCTCTAACATTACATTGGCATCTGAGATAATCAAAATGTGTTCGTTCTCATTCGGGCAAGCCATTTGAGCCTTATGGATAACATCATTGATAACGCTTGGTTTTCCTCTACGTTCTGTAAATGGGAAGAAATGGAAGGAAGGATTTTTGTTCACAAAGGCAGCAACCAATTCATTGGTTTTATCGGATGAACAATCTGAGCCAATAAAAATACGAAGCTTCTCTTTTGGGTAGTCACTATTAGCTAGCGTAGCTAATTTCTCTTCAATGACAGATTCTTCGTTGTACAAAGACATAACAAAAGAAACATAAGGAAGAGATTCTGTAGGCGCATAGATTTCTTGATTGTTAGCTTTTGAGGAAGCGACAATTTTTAGTATGATTGGATACAACACATAGGAGTGAAACAAACAATACACACAGAGCCAGAAGATGATGGCACCTATTAACATATAAAATCTATAACGCTTAAACAATAAGGCATTTGAACCGTTCGTTTTTGACTTATGCAACTGCTAACAACTCAATATCTCATCTAACACTGGCTCTTAGTCAAAAATTGTAAAAGTAGTTGAGTTCAAATGCCTTACTAAAAATTAAACAGTAACAGCATCCAAAACACTGCAAATGCGTTCAAATATTTCTTCGATTGTACCAACTCCATCAATACGCTTCGTTTTATTCACTTTCTCATAATGGTTAGCAACGGGTGATGTCTGACTTTTGTAGATATTAATTCGGTTTTGTACCGTTTTAGGATCTTGATCGTCTTTTCTTCCTTCTATTTTACCACGTCCTGTAATACGCTGAATCACCTCTTCGTCTGCAACAATTAGCTCCACCAACAAGCTTACTTCTGTACCTTCCTCTGCCAAAAAGGCATCCAAAGACTCTGCTTGATTGACATTACGAGGAAAACCATCAAAGATATATCCTACTGCATCTGGTGTTTTGTCCATTTCTGCCTTCAAAAGACGAAAAGTGATGGAATCTGGAGCAAGCTCTCCTTTATCGATATAGCTTTGAACCTCTTGCCAAATTGGGCTATTGCTTTTTTTCTCTCTTCGAAACAAATCCCCTGTTGAGATGTGCACCAAGTTATATTTGTCTACCAATTTAGCTGCTTGGGTACCTTTACCACTACCCGGAGGGCCAAAAAGAATTAGATTTAACATATTTTCTTATGATTTGATTGATGATTAATTGTACAACGATTTGTGTTTGTAAGAATAGACAATCACTAATGCATCCTTATTTAATTGCGAATGATTTTACTTAACAATCAACCTTTTAACTTTTAAACTAGCAATTTACCAATCTGCACATCAATAAGGTTGAATCCTTAACACGCTGCAAAGGTACGAATTTTATATTTTAAATGCTAGTTCTACAAGAAATTGTAGCCCCTTTTAGCAAACAAAATAAAGAACACGATAACACAGTGCTTTTTGTTTGTGCGAGACGCACGCCCCATTTATTTTTTTCTCGGTTTTGTCATTCGCAAGGAATAAGAGTCAACCATACTAATAAAGTATGATTCCATATTTTTCAGCAAACTTTTCTTGTTCTTCTCCAAACTTGCCATAGGCTGCATTGAGTTTTGATTCAAAACCGACCAATAAATCTACCACTGATGAAGAGTGGACGGTTGCTCCAGCATTAATCATCTTTTTAGCTTCTAGGATTTCATTTTGTCCTCCTTCTTGATAAACATCCAAAACTTGTTTGGCAGCATCTTTTATTTGTTGAGCATAGGCATTGTGCTCCTCTGTGCTTTTCCAAATTTTTATTTTTTCTAATGTTTCTAATTCTTCATCAAAAGTCTTTATCATCACATCGTAAGCACTATTTACACCAATATTGCTAGCAATATCATGTTTTTCTGGAATCAAATTAGTAAAAGTTTGATAGACTTGACGACATAAACTCATTCTCAGCATGACTTTTTCACAGAATTTATCCGCCTGATCTGAACTAGGGACGGAAGGACTACCGCAAGCATTTATAACGAAACAGAATAATATCAAAAAGAGTGATTTTGTAGCGTAGTTCATTTTTATTTAAGTATTTATGAATTAATTAACTCTCCAGTTGCTTGATTAATAATTGCAGCAATCTCCTCGGATCGATCCAATACCATATTGTGCGTCCCTCCTATTATCAAGTGCGTTGCTCGTTGATTGGCTTTCTTAAAAAGATGATCCTTCGTTCCATTAATATGAATACAATTCGGTGGATATACCTTATTTTCCCAATGAACAATGGCCTCTCTTCCCCAAGAAAAATGGTTAGCTGATCGAGCTTGTAGCATTAATTTTATAAGTTGACTATCTTCTTTGGTGCAAATGCCCAAAATCCAAGCTAAAAATGGCAATATTAAACGAATACACCATGCAGGGAAGAACCGATACAAAGGCAATATTCGAGCTATTTTGAATAAAAAAGGTACTTCTGTCTGATGCTTAAAAGATGAGATTAAGATCAATTTTTTATAAGGCATTCTCTTTGCCATTTCTGTCGCTACAGTTCCTCCTAAAGACATACCAATCAAAATAGGAGGTTCTTCTACCTCCCCAATACTATCGACCAATCGCTGAGCATAATCCTCAATAGATTCTATTCGACTTATTGGCTCCAAATATTCCAAACAATAAACATCTTTTTCCAACAACAAAGGAACCAACCTAGAAAAAATTCTTTCATCATTTCCCAGACCAGGAATTAAATAAACTTTTGCCATTTAGGATAATTTCATCAACCAGCTTAAAAGCAACTAAAAGAGTAACAAAGATAATTCATAGACTGCTAATAATTTACAAACCGTCATCAACCATACTCGCAGGAGGTTGTGTTCCTACAAAAAGGCTACTGTAATTAACAGCCTTCCAAATTCCTTTATTATTTTTTCTCAGGGCGATAGGTCTTGGAGTGGATGCCCCAGTACACTTAATAAAGACCTTGACATCTCCATTAGATTGTTCGCTATAAGGGTTTCTTGTTAATTTAAATGATAATTTAGAAGGGAGTTTATACCCATTTTGGGGACTTGTCTCTAATACATATGAACGAGCAATATAAGGCTTTCTAAGTAAATTGGTCAAATGGTAATTGATACTATTTTGGGGCTGAAACCCTTTGTATATATCTCCTTCTGACAACTGAGTACGATCCAAGGCTATTGTTAGAGCTTTTAAACCAACTTCCTTGTTATTGGTATACATCATCAATGCCATAGCAAATACAACTGCTCCCCCTTCAGGACTTTGAGCAACTCGGTTTCTAAATGTTAAAAATTCCTCTATAGTACTAGGGACTTTTGCAGCTTCAATTGTCTTTTGTGCGGATATATTTTGAGCAAACAGAATCATGCTCATTGTGATAAGAAAAAAGGTTTTCATTTTTTGTAGTTTAATGCAAGTATTTAAATGCCTAATCTAAATAATAAGCGACTCAAGTCGTACATTGGTTATTAGCTACTTAAGAATGCTTACTATAAATACTTGCTTATCTATATTTATAGCAATTCGTCTTCAACTTAAGTTTCCTAACTTTAACGACCTCTTATTAAAATATTGGCAAATAAAGTTAATGAATAATAAACATTAAAAACAAAAATAGCACCAATAAATATCTTATTCTGAAATACTTATATTTCTTTCTTTGTGCTCCACCACAAAAGCAACGGAATTCCTCCATGTACCAAACGGTATAATGTTTCGTACGCATGTTGGTGCAATGATACCCAAAATATGTCTATGTAAAAATTTCCAACCAAACGCGCCAAAGAAGTCAAGAAGCCCCAAATAATACAATACCAAACTGCGATAGAAAAGGTCCATTTGAAGGGAATAAATAATAATATTGCCGCAAGAAAATCAAGAGCGCCCATGATGATCAAAAATTGGCTAGCAGCTTCGTCATTCTTAAAAAATAAGATATCCATACACCATTGTATCCAAACTCCTGGTTGTGGATAGTAAGCATAAGCATACAATCCATGACAAATAAAAGTTGTAGCAATGATTACTTTGAGTGTCGTTCTAAACAAAGGTGTATTTTGTCCTCCATAAAGCACGTGTACTAAAATTAAGGGTGCTGTTATTTGAGTAGCGTATTCAAAAAATTGCCCTACTTGCCAAAACTTATCTTTGAAGTATAATAAAGCCAAAAGTGCAAAAGAAAAAGAAGCAAGATAGAGCAACCATTTTCCTAACTTCCAAGTTTCTTTCAAAAAAAGAACGGCAACAGCACATAACATCCAGAAAATGCCAATCCCCACACCAAGTCCATCAATAAATTGATCAACATTAAAACTTTTATTCGTCACATAATTCTGCCAAGTATCTCCTGTCAGACTGGTAACAATTCCTTCTAATAAAGATTGATCCCAAAAAAATGTCCGAAGAGGCAAGTCCCAAAATAATCCTTGCCAACCTCTTCCTAAGAACAAACAGAAAACGAATATTCTCAAAAAAAGTATTTCTTTAGTATCAAATGCTCGTATAAATGTTTTTCTTTCTAATCCCATATCTAGTATTTTATACTTCTTATATTTCCAACAATACAGTTGAATCAACTTTGTTTTGTCTATGGTCATTATCGCTAACAGATACAAGCAACTTATAACCAATAGACAACACCAAAATCAAATAATCTTTTAGTTCAAAATTTGGGACAAATATACAAGAAAATAAGATTTTATCTAGAGACAAAAAAAATACTAGAGATTGACCACCGGTTTCATTCCTTATTTTTCAATTGCTACTAGCTAATAAAAGCCATTTTTTGTCCTCACCTTCAAGTTTTTTAGGGGTTCTTAGTCCTTATTTCGACCATAGATTAAAAGCGTACAACTATTTCTTTGAAAATTGCATCTTTTTTAGTAGATTAGATGGTTATCTATTCCCCCAAGTAATAGTAACGATCTTCATTTAAGTAGATACCACTTACAAGAATTATAGAATTATTGCTATAAAATAATAATTGGCGAACCAATTTATACACAAGTCACTTTAGCTTGTTTTGAATGAACTATTGATAAAATAACCTCTATGAAAAAAGAAATACGGATTGACCTCAGTGTGTCTCAACACCCCAATAGAAACAATCCTGTTCAAGTTAACTCCTGGGTAAATAAAGCTTTGGATGCTAGAAATAATATCAACACCCCCAAAGAACATTCGTCAGGACGAAAACTACAGCTTAATATGACGTTTTGTAAAAGTATTTTAAACCGTCGTTAAGTACTAAATAGCACAACTTAGTTAGAGAGGAAATAGATGATCTATTTCCTCTCTTTTTGTATACTAGGCGGTTAAAGCTAAACAGCAACAAAAAACATTTATTCTTTTTGAATGTTCTATAAATTGCAATTCATAACAGAAAAGTTTAGTGTTCAATTCAAAATTGCATACATTTGCAATAGTGGTATTATATAACTAAAGACATCATGTTCATACAAGGCTTTATTTGTATATTTTTATCTTATTTATTGAACATGCTTTAGATACCCTTGTTAATTGTGTCTAAAAAGAAAAGAAAGTATACGTACGATTCTTTTATACTCATTCATCCTCATTCATTGTTCTTGTATGAAGTTCTCTGACGATTTATATCAACTTATTAGTTCTCTCAATCAATCCGAAAAACGATACATAAAACTAGTTGCTAAAGCATTTACAAGCAAAGGGACAGAAAATCAACTTGCTCTTTTTGACGCTTTTGACCGACAACAGCAATACAATGAAGATAAAATCCGAAAGGATTTTGAGGATAAAATTCCTGCCAAAAACTTCCATGTTGCCAAAAACCGTCTCTACAATCTCATTCTAAAAGCGCTGTATTTATACCATTTAAAAAATTCTGATTATCAAAAAATCAATCAATTGATTTATCAATCTGAAATTTTACAAAAAAAGGGATTGTACAAACAAGCTGATGTTCTCAATGACAAAGCGATACAAAGCGCAACGAAGTCAGAGCTTTTTCCTCTTGCAATAATAGGCTTATCTGGGCAAGCAAATTCGTTTATGAATCAGCGAGATTTGACAAAAATTAAGAATTATTTAGATCGTGAATTAGAGGAAGAGTACGATTTGTTAGAACGTTACAAAACAGACCTTACTTATCAGTATTTGCAACTAAAAACACTCTTTATTACCCACAAAAAACAAGCTGTCAGAAGTGAGGCTGAAATGGCGCAAATTCAAGCGTTAAAAGAACACCCTTTATTAAAAGATTCATCCTTAGCCAAATCAAAAAGTGCGTTGGATATGTATCGTTTCTTAAATGGTTTTATTTGCCGATACGAAGGCGATTATGTTCGCGCCTCTGAATATTGGCAAGAATTTGTTGATGAATTAGAACAATTAAAATCTATTCCTAAGAATAGAATCGAGGAATACATTTCCAACCTTAATAATTTAATGTTCTTGCAATTAGAAGCTCTATTGTTTGATAAAGCTTGGTTCAATTGTCAAAAAATGGTGGACTTACTAGGACATGATCATGTCAAAAACAATGCACATCTCATTGTTAAAGTCAAGGAACGTATCATTGAATTTAAATTAGAGTACTATTTACTTTCTTATCAATACCAAGAAGCTTTACAATACCAAACAAACAATCATGACGAAATTCTTGCTATTTATGAGCAAGTAGGCGATTTTAGACGATTGGTTATTGATTATGTCCAAACATCTATTTACTTGTGTAACCAAATGCCACAAGAAGCAAGCTTCAGCATCGAACAAGTGTTTGCCAACAAAGTATTAAAACAACACCAATACATCTATTCGGGAGCCATGATTATTAACTTACTAATTCACTTTGAATTGGGTAATTATCAGTTGTTAGAATCATTGCTACTCAACACCTATCGAATGATGTATAAACGGAAGTTATTATACAAGAGTGAAAAAATCATTTTTAAATATCTGAAAAAATACCTTCGGATGTTGACCAATGAAGAAATCATGGAATCTTTTAAGTCCTTAAAACAGGAATTGCAGGAAGTTCGAACGGATAAATTTGAACGCAACTTTTTGCCAAACTTTGATTTGGTTGTTTGGATTGAAAGTAAAATCCAGGAAAAAAGTATGTCCGAAATTATTCTAGAAGGAGGATTAACCTTGTAATTTTATAAACACAAGCTACATGCTATCTATCCTAATTCCTGTTTATAATTTTGATGTCCGAAAATTAATACACCAATTGCATCAGCAAGGGGTTTTGCTGACAATTCCTTTTGAGATTTTATGTGTAGAAGATGCTTCTGACCGAGCATATATTGACTTAAATCAGTCTATTCAAGCACTTCCTAACGTTCATTATCGAGTACTCCCAAACAACTTCGGGCGTTCCAAAATTCGCAATTATCTAGCTTCTCTAGCTCAATATCCATACTTACTTTTTATGGACTGTGATTCTATGCCTGTTGAGCCAACTTATCTATCAAATTATGTAGAGCACCTCCATCCCAATCGCCTTTTGTATGGCGGACGTTGTTACCAACCTCAAGCGCCACAAGATGCCGTACTTTACTTCCATTGGTATTATGGCATTCATAGAGAGCAAAGTTCTGCCAAAACCAGACAAAAAAACGCCTACCAGTCTTTTATGACTAATAATTTCTTGATTCCCAAAAGCATCTTTAAATCCATTCGTTTTGATGAGACCCTAACACAATATGGTCATGAAGATACTTTATTTGGATTAGAGTTGCGAGACAGAAAAATCCCAATTCGACACTTAGACAACCCACTAGAGCATATCGGCTTAGAATTAAATTTCGTTTTTCTAAAAAAAAGCGAACTTGCTATCCAAAACCTACATACTTTACACTCTAAATATTCTGTAGAAAAAGAAATTAGACTACTTCGTTTTTTTATACAAACAAAAAGATTATATTTACATAACCTTATTATAGTAATATATTTTTTATCAAAAAACCTTATAACAAAGAACCTCTTTTCTCACCACCCCCAATTACTACTATTTGACTTCTATAAACTTGGGTATTTAATCCACTGGACTAAAAAACATTCCAAGCATAGTCGTTAACTCCAATTTATAAAATAATCACCTCAACGTATCTTGAGTTTTGTTCGCCAATCAACCTGATAACTATTTGTTCTTAATAGTTATTATAATACTGATTGCAAAGTTTTATCCTATTTGTATAAATATTCTAAACAAATAAGACGGCCCATGCTATGATCATAATTTGGCTCAAAAAAACAAAAATATAGTGCCCTTCTTGAACATTATAAAATGCACTTAAATTGTATTTATATACTGGCATTTGCTGTCATTTTTTTTTCAAAAAGTAAATATCAATACACTCTCAATACTTAAAATAAACAAACATAATATTTTAATTATCAAAATAAAGCTATTCAAAAGAACTTCCTTTCTTACCTTTTTTTTGTCATATTAATGATATGGGTTTGAACTTGTAGTTGGAAGTTCTTAACTTAGGGCTACCTAAAAATTTATAAATTTCTAACATTATTTAACTAATTTAACTTATTAGTATGAAAAAAAATCTAATATATTTTTTATCTTTTTATTTGATAATGTTGAGTGCGACCACAACATCTGCTCAATATTGCACCACCAACGTTGGACCTTCCAGTGCGGGAGACTCTAGTGTTGATAGTATAGGTTTGACTGGTGATGCAGGAACAACGATCACTTATCAAAAAGTTTGTGCTGCTACAAGAGTGGAAGACCTCACAGCAACACAAAGTGCTTCTGTAACAGCAGGCAGCAGTTACAACCTAACTGTTGTCTTTGGCACTTGTGGTTCGACTCCCTATGCTGGTGCTGGTGAAGTTTGGATTGATTGGAACCAAAACGATGCTTTTGACCCAGCAGAATCTATAGGAACGTGGACAGGTTCCCCTACAGATACGAGTGTATTTTCATTTACAGTTCCTAACAGTGCCTTCAACGGAACAACTCGCATGCGTGTGATGCAGCAAGAAGGATCATCTGTCACTCCTCCTCTTAATCCTTGCGGATCATATCTTTGGGGGTCTGTTGCTGACTTTAGCATTGTAATTTCTGGTGGTGTCACCATTACTTGCCCTGTTCCATCCGCACTCACTGCCAACAACCTCACAGCTACTTCTGCTGATTTGGGGTGGACAGAAAACGGAACAGCCACCAACTGGCAAATTAGCTATGGTGCGCCTGGTACAGCTGCTGGCGCTGGCGTTACTATGATGACCACTACCAACCCTACTAATGTAACAGGTTTAAATCCTAATAGTCCTTATGATTTTTATGTACGATCTGTTTGTGGGGCTGGTGACTCTAGCCTTTGGGTAGGTCCTTTTAATTTTGTAACACCTTGTGCTGCTCTTACGGCTCCTTATTCACAACCTTTTGCCACCAATGCTCTACCTGCTTGTTGGACTCAAATGGGTGCCACTAACTGGGAATATGGAAGTAATGTCACAAACCCAACAGGTTTTGCAGATTATGGTGCAGATAATGTTCCTGATCATAGCCTTGGAGGTGGTGGAACATTCATTGGTATGGATGGTTCTGATAATACCAACGGAGAAGTAAGTACCTTGATGTCTCCTATGGTTGATATCGCCCCACTTACCAATGCTCAATTAAGCTATTGGGTCTTTAGTAATAATGTTACAGATGCTGCTCAAAACAAATTGATTGTTGAATTTTATGATGGTGCTAACTGGACTGTTGTTGATTCCATTCAAGCCAACTTAGGTACTACTTGGGTAGAATTCACAACGGATCTAACTACGTTTACAGTTACTGGTAACGTTCAAGTTCGTTTTACAGTTACTGGAGACAACTCTGCTGGTGGGTTCACTTATCACAACGATATTTTGATTGATGATGTTGCCTTCCGCAATGCACCTACCTGTTTAATACCTGCCTCTTTAACTGCTAACAATATCACAGCTACTTCTGCTGATTTGGGGTGGACAGAAAACGGAACAGCCACCAACTGGCAAATTAGCTATGGTGCACCTGGTTCGGGTGCTGGTGCTGGTGTTACTATGATGACCAACACTAACCCTGTCAATGTAACAGGCTTAAACTCCAATAGTCCTTATGATTTTTATGTACGATCTATTTGTGGTGCTGGCGATACTAGCATGTGGGTAGGTCCTTTTAATTTTGTAACACCTTGTGGTGTCTTTACCCCTGCTTATTCTACAGATTTTTCAACTTTTTTGCCTGCATGCTGGGAGGAAGTAGATGGAGGTTCTCCTAATACGGGTCTTGGAACAACAGGATCAGGTGCATGGAATCAATCTGGTTCTTCTGCTCGTGTCAACCTCTATTCCGACTTCACATTTGATTGGTTGTTATCTCCAGAGTTTGATCTATCTACTGGTAATTGGGAACTTGTGATTAATGCTAATGCTACTGATTATAGCCCAACAACTGCTTTTAATGGTATGGGATCTGATGATACTGTTCAAGTCGTCATTTCAACAGATGGAGGTACTACGTGGACTTCCCTTTATACTTGGAACGCTGCCAATCCATTTACATTCTCTCCTAATGATGTTATCATTGACTTGAGTAGTTACACTGGTACATCTAATTTATTTGGTATTTGGGCTTCTGAAGGAGCAACTAATGACCCTGAAGATTATTATGCAATTATTAATAACTTTGAACTCAGAATGCCACCTACCTGTCCTGCACCTAGTTTACTAACTGCCAACAACATCACAGCTACTTCTGCTGATTTGGGGTGGACAGAAAATGGTTCGGCTACCAACTGGCAAATTAGCTATGGTGCGCCAGGTACAGCTGCTGGTGCTGGTGTTACTATGATGACCACCACTAACCCTACTAATATAACAGGTCTAAACTCTGATAGCCCTTACGATTTTTATGTACGATCTGTTTGTGGCGCTGGTGACTCTAGTCTTTGGGTGGGTCCTTTCAACTTCAGAACGCCATGTGCAGTTCTTACTGGAGATGTATCTAGTGATGCCATTTCTATTGGAAGTCTTCCTTATTCTACAACAGGTAATACAGATTCTTGTTATATGAATACTAGTAACAATGCAAGTGCAGATGTTTGGTATCAATATGTTGTAGAACCTTGCACCGATTCTTTAACCATCTCTTTGTGTGGTTCTAGTTTTGATACTTACCTTCGTGTATTTGCTAGCGATGCTAGTACACAAATCTTCTTTAACGACGATAATTCAGCAGCATGTGGTACTGGTGGAAATTCTCACTTAGCAATTGATGTAACCAACTCATCTTCTATTAATCCTGGTGACACAATCTACATTATGGTAGAGGGGTATACTAGCAATCAAGGGGTTTACAACTTGAATGTATCCAATACAGTTATGTGCCCTCCAACAAACCTTGTCATCACAGAAATCATGTACAATCCACCAGAAAGTGGCACAGACTCTTTAGAATTTGTTGAAATTTACAACAATGGTACAACTGCTGCTAACTTAGGTGGTTATACCTTATCTGGAATTGCTTATACCTTCCCTAACGTTAGCTTACCTGCGGGGGGGTACTATGTTGTTGGTGTAAATGCTTCTGCATTTAATACTGTATACGGAATGCCTGCTGATGGTATTGCTAGTTCAGGTGGTTTGTCTAATGGTGGCGAAGCTGTTATTATCAGAAACCCAATTGGCATGGTGGTCGATTCTGTACGTTATGATGATTCAGCACCTTGGCCAGCAGGTTCTGGTGCGGGAATGCCTGACGGAGGTGGAGCATCTCTGATCTTGTGTGATACTGCTGCTGACAATGCTGATGCAGCTAACTGGAATGCTTGTATAACAAGTACAGGTGTTACAATTAACGGTAATGTTGTTTTGGCTAGCCCAGGTGCAGCAAACTCTTGTCCAATGCCATTGGATGTAGCCGTAGCATCGTTCTACAACTTAGATTCTATCTATTGTAATGCAGGTACTATCTCAGGTTCTGTTATTATTACAAATATGAGTAATACAGACGCAACAAACGTACCTTACACCATTACAGCGAATGGTACTCCATTGGGTGGCGGAACTATTTCATTGTTAGCAGGATTCGCATCTGATACAATTACAGTTGGTCCTTTCCCTGCTGCTACAGGCGCCGCCAATATTGTTGCGATGACTTCATTGACAGGTGATGCCAATACAAGCAATGATATGCTTTCGATGATGGTATATGTTTCTAATACTGCTGCTGCTGCTAATATCGTAACAGACATCACTTGTAATGGTGATTCTACTGGTGTTGTAGCTGCTATGGGATCAAATGGAATTGGAGCATATGGTTACATGTGGAACTCAGATGCAAACCTTACTACAGATACCTTGATGAATCTTCCTGCTGGCATGCATACAGTTGTTGTAATGGACTCTGTAGGTTGTACAGATACTGCTATGGTTACTTTGACAGAACCTACTGCAATCATGTTGACAGATACTGTTGATAATGTATTGTGTAACGGTGATTCTACTGGTATGGCTATTGTTATGGCAACAGGTGGCACTCCTGCTTACTCTTTTGCTTGGTCAAACGGAGCTACTTCTGATACCATCATGAACCTTCCTGCTGGTACTTATACTGTAACCGTAACAGATGCGAATGGCTGTATGGAAATGCTTACGGCTACTGTTTCTGAAGCTACTGCAATTATGTTAACAGATACTGTTGATAATGTATTGTGTAACGGTGATTCTACTGGTATGGCTATTGTTATGGCAACAGGTGGTACTCCTGCTTATGCTTTTGCTTGGTCAAATGGAGCTGCTTCTGATACCATCATGAACCTTCCTGCTGGTGCTTATACTGTAACTGTAACGGATGCAAATGGTTGTATGGAAATGCTTACAGCTACTGTTTCTGAGCCTACTGCTCTTGATGTAACAATTACCGATAACGGAGATGGTAGTGCTTATGCTACTGCTACAGGAGGAACTCCTGGATACACCTTCTTATGGGATGCTGCTGCTAACAACCAAACAACAGATACAGCAACTGCTTTAATTCACAACGGCACTTATGTCGTAACCGTGACAGATGCGAATGGTTGTACAGATACAGCTTCTATTGTTGTTAATATTAACAGTCTAACGAACATTGCTAATGTTGCCAACTTGAGCTTATTCCCTAATCCTACTAATGCAAATGTATTCGTAGAATTGGAATTGGTTAAAAATACAGATGTTCAAATTAATGTTACGAACGCTATTGGTCAACTTGTTATCAACAAAGAATTGACCAATGTACAATCTGAAAAAGTAGAGTTAAATACATCTATACTATCTTCAGGTGTTTATATGGTTCAGTTCACTATTGGTACTGAATCAATTACTAGAAAATTAATTGTTAGCAAACAATAATTTGACTAGTTCAAAATAACTAACAAGGGTTGTATTTTCTTTAGGAAGATACAGCCCTTTTGTTTGGTAAGCAAAAAGAAACATACAATTGTGCAGTTGTGCATAGACAGATGTTCAAATTAACATTACAAATATTAATAATCAACTTGCCATTCATAAAGAATTGACAATTGTGCCATCTAAAAAAGTAGAACTAAATACGTCTATACTCCCCTGAGCTACTCATTTATTTGGTTCATTCTATAATTAGTATAGAATTACTCTCTAAAAGATTAATGGTTCTTAAACAATCATTTAGTTAGTTTAAAATGACAAATAAAGGCTGTGTTCTCTCTAAGAGGGCATGGTCTTTTTATTTAACCAAAACAAAACAAAAGTTTACAACTATACATATACAAAGTACAAAATGCTTCTTTTTGTCAAAAAACTAACTTTTTATACCTCAAAATAAAATAACTAGCAAATCAATTTAAAATCCTGCCAATAAAACTTTATCTTTCCATTAAATGAATGCCCCCTCTACCCTTATAATACATTTTCATGAATGGAGACTTAATTAAAATTGTCTACCTCAAAACAATATTCATTTAATTAAAATACGTACCTTATGAAAGTTTTTTTTACAACTTGTGTGCTATTTTTTGTAGCATGCTCGTTTACAAGAGCCCAAACCGTTTTGCTAGAAACATTCAATGGCACTTCGACCCCAAGTGGATGGACCAACACAGCTACAGCAGGACCAGGCTGGCTATTCAGCACGAATGCTGGATATGACGTCTCTAGTATCACCGACCATACTAATAATGGTGGTAATTATGCATGGATTGATTTTTCAGGAACAGATGCAGGAGTCGTTTTACAAAGTCCTGTTATTGATGTTTCTACCTTAACAACTCCTTATTTACAGTTTTATTACGAAAGCCATTATTCTGGCTCCTTGAGTCCCTTCAATTTTGTCTATCTAGAAGCATGGAACGGCTCGTCTTGGGTACTTGTCAATACTTTTCAAGGCAACACTCCTTTTGGTTGGGACGAATATGGCTTTAATATGTCTAGTTTTACATTTAATGGTGGCAATGATCTTCAGTTTCGTTTTCGGGGCGAATCTGGTGGAGCTAGCAATGACTTTAACAACGACCTCTTGTTAGATGATGTAGAGGTAATGGAATTGCCAACGTGCCCTAAACCAAGTAACTTAGCTGTCAACAACATTACGGCTACTAGTGCCGATTTTTCATGGGTTGAAAATGGTACAGCAACTGACTGGCAAGTAGAATTTGGTCCTCAAGGATTTACCCAAGGAACTACGGCAGGGACAGTAGTTTTTACTTCTACCAACCCATACAGTCAGACTGGCTTATCTCCTAGTACAACATTTGATTTGTATGTACGCTCTATTTGTGCTCCTGGTGATACTAGTCGATGGGTGGGGCCTATTAATTTCACAACGCTTTGCGCTACAGCTGTTGCTCCATGGTCTGAAAGTTTTACAGGCAACAGCACTCCAAACTGCTGGAACGAATCAGGTTCAGAGCCGTGGCGTTATTCAACAAGCGCAGGATATGCTGCCGCAAATGCAGGAGATCATACTGGAAATGGCGGTAACTATGCGTGGATTGATGGTTCTTCTCCCAGTGGTCCTAACCAAATTAGTACTTTGGAGAGCCCTCCAATTGATGTGAGTGGTCTTACTGTTCCACTACTTTCTTATTGGGTATTTTCTCACAATCCTACTGATAACTCTTATAACACCTTAACAGTTGAAGTATACGATGGTGCTGCTTGGAATATCGTAAGTACCATTAACTCAGATCAAGGAAATGGATGGAATCACATTATCGCTGGTTTACAAAACTTAACCATAACAGGTCCTATCCAAATTCGTTTTACGATTGCTGAAAATTCGCCAGGAACAGCTTTCTATAACGACATTCTAATCGATGACATAGAAGTTAAAGAGGCCCCTAATGTATCAGCAGATACCCTATTGGGCGTTCAATCCCTTTATTGTAATGCTGCGGTTAATGTAACATTGGTTGTTTCCAATAAATCAGGTAATCCAGAAACTGATGTGCCGTGGACAGTCGAGTCTAATGGAACAGTGATTGCTAATGGTGTTATTCCTGTATTGGCACCCAATGGATCTGATTCTATTCCTTTATCTTTGGGAGGAGTTGGTCCAGCAGGACCTAATGCGATGATTACAGCCTACACCCATTTTGCTCCCGATCAGACAAGTTCTGATGACACTCTAATTGTAACAACTGGAATGTCCTATACTGGTGTTAATGCAACTATGACAAGTCCTGTAGGTTGTGCTGGCGCTTCCAATGGTGAAATTGAAGCTGTAGGAAATAATGGAATTGGAGCTTACACCTATCAATGGGATGCTTCTGCGGGTAGCCAAACAACAGCTACTGCAACAGGTTTATCAGCAGGAATGTATACACTAACCGTAACCGACTCCATAGGTTGCTCTACAGTAGCATCACTAACGTTAGTTGACCCTCCTGCTATGACTCTAACTAGTTCTGGAACAGATTTAAATTGTAATGGTGATAACAGTGGAGCTGCTGTTGCAACTCCTAACGGAGGAGTCCCTGGCTATACTTATATGTGGAGCAATGGAGCAATGACCAATCAATTGGCAAATGTTGCTGCTGGAACATACACCGTTAGTGTTACTGATGCTAATGGATGCGAATTAACAAGCACCGTTACCTTAAATGAACCTGCAACAGCCATACTTGCTTCTGTCACTGATAATGGAAATGGAACTGCTCTAGCCAATGCAACTGGAGGAGTCGCTCCATATAGCTATCAATGGGATGCTTCTACTGGTAATCAAACGACTGCAATGGCGACAGGTTTAACACCTGGAAATGTTTATTATGTAGTTGTCACAGATGCTAATGGATGTTCTGATGTTGTTTCTTTCAAAGCGATAGCTCTAGATGTTACGACCATTGATGATGATGCTAATTTGAGTATGTATCCAAATCCAACGAGTGGAAACGTCTTTGTTGATTTAAATTTAAATGAACAAATGGATGTACAAATTCAAATTGCAACGGTAACAGGTCAAGTTTTAATGACTCATCAGTTTAATCAAACGCAAAACAGTAAATTTGAATTAGAAACTGCTCAGTTGCCTACAGGAGTTTATATGGTTACCTTTAGTATAGGTTCTGATCAGTTAACAAAAAAATTAATTGTTACTAAGTAATAATAGTAGTTGCCTACCGTGCTACTTTGTGATCGTTAGGTCGTGAGCTCGTAAGCGTAGTTACCAAAAGACAAAAGCACGTTTATATCGTTTTTTAAACGAAGTGGTCGCTTAGGAAAAACAACTAATACTAGCCTATCTGGATATAAAACTCTAGATGGGCTTTTTTGATGTCGTGCCCAGAAAAAAAGGAGTCAATAACAATAAATTGCTATTGACTCCTTCATAAAAAAAGAGCAGAAACACACCAGCTGCTACAACCACCTACCCTTGCTTGCGTTAACACCTGGGGGATTTAATGGGAGCTTGCCATGCATCTCCAACTCTGGTTGCAAATATAGAATGCTTTTTGGGTTTCACAAACTTTTTAATGAAATAAATTAAACTTTTTTTAGCTTAGTTTTAATTAATCATTAATAATCAAGCAAAAAGGTTGTATTAAAATTCCCTCTCAATAATTTTCGTTACTTACGACTGTCTTTTATGATCAAGAAGTACATTAAGTCATTGTCCAAAATTTCTTGTGCTTCCACTAAAAACTATTTTTATGATACGATTCCTTTCGATCGTTTTATTAAAAATAACCAATTTACAATTACCAAAAAAAAGGAGTCAATAACAATAAATTGCTATTGACTCCTTCATAAAAAAAGAGCAGAGATACACCAGCTGCTACGACCACCTACCCTTGCTTGCGTTAACACCTGGGGGATTTAATGGGAGCTTGCCATGTACCTCCAACTCCGATGCAAATATAAAACGCTTTTTTAGTTTTCACAAGCTTTTTCTAGAAATAAATTCAAGGCAACTTGCAACAAACTGACTATCAATCTTATTATTTTTTCTTTTTTTTGAAAAAAGTGAATCCCTTTCTAAAAGGTAGCTCCAACCCTTAATGTTAGAGCAAATAATGTCGTCCGCTCTCCTCCAAAACCAGTTGTTCTACCCATTTGTATTAAATAACCTAGATCTAATGTTGTATGTCCTTTTCGAGTGGAAGGAAAACGAACTCCAATTGCAGGATGAAGATGTAACCCTCCACTTGTACTCCCATTTCCATTTATTCCAGATAATGAATTTAAAGATAATCCATAGCCAATATTCATGTCGTAATAAGGACTCACCGATTTTTCCATCAAATAGCCTCTAAAATTAGCGCAGATCGGTACCGTGCCATCTGCTCCTGCTGCTAAGAACCCAATATGAAGTCCTACTCCAAACAGTTTATGAAACTTGTACCCGACGGAATATTCTAATTTAAACCCTAATAAATTAAACACACTAAAAAAACCTGGTCCTGTAAAAGGTGCTGGAATCACATTGCTCCCTGCAAAAGAATGATACCATCCCCTACTTTGGGGCACGTGCAATGTTCTAGGTTTTTCAACAGGCTGAACTTCATTCGTACTTTTTTCTTTTTCTATTTTTAAAATCGTTGAGCTTGGATACACTAGTATACTTCCTCCTCTTACCTGTATTTTAATCTCACTTTTAGGAGTATATTCCAAAATTTGACCTCGAAGTATTGAGCCATCTTTAAAGTAAACGACATCTTCTGTAGTAGTTTGCCCTAAAACAGCGCCAAAACTTAGGCAGATTAGTAACAAACTAATAAAAATTTTATCTTTCATGTATTGTATTATTTGTGTTTTACCTGAGAATCATTACTGGAGTTTTGGAGGCTTAAAAAGTAACACCTACCTTAGTTGTAAGCGCGTAGACACTGTACTCATGGACTCCACCCATTTGTATCATATAGCCTAAGCTTAATGTAGCATGCCCTTTTCTGGTAGAAGCAAACCGTACTCCTATTGATGGATGCACATGCAGCCCACCTTTTCTAGTCCCTACAGTAGTCAATCCATTCAAACTAACACCATAGCCTACATTCATATTATAAAATACATTAGTAGAAGTTTTTAGGAAATAGCCTCTTAAATTAACACAAATGGGGGCAAAAGCTTCAAAACTAGGAACAAGCAACCCAACACTAGTCCCAACACCAAAATAGCGATTAAATTGATGCCCCCATGTATAATCTACCATCGCCCCAAAAGGCAAATTCCAAATGCCAACACTACCTCTAGCATACACCTTAAAAGTCGTCCCGAATGCAATGGAGTGATACCAACCTGTTTCTTTTAAATGCAAAGGACGTTCGCTATTATCTGTCTGATACGCTCTTTTGAGCTTCGTTTTTTCAATTTTAGTAACTTCTGAGCTCTTGTAAACAATTAGGCTTCCCCCTCTTATTTTTATCTTAATTTTGTCTTTGGGATCATAATGGACGATTTCACCTTGTATAATTGTTCCATCTTTTAAATGAACAACATCTTCTCTAATTTCCTGCCCTATTACAGTTGATGTTAAAAACATCAATGCTATAACTATATATATTCTATAAATCATTCATCTTATTTTTATGGTCTGAATAATAGTAGCTTGCTGCGAGCTTAATGATGTTTTAATAAAACAACTTAGAATGTAACACCAACACGAAGAGAAGGTCTATAGATGGTTCTTTTCTCAAAAATTGAATTATTATTCCAATCGCGATATTGAGCACTTGAGAATTGTATCACATATCCGAAATCTAAAAATACGTGCGTTTGTCTAGTAGAAGGTAAACGAACTCCAATAGAAGGTCTGAGATATAAGCCCCCTTCTGCAGCTTCCATTCTCCCCAAGCCATTTGAAGCCAAAGGATTAACAACACCAATTCCATATCCGACATTAATATCGTAAAATAAACTAGCCGTAGACTTCATAAAATTTCCTCGAATATTGGCAAAAACAGGGACAAAAGTTGGACCTCCTAAATTCATCATTCCAACACCTCCACCGACACCAAGCAACCGATGAAAATACCACCCAACAGCTCCTTTCAAGCTAATCCCAGGAGTCGGTTCTCCCCAATCACTTAATCCTCCTAGTGTTCCTACTGCTACGGTTCCATAAATCCCTGTATTGGGCACTTTATGATTAGGTCGTTTCTTTTTCTTTACTTCTAATACAATTTTTGCCGTCTCTTTTTCTATCTTAACTACTTCTGAGCTCTTGTAGACCAAGACACTTCCTCCATAAATTTCAATCTTGATATTACCATTAGGGTCGTATTCTATTACTTGACCTCTTATGACACTCCCATTTTCCATGTAAACAACATCTTCTTTTGCCTCTTGTGCCCAAGTATTGACAGTTGTCAAACATACTAAAACAACAACACTTAATAAAGAGCAGATTAACTTTTTGTAGTTCATTTATTCAAGTTTTGATTTAAAAATTAACAGGTAGATAAAACGGCTCTACCTGTTAAATATATGTCGATATATTTTATTAATACTTTGTATTTTTTTTACAAAAAAACACAAAGTACCTTTACATCAATTTACTTCGTACGTGCTACGCTTTTAATTAGTTGCGCTGCTCTTACGTGGTTTCCACGAAGTAAAGTTTTATAATAGCTTACAAAATTATTATCTATAGCGCAAGACCATTTTTCTGTATAAGTGCAATTGGCGCCATTAATAGAAATGTCACTAAATTGGTTTGTTGCATCCAACAGAAAGTAAAATTAGGTCTTAGTTTCTTTGCAAACTATTAGCAACCTCTTAACAATCTATCTATTTGTTAACAGGAATGTGACTAAGCAATTCTAAAGATGCTGGATTCGCTGTATTGTATTGATAGAAACCATCTTTTCCAATCACCATAACTGCGTTTGCTCTAGGAATTGTGATAGCGTCATATGCTGGGAATGAATTATCATGGAACAATTGATTTTGCCCAATAGCATTTTTATCAGCAACATCAAATACCTTCAATCCATCAGAACCATCGCACAAATACAATTTATCATCATTTACGGTCAAGCCATGAGGATTGTGCATGTTTGTTGAACTAACAAGTGTTGGATTGGTGATATTCGTAATATCTACTACGTCCAATTGGTTGCTAAAGCCTTGGCAATTTGTTCCACTACGCAATGTTACATAAGCAAAATTTCCGTCAACAAAAACAGGATCACAAACATCTGCATGTATAAACTCGCTTAGGTAAGTTGGATTTTGTGGATTGCTGTTGTCATAAATAAACATTCCTGTGTTGCTACCAATAAACAATTTGTCTTGGTAAGGGAAAATTGTTTCGATACCCCAACCCATTCCTACTGTTACTTGATTTACACGAGTAGGATCTTCTGAATTAGAAATATCAAAAATATGCATATCTTGGTTGTCTACAACATACAAATGCTGTCCATTGATGCCAAAACGTGCCATCGACCCACCAATACCAATTGCTTCACGACCAGCACCACCTACATTAGCCGATACACCTGCATTGTTGACTCCATTATTAGCCATCATATCAATATTTTGCATACCTCCCCATTGATTTCCTTGCATAGTACTATGATCATCACAACGAACTTCTTCTGTTACTTCTTCGCTGTTGTATGCTACCAATATCCCCAATTCTGGGTCTGTTCCATAATCTGGAAAAGCATTCGGCACACGCTTTTTCAAACGAGCATTTTGAATATTAGACACATCAATTGCCAATAAATCAATGTAGTTGTCAGCATACAATGTATTTCCACTCATAGCAATATCTATATTACCAGGAATAGAAATAAAAGCCAACTTGTTGGGAGAACTTGGATTGGCATTATCAATGACATGAACACCTTCTCCTTTTTCATTAATCAGAATTAAATTACCATATAGATAAATTTTTCCAGGATTCTTTAAATCTCTTGCAGGTTCTACGGTCGGATCGACACGAATTTCTTCCAAAGTTTTATACACTGGTGTATGTTTAGTGTATGTCATAACTCTGGTGCAGTCGTCCTTGACGCAGCTAGCCATTAAAAATAGCATCGCTACTGCTGCAAAAAACACATTTCTTTTGTACATAATTTAACTAAGTTTTGTGTGGTTATGAAAATAAATTATAAAGTAAAATTGGGTGCATCTTCCTAAAAATAATTCAGTAACTTCAATATTTGGTTCGTCCTAACAAACGGAACTCAAGGAATATCTGCTTACTAAATATTAAATTTTAACATAAAAATTTTGTTAAAATCTAACATAACTCTAACATCATTTACTTAACCGTATGAAAAAAAGACTACCCTCCTTTTTTTCTTATTTTTCTTTATATAAATAAAAAAAACCTTGCAGCTATTGCCACAAGGTTTTCATAATTTACTATTTAACAACAAATTACACAAACAGTTGCTATCTTAAGCTTCTATTGTAATTTCGCTAATACGTTCTATATTGCTTGGATCCATTGCATCATATTGGAAGATTCCATCTTTGCCAACAACGATAAGAGTGCCATTGTCAGGATTTGGAATAACATCGTATGCTTTGCGAATATTTCTATCCGCATCTTTCAAATTGTCCAAGATATTAGTTTTATCTGTCACATCATACACTTTTAATCCTTGGTTTCCATCACACAAATACAATGTATTTTCTTGAACACTCAATCCATGTGGGTTGTGCATTTGGAAATTTTTCACCAAAGTTGGGTTTTTAATGTCAGAAATATCTACAACATCCAACTGATTAATCGCACGATCACAAGGACCTCCACTACGCAAAGTTACATAAGCATGGTTGCCAGCAACAACAACAGGATCACAAGCTACAGCATGCTCAAACTTACTCAAGAAGCGAGGAGCCGAAGGATCAGAATTGTCATAAATATACATTCCTTCTGTTCCACCAATAAACAATTGACCTTCATGTGGGAAAATCGTTTCTACATTAAAATCCATTGCAATTTCGTTCACTTTCTTAGGATTGTCAACCGTTGTAATATCGTAGACAACCATATTGTTGCCATCCAAAACATACAAATTGTTATCAACAATTGTAAAACGCGCCATAGACCCCCCAGTACCTACTGGGTTTCCAGCGCTTGATGGTGTTCCATTAGAGACTGCTTGAAATTGAGTTGCTCTCATTCCACTCATTGGCTCTACTCCATTGTTCATCGCCAAAAGCTGTTCTCTACGTTGTTTTTCAAATACTTTAAAAGCATTTTTTACACGTTTAATTTCACCAGTTTTGGTATTTAAAGCAACTAAGTCCATGTAATTATCAGCATAAATTACATCTCCTTTTACAGCTACGTCAATATTACCAGGAATTTTAATAAAACCAACTTTTTTAGGTTCTGCTGGATTTTCATTATAAACCATATGAATCCCTTTACCCATTTCATTAATCAAAATCATATCATCTTTGACATAAATTTTGCCGGGGTTGGTCAATTTTTGAGCAGATTGCAATTCAATAGATTGCTCACGCATCTCTGCCGATGATTGATAACTTAGTGTATCTTCTGAATTGGTGTCATTGCAACCAATTAATAAGGAACTTGCAATCAATGCTGCTCCAAATATAAACATTCTATTCATGTTCATGCTGAGTTTTATTATTTGTTAGTAAACAAAATTTTGTTTATTTTAATACAAGCTAATATGATGATTAAAGCTTGATTTATTTTTTCTTCAGTGATTTTTAACAAACACTACTATTGAGTATAGCTTTCTTTTATTGAATAGTTAGTTAATCTTTTGAAGAATTGCCTTTTATGCTCTCAAAAATAGTTTTGTGTACAAACCATACTATAAATATACGCATTTTTATCCAAAAGGATTCTCTTTTACTTAAGATATTCTATTAACATTTTTTGCTAACTTCATCTTTTTTAAGTTGTTAGAAGATCAAACTACAAAAACACTTACAAAGTAGAGCTTTTAGATTAACAGTACAACTCTATCTACCTACTAAAAGTTTCCTTTTTACAGACTTTAACACTAAAGCCCTTGCTGCACTTCTGTTTTCCAGCCTCTTTTTTCGATTGTTCTAACATTTGTTTTGTTTTTTAATGTTTGCAAATAAGTAGCTAGATGCAAGAGTTCATCATCTTCACTATTGCCTGTGTATTCAGTTGGATAAATTGCATTCCCATAACTATTTTGTACTTTTTCTGGAGAGTCATCTACAATCAATATACGCTCCAATCTAAAGCCCTGCCGCTTTACTTTTTGCAACGGTTTTAGATAAAAAAAGGCGTTTCATAATCCGACAAATATCGACCATAATCTTTGGAAAATCGTTTTGATCGGTAGACACACCGCTTCCGCCCCCAAACAAACTCCAAAGGATAATCTTTAGGAAAAATATGATCAACGATTTTTTGCACATAATCCTCCGAAGCAGATGACCAAACTGCTATTAAAAAATCATCTCTAATCTGCTTCAAAAAATCATTCAAATAAGGACGCAAATAAACATAGAAATGGAATGCTTTAAATGCTTCTTTACGCTCTAAAGGTGTTTCTCTAGCATGAATTAAGGTTTCATCTAAATCTAATATTAATAAGGTTTTGTTTTTATTTCTAGCCTCCATGTTGACAAGTGTGTTTCAATTTGATCAAGCTTATAAACAGATCAATAGTACTTTGAGAAGTTTCTCAAGCAATTTCCTATCAAGGCGATTATTTACATTACGCCAATCGCTAAAATTACTAGGTTAATCATTCTGATATCGTTCCTTTGAACCTTTAGAAAACAGATTGCTTCCTTCTTAAGTTCACTTTAATACAACTTTCACCCCCTCTAACTAAAAACAACTCTTATTGATTTAATTGATAAGGATTCTTATTTTTATCCCAAGTAAGAATTGTACTATCTCGTACCAACATAGGATGCTCTGGAACAGCTTTATAATAAGGCTCTCCTACATTAAATCCCCTCGATTCTAACTCCAAAGTACCATCACTTAAGACATTAATGATGGTATAACCAAAAAATTGAGCTGGTCCTGGGCTCCCACCATTGCCAGCAATAATTTGATAAGTTCCATCTCCATTGGGTTGTTCTCTATTATAATCATGTACATGAGCAGATAACATCGCAACCACACGCGATTGATATAACAAAGGCCATAATTTAGGTCCATCTGGAAATCCTTTGTGTCCTGTTTGCGGTTTGCCATCAACATAATAAGGCTTGTGACCTAAAACAAAAACATGTTCAATGGTAGGATCTGCTTGGAGTGCCTTTATCTTTTTTTCTATCCAATCTAATGGAATCATCCCCTCTAAACCATATGGAGCTTGCTCAGTTGGAGCATTATAGGTGTCGGTATTCATGACAACAAAACCTAAATTATTTCGAACAAAAGAGAAGGTTGCTTGATTATTGATGCTATCCGTTCCTGTTACATGCTCACAATCCAGTGGTATAAATGGGCTCATATGCTTCATCCATAACTCTGTTGCTCCTTTCAAAGGCCACTCATCGTGTTCAGGATCTCCATGATCGGCATACGTTAACATTTCATGGTTGCCAGGTACTGCAACCAGTTCAATACCTGATTCACTAATTTTACTAAATGTAGTATCCTTAAACAGCTGAACCCAAGCTTCCAATTGATTGTCTAGCTTTTCTGTTGTCGATTCGCCTAGAACTAAGTCTCCCAAAAAAAAGAATAAGTCTGGTTGATGTTCTAATTCTAAAATATCATCATAAATTCGTTGCAAAGCGGCTAAATTTGCGGTTGACGCATCCGTGGCATTGGGATTTTTTTCATCTGAACGGTTTACTCGATTGCACCCTACAAATACAAAACTAGAAACAATGGTTGTTGACAATGTATCTTCCTTTGTCTCTGTTGGTGCGACCACACGGTTTTCAGTTGGATTGTCTACTTGATTGCAACTTATTATACAAGCTAATAAACATAAATAGAGTACGTTTTTCATAGGACAACTTTTTTAATTAGAAAAAATACCGAAGTGCAAGTATGATAACCTACTACACAACTATATCTTATAAATATATAAAATCTACCCTATGACTAAAAACAAAGTCTGCCGTTTTAGTTATTTACCAATGCTTATTTTCTTTACCTTTTATATTTAATCAAATACAATTTGGTTCGATTATCCGTTCCCTTATAAGACTCTTGCCGTATTTTTTGCCCTTTATTATTATACTTAGAAACTTGTTTTCCATTGATATGCTTATTGGTATAGTAAACTTCCTCTACTTTCCTCAATTGACCATTGCAGTGATAAACATACGTTTTTAAATAGCTTCTTGGATTTTGATAAGGGGCTAATTGAGTGGAGTACTCTTCGACTAGAAGACCTTTTTTATTATAAGTATATGTCGCTTTTTTTATTTCTTCTCCAGCAGCGTTAATTGTCCAACGAGTAGTTAAACGATTGTTTTTGTAGACTAGAGAATCTGTTTCAAACACTACTTTGGTTGTTACAGCTGCTCCCTTTTCCAGATTATGCGATGCCGTTTTAATAAGTTGTTTTTTATCATTATAAAAATAATTATAATAAGCACACCAATCATGATTGTTAAAAGGAGCTAAACAATCTTTGCACCGAATCAAATCTCCATCATCATCATAGGTATACACTACGTGCATATCATTTTGTCGATCTACGACATAATAACGGAGTTTTTGTTCTGGAGTAAATGCATAAGTCACAATACTCGAATCTTCTAAATTGATTCCTGTTGCGGTTCCATCTTGTTGGTAATTGATCTCAATATTATACATTAGTTGGGGATAATCAACGTACATCATATCTTTAACCAATCTTCCCTGTTCGTATTTCTGATATTGCCGAAGTTTTAAGTCACTACTTTTTCCTGATTCACTCCCATACACCCTTTTTTCTTTGCAAGTTTCAAGCAAATGTATTCCTGAGCCTTCTTGTATTGCTATCCATCTAGTATAAGCATCTTGAGCATAAATAAAAGTAGGAAGAAGAAAAAGAAATATCAATATTTTCATTTGATGGTCGTAATTTTCGAGTGAGAATCTGGCGTTAAAACACTAGTCCTTTACTAATTTTTATACAAAACGTTAGCTTAGTGCTAGTAACATAGCATCAAATGTAAGCTTTCTACCTTTAATAATAGAAAACTTGGTTTTAAAAAAGTAGCAATGCTAATTTAAAGCTAAAAAAAATTAGCATTGCTATTTAACTATACATTATAGCCCCATTGTCCGATGACACCTCCCATCAAAGCTAGAGAAAGTGTCCAGTATCCTACATTGATAAATATATATTTCCAAGTTTTTTGCTCAAACAAGGCATTAATTCCTAAAATAGGTAATGCGACCACAATCCCATAAAATAGACCATGAAAAGCTCCATGGCTAAATGTTAGGTGCCGATCGCCAACAATAGCCATAATGCTCTCAAATGATTTCATTACCTCAGAGCCTGCCTCTCCAAAACCTTCCTGGCTTGCAAATAGCTGAAAAATTCCAAATTGGTGCACAACCGCTCCTAGTAAAGCAAACGAAAGAAACAAAGAAAAAATATACGTACTTCCAAAAATAACCAACATATTCCCTTGTTGTGCTTTTTCCTCTGTCATCCCCGTTTCTTGCATCCAAGCATTTCCCATTACTTTAGGATTATACCATATGAAGCCCACGATAAGAGGGATTAAAGCAACTGCCGGGAGAATTATAAAGTTAGGTCCCATAATTCATTAATTTTAATTTGAGTGAATAAAATTCCTTACTTAAGCAAGTTATACATTTTATGTATAGAAACAAAAATATTCATAGGCAAAAACAAAAATGTTTATGCTTTTTTTTATTTACTACCTTGCATTCTAACTGACTTGTTTCCAAGCCTAAACCAATGGACTAGACCTATCATCCTTGATCCATAATTTCAACAAAAAAGAATGCCCACGGTCGATATTCACAAAATTATCTGTATAAATTAACTCATGATCATAGGTTTTCAAATGACAAAACATAAAAAAGAGTTGCTTGAAGAAGAAAATATGATTATTTTCATAGTTTCAATAGCCTAATCCATTAGAAAATCGTATTAAACCATTATCTCACTCTTCAACCGTCAATTACTGTAATCATTCAACTATGCTCCATAAAACCAAACACACACCCTTGATATCAAAACTATTAATTCAGAGTATCAAAACACGAATCTGTTTTTTAAATACAGCATTTGCTTAAAAATAATACCTACTGTATGGCAAACGAGAACAAAAATCTTTGGCCTGATTTTGACATGAATCCAGTTGTTACTCCCAAAGCTATTTTATTAGAACAAGGAAATTTTCTTAATGAAAAAACTAAAAATGTACTCCATGTTGATGTTTCAACTGTAACGCAAACTAATGGCGATACCGTCCTACACTTTTACATTGTTGCCCCTAACATGAACAACTACAGGTATTTGTTGCTTAGCATTATGCACAAGATAACTCTATATCCATTAGAACTTGATTTTCATACTCCTGAAATCACCTATGAATGCGTGGATCAGGAAGATTTGTTGTCCGATTTAAAAGAAATTTTTAACCACGAATCAACTATTAAAATAATACACTCTCTCTTAGCCCAAAGTAAGTAATATTATTCTTTTTATAGTTGAGCTAATAGTCCCTACTTGCCACTGGCTCACTTTATTTAGCTAACTTGCTGCTAGTGTGTTTTAACGGTCTATTGTACGTAAAACATGCACCATTCAATGAACTATATTCACCTACTTCTTTTTCTCCTAAGTTTTAACATCATCAGTTGTGCCCAAAAACATCCTGACAAAAAAAATGCAACTCATTCAGAAGATCCTCCCTTATACACAAATGCGTTGATTCACGAAAGCAGTCCTTATTTACTGCAACACGCTCACAATCCTGTCAATTGGTATCCTTGGGGTACCGAGGCTTTAGAAAAAGCCAAAAATGAACATAAAATGCTTTTAATTAGTATTGGTTATGCTGCTTGCCATTGGTGTCATGTTATGGAGCATGAGAGTTTTGAAGATTCGACTGTTGCTCAGCTTATGAACGATCATTTTGTGTGTATAAAAGTAGATCGAGAAGAACGTCCCGATGTTGACCAAATTTACATGACTGCCTGTCAGCTAATCAATCAACGTGGAGGTTGGCCACTAAATGCTATTGCATTGCCAGATGGAAAACCATTTTTTGCGGGCACCTACTATCCTAAATCGGATTGGACCAAAGTACTTAAGCACTTTATACGCCTTTACAAAGATAGTCCAAACAAATTGCAAGAAGCTGCTCAACAAGTTACAGAAGGGCTTGCCCAATCGGGGGCGGTCAACCTCAACCCAACTCCTCCTTCTTATACGATGGACAAAGTATCGGTTTCTTTTGAAAAATGGAAAGCAACAATTGATTTTAAAGAGGGTGGTTTTAATAGAAGTAGTAATAAATTTCCGTTGCCTTCTACTTGGAATTACTTACTACGTTACGCAGTGCTTGATAGCAACTCTCAAGCCCTAGAGGCTACGTTAACAACACTAGACAAAATGGCTTTAGGTGGTATTTATGACCAATTGAGGGGCGGTTTTGCCCGTTACTCTACTGATGCTATCTGGAAAGCACCCCATTTTGAAAAAATGCTTTATGACAATGGTCAGTTGGTAGCATTGTATGCTCAAGCCTATCAACAAACTAAAAAACCACTGTATAAAAAAGTCGTTTACGAAACCTTAGAGTGGATTAACCAAGAAATGACAAGTCCCGAAGGTGGTTTTTATGCTTCGTTAGATGCTGATAGCGAGGGGGAAGAAGGGAAATTTTATGTGTGGACAGCCGAAGAAATCAAAAGTATCCTAGGCAAAGAAGCAGGTTTGTTTATGGATTATTATAATGCTACTTTGGCTGGCAATTGGGAACACAAAACCAATATTCTATTCCGCAAAAAAAGTACCGAGCAAATTGCCGCAAGATACCAGTTGAGTGAGGAGGCCTTTCAGAAAAAAATCACCCATCTCAATTCTAAAATGCTTCAAGCTAGAAACCAACGCATTCGTCCTGGGCTAGACGACAAAATTCTGACATCGTGGAATGCTCTAATGCTAAAAGGATATGTAAAAGCCTATCGAGCTTTTGATGAACCTAAATTTTTAAAAGCAGCTCTAAAAAATGCCAATTTTCTTGTACAAAAAAGCATTCAAAAGGGATATAAAATTACCAGAAATTACAAGGATGGAAAAGCTTCAATTACAGGTTTCTTGGATGATTATGCTTTTCTAATTAGTGCTTTTATCGAACTGTACCAAGTGACATTTGACGAACAGTGGTTGCAGCGAGCAAAAGCATTAACTGATCATACTTTAGAGCATTTTTTTGACGAAGCTTCGGGTATGTTTAATTATACTCCAGATTATAATGCCAATTTGGTTGCCCGAAAAATGGAGGTAACAGATAATGTTATTCCTGCTTCTAACTCTGAAATGGCTAATAATTTGTATCAACTAGGTTTGTACTTTCATAATAAAGATTACGATCAAAAAGCAAAGCAAATGCTGGCTAATGTTAGTGCTAATGTATTGGATAACCCTGGGTACTTTTCTAATTGGGCTAATTTAATGTTGTCCATTATTCAACCACCCTATGAGGTAGCTATTATGGGAGCTGACTATTCTGTCAAACGCAAAGAGTTGGATCAATACTATCTCCCCAATGTGCTCTTAATGGGAGGAAAAGAAGAAGGCTCTCTAAGTTTATTAAAAGACAAATTAATCTCTGGAGAAACAACAATTTATGTTTGTCAAAACAGGACATGCAAACGTCCTGTCAACCAAACAAAGGCTGCCTTAAAATTAATGAATATTGATGAATTGCAATTGACAAACTAATATCGGTTACTTGTCGACAATATATGGCATAGAATCACATCAACTTGTTTATTCATCTAAAGATATACTTTTGTGTCTTTTTAGCACCGTTAATACCAATAAGTACCTTTGTAATAATTCTAATTATTTTTAGTTACTTTGAATTTTTTTATCAATTTCTTTATTCACATTTTGCCTACATAATGAAAATCTCTGTTTATCACATTACTATTCTTGCATTGATGCTGTCCGTTGGTCTATCTTGTAGTTCTTCTGAATCTTCTAACGATTCTGCACCAACCGCAGCCAAAGAAGAAAAAGGTTCTGTCAAAAATTTAGCGCACCTTATAGAACAAACCAAGGTCGTTGAATCTGGCACACCAATACCTTCTGACTTATGCCAACAATTTATACAACCAGCCCTTACGACTCAAACCTTGCATCCTTATATTGATACGCCCGATGCTACCTATAGCTATGGGCAAGTCTTGCACGAAGACTCCGCTATGGTTGCCTTTACATTTTATTACAAAGCTATTGAAGATAAAAACCTTCTTGCAGCTTCTTTTATTGCTAGTTATAACCCCAATACGCAAGAGTTTATTGATTCTAAAATGGTTTTTGGAAGTTCTACTTTCAATTTTCAAGAAACCAAAGGATATAACTTAGGTTTCTCTTGCCGCTCAGACATGGAATTTATACAATCTGACGACTTAGTTTTGATTTTAAAAAGTCAAATTAAACGGTTTTATTCTGCCTTTAAAAAAGGTGTTGCACCAAAAGCCAACTCCATAAATACACATCGCTATACCTTACTTAAAAATGGGCAATTTGTGTTTGGATGAATTTGCTAAAAACAAATGTATATCGTATGTAAACAAACGAACATACGATATACACTTTAAAAATTTAGTGCTGTATCAGCAATTTTTTAACTTCAATTCCTTTATTACTAATCAATCGAACAAAATACACAGCAGGATTTAACCTACTAACATCAAGGGAAATTTGTATTTTTCCTTCTGGTATTGATTCGTTGATCAAAACATTCCCTCCTACGCCAACGACTTCTACTTGGTAATCTTCTTTTAGTGGAGCGTTAAACTTCAATACCGTTGTTTCTGTTGTTGGATTTGGTTGTATGTTCCAACCTATTGTATTCTCAATTTTAGGAACATCCACTATAGTTGTAACAATAACCGTATCTCTAAAACTACAACTAATTCCATTGATATTCATACTTAATGTCACTTCGTAAGTGCCCAAAGCAGAATAAACATGGACGGGATTGGGTTGGGTAGAAATGCTACCATCTCCAAAAACCCAAAACCAAAGGCTTGCATTAGGATTACTTGAAAAAGTTGCTGTATTTCCACTAACAGAAGTTGAAAAAGATGCTATTACATCTGCGGTAACGCTTGTCGGAGCACTTTCGCAAAAATCTAATCTAATTTCCCAATCGTAAAAGTAGTTATAAGAACTTGTGTTCGTTGTAGGCGCAACTGCACCACCACCATAAGCACTAACAATAGAAACAACGTCGGTTATGGTATATGGATAACTTACTCCCGCCGTATTGCTCACCAAATCCATATTGGCGCCTACCAAACTATAATTGCCAGCAGCCGGCACTTCAAATGCTAAAGCAACTCGTTGCCCTCCACCTACTAAATTAATGGTTTTAGATTCCAATAAAGTATTGGTTGCTGTATTTCCATTAAAACCATCCCACAATTCAATTGTTCGAGGACCTGCACTATTAGCCTCTACCCAAACAGAAACTAGATAAAAATCTGTTTCAGCAGTAAAGTTGAGTGCCGCATATCCACCATTGATAGTAGTACTTGTTGCTCCTACAGTCGTAGGATCGGTAGGTCCCATTCTTATAATAGGTGATTGATAAACACTCTTGACTTGGTAAGTCGTTGTTGTATCTAGCAATGGGGTATTAAAGTCTGTTCCTACATATAATAAGTTATTCCCACTATCATACCAATGCAAGTTAGTCTGCCAATTTCCATAAGCTCTCAAACGAGCTGATTCATCTTGACACACGGTATTCCCCTGTGTAGAAAGCACTTCAGGGTATTTCACTTCTACATATCCATTTCTCGTAACAGTATTGGTTCCTCCTCCATTCGTAACCTCCAAAGAGACGCTATAAACTCCTTCTGAGGTATAAGTATGTCTTGGATTCGCTTGTGTTGATGTATTTCCATCCCCAAAATTCCACAACCATTGCGTGGGTTGATTCCCTGATTCATCTTTAAATGAGACTTGACCATCACAAGAATAGACAACATCAGAAGAAAAGTCAGCTATAGGAGACAACGTACCAAACTCTATATTTATATTGTCTATATACAAGTCATTCCCTGTTCCAAAATGCCCTGGAATATTAACAAATCTCAAAAGAACATCATTACCAATCAAAGGCGTTAGATCGACATACTCTCGCCTCCAATCACTTGCGCTACTAGGCATCCAAAATTGAGTTCTAGAAGAACTTGTACTTAAATCTAAACCATCCTTGAAATAGAGTTGGTGAAATGTCTGCCCACAATCTATGGAATAATCAATCCTTAAGTCATCAGATGCTTCGGTACCAAAAGCCTGAGGGCGGTAAGAAACATCAAAAATTAATTGAGCAGCAGCGCCTGCTATTCCTGATGTCAAATCTATAGCACTTAAACCAAAAATATCGCTCCTCTCTTCATAACCATAATTAAAAAACTCATTGTTCATTTTCATTACAGTAGTCACACTACCCGAAGCACCGATTACATTGATTGTGTCCCATGTCACATCGTTATTTACATCAATTACATAAGCAAAAGATTCTGGAAAAACGCCATTATCAAAATTCTCTTCTATCGGAAAAATAGATGGTAATGTATCTATGGCTATAATCATTTGTCGAAGCGTATCATTACAGTCTCTAGCATCTGTCGTCAAGCCTGTCCATACTTTCAACTCGTAAGTGCCTGGTGTAGGGATGTTAATTGAATTGATAAAAGAAAAAGTAGTACTATTCTGCGAAGACAATGTTCCTGTATATGTTTCTGTAACGATAGGATTGCTTCCTAACTGATAATAGATGGGTATGGTAGTTTCTGTAGCATACCCTTCATTAAAGAGCTCAACAGACAATGTTTTAGGGCTCAAATCACAATACCCCCAAACAGAATCAAGCATGTTAAATTGTTTTATCCCAACATCATGTATGCCACCACAGGCGATATAACATCCTTGATCAACGCCAAAACCTTCGTATAAAATAGCATTGGCTCTTAAACCAACAAGACCATTCTGTCCTCTAGCACGTACAGAAAACCATGCCTCATTATTGATATCGGCAACTGTTAAATCAAAATTTAATGTGGTAGTAGTACCGATTGAGTCCATGTATTGGCTTCCCAGCATAAAAACGTCGTACTCAATTGCTCCAGGGACACTATCCCAAACTAGACCAATTGTATTTGTTGTTGGACAAACTAAATTAACTCGCAAGTTAGGTACTTGATCTATAATATTAAAATTAGCAACACTTTCACCACTTATTCCAGCTCTAGAAACACGTACTTTAGCAGCTCCTGTAACGGTAGTAGGTACTGTCCAGTCTATAAAACGACTTGCTCCTGGTTCAGCCGCTTCAATTGTTATCCATGAATTTCCGTTGTCTACAGTATATTCAATCAAGAAAGTTCCAGAATTACCATAAGCATCCCAATAAATCCTATTGTTAGATCCAGGAATTAGCCCCTCGCCTCCCATTGGATAAACGACGGTAATGTCCTCCATCAAAAACTCATACACGACAAAGTAATCTTGTGTCCCCATTGGAATTGTCGTTCCTTTTACCTTCAAAGTATAAGTACCTGCTGTTGGGTTATCAATTGCAATTTCTTCTACGTTATTCAAATGATCAACTCCTTTGGTAGCTGGCAAAGCTAACGTAGTTGGGTTTGGAGTATGGTTTAATAACCAAGGTAAATGTACTCCTGTATTGGGAGCAACTACGGTCGCATCCAAGTCATTTACCAATGCCGTTGCTGCTGCTGTCGAAGCTTCTCTATCTGCCCAATAGACCATAATTTTAGCCCGCTGTACTCCTACGGGAATACTAATAGAATGACTATTACTGTCACCATGAACCAATGTCCCACTCAAATAGCGGTTGTCTTCCAACAATTGAACCGCTCTCAAACCATTTACTTTTCCCCAACCATATATAAAATCAGGTCCATCGTTCCCCAAATCAGTGGCGGTATTTAGCAAGGCTGCTTTTAATAAGGCAGAAGGAGCTGTTGCTCCTCCATTCAAATTGCGATACGCATGGTGCAATTGAGCCATTACGCCAGTAATTCCAGGCGCAGCAGCAGAAGTTCCTCCTCCTGGTGAATAAACATTGTTGGGATCCGTAGACATTTGACCTGCTCCATGTGCTGCAATATCAGGCTTAATCCGTCCATCTGATGCAGGTCCGCGGCTGCTACTATTGACAATCGTATCATTAGCATCTAAATTCGCCGTTGCAATAACATTCTTTCCCATTTTATGACCGCCAGTAATATTCCCCCATTGGTTTCCGGCTCCATAACCGCAATTTTGGTTGTTGCTATTTCCTGCGGAGAATACTTGTATTAGGGTTGGATTGTTGTAAATTTCTTGGTCAACCAAGGCTGTCGTGTTGGTATACCCAGCATTACAACCATTGCTATAAGAAGAACAAAAAACCAACACCGCACTATCTTGGTGTAATGGAATTGTTCCAGGCATAGCTGCATCGTATTGGCGAATATGGAGATAAGACCCCGTTGCCATTCCTCGCATCAATGGATTTAAATTTCCTGCCCCTCCTGCAATACCAGCGACCATATCTCCGTGACTTCCCGTAAAATCGCCCGCTACTTCTTGCTGGTTGGCACGTCCTTTAAAATCAATATGTGGTCCTACAAATCCATCGTCGTTGATGGCTATGGAAACGCCTGTTCCATCATAATTTCGAGCACCATAAAATTCACCATCTATAGCATTCGCTCGGTGCAAATGGCGCCCAACATCTGATTCTGGCTTTCCTGGTTCTGAGATAAGATCTATATACCGGACCAACGCTGTTCCTGCTATCTTTTCTATTTCTTGAGGTAATAATTGAGCAACAATCATTTGAGCATGGTCCATTGCGTGTTGAACATTGATACCCATTCTTTTCATTTCAGCCTTTGCTAAAGAAGGTGAAATATCTTGATGATAACGAATGATGACTTTGACAAATTCTCCTTCTTTTGCCCAATTTGGATAATCCTCATCCTCTAATCGTTGGCTTATTTTATACGTTCTTTCTATTGGTACAATACTTCTAATATTAAGATTCTTTAATACAGCTATATCTATTCCAACAGGAATAGAAGCAACATATAGTTTATTAGGAATGTATTCTAACAATTGAATACCAATTGCTCTGATTTGCTCTTGTTGAGCAACATTTGGTATCTCATTAAATTGTACAAAACGATAAAATCGATTTTGGAAAATTTCATAAGAACTGAGTTTTTTTGAAGTAAACTCCAAAATATTGGACTCAAATTCTTTTTCGCCTTTGTAAAAATTAACAACATTATTTTGCCCAAATAAATCGCTGTTGAACAACAGTAGGACAAATGTTATTAAAACAAAAATGTAATTCATTGGATTAGTTTAACATAATTAATATAATAAGTGCCAATTTTAAGTTGGCAGTTGATCTCTTCTCTTCAAATACCCAATATCGGATCTATTATTGGAATTCTGCACTCAGCTGTAAAAATAAACTCCGTACTTAATAGCAGCAAAAACATTATTTATACTTTATCATCATTTACTCGTAGCTTTTCAGGGTACGCCAACCCAAAACAAAAACATAAAATACTAAATTACAACAACTTAAAACTTCAAAAACTATTCTCAAGATAATTCAAAATCAAAATAAAGATGCCATTAATCAGATTATACAAAATCTAAATTTAACATTCTCGAACAGTAGAAGCAATGCATTCAAAAGCAAATCCTATACGAACTAAAGTTCATATAGGATTGCTTGATTGGGGGCTATAAATACTATTGGCAAATGAATAACTTATACTAACGCTTCACAATTTTAGTTGTCGTTATCGCCTTGCTAGTTTCTACATTTAACAAATACATTCCACTTGGTAAATCTTCCATATTCAACTGTTCAATATATACTCCTTCGGCTTGTCTCGCACCTACAATATGAGTATGCACACACTGACCAATACTATTCATAACTCGAATGGTTACCTCTGAGGTTTCTTCTAACGTATATTTCAAAGTAATTCCACGCTCAAATGGATTCGGCATTGTTTCTACTTTTAATGCTTTATTATCTATATCGACCACAGAAGAAAATTGATCAATAATACTGATTGGAGTATTGGTAATCACAGGCTCGTTATAGTCAAAATAAATAGCGGCTGTGTTTTCTATTTGTGTTCCAACTGGTAGACCTGCAATTCGCTTGATTTTGAACTTTACAAATCCCATACTTGCATCAAAGTCAGTTGCTGAATCAGGCAAATAAATATTATTAAATGTAAATACAAGTATATTGCCATTCTCTAGACTCACTTCTGCATTATGTTTTGTCTTAATATCTCGAATTGTTTCTGGCAATAAATTCACATCCAAGGTATCACGAATAATGACAAAGTGAGCTGGTGCTGTTCCTGTATTTTGGAAACGAATATTATATTCTAATTCTTCATCTGTTGTGTAAATGATTCCGCCATTCCAAGCATCTCCACTATGGTAAGGAGCTACCTGCTTGTCATTCGGATCCCAAGAACCAACTACTGTTGTTGATAATCCATCGGTATTGTTGGCAGGCGTCGCATCTCCAACTAATGGTAAAACATCCGCTGTTCCTTGTAGCAATGTTCCTAATGTCATATTTGTAGGCACTGTAAATTTAACATCCACAGAACGACAAGCACCTGGGTTCAAGTTGCTAAATGACCAGTAAAATTTATGTCCAGGAATATCATGAAAAGTCAAGGTAGAACCCCATCCTGTAATAGATTCAAAACCTAGCAAACTATTGTAATCGTACTCTAAGGTACCATTCATAATAATATTACCTTTGTTACAATAGTCAATTCTAGTATAATAACTAAATCCTGGCGTTGCATTGCTATAATCCCACAAGTCAACTTCCAAATCCTGAACAGGTGGATTCGTTAAATAGAAATTATTAAAGAAGTAACCACTTGCTGTTGCATTTACTGTTGCTGTTCCCCCCGTTGGACAAATAACAGTGGTTGTCAATGGTGAAGTGTTGATATATTCGACAGTATATGTACCAGGAGTTGATATATTAAAGGTATAACGACCTTGGGCATTGGTAAACGTTGTTAGACCCAACGGTTGCAGACGAACCATTTCATAAGGCAGAGGCAAACCAGTTTGACAAGTTCCTGTACCCGACACATCGTATACATACCCTCTAATAACAATGTTGGTACTAGTTACTGATAAGTGATAATCTCTATCAAACACGCAACCAGTTACAGGATCTGTTATAGAAACCGTATACCATCCAGCAGATAGATTGCTAATATCCTCTGTTGTGGCTCCGTTACTCCATAAGAAGGTTGGGTTGTTGACTCCTGATACTGTAATGTCAATTGCTCCACCTGTATTCGATGCATTGGGCTGTGTAATTGTTCTTGACACGGTTATATTCGTTTGACCTCCAACAACCATATTATTAATTTCTAATTCACATCCGTTATTATCAGTTATGCTAACAGAATATTGTCCAGGATAAATGCCAAACAAATCTTTTACATTGGCATTGCCATAAGACCACTGATAATTATAGGGTAAGGCACCTCCTGTCATGGTCAAATCAATTCCACCATTCTTATTATTACAAGTAGCATCTATAATGGTATAAGTTGCTGTTACTGCTGGAGGATTGGGCACAGTATAACTAGTAGCATCGGCACATCCATTAGAATCTGTAATCGTAACATCGTATGTATTACCAGGAACAACATTCAAAATACTTTGATCCGTTGCTCCATTCCCCCAAAGGTAGGTATATGGCGCAGCTCCGTCTGTTGGTGCTGCGGTTAAATAATCAGGCTGACAAGCAGACTCTGCCGTGATTCCCGCTACAATTTGCCCCGCATCCAAAATATCTACGGTATCCATAATCACACAAGATCCATTGGTCACTGTAACAATATACATTCCTGCCGACAAATTATTAATGGTAGGTGTTGTTGCTCCATTGCTCCATGAAAAAGTAGGGCTAGTCATTCCATAATCATGCACTGTGGCAGAGCCATTGTTTTGACCACAACTAGCATTGGTAGAAGAAAATTCGATAAACTCTCCTACTGGAATAGTGTCTGAATATACACAACCCGACCAGTTTCTGACTTCTACAATATGAAACCCTGCGGCAATGCCTGTGAGGTCTTCTGTTGTAGCTCCTGTTGGAGACCAATAAAAAGATTGAGCTGTTCCATTCGATACAGTTAAATCAATTGCTCCATCGCTATTGCCACAAGTAGCATCCGTCACCACAGAAGATAAGCTAAGCCCATTTGACAAGCTGTTTGCCCAAAGACTATCTATACCAGAACAACCATTCACGTCTGTTATCGTTACAATATACAAGGCTACACCTGACTGTACATTAATAACAGGCGTTGTTTCTCCTGTATTCCATAAGTAAGTATATCCATTATAGGGTGGATTCCATCCTGTAGAGGCGCCACCATTTCCATATGCAGTCAAGATGTCCGATACACAAGGGTTTTGAGTAGAATCTACGATATAAGCTGTAACATTCCCTCCGTCTGATATGGTACCACTACCTGTCAATACACATGATCCATCGGTTACGGTAACACTATATCCTCCAGTCGATAAATTGCTGATCGTTGGCGTTGTTGCTCCTGTGCTCCACAAAAATGTTGGATTACTCAAATTTTGAGTATTTACAGTAATGGAGCCATTTATTTGGCCACAACTCATATTAGAAACCTCCATTTCTATTTGAGGACCATCAACATTTAGGGTATAATACAAGTAACAGTTATTAGCATCTCGAATACTAACTCCTGCCGCCCCAACTGGTACATTAATCGGGTCTTCTACTGTTTGCCCTTGAGCAACTCCATTCCAATAAAACGTATAAGGAGCAACTCCACCTGTTACTGTCAAATCTATAGAACCATCATTTGCATTGCATGTAGCAGGAGTCGTTGTATGGCTAGCAGACATTGGCGGAGGATAAGTAGTGACTGTTTTAGTACCAACACCAGTACAGCCATTCGCATCCGTCACTGTCACCGTATACACCCCTGGTGCTGGATTCTGAATAGACTCTTGTGTGCTCCCATCACTCCATACATAAGTAAAAGGATGGCTAGCAGGCCAAGATGGATTGGCATATAGTATACCATTACAAGGTGAGAAGGAAGGGTTGACGGTTATGCCTGTTGGTGAAGGGGCTAAATAAGTTGTTGCTGTGTAGGTACAATTTGTTGGGTCAGTTACTGTTACAGAATAATGTCCTGATGGAAGATTGTATAAGTAACGATTGGTCGCCCCTGTATTCCAAATATAAGTAGACCCTGAATAATAGGTCGTACCTGACGCATTGATGGAGCCGTTATTAGCCGTTGCACAAGTCGGTCGCCCTTGTGTGTTAATTGTGTAGCTGTTCGGACATTGCCCCCACACAATTCCTCCTACGCACCAAAAACAGGTAATTAGGAGTAAAAGTAATTTATTGTTTTGCATAATTGTAAGTGAAGTTTTTGGTTTTCAAATAAGTTATGCATCTAAAATAAAACACATGACTCAAAACTTCACATACAATTATCGATAGAACTTTCTATAATTAAATTAAAATAATTTTATAAAAACCTATAAACCAATTAAATAACAATCAAAAAACTTTTATCAACTTTTTAAAAATCAATCTTGAATCGTACATTAAAGCGTCTAGAGGTTAATACATTAGGAATAGCATAGCTGCGATTCGAAAAATCTTTAATCCAAGTATTCGAAGCCACATTTTTAACATCCATTAGATTAAACACCTCAAAACTAACCCAAATTCCTCGAATTCCTCTTAGTGCGTGTTTGGACGTTTTTTTAAATAGTGCTTTGTTTCCATCATATTTTTTGTCAATATGAATCTTGCGATCCCAAAGCCCAAAAGAAGCCCCAATGTCAATTCTATGATAAGCTGCAAAACGATAAGAATTTCTAAATTGTACATTGTTTTCAGGAATACCAAATGGCAAGCCTGTTCCTACTGTAAACGCAAAATTTAGTCGTGCCCAAGGAGCTTTCGGAAAATCATCTTGAAAGTACATAGAAAAAATCACCAACTGGTCGGTTGCTTTGGGGGCATCAGACAAGTATGTGGTATCAATAGTCGTTCCATTCAACGTTCTGACACCATGATTAACGCCATTAAAAGATTCTCTTGCTCTTAAAAATGATAGATTAATCCAAGATTCCAAACCGTCTACCAGCTCTCCATTTAGCCTCAAATCCAATCCTGCTACATATCCTGTTGCTAAATTGTCTCCATAGTATCGAATGCGAACATTTTCTATATCGTATGGTATCAAGTCCCATTGATGTTTATAATAAGCCTCTGTTATAAATTTAAAACGACGCTTAAACATAATAAAATCCCAGACAATTCCTCCCAACACATGCACGGATTTTTGTGCCCTTACGCCCGTGTTTACCTCACCTCTCAAGTCACGCAACTCTCTATAGAAAGGCGATTGATAGTATAAGCCTGTGGCTAATTTAAAGGTTAAATCTTTTGTTTTCTTAGTGGTATCTGCAATTGAATTTTGATAACGTCTAGGCGTGTAATACATCTGCAAACGAGGAGAAACAATTAGCTCTTTGTTGAGTGTCCAATAACTAGCACGTACACCTGCCGTCATCCGAAACAAATGCTTCATTGATTTGTGTTCCCATGTATTTTGAACGTAGGCATTTAGACGATGAGAATTCAAATTAACAGTAGTACGAATATAATTGGGAATATACACTTGGTTTGTATCAACAGGCAAAGTATAACCCAACGAGTCCAATCGACGCCATTCCTTCAACTTATCGTTGATAATTTCATTTTTGTAGCCAATTCCCCACTTCAACCAATGATGATTCTCAATCCCTGTTCTTTCGTAACGGTCGTACAACCAAGTCCCTTTTAACTGAACATTGGTTACGTTTGCTTGTAAAAAATTTCGAGCAAAGTGATGCGTTTCACCATAAGCCAGCGTTCCAATTACTTCTCCAAAATTATCTTCCCCCAGACCAGTTTCTATTTCGTCTAATTTGTAAAAGTTGATAATATCAATTCGTTCGTTTTCATTCGATTGATAATGAGATGCCAACAATTTTAGCTTTAGATTAGTTGCTACTGTAGCTGTTGTATCAATTTCTTTATCTCTTCCGCCTCCCCAAGGCAAAAAGGTAATCGCTGTTCCCGCTGTAAAATTCTCAAAATTAGAAATTTCTTGCCCTTCAAACAAAGTGGTCAAGCGCAAGGCTTGGTTGAATAACCCTGTTGTGGTAGAACTCTCTCTAGGAATCAAAGAATAGATGGAATTAGAATAATGTCCAATAGCTTCTACTTGCCATTTTTCATTAATATCATAAATAAAATCGCCTTGTATATCTACAAATTGAGGCACATACTCTCCTTTGACATCTAAAGAAGATAACAAATAAGAAGTTGTTTTGTAACGAGCCCCTAAGGTATAAGTAAAACGATTGGGGACTTTTCGTTGTTTAGAAATAGAATCTTTATAAACAGCACCTCCTACATAGACACTCCCTCCTAATAAAGAACCGCCAACAGAAGCTTCAAACTCGTAGGGGCGGCGATAATGCACGTCCAAAACCGAAGCCATTTTATCTCCATATTGAGCTTTAAATCCTCCTGAAGAAAACGATAAATAATCCAACATATCTCCATTTGGAAAAATTAACCCTTCCTGCTGTCCAGATCGAACCAACAATGGACGGTATATTTCAAAATCATTGACATACACCAAGTTTTCGTCGTAGTTTCCTCCTCGAACAGAGTACTGAGACGTCAACTCTCCCCCCGTTCCTGCGGTTACCCCTGGTGCCAAATACTTGATAAGAGAGGTTAAGTTCCCATCTGTGGTCGGAATGCGCTCAATATCTGCTTTCTCAACATGCAAGGCGTCTATCTCTCGTTTTTCGAAAGATTCCACAATTGCCTCAGGACCACTAACAGCATCCGAGAGCAATGTTACATCTAATCTTATGGGCTTTTTGGGAGCTACTTTTACCCCCAGTTCTTTATATGTTTTATAAGCAAGGTAGCTATAGCTAATGTTTATTCGTTTGTTGGCAGGCACCAACAATTTATATTCGCCATTTACACTGGTTACGGTGTTAATATCTGTACCTTCTACCAAAATTAAAACGCCAGTACCTGGTGTACCATCATCTAATAGAACCGTTCCTATAATGGTTCCCATCAATTGCTCGTCTTGGGCAAAGGAAAAGTTGGTGTACAAAAGGGTTGTCACAAAAGCCAACAAAAAAATACAACGCATAAGGGTTATGATTATTTCTAAAGAATTGCTTAATGCATAAATGTAAAGTTTTTTGTCATAAATTGGCTTTCGTTAAGAATATATTAGTGATGTAGTAGGCTTTTTATGTGTTAAAATTGGAAAATAGTTCTTTAAATCTTCGTTAAAAATAAGGTATTCAAGTCTATTTTTTAACAGATCTCAATCACTAAGCAACTGATACTATGCAGGTTATTACACAACAACAATTTAAACATCTCGTCTACTCCCCCTATAAAACGTAAGTTTTACTCAAAACGATGGCTAACGCCTTTTTTATATGCATAAATACTAGTCCAAAGTTTCTACTAAAGACAAATATTCAACAGGTACATGATCCGTTAACCAGACTTGATTTTCTGATACAAAAAATTCAAATCCTGCCTCATGCATTTCTTTAGCTCGGATTTCCAATATAACCACTTTGCCGTGTCGGCTCCCCACATTGCTAGCCGTATGTATATCTTTAGATAAGTGAACGTGGTGTCGATTTCTTTTTAGCAGACCTTTTTCTAGAATGGAATCTAAAAACCGAGTTGCTGTACCGTGATATAATATGCGAGGTGGTCTAACAGATTGATAACCTAAACTAATATCTATAGAATGCCCTTGGCTTGCTCGAATTTTTGTTTTATCTGTATTAAAAGCAAAACGTTGCTTATCATTATTAGCAACAACTTCTTCCAGAATAGGAAAGCTTATTTTTCTATTATGTTTTGCTAATTGATGCAGTAATTCTTCGGTTTTAGCCCAGCCATTTTCATCTAAATTTAGTTGTATAATTTCAGGTTTATGTCTTAACACTAGGCTTAAGAATTTACTAATTTTCTTATGATTCGGTTTCATTATTGTTATATTATGTTGGGTTTAAGTTTAATAATTTGTTAGAAAATCGCCATCAATCACTACAGCTACAATGACTGTAATATCATCTGTTAGGCAGAGATAGTACAATTTTTTGGCTTTGAAAGACCTCTACTAGAGTAAGAACAATCTCGAATTAAAGTTCTATTTTGATAAAGCCACTTTAAATTTTGAACGATATTCTAACTTTCAAATAAAAACCCTATTTTTACATAAAGAGTTTCACGAATTATCACAATCTAATATAAACATGATTAACAAACTACTTGTTGTTGTACTACTAATAGCTTTGACTAGTCAACTGATTGCGCAAGAGAATCGTAAAGAAAATGGTGTCAAAGTTGGGCGATGGGTACATAAAGATGACCGAGATTTGGTTTATGCAGAAGGAAATTATAACGATGGAGTCAAAGAAGGAAGATGGCTTTATTATGTTTCTCCCGTCAGTCGATATACAGGAGTGCCTGATGTAAAAGGAGACTATAATGCTGCTGGACAAAAAACGGGCACTTGGACTTTTATTAGTACACAAACGAAAATTAGAGTAGATGCAAATTTTGTGGATGGCTTGATGGATGGCACTTGTAGTTATTATAGTCCTACTGGAAAAATTCTAGCAACAGGGTTAATGAGCACTGGTATTCGTCATGGTCAATGGGTATTTTATAATAGTGGTAAAAAAATGACGGATGGTTTTTATCAAAATGGCATCAAAATAGGTAACTGGACCTATGATTACTACCCAGAACCAACCATGCACGTCAAAGGGATGTTTAACTTTGACGACGGCAACAAAAGTGGAAAATTAGAATACTACCGGGTTGATTATCACCCCAAATTTGGCACAGAAGAACTGCTTTCTGGTATTGGAACCTACTCCAATGGAAAAAAAATAGGTCGATGGATTGAATACAACCAAGGCCTAAAAGGCGAGTTTGTAGAAACAGGGAATTATAATCGCAATGGCAAACGTCATGGTTTTTGGAAATCTACCATAGAACGTAAAAATTATCAAGCAGCTATTTACGAAAATGGGGTTTTAAATGGCAAATTTATGCAATACCATGATAATGGCAAATTAAAATATGAAACGACTTATAAAGATGGTTTGCCGACAGGTCCTTTTGTGCGTTATTACAATAATGGGAATATCGAAGAAAAAGGAACCACTGTTTTTTCTCCCAACCCTTCTGATGTTACTATCGATACGATTTATTACACTTTAAAGCTTCCTTATGAGTATCATTTTCAATTGGTAGAATTGCCTAATTTTTATCGTATGAATTACAATTTTGCTACTTGGATTACAGATCCTAGTTATTCCATTGAGCCTGCTGAGTTGGATCGCCGTTTTGATATTTACAAGGACTATGGTTTGGAACCTAAAAAACGTATTGAATCAACCAAAATAACAGGAAGAAAGGCTGTCCGTACAGGCGAATATCAGGCATTTTTCAGAAATCAGAAACTAAAACTAGAGGGAAGTTATCATCCTAAGGTAACTGAAGTTTTCGATCCTGAAACCAATACCTATATCCGCGACTATGCTCGTGATGGTGAATGGAAAGAATACGATGACAATGGCTACGTCATGCGGACAATGTTTTACGACAAAGGAAAACTTTTAAAAATGTTGGATGATAAAGGTAATGAAGTTGGTGTCGGAGCAAAAGCCACCTCTACCGAAGAAACCAAATCCGAGCCAGCACCTGAAGAAGAAAACAAACGCGTTGAAGTAATCAAAAACAACTAAAGCAACAATATTTTGCAAGCCCTGCATGGTCAAATACCATACAGGGCTTTTTTTGTTGGTTCAATCACCACGCATTAATAACAGGCACCTCACGTTTTCTAAGAATTACCCGCCCTTTAATATCTTTTAGTTCCAACGCTGCAATTTTTCGTTCTTGATACCCTTCCATCCTATAAATACGTCGTTCAACAACAGCAGCTATTTTAAACCCAACATTTAATCCATTCAAAAAATTATCATTATTCAAGATTAGGTGTACTTTTCCTTGCAGTTCCTTCGTTTCTCGACCAAAAGCAGTTGTTACATCTCCTGAAGCAATCCGAGTTTTTTGCCCCTTATTCTCAACAAACAATTCGTATTGAATATTTTCTCCCTGCGGAGGATTGACAGAAACAGCATAAACTCCTAGAGCTAATCCTGCTAAGATGTTTTTAGTAACAATTTTTGTTGCCGCAGTTTGAAGAAACTTTTTTAGTTCTTTGTTATAACTTTCAGTCCCTTCCTGTCCTACTCCAACCCAATACGCCCAACCTACGACTTGCTGCTCCAAAGAATTTTCTTGAATAGAAGGAGGTAAATTAAAACTTAGAGTGCTAATATTGTCATTGGTTAAGTTGGTTCTGGAATGGACTCGTTCCTCTTGATTAGCAACTTCAACGACATCTAAATCTGTTCTTTTTAAAACTCTACGATATTTAGTTACATAAGAAGTATCATAAATAGTGGTGATTTTTTCGCTATAATTTCGGCGAATAGTATCTGTTATCGTCCGCCATTCTACGTGCGTATCAAAATCAACTCTAGCACTCGAATAAGGAATGCGTTCTATTTTGAACCGAACCCGTTTTGCTCCTCCCGACTTTAACCTAAACTCATAAATCGCTCGTTCAAATACTCGAATTTTCTTTCGATTCAAAGCATCTACTTGCAATACTTGATACTTTGTTTCGCCTTGATAAACCAAGACTTCAACGGCTTTAACAAACTTTCCTTTTAACATAGAAAGATCCAATACAATTTCATCTCCTGTTTCGAATGCAAAGAAAAAACGTTGTTCTCCGTTAATTTGTAGTGTTTGATCTGTCACAACAATTGGCTCAATAGGATTAGCCTGAACAACCGTTGCCATTAATAAGCAGATAAGAATACGTAACATTTAAACCTCTTTGAATGAAATGATATAATTGGTTCCTTTTTTAGAGTTATCTTTTTGCATGGTTCCTTCTAGTTGACGGGTTAAGTTATTGATTAACCTCAAACCTAAGGAATTGGTATTTTTAAAATTAATACTATCAGAATAGCCTTCTCCATCATCTCCTATTTCTAACACAAAGGAAGCTTTCTGAGATATTGTATCCTCATTTTCTTGTCGATGTATGGCTATAGTAATAATCCCTGCATTGTCTTTCTTAATTCCATATTTTAAAGAATTGGTTAATATTTCATTAATGAGCAATCCTAAAGGAATCGCTGTATCTATGCCCAAACTAATATCTGGAATATTCAATATCAACTCGACATTATTATCAGCGCCCTTAATAGAACGAATTAAATATTCACTCAATTCTCGCAAATAATGGCGGTAATCTAACTTAGAGAGATTATCCGACTGATACAACATTTCATGAACAATTGCCATAGAATTGATTCGATACTGACTATCTGCAAAAATTCGTTTTTGGTCATCGTCCTTAAGATAACTTGACTGCAAACTCAAAAGACTGGTAATTACTTGCAAATTATTTTTCACTCGATGATGAATCTCTTTAAGTAAAACGTCTTTTTCTTCATTAGAAATCAAAAGTGCCTCTGCCTCTTTTCGCTCTGTTACATCCAAACAGGTACCAATAACCCTAGAAGCAATACCCTTTTTATCTCGAAAATAAATGACATGACTTTCGATGTATTTTATCTTTCCATGAATAATTACACGGTATTCATTTTTATAATTAAACAATTCTCTATTGCTAAGATTGTATAAATAAGCATTCATTACCCTTACTTGATCATCTGGGTGCAAGATAGAAGCAATGTATTCATTTTTATTATAAAAGGCATTCCCAACTCCTTTTTCCAAACCAAACAATTCATACATTCTATCGTTCCAATGCAATAAATTCTCTGCAATTTGCCAATCATAACTCCCTAAACGAGCGGCTTGCGTTGCCAACTGCAATCGTTCTCTTCCTTCTAAAATTGCGGCCTCCGATTTTTTTCGTTTGGTAATATCCCTAGCACTCCCATACAATCTAGTCTGCTTATTCTCCTCTCCTCCAACAGATATATTATCCTCTATCCACAAATAATAACCATCTTTATGTTTAAAGCGATACTCTCTAACAATAGGTTTCCCTGTTTCGTGTAATTTTTCTCCTTGCGCTACTACCAATTCAAAATCATCCGAATGAATTCTACTAGGCCACAATAGAGGATCATTTTTGAGCTCTTGGTGCGTGTATCCAAAGATACCAATCGTATCTCCATTGATATAAGTGATCGGATTATTATACTCTTTTTCGTCTTCTAGCTCTACAATAAAAACAATTTCGTTGATGTTAGAAATCAACTCATTAAACTTTAATTCATTTTTGAGGGCAGCTTCTTGAGCCAACTTTAATTCTGTTACGTCCTGCTCAGTTCCTTTAATATAAAGCGTTTTGCCTGTTGCATCTTTTTCAACTCGACCAATGCCTAGTATATAACGATACGTACCACTGTCGTCCAAAAACTTATGCTCGTACTTAAAGTTAGGGTCGTCTCCTTCTATGGCTGCAATAATGACATTCCGAAATTTTTCTTCGTCCTCTTTTTTTATTTTTTTGATATAAATATTGTAAAGTTCTGTTGTCGGAGTAGAAAGATCTACATTATACGTTCGGTATTGTTGTTCTGACCATAGCAACTCTTGTGTATCAAAGGTATAGTGCCAACTACCTACTTTAGAGAGTAATTGCGCTTCTTTCAATTGTTCTTCTCTATCTTCTAGGATCTTTTTATCCTCTTCTAGAATTTTTTTGGTTATTTCTAATTCTTTGTTTTGTTTTAAATATTTTTTATTAATTTTTTTTAAACTTGTTTTGTAATAACTCTGCTCTATAGCAACTTCTGCCAAGTCTGCTGCCATCAAAATCAAATCCATTTCTATCGACACAGGTTCCCTAACCGTTGCAGAATAAAATGCAAAAGTACCCAAAACTTCTCCCTTGGGCGAAATAATAGGAGTCGACCAACAAGACGTAATTCCAAACGTCTTTGCCAAATCTCTACAGTTAATATAAAATGGATCAGTATGTAAATTAGGGACAATCACCTGTCTTTTTGATTCTGCAGCAATACAACAAGGCAAAATATCAACCCCAACAGTAATTCCATGGATTGATTCAATAAATTCTTTGGGCAAACTAGGCGCCGATTTGACCAATAGACGATTGCCATCCAACAACAAAATAGAGACCCTAACTTCTTCTAATAGTCCTTCCATTCGTTCCGCCAGCATTAATAAAATATCATCCACAGGCTCTTGTCTAGCAACCATTCGAAGGACATCTTTATTTAAACGTAATTCAAGGTTTTGTCGTTTTTGTATTTCTAAAACATTCAATAATTCTAGATTGAGATTTTCATTTTTTTTCTTTTCAGATAGTTCACGAACAACCGCTAACACATGATTTTCGTCAATTTTAGAATAGCGAACTTGGACAGGAAATAAGGTTCCATTTTTTTTCTTGCTAATTCCTTCTACATCAATGACCTCTCCAATGTGATATTGCTCCAAAAGAGCATTAATCCTATTTTTTGCGCTACTGTCTAAATCAACATCAAACACTGACATTGTATAAAATTCTTTTTTGCTGTAACCATATAAATCACAAGCTTGTTGATTTACAGCAACAAATCTTAAATCTATTGTCCTTATTTTGAGCATACAATCTGGGGACAAATCAAAAACACGTTCAAATGAATCCTCTAATTCCCTAGGTTGTTTGTTGTTTTCTGCAAAAAAATCTTCCATTCTACTCTATATCGTAATTATTTATAATTTTCTGCCCTGAGGCATCATACAACCCAACCAGCACTGCTGAGCCATCCGCAGCAACCCTCAAACCTCCATACGCTGCCTTTTCATAAGTAGCTGCTTGCCCTTCTTCAAACATAAAGGACTCTGCGCCTATTTTTATACTCCCCGAACTACTACCATAATACTTAATTGCAATTTCATCAGATGCCAACCCCTTATTGTTGTCTTGTAAGCGTTCGTAAGAAGCCACATTAGTAGCACTTTTTTTAACAATGCAATATCCTCTAGGAGAAAAACTGTCGTCCATATTCCAAGTATTCGTCATCTCATACCTCAACCGCATATAATCTCCCTGCATTAGCGATCTTGGGTCTAGAGGATATAAATCTAACAACACTAAGGTTCCATTTTTTATCGTATTTTCTTTCTGAACAATCATCCAATTAAACACGCCAAAAAATAAAATTAAGTTGCTTATAAAAATGACTTTTTTGTATCCTTTCATAATATTTATTTAGAGGGCTTTGACAACTCTGAATCATGTATGCGTTTCATCCCTGCTCCCAAAGCTAAAAATAACAGACCAGCACCTATCATCAACATCGACTTAAATAATAAAGTCGTATTTAAGTTGTAATAAAATAGAACTGTGAAAAAGAATATGGTCAAAATTCCTTGTCCAGCCAATAAGCGATATCCAGAATAAATACCCAAAAACAAAAGCAAAATACCTCCTACTATTCCTGGTGCTTTTATTAGCAATAATAATGCGATACTCGTTCCAACCAAAATAGGAATCTTGGGAACCTGCTTGCCTACTAAATCAATCGTTTCGCTGAGCGACCAAATTACCAGACTAAGTAACAACAACGTTGAAATCCACCAGTAGCTCCCCCATTCAGCTAATTGACCTTCATTTTGGTAGCCCCCATTCCAATTTACAGACCCTGATAACAATCCAATCATAGAAATAGAACAGGCATTTAGTATTGAACTATACCATTGCCCTAACCAAGGATAACTACTCAAAACTTTTGCTTCCTTTAACCACCCAATAGTAACAATTATAGCATTTACAAGAATGAGGAAATTAAATAAAACAGGGATTTTCCAATATTCGGCAATAAGCCAATAAGCACAAGCATTAAAACAACATATTGCTGCAAATTTTTGCAAATGACTCCCTGCCAAAATTGTTATCAATAATGATACCACCAAAGACACCCAAAGGAATGCCTCAAAACTCTCTCTTCCTCCTATAAAACCAATCGAAAACAAAACTGTTCCTACAATCATCAGCGCCATCGAAACAGACTCTGTATTCGTTTTTTGATTAGAGGCATATGGAATAATCAGGCTAAGTATTGTAATCATAACTCCTAACCCAAGCATTCCTACTCTGGAGTCGAGCAAACCTATCGCTGCCAAAAAAGAAAAAAAGAAACCAGCCGCAAATAGTGCCCCTCCAAAAATTAAAATTTGAATTAATACAGACGTTTTATTATCTTCTAAACGCTGATAATCTTTTTGAAAAGCCTTTGTATCCAACTTAGGGTTAACTCCTGCTTCCTTATATATTTTTAATAACCCTTTTAAATTTATTTTGTTTTTAAGCTTCATGGTCTAGTTGATTATAAGGGCTTGAAGTTTCTTTCGCTATCTGCTCCCATCTTTTTTTGATTTGAACAAGTTTCATCACTAAAAAAACAGTTGCTCCTAGATTTCCAATACTCAGCAATAAAAAGATCCCCTCATTAAAATTGTGGTCTACAAGAGATATAATCCAAGCATTGCCAATTACTAATACAGAAAGAGCAAGCATTGTTGTAAAGCCAATGTCTTTGCCTTTTTTAATGTAGTACCAACTTCCTCCAATTAATACCCCTAAATAAAATACTATATTTATTACTGATAAGTCTACTGCTGCTCTAAAATCAAATATCACCCAAATCATACCTATCGTCAGAGTAATGACTACTACTGCACCAATCATCCTTGTCAATAAAGCATGCACCCAATCGCTACGGTCTCCTTTAATCGCATATTCCCAGAGACACAACGCGATTGTATTGATAAAAGCTATGATTAAACTTAGCACTTCTTCATGTGTGTACATTTGAACTTGTACAAGGTACAAGACTATTGTTATATTGATTAAGACTAGGTAGAAAAACCATAAAAATGGAAAAGCAGCAATAGCAACCCACGCAGTTACAAATACAGACCATCCTAAGAAAAAGTCGTAAGCATCTGCTCCTGTCTGGTAAATCTGCCCAAATACAGCAAAAGCAATTCCTACTAGAACAGAAATTGCTGTTAAACCTAACTTTATAATAAAGTCAGAAGGTTTTGTCACGATCAAAGGAATTCCAATGCTCAATATCCCCAATTGGATCAAACCCAATTTTGCAAACTTGTGCAAGCTATCCCAATTATACGCAAAAAAGAAAATAATGCCAGAAAGGAACAAGAGTAGTCCCACACCTAGAAAGAAGCGGTAAGCAATATTAAGCCATTCTTGAGAAGTTGGATACAGAGAACTTTTTTGATAACCTAATTCAAGTTCTTCTGCTTTTAATTGACTATTCTTTGCCAAAAGATGTAATACTGACCTATTTAAGGGCACATCATCTACATTTTCAATATCATGAAAATGATCATCTACAGTTTCTAAATCCATAAGGGGGTCTTTTCTAAAACAACGGGACTTTCTAAAATATTCTTTTATCCCCTTGACAAGGGGCAGAACAATAGTATTCAAAAGAGCAATAAAAGGCTATCTGCCACAACTAGCAAAAAGTTTTTAATCCAGTAAGCAATTACTTTTGATTCTTTTTATAGTATGCTTGCATTGTGAACAAAAAGCAAAAAATGACTATTAACATTACTCCGTTGAAAAATCGTATTAGTTTGATTATCAGCAAGATGTATTTTTACCAACTTTTGCACTAAAAGACTGGTAATCAAACTAATACAAGATGCTTTTTTACGTTTTTTGTAGAAAAACTAAAAAATCAACGGAGTATTATATTAATATAGTCATTTAATTTAAAAACTGCCCTATTTAGACGCTTATAATTTGGCTTCAACTTTTTGATTAAGCCTAGTTATCAACCGTTTTGCCCTCTTGTTGGTTAAAATATTAGACCTTCCTTCTACTTGAGAAACCCATTGAATTCCTCTAATTGAATTGGTCAGCCAAATTTCGTCTGCTTCCAAAACATCTTTCCAAACAAGCGTTCCTTGTTCCAACACCATCTTCATTTCTTCAGCAATTTCGATGACATTTTGCCGCATGACACCTGCAATGCACCCCTCATTCAAATCTGGTGTATAAATTTTTTGATTTTTAACGACAAACACATTGGCAGCAATTGATTCGGCTATTGCTCCTTTTGAATTAAGTATCAAGCAATCTTGCCAAGCCTTTGCTTTTTTTTCTAAAGCTGCCAGCACATATGGAAGGGCACTGGTTGTTTTAAGGTTAGAAAGTTGATCTATAGGTAATTGCACAGTCGTGCAACACCCTAATCGAAGACCATCAATATTCAACTCAAAAGCTTCTTGACACAAAGGACTGCCTTCTATATAATAATCATAATCTGTTTCATTAGGAGTATACAATCCACCTCCTTTTCTAAAAAAAGTGATGCGAATTCTGAGATTCGCATCACTCTGTTTTGATAAAAAATCTTGTAAAATTTCTTGAAAGTTATTTAGAGACAGTGGCTTTTGGGAGTCTTGCATTTGCAAGGTACTCAACCCTTTAGATAGTCTAGCAAAATGTTTTTCTAAAAAAAGAATTTTGCCTTGACGAACTCGAATTGTTTCAAACAAACCATCTCCGTACTTAAATGCTCGATTAAAATGTGTTTGCATCCTTATCTAGCAAAATCAACATTAGACAATGTCATTTGTTCTCCAGATGCCATATGTTTAAAGCGCATATTGGCAACTTTTACCTTTTCTGTTTTTTCTATTTCATTTTTTGGCAGCGCAAAATCTTTCAGTTCTAACGAACCTGCATATTCGCCATTGGCGTCAAAAATTTCGACTTCAAGAAGATCTAATTGATACTGTTGTGTAATACTTTGATTACTTTTTGCATCGAATAATTCTATCTTTCCTGTGGTTTCATTTAATTTTATAACAATATCTTTAGCCTCTGTTGCTTTTGGAGCTCCCATACTTGGTGCTGCACCTAAATTTTGTCCTAAAACAGAACAAGACATCAATAAGATTAGTGCAAAAACGGATGTTAATAGCCTCATGATTTTTAAATTTAAGGTGTTAAAATTAGTTTGCTATAGGCTCATTATTACATACAAGATAGTACATAATAAAGACAACAACTAATTATCTCAATAAAATTAATCGACTTTTTTCTATATCAGAAGCCAATTAATCCTTAAAAGAACTCAAACATTAGAAAATAAATTAACATTTCAATTGTTTGTACTTATCTTATTGCAATTGTCGTTCCAACTTTCTAAAAGCAAAACAAACAACTGAATTGCAAGCAATTAAAAATAAACAATACGCTTAATGTCTTTTTTTACGTTTAAGAAGGTGAGCACTTCCTTTGGTTTTATTTAACACTCCTTCCGAATACCTAGGCAATTCTGCCGCATTGGCTTCATCCGTATCGATATGCATTTCTAACTTGTATTTGGGTGAAACTCGAACCAATACATTTCCAAAGGTTAATGGTCTCAAACCGTTGCTTACTTCTACATCAACAATATCTTTATCTGCCACGCCAAATACTTGAGCATCTTCAGGAGTCATGTGTATGTGTCGCCAAGCGCAAATAACTCCTTCTGTCATATTATAAACACCTTCAGGACCAATTAGTTTAATACCAGGGGTGTTTTCAACCTTTCCCGACGCTCGAACGGGGGCATCTACTCCTAAGAAAAATTCATCCGTTCTAGAGATTTCCAATTGATTTTTAGGGCGAGTTGGTCCTAGCACACGCACACGTTCTATTTGGTTTTTAGGTCCGACAATTGTTACCTGTTCATTGCAAGCAAACTGCCCTGGCTGAGATAAAGGTGCTTTCTCAGTCAATTCATACCCTTTTCCAAACAAGGCATCTACGGCATCCTGAGTTAAATGAATATGACGCCCAGAAACAGCAATGGGAATCGTTGGAATCGTATTTACCTTTGTTTTTTCTTGTATAATCCGTAGTGCTTCTTGAGCAATTGCATATTGCTCATTAGTCTTAACTGCCAATAGCTTTACACGACTATGATTCATAGAAAAATCTTGCACAGGTTCGTCATCCGATAGCTTTATGTCATGGTTTTTATCTTCATTAATCAAAGCTCCCAAAAAATCGAGACGTTGTGTTGTACGATGTCGAACCACAGGACTATTCTCACCAATACCACCTGTAAATATAATGGCATCAACACCGCCCATTACCGCCGCATAAGCGCCAATATACTTACGTAAACGATGTGTAAATACTTGTAAAGCCAAACGGCAATCCTCGTCTCCATTCGTTGATTTTTCAATAATATCTCTCATATCATTACTCCATCCAGACAATCCAACCAAGCCACTTTTTTTATTCAGCAATTGATCTAAGTCTTTCATAGACATTTCTTCTTCTCTTGCCACATGCAACAAAATACCAGGATCAACATCTCCAGAACGAGTTCCCATAACCAGACCTTCTAAAGGAGTCATTCCCATAGAAGTCTCCACAGAACGTCCATACTCAACAGCCGTCACACTAGCTCCATTTCCCAAATGGCAAGTAATCACCCTTAAAGAATTTAAATCTGCTTGCAAATGTTCTGCTGCCAATTCAGCCACATACTCATGGCTTGTTCCATGAAACCCATAACGACGTAAACCATGCTTTTCTCGAATTTGCTTTGGCAATGCATATTCAACAGCACGTTTGGGCATTGTTTGATGAAAAGAAGTATCAAAAACAGCTACATGAGGCAAGTTGCTAAATACATTTCGAGCTACAGTAATTCCTAATAAATTGACAGGGTTGTGCAACGGAGCCAAGCCACTGACATCCTGTATGGCTTTTTCGACGGTCTCATCAATCAAAACAGGTGTATCAAATTTGTTTCCTCCATGCACAACACGATGCCCAACACCATCTAAGGTATGATTCCCTAAATGTTCTTTAACTAATGGTAAAGCAAAATTTAAAGCAGCTTCATGTCCTACCTCAGGACACTCTAAAGTTGTTTCATTGATGTGAACGAGAGGCTTATCTAAAACTCGCTCTATACTCATGGTCAACAAATTATTTCCAGTTTCTCCATTGATAACGGCAGCTTTTACAGAAGAACTTCCGCAGTTTATTACTAAAATGTTCATTTAAAAGGGTATTTTATATATTTATTGATTTTGGTTTTGAAAAGTAGGTTCTATGCTCATTTATTCAAAGCTTTATAGACTTCAAAGCTACTATATTGACTATAAACTATGCAATACTCATAACATTACTCCGTTGAAACCACGCAGTAGCAGCGCAGCTAAACTTTATTAGTTCATTACATGAGTGCTTCGCAGTTGATTATCAGTAAGATGTCTCTCTATCAACCTTTACACTAAAAGACTGATAATCAAACTAATGCAAAATACTTTTTTATATTTTCACTTCGTGAGCCTACGGGTTCGTAGCAAAACTAAAAAACTAAGCTTGCGCCCTCATGACCAGAGGGAATAATCAACGGAGTATTATCATAAAGTATACTTTAGTAGCTGCACAGTTAATACGATTCTCCAGCAGACTAATGTTTGAACCCCCGTTAATTTAATTATTTTTTTTAGAATAGAAGCATCCTTGTTTGTATCTTTATCTGATTAATTTGAATTTGATCGTGAGCAACATCAATTACTTTCATTTAATTCTTTTCTAAGAAAAAATAATTTGCCAGTTGTGCCAACTCCCAAGGAAAATATACAATTGTTATCCCTCTTAAAAAGTGGTTGTCCTGATAACATCCTTTTAGCGCAAAATATCGCTGTAGCCTTAGGGGTAAATCTGTTGGAATTGCTTCATCCTTATAACAATTTAGTACCGACCCAAACACCTTCGGTAGAAGACTATGTCCAGTTATTTGTGAATACTAAATTGGATTGGTCAAACCTAAACCTTAAACAATTACCACTTAACCTATCCGAGCTTCAATCATTGGAACATATTAATTTATCTAACAATGCTCTAAGTACTCTTTCTTCTCCCTTGACTGATCTGTACAACCTCCAATATTTGAACTTAAATAAAAATAGGCTTCAAGAAATAACCCCCAACTTAGACTTATGGACCAATCTAAAAGCACTTCATTTAGCTGACAATTTATTAACTAAACTACCTAATGCTGTAAAATGTTTACACAATTTACAAGATTTAGATTTATCTAGAAATCAATTACAGACATTACCTGCTACAGTAGAATATTGGACAGAAATACAGCATTTGCATTTAGTCAAAAACGCACTTTTTTATTTGCCTGATGAGATAGCAGGTTGGCAAGCTCTAGAGTTATTAGATCTTTCTTACAATCAAATTTATGAACTTCCTCCTAGTATTGGAATGCTTAAAAACCTTAGACGCCTAGACCTAACCTACAATCCTATTGAGCATTTTCCTGAAGAAATGGCGGCATTAACCCTCCTAGAAGAACTGGTTTTGTATAAAGTTCCCATCTCTGATCAAGAACAACAACGGCTTGCCTCTTTGCTCCCGCACACTAAAATTAAATTCAATTTTGATTATTTTTTTTAGCTGCCCTGTAAATAAAATAGCCAATTGTTGTATGTAACAATTGGCTATTCTTCTTAATCAGCTTGTCAAAACTGATAATCAAAACAATATTTTATTTTTTATTGTTTTACAAAGTTTTTATACCCCTTACCTTTTTCAGTAATTACTTCAATCGTATAAATTCCTTGTGGTAAATTTTCAACAAAAATCACATTTCGATTCGTTGTAATAGTCTCCATGATTTTCCCTTCCATCGTTAAAATACGAATTGTTTCAATGTCTTCTACGCCTTCTACTGTTAATTGATTTTTAACTGGGTTAGGATAAATTGTAATATCGTTGTTTAGTGTAGGAATTTGATCAATCCCTACCGTTAGATCATATTTCACTACATAACAAGTATTAAATTGCTTATACACTAAATATATAACATCATTACTAATAACCATATCCGTATATTCCACACTTCCCATAGCCGGTTGCCCTCCGATCAGATTCCAATTGTTTCCATCAAACCCATAAACCGCTGCGTTTACAGTAGTACTAAATTGAGTTTGAACTGTATAAGGAACACCCGATGAGTTAAACGCTATATTAAGATGCTCAGAAGGTCCTGTTGTAAAACCATCTACACCAACAGCTGTCCATGAAGTTCCTACAAGTTTTCTAACACTAGTTTTAGAACTAACTGTGTTATCTTTATAAGTGATATATAGGTTATCATTTTGATCAAATCCTAAATGAGGTAATTGAGCCAAATTTATATTAGCTCCTATAACGGACCAAGAAGTACCGCTAGTACTTAATTTTCGCGTTCTAATTCTACCTAAACCGTCTACAAAACTAACATGAGGAACTCCTGTGGAAGGAAAAGTTATATTCACATCCTTAGGTACATCATTTGAAGAACCTGAACTTGTATAAAGTGCAGACCCTACATCAACCCATGTTCCCGTAAATTTTTTCACCACTACTTCCAACTGAGGGAAGTTTGCCCCAGATACATAAGCTATATGAGGAACATCAGCATTATCAAATGCCAAACTAGGGTCTTCTGATTGGCTATTATCTATATTAACTGTTCCAACTGGTGCCCAAGTTCCATTCCCATATTTCATCACTGTTACACCATTGCTATTCGGTTGATCGATATAAGCAATGTATAACTCTCCAGCACTATTAATTACCAAATCTAGCTTTTTAGCAGTTCCAGCAGACAGTCCAAGCCCCCCTAGCACTTGCCAAGTTGTTCCATCATACTTTTTAACAAGCGCTTTCCCTCCATATAATGTACTAGAATAAGCAACATAAATAGTATCATTGTATACCTCTATATCATTATAATCCACAGCCGTATTCGTTTCCAAAGCAGGTCCTAGAGTATCCCATTGTGCTGTAGCACTAAAAGAAAAAAGGCTCATAAATGCCCCCCATAAAAACAAGTTTTTAAAAAATGTTAACTTCATTGTCATTGTAATAATTTTTATTTAAAAAAAACATTTTTCCTCGTAACAAAACTCTTTCTTTTTATTGAGAAAATCAAACTTAGTACTATAAAAAACAATTTATAATAAAAACATTACTTAATCTCTCCCTCTATGCCCCATAAGGCACCCAAATATTTTTAATTTGACTAGCCTGTCTCAAGAAAACTTCTCCTTGACCATGCTCAATCGTATACCAATTGCGATACTTCCCATTCGCCACCCAAGTTCGTTTCATATTATCAGCAGAAGCCAACTCAATCATTTTAGAAACTTCTTGATTTCCAAAATACCAAATGCCATCGACATTATCATGTTTTGCCAAGACGCTAGCTAATTCTGCTTGATTTCCAGTAACAATATTTACTGTACCTGCTGGCACATCGGAAGTTTCCAATAGTTGATAAAAATCTGTTGCTAATAAAGGAGCTGTTTCAGAAGGGACAACAACAACATTATTTCCCATTGCTAGAACAGGCATAATCGTAGATACAAAACCTAATAAGGGGGCTTCATTAGGGCATATAACGGCCATTGTTCCGATGGCTTCGGGCATTGCCATAGTGATATTTCTAGAAGTGGTATGATGCACCTGTCCATCATATTTATCAGCCATAGCAGCATAATAATAAATTCGTTCAATCGACAGGTTCACTTCCTCCTCCGCTGCCTCCATACTAACGCTAATAGATTGTGCTATTCGGGTTGCTATCTCTTGCTTTCTATACTCCATATTTTCAGCGAGGAAATAAAGTACTTGTGCTCGTGCATGTCCCGTTTTACTCGCCCAACTATTCGCCTTTGAAGCGGCTTCAACAGCATTTCTAATATCCTTGCGGTTTCCTTCAGAGACATCTCCTATATATACTCCATTTGGATTAAATACTTGAATAGAGTAGCCTCCATCTGGTCGCGTCTGTTTCCCCCCAATATACATTTTTGCCGTTTTATCAATCTTTGGCAAATTATCCAATGTTAAAGATTCTAGTTCTTTTGTCCTAGGTCTTTCAAACGGAACATCGCTAAATGTGTCCTTAACTTTCAAATCCATGTACTCGTATAGTCCTTCTTTTCCTCCTTCACGACCAAAGCCCGACTCACGATACCCTCCAAATCCTGCCGCTGCATCAAAGACATTGGTACAATTTACCCAAACAACCCCAGCCTTGATCTTTGGAGCTACGTCTAACGCTAAATTGATATTATCTGTCCAGATACTAGCTGCCAACCCATATTTCGTATTATTAGCTAATTTAACCGCTTCCTTATGCGTTCTAAATGACATAGCGACGAGAACAGGTCCAAAAATTTCAACTTGCGCCACGGTAGAAGCAGGCTGTACATTCGTTAACAAAGTCGGAGGATAATAAAATCCATCTTTGGGACAAGTGTCTTTTACTTGATACACCTTGCTTCCTTCTTCAATGCCTTGTTGCACTAGTTTGGTGATTGTTTTGAGTTGGGTTCCATCTACTACCGCCCCCATATCTATACACTTATCTAGTGGATCTCCTATTCGCAGCTTTGCCATTCGAGCTTTAATTTTTGCATATAACTTTTCTGCAATGCTTTCTTGAACCAACAGTCTAGAACCAGCACAACACACCTGCCCTTGATTGAACCAAATTGCATCTACAATTCCTTCTACAACAGAATCTAAGTCTGCATCTTCGAATACAATAAACGGAGATTTCCCTCCTAACTCCAACGACAGTTTTTTCCCACTTCCTGCTGTTGCTTTGCGAATAATGCGCCCTACCTCTGTAGATCCAGTAAAAGCAATCTTATCTATATCGGGATGATTAACAATTGCCGCACCAGTATCTCCTTCCCCTGTTACAATATTAACAACTCCCGCTGGCAGACCAATCTGGTCACAAATTTCCGCAAAAAGTAATGCTGTTAAGGAGGTAGATTCTGCTGGCTTGAGCACAACGGTATTCCCCATCGCTAAAGCAGGCGCAATTTTCCAAGCAAGCATTAGCAAAGGAAAATTCCAAGGAATTATTTGACCAATAACCCCAACTTCTTTATATTCCTTTAAATCAGTATCCATCAACTGTGCCCACCCCGCATGATGATAGAAATGGCGGGCAACTAATGGAATATCAATATCCCTAGATTCTCGAATTGGTTTCCCATTGTCCAATGACTCTAAAACCGCAAATAATCTAGCGTGTTTTTGAATTTTGCGTGCCAAAGCATATAAGTATCGAGCCCGCCCATGAGCCCCTAATTTACCCCATTGAGGGAGTGCTTTTTTGGCAGCTTTTACCGCTTTATTAACATCTTTTTCTCCAGCATGTGCTATTTCTCCCAACACCTCTTGATTAGAAGGGTTAACCGTTGGGAAATAAGTTTTAGTAGATGGAGCTTCCCATTTACCATTACAATAATACCCAAATTTATTGTTGTGTGTATTCAACCAATCAAAAGCTGCTTTTGTGCTTTCTGGTGCAGGACCATATTCCATGGTTTCAAATATTTTCTTAATACTCATTGTTTAATTCTACATTTTAATTTAAGCCTTTACATGGTATGCCTAAAACAGTTCAACAATTTAAGCCATTGGATGACGATAAGAAGCCGAGTAACGTCCTGTTACAAAATGCTCTAACTGGCGTTCTATATCTCCCAACAAACTACTGGCACCAAAACGAAACAGGGTATTGTTTAGCCATTCATCTCCCAATTCTTCCTTGACCAAAATCAACCAATTCAAAGCCTGTTTTGCGGTTCGAATACCTCCTGCTGGTTTGAATCCTACCTTGTAGCCTGTTCGTTCATGATAATCGCGAATGGCTCGCAACATTGTCAAACTAACTGGCAAAGTCGCATTTTCAGATTCTTTTCCTGTACTTGTTTTGATAAAATCTGCGCCTGCCATCATACAAACATGACTTGCCTTGGCTATATTGGTCAATGTTGAAAGTTCTCCGGTTGCCAAAATAGCTTTCATATGGGCAGCTCCACAAGCAGCACGCATTTGCTTCATTTCTTGATAAAGTCCTTCCCAATCTCCTGTTAAAACTTGTGCCCGATGAATAACAATATCAATTTCTTCTGCTCCTGCTGCCACCGAAAGTTCGATTTGTTTTAATCGTTCTTTCAACGGAATTAAGCCGGCAGGAAAAGCAGTAGACACAGCGGCAATTGGAATATGACTACCTTTCAAAGCCTTTTTAGCTTCTATTATTAAATTATGATAAACACAAACTGCCCCTGTTGTAATTCCCATTTTTTCCATCCCCATAGCTTCCAACAAATCTTGGCGCACAGGTTGCCTAGCTTTGGCACACAAACGCTGTACATTACTAGGGGTATCATCTCCTGCTAAAGTCGTCAAATCAATACATGTAACCGCTCTTAATAACCAGGCAGCTTGCCATTCTTTTTTGACAGAACGACGGGTGCCTATCGTGGCTGCTCTACGTTCTACGGCACTTCTATTAACATTTAGGCTTCTAACATAATTCATATCCAAAGCAATACCTTCGTTTCTTTGATGTTGAGCAGTCTCTTCTACAGCCTCACGTTTCTTTTTTGTTTTTGCCATTCTTTTGTAAGTAAGTGTTCACGATTATTAGATATAATTTCAGAATGAACAAGATAAGATTTTATATTTAAAAATCAATAGTTCATTATAAATTGCCGCACCTCCTTTCTCCCAAGGCATTTTTTTAAGATCTCTAATCTCATAAAAAAAGTCACTCTGAATTAAATTCCAAAGTGACTTTCTTGTAATTTTTATAGATAAACTATTATTCAGAATCTTTAGCAGAATCTTCGTCTTTTTCCTCAGCTTTTTTTCCTTTTTTGGGAATTGGTTTTGTTTCTGTATGCTTTTCGTAAGCATCAATAATTTGTTTCACCAAACGATGACGCACTACATCTGCACTAGTTAGTTGCAACATACCAATACCATCGATATTTCTTAAAATATTCAAACTCTTAATTAAACCTGACTGCTGCTTGCGAGGTAAATCTATTTGGGACAAATCTCCTGTAATAATACATTTTGCATAAGGTCCCAGACGAGTTAGAAACATCTTTAACTGAGTCTCTGTTGTATTTTGTGCCTCATCCAAAATAATAAAAGAATTATCCAACGTACGACCACGCATAAATGCCAATGGCGCTACTTCAATTACTCTATTTTGCATATACAACGCCAACTTATCGGGTGGAATCATATCATCTAGTGCATCGTAGAGAGGACGCAAATAAGGATCAATTTTGTCTTTTAAATCCCCTGGCAAATATCCCAAGTTTTCGCCAGCCTCTACAGCTGGTCGTGTCAAGATAATTCGACTTACAATACCCAATTTTAAAGCACGAACGGCTAAGGCTACAGCCGTATAGGTTTTTCCTGTTCCAGCTGGTCCAATAGCAAACAAGATATCGTTTTCGTTCGAAAGTTCGACTAACTTTTTTTGATTCTGAGTCCTTGGCAAAATGGGTTTTCCATTTCGACCATGTACAATAATATTTTTGCTGTCTTTCTTTACCTTGGTAAGAAACGGATTTTCTCCACTTAAAATATCTTTGATATTAGCCTTGCTCAATTCTCCGTACTGGCGAAGCATCTTGGTCATCATTTCCAATTTCCCCTTAACCTCTTGTACACGCTTTTTTTCTCCATTCAATTTGACCATTCCTCCTCTAGAAGTAATTGTTACGTCAGGATAAGCTTTGCGCACAGCATTAAGGTTATTATCATTTTGACCATAAAAAGCAACCAAATCTAAATCTTCAATAAGTAATACTACTTCGCTTAAACTCATGTGTATGTTTTAGTGTGATAACAATAGTTCACTTGTTCTTGTTTAGAAAATCATATAGAATTCTCTTATTTAAGTACACTTCAAATACAATCTAAAAAATAACAAACAAACTATTCTAATAAATTAAGCCCATTTAACATTAGGTGGTATTTCATGGCTCAATTTACATTTAGTACGCTAATTTTACAATTTTTATAGGAAGAAGGTTCCCAAGATTAAAATTTAACTTTCTACAAAATTGCATTTTTTTAACCACAACAAATTACATCCTTTATTGCAAACACCAATAGCCACCTGATTATCAACAATAAGCCCCTACTTCTTTCAGAAGTACTATATTTTCACGATATTTTAGTTCAACACACAACGACAAGAATTATAATCTGATTTTTTTCCTTCTGAGCGGTTAATTTTTTTGTTGTCAATCGCTAACTCTCTAACCCATGCAGACTCAGCACCAGCTTCTGTAGCAGTCCAAAAGCGAGTTTTTTCTTTCAAACCTTGATACGTTCCGTCAGAATATCCAGCAGGCAACACTCTAAACGAAATTGGCGTATAAGTTTTCTTACCTTTTTGCCACTGAGTCGAAGATTTTAAATATTCGCCTGCTTCTTCGCCTCTCCAGCCTGTTTTATTTAATTCTTCAGTAGTTACTCCGATTGCTTTTTCTAGATTTTTCCAATCTTCATCTGTCGCCAGATGCCATCCCTCTGGACAAGCACCATTCGCTTGCTCATAATTGTATAAGACACCATATTCTACTCCCAAAGAAATAGGATCTTTGACAACTCCAGGAACTTCATAACGAAGGTTTTGTGTCATCCAAACATCATCACAAACTGTTACTGTTGAATAGCGGCTTCCATCTCTAGGATCTACTAAAGTACCATATACCAAAGAACAGTCAATCACTTTTTGACTTTTTCCACAACTCCCTACAAGATTGCTTATTATGAGGCAAAACACAATCCCGATTACAATGTTTTTCATGCTTTTTATTTATTTAAATGGTTCATTGATTGCTTGCATATTTTGGGGCAACAGTCTACTTGTTAATTAATATTGAAACTATGCATTTTTTCTAATTGGTTAGATTTTGTTGTGTACCGACTATTGTTTCGAAGACTCTTTGCGACATTTTTTACTACAATACTTTACTTCATCCCAACATTTTTCCCATTTTTTACGCCACAAGAAAGGTCGTTTACAAACAATACAAATTTTTTCTGGTAAGTTTGTTTTAGAATATTTTTTCGGCTTCATAAAGTATCTATTTAGTCTTTTTACAACTCCCCATCACTAAAATATTTTATAATTCACTCTACCAGCACTCTCAGCTTTTGAAACAGCTAGATAGACGACAAAAGTACCATTTTCACTTTATTTCTGCAATCACAAAAATCAAAATTTATCAGTTTTTTTTATCCACATCACTTATTAATTAGGAAAACGATAATCTCATAATTGTACGATTGTAGCGATCGTTTGTATAGTAATCTCAAATCCTTTAGAATGGCTTCTTTTATTAATTTTTAGAGCACCTAAGACTAAGACTTCAAATCTAATACAAAATACGATTTACCCTAATTTTATTTCCTTAGTTATTTTATAAACCTCAAGCTATACTCTGCATAAATATCCGATAGTGAGCAAGATGCAAGATCTCCCTCTCATCAGTTATTATACATTAACATTGAGGAACAAAATTTATCAAAAAAAGTTGTCCTCTCTTTTCTGCACTCTACTTCTTATTACCATTTTTTATCGACTAAGTAGATTCCTCATCAATTGTCTATAAAAACAAAACCTATAGTTAGTGACCAAAAGGTGTCTACTAACCATAGGTTTGTTTTTTCTTAAAAGTGCGCAATTACAGTCCATTTACAATCTCGCACTGTTGCAATTACAATCTTATTGGGAGGCTCCCATTGTTGATAGTAGTTCAGCATCATTATTAATAGAAAGAATCAAAATACAAGTGGCTGTACAAAAAGAAGGACTTGTAATACAATGGTGTCCATTCCAACTACCATCAGCATTTTGAATAGCCAACATCTTAGCAGAAACATTATCATACCATTTTTTCCAGCTATCATCACCCCCTACAACCATAGATTCTCCAGTTTGCAAAAAGCTGATAAATTCTTCCCCTCCATTATTACCAAAGCCATTCATAACACGAGCTGTTTGCGCTTCTTCTTTAGCCGATTCATAGACTTGATAAGAAGTATTCATCTTAACTGCTTCATCCTTACTATACCCCAAATCAACCAAAGTTTCTGTTGTTACAGGAGCATTGCTAGGTATTTTTTTCTCTTTTTTCGCTTGTGCCACTTCCTCTCTAACTTTCCGAGCATTTTTAGCACTTGCTCGCACGGAACTAGACATAGAGTATAACATAATTCCCGCTCCATCCTCTGTCTTTGCCGCACCTGTTGAAGGGTCATAATTTTCTTCTTGATACTCTTTCGCCTTTCTTAACTTTTCTTGATCAACACCTGCTCCATTCATTTCAGCTGCTTCTAGTGCTGCATTTGCCATAGAAGACTGCAAAACACCTGCCCAACTTCCTCCAGCTGTTCTCCCCTTTTCATCTTGCGTATTTTGGATTTTTTGTACACATATATCCAAACCATGTTTAATTGGAGCTACTAAAACGTGGTCTTTTTCGGTTTTGGTTAATAAATTAGAAAAGAATTGAGCTGTAATAACAGCATCTATATTTTGTCCCAATTTACTCTGAATTTGAGTTCCTCTCTTCGTGGTTATAAATGCATCTTTTTCGGTTTCTTCTATCTCTTTGAGTAGATATTTGGTTGCTTTCACCAAAGACGCAGCATATTGCCCTTCTGTCAATGTATTTCCAGTACGCAAAAGCGCCATTGCCACCATAGAAGTCGTTGCAGGGTCTGTTTTAACAGCATGTGGGTCTCGAATTTGTTGCATAGACCCTAATCCAGCTCCCCAACCTCCATTTTCATGTTGTGCTTTTATTGTCCATTTTAAACTTTTGTCCAGAGCCGATTTTATATTTTTTGGTGTTTTATATTCTAAAAAACCTTCGGCAGACTCTTCTTTAAAAATAGTCCTAAAGACACAGCCTTTTGCTACAGGTGCTTCCAAAGAATTTAGTTTGGCTTGAATAACAGAGTGGTCATAAGCTGTTTTGGTGCAGCATTTTTTTTGAGGAGACTGATTAATATTTTTTGTGGTGATGGTGGAGGTGGTGGTTGGTGTGCTTGCATTTTTTGTGGAAGTATACTGACAACTTGCTAGACTCAATAGACCAACAACGGACAGTACGAGATTTCTTTTATAAAGCATCTTGTTTTAATTTTTAGCAGCTTGCCGCATTGAATCAATCTATAAGGCAAGCCATTCTTTTAAAATCATATTTGGGCAACAGTCAATGCGTCCACCTTCTGTGCACTTTCAATTGGATAGATGCTGTATTTCATCAAAAAGTTGGCTTTCTTAATTGTTAAAAACTGTTAATAATACAATTTTGGATGCCCTCTATTTTTTATTATTTCAAATTTCTTATCTATTTTTTTGCCCCACCACCTTCCACATTCACAATATTATGTATATATTTATAATTATCATTTCGGAACTATCCTGAATAGAATGTTCGGTAGGTATTTAGACAATTTTCAGCATAGTTTTGATCCTAATACCCCACTTGTATTCCCCTTCGATACCGTATTTAGAAGCGTCTCCATTCTTTAAATTATCACAGCCAAAAAGACCTAATATGACAAGCTTTAGAATAAGACCTCGATTTAGATTTACAACAAAATCTAGCCCTGCACAAATCAAAAGAGAGATGGAAGAAAAACTCAAAACAAGCCACGAAAGTTTTACATTTAAATCTGTCAAAGGGCATTTTATCGTACGAATAAAAGGAGGCGAAAAACACTACTGGTCACCTCATTTGCATATAGAATTTGAACAATTGTCTGATGGAAAAACCCTCATTAGAGGGCTCTATGGTCCCAATCCTAATATTTGGACACTTTTTGCACTTTCTTATGGCGCTATCTTATTATCCATTCTTTTTGTTGGAATTTATGAAGGCTGTCAATACAATTTAGGAATCATTACTTCTTTTTCTTGGGCGATACCAATTTTATTTGGAACAGGGATTTTAATGTACTTAATTAGTCAATTGGGTCAGAAACTAGGTGCTGAACAAACATTTGCATTACACCATTTTTTGGAAGACGCCCTACACCAACACATTGATATTCAATAACAATTATTTTAAAAAAACTTTGTAGTACGTTTCAAGTTTACCAACAACGCTTGCTGATATCCTCCTGTAGCAAATTGAAAAACCATCATAAGGAGTACCTTCCTTATCTTTTTTTTACTAACTTTGTTTTAGCTTTAGGGGTGTGCTTGTAATTGCACTGAGAAAGACCCTTATTACCTGATACAGTTCGTACTGTCGTAGGGAAAAGTTGCACTACTATAAGAAGTTTTCTATAGTCGCCGCTCTATTGTCTTTCCTCTCCTTTTTTATTGAATAATTTACTTTGTAAGCATATGATAATTTGGGTCAACCAAAAAGAGCATACTTATGATGCTCCTTTGACATTAATCAACTTAGTAAAACAACTGGGTAAAGCCAACAAAACGGGAATTGCTATCGCTGTAAACAATACAGTTATTCCCAAAAACAATTGGACAGAACTCTTGTTGAAAGAGCAAGATAAAGTAACCATCATAACTGCCACACAAGGGGGCTAGTGTTAACACCCGATATAGGGTCTAAAATTGAGATTATGAAAAAAGATAAAATTCCAAGTGAAGGCATTATTACGAAAGATCCATTTCCAGCCTCGAAAAAGATCTATGTAAAAGGAAAAATTCATGATATAGAAGTTGCTATGCGTGAAATCACCTTGGAAGACACTGTTCACAAAGGAACGGGTAAAGTAGAAAAAAATACTCCTGTAACAGTCTATGACACGAGTGGTCCTTATACCGATTCTACTATTAACATTGACATTACTAAAGGTATCAAACGTTTGCGTGAACAATGGATTTTGGATCGTGGTGACGTAGAATATTTGGACAGCATTAGTTCTAAATATGGTCAAGAACGTCTAGAAGACGACAGCTTGGATCACTTGCGCTTCCCTTCTTTACAACACAAACCACTTCGTGCTAAAAAAGGATGCAATGTCTCTCAAATGCATTATGCCAAGAAAGGTATTATTACTCCCGAAATGGAATACATTGCTATTCGAGAAAATCAACGTAGAGATGAGTTGATGCAACAAGGCGTTGACTTCAAACAACACCCTGGTCAAAGCTTCGGAGCCAATATTCCAACAGGTTTTATTACGCCTGAATTTGTTCGAGATGAAATCGCTGCAGGACGTGCTATTATTCCTAATAATATCAATCATCCTGAATCCGAACCCATGATTATTGGGCGCAATTTCTTAGTAAAAATCAATGCTAATATTGGTAACTCTGCTGTTACATCAAGTATTGCCGAAGAAGTAGAAAAAGCGGTTTGGGCTTGTCGTTGGGGAGCTGATACCATTATGGATTTGTCTACAGGGCAAAACATCCACGAAACAAGAGAATGGATTATTCGCAACTCTCCTGTTCCAATTGGTACCGTACCGATTTATCAAGCTTTGGAAAAAGTAAATGGTAAAGCAGAAGATTTGACTTGGGAAATATTTAGAGATACATTAATTGAACAAGCCGAGCAGGGGGTTTCTTATTTTACAATTCATGCTGGTGTTTTGTTGCGTTATGTACCACTGACAGCAGATCGTATTACAGGGATTGTTTCTAGAGGTGGGTCGATTATGGCCAAATGGTGTTTGTCTCATCACAAAGAAAACTTCCTATACACGCATTTCGAGGATATTTGTGAAATTATGAAAGCCTATGATGTTGCCTTTTCTTTAGGAGATGGCTTGCGTCCAGGTTGTTTGGCAGATGCCAATGATGCTGCTCAATTTGGAGAGTTAGAAACATTGGGAGAGTTGACAAAAATTGCTTGGAAACACGATATTCAAGTAATGATCGAAGGTCCTGGTCATGTTCCAATGCAATTGATTAAAGAAAATATGGACAAACAATTAAGAGATTGTTTTGAGGCTCCATTCTATACATTGGGTCCTTTGACAACTGATATTGCTCCTGGTTATGACCATATTACTTCTGCTATTGGTGCAGCTCAAATTGGTTGGTACGGAACAGCAATGCTTTGTTATGTAACCCCTAAAGAACACTTAGGATTACCCAACAAAAAAGATGTCAAAGATGGTGTTATTACCTATAAAATTGCTGCACACGCAGCTGATTTGGCAAAAGGACACCCAGGTTCTCAGCACCGTGACAATGCCTTGAGTAAAGCTCGTTTTGAATTCCGTTGGAACGATCAGTTTAATCTATCACTAGATCCAGATACTGCACGAGAATATCATGACGAAACACTTCCAGCAGAAGGGGCAAAAATCGCTCATTTCTGTTCGATGTGTGGTCCTAAATTCTGTTCTATGAAAATCACACAAGAAGTTCGTGACTACGCTGCGGGATTAAAAGCCGATGAAGCTGCTGCACTACAAAAAGGTATGGATGAAAAATCTCAAGAGTTTATTGATCAAGGTTCAGAAATTTATAGTTAATCAATACAATAGATAGCATAGATTCTATCCTAAAAAAATAGTTGAATGAGTCATTCTATAACAAGTAGAGTGGCTCATTTTTTATGCTTCTACAAAAACAATCTCAATCTTCTACACATCGACAAGATAACCCTGTGCTTCTACTAATAGTATCCCGATAAAAACCATCAAAATCCTTGGTTAACCCTCTATAATAACCAGTATGATTGTTTGCTTCGGTAGCTGTCCAAAGATAGGCTTTATAACTCAACTCTTCAAAGGCATTTTTGACATCATTATATAAACCAGAAGGATACACATTGAACTCAAATTCATTGCTACCATTTTTGAGCAACCATCCTGTAGAAGATTTCAGAGAGCGCCCGATATTTCCTCCTCGATAACCAACAAAGCCTAATTCTACAGCTCCCATTCCCAAGTGTTGTTCCATTGCTTGCCATTCTTCATCCGTAGGCAAATGCCAACCATTAGGGCAAGCGATAGAAGCTTGCTCAAGGGTGTACAAACGACCATATTCCGAAATGGGGTTATTGGGATTTAGTTTTGAATTGTTCAAGTCATAGTTCAAATTCTCTGCCATCCAACGCTGATTACCGTATCTAATCGTAGAATATCGGTTGCCATCTCTGGCATCTATCAAATCAGTTGGATCAAATTCTATGGAACGTTTGCAACTAATTACAAAAAATAATAACCCAAGTATAAAAATGCTTATTGTGTATCTTCCTGTTATCATAATAAAATAAGGCTTAAAAATTAGCTAATAATAAGTTGAACAAATAGGTAGTTTGTTCAATTGGAAGTTGTTTAAGCAATTGTCCCAAAGTGCCTATCTTAAAAAGCTTTATTTTTAGGGGGCGATTCCTTTGGACTACTTACTTAAATTGTAATTGGTAAGTTTTGCGTTTTACAATACTGATTTTTGAAAAAATATCAATTACATAAATAAGCTGAGGAATGTTCTTTTTAGTGATTCAATGCTACAAAAATTATGCTGAAGTATACCTGATATGATTTCAGAACAAAAAAAACGCTTCTTAGGTTCACTAAGAAGCGTTTTAAAGCAAAGTAATATATTGTATATGAGAATTTTACAACATTTCCATTTGTGCTTTTCTATTGATTTTTCGAACCATTCCCAACAAAATACGACCTTTACCTCCTACTTCAACAAAGTGCTCTATACCATCTTCCAACATATTTTGTATCGTTTGACTCCAACGAACAGAACCAGTTAGCTGATTAATCAAGTTTGTTCGTATTTCGTCTATATCTGTTGTTGCTTTAGCCGTTACATTTTGGTAAACTGGGCACATAGGAGTAGAAAATTTCGTACTCTCAATGGCCTCTTGTAAGCTTTGCTTTGCAGAATCCATCAAAGGAGAGTGAAATGCTCCTCCTACTGTTAATGGAATAACTCTAGCTCCTTTTTCTTCCAACAACTTAGATGCTTGCTCAATTCCCTCTAAAGATCCTGAGATAACCAACTGACTTGGGGTGTTATAATTAGCAGGTACCACAACAGCTTCTACCTCATTGCAAATTGACTCTACTAAGTCCATATCAGGCGTCATAATCGCAGCCATCGTACCTTCTGTTTCATCACAAGATTTTTGCATGGCCATGGCTCTTTTGTAAACCAACAAAAGACCATCTTCAAAAGTCATCGCTCCACTAACTACTAAGGCAGAAAATTCTCCTAAAGAATGCCCAGCAACTGCTGCAGGGACTTCTGCCTCATCCATTTTTACTTTTGCTGTAATTACAGAATGTAAAAAAATAGCAGGTTGTGTAATTTTTGTTTGACGCAACTCTTCTGCGGTTCCTTCAAACATCACCTTAGTAATATCAAAACCTAAAATTTCATTGGCTTGATCAAACAATTGACGGGCAGTTTCATGATTTTCGTATAAATCTTTCCCCATTCCTTCAAATTGAGCGCCTTGCCCAGGAAACAAAAATGCTTTCATTGTTTTACTTTTTAGTAATTTTCAGTTCTTTTTAATCTTGCAACAATAAGGCGCAAAATTAATCAAATGTATTACTTTATCAAATAAGTAATCTCCAAATTTTCAATCATCAGTATAACCGACGTTGGTTCCCTCTCCCCAAAAAGCTACTAGACAAGCATCCCTGCAATCGTAGCTGTCAAGAAACAGGCAACGGTACCACCAATCAAAGCTTTTACACCAAACTCTGCTAGTGTTGTTCGGCGTTCGGGTGCAATTGCGCCAATCCCTCCTAACTGAATTCCTATAGAAGCAAAGTTAGCAAAACCACACAAAGCATAAGTAGCTATAATTTTTGATTTATGTGTAATATTATCACTAACCGAAGGAATATCAGCATAAGCAACAAACTCGTTCAAGATTGTTTTTTTACCCAACAACTGCCCTACGGTTAAAATATCTTCAGAAGGAGTTCCCAATATCCAAGCAATTGGAGACATAACTACCCCTAAGATATACTCTAGATTAAATGCAGGAAATCTTCCTTCTGTACTTTGATTGGTATACATATTCAAAGACATTCTATTCATTTCATTGCCCGTATAACTTAAAGTATCCAAAGGTATATTAGATTTTGTATCTGCATATAAAACCCAGCCATCTACAGGAACTGTACTTGTTATACCATTTGCCCCTGTTACTGTTTCTTGCCCAATAACAGCCCAACGAATATCCATTTCGTTTCTCAATAAGGTATCGTAAACAATATCAAACCTAGGAACAGAATGCGCTTCTTCTACTATTGTAAAAGCAATACTATCTACCCCATTCGAACCTGTTACAATTGTTTCCTCTACGACTTTAACCATTTCTTCTGTAGGGGGCAGAGGTATTTGTATCGCCTGAACTAAAGTATCCTGATGAGGCAAAAAGGCATCCCCCAACAATGCAAAAGAGCCATCGCTAGTCCATCCAACCCATTCCCCCAAAGTATTGGAACAGATTGCATTCAACATCGCTACTAAAGCAATAAATACAATCAACATCGCTCCTACATTAACCGCTAATTTCAATCCATCAGAAGTACCGTTAGAAATTGCTTCCAAGAGGTTGTTTCCAATTTTATCTTTAGGCACTTCCAAATTAGTATCAACCTCTTCTGTTTCTGGATATAGTATTTTTGCGGCTAGTATCGCTGCTGGGGCAGACATAATAGAAGCGGTTAACAAATGCCTTGCAAATTCCTCTTGCGATGCCGTATCATCTCCTCCCAAAAAACCAATGTACGCTGCTAGGACGCCACCTGCTATGGTTGCCATCCCTCCTACCATCAAGCACAATAACTCTGACTTGGTCATTTTATCTAAGTACGGCTTGATAATTAAAGGTGCTTCGGTTTGTCCAATAAAGACATTGGCAGCAGCAGCCAAACTCTCTGCTCCAGACAAACGCATTACTCTAGTCATTACATAAGCTAATGCATAAATAACTCGTTGTAGAATGCCTAGGTAATATAAGATGGAAGACAAAGCAGAAAAGAATAAAATAGTAGGCAAAATCTGAAAAGCAAAAATAAATCCAGCATTAGAGGGATCCATCAAGCCACCAAAAACAAAAGTAGACCCTTGTTTGGTAAACTCCAATACGCTAACAAAACCACTACCAATCCAGTCAAAAATGCTTCGCACAAAATCTACCTTTAAGACCGCTAATCCAAATATGATTTGCATCCCTAAGGCTATACTTACCAATTTCCAGTCAATTGCTTTTTTGTTTGAAGAAAAAACATACAATACAGCAACCAAAACTGTAATTCCCAAAATCCCTCTAAAAATGTCTTCCATAAATATTTTTATCCTTTAAAAACTTATCAATCCAACAAACACTCTTTAAAAAGTTAACACAAAATTAAAATAAAACACTAAAGCACAATTTCTTAAATAGAAAAAAATGTGCTTGAATACTTTTAAAAAAGTGCTTTTGTTTTGCATCGCCAATCAAAGTATGTTTTTTTTGGGAAAAGGTCGGTTTCAAAGCATGACTTTTTTTATTCTTCTAGGCTTATCGTCCTTTTTTATGAAAAAATGTTTTATAAGGATTATTATTTTTTCTTTAACTTAAACATTTTTTATATTAACTTTAAGGCACTTTCCCCTGTCCTAATTCTACTCTTTTTAAGTGTTATTTTAAAAAAGCACTCAAGCAACTTAGATTCAGGGAACTATAATATTTTTTTTAATCATTTAAGACGATAACATCATGCAAAAGTTAATCCTCCTGTTACTTATTGCACCGTTAGGGTTGTTTGCGCAATCCGAAACCGAAGCAACAAGAGCACATCAGCAGGCTGAAAATCAACTTATGAGGCGGTATCCTCAAGCAAAAAAAGTTAATTTAAAAGCCTTAACTCAACAACAAAAAGAAGCACACAAACAATGCTCTACTTGTGGCAAAAACAAGATTGCTTCTTCTTCCTCTTTTGAAACTCAACAACGTTCCATGAAAGAGCTAATAGCAAATCAAGAACGACTAGTTGCGATTATCAAAAACCTACACGAAAGCGAAAGTACAGATGTAGCATTAATCGAAAAATATCAAAAGGCGCTAACGCTTAATCTTGAAAAGATAAAAGCATTAGAATTCCATCTTGAAAATGCAAAGAAAAAGCAAAAACAAATTGCTTTAAAAAAAGCAGCTCAATAGCCCTTTGATTTTTCTAATCATCTTTATTTCACAATAGTTCGTTGAAACCACGTAATAGCAGCACCGCTAACTAAAAGCAAAGTGCTCACGAAGTAATTAACGAACTACTAATTTCAACAAACAAAACTTGAATAGTCTGCTAAAATACTGTATCTGTCATGAGATATCGGGTGCAATATTCCCTTAATATACTATTGTAGTATGGTCAACTCAACTTGTCGAGTTGCCTTTGTTCTTGTATCGTGCCAATATCAAATGGCACGAATCAACTAATCAAAGGGATTTTTTATCAATCATATGCATATATGCTCCCATAACAATACTTAGCACACTGTAGCATAAATAATACTTTTTAAGTGAGCCTTTTTTACGAACCTCTTTTGCTCTTTACAGGTAACTACTACCTATAAAGTAATATTCTCACCTTGTTAGCTAAATATTCCTTGAAATATATGACGCTAACCCAAATAGAATCAAACCATAAGAGTTCTCAACTTTTACTAAAATTGCTCCACAAAAATGAGAGGATTTATTTGCAGAGTAGTTAGCAGATGATAAAAGTTCAATGCTTTATTTTTAAAATTCTAATTTATAATGAAACGATTATATAGTATTATTGTTTTGTGTTGTATCAGCCTTGGTTGGTTCAACCAAGCCAATGCACAAGCTCCTGATTGTTCAGGTGCTTTTCAAAGTCCATTTTGTAGTGGTATTGCTCAATACCCTGCCAATTTTGACGGTACAGGTTCTGGGGCTGGTCCCCAAGCTCCCGCAGGTCCCAATTACGACTGTTTAGGTACACAAGGCAATCCAAGTTATTTTTCTTTAACGATTGAACAATCTGGATTAATTGACTTTACTCTAGACAATACAGCTAATGTTGACATTGATTTTATCCTTTGGGGACCATTTACGAGTATTGCAGCAGCAGGACTTGCTTGTGACTCTATGGGACAAGGGGGACAATGGGGTAACATCGCAGATTGTAGTTATAGCTCTGTTAGTCAAGAACAAGTAACCATCCCCAATGCGCAAGCAGGTGAAGTTTATATTTTAATGGTTACAAACTATGCCAATGTTGCTACCAATATCTTTAGTACACAAAATTCAGGATCAGGAAGTATAGCCTGTCCGTGTGAAATTCCTTACGATATTGACACCTTAGGCGTAGCTTTTGGTAACCAAGGTTATATTACAGATACGACAAATGGTATCAATCAATTTGTCGTTTGTCCTAACAATACTTTAGGGATTAATGTAGGAGCATCTGGTTCATTAAATGATACGCTAAATTTGTATGGTCCATTTACAACTATTAACGATGCATTTACGAACAATACCATCTTAGTTACCAATCCTAATGCACCAGTTAGTTTTGATTCTTTGAATGTACTTGCTTTAATAACACCAACTCAAGAAGAGATTGGGGTTAATAACTTTAATATTGGATTGAGAAATGATTTATACACGGGTGGTTTTAGCGACAGTAGTTGTTTTGACTTGCTCAATGTCCAAGTTATTGTTCCTGGTGTTCGTTTAAATAACAGATCGGTTTGTTCTGGAGCTAGTTTTGAAGTGGTAGCTGATTCTATTCCTACAACAATCTTAGGTAGCTCTAGCTATAATTGGCGTCAAATCAGTGGTCCAGCAGTTAGCTTTTCTAGTACGACCACCCGAATCCCAACAATTACCATTCCTGTCTCATCTAGTACAAGTTCTAATGATTCTACAGTTATTGTTGTCGATTACAACTATGGTGGCTTGTGTCCTATGAGCGATACAATGGTGCTTAACTATCCAGATATGTCGGTAACGGCAAGTGCGCTTCCTGATTCGGTTTGTTCTGGTGGCAACTCAAATTTATTGGTTACTTTATCGGATACATTAACACCAGCTCTTTGTGATGATTATGATGTAAGTATCATTCCTTTTGCTCCATTAACAACAACTGGCGGAACGGCGGTTTCCAATTTTACAGCAACATCTACTTTTGGAGCTACAGACGAAGGTATTTCTGCTGCACTACCTATTGGTTTTGATTTTGATTTTTATTGTAATAGCTTTAATACTTTCTACATCCACACCAACGGATTTATTACATTCAATGCCTTGGGTCCCAACGCAGGCTTCTTGCCTGGTGCTACTTTACCTGCTGCTGGTGATCCCGAAAACATCATTGCGCTTTCATGGGAAGACTTGGATGTTGGCAACGGAGGTAGCATCAACTACTACGTAGTAGGGACAGCCCCTAATCGACAACTTGTTGTAAATTTCAATGGTATCCAAAACTGGCTAGGTAGTACAAGTACAACTACACAAGCTATCTTGAATGAATCTGACAATTCTATCGAAATACATATTACGAGCAATACATTGGGGGTTTCTACAATTGGTATTGAGAATGGTGATGGCACAGTAGCTCACTATCATTCAAGCTTAAATGCTACTCAAGGACAAGCAAGTGGACCAATTACCAATGTTGCTTATCGCTTTAGTCCCAAAGTTTTTGGACCATTTTATAACTGGACACCTGCAGCTACACTAAATGCCAACAATGTAGCCTCTCCTGTTGCTACCCCAACAGCGACGACTACTTATACAGTAGCTGTGCAAGATGGTGTTTGTACTTACAGTGATTCGACAACCGTACATATTATTTCTGGGCTAAACACTCCTACGGTTATTTGTGATAGTTCTTCTGTCAATAGCCTTAGTTTTAGCTGGTCTGACTTAGGTTTACCTGCTACAGGCTTTTATGAATATAGTTTAGATGGTGGTGCTACTTGGGTTAATGTAGGGAACGTTTTGGCAACTACAGCAACAGGCTTAAATAGCAACACAAATTATACGATTCTTGTTCGTGGGAACGATGGTACAGGAGGGGCTTGCCCACTAAGTCCTACTGGAACTAATAACTGTAGTACGCTTAATCCTAGCTGTATTAATAATCCTGCTATCAACATAGCTTTAACGCCAACCAACTTACTTTGTAACAACGATTCTTCTGGTTGTGTTAGTGCCATTGTAACAGGTGGTAGCGGAAGTCCAATGAATTTGACTTGGTCTAACGGCACCGTTGATATGGATACTATCTGTAATTTAGTAGCAGGAACTTATACTTTAGTTGTAACAGATACTATTTCTGGTGGTCCAGGCTCTCCTACAATTTCTTGTATTGACTCACAAAGTATTACCATTACAGAACCATCTGTGTTAGCTATTGTAGTAGACTCCTTTAATAACCCATTCTGTAGTGGATCTGCCGATGGCAATATCTTTACAACAGCTACGGGAGGAACTCCTAACTACAGTTATAATTGGAGCAACAGCGATACGACAGGTGATGTTACGGGTTTGAATAATGGTACATTTACTGTTACCGTTACAGATGCTAATGGCTGTACAGACACCGCACAAGCAACGTTAACTGTTCCTAACCCTATTCTCATTACTGTAGATAATATTGTTGACAATAGTTGTGCAGGAACTGCCGATGGTAGTGTTTCTATCACAGCAACAGGTGGCGTTGGAACATTGACTTACTTGTGGAACAATAATGCTACGACAGAAGATCTTGCTGCGGTTTCTAATGGAACTTATATCGTAACCGTTACAGATAATAATGGTTGCTCTGAAACGGCACAAGCTGTCGTGAATCCTACAATATTGTTGAGTGTTACAGACGTATCGGTTAATCCATCGTGTAATGGAGAGGATGGAACATCTACCCTAACTGTTTCAGGAGGTTCTGGATCATATGCATTTGATTGGGGTGCTGCTTCTACTTCTACGACCAATACAGCTACGATACCTTCAGGTACATTTACAGTTACCATTACCGATAATGGCAATGGTTGTTCGACTTTAGATACCATCACTTTAGTGGATCCACCTGTTTTGGTTGTTACGCTAGTTGATACCACTAATATTGGCTGTAATTCAACAGCAAATTCTGGTGCTATTGACATTCAGGTTTCTGGAGGTACACCTGTCTATACTTACGCTTGGGATAATAGTGCTACTACCGAAGATTTATCAGGCTTAGCAGCAGGAAATTATACAGTTGTTGTGACAGATGCTAATGGTTGTTCGGTAACTGGAGGTCCATATACTGTTGAAGAAGCTACGGATGTTACTGTGACGATTACTACCTTGGTGGGCAATTTAGCTTGTGATTTACAACCTATCGGTGCGCTAAATGCTGTTGCTACTGGTGGAAGTAATATTACGTATATTTGGAGTAATAATAGTACGGATAGCACCGCAACAGGCTTAGCAGCAGGAAACCACACGGTTACAGTTACCAATAGTGATGGATGTACCGCAACAGCCAGTCAAACCATCAATGCTCCTGTTATTCCAACAGTAGATGCTTTTGTAAGTGTTACAGGCATGACAAGTGTTTCTGTTCCTCTAAATACTGCTGTAACATTATCAGCTGGTTCTACTGGTTTTGATTATACTTGGACTAGTATTGTTGATCCTGTTACAGGAAATGCTAATATTGCGAATTCTACACTTGGCGTAACAACTGCTAATCCTGATCCAGAAGGAGATTATACCTATATTGTTACGGCTAGTGCGACAACAAATGACACGACTTGTAGTGTTACCGATACGGTTTGGATTACAGTAGAAGCACCCTTCCAAGGAGTTCCTACTGCCTTTACACCAGATGGTGATGGTATTAACGATACATTCCGTCCTGTTACTTTAGCAGATGAAGAAATAAGTTCTTTTAGAATATTCAACCGCTGGGGGCAAGAAATTTACAATGGCGATACCTCTCATGGAGATGGCTGGGACGGTACTGTTAATGGTGTTCCTCAACCAACAGAGGTTTATATCTATATGATTGTTTACAAAAAAGCAAGTGATCCAGATACAAGAACTGTAAAAGGTGAATTTACATTAATACGATAATATACTTTGTAAATAACGTATATAGACTCAACAGGATGGACAGCAATTGTTCATCCTGTTTTGTGTTTTAGAGCATTCCCTCACCCCACCTCTTTTTATACGACAGTTCGAAAAGCATCGATTATTCAAACTAAAAACACTACAAATCCTTAATTTTAGGCGTTTTTAGCTGATTTTTACAGTTATCGTTCATTAAATGCCATTGGTCGCAAAAAGTTGATTTCTCCATTTCCATGAAATACATTTGGAGCAGTACCCCGAAAAAGCAAACACTTTTTTCAAGTACATCACCAACGTATTCTTTTAACCATGCATTATTATTTTCTTTCTTCAAAGATGATAGCATGCGAAAATAATCTCTATGAAATCACTACTAACAACACTGCTACTTTTTGCACTTTTAAATGCTTCTTTTGCACAAGGTCAAGCGCCTCCTACAGGATCAATAAAAGGAATTGTACAAGATGCAGAGAGCAAACAATTGATAGAATTTGCTACTATTTCAGTCCATCACCGAACAGACTCTTCGCTTATTACGGGGGGTGTTACCAACGAAAAAGGAGCATTTGATATACAAAGAATTCCGTTCGGCAACTATTATGTCGTTATTGACTTTATCGGCTACCAGTCTAGCATACAAAATATTTCACTATCTGCGGAGCAACCTAACTTAGAAATTCCACCAACTCTACTAAGTGTAAACGCCGCGACTCTAAATACTGCTGAGGTGACTGCCGAAAGCAATATGATGCAACTAGGTATCGATCGAAAGATTTTTGATGTAGAAAAAAGCACCTTAGTGAATGGTGGAAATGCTATTGATGTGCTGCAAAATACCCCAACGTTAAGTGTAGATATGGATGGAAATATTAGCCTTAGAGGCAGCCAAGGTGTTAGTGTTTTGATCAATGGCAAACCTTCTGGCTTGAATGGAGCGAATAGAGCTGCTATTTTGAGACAAATTCCAGCTAGTATGATTAAAAATATTGAAATCATCACCAATCCATCTGCCAAATATGACCCTGAGGGCATGACGGGGATTATCAATATTGTACTCAAAAAAAATAAAATGCAAGGGTTTAGTGGCAACGTCTCTTATACTATTGGCACGATGGCTAACAAACACAATGCTGTCGCGGGCATTAGTTTTAGAAACCAAAAAATCAATGTTTTTGCCAATTACAACTTTAATTACAGAGGGTCTTTCAATTCTGTTGTTGCCAATAGAAAAAATATATTTAGTGATGGAAGTTATAATTTCTTAGAAGAACACGCAATGGGTAACCACATAAACTACAGTCATTTTGCAAAAGTAGGAATGGATTATTTTATCAATGACAAAAACACGATATCCCTTAGTGCATCGGTTAACCCAGGCAAAGGTGAAGCTGCTGATAGTATTTATTATACTTTTTTGGATGAGGCAAAAGAAGTAACGTCTTATACGCTAAGGTCTATTGACAAAAAAGATGCACCGCTTAGCATGAACTACAATCTAAACTATACCTCTACCTTCAAAACCCCTCAGCAAAAATTAGAATTTGATGCCAATTATACTTCTTACAACGATGCTTTGGTTAACAATTACAAACAGGAAGATTTAAGGGTAAGTTCAAACGATCCTCTTTTGCAGTACAATGAGGATTTTAGATCAAATCATGTTTTGAATGTACAAGTAGATTATACACATCCATTCAAAAATAAAGGAAAGATGGAATTGGGAGCCAAAGGTGGGTATCGTTTAATTGATAATAACTTCCAATTTATGAATTACGATTATACCCAACAAAACTATGAAACAGATTTAGGAATTAGCAATCACTTCTTATATAGCGAACAAGTTTATGCTTTGTATGGTACTTATGGTCAAAAAATTAAAAAGTTTAGCTTCCAAGTAGGCATTCGTTTAGAACAGACTCTAACAACCTCTTATTTATTGACGACCAACGAGCAATACAACAACAACTATTTTAGCTTTTTCCCAAGTGCACATATTGGTTATGAATTGCCAAAAATGCAACAGCTTCAATTATCTTACAGTCGACGCATCAATCGACCACAAATACAAGCTTTAAATCCCTTTGGAGATCAGACCGATCCTCAAAACGTACATATTGGCAATCCTTATCTCAAACCCGAATACATCAATTCAATTGAATTCACCTATGCCAAATATTGGAAAAAAGGCTCCTTTACTAGTAGTTTATATTACCGTCAAACAACTGATGTCATGCGTCGATTATACAATGTCGATGCCCAAGGAGTTGGTTCTGTCCGATTTACCAATTTTGATGAAGCACATTCTTTTGGAGTTGAGCTAGCAACAGGAATACAGTTCTTCAAATGGTGGCGATTAAATGCCAGTCTAAATGCTTATAGAATGCAAGAAGATGGAAGTAATTTGAGCGACCAATATAGAAATAGTTCTTTTGGAGGGCATGCTAATATAGGTTCTTCTTTTGAACTTCCTTTAGATTTTGGAGTACAATTTAACCTGTTCTATCGTGCGCCTATGGTTTTGGTGATTGGCAATATAACAGATATGTTCTTCAGCACCTTTGCAGTTAGCAAGCGTTTCTTAAAAAAATCATTGACCATTACTTTAAGAATACAAGATCCTTTTAACGTCCAACAATTTGGTTATGACTTGGCAGATCAAAACTATACCATACAAGGAAGACATCGTTGGGAGTCAAGGGTTGCTCATTTGAGCATTAGTTATGACTTTGGGAAAATGGATATGGGAGTTAGAAGACGTATGAATCAAAGAGGCTCCGATGCTGGTGCTGGCGGTGGCGGTGTTGGTTTCTAACAAAGATACTACAACTACTTACATTAAATGCTCCTAGAAATCTGAGTTTCTAGGAGCATTTTAGCAAAATAATTTTCTTTAGATTACAACAACTTAGTTCCCATTAAAAGGAACCGTATCGTAATCGAATGGCAAGACTTTAGAGTCTTTTACTGTTGACAAAGTCATCAATGTTTTTAAGCGTTCAATTTCATCAATTTTAGAGAGTGTTTTGAATAGTAACTGCTCGTAGGTTGGAATATCTTTACATACCAAGTGCATTAAGAAATCTGCCTCTCCTGTAATGATATAGCACTCTACAATTTCATCAATTTCATTAACTTTTGCAATGAAATTTTCTAAAGCATTTTCTTTTTGCCAAGCCAATGAAACTAAAACAAAAGTTTTAACACTCAGACCAATCACTTGAGGGTCTACTTGAGCATGGTAACTTTTAATAATCCCAGAGCTTTCAAGCTTCTTTACACGTTCCAATGTTGGAGCTGGAGACAAACCAATTTTTTTAGATAAATCCAAATTTGTAATCTTGCTGTTTGCTTGTAAGATTTTTAGAATCTTTAGGTCTATTTTGTCCAACTTATGATTGTGTGCAGACATATTTTTTATCGTTTAAAGAATTAATTAACTAAATAGTAAATTTGTATCCTACTATTTATATTATAAATAAACAAGGGTGCCCAATTTGGGTGTGGCTGTAAATATACAATATTATCCCTTGATTGAATAAAATTTTATATTTTTTACAAAATTTAATTTTGTTTACATCGAATTAATATGCCTACATAGAAAAATTAAAACACTTTTAATCTAAAAAAAACAATACTTAATTTCGAATGTATTCGATAGAATGCACTTCACTAGGCAAAGGTATTTCCATCTTGTCCATCATTTTTTCTAGCTTTCGGACAGGAATCGTAGCTCTTCTTCTTGACCAAATATTGGCCTTAGAAGTTTCTATATAAACTAGCTTAAACCTTGGGTTATAAACCGATAAAGTATTCACAATTCTTGTTCTAAGTTCGTGTGTCAAGTTGGTGCTATTCCAAACAAAACTTTTCTTTTTAGCAGCGTATTCTTTGGCACGTTTGTAAGCAATTTGCGCTACTTTACCTTGCGCTTTTTTGTCCGTAACCTTAATATCAAATTCTGCTCGAATGTCATCTAGACTAATGATAGGCAATTTTAAAGTTTTAGCATAAGTATCCTTTCCACTACCAGGAATTCCTGATAATAAAATAATTTCAAAAGCGGTATCATCATAAATAACGGCGGGATAATGCGATTGTTTGTGAAAAAACTTAAACTGACTATGTGTATTGTGAAACGATTTGGCTTCTTCCCAACATTCTTGTTCGATACAAAAATCCTTGTAGAGTTCTACTCGTTCCAAAAAATCATCCTGATTCACGCTTTTTCGCCCTAATACATCTGCTTTTGACAATAGATATAAATGCTTGTTAACTAGTCGAAGACTTGCGCTAGCTACCGCAGCATACGGATTATTTTTATCCAAACACCAAATGGGCAAACCATGCAATCGAATCAAGGAGCAAATAGCTTCTCTCGATTTAAAATCCATGTCCCAAAGCATCTTTCGAGCCATTTTTTCACCAATGGCTGCGTGTTTAGGGGCACGAATATACCCCTCCTCATCGGTAATAGTACATTTAGGTTTTCCGATATCGTGCAACAAAGCACTCCATTTCAAAATTTGCCGATCGTATCCTCCTAGCACCTGATATTCTTCTAATTCAAGTAAGGCATCCAAAACCATTCTAGTATGGATGGCTACATTTCCTTCGGCGTGAAAATTAGGGTCTTGCGGACAATTTTGCAAATCCATAAACCAATCTTGTTGCTCTATAATATGCCAGTTCGCTGTTCCATTTTCAGACCAAAGGTTTTTCATACCAAAGGGAAGCTCGTTTCCAATTTCTAGTCCAGTGCTCATTGGTTTGTACATGATTTTTGCGCACATATTTTAAAACGTTGTATTTAAAATCTGAAGTTTGGAATTCATTGGCATTTCGCAATACAAATCCTTCACAAGGACCGCCAAATACGCTTCCAAGTTCCATGCGCTGTTGTATAAAATCTTTAATTTGTTGGCTTGTAAAGTAACCTATCTCCAAAACAGGCACCGTAGGCAATTCTAACAATTCAGCATAAAAGACGACCTCCTCCCAAGACAACCACCTGTTGCCATCTCGAATGGCAAAAACATAAAAATGATACGACAATTGCTCGTATTCTATGCTATGAATACCATAAAGGTTTTCGCCAAAAACTTCCAAGTCTCCCAAATCCCCTTTCGTTCGTTCCCATATTGCCCACATATTGCTTGCCCAAGGGTTTCTAGTCGGTGCACCATGAGAACGGGCAAAAGCTCCTGCCGTCTTTAAGCAACTATTCTCGCCATCTAATTTTTCTGTAATAATAATTTCCTGTTTCAACAAACCTTCCCAATCTTGAAGTGTTTTATCATCATTGGTTACTCCTTCCGAAAATGGCAAGTGATAGGTTCGTCCATATTTATCCGTTTGCATATATTTTAAGGATTAGTTTTCTACAAAGATAAGGCAACTAGTCTTGCAGTTCACTTAGAGACAACCAAAGGAAGCTTATTTTCGTTCCATCAAGAAGTCAGAATAAAAAAGTTAAAAATTGCTCAAAGTATTAATCAATATTGTTTCGACGAATTATTATATTGGTTATTCATACTAACAATAGTACCTCACATATTTAATATATTGAACTAATGAAACAACTATTACTTCTTATTCTTCCCTTTATGCTTTTATTTTATTCCTGTGGAGAAACTGTTCCTGAGGATAGTGCCCAAAAAGAGCTTTTAGTTGGTTCTTGGGTCTTTGACAGTGGCACTAGAGATGGTAGAACAGAAGGGACAGAACTATTAAACAACCTCGTTTTTACGTTTACAGAAAGCGAGTTTAAGTGCGAGTTATTACCAGAGATGATGCCTTCTTTAAACAAAGAAGAACCTTATGAGTTAAAAGACAATAGCATTATAGTCGATGAAAAATTTAACCTTCAAATTAAAGACTTAAGCCAAGAAAGTTTATCAGTTGAGTTTGACTTAACGATCAATGAAAGCCCGACTACCTTTGCTCTAAAATTCAAGCCACAACAAAGCATACAATAGAGCATCTTTTTTCTTAATAAAGTAGAAGTAGGCTAAAAAAAATTGAAGATTTGAAAATGAAACAACTTTCGCTCATTCTCAAATCTTCAATCAAATTACACATTCAAACCGATCTAGGTTATACGTAAGGATTATAACGCTCTATTTTATCATTACACCCTTTTTATTTACGATAGGAATGTTGGTAAAGTTTTCTTCAATCAAACTACCAGGAACAAAAATGTATTTTTTATCATACATAAAACCATCAAAATTAAAGCTAATCCAATATTCATTCGCCAAACGAAACAACTTTGAATCAATGGGTTCTATCTTAACCGCCATTTCGGCTCCAATCAATTCATAAAAGTACCTCAACTGTGTTGTTTCTACTTTCTCTCCATCAATTTCACCATATCCTCTTGAGCTAATAAAGACATTTTTAATGTCTTTTTCTTTTAAATTCAAGAAATATACATCCCAAAAATTTTCATCCTCTTCACTTGGCACAATTGCAATTGCAATATCCGTCACTTTTTTGATAGGAATATCTTTCTTCATTACGATACGCTATGTTTATTAATTTTTAATTGATTACAATAGTTAGCTATACTGCTACTACATGACCATCAAAACCACTGATTAGCAGCATAGTTAAGCACTATGATTCACTACACACCAGTTAACAGCAACTATTCTGTACTATTATTACTTGTAAGTAGCTTCAAATAAAACAGCAAAATGCTTTTTTAGTTTTAATTTAACAGCCTCTTCATCAACTCGCTGCCCCAACTCTTTTTCCATTGAAGTAACTGCCTTATCATCAATACCGCAAGGAACGATATAATTAAAATAATCTAAATCAGTATTAACATTCAAGGCAAAGCCATGCATAGTTGTCCAACGACTCAAATGCACCCCTACTGCACAAATTTTTCTAGGATTATCAGTATCCTTATCAATCCAAACTCCTGAAAGCCCTTTTATTCGTTCTCCAACAATATCATACTCCTCCAACATCCGAATAACCATTTCTTCTAAGAAACGCACATAACGCCCTATGTCAGTAAAAAATTCATCCAAATCTAATATAGGATACCCAACTACTTGACCAAATCCATGGTAAGTAATGTCTCCACCTCTATTGATTTTATGAAATGTAGCTTCTTTTTCTACTAAGGTCGTTTCATTTAACAACAAATGTTCTTCCTTTCCATTTCGTCCCAAAGTATAGACATGCGGATGTTCGCAAAACAATAAATAATGATATTGTTCCTGTTGTTCGGTTGGTGTAGCTTTTCGGTTGCTTACTTTTCTAGCAACAACCTCTTCAAAAAGCTCTGTTTGCAAATCCCACGCTTCTTGGTAATCAATTACTCCAAGATCTTTATAAACAATTTTTTTTCCCATGAAATTGTACTACCCTAATGCAGCTGCGGCTAATTCTCTTTTTAGTAGATCAATGACATTTACTTCGATAGAATCCATTTTTCTTGCTTCTGCTAATTCCCAAGAAATCCAGTCTCCCAAATGAACAGCATACATTGCCTGCTCAATTAGAGAATCTCCCAAACAATCTATCTCTAACAATTCATCAGCAATTTTTTCGATGATATCCTTACTGATTTCTATTCTTTTGTTGTTTCTAGCTAGATCATCCTTGGATCGGAAAATCAAAACAACATATTGTCCAATTTGTTCTCTCCAGCCCACCAATTCGTTGTGATTCATTTCTGGAAAGACGTGATTCAAAGCCAAAATTTTTGAGTTCTCATTCAATTGTTGGCGCAGACGCAAGGTTACTGCCCCCATTTTATCTGTAGCATAAATCACAGGAAATTTACCCTCCATTTTTCTCGCCAATTGAGCAGCTTTTACTCGAATTTGGTCTTGTTGCTCTTCTAGCAAAGCAATAGAAGATTTAATATCTTGTATACATTGCTTGCTTGCAAACCCAAAATAGTTCAGAACAAACAATTGTTGCACCAAAGAGTAACCTAGACAGGTTCTAGGAGGTTGTTGGACACTAGGAATTTTTATATAATCCAAATTTAATCTCTTCGCTTCTTCTATTAGTTTTCCGCCCGATGAAATACAAACAATTTTTGCCTCTCGTTTTAAGGCCTCTTCAAAAGCATTTAGTGTTTCTTCTGTATTACCTGAGAATGAAGAAGTGATTACCAAAGTATTTTTACCCACATAAGCTGGTATGTTATATCCTTTGCAGGATAAAAAAGGGACAGAACAAGTATCTTTTACAAATTCTGCAACAAACTCACCTCCGATTCCTGAGCCTCCCATTCCCAATACAACTATATTTTGAATAGGTTGATTGTGCTTACTCAATGTTGCTTGCTCTCCTATTTCCAATGCCGTTTTCAATTGCTTTGGAAATTCTTGGATAAAAACATTCATCATAACTTTTTGTATTTTATTTTTTTAAGTCCTTGTCAAAGGACAATCTATTTTTTTAGGTTAAATATTGTAATTGTTCGCTACTATTTTATTTTTAACAAAAAAAATTGATATACTCACATATTCTAATATATGTAGTAACTACTCACTTTTAGTAACTAAATAGTAGAATAGTCAAGTAACGTAGATACTTAACTAGAACATTGTTCACTAAATAATTAGTATTTAGGGGGAACTATTAATGGTATATTTTTTTTACAGAAACAAGTCGTTTTATACAACTTTTCACTAAAACAACACCTTCTATTCCTTTTACATTTGATTGATTATCAAACCCTTAAAACCCTAAAAGCAAAAACCATATCTTATTGATAATCAGATTGATACAATTTTTACAAGAAGCAATGATTTAGAATATATTATGGTTTGTTGTTGAGGTACATTTGTTTACTCATTGTTAACCTATTCTAATAACTCTGCAATATAATAATTTTATGGCGAATCACAACGATGTTGGCAAGTTAGGTGAACAAATTGCAAAAAAACACTTAAAAGGAGCAGGTTACACCATACTGGAACACAGCTGGCGCTGGGGAAAGGGGGAAATAGACTTCATTGCTCAACTCGACCATATCCTTGTCTTTGTCGAAGTCAAAACGCGAAAAAAAGCCATATTTGGCTTGCCAGAAGAGGCGGTATCTTCCAAAAAACAAAACTTAATGTATGAGTTAGCCGTTGAATATATGTATCAAGCTCAATATGAAGCAGAATTTAGATTTGACGTTATTTCAATTATTTTAGAACCTCAACTAGAAATCTGTCATTTTGAAGATGCCTTTTTTCCTAATTGGAGTTGAGTCGTTCTTATATAAAACAGCCAATTGAGAAAGCTCCCAATTGGCAATTTTTGTTCGGCTTACGCTTACTTTTTTTGCAAAGTATTTTCTAATGTCCTTTTTTCAATAACTCTGGAAATTTTTCTTTAAAACGATTCAACCTAGGAATAGATACATTTCTCACATAAGAATTATTAGGGTTTCTTTTTTCATAATCTTGGTGATAATCCTCTGCTGGCCAAAACTTTTTAAAAGGGACAATTTCAGTGGCAATAGGTGCACTGTATGTGCCAGCCGCTTCTAGCTCCGCTTTAAAATCTGTTGCCGCCTTGCGTTCCATTTCATCATTATACAAAATCATAGAACGGTACTGTTTGCCAAAATCTGGATGTTGTCCATTTACTGTAGTCGGATCATGCGACCCATAGTATACTTTAAGTAAGGTGGCATAAGAAACAATTTCTGGATCGTAATAAACTTCTACGGCTTCTGCATGGTCTGTTTGACCACTTCCTACTTCTTCGTATGTAGGGTTGGCTTTGGTTCCACCAGCATAACCAGAAATAACCTCTTCCACTCCTCTAACAGACTCAAAAACAGCCTCCACACACCAAAAACAACCGCTCGCAAAATAAGCTTTGCTCAGCTCTTCCATTTTTTTAGTGCTAGCCGTATTTTTTGTTGCAACAGTTTGTGGTTCTACCTCTGGAGTAACTGTTTTTTCTCCCGCCCTATTAGATGAACAAGAAAAGAAAAACAAGCTGATTGTCATTACTGAAAGTATATATCTCATTATCTTTATTTTAAGGGGATTAACAATTTAACGTTACTTCGTGGAAATCACATAGTAGCAAAGCTATCAACTAAGCAAAGCGATCTCACAAAGTGTTCTATTTGATTGAATGCTATTTTAACAATAAAAGAAAGTAATTGTTCTCTGTTAAAAGCATTAGTAGCAGCGCAGCTAACTATTGAAGCATAAAACACAGATTTAGTCCTATCTGCATGTCTAAAATTACCATCAATTAACTATCCTTCGTTCTAAAACTCTAAACTAGTTTCCTTGCTAACATGTACCAAAGCATCTCCTTGATTAACAATAGGTGCATGATTGGCCGCTATTATATAACCATCATACGTTGAGATAACATCTACTTCAAAGTCTCCATAAGGATCGCTAATAGAACCAATTTTATCTCCCTTTGACACTTGACTTCCTAATTTTAATTCTGTCCGAAACATTCCTGAATGCTTGGCACGAATCCAAGTTGATTTTTTTACTAAAATAGGCTGTACTTTTTCAGGATGTCTACTTCCCATTAACTCTTTGGTAAAATCACGCATTCCTAGATGATGCATAACACGTAAAGCACCATCTATCCCCACTTGTGTAACGTGTCGATCCAAGTGTAAAGTCTTCCCTCCTTCAAATAACAAAACCTTCTTACCTTTTTTAGACAAGGTGCTTCGAAACGATTTATCTCTATTTTCTGCATCAACAATAAATTTCGCACCAAAAGCTTTGGCCAAGGTCAGCACTTCCCTATCTCTTATATCCAAACGCACCTGCGAGTAATTGAAACGTGCAGCGCCTCCTGTATGAAAATCCATACAATAATCAATGTGAGGCACAATAGCATTCATAATATGATAAGCAAACCGCCCCGCTAAAGAACCTCTCTTAGAACCAGGAAACAATCGATTTAAATCCCTACCATCGGGAAATTCTCTTTCTTGATTCAAAAAGCCAAATACGTTAATTACGGGAATACAAATAACAGTGCCTTTTTGAGGTTTGTTGTAATCATTGGCTACAATTTGACGGACAATTTCTACCCCATTTACTTCATCTCCATGTATTCCAGCCGTTAGTAATACACAAGGACCATCTTCTTTACCTCTTTCTACAATAATAGGAACTGCAAGACTAGTCCTAGTATGCAATTTAGCAATATTTAGATTGATAACCTTACTTTTCCCTCTTCCAATTGGAGTATTTAATATTTCCATTTTAATAATGTATTTCTCATGACAATAGTTGATGCTACTAACTAAAAACAAAGCACTCACGAAATACCACGCAGTAGCAGCAAAGCTAACTAAAAGCGCAGCGCTCACGAAGTACCACGCAGTAGCAGCGAAGCTAATCAACAAACTACTACCATGAAATATTTACGAAGCATTCCGTTCCACATATCGAATGATAGATTTGGCAATATCTTTCTCTGTCGCTTTTTCAATTCCTTCTAAACCTGGCGAGGAATTTACTTCTAAGATCATTGGTCCTGAATTAGACTGTAGCATATCTACCCCTGCAATCGCTAAGCCCAATGTTTTAGCAGCTTTCAAAGCGGCATTTTCTTCTTCGTCTGACAATTCAATAATAGAAGCAGAACCACCTTGGTGTAAATTAGAGCGAAATTCTCCTTCTTTTCCTTGACGCTTCATAGCACCAACCACAACACCATCCACAACAAAAGCCCTTAAATCAGCCCCCTTAGCTTCACTAATAAATTGTTGTGCTATGACTCTAGCTTGTAAGCCGTTAAATGCTTCCAAAACCGATTTTGCGGCACTTGGCGTTTCTGCCAACACAACGCCAACCCCTTGTGTTCCTTCCAATAATTTCAAAATACAAGGTGCTCCTCCAACAATATCAATAACATTAGCGACATCTTTCGAATAATTCGTAAAAACAGTTTTAGGCATCCCCAGACCAGCACTAGACAACAATTGTAGACTACGCAATTTGTCGCGAGAATCGACCAAGGCCTGAGAACTTGTAGCGGTAAACACTTTCATCATTTCAAATTGACGGATTACTGCGGCACCATAAAATGTAACAGAAGCTCCGATTCTTGGAATAATGGCATCAATATCCGTTAGGACATTTCCTTTATAATAAATTTGAGGTTTCTTTTGTTCGATGATAATATTACATTTAGTATGGTCAATAATCAACATCTCATGTCCTCTTTTCTCACCAGCTTCTTTTATTCGTTGGGTAGAATATAACCTAGGATTCCTAGATAAAATTGCCATTTTCATTTTAGCCTTCATGCTTCTTTTTATTCTTTAAATTATTAGTTAAGGAAACGTCTACTAGAAATTTTTTATTCAAAAACTTTCGACCAATCAAAACAGGGTAACGCATCTCTCCTCTATCGGTCAAGGTAAGTTCGAGGGGGTATTCTTGTCCCCCAACCTCAATTTTAGTAAAAATCTTGTACCGAGGTTCGGTAATACCATTAGAACTTTTAACAACTGTTCGATTATACCGATCAAAAACTAGTTTTCTATGATTATAATCAGGGTGAGCTTCATCCAAAAAATGACAATGAAGCTGCTTAGAATGTTCTTCTATATTATGACAATGTATACTAGAGGTATAAGCCCCTGTGTCTATTTTGACATCTATATCCATTAAACCCAAATCTGGAAAATTGGCTTTTTCTCTACGTCCTATAATGATTTTTGTTTTTTGTTGCACTGTTTACTCGTTTTTAGGTAGGTCAAGATAGTTTTTTTTCGGACGAATCCAATAGAGTACTCCTTGGATTTTCTGCTTTGTCATCGAAAAAACGAAAAACGCCATTATAGCTAAAGTTTCATCTCTGAATTCGTCTACACAATTCTAAACAAAACGACCATAAAATCGCACAAAGCATCTGCATCTACATCAATAACTAAGGGGCATTCTGATAAATCTTGTTACAGCAAAGTACGGTTTAGTTCCCAGTTTTCTTTGCCGCAAACCCTGTCACACCAAAACAGTTCTTAATATGTTTTAAATAAATATCTAAATAGACTATTTTTAATGACAACAAAATCTGGCAACAGCCGTATAGAATATTAATTATCAAGACAAAAGACTCCCCACCGATATAGCACACTCATAAACAATAGATAGTACCTAAGAAAAAAACTAATCTATTCCATACAACCAATTACATCTTTGTTTTTTTATTTCTAAAACTGAAATTCTATACTGCCTTAGGTAAAAAATTCGATATTTTATTGTAATTTTATGTTTAGGTACACTAAAAAGTTTTATTGTTATTGTAACCCCACTAGTATAATTGATACTATTCCAATTTCATAAAAACTGCATAAATTAACTTCCCCATTTATATCATAATGTTATGCAAAAAATACTCTACACCATACTATTCTCATCACTATTTTTTAGTCTTAAAGCCAATGATTTAAAACTGGACATTCAAAAAGCGTTATTAGTCTCTTCCGATCAGCAAGTGCAATCACAGCGTATTGCCAAAGTTTACTTTGCCCTTTGCAACAATGTTATGGAACCTAAATTTTATCAAGAAAGAGATGAAGCCATTGAAAGATTTGACGAACAATTACATCAATTAAGCCTTTTTACTCCTACTGACGATATCAAGGAAAATATTCAAAACGTTCGTAGCATCTGGATAGAATACAAAAAAATTGCAGGGTGGAGCATCAAAAAAGACGCAGCATCAAAATTATTAAAACAGTCTACTTTAATTTTACAAGCTACCAAAGCATTGCATGTGGCATATAGTAACTACAACAAATCTTTGACAACGCCTTCGGATAACAGTGATCTAATTACCATTCAACAATACATCAAACAAAACCGCAATCAGCTTATTTTGATGCAGCGGATCATGCTGTATTACTTATCCGAAAAACAAGGTATTGACGCCACTGCTGCTGGACATAGTTTAAACGATGCTCAAAAATCATTTAGTAGGATTCTTGGTATTCTAGAAAAAGCAAAGATTACTTCTAAATCCATTCAAAATAAATTAGCATTTATACGAGAAAATTGGACGGAAATCAACCAACATCTGATTTTTGTAGACAAAGACCAAAGTTATGTTGATGATATGTTAAATCGTTCCAATTTAATTTCAAAAACGGTAGAAGAAGTTTCTGAAAAATACATTGAGTTAGCTGTCAAGTTAAACATTAGTTACTCAATTAACGAAGCTACTATGCAAACGGTTTATATCCAAAAAATAGCCAAATCTTGTATAGCTAGTCTCAATGACCATATTGCTTATAAATATAAAAAAGAAGTTATTGAGGATGTAGAAGATTTTGAAGAACGCATGAATGCTATGCTTATCACAGCACAAACAGAGGATATCCGAATGGCTATTAATGTGGTAAAAACCATGTGGAAAAATTACAAGAACTTGGCGACTAATTTTAGTGCAATGGATGATATTCAAGCAACTAAATTAATTGAACAGGCTTATGTTATGATGGCTGCTTGCGATCGGGTTTCAGATGAAATCGAAAAATATGCTTTGAAAACACCTTCTTACAGGGCTTTAAGTATCAAAGATGATGTTAAAGTTGATCCTAGTTTGGATATTACGCATCAGATCTATGTTTCTAGTGATTTGCGGATTACCTCTCAACGGGTAGCCCTCTATTTCATTATGAAAGCTTTAAATATTGATTCCGATTTATCTATCAAACGCCTCAATACTTGCCTACAAGAATTTAAAAAACAATTGGAAGAACTAAAAGCATCTAGAATTAATAGTCCTGCTATGAGTGTTTTACTAGAAAGTTGTTATCAAGAATGGGAGTGGATAAAAAATGCTTGTCAAAATACTACTAAAGAGGATATTGATGAGATGCTAAGTCAAACCAATATGCTTTCTAAAAAACTAATGAAATTAACCAATTTATACGAACATAAAATGAATGATTTTTTTGCAGAAGATATCAAAGAGGAATCTCCTGCTGCTCAGGCAATGCCTCAAGATTAAAACAGCAAATCCTATTCTAAAAAGCGTTAAATCTTTTCATAAGGTTTAACGCTTTTTTATTTATTTTCAACGGTCTACAAAACTACCTTTTTCTCTTTCTTATTTTAACCTAAAATTAAGATTGACTCTAAATTGTGAAGTGGCAATTATATTGTATCTTCGCAAGAGAATTGATCTCATAATGCCAAAACTATATATCCCAATGAAAGCTACTATTTATCACAACCCTCGCTGTTCTAAAAGTAGAGATAGTTTAAATTTGCTAAAAGAAAAGAGTCTTGATTTTGAAATTGTTGAATACCTAAAAACACCGCTAAATGCTGCTGAGATACAAACTTTATTAACCCAATTAGGTATCAAAGCTGAACAATTGATTCGAAAAAGTGAAGCCATCTATAAGGAGCATTACAAAGGAAAAGAACTGAACGAAAACGAATGGATAGAAGCTATGGTAAAACACCCAAAGCTAATTGAACGCCCTATTGTGGTGTACAAAAATAAAGCTGTGATTGGTCGTCCACTAGAAAAAGTAGAAGAATTACTCGCATAAAAGTGTAAAAAGTGATGCTTCAATAGTTAGCTGCGAAGCTAATCACCGACCACGAAGTAGCAGCGTAGCTAACTACGAATGCTTGTAACCTTCAAATATGTTGTAGATTCCCAATATTAACATTGACCTCCCCACATTTGCATATCTCTTGTTTTAAAACAAACAATAAATGTGCATCTAACCTTTATTTATTGACTAAAGTCGTGCTCCATCAATGCAACACCACAACCATACCAAGCCTAAAATATATGGCGATCACCAAGTTCGAGAAGCCATTCAAGAATTATTTAGTTATGAGGATTTTCTGGCAGGAATGAAAGCGTTTGTACCTCCTCAACTAAACAAATTAATATTAGACGAAAAAGATACTGTTCAAAGTGCTGATGATTTTCAAAAAAAGGTGATTCGCCCTTTTTTAAAAACGGTTGCACAGAGCAGCATTAGCAATTTTACGTTTAGTGGTACAGAACATTTATCCCCATCCAAAAGCTATTTGTTTGTTTCCAATCATCGAGATATTGTCTTAGATTCTGCTTATTTAAATATGGTTCTACTAGAACAAGGTATGCGGACAAGTCAAATTGCCATTGGAGATAATTTAGTTGCCAACCGTTTGACAGAATTGCTATTCAAAATAAATAAAAGCTTTGTTGTTAAACGTTCTGGTAATCCTAGAGAAATTTACAACCATGCCGTGATTCTTTCTCAATATATCAAAGAAACACTTACAAAGGAAAAAGACTCTGTTTGGATTGCACAACGGGAAGGGCGCGCCAAAGATGGCAATGACAAGACTCAAATTTCTTTGCTAAAAATGTTGAGTCTTTCTAGCAAAGACAACCTCGTAGAACATTTTAAATCACTCAACATCACTCCTGTCTCAATTTCTTATGAATACGACCCTTGTGGCTATCTAAAAACGAAGGAGTATTTAAAGAAAAAGAAAGATCCTAATTACAAAAAAGTGTTTCATGATGATGCGCAACATTTGTTGTTGGGTATAAAGGGACATAAAGGTCATGTTCATTTTCATTTTGAAAAGCCACTCCACAAACGTCTTGATGCTCTGTATGAAGCCCCCAACCAAAAAGGAATGTTACTTAATTTGGCTGGCATAATAGACAAAGCCATTCATCTCAACTACCAATTGCACCCCATCAACTACTACGCCTACGATCAACTTTTGAACTCGACTAATTACTCCTCAAAATATGCTCCTACCCAAGCTTCTTTAAAAGAGTTTTTTGATATGCTTATTGAAATGCTTCCTCTTGAAGAACAAACAGAAGGTCGGGAATTTATGCTTAAAATATATGCCAATCCTCTAAGCAATAAATTGAGTTATGGTTAATCAATAGTATCAACAGGTTATTACTTCTAGAACAATTACTTTTGTTACTAGCCACGAGTTGTGTTGTGACTACATCGTACTTATTATTTGCGGCTTGCTTGTTTATAAGTCTACAAAATGGCTTAAAAAACGTCTAAGAGGCAATTAATTTTTTGTTTAAAAAAATCGTTTATTATTCTTATCTTACACGTCCCATTTACGAAAACATCGATAAAAAACTGAAAATCAATTGGATATCTTATTTTTTTTTCGTTTTATTGTAACACCCTAATTATTTCAAAACTCTATCTTTTTTATTACCTATGAAAGTATTGCTATTTGTCGCTATTGTTGGTGCAATTATTTTTATCATTATTAACAACTCTCAATCCAATCAATATATCTGCGAAAGGTGTGAAGGAAAAGGTTTTTGGAGAGGATTGCGAGGTGAACGGAACAATTGTAAGGCTTGCGATGGAACAGGCTATATAGAGCACAAAAAGAGTTAGTTAAGAACTAATTTGGCAGAATCAAGCGATACATATGGCTAAAAACAAACCTATATTGGCTAAAATAGGTCTATTCTTGGCAAGAATAAACTACTTGTTTTTTTTATTATTATATAATTTCGCTTTACTGTTTTTGTATTACGCGGTAATAAGTAATACAAATTAACTTTTAATTGATTTATTAACTTTTAATTTTCATTAATCATGAAATCTTTAATGTCCCTCGCATTACTTGTTCTCTCACTTAACGTGTTTGCAATTGATGCTCCCCTTCAAGAAGAAAAAATGGTTGCGATTATTCTAATGATGGATAATGGCGATGAACAAGAAATCATTAGCACAATCTATACTTCACTAATGGCTGCTGAAAAAGTTGCTAAGGTATTGGATATAGAATTGATCGCTGAGGATGAAGTAAACGATGATGTTTTTGTTTTCTCTCTAAAATCACAAGAACAAAAAGAAATCGCTATTAAATTACTTGATGAAGAAGGCTATCGCGTAGCAGCTAACCGTGTCATCAAAGTAGATAATGGCAACAACTACAATGCGCTCAATGTAAAAACATTGGAAGATGGTACTTACAAATTCTTAATTACAGACGAAAGTGGTGCTGAAAAAACAACTACTTTGACCATCAATCGCAATAAATAATATATACATAAGTTAAGTAGTGTTTCTTAAATAAGAGGCACTACTTTTCAGACTACAAGTATCCGAAAATAGTCTTTGACAAAACACTCTAGCACAACAAAAAGGCATAACTCCCCTCTTTATTTCATGCTAAGTAGGTAGTCAAAAATGACTTTACATGATTCATAAATTTTCTTCATTCTTATTACAAATCTCTACTTAAGACAAAAAGAAACCATTTTGTCTTGTACTAATATTTATTAATATCATAATAAGGATTAAGTTTTGAAAGTAGCCTACACTTCATTACTTGAATCTAAGCATTGCTATTGCATTGGTCTAACAGTATATTCAACTAACTGATGTTATTTGACTCCAATACTGTAGTAGGGAACTAATGTCAAAAAGTGAGAAAGGATTGAAAATCTAACCTGAATCTATCAAAAATTGGTTGCAAAGTGTATTTATTCTTAATCTAAGCTTCCACATCAAAGCCCTATTTTTTGACAAACAATACAACAAACAGATAACCTTATGAAAAATTTACCGATCCTAATTCTTCTTATATTTCTTTTGAATACATCCTTTTTACAAGGGCAAAACTTGATTAAAAACAGCAAATTTAATTCGGGTGTTGAACACTGGGAAGTTTTGCTAGCGGATAAAGGGATTCCTATCAAAGCACAAGTAATTGAACACAGTCAATTTCCAGATTTATATGGGTTGGCGGATAATTATATCAATACAAACTTTGTAGAGTTGGATGCTACTTCTGCTATTCAACAGAAAATAAATACTGATAAATCAGATAACTATACCTTAATCTTTGCCTACGCATTACGTCCTGATGCCGGTGACAAGCAGTTAGTTATTACAGCTAATGGAACTGTAATTCATACAGAAACCATGAAAAATAGTTCCTCGGTTGGCACATTCAAATACCACAATATCTATTTTAATGCTCCAGATCATATTACAAAGCTTAGCTTTTATGCTGTTTCTTTGAGTGGTCCTGATGATCAAGGCATTTTATTAACAGATATTACTTGTGAAAAAACGGCAGAGATTAACATTAACTACCCTAAAAACGGAAGCAAAACGCACTAGTCTACAAGTCCTTACATTAACATTATCAAACAATAGTTTTACCTCCAATCCCCAACTATTGTTTGATTTGTTAAACTTAAATATTCCTTGTTATTGATTCATTCAATAACTCATTTCTTTCATATTCAAAATATTATTTTATCATCCTTTATCCCCCGACTATTATGAAAAATTACATTGCGATACTTACGATTTCCTTGGGCATTCTATTAAGTCTCTCTGCCTGCCAAAAAGTAGAAGATCAGACTTATACAATTCCAACAACATATAATTTTGAAAATGTTGATTACAGTGGTCAAACGACTCGAATTAAGATGCTAGAAGCGTTATCTATTTATGCTAAATCAGCCAATACACTAGGTTCTAACCAACTGAGTTCTACAGCGATGATTAATATGTACAACAATGCCAATACTGTATTTTCTGATCCCGCTTTAAATAATTCTAGCAAACAATTAAAAAACAAAGTTCATTTATCCATTCAAAACAAGTTTGAAAACTACATGGTTGCTCAAGCTAATGCTAGCCTAAGTACCAATCAAACAGCTGCTGCAAATCAAGCGGGAATTGCTACTAGCAATGATGGCACGCAAAGCTTTTTGCTTAATAACAATGGCGTCGAATTGGCACAAATAATCGAAAAAGGGCTTGCTACTGCTTGTTTCTATTACCAGTCTACTGCGGTTTATTTGGGGGAAACTAAAATGAGTGTAGACAATAAAGCGGTTACAGATGGAAAAGGTACTAATATGGAACATCACTGGGATGAAGCATTTGGTTACTTCGGAGCACCGATTGACTTTCCTAGTAACACCTCTAATGTAGAACTTTGGGCAAAATACTCCAACAAAGTAAATTCTATCTTAGGATGCAATTCAAAAATCATGAATGCGTTCTTAAAAGGTCGTGCTGCTATCTCGGCAGAAGACTATAATGCAAGGGACGAGGCTCGCACTACTATTAAACAAGAATGGGAAGTTATCTTGGCTGCTGTGGCTATTTCTTATTTAAATGATGCTAAAAAGAATGCTACCGATTTTGCCCTTTATGCTCATTACCTAACAGAAGCATACGCTTTTATTGCTGGGCTAAAATACGGTGCTTCTAAAACCATTCCTGATGCAGATGTTGATAACATCTTATCCAACTTAGCAGGAAGTTCAGATCCTCTACAAGCTAATATTTATGCTACTTCACTGCAAGATATCGACAATACAATCAATGCTCTCGCTAACTCATTTACTAGTTTAGAAACCGTAAAAGCAAGCCTTTAAGTTTGCTAAATGTGTTGACAACTAGATAGAAGGACAAAACAAGTGATTTTTTTATGACTGCTTTTGTTCTTCTACTTGTAAGTGAAGAAACTCTACTTTTATAAACGTTGGTTTTCTATTGCACAATCCTCCAATAATTCCAATAGAACTAACAACATTAGTCTCATTTTAACAATGAAATATTTTTATATTGTAATTATACTTTTATTTTCTCAATTTTCTTTTGCATGGACAGAACTAGGTGGAAATATCCGTGGTTTGGTCTCCAACTCCGAATCTGGGCAAATCATACGTGGTGCTACGATTCAACTCGTTTCTTTCAAAGGTAAAAAAACGCCTGTCAAGGCATTTTCTAAAGATGCAGGAGAATTTATTTTTGCAAATGTTGCTCCAGGCTTGTACAACCTAGAATGCTCTGCTTTTGGATTTAAGACAACTCGTATTGTAGGGATTCAAGTAAGAGAAGATCAGACAAAATTGGCTTATTTTAAATTAGTTAGAGGTCCGGCAGCTGAAATTAACGAAATATATACCTATGCAGCATTAGAAGCCAAACAGAAAGCTACAACAGAAACAGGTTCAACCTCTAACGAATCTATTGAAAATACTCCTGCTACGATTTATGTGGTAACCTCTGAAGATATTGAATATGCTGGTTATATGGGTTTAAATGAGTTACTCTTGGATATTCCAGAAATCGAAATTCAAAATCGCTTCACGTCTGAAGATTACAATACAATCTCGTCTAGAGGAATTCAAGGAAATGAAAAATTACTACTTTTAGTAGATGGAGTACGTTATAATAGTATGACTAGTACCAAAATGGCCATTCTTGAAAATTTTAACATCCGACATGTTGATCGAGTAGAGGTTATTTTAGGGCCTGCTTCGGCTCTATATGGTGCCGATGCTTATATGGGGGTTGTCAATATCATTACCAAAAGAGGAAGGAATGCCAAAGGGTTTAATTTAACTGGAAGTTATGGCTTGTACAATACAACCTCCAATGCGTTTCAATTTGGACTGGGCAACGATAAGATGTCTTTCTCGATGTCTGGAGGAATGTATTATTCGGAAGGTGTCAATCTCAACGAACAATACCCAGATGAATTTAGATGGTATAACAACAATTATATGAATAACGGAACAGTACTCCGCAGTCCTTTTGACCCAACAGGAAATACACAACAACTTCCCATCAAAAGCTTCGATTTGAGTCGTTTCAGTTACTTCTTTGATGCTAAATTTAGATACAAAAAGTTGACCATTGGTTTCTTTCATAATCAAGAACAACATAGTAGTTCGATAGGCACTAAAGGTCAATATTCTCCTTATTGGAAAGAATCTAGATATGGTAGTTCTCTTTCTGGAATAAATATCAATCAGCTATACCAACCTAAACGATCCAATAAGTGGTCGTTAAATACGTTGCTCAATGCCACATTCATGTTTATTCCTTTGAATAGTAAATTTGTTAATACATTTTCTGGTTATGCCAATGCCTACAAGACTGGAACGGATATGGGAGCAAGACTAACCGAGACCTTTAACTATACCTTCAACAAAACCCATAAACTTGCTGTAGGTATTACGCTCCAACACTCAATGACCTTGCCCAAAACTAGTGATATTCCCCAACAACCTACTCAACTTTTCTTACCCGTTCGCCCTGTTAATACTGTACATGATAACATTTATTATTTAGGGACAAATCATACCGATGCAGATGGAAATAGCTTAAAAATTTATCAAGACCTATATTATTTACGACGTGTTATAGCTGCTGCTTTTGCAGAATACCGTGTTAATATAAAAGATAAACTATTAATTACTTTAGGTGCTCGATTTGATCAAATTTTTGATATTAGCGAATATTCTCCTGCCAAAACACTACGGACTTATAATAGTATCAGTCCAAGGCTTGGGCTTATTTATAAACCACTAAGTACCCTTAATTTTAAACTTCTAATAGGTCGAGGTTACTTACAACCACTCCCCCAGCGCAAGTACGATCATTTTGGCATTTTTTATCCTGTTGCCAATGCAAGTGGAGAATACACACATATTGAGGGCGGTTTTTGGCGTCTTCCTAATGAAAATTTGCGCCCTGAAACACTCAATACCATTGAGCTTTCTACCAAGTATGTCAAAGGTGATTTGTCGATTGGTGTCAATGGCTATCTTAATGTAATTGGTAATGCTGTCAAGTTCAAAACAGAGTTTGACAATCAAACTTTTAAAGGGATTCCAATTACAGCAGCCGAAAGAGCCATTAATCGAGAAGAACTTATATATACCTACGGAGGAACTTTGCGGGCTGACTATCGAGTTGTTTTAGGTTCTAAAGAACAAATAAAATTAAAAATGCACGCCAGTTATACATTTGCAGATGGTCAAATCGAAAACTTACAATACCTTCCTTTCTCAGCTAGGCACACCTTAAAAGCGGGGGTATTATTCCGCTTATATAATTTCAGTTTGAACAATAGTCTTATCTATCGTTCAGAAAGTTATAACAATGGTTTTATTGATAATGATGGTAATTTCTTTCAAACGGGAAGCCCTTCTTTTGTTGTGTGGAATCTATTTGCTAAATACAAAATCATTACGACTAAAAAAGTAAATTTGGATGTATTCGTAAAAATTAATAATGTCCTAAATAGTAAATACTATCATGCAACAGACAACTCAGCAATTGGCTTGGGAGCTTCACCACAAGACCCTATCCGATTTGTTAGTGGTTTAACAGTTGGTTTTGGTGGCTAAAGTTGTATCGTTTTAATATTAGTTGAAGTTTTGAATGCACGAGTATTCAAAACTTCAACATTTTATTGTCCAACTTTAATCAGTTCAATTTCAAAAATTAAAATGGAATTTGGAGGAATATTTCCTGTTTTCTTATTGCCATATCCCAAATAAGGTGGAATATATGCTCTAATCTTTTCCCCTTCTTCCATCAAAGGAATTACTTCTTGCCACCCTTTGATTACGCCTGTTAATTTGAACGTAATTGGCTTGCCTTTTTGTACAGAACTATCAAAGACTTTTCCATTGATCAATGTACCATGGTAATGCACTGTAATCAGTTCTTTTGAGTTATTACTAACCTGCTTACCACTTCCTTCCTTTAAGATTTCATATTGAATTCCACTCTCTAGTGCAATAACACCTGGTTTGGTTTTATTTTTTTTCAGAAACTGTTTATTAATGTGCTGTTGATCTTGAGCCTCCATTTCTTTAATAGCCTTAAATTTAAGACTCACTTCTTTTTGTGCTTCTTCTACACTAAACAATGCCGTGTTAGAAAATACTGCCAAGATACCTTGCTTAAAATCTTCTTGACCTACTGAACTAAAATCAATCTTAAAGGTTTTCCAATTGGCACCAATTACAATTCCATAATTGTAATAAAAATCACTTAAGGAAGCTTTTGTCAATTGAGACAAATCTCCTGTATTTTGCAGTTCAATCGTTTTGGCTTTGGTCATTTTTTGAGCAGCCACCTCTGTTATCTTTGATTGACCAGTCATAAAAGCTTCTATCCCACTCCAGAGTTTGTCTACAATTATCAAGTCTTTTGACAAACCAATATCTTGGAAATTGGTTCCTGCTAATACGCCACAACTATACGCAAAACGATCTGTAATAATCTCCTTGGAGTTTTGCCCATTGCTTGTTTGACAAAAGCCAAGCAAGAAGAATATTCCTAGCAAAAAATTAAATCTTTTCATAAATATTTGTTTTATACTTCACGTCCTGACCATTGCCTATTTTAGACTGAGTATTATTATTTAGTAGTTCGTTGATTACTTCGTGAGCGCTACGCTTTTAGTTAGCTTCGCTGCTACTGCGTGGTATTTTATGAGATCGCTTCGCTTAGTTACCTGCGCTGCTACTTCGTGGTTTCAACGAACTATTGATTATTTTCCTATTGCAATTAATTCTAATTCGAATATCAAAATAGAGTTGCTAGGAATTTTACCTTCTTGACGATCCCCGTACCCCATACTTGGAGGCACAACAAGACGCCACTTATCACCAGCAACCATTAACGGGACAACTTCTTGCCAAGCTTGAATCAAATTATTTAATTTAAACGTAGCTGTTTTTTTCCTATCTACAGAACTATCAAAAACCTTTCCATCAATGAGCGCACCATGATAATGCACAGTTACCCAATCTTTTACACTAGGACTTACTTTACCAAATCCTTCCTCCAAAACTTCGTATTGAATTCCGTTATCCAATACTGTTACCGTTTCTTTTTGTGCATTTTCTGCTAAAAAAGCTTCGTTTTGAGCTTTTCTTTTTGCTGCTAATTTGCGTTTAAACGCTTCCATTTTTTCACTCATACTGCTACTACTAATAATAATGTCAATAGAATTAAAAAAAGCGCTTAACAGAAATTCTATCAAGCACTTTTTAATTTATAGTATTCAATACATAAGATCTGCTTTAGCTATGAAGCATAAACAGTACCTTTGTACAATTCTTCTCTTTGATTTTTAACCTTCTCATCTTGTAAATACTCATCGTAAGTCATCAACTTATCCAGCATACCATTAGGTCCAATTTCAATAATTCGGTTGGCTACTGTTTGTGTAAACTCGTGGTCATGAGAAGTAAAGATCACGATTCCAGGATAATCAATTAACGCTTCGTTCAATTTCGTAATGGATTCCAAATCTAAGTGAGAAGTAGGCTCATCTAAGATAAGTACATTTCCTTCTTCTAACATAATTTTAGACATCAAGCAACGTACTTTCTCTCCTCCAGAAAGAACATTACAACTTTTTTGTGTTTCTTCTCCAGAGAACAACATACGACCTAAAAATCCACGAATAAAAGTCTCATCTTTTTCTTCCGAATATTGGCGCAACCAATCGACCAAATCCAAGTCAGAATTAAAGTATTTAGCATTCTCATTAGGAAGGTAAGATTTTGTTACCGTTACTCCCCATTCAAAATCTCCAGAATCTTGTGTTTCTCCCTCTTCGCCTGCCAAAACTTGGAACAATTTTGTTACGGCCAAAGAGTTTTTAGAACGAACAGCAATTTTGTCTCCTTTCTCAACAGTAAAATTCAGATTATCAAATAAAACAGTATCTCCCAGTACCTTTTTTAAAGAATTAACTGTTAATACTTGGTTGCCTATTTCTCTGTTTTGCTTAAAAATAATACCTGGATAACGACGAGAAGAAACAGAAATTTCGTTCAAATCCAATTTTTCTAAGGCCTTTTTACGGCTAGTTGCTTGTTTGGCTTTTGATGCATTGGCAGAGAACCGTTGGATAAAATCCATTAATTCCTTACGCTTTTGCTCATTTTTCTTGTTTTTATCTGCCATCTGACGACTCAACAACTGGCTAGTTTGATACCAGAAGGTATAGTTACCTGTAGACAACTTAATTTTCTTGTGATCTACATCCACGATATGCGTACAAACTGCATCCAAAAAGTGACGATCATGCGATACTACAATTACGGTATTTTTAAAATCTGCCAAGAAATCTTCTAACCACATAATTGTCTCTGCATCCAAATCGTTCGTAGGCTCATCCAAGATCAAAATATCAGGATTACCATATAGTACTTGAGCCAACAACACGCGAACCTTTTGATTCGTATTCAGCTCTTCCATTTTTTTAAAATGATCTGCCTCTACTACTCCTAGGTTACTCAACAACATAGCGGCATCGCTTTCAGCATTCCATCCTCCCATCTCCTCAAACAACTCATTCAACTCTCCCGCTCTAACACCGTCTGCATCACTAAAATCTTCTTTCAAATAAATATTATCCAGTTCAACTTTTGTGTTGTATAGTTTTTCATGCCCCATCATTACAGTATCCAATACTGTATATTCGTCATAAGCAAAATGATCCTGTTTCAATACAGTCATACGAGCATCTGGTTCTTTGGCAACATGTCCTAGAGTTGACTCAATTTCTCCTGATAAGATTTTAAGAAAAGTTGATTTTCCAGCACCATTGGCACCAATTACACCATAACAATTGCCCCGTGTAAATTTGATGTTTACTTCATCAAAAAGCACTCGTTTCCCAAATTGTAATGAAAGGTTACTAACTGTTAACATAAGATTTGTTATAGATATAGAATAGAAATATTAGGAGGTTTTATCTCCAATACTTCTCTGTTGTTAAGAAATTTGATGCAAAAGTAGTGATTTTTAATGAATTTTTTCAAATAATAATACTTCCATTTTGAGCTTTTTCTAACAAAACCCCAAATTAGCAAACAATATCCATTATCTTTGCGCTCCGAATACAATTGACAATACAAAACAATAAATAATGAGTTACGTACCTGCTGTTATTCTTCTCATGATCGTTTATATGGCTTCACTAGTTGGCTTTACTACCCCACATCAACAAGCTTGGTATTTGTATTACACCCCTTATTTTATTCTACTCAATGCACTTTTGCTCTTTCTTTATCAAAAAGAATGGAATAAATCGGTGTTTTTTTTCATAGCAAGCACTTTTATTTTAAGTCTTGGTATAGAAACACTTATGACACAAATAATACCTTATTCTTTTGGAAAAACACTTGGATTTAGTCTATTAGGAATACCTCTAGTAATGCCTATTTATTGGTTGGTCAATGCCTTTAGTACCGCTTGTATCATCCATAAATCACCGCTAAAAAACCAATGGTTACAGATTATCTCTGGGGCATTACTCATGACAGGATTAACGGGACTCATTCATCAAGTAGCTCCTAAACTTGATTTTTGGACAATTGCCTCGACCAATGGGAATAGTCTATTTTTCGCCGTTGTTTTTTTATGGAGTCTTGTCTGTCAATATTTATTTGCTCGATTACAGGTTAGCTCCAAAAATTCAATGGCTATTTATATTTATGGTGGTCTATTAATATTTTTTATTGGTGTATTTAGTTTTTTATAACCCTTGATTAATGCACTATTGCCATGAACTATTCAACAATGGCAATAGCTTTTTTTTAGAATATAAGCAGCGTATTTTAAATTTTAGTGGTTTTATAAAAGAACTGCCTTTGCAAGATACGACGTCCTATGTTTATCATTAAAAGATAAACCTAAATTTTATCTGGCAACTACCCCTTACTTCATAAAATAAACCATCCATCTATGCCACAACTTTACACATTCTATTTATTATACAACAAAATCAATGTTTGTGAAAAAATTGTTTGTGTCAAAGGCTTTACTCCTTTTCTTGGGATGGTGTTTTTCCCTTCCAAATCGGCTTCAAGCGCAGATTCATATAGGTCCTGAGGTAGGAACCGCTATATCTGCTATTGTCCCTTCTAACCAAACAATCCCCTACTATGCTCAACGAATTGGTGTACGTGGAGGAATGTTTGCAGAGGTAGAAATCAGTTCTTTATTTGCTATAAGAAGCGGTGTGTTTTATACGTTACGAGGCTTTCACTTTGGTAATGTTCCCAATCCTTATAATACCGATAAATATTGGGATATGCATAGCCTCAATATTCCAATGATGGGTGTACTCAAACTCAATCAACAAGTACAAGTTGCCTTAGGTGTTGAGATGAATACTGTCTTGGGTAGTAATTTACCTCTTATTCGGATACCGAGTATACAATTAGGTATGCGAGGGGAATGCGCTTTCCACATCACAGAACAGCTTCGTGTAGCAGCTTATTACATGCATGGTTTCAACAAATTATTAGAGATTCGCACTAGACAATCTCGACAAAATGATTTTTACAATAATATTATTGCAGGAATTAGCCTATCGTATGTATTGATCAGCACCCCACAGTCTTCCTCTATTCCTGTTGACCTTTGCCCTCCTTTTCTATAAGCAATCTAACCAATCCTAGCATTCAGCAACACAAAAATAATCCATTGTTACTATGAAAACCACTCTCCTCGCCTTTTGTATGTCCATCTTAGGCGTACTACACGCTAACGCACAAACAGAAATTGGCATAGAAATAGGGCAACACCTGTCCGACTACATTGGGCAACCTCAAGTCTCTAATATCTTTTCAGGAGCCTATACAACTCCAGGTCTAAAAGCTGGCTTTTTTTTAGAAAGAGAGGTATCTGCTCTTATCAATATTAGAACCAGTTTGTTTTATAATTTTAGGTATCTTAACTTCCCCACTAATGATTGGTACCCTTACCAAGGCAATCATTGCTTTAGTCTTCCGATTCAGACTATTTTTAAAGCAGGAAGAATCGTCCATTTTAGTTTAGGATTAGATCCAATGTTACTACTTTCTGAACAACTTCCTACTCCTCAGTTTCATCTTGGGGTTTGTGGTTCTATGGCATTTAGAATAAGAAAAAAAATGCGTCTTAGCTTCTATCTAAATATAGATCTTATCCCCATCAAATTAATTTCAATCCCTAAATCTCATAGTCTTATAGCTGGCGTTTCTTTTGCCTTTGTATTTAAAAAAATGAAAAAACGGCGGGTCATTTATAGCCCAGGCTAATAAGCTTTATTTAGCACAAAAGTTTCTCATTACTAACATGCATCACTTTAATTTATCATGAAAATACTTTTTTTAATTAGTTTAGCATTAACGGTATGCCTATCCTCTATAAAGGGGCAACCTTCACATACTACTCTTGGTGTAGAAATAGGGCATCAGCACATTTTTTTATTATCTCAAGGTTACTCAAGTGTTCCTTATCATACTCGTGCGGGTGTAAAAGCTGGTTTCTTTTTAGAACAAGAAATAAAACCAAGCTTAGGGCTTCGTTTCAATCTATTTTACGATCTGAAATATTTCCAAATCATCCCATCAGATTTTCTCCCCTTTGCTTATCATTCTATAGCCCTTCCCATCAAAGCTATTTTCAAAACAGGCAAAATATTCCGTTTTGGACTAGGCATCATCCCAAGAGTTCTAATGCCATTCAAATCTTCCAATACACAATGCTTATTTAATTTTGGTCCCAGTGTCGAAATCGCTCTAAAATTTAAAAAAATCATGCGATTTTCACTCTATTGCAATTATGATCTCCTAACCGTCCACTATAAGACGTATGGTGATTTTAATAATTTAGCTATCGGTCTCTCTTGTGCGGTTACTTTAAAAAAAATAAAAAAACGACGTGTCATCTATAGCCCAGGATAGGTTACTAAGTCATTCAATTTAAACGACCTATCTACCGCATCTAAAAACCTATATTTTTTATTTATTTACAGTTTCATATATAAATAAATTTTCCTATATTGCTATTCGTATTCCCCAATCACACTTCAAAACTTAAAATTATGGGAAAAGGTAGATCTTCAAAACAATCAGAAACCTCAACCACTACTTCTGTTAACCATCTTTCACAGGAACAACAAGAAACAGGAAACTCTACCAGTAATTTTGTTGATAATAGTCCTGAAGCTATTGAAGCCCGTAGGCTACAAGAATTGGCCAACAATAGTGACGAGACCAATAATTTGACGCAACTACAAGAAAATGCATCAGAACATGATAATTCATCTGTAAGCCAATATCAAGATACTAGTTCAAGCCCTGAACTTGTTCCAAGTAGCTCTTTACGAGACTTTGTTAACGACAAACCAGAACACGATCCTGGACAAATTGCAGACGCTGCTATTAAAGCAACTAGCGAATACCATAAATGGGCTGCTGAGTTTGCCAACTATGTGTTACTCAATCGATACACAGAAGAAGAGGTCCTTTTAGCTTGCCGCTTGGCTATTCGAGAAATGCGAGAAGCACAAGTCTCTAAAGATGTCAGCAACGATGGTCAGACTTATGTTGACTTAGCTAGAAAACAGGGTTCTGTTGCCGATACGGCTATGAACTTTGAAGGCGAACTTCAGTGGAGAGGACAAGGAGGCATTCTTAACCAAACCGATTTTGGAAAATGGATTCTTGAAGGAGGGGCAGAACCCGACACTAGCACAAGCGTTCTAAATTGTTGGGAACTGGTTCTTTATAGTGCATACAAAGAAGGTATTCTTACGAAAGAAAGAATCACAACTCTATACAGAAACTTTGGCTCTGATTTGTCTACTAGCGTTCAAAAAGCGTTTAGTAATTTTGATGTTCTTAGAAAAGGCGAAGAATATACATACGACAAAGACGATCCAGATTCTCCTAAACCAATTAAAGGGGATATGGTTATTTTCAAAGATTTCATGAATCATGTTACAATAGCCACTGGAAATACTGTCGGTGGAAAAATTGAAATTATGAGCCTTTGGACACAAAACAATAAAAAAACCTACAAAACTACAATTGAAGATCTACTCGCAGGAGGCGCCGCTTCTCCCGTCAAATTCTTTACTCCAAATTGGTAATACATGCATCAATATTGTCTTTTATTACTATGCTGTATGCTAGCAAGCTGTACAACTCAAAACTTTAATCGAACAAAACTTAACGATACGCATTTTATGAAATCTATTTTGGTTGCTCCTTGGGGAGAAAAACAAGCTGAAATTATACCGACTCATATTTCTTCTGGTTTAGCATTTGAAGTTACTCCTACCACAAAATTAGCACCTATTTTATTTGAATTGGGAGAAGATAACAAAACTTATGTTGTAGATGCATCCTTTAAGTATTTGACAGTTTTTGATCCTAATGGAGTATTTTTGGAACGAATAGAACTGCCTACTAGTATGTCTAGTAAAACGGTGAAAGATTTTAAAGTGCTCCATTCCAATACTTGTGTGTTCTTAACATCCGATGAGCAATCTAACTATCAACTTGCCTATTGGAATTTTCAAGAGCAAAAACAGAACAGCATTGCGTTGGGAACTTATCGAGATGTTCATATTCTTCCATCCTCTAATTCTAAACATGTTTATTGTTGGACAGAAAAAGAGGACTACTCTGGCATCTTATGGCAATTTTCTAGTACCGATTGGCAAGCAACTCCGACCCAATTTGATCATTTGCCTTTTGGTGCTTCTAGGCTTTTTGAAAAAGAAGATACTATCACAGGAATCAAATTTTTTGAAAAACACAACCTTAGAGGGCTGATTTCTGCACATTTAAAAACAAATGCTGTCCACGAAAAAGTTTGTGCCAAAGAACTATATGGTCCTTTGTTGTATCCGATAGGAATGGACAATAAACGTAACCTTTACACCTATAGTTTACCCAAAGAAGACCATATCTATGGTTCTATCTACTGCATTAGCCCAGAAGGTGCTATTGTAAAGCAACAAACATTAGACAAGTTGACCGCTCAATTTCCAAAAGATTCCAATACCATTCTAACGCCTTACCAAAGTTGGAAAGTGTTAGATAATGGTACTGTTGCCTTGGCTGCGATGACACCACAAGAACTGCATATTTTTACTTTAAATATTTAAACCAAACAGTAGCTATCCGAAAATTCTGGGAGTACTTCTCCTTTCTCATTGGTTAACCATTTTAGTTGGGAACGTCTGGGAACTGGAATAATACCTTGTGGCTTTACATAGGTACCAAATATCTTGTCCCAAAACGGTGTCGTTACACCATGGTTTTTATCTGGATTATTAAAATGATGGTAAAAATGGTGCTTTCGCAACATAACCCCATAGGCATTTCTAGGAGCGTGGGTATGTAAATAACTATGTATGTATTCATACACCAAATACATACTCACTAAACCTGCCGAAAAAGCAAAACTATTTCCCCAACTCATCAGACAGCCCAAGATCAATGTCAATCCCCCAACAACAGCGATGGCTCCTATTGCCTTTTTATAAGCTGCTGCAAAATAATTGACTTCTTTATGATGTAACAAATGTTCTACTGTGAAGATGTTTTTTAATTTTGGATTGTGTCCCAAGCCTCGATGCAAGGTATATTCTAAGAACGTCCAGAAGATTGCACCACCCAAAAATAAACTTAACTTAAGCAACATAACTACTTGTTTTTAAAGTTAGTAAATAAACAATTATATACTTTTAAAAATAAGCTATATTCCTCAAACTTCTTTTAACAATTGGTAAAAACTACCGTTGTGCTCGTATTCTACTCAAAGATTGCTGGGTCATTCCAAGATAAGAGGCTACTTTGCTCAAAGGTGCTCGTTGTATGATACTGGGGTGTTTTTTGAGTAGTGTATGATAACGCTCTACTCCAGTTCTAAATTGAAGGTCTTTCACTTTATCCGATACCTGAATAACCATTTCAGTGATAAATATGCGGGCAAAACGCTCAATTTCGTGGTGGGCATCTAAAAGTGCATTCAACCGTTCCAATGTAATGGTATAAACAACAGAATCTTCCAATGTATCAATACTATAATCGCAGGGACGTTGCTTAAAAAAAGAATCTAAAGCGCTTAAAGGTTCCATTTCGGCTGCAAACCAATGCGTCACATCTTTTCCATCTTTATAATAAAAACTACGCAAAAGTCCCTTTTTAACGAGGTACACTTTTTGGCAAATTTTTCCTACTTCTAACAACAACGTACCCTTTTTGTAGTACTCCTCTTCAAAAGCATTGTTAAAAATCATACTCATCTTAGGAGAGAGTATATTGGTGGGATCCATGATATCACTAACACGCATTTTTTAATTGAAACTTTGAATTAATAATACTCCGTTGATTGCCTGCGGTGCTACTTCGTGGTAGCTCCCTGTGGTCGTGAGGGCACAAGCTTAGTTTTTTAGTTTTCAAGAAACCCGTAGGCTCACGAAGTAAAAACATAAAAAATTACCTTGCATTAAATTGATTATCAAACCTTTAGCACAAAGAGCAAGAAAGAGATATATCTTATTAATAATCAACTGCGAAGCACTCATGCAATACCACGTAGTAGCAGCGTAGCTAAACTAATACGATTTACTGCGTGAGCGCTTTGCTTTTAGTTAGCTGCGCTGCTACTGCTTGGTTTCAACGGAGTAATGAATTAACTTTTCTTTATTTAATTTATACAATGCAATAGAACGACGTTCTTGAAAAGAAGGATCGAACAGCTTTCTAGCTTCTTCCATTTTCTCAAAGATATCTTGCTCGTAAATATCTACAATACCTTTATCTAAAGTCAATTTAAAAACTCTGTAACGGTACTTAGAAAGAGAATTCGAAGCTGCCTCTGGATAAGAGATTCGTTGTAGTACAGAAGGGGTTATCCCTAAAATTTGAAAAGTATTGGGATCAATATACTTAATGGGCGACTGCTCAATAATTGTTCCTTCATTTCCATAAATGTAAAATGTATCCTTCTCTATTTTATAAGGATAAGCATAGCTATTGAGTTGGTTGTGATGATATGGGTAGACCTTTCCTCCTTCAATTAATAGTTCGCAATAAGCAGTATCTCCAACGATGTAGCTCCATTCTCCTCTACAAACTTCTTTTAAATCTACTTTGGTGCAAGACACCCACAAGGTAGAACACAATATTGCTATTACAAGACGTAACATAATATAATTTTTAAGTGGGGTAATTTTTAATAAGCACAAACGAAGTTACAAGTGAACTTCCTGTTGATAAATACTGCTGGTAAAAATAGGAATAAATAAAATAGCAGCCTTGGTAGAAGCATCTAAGTTAGTCCAATCACCTTCCAGTTCCCATCGATCCCAATCTTCTGAACTAGAGGTTCTAAATGTTGCTTCAAAATCACCTGAAACTTGCCAATGATCCCAGTTATTAGAAGAATAGGTTCGAACTCGAAAAGTTTGACTATTTCCCCTAATCTCCCAATTATCCCAATCGTTAGAAGAATACGTTCGTATCGTAAAAAGACCATTATCCAACCGCCAATTGTCCCAGTCTTCTGTGCTTGCCGTTTTAATACTCCCCGATTGTCCTTCCAAGTCATACCGCCAATTGTCCCAATCTTCTGAACTATTGGTTCGAAAACGTCCTGTTGTCCCTTCCAAAAAAAGCTGCCAATTATCCCAGTCTTCTGGACTATTCGTTTGAAGCCGATCCGACGGTTCTATGAAGTTACTTGCATTGGGTTGGCAACTAAACAACAAACTCGTTGCTAAAATAATAGTTAAAAGTGATTTCATCTGTTATCCTCCCAAAAAATTAGTTTCTATATATTTCATCATGAACAAGATAGCAACAAATATAATAGCAATTAAAATAAAACTAGGAAATTTAGATTTCATACTAAATCGCCCCAACATAGATTCCAAATTTTTGCGAACCGTAGTATCTAATTTTAATTTTAATCCTTGACGAAGCATCAAAGAAGCACCATCGCTCCTACCAAAATTTTGAATCAAGACAATAGACAGTTGGTATACCTCATTTCCAATTAAATTTCGAGCAGCATAAAAGTAATCCGGCAACATATTATACAGTTCAATGGTCCTATTAGGCAAATAAGATAGTAACTCTCGTTCGGACATATGATTGAGCTCTTGTTTTCCTTGTAAATTTTTCAGCTCCTTGATTGTACTCTCTACGTAATAATTAGCATGTTTGTAACATTGTTCTTCAAAATCACCAACCATAGGCAAACTTGTTGCGGCCAACAACGACAATGTTTCTTTATCCTGTGTTTTGATTGCCTGAAGTAGTGTTTCTCCGTATTGATAGCCAAAGTAAGGTCCTATAAATTTAAAAAAGTCAGCATCCTGAGTTGCCGTTAATGCTTGACCATTTCTAAAATAATTCAAGTGTCCATACTCTAAGAAATTTAAAAGCTTCTTGTGTTCGTAAATTGCAAGGTGGTATTGACGTGTTTGATAGTTCTCTAATTCCTTTAACAACTTTAAGACCGTCTGTTTAGGCACTTTACTATTACCTATATAAACCAAGTCTGTTTCCTTGCTGTGCTGCATTCTTTCTTGAATGCGTAATTTGTGCGCTTTTAAAGTAGTGGCGTCTACCTCTAAAGGCAAATCAAATAATTTGAAAGGATTGATATATATAGGCATTTTTGTCTAGAGTTTTGGTTGAAGTAATTGTTGTTATATCCCCAGTATTGCAATTACTATTACCCATTCGTTAATCATTAATCCCCAAAAAACTGCAAAGCAAATGCACTGTTTATTCAATGCACTATTCTTAAGAACAACAGGAAATAAAAGATCAGGCAAATCAATTATTTTTTTAGATTTACTATTAAATTAGTAGTTAGCTACGCTGCTACTTCGTGGTCGTTGATTAAAACGACCTTGGATTTAACATTACTTCGTAAAAAAATCACATCAATTTGATTATCAATAGAATACACTTTTATTACTTGATTTATTAAAGAATTGATAATCAAACTGATGCAAAGATACTTTTTTAGTTTTTCACAAAAAAGCTAAAAAACTAAGCTTGCGCTCTCACGACCGCAGGGAGCTACCACGAAGTAGCACCGCAGGTAACTAAGCGAAGCGATCTCATAAAATACCACGCAGTAGCAGCGAAGCTAATCCACGAAGTACTAATTTAAATATCCATCAAGTTTAATTAAAATTAAAAAATTGACAAAGCACTCTCTCTCAAATTAAAAAACTGTTGTGCAGAATATTAGCGGACTATTGCGTTAATACAATTAACTAAAATACGATAATTCGTAGAAAAAATCCACCTTTCTACCTATATTTTGTCCATTATGATTAAAATAGACGAACAAATCCAACAGTTGCTTTTTGCTACAGCCTATAAAATGACTGGCGAAATTGCCACCAGCAAAGATATTAGCCAAGAGGCTATTGCTAAATACATACAAGCTAACAATAAGCAGGTTATCCACATCAAAAATCATCGTTCTTACCTTATTAGAACAACCATTAACACTGCGATTGATTATCTAAATCAATCTAAAAAAGAACGAGGTGCTTACTGGGGAACTTGGTTGCCAGAACCCATTATAAACTCCGAATATAGCATAGATTATCAATTAGATTTAAGCTATGGTATCACCGTTTTACTCTCTCAACTTAGCCCCAAAGAACGGGCTGTTTTTATCCTCAAAGAAAGCTTTGATTATACCTATGAAGAACTAGCTCAAGTGCTAAATCTAACCAATGCTAATTGCAGGAAAATATATCAACGACTGAAAGCAAAAATCAAGCCTTCTAATCGTACTATTTTGGCAGAAAACAAAACAAAAGAGCGTATTATTCATGCCTTTATTAAAGCTTCTAATACAGGGCAATTAGACACTTTATTAAGTATTTTAAAGGAAGACATTGCTCTTTATTCGGATGGCGGTGGAAAAGTTAGTGCTGCCAAAAATATACTTTATGGTATCGAAAGTTGTCGTAAGTTTTTGTGGGGACTCTATGCCAAATTTGAACAAACGCCACGTTTTGTTATCCAAGAAATCAATCAAGAAATCGGCTTTCTTACCTATGTAGGCGAAGAATTAATTTCTATTGGTTTGTTAGAAGTTGAAGGAGAGCAAGTCAGTCGCATTTATTTTATTCGCAATCCTGATAAAATACATCTAGGTTCGATTAAGGATGCTTAGCAGCTTTTTTATTTAGAATTACAATATCTTTAGTAGTTCGTTGATTTTTTACTTTTTCACCAAAAAGATAAAAAAGCACATTTATATTAGCTTGATAATCAAAATTTTAAAATAAAATGCAGCAAATTTGTAACTTTTTGATTATCAAACTAATAAAGTTTAGCTTCGCTGCTACTGCGTGGTTTCAACGAACTATTGATATCTTTTTATCCTTGTAAAAAAAGTAGGCATTCTTTGTCACAAAAAAACACAGGTTTCAGTCTTCTAAGAAAGTATGTTTTTAAACAACTAAAATTAGAGAATTGAACTATGAAAAAAGTACATTTTTTATCTGGTATTATTTTAAGCATTTTTGTCACCTTTCACTTGCTTAATCACCTAACAGCCCTGCAAAGCATTCACACCCATATAGCCGTGATGAATGCACTACGACAAGTATACCAACACCCATTGATAGAGCCTCTTCTACTCTTATCTGTTTTGGTGCAAATTATTTCGGGGGTTCAATTGGTTAGGCAAAGAGGATGGAAGCAGACCTTATACTACAACAAACTTCATGTTTATTCAGGAATTTATTTGGCATTCTTCCTCTTTGTCCATACTTCAGCAACACTTGCAGGACGCTTTATGTTACAAGTAGACACCAACTTTTATTATGGAGCTATGGTTGTTAATTTAAAACCCTATTTGTTTTTTTACATTCCTTACTATTTCTTAGGTGCTTTTTCCTTTTTTGTCCACGTTGCCTGTATTTTGAGAATTAAAATGATTCGAAATGTTGGACTTGATAAAGCCAATCGTCGTGCCAGTTGGGTGCTATTTTTAGGGGCACTTATTGGATTATCCATTCTTTGGGCATTTACTTACAAGGTAGAGTTGCCACCACTTTACCAAAAACTCATGCCCTACTAAGAATCAATCTGCGTTGCTTCTGGGTTTTGTTAAAACCTAGAAGCAACATTATCTATACCAACAGCAATAAAAACAAACCCAATAACATATACACTTTTAACCAACGACTCATTGACGTAAAATTACTAATCTTGTTGGCTTGTTGTAGTTGTCTCGCAAAGAATGCAAGTAGTAACATTAACACCAATAATAGGTACCCCAATGCTATATAAGCACGATAGCTGTATAAAAATAACGCTTCAGCATTTAATAATAAAAATAAAATACTTAACAATACCCACAATACTTTTTTCACAAAAGCAATGCCTTTTTGAACGGCTAGCGTTTGGCAACCTTGATGCCGATCTCCTTCTAAATCTTCTACGTCCTTTACTAGTTCTCGCATTAGAGTAGATAAAAAAGCAAATAAGGTATAGGCAGCTAAAATTCCATGCCAGTAGGGCGTTAGTCCTGCATAAGATAAGTACCAAAACTCCACAACAACCCAAGCACACAACAATGCTACGACCAAATTACCAATCCATGCCTTTCGTTTCCATACAGTAGAATAAAAATACAGTAATCCAATTGCTCCTAAAAAAAACAGCAACAAACTCAAAGATTGTCCATAAATTGCTAGCCCAATTGCTATTATATTACTCCCCCAGTACATTGTTCGGGCAAATTTAAACGAAAGCAACCGCCCAACAACGACTCGATTTTTTTTATTAATTTGGTCAATTTCTACATCAACTATATCGTTAATAATATTGCCCCCTCCCGCAATGCAAACAGTTCCTACAACCAATAGAATAAGGTGGAGAATACTCAACGTTTGCACTTCGGCATTTCCATACAACAGACAAAGCGTTAATCCAATTATTATTAGATTAGGAATTCTTAATAGTGTTAGAACCGCTTTTATTTTTCTAAAGTCCATTTTCTATAAAATCATCGTAGCCAGAATTGTTAGAGGTACCTCTACCCTTTTGTGTCTCATTTTTAGTTGAATCTATGGATGATACAGTTGCCATCAAACATGTAGACAATTTATCCAAACAACTAAAATTCCATTCAAGCTCTGAAAATAGTCCTTCTATAAATTCGTTTTCTACTACTGATAAATGGATGTTTCCTATAAAAAATCCATGTCCACATTCAATTCCAAATAGATTTTTTTATTCTCAAAAGTAACCTCTTCCAGATCGTCCCATTCTCTAAAAATTGAATCTAAACAATGTAACAATTTAGGCTTAATCAATCGTTGGGTTGCTTGCCTTTCTTCAGCATACACGGTATACTTTTTGTTAAAAACAGCATCTTGATGGTGTACAGAATACAAGTGTATGTAAAACTTTTTCCTGCTTTTAGTCTCTATTTCTATTGAGCTATCTACCCACTCTGTTCTGCGAAAAATAGTTGTTCGCTTGCCTAAATCCTCCTCAAAATCTAATACAAAATAAGCCTTGCAAGTCACTCCGTCAGGAGCTAATTCTCCTATCAAATACTCAAAAGGTATTTGGTTTGTAGTTTGCCCTTGAATAACTGTTTTCTCCCAATCCTTTATTGGTCCGACTTTTTGAAACTCTAATAAGGAAGTTGGCGAACAAGGCATGGTGCTTCCATTAATGGTTGGTATAAGCTCTACTAAAAAATCACCATAGGCGATTTCGTAAGTTTTCTCTGGATTACCAATATCAGTACTTTTTCCAATTACGATTCCTAAAAATCCCCCCAAACACAACCAGACGCACCACCAAGGCAAATCAGATAAAAGAATCAAAATAGTTACCAATAAGACCAACAAGCCAACAGCATAATAGAGATAATCCATATAATACAAGATACGCTGCTTTTTTCTTATTTTTTCTAAACGCACCAAGCTGGGGTAAAAGGTCTCTTTAATGTCTTCTATTTTCATATATTCGTATATCTATAACAACCCCTGATCTATAAAATGATCGTAAGCTGAATTATCCCAATTTTCGGTAGAAGCTGTAGAATCTTTTAATGGCAAACGTCGTTCTTGTGAGGGCAATTTAATTCGATTCATTCCAGCACTCAATTCCTCTACAATAGACAAACAAGTCGTTAACTCCTTAAAAAGCTTTTGCCCCAAATTAGCTTCAGATACGAATTCTGTCAAATCTGTTTCAAAATAATTGTGTTGAGAGGGCAAGGCAATATGAAAAACATCCTCCACAAAGGAGAACCTCAACGCTCCAGACCATTGTTCTACTAACCCCCAAAGAAGTCCAGTAAATTCAGGCGTTAAAAATGCCTTCACATCTTCTTCCTCTTGACTATATATCGTATACCCTTCTGCAAATTGTGTGCTTATTTGTTGCTGTGCAACAATGGGATCTTGTTCAATGTGTTTCTTATTGTATGCGTCCAAGGTGTGCGCCATCATCGCATTTTTAGCGGCAAAAATAGATCGATATCCTTTGTTAGGAGATGCTATAGAAATAAAAATCTCCCGTTGGTGTTCCATTTTACCATGAACATCAATCCCATAAGCTACTTCCATCATTGTAAATTCATGCCCTTGTTTTGTCGTTCCTCTAAATCCATCTTCGCAAACCAAATTTCCATTTGCATCCAATAGATTGTATAATAAACTGGCTTGAATATGGTTGCTAGTAGAAAATTGTCCAGGCAAATAGTGTACATTAGGGTAAAGTAATTGGACAAAAGGCTGTACAAAATCATTTTTGTAGACCTCACGGTATGCCCTCTCTGATGGAGCAATTTTTTTGTATTCTATCAATATTCCTAAACCGATACATCCTCCAAAACACAATAATAGAGGAATAGAAAAAAACAAGGTTGCCAATGAAAAAACTATAAATAGACCAATCGGTATCCAACGTAATCTCTTCCCTTTTTCGTAGGCTTTTAAATAATTTTGTCGTTTGCTTTCTAAGTTTTGAAGCAAAGGCTGCAATGCTTCTTGGTTGGATGGGTATGGCATGGAAAGGATTTTAATCTAGTTCTGGAAAGTCGTCGTTTTCTATCCGTTCTTCTATCTCCTCTTTGGGTTGTTTTTTCTCTTTGGTAGACAATTTTTTAATAACATCAAAATACTTATTCAGTTCCTCTATTACCAATACAAAATTAGGATTGTCTATTAAAGATTCATGAATATTTGGTGTAAATACAGCTTGCTTAGCAGGTATTGCAACATAAATTTTGTTGTTAATAAAACTAAGCTTTGGTTTTACTTTCCAAGTTTTATAAATCGCATGAATTCCTTCTACTATCGAAGGTACTAAGATATGATAAGCCATTTCTTTACTATGACTATAGACTGTAAAATCCTTCTCGAACTTAGGATACACATTGGCAACAGCAACCAAATCTCCATCCGCAGTCAAGCCTTTCAAGCTCAACTGATTCAAGTCGGCAATACTCTTAGGGCTTCGTTTGCCCTTGCTAGGCAATACCATTACTTTAGATTGAAAATTGATGGGCATTTCTATCTCGTAAAAAAAACCTTCAAATATCGTTTTTCCTTCTTTGTAAGCCCTTATTTCTGAAAATTGAAATTTCTGTCCTGTCTCTGAAAAGCCTTTAAAATAATCACTGCCTTCCATTTCTAAAGGTTGCTCCTTAAATAAATCAGAATACAAAATCAACTTGGGTGCAACAAACTGCTCTACGGAATAAGTGACCTTGGAAAACGCCGATTTGGCAATAATCGTAAAGAATTGCTTTTTAAAATCAAGAACATAGTTTTGGCTGGGTTTGCTTACCGCTGTCGTGGCAATTTGTACGCCAATGGCTACTGCTATGCCCAACACGACAAAAGACATGATTGGGTTAATTTTCCAGTAAATGGGTATTGCAAGTATGGTCAGAATTGCGGGGACAAAATAATAAAGATGTATTTCTTTTGTCTTACCTAATTGTTTCAATCGAAAGGCTTCCAATTTTTCAATTGTTGGAGCCAACTCCTCTTTGTATCCTTCTATTGGGTTCATCAATTCTTCAACTATAATGTAATAATATTCGTATACAAAACTACTGAAGTAATTTGGGTTCACCAATAAAATAGGCAAACTATTAAGCATTATTACGCATCATTTTGTATGATAAAATAACACTTCCAAATTACTATAACAAAAATGGATTATCCTTTGACTTCGTACGATTAAAGTTCACGCTTTGCCCAGAGTTTAACAAGCTCCGACTCTCTTCTGGTTGGTGCTCCATGCTTAGATCTTCAACAACAGCAAAGCACAACGCCAGTTCATCGTACAACTCCTTTAATAAGGTATCATCTGTTACTGAGTATTTGATATTAGGTCTAAAAAAATCTTTGCTTGTTGGCATGGCAACATACACTTGATGTTCTATAAAACTAATACTCAATCGAGTATTCCACTTATAGCGCAAATCATAGATTGCTTGCAATAAATTAGGGGTTAAAATCCGATAAACCTCTTCTTCATCCTTGCTGTATACAACGAACTCTTTCTCAAATTCGGGATGATCTTCTAAATATACCACCGAAGAACGTTGAAAAAAAGCTCCAATCTTTTTTTGAAAAATTTTGCCCATCTTGCCAAAAACATTTTCGACACTATCAGGTAATACTTGAATTTGTCCACTGACACGATCAGGTACATTCAATACAAAAAACAAGCCGTCAAATATTGTTCTAGCACTTGTTTCTACCCCACCGTCGCCATTGCTAGTCACCTCTGTTTTAGTAACATGCAGTTCCGAAAATTTAAAAGAGCAGCCCCCCTCTGTTTTTCCTTCAAAGTAATCTTCTCCACTATAAGAGTCATAACTTCCAAACAACTTCGATTTATCAAACAAACTACTTGGTAAATAATTATCAGGTGCATAATAAACTTGAGGGTACGATGCTTCTACAAAAGTAGAGAAAGCTCCTTTCTTAAAATTCGAAATATAATTCGTTTGATAAGGACTTACTTTAAATACAGCGACGACAATAAGTCCTACAATAGAAACAAAAAGCAATCCTATACCTAGTGGTATTTTATTGGCTGCAAAACTTACTATAGCTAGCAACAATAACAAGATGGGGAGCAGATACCATTTTTTTGCCTTTTTGATATTGGCTAATGTATCTTGTCGTTCTTGCTCGATTTTTCGCAAACAGGGGTTGATTTGCCGACGAATATCGCTCAATTTTTTCATTTGGGAATATAAGTTAGATTCTTGATACCAAGGTTAATGGCAACAGAATTTGTATTAAATGATACTCTATTTATTGGGAAAGATGTACACAACGTATACAAAATATAGAATATCAAAAATTATTTGAGTTTTCCCTAATATACAAAAAAGACAATAAATGAAAGAAAAAATGTTCTTAGAAATATCTTTTTTTAACCAAAAAGTTTAATCAAATTGCTAATTCTAATATTCTTCCTTACTTTCTATAATTCCTTGCTCTATTATTACTTAGAGCATGTTCAAAGTTTCTGTTCTTTCAATGCGGCGTTTTTCACAAAAATGATTTGATTTTAGTGTCTAGCAAAGTTCTTTTTTAAGCTAATAGCAATACTTACTACCAACGCTCAAAAAAGAGCTATTAGCTTAGCGAGAATCAATCATCTCTAAATTGAAGATAGAATAAAAACAGACTCTTACTGAAGTAGTAGTTAGCTACACTGCTACTTCGTAGTCGTTGAAACCACGTAGTAACAGCAAAGCTAACTATTGACTGAAGCATACACTTTTGTTATCTGATCCCCTATTTTTAAAGTACTTATTGGCAAGATTCTAAAACAGCTTCCACCTCATTGAGTTGTATAAATTCTCGTTTATTTCCCCAAGCATTATGGATGTAGTTAAGAATATTGGTAATCTCTACATTAGACAAGCCTTCAATGGGAGCCATCCCTGTTTCAAACTCTACCCCATTCACGATAATCTTGCCTTGCAAACCATTCTTAATAATACACGCCGCTCCTACTCCGACGCTTTGCAACATATCGGCTCCAGCAAGAGGCGGATACAATGCTTCCAAACCTGTTCCATCTGACATATGGCAATTTTCGCAATGTTTTTTATACAAGACAGCTCCTTCATTGTAGGTTTTTTCTCTAGGGTTGCCACAAGAAAACAAGAACAGAAGACCTAGCATTACTACCAAACTATATCTAATTATTTTTTGCATATTTATATTTTCTACTCACCATAGCATTTCGTTCAAAAATCTTCCATCACAGCACCAACACCAAATCGTTAAATTACGACTTACTCTTTATCCAATAATAATTGAGTATCCTTAATCAGCTGTTCCATACGTTCTGGATCAGTTCCATCATACATACCACGAATTCGGCGCTTTCTATCCAATAACACAACTGCTCCACTATGATCAAAACCTCCAGGTGCGTCATCTGATTCCAATGCCGTAATATAATAATCATAAGCAATCTTATAAATTGCCTCTTTTTCTCCTGTCAAGAGATGCCAAGTGTCCGAATTAATATCAAATTTATTGGCATACCAAGCCAATCGCCCTACCGTATCGTGTCGAGTATCAATAGAATGAGATAAGATGACAAAATCAGGTCGATCCTTGAACACCTCATATACTTTCTTCATATTCTTCTTTACTTTAGGACAAATTGTAAAACAAGACGTAAAGAAAAAATCGGCTAAATAGATCTTTCCTTCGACTGTTTTTTCGGTTACAGTACTGCTATCTTGATTCACAAATGTAAAAGGTGGTATAATATGATCCAATGAATCAATTACGGTCTTTCCATTTACCTCTTTTTCGATAGGCAATTTTACACCATAAACAGGTAATCCAGAAGGGTTGTCATTCTTGGAAGCACAACAGATACACAAAAGCGCTACCATCCATATAAAAAAAACAGGTTTCATATTTTTATAATATTAATTATTGTAATAAAATCTAGGTTCTGTATGCCTGATTAACATCAACAGCCAGCTGCTACAACGAGTTATTCTGGCACTTTCTTTGGAAACGCAAAGATAAGGAATTAAAGAAAAAATAAATTATAGAAATTCGTTTTGATCTCAAGAAATCTTATTCAGAATAATTTCAAATTACAGCACAATTCAACAGTCACTATCATTTACTCTTAATGAGTGTTTTAACTTAGTTTTAGTTAATTTTAAAGGCAGCCGTTCGAACTCTTTGTGTCAACAAACCATCCACCTCTTCTTCTAAAATCATTTTCTGAGCAGTTGGCTGTTCAAAAACTTCCTGCATATTGCGCACCTGACCAATAGGCACAAATTTCTGGTGGCAACGCTCCAAAATATCCTCTGCTATCAACCCTTTGAAGGTTTGACTTAATTCTTTTGCCAAAACAACCCGATGCTTGACTCTTGCTATATTGGTTTGATAGTTTTCGTTTTCCAATAAATCAGGACGATTGATGCAAGTACAGAGATTCACAAATTGACGATCAGAACCAATAGATAAAATTAAGCGTTTGGCATCTTTGGTTTCAAATAATTCACCATAAGGAGCAATATTTGGATGTAGAGATCCCATCCGTTGAGGGATATGTTTTCCCATCAGCCAATTGGTGGCTTGATTAGCCAAAGAGGCCACTGCGGCTTCCAACAAAGAGACACTAACATAAGCCCCTTGCCCTGTTTTGTAACGTTGTAACAACGCTACTAAAATGCCTTCTTTTAACTGGTGTGCCGCCAAAACATCAATTAACGCAACGGGCATTTTGGTTGGAGGTCCATCTGCTTGTCCATTCATATACATAAAGCCTGATTCCGCTTGCAGCACTACATCAAATGCCACTCGTTCGCTCTCCTCTCCAAAACCTGAGATATTGGCATAGATCAATTCTGGTCGGATTGCTTTTAAATGTTCGTAGTCCATCCCTAATTTCTGCGCCGATTGCTTCTTATAATTCGCAACAACAACATCGGCTGTTTTGACCAATTCGTACACTGCATTTTTTCCTTCTTCTGTCGACAAGTCCAAAAACTGCACTTCTTTTTTCCAATTAATAGCACAGTAATAGGCAGAAACTGACGCTGTTTTATCTTCTGATGGTAGGCGCCAAGTTCTGGTAACGTCTCCGCCTGTTTTTTTATTTTCAATTTTAATTACATCTGCCCCTAACTCTGCAAAAAAAAGTCCCACGGCTGGTCCTGCTAACACCGACGCCAATTCTATTACTTTCAAATCTTTAAAAATGCTCTCCATTTTGTAAATTTATGTTTGTGATACAAATCCGCAGCAAAACTATGGAAAAATATACAATTCTTTATATTAGGAGTACTTAGCTGCGCTGCTACCTTATTTTTAAGGGATAAGTCTCTAAAATTTCATAAATTTGAAAAACACAAGCTTAGTATGTTATGAATATGAAAAACCACTATAAAGAAAAATTTTGGGACTATGATAATGATCAACTTAAAGATATTATCGCAGGACGTTTTAGAGAAGCCTCTGACGACGAAGTAGCTGCTGCAATAGAACTACTCCAAGAACGTCAACATCAATACAACCAATCCAATCTATCTCTGGCAGAAATTCCAAATGCTTCTATGCCTGCTCTATTGGAAATTGTTAAAAATCCGAACATTTGGGGAAGTGCTGCTGTTGAAATTGCAGAAGCTGAAATTTTGCGCCGAGAACATCAGCCCTTGGAGGAAAAAACACCTGACAATGGAAAAAAAACAATTCTACAAATCGTTTTAATGGTACTAGGTGTTATTGTTTCAGTACTTTTACTAAAATTGATTGCTGGGATTGTATTAATTTGCTTTTTCTTCTATTGTGTCATTTCTTGCTTAAATGGCTTGTAAGAACAATAAAAAAACAAATGCTTAAAACAAGTTTTGTAGTACATAAAAAATAACCTACTTTTAAGGTTTACACTGTCTACACACTATTGCTATTGACGAAAATAATTAAATGATACACGCAAAAGACATAAAAAAAACTTACGACAACCTTACCGTTCTCAAAGGGGTGGATCTTGAAATTAAAAAGGGAGAAATTGTTTCTATAGTTGGGAAATCTGGTGCTGGGAAAAGTACTTTGTTGCACATCTTGGGTACGCTTGATAGACAAGACTCTGGCGTTTTGACTATCAATGGCAAGGACATTAGCCAACTACCTGAAAAAGAACTCTCTGCATTTCGAAATCAACACATTGGCTTTGTCTTTCAATTTCATCATTTATTACCAGAATTCAATGCCTTAGAAAATGTCTGTATCCCTGCTTATATTCAGAAAAAATCTGAAAAGGAAGCAGTGGCACGTGCCACACAATTATTGTCTGACTTAGGTCTCAAGGATCGATTGCACCACAAGCCATCCCAACTTTCTGGAGGAGAACAACAGCGAGTTGCTGTCGCTCGTGCTATGATGAACAACCCTGCTGTTATTTTGGCGGATGAACCTTCAGGGAATTTGGACACTGAGACCTCTCAACAATTACACGAACTTTTTTTTGATTTGCGAGATAAGCATCAACAAACATTTATTATTGTCACACACAATACTGAATTGGCAAAAATGAGTGATCGTACCTTGGTTATGAAAGATGGGGTGATTATTGACGACCAAATTAACAGCTAAATTAATTTATGGATTTAGACTTCTTACGAGATGAACAAGAATGGTTAGCCAAACAAGTCGTAATTTCAACCAATGATCGAATGTTTGACGCCTCGGATGTCTTATTTGGTGTAGATATTCAATATGTAAAAGAAGAAGCTTTTTGTGCTATTGCAGCCTATCAATTTAATGGCACTCATTTAGATACCTTTATTTTTAAAACACAAACAGGCATGGAGTATGTTTCTGGCTTTTTCTGTTTTAGAGAAGGACCTCCTGTTCTTAGAACCATCCGAAAAATCTTAGCAACTAAAAATTTAATTCCTCAACTAATCATTATTGATGGGCATGGAATTGCGCACCCTAGAAAGTTAGGTATTGCCAGCTGGATTGGAGTTAAAACCAATATACCTAGTATAGGTGTTGCTAAAAGACCGCTTCTAAAATACGATGGAGAACTGGGACTAGAACGCGGATCAACACTTCCCATCTTCCGAAAAGGGCAAGAAGTTGGCAGCGTTTTGAGAACTCAAACTGATATTAAACCTGTTTATGTTAGTCCTGGTTATAAAATGTCTTTAACACAGTCCAATCAAATTATTTTAGATTGTTCGCCTACTTATCGTATTTCAGAGCCCATACGACTTGCAGATCAGGTGGCAAGAGTATTTGCCAAAGGCAAAAAGATGCCAAATGTAACGATTCTATAACTTAAAGCTGTATAAAGTTTTTTGCTATAAAATATCAACTAGAACTGTTTTGTTTGTAAGCTTCTTTCCTTATTTTATACCAATTATAAGCTCCGCCATCCCCCTCATAATCATCTACCTTATAAAAGGTTAAGCCCAATTTTAACAAGACTTTATTAGAAGCTATGTTTTCAGGCATAGCAATACCGATGATTTGCGGAAGCTCCAAAACATCAAAGCCATAGTTGATAATCTTTTGAGAAGCTTCTGTAGCAATCCCCTTGCCCCAATATTCGGGTAAAAAACGAAACCCAATATCTGTCTCGTTCATGCTCTTTAGATATTTGAGACCGGCAAAACCAATTAGTTTATTATCTGGCTTGTAAACAACTGCCCATCTGCCATAACCATAAGTTTGATAATCGGTAAGCCAAACGTTTTGAATCAGCGCTTTTGCTGCTTCTAACGAAGCAATTAAGCCATCTCCTGTATACTTTTGTACCTCCGCATTCGAACCAAATTCGTAAACGGCTGCATCATCTTCGACTCGAAATGGTCTGATAATAAGACGACTAGTTTCTATCCCTGTAAATGCTTCTTTCATGCTTTATGTTTTGGAATGTTTTATCAGCAATTGATTGTTTTGGGGGAACTGTTCTTATTCCCCCAAAACATTACTCTTTTTCCTTTACTTTTTCAAATATACTTTCAAATGCCTTATAAACAGCTAAATGCAGTGCATCTCCATGATCCTGTGCTTCTAAAAATTCAAAAAATGTTTTTGTATTTTTTTTGTCTAAGACACTCACTTTTTTGTACAATTCCTTAGCAGTTCCTTCCATTACTTTTCCTTCTTTTCCCACGGCTATGTAAATCGACTTTGAAGTCGTATAGGTTGGTAAATTCCAAGATAGTAAAGATTGGTCATCCCACCACAAACTAGGACTAACAATAATATAATTGTCAAATAAGTTAGGTTGCTTAAATAATATTTCTGTTGCCAAAAGCCCTCCTAATGATTGCCCTATCAAAGTTTTGGTATCATTAATAGCATATTCTTTTGCAATGAATGGCTGCAACTCTTTTGCTATAAAACGAATAAATTTCTCTGATCCACCCGTTGTTGGAAAATCTTTCTTGTCTTTTTCATTATTAGTAGGATAAGTAAAATCTCGTTTTCGGTCTACATTCCCAATACCAACAACTATCGTTTCAGGTAGTAAGTTAATCCACGAGAAGGAGCCAAATTGTACCAAACCTGCAATATGAATAAAATCTTCGTCAATGGAACCATCTAATAGGTAAATGACAGGATACGTTTTAGAAGATTCTTTAGAATAGCCATTGGGAAGATAGATGTTTAGCACTCGATTTTCGCCCAAGATAGCAGACTCTACTTCAAGCGTCTCTCCTATCGTAAATGCTGTTTTGCTTTTGATGTTTAATGTCTTTTGTGCAGCTAAAAAAGAGCTGCTTAGCAACAAAAGCATCCATAAGGTTAACTGGTGTAATTGCATTGTATTTTAATTTTAAATATTAAAAAATCAACAACAATATAAAACATCTTACTCTATCTCAATAATGATTATTACAACATTTTTGAATACAATAACTATTCTTTTTCAATCAACTCAATTGCCTTTTCCAACAATTCATCCTTGCCATTTCTAATTCCCTTTATGGTCGGCAGTACTTCTACATCAGGTACAATACCAATACGCTGTGTTTCTGCTCCATTGGGATAATAAACCCCTATGCCCGAAATCATTGTACTTAGCCCACCAGGTAAAAGAATTTTAGAAACATTTCCATCGGCTCCCGCTGTTGTACTCCCAACAATTGTTGTATTGTGTCCTGCTCTAAATGCCATTGCCGTGTACTCTGCCTGACTTTGAGACAACTCATTGACTAAGACGACTACTTTTCCTCCATAGAGGTCTCCAGAAGCAGGAATACTCAACGGACTAGTGTATGTAAATTCACCAGGATTATTGACATTCCCTTTTGTAAATTTCACAAAAGGGGTTGGGCTTGATACCAAATAAGACCCTAGCAAAAAAGGAACAAATGTAGATGGATAATTTCTAATATCAATAACCACCCCTTTGGTGTGTGCAAACAAATTTTTGATCGCCTCTATATCTTCAGATTGAATGGTTGCCAACGTAATATAACCAATCTCATCGCTCAGCAACTTGTAACACTTGCCTTCCTTTTTTCGATACCAAGCATAATAATTCAATGACTTAGGGTCATATAAAGTCAACATCTTGGTACTTACTTTTCCATCTTGTTCGTATTCTATTTTCACCTTTTGGTCATTAGAACGTAAAATATCTCTTGAAATATCTCTCAAACGAGTAGGTTGATTAGACGCAGGATAATAAGGTGCCTTTTCTTTAACAAGAGCTTCAACGGGTGTTCCATTTATTTTAGTAATAACGGCTCCTATATTCAGTCCTACGGATGCTTTGTGTTCTAAATTATAATAATCTACGACGACTAATTGATTCTCAATAAATCGAGTATGAATAGGAGGGTAATACTTTCCCTTCCATTCCATAATTTTATTATTGCCTCCCCAAAGATTGGCATGTGTGTCTTGAATATCGCCAATCATTTGCACAGCTGCCAACTCATATTCCAATTCATCTTGTGCCTCAATAAATTTAGGAATGTATGTTTTCAAAGCTTCATTCCAGTCTTTATCCATTAAATGCTTGTAAGGGAAGTAGTAATGAATCATATTCCAATACTTAAAAGCGGCTAATAGCCGAAAGCCAGTATCGGGGTAAGGCATATTTTCATAAGCATTTTCGTGCAAAAATTTAGGATTGCCAACTCCTACTGCCATTTCCACATAATAATTTTCACCTTGGTGCCGATTCTTGTAAATCTCTTCTAATTTTTTTTGTAGTTTTTTGCCTATACTAGAGTCGTGCACCCAAGCCAAATCTGGTTTGAGCAAAGCATCCGTTTCTGTTGAAGCACAATCGTTACAAGTTTTTAGACCACCATATTTTGATAGCCATTTGAGCAGGTAACGATCCCGCATTCTATCATCGGTTATGTTCAAGTACTGCGGCAACATACGGAACAACTCAAAATCCCAATTATAATTTCCTTTGGCTACTTTAGGATGATGGTATTTCATTAACCCCCAAATACGCCCTAACAATTCTAAATTAGCAACATTTTGTTCGTTGATAACAATGGACGTTATTGCTGACCCTTTAATAAACTCTTTGTCTAAAGCAGCTGGTAAGCGTTTCCTTTTTACCTCTTTTAATGTTTGCACATCCTCGCCATCAATTGTCAATACAAAATCATCAAACCAAGCTTCCCCTTGTCCAACAAGAATGCCTGCTACAAAAATCTGTTCTCCTTCTTCTGGATAAGGCAATTCGATACTATATTTTTTCCAATCCTTTGTCCCCTTAATTCCTTGGCTTTGCATATTATCAAAAGCCAAACTCGTTCCATTTCCGTCAATTCTCAACAGCAATCCCGCAAATCCATCGGCAACATTCTTTATTTTCATAAATCCTTCTAACTTAATCTTCTTCCCTTCGTATTTGGCTGGAATATGATAAGCTATTGAACCAAAATTCAAATCGCTTTCTGTAGACACAATCTTTGCGGCATAATTACCTGAATATCCTTTTTCACTAACCCCCAACTGATAATCGCCCCATTGAAGCCATCCATCAGGCAATGGTTTATCTGTTGTTTTTTTCTCAAAATTCAAATTAAACTTAGCGCTATCTTGACCATACGCACTTAGGCAAATCAAATGGAATAGTATCCAACAAAAATTTTTCATGCTTACTTTTTTTAGGTTATAACAATCCATCAACAACTTTTTCTCTGCAATAATCAACCAATTATAAGGCTAATGATTAGGCGTAAAGTGCCACCTTAATTTATAGATGATATAATTGATAGTAGTTAGCTACGCTGCTACTTCGTGGTCGTTGATTAGTATTGATTGAGGAATTGAATTATTATACATAGATAATTGAACAATTGGTTGCATCGTTGAGGGAGATGCTTGTTTTTGTAAAACAATATGGGGTCACATGATAGATATATTCCCCAAAAGCAAACAGGTTATCACTTTTTAAAAAAATTTCTTCTTTACCAATAGAATAGCTTTACACTAGAGAAATCTAAATCAATTATTTGTGCAACTAAAAACACTTAAAACCATTTTTTTAATTTAAAGTAAATCAACATTCCTACGGCTACCACAATCATAACTACCCACATGATAAAGTAACTATATCGGTATTTTAATTCAGGAATATAATCGAAGTTGGTTCCATAAATTCCTGCAATGAATGTCAGCGGAATGAAAATGACAGAAAACACCGTTAGGAATTTCATAATATCGTTTAACTTACTACTGATCGTGGTATGGTATATATTCAATTGATCCGATAAAATTTCTCGGTAACTATCGGTTAACTCTGTCGCATGATTAATATTGTCCTCCAATTCTTTAAGATGAATAACAATATCCCCTTCTCCTATTAAATCAGAATCTAGCTTATTAAATGCCAGAATCATTTCTTTAGCAGGCTTGATGTTCTTTCTTAAAAAGTTAAGTTCACGCTTGTAAGCATTAATTTTTTCAACAACAGCTTGGCTTGGGTCATTCAACAAATACTCCTCTAAGGATTCAATTTTTTGTCCAAGTACTCCAATAATATAAATATAATTATCTATAACAATATCCAACAAAGCAAAAGCAAGATAGTCCGTCCCTCCATTTCTAATGCGTTTTTTTTGTTTCCTAATCCGATCACGCACGGGTTCAAAAACATCGCCATCCTTCTCTTGAAAAGAAATCAGCACACTAGGAGTTATAATCAAGCTCAAATTTTCAACCGTAATCATATCGGAATCTGCATCATGTTGCAACATTTTGATAGATAAAAAAATACAATTATCATGCTCTTCTACTTTAGGTCTAGCTTGTGTGTTGAGTACATCCGCCAAAATAAGGTGTTCCAAATGAAATCCAGCAGCCAATTCCTCCATAATAGATGTATTGTGCAAGCCATCTATGTTAAACCAAGTGACCGTATCCTTCTCTTGAAAAGATAAAACATCTTTTACCTCATTCACAACATTTTCAATAAGATTAACAGCATCAAAGTCTATGACACGCAAACGAACTTCACTAACTTTTGGCTTTCCTCGGAATAACAGATCGTCAGGAGCCAAGCCTATTTCTTCTTTCTTTTTTTTAATAAACCTTGCCATCTTTTTTATTTAGTCGTTTGTTGATTTATTCAATGTTTTGTAAAAAACACTCAGAGCGGTACAGCTAACTAAGTAATCGTTCAAAAAGATAACAAGTCAAACAGCCTTCTTATTTTTTCTGACCTCTTACTTAACGCACTAAAAAAGCCATCCTCAAAATCGAGATGGCTATTCATAATTTGCTAAAGCACGTAATTCTTAGCAAATTGTTCTACTATTTACAAAATAGGCACTATGCCTCTTTGGCAGCTAGTTCTTTAGCTTCTAAAACCCACTGATCAATACGGTCGGTAGAAGCCTCTACAACTTGATGCAGCAAAGCTCTATTTTCATCCGAAAGATTCGCTAATTCTGAATAAGTATAAATACCAAAATCGTTTAATATTTCTGCTGCTGTCATTGTCAACCCTTCGATAGCCTTTAGGTTATCTTTTTTCTGTTGATCCATCAACTGCTGTACTGTATTAGAATTACTGTGTTCTTGAAGTTGTTGTTCCAAGGTTTCTATTTTTTCTTGATAAGCCAACTTCTCTTGTTCAAATTGTTTTAGCTGCTCTTCTTGAGCTTGAGCGTTTTTCTTCAATCGATTAATTACCTTAATCAATTTAGCTTGATCAGGAGTAGCCCCTCCTCCCATCTCTTCTAAAGTTTGAATTCTAGCTAACAATTCATTTTTAGAAAACTCCAAAGAACGTTTTTCTGACTTTATCTCCAACAAAACTTTGTTTAGCTTCTTATTTTCTTTGCGCACCAGTTCCAATTCGCTCATGACTTGCTCCTGAAAATTTTCATGTTGGTAGTTGATTCGCTCTTTTTCTAGTCGAGTCGATGAAAGTTCTTTGTTTACTTGAAAATAACGCTCTTTTAAATTTTCAAACGCATCATTCAAAGCATCCATTTCACCACCAGACAAAGACAGTTCTTTTTCATAACGTTTTCGAGTCTTTTCCAGCTCCAACATCAGCTGTTTTTTATTTTCTTCTAGTTCAGCTGCTTTTTCTTTATGTTGAGACATTTCCGCCGTTGAAGCTTCTAAACGATCCACCCAAGTTTTAGCATCCTTCTCCAATTCAGAATATTTCTCAATAGTCGATTGTTTGTATTCTTTGTAGGCAACCTCTAAGTTTTGTTTTTCTTCTACCGTATTGTGATAAGCATCTTCTAAATCAGAATGTTTTTCTTGAAGAGAACTAAATCGTTCATCTAGTAATTGCTCTCTTTTTTGAATCGAACTATAATCATTTTCTAAATCTTTAAAATGCTCTTGAATCTGCGCCAACTCTTCTGCTGCTGCTTTTCGTTGCGCTTCCAGTTCAGCGGTCAATTGTTGGTGATTTGATTCTAGATTAGAATATGCCTCTGCATATTCGTTTGTATATTGTGTAGATTGTTCCAGTTGAGATTGGAGAGATTTGAGGTGACCGCTCAGTTTCTCTATTTCAGAACCTGTACTAATTTGATAACTTTCATAAGCTTTTGCCAATTCCGTTTTTTCTTGTTCAGACTCCTCATAAGAGAGATTTAGATTTTGGTACTTCTCCTGCCATTCGGTCAAACGCTCGTTGTAAGTAGTTGCTTTATCTTTTAATTCTTTATAATCCGTTTTTAGTTCTGCCATGGAAGCATTAACCACTTCCATTTCCTCGTTTGCCTCTTCCAATTCTGTCGAGAGCTTAGCATTTTCTTCTTTTAATTGAGATAAGCTTTCCTGTAATTTTTCATTGATACGATTCGACTTTGCCAATTGGAACTTCACCGTTTCATAACCATCATTTGCTTTTTTGGTTTTGATACGGAGTTCTTTGATTTCATTTTCTTTCTTGTCTTTATAATTGTCAAAATCCATCTGCAACTCCTTATGCCTGTTGTTATTTCCAGACATATCCCGTTCCAGACGTTCGTAATCCATTTTGAGACCATCTAGCGTACTTTCAGCAGCAACCAAAGCCGTATCGACATCCAGTTTACTATTATAAAGCTCATCGTATCGCTTTTTCATTTTTTCTAAATCTCGTTTTGCTTTTTCAGCAGCGGCAGCATTCTCAGCAGCATTTCCATCTCCACCAGGAGCTGAAACAGGCTTAGCAGAGGCATGATTGTTAACTGGTTGCAAGAACCACGCTAACATATATCCCATTACAGCTGCTCCAAGCATAAATCCCAAAACCATTATCCAACAAGACATATTACGTATACAATTAGTTTGGTCATTCAATATTTCTTTTAGAAGAAACTTAAAATTTTAAGATTCCATAACTTACTCTTATGTGGTTCTAGTAAGTTACTTACTTAAGCGAATCTATTTTTGGTGTATTTATCGTTCTTTTTGCGACCGAATCAACAGAGTTTTTTTTCTTTGTTTTTTTAACTAGATTCTTTTTTTTCTCTGTTTCCAAAGGTGGCAAAGCATATAGTTTAGGTTGACTTCCATCATAAGAAATAAACAAGTCTACCCTTCTATTAATTTGTTGGCCATATTTTGTATTCTCCTCTCCTAGAGGATGCGAATCCCCAGCAGTGGTTGTTTCTATACGATCTTCTAGTATACCATGCTTTTTCAAGAAGCCACGAACATACTCCGCTCTTTGGCTGCCATTAACAGCACTTTCCTCTTTTGTTTTAGATGGATTACTATGACCAACACAATAAATTTTGGCCTTTTTGTTCATACTAATATACAAAATTAAATCATTCATGTAAGCTTTTAGCTTATCATTCATGATAATTTTGTTTGTTTTTTGACCAAAATCTTTGAAACGAAAAACCTGCATTTCCTTTAGTTCTTTTTCAATTTTGGCATATTTTCGGTCATATTGTTTCGCACGTGTCGGTTGCAGCACGTCCAACTCAAATCCCATTGCATTGGGTAAAAACTTATTATAAAGTGCCGAATTAAACACCGCCAATCGTTCGTCTGCTACACCTTTGATAGCAACTTGGCGAGCATCAGCCCCCAATTGCACCAATAAGCTTCGCATTTTGTTTGCTCTTGCCCATCCCAAATTTTCAAATACGGTACCATTCCCTTCGTCCGGATGATTGTATCCTGTCAATATTAGTTGACGTTGAGGATTTTCTTTTAGGTAAGCAACTAGTTGCTTTAGCACATCCTCCATAGCAGGCGGTAGGCTTAGCAAAAAGTCAACACTAGCATAATTAAAAACAAAGTTATTATCTGCCTCTATTTTGAACTTTGTTGCTATATCCTCTACTTTAAAAGGAGCCATACAAGTAAAAAGAAATTCTATAGCTCCAAAAACCATTTTATTGTCAACATCTACCAATAAATTTTTTCGCAGCCCAGCTTCTACGGCAATTTGATATGCTGGCGTTTCGGAATTGACAAATAATTGTTGCCGAATTGCTTCTGCCCGTTCTCGCCCCAATTGGGCACCACCAGATTCATTCTCTGTAAAAAGACCTCTAATCGTCACCTTTTTGATAGGATTAGATTTGACGTAACGCACCACTTCCATCAACTGTTCGCTAACTTCTTGATAAAGGATTGGTTTCGCACTATTTTCAGGAAAAAGTATCGTTTTTTGAGTTTCGAGACGAAAAGCATTTCCATCTTCAATCAACATTGTGCCTCCAAGAGCGCCATTATAACTATCTACGCTTGTACCACAACAATTCTCAGAGAACAAATAGCTTCCTGCTGCTACCCAAGCCATCAGCCCTATAGCAGTTATCAAAGCGTATAAACTATTTCTTCTTTGCATTTAATTGTATATTTTTTGACAACTATTGGTTACAACCAAAATGATACAATAGACATTATTTTATTGAAATTCTTGTGCAAAAATAATGCGCTCAGGTGCATCATCTGGTGTTTTCATAAAGAGCAATTTATAATGCTCTCCTTTAGACCATTTGTCTAACATATTTTTATAATAATAACTTCCAGGGTTTTCGGACTGTCCTCCAGGATAAATACCATATGCATTAATTTCATCTCCTAACTCCACCACCATTCTCCAAGAAGGTCCAGGGCGTTTATTCAAAGCATTTAATGTAGAACCATGACCATCTGAAGGTATATCGTCAACACTAAACGCTTTTAACGTTGATAAATGCTGAACAATAGATCCTCTTTGCTCCTTCCATTTAAGAATTGCTCCAGTACTGCTATCTCTTGGAACAGCCTTACACATTTTTTGAAAAGCTAATGTGAAGACATCGGCTATATACTCTCGTTGGTCTGTTGCTACTATATCTATTACGATATTTGCTGTATCTCGTTTCAACAAATGTAATAAATTATATTCCTCTGGCAATACAATCTCCTGCTTATCAGCCTTTTCCTTTTTCAACGCTATAATTTCATCATACACCAGATACTCCAAAGTATCGAACCACATTTCAAAAATTGTAGGTTCTATTTGATCTTTGGTGTATTTATAATCCCAATCTTTTAGTTGGTGCCAAACCTCTAACTCGTCTTTATTTAACGCCCCTTTTTGAATATGCAACTTCAACAAGTCCATAAAATCTTCGGCTTTGACACTGTAAGCATCGTACTGCAAGGCCATCATATCTTCTACCGTAATGCTATCCATTTCCGCTAAACGCCGATTCAAATAGCGTCCTCGATACTCTTCAAAATAACCATAATAGTCATAAGGATATAACGCAGGATTGACAGAATGTTGATTCGCAGAAGCAACAAAATTCTTGGCAGGATTGTATTCGTGTGGAATATCTTTTTGAGGAATAAAACCAGGCCACAACTCCTTGGAGCTTGTTCCTTGTTGCACAAAACGTCCTTGCATTTCTTTGCGTAATGGCAATTTTCCTTGTGTCCAAAGTGCTATATCTCCATTTTTAGCAGCAAACACAATATTTTGAGCAGGACAGGCAAAATGACGGATGGCATCTTTATAATCGTTGTAATTTTTACTCTTTACTAATTTCAAAAATGTAAGTGGCTCCGTAGAAGGATCGTGCAACGTCCATCTCAATACAAAATCTTGATTTCCGACACTATGCGCCACTGGACCAAAATGAGTCATATAGATGGTGTCAAAAACCGAAGGAGCATCTCGAACCTTTATTTCCTCAACAATAATACTAGATTTCTTATAAGTACTGTCAAACCAATATTCTGATTTGGTCTCGTCTTTCCATTGAATTGCATACCAATCTTTTACGTCATGGCTAACGTTGGTAACTCCCCAAGCAATATTTTCATTAAAGCCAGAGATTACTCCAGGAGCTCCAGGCAAAGAAGCCCCATAACTATTAAACTCTGGGGTACTTAATTGAATTTCAAACCAAATTGAAGGCAAGTTTAGTTTTAAATGAGGATCGTTGCAAAGGATAGGATTCCCCGAAACCGTTTTTGCACCAGATACAGCCCAGTTGTTACTTCCTATTCCTTTAGGTGAAAAAGCCCTTGTTAAGCTATCCATCCCCAATTCTCCCAAATACAAACTAATTGGATTTGTCTCATCTATTACAACAGGCTTCACATAATTCATAGAATCCAGAATAATAGGCGATTGCTCTTCAAAATACTCTGCATATAAATTATTAAATTGCTCCAAGCCAATTTCTTTTAAGACATTGGTCAACTCAAAATCATGGTCTCGCTCTGTCAACATTCGCCCCATATTTTTTAACAACAAGGCTGTTTTGAGAGGCGTCCAAGGCTCTGGCTTATAATTTTGCAGCTTATAAAACAAAGGCAAATCATCATAAGAAAGTGAGTTGATATAAGCATTGACTCCATCTGAGTAACTATTTAAGGCCTTGTATTTTTCAGGTTCTTTAGACCAAAGCTCAACAGAACGTCGAGCACCTAATGGCAATCCCAAACGACGAGTTTCAATATCTTTTTTGATCAAAATTTTGCGGAAATGTTCGGTCGTTCCCAAAATTTCTGCCAACCGACCAGCTGCGGCATGTGTTTGTAATTCCATTTGCCACAATCGCAAAGAAGCGGTCACATAACCTTGCGCAAAAGTTGCATCCTCTATGTTCGCTGCAAATATATGCGGCACCATTCTATCATCGTACTTGACCTGAACAGGCGCAGAAAGTGTTTCGTGATAAATTGTAGTTTTCAAAGCAGGTGTTTTTCCCTCTGCATTTTGCCAAAAACCATGAGAAGGACTCAATAATTTGCCTATTGGCGGAATAAATTGCTCAGTGCTTGCTACAACCATAAGGTTGCCATCTTTATCTTTAGTGCTTTTTTCTGGCTCTCCTGTTTGACGAGCAGATCCCAATGCCCAAATAAATGCTATCGTGATTGTTAAAGAAAGGAATAACTTAAGAAAACTCATATAGGTTGCTGAATTGTAGTAACAAGTAGATATCTATGAAACAAGTGTATGATTGATGGAACAAATAGGATTGTATAAAATAGAATACCATGTAGTAGTAGTTCCCTACCCAATACGAAAGAAAATTGGTGTTGATAAAAAGCTAAACAACACAAAATTCTACATCTATTTCTTTTTAAGTGTTTCTTGAATTTTATAAATCCTTAGTTCATGTCAAAATAGGTCACAAGATAATAAAAAAAATGCATATTATACCCTCTCAATTTGGTATAATATGCATTCTAAGATGTTAACTTATCAGCTATGGTTTGTAAATTATTTTTTATCTATTCATCCAACTCAAGTGTTTTACTATTTCGGTGTTCTCAAAAGCGTTAGCCAAAAGCTAAAAAATGAGGCAAATCCAAAGACTTGGAAAAACATCGTTAAATAAGGATAGGCATTGGTACTATCTAGTAATACGTAAAAATAAATAGCCGCTAAAAAAGCAATTAACCATACTATTTGTTGTCCTATCATTTGCATTCGGCTAAAACCTTCTTTGATATTTCGAACATCAATGGTAATTTTTCCTTGATTGGCTTTCTTGATAATTTTTTGAACTTCAACGGGTAAAGTTGCTGCTGCCGTTACTTGCCGTTTTACAATATTCAAAGCCATTTTAGCCATACCACTTTTCCCACCAATCAACTCACGCTCAAGATAAGGTTTTAAGGTATGGACAGGATTCCAATCTGGATCTAACAAATAAACAACGCCTCCAACCAATACCACTGCACGATTCAACAAAACCCATTCCTTAGGAATTTGTACGATACGAGCCAACTCGCGAATATTAACTAATTTGAGTGCTTGTCTTAATTGATCTTCCGAAATATCCTGAATATTCAAGCTTTCCATTTCCAGCTCATTCTCAATAAAATCTTGAATATCGTCAATCAATTTTCGAACGACTCTAGCTGTCGCTTCACCATTCGCAATAAAACCTAATTGACGCAAAGATTTAACCATTTCGCCTGCATCCTGTTGAATCATATTTTGTATTAAGATCGGAATGCCTCGTTTCATTTTAGGACTCAATCTAGATACTGCTCCAAAATCCAATAAAATAATTTGCCCTTCTTTATTCACTAGTAAATTTCCTGGATGTGCATCTGCATGATAAAATCCATCCACCAAAATCATATGACAAAAAACTCGCACCAAACATTCGGTTAATTGGTGCAAATCTAAATTCCACGTCAACAACTGATCCACATCACTAATTTTAACCCCTTCACAGTATTCAATTGTCAAAATTTTCTTTGAACTATATTCGGTGTAGACCTCAGGAACATAAATACCTTTTTCGTGTTTTACATTCTCCTTAATAATTTGCATTGATTCCGCCTCCTTACAGTAATCAAGCTCATCCTCTACCATTTCCTCCACTTGCTCGTATAGATGCTTCATTCCCTTTATTTTCATAAATTTCGAGAACATCTTAACAATCCGTTTAATGATTGTCAAATCCATATGCGCTAACTCATCTACTTCAGGGTGTTGCACTTTTACAACTACTTCTTTATCCCCTAACATAGCTCGATGCGCCTGCCCAATAGAAGCTGCCGCTAAAGGGACTTCATCAAAACGAGTAAAGAGTTCATCAATAGGCTTCCCTAGTTCTTTCATAACCGCTCTATTGATCGTTTCAAAAGAATGAGGAGGAACATTATCTTGTAATTGCTCTAACGGTGCTCTAAACTCTTCTGGCAAAACATTGGACAAGGTGGAGATTAATTGACCAGCTTTGATGAATAAACCTTGAAGTTCCAACATCATATCTTTTATGCGTTCAGCATTCTTCCTGTTTTTTTCTCTAATACGAGAATACCAGTACTCCTTTCCTCTAATTTTGGATACTAAATAGAGCCAAAAGTAGCTAAAACCTACTTTAAATGCCATCCAGTATGCTTTTCTGCGCCTTGTACTTGCCTTATGCATATATTTTGTTAGAATTGTTTTCTATTGGGTATAAGTAGTTGTTCTCTAATAAATAAACATTGATTGAATTTAGCTTTATTGGGGCGTTTTCCCCTAAATGTGTTGCTATTTCAGCGTATTGTTATTTATTACGAGTAGTAACTTTTAAGTAGAACTATAAACTTGTAAATGTATTTGGAAATTGTTGTATTTAGACTAAAACAACAAAGCTTAGCCTATCACATGATTATAGAACAGCCAAAAACACATTTTGTTCAGCTAACCCAACTATTTTTCATAATTTGGCAACGTAATTCTTATGTAGTAGTAAAAAGTCTACTAATGGCTATACTTTTCTATATCTGATAAAATTGAATAGAGTTCTTCTTACTAGTCGTAAAAAAGATTAATACGATTTCCCAATGGAGTAATAATAGAGACAACACCTACCTTAATTCTAATATTTTCTAATTCGTCAAACAATGCCTTTTATTCAAAAAATAGCGTTTACTTTACTTTTTTGAAGTACATTAAATTTACAGCTGGCCAAGAATTATAATAAAAACCTAATACCTTTCCGTCTTTGACATCATAGTACATCCGAGTTTGTTTTCCTCCTTTTTTGTATCCCAAACTAATGCCGTCCAATTGCGTTAATTCTTTCCGTTTTTTTCCTTCCTTAAAAAGCTTTGTATCTCTTTTCCACAACCATTTTCGTCTCTTGTATTGGTCTAGAGTTGGCAACAAATCCAATGTCATTTCTGCTCCAGCTTCATTGACATAAGTTCCTGCAAACTGCTCTCCAAAATCTAAGGATGCGTCTGTTAAGTCTGTACGTCCATGCGCCAACAAAACAGACAACCTTCCCAATAAAAGAGACCAATGGTTCTTTTCTTCTGCTCCTGTTCGCACCATGATAATGTTATCTTTAGGAGCGACAAAAATATATTGACCATTGTACCCTGCTGCCCAGTATTGATCGTTGTTTTCAAATCCTAATTCCTCATATCCATTCCGCCAGTAGCAATTAGAGTATCCAAACCAACGATTCATATCTCGATGTTTTAATTCATCTACAAACCACTTGGGTACAATCTGCTGCCCCTCCCAAACACCATCGTTTAACATCAATTTTCCAAAACGAGCCATATCAGGCGCCGCCAATGCCATTCCACCAAATGTTCTTGGGTTTCGATGTTTTTTACTATCTAGCGTAACCATTGCATCGTACTGCATTCCCACGGGTCGCCATATTTTTGCTTCCAAATAGCTTGCTAAGCTTTGTCCGATTGCCTCTTCTAAACAAACACCCAAAATTTGAGTTGACAAAGACTTATACGCAAAACGAGTGTTCGGTTCATATTTTGCCTTGGCAGCCCGATTGATAAAACGCTTTTGGTTGCCAGTATAATACAATCCTCCCAAACGCAACACATTGTCAAAGTCATGCCAATTTAGTCCCGAAACCATTCCCATTAAATGACGTAGTGTTATGTTCTTTCGAGCATCGTCTCCAAATTCTGGAATAAAATCAGCAACTTTTTGATCCAAAGATAACAAGCCTTCTTCTGCTGCAATTGCTGCCAAGGTGGCTGTAATAGCTTTGGTAACAGAAAATACAACTTTGGGTTTGTTTTTGGCGCCACCATTCAGATATCGTTCATACAATACCGAATCATTTTTGATGATAATAAGCGCTGTGGTTTTTGACTTTTCTAAAAAAGCATCAAAATTATTCGTTTCTAGGTTTTCTTCCGTGGGTATCCACTGCTCCATTGGTGGGATGTTAGCGGGGGAATTGGCATTAATAAACAAAGGCTTCTTTGGCAGCATTGCTTCCATAGATGATGTCGCCCAATCGTTCATAGCCGACCCTGATATGGTATCACAAGCAAATACTTTATGATGGTCTTCTATGCTAGGTTTAAAGAATACAACAATTTTGGTTAAAGTGCAACTGGATAAAGAGCAAACCATTGATAAACAAACAATGATTTGTAGTAAAGATTTGATCATAATAAAATATGCGAGGGATTATTTTTTTAATGCTCTAAAAAGGAAGCTTTCTTTTGAGAGACTCGCAATATACAAAAAATCAAAGCGATATGCAATAGATATTTAAAAATTGCCATAGACTTTAACGCTATCCAACGGCAATAGATCCTCAAAACATCTCGTAGTAACACAATGTGGGGAAAATCGTTTATAGAAGTATTTTAGTGCTCTGATACCCGTAATAAATTGGGATCTTTTAACTGGTACAAAGCTACCTCTGGGCTTTCATAGATTATTTCTATACTTGCTGGATGCTTTTTCTCGTAACAATCTTTGATACAACGAGGCAAATCATCGTAAGAAAAATTCGACATATAACGAGTCGCACCATTCACCAATACATATACTGTTTTTTCGGGTGAAAATGTTAGCTCAGGTAAGTCTGAATAATCATAGAACTGAACAGGCCCCTCTTCGTTATATTCTAATAAATATTGCCCCATGTGTTTTTGTATAACATTCGTAAGAACAATTGTTGGTTCTTTCTTATCTTTTAAATACGCATAAATTACTGCTCGTTGTTCTACATAAGAATGTTTATTGGCTGTTTGCATAGAAGAAATAATAGGCATTAGCGCCACTGTTCCCATCCCTAGTAGAAAGCCACTTACAATAATCGTTCGATTGGGTAAGATAATACGCAAAAGCACCAGTACCATTATTCCTAAATAAGCCCATTCAAAGTTTCCAATTGCCTTGTATTTTGCTAATAAAAAAACAAGTATGGAAACAATTAAAAATGCAAATTTTCTTTCTTTTTTTTGTGCAAAATGGTACAAGGCAGGTGCCGCGACAACTGCTGCAATTGGTACTAAAAACAAAAAATGGCGGATATCAGGACAAATTGGCAAATACGCTTTGTAAGACGTTGTCATAAAATTAGATGACAGCAGCGACAGCACTAAAATCAAGGCCCAGTACGATTGTTCGTTTTTAAAGGTGATGAAGTCACGAAAACGATGGCTAAAAATGGCAGGCAACGCCAACATAAGACTAATCATCATTCCTGTTCTAAGAAATTTCTCGATCATCTCATAACCAATTCGATGCAACAATACCCCCCAAGGTTGTATGGCATAATTGCAAAAAGCAAACGAACGCCCTTCTCCCAAATTATCATCTAAACCTGCCTCAACAGCATGAAATCTTGCAAGCGGGTCTCCTGTCAACAAGTAGATAACGAATAAATATAAAATACCCATTGCCGTACAACAAAAAGCCGTATACAACCAAAACTTATAGTGCCGTTTTAGCACGACATCTATTAATAACAAAATAAAAAAGACAGGAAATAAAAGCAGAACGGACTGCTTGGTGATGTATGCCCAAATTAACACCAAGGATAATATTAAGGCATGTTTAAATGGGGTGGTCTGTTGTTTAAAATGATGATGCCAAATTAAAGCAAATGCAGCAAACGTGGCTAAGGCTACCGATGTATCGGGCATGATTTTATCGGAATAGTACATTGTCCAATTATCCAACACATAAATCAATGCTGCTATTACTCCTACCAGTCGTACTTCTTTTTGAAGTACCTTAAAAATTAGTAATACCGTTAATAATAACACCAAAGAAGCAGGGATAGCTGAAACCGTATCATTAACACCAAATAGAGCATAGAAAAAACCTGTCAAGCTAATAAATCCCCAACGATAAGAAAAAAAGTCTTCGTTTAAAAAAAACAATTGTCCATCTGCCCATTTCTTGCCATAATAACCATAGCCCATAATGTCATCAAACCCATAATGACCAAAATATCCACCATAATGATGGACAAATAAAAAGGCTATAATACCTAAAAAAGTATATAGCCTAATGTCTTTATATAAGTTTTTTTCCTTCATCTAAACCAAGACTAATTCCTTTAGTTTAGTTATGATAGAATCTATGGATTCCTTGGTTGTAGGAGTTGCTGGTACTAATGGCAATCGCAATTCTTCTTCACAAATACCCAATTGATGCAAGACATATTTTATTCCCGCTGGATTGCCATCCACAAACAACAAATCTACCAATTGCATAAATGAATAATGCAAGTTTCTAGCCTTTAGAAAGTCTCCAGCCAAACCTGCTCTAACCATATCTGAATATCCTTGAGGATACGCATTTCCAATAACGGAAATCAAGCCATCCATTCCACAAGCCAACATAGGTAATGTCAAGTTATCATCTCCTGACAAAACAGAGAAGTTCGCTGGTTTTGCACCATTGACAATTTCCATGCACTGCGCTAAATTGCCTGAAGCTTCTTTGATTGCGACAAATTTATCGCTTGCATTTGCCAAGCGCAAGGTTGTGGCAGCTGTCATATTAGAAGCTGTACGACCTGGAACATTGTACAAAATAATTGGACAAGGAGCAACTGCTGCTATTGCCATAAAATGCTGATAAATTCCTTCTTGAGTAGGTTTATTATAAGCAGGGCTAGCCGATAAAATCCCATCAATTCCTTTAAAATGGTAGTTTTGAATACTTTTAATAACTGCCGCCGTGTTATTTCCTCCGAAGCCTGCAACAATCGCAACTCTACCAGCAGCAATTTTGACTGTAAAATCTAGTACAGCGTGCTTTTCCGTTTCGCTTAATGTCACCGACTCCCCTGTTGTTCCTAAGGACACTAAGAACTCTACCCCACCATCTATATTATGATTAATCAATCGCTCCAAACCATCGTAATCTACGACTCCGTTTTTGAAGGGAGTGACCAAAGCTACTCCTGTACCTGTAAATATTTTGCTCATAATTTAACTTAATGAATCTTTCTTAAATAAGTCTCCATCTGTTGAATGATGGCTCTTAAACTTTGACTTTTGCCATACACCATAAAATCATAAAAATCGGTCTTCTCTTCTCTATAATGCCCAATTCTAAATTTAGCTGCTGAAGCAGCTGAGATGTACTCCAAAGGTTGGCAATTGTTGATATGCAAAGCAATCAACAAATCAAATGGCTGTTGAATAAAATCTAGCACCTCTTGTTTTTTGGGCGTTTGACTCAAGCCCAAATCTTTGTTGCAAAAAACGGGAAATTTTTCGTCCTCACTAAGTTCCTTTACATCTTTGTATCCCATCACAGCTACCTGTTTTCGTTGTGTTTGCAACGCTCTTTTGAATGATAAAACGGTCTGTGTATCGGTCTCACTGCTAGCATCAAAAAGAATTCCTATATTTTTTGCCGTATCAAGATTGCAAGACGATCTTTGTCTATTTTGTTTGGCGCATTGTTTCAACTTTCGTTGATACAAATTTTCTTTTATTCCAGTTAACAAGCTCATATCGGGGGAATATTTAATGTAATTAATTGGTGTTGATCTTTTTATTATAGATTATCATCCATTAATAATTTAGTAATCTATCTACATTACTAAAACAAACAAAAGACAAGCATTAATTTATCAAATTTAGGACAAAAAAAATTAATGCTTGTTTAAAAATTTATTGTTAACAACTACTTTTTGTAAGTAACACGTCCCATTTGGCTATACTTTTCGATACGAGACTGCACCAATTCATCTTTAGTTAACTCACTCAAAGCAGTCAATTCTTTTTTAAGGTGACGCTTCAATATTTTTGCGGCTTCTTCTGGTTGTAGATGTGCTCCTCCAACAGGTTCTTTAATTATTCCATCAATGATACCAAATTCTAACGCATCTGCTCCTGTCAATTTTAGAGCTTCAGCAGCTTCTTTCTTGTGCTCTACATTGCGCCAAAGAATCGTAGAACAAGACTCTGGAGAAATAACTGTATACCATGTATTTTCCATCATAAAAGTACGATTTCCAACACCAATTCCCAAAGCACCTCCAGAAGCACCTTCTCCAATTACAACGCAAATAATTGGCACACGAAGTTTTGCCATTTCAAACAAGTTGCGAGCAATCGCCTCTGCTTGACCACGTTCCTCTGCCTCGATTCCAGGAAATGCACCTGGCGTATCAATCAAACAAATAACAGGTAAATCCAAGCGCTCTGCTGTTTTCATCAAACGCAATGCCTTGCGATATCCTTCTGGGTTTGGCATACCAAAATTACGATATTGACGCATCTTGATATCTTCTCCCTTTTGTTGACCAATAATCATAACACTATGTTTATCAATCTTGCCAATTCCCCCAACAATTGCTTTATCATCCTTGAAGCAACGATCTCCATGCATTTCTACAAAGCGAGAGCACATTTGTTCAATGTAAAATAAGGTATAAGGTCTTTTAGGATGTCTAGAAAGTTGTACTTTTTGCCACCCAGTTAAATTGTTGTATATGTTTTTTCGAGTGCTTACAATTTTCTTTTCTAATGCAGCAACAGCAGTATTTAATGCATCCACATCATGGTTCAAATCTGCAGTTTTCTTTAGTTCTGCTAGTTGTTCGTATAGTTCCTCAATTGGCTTTTCAAAATCTAGAAATAACATAGTTTGAAAGTTTTTTATAAAAGGATTAGTAAGTTTTTATAGATAAATTGGGCATATATAGGTTATCAACAAAATATTTAGTTTTCTTTCAGATAAGAGGTCACATCTATATCGACCAACCTCTAAATCAATGCGTCAGATCAATCTTTGTCCCAATAATTTTACCTCAAGGATTAAAATGATAAGACGTTTAAGACTCAAATCTACTACTATTTTTACAAATCCCAAATATTAGAAGGAGCTAGAACCATTTTTTTGACTTTTACCTTTCCTTCTATCAGGACTTCTAAGCTTCCACTATTAGGATGTTTTTTCCCTTGCCAATACTTGTGCGCACAGCTTGTAATTTTCTCATAACTCAATCCATCACAATGGAGCAAATCCATTTCAGCCAATAAAGGTACACCTTCATCAATCTCTACTTCATAGACATAACTCTTGTAGGCATAAAATGTTCTAGCGATTGCCAAATCGGCAAATAAAAAAGTACAATTCAACCTAGATGGTAGGCTAGCATAATGATGTACGCGAATTGCTTCAAATATTTCTTCTTTAATATAAGTAGCGTATTCTTTTTCTATTGAATCATGTCTGCGAATTCGCTCTCCGTAAACACCTAAAGTAAGAATAGTTCCCTCTCTAAGTTTTCGATGAGATACGTGGTAATAATTCATATACGCCAATTTTATTTTTTAGCTTTTGTGCTTGTCATAATAATAGTCTACTAAAAAGTAAGCAGATTGATTGAATAAACAAGTTAGAGAAAATACTTTAAGTAGATAGCATTAACTTTCATAAAAATAATCGTTTAGAATAAAAAGCAGAAAAGTTCCTTTTAGCCAATGCTAAAGAAACTTTTCTAGAATTTTATTTATCAAATTTACCAATAACCATTCTACTCCTTTTGTTTCTTCTTTTTAACCTTAGAAGAATCCCAAATCGTGTAGCCTAAGTATATCGTGCTACCTATGTGTTTGAAATAAATCGTTTCATTTTTACTTGAAAAGGTATGTTGCTCAAAATCATTCAAACCTAAGTGAAATCTAGCTCCTAAACTAAATCTTTTGTATTTTCCTTCAATGCCAAACAAAAGTCCTATATAGGGTCTTGTTTGTCCTTTTTTTGCAGCATTTATCACACTTCCTACATTTGCTAAACTTAGCCCAAATTCAGAACCGCCTTCTATGACTAAAGATATTTCTTTAGAAAAGTTTTTTTTGTAACCCAATAGAACAGGTATGGTTAAATACATAAAAACATTTTCAAAGCCTTTAAAAAAATAATCATTAGCCCCCAAAGAAAGTAAAGAAAAGCCTGTTGACAACCTAAATAAATTATAGGTATACTCATATTTTACATTTATATTGAGTGTATAAAATGGCGTAAATTCATACAAATCAGCGTAATAAGAACTTGTATTTAATGCTGCTCTTGTCCCCACTTTATATAAAGTAGAAACTGTCCATCCAGCAGTAGCAGAAATATTATGTTGTGCTGAAATAAAACTACTACTAAAAGTAAATAGTAATATTAAAATGATATTTTTCATTATTTTCTTTTATAAGTCATTAAAATCTACAGGACAACCGTCCCACACTATTTGCATCCTTAAAGAAGATATATTATCATTTACAGTAGTACAAAATAAGCCTCCAAAATGATCCGCTGTTAAATCATTCCAACAACGAGCAACATAACCATTATTCCAATCACTTTCATTAATTGTAGTAACAAGTTTTTTACAATTTCCTTGTGTAAAGAAACCATCTTTATAAACAGCAAAAGCCATTGCATCAGCACCTGGTTGAAAATTAAAACAATAAGAAGAAATACAATCTTCCCAAGATTGATTACTTTGTCTGTAATTCCAGTCTAAGTTTGCAGCAGCATAAGTCCAGTTGCAATCCCATTCCCCATGTATCCAAAACCAAACATTGGGTTCTGTTTCTAGATTAAACATTTCCCCATTTTGGATTGCGTCCTCCCATAGTCGCCAAGAGTTGTTGTTTCTACTTGCACTTCTACCTTCTCCCAATTTTCCCATAAAAGCTTCGACATCTCTAGGCGGTGTTCCTACAATTTTAAATTCGTTATAAATAGCATCTATTGCTGCTTTCGTTTCTGCATAGATTTGAGGATCATTGTAATTTATATCTACCCCATACCGTGCAATTAGTTGGTCTCTTAATAAGTTGGTGGCGTGCCCAACTTGGAACTGTCGCCCTACTTTTTCATCTATATGTTCCTCATAATATTTATAACCTTCCATTTCGGAATTGAATAAATGTATCTTCTTCTCTCTACCTGAAAACGAAAAGGCAACAACATCTGATTGCTCTGCTACTAAACTTTCTAACAAGGCACTTTCTTCATTTGGTATAAAGTGCTCCTCTTTGCCGAACAAGATTTTGTATTCTTTCTGGTTGTATACAAAAGTTCTTTCAATGGTGTTTTGGGAAATTTGATTTTGGGTTTCTTCTGCTTCTTTTTGTTTAGAGCAGGAAATAACAAGGGAAAATAGTAACATCAAAGCTACCATTAGAATGGAGTGTTTCATAATAATGTAGATTATTAATTTAAAACTTTTATTTCAACAAATATAAATAAAGATTATAAAAAACTTCCTAAAAGACAAAAAAATAAACAAAACCCAATAAAAATGAAACAATTGATTAAAAAACAAAATCCATAATTCTCAATTATAAAAAAACAAAGGTTACCTTTTCATAAACAGATACATTAACAATAAAATAGATTTTAAAGAGGTAAGAATAAAAATATTTTTAACATTTCATTAACATTTTTCTTATTAACGAATCTTAACAATTCCACGTACTTAATAATATAACTATCTATCTATCACAAGTAATTCACTAGGGCTTCCTTGTTGTATCAATCATCACACAAACTAATACACTCCTAGTTACCTACTTAAATGAATCACAGAAATTGTTTAAAAATAAACTCAATACACATTCCTAACTTGAGTTCTGCTTATTCTTAAACAAGTTCACTAAAATCAATTGTTATGAGAATATTGAATACAATTGCTTTGTTTGTTTTTTTTACTACAATCAACCCAATTTATAGTCAAAACAAGCTAGATAACGGCAAAAAAACAGGTTACTGGGAACTAAAAGATGCACAAGGACTCGTTTATGCAGAAGGCGAATACATCAATGATACCAGAAGCGGTCCTTGGAAATTTTATGTATCCCAATATAGCCGTAAAAACCACCAACCTGATGTTCAGGGTAGCTACAATACAAATGGTATTAAACAAGGCGAATGGATTTATACTAACTTCCATACCGATATCAGTGTTCGTGCCAATTTTGTCAACGACCTAATGCAAGGAGAATGCCTCTACTATGATAAAAACAATAGTATTTTAGCCCGAGGTTTGATGGTGGATGGAATTCGTCATGGCAAATGGATTCTTTATGATGAAAATAATCCGACTGGTGCCTATCACGCAAATGGACTGAAACTAAACAAGGTTATGTCAGAAGGCTTTTATGAAAATGGCGTTCGAATTGGTACTTGGGCTTATGATTATTTCTTAGATGTTAATACTCATGTCAAAGGAAGTTTGAACTTTGAAAACGGCACCAATTCTGGTCGTTTGGACTTTTATAAAATAGAGCAACATCCTACTTTTGGTGTTAGTGAAACGCTGGCAGGTAGTGGTGCTTACTCTAATGGCAAAAAGGTGGGTCGTTGGATAGAATTCAACTACGGTACTAAAGGTGATTTTATCGAAACAGGTAATTACAACGAACAAGGGCAACGTACTGGTCTTTGGAAAATTAGAATTGCCAACCAAACTTATTTAGCAGGTTCTTATAACAATGGCGTTCCACATGGTCGATTCAATCATTATTATGACAATGGTCAGCTTAAATATGCGTCTACTTATAACAATGGCTTGGAAGAAGGTGAATTTAAGCGTTATTACAAAAATGGACAATTGCAAGAACAAGGCACCCATGTTATCATTACTGATGAAACCACTAGAGATACGACTTTCTTTAGCCTAAAACTTCCTTATGAACACCATTTCTTATTGGTGGAAGAAGACTTTGCCAGCATGCATTATGAATATATTACTTGGCTGAACGAACCTGGATATTCTATTGCTCCGAGCGAACTAAACCGACGTTTCAACTTGTATCGCACGTACGGATTGGAAGCACAACCAAGAATTGCCAACATCACAGTCAAAGATAGGAAAACGGTTCGTGAAGGAGATTACTTAGCATTTTATGAAGATGGAGGGCTTAAACTAAAAGGCAGTCATAGCCCACATACGGCTAGCCTTTTTGATCCGAATAAGCGTGTTGTTACCCAAACCTATGCTAGAACGGGTGAATGGAAAGAATACGGGAAAGACCAATTACTCAAAAACACCTACATTTATGAGGATGGAAAGTTAAAGAAGATGTTAGATCCGAATGGTTATATCGTGCATACTTTTAAGTACGAAGCTAATAGTGTTAATATGATTGATAGCCAAGGGAATTCTATCAATATTGATTTGGAATAAGACATTTATATTTTAGGATTGAAAATGAGTTTTACTTACCTCATTTTCAATTCTAAAATGTATTTATTCCTATTAGTTTTTAACAACTTTTGTCGTCCATACGCTGGATGGGTTGGTCGCATCTTGTATTGTTAGATAATACATACCTGTTGACAAATTTCCTAAAGATAAGGTTGTTGTCCCCATAAAAACACCTTGCTCTATCTGTTGTCCTACGGTATTGGTTAGGTAGTATTGCACCTCTTTATTGTAAGAATCCATTTCAATCGTCAATTCGTTTGATGTCGGATTAGGATAAACACTTCCCTTTGCATCTATCGCAGATACCATTACAGAAGATAACAAATCAACTATTTCATAAATGGTTGTTGTTCCTGATACTTCATTGCTAACAATCAGCATATTTTTACCATTGTGACTTTCGGCTGCGGGAACAAACACCAAACCTTCTGGTGCGATATCCGTCATTGTTCCTGATGTTGCATCAAAATTATTAATAAAAGCCTCAAATATAGGGCTATTAGGGTTCGTTACATCATAAACCATAATCCCTCCTTGACGTTCTAAGCCAATAAAAGCATAAAATCGATTTCCGATTTTACCAATCGCAACAGCTTCCGGTTCTGGTCCTTTATCATCTGAACGGTTATCCATTTTTGAAGCCAAACCATCGTTACAATTAAAGAAAGCAGGATGATTGGCAGCAATATATTGTTCAATTGCATCACCACTATCCCAAATCAAATTACCTGTTTCATCCCAAATTGAAAATGAACGCGCTCCATAGCTATACAATTCATCTACATCACCATCGCCATCTGTATCACCAATAACGTCTGCTGTAAATGTTTTTAAACGTCCTAAAAAATTATCACCTTGAAGTATATTCGCTGTTGGAAAAGCCATCGAATCCAATGTTAAATTTTTAATTCTTGTTTCTGAACTGTAGCCTCCATAATCTCTTCCATCTCCTTCATTAGCAGAAACGAAATAAGTCATCCCACCTACAGAGTAAGCGGCAATAGCATCTGGTTGGTAAACGCCTTTTACATTTTGAGTTAAAATATTAATGATACCATCTGTATTGGTTGCATCAAAACCATTGCCGACTACACTATGATCTTTAAATCCAAGTCCTTTATATGTCAGTATGGTATCTGCTGTCAAATCTACTAATATCAACACGTTGTTTTCTTGACAGGCAACAGCTGCCAAGGTAGAAGTTTGGTTAACAGCAATATATTCTGGTTCTAAATCTTCTGCAAGCGTTGTTCCTGGTTTTTGAATACTTCCAGCAATAGTTGTTGGGGCATCTGTGAACGTTAAGAATTTCACATGGCTAGTATTCACAGCAGCAACTCCCCCGCTAATATCTATGATAACAATAGAACCTTCAGGGTCGATTGTATAAGCATCGTTCGGTTCTCCTTCACAAGCTACCAATACTTTGTTTCCATCTTTAGTGACTGTCAACATATCTGGCAAGTGTCCAACAGTAACCTCATTTACATAAGCTCCTGTTTGATCAAAAAAGACTACTTTCCCAGAATCTTGTTTAACAACAGCCTCAATTGCTGCTGCAAAATAGCCATTGTTTAGATTAACGACAGAATTCACACCGCCACCATACAAGGTTACATCAATCCCACCCATGTGCATAGGCATACTTGGATTGCTTATATCAACCATATCAATAGAGTCCGAAGCGGCATTGGTAATAATCAATTGATTAGTAGTGGAGTCATAAGCTGAAATTTCACAAGCACCATCTCGACCATCGGTATAACGCCCTAATTCCGTAACAGATATGTTTTGAGCATACGTAAACTGAGCTATCAATAAGCATAAAAGGGGTAAAATAGATTTCATTCGTCTCTTATTTTAGTTTATAAAGATTTGCAAACAGTAACGTCTTACATTTAGAACTCTAGTGCTTGCTATTTTTAAGGGCAACACACTATCCGTTAACTTATTTAAGACCTTGTTTTTCTGTTCATTTCGAGCACAAAAGTAATGTTCATAGATTGGCTTAAATTTAATTATAGGCTATCTTAATGTTAATTTCAAGCAACTCAATATTTACACAAACGAAAGATAAAAGCAAAATTCACACAAGACTCCAACTAGCACAACTAATAGTTTTTCAGACCGTTAAACAATTCCCAAAACAAATATTGTTCAAATAAACTACTTAACACCAATTTCAATATTCTTTATCTCTTCCTTTAATTTAGGTTAACAAATAGGCGGTACTTTTGCAGCGGAAATAGACTTCCTGTGACTAGGAAAAAACATTCATTACAACACTTTATCAAACCTAAATTATGAAAAAGCTAACACTACTACTTCTTTGTGTTTTCTTTAGTGCTACTGGATTTGCACAAATCCAATTTGACGCCACTATACAACCTGCTTTTGGAGCAGAAACGGTACTTATGCCACCTTCTCCATTAAAATCACAAGTGATTTTTATCGGGGGGTATGACATGGTAGAGGCAACAGCAACTTATGGGCAGCCAGCTCAAACTGTCGTTTCTAAAGATTGGAATGACTTTATTGGATTTACACCTGATGCTTCAGGACAACACTTGGGATGGATTTCAATCAACCATGAAAAAGTTGTTTCTAATGACAACCTTGGAGATGGCGGAGGAATGACAACCTTTTTAATTGATAGAGATTCCTTGACAGATTCTATCATTGTAGTCAATCAAACATTATTAGATGGACGTTCTGGAAAATTCTTTAATGTTGACTTTGTTAATCATACAGGTGAAACAGGAATGAATTGCGGTGGTATTACGTCTACAGTAGATGGAAGAATTTGGACAGCTGAAGAATGGTTCCGTGGAGACAACACTGATATTGCAGATAGAGATACTTCTTTGTTTACGATCGGTACAGGTACTGCCAATGGACAAGCGGCTCCTGCTGGTTTTCCTGGTTGGAATGGTCAGACCATTCAAAAATACCAAAACTACAACTACATGACTGAAATTGATCCTCGACAAGCTGTAGCAATTCGCAAGCAATACAACTGGGGAAGACAAGCCTTTGAAGGTGGTGTTGTTATGCCTGACAACCGCACAGTTTACCTAACTGTTGACGATACTCCTGCCTTTTTTACCAAATTTGTGGCAGATAACGCAGGCGATTTTACCGTAGGCAAAACTTATGTATACAAACAAGATGCAACTGGTAGCAAATGGATTGAAATTGATAATACAGATCCTAATAAAATGCTTAACTTCAAAAATGAAGCCGTTGCAGTTGGAGCAACAATGTTCAATCGTTTGGAATGGATTGCCAAAGATCCAAATTCTAACAAAGTATATTTAACTGAAACAGGTCGTGACAACCCTGCATCAAGATGGGCGGATGAGTCTGCTGCTGGTGCAACACACGCTACACATACGCTTAATAGAGCAGCTTTTGTACAAGGTACACATCCTGATTCTAGTGATTACTGGGACTACTATGGTCGTGTTTTGCAATTTGATCCTGCCACCGATGCCATGACATCGTTCTTAGAAGGAGGTCCTCATTATGCCAATTCACCAGATTCTACGCACTATCCTTACAACCACCTTTCTAATCCTGATGGTTTAAACTTTATCAATGTTAATGGTCAATCTTATATGATGATTTGTGAAGACTTAAATGGTACTTCTCATGGTAGAGTTCCTGCTGGCTTGTCGGATAGAACTTGTGAATTGTACTTGTTTGATATGTCTGATAACACGCCTACTGTAAGCGATTTGACACGTATTTCTGTAGCGGCTAAAGGAGCTGAAATCACAGGGGCAATTGCAAGTCCTGACGGAAAAACAATCTTTGTTAACTCTCAACACCCTAGCAGCAGCAACCCTTTCCCTTACAACCACTCTTTAACGTACGCCATCACAGGTTGGGATCAAAGCATTACTACGATCAAAAATATCCAACAAGAACAAGCGGACTATGATTTTTATCCAAATCCTGTTTCTCGTACAGTTTATTTCAAAGAAGTAGGTGATTTTGCCATTTATGATTTGCATGGTAGAAGGTTAGAAGTCTATAGAAATGTTAACCAAATTGATGTTGCCCACTTGGCAGCAGGTACTTACTTCATACAAAATAAGGCAGGTATAACTAAAAAACTGATTGTTCAATAGTTTGTCATACACATTATTAGTTTAAAGCAAGATTCTGTAGGGATTTACTTCCTTACAGAATTTGCTATTCTACCCAACAAGCATATATCTCTACGCTGTTACTAATTACACTATTCTTATGAAATATTCTTTCCTAATTATTGCGCTGATTACCTTATTTGTAATGGTTTCAAGCACAACAGATACCGCCTCTCCCAAACCCGAAACCTCTATTCCTACCCTTCAGATCAAGACCAATTTTTTGAGTCAATTGGATCAACTTCAAACACACTTGGAACAACTACTTTTAGATCTAAAAGATAAGAACATCCAACAAGCTAGGGCGACTTATCTCAAAGCTCGAATACCTTTTAAGCAAGCAGAATTTTTGATCGCTTATCTAGATCCTCAATTGTATGAACGTAGCATCAATGAATCTCCTTTGCTAAAACCTACTCCAAAAGTTGCCAACAAGGAAACACATTATCCTGGCGGCTTTCAAGTTATTGATGAACAGCTTTTTGAAGAGCAAGTCACTGTAGAACCAATTCAAAAAACTGTTACATACTTAAAAACAGAAATTCAGCGTTTTAGAACCAGAGTAACCTCTATTCGTTTTTATGATGCCATGATTATTCATGCGATGAAAGAGGCTCTTATTCGTTCCTTTACTTTAGGAATTACAGGTTTTGATACACCTGCTTCTGATAATGCTATTGAGGATTTCAAACAAGTCAATCAAGGTATTTTGAACACCTTACTCTCTTATAAAGAACGTTTTTCTCCCCAATTAATTTCAACTATAGAACAACAGTTTAATGCGATTAATTATGATTCTTTTGATGATTTTGATCGTTATGCTTATTTGGTTGGGCAGCTTATTCCTATATTAGAAAATCTAGAGGCGATTAGGGTCAGTGCTAATTTAGAAACCAAAGAAGAGTTAAATCGTTATCAACTGCCTCTAAATAGCAGTTTTACCAATCCCTTTCAAGCTGACTTTTTAAATGCCTCTTATTATACGAATATTCCTAATCAGCAAATACAATCGGCTCAAATTGAACTTGGCAAACAGCTTTTTAACGATCCTATTCTTTCAGACAACCTCAAAACATCTTGTGCCACTTGTCACAACGAAAAACTAGCCTTTACCGACCAATTAGAGCGCAGTATGAATGGAGATAAAACGCAGACAACTAGCCGCAATTCTCCTTCTCTAAATTACAGTATTTATGCCAGTGCTTATTTTTTTGATTTGCGAGCCCATGATTTGAAAAATCAATTTGATCATGTCATCCACAATGAAAAAGAATTTAACAGCGATTATACATCTATTATTAAGAAATTGCATCAAAATAAAGATTATCAACAGAAATTTGCAACAAGCTATGCTCAACACCCCAACCCAATCAGCACAGCAAGCATCAATCATGCTCTCAAAAGTTATTTGATGAGTTTGCCTCGCTTTGATTCGCCTTTTGATCAATTGGTTCAAACCAAAACGGAAACAATACCAGAAGAATTGAGACAGGGTTTTAATTTATTTATGGGCAAAGCTCAATGCGCTACTTGTCATTTTCCACCTACTTTTAGTGGCTTAGTCCCTCCTAGATATGTTGATTCTGAATCTGAAGTCTTGGGAGTCTTGGACGATGAGAATTTTGACCACCCCAAACTAGACAAAGACTTGGGACGAATCAACAACGGCATTACCAAAGATAACTATGATTTTTTTGCCAATTCATTTAAAACCGTTAGCATTCGGAATGTAGCTTTAACAGCACCTTATATGCATAATGGCTCTATCAAAACATTAGAAAAGGTAATTGAGTTTTATGACTTAGGTGGCGGTGTAGGAATGGGATTAGATTTACCACATCAAACTCTACCCGAAGATCAACTTAATCTAACCGATGCAGAAAAAGCTGCTTTGGTTGTTTTTTTAGAAAGTTTAACGGACTCAAACTATTAATGCCTTAGCCGAATAAGAAGCTACTGAATTTTGCACAACATTATCAGCACTTGTCGTCAATTTGGTCACCTTTTTACCATTTCTTGATAACAATCTATTGTCTTTTTTACATCTTTGTGCTCTAATAAGAATATTAATAATTAGTAATACTCTATTGAAAAATCAACGGGGTAATGTGATTAGCACAAGAACGAAACTTAAATGGCTTGAAGTAATATTTTGTGCTTACTAAAAAATAAAGTTAAAAATGCAAAGAAAGATTTCAGAAGAATTGTATGCAGAAGCAAAAAATTATTTTCCAGGAGGAGTGAGCTCTCCTGTACGTGCTTTTAAATCTGTAAAAGGGGCTCCTTTGTTTATCAAAAAAGGGAATGGCTCACAAATTTGGGATGAGGACGACAATCAGTTTACAGACTTTTGTTGTTCTTGGGGACCACTTATTTTAGGACACAATAATGATGCTATCCGAGAGGTTATCGTTGCTACAGTAGCAAATGGGACATCTTTTGGCACTCCAACTCGTTGGGAAAACAAACTGGGAAAGTTGATTCTTAACAACAACCGATTTATTGAAAAAATACGTTTCGTAAGTTCTGGAACAGAAGCTGTCATGTCTGCCATCCGTTTGGCCAGAGGCGTTACAGGCAAAGATAAAATTCTTAAATTTGATGGTTGTTACCACGGTCATGTCGATTCTCTATTGGTTAACGCAGGGTCGGGCTTGGTTACTTTTGGAGTAAGTAGCTCCGCAGGTATTCCTGAAGCGTTTGCGAAAGAAACTTTAGTTGCCCCACTAAATGATTTGGACGCAGTAGAAGCAACATTTAAAGAACATGGCAATCAAATTGCTTGTGTAATTATTGAACCAGTTCCTGCCAACAATGGTCTATTGCTGCAACATCGTTCTTATTTAGAAGGTTTGCGCAAGCTGTGTACACAATACAATGTGTTGTTGATTTTTGACGAGGTAATTTCTGGTTTCCGTGTAGGATTTGAGGGGGCTGCTGGTTACTACGATATTCAGCCAGATATTATTACTTATGGAAAAATTATTGGTGGCGGTATGCCTGTTGGTGCTTATGGAGCAAATGCCGAAATCATGGGTAATGTCGCTCCCGATGGTGGTGTTTACCAAGCAGGAACATTGTCTGGTAATCCTGTAGCTATGGCAGCTGGTTTTACAGCTGCTTCTCAATTACTAGAAGAAGGTTTTTATGCGAATTTAGAGCAAACAACACAAGATTTTGTAGCCAAAATTCAATCTTATTGTGATAATAAAGGTTATGAAGTTCATATCAATACCATTGGTTCAATCTTCTGGATTGCATTCTCCAAAGACGATATTCGCCGTGCCGACCAAATCAATCCTGATAGTATGGAGAAATTTAAAATCTTGCATGCTTATTTGCTTGACAATGGCATTTACTTAGGTCCTTCTGGCTACGAGGTAGGCTTTATTTCTTCGGCTCATACTACTGAAGAACTAGCTAATGCTGTTGACAAAATTTGTCAAGGTATGGATTTGGTGCATCAATAAGGCTCCTTTATTCTAATCAACTATTCCTTATAATATTTGATTATGCAATGCAGTAAATAAGCTACTTATTTACTGCATTTTTTATTAGGTATCTCTTCTCTTGGTAACAAAATCCTATCACTACTAGTGACAATCCCACATAAACTCACCTCAAAATGTCCTATTTTTTCTTAAATTTTAGTAGATAAGTAATGGGGTCTTCTTCCATATAAGCAATCACTTCAAATCGTTCAGGATTATTTTTGATGGTAGGGTATAAATATTTTGCTGTAGACGAATAGCCCAATTGATCCAAAACAACATAATCAACACCTTTTTTTTCTAAATCTTCTATAAATTCCTGCTGGTTCAATGTATTCTTATACGGTACGGAGTATTTATTGGAGTACAAACTGAATAAGATGGGCTTTCGACAGCAAGTTAACGAACCTCGTGGGGTATTTTCATTAACCCAATTGGCTAATTTAAAGTAGTTTGCATAGCTAATAGGATAAGGCTGTTTGCTTGCCCTTTCCAACGCCTTTAATGGCTCTAAATAACTGGGCACCAAAAATAATGCCCCCAGAAGCAGCGCAATGGGAATGTAAGGCACTTGTTTTTGGAAACGAACCTTTTGCGCCAAACTAGTAACAAGCTGCTCTATTCCATATACAAAAGCAAACAATAATAATGGAACAATTGGTAGAATAAATCGTATTCCATACCATACTTCGGGCCATAGAACTAGTATTCCTAAAAAGAAAAATAAATAGCTGCCGATTAATGACCTATATATTTTCATTTTATAAAGCCCTAACAACATGACTGATACTATACTCGCTCCTACTAAAAATTCGCCCCAAGATAGTGCTTCGCTATAACTAGTTATATTGACATAATTAAACGTACTCGAAGGAATTTCTCTCGCAATGTAACGCCCTATATTAGACACCACTCGCTCTATAAAATCTGCTATTCCTATCGCCCCTAATTCTGGTTCATAAGGATTTTTCAGCAATAAGCTTTTCATATGTGAATTTCCACCCAAGCTTCTTGATCTCAAATACCAAGGCAGCGAACACACTATAAATCCTAATCCAAATGCCAACAAATACTTTTTTTCCTTATTGATTAACAAATAGGTAGCTATTGCTAAAAACAAAGCCAGTCCCGTCATTTTAATATGAAAAACAAATACAACGCACAAGATTAACATAAAAAACAGCCCATTTTTGACAATAGGCTTATCGAAGTTAACCTTAGTAGCCATCCATAACGCTAAGATAGAGAAAAATAAAAATGATATTTCGCTCATCATTATATATGAGTAATTCAACAAATTGGAATTAAGAATACAAAATAAAGCAACAACAAATGAAATATGGTTATTTTGAGTAATTGATTTTAGCAACAAAAACAAGATAACCACAGCACTTATCAATAAAAAGCCATTGACTCTTTTAATAAATATGATTTCGCTTGAATAAGCTTTTGAAGCAGCAGCAACAACCAATGGATAACCTACAGGAAAATGCCTGTGCGGTTGCTTTGCTCTACTTGTTGTATTCACGTATCCTTGCCCCGTTGCTAAGGCTTGACCTAACAAATAGTAACTAATATTGTCGCCATTTAGGTTTATTTTTCCATCAAAAATACGGTTGTATACATAAAAAAAAGAAACTATAATTATTCCTAGATAAATAAGAGTTACTGCTAGAGAAGCCCGTTTATTGGGATGGGAAATTTGATTATCGTCGTTCATAAACTTAGGTTAGATATAAAATGGTGCAACTAATTTTACAAACTAACTAAAAAAATATAAAAATAAAAAATACAAAAGAACACAAAAGTTTCAAAAAAGGCTACCCACGCAAACATAACCACATAATAAACAAACCAATACAAACAAAACCTCTATCCCAATTTCTTAACTATTATTAATACAAAAAACCCCTAAGGCAACATACCCCAGAGGTTCTCTAACCCGTAAATACTAACCTGATAAACTTCTTATTGTAAAATAAGCTCTTTAAATATTTGTTGAACTTTTCCCTCCGTTACAGAAGCATAGACCATTTCATAATTAATCTCTTGTAATTCCTCCATTGGAATTGTCGTATCAAAATCAGCTTCATCATATTGATAAATAGACCAGTTTCCTTCTGTATATTCTAGTGCTGTTAAGTTTTCAATCCAGTCACCTGAATTAAGGTACATAGTGCTACCTTTCGACGTTGTAATGGTACGCATTTGTGGCTGATGAATATGTCCTAATACTACGTAATCATAGTTTTTTTCGATTGCCAACTCTGATGCAACTGTTTCAAAGTCTTGAACATATTTTACAGCCCGCTTGACACTATCTTTAACCTTTTTGGACAACGACATTCTTGGCTTACCCATTGATTTTAAGATATGATTGACCCATAAATTAATGGCTACCAAAGCATCGTAGCCCACCCCTCCTAATTTTGCCAACCACTTGGCGCAAGTAACAGAAGTATCAAATACATCTCCGTGAAAGAACCAAGCGACTTTGCCATCTAGTTCTAACAGTAATTTATTGTCCATATAAAAATTTCCCATTTGCAAAGGAGCAAATTTTCGCAACATCTCATCGTGATTACCTGTGAGGTAATACACCTTAGTCCCTTTAGAAGCCATTTTGATAATCTGACTAACGACTGCCAAATGAGATTTTGGAAAGTAGCTTTTTTTAAATTGCCAAATATCTATAATATCTCCATTTAGAACCAATATTTTAGGTTTTACAGACTTCAAATAAGTCAGCAACTCCTTTGCGTGACAACCATAGGTTCCCAAATGTATATCCGATAAAACTAGAAGGTCTAATTTTCTTCTTTTTGCCATTTTTATTGATACGATTTAATACCTACAAATGAAAAATATTCCCACATTCCTAAATAAGCTCGTTGTACATCGGATGATAAAGTAGAAAATTTATTTTCTAAAACAGGTAACAAGTGAGCGTCCATCCGAACATGATTGTTTTTCATGTGTAACTTAAAAATAGGGTTACTCGTTTGATGAAAATCAACCACTGCTATGATTCCACCTGGTTTTATATCTTTGTAAGCTTGATCGATTAATTCCTTCCATTGTGGGTTAATCATTGTCAACGCATAGGAAAATACCACCACGTCAAAGCTATTCTGGGTAGAGAAAGCAGTGTCTCCATAAGCCCTAGACAACAAATCAATTCGATTGGAGTAGGGAGCTAGTTTTTTCTTTGACAACTCTATCATGTCTTCCGAAACATCCATTCCTACCAATTGAGCATTAACATAATACGCTGCAAATTTTTCTAAATTATAACCTGTTCCACACCCCACCTCTAGTATTCGAATGGCAGCATCTCTAGCTATAGGCAACTGATGCACCAAATTCGTTCGCCCAAATAGGAACATCCATCGAGTGCTATCATAGATTTTAGATTGAAATTTGTAATACTTCTTCATCGCATGTTTTTGCGAACTAGTATCTTGAAATGCTGGAATCATAGTTTAATGTAGCTTAATCAATAAGTAGCTGTCAAAAAGGAACATTGCTTTATGTTATACTTTTCGCCCCACTTACTGGTGTGAAAATTATTTTTTATTAGGACAAAAGGAGGTATTTTTTTTTATCGAACAATCCCACAATAAACACTGCCATAAGTACCTACGCGATCTTTTAAATGTTCTGTAGCTGTTTGAGTATGCTCAAAATTTACTTTTTCTTGTACAAAATCAGGGAAGAAGTTGATTTCACTTGCCCCAGAACGCAACAAAATTTTGGTTCCTGGACGACTATTTTTAAGAATCAACCGCCATTCTTCTTTTAATGCTTTGGTATCATTGGCAGCCAACCAGTCTTGGTGGTCCAACAACACGTAATGGCTATATGCTTTGGGGTTTTGTTTTAAAAAATTAGAGATGGTCGTCGTGTGGGTTTGAATCTTGGTATGTGTTTCTTGCAAGCGTTCAAAATTTGCTTTCTTGAGGTAGTTCGGGCAACAATCTTCGGTGTAACGCCCATTAATATAAAGTTGCCAAAAATAGTTGTCTCGTATTGGTAACTGTGTAAAAATATAGCGCAAAGAGTCTTGTATAAATTGAATGACGCCCCCCATATATTCTGTTTCTACCAGTTTAGATTGGGTACGTGGAATCCCTAACAAACTCAAAGTAACAGGCTGTTTCATTGCCCACTGAATAAAATTCCCAATGATTTTCTGCTCTACTATATTGTACCAATAGGCTTGTATCTCTAAAGTAGGGGCATGTAGCAACTGTTGGACATTATCATACAAAGAGCGACGCAGACGCATATAACAACCAAACAACCAAGCAAAGGTACCTGCGGTACCATAAAAATAGAAACTTGGGCGAAAGCGATAAGCTCCAAAATAAGGTTCAATCTTTTTATCCCAAAAACGTTGCGCATAAGTAGGCAGATAATCTCTCAAATAGTTTTGATAACAATACTCTGGCGTTTCGTGGCTACCTTCTCCAAAAAAACGAAACAGTGTTTTGTAAGTACCTGCTTGATAAAATGCTTTTTTAAGTTCTAACAAGGCATTTTGGCGATAATTCACATCGACACAATGAATGGCAGTAGGGTCATCTAAGGAATAATCTAAAGCGTTGCATCCTGCACTAGTAATCATTACAACTTCACTCTCTTGATTAAGTTCCAACAGCCTTCTATCACACTCTGGATCTTCCCAACAAGTATTGTAGATTAAGTTATTGCCATGTATCTTACCAAACATCCAGTCTTTTGCTTTATTGGTTGCTAATTGAAGCATTGTTGTTCTATTTGTAGGTGGTTAGTTCATACACCATGCAATTCTTAACTCCTTCAATATTTTGAATTGCACTATGTACTTCATTTTGTCCTTACAAAAGAACAGCATTTCGACAATAACTGTACTAATATTTAGTTTAAGCTTATAAGAAATGTGTTTAATTATTAATTTACAAAAAGCACTCAAAATTAAGCTTTTGTAAAATTGTTTTTTTTCCACAGGTTACCTTTAAAGTTTATTTTCATCTAAAAAGAAAAGTAAAAATGAAACTAAAGATCTACATCTACATAGGCCTAACATTTATACTTCACTATCCTGTTTTTAGTCAAAACAAAGCTACGATGAAATCTAGTGGTGATACAATAAATTTAAAGTTAGCTAAGGAACATATCAAAAAAGGAACGCTTTATAAAGTACTATGGGATGATCTTTATGAACATATTGCTTTTTGTGAAAATAAAGTTGGGGCGAAATATGGTTTAAAAATTGAAGACCAAAGATTCTTTATGTGCGGGGGATATGTTCCTCCTCCTATAGGAGTTATTGACTACATTAATGAAATTAAAAAACACCTAGATAGTTTATATAGTCCCATTTGGAAAATATATTATGAAAAAGAGTTTGAATATTGTATGAATAGAGAATATAATAAAGAAGCTGTAATTTTTGGCAATGAATATTACAAAACTTATAAATTTCCTAATTATGCAGGGGTCTATTTTTTGAAAGGTTCTACTAGGCTCAAAAAGAGAGAAAAACCTTTAATAAAAACTCTCATTCAATGTTATACTAATAATACAAAGGAATATGAAATATTTATCTACTCCAGTGGGACAAAGGGAAAAAAACGGAAGATGCTCCAAGCAATATCCAAAATAAAAGCATATTTATTAAAACGTGGAGTAAAAGAAGAAGATATAAAAATAGAAAATAGCGAAATAATCAAAAAGTGCAATAAGTGCCCCCAAATTAATATTAGCATTTTAAATACTATTTACCTTCATATTATTAGAAAAAATTAAAATAGCAAGCAGTAAATTATAACATATGCCTCCTAAAACCCACAATAGATACTTTCTATTAAAGGCTTTGATTGTTAGTCTTTTACTTGTTATAAAGCTTGTATCTATCAACATAAGTCAAATTAACATTTAATTGACTTTCGCCTAACTCGCTTTTTTATGCAAAAAAACAAAAACCACGCCTCCTACTAGATTAGTTCCCAATAAATACTTCCAAAAATTATTCATAAATGCTGTTATTGGCGGAGTACATGGTTCATTAGGACAAGTTGTTATAAACGCCCCTGAAGCATCCAATTGATAGCGCAACAACAGTATACAGTTTGTTCCTATCAAAATTACTATTCCAATATACTGCATCCGTTGAAACAAAGGCGTTTTGTTCCTACCTTTTTCTGTAGCATCTAAAATCATTGTTTTCCTATTTTTAAGTAAGTGGGCAGAAAAAAATATAGCTAAAAAATAGGCTTATTTTTAGTGCTAATCGAAGAGGAACAGTGCAGCTTTACCTGCGGTGCTACTGCGTGGTAGCGGGCTAAAGCAAGATGTTTCGATGAAGAGTAGCGCAAAAAGAAGGTTGTTTTTTATATAGTTTTTTCTGAACGATTACTTACCAGCCTCTATGCTCGCCTAAAACAACTCCAACACCGTCTCACAAACCGAACGAGGATCCTCAGCATTCGTAATCAGACCAGACACCGCAATGCCATACACCCCCGTTTTTAACACTCCAACAATATCCTCTTGTCGAATCCCACCAATCGCATAAACAGGCAAATCAATCAAAGCCGCTTTCATTTTACTTAAAACATCTTGATACCCCTGAACACCTAGAATTGGACTCAACTTCTCTTTTGTAGTCGTGTATCGTAGTGGTCCCAGACCAATATAATCAATAGGCTCTTTAGACAATCGCACCACATCTTCCCACGTATTTGCCGTTCCTCCTATCAGTATATTTCCTACTATTTTTCGGGCTTCTGTTGGAGACATATCTTCCTTTCCCAAATGCAAACCATCTGCCCCTGACGCGGCTGCTACCTGTGGATTATCATTAATAGTTAACAAAGCATCATACTTTCGACAAAGATCTTTAGCCGCTAAAGCTGTCTCCAAATACGTTTCATAAGACACGTTTTTCATCCTCAACTGTACCCATTTGCAGCCCGCCTTACAAGCCTTTTCTATCGCCTCCAAATGTGTCAAATCTTTTTGCTCTTGTGAAACATAATGTAATTGAGGCAAGTCCTTTTTTGCCATGTTTATCTCTTCTTTTAGTGTTTTAAAATAATCTACTACAAAAGTATATTCTTTGCTTTTTAATCGTTTTCGAATTGCAGAAATTGGAAACGCAATAATGCCAGAAGCAGCATGTTGTACAGCAACATCTTTCCCATATGTATCTTGATAAACAATCCATTCAAAATTCAATTCATCAACCAATGTTTGCCCCAAGCCATATCCTAATCCCGTCACAATAGCAAATTTACGAGGACGCTGCCACCAAGATTCTTGCATAACACCTTTCAACACAACATCCAAAGCGGCTGCCTTATCGGTTATAAAATCCATTTGAGGAACGTATTTTTCAAAAAAAGCAGCAGCTAAATCCAGCGCGTCTTTCTTCCATTCCAATTCCTTTTTATTTAAAGCTCGTACTTCATATGCTTCTTTCATAATCATCAAAAATGGTGGTACCCCAACAACGTTTCATTTGAATTCAAAAAACGAGTAATATAATCTTTTGCCTGTTTGCAAGCTACTGGCAAAGTCTTTCCCAAAGCTAAATTAGCAACAATCGCCGCAGAAAGAACACAGCCTGAACCATGTTTTTCATAAGTAGTAATTGTTTTAGGTCGGTACTCGTACAACTCGCCCTTTGTCAATAAAAAATCGGTTCCTTTTTGCATGGGATTATGACCGCCTTTATACAATATATTGCAGTACTCCGACAAGCGTTTTGCTACTGTCATTAAGTTTGTTGCCTGCGCATCAATTTTTGCTAATTCCTGCGCATTAGGAGTTAATAAATAAATGTTGGGCAGCCACTTTTCTAAGTATTGCACACTGACTTGTTGGTGAAAATCAAACCCCGCACTAGCTCTAAAAATAGGATCAACAATAATTTTTATTTGTGGATTTAAGTCTAATAGCAAGGTTGTTATTTCTAATAACACCTCCCAATTTTCTATCAATCCAATTTTACAGCAATCAATCTGATATTGTTGGAAAAGTAAATTTATTTGCTGTTTGATTAAATCTATTTTTACCCATTCTACCCTCTGAAAAACAGACTCATGTTGAACGGTTATTGCAGTGGCGACTGTCAAACCTTGAACTTTATGAGCTTCCATCGTTTTAGCATCTGAGACCAAACCAGCCCCCCCACTAGGATCAAACCCCGCAATACTTAAAGCGTAAGGTCGTTTATTTTTTTGCATAATAACTGATAATTTTGAAGGACACTAGACAAGTCATTCCATACCGCCCCTAAAAAAGCAACTTCTCGAAAGCCCCATTCATAAGCAACCTCTAAGGTTTCCATTCCCATCCCTCCTAGCCCTACTAAGGCAAAAGAAAATTCCAATTCGGTTATTTGCCAATGCTCTGTAGGTTGGTAATTCTTTTTGGAAATACTAGGAAAAATAGGGCTAACCGTGCTATAATCTAAATTTGAGGGTAGACTAAACAATGCTTTTTTTTGATGCACAGAAGTTCCTACCAAGCATCCATTTTGGTGTTGTTCTGAGATCAATGCCTGTAATTCTTCGTTGTTCAAATGCTGTCGAGCAGCTTCTGTCAAATGCAAGCCCAACAAACCAAATTTTGATACTAATTCAGGATATTGGTGTACAATAATTCTTGAATAATATGAAGCATCTATTTGCTCTAACAAACAAGTATAAGCGTCTAGTGTCTGTTGTGGTTTGCGAAGATGCAAGCAAGGCAAGCCAACTTTAAATAAGCTATTTAATAAACTTGCTTCCCCCTCAAAAAAACTAGGTAAAGAATATAAGCGATGTTTCATGGCATTGTATTCAGCAAATTCTTATCGGAGTTTTAATAAAAATAGTATTTCAAATAACCCCCAAGTCTTTTAACACCGCTCCAACAATACTTTTTCGGCACATCATAAAGGTTTTGTCATCAATCTCGTTAATGCCAGCTTGTACATTATTAACAAATACAAAACGCTCTCCATCTGGTCGTTCTACATAACCTACAAACCAACCAATATTTTGTTCATCTACAATTCCCCAACCGGTTTTCCCTCTCATTTCCATTCCAGAAGAATCCGAAGCAATCAGCATAATATCTCGCATCTTATGTGCGGTAGATGGTTTTATTGGCAACTTATTTTCGACCAATCGCTCCATAAAATCCAACTGCTGATATGGTGTAATTTCAGATTTGCCTTTCAACCAAAATTCATCCAAATTTTCCTTCTGAATATCCATTCGTCCAAACTGCAATTTACCAACCCATTCTTGCATTTTCATAGGTCCTATCCGACGTGCTATTTCTTGATAATAGGGCACACAAGAAACCTGATAAGCTGATTTTAAAGTATGCCCTTGATTCCATGCAGATATTTTTCGAACAACAGAATCCCATTCAATGTATAAATTTTCATCCATTGCTACCCCTGTCTCCAATGCGATAATAGAGTTAGGAATTTTAAAAGTAGAAGCGGGAATAAAGCCTCGTTCACAGCGGTTCGAGTTATACACATACAACTGATCACTATTCAAAGATTTTAACAAAAAACATCCTTCTACTTGATTGTTTTTGTACAATTCATCCAAGTTCATGGTTGCATGTTCTTCTTTGGGAGAAGTGCAAGCCGCTATTCCAAACACAAGCAATACCCCCATGTACAATAGTTTCATAACCTTTTTTTGTTTTTGATTGGTATAAAATCAATAGTCGTTCAGCAAACTAAGCACAAAGTTATTCTAATACTCTATGGCTTGCTTATTTTAATAATAAAGCTCCTTTGTTTTTACTTGTTAAGCCCTCTTTAGTCCAAACAAAATTCCCATTTACAATGGTAGCCTCTACCACTCCTGTCAATTTTTGTCCCTCATAAGGGGAAACTTTATGTTTTGTTTGAAGCGTATCTAGACTGACCAAAAAAGAAGCTTCTGGGCTCCAAATTACAAAATCAGCATCATACCCTACCGCTATTTTACCTTTTTTATCTTCAAAACCTATAAATTGAGCGGGTGCTTGACATAACAGCATACTAAGACGTTCCAAACTCAAACCATAAGCTTGTCCTTTTGTCCACAAGGCAGATAATGTCAATTGAATGCCAGATATCCCCCCCCAAGCTTTTTGAAGGTTGCCTGTATCCAATGCCTTGATTGCAGGAGGTGCAGGAGAATGATCTGAACCAATAAAATCCAATGTTCCATCTAACAAAGCATCCCAAAGCAATTCATTATTGGCACGTTCTCGAATGGGTGGCGCACATTTAAAACGGGTATCTGCATTGGGTATATCCTCTGCACAAAAGTAAAGATAATGCGGACAAGTTTCTACGGTAATCGGTACTCCTCGCTTTTTGGCAGCTCGAATAGTATCTAGCGAATCCGCCGAAGCCAAATGCACGATGTGCGTCGGATGTTGGTATTTTTCTGCTAATTTTAACATCAAAGCAACCGCATTATTTTCCCAATGTTTGGGTCTAGATTTTAAATAAGCAGCATAGCTCATAGGATCCTGTTGCAAATCCTGATCATAACTTCCTGTTGTCAATTCACAATGTGCAAGAATCGGCAGATTAGTTCCTTTCAAAACTTCATAGGCAGCACACAATGTTTGTTCATCAACATTGGGGAATTCATCAATTCCACTGTACGTCAAAAATGCCTTGAACCCCAATACACCAGCTTTGGCTAAGGGCACCAAATCAGCCGTATTACTGGGAACTATACCGCCCCAAAATCCACTATTAATATGTAATTTTCCTTCCGTAGCAGCCAATTTATTATGCAGTTCTTGGGTATTAATTGTTACGGGGGAAGCATTCAAAGGCATATCTACTAGTGTCGTTACTCCTCCCGCTGCTGCTGCTGTTGTTCCTGTATCAAAACCTTCCCATTCGGTTCTTCCTGGTTCGTTGATATGAACATGAGGATCAATAATGCCCGGCATGATTACCAATTTGGTATAATCATAAAAAGGCAAGTTTTCAAGGTTTTGACGACCTTTTTTGATGGCTGTTATTTTTCCTTTTGTAATGGTGATGGAGAAGGCTCCAATCGCTTCTGGCAAAACAACACGTTCACTATAAATAACAAAACTTTCTTCCATATTCTTAAAAATAAATTGTGCAGTTAGGTAATAAGGACTGAATTCGCTCTTTCTCTTGATCTGAAAATTTATTTCGACTCAGATTCAACTGTTGCAAGCAATCCAAATACTTCAATTCTTCTGGCAGCGTTTGCAGATGATTGTCCTCTAATGACAAGTACGTTAATGGTGTATCAACCAAGCATTCAATCGTAGCTACAAAAGACCAAAGGGTGGTCTTTCCCAAATTTAAACGTTCTAATTTTTTGAGACGGTGCATTTCTGTAGGCAAGCAACTAATTGGGTTGAAATACAAATTTAAAGTAGTTAGCTGTTCCAAGTTCGCCAACGAATCAGGCAGCTCGTTAATTTGATTCCTCGTCACGTCTATTGTTTCCAATTCTTGCAATTCTCCAATTTCATTGGGCAATGAGAACAGGTTATTCCCAATCAAATACAATTGTTTCAAATTCTTTAAAAAACCTATTTCACAAGGCAACTCGTCAACACCGCAAGAACTTAACTCCAATCTTTCTAAACCAGACAAATAGCCAATATTGTTGGGTATGCGCCACAAATTCCCATTATAATAAGAAATCTCTTGAATCTTAAAAAGATCTGGTAATTGATGTTTTTTTCCTTTTACGATGTCTAAAAAGTCTAACAAAACATCCCAATCTTTCATCACGACATCAGCCGCAATTCCTTGCCCTGCTGCCAATTGGAGGGCTAAATCTATATTGGATGGAGCACCAGTTTTAATCAAATTCTGAATGTGCTCCCAAAAGCGTCCTTGCTCTTTCATAAACTATTCTAATCCAGCCCCCTGCATAATCCAAGTCTCTATTTTGGTTCGTTCGTCCATTGTCATTCTTGTTTTATTCCCTTGCGGCATTGTTTTGGTGATAACAGCCCGATTCATAATTTTATCCTTGGCTGCAATAATTTGTTCAGGCGTGTCAAACATCATTCCTCCTTGTGCCACAATAAACACATCATCTGTTGGATTTTTGGAATGACAGGGACGGCAACGCTGCCCTATAATCATTTCCACCTCCGAGAAGGGCACTTTAGCTGCATTTGCCAAGTCCTCTCTAGACTTTGGAGCCGTCCAGTAAATCGTTATTACTAGCAATAGCAAACTAACAGGAACAATCCAACGATTTAATTCGCCTCGCTCCCACTGATTGTGAAAATGCTTGATTCCTGCTCCTGCCAAGGATATTAGTAATAAGACTAAAACACTATGCTCATTTCCAAAGGTACTTGGGAAATGGTTGCTAATCATAATGAACAAGACAGGTAATGTAAAATAATTATTATGATAAGAACGCCAACCTGCCCGCTTGCCAACTTCTCCATTGGGTTCCCGCCCTTCTTTGGCTGCAAACACCATTTCTTTTTGAGCTGGAATAATCACAAAAAAGACATTGCCTGCCATCATCGTTCCCATAATCGCCCCCATATGAATATATGCTGCTCTTGGATTAAAAACAATAGATAAAACATAGGCAACAAGCAAGAGATAAATGACCATTATTAAGAAAAAAACAGGTCGTTTATTGGGCGCTAACAAAGAAGTTTGGGACAAGAGTTCGTAAAATATCCAAGAAAATAGAATAGACGAAATGCCAATCATAACTCCCAATACAGGTGTTAGTTCGGTAATTTCTGGGTTCAATAGAAAGGACTCGGCATTAAAATAATAGACAATTGTCAACAAACAAGTTCCTGTTAACCAAGTAAAATAAGCCTCGTATTTAAACCAATGTAAGTGGGGTGGAATTTTTTTGGGAGCTACTTTGTATTTTTCTAAAAAATAAAAGCCTCCTCCGTGAATTGCCCATAGGTTTCCAGCCAATTCATCTCGAATACCATGTTCTCTATTCAATGAATTTTCTAAGAACACAAAATAAAAAGAAGCACCTACCCACGAGATACCAAAGATGATGTGCAACCAACGGAAAATCAAATCTAACCACTCATGCAAGTGCGCTTGCCAAGGAGTTCCTGCTACTTGATTATAAATCAAATAAGCTGCTCCAAAAAAGAAGGCTATAAAAAAAAGCCACTTTCGAAAAAAGCTCATATTAGCAGCAAAATCCTTATCCTTTTCATTCTGACGTTTAGGATCTGCTTCATATTGTGCCACCATTTTTTTAATGATAACTGTTCCAAACAAACAGATGCTCACAACAATCCCTATCATTGTTTCTACTATGCCCATATATTGTTATTCTTATTGTTTATCATTTCCGAACAATTTGCATGACTTTGTTAGTTTTGCTATCTACTTAACAATAGTTCGTTGAAACCACGCAGTAGCAGCGCAGCTAACTAAAAGCACAGCACTCACGATTTCTATAAAAATCGCTACTACTGAATCGCTTTGTTTGCGAACTACTTGGTTACTTCATTCAACCCAAAACTGAGCAGCACTATTCAGCGATTATTTACGATACAAAGCCATCAAAACCCGTTCGTGTGTCATGGGAGCTTCAAACAATCCTATAGCCTTAGGATTGAAGGCTTTTATAGCATCTGTAATCGCAAAATGTGCCCCTATACCATACATTAATGGCGGTTCACCTACTGCTTTCGACTTCATAATTGCTAAATTAGAATGATTGGTATCTAAGAATTTGATATTAATTTCTTTGGGGACAGAAAAAACATCTGGTACTTTATAAGTAGACAAAGCAGCCGACAACAAACGTCCTTCTTTATTATAACGCAAGTCTTCCATTATCAACCACCCCATACCTTGTACCAAACCACCTTCCACTTGACCTTTGTCGATTATTTTGTTCATACTCTGTCCAAAATCGTGTACAATATGAACCGCATCAAATTCGTAGGTACCTCGAATGCAATCTACGGTGACTTCTGTAATCGCTGTTCCATAAACATGATATGCAAAGGGATGTCCCTTTTCTGTCGTTTTATCAAATTTCACCCTAGGCGTAGCATAATGCCCTTTCTCTGACAATTGGATTCTTGCTCCAAAAGCATTTAAGATCAAATTTTCCCAAGTCCAGTCCGTTTTTTCACCATCTACATACACCCACTCATCCTGTAAATTGACCGCATCAATAGATTCTAAATTAAATTCTTTTTGTACAAAGGCTTTTAACCTTAATCGTATAGCCTTGCAAGCAATTTGTAAAGCTCGCCCATTCAAATCTGCCCCTGCACTTGCTGCGGTTGGTGACGTATTGGCAACCCGCGTCGTATTGGTAGTTTCTAATTTTATTCGATCAGGATTTATTCCAAATGTTTGAGCAGCTACTTGTACCATTTTAGTATTGACCCCCTGCCCCATTTCTACGGCTCCTGTACTAACTCCAACACTACCATCTTGATAGATATGAACAAGTGCACGAGCATGATTCATAGGAGTATTGGTAAAGGAAATTCCGAAACAAATAGGCATTAACGCTACTCCTTTTTTCAAGTATTGATTCGTAGCATTGAATGCTGCCACACGCTCCCTAATTTGCTCTATTTTATAATCTTGTTCCGCTTGATTCCAAGTCTTTTCAGCTTCACAGTTTTCAACAATTTGCCCATAAGAAAATTCATCGCCATCTTTCAGTAAGTTCGCTTTTTGAATAATGGCACGATCAATATTTAAGGCTTCTGCTGCCATTGTAATGGCTGACTCGATGATAAATTTTCCTTGAGGTCCACCAAAGCCTCGAAAAGCAGTATTAGGCGGTAAGTTGGTGCGGCAACTTGTTGCCGATAAGCGTGTATTCGGCACAAAATAAGCATTGGTAGCATGAAACAATGTTCGTTCTAATACTGCTGGAGACAAGTCTGCCGCAGCACCTGCATTTTGATAATAATCTGCCTCATAGGCCATAATTTTGAAATTGCGATCCAACCCAATCTTAAAATCTGCGGAATATGGATGTCTTTTTCCTGTCATGCGCATATCTTCTTCCCTATCTAAGACCAATTTAACAGGTTTTTTGCTCAAATATGCTCCCAAAGCAGCCAAGACAGCAAAAGGCGTGGCTTGATCTTCTTTGCCACCAAAACCTCCTCCCAAACGACGTACATCGACTTCGATCTTGTGCATGGGTACTCCTAAGACTCGTGCAATTCCTCGCTGTACTTGAGTTGGCCCTTGAGTAGATGATACGATACGAATGCAATCATTTTCAACAGGAAAAGCATACGCTCCTTGACCTTCTATATACAAATGTTCTTGACCATTGCAGTCGGCACGCCCTTCATAGATATGCACACAGTCTTTCCACGCTTGCTCAACATCTCCCAATCGAAATGTTCGAACCGAACCAATAATTTCCCCTTTGGCAGCCGCCTCTCTAGGATCAACAATAATTGGTAATTCCTCTACTTCAAAGACAATTGCCTTTAATGCTTTGTGTGCCGCTTCTTTGGTCGTTGCCAAAATCAAAGCAATTGGTTGCCCTCTAAAATGTACTTCTCCATCAGCCAAGGCAGGTTCGTCAGGAAAAATGCCTCCAATTTGATTCTCTCCAGGAATATCTCGATGGGTAATAATGTATTTTACCCCTGCTAATTGCTTTGCCTTCGTTACATCCAGTTTTGTGATTTTTCCATGTGCTATTGGAGCGTCAAAAATAGCAGCAAACAAAGTTCCGCCTAAAATTGGCAAATCATCTACATAAATGGATTCGCCTCGTGTATGTGTATATGAATCTATATTTTTCATCGTATCTTTTTCTTGGCCAATAACAACTTTTTTGTTGTTCGTTCAAATTCATTCGACATTCAATATACTTACATTTTTTTTGCTATAAAATAAAAAATGATTTTATTTTACAGCTGTTGAACCTTATAGGTCGTGTTCTATCTCTTTGATTATTCACCAACTCAAGCAAGTTGATTCTATTTCGCAAAAAAAATCCTACTGAGTCATGGTCTCAATAGGATTGGTTATTTATACTACAAACGCACCATTTCATTAATTAGAAATTAGCTGCTTGGTATGGTTGGTTCTTGCTATTCTTTAATTACCTTAAGCACACTTGTTTTGTTGACTGTTTTGGTAGTAATAAAATAGATTCCTGATGGCTTGGGCAATTCTACGACAGTAGTTGCAGCATTTTTAGTTATCTTTTCCCTTACAACTTGTCCTGTCATATCTGTTATTTGAATTTGAACATTCTCATATAGCTCCCCAAACTCTAGTCTAATATCTTTTGAAGTAGGATTGGGATAAAACTTAACATCAATCTCATTACTAATTGCTGTTGTACTACTGTATAGACTACAATCTGTACTGAAGGTGGCGATAGCGTCAACATTTAACCAATTGTTTGCCGAATAAGTAGCATCGTCCACTTGAATGCAATACAAATTTGGATTGTTAATAATCGAAAGGTCCGACGTACTTATATTTAAATTATTGCCATTTTTCATATCCAAACTACTCAATTGGTTATTCGAACAATTGAGTACCCTTAAGTTGGCGTTACTACTCACATCCAAATTACTCAATTGGTTATTATAACAATTTAATACAGTTAAAATGGTATTATTACTTACATTCAAGCTGTTCAACTGGTTATCATAACAATCTAACTCTCTTAAGTTATTGCTACTTACATCCAAATTGCTTAACTGGTTATTATGACAATACAAATAAGCTAAGTCTACATTATTACTTACGTCCAAATTACTTAGTTGTGTATTAAAGCATCCTAACGCCCTTAGATTAACATTACTACTCACATCCAAGCTACTTAACTGGTTATTACCACAATATAAATAAGCCAAGTCTGCATTACTACTCACATCCAAGCTACTTAACTGATTGTTAAAACAATACAAACGAATCAAGTCGTTATTACTACTTACATCTAAACTGCTCAGTTGATTATCAGCACAATTTAATTCCCTCAAGATGGTGTTGCTACTCACATCCAAGCTGTTCAGTTGATTATCAGCACAATTTAATTCCCCTAAGATGGTATTGCTACTCACATCCAAGCTACTTAACTGCGTATAAGCACAATTCAATTCCTTTAAGATGGCATTGTTACTCACATCCAAGCTACCTAGTTGATTATTAAAACAATATAAACGATCCAAACTCGCATTATTACTTACATCCAAACCGTTTAATTGATTAGTAGAACAATATAAATAAGCCAAATTTGTGTTACTGCTCACATCCAAATTGCTCAATTGGTTATTAGAACCATTTAAATAAACTAAATTGACATTATTACTCACGTCCAAGCTTCCTAGTTGGTTATAAGAACAATCTAATTCAGTTAAGTTGACATTAGTACTCACATCTAAGTTGCTTAATTGATTATTAGAACCATTTAATATCGTTAAGTTAACATTACTGCTTACATCCAAACTACTTAGTTGGTTATTGTAATAACTTAATCCCGTTAAATTCGCATTATTACTTACATTCAAACTGCTTAACTGGTTATCAGAACAATATAAATAAGCCAAATTTGTGTTACTGCTCACGTCCAAACTGCTTAATCGGTTGTTATAACAATACAAATGAGTCAAATTGACATTACTACTCACATCCAAATTGCTCAATTGGTTATAAGAACACTTTAATTCTGTTAAGTTGGTAAAACTCTCAATTCCTGTCATATCAGTAATCCCTAGACCAGAACAATCGATACTTCCTGTATGCGCTACCGCCTCCGAAACTTGAATTTCATTATCTCCATTTGTATTAATAGTTGGTTCTCCCACCAAATATGCTTTAAAATTAGCGTTGGGAATGCTTACATTTTGAGCACTCGTTATTTTTCCTGTACACAACAGACATCCAACGATAGCTATTGTTATTATTATTTTCATTAAAAAAATCTTTTATGAGGTTATAAAATCAATAAAGGGTACATGCTTAATCTCAACAAGTTTTCTAGTTAAATCCGAAGATATTTAGCACAAAGCTTAGAAAGCAGTGTCAAGTTGAATGCAATTGAATAAAAAGCTCTGTAAACGTACACTTTGTAAATGAGTAGAAATTTTCTAAAAGTCAATTTTAAAAGTGTACGTTCTTATAAAAATATAATATTACTTAGTCAGAACCATTTTTTTACTAGCTACTATCTTATTATCAACAATCAGCGTATAGAGATAGATTCCAGCCTCTAAAGAACTGCCATCTAATGTCATGGTTGCCTCACCTCTATCTTGAATCTCCTTTATCAACAACTGTTTGCCATCAATCGTGCCTACTTGCAACAATGCCTGTTCTGTTTCTTTAGGAAGAAATACCTTAATTTGCGTTGCTTTTGAAAATGGATTGGGCGTATTTTGATACAATTTTGCTTTTGATACAGTCGATAACATTTCAGAATCTAACGTTACTGGTGTATTGGCTTTCAACAAAGCATCAATTTGAGCTTGTTGCTTCTGTATCAATGCTTTTAATTCATCATTTTGAGCACTTAATTCTTGCACAGATTTGACCAATGGCACGACAAATTCTGCGTACCGCAACCCATAGTGATCGTTTTCATTTTTAGGAGCATCGACTCCTCCAAAATATTCAAAGCCCAACTCTTTGGCTGTTGCTTCTACTTCTTGGGCAATAAATCCTGTTTGGTATTGCTTTGTATTGTTAATAGCAGCCTCCTCTAATTCAACACCCAAAAATTGATTAACAGCCTCATTATTGACATAATAACTTACAGGGCGCAAAGCTTTGATAAAGTCTAGACCAACAACATTTTCCTTTACATCTTCTTTGAAGCGCCCATCTGATAAATTCGTCCAATTTTGAGCGCCACCTATGCTAGTAATACCAAAATGCCCTACTCTAACTTGATAAGAAGCGGTCGGTACAGCATAAGCCCCCAAACCTGAAGAATACAAATAAGCACTCCCTGCCGATGTAGGTCCTGCTTTATAGCCTATAGCTGTATTTCCTGTACCAGTTGTATTGTATCTCAAAGCATCATAACCTATTGCTGTCAAGTTTTTGCCTGTTGTGTTAGCTCGTGCAGCGTTATTTCCCATAGCTGTATTTTTATCTCCTATTGTATTACTAGATAAGGAAAAGGCACCATGAGAAGTATTATAAGCACCATTAAGATTGTCATACATTGCTTGATAACCAGTACTTGTATTATAATTTCCTGTTTCATTTTTTTCTAAAGCAGAGCCTCCTAATGCTGTATTATATGCTCCTGTTGTATTCTTGTTAAGAGCAGAATTTCCGATAGCTGTATTTCGGCTACCTGTTGTATTAGAACGTAATGAAAATGTACCTAATCCTACATTTTCATCTCCTATAGTATTGTCATGCAAAGACAAACTGCCTATTCCTATGTTGCTATAACCAGAAGTATTACTATATAAGGAGTAAAAGCCAACACCGACATTATTGGTTCCAATAGTAGTGCTTTTACCTGAATAGTATCCTAAAAAAGTACTACCTGTACCTCCCGTTCCTGCACCTGTTCCATAACTAGTATTTGTTTGACCATTAACCAATCCAACTGAGCAACAAAGCCCAATTAACCATCCTAATTTTTTCATTTTTATTTAAGTTTTAAGTGTGATTGAATGATTCAAAGCTATGACTATCTGCCTATTGGGTCAACATGAAATTTTTCATTTGTGATAAAAACCAATATTTCAATTTCACCTAAACAAATAAAAATCAACAATTTATTATACGAACATTCAATTAATTTTAACATTTATGCCACCTACAGAAAAATCCCATCAAGAAAAGCGATCTTGATGGGATGATAAAAAAGTAACTATCTAATTTTTTTATTCTGTTACAACCATTTTTTTCGTAGTAACAATCTCATTATCAACAATCAATGTGTACAGATAAATTCCTGCTGATAGATTATTAGTTTCAATGGTCACCAACATTTCATTGCGGTCAGACACCTCTTTCAAAAACAATTGTTTTCCATCTATCGTACAAACTTGAATTATTGCCTGCTGTACTTCTTCAGGGACAAATAGTTTAATTTGCGTTTCTTTTGAAAATGGATTGGGCGTATTTTGGTATAATTTTGCTTTAGACAAAGTAGGTAGCGTTTTAGAATCTAAAGTTATTGGTGCATTGGCTTTCAACAAAGCATCAATTTGAGCTTGTTGCTCCTGTATCAATGCTTTTAATTCATCATTTTGAGCACTTAATTCTTGTACAGATTTTACCAATGGCACGACAAATTCTGCATATCGCAATCCATAATAATCATTTCCATTTTTAGGAGCATCGACTCCTCCAAAATATTCAAAGCCCAACTCTTTGGCTGTTGCTTCTACTTCTTGAGCAATAAATCCTGTTTGATATTGCTTTGTATTGTTAATAGCAGCCTCTTCTAACTCTACGTCTAAAAATTGATTGACAGCCTCTTTGTTAACATAATAACTAACAGGGCGCAAAGCTTTGATAAAGTCCAGACCAACAACATTTTCCTTTACATCTTCTTTGAAACGCCCATCTGATAAATTCGTCCAATTTTGGGCACCGCCTATGCTAGTAATTCCAGTATGTCCTACCCTTACTTGATACGAAGCAGTAGGGATAGCATAAGCTCCTAAACCAGAAGAATAGAAATAACCACTACCTGCTGATCCTGGACCAGCGTTATATCCTATAGCAGTATTGCCTATCCCCGTTGTGTTATAGCCTAAAGCAGTATTACCTATGGCCACATTTCGATATCCTCCTGCGTTATTTTTCAAAGCATCAGCTCCAACACCAACATTATTATAACCTAAAGTATTATCTTCTAGAGCCCTAGTACCGATAGCTGTATTTTTATAACCTGTCGTATTATAAAACATAGCACGATATCCCGTTGCTACATTTTCGCTGCCCGTTGTATTTTCTTGTAACGAATGACTTCCTGTAGCCACATTCGAATTTCCTGTTGTATTATAAAACAAAGCGTTGCTTCCCGTTGCTACGTTGTCAATCCCTTCAGTATTACTATACAAGGTATAATATCCAATCCCTACATTATGAATTCCATTGCTATTTTTGTTTAAGGTATAATAACCTACCGCTACATTATAATTTCCTATGGTGTTATTGTATAAGGAACTCATACCAACCCCAATATTGTAACTTCCTGTTGTATTCTTTCTCAAAGAACTGTAGCCCATGGCAACATTTCTCTGCCCCGTGGTATTGGTATACAAACTAAAAGCTCCAACAGCTGAATTATAACTAGCTGTAGTAGCAGTACCAGCACGTTGACCAAAAAATGAATTATAAGAACCTGCCGTTCCTGCTCCAGAACCATAATACGTTGGGGTTTGCCCATAAAGACTAATTGCAGCGCACAGCAACATTGAGCCTAAGCATAATTTTAAACTTTTCATTTATATTTAAGTTTTAAAAGTGATTGAATACTTTCAAAAGTAGATGAAAAATTTAGTGCTTACCATCCGTAAAATTACATATATTAAGTATACGTATTTTTAATAACCTAAGGCTATTCTTCCTCAAAAACAAGGATAAAAAAAGTCCCATCAAGATGTATATCCCCATAGAACTCAAATATTGATACAACTAAAAAAGCAACAAAATATCATTACACTACTAATTCAGGAAATAAGACTTGATAATGTGCTTTCATCAATTGACGCAACAACAAACGCTTGTATTCTTCAGAACCTCTAACATCGGAAATTGGGCTGATCTCTTCTTGTGCTATGTCCAAAGAATTTTTAAAAAGAGCTTCCGAAACTGTTTGTCCTGTTAAGTAAGCACTTGTCTTGGTTAAGTACTTAGGAACAGGTGCAACACCTCCTGCTGCTAGGCTTGCTTTTGTAATTTCACCGTGCAAATTGCACTCTATGTTTATCGCAGTATTAACAGAAGCAATATCCAAATAAGTACGCTTACAAACTTTTTCAAAATTAAAATAATGCTTCTCTGTTGGCAGATCAAAATTGATTTCTTGAACAAACTCTGTTTCTTTTTTATCCAGTGTTTTATAGCCCTTAAAAAAGTTCTTTAGTGGAATTTCTCTCAATGCCCCATTGTCATTTAATATGATATTACTATTCAACGCTAACAAGAACACCGCCAAATCACCAATTGGCGAAGCATTAACAAGGTTTCCTGCTACGGTTGCCATATTCCGAATTTGCAATGAAGATATTAAATTAAAAAAATGATCACTATTAGGGCTTAAACTTTGTATAAGTGGCGACTGCTTGAGTGCTTCGGTAGAGGTAGAGGCACCAATATGACATCGCCCATTTGCCTTCCAAATCCCCTTTAAATCTTGTCGTTGCGTTGTATGAACTATCTCTGCGGGCAACATTTCGGTGGGGCGCTGTACATACAAATCTGTCCCTCCCCCTACGAAAATTTTTTGTGCATCATGCCCCAAATCAGTTTCTTGAAGCACACATTCCTTGAGTTTCGTCTCAATATTGACAAAATAATTGGGCAAAAAACCATTTTCAACCAACCAATTTATCCTATTGTTGGTATCTAGTTCTTGCAATTCTTGCACAATCTGTTTAAGCGCTCGCTCAATTGATTTGTAGCCCGTGCATCGGCAGATATTACCAGCTATCGCCAAAATTCCTTTTTCTTGATTTTTAGGCTCTTTGGACAAGGCAAAACCGCATAAAGACATGATAAAACCAGGGGTACAGAAACCACATTGAGTTCCTCCTTCATCCGCTATTGCTGCTTGTATTTTATTTAATCTTATAATATTAACACCTTCTACGGTAACAATATGCTTGCTTTGCGCATTACCTAATGGCATCAAGCAAGAAGTAACCGATTCGTAAATTACCTCTGATCCAACTCTTGTTCCAACTAAAACGGTACAAGCGCCACAATCACCTTCACGACATCCGAGCTTGGTTCCTGTTAGACATTCTTTATATCGTATATAATCTGCCAATACCATCCCTGATGGTAAGTCAGTTTCTATTAATTCATTATTAAGAATAAATTTTATCATTTTATTAAACTTTTTTTTAAATCATTTATTTTTTCACTTTAAAAAAGTTAAAATACTAACTTTCATAAAGTTACAAAAAACATATCCATTAACACAAAACTAACACACAGTTAATAATTTGCTAAATTAACTTTTTTCCGTTACATAATTTGTAATATTCATTTTTTTTACGTATATTAGTATTACTAAGTAATACAGACAATACACGCACAACAAAACTATTATTTATTTAACTTTTAACACAATCAATTTTTAATTCCCTAACTTCACCAACAACCATAACTCAAAGTTTCCTATTTCAACAACCTCTCTATACCGTACCGCTTATATTATCACTCGCTCCACTTAGGGAGCAATCCGTACCAATTGACTTTCTTACAAAATTAGAAACAACCCATTTTTAATATCGCAAGAGTGAGATACCTCCTATTTTACAATTTTAATTTTAAAGTTTGTACTGTCCCTCCTATTCAACGCTGCTAAGGCTGTTGTCTAGTTAGGTGATTTATGTGCTTAATGTTTGTTGATGATTGAACCACCACAATCATTGGGACATCTTATGCCTTCATTTAACTTTTCTTCATTTAACTTTTTTTATTGATAAGTTATATCAAGCGAGATCCTTCTGTTTTAAAACAAAAATCACAACATATAGCCCGAGATATTCACCTTATCCAGTATAGATTTTTATCTATTGAAAGTACGAATTACTTTCCATTACTCCAGTTAATTATCACAATGTTTTTAGATAGTTAAAACGGCTTTTGTATGTCCTAACCAAAAAGCAACACTTAGTGTTAGTGATGATCGTAATAGTCTTATATCTAATGGATAAAAACAGGGAAAATGTACAATCTTATTTTTCAACCCCTTATAAAGAAATTGTACCATGAAAGAAAGAAATCAAGAAGCAAACGAAGGTAACAAACCCAACGTATCACAAATCGCTAACGATTTTCAAGACAATTTATCCGCATGCCCTGTTAGCCCCTTCAACTCTAAGCAGCTAACCATTTCTACACTAGAAATACACTATCACGAAGCTATTCAAGATATTTTGAAAGCTACCTCTAAATTGACCAAAGAGCTGGATATCCAACTAGAAGAGGTCTATTCTGCTCATACAAGTATGACTGCATTTTTATACCCCAACTCAGGTAGGTATAGATTGGTCATTGCCAATGTTCTCTACGATTTTCTATATTACATCGATGATCTTTTTGGAGAGGACATAGAAATTGGAGAAGACGACGAGCGTCCTTCATTGATGGCAATGATGCAAATTTGGAAAACTGGAAAAATCCAAGATGGCTTTTTAGATGCTATTAAAAACCCAAAAATTAAGAACATCTATAACGCTTTACTTTGGATTAGAACTAAGTTATTTCAGAGCTCTGAGCCTGCATTTTTCAAAAAACTATCTGGTCTGCTTTTTGAGCATTTGAAAGATCAGTTGGAGCCTAAAGACTTTAGCACTGTAGACGAATATATTTTGCTAAGAAGACGTTTTGGTGGAATGTACCCTGTTGCGTTTCTTGTAGAATACTGCAACAATAGATACCTTGCCGCAGGTACTTTAGAAAAAGTACCTAGTCTACAAAAAGCAATTGATGCATGTGCTGATATTGGAGGTTTATCAAACGATATTTTCTCCTATCCCAAAGAAAGTCACAGCAAGTTTAATTTGGTCAACAGTTATTTAGTTGCTCATCCAGAAATGACATTAAAAGAAGCTGTTCAAAATTCTATCGACCTAGTTAACGACTGTCACTTTGAATTTGACCAAGCCATAGAGCAACTTCAAACAGAGGTTAAGGTTTTATCTGAAGAGCAACAAATTACTGTGTTAAAATTTGCAGAGGGTCTAAAAGATATTTTATCAGCAAGCTACCACTGGCAATTTGTTACTCAGCGTTTCAGACATGACAACCACATTTTGGAAGACTTGAAACACGAATCTACTTATACATTCAATTCGAAAGTTAAGAATTTGATTCCTCTAATCAAGAAACATGCATAAAGTAAATGGAATTATCGACTGAATGATAATGAAATTTATTATCTTAATACAAAGTATGACCTTAGTCTTTTAGTAGACTAAGGTCATTTAATTCTATTGTTATTTCCTCATTTTTTTATTGGTCTGACTATCAATGTCTATACCTAAACAGTCACTAATTTTTTAGTATTACGCAACTATAAGGTTAGTGGATTATTGATTCAAAACACTTAATATATTTTCATAATGGAGAACCCTGAAGTTAATGTTCCTAAAATGGGATTGCTTGCTTTTTTACGCAAGCTTCCTAGTATGAATCGCAACTTGATCCTTTTTTTTAAAGAAATATTAGACCAGAATGATGGTCTTATCAAACTTCCTAACAAACTTACCCTAACCGATGACGCTGAATTGATTCAGTATTTTTTACAAAAGAATAATTCTAACTATATCAAAACCTCTTTAGTTAGAACTTTTGTAAGAGATCAAATTGGAGATGGTCTTTTTACATCTGACGGAAAATATTGGTTGAAACAACGCAGAGCTATCCAAGCTGGTTTTCACAAAAAAAAATTAGTTGGCATTTCTAAAATTATGCTTGATGAAATCAATCAATATATGGATAATATCTTGGACGTGTATGCAGAAACAAACCAAGAAATTGATCTCGAAAAAGAAATGACTTACTTGGCATCAAAAGTAGTTTCCAAAAGCTTGTTCGGGCAAGAGTTTGACAATGAAAAAATTGATGTTATTGATGATAGCATTGCCAAAGCAAATGAATACATTGTCGCTGTTGCCAAACAGCCATTTCTAAAACCTTGGTATCATCTCAATGGCGCTTATAAGCATATTGTCAAACAAAAAAATATTCGAGATAAATTTATCTTAGATTTCATCGAAGAACGAAAAAAATCTGGCGAATCAAAAGATGATTTGCTAGGTATGTTGTTGGATACCGAGTATGAAGATGGTTCTAAGATGACGAATAAACAGTTGCTAGATGAATCTATTATTTTGATTGTTGCAGGCAACAAAACATCTGCTGTTACAATGGCTTGGCTCTTCTATTTGCTAGCCAAACACCCTGGAATTGAAGAAAAAGTGCTGCAATCAGTCACAGAAATATTGGGAGATGAAGAACCTTCCATCGAAAGTATTCGCTCATTGACTTATCCACTACAAGTCCTAGAAGAAACAATGCGAATGTATCCCGTTGTCTGGCTTATTGACCGAGAACCCGTAGAAGATGACGAGTTTTCGGGCATCAAAATCAAAAAAGGAGAAGACATTGCAGCATTTGTATATGGTCTACATCATAATCCTAAGTACTGGAAAGATCCTGAATGTTTTGACCCTGAGCGTTTCACTCCAGAAAATAAAAAAGAACAGGTTCCTTTTTCTTATTTACCTTTTGGAGGAGGACCAAGAATTTGTATTGGGAAAAATTTTGCTATTATGGAAATGCAATTCATTTTAGCCATGTTTATTCGGAGGTACAAATTTGTCTTATCGCCAGGACAAAACATAGGTTTTAAACCTTTGCTTACTCTAAGTCCAACGAATGGTATTAAAGTTCGAGTTCAAAAAAGAAATCCAGCTAGCTAATAGAATAGGCATAAAAAAACTATCTACTGAAATTCAATAGATAGTTTTTTTATTTCTCTGATGTAATATTTTATCCATTTTTCTTTTTTTCGATACATTCTAGCAACCATTTGATTGCCTCGTCTCGTTTTTTTTCATCAAATATTTTGACAGGAGCTTGTCCTCTTTTGCCATCTGTCAACTTGGATTTACCAGTTATTTTCAAAAAAAGGTTTCCGACAATCTTTGAACCAAAAGAAGTGGTTAACATTGCTGTTGCGACTTCTCCTATTTCTGCTTCAGAATAACATTTTAGAACTTCTTTACTAAGATAAGTATTTGCCGTATTACTTAACAATCCCCTCACTTTGCCATCTACCGCTTTTCTCATAGCAGCCACATTTTCTTGTGCAATTTCTAATGTATCAGGCTCTGTCCATTCTTTGTTAGGCAATATTTCAACAATATCGTCGGGTCGAACCTTGATGATTAGTGCTCTAGTCCTGTATTCCATAGTTTCTATATTTAAAGTTTGTTACAATCACATATTAAGCCTAATAAATATAACATTATTATAACAATTAAACATAAAATATATAGGGGTATTTTTATATTTTTCTTAATTTTATCATTTTCGTTTTTTGGCTTTGGCAATTTCATCTAACAAGAACTCAATTGCTGCTTTTCGATCGCTCATTGCAAAAATACGAACAGGTGCATCTCCTCTACTTTTGCCTGTTAACTTCAAAAATAGATTGCCTACTATTTTTGACCCAAAAGAAGTGCTTAACATTGCTGTAGCCACTTCTCCTACATACGCCTCATTGTAGTAGTTCATAACTTCTCTACTAAGATAAGTATTGGGGTTTTCGCTCAACAGCCCTCTGGGTTTTCCATCTACTGCTTTTCTTATTGCTGCCACGTTCTCTTTGGCAATTTCTAAGGTATCAGGTTCTACCCAGTTCTTATCAGGGATAATCTCAACAATATCATCTGGTCTAACCTTGATAATTAGTGCTTTAGTTCTGTATTCCATAATCTTTATGTTTAAGGTTCTTTATTATACTTTTATGTTGTTTTATAATTCTAAGTAAACTCAACAGTATATCTAAATATATGAAAACATAAATTCATAAAAAAGAAATATAACTAAAAACTATTATTTTAGCCCCTTTTAGCCTGTTTTTTAGCTTTATTAATATGCTCTAATAACCAAGCAATCCCTTCTTCTTTGTTGCTTGCCGAAAAAATACGTATGGGAGCATCTCCTCTGCTTTTTCCTGTTAGTTTTAAGAAAAGGTTTCCGACTACTTTTGATCCAAACGAATTGGTCAATATAACAGTAGCCACTTCTCCTACTTCTGCTTCACTATAATAGTTCATTACCTCTTTGCTTAGATACGTACTTGGTGTGCGACTAAGCAACCCCCTAGGTTTTCCATCTACTGCTTTTTTCATGGCAGCGACATTTTCTTTGGCGATTTCCATCGTATCGGGCTCCACCCAATCTTCATTTGGCACAATGTCTACAATGTCATCTGGTCGAACTGTAATCGTCAAGGCTCTTGTTTTGAACTCCATTTTTTTTTGTAATTAATAATTATCTATTGAATATAATGCCAAGGGGAAATCCTCCAATAACATCAATTATTAAGTATGTTATAAAATATAAGTACAAGAGAGATTTGAGAATCTTTTTTTCACTCCAAAAATAAATTAATTTTTTAACTGTACAATAAATATATGTAAACTACACCTTAACAAGACCATATAGGGTTCTTTATTTATATGTATTTACTTATTTTGGTCAAAAATTCCAATATCCTCTCGTATAATTCAATTCTAATACTTATTTATAATAAATATCAAGAATTAAAGTACAATATATTTTTAAGAAACCAATCTAGATACTAATAAAAAAAAGAAATTAATTTATATTAGCAGCTCATTAAAAGCCGTTACAAATTGACACATATAATTTATTAAAATTAATTTTATATTAATTAAAACATTTGATTATTTTGTTTATATTTGTAAACAACATAGTAAAACGACATACTTACTTTTAAAAGTAGTTTCGCCCACAAATTATTCCCTTCAATACTGTATAGCGAATATACCACTCACTCTATTAAGGAGTACACGTACCAGTTGACACTTTCTTACAAAATTTATTAACACAATCTAATCTTAATATCTAAGGGTAAGAAGCCTCTATTTTTTGCAATTTCATTTTTAAAAGCTTGTGCTGTTCCTCCTTTGTAATACTCTTATTGACGTTTTGCGAAGACTGGCGAAGCCTTGCATTGACTGAACAAAACTGTTAACTGCATAAAATAATTCAGAACCAACAATAAACCAAAACTATGCAGCATCTAACAAAGAATTAGGCTTCTATAAATAAGCAAATTAGGGAACCTCACAATGCCATTTATTTATCCCTTTTAAAAGAAACCACACACTATGAAAGAAAGAAATACAACCACTAAAAATTTCGACTTTTTTTCAAATCATTTCACACTACGAACCACAACCACTTTTAACTCTCAACAGCTCAGTATTTCAGAACTAAGACCCCAACATCATGAAGCAATGGAGAGCATTTTATTGGCAACTTCACGTTTATCCAAAGAACTAAATATCCAAATTGACCAATCCTATGCAGCCCATACAACAATGACCTCGTTTTTATATCCAAAATCTGGAAAATACAGAATCGTTATTGTTAATATTCTATACGATTTGCTGTATTACATTGATGATTTATTTGGAGAAGATATAGAAAAGAACCAACAGGAAGACAAACCTGCTTTGTCTGAGTTGATGTATATCTGGCAAACAGGAAAAATAAACAGCATTTATTATAACCAACTAACTAGCAATGAGATAAAAACAGTTTGCACTGCATTACAATGGGTTCGAAACAAAATATTTCAAAGTTGCGAACCTACTTTTTTCAAAAAATTATCTTGGCTTTTGTTTGAACATTTGAGAGATCAATTAAAACCAGATGCCTACGAATCGACAGAAGAATATATTCTATTAAGAAGAAACTTTTCGGGGATGTATGTTGCCATTTATTTAATTGAATATTGCACGGGCAGGTATTTAAATCACGATCTTCTAGAGAAAGTACCTAGCTTGCAAACCGCTATTGACTTATGTGCAGATATTGGAGGATTATCAAATGATATATTTTCTTATCCTAAGGAAAGCCATAGCCAGTTCAATTTAGTAAATAGTTTTGGGGTGCTTAAACAAACAAAAACCTTAGATAAAGCAATTCAAAAATCCATTGATTTGGTTAATAATTGCCACGCCGAATTTAAGAAGATGATCAAACAAATTCGTACCGATATTAAGGGCTTAACAGTAGAAGAAAAGGTAACCGTTTTGCAATTTGCCGATGGGCTTAATTCTATTCTATCCGCTACTTATCATTGGCAATTTGTAACCAATAGATATCGCCACCACCAGCATATTTTAGAAGACATGAAGTATTCGTCTGAACAAATTAACCAAAGAGCATCATAATCGAATCTTTTTCATACAAAAAGCCATTTCCAAAGATTGGAAATGGCTTTTGTTTTTTATCGTCAAAGTAAAATTACTTGCGTTTAGCAATTTCATTGAGTAACCATTTTTCAGCAGCTTCTTTTTCAGTGAAAATATCTACTAAAAATGTCGCTTGCTTATCATTAGACTCAGAATATTTTTTTATCAGTTTTAAATACAGATTACCGACTACTTTTGATCCATACGATGTAATCAATAGTGCTGTAGCCACTTCATCTATCTCTCCATTGATATAACATTCCAAGACCTCTTTTCCTATATAATGATCAGGCAGATGTCTTAATATGCCTCTTTGCTTCTTGTCCACAGCTTTTTTCAAAGCTTTAGCATTTTCAGTAGCCGTTTCAATTGTATCAGGCTTGTCCCAATATTCATTATTGATTACTTCTACAATGTCATCTGGTCGGACTACAATAGTCATTGATTTAGTTTTAAATTCCATATCGCTCTGTTTTTGGGGTTAAACATTGACAATTAAAATAAGCTTTTTTTTCGACAAAAAAGCTCAAATAATAAAATTGTGATTTAATAAAAAGTATTCCTATATCAATTTTTCAAAGATAAGGCTTACTCTTCAACCCTTTATTTTGAATAGAGAGCGATTTGCTCCAATAACCATGCTTCCGCTAGTTCTCGTTTGGTAAATATTTTGACAGGAGGTTTGTCACTTTCCTGTTCTGCATTTTTCTTTTTTCCTGTTAATTTCAAATAAATGTTTCCAACTACTTTAGAAGCAAAAGACCGAGTCATTAAAGCAGTTGCGACTTCTCCTATTTCTGCCTTGATATAACATTCCAGCACTTCTTTTCCAACATACGTATCTGGCATATGACTCAAGATACCTCTCTTTTTTCCATTTACTGCTTTTTTTAGCACCTTGGCATTTTCAGTAGCGGTCTCAATTGTATCTATATTTTCCCACTCTTCGTTATTGGTCACTTCTACAATATCATCTGGCCGAACCTTAATTGTGATAGATTTTGTTTTGTATTCCATTTTTCTTCTTTTAGCTAAATTGACAATTAAAATAAGCTTATTTCTTATAAATCAAATGCCAAATCAGTGAAACAGAACTACGATCTATCAACCATACACCTTGCTGCTATCCTTCAACTTCTATCGTTTTGAATTACATCAATTTGTATGGTTTGCTATTTGTTCTAGCAACCATGCTTCAGCATCCTCTTTTTTTGTAAATATCTTTACTGGAGCCTTGCCTTCTACGCTTTTCGTAGCAGCTTTACCTGTCAATTTTAAAAACAAATTTCCGACTACTTTTGATCCAAAGGAAGTTGTTAACAAAGCGCTAGCTATTTCTCCTATCTCAGCATTTTCGTAACACTCCAATACCTCTTTTGACATGTATGTACTTGGCATGTGACTCAACATAGCTCTTGGTTGTCCATCTACTGCTTTTTTTAACATTGCAATATTTTCTTGAGCAATTTCTATTGTGTCTGCGTCATTCCAGTTTTCATTGTTTAAAATCTCTACAATTCCATCAGGGCGAACAATAATTGTCAATGCTCGTGTTGTTAATTTCATGGTTATCTAATCTTAATAAATGTAAATTAATTTCGTATTAGAAGGCTTTTGATTGAGGGGGGTTGAATTAAAGAGTGCGAAATTAATATATTTTTTAATTTTAGACATACGAAATCCATATTATTTATTGGAGCAAGGTATTTAATTTATTAATTAACCACCTGCACCAAAAATAAGCAAGACAATTTGTCGCCAAAAAATCTATTGATGCTTGGCTATTTGGCTCAAAAGCCAAACGACAGCATCTTCTTTTTTGCTAAAAATTCTAACAGGAGCTTGATTTTTAATTTGACTTGATTTAGCCGCTTTTCCTGTCAATTTCAAATAAGCATTACCCATAACCTTGGCACCAAAAGAAGTCGTTAACATAGCACTTGCCACTTCACCAATTTCTGCTTTGTCATAGCAATCCAATACTTCTTTGCTCATATAAGTACTTGGCATATAGCTCAGCAAAGCTCTCGGCTTATTATCTACTGCTTTAATTAACATTTCGATATTCTCTTTGGCAATCTCAACCGTATCGGGTTGATCCCAACCCTCATTGGTATGCATTTCGATAATTCCATCAGGTCGAACTTTGATTGTCAACGCTCTTGTTTTGTATTCCTTCATATCCCTTTCATTTTTCAATAATAATAATATCAAAATATAAATTATATTAGATATAATCAATTAAAATATCAAATATTTAAAATATTAAATACAACCTTAACACTTAACTTTGCTAAAAAAATTATATCGGAGTAAAATTTAGAAACAAATAAGAAGCAAAACTTGACATTTGTGTAAAAAAAAATTAGTTTTACTTAACTAAAAATGTTAACAGATTATTTATAAATATGAAAAAACAGAGTATCAATAGAGAATATAATTTCCCTGATGCAGATTTGTATGCCCAATGCAAAGAACGCATCCAATATATCAAACGAGATCAGAAAGAATTTGAAAGTTATGCTTATGCTGATAGTAAAATCAAGCACTTTGAGCAATTGTGTAAAAGATTCTCTGATTTGCCAGATGATGACGAGTTGATTGGCAATCAAATGGAAGCTACTAGCAAGAAAAATGATGCCAAAGAAAAACTAAAAACAGCCATTCGATCCGTTATGACTCGCGTTGCTAGCAAATACAATACGCGTTCGGGACATTACCGAAAGTTTGGTACTATCAAAATGAATGATATGAGTGATCCTAAGTTGCTACTTTGTGGGCGTCGTGTTGTACGTGTTTCTAATAAACTGTTGGACTTTTTGGCGGAAACAGGCTTGAGGCAGCCTCACATAGATGCTGTTCAAAGAGCAGCAGCAGCATTTGAAAATACCATTCATATCCAACAAGATAAAGTTTCTGATAGAGACATTTCTGTAGAAAAACGCATTGAATTGGGCAACGAACTTTATCGTGAATTGGTTTTAGTTTGTAATATAGGAAAGGATATTTGGGCAGAAAACAATAAGGCCAAATATGAAAACTACACCATTTACGAAAGCAACAATGATCAGAAAAAAGCTCGAAAAGAACGCCTAAAGCAAGAGGCTAAAACAACAAAAAAATAGCTTTTCGTTAGACAGTGCCCAAGACTTACAAAGGCACTGTCTAATCATTTTAAACAATAAAAAAGCCATACAAAACTGTTATTGATGGCGCTTTTCTAAAACAGCTAATACCTCGCTCAAAGTATAGTTTTTAGCCGCCAGTAGCACCAAATAATGATACATTAAATCCGCAGCCTCTCCCAAGAACAATTCCTTGTTATCATCCTTGGCTTCTATCACCAACTCTATGGCTTCTTCTCCCAACTTTTGAGCTACTTTGTTGATCCCCTTTTCTAATAATTGAGCAGTGTACGAACTATTTTTCAAATTATTTTTCCTCGACTGAATGACAGTCTCTAAGTATTTCAAATCAAAATTGGACTTATTCTCTGTATTAAAACAGGTTCCTGTCCCTTTATGACAAGCGGGTCCTTTAGGCTGCACTTGTATTAACAAAGTATCTTTATCACAATCCTCTTGGATAGCAAGTACTTTCAAATAGTTACCCGAAGTTTCTCCTTTTGTCCACAAACGCTTCTTCGTTCTGCTATAAAATGTTACTAGTTTTGTAGCTTTTGTCTGCTCAAAAGCAGCTTGATTCATGTACCCCAACATTAAGACATTTTTTGTCTTGGCATCTTGTATAATCGCAGGTACTAAGCCTCCTGTTTTTTCGTAATTCAATTCTATCATTATAATCGTACAGCTATCTTATGTTGATTTAAATAATTTTTTAACTCAGGGATGCTAATTTCTTCAAAATGAAAAATACTAGCGGCCAAAGCCGCATCGGCTAATCCTACCTCAAAAGCATCTTTAAAATGCCCTAAATTTCCAGCTCCTCCAGAAGCAATAATAGGAATGGTCAGCTCTTTTGACAACAAAGCCAATAGCTCATTGGCAAAGCCTTTTTTAGTCCCATCGTGGTCCATAGAGGTAAATAAAATTTCACCCGCTCCCAGTTGCTCTGCTTCTTTTGCCCAAGCCAGTAATTCCCAGTCACTCTTTTGACGACCTCCTCCTGTATAAACACGCCAGTGACCGTTTTCTAACTTAGCATCTATTGCCACCACGACACATTGGCTTCCAAAGCAATTTGCTAGCTCTTGAATCAAATTAGGTTGGCGAACCGCAGCAGAATTAATTGTAATTTTATCCGCTCCCGCTTGCAATAGACGTGCTACATCTTCAACCGTGCTAATTCCACCGCCAACCGTAAAAGGAATTGAAATAGCTTGTGCTACTTTTTCCACCAAATCCACTAATGTTTTTCGTTTTTCATGACTAGCCGTTATATCCAAAAACACCAGTTCATCTGCCCCTGCTTCTGTGTATTTTTTTGCCAATTCAATGGGGTCACCAGCATCTCTTAAACCTACAAAATTAACCCCTTTTACCGTTCGCCCATCTTTTATATCTAAACAGGGAATAATTCGTTTTGTCAACATGATACTATGAATTTTTCGAGTTCTTTTAATTTAATTTTTCCTTCATAAATCGCCTTACCTATAATCACTCCATGACAGCCTAACTCCTCTAAACGCTCAATCTCCTGAATCGAATTGACGCCTCCACTAGCAATCAATTTTACCTTAGGAAAACGCTTGATAATAGTCTCATATAAGCCAACAGATGTTCCTTGTAACAAACCATCTTTGGCCACATCCGTACAAATACAGTATTCTATTCCCTTTTTTAAATAGTTCTCTAAAAAAGGAAACAACTCTTCTGAACTTTCTTTTTGCCAACCATGAACAGCTATTTTCCCTCCTTTGACATCGGCTCCCAATATAATCTTATCGGCTCCATAAACTTCTATCCAGCGACTTACTAACTCAGGATTGGAGACCGCAATGCTTCCCGCTGTAATTTGACTTGCTCCTGCATAAAAGGCAACATTAAGGTCTTTATCCGATTTAATTCCTCCCCCAAAGTCAATCCTCAAATTGGTTTCTTTGACGATATTTTCTAAAACACTAGCATTAACAATATGCTTCGCTTTGGCTCCATCCAAATCTACCAAGTGCAACTGCTGAATGCCAGCATCTTCAAACGATTTGGCGACCTCTACAGGATTGGTATTGTATACTTTTTTTTGTTCATAATCTCCTTGTGTCAAGCGCACACATTGACCATTAATAATATCTATTGCAGGTATAATTTTTATCATAATTTTTATAAGTCTATAAAGTTTTTTAAAATTTTTGCGCCAACACTTCCCGACTTTTCAGGATGAAATTGTGTCGCATAAAAATTATCTTTGTGTAACGCTGCGCTAAATGCTCCTCCATAATTACAACGGGCGATTGTATGGACACTTACCTCTACATAGTAGCCGTGTACAAAGTATACATAGCTCCCCGAAGCAACTCCCTCTAACAAGGCTGTAGGCTCACAAGACAGTTGATTCCATCCCATGTGTGGCACTTTCATTCCTTTTTGAGGCATAAAACGTTTCACCTGTTGTGGAAAAATTCCTAAACCTTTGACATTTCCTTCTTCCGAAAAATCGCAAAGCAATTGCATCCCTAAACAGATTCCCAATACAGGCTTTTTCAAATTTTTAATCACCACATCCAAACCTGTTTGCTCTAAATAAGCCATAGTTGAATTGGCGGCACCAACTCCAGGAAAAATTACTTTGTCTGCCTCAGAAAGAACAGCAGCTTCTTTTGTCAAAATGGGTACTACCCCCAAACGTTCCAACGCAAATTGTACCGAACGGGTATTTCCTGCATTATAATCTATAATTGCTACTTTCATTTTATTGTTTCAATAGTTCGTTAATTTTGTAATTTTTAAATCCCCCATACCGACCCAAGCTTACAATACTCCTTTCGTTGAAGGCAAACGCTGGTTGTAAACATCTCGCTTGATAGCCATCTTGATAGCCTTTGCCCAAGCCTTAAAAATGGCTTCTATCTTGTGGTGCTCATTCGTTCCATTAGCTTGAATATTCAAATTGCAACGTGCCGCATCAGAAAAAGACTTAAAAAAGTGAAAAAACATTTCTGTAGGCATTTTCCCAACCATTTCTCGCTTAAACTCTGCTTCCCAGACGATCCAATTTCGTCCTCCAAAATCCAATGCCACTTGCGCTAGACAATCATCCATTGGCAAGCAAAAACCATAACGTTCTATTCCCTTTTTATTACCCAAAGCCTTTCTAAATGCTTCGCCCAAAGCTATGGCTGTATCTTCAATCGTGTGATGTTCATCCACATCCAAATCTCCCTCAACCAATACCTCTAAATCAATTCCCGCATGACGTGCCAGTTGATCTAACATATGGTCGAAAAAGCGAATTCCTGTCTGATTATTGGCCTTAGCGGTTCCATCTAAATTCAACTGGATTTTAATTTGAGTCTCTTTGGTATTTCGCTCTATTTGCACCATCCTAGATGGTAATTTTAAACACTCATAAACCTCTTGCCAATCCTTGGTGGTTAGTTGAATCGTCTGTTTTAATTGCTCCACTCTTGCCGCACACTCTTCTTTTCCCAACTCCGAAGGATTTAACCAAATTCCTTTTGCGCCTAGATTCTTAGCCAACTTCATATCGGTCAAGCGATCTCCTATTACAAAGGAATTTTCCAAATCATAATCCCCTTCTAGGTATTGGGTCAACAAGCCCGTTCTAGGCTTTCTAGTTGGCGCATTATCAGCAGGAAAAGAACGATCAATCAAAACCTCACCAAACACAATTCCCTCATTTTTAAAAGCTTGAATGATTTTATTCTGAGCAGGCCAAAATGTTGCTTCTGGAAAAGAATCTGTTCCCAAACCATCTTGATTGGTTACCATAACTAACTCATAATCTAATTCCACTGCTATTTTAGAAAGGTATTGAAATACTTTAGGGTAATACTCTAGTTTCTCCAAACTATCCAACTGATAATCAATAGGTGGCTCAATTACTATAGTGCCATCTCTGTCTATAAATAATACTTTTTTGCTCATTGTCATTTTATTTTTAAAGTGGAATAACTACTTAAAACCGCTAGCAGCTTCTCATTTTCTACTTTTGTTCCTATCGTTATTCTCAAACAATTATCACACAAAATCACCTTGCTTCGGTTTCTGATGATAATCCCTTGTTCTATTAAATATTGATAAATTGTATCAGCTTCCGTGACTTTTACTAATAAGAAATTCGATGCAGATGGGTAGATTTCTTCTACAAACACTAGCTTAGACAAGGCTTTTGCTAGCAATGCTCGTTCGGATAAAATCGTAGCAATGTCTTCTTTCAAAGTACTCCAATCTTGTAGTTGACTCAAGGCGTATTTTTGCGTTAATACATTAACATTATAAGGCGGCTTAACTTTGTTGAACAAGGCAATGATTTCTGGGCTTGCCAATGCCATCCCCAATCGAATGCCAGCCATTCCCCAAGCTTTAGAAAAAGTTTGCAACACCACCAAATTAGGATATTTTTGAATCCATCGTGTGCAAGAAGCCTGCGTTGAGAAGTGTATGTAGGCCTCGTCTACAACTACGATTCCCTCAAATTTTTCGATCAGCTGCTGTAGTTTTCCTACATCAAAATCATTCCCTGTTGGATTGTTGGGGCTGCACAGAAAGAGTATCTTTGTTCGTTCGCTTTGTGCCGCTAAGATGCCTTCTACGTTAGGTTGATAATCTAATTCTAAGGGTACTTCTATGACCTGAATATTATTCAAACAAGCAGATACTTCGTACATCCCATAAGTTGGTGGCAATGTAATAATGGCATCTTTTCCAGAGTTGCAAAAAATACGCAACAATAAATCAATAGCCTCATCACTTCCGTTTCCCAAAAAAATTTGCGTGGCATCTAATTCCACCAAAGGCTCAATGGCTTTTTTCAAATCGTTTTGCAATGGATCAGGATAACGATTGTAATTGGTTCGAATGGTATTCTCATTGGCGTCTAAAAATACGTTAGCATTCCCCTTAAACTCTGAACGTGCCGAGGCATAAGGAGTCATACTTAAAATATGGGGGCAAACCAGTTCCTTTATTTTTTTCATACTTCTAATTTTTAATGTCTGTAGATTTTAGTGTTCTTAATCGAATACTGACAGCATTTTTGTGCGCCTCCAACTCTTCGGCAGCAGCCATTAATTCAACTGCCCATCCAATGTTTTTTAAGCCTTTGATACTCGCTTTTTGAAATGTTATTTTTTTGACAAAGGAGTCTAGTGAAACACCGCTATAATTGCAAGCAAAGCCATTGGTTGGTAAGGTGTGATTGGTTCCTGAAGCGTAGTCTCCCAACGATTCAGGCGTGAAGTTTCCTAAAAAGACCGATCCTGCATTGGTTATTTTTTCAGCCATTTTATCTGCCTCAACTAGATTTAGAATTAAGTGCTCGGGTGCATATGCGTTGATAAATCGAATCATTTCTTCTGAGTTCTGCAATACAACGGCTCGACTATTTTGAAGGGCTACTTTTGCGATGTCTTTTCTTGGCAACCGTTCAATTTGCTGGCTTATAGCACTTTGAACTTCTTCAACGACCTTCATATTATCACTAACCAACATAACTTGGCTATCCACTCCATGTTCTGCTTGAGAAAGTAAGTCAGCCGCAACAAAAGCAGGATTGGCTTGTTCATCTGCCCAAACTAACAACTCAGAAGGTCCTGCAGGCATATCTATCGCAACACCTTGTTGACTGACCAGTTGCTTGGCACAAGTAACATATTGATTCCCTGGTCCAAAAATTTTGTATACCTTAGGAATGCTTTCTGTTCCAGAAGCCATCGCTCCAATAGCCTGTACCCCACCTACTTTAAAAATTTGGGTGCACCCAACCAAACTGGCAGTGTATAAAATAACGGGATTGATTTTACCCTCTTGAGTCGGTGGTGAACATAGAATAATTTCTTGGCAACCCGCTAATTTTGCAGGAACCCCCAACATTAAAACCGTAGAAAACAAAGGCGCTGTTCCTGCTGGGATATACAAGCCCACTTTGTCAATCGCCACACTTTTTCTCCAACAATTGATTCCTGAAGTGGTTTCAACCACTTTCACGCTATCTCTTTGACTCTCGTGAAAGGTTTCTATATTTTTTTTGGCAGCTTGAATGGCTGCTTTTAAGTCTTCAGGCACTAATTGGATGGCTGCTTTAATTTCATCCTCCGAAACACTCAAGTTATCTATGACGACTTGATCAAACTTTTGGGTGTATTCTTTTACTGCTGCATCTCCCCTTTCCTTTACCCTAGAGAGAATATTTTTCACAAGCCCTTCTAGGTTTTCTGTCTCGATAACAGGACGTTGCAACAAAGCTTCCCAGTTTTTAGGATACTCAATAATTTTCATAACGTTTTTTTCTGTTTTAATTTTAGACAAATAGATTGATTCCAATAGTTAGCTGCGCTGCTACTATAATTCATAACTATACAATCATTTTTTCAATGGGAATGACCAAAATACCTTCGGCCCCTGCGGCTTTGAGCTTATCAATCACCTCCCAAAAAGCCTGTTCCTGAACTACAGAGTGTAAAGAGCTCCAATTTTTATCTTTCAAGGGCAAAATGCTAGGGCTTTTCATACCTGGCAGCAAAGCACAAATTGCTTCTATTCTGTCATTTGGGGCATTCAGTAGAATGTATTTGTTATGAGCAGCGGCTTGTTTTGCTCGAATTCTAAAGAGTAGTTGTTCGAGAATCTGTTGCTTGCCAAGGGATAAGTTTTGATTGGCAATGAGTACCGCTTGCGATTTTAGTATAACTTCTACCTCTTTCAAGCCATTGCTCAATAAAGTAGAGCCCGAACTAACCAAATCACAAATCCCTTCGGCCAATCCAATGCTAGGTGCTATTTCAACAGAGCCACTAATAGAGTGTATGTCTGCCTCGATGTGTTTTTCTTTTAGATATTGTCGTAAGATGTTGGAATAAGTGGTAGCAATTTTTTTTCCTTGCCAATAATCCAATCCAGTATAAACTTCATTTTTAGGAATGGCCAAAGACAAGCGACATTGTGCAAAGCCCAAGTCCAATATCTTGTCTACTTTAGCTTGTTCTTCCAATAAAACATTTTCTCCTAAAATACCGATATCAGCAACGCCATCTTCTACATATTGAGGGATATCATCATCTCTCAAATAATAAATTTCTAAAGGGAAATTAGTTGCGGGTGACAATAACTTTCGTTTTCCATTTTGCAATTGAATACCACAATCGCTTAACAATTGCATTGATTTTTCAGTTAGCCGACCTGACTTTTGGATGGCAATACGAAGAATTTCGTTGTTCATGACCTTGTTTGTTGTAATTAAAAAGAGAAATATAAGATGGGCAAAAAACAAAAAAGGCTTATCACCAAGTGATAAGCCTTTTCGTATTTTGTCTTCTACCTAATTGATTCGCTAGGAATGGAAATTATGATGAGTAGAATGATGGACACATACAGTAGCCTCACTTGACTGACAATGCAGCAAATGATGGATATGATGTGTATGTGCGTTACTCAAAAACATAATTATTATTAGAAGTGTTTTTTCTGATTTGTTACTACAAACCTAGTATTTTTTTTCTGAAACTTCCAAATTTTCTTTACTTTTTTTGTTTTACAACAATTACTCTACCTACCTAAACACTTTCTAATCATTCTACTTACCCACTTGCTTTTTAAGCTAAAATACATTATAATTGTCTTAATACCATATCATTCCCTTTCTTAAAAAAGCTTTACAAAGGTTTCATCCACACCACCTCAACTATCCAATTCGATTGTTATTCGCAGTCGTGAATTTTAACTAATATTTAGCAATTCTAGGAGTAATAAAACCAACTTTTTAATCCAATTATTTGTTTTATCAATACAAGTTTTAATCCTTAATAATTAAAAATTTTAATCAAAATATGTTGCAAGAGAATACATCCGATACAGGATAATAATCAATGACAACGTACTATTATCTCACCTTCAAAAAATAGTAATTATGAAGCATATAATTTTTACTTTAATTTTAAATATAGTACTCCTCCCTATATCTTTTTCACAAGGACAAAAAGCTTTAATCAAATCTTTTGACACCGATTCAAAAGAACTAGTCGTTGATATGGTTGGTCGTGTTTTGGTCAACGAATGGGATGAAGATTATGTACGTGTCATGAGCAACATAGAAGTCAATAATTTTAGTGATCAGGTTCTGATGCGTTTGGTAAGCCTAGGGCGCTATGCTATTTCTTCTGAAACTATTGATGGTGTCATGAAAATTCAAATGCCTAGAATAGCACACCAAGTAAGCATCAAAGGAGAAGTGTTAGAAGAAGTGTTAGAATATCAAATTTTTGTTCCTAAAGGCATGAAAGTAACTGTCCTAGGGGCTCACAACTACATTAACTTTTAGAATCTATTAATACTCTAACAGTCGATACTTCAATATATTTTTATACCAAAATATAAAACTTCAATAATCAATTAATACCTTAGCCTCTAGCAATTGCTAGAGGTTATTTTTTAGGCTATAAGAAATGACAATTGGTAATTCGCTATAAAAACCATTCTCATTTCGAAACCAAACATTATTAATCTAGTACTGTGCGCTACCTTAGTTAAAAGTACTCAAAATGATTTTATGCATAAAAAAGTATTTATCTTTCTCTTTGACGGATTTTCAGACTGGGAAATTGCTTTTCTTTCTCCTGAAATCAAAAAAAGTCCGTCGATTGAACTTATTTATTTCTCAAGTACAGGACAAGCTGTCTCATCTATGGGAGGATTACAGGTGATGCCTAATATTTCATTGGAACAAATTGATCCACAAGAAGTTGATTTATTGGTACTTCCTGGCGGGAGTGCATGGGAGCGCAATAAAAATAATGAAATAGAAACGCTGGTCAAATCCTTAGTCGAAAACAAAAAAAGTATTGCTGCTATCTGTGCTGCAACAACCTACTTAGGCAAACTCGGTCTTCTCAATCAAATCAAACACACTAGCAATGCCCTTCATTATTTGCAAAGTATTGCTCCTCAATATACTGGTGCTGTCAATTATACTGATGCGCTAGCTACTTCTAGTCGCCATATTATAACTGCTAATGGGATTGCTCCAATCGAATTTGCCAAAGAAATATTCTTGCAATTAGAATTATATGACCTTGCTACAATTGAAAAATGGTTTCAGCTGTTTAAGAATGGGATTTGGAAGGTATAATGGCTTATGAAAAACTCGTACAGACGATTCAAGATAGTAAGCATGCTACTCATTCTAACATTCCTTTTTAGAACCTGTTTGTTCAAAATGATGTTTTCTTATTCTGCAATTGATCTATGCTGCTTTGTTTAACTCTATTGTCAATTTCATTTTTCAAGATCAACAACTTCAAGCAAAGTATAAAGCTCAACATCTTGTTGGAAAAATAGATTTTTTGGGGATGGATTTACATAGATTTTTTAGTAGTTCCTTTTTTAAAAATCACGACTATAATGTTATCATTGATTTACAGACAAATAAGGCTATATATATTGATCCTGTTATTAGCGACTATTTTTACATTCACCAAATTTCTGCCACTAAACAGTAAAACATTCTAAAATTACATCCATGAAAGTTATTGACGATCAAAGAGAAATCCCTTCCTTTTTTTCCAAAGCATCTATTTTATTTTTATCCACATTCTTCGGTTCTTTATTTGGAGCTTTTGTATATATATCCAATTTACAGGTAGTCAACAAAAAGCACCTGATTTTTCCTACCATTTTATCCATCGCAATCGTCAATGGGTTTGTCATTTCTAAAATTTACCCAATACTATCTTCAATCCCTTTTCCTATTCTATATCCTCTGCTTAACGCCTTTAGCAGTCTATTGTTAATTGGTCCTTTTTGGAATTATCATTTAAAAGAGCACAAAGTTTATGATACCAATAGCATTTGGGGACCACTAGCAGCAGGAGTATTAATTTTTGGCGGTTTTATTGCGATTGGTTTTTACCTAAAGTCTGTTAATGGCTAAAATATAGCTGTTCCTCCTCTTACACTACTTCTGGAAGTATAGAAGTATACTTACTCAGGCAAATTTACATTCAACAGACGCGCTTGTTTTAGGTACAATCGAAATTTATTTTCTTCTTTCATAATTTTAAATTCTACATCCACTCCATAATGTACAGGGTGTTCAAGCTCTTTTTTCAGCAAGGTATCCAATGTTGCACAAGCACTTTGCAATTGACGAACAAGGGGTGTCAGTGCCGCATTTTCAACAAAAATATTGTGTATAGACGACTTGGACTCTGTGACATACCATTTGCTATTCAACTGCCGAAAATAAATTACCTCTGGCACGGCTTTACCTTCAGGATTTGTAACAGATTGTTCACCATATTGTGTGTTAATATGAATACTTGGCGTTCCTGTAGGGTTGGGCAATGTCAATGCCACTCCATTGGCATATTCATCAGGAAAAGCTTCGTTGATCAAGATTCCCATTGCGGCTTTACTATGATCAATTCCAAAAAAATCACGTTCTTCAAACGCACGAACCAACCACAAAGACGCATAGACTTCCAATATTTTTTGCTGTATAACAGTTCGTTCGCTCCCCTCCCAAAAACCTTTGGAAACATACAATCCAGCCCCATTAAATTCTGGCAAATCTTCACAATTGGTCGAACTACGCAAGCGGATTTTTTTGCCTTTGTAATATTGCTTACAGATAATCTCTAGTTCCTTAAAAACTTGCTCCTTCAAAGTAGCTCCCATTATTGCATTTCTAATAGTTTCCAACTGCTTGTGCAAACGTTCTTTTGTCCATTGGTGTTTCTGTTTTAGCAGTGTTTGAATCAGTTGATCTGCCCCACAAGCTTGTATCGTTTGAAAATAAAAGTAAAAAGGAATTGCAAAACCAGGTCGAGTATAGTTGGGTAATTCATGATACAACAAAGCATAATTACTTGCTTTTGCCCCTATACAAGTAACCGTTTGCACCGATCTATCTCCTGTCGTAAAATGTGAAAAAGCACGAACAGATACATCTGGTTTTGGTAAATCAATCTTCAATTTTCGTTGACTCGACCAATGCAACTGAGCCGCTTGTTCAGAAATAGGTTCTATTGTTAGAATGTTTTTTCCTTTCTCTTTCTTGCAAATAATTTTCACCAACTTATTCTCATATTTTGCTCGAAAATCACTTGGTAACTGTTGCGTTAAATAAGCATTTGCTGTTCCTCGGTTTTTGGCTAAAAGGTTGATGTGCGAAAAAGGTGTTTGAGGCGCCAAAGTAAGTATTCCATTTGCAATCGGTACTCGATAAGGAATTTGCTGATAAAGCAAAATATTTTTAAAATCGCTTTGGACTTGTGTTTCCTCTCCTTCCTTTACAAACCGTAAATAACCAACTGCCACCCCCTCATTTAAGACATTAGCCGACCAATATCCATCTTGTTTAGGAGCAATTTTTGTCTTTTCTTTAGCTTCTTTTTTAGAGGCTCTTTTAATCAATTCACCCAATGTCATGGTAACATATCCCGCCTTTTCGATCCCTTCTCGAATTGTTAAATTAGGTAAGGAAGCACTTGGGCTTGCTAAAATAGCAATTCCCTTTCCTACTTCAGGAACTTGCTGTTTGATATATCGTTCTACCACTTCCATCAACTCTACAAAAGTACGTTCCATAGACCAACGACTATCGGTATAACTATAATCCTCTAACCGCACCGCCCAAGTATATACTTGCCCATCTTTTTGAATGGGCATTGTCCGTAAATCGTACAAAAAAATAGGCAAATAAACTCTCTTGTCAGGATGACGTACCAATTCTTTAAACTGATTAAATCGAAGTCCTGTTTTCAAACCATAACAAACAAAATTACCATGCCCTTTGTACTGTTCTACATCAAATAAATACACTTTTTTTAAAGATTCATTCCAATTAGTAGCAACTCCTTTCCAAGTCGGAATCTTATCATAAGCAATAAATTGATATTGCTTACTTGAAAATTCATTTTGCGCTTGCAACAAACATCCCAAACACAGTAATAAAGCAGTTAATCCTATTCTCATATTAAATAATGATTTCAATTTAAAAAAGGGGTCTTATTAACACTCATACGGTACTTGCTATTAAGTTAATACATTTTCTTAGTAAACTATTCTCATTCTAAAAATGATCCTTTGGCATCAACCTAAAAGTCGCCAATTGATTTTCAATTGACGACTCCTTTTTTATAACACAATACTAATTTATGCTAGATTATCCTTTTAGTTTTCAGCATCTTAAACTTTTTCGGACGTTTCTTTTATAGTAGTTAGCTACGCTGCTACTATTGTTTTACAAACCCCGACCATCGAGTCATGTATTCGATAAAATCTTCTCCCAATCCTTCTTTTCGAAGATAATCTTTGGAGACAGGAGTTGGTGTAGGTTCAAAATTATCATTTTCCATCACTTTTTTCGGAAAATCATGATGCAATATTGCAGAATGTCCAATCGTCACAAAATCGACTCCTGCATCTAAAACCTCTCTAACATCCTGAGCACTTTTTATTCCTCCTGCAACAGTCAGCAAAACATTTTTACGGTCAAGTTCTGTAAAATAAGTCAATAAAGATTTTCCTTTGTATTGCTCCTCCTCTGGCTCTTTGAAGGAATCCCACAAAGAAACATCTAAAAAGTCAATCTTTCCACCATCAATCAACTGCTGACAAATGGTTGTAACCTCTCTTAAGTCCATTCCAAATCGTTCGGGCGATAAGCGCACTCCCAATAAAAAATCAGAACCACAAGTCGTTCGAACACCATCAACTATTTCCAACAAAATGCGCGCTCTATTTTCCAAACTTCCTCCATACTCATCTGTCCGATGATTGATTGCAGCACTCAAAAATTGGGTTAAAATATATCCATGTGCTCCATGAATTTCCACACCATCATATCCGCTTTCTTTTGCTCGAATTGCTGCTTGAATAAAATCATCTCGAAGTTGTTTCACCTCTTCTAAAGAAAGCTCACGTGCATTGTGTTTCTCATTATCAGAGGGGCAAACGGGCTTATCTTGAAGCAAATCCATTGGAGAACGCATTCCCGCATGATGTAATTGACTAACAATCAAGCTGCCATTTTCCTTAATCGCACGCGTTAATTTTTTATGCCCCTCTATATGCTCATCAGAAAAGAGTCCTAATTGCCCAGGGAACCCTTTTCCTATTTCTTGAACATGGGTAGCACAGGTCATTACCAAACCAAATTGTCCCTCTGCTCTCATTTTTAGCCAATTTAATTCTTCTTTAGAAAGTTGCCCATCTTCATGGCTCTGTGTGTTGGTCATTGGAGCCAACATAAATCTGTTCTTCATACTGGCACCACAAGTAAACTTAATGGGGTTTGCTGCTTTGTTTTTCATTCCTATTTTTTTCTTGATAAGCAAGTGGGCAGAAAAAATATAGCTAAAAAATAGACTTATTTTTATATAATTTTTTCTGAACGATTACTTAATTTATTGCGAATCTATTTCTATTTCCATCTATAAACTAGAATACTGTCGCAATTGTTGAGGCTATAATTAATAAAAAGTAGCCTATCACCACAAACACCTTAGTATCAATGGCATTTTTTTGGGGGGATAATTTTATTTCGTCAATCCAAGATCTCAAAAAAGCAAGCAAAGTCACATTCTAATAATAAGACCTCCCTAAAAAGTATCATTTTGGTATAAGCCTCTCTAAAGTAAAGTCAAAACCAGAGAATTATCTTCCTACTAAAAACGTAAAATTATTTATATTTGTAGATAGTACAAACAATGGACTTTTCATAAAATAACGAATATGGCTAATAACAAATTACTAGTAAACGAAAGACAGACTGATTTAGGAAACTTTATGGTCGGAAGGTTATTGCCTTTTCGCAAAAAAAGACAAGTGGGTCCATTCACATTCATAGATCACATAGGACCAGCAGAATTAGGAAATGGTCAGTACTTAGATGTAGATCAACATCCGCACATTGGGTTAAGTACCCTAACCTATCTTTTTGAGGGAGAAATAGAGCATCGAGATAGCATCGGCAGTATTCAGATTATCACTCCAGGCGATGTTGGTTTTATGACAGCGGGATGTGGGGTTACCCACACAGAACGGACACCTCAACACAAACGACAAGAAGAAACATTTACCATGCACGGCTATCAAATTTGGCTAGCACTTCCCAAGGAAAAGGAAGAAATGGAACCAAGATTTGATTATTATCCAAGTTCAGAAATTCCAACTTGGACAGAGAATGGTGTTCGATTCAAACTAGTAGCGGGAAATGCCTTCGGTAAATCAGCTCCCTTACAAGGTTATTCGCCCCTATTTATGGTTGACATCTACGCTGAAAAAGCGACAACCATTTCGCTGAAAAATCAATTAAAAGGGGAAGTTGCTTTTGTTATTGTCAAAGGCTCTATTAGCGATCAAGAAGAACGAGTTGAAGCAGGGCAAATGCTCATTAGCAAAACCAATGAAGCTTGCGAAATTTGCTTGGACGCTCAAACGCAACTTTTGCTGTTTGGCGGGGCTCCGTTGCCTGAGGAACATTATCTGCTTTGGAATTTTGTTTCTCATAGCAAAACTCGCTTAAAAGAGGCTCAAAAAGATTGGGAAAACAAAGAGTTTCCAATGGTTCCTGACGACAATACGTATATTCCAATGCCTGCTCTAAAAAGATAACTTTCTTTGAACGATTGCTTAGCACTAATAAATCGTTATTTTACAACTCTTTTTATAAAAAAAATCAACATACTTATGCATTGCTCACCCCAGTACATCTGCCTTTTTCTTTTGGGAATATTCTATCTAACCTCTTGCCAAGAAGAGAAACCTACTGGCACTCAAATTGCCTCTTTTTCAGTTACAAAATCAAACAATGATCTTGTATTTAATTTTTCGGCTACAGGTCAAGATGTTCAATACTATGAAATAACGTATAGCAATTCTAATGCTAGTTCAAGCCATTTTGGAGACTTTACAACAACAGAAACCAGCACCATTACCAAAACAATAAGTGAGTTGTCTATTCGATCAGGTGGTATCTATACATTTAATGTTTCTGCTACACTCAATGACTTATCTGTTATATACTGGTCTAATCCTGTTTTAATCAACTTTGGGGATTTTTGTGAAGCTCCACATGGTCTAACTTTTGTTGGCAACTCTGGGTTTGTTTGGAATAATTATAATAATAATACAAGTTCTTCTTATTACGAAGTGAGTTATGGAATTGCAGGAACGTCCGCAAGTGCAGGAGAAAAAATTACAACCAATAATATGAATTGTAGAGACATGGTATTAGAGCAAGGAAAAGTCTATGATTTTTATGTCCGAGGTTATTGTAACAATACATTAGGTTGGAGCGATTGGGCTGGACCATTCACACATTATGCCTCTGAAAATTTCAATATTTGCATGCCACCATCCAATTTATCATTTTCGATTGTTAGAGATAGCCTTTCCCGACCATTTGGGGCAGAATGTACTTGGGAAGATAATGGAGGCAATACCGATTACGAACTTAATTTAGTTAGTAATGGATATGCTCCTACTTCTGGAAATATAGAAACCGTGACAAGCACAGCAAGAAGTGTGACTGTGTTTTATGGTCCGCTAACTCGAAACAAAGATTACGATTTTTATGTTCGAACAATTTGCAAGGATGGAACTCCCACAAACTGGGTTGGTCCATTAAATGTGAATATTAACTAGTCGCTACCATAACGATTCTTTTATAAAAATAAAAGCAACTCTATTGCTGTTTTAGAGCAGATGCATTTTTTGCATCTGCTCTTTTCAATTCCAACACCCATCATCATCATTCCTCTCCTCTTGTTCTTCTTCTCTATAAAACCAACCAGACAGTTAAATTAATGTCCCTCTAAGCTTTACACTGCAATGAATCCTAAAATATTTCGTTTTATTTTAGTATATTCGCTAGTTCCTAAATCCGAAAAAAATAAGAGCACTCATTTCAAAAAATGAGTATCTCGTATCAATCAATTTCCACCTTCAACATTGCATTGCTGCAATTTTGTTAGAACATTTGTTATGAAAGTACTATTGACCTTCCTTCTATGTCCTTTATTATTGTGTTTTAGCACAACTTTATGTTCACAAGTCACTCTGACGGTGAGAATCAACAGTGGAAATTCCACCACGACCTGTACTGATGGCTTTTTTGGAGGGGCTCCAGAACCACATTGGCGCGTAGAGGTTGCAGGTCAAGGCTATACCACTTATCCTAGAAGAGGAATTTGTTTTACCAATCCACCCAATACGCAATACAACGAAACATTCAATTGCCCGAATAACTATCCTGCCAATTTGCAAGTTTGCCTTCGAGCATTTGAAGATGATGGCGCAGCCTGTGTGGTTAGTCAAAGTTGTTTGGAACAAATTTGCCAAAATTTTGCTACCCCAACTCCAGGAAATGCCATTACTTATAGCCTTGCGGTAGGAGGATCAAGTACAGCAAATGTCAATTTTACCATTACAGCAACAGGAAGTTTTAATCTGCCTGGTAGTGCTTACAATACTGTCTGTAATGCCATTAATTTAGGAACACTTAATTCTAACACAACACTTGGTAATAGCGGTTTGAGTAATTATGGAAATTACTGTGCAGATAATATAGGCGAACCCAATCCTTGGGGTGGAGACAACGATCAAGGGGTTTGGTTTCAATTCACAACTGGTGCCTTCCCCTCTGCTGTAATTGATATTCAAGCCGAAAGTGATCCACAAAACTTTGGAGACGATATTGATTTGCAATTAGCACTTTATGAGTCTAGCAATGGAACCTGTACAGGAACATTAAACTTAATTGATGAAGAATACCAAGGCTTAGGTCTGTTAAACGATGAAGACATGACTGTCAATTGTCTGTCTCCAAATACAACATACTTTATATTAGTAGATGGAGAACGAACCAACGTTATCAATACAGGAGGTCAAGAAGGATTCTTTGGGTTGCAAGTGGTAGATGGAGGAATCTTACAGGCAGGAGATGAAATTTGTGACGCCGAATTTCTGGGTGCCGTCCCCAATGGAGGATCGGTAGCCACTCCTAATTTAAGTCGCTCCAATGTTTGTGCGACCAATACCAACGACCCCAACCCTGGTGCTTGGGCTTCGGACCAAACTGTATGGTTTCGTTTTCAAGCCCCCCCCTCTGGGCATGTGATTATAGATGCAGATAGTGACCCCTTACTCCCTCTGTCCAACGACCCTATCGACTTACAATTAGCAGTCTATGGAACTAGTACAGGAACGTGTACAGGGGTACTAGATTTTATTGCCTCTGATTATACCCCAGGTTTGTTTGGCGAATCGATGGATGTCAAGTGCTTAACACCTGGTGAAAACTATTGGGTAATGGTCGATGGTTCCCCTCTTAATGTAGATGGAATCTTTGATTTGACGATAACAGATGGAGGAATATTTCCAGCTCCCAATGATTTAATTTGTGACGCCATTCCTCTGGGGCAGCCTGCTCCAGGAGGTACAGTAGGCTTGATCGATCAAAACAACTACTGTGCAGATAATATCTTTGAACCCATTCCTGCCAACTGGGGAAATGACCAAGGGGTTTGGTATACGTTTATTGCTCCGCCCTCTGGCAAAGTAGAAATTCGTTTGGATAATGGAGGTCCTTTTAGCAGCGATAATATTGACCTACAAGTAGCGGTCTATGATTTAACAGGTGCGGTTTGTACAGGAGTTCCAACTGAAATAAAGTCAGAACACGAAGGAATTGGAATTCTCTGGGACGAAGACATGGAAGTTGAATGTCTAATTCCTGGTCGAGAATACTGGATATTAGTAGACGGGGAAGGGTCTTTAATTGACCCTGATTTGCAAGTAGGTATCTTTGACATTGAGGTTTATGGAGATCCTAGGGATTTGGCATCACCATACGATGATCCTTGTAATGCTTTGGCATTAGGAGACCCAACAGGAGGCTCTGTTGGTACTAGCCCTATCACTAACCATGGTTCTCAAAACAACTTCTGCGCTACAGCCACAGGCGAACCTCAACCATCTGGTTTTACTGCTGACCAAACTGTCTGGTACACCTTTGTCGCTCCTTCCACAGGAAACGTTAATATTAACATGAATTCTGACCCTATTATTGGAGGAACAGATCCTATCAATTTGCAGATTGCTGTTTGGGAAACGCCAGGCTGTACAGGTCCTTGGAGAGAATTTGTGAGTGGCGATGATTTATTATACGACGTTGATTTAGATGTTTACTGCTTAAAACCTGGTGAAATATATTACATCCAAGTTGATGGTTCTCCACCTGTTTTACTAGAAGGTCACGAAGGCTACTTTGACATTACCATTACTGAAATCCCTTCTATTCCTGTTGCGCCCAATGATTCTATCTGTAATGCTATTGCACTAGGCAATCCTTTTGCAGGAACTGTTGGCATTACCAATCAACACAACCTTTGTGCCGACGATTTGGGCGACCCAACACCTTCTGCTTTTGGAACAGATCAAACCGTCTGGTACTCATTTACAACTCCTGCAACAGGAGGTCCTTATGCGGTTGATATTAATACGACTTCTAGTTTGCCTTGGCCGTTTGGCAATCAGGATGCCATTGATTTGCAGTTAGCTGTTTTTGAATCTAGTAATAACCTTTGTACAGGTACTCTAACAGAGGTTGAAAGTGGTTATTCGCTCTTAGATTTATTCAACGAGAGCTTGAATGTCCCCTGTTTGGAAGCAGGAAAAACCTATTATGTCATGGTTGATGGCTCTTTCTTGGATGTTCAAGGATACTTTGACATTAGTATTTCTGCGGCAACAGCCGTTCCTATTCCTACCAACGATTTAATTTGCCAACATGAAAACTTAGGTGTCGTGCCTATTGGTGGTTCAATTAACAATGGTAATAATTATTATAACTTCTGTGCAGACGTAGAATCAGGCGAACCCAATCCATTTAGTATTGAACAGACGGTTTGGTTTTCTTTTGTCGCCCCCAATCATCCCGGCGCTAACACAACTGCCAATGTTACCATTTCTGTAGAATCTGATCCTGCTGGTGTTGGTAATACCGTTGATTTACAATTAGCTGTTTATGAGTCTAGCAATGGTACTTGTACCGGAAATATGACGTTATTAGAAAATGGCGATGCAGACCCACTATTCAGTTTTGATGCTGATGTGAGTGTCACCTGCCTATATCCAGGACGACGATATTGGGTACAAGTAGACGGTTCTGCACTGAACTTGGAAGGCTATTTTCAAATAGAAGTACAAGACGATGGAGCTGGTTATCGCCCTCCTTATAATATTATTTGTAATGCTGAACCTCTAGGCGTTGTTCCCAATGGAGGTTCTATTAATAACAATATTGATTATACCAATCTTTGTTCAAATACCGAACCTGGCGAACCTACCCCTTCTGCATTTAGTGTTGATAAAACCGTCTGGTTTACCTTTACAGCTCCCGCTTCTGGTAATGTAACCATTGATGCCCAAAACGACCCAAACAACATAGGGGACGAAATTGATTTACAATTGGCATTGTACTATTCTCCTAACAACACTTGCTCTGGTCCATTTTTAGAAGTAGACAGTGATTACGATATTTTTAACAAAGATGAATCATTGAGCGTAGATTGTTTAGAACCTGGCCGTTTGTATTTCTTACAAGTAGACGGCTCCAATGGTGCTTTTGGCGATGAAGACGGTTGGTTCACCCTTGAGATTCGAGATGACGGAGGTACAAGCAATTTCCCTTATAATAATGACATTTGTAATGCCTATAATTTTGGAATTCCCAATACAACACAAACACTCAATAGTGAATCCAATGTTTGCGCCAACATAGAACTAGGCGAACCTGGTGTTGGTAGCTATGCCACTCATACCGTTTGGTATCAATTTACAGCACCACCTTCTGGGCGTGTTGAAATTGATGTTACCTCAACCAACCTATTTCTTGGAATGGATCCAGAAGTCAGACTATTTTCTTCGTCTAACAATAGTTGTACGGGGGCATTATCACAAATAGAAAGTTCTACTTGGCCAACAGCTCTGATTACGGAAAACATAGAGGCAACTTGCTTGGTTCCTGGAAATGTTTACTTCATCCAAGTCGATGGCTCTGGGTTGGTCATCGAGGGTACGTTCAACATATCTATTGAAGATATGCACCCAAGTTATGGCACAGGAGTAGCAGGTGATCCTGAACCAGCTAATAATGCCTGCGATAGCGCTATTACACTAACCGTGCAATCTGAATCTTGCTTAAATGCCAATGGAACGTTCTCCCAATTAAACTATGGTTTACCAACCATTACTTATAACCCTGCTTTCGCACAAGGATGCGGAGGAAACTGCGGTGACACTTGGTATCAATTTACCATGCCAGCCTCTGGCAATGCAGTCATTGAAGGCAATGACGATAATGTTGGTGGTGGTATTTTAGGCGATTTTTCTGAATTAACCGTTGTAGCTTATACGGGCACCTGTGGCAACCTGACGCCTATTGATTGCGATCAAGGAGGTTTGAGTAGCGATGTATCCTTTCAGGTTGCAGCTACTCCAGGCTCTACCGTTTGGCTCCAAGTATTCAATGAAGACGGAGACGATGATGAAGAAGACTATGAATTGTGTATTTCGGAAGGTTGTGGGTTTGATGACTGTTTGGATGCCTTGGCAATACCGATGCTGCCCAATGTTCCTTATTGCTTTAATACAGCTGGTGCAAATGGGGAAAATGTTTCGGGTGGTGCCCCTGGATATTTTGAATGTTCAGAAGGTGACAATCCCGAAAATTCAGTGTATTATTACTTTGTTTCGGATTGTAATGGCAGCGACGTAACGCTCAGTATCATCAATGCTGTTTCTAATGGGAATTGTATTTTGGGTATTACACCAACCGATGGATTTAATATCTCTCTATTCCAAGATGCGACCCCCTGCGACAATAACCCCGATACGCTTGTCGATTGCCAAACCTTTACAAGTTGTGACGTTCAACCTTTTAACTGGTCTCAAACCTATACTGGGTTATCTCCTAATACGCCTTATGTCATTCAATTAGATGGTGGATTTGGTAGTTTGGGAGGTGATAATGTGGGAGAAATTATGATTACCACTACCACGGACCCTGTCCTAAATCCAGTATCAACGCCTCTAAGTTGTTCTGGACTTAATGATGGTACCGCATCAGCAGTTACTTTAGGCGGCGTTGCTCCATATACCTTTAACTGGAGCAATGGTCGTACCGATTCTACAATTACAGGGTTGGCAGCGGGAACTTATTTTGTTACGGTTACAGGTGTAAACGGCTGTTTTGATACTGCTAGTGTTGTTGTTGATAACGGCTTATTACTAACTGCTTCTATTGCTAATACAATTGATGTAAGTTGTAGTGGCGATTGCAATGGACAAGCCTCTGTTGTGGCTATTGGAGGAAGTGTTGCCACTTCCTATACTTATTTATGGGATGCCGCCGCAGGAAATCAAACAACAGCAACAGCAACTGGTTTATGTGTTGGAAATTATACCGTTACGGTTTATGATGACAACCTTTGTTTTGATACAGCAAATGTAACTATCAGCACACCAAATCCGATGACCATACAAGTAGATTCGATGACAACAGCATCCTGCAATGGAGTCTGTGATGGTGCTGCTTTTGTTTCTACTACTGGTGGCTCTGTGGTAGGCAATTATAGTTACCTATGGTCCAATGGGCAAACAACCGCCCAAGCTACTGGACTGTGTGCAGGTGCTTACCGAGTAACGGTGACAGATGATAATAGCTGTTCGGATACCTTAAGCATCCTCATTACACAACCAACAAGCGTAACAGCATCTATTGCCAATCAAACCAACATCAATTGTAACGGTGATTCGACTGGTTCTGTTCAAGTACTAGCAACCAACGGCACGCCAATTTACACATACAGTTTATATGATAATGTCGGCTTATTAATAAGCAGTTCTAGCAACACATTTAATAATTTACCAGCAGGAGATTACGGTATTTTGGTAGAAGATGCCAATAATTGCCAAGACTCTATAACTATTGTGATTACTGAACCAAGCGCATTAACGGGAACGTTAATTGCCTCTTCTAACGTTAGTTGTTTTGGTAATAATGATGGTGAAATTATTGTTCAAGCGACAGCAGGTTCTGGCTTGGCTCCTTATCGTTACTCTCTTGATGGTATTAACTTTAGTAATAATGGAACATTCTTAAATCTTACGGCAAATAATTATACCGTTGTAATTCGAGATAGTAATAATTGTACCATTACAATTCCTGTTACCATTAGCGAACCAGCAGGCATTAACGTTGTTCTAAACGCTCAAACCATAGCTAGTTGTGGGGCTTGCGATGCAACCGCTACCATTACAGCCAGTGGTGGTGGTGGAAACTTTACTTACCTTTGGCCCAATGGAGAAACTACCGCAACTCCAACAGCCCTTTGTGCAGGAACCAATACCGTTACGGTGACAGATGCCAACAATTGCTCTGCTACTTTAGCTGTTACGATTGCCAATTCCAACTCATTTGCAGTAACACCAACAATAGACCAAATGATTACTTGTAATGGCGATTGTAATGGGGCGATTAGCATTGTTGTTCCGACAACAGGTACACCACACACATTCGCTTGGAATACAGGAAATACGACCAATGCCCTTTCTAGCCTATGTGCAGGAAGTTATACCGCCACCGTCACCGATAATAGTGGCTGCTTTGTTGTAGAAACGATTAATTTGGCAGAACCTGCTCCCTTAACAACCTTGGCAGCTCCTATTCAACCCGTTAGTTGCACAGGTCTTGCCGATGGTCAAGCAACAGCAACCCCTACTGGAGGGACGACTCCTTATAGTTATTTATGGGATAATGGAGAAACCAATCAAACAGCAGTACAACTCCTTGCAGGTTCTCATACAGTAACCGTTACCGACAGCAACAATTGCACAACAAGTACTTCGGTTGTAATTCTAGAACCTAATCCTTTAGTTATTAGGATACAAAACACAACTGCTTCCAATTGTTCTTCGACAGGTTGTGATGGGACAGCAACGGTTACAGTAAGCGGCGGGCAAGCCCCTTATACCTACCTATGGTCGAATGGGAATACTAGCCCTACCCCTAACAATCTATGCCCCAACTTTAACCAAGTTACGGTAACAGATGCTAATGGATGCAGCATTGATACTAGCATACTAATTCCTGCTAATACTTCGTTGAACCTAAGTGTTATCAATCAAACAAGCCCTAGTTGCTTTGGTCATTGTGATGGTTCTATTGTTGTATCCGCATCGGGCGGGAACAGTAGTAGCCCTTACAACTTCACATGGAATGACCCGAACAATCAAACTACGGCTTTGGCAACAGGGCTTTGTGCAGGTGTTTATCAAGTAACTGTTGAAGATATAGATGGCTGTTCAGCTGCCATGGCAATTACCTTGAGCGAAACCGATTCTATTCAAATTGCAAGCTTGGTGAATGATGCCAACTGTTTTGATAGTAACGATGGTAGTATTACGCTTACTGTCAGTGGAGGCACAGCCCCTTATTCGTATGCTTGGAGCAATGGCAACCACTCCGTTTCTAATCATAACTTAGGCCAAGGGGTTTATCAAGCCACTGTCACGGATGCCAATGGATGTTCCGCTACTATTGAGGATTCCATTCATAGTCCTTCTCCTATTATTACCCATACTACTATTTTTACCCCATACAATGGGCAACAAATTTCTTGTGCCGATGGAAACGATGGAATTGCCATGATTAGTGCTTCTGGGGGAGTTCCTGGATATAGTTATCAATGGTTTAATGGCGAAACAACCGATACCATCACAGGCTTACAGGCTAGCACTTACCCCGTAACCGTCACAGATGCACAAGGTTGTACAGCCCTAGACAGTGTTACACTCATGCATCCACCACAAATTGTTATCACAACTAACATCACCTCCAACTACAATGGGTATAATGTTAGTTGTCACGATGCCAACGATGGAACAGCGATAGTGAGTGCAACAGGTGGAACTGGTGCCTATAGTTATGTCTGGTCAGGAGGGCAAACCAGCACTACTGCCGTCGGACTTTCTAGAGGCACTTATGCTGTTACAGTAACAGATATTAATGGTTGTTGGACCATGCACACCGATTCATTGACTGCTCCGCCTGCCCTTTCTGACACATTTATCGCCGTTCAAAATGCAAGTTGTTTTGGGGCTTCAGATGGGCAAGCCACGGTCGTAGTTTCTGGAGGAGTTCCTACTTATAACTTTGTATGGGATAACGGAGCAACTTCTTCCTCTGTCAATAACCTAGACTTTGGTATACATAGTGTTACCATTACAGATAACAACGGTTGTACGGTCACAGATGATGTGAATATTTTCCAACCAACCGAACTGCACGCTACCATTACAGCTGTTCCAGCAATTTGTTTTGGAGATAGTAGTGGTAGTGCAACTGTTACAGCAACAGGAGGCACTGCTCCTTATACTTATTTGTGGTCTGATGGGCAAAGCAGTTCAGCTGCAACCAACTTGCCGACTGGAGCTTATACCGTAACGGTAAGTGATGCCAATGCTTGTAGCGTTACAGCAAGTATTACTGTTTCAGAACCTAGTTCTATTGCAGCAACCATAAGTATTAGTTCTAACTATAATGGTTCTCCAATTAGTTGCTTTGGAGCAACCGATGCGGAATTAACTGCTAGCACAACGGGAGGAACTAGCCCTTACAGCTATTTATGGTCTGATGGGCAAACCGATTCAATTGCAACAGGGCTAGGTGTTGGCAATTATGCCGTAACAATTACCGATAACAATGGCTGTATGGATAGTGCTAGTATAACCATCACTGCTCCTGGTCTATTACAGGCAACTGTAAGTGTTAGTTCTAACTATAATGGTGTTGATATCAGTTGTGTGGGTGCCAATGATGGAATGGCAACGGCTCTGCCAATCGGAGGAACAGCTCCATTTTCATACCTTTGGCCTGATGGGCAAACGACTGCTACCGCTACAGGCTTGGGACCACATACCTATTTTGTGCAGATAACAGATGCCAATGGCTGTTCTGATACTGCTCAAGTAAGTTTAACAGAACCTGCGCCAACCAACGTAGCGATCAACCTAATTAATCATGTTTCTTGTGCAGGTGGTCAAGATGCAGCCGCTGAAATTATTCCAATTTCGGGCACACCTACGTTTAGCTTTTTATGGGATGATGGAACAAGCACTGCTATTAATAACAACCTTGCGGTTGGTATGCACACTGCTACCCTAACGGATATGAATGGTTGTCAAGCAAGTGCTTCTATTGTTATAACAGAACCAACAACTATGTATCTAATCAATAGCTCTACAACTCCCATTAATTGCCACGGTGGTAATAACGGAACAGCAAGTATTCAAATTGGTGGAGGTACAGCGCCATACACCTATCTTTGGTCAAATGGTCAAACGACTAGTACAGCTTCTAATCTAATTGCTGGTTTGTATACTGTAACGGTTACCGATAATAGTGGTTGTACGGCTACGTTCCAAGAAATTGTTACCCAACCTTCTCCACTAGGGTTAACCTTTACGAATATTATAGATATTGATTGCAATGTTAATCAAAATGGTTCTGCTACTCCCCTAGTTTCTGGAGGTACAACACCTTATTATTTCCAATGGAACAATACCTCTACTTACAATGATAGCATTCCAACCTATTTAACGTATGGGTGGAATACGCTTTTGGTAACAGATTCCAAAGGTTGTACCATCTTAGATTCTGTGTTCATCAATCATCCCAATCCTATTTTAGTGACTTCTACGAGTACTGATATTAGTTGTTTTGGAGCCAACGATGGAACGGCTGCTGTTAGTGCTACTGGTGGGACGCCTCCTTTAACCTACACTTGGTCCAATAGCCCCAGTGCTAGTAATTCTATTAGCGGTATTGCTGCCAATTTCACGTTTTATTGTACCATAACTGATGCCAATGGATGTACTCATGTTGAATCATTTTTCTTGTATCAACCCGATGAACTACAGGCTACTTTCACGCAAATTAGTAATGCAGATTGTAAAAATGGCAACAACGGAATGCTAACCATAGAAGCTCAAAATGGAACTGGTCCTTATATTTTTAGTTGGAGCAATGGAATACAAATAGTTGATCCTAGCAGTTCTACGGTAGGAAATCTAAGTGCGGGAACCTATGCTGTTACAGTAACAGACCAAAATGGTTGCTCTACTTCTTTGAATACGTTAATCACTGATCCTGCCCAACTATCTGGCACGGCTAGCGATGACCAATTGGATTGTTTTGGCGACACCGATGGGAAAATTGTGGCAACTGCTGCTGGTGGAACGCCTCCTTATTTCTTCTCTTTGAATGGAGGGATTGTTCAAAATTCAGGCACATTTAGTGGTTTAGGAGCTGGCAACTATACTGTTGAAATCACAGATGCTAGTGGCTGTATCTTTACGACAAGCGCAACGGTTGCTGTTGCTGATTCTGTTGTTTTACGAGTTCCTGCCGATATGAGTATCAAATTTGGAGAGACAGTACCACTATTTGTTCAGATGCCTGTTAATTCTCCAACTAATCCTGTTGTAACATGGACGCCCAATACTGGATTGAGTTGCGATACTTGTTATCAATTAACAGCACAACCATTTACTTCTACCCTATATACTGTCTCCATTACAGGAGATGAGGGCTGTATTAGTACAGCCGATGTATTCATAGAAGTTGATGAAGATAAAGGCGTCTATGTTCCAAACGCATTCTCTCCGAATGGAGATCGTACCAACGAAGTATTTATGCTCTATAGTTCTGGTTCTGTTGACAAAATCGAAGAATTTATGATTTTTGATCGATGGGGGGAACTCCTTTGTCATCATAAAGATGGACGCCCTAATTATCCTGCCTATGGATGGGACGGAACTTTCTTAGGACAACCGATGAACACAGGCGTGTTTGTCTATTACATTCGAGTCCGTTATGTAGATGGTTCTACGGAGATTTTTAAAGGTGACTTGACTTTAATTCGATAGTTTTTTTAATCATTATACAACAGGCAATCTTTGACAAAAGGTTGCCTGTTTTCTTTTTTTACAATTATTATTCTCTTCACAAGTATTTTTTTCTTTACTTTAAACCGTTAATTCTAATTAAGAATCAATAAAATGGTGGTAAATTTTAGTAAACCACAACGTAGTAACAGAGCTTTTGTAAGGTCAATAAATTAATAGTTTGTTAACTATTATTCCCTAAAAAAGGTAATAATCTGTTAAAAATACACATAAAGGAATTGATACACCTCCCCAATAAATATCTAAGTAATACGTTAATAGTGCGTAGAAGCATACAACTATTTCAAATCCCTTGTCCTTCTACTCCACAAAAACTGAAAATCATCGTATTTCCCCTTAAGCGTTTGTCTAGTTTTAGACACTTTTGAACCTAAAAATTAAGAAAACAAATAAGCTTTTAGATATAAAACAATAACTCGTTAAAGCCATGTAGTTGTTTCGTAGCTAGCAAAGCATTAGCGGATGTTATTCATGTTGTAATGTTTTCTCAAGATTATACGTCTGAATCACTCAGATGCCTAAGTTGTACACAATATTTAATTAGATAACTTAATGAATGTTATCGCAATACACCAAACATCAGTCATATCAATATGATTATCAACTATATTGCTAATAATTATTGAATATAATTGTAAGAACGTCCTTTTATTAAACACCTTTTATTTTTCTTCTTACTCTATATTACTGTGTCGCACAACAGTATCTTAATAGATTTAATTGTATTCATCCTAAACGTATCTCTATGAAACAAATTCAACAAATTCTCTTATTTTTATCCACTTTCTTGTTTATTCAACACACGTTGAAAAGTCAAAGTGCCAGTATTTATACCAACCCATCTTTGCATAATCAACAAGAAAAATGTGGCTCAGACCAAATTCATCAACGTTTATTAAATAACGACCCTGTATACCGTCAAAACTTTGAGGATATACAACGAAGAGTAGAACAAGAAATCAGAAACAACCCTTCCTCTACAGGTAGAGCTCCATTGCTGACAGTTCCAGTCGTTTTCCATGTCATGCACTTGGGAGAAGCCGAAGGAACAGGCACCAACATTTCTCATGAGCAAATCCTAAGCGCCTTGGCTAGTTTAAACGATGCTTACCGAGGTATTGCCCCTTATAACAGTAATGGAGTAGATATGGAAATTGAGTTTTGTTTAGCGGCACAAGACCCTTCTGGCAACCCAACCAATGGTGTCAATCGTGTTGACGCTTCTGGAACTAGTGACTATGCTGCCAATGGACTAACAACAACAGGTACAAACAACGAAACTACCATCAAAGCACTAAGTCGATGGCCCAACACGGACTACTACAACATTTGGGTTGTGAGTGAAATTGATGGCAATAACGCAGGAGGTGGGACACAGGGCTTTGCTTATTTCCCAGGAGCTAGTGCTGCCGTTGATGGTACCGTGATTATGCATAATTCCTTGGGCTTTGATCCGACTGCTGCTCGATGTTTTAATGTCAAAAGTTTTACCAATTACAACATTACTTTAATTCACGAATTAGGGCATGCTTTTGGGTTGTTTCACACCTTCCAAGGAGATGCAGGAGGCACCGCCTGTCCTACTAACACTAACTGTAACACAGATGGCGATCGAGTTTGTGACACGCCTCCCCATGAACGTTCTGGCGCTTGCCTTACAGGAACGAATAATTTATGTGGGACGCTAAGAGACAATCACATTCACAATTTTATGGATTACTCTAGTGATGATTGCCAAACAGAATTTACAGCTGGTCAAAAAACACGAGCACGCTCCTTCTTAACGAGTGGTCGTGCTGACTTGTTGACCTCTGCGGGTTGTACTCCTGTAGCTCCCCCTGTTAGTGATTTCACAACTGAATGTGCTAGTACTGCTGTTGCTGGTTGCACGGGAAGCACCATCCAATTTTATGATTTATCAACACACAATCCAACAAGTTGGGCATGGACGTTTCCTGGAGGTACACCTGCCAACTCTACTGCCCAAAATCCAAGCGTGGTATACAATACTGCAGGAACCTATGCAGTAACACTTGTGGCTACGAATGCGAGTGGAACTGGCAATACAGAAACCAAAACAGGTTATATTACTATTTATGAATCTCCTACAGCAGCCTGTACCCCTGGCATTCAGAACACGGGTTTCTTTGGCTATTCTTTTTCTAATGTAACATTCAACAATATCAACAACAGCACTCCTCCTGCAACCAATGGACCACAAGATTTTTCATGTACTCAAACAACCTGTGTAACAGAAGGACAAACTTATTCTTTGTCCATTACAGTAGGTAACAGTGGCGGGCAAGATGGCTTTTATAATTGTTTTATTGATTATAATGATGATGGCGTTTTCTCTGCAGGCGAGAGCATTCTGAGTGGTTCTACTACAGCAGGTAGTGGTTATCAAACGTTTACTCAAAATGTTGTTATTCCTATCAATGCTGTTGAAGGCGACTTGCTTAGAATGAGAGTTATTAATGACCAATTTAATCTATCAGGTCCTTGTGATAATCTATTTACAGGAGAATCAGAGGACTATGGTATTTTCATCTCCCCTGCTGCCACCATTACCACACAGCCCAATCCTACCAACGCTTGTGCTGGAGCCAATGCTTCTTTTTCGATTGTAGCTACTGGTGGTACAACCTTCCAATGGCAAGAGAACCAAGGAAGTGGTTTTGTTGATATTAGCAATGGTGGCGTCTATAGTGGTGCTACTTCTGCCACTCTAAATCTAACAGGGGTGACAGCTCCGATGAATGGCTTTTTGTATCGCTGTATCGTTGGCAATGGTTGTGACCAATCCATCACTTCTAACAATGCTGCGTTGACAATTGGTGGTGGGTTAACCATTAATACACAACCTACGAATCAAGATGGTTGTATTGGTGATAACGAAACATTTACCATCAACGCGCCTGCTGCAACTACGTTCCAATGGCAAGAAGATCAAGGAAGTGGCTTTGCGAATATTACCAATGGTGGTATTTACAGTGGGGCAACTTTGGCAACCTTAACCATTACAGGAATCAATGCGCCCATGAATGGCTTTTTGTATCGCTGTCTTGTTAGCGATGGTTCTTGTAATGCAACTTCCAATAATGCAACACTAACCGTCAATACAGCCCCCTCTATTACAACACAACCTACCAACCAAGATGGCTGCATCGGTGATAATGAAACGTTTACCATCAACGCGCCTGCTGCAACCTCATTCCAATGGCAAGAAGACCAAGGAAGCGGCTTTGTGAATATTACCAATGGTGGCATTTACAGTGGAGCAACTTCTGCAACCTTGACCATTACAGGAATCAATGCGCCCATGAATGGTTTCTTATATCGTTGTATTGTTGCTAATGGAACTTGTAATACTACTTCCAATAGTGCCACACTAACCGTTAATACAACTCCAACAATTACAACACAACCTAGCAACCAAGATGGTTGTGTTGGGGACAACGAGACGTTTACTATCAATGCACCAACTGCAACTACTTTCCAATGGCAAGAAGACCAAGGAAGCGGCTTTGTGAATATTACCAATGGTGGCATTTACAGTGGAGCAACTTCTGCAACCTTAACCATTACAGGAATCAATGCGCCCATGAATGGTTTCTTATATCGTTGTGTTGTTGCCAATGGTTCCTGCAATACCACTTCCAATAATGCCACACTAACCATCAATACAGCTGCTCCAAACATCACTACAAATTTAGCAGCCAATACGATCCAATGTGAAAACAATAATTTTAGTTTAGTTATCACAGCAACTAATGCCAGTAGTTTCCAATGGTTTGAATTTAATGGTACAACATGGTCTGCTCTTATTGATGGTGGTATTTATAGTGGTGCAACTTCTCCTACCCTTACCTTTACCAACCCTACAGGCATTAACAATCATCAATATTATTGTGCTATCAACAGTCCTTGTGGAACACTTAATAGTGATACAACATCACTTCAATTGATACAGATTACAAGACAGCCTATTTCACAAGTAGGAAATGCTGGAGATACGGTAGATTTTATTGTTAATAGTATTAATGAAACTTGTGGCAATGGATGGGAAATCAATACGGGAACGGGTTGGAACTTGTTAACTAGTAATGCTGCTGTGTATCCCAATGGTGTCTCTGGCGATACTCTAAAAGTAATTGTTAACAGCAGTTTAGATGCGGTCTGGTATAGACGTGTATCTTGTGGTCCTACCTGTATAAAAGCATCTGACTCCGCTCAAGTTTCCATTATCTTATTTAGTAATGTTCGAGGAAACATGTATGATTTTGACGGTGTAGATGATTACATTGCTATGGATACAACACCTTTGGGTGCTTCTAATACGCAAGATATTTCTTATACATTTGAGGCTTGGGTTTATCCAGACGATGTGGCTACTAGGCAAGTCATCCTAGGAAACCACAACTATACTGGCACTTCTGGAACGGGTCTAGATATTTCAGGTGGACAAGCTCAGTTTTTCAAGCAAGAAGGCGCTGCTATCGTAACAGGAGCAATCACCCCTTCTGAATGGCATCACATAGCAGGTACTTACGACACGTTAACCAATGAAATGCGCTTGTATATCAATGGAATTTTAGTCGGTTCTACAACTTCTACGGAAGCAGATGCAGGTGGTATTCATAATATAGGTACCCATTCGGGAGATGCTAGTGTTGCTTTATCTGATTTCTTTAATGGAAAAATGGATGAAGTCCGAATTTGGAAAGTTGCTAGAACACAAACAGAAATTCGAGAAGCAATGCATCGATCCTTAGATGGTACTGAACCTCATCTAGCTGTATATTATCAATTTGATAGAGATAAGGTTGTCGGTACTAATTTGGGCGTTCGAGATGCGCTAGGAATTAGCCATAGCACAGCACAAGTGAATCCAACAGCTTATTTACCTTCCGAAGTGCATGTTGGTGGTGGTATTTCTAATACTCAATCTGTTACAACAAATGGTAATGTTATTTTTACAGGTACTAACTTGGAGATTAACTTTCCAAGTACCCATCCTAATGGTGAAGTTGTCGTTACTCATGTTCTTACTGAAAATCCAGTTGCAGCACCAGCCAATGCTCCCTTTGAAACAGGATATTGGGTCGTCAATAATTTTGGTTCTGTGAATACAGCTTTGGCAGCTATTCCATTGTTTAGATATGCTGATGGTAATGTTACAACTAATTTATTAACTGAATTCACCTTGTACAAACGCCCTTCTAGAGCTTTTGGAGCCTGGCCTCAAACTTTTTCGCCCGCTACTACGGCAGACAATACAGCAGGTAACAATCACTGTTCTTTTGCAGGAATTAATGATTTTAGCATTTTATTCCCTGTTAATAATACCGTACTATTAAACAATAAATTCTTACATTTTGAGGTACAACCTACGTCTAATCAAGAAGTCTTATTGTCTTGGGAAATTGAATCTGAAAAAGACAACCGTTTCTTTGACATTCAACGCAGTTCAGATGGTGTTCACTGGGAAAAAATTGGTTCATTAATCAGTTTGAATCAACCAACCTCCTATCGTTTCTTGGACAAAAATCCTATGAACGGTCAAAATTATTACCGTCTAGAAATTACAGACATCAATGATTTTGTTAGTTATAGTAATGTTAGAACGGTCGAATTTGTCCAAGATATAGGATATTGGGTTTATCCTAATCCTAACCAAGGTATCTTTAACATCGATTTCAGAGGGTTAGAAGGTGCTTATTATACGGTTGAGGTTTTTGATGCTGTTGGTAGAAAAGTTCATGAACAAACATTAAATCATAACAAAACTACACTCAACCTTCAGCAACATGCCGCAGGTATGTATACTTTAAAAATACAAGTTGGCACGCAACATTATTACACAAAAATTATTATGCGCTCCTAAACATTGCTATTTATATTAGGTTAGTAATCGTTTTACGCAACGATTTTTTGTTAAAAATATGATTATCAAGAGACGTTCTGTTCAAAATAGAGCGTCTTTTTTTTACCAAAAAAGGACATTTTAAGCAAAAAGTTCTAAATTTATACTCTAACCTCTAAAATGATTATAATTCTCCACTCATGCATAGCAAACTTTTACTCTCTCTATTCTTTTGTTTGGTTGTTCAGTATTCGCATAGTCAAGTAAGCCCGCAAGCCTTAACCAAAGCACAACAAGAATTATCCGAAGCTCAGACCCTATATAGCAAGGAACACATCGAATATGGCAAAGCAGCTTTAAATCTGGCGCTATTATATTATCAAGATGAAAACAACCAAGACGAAGCTCGAATTTGGGCAGCTATTGGTCTTCGAATTATCCGAAAAGAAAAAGGCTCAAAAAGTAATCTATACTTAGAATCCTTGGCACAACTTTCAGAACATCAAGCCCGATTAATTGATGCTGATTTGACACTTGAAGAACTTGAAAAAGCCAATAAAAAGCTATCCGTTTCTTATGTCAAAGCACTTTTGCAACGCGCTAAAATTTACCTCTTAGATCAAGAATCTGGCGATGCCTACGAGTATGCTTACCAAGCCTATAAAATTTTACCCAAATTACCTAAAGAGAAGCGTACTCCAATCTATCAAAACATGTCTGAATATTTACCTACAGACATTATTGCTTTTATTGAACAACAACTTCAGGTTCAAGAAGCCTTCTCTCCTCCTATTGATAGTATTGAGTTAGCCGATAAAATAACTGCTTTTGCAGATATTATCATACATAGCGACATCCGATATTTCGAGTATATGTATATTGATACGGCTTACACTTGGCTGGCAGATGCCTTAGACATCTACGAAGCAAAACTCGGCAAAAAACACCCCAAATACAAAAAGGCTTTTGCTACGTTTAACCCTAAAATGAAAAAGTTCTATCTTTTGGAAAAAGATATCATGGATAGAATCAAACGACACGAAACTGCTAGTGATACTTTTATTACAGACCTTCGTCCTTTTCTACAGCTCGCAGACGATGCTACCTTTATTTATTATGATTCTGATCGAATTTTCAAATTGGTCTTAAAAGACTTAGAAACACACCATGGAGGTAAAAAAGGGCAATATTATATTATTGTCAAAGCCATTCAAGACACTTGGGATTTGACCAATGAAGAAAAGAAAATTGCCATTCAAGAGAGTATTGTAAAACAGATTGAAGTCGAATTTGGTAAAAGTGAGCAATATGTAGGTGCTTTGATTCAATTAGCGAACCTAGAAGCCTTGGATGGAAGTGATAAAAATGCTCTAAAGCTCTACCAAAAAGCCTTTAATTTGCTCGACGAACTTGCAATAGAACTTCCTATTGATCGTAGCCCAACTCTTTTTGAGCAGTACATAAAAAAGGTTGTGCACCCTTGGAAAATATATGTTATCCAAGAACGCAATTTGCGAGTTATGAAATCGGTCTATGGTCAAAATAGCAAGGAGTATATTGGAGCTATGTTTCAAGCAGCTTGGTACTATCTCAAAGAATATGACTTTGGTAGAGATGGAGAAAATCTTTTGTTTAAAGGCATTCGAAAACTAGACACCTCAAATTATTACGTGGCGACGCCTTGGCTTGACTCTTTGTTCAAAAGTGACCCTGCAGGAATTAGTTACACACTTATCGCCTATCTTCCTAAAACATATCCGATAGAACCCCTAAAAGAATTATTAAGAGCGCCACTAGATAGTATCGCCAAAGAGTTTACAAACTATAGTGTTGAATATAACAATGCATTAGAATTGATTGCTGATGGGTATTTTTATAGTAAAAGCGATCCTGGGCATCCTAGAGAAGCTTTTTTGGCATACAAACGAATTTTGGATACTTACAGCAACTTAGAAGGCAAAAGTTATGAATATGAAGTCCTTGTTAGGAGAATCATCGGCAACTTGGAGCAATATGACCCATGGACTCCCGAAGAAAGTGCCTTCTTTTTTGAAGAGGAATTAAAAATTTTAAAGCAAGATCAAGGTATTGGCTTTGATTATCTCAAATACTTAAAAAAATATGCCGATTGGCATTACAAAAATGAGCGTTTAGTTTCAGCGGAAAGTTATTATCGTTCGCTCATCAATTATTACGAAGAACGACCTAAGCAAAAAAAGACCATTCTTACGATCATTGAAGCTTCTTATAATTTGGCTAGAATTTATCGAAAAACAGGTCGTCTTAACAAAGCTGCTCTGTTATACTATCAAACTGTCAATCAAGCTATCAAAGAAAGAGAATTTGTTTTTATTGCTAAATGCTTGGACGATTTAGGATTGATTGCTTATCAAAAAGGGAAGCCCGAAATCGCTATGAAATCATTTGATAATGCCATGAGTGCTTTGGCTACGGCAGAAATTTATAATCCGAGCCTTAGTCGCTATGAAAATTTTGACATGGCACTACTTTACATTAAAATTCAACGACATATTGGGCGAATACATTTAAACAACGGTTATATAGAGTTAGCAGAAAGTTACTACAATGATATTAAAGCTTTTGAAAATGATAAAAGAACACCCGTTTCTTTCCAAAAAGATATTTCGCTCCAGTCTGACCTAGCCTATTTAGCAGAATTAAAAGGAGATACAGCTCAGGCTATTTATTATTATAAAACTGCTATACAAAAAATTAGAGATAGAGACGAGTTGGCCAATTTGAACCTTGCCTTTGCTCAGTTCTATGAGAACCTTGAACAAGATTCTATGGCTGCTATCTATTATAAAGATGCTTTGCAGATTGATTTGAAACGATTGGAAGCCAACTACAACAATTTAGCAGAAAAAGAACGCCTGTTATTTTTAAATCCTATCTCTAAGCGTCTGAATTCGTTTTTTAATTTTGCGCTACCTAGAAAAGACAGCACCTTAACTTTAGCTGCCTTTAATGCACACTTGACTGTCAAGGGGCTGGCCTTAGAAACATCCACCAATTTACAAAGTATTTGTAATGAAACAGAAAATACAGTTCTCAAGAAAAAATGCCACGAAATGCAAGCACTTCGAAAAGTGTTGGCCAGATCTACATCGCTGCCCTTAGACAAACAAAACGATATTAGTGCGCAAATTGTTGACCTAGAAAAAGAGATTGGGGTGACCTCTAAAGATTTGAGAGATTACTTTGGTAAGAATAATAAACAACTTAATTTTTATCAACTAAAACAAATCTTAAAAGCTGTAGAAACTCCAGATAGTTCAGCCCTTGCTATTGATTTTTTAATTGTAGATCAAGTAGACGAAAGTGGTTATGAAACTGCCGTTTACTATGCTGCTGTTATTGGTTCTAACTACGAAGCTCCTATCTTTGTTCGCTTGGCAACAGAAGAAGAATTGGGAGATGTCTTGGCACCAGATATTGCCCCCAATACCATCAATTATATTACAGATGAGTTGGAAAGTCGTTATTTGTACCAATTGGTTTGGGAGCCGTTGTTGCCTTATGTACTAGATGCCAAACGGTTGCATATTTGTCCTGGAGGAATTCTCAGTAAAATTGCCTTTGGTACTTTGCGAACAAGCGATTATGACCAACGCCGTATTATGGATGATTGGTCCATTCACTACTACAGTTCACTCCGTGATTTGCTAAACCCGCAAGTAGGCAAACTAAGCCCAGGAGTCACCAATGTGGGGCTCGTTGGAGGGGTAAAGTTTACCTTCACAGAAGAAGAAATCCAAAACTTGGCGCAACGCAACGATATTCCTGAATTAAACTTAGAAAAAGCATTTGAAGAAAGAGAATTAAGCGAAGAGGATTTGGCTTACTCTAGAGGGGCTAGAGGTGAAGATTTTAATTACCTCCCTGGTACGTTAGAAGAAGTTAATGCGATATCCAATGTTTTTCCAGAAGGATGGGTCGTTAATTTATTAACCGATACCTTAGCCACAGAAGAAAATTTAGAAATTTTAGCAGATAACTCGCCTACCATTCTTCACATTGCCACACATGGTTACTTCTTTCCTACCCCTACCTCCGATGAAGACGATGACAGTTGGCTTAACCCCAAAAAATTAGCCACATTAGAAGATAAAATTGCTAATCTGTCCAATCCCTTATTACGTTCAGGGCTAGCATTAGCAGGTATCAATCGTGTGTGGAAAGGAGGAGCAGAGATAGAAGGGCTGGACGATGGTATATTGACAGCTCTAGAGGTTGCCAATATGGACTTGTTTAATACAGATTTGGTTGTTCTATCTGCCTGTGAAACAGGACGTGGAGATATTGATAACAATGAAGGTATCATGGGCTTGCGTCGTGCTTTCAAAACTGCTGGTGCCAAGCAATTATTAATTAGTTTGTGGAAAGTTCCAGATGCTCAAACATCCGAATTAATGCAGTTGTTTTACCAAGGGTATATCAACGGCAAATCTGCACACCAAGCTTTTGAAGAAGCACAACACACGATGCGAAAACGCTATAGAAACCCTTACTATTGGGCGGCTTTTTTATTGATTGAATAAACAACACTAATAATGAATAGCGTTCTGTTATTTCTTTTGTAATAATCATCAATAAGTAAGTGGGTATAAAAAATTATAGGCAAAAAATAGCCTTATTTTTAGTGCTAATCGAAGAGGAAAAGGTTTTAACGAGCTAAAGCAAATTTTTCCGATGAAGAGTAGTGCAAAAAGAAGGTTGTTTAGCTGCGCTGCTACTTCGTGGTTTATAGAATTTTTTCTGAACGATTACTTATCTATCCAAATAATAACCTATTGACCTGTTTATTACAGCGTATTTAACGGAACTGCAATACAAAAGAACCTTTTAACAAAAAACTTAAAACTATGGTAAACAAGGCATACTTGAAACTCCTTTTCTCTCTATTAATCATTGGAACGCTTGGCAAATCTGTTCGAGCCCAAGCAATTCACGATGCATTCAAACTGCACGAATTTGTAGATTATGACACTTATGGTCTATATGATTTAGAAGATGTAGAGACTTTTTACGAAATTTTAGCTCGAAACTTTAGTACGGTTCAATCAGGACTAACGTACGATGAGATTGTCGATGCGTATCGTGACAATCCTTTTATTGCCCCCATGCTAACAGATCTTTTGGGAGGCGATGTTGTCTTTAGTGGAAAAACGGGACAACGTGCTATTGGAGACCTAGCTAGCGCAAGCACAGGCTTAGGCTTGCCAGGCTCTACATTCTTAATGGGCTTAACAGATTTTTTGGTCAAACGCACCAAGCAAGAATTGTCCATTGCATTCTTTAGAGATTTTCAAAAAATCGTACAGCGTTCGGAAGAAATGCAGTTTTTGTTTCCTACGACAACCAAAGTACTTCTTAAAATTGATGAAAACATCTATCAGTTCAAAGCTTTTTGGGAAGTCCTAAGAGAAAGCTTTCTTGCAGACTTGGAAGATTTGGTCTATAATCTCGAAGATTATGTTCAACAATCTTCTAGAATTAAAAACACTGTTGTTCGACATATGATGAGTGACTTTTTTAAAGTTATTGAGTTATTTTATGATAAAACAACTCCTTCTGATATTATTAATTACTTAGCTGATGATGCTTACTTGCATACGATAACGCCCGAAGTCGATAGCTCCAAATTTGTTCCTGTCTTACAAAGCAGTTTGCAAGTTTTGGGCTTGCTTTCTAAATCTCTTGAAAACAAAGACGACAATGGGTATTGGGTAGAACCCGAAAAGGTTACTAAAATGTTGCAAAACCCAATTATCACCACACTTTATCTAGGGCTAATTTATCAACAAGGTAAAGATATTCAAATGGGTGAAAAAACATTTGCGGAATATCTAGCACCTTTGAGCGTTCGTGAAAATGCGCCGCGTGTTCGTAGATTGCTCAATACTTTCAAAGCTTTTTTGGACAAAACCAAAGCCTTAGAGCGTTTGGCTAAAGATATGCGTCGCAAAGCTAATGATCGCCGAAGAGATAGAAATGCTGCACCGATGACAGATGCAGACAAAGAACTTGAGTATGATGAATATTATGATTTCACTCAAAATATTTGTGATTTGTTGTTGTATACGTATGAGTTTAAAAAAGAGATTTTGGGCGCAACCAGTAAAGAAGATAGTATTGTTTATCGTTATATGACCATAGTTGGTGACATCAATGGAATGGCTTTGGAAGTTCGTAAAAAACATTATACCTCTGCTTTAATTAATACCTTATTTATCATAGAAAAATTATTGCCCGAAGGTCAGTTTGCTTGCGAACGTCAAGTCATGCTAAAATATGGAACATTCATTGCTACGGCTGTAAAGGCTAAAACAGCAGAAGAAGTTTCGGATGTTATTTCTGCTTTTGCATTGCCTCCAGGTGGTTCAGCCATTAAAAAGTATTCTAAATTTAGTATTGCCCTTAATGCCTATGTCGGACTATCTGCTGGTCAAGAAATTTTAGATAATGTAGGCGCAAATCCATACTATGCAGTAGCCACTCCAATTGGGGTAACATTCAACTGGGGGTTCAAAAACTATGGTTCTATCAGTCTTTTAGCTTCTGTCTTAGATATTGGTGCTTTAACGGCATTCCGATTTGAGGATGATAATGTCAGTGAATTGCCTGATTTAAAATTTGAAAATGTATTGGCCCCTGGTGGCTATTTGGTCTATGGTGTTCCCAAGTACCCCATTTCTATTGGCGTGGGCGCTCAATTGGGACCTAATTTAAGAACCGTTACCAATGGCAATCTACAAACTCAGACAAGTGGTTGGCGTTGGGGCGCTTTTATTGCTGTAGATATTCCTATTGTGAGCATTTACACCACCAATAAAAACTACAAGCAGTGTTGTCGAAAATGTGAAAAACAAGCTAAAAACAAACCTGTTCGTTTTTAGGCTCTTTACCTATTTTTTGCCCCTTTTTAGGCATTTGATAGAAGGTAGCTTTTTTACTTTTCTAAAGTATTAAAATACAATTAACTTATTTTTTGTAGAATTCTATTAATTTTGAGTCGTATATCATTTGTTTTTAACAAAGGTATACGACTTATTTTTTTAGACTAATGAAAAACAAAATAGTATTGATGAATCAAACATCTTCCAATACCCCTGTAGTTTATGCTACTTTTCTACAACGTATGTATGCTTTTATCGTTGATTGCTTAGTATTTATCCCCTTAAACATATTAAATAACTTAAATACCATCTCATTTAAAGTACTCAGCTTAAGTATTCTAATTACTGTTATTTGGTGGATTTACAAACCTGTCATGGAATGGAAATACGGCGCAACTTTAGGCAAAATGGCTCTTAAAATCCGTGTTGTAGATGAAAATTTTGAAGCACTTTCTTTTAACCAAGCAGCCTTGCGATTTCTGCCTTATTTTGCGGTAAGTTTGAGTTTACTTTTTTCTACATTTGCGCTGTTTAATATCGATGGTTTTTATGCTGCACATACATTAGAAGAGTTTCAAAATTTAGAACAAACCTCTAATATAGGTAGAGATGCAACTATACAGATGACTACCTTTTTCTTTATCTTCTCTTGTTCTGCTATCTTATTAGACGAAAAAAAACAGGCCATACACGATCGTTTTAGTCGTACTTATTGTGTACTGGCTCAATCTCTTCCGTTTTCAAAAAATTCAAACGACCAAGATGCTGATACTTTAGATTATAACTAAATAAATGAAACACTCCATTATATTCCTTGTTCTTTTTGTTATTTCCTTCTTGCTAAACCCATCTCCCACGCATGCCCAAAAAGTAGAGTTACGCTTTCAAAAAGGACATCACGAACCAATTGTTACCATTGCCATAAGTTCTGATGGTAAGACATTAGCTACTGGGGGAACTGATATGTCCATTCGCTTTAGGGATTTAGACTCAGGTATTGAGTCCAATACTTTTCGTGCTAAACAATGGAATTTGTTAGGAGAAAACGCCCGAATTTCAAAACTAGAGTTTTCCAAAGACAATCAATATCTGCTCTGTTTTGTTCGTTCAGAAGTGGTAGATCAGCTTTTACTTTTGCGGGTTTCGGATCATAAAATTTTATTAGAGTCATTTCAAGATGGCGATGATCGACACTTGGCTGGAGGCTTTTTTTCTCCTGATGGAAAATCGGTTGTTTTCTGTGAAGGGGTTAATGGGCAACAATTGATTTATTATAACCTTCAAAGTCTTCAAGCTCAATCTACCCCCTACTATAACTTAAACAAATCCTTCTCAAAAGCCCATCGCCAAGAACATTGGACATCGTTTAAGTATGGCGTTTATCATACCCCTAACCAGCAAACTACCTTAAGCATGGGGTTGGACTGGGGAGAAGGTCTAGATGAAAACACCGAAGCGGGAGAGGTTGTTTTTTTATTGGATGCTCGTACTGGTCTGCCTCAAAAACGCATTCCATTGCCCGCTATAAAAGGTGGACGGGTTTATGCTGCCATTCCAGATAAAAATAATACATTTTTTTATACCATTCCTGAAAATGGATTAGATTGGAACAAAGTTTATTGGCGAAAATACAGCTTAGAAACAGGAGAGTTAGTCGATAGTATGGGTACATTACTAAAGGAACAAGAAAATGTGGTCATGAACCATTGTATGACTCCTCATGGGCAGTTTGTTTATAGTTATTATGATTCTATTTATGTGTGTACTCCTGGAGAAATTCTGATTCAACAGACGTGGTCTGCCAAAGATGTTCGAGGCAATACCTCTCCAGAACGGATACAACATTTGGGCGACATTACCGCTATCACAAGTAGTGCTGATGGGAATAGTGTCTTTGTTGCATTTGCAGGCAATAACTCGGCAAGAGGTGGAAGCCACTTTACCCAATTTCAAGGTGACTTTGAGCCAGACATTATTACCATACGCCAAATAGATTTATCAACAGGATTCGTATTGAGAGAATATGCTTCTCTTGGAAAAACGATCAATGCGCTTTCTTTTGATCCCAAAGGCAAAAGTTTGTGGATGGTCGAAAATGAGTCCTCTTATATACCCAACAAACATTCTCTTCTCAATGTATGGAAATTTAGAGAAGTGGGCAATTTACCCACCACAACGCTGGCATCGGATGAGGTCAAACAGTTGATTTTTTCACCAAATCGACAAAGCTGTTTTATCAATTATTATTGGTTTCATGGAGCAGGTATTGTTCAAACTAATGATTATAGTTATCAAGACATCGTGACACTTCGTCAAAAAAGCAAAGCGCAACCATTATTTAGTTTAGGGCTTTCAGAAAAAACATTTGATTATGTAGATAAATCTGTTGTCATTAATCAAAATCATACCGCAGCGATTGATGAGGATTTTAACTTGTACCAAATTAGTCAGCAAAATATCAACAACAATCATTATATAGGACAATTAAAAATGCCTAATCCAAAAGAGGAACACAAGCCCAATGTTCACTTTATGAATGCGGGCAAGGAGGTTGCCTTGTTAGAAGTTGGTAAAATCAAAAATTATGAAAAAGTAACTGCCAACAATGCTTTGCATTTTTATGATGTTAATACAGGTAAGAAAACAGGGAAATTAGATCTAGGCGCTATGTTTTGGGATTTTGGGGAGCGCAACGCAACTGCTACTAATGCCCAAGCAACACTCTTTGCCATTGCCGCAAAAGAAGAATACAAAAGTCGAACGGAGACCGTTGCTAGTATTTACATTGTTGATGCTGTCAAACATACGATAAAAACCAAAATTCCGCTGGTTGTGGACAATTGTTTTCATTGGCAAATGGATTCTGAAACATCTCAAAAAATCTGTGCTCCTGTTCATGTTTCTGCCTTGGCTTTTAGCCCTAATTCAAAGTATTTGGTTGGCGGTTGGGGCAATCATCAGGTTCGAATCTGGGAAGTTTCATCAGGAAAACTCTTGCATCGCTTGGAAGGACATTCTAGCTTGATTACTGCCATTAGTTTCCATCCGAACAAAGCCATAATGGCTACTGCTGGTCAAGATGCGCAAATTATTTTTTGGGATACTAAATCTTGGTCTATTTTGGCAAAAATGATTTTGGTTGACCAAAACGATTATATTTTATATACCGAAGATGGCTATTATATGGCAACTCAAAAGGCATTGGATTGGGTAGCCTTCAAAAAAGAACAACAACTCTTTAACTTTGAGCAATTTGACTTAAAATTCAATCGCCCTGATATTTTAATGGATTCTCTAGGACTAGCGAGTTCTATTTTAAATCGTATGCTGCAAAAAGCCTACAACAAACGTTTGGAAAAAATGGGCTATACTCCTGATATGCTGGATGATCAATTTCATGTTCCGTCCTTGTCCATAATGGATCCGCTGCCTTTTGAAGTCAAAAAAAGCTATCTTGAATTTGATGTAGCTCTAGAAGACACACAAGAAACGTTGAATCGTTTGAATGTCTATGTCAACGATGTTCCTGTTTATGGCTTATTGGGCAAAGATTTATCCAACGGAAATCCAAATCAACAAACAGCAAAAATCCAACTTCAACTTTCGCAAGGCTTAAATGAAATCACCTTATCTGTAACCAATAAAAAAGGAGCAGAAAGTTTAAAAAGAAAAAAAGTAGTCGCTTATAACCAACCCACTAAACAAGCCGTAGAGTTGTATGTCTTTGCCGTAGGAGTTTCTAACTATGCCGATAGTAGTAGAAACTTAACCTTTGCCAGCAAAGATGCACAAGACATTGCAACCACATTTTCCAATCAAACAACATTTTACCAACAAATTCATACCCATTATATCAGCAATGAAAAAGCCACTTTAAAATATGTCCTTCAACAATTAGAACTCCTCCAAAACACAACTGTGGACGATGAAATCATCTTATATTTTTCTTGTCATGGCTTGTTGGACGATCAACTCAATTATTATCTGGCTATGCACGATACCAATTTCGAGCAACCTCAATATGGCGGGCTTGCCTATCAAACCTTAGAAAGTATATTGGCTCAAATTCCTGCTCGCAAACGCTTACTATTTATCGATGCTTGCCATTCTGGTGAGATAGACAAGTCAGAAGTTGAACAGTTAGCACAAACAACATTGCCTCACGAAGCAGTTCAAGCTTATCCCAAAAGTGGCGATTATACCCTCCATCCTAAAATGGGGCTTAATAATTCATTTGCCTATATGCAAACCTTATTTTCTAATGTTACCAAAGGTACTGGAACAACGATTATCTCGGCAGCTGGCGGGATGGAATTTGCTTTGGAATCTAAGGAATGGAACAACAGTGCTTTTGCTTATTCTGTATTAGAAGGCTTGCAGTCTCAAAAAGCAGACTTAGATCAAGATGGCTTGGTAAAAATTTCAGAATTACAACAATATGTCACCTTTAACGTACATCAATTGACAGATGGTCAACAAGTGCCTACCACAAGGCATATTAATAGAAGCAATGATTTTTTTATCTTTAGGTATTAACTTAACTACTCTTCTCAACAATAATCTAGCACATTATGACAACTTCTACAAACACCACTTATCGAACGGATAGCATAGATTTATTACGTGGTTTTATTATGTTATTAATGGCATTGGATCATGCCAGTGCAATGGTTGGAAGAAGACATTTTAGCGAACTGTGGGGTGTGCCATTTAGAGGCTATCCCGATTTGGGATGGTGGCTAACACGTTTTTTGAGTCATTTATGTGCTCCTGGTTTCTTCTTTTTGATGGGCATGAGTATTTACCTATTTGCACAAAAACGGCTACAATCGGAATGGTCCAATCAAAAAATTTATACCTATTTTTTAAAACGAGGAGGAGTAATTTTACTGCTTATGTTCTTTTTAGAATTTCCTGCATGGGGAATTAGCATGGCCTTGCAGATCCAAGATCCTTCAATAAGCGCTCCTAGTGTACAAATGCCAGGTGCTCCTGGGAAGTATTTTTTTATTCCAACATCTGTTTTGTATGGTTTGGGGAGTTGTATGATAATTGCTGGCTTTTTATGGAAGTTAAAACCATGGCAATTATTAAGCATCACTGTGGGTAGTTTTGCATTGTCTTGGTGGTATATTAGCAACTCCAATCCAAATGTTGCCTTTAGTTTTTTTGAGCATTTTTTGTTGGTGCCTGGAATGTCTCCTGGTGCTTTGGTGATTTATCCTATTATTCCTTGGTTAGGTATTACAACATTTGGTATGTTTTGGGCACAATTATTACAAAAGAAACCGCAACAAATCTATACAATTTCAGCTTTTACAGGTTTGTTTTTTATCTTAATTTTCGTGGCACTTCGCTTACTAGAATGGGGCAACTTTTCCATTGCCAACAACGATACTTGGATTGCATTTTTCACATTGGTCAAATACCCTCCTAGTCTTACTTTTGCTCTTATCACTTGCGGTATCAATTTGGTTTTGCTCTCTATTTTTGCCCGTCTTTCTGGAAAAGCTTGGCTCCATCCAGTCAAAGTATTTGGACAAACAGCTATGTTCTTTTATATCGCACACTTATACTTATATGCCTTTATTGGAGCTGCCTTTAGAATGGGCTGTGATATTAAAGTCATGTATTTGTGTTGGTTAAGCGGTTTGGTTATTTTGTATGTTATTTGCCAACGTTTCTTGGAGTTTAAAAAAGGTACTGCTAATGATTCTTTTTGGCGAATGATTTAAATACAACTACTTCAACTTCGCCTCCTTTTTTATACGCTGTATATTTTCTTGCAAGAACTCCCAATCCTTGTACGCTTCGGCTTTTTTGAGATATACTTTTAGCTCTTTGCTTTTTAAACTATGCAAAATATTGATGCAAGCAATTGTATAAAACTCATCCTCCTCGCTTGCCCAAGAAGTCAGCACAAGTTCTTCTAAATGGGGATATTTAGTTTCTTGCAATGCAAATAAACTCATGCGCTTGGTATACGTTCCTCCATCCTTATAAAAATCTAATAAAAGTGCTCTTATTACGTCTTTAGAAATCGTCTTCAAAAAAGGCAGCACTTTTACAAACTGACATTTCACATCTTCTTCTTTGGTCTTTAAAGCCCACTGACACATCTGCAAAAAATCAGATTCGGTGCACTCCAAATAAGAAATTGGTTCTTCAGCACTAATGGTTAGCCAATTAATAATATTTCCAACATCCCAACTTCGAGCAATCAAATACATTATCCCTTCCTGTTCTTCTATAGATAAGTTTTGGAGTGTGCCACTCTCAAATAATTGCTTTAAATCACTTTCGATATTCTCCCAAAATGGATAAGCAGGGTCATCCGTAAACCCTTTTTCATATTGTTCTTGTGTGTGATTTTTCTTTCTCCATTGCTCAAACTGCTCAACGTGTTGTGTAATATGATATGTTGCCTTCATTTTTTATACGTAGAAATTCTTTAGAATATACCTCAAACGTGATGATACAACTATTTTTGGTGTTATTAAAATAGTAAGTAATCATACTGCAAAACAGACTAAAATAAACTTGCTCATTCCAAAAAACCATTCAAATAGTTGAAAATATTATTCTCTAGTATGGCATCAATTTCTGTTTCTGTATATTCATATTTCTCCTTCCATTTTACCAAATATTCCTGATAAGCTGCTGTTTGTTTAAATCGTTGTAATTGCTCTTTTCTAAAAGCTAGGTAGCCTACTGAATCAAAAGCTTTCGATTGTATCAATTTTCCTTCCTTTATTTCTAACAAGAGGTATTTTTCAAAAATAGAAGCGTACCCATGATGCACATAATCCTTTATTTTACCATCGGGCAAGATCAGTATCTCTGTACACCAATCAATTTTAAATACCTCGTCTTTGGGGAATATTTGTTTCAGAACCGATTTTAAGGAAACATTGGGTGCCCACTCCTCTTTTCCCTCTTGGTGTTGATACACTTGAATTTGTATGTCTTTTAATACCAATACTTGATTCTGAATTTCGAAAGTAGCAATATAGCCTCGCCATAAAGCAGTAGATAAAACGTCTCCTTCAGGGCGCTTTTTAGGATGTTCTTTAAAATAAGCTTCCAAAGGATTGTTGTGCAAATAATACGTTTTGCCTTCGTAAATTAATTGATCTGGAATTTGGGCAGTTGCAAAACTCTCTTGGCAATACCAACTCAACAATAAACTTAAAATAATAATTCTCATACTTTGTTTTAATATCATATCGTCAAGCATTTTGCATTTTAAGATAGCCATTTTCCATAAGAAAAACAACCTTTAGCCTACCGTCTATCGGCTAATTATTCTTTTTTCAACTAAATAGGTATCTAATTTAATACTCCGTTGATTTTTTAGTTTTCCTACGAAAAACGTAAAAAAGTATCTTGCATTAGTTTGATTATCAGTCTTTTAGCGCAAAGGTTAATAAAAATACATCTTACTGATAATCAAACTAATACGATTTTTCAACGAACTATTGTAATTAGGAACCTCTTGAAATAGAATGCCCACTCTATTCTCCCCCTTGTAAAGATTTCCATGCTCCATAAGAACAAAGTTGTCATTCGCTTGCAATATAAGTGAACATCTTATACCTTTGTTTTTTACAATTTTTTGGGCTTAAAAACTAATTCATGAAACAATCCACTGCTCTACGTATTCTCAAAGCAGGAAAAAATGTATTTTTAACAGGTTCTGCTGGAGCAGGAAAAACCTATGTACTCAACCAGTACATACAATATCTGAAAGAACGTCGGGTTCCTGTTGCTGTTACAGCCTCTACGGGGATTGCTGCTACGCATATGAATGGAATGACCATCCATGCTTGGTCGGGTATTGGCGTGCGTACACATTTGAGCCAAAAGGATTTGGAATTCATGAAAACCAAGAAATACCTTCGGGATAAACTAGAAGCTGCCAAGGTATTGATCATTGACGAAATATCTATGTTGCACAAAACACAATTGGATATGGTCAATCAAGTTTTGAAATTTTTTAAGGGCAATGACTATGCTTTTGGTGGCATACAAGTAATTTTTTCAGGCGATTTTTTCCAACTTCCTCCAGTTGGCTTAGGAACAGAAAATAATCGAGAAAAATTTGCCTTTATGTCTAAAGCTTGGCTAGAAGCCAAACTTGCCATTTGCTATCTTACAGAGCAACATAGACAAGAAAGCGGTCAACTAAATCAGATTTTGAACGAAATCCGCAACAATACAATTTCTCAAAACTCTTTGCAGTTATTAAAAGAAGCCGCCCATACGACCTTTCCCAAAGGCTGGGAACCGCCCATGCTATATAGTCACAACCACGATGTCAATAGAACCAACAATCAATATCTTAGAGCCTTAGATGGAAAAATTACTACCTTCGAAGCAACAACAAAAGGCAATAAAAAATTATTAGACTTGCTCAAAAACTCTGTTCGAGCAGAAGAACAAGTTTACCTCAAAGAAGGCGCTAAAGTAATGTTTGTCAAAAATAACTATGAACATGGGTATATTAATGGAACATTGGGCAAAGTGATGGGATATTCACCAGAAGGATTTCCCCACATTATGCTCAGTGATGGAAAACAATTGATTGCCGAACCCAACGAATGGTCTATAGAGGACGATATGGGAAAGTCCCTTGCTTCTTACCAACAAATTCCTATTCGATTGGCATGGGCTATTACTGTTCACAAAAGCCAAGGTATGACCTTGGATTATGCAAAAGTTGATTTGAGCCGAACCTTTGAGAAAGGACAGGGCTACGTTGCCCTCTCTCGTCTGAAAAACCTAGCGGGACTTCAATTAACAGGCTTCAATGATATTGCACTACAAGTTGATCCTTTAGCCTTTAAAGCAGATAAGCGTTTCCAAGAGTTATCATCTGAAATAGAAGCTAAAATTGATGCAACAGCTCTAGAAAAAAGAGCCCTTGGTTTTTTAAGACATTGTGGAGGGTTGACCGATCCCGAAGACATTGAGCGTTATAAAAAGAAAAAAAAGGAGAAAAAACACAAGAAAAAAGCAACCCACCTGATTACCAAAGAACTGGTTGATCAAAACTGGAGCATTCAACAAATTGCCGCCGAACGTGGATTGACAGAAAGTACTATTACAGGTCATATCGCCAAACTCCATGACTTATTTCCTACTTTTGACTGGTCTCCCTATGCACCTCCTGCTGGTATTTTGCAGAAAGTACAAGCTGCTTACAACCAAATATTGGCAGCCAACAAGCCTGATGATGTCCGTCCAGATGGCTCGGTGAGTTCTAAAGCCCTGTATGAAGCCATGAACCAAGAGATTGGCTACACACAAATTAAATTGGCTTTGTTGTTTATTCAGTAATGTTCATGAACAAACCGTTTTGTGCTCCTCCCTATTAAGGTTTGTAGCTTGGTGATTAGCTGCGCTGCTACTGCGTGGTACTTCGTGAGCGTTGCGCTTTTAGTTAGCTGTGCTGCTACTGCGTGGTATTTATTTCATAACCTTCATTTCATATGAAGTTGCTACTCTTAGTTAGCGAGATATAAAAATTTGTTTTATATTAAATTAACAATCAATCCAATGCAATTTTTAAGCGGATTAATACTTATTTCATCGAACTTTTTTAAGTGTTCTAGCTGTTATTCAAGTACACTTATAAATAGAATACGATGGATTTTAAGGCCTACGAAAAAATGCCGACTAGCTTAAAAAAGTTACGTCTGAATGAGCAACAATACGCACTCTTACATAAAGTAGATTGGGTCGTGACAGAAAAAGTACATGGCGCTAACTTTTGTTTGACTTACAAAGATCGAACATTAGGGTTTGCAAAACGCAAAACAAAGTTAGCATGGACAGACGACTTTTTTGGTTTTCAAATAGTGGTTCAACGTTTAGAAGAAAAAATATTATCTTTATTTGAGTTATTAGCCTTAGAGTTTCCCGCCGAAAGTTATGCGATCTATGGAGAACTTTTTGGAGGTGCCTATCCACACCCTGAAGTTGAATCTATTGCTGATTTGCACGCCATTCAAACAGGTGTTTACTACAGTCCTACTATTCATTTTTGTGCTTTTGATATTGCCATTGAAACCCAAGAACACCGTTATTATTTGGATTACGAAAAAGCCATTGCCTATTTTGAGGAGGCAAACATTTTTTATGCTACAATATTGTATCAAGGACCTCTAAATACTTGTTTAGATTATGATATTGCCTTTGATTCCCACTTACCTACCTTGTTGGGCTTGCCCCCTCTACATTCTAATCTAGCAGAAGGAGTTGTTTTAAAACCTCTGCACAATATTGTTGACCCTTTGGATGCTTCTTATTTTCGCCCTACTTTGAAGCTCAAAAATGAAGCTTTCGCAGAAGATATAAAATTTCATCAAGCTCAAAAATGGTCATTTAGCACAACTCAAAAAACCAATAGCGAAGCGCTAAACTTTTTATTATTAGATTTGAGAAACTCCATTACTAAAAATAGACTGAATAATGTGCTTTCTAAAATTGGACATTTAGACTTTGACAATCAAGAACGATTAAAAGAAATTAAAACCAGTTATCTTGAAGATGTCTGGCAGGATTTTAATTTAGAACATGATGGAATCTTGGAGTTATTAGACATCCAAGAAAAAACATGGTTAGAAAATCGTTTGCTGGCAGAAATAAAAGTACTTATTTATGCTTTAGAAGCTTAATAATAGCATCTAATTATACGTGCTCAATCATTATTAGTTTATAAATATAGTGACACTGCTTAGGTGGTTTGCTGGCACTATTGTGGTCATATTTCAATACGCTCCATTAAACATCTCGCTGTTGCTAGTTGTTATACGATAGTAGCACTAGCTATTGATATTAATAATTGTAAGAAAAAGCCCAATAAGCATTGCACTATGAAATACCCAATCCTTGTCTTTTTGTCATTTTTTTATTTCCTGTTCTTCTGTGGTATTAGTCAAATATTGTGTACTCCATCTCCCTTTACTTCTGTATATTTTAACAAACATAACTCTATGAAAATCAACTTACAAGATTTAGAAGGTCGTTGGTATATCAATCAAAGTAATTTCCCAATGTGGCTAAAAGGAAACAAAGCCAACCCGACATTCAATTATACCCTCCAAGAAAAAAAGGGACAAAAAGGATTATTAGATATTGTACAATATCAACAAAATGGCAAGACAAAGTCCATTAAAGGTTATGATACAGTACTAGATGCCAATAATCGAAAATTCATGTGGCGCGGCAAAGGGCTGCTGGCTATGTTAACTAGTAAATGGGAAATTTTACACCTTGCACCAGATCAAAGTTGGGCAATTATATATTTTCAAAAAACATTATTCACTCCCAACGGTTATGATGTTATTTCTAGACAAAAAAAACTGTCTTTAGCACAGGAACAAGCTATTGATACTCAACTAAAACAGTTGAATATATCAACTAACTTAGTTACGATTCAACAATCGTTATTAAGCGAAAAACATCAATAATTAATCTGCAAATCTTGAGCAAATAATTGATTCAATTCATAAATACAAGCATCGCTCAATTTATTTAGTTTTTGATTCAATTCTTGTTGCTGCTGAACGACTTTGAGAAAATTATCCTTAGTCCCTTCTTCGTAAACATCATTCAATGTTTCCCAAAGCTTCTTAATTTCAGCTAGAACTTTTTGTCTACTAGGCTCCTCGACACTTTGCTCTAAAATTGCCAACAACTTTTTAAACCGAACTCGACTAGCTTCTAAACGCTTTATAGACAATGCAATATCCCAATTTAATGCTTTCATCATAAAATAAAGTGCGCTCCGTTGACTTTCTATTTTTAAGTGACTAAGCTGTTCTATTTGAAAAATCATGTCTTCTGACATGGGAGAATTTCCGTTGTTTTGGGGTAAGATCTTTTGGTAAGCAGGAACCGTTTCAGCATGACGTTTGATCATTACATTGGCTTGGTCACAGGCTGCCATCACCACCAAACCTTGTTCCAAAGTTTTGAATGTTTGCACCTCATTCATTGTCTCAAAATTGACCAATAGGTTCTTATAGTTTTTCCACATAGTCTGAACAACCTCTACAGCATCCTGAATTTCAAGTGTTGGTGCTGCCAGCAGCATACCTTCCAAGTTGTGTTCAAAATCATTGGTTTGATCTAAGATTTGTTGCTGATAAACGTACTTGATATCTTTGTGATTACTAGTAACATAAGTAGTGGACATTTGCTGTACTAATACGCATTGTTTTGCCCCTTGATGAATCATATGACTCAAAGAAAGATTGGCACTAAGCACACCATAACTATCCATTACTTTTTGGATATTCTCTTCAATAGCTGTTCCTTGTTCTAAGATTCGATGCAAAGCTTCTACATCATTTTCTTTAACCGAAAACTGCTTTATAATAGAAAGCCATTGGGTTCTAATTAACTGCAATGTTTCTTGAATAGAAGCCGAAGTAGTCGTTGCTTTTTCGAGAATGTATAAAATACGCACAAATGATTTTTGAAAAGTTGCTAATTCTGTAGCGCAATCTAATGTTTCATCGGTATGACCATTTGCCATATAATACGTTAAAATTTGCTGCATCAAAATCTTTTGATGTTGCACCTGATTGATGTATTGATTAATAGTAATCCAGTTATTGTCGTCTTGAATTGTATATTCATATTCTTGATAAGCAGAATGAAGCATTTTAGAGGCTTTTAGCAATTCCTTAGCTTTGTTCAACAACGCCGTAATCGAGGACTTTTTGATGGACCAATCAGCAATACTTTTGAACTCTTTCCAGACAACACGAACCGCTTGGATGTGTTCTTTTACCCGCTCGTTTGGTATAAATAAACTCAACTGATACAATTGTTCTTCATATTTGGCAACTGTCGCTGCTCTGTCTTTGTACAGCTTTGGGTTTCTAATATCGTAACATAAAGTCAAATAGATTTTGGCAATCTTCTGCGATAAAATTTGTTGTTCTACAGTAATTTCTAACGCTTCTTTGATGGACGGTCCTTTACTATTGGCATAAAGAAACGAGGGCAAAAGAAATATACAAATAGCAATGAAGTGTGTAAATTGTTGCATGACTAGATAGTTGTAGAAAGATAAATGAGGATTAGAACTGTTACAAAATTACGTCTTTTGTTTAGCCACATCAAGCCTTTTTTAATGGGTCTATATATGTAAATTATATGTAAAGAATATCACCTCTATATCCAAAGCAAAAACTATTGACAATCAACAACTCTCAAAGAACAAAAACAAGATTCATCTAATTATATTTAATAATTTTTTAAACTATAACACCAATCTCAAAAAAGAACACTCTATAGACAAAGCCCATAGAGTGTTTTTTCTTTCTTTTATTACGTTTATTTATCTAGTATAAGATTCTATGCTCCTACTAATGTTTGATAATTTTCTTAGCATAGGTTTGATCACCAACTCGCAACTTTATAAAATACATTCCTGCATTGTACTGTTTCAAATCTAATTCAAGTCGCTCCGCAATACTATTCCCTAAGCTTATTTGTTCTAGCAACTGCCCTGTTATTGTATATAGTTCTAATTGAACATCTTGAGATTCTTTTAAGGCAAAATCAATAGACACCATTCCCTCTGTTGGATTAGGATATACATTCAACTCGTTTAGGGAATTCACATTTGTTTGACCATTGATAACAAGAGGTAAACAAAAATAGTGGACAGCGCTATCTCCAAAATTTCCACTGGGAGCAGTCATTTTCACAAGTTCATTGCCAACAGCATCCGCAATCCAATAATCTCCTGAACGACCACAGAAACTACTGGTACCATCCAAGCCATCTCCATAATTATCATATATTGTATAACGATAACAACCATCTGCTAGGCAAAATTGCTCTTTGAAAGTATCCAAACTTGAAAAGTTGTTGCTATAAGGACCGCCGCTATACAAAACGATCCCACTTGCCGAATCGCTAATAGACCAACTTGTTTCGCTCCCAAAACAGTCAAAAGCCAATGAATATGCTACCGATTGACCTCCCAAAGTTATAAAGAAAGGCACACTACGAGCATCGTTAACCACATTAGAATCCAATGCACCATTAGGTGTTATCGTTTTGGCATTAAATATATGTGCTCCAGCACTTGCCGTTACCGTTGGCAAAACAACCGTTGCCATGCTATTAGGAAGCAGAGTTCCTGTCCAAGAATAAGTAGGATAAGCTACGCCGTCTACATCATAGATAATGTCTACAGTGGTAATCGTATCGCTGCCATAGTTTCGAATGGAAATTTCAGGAATAAAAGAATCAACATTACAATAGTTCTCTTCTATACCACTAATTTGAGCCACACCAGCATCCAAAGCAATACCTGGACCATTAGGATTGTACCCTGAGTGTGTCAATACATTGGTATTTCCTGGATCTAACCAATCCTTCAAACGCTCAGAAGCACTAGCACCATTCCAAGAAACATCCAAACGACCATAATTATCCTCTAATCCATTGTCATTCGTTCCGTTACAAGCAGCACCTCCACCATACAACTGCCCAATAATCAATTGATTTTGATTAAACAAAGGAGACCCTGAAGAACCTGGCTCTGTCACTCCCTGTTCCCAGTCTGCTACTTCCCATACGGCAGCACCACTCCAATTCAGTGCAGTAACAGGGTCTTCTTCTCGACAAATTTTCTTTACATCACCACGAGGATGGTGAATTCCTGTTACTTCTGTAGCAGGCGTTGTACTTCTGTCCCAACCTGCATAGTAGATATTTCCTGTTGGGGCGCTATTTAATTCCATTAATGCAAAATCAGAACCACTATTGTTTGCTCGTAAAACGGCACCATTCACCTCATTGTATGGTCCTCCAGGGTCTTGACTATTGCCATTTTGAGCACAAACAGGTACAGGACTATCCCAATTAAAGCGAAAAACCCATGCTCCTAAACCTGAGGTACCACAGTGATTAGCCGTCAAAAAATAAGGTGTTCCATCATTAGAAGTATTGTTAATTAAAGCACCTGTACAGTTGCCACTTCCTCCTACAATAATAATGGCAACTGAATTGATCTGATCTTGCCATCCCAAACCCAATGGACAAGCAACATCTATATTACATGCCCCTCCGTCATTAAGACCTTTAATTGCCTTTTCCATCGGATAACCTTTAAGCGAACGATATCCATGCACAACCATACTTATATTCAAAGCACCAGTTCCTTGGACAGCTTTCGGTTCGTAGTATTCTACTACAATATTATCACCTTTAACCAACGTAGTTCCTAGCATTCTATCGGCATTGTTGTTTTGGCTAGTATAAGCGCCTTGTACCTCTTTTGTTTTCGGATTATATAAATAAACCGTTGCTCCTGCCGGTAATTGATAATCATCAAATACCAAGTTCATTGTTAAAGCTCCTCTTGACTCAAACTCGATTTGCCAAATTCGATCCCCGTTTTCCAAGGTAGTCCATGTTCCACTATTATTAAGACCATAATTGACCGTATGCTCATATCCAAATTGCCAAGGCTTCATACCTGTAGCATCATTTAATGCATCTACTTTTTTTTGTTTTTCTAAATCAAATTTTGGCATTAAATAGTAATCAATTGCTGGTCTAGATTTTTTTAAACTCCAACTATGAGGTTGTCCCTCATTGGTCATTTGTGCCTTAGTTTGAATCGCTAATAAACAACCTATCAGAATAAAAATAAAAGTTCTGCTCATAATACACTTTGTTGGTAAAAATTTCGAAAATAAAGTGGGGACAAAACAAAAATAAGATTTTATTAACAAAAGAATGTCTTTTATTTGCCAAAACACAAAACAGGAAGTTGATAAAAAAAGGACTCTAGCCAACAACAAAACACCATTTGCTCCTATCTTTCAGGCGCTTATTTTACTTTTAATTACTATAATTTTAGTACTGCACTGTTACGATGTAGTCGTAGATTATTCCATGAGCAGTTTCTTTATGCCCTCTTCTATCACTTAGTACGCTCCTAAATATGGTATAAAAAACACCCTACAAGCCTAAAAGCTCATAGAGTGTAACTAACATCCACTACTTTTTGACAAAAAATAAAGTATCTTAATTCTTAACAATTTTTTTGACAAGTGTTTGGTCTCCAACCCGCAGTTTCACAAAATACATCCCCATACTATACATATTTAAATCAAATTCAAACTGCTCTGATGTACTATCTTGAGCAATTACTTGCTCTAGCAATTGCCCTGTTGCCGTATACAGTTCTAGCCTAATATTTTCAGATTCTTTTAATCCTAAATTAACATAAACAATTCCATCAGTTGGATTTGGAAATACTTTAAACTCATTCAAATTAAAAATAGACATCTGATTACTAACAACATATGGCAAGCAAAAATAATGAACTGCGCTATCTCCAAAATTTCCATTTGCCGCTGTCATACGAGCTAACTCATTGCCATTTTCATCCCTTATCGTATAATCTCCTGAACGACCACAAAAACCTGTTCCATCCATACCATCTCCGTGTTTATCGTAGATAGTATAACGATAGCAACCATTTGTCAAACAAAATCGCTCTTGAGCAGTATCTATTGTTGAAAAATTATCAAGATAGAAAGCCGTATCTCTACTATACAAAACTTGACCAGTTGCAGAATCTGTTAGTGACCACGAAGTTTCGCTAGCAAAACAGTCCAAAATTAACTCCAAATCTACTTGTTGCCCTCCCCTTGTAATAGAAAAAGACATACTACGAGCATCATCAACTGTGTTAGAATCAACCATGCCATTGGGCATAACAGTAACCGCAGTAAATGTATGCATTCCATCCGTCGAGGTTATCGTTGGCAAAAAAGCTCTTACAATACCATTAGGAGCTAAAGTTCCTATCCACGAATAATTAGGATAGGGAATTCCATCCACATCATAAACAATCTCTAGAGTAGTAATGGTATCACTCCCGTAATTATGAATTAAAATTTCAGGGATAAAAGAATCTACGCCACAATAAAGTGCTTCAATTCCATTAATCTGAACAACTCCAGCATCTACAGCCAATACTGGAGCATTTGGGTCGTAACCAGATTGTTGTACCAGCCCTATATTTCCTGGGTCTAACCAATCTTTCAGACGATCCGCAGGACTTGTACCATTCCAAGAAACATCAAAACGACCGTAAGCATCTGCATCGGCATTACCACTTGTACCAACACAGGCTGATGCCCCCCCCAATAACTGCCCAACAATTAATTTATTCTGATTGAATAAAGGGGATCCTGAAGAACCTGATTCTGTTACTCCTTGATCCCACCCCTCTACATTCCATAATGACTTCCCTGCATTTACAAATACAGCAGCATCATTATCTCGACTAATTTTCTTTACATCGCCAGAAGGATGATGGATTCCAGTTACTTGAGTTGCAGGAGTTGTACTTCTATTCCAACCCGCATAATAAACATTTCCTGTTGGGGTGTTATTCAACTCCAACAACAAAACATCAGAATCACTTTTCTTTGCACGCAATACAGCACCATTTATTTCATTATATGGCGCACCAGGGTCTTGGCTATTACCTACTTGTGCACAAACGGGTACAGGGCTTTCCCAATTAAAACGAAAAACCCATGCGCCAAAACCTGCAGCTCCACAATGTTCTGCCGTTAAGAAATAAGGTGTTCCATCATTAGAAGTGTTGTTAATCAACGCTCCTGAGCAAAGTGCATTCCCTCCTTCTATAATCAACGCAACTGAATTGATTTGATCTTGCCACCCTGAACCCAGCGGACAATTCACATCTATATGACAATCTCCAGCATCGTTCAAACCTTTCGTTAATTTACTACTAGGATAAGCTCCTAATTGACGATATCCATGAACAACCATACTAATATTTAAAGCCCCTAGACCTTGTACCACCTTAGGTTCATAGTACTCAATCACAACATTATCACCCTGTATAAGTGTCGTTCCTAACATTCTATCAGCACTATTATTGGCATGAGTATAGGCTCCCTGTACTTCTTTTGTTTTGGGATTGTACAAATAAACAGTAGCTCCCTTAGGCAAATGATAGTCATCAAAAACAAAATTCATTGTTAAGGCATTTTTTGATTCGATCTCAATTTGCCAAATTCGATCTCCATTTGCCAATGTCGTCCAAGTACCACTATTATTCAAGCCATAATTGACGGTATATTCATAGCCAAATTGCCACGGTTTTGTTTTCGAGGCGGCATTTAATGCATCTATTTTTTTTTGTTTTTCTAAATTAAATTTTGGCATTAAGTAATAATCAATTCTAGATTGATTTTTTTTTAAACTCCAACTGCGAGGTGCTCCTTCATTTGTCATTTGTGCGGTTGTCTGGTGGACAAATAGACAACTGAATAAGATAGAAATGAAAATTCTCTTCATAATTAAGTTTTATTTGTAATAAATTTCGAAAATGAGGTGGGGGTGAAATAAAAGTAAGATTTCCTCAACAAAGGATACGTTTTTCATTTGCCGAAATCAGAACAGAAAACGGATAAAAAAAGAATAATTACCTCATAATAAAACGCAAAAACAAAACCATAAATCAATAATAATCAAAGTATTAAAAAAAAATTCATGCTATTTTAAAACTACATTTAAACGATCTTACCTTTAGACAATTACCCTTTATCAGATAACTATTATCTAGGCAACTCATTTTTCTCTCAAACGTATTTAGAAGTTTTTTTCGGTAGGCAAGTACTTCTTTTGTTGCATAGCAGTTTTATCATTTCAACTAGTCTAAATAAAAACGGCTACTAGAAAATCACATTTCTAATAGCCGTTTTTTATCTGACTTAATAGTATTTTTGTTGCTTCTAATTACTCAAATTCTACTAAAATTTGATTTTTTTCCACAGGTGTTCCTTTTCCAATTTCAATGCTTTTGACCACAGCATTGCCATCTGCTTTTATAATATTCTCCATTTTCATAGCCTCCAATATAAGGACAGAATCTCCTTTAGCCACCGTATCTCCTACCTGTACCAAAACATCCAAAACCAACCCAGGCATTGGAGCTTTGATGTGGTTTACTTTTTGAGCTGTCATATTGGAGAACCCTAATTTTTCTACCAAGAGATCAAATTTATCTTTCAGTGTTACATTATAAACATTTCTATTAATTTTAATCCGAAATGTTTTTGTTTCATAATCCGCCTCCAAGACCGTCGCATCAAAAGACTGGTTGTCTTGTAAGATATGAAATCTCCCATCTTTTATTTCCAATAAATCCCAGTTTAAACTATTGGGATCTATCATTGATTTATAATTCTCATTAACATTAGATTCGTACATAAAACGTTATGTTTTTGCTAATTTAGTTACAAAATAGACTTCGTATACTGTATAAACTAAGTAGACAAATAAAAAAGGTAAGGCAAAATAAGCTGTTTTAGGTGCTGTTACCAACATATAAACAATTAACAAAGTGGCACAAAAAAGCATTTTAAAAAAGATAGACAGCAAGAATATTTGCCCAAATAGATTTTTGTTTTCGCTTTTTGCAGTTTTGGAAGAAGCATAAAACAAACCTATAGAGAATAAAATAAAGAAGCCCCAACTTATCCATGATAAAGATAGATGAGAGCTTATTAAGTTAGATGAGTCTAGCAGCACCAATAATAAAGCGACAACAATAGATATGATTGTAAGCTGTATATAAAATTTTTTGGGAGCCATTCTCCTTTTGTATTAAAAATCGTTTTGTTTCTACCAATTTAGAAACTACGATTCATTATCTGAAATTGCTTGTTTGATAAAATAATATAGAGATAGTCCAACCCCTAAAAGAGAACCTATTAGCACAAAAAGCACTTTGGTTTCCAACCAAGCATCTAGTTTTAATCCTACAAAAATAAACAAACCAATGGTTACTCCCATTTGAGTAGCCATACTGGTATACTTTAGGAAATTAACTTGCTTTTTGGACGTTTTGCTTTTTGTTAGATGAGGATCCTTCTTGTCCATTTTTAGTTTGTGTTGAAGAAGTTTTTTTCATAATAGAAGCACCGTCAAACACAGCTCCGTCCTCAATAATTAACTTATTGGTTCTTAAATCACCGAATACCGTTCCAGCACTTTGAATGTGCAAACAACCTCTGGCGGTAATATTACCTTCTATTCTACCTTCAATTAAAATGCTTTCGCAGACAATATTGCCAACAATTAAAGCATTTTTTCCAACAACAACTTTAGCTTCACTTTCCAAATTGCCTTCTAGTTTGCCATCAATTCTTATATCTGTTTTTGATTTAAGATTTCCTGTAATGACCGTACCAAATACCAAGCTATTGTGGGCAGATGAAGAAGCTCCTTTTCCTTTAGGTAAATTATTTTCTTTTTTTGCTCCAAACATGAAATTATAATTATACTAAAATTTTTATCAATGTAACCTTTCAAAAACAACCATTTCATTTGCGAGTTGGTCTCAACGACACGCTATACGCAAATTCCAAGCTTGCCTTTAAAAATTTGTATACAATAAGGCACACTAAGTTATAGTTACCCTGTCTTTTTGAACAAAGACAGGATTTTGGGGCAAAGATAAGAAATATTAAGAGGCTTTTACTGAAGTTTGCTCCTAATAAAATGTTAAGTTTTATTTAGACTTACCCATCTTCTTAGGGGCCAAGGTACAATGCATTCTTCTATCTTCCATTTTAGGTGGATAATCAGGGAAGCCAATACCTTCTAGTTCCTTCAAAAATCTTTTCAAAAGATCTCTTCCTCTATCTTTAAACACAATAGTACGTCCTTTAAATTGAACATAAGCTTTCACCTTAGCACCTTGCTCTAAGAATTTTTTAGCATGCTTCAATTTAAATTCAAAATCGTGGTCATCTGTGTTCGGACCAAAGCGAATTTCTTTAACGACTACTTTTACCTGTTTAGATTTAAGCTCTTTTTCTTTTTTCTTCTTTTCATACAAGAATTTCTTGTATTCAATAATCTTACAAACAGGAGGAGAAGCTTTTGGAGAGATTTCGACCAAATCCATTTCCAATTTAGTAGCGTATTCCAGTGCTTTTGAAGTTGGATAGACACCTGGTTCTAAGTCTTTTCCTGCTACTTTGCTGATTTCTTTAAAATTATTTCCAACCAAGCGCACTTCAGGTACTTTGATAAATCCATTAATGCGATGACTCGGTTGATTCCCCTTGTTATAGGTGTTTCTTCTATTAAATTTTTTAGCCAATACGATTCGTTTTATTATAAAAATAGGGAAATAGTCCCTTGTGTTTCTTTTACTAGAATAAAGTTAAAAAACTTTAACTTTTTACAACAACATATTCAATTAAATATTGTCCTTTTATCAAAAAAAGTCGTTAAATCAGTCGTTCTTGGGCATTTTTTGATTCTAAACGCCCCAATACTTCATATAAAGAGCCGAATTGTGGGTACTCACAATTCGGCTCTTAACTATAATTTATTATGAATACGGCTTTACTATTTTAGTAACAGTAAAACGCTTATTTAGGTTCAAACCCAAGGACAATATTAAAGGCTCCATAGTCAGTTACTTTAGTACTTCCGTTCAAATGTGGCTTATCAAAACCTATTCCGTAGTCAAATCCAAGTGTTCCAAACATTGGCAAGAACACACGTACCCCAGCTCCTACTGAACGTTTTAATTGGAATGGGTTATAATCTTCAAATTTTGACCAAGCGTTTCCTGCTTCTGCAAATGCTAACACCCAAATAGTAGCACTTGGATTTGGAGAAATCAAGTAACGCAATTCCATTGTAATTTTATTATAAATAGCTGCCCCTTGTGCATTAGCAGCAGAAACATCCGTTACAGGATCACGATATCCTCTCAAAGAAATGATATCTTTTCCTTGCAATCCTTGGAAATTAGAAATTCCATCTCCTCCTAACTCATAACGCTCAAATGGTGACAAACCAACGTTTGGATTGTAGAAGCCTAAGAATCCCATTTTAACACCAACTTTTACTACAAAGTTTTTCACGATCTTTCCGTACCACTCTGCCAAGAAATCCCATTTGTGGTATTCCAACAATTCAAATTTCTTTGCAGGATCCATCAACGCATAATCCGAAGCCGATTTATTATCAAACAAAGAGTATGGAATTGTCAATTTCAAGGTCAATGAAATATTAGAGCCTTTCTGAGGGAAAATTGGATTGTCGATAGAGTTTCTTGAAATAGTTTGGCTCAAACTCAAGTTGTGGAATGATCCTGTTGGAATTTCAAAATCATAACGACGCAACAAATCCATGTTCTGATAATTCAAACTAATTTGATACACAAAGAAATCATCAGGAAAACGCAAACGAGTTCCTAAACCAATAGAAGCTCCCGTAATTTGCAAGCGTTGGAATGCAGAACTTTCTTGACTAAATCCATTGTTAAAATTCGTATGATAAGCAGAAATTGTAAAGGCATTTGGTTTCTTGCCTCCCAACCATGGTTCTGTGAAAGAGAAGTTGTACGACTGATAAAAACGACCGTTTGTCTGAACACGCAAAGACAATCGTTGACCATCACCTTGTGGCAAAGGATTCCAAGCTTCTGGTTTTAATAAATTTCTCAAAGAAAAATTATTGAACGTAACCCCAAGTGTACCAATAACTCCACGACCAACACCACCCCATCCAGCAGACAATTCTAACTGATCCGATGGACGTTCCTCGACGATATATTCAATATCTACCGTTCCTCGTTGAGGATTGACAGGCGTATTGATTTGAATATTCTCTGGATTAAAATAGTTCAAAGCTGTTAGCTCTCGTTGAGAACGAATAATATCAGAACGGCTAAATTTATTGCCTGGCAACGTTCTCAACTCGCGACGGATAACGTGCTCGTGCGTACGATCATTTCCTTTTATAATCACATTGGCAATAATAGCAATTGGTCCCTCTGAAATACGAATTTCTAAATCTACGGAATCTTCTCGAACACCTTTTTCGATAGGCGTTGCATCAAAAAACAGGTATCCATTGTCCATATAAAGCGTACTAATATCTCGACCGTTACGATCAAACTTCAAACGAGTTTGAATCAGCTCTTCATTGTACACATCTCCTTTTTTGATACCTAAAATATTATCTAAGATACGATCAGAGTAGGTTGTATTTCCTCTAAATACAATATCACCAAAAACATAAGTTGCTCCTTCGTCAATATGAATATCAATATTCATGACTTTGCGCTTCCCTTTTTGAACTAGATAAACAGAATCTTTTGTGATAACAGCATCTCTATGTCCTAGGTTATTATAAGCAGCAATAATATTTTTTTTGTCTTGTTCGTATTCTTTTTGAATAAACTTAGAAGGTTTGAAGATAGCCCAAATATTATTGCGTTTGGTTTCTTTCATAGAGCGATAAAGCTTTCCCTTTTTCATCTTTTCAACACCATGAAAATTGATATTGGCAATACGAACACGCTTTCCTTTCTTGATATTGAAAACCCAACGAACCGAATTTTTAAGAATTTTATCTTCTTCTTCAATCACTTCTATTTCTACGTCTAAAAATCCTTTTTCGATATAGATTTCTTTTAAGGCTTGTACAGCGTGCAGTTTCATAGCAGGAGTTGCCGCACGACCTTTTTGAAGATAACGCTTTGTAGCTGCATTAGCATCATCATGCTGACCTTTCGGAATACCTTTGTATCCATGACGAGCAAAACGTGGATATTCTTTTACTTTGATTTCTAAGAATACAATATCTCCAATTTTCTTTTGAATGTTAATATTAACATCTACAAACAGTCCTTGTTTCCATAGTTTTCGGATCGCTTTAGAAATCTGATCACTAGGAATACGAATTGTTTTGCCTACTGTTAATCCAGATAAAGCAATGATTCCATTGGCATCTGTATAATTTGCTCCTACAACCTCTATCCCACCAATCTCATAAGTTTGTGGTTCGCTATAATCAATCAATGGTGCAGGTTCTAACGAATCTAATTTTTCTTCTGTCGCTTGTGCCCAAGTACTTTGGTTCGATAACAACAACACAGCGCATACTACACTAAATAACCTCTGAATCATAATATTTTTTATAATAATAACAATTTTAAACCAGCATTGTGGCTCTCAATGTCACACCCAATCATAAACAATCATTATTTTTTGGATTGTTTAGTTATATTTAGATGCCATTAAAAAGTCCATTTTATTGTGGCTACATTTATCAAACTAATTTTGTCGTGCAACAATATGGTACAAAGACCATACAATTACTATTCTTAAACGTCTGATTACTGTAATATCTTATCTATAAATTTTACTCAAACCTATAAACGATAATTTTTGCACAAAAGTAAGGTAATCTAATAGCAATAAGAAAATATATCTATTAAAATCGCAAAAAAGAGGTCAGTTATTTTTGATTTTAATCCAGTTAAGAATAGACATTATCACGAATAGAGTTGTATAGGTGAGAAAGCAAGATGTTTTTGTAGGCATACCATTTCATTCGTGATCATGTCTAATATTGTTTAAAATTATTTTGGTTCGACTCCCAACACTATATTAAAGGTTCCATACTTTGTAAAATCTTTCACGCCACTCAAATTAGGTTTGTCAAAACCAATTCCATAATCGACTCCTAGTGTACCAAACATTGGCAAAAAGATGCGAAAACCTAAACCTGCCGATCGTTTTAAATCAAAAGGGTTGTAATCTTTTGCATTCGACCAAGCATTTCCTGCTTCTAGAAACGCCAAAGCCCATATAGTAGCACTTGGATTAGGAGAAATCAGATAGCGAAACTCTAAACTAAACTTATTATAAATTGTAGCACCAGCGCCATTCGCTGCCAAATCACCCAATTCGTACCCTCGCATAGAAATCACATCTCGTCCTTGAACAGTTTGAGGATTAGACAAACCATTTCCCCCCAATTCGTACCGATCAAAAGGAGTTACCCCTAAATCTGGATTATAATAGCCCAAGAATCCCATTTTGCCTCCTATTTTCACAACAAAATTCTTGGCGATTTTTCCATACCACTCCGTCGTAAAATCCCACTTGTGATACTCGACCAATCGGTCTTTTGTCCCTGAGGTTTCATTATTGTTTGACAACAAAGAATACGGCAATGTAAAACTCATACTTAGAGCAATATTGGAGCCTTTTGTTGGAAAAATTGGATTGTCAACAGAATTTCTAGAAATAGTTTGATTAAAACTCAAGTTGTGGTACGTTCCTGAAGGAACATTGATGTCATCCCAACGCAACAAATCCATTTTCTTATAGTTCAGGCTTGCCTGATAGACAAAAAAGTCGTCTGGAAAACGCAAACGAGTTCCCCACCCTATCGTTGCACCTGTTACCTGCAAACGTCTCAATGCCGAACTCTCTTCGGTGTACCCATTGGTAAAGTTAGAATAATAAGCAGAAAACGTTAGAGAATTAGGCTTTTTGCCCCCCAACCAAGGTTCTGTAAAAGAAAAATTATACGATTGATAACTAGGTCCATTGGTTTGTATTCTAAACGATAGCGTTTGACCATCTCCTGCGGGCAAAGGATTCCAAGTTTTGGGCTGAAAAAACTTGCGCAAAGAAAAATTTGTCAATTTAATCCCTGCGGTTCCAAAAACGGTCGTCCCTCCCCAACCTGCGGATAACTCTATTTGGTCAGAAATTTTCTCTTCTAAGACATATTCAATATCTACGGTTCCTCGTTCTATATTAACTGGGGTATTAATCTGCATCGTTTCTGGATTAAAATAATTTAATGCCATCAATTCTCTTTGAGAACGAATCAAATCAGAACGACTAAAATTATTTCCTGGCAAGGTTCTCAGTTCACGGCGAATAACATGTTCACTAGTTCTAGTATTGCCAATAATTCTAACCGCACCAATTTTGGCAACCGGTCCTTCTACGATACGAATTTCATAATCAATCGAATCTTCTCGAATTCCTTTTTCGATTGGATCAACTCTAAAAAACAGGTGCCCATTATCCATATAAAGCGTTTTTAGGTCTCTCCCATTTTTGTCAAATTCTAGACGAGTCGTTAATAAATCTTTGTCATAAATGGCTCCTTTTTCGATGCCTATAATGTTTTTTAAAATTCGATCGGAGTAAATGGTATTTCCTTTGAATTTTATACTTCCAAAACGATAAATATTTCCTTCTTCTACCTGCATATCAATATGCAAAACCTTCCTATTTTTCTTCTGAACAAAGTATACAGAATCTTTTAGGATACGAGCATCCCGATGCCCGATAGAATTATAATAAGCTATCAAGTTATTTTTATCCACCTCGTATTCTTCTTGAATAAACTTAGATGGTTTGAAGATCGCCCAGAAGTTGTTGCGTTTTGTTTCTTTCATCGAACGATACAATTTGCCTTTTTTAGCATTTTTGACCCCGTGAAAGTTGATTTTTGCAATCCGTACACGTTTTCCTTTTTGAATATTAAATATCCATCGAATGGAATTTTTTAGAATGACGTCCTCTGTTTCGTCCACCTCAATAGCAACGTCCAAAAAACCTTTTTCTATATAAAGTTTTTTTAACGCATTGATAGCGCTTTGTTTCATAGCAGGAGTTGCTGCTCGCCCTTTTTGCAAATATCGTTGAACAACAGCATTTGCATCATCGTGTTGCCCTTTTGGAATTCCTTTGTACCCATGGCGAGCAAACCGTGGATATTCTTGTACTTCAATTTCTAAAAACACAATATCCCCTATTGTTTTTTCTATATTGATCGCTACATCTACAAAAAGTTGTTGCTTCCAAAGATTTCTAATTGCCTTGCTGATTTGATCACTAGGTATACGTATGGTTTCACCTATAGTAAGCCCTGTGATGGCTATAATTCCATTTGCATCGGTATATATTGCCCCTTTAACATTAATACCTCCTATTTCATAGGTCTGTGTGTGGTTATAATCTAGCATTTTTGCCTCATTACTATCTACCAAAGGGCTATTTTTTTGTGCGTATAAATTGGTCCATAATAATGTCAACCCTAAAGTTGAGGCAAAGAGTGTCCTTTTTATCATAATTATTTTTATAATAAAATTATTGTTATATAATATAATAACTACCTTATAAGTGGATGTACTTTTTATAAGGAAACTGTAATTTAAAAGTGAAATTTGAAGCTGTATTTGGTGCTTCAAAGGTATAAACGTGCAGAAAAAAAAAAGGGCAAGTAATTTGCAAAAAACACCTCTCTTAAAATTATCTTAAATGTGGTAAGAAAACTAATTCTTGTCCTTTGTATTTAAGCATAAGCCACTTCTTAAGAATAAATTCCTGTAAAGATTTTAAGATCTACTTTTTCAACTGCTTCTAATGTTGTATATTCACGATAATTACTAAATATTATTACACCTAGAATTGTATAGATGTGGAATGCCTACATCATCTCTAATTCAAATTTAGAGTAATCGTTCAAAAAAATAATCCCATTTTTTGTTATTATTTTTCTGACCTCTTCTTAAAACAATTCTTGATGATATTTACTTGTTTAATTTTTAAAAACAAATTATAAGATGGCTTTACAGACCGTTCCAACTGTTGACTACCATGATTTTACATCTGGCGATGCTCAAAAACGCAAACAATTTATCCAAGACTTAGGAGATGCTTTCTCTCAAATTGGGTTTGTTATTGTCAAAAATCATGGCGTATCGGAAGAACTACGTCAAGAACTTTTTGAAGTTTCAAAAAATATTTTCGATCAACCACAAGAAATAAAACAAAAATACGAAGACTTAAACAACGGTGGACAAAGAGGCTACATTTCTAAAGGTAGAGAAACTGCCAAAGGAGAAAAAGTACCTGATTTAAAAGAATTTTGGCATATTGGTCAAGAAGTAGTTAACGAGCCTGCTCTAAAAGCAGAATACCCTGACAATATTTGGATGGAAGAAGTTCCTTCTTTGGAGACCGTAGGCAAAAAAATATACAGTACATTTGAGCAAACAGGTCGTAATTTATTGCGTGCTATTGCGTTATACTTAGGACTAGAGGAGAACTACTTTGATGCAAAAATTCACAATGGCAATAGTGTGCTTCGCTTGTTGCATTATTTCCCTGTCAAAAATTTGGATGAAATAGAAGAAGGTGCTGTTCGTGCTGCTGCACATGGTGACATCAACTTGATTACATTGTTAATGGGTGGATCTGCCAAAGGATTACAAGCCAAAAACTCTGCGGGAGAATGGGTCGATGTTTCTCCAAAAGAAAATGAAATTGTTATCAATATTGGTGATATGCTACACCGCCATACCAATGGTCGTTTAAAATCTACTATTCACCGTGTCATCAATTTGGACAAGGAGTCAATGCGTTTTCCTAGATATTCTGCTCCGTTTTTCTTACACCCACGCAGCGATATGGATTTGTCTTGTTTAGACAGTTGTGTTTCTGAAGACAATCCTAAAGCTTACGAAGATATTACAGCTGGTGAGTTTCTAGATGAACGTATCCGAGAGCTTGGTCTGAAATAGTCCTTTTACAACAAGGAATCGATTTGAAAACCTCTAAGATAAGATAGAGGTTTTCAAATTTTAACTTGTTCATTCCATTATTCATAAACTCTCAATGTAACAGAAATTCTTCTGTTTTTAAATCGAGCAAAATGCGGCACTTCATGTGTCCACCCTTTATTAGTCGCCCAAGGTATAATCACTACCGTTCCATCCTCTACCTTAAAATCTTGATAGCCTTTTTCTCTCCAAGGACGAAATCTAAAAATACGCTCCTCCCCCAATGATATGGTTACAATAGGGCTACCTTCTTTCAAACCAACAACAGCATCTCGATGTGGTCCTATATAATGCTTTTTTTCTCCCTCATACCAATTGAGTAACAAGCCATTTAAAGAGGGATGAATTTCTTTTTTGCACCAATCTAAAAACAACTTCAACACAGGGCTAATAGGCAAAGCATTTTGTTTGGAGCCTGTGTATTTGTAATCAAACCCATAAGCCTGTTGCCAACGTGGTGTTGGCACTTCTTTTCCCAAAATTTTCACCACATGATACTCATCAGGATGTGTATTCCATAATGTATCAAAATCTGGTAATTGTGCTTTTAATTCTGAAGGAATGGCACCAATATAAATTGGATGGATAGCATTGAGATAATGTTCTTCAAATAAGTCTTTATTCATAACAATCAACTGTTTTAACTTTTAAAAAACTTATTGAGTATTTCTAGTTCCTAAAATTAGCTGTTTTGTGTTCATTTTTAACAATAGGCTGCTAAATTTTTAATCTTTTTTTAGAGCATTAATTTTAGCACCATATTATTATTATTAATACACCATTGATTATTTAAACTAACATTAATAAATATCCCAACAAAGCACCTCCTAGCACTACCCACATTGCATTTATTTTCTTAAAACCAAAAACTAGCACTGCTCCAAAAATCGCAATGACACATGCCCGCCAATCAGGCATCCAAGAAGCAGTAACCAACAATGTTTCCAAACTCATTTCAATAAGAACATTGACCATAACTGCCAACGCAGCAACATTAACAGAGTCTAAAAAGAAACCTAAAGGTTTTGAAGAACGCATCTTAGGCACCAATGGATTCAGCAACCACACAAAAATAAAAGAAGGTAAAAAGATTCCCAATGTAGCTGCAATTGCTCCTGTCCAACCCGCCAATTGATAGCCTATAAAAGTTGCCGTAGACAGAACAGGACCTGGCGTAAATTGCCCTGCGGCAATTGCATCAATCAACTCTGCACGAGTTAATAATCCTTTCATGACTAATTCAGCATCTAGGTAAGCAAATAAAACATACCCACTGCCATACAATACGGAACCGACTTTCAGAAAACTCCAAAAAACGGTTCCACCAGAAATTTTAGCAGTTGCCGTTCCTCCTGTTTGTAATAACAAAATTGGAAAAATAGACTTCGGATGATTCTGCCATTGGCTTCTTCCCATAAAAAAAAGTGTCCCAACAATACCTGCTACTAATAATGCCACAATTTCATTAACCCCCAATAAACTAACAACTAAAACAAGTCCTCCTAAAACCCCCAATGCTTTGCTTTTTAAAGCCTTTTTGCTCAATTTATAAACAGCCCCTGCTATAATCGCCAAAACGGCAGGTTTTATTCCAAAAATCAAAGGTGCAACCGCAGGAAGGGCACCATACTGAACATAAAACCAAGCAAAAATTCCTGTAATGACAACCGCAGGAAAGATAAAACAAATTCCTGCAACAAACAGCCCCAATACACCTGCCCGTTCATGCCCACAATGCATCGTCATCTCGGTAGAATTAGGTCCAGGTATCAGATTGGTCGCCCCCATCAAATCCAAAAAATGTTGGCGACTCATCCACTTTCGCTTTGTCACCAATTCATCTTCCATCATAGCAACATGAGCGGCAGGTCCTCCAAAAGCAATACATCCTAGCTTAAAAAACACCTGTGCCACTTCCCATATAGTGCCCTTATTATTTTTTTGGTTTGTCATTTTATTTTTTAATAAATTTGTAGCTTAACACGACGATTTTGTGCCAATGCTTTTTTAGTCGTTTTAGATCCATCTCCTTGCCAGTTGACCTCAATTCGATCATTAGCAATTCCTTGTTCTATCAAATAGATTTTAACTCGTTCGGCTCGTTCTCTTGATAATTTTCGGTTATATTGGTTGTCCTTAGCCGCCGCATAACCCACCACTCTAAGTTTCAAATCAGGGCATTGATGTAATTGCTGACTTAGTTGCTTCAACAAAGATTGGTTGGTTGGGCTTAAATTAGGAGAATCATAACTAAATAACAAATCTGATGGTTGGTCTAGACAAATGCTTGGTCGGGTTGGGTGATCTATAATAATGGGTCGAATTCTAGTTTGGGAAAGAGTATCTATGATATAATAATAATTAGGTTCCCTCTTTAATATTCCAGCTTGAAAAGAAGAATCCTCGTGGCTGTGCAAACTTTCCATTTCGATAAAAACAGCCGAGTCAAAAATATAATTGCCATGATCTGCTATCCCTATTTGTAACCGATGTTTTTGATGTGGGATGACATTTGATTGCGCTTGGAGCACCTTAGTAAAACCATCGTATTGAATGGGATAAAGACTTGTTGCTGTAATCGCTTGTTCCATATTCCAAGAACGAGTTAATAATAGTTGGTGGGTAGAATTCGTTTCTAAAAAAGTATCTACACTATTCTCAACTTGAATTGCTGATTGGATGCTGTTATTAATATAGTACTGTGGATGTGTAGTTGGATTGATCGTAGCAACAGATATGGGATGGTTGGAGTTAGGTAAATGGGCTAAATTAACTTTTTCTCCATTCGGCAAGGTTAATATAAAAATTAAAATATCATTCAAACCAGAATAGCTTAATTCGGGATAATCTTCAGAAGCAAAGACAAAATTGAATGAAATGTAATCAGAATTGGGATAAAAGTCAAACTGTAGAACAGCTGCATCGTACAATTTTTGATTGGTTGTTGTTTTAAAAATAGCTTGTCCTTTTCTTCTATTGACTCCTGTTTTGCTTGTAATATCATTGTTACCTTGGGCATCTTCTGCAACACCTGTAGAAAGAACAATTCCATGAGACATTTGAAAAATTGCATCGCCATTCCAAAATTCACCTATAGCACGGCGCTTACCTTTGTACCGTACATTTTTAATTTGGACTCCAAAACCTTTTAAGTCTTGTCGAATTTTCTGCTTAATTTTTTTCAGCCGTTTTACTTGAAAAGTATTGCCTTTTTGTCCAATTAATAATGTTGCACAACAACTCCAACATAGTATCCAAATGATTTTCATATTTTTAGAGCTTAGCAATACCCGTACTTTATTTGAGAGATAATCTTAGAACAAGTACCTAAGAACAAACCGACCCCAACCACAAATCGGTATAGTCGCCTTTGCTATCAAATCGTTTTGCTTGATTTTCAATATTTAAATACCGATCTTCTTTAGTATCAGGACCAACGCCCCCTACCACATTCCAATTGACCCAATTAGAACAAATGTCATAATCAATTAAAATATGCTGAAAGTAAGTCGCGCCCATTCTCCAATGTACTCCCATATCGTTGACTAGGTAACTCGAAACCAATTGGCGTCCTTTGTGAGACAAAAAACCAGTATTTTTCAGTTGTAACATACAAGCATTGATCAAATCAACTTCTGTTTTTCCATTCCTCCATTGCTCAAAAAGAATAATATCTTCTTTTAAATCCTTGGTTTCTTGCCCTCTAATTCCTCCTTCTTCAAATATTTTATCTCCATACTTCTTTCCCATCAAACGGTAATGATCTCGCCAAAGTAATTCTAAGAAAAAAGTTTGAGTGGATTTATTAGACTTGTATTTTTGTTCATACGCTTTGAGCTGTGCATAAACTTCTTTGGGTGATAGACACCCCAATGCCAACCATGGCGACAAACGAGAAGCGGCATAAGTACCTTTTAATTCATACCGGCTATCTACAAAACTATCCAGATGGCGTTCAGCACCAAAATAAATTGCTAGTCGAGTTAATGCGGCAGATTCTCCTCCCACAAACTTCAAATCTCCTCTTTCGTCTTGTTCATTTTTCTGATGCCCTAATTCCTCCAAAGTTGGCAACGCTTGATCTTCTACATCAATAGTCCAAGGCACAAAGTCCTCTGGTTCGGGCAAAGGCTCTCGAATCATCACAAAACGTTCTACTTCTTTTCTAAACGTGCTAAAGGTATCGGGTGAATGTGCAATTGGAAAGGGCAAATCTTGTGTATAATACAACATTTTACCTCTAAAAAACTGTATCTCTAAACCCAAAGACCATAAGTTTTTCTCTAAACTATTCTGAACCAATACCTCATCATGTGTACGCTCCATGTTGGCATAGACATAACTGGCTTCGACCTCTTGGACAAGCTTAAAAACTTCTTCCTCTGGCTTTCCCTTTCTAATTACTAAGTCAATACCTTTATCTCTCAATTTTTGGCGTAGGTAGTCGATACTCTCTAATAAAAATTGAGTTCTAAAAGCACCTGTCTTTTGAAAACCATAAGGTGTGGTTCCCATCAACTCTTCTTCGTTAAAGACATAAACTGGTATTACCTCCTCACTATTTTCAATAGCTTTGGTCAACGCTTCGTTATCGTGCAAGCGCAAATCTTTTCGAAACCAGACTACTATTCGTTTTACTTTTTTCATAAGTACTATTGCTACTAAAAAATCATTCTTTGTTCATCACTTTATCGACTAGAGGAAAGTGCATAAAAATAACAAAAAAAGCCGAAAAAAAGTTGACCTAAAAATATAAACTTCTAGAAACTTTCATTTTTAATTGAAAATTGCACTTTCTTTACAAAAAATTTTCTGCTCATCAACCATTTTCAACATGATTCAACAAATAGAGTTTAATTTAAAAGCAAAAAAAAGAGGTTTTCACCTAATTACTCAAGAAGTTTTGAGTGCTTTACCTCCTCTTCCATCAACTGGGTTGTTTCATTTATTTATAAAACATACATCAGCAGGTTTGAGTATTAACGAAAATGCCGATCCAGATGTTAGAACGGACTTTGAAAATATTTTTAACGAGCTAGTTCCCGAAAATTTGCCTTATTTAGTCCATACTTTAGAAGGTCCTGATGATATGCCCGCGCATATCAAATCCTCATTAGTAGGAGCTTCTATTCAAGTTCCAATTACCAACGGCTCATTAAATATGGGCACATGGCAAGGTATTTACCTTTGTGAATTTAGAAATCAAGGTGGAAGCAGAAAATTAGTAGCTACTATTTATACTTAAAATCGGGTGCTTTATCCCTAGTAAAAGGTAACAATTTATTAATCTAACAGAGGATAATAGTATTTTCTAGTTTCTTATTTTTATATTTGTAAACCAGCAAATTAGAACCCTCATCTAACATTATCAAATGATTAATATGAGAATAATATTTACCTACCTTTTACTGCTGCTTTTCCCCCCATATCTAAGTGCACAAATTATTTGGCAAGAAGATTTTAATGCTTATACAGATGGAACGACAGTAGGCACCACTGGACGTTGGACAAGTACCTGTGGCGCTTGCCTATCGGGTGATTTTTTTGAAGTTAGATCTGGCGCGTTTTCAGCACAAGATGTTAATGATTTTTCTACGTGGGAATCTGAATCCATTAACATCGCGGGAGTGAGTGATGTTACCTTTGCATTAGATGCTATCGAAACAGGTGACCATGAAGGTCCCGGTTGTGCTTGTGGAGTTAATATCGACTACTTTGACGTATCTTATAGTATTGATGGTGGTGCTTTTATTACAATAGAAAACTGGAATGGAGATGGAGAGCCAGGACATACGCTTACTGGGGACAGTCAAAACGGAAGTGCTTTAGATGCTGACTGGGAAAGTACAACAATTACTCAAAGTGGTCTTTCGGGCAACACCTTAGTCTTAAGAGTCGTCATGCGTAATACGGCAGGAACAGAAACGATGACCTTAGACAATGTTGTTGTAAGCCACACAAGTCTCTTGCCTGTCAATTTGGTTTCCTTTACTGCGATGCCTCAAAACAATTTGACTCAACTATATTGGCAAACTTCATCCGAAGAATTTAGTAGTCACTTTGAGTTAGAAAAATCAATAGATGGTATTTATTTCCAAACAATAGGGAATATTGCCGCAATTGGAACATCCAAGGGTGCTTATTATCATTTTGAAGATTTAAGTCTTCCACAAACCGTTTATTATCGATTGAAGTCCTTTGATACAAACGAAAGCTTCTACTATTCTGATATTATTAGTGTAACAGGAAAGCATTCGATAACAAATACTCCCTATCCCAACCCATTTGCCAACGAGCTATTTTTAAAATTATCTGATCATAGTAACCTAACGTTCTTGTCCATAGATGGTAAAAAACAAAAAGTTATTTCTTTGCCTGAAGGTTTACACGATTTACACCCTTATTTAGAGGGTTTTCCGACAGGAATGATCATTCTAAACATTAGCTCTCAATACGGCACACAAAAGCACAAACTGATCAAACTACGAGAAAAAGGTTTTTAAATAAGCAGAGATTATTGGCATGAATAGTAGTGGGCATATTGCCCACATATTAAAACGCCTTGTAGCAACTATGCCGCTACTTTTCGGCACTCTTCTGCACAGATACGACAAGATTCTGCACATTTTTGGCAATGATCGTGTTGATGTGCTCCACATTGTTCGCTGCACCATTCGCAAATTTCCGCACACAATTCGCAGTACTTTGCCGCCCATTTGCTATCTGCAACCATAAATTTAATGCAGATCAAACAGGCATCTATACATGCCATACAGCATTTGGGACAATCGTTACTACTCTCTTTTGTAGCCATTTGTGTCAGACAATCTTGGCAGTCGATCAAACACTGTTGGCAGGCATCTATACAAGCTTGAAATTTAGTATTCATGTGTTGTTTTTTTAATTTGATTTGATGTTTTATTCGAACTATTGTAGATAGTTGTCTACTAAAAGCTTGAGATAAGATATTCCCAATTGGGGTCTTTCTTATAAACTTGAGTAAGCTCTAAAAGCAACTATTAACAACATGTTTCTATTAAAAACAACATAAAAACCAACTATTTGTTGATTAAATCAAACGGAAATTTTTGCCTGGCAACGCACGAATAATACCTCTCAATTCCAAATCTAATAAAAGAGCAGCCATTTTACTAGTCGAAATTTTTGTCTGTTGAATCATAGTTTCTAAATGGATTTCTTTCCCCAACATTAGATCAACTATTAGTCGTTCTTCTTTGGACAACTCATTAAATAATTGCTTTTGTTGTCCAATATTTTTCTTTTCCCAACGCAAGATATAAGCAAGATCTTTTGCAGACTCCAACAGAGAAGCACGATGTGTTTTTATCAAGTGGTTACACCCTTTGGACAAAGGATCTTCTAGGCGACCAGGAACGGCAAAAACATCTTTATTATACTCATTGGCAATGTAAGCAGTGATCATAGAGCCACCTCGGTTAGCCGTTTCAACAACAACGACTGCATCGGCCATCCCAGCAATAATTCGATTGCGCATAGGAAAATGCTGTGGCAATGGTTTTGTTCCTTTTCTAAACTCAGTAAGAATCCCCCCACAGCTGGTCATTTTCTGAGCTACTGTTTTATGCATCTTAGGGTAAATTTGATCCAAACCATGTGCAACAACACCGACATTAGGAAGTTCCAAATCTAGGCATTTCTTATGTGCTGTAACATCTATCCCATAAGCCAAACCACTCACAATTAAAGGATGGTATATGCTCAAATCTTCAACCAAACGTTCGCAAAATACCCGCCCTTTTGTACTTGGCTTTCGTGTTCCTACAATCGCTACTACTTTCGCAGCATTTAAATTGGCATTTCCTTTATAATACAACAAAAAAGGAGCATCTGGACAATTCTTAAGACGCTTAGGATATCCTAATGACTCCTGAGCCAATACTCTTATACTATATTTTTGAACAAAAGCCCACTCCTCTTCTGCTTGTTGAAGTGTGCTTTTATTCAAAATTTTTTGGGCAGCAGTTTTTCCTAATTTTTGAATTTGCTGTAAATCGGAAATTGATGTTTGCTCAAAAACAGCTTGTGCAGAACCAAAACAATCTAGCAGTTCAAAAGCAGTTTTATTTCCTATTCTAGGAATTAAATTCAGAGCAATTCTATAAATAAATTCGTCGGCAACAACTTCTTGGTTCAATATCATGCGTTTCTTTAATGGTTCGACAACGCTCTCCCCTTTGAAGTAATAACATTAATGTTATTGGAGGCTCTGTTGCTCAAACCAGTCCTGTAATAATACTTTTTTAGCATCATCCAGATAAGCATCGCCATGCATTCTATAATACCCTTTAGGCGGCATGTGTCCTTCTTCTATTTCTTCGGCACATTCTCTCAAAGCGTGTCGGCGATCTTCTTTGCTCATTATAGTCCACGTAGAGAAGTTCAACGCTTTTCTTGCATTTTTAATATGACCTCTTATCCAAAATGATACAGGAGCTACGTACGTATACCAAGGATATTTTGTTTCATTTGAATGACAATCGTAACAAGAGGATTTTAGTTGTGCCAAAACATCTTGAGGAGGTTTTTCATTCGTTGCAAATGTCACTCTATTATCAATCATAATGGGGCTTTTATCAATTTGAAAAAATTGCATCGCAATCAATAATAACCCTATTCCAATCAAAATCTTTTTTTTATTCATTTTTTATTTTTTAGTTCAAAACAGGTTTTAAAATGGACGTATTCTTAACTTATTGGTAGAAATAATCTTCTACAATAGATCACTTAAGATAACGTTAAAATTAAGAAAAATAAAGTAGTATTGTAGACCTTTACTCAAAAACGTTCGTCTTATAGTATATAACCTTAAACATTAAGATATAACCACCTACAATTGCTAAATAATGAATAAATTACTTTTTGCTTGCCTTATTTCTAGTCTTTTTTTGCTAACTAGTTGTGAAAAAGAAGCCTTAACTCCCATTCAGACAGAGGACTACAGAGATCAACTGATAGGGATTTATGAAGGAACCATTACTTATGAAGACATCGCCAAATCCAACGAAAACAAAGAATCTACGAAAGCTTATGATCACTTGGAGCATCAACAAGTTGAAATCACAAAATCAAGTACTCAAGACAATGCTCTTGTTATCAATGGCAATGTCCTCAACTTAGTTACGCAATCGGTTTCCAACAAAAATCAATACGACGATGTATTTCTTTACTCTGCTCAAGACTGTAGCGGCAAGGAAGCTTATTTGCTAACTTTTTCACCTGCCAACCGACAACTTATCCTGAAATATGAACATGACAGAGCTTGTTCTGTTGGTGTATTAAAGCAAAATAGTATCTTTGAAGGAGTTAAGCAATAGTTCCTGTGCTATAAGTAATCGTTCGTTGACAAAGTAATGTAAATCTACTCTTTTATCTTCTGTTGACTAAGCTTTCCCCTAATAACCAAAGGGAGCAACGAAGCATAAGGTGCGAATTAGCGAACTACTAATTAAGAATTGTGATTCTTAAATTTTTAATAAGCCATTGCATTAGACAAAAATTAAACTATCATGTTGCGTTTTTTTTGCTTTATCATCATTGCTTGTGTTTTTAATGCTTGCCAAAAGGGTCCTGTTATAGATATTCCTTTTCGAACCTATGTAACTATCCCCGCAGGGCTCAATACAGGTTTTTCGCATCATTTTGTCTTAAGAGACATTCCTGGTGTAAGTCGTACTGACTTATTGGAAGCAAAGCCTGCCTATGTTACAATGACGGTAGAATATGGCGAGAGCAATTTGGATTTCATTCAACAAGCCTATTTTTATACCGTAGATGGAACAAAACGCCAAGAAATGGCCTATCAAACCGACTTACCCATAACCAACTCTGGAACTATCCAACTCTATCCGTCTATTCTAGATATGAAAGAACACATTACTCAAGATGAATTTGAAATGGAATTAAAAGTTATCTTTAGAGCCATTCCTATTACAGAAACTCGCATAATTATTGATTTTGGCGTTCAAAGCACCTTAGGAGAGTAAAAATGGAAACACCCTATATAAAATCTTTCAAAGCATTTTTGGCATTAGAAAAAGGGCTTTCTCCTGCCTCCATCACTGCCTATCTGCAAGACTTAAAAAAGTTGACAGAGTTTATAGAAATTCATGCGTTAAATAAGGGATTATCTCAATTAGAACTCAATGATTTACAAAATTTCATTACTTATTTAAATGAATTGGGTTTAAGTGTTAATTCTCAAGCTCGAATTATATCTAGCCTAAAAGCTTTTTTTCGTTATTTGATTTTAGAAGATGTTTTGTTGGAAGATCCTGCTTTGTTGCTTAGTGCTCCCAAACTAGCTCGTTCGCTCCCTTCTGTATTGACACATCAAGAAATAGAGTTACTAATTGCAGCAATAGACCATTCTAAAAAAGAAGGTTCTAGAAATCGAGCTATTTTAGAAGTTTTGTATGCTTGTGGTTTGCGTGTTAGCGAATTAACCAATCTCAAACTATCCAATATGTATTTGCATATTGGTTTTATCAAAGTAATAGGGAAAGGCAACAAAGAACGAATGGTTCCGATTGGAGATCAAGCTATTAAGCATTTAGAGTTCTATCTATTAGATCGAAATCAAATGACCAATATCAAACCAGAAAGTGAAGACATCGTCTTTCTTAATCGGCGAGGTGGGCAACTTACCCGAAACATGATTTTCATTATCATAAAAGACTTAGCAAAAAAAGCAGGCATTGATAAAAAAGTTTCTCCACATACTTTTCGACATACTTTTGCCACTCATTTAATTGAAGGAGGCGCTAACCTAAGAATCGTACAAGACTTGCTAGGGCATAAATCCATCGTTACAACAGAAATTTACACCCATTTAGACATGGGGTACCTCAAAGAAACAATCCAACTTTTTCACCCTAGACATAGAATAAACGAGTAAAATTTCTTCGTTTATCCCTTATCTTTTTTTTGATTATTTCGGCGCTTGTCGTTCTTATTTTGAATGCCCTTTGAGCGATTGTAAATGGGACTATTCTCCATTGCTTGTTTCCGTTCTCGCTCTATTTTTTTGAATTTTTGACGCGTATACTCTTCTTCAAATGTTCGAATATTTTCGGTATCGCCCAATTTTTCTAGACAATATAAATAATGCGCCAAAATATCTCTTTCAGGAAAAGCATCAGGTTTATTTCCGATAATTAACCAATACATATGAGCAGCAAATCCATAGACTTCCAAATCCAAAGCAATATCGGCATATTCTAGTATGTTCTCGCTAATACTTACTTGATTATCAAACAATAAATTAATTTCGTGTCGTTTGGACATCAAGTATAGGTCTTTACTATTTTTGGCAGGAACATTCATATTATACAAAGGATCACAAGCATAAACAGCAGCTTTGCAATCTTTCCATAATTGAATGATATACTCAGGATCGTGTTCGCTAATCAACAAAGAACGAGAATAGTATTTTTCAAAATTAAAATCAGCAGATTTGGGAAAGTTTTTTAGTTGTGCCTCAAAATGCAAAGCAGCGCTTTCAAAATCTCCCTCAATTTGAAACTTTTTTCCAATTCGAATTTGTTCTCGAACATCATCATAGAGCCATTCCATTCTAAATCCAAATTGTTTATAAAAATTAAGAGCCATTGAATTTTGCTCAGGAAACGCTTGTGCTACATCAAGGTAACGTTTCGCCAAATCAAACTCTCCTTTCGCAATATGAATAGAAATTTTAGATAAAATAACCAATCCATTCCCCGAACCAATTTCCATAGTTGCACGCCAATATTCAGGATTCGCAATAGTCAACTCTTCAGCACTTTTATCGTTGAAAGCTTTGGTTTTTAATATTTTACCAATAGCATTTACTCCTTTTAGTTCAGACCTTAAACTATCTTCATAAAATGCTAAGACTGGAATGACATCTTCGATGACCCAATTCTGGAATAAATCAATTTTGCCTGCTAAGTCTGCTGCTTCAAATTTTGCACGAACTTTTTCTTCTGGCAATGCCACCTTAGGTAAGAATTTTAACTGCGGATTTTCGCAGCCTTTCCCTACCGTAGCTGTAATTAAGTAAGCATATTCCGTCAATTCTGATCGAGGAGGACGAGACAAAGCTTCCAGTCGTCGAATCAAGTGATCTGTCGTTTCTTTGTTTAACTGAGGTCTTGAACTCACCTCAACAAATGCTGGTTTACCCTTTGGCATAGTCACCAAAATCATTACATCATGATTTCCCTTTTCCAAAGCTAAAAAAGCTTTTACAGAAGCCAAGACACGTTTATTCCAAGGATACAAATAATTGGTATCTAAGGTAGCCACCGTAACCATACTATCTGTAAAGTACTCTACTTCAAGCTTTACATCTGCTTGTGCAACAACTAATGAATAAAATGATAAGTATGTAATGCAAAACAATGCGCCTAATCTCATAAGATTGTGGTTGTATTTCGACCATTTAGAATTAAAATGATAGGACTTTTAATCAAAAGGGATGATTAGGGGATTCAATTGCTATAAGAGAGAATCTCCCAGACAGCAACATGAACCTATTCTATTTCTTCTTTGGGAGTGGTTTTATCTAAAATGTAATTAATCTTATCCAATGTTTGACTGTCCTCTTCCATTAAGCCTAACAATTTGCGTTCCAACTGTTCGCTCTTTGTAAATTTAGCCGAATTCTTGAATACAACGTTGGGGTCATTCAAAAAACTGGGATTGGCAAAAAGAACATTGCTGTTCTCTTGAAATAGCTCAATTGCCTTGGTAATATCGCCTCCAATCAAATAGCCTCGTTCTATTTCGGGCTGCTTGGTCATTTTTCGATACAAAAGAATATTTAAAGGAGTGCGATCGGTAATAGCTAGGGTAACTAAAAATGCATTGGTATGTCGTATTTTTTGGGTTCTAAGGACAGAGATGTGCTCAAAACCTTCTACTTCTAAAGCCGATAATAAAAAATCACGTTGAGCAGCGGGGTCTCCACTTCCAAATTGAACCAATATCGTAGAACAAAAGTTTAATGTTCCTGCTATATAATTATAGCGTTTTCTGTTTTTATAGGTATAAGAGGTAGAATCTACATTCAACAAAATATTCTCTCTATAATCTTGTTTTAATCGAAGCGGAGATTTAATATCAGTAAACCCCAACGACTCTACTCGAAGTTCAAAAAAGCCCTTCGGCAAGGTTACCACCCAAGCTTCTTCTCCTACATCGTATTTCATTTCGTATTGTTCTGCCAAGTGCTTTACGCCCCCACTAAACCCATACATATCAATCAAAACCTTTAAGTTAGAACGAGCTTCCCAATACCCATAAGAAGTTTCAATATCGTCATTAGCGGCATCCATAGCGATAACAACACGTATAGAGTCTTTTTTCTGCGCAAAACTAGCAAAAAAACAACTAACTAAACTTCCTACTAAAATCCATTTATATAACATAACAATTCATTTTGATGTGGGTATGGATGATTTTTTTAAACTTTTACAAGAATCAATTTACAATCTTTAATTATACAAAGATTTCACAATCAAAGCAAATAGCCCCAAAATCATATCGTTCTTGCTCTAAAATAACAAAGAATTATGAATTCAAGTCTTCTAAAGCAGATTAATTCATAGGATTTACTTAGAATTGTTCATTCCTTATTCATTACTTTATCTTAAATAATTCTAAAAACACCACCTCAAATTCGTTGTCCTAAAAACGTTATTTTTATGCCATAACAATACAAACTAGATCAGTTTTAATAAAAAAAGCAAAGGATAATACGCTTAAATGATTATCCTTTGCTCTAAAAACTATTCAAAAAAGCAGTTTCTATAATGTCCCTCTGCGAGCTTGCTCTGCTTCAATTGATTCAAACAATGCTTTGAAATTTCCTTTTCCAAAAGACTGTGCACCTTTGCGTTGAATAATCTCAAAAAACATCGTTGGACGATCTACTACAGGTTTTGTAAAGATTTGTAACAAGTATCCTTCATCATCTCTATCAACCAAAATACCCAATTCTTTTAACTTCAGTATTTCTTCGTCAATTTCGCCAACACGATCTAATACCGTATCATAATACGTTCCTGGTACATATAGAAATTCGATTCCACGAGCAGTCATTTCTTTTACGGTTGCTAGAATGTCATCGGTTGCGACTGCAATGTGCTGAATCCCTGCTCCTTGATAGAAGTCTAAATATTCCTCAATTTGAGATTTTTTCTTTCCTTCTGCTGGTTCGTTAATAGGGAATTTTACTCGACCATTGCCATTGGTCATCACTTTTGACATCAAAGCAGTATATTCTGTGGAGATATCCTTGTCATCGAAACTAATTAAATTGGCAAAGCCCATAACATTAGCATAGTAATCTACCCACGTATTCATTTCTCCCCAACCTACATTACCAACCATATGGTCGATATACTTCAAACCAACTGGTGCAGGGTTGTAATTTGATTTCCATTCTTTGAAGCCTGGCATAAAAATACCATTATAATTCTTGCGCTCTACAAAAATATGTACTGTATCTCCATAAGTATGAATTCCAGAACGAACAATTTCTCCATGTTCGTCTTTCTCAACCGTTGGCTCCATAAATGGCTTTCCGCCACGCTTTGTCGTTTCCTCAAATGCCTTCGTAGCATCGTCTACCCAAAGAGCAACCACCTTAACTCCATCTCCATGTTTCTTAATATGCTCTGCAATAGGTCCATCAGCATCCATTGGTGTTGTTAAAACCAATCGTATTTTATCTTGAACCAATACATAAGAGGTACGATCTTTCACCCCTGTTTCTAAACCACAATATGCCAAAGACTGAAAGCCAAAAGCTGTTTTATAAAAGTGTGCTGATTGCTTGGCATTGCCCACATACAGCTCTACATAATCCGTTCCTAACAATGGCAAGAAATCCTCTGCTTCTTCAAAGATTTTTTCGATGCCATAATTTACATTCTCTAAATTTTTTAAATCGTTTGCCATGATTATTTTATTTTGATAGAGTAAAACTCTTTTAGTACACTGCAACAGAAATTTGTGATTGTTATTATAATAGTAGTTAGCTACGCTGCTACTTCGTGGTAGCTCCCTACGATCGTGAGCTCGCATAGCTCGGTTCGCTGCTACTGCGTGGTTTCAACAAACTATGTATAAAATACTTTTGATAAAATTCAAGAGCACTCACAACTTGATAAGCTCCGTTATCAAAACACCAATACTCGTTTAAAAATCTATTTTCCAGTGTATTTAAGTTAATGATAATAATTTTTTGCTAAATCGCACTTACTGTACCATCCTTTGTCAAGTATTTTAGATAAATAGCAAATAGTGTATGAATTTAGCAACTATAATTCAACAGCCCAATAGACTTTGTAAAGTACCTAGTTTTACAAAGTCCAATACTTACCACATGGCACTACTTTGAATGGCCAATTTAATGCGTTGTTTTTCTGAAATTTTACTAATTAAATTATAGTTCATTGTTTATTATTTCTAATAGTAGTTAGTTGTGTTGCTACGCTGCCGTTTCAACCTACTAACGTTTAGTGTTCTAACCAAGATAAATAATAATTAGGATCTTGAATTTCCAAAGCTGCTTCTGTAATTTGGAATGGTCGGAAAGGATCAACCATTACAGCTAATTCTTCTGTATCTTCTACACCGATACTCCGTTCCGCAGCGCCAGGATGTGGTCCATGAGGAATGCCTCCTGGATGTAGTGTAATCTGACCTCTTTCAATATTATTACGACTCATAAAATCACCATCTACATAATACAACACTTCATCTGAATCAATGTTGCTATGGTTGTATGGTGCAGGAATCGCCTTAGGATGGTAATCGTATTTTCTGGGGCAGAAAGAACACACTACAAATCCCGCACCTGCAAAAGTTTGGTGCACTGGTGGCGGTTGGTGTACTCGCCCTGTAATTGGCTCAAAGTCATGAATAGAAAAAATGTAAGGATAATGGTATCCATCCCAACCTACAGCATCAAACGGATGTGTTGCATAGGTATAAGGAAAAATCATTCCTTGTTTCTTAATCAACACCTTAAAATCACCATGCTCATCGTGCGTTTTTAAATTTTGTGGGGTACGAATGTCTCGCTCACAAAAAGGAGCATGCTCCATTAGTTGTCCTTGATTGTTTTGATAACGCTTTGGAAAGCGAATAGGGCTAAATGATTCTAAAACAAACAAACGATTTTTCTCTGTCTTAAATTCAATTTGATAGATGGTTCCTCTAGGTAAGACAATGTAATCTCCATATTCAAAATCTAAATCTCCGTAAATCGTATGCACGGTTCCTTCCCCTTCATGGACAAAAAGCATTTCATCTGCATCTGCATTTTTGTAGTAATAATCCATTGGAGCTCCTTTGGGAGCGGCAACACCAATTTGCAAATCATTGTTTACCATCAGAACCACACGACTTTTGAGATAATCTGCTTCTGGTTTGACAGCAAATGTTTTTAAAGACAAAGACTTTAAATTCTTTTTAATTGCAATTTTAGGCTCCACAGAATAAGGTTCTCCAACTTCTTTGACCAATGTAGGAGGATGTACGTGATAGATAAGCGAGTAGTTGGCATCAAAGCCTTCTGTACTCACCAACTCTTCTGCATACAAACTACCATCTTCCTTGCGAAATTGTGTGTGTCGCTTTTGTGGAATTTTTCCTAGTTTTTGATAAAAAGCCATAATTATTTAGGTACTTTTTTTAGTAGAATTGTGGTTAAGTAATATATTTCAGATATTCCAAAAGTACAAAAAAACTACGATTTAAAAGCTCTTTACAACCTTTCTTATAGAAAAAACTATGCGAGTTAGCCTTCTACCAACTCGCCTTGTCTTTTTTGTAGCAACAAGTAGTTTGAACCATGAATTACTGGCCTTCAAACAGTTTTTTATTAGGTAACTGTTTCCATCTCACGGAAGTCAACAGGCACAACCCTTGAAATTCCTTTTACCATCGTTACTCCATACATAATATCCACCGCTTCCATTGTTTTCTTATTGTGGGTCACAATGACAAACTGAGAATTTTTAGAAAAATCCTTAATGATATTATTAAACTTCGCAATATTCGCATCGTCCAATGGCGCATCTACCTCATCAAAAATACAGAATGGCGCAGGTTTTAAAAGATACAAAGAGAACAACAAAGCCGTTGCTGTTAAGGTTTTTTCACCTCCTGAGAGTTGGTTGATAGACAAAGGACGTTTGCCTTTGGGTTTGGCAACAATTTCGATTTTAGACTCCAGTGGCGTTTCGGGACTCATCAACTTCAAGTCGCACGTATCATCTTTATGAAATAGACTACGGAATACTTCCACAAAGTAAGTTCTAGCTTGATTAAAAGCAACCATAAAACGTTCGGTTGCCTTCGATTCAATCTCGGCAATCGTCGCCAATAAATTTTCTTTGGATTTCAACAAATCATCTCTTTGCTCAATGATCAATTTATTGCGCTCTTGAATTTCATCATACGCCTCAATGGCCATAGGATTGATTGGACCATAATTCGTCAAACGCTGTCTCAATTGTTCTACGTTCGATTCTAAAACAGCTTCCTCAAATTCAGGGTTAGGAGCTTCGTTTACTAGATCATTGATCTTCACCTCAAACTCGACATTCAAGCGTTCTGCAATAGAGGTCAATTTTAGTTTTACCTCATTAAATTTATTATCCAACTTACCAATTAACTCTAATAATTGTGTTTGTTGACGCTGTTTGTCTCGCAGTTTTTTTTCAGTTTCTACAATATTTCCCCTTGCTTCAAAGTACGCTTTTTCTGCTTGACCTACCTGTTCTTGATACGTTTTTTTTACCTCATACCACTCTTCCAACTGTATATTAGCTGCTTCAATTTCTTTTTGAGTAGACGTTAAGTCTCCACCTGATTCGTTCAATACTTCTTCATCTCGTTTGCGTTGATCTTTTAATTCTTTGTATTGACGATGGCTAAAGTCCAATTCTTTTTCGATTGAAGCCATACCATTTTGATGACGAACCTGTTCAATATGCTTTTTATTATAATTGGAAGAAGCCTCTGCCATGTCTTCCGCAATATTTTGTACAGAAGCATCCTTTTCAGAAACCGTTTCTCTTAGTTGCACCAATTGCTTTTGCACTTTAGCTAGTTCTCCCCGAACGCCTTCTTGAGCTACTTGGTATGTTTTAATTTGCTCCAAATAGCTTTCCTTCTGTTCCTCTGTTTCTTTCTTAAATTGTTCAAAACTCTCTAATTTACTTTTTATCGTAATAGCCTGTCGGACAGTATCATTTAGTTGTTTTTCTAACTTCTGAATCTCTACTTGCTGATTGTTCTGACGCAGATTCTGTTGCACCAATCTCAAATCTTTTACCTCATTTTCCAAAACTTGAGCTGCCTCTGTAAGCGTTTCAATTTGAGTTTCTAGCAATTCTAAATTTTTCTTTCGGCCTATCTTTTTACCCTCAAAAGCACCAACAGAACCTCCTCGAACAGAGTATCCACGTTGTGTGTATTTCCCATCCTTAGTCAACCAAATTGTTTGCCCATTTAATTCTTCAACTCCGACCTTTTCATCAACAATATACACATCCCCTAGCAAGTGCTCCGCTAGAGCTTGATATTTAGCATCATACTCCAATACCTCTAAAGCCCAAGTTCCTTTGTTTGTAATCTTCTCTTTTGTGTGTGTGGTAGGAAACTGCTCCATCAAAAAGAAATTCGCTTTCCCTTTTTGATGTTGATCTAGCAGCTCAATTGCTTGCAACGCTTCCGTAAAATTTTGAACAACATAATAACTCAAATAAGCTTCTAAGTAATTCTCAACAGCGGCTCTGTACTCTGGTTGACAATAAAATACATCTGATAGTAAAGGCGCATTGTCTGACCAAGAACGATTTTTGCTTAAAAATTTGATAGATTCTGAAAACCCATCCATATTCTCTACCAAGCTTTTAAGCAATTTATATTCGTTTCGTTTTGAATCCAAATTGCGATTCTTGCCACTCAAACTCTCTTTTGCAACTTCCAGTTTCTGTTCGTTTTCCTCCAATTGCTTTTTTCGTAGTGCCTCTGCTGCCCTTAACCCTTCCAAAGTAGTCTCTTGCTCTTGTTGGGCAGTGGCAAGTTGACTAGCTTGAGCCGTAATGCCCGCTACTTCAGAAGTTCTTTGCTCCAAAACTCGTTCTAAGCGTTCAATACTTTTAGAAGCAGATTCTTCTTGATTTTGCAAAACAGCTGCCTTTTTTTCCTGTTCAAAAAGCGCATTATTTAATGTTTTTTGCTCTACCAAAAATGCTTCTAATTCTTTCTTGACATTGCCATGTTTGTTGCGAATTTTTTCTAGAATTTCCTTAGCTTCTGCCAATTGGCTACTCAACTCCTTTCCTAATTTATATTGCTCATCTAGTTGTTCGCTTTGCAGCTCTATATTTTGTTCTGTCTCAGCAATTCTCTTTCTATTCGAGGCTATACGTTCATCTAATTTTTCATTATTTTGTTGTAAGAACAACGATTTTTGGGTCAGAATCTTTTTATCATTTTCTTTCCCTTTGATTTTTCCTACTAAACTATTCAATTGCTTTTGAGCATCTGCCAATGCCTTTTCTTTTTCCACATTGCCATTTTTTTCTCGCTCTACTCGTTTCTCCAATTGAATTACTTCCTGATCTAGAGCCTTTTTATTTTCTCGCTCCTCATCAATTTGTTTGTCCAGTGTTTTATAAGCTGTCTTACACTCTGATATTTTAAAATAACTCAATTCCAAGCTTAGCCGACGATATTCGTCCTTTAGCTCAAAATAGCGTTTGGCTCGTTTCGCTTGACGTTCCAAGCTCTTTAAGTTTTTTTGAATTTCAAACAACAAATCCTCCACCCTAGACAAGTCAGCTTCTGTGGCTTTTAATTTGCTAAACGTTTCCTTTTTTCTTGTTTTGTATTTAGAAATACCTGCCGCCTGTTCAAACAATTTAAGACGCGAATTATCTTTGTCTTGCAACAAATCATCCACCATCCCCAGCGCAATAATCGCATAAGAATCAGATCCCATACCCGTATCTACCAACAAGTTAGAAATATCTTTTAAACGACATTTCACACCATTCAATTGGTACTCACTAGACCCATCTTTGTACAAAATTCTCTTGATAGAAACTTCTTGGTATTCCAAAGGCAAAATACCTTTATCATTAATAAACGTCAAAGTTACCTCTGCCAAGCCAGATGCTTTACGACTTTTGGTTCCATTAAAGATAACACTAGTCATGCTTTCCGAGCGCAACTGACTTGTTTTTTGCTCTCCCAACACCCAACGAATGGAATCTACAATATTTGACTTCCCACAACCATTAGAACCTACGATTCCAATAACATCTTCTCCAAAATTAATTACCGTACGATCAGCAAAACTCTTGAAGCCTTTTATATCTAAACTTTTTAAACGCATTTAATTATGATTAAACATTCTTCATTCTCAGCAACTTAACTCAAACAAACCTTACTTTAAAGATTCTATAAATTGCTCTATTTTTTGAAAGCCTGTAAAGATAATCAGCTAAAAGGACATTTCAGTATAAAGCATAAAAAAAGTCATTTCCAATCTAATATTGAAAATGACTTTAAGATACTCAAAGGTATCGTGTATCTATAATTTTTTATGATTGTCTAGCACCTCCTTTTAAGCCAATACATTGTCAAAGGTACCAACAAATAGATTACTGTTGTCTCAAAAGAAATTATCTTAAAACTTGATTTGATCGGCAGTTACCTCTTTTCCATCTATAACTAACTTGTATTTAGACAAATCCACCTCTCCTTTGTATTTAGAAGTAGAGATCACCTTAACTTCCATATTCAAATCTTCTTTAATTGCCTTCATTTTTTTAATCATCTCGGCAGCCTCCTCAGCATTATTAGAGCGAGCAGCAATTGTTTCTGTATTGATTTCTTTAGACAATATACCTGCATCATTCAAAGCAAAGTACCCCGGTGTCTTAACCGTAATATTAATCTCTTCTTCTAGGTCTTTTCCACCAATTGTAATAGACTTAGACAAATTAGGTGCTGAAACTATATACACCTCTCCATCTTTTCCACCATCAATTGAATAACGACCAGCTTTTACCAGTTGTCCTAAAATTGCATCTGGAACATTTGCCTTAATTTCTAACTCTACTCGAATAGTACCTTCGTCCCATGGTGCGGACTCCATTCCTTTGTTTTTAATGTCAATTTGTACATTAGGACAATCTTCAGGATTTAAAGTTTTCACCAAAGTTTTGTCAGAGTCTTGAGCAAAAATAGTAGATGTAGTAAAAAGAAGAGCGAATAAAAAAGAAAATACTTTCATGTTGTTGAAGTTTTATTTTTAGGAATGGTCAAAAATAAGTTATTTAGGTGTGGATTTTAGCAGGATAACAAGAATAGCATTCCTAACATTTAAATCTATTCTCATCAAAAAAGGGGCTCTTTCTCTATTAAGGAATTGTTATAATAGAGAAAAAAAATGAATTGAAAAAATTATAATTGTTAACTTTTGCAATAATTAGCTAGGCTGCTACTTCGCAGTCGTTGAAACTATGCAGTAGCAGCGTAACAAACTAGTGCTTTTGCTAGTGGCGTTTTTATTAGTCCTCAAAATCATTCAATGACATTCCACCAATAATAATATCTCCATACATAGCTTCCACTTCTTTTAGAGTAGAGTTTGGAGTCAATGTTTTTTTCTTGCCTTGAATAAAACCTGCGTTGCCTGCTTCTCCTTCTTTAGAAAGTGCAGGATTAGCTTTGCTTGCTTCGTTATCCTTTTGGGCATCTTTAGATTTTTTATACACAAAGCGATATTGTACGTCCACCTTTTCTTTAATTTGACGCATTTCCTTAATCATCTTTGTTGCTTCTTTCATATTTTCTGATCGACCAACAACAGCTTCCACCATTCCTCCAGGGAAATTCTTCTGAAGTACTCCTTCCGAAACAGCATAATATCCAGGCGTTTTGATAAAAATTCGAACATGATCGTCTAAATCTGTCCCACCAATAGAAACAGCTTTATCTAGGTTTTTAGCTTTAATAATAAATGTCTCGCCATCAATTTCAGAAGACAACGTATAACGCCCAGCTTTTACTAATTGTGCCAAAACAGCTTCTGGAAAATTGGCTGTAATCTCTAATTCAACACGAATAAACCCTTCATCCCAAGGTGTAGACTCAATCCCTTTGTTTCTAAAATCAAAGTTAATGGATGAAGTTCCCTTAGGATCCATTGTTTTTACTAATGTTTTGTCAGATTCTTTTTGTGCAAACGTGGTACTTACAGTTAATAATAGTGCAAGAAATAGCATTGCTTTTTTCATACTTAAGATATATGTTTTTTATTTTGGGTAAAAAAACGACCTCTAGAGAAGTTCTGTTTCTAAAACGATAAATGATGTATAATATTGTTTTTTATTATAGACATTCACTTACAGTCATTTTGTTATTGTATAGTCAATATATTTGACCTTTTATGTTCTTACATTTTTTTGACACTACAGTTTAACGAAGAAGAGTCAAAAATGATTCCGTTTTTTGTATTTTATTATTTTTTTTCTGGTGGTATAATTGACTAATCCAGCTAAAGAATTTCTGCTTTATTCATAACCAACTGTATATTAGTCCCTATCTTTTCTTCTAGATAAATTTCACGTGTTCCTACAATTCGTCCCAAAAGAGCCTCTGAGGTGTGGCGAATGGTTACTAATTTTAAATTTTCTGTTTTTTCAATTTCATAGTCCATTTCCAAATCAGCTACTAATGCCTTTATTTTTTCAGGGTCATCATTCACACAAACAGAAAAAGCTAATGCTGTATTTTGGGTCATATTTACTTTAATGCGATGTTTTGCCAATGCTTCAAAGAGTTTTGCAAATTTGGTTTCATCAACAAAGAAAAAATCTTTAGAAATTATTCTTAGCAAAGCCTGTTCCTTCTTAACAACAATCATTGGAGGGTATTGAACCAAATCAAAAGCCCCTATTACCGTACCTTTTCCTTCGGGATGCACAAAAGACTTGACATACAAAGGAATTTTTTTATTCTGTAAAGGACGAATAGTTTTAGGATGAATAACTTGTGCTCCATAATAGGTCATCTCAATCGCCTCTGAATAAGAAAGTTGTTCGATTAATGTCGTATCATCAAATAACCGAGGATCTGCTGTCAACACACCTGGTACATCTTTCCAAATTGACATATCTTGCGCATTCAAACAATAAGAAAAAATAGCTGCTGTAAAATCAGAACCTTCTCGTCCTAAAGTAGTTGTAAAATTCTCTGTCGTTCCTCCCAAAAAACCTTGCGTTATAACCAAGCCTTTTTTTAATAAAGCTGGCACCGTTGCTTGAATGGCTCGCTCTGTTTCTTCCCAATTTATATTGGCATCTCTATAAGTATTGTCTGTCTGAATACAATCTCTAACATCCAACCAAGTTGTTTTTAGATTTACTTCATTAAAATAAGCACTAACAATGGTTGTTGATAGCAACTCCCCTACGCTTACAATCTGATCATACAGATAATCAAACTCATCCTGTGGCTCTTCCTCTAGTATCCATTGCAAGTCAATAAAAATATCATGTATCTCACTATAAACAGGATGATCTGTATTATCAAACAAACCTTCAAGCAAGGCTTTGTGATGCTCCTTTACCTTATTTAAACACGCTTCCATCTGTTTTATATCCCACTCCCAATAAGCCTTCAAAACCAATTCCATTGCATTGGTGGTCTTGCCTGAAGCTGAGATAACAATAGCTAACTGGTCGTTAGGAAAACGACGCACAATACTGGCTACATTTCGAATTGATTCAGCATCTTTGATAGATGCTCCTCCAAATTTAAATACTCGCATTTTTAAATTAGTTTGTACGATTATTCGCCCGCTAAAAAATCAAATTAAATCAGTTATTGCAGGAGCTTCGTTTCACGAGTGCTGCGCAATTGATCATTAACGGACTATTAATGATAGAATGTTTAGTAAAGCAAAAAAGTCACCTTTCGATTTACCTAATATTTTTGCCTGTTACTTAATTAAATTAATAACTCCCATCAACCTATTTAAAATTGATGATGTAGGCACTTTAGTAAATAGTTATGATCACTATTCCTTAAGACTACTCAAAGATAGATTTAATGTATAAAGTCTCAATTTTTTCTTACATTTTTGAAAAAAAAAGCCCGTACAGATTTTAATTCATTACAGTCCATCTTATAAAAAGAAGCATTAATCTTTTTCTAGTATTTATTTGTAGAATTGATTGTAATAGCGTTAAGAACTTTGTTACTTTTGCTTAAAAATTTGTTATTCGCTTGTAGAGGATAAGGCATACCTATTTTTTATTTTTAGATTTGTGTTACCTTTATATTTTTTTTACAATAAGTTTTTTTTCTTTAAAAATACTGAAAACCAATTCTGTACCCAATAGAATAGTACTATCAAATAGTATCTATTTTTTAATTCCTTTTAATCCAATATGGTGAACTATAATAGCTTTGCAAGCTCAAAGCTTCAACATAAAAAGAAACAAAAAATTAAGTGCGTCAATAAATTATTGCTTTAGAGTTATGGAGTCAGAATAAGGGATTTGAAGATCCTTATATTTGGCATATTTTTAGAATCAATAAATAACATTTGGGGATTTTTTGTATTGAGAAAGAACTACGAATAGTATTATTTTTTCATTTTAATCAATTCAGAGGGTCATTCTTAATCATGCCTAATCGCCCATTTGACATAATTTTCTTGTAAAGTATTCATAAACTAAAAGTGTTTTTTACTGTTATCATTCCAAAAGACAAAGACCAATTTGTATATGTATAAAATATCAATCATACTACTTTCAATCATACTTGTTGTTATCTCTAATACTTGTGCAGCACAAGAAACCCAAGTTATTTATTTAGAAAACCCATCGTTTGAAGATCAGCCTCGTCCTGGTCGTACTCCTGATGGATGGGCAGATTGTGGTCACAGCCAAGAATCTCCTCCAGATGTTCAGCCTTATGGTGGATTTAATGTAACACGTCCTGCCCAAGACGGTAGAACTTATATTGGCTTGGTTAGTCGAGATAACAAAACATGGGAAGCCGTGGCGCAACGATTGACAGATCCACTAAAGCAAGGCTCTTGTTATAAATTTAGTTTGCATGCTTGCAAATCACCAATTTATATGAGTCCGACACGTAAAAACCAAAGTCAACCTATTAATTTTAACAAAGGCTTAGTTTTGAGAATTTGGGGAGGAAACAGCTACTGTGATCGGGCAGAATTGTTAGATGAATTAAAAGATCCTATTGATCATGTTGATTGGAGAAGTTATGACTTTGAATTTAATCCTAAAGATGGTGATTATAACTATATTTGTATCGAAGCATACTACAAAACACCTACTTTTTCTTGGTATAATGGCAATGTATTGATTGATAACGCTTCTGAAATTTTTTCTTGTGAAATTCCAACAGATCCTATTGCTATCAACGAACCAATAGATAATACACCTCCCAAAAACAATCCTAAACCACAAGATAAAACAACCACTCCCAAAGAAGATCCTTTGGATAAAAATAGGAAACCAAATGTTTCGGCAGAGAACATCAAAACAATAGATAAAGGAAATTTTGAACCCGATAACATTAATAGCAAAGACATAAAGGTAGGACACAAATTCCGCCTAGAAAAACTTTATTTCCCTGCAGACTCTTCTTCAATTACCAATAACGGAGAAAAAGTGCTTATAGAACTCTATCGATTCTTAAAAGACAACCCCAATTTAGCATTAGAAATAGGCGGTCATACAAATGGTTTGCCTCCTGATGACTACTGCGATCGTTTATCGACACAACGTGCTAAAAATGTAGTCAATTATCTGAAAAGAGAAGGGATTAGCTTGGATCGAATGAGTTATAAAGGCTACGGTAAACGACAACCAATTGGCGACAACAAAACCAAAGCTGGGCAAAGGCAAAACCAACGAGTAGAAATCATTATTACAGATATTTCGGTGCGAACCAATAACAAGTGATATTAGTGCGCTTGCACCTCACTAACAAGCAGCCCTGTTAATCAAAGATTAACAGGGCTGCTCTCTATTATTCATATTCAAACTTCCTACTTGATTAATTTAACAACCGAATTAGCCAAGGGCAGTGTGCGGGATTCGTTTCCTTCTTTGTATTTCAAATCAACCACTACCTTTACAGTATGCTCTCCTGCTTTTAATTCTTGGATTTTTGTTCTAAATTTGGAAGCACTGTTTGAATCTCTTCCCCACAACACAATAGGCAAAGAAGTCTCTTTTTCACAAATAGAAGCTGTTAATTCTACATCAACAGACTCTATCAATACTCCATCTATATAATAGTGCGTTGTGTACGAACATGATTTGCTTTCCCCCACACCTCTATTCAGATTTTGAATAGATTTAGGCAGGTAGATACGACCATAAACGGTCTCTTCTGCTGTTTTAAACGTCGATTGAAGCAGCTTTTTATCCACATCTTTGACTGGAACAAATTGAGTCGACCACAAAATATTGGTTACATTCTCTTGATGCAAATCATCTATCAAACCATTGTCTTTAACGGGTTGATACATTGCAGGAATTTTAGTTCCATACAAAGGCAACAAGGCATTTTTACCAACTGTTAGATCAAAGCTTCCCGTTGCCAAAGGCGTGGCTAGATCATAAGGCTCTTTTTTATCCTTCATTACATACAATGCCACTTTTATGGAATGTGTATGAACAGGCAGCGCACGTGCGGCAACCGCTCTCATCCATGTAACAAGTGGATTATTTTTTTGAGACAACACATAAAGTAATAAATCATCTTTAGGTCCCCAACTATCCTTATAGTCCATTGCCAAAGCATGGAATTCCTTCATATTAACACTTAAAGCTACATCAAACTCATCAATAGAAGCAGCTTTAGTTGATCCTAAGGCAAATGCATCTGTCAAGAACTCTAAGCCATCAAAGTCTATCTTAAGCACCCCATAGACATCTTGACCGTCCCCTTCTTGCTCTTTGATCAATTGCTCTAAAGGCTGTTCTAGGCTAATTCTTAAATATAAGTCATCCTCAACAGGAATTGTTTTTTGAGCTTTTGTACTACGGAATTCATTATGTGCTGTAATTTGTTGTCCTACAGAAGAAAACGCCAATAACAAAAAAAGAAAACTGCAAGCTCCAAATTTTAGCTTTTGCATAATTATGGTTTTATATAAAATTCGATATACAATTTTAGTAGTTCGTTGATTATTCCCTGCGGTCATGAGGTCGCAAGCTTAGTTACCTGCGGTGCTACTTCGTGGTAGCTCCCTGCGGTCATGAGCTCGCACAGCTCGGTTCGCTGCTACTGCGTGGTTTCAACGAACTATTGCAAGTTACTAGGCAACAATTATTTTAAGTAATTCTTTAACATAAATATATGTAGCTCCACGATATAGTTTGGTACGTTTCTTTTTATTGCTCAAAAGCAAATTGGACAATATTAGCCCCCATTTGAAGTGCTTTGGTACGCATTTCTTCGGTATCGTTGTGCACTTCTTGATCTTCCCATCCATCACCTAAATCTGTTTCATAACTATAATAACAAACCACTCTACCTTCCCATATCAAAGCAAATCCTTGTGCGGGTTTGCCATCATGTTTATGAATTTTAGGTATTCCCGTTTTAAATTCAAACGTCTTGTGATAAATTTCGTGCGTAAAAGGTAGCTCTACCCAATCCAATTCAGGAAAGACTTGTTTCATTGCGATACGAACAAAAGGATCCATACCATAATTATCATCAATATGCAAAAAGCCCCCAGACTGTAAGTACAATCTCAAATTTTCTGCATCAGCATCCGAAAAAACGACGTTTCCATGCCCAGTCATGTGCATAAAAGCATAGTTAAAAATCTCTGCACTTCCCACTTCAACAGTTTCATAATTAGGATCAATATTCGTGTGCAATTTTTCATTGCAAAATTTCGCTAAGTTAGGCAAAGCGGTTGGATTGGAATACCAGTCCCCTCCTCCGTTGTATTTTAATAAACCAAACTTTAGTGCAGGAGCTTCCTCCATCGGTTTAAATGAAAAAGAAACACCTATGGCGATCATGATTACCAATAAGCTTATATATTTCATATTCTATATTTTTAGTCGTTCTCTAATTATCTATATGCTGTTTTATTGTTTCAACAAACTATTGTATTCTAGTTCTTTAGCAATTTCGCCCTCAATGCTCTACAAAAAGCATTCAAATAATTCCTAAACTAAAAAATCTTAGCAACAATTTGTGTTTATTACTAAGATTTTAATTTTTTTCTAACAGAGTTATTATTTTATTTTTTGGCATAAACCAATTTATAATCTGCTTGAATTTGTCCTTTCTGAATTTTATCCAAGCGCTTTTTCACAAAACGCTTTTTTAAAGGTTTCAACAAATCTACAAATAAAATGCCCTCCAAGTGATCGTATTCATGTTGAATAACACGCGCTGTAATTCCATCAAAAATTTTATCTTGCAATTCAAAATTGGCATCGTAATATTCAATTCTCACTTTGGGTTTTCTAGAAACGTTCCCACGCACATCAGGTATACTTAGGCAACCTTCTTCGTATTCCCATTTTTTGCCAGACTCATCCAAAATGATTGGATTGATAAAAACTTCTTTAATAAATTCCTCTGCTTCCTCTTCTCTATCATCGGTATCCAACTGCTCCGTGTCTACCAAAAACAAGCGAATGTTACGACCAATTTGAGGTGCTGCCAAGCCCATTCCTTTAGAATGATACATTGTTTCAAACATATCTTCTAATAATTTTTCTAAATCTGGGTAATTTTCATCAATTTCCTCTGTTTCTTTTCTTAAAATAGGGTGACCGTAAGCGTATATTGGTAATTTCATTTTTTTGTACTAATTTTCTAGAAAGAATAACATTATTTTGGGAATCTTGTTTTTTACAACGTCCAAAATAGACTGCAAATATAAGAACATTTTTGTTAGTGACAATTTGTCCATTAATTATTCCATCAAAACAAAAGATAAGTTATAAAAATAAGAGACTTAGACGAGGTACAAAGAAACAGTTCATAAAGTACCACATAGTAGTAACTAAGTAAGTGGGCAGAAAAAAATATAGCTAAAAAATAGACTTATTTTTAGTGCTAATCGAAGAGAAACAGTGCAGCTTTAGCGGGCTAAAACAAAATGCTTCGATGAAGAGTAGTGCAAAAAGAAGGTTATTTTTATATAATTTTTTCTGAGCGATTACTTATGCTAAACAAAACGAACATTTATGATAAAATCACACAATATTACAGCTATTATTCAAAGTACATCGAAGGGAGGTGCTTATATTGAAATCCCCTTTGATGTAGAAGAAGCTTTTGGTGCAAAGCGACCTAAAGTAAGTGTACTTTTTGAAGGGCAAGAACCCTATAGGGGTACACTCTCTCGAATGGGAACAGTTAATCACATTCTAATTGTTAGAAAAGACATTCGAAACAAACTCAATAAGGAAGTTGGTGATCATATACAAGCCTCAATATCACTAGACACTGCTCCTAGAGTGGTAGAAGTTCCTCCTGAACTACAAGAAGCATTTGCAAAAGCTCCAAAAGCAGCGGCTTTTTATCAACAACTTTCCTATACTTGCCAAAAAGAATACGCCAACTATATCAATCAGGCTAAACGAGCAACAACCAAAGAACGACGCGCCTTAAAAACTATAGAATTATTAAATAAAGAAATAAAAACTCCTTTCTAGGTTTAGTAGTCGACTGAAATGCGTATCTTTGCAAGATTATGAAAGAAGAAAAAATAATCAACAACGAAGTTTATCTCCTACAAACCTTTATCGCTGACCCTGGACAAGAACCCATTCGACTTGATAAGTTCTTAATGGGCAGGCTCGAAAATGTAACGAGAAATCGAGTGCAAAAAGCCATTGATGATGGTTGGATCATGGTGAATGGGAAAAATATCAAAAGCAACCACAAGGTCAAACCTGGGCATAAAATTACCGTCCGCTGGAAAAAACAAAAAACAGAAGGAGGACCAACTCCTCAAGAAATGGAGTTGGATATTCGCTATGAGGACAACGACTTTTTGATTCTGCACAAACCTGCGGGATTAGTCGTTCACCCTGGTATTGGTAATGCCGATGGAACCTTAGTCAATGGCTTGGTGCATTACCTAAAAGGGCTTCCAATTACTCAGGACAACGAGCGACCTGGTATTGTGCACCGAATTGATAAAAATACCACTGGATTAATGATTGTCGCTAAGACAGAAGAAGCTATGTCGAATATTGCTAAACAATTTTTTGATCATAGTATCGAACGTCGTTACCAAGCATTGGTCTGGGGAGATATTGAAGAGGACGAAGGCACGATTACAGGCCACATTGATCGTCATCCAAGACATCGCAAATTAAGACAAGTTTATCCAGATGGAGAACGTGGAAAACACGCTGTTACCCACTACAAAGTTTTGGAACGCTTTGGTTATGTTACCTTAGTAGAATGTCGATTGGAAACAGGTCGTACGCACCAAATCCGTGTTCACTTTAAACACATCGGACATCCTTTGTTTGGTGATGTTGAATATGGTGGTGATAAAATCGTTAAAGGAACTGTATTTAGCAAGTACAAACATTTTGTTTTAAACTGCTTTAAGCTACTCCCTAGACAAGCACTTCATGCCAAAACAATTGGTTTAATACACCCGTCTACGGGGCAGTTTGTTGGGCAAGATTCTGAACTTCCAGAAGACATGAGTGCTGTTTTGGAACGCTGGCGAGCTTACACGCAAGGAAGATTGGTATTAAAATAGCTCTTTTAGTAAATAGTAGTTCGTTGATTAGCTCCCTGCGGTCGTGAGATCGCTATCGCTTAGTTGTTTACTTTTTTACCAAAAAGATAAAAAAGCACATTTATATTAGTTTGATAATCATTTTTTTTAACACAAAACACAACAAAGACATAACCTATTGATTATCAACTGCGCAGCACTCATGCAATAAACTAATAAAGTTTAGCTGCGCTGCTACTCCGTGGTTTCAACGAACTATTGAGTAAACCCACATTTGGCAAATCATGTGGTAGCATTAAATAACTAAAATTAATAGATGACCATTTAACTGACCAAAGAATCAAATAAATTATTATGAAAGCAATATTTTCACTCTTTGTATTATTAATAGTAAGTTACTCATTTACTAGCTGTAGCGAAGACATTCGATCAAAAGACGAAGAACGCATCCAACAATATATTCAAGATAACAACCTTACGGTTATTGAGGCACAAGATGGATTATATTACACCATGGATGTTGTGGGCACAGGAGATCAACCAAGTGGTGTTTACAGCACGGTCACGGTTCACTATACCGGTAGACTCCTTGATGGAACTGTTTTTGATAGCTCTATTGGGCGCAATCCTTTTACAAGCCCGCTAACCAATGTTATTAAAGGGTGGCAATATGGTATTCCTTATTTTAAAGTTGGTGGAAAAGGTAAATTATTGATTCCTTCCCACTTAGCTTATGGTTCTTCGGGTTCGGGTGCTATTGGACCTAACGAGCCTTTGGTTTTTGACATCGAACTACTCGCTGTTCAGAATTAAGTTGATGCTTATTTAAAAATATTACTCCGTTAATTTTTTAAAATGCCTAGGTTCTTTGTGATAAGAGCAGCCTAGGCATTTTTTTTTTACTAGAGTCCTTTTTGACACCACCTACAACACACTATCTTCCACCTCCTTCCAAGTCCAAGCGGTAACAAGAATTATAACAAGCAAGAGAATTTCAATACTTGCAATTATCAGATAATGCCATGCGGTATCTCCTCCACCAATAATATATAATATTGTAAATAATGCAGCTCCAATATTAGCCCGACGATTGGCAACAGGGCGTAAATACCTTGAAAGAAAAACCATTATGATGGGAATGTTGGTCAAAATAGCTGCTATCGCCATGATAAAATGTACATCTCCTGGTATATCTAGAATACCTCCATGCACAAGTTCTATTATAATGCTATAGATATCTGCATAAATCATATTGAATAACAAAATCATCCACAAAGTCGAAAGCTTAATTTTTACATCCATTGTTCTATATTTAGTATTAAATTCTAGCTTCGTTAGGTCTAATTTTTAACGAAGTACTGTTAAATAGAACAATGATAAGGGATCATTTGGTCAAATAAATTGACTTGAGTTAAGAACGAAAATTATTTATCATTAAGTCGTTTTCGAATGCGGCTCAATGATTCTGGCTTAATTCCTATATAACTGGCAATTTGATACTGAGGGACTCTTTGTAATAATTGAGGTTTCGTTTTAATCAAATGCAAGTACCTTTCTTCTGGAGTGGAGTTAAACATCTTAGCAAAAGCGACTTGTTGATTGGCAAGTTCTTTTTCAGACAAGATTCGGCATAGTGTTTCAAATTTCGGGAACTTTTGAAAAATGGTTTGTTCCATTTGAGGAGTTGAAACCAACACAACTGACGTTTCTTCACAAGAAATATAATACGTAGAAGGGCTCTGATTAATTAAACTTTCTGGCGTAACACCTTCTTCCTCCATATAAAAAGCGGTTGTTTTTTCTTCTCCTTCGTCCAAATAATAGCATCTCAAGCAGCCTTTGATAACAAAATAAGCTGCTTGAGCAAATGCTCCTTCATGAAGTAAAATATGTCCTTTCGGATACGTTCTAAATAGATCAAAATCCAACAAAGCAACTTTCTCCTCTTCTGTCAATACGATGTGTTTGGCTAAAAATTGAAATAAGGCTGCTTCCATAGTATCTAAGTTTAAGGGCGCTCAAATAAAGCAATACTTTCGATATGGGCTGTATGAGGAAATTGATCGGCCAAACAAAATCGCTTTAGCTCATAACCAGCTTCCATCAAGGTTGCTGCATCTCTAGCTTGTGTAGAAGGATTGCAAGAGACATATACAATAGATTTTGCCCCCAACTCAATAATTCGTTGCAAAGCTTTGGGAACAATCCCTCCTCTCGGTGGATCCAATACAATCGTTCCAATCTTTCCTTTGTATTGAGGATAATCAAACAAGAACTTGCGCACATCTGCGGCATAAAACTGAATGCCGTCAATACCATTTCGTTTGGCATTTTCTTTTGCATCTTCAATCGCTTCTGCTACGATGTCAACACCAATCACTTGGTCAATATTTGAATCATTGGCTAGTAATTGGGCAATTGTCCCTGTTCCGCAAAACAAATCCATAGCAACAGCATTGGTTGTTCCCGAATGCTCCATCCCTGCTTGAACGTATTCGATTACTTTAGAATATAATTTTTCAGCGCATTTAGGGTTTGTTTGAAAGAAACTTTGCATGCTAATTTCAAAATCCAAGCCCAAGATGTTTTCTACAATTTTTTCTTTGCCATACAACAGTGTCGATTGTTCCGCAGGTTGTTTGGCGACATCTCCAATTTCATCGTTAATCGTATGAATAACTCCTGCTAAGCGTTCGCCTAAAATCCCTTTTAGTAAATCAACAAAAGCCATTTTATCAAACTGCTCTAATTTCGAGCTGGTCGTTACCAAATTAAACAACAACTCATCATGTGCATAACTCTTTCGAACGACCAAAAATCGAAAGAAACCTTCACTTTTGGCAGGATTCCAAGGTGGCAAATTGGTTTGTTCACAATATTGACGAATTGAAAGCATTGCCCCTTCAAATTGTGCATCAAACAAGCCCGAATCTGCTTCCAAATTTTCGACAGCCCACCATTGTCCTCTCCGTTTGAATCCCAATGCAAAGCCTTCCGACTCTTCTCCTGTTCCTAACTCTGAAACTAGCGTAGAAAAAGAATATTCCATCTTATTTCTATAATGCCATACAAGTGGAGAACTGATGTAAGTTTCGTACAAATCCTTAATTTCCTCTATTCCACTCAATCGCTTGAACATTTCCAAGGTAGAAGACTCCTTGTATTGCTCCTGTTTTTCGATTGGCAACCTAGCAAAAGGAGCACCAGGAATGGGTTGGTAAGGCAAATTTATTTCATCCTTGGAGGGCTGCACTACTTTTATCAATTTACACTTTGCAAATCGCTTTTTCTTTTTAACAATTTTTGCATGAACCAATTGCCCAGGTAAGCTATTTTTTACAAACAAAACATAATCTCCATGTTCTGTTTTTAATTTAGCCAAGCCCTCACCACCAAATGCAACATCCTCAATTTGAACGTTTTCTAAAATCGCTCCTTTTTTTATTTTTACTGTATTTGTATCCACTCTTTATAATTCTATGTTTTTTTGCTAATCTATTTTCTTCCCTAAGCTTTGTTTGGGAGTAGCAAAAATAAGCAATGCGCGCTGAATAAAAAATAAAAGTAGAAAGTAGTCTCTTGATATTGTAAGAATACCAGCTACTTTCTACTTTTATTATCAACTAAATTTCAAATTGATGTTCTACAACATCAGCAATGTCAACGTTTTTTTTAGAAATACCAAACAATTAAGAATAAGCCGTTCCAACAGCTTCCAACTTGTCTAATTTTTCAGATTTTTTCTGAATTTTTTTCTTCATAACATGTTGCTTAATACCGTTGCCCGTAAATTCTTTTCCATGTTTAGTGTAGCCAAACTTTGTATAAAAATCTAAGGCACCTACATGAGCATACAAACGAATTTCTTTATAGCCTTTTTCTATCAACAACTTTTCAATAGATTCCAAAACATCTCTTCCCACTCCAATTCCTTGTAAATCCTTGCGAACGACAACCTGACGCAGCAAACAAATTTTACGCTTGTTTAGAAATTCATCTTCCTCTTCACAAACCTTTGCTACAATGGCACCAATTAAAACATGTTGCTCATTCTGAACCATCAAATGTACATCCTTGTATTCCTCTGCAAAATCTTCGATTGTAATTTCAGCATTAAGAGGTTCATAAAGCGTTTCAATACGCATGGCTACCAACTGATCGTATTCAGGGGTGGCAAACATAACTGATGTAATATTCATAAGTACTTAATTTTAGTAAGTAGAAAGACAAAATTAGTAACAAAATATAGACAGCTTTTGTTTTTCTACTTATGTCTATGATTACTTAATATAAGTAAGAAAGCAGAATTAGTTTAAATTATAGTTTGTATTAGATTTTGAGTTTAGAATAGTCAAAAAACGAAACTTTAATGCACGAAAGCTTTAGACCAAGATAATTTCAAAAATATTGCTACTTTTTTCGATCTCTTATTACTTCTTCTCTACTAAATATACAATTTACATTCGTGAGAACAGAAAAATATAAAAAAAATATCTCAAAGGGAATTTTTTTTAACCAATGCCCGTTTAACTATTAGCTTGTTTATCAAAGACTAAAAGAAACACAATTATTTTTTTGTTTTTTTTATTAAAAAATAACGACATTCTTTTTCTTTTTTTGACAAAAGCGTGTATATTTGCAATCGCTTAATAAAACAAGCACAACAAAACGGTTCGATAGCTCAGCTGGATAGAGCATCTGCCTTCTAAGCAGACGGTCGCAGGTTCGAATCCTGCTCGAATCACTTAAAAGTCATCTAGTTTATACTAGATGGCTTTTTTTGTTTTACTCCAGTTCCTCATATTAACGCAATAAAAAAGTCTGTTCCATGCCTTCTAAAAGCATCAAACAGACTTATATTTTATATCCTAGTTCTTGCCCCTTTCGCAAGATTGTGCGGTTCTCAATATTATCACACAAAAACTATGGATTAAAATCTTTGATAATTTTCATCGCAGCGGCGTGTCGATCGTTTAAATCTTTGGCAGGAATTGTCATTAAAAGTGCTGCTGCTGTTTTCCAATATCCCTTTCGGGCAATTTCTAGCGCATAATCCTTCATCCCATATTTTCGATTAGCTGGCGTCTGCTTTTTAAACATTTTATAGGATGCTTCTAACAATTCCAAATCTAAATATAGCTTTTGCAATTCACTAGCAGAATAACGATCATCTGCCTTACTTTGATTAGCCAATGCATTGGCTTTTTCCAATAAGTTATTCGCTTGATCTTCCTTGCCCAATCGACTGGCAGCCTTCGATAATTCAATACAGAACTTTATCGTTTCTTGAACAACCATCTCCTCTTTTGTCACCAAATCTATAGCTTGATTCAAAATTTGCAGTTGCACCTCGGTGTTATCTGCTGGGCATTCTAACAAACCAACCAAGTAAAGTACTCGGTTACGAACATCGCTTATTTTTTCTGAAGTTAACAACCCATCATCAACCAAACCAAGATTAGATTTTGTTCTTCCCAAATCCTCATAATAACGATCTTTATAATAAGCATTGGTCGTTGTTGTATAATTTAGAATACTTTCCTTAGCTTTTTCAGGATTGATATAACTCATCAACTTTAAGTACTCCATTACGCTACCATCGTATCCTTTGGAAGCTTCCATTTTTGTTAACAAATAATCCGTCCCCAACTCTTTCTCACCAACTTCTATATATTTTTGAATCAGCAAAGCTTCACAATGGCTCGTGCTCAACCCTGGAAATTTCTCCATCCAAGCAATCGCTTCTTGATACCGTTTTTGTTCTAATAGCGCTTCAAATCCTTTATCTAGCAAGTCAAATTCATCAATCTTGCCACATTTCTGAATCCCCAAATCAAAATATTCCATTGCCAAATCTAAATGCCCCAAATCCATTAATAACAAAATAAATTGTACTTGATAGGAACTAAACCATCCCTCGTTCCAAGGGCCATTCGACATAACATCCATTGCCTTTTCATGTTGATGGCACAGAAGATAACTAGTCGCCAAGTGGGTATATTTTTCAAAGGTATTCGATTCCTTTTCTATTTTTTGATACGATAGGTCAAAATATGTTTTGGATGTTTCGCTTAAACCTAACAAAGCTGCGGCGGCTGCCAATGGTGCATAAACAAAGGTAGCAGCCCAATCATTTCGATCTTTTTCAGGCATATTTTCTAGCGCATTGACACCCTTTTCAAATGCTTCTTTTGCCAAATCAAGCACCCCGTTTTGAGCCAAATCAACAGCTACAAAACCTAAATTCGACACCAACACATAAGGTTCGGAACTGGCAGCAGCAATTTTAATAGCTTTTTTATACGCACCTATCTTAATCAATTGACGAGCAATAATACCATTGTGTTTGCTAATGTGATAATGCCAACCTCCTTTCAATTCCGCCAAGGATTTTTGGTGTACTTGTACAATATCCAACAAGGATCCTCCTTTAGAAAAAGAGATGCCCGCCTTTTTCGGTTTGGTTTTCTTAGGAGCTTTTATAAGTGCTTTTTCTTTACTTGTCAATCCCAGCTTAGGATCTTCTTTAGCTTCATATAGCGTTGTATACAGATGCTTTTTACTGCCCCAACAATACGACCAAGCATATTTATTTTCATATACATACGCCAAATGTTGATCTAACCCATCTACATTCAAATCATTGCCGATTACGACTCCTGTTGGAACAACCGCAATCCACTGCTTCCGCCCCTTATCATCTAAAGGGTAATTAGGAACCACATCGTATTTAATCGAGAAATCTTTTTTCCCTACTTGAAGCGGACTCGCTTGATCATACAATGCATTATAAGCCTTCGCTTGCTGATCCTTATCACAAGATTGAATACACGTCCCATCTTCCTTGTAAAAAGAAATCCCATAGGCACCTACGACTACAATTGTAGCCCCCCAATAAATTCCTTCAGCAGTAACCACAAACTCACTAAGCAAAGATTGTGTTTCGATGGACCAGACTTGTGCTTTCCCTGACTCTAATAATACCACAAGTTTGTCACCTTCTTGATTGAATTGAACACTTCTAAGTTCTGAATAAGATGCTGCTTCTTTGAGTACATTATCATTAAGAGTCCATCGAGCAATTTGCTTTTCTGCCTCATAAACCAACAATGTTTTTTCGCCATAGACCACACACCGTTGAGCTTCTTCTGAAAACTGTATTCCTTTAACACTCATCAAGCAACTAGTTTTAGAAACAATCTCCCCTGTTTGGATAGTTGCCCAAACCAATTTGTCAGAGTCTTGATAAACCATTCTATCATTGCACGCACTAAATCCAACAGGTTGGCTGATAGATTTCAACCAAACAACTTGTTTGGAATCCAAATCTACCCCATATACCTGATTTTGGTAGTTATAACCATAAGCAAACCGACCATCAGGGGTCGTTCTACACCATTTGTAAGGTTGCAAATCGTTTCCATTAAGCAAGGGCTTGATATTGGCTGCTAATTTCATAGACATCCACTTGGCATTATCTTCATACGTGTTCTGCCTTTTGTTGGAGGTTATTGCTAGAGGAATTTCAGAATTGTGCCAACAACTAATGACAAAAGCATCTTTGTTTCCTTGCCATGTCCATGCTGGGGGTCTTGACCAACCATTTGTTACTGATGCCGATGCCAAAGGGCTAGAAGCATCTGAAAAAGGGTTTAATTTTGCTACAGTATTGGTATTTAAACCCGCACCAATGTATCGACTGCTGGCACTCCATTGAAGCATATGAGGATAATCAGGCCAACCAATACCACCATAAGACTCTTTTAACAAATTCACACAACGCCCAGTAGCCGTTTCCCATATTTGTACCGTTCCATCTTCTTCATAATTATCTCCTACCCAAGTTCCAACTGCCAAATATTGCCCATCTGGACTCATAGCAAAACTGTTTATTTTTTCTTCGTGTGCAAAAGAGTGTCTCAGCAAAGCACCAGACTCCAACATACGTTCTGTAAAATATTCGTGTGCAGCTCCAACACCATCCTCTATTGCTATCTTTTCTAGTGCACTTCGTAACCTTAAGAATAACGGAACATCCAACGTTTTCCAATCCATAGATTTCAAAAAACGAAACACTTCTTTTTCTGTTGGAGTGCCATTCAAAATACTAGTATTTATCTCTAGTGTACTGCTTGCTTTTTTTTCTTCTTGTTTAAGTTGTAACAACGAAGATAAATCAGTCTTCAAAATTTCTAACTCCTCTGTTGCCGCATATAAGATTCCTGTTCGACTAAGTGTAGCGGTTGTAATCGGTTGTTTTAAATTGGCAATTTGCCTCAAAAGTTGTTGTTCTACCTCCAATACATACACATTCCCTAGTTTATCAACGATTAGCAATTCTGATAGGTAATCTTTTTTAAGAACTGTCTTAATCGTATCCAATGCCAGATCAAAAAACAAGGAAGTTGTAGATTTTCCATCCCATAATCTAATTTCATTATCCGCAATAGACAATACTAGAGAACAATTAGGGAACGTATGTAATACTTGAATTCCCTTACTATGCGCATTTTTAATCACCAAAGAAGCTTTCTTTTCCCCCATCGTCCAAAATTCCAGTGTTTTACCTTGCACCACAACAAACTCATCATCTTTCCAGAGATAAGCCTTTACATTTTTGCTTGGCTTAAAAGCCTGTAATTCTCTCCCCGAGTGGCTCCAAAGTTTGGTCATTTTCTTTTCTCTCGAAAAATAACCTGAAGTAGAGAGCAATCGCCGTTCATCAAAATCAATACTTTCAAACAAACCAGATAAAATAGGTGTTTCTTCTCCCGTTTTTAGATCGAACCAAGCATAAGTACCTCCATAATTTTGGTATCGACGCTTGAGCAAAAGTTTGCCCGATGTTTTTTCAGCGACAAAAGATTCTATATCCAACGCATGTTTTACGGAACCATCTGCCTCAAAACAATGCGCTATTTTCCCTGCCATTGTCCACAATTCATTTTGTGCATCGTCAATATACAACGTACGACACGCGGCTGTCAATCCTTTCGATACCAACAAAGGTTCACCCGATTCCAAACCAATTGGTTGCAACCTATTTCCCGCAGACTGATACAATGTTCCCGACCCTCCAAAAGCAATGTTTGCCCAAAGTGCTTCATTCGTTCTTACCCAAGCAACCGAAGCTTCTTCTACATTCCATAAAATAATATCTACTCCTGCCACTCGAATAGCCAACCACTTATCATCTCTCGATACCTCAAAAGACAAAACGCCCCCACTACTAGAATAATTCACCAATTCTTGGAGCAAATTGCCTTTTTCGACTTCCCATAGCTGCGCTTTTGTTTTATAATTAGCCGCTGAAACAGTATATAAAATTGTCCCTGTAGCGTTGAACTTTACTGCTATTCCATTCGATCCATGCGCTTTGGCTTCAAACTGAGCCACTTCATTGCCATCCAAATCCATGATCAATATTTGCTCTAAACTTTCTCGACCACCGTATTCAATGAACGCAATTCGTTGACTAACCGCACTAACCACCGTTCCACTAGAATTATTATGATTTTGCGGAGAAACTAAAGTTTTTAGTGTATTAAATTCATAATCTAGCAACATAAATCCCCCCGTATACCCCAAATAAATGTAGTTCTCATCCACATCTATATCACCAAAATAGCCTTTTATCGGTATTTCAATTAGCTGTTCTCGAATAAGCTCTAGTTTGTGTTGAGCACAATCAAAAAGATAGATATGGTTATCTCGATAAGTATCTTTCTTATAAATCAACAATTGTTCAGAATTAGGCACTGCTTGGACAAAAAAGGAACCAAAAAAATGCGTACTTTCTGCAAATTCATATTGGTCTAACAACGTTCCATCTAGTTGCCACAAGTAAAAATGATTCCTACTGGCTGTTACTACAACACCTTTTTGTTCATAATAATAGATATGCTCAACTTCCGCTTCGTGCTTAAAAATCGTATCGTTAAAAGGAGTATTTTCTAAATCTAAAGCAATAATAGGCATAGCAGGGTCTTCATAGCCACTCTTCTTTTTTTTAATAATTTCTCTTTTAAAAGCTAGCAATGCTTTTTCTTCCGTTTTGAGGTCTTTCTTAGTCAAGCGACCTTTCCCTCCAATTTTTCCATTTTGAATGGTTAGAAATTGTCCATCTAATTCTATTTCCCAAAACTTAGAAGATTTTCCTTGCTTATTTTCTAGATATTGTTTCATAAGGTGTGTTTATTTCTTTTTTGTGCTATTGATTGGTTTGTTTTGTTTTTTTAATTTAATACTACGTTCATTTTCTAGTTTAATTATCAATTTTTTAAACCTAAAGCAAACAAAATTATGTCTTGCTAATAATCAACTTCGAAGCCCCATGCAACACCACGTAGTAGCAGCGTATAACTAAAAACTCAGTGCTCATGAAGTACCACGTAGTAGCAGCGAAGCTAAACTAATACGATTTTCCAACGGAGTAATGATTTTTAGTTATCATATAACAATTAGCGAAACAATAATAAACTTTTTGAAAACAAAAAGCAAGATCTAAAACTATTTTGATTATATATTTGCTAGAATTGTAGTTTATATTTTTCCTTAACCTCTATCTATCCAATAAAAAAGCAACTATCCTACTCAACTAAAAAAACAACCTTCACAATACATTAACAATCTATAGCACAGCACTCACAGAACAAATTCATATATTTTCCATAAAAAAGACATACTGTGTACTAAAGTTTTAAAATTATGCGAAAAACATCCTCCCAAATTCACACCTTGATTCGTTCTTTAAGTAAGGAAGAAAAAAGAAAAGTTACCATGCATCTTAGAGGATTAGGCAAGAAGGGTATCAAGCATCTAAAACTTTTTAAAGCCATAGACAAACAAGAAATCTATGATGAAGAAACATTAAAAAAAGCCTTTAGAGGTACTTCTTTTAGCATCGAAAAAAAACGCTTATACGATTTGGTTCGTGAGGTTTTAATTGTTTTTCACGGTCAAGTAGATACAAGCCAAGAAATATTGGCAGGCTTGCAGTATTTTCGAATTTTAGTCCATAAGGAACTTTACAAAGCCGCTGAAAAAGAAATTTATAAACTCAAAAAAATAGCGGAAGAACAACAACTCTTTCTTTATGTTCAATTGATTGATCAAGAAATTTTAAAATTAGAAAACAAAGTGCTGCAATTTTATTCCTTTAAAGATGATTCTTTTACGGAGTTTATAGATGCGATTCAAACCAACTCATTGTTAGCTAATAATTTATATCATTACAACCTCCTAAAAACCCAATTGCATTATCTTTATCGAAAAAAGACTCGAATTCCCAAAGATTTATTGTTAGCAGAACAATTGATTCAACACCCTATTTTGGCTTCCCCTACTCAAGCACATAGTGCGCTCGCCCAATTGGAATACCATCAAATACACTTAATTTATGATGCCCTCAAAGGCAATTTAGAAAATGCGTTGGAACACAGTATAGAATCACTGTCTATTTTTGAGGCAGAGCTTATCAATATACGACCACCAGAAGAATACATCAGCCACTTATACAACCTTGCTAGCCGAGCACTTTTTTATAGAAAAATTGATTTAATCTTGTCCTTGATTGCCAAAATAGAAAAAAGTCAATATGCTTTAAAAACTCAACATCCAATTGAGCAACTACGTTTAATTGAGCTTAAAGCCAACATTTATGCCATTACAGGAAATACCCAAGAAGGTCTAAAATTAATTGCAGAACAAAGTGATTGGTTGGAAAAAACGCCCTTGGATGTTTTGGTTCCTTATTCCTGTTTTGTTTCCATCTATTTTGTAGTTCCTGATTATGAGAAAGCCTTGTTTTATATAGAAAAAATATTGGATAAAAAACAAAATAAATCTTATTTGGCGTTACAACTCAATGCTAATATCACCAAGTTATTGATCTATTTTGAGACACAAGAAGACTCCCTTCTCGAAAGCGCTCTCCGTTCGCTTCATCGACAACTCTATCCTCATAAAGAAAACTACAACTTAGAATTACGAATCATTCGATTTTTGAAAAAAATTCTTTCCACAAAAAAGAACGAACATCCTATCCTATTTCAGGAAATGTATGAAGAGCTATCTACTCTTTTTAATCATACGCCTAACAATAAAATCACCCAATTATCTATGATTCGTTCTTGGTTAAAAAGTAAAATACAGGGCTGCTCTTTAGCACTTATTTTGCAGCAGCATAACTCCCATGTACTCTAAAAATTGTAAGAAATACCTTCAATGGCAAATACTTCTTGAATTTGCTTTGTTTGCGTTAAGTTTTTGGACAAGTCTACGGTTATTTTGCCTTGATGAAAAAGCATTATTTGATGTGCAAATCGGAGTGCAATGTCTAGTTCATGTGTAGCTAAAAAAATAAGTTTTTGCTGCTTTTTTGCCAAGCGCTGTAAGGTTTGAAAAATTTTAATTCGATTGACAAAATCGAGGTGTGCAGTAGCCTCATCCAACAAAATAATAGGGGTATCTTGTGCTAAGGCTCTTGCCAAAAGTACCATTTGCTGTTCACCATCACTACATGCTGTAATATACTTGTTTGTCAAATGATTGATTTCTAAGTTCTCGATAATCGCCTGAATCGCTTGATGATCCTCTGCTCTCAATTTGCCCAAGAAACCCAAATAAGGATACCTTCCTAGAGCAATTAAGTCATACACTTTCATATAAGGTGTCTGAATTCGTTCTGTCGTGACAATGCTCAATTGAGTAGAAAAATCTTTTGCTGAAAAATCCTCTATTCTTTGTTCATTTAATAACAGCTGACCAGCTATAGGTTTCAGGAAATTCCCCAATGTTCTTAGCAAAGTGGTCTTTCCACAGCCATTTCGCCCCAATAAAGCCACCAAATTCCCTAGGGAAAAATCAGCATCCAAGGGGATTGAGTTAATTGCTTTTGAGTGCCCCACTTGCAATTTTTTTAGTTGTATCATGTCGTATTTAATCCTTTTTGGTGAAGACAAAAGATACTATTCTTGGCGGCAAGGTTCGGTTGTTGTCATCAAACCATTCTTGCAAATCAACACATTCAAACCCTGTCCTTTTAGCCACTTCTAAATATTCAGAAATGTGATGTATGTAACAATCCAACGTTTGCAAATCTCCACCTGCTTCAAATCGTGCCTTGCTTCCTAAGTATTGCTTAATAGGATGCAACTCCGAAACAAAAAAGGTACCTCCACTTTTAAGGACACGAGCCGCCTCCTTAAAAATAAATGTCAAGTCTTGTATGTGTTCCAACACAAGATTCGTTGTTGCCAAATCTACTTGTTGACTGGCAATAGGCCAAATACGTTGTATGTCGACTTCATAAAGATTCAACTTGTCCGTATCCAATTTTTCCTTTAACTTCCCTAACATTTCTGAAGAAAAATCCATCGCCCAAATTTCCTTTGCGTGCTTGGCTAGCCACACGGTATTTTTGCCCGTTCCACAGCCTATTTCCAAGACATTTTCAAAGGCATATTGACCTAATACTTTTTGAGTCACTAGAGCATCCAAATCTCTAGTTTTATTATGATTATCATCATAAATAGCTGCCCAACTATTATACGCTTCTTGATTGTTCATTTTGTATGGTTTGTTGAAATAATTTGATACAGCAATATCCCACTCCAAATAACATCCCATAAGTAAAGGTAATTCCCCAAATTCTAGGGTACCCCATTGGATTGCTTAAATATCGTAAGATTTCTTCAATAAGTCCTATTGGATTACTGATAATATCCCAGCTGTTAAAACGCATATAACGTCCCAAATAAATCCCAAAAGCATTTAAAAATATAATTCCTAAAAGTATTAGAATAGCTGTATGTGTCTTAAAGTACATTTTTAGTAGTTGTTCCATCATTAGTAATGTAGCATAAAATAAAACAACTCCTGTACTTGCATAAGAAAAAATCAATAGTGTATCAAACCAAAGTGGTGCGGTGTGTTTCCAATATATTAGATGAAATAAATCAGTGATAATGTAAGGAGAATTGGGTAAAAAAAGTAAACTAACTCCTCCCACGCCCCATACAAGTACTTCAGAAGCGTGTTGCTGTTTTAAGTACTTTGCACTGTGTATAAATAGTAATGGCAAAAATGCTAGAAATAAATTCCATACTAAAAATAAAAAATACCGCTCTTGAGCGTATACAATTCTACTGATAACCAGACAAAAATTAAATAAAAATAACAAGCTTAAAGCTGTAAAAAAGGGATATTTTGAGATAAAACCTTGACAAAATAGAACAAACGATTTCATACGATAAACATTGCTGCTCCGTAGTACATTTATTTCCTACTTCTCCAACTTGATATTCCAGTATTGGATTGGAGTTAGGCTATAATTGAATGGAACAATAGGGTTATTAAAAACAATACATTATTTAACTTTGAAATTCAAAGCACTTTCACTAATGTAGTTTCTATTTATCACAAAAACAACTTTATCAATGATAATTCCCATCCAAAAGTATCAACAACTAGTATTTGGTTTTTCCCCCTATTATTTGGTTAACTATTTATTGGATGCTGTTCCTAACCATCGCAAAACATTATCATGCCAGATCTCCTCTTGCTCATTGATCGTAATCATTCCATGAGCAACGGCTTCATCCAAAACTTTTCCTGGATAAGAATTCGGTACATCTTCCATTTCTCCTAAAGGATAAGGATCATCAATCCCAGCAATGATTTGAGCAACACCACAACGATTTTTTAATAACTGAAAGGTATATACATCATGTACCAAGGTATCAAAAAATAAATTGGGATGCCCTACCGAAGCCTGAGGGTGTTGCGTATTTGGAAACAAATCGGGTCTTCCATTAAATCCCTGTACTCTTCGTCCTAGATTGGCTTGTCCTAACATACAACCGTGTGCAAAACAAGTTCTAATGTTGGGAAAACGATTGGGAATATCTTTTAAGGTATACAAATGCAAAGTATCGGCTGTTTGCGCCATCATCCACACCAAATGAAAACGCCAATAAGTATCTTCCAACTGAATCATCTTTTGACCATCATAAGGATGTATTTCAATCGCCAATCCATAATGATTGGCCAAATCATAAATTGGAAGAACACTATCATCCGCAACAGAAGTCCATTTTCCTTCCGCGTTAATAAAATGTGTCGGCAAGCATAATACGGACATTCCCAATGTTTCTACACAACGCTCTATTTCTGCCAAAGCAAAGTCGATGTATCTAGGCTGTACAACAAAACCACAGGTCAATCTATTGGGATGATTCCGTTGCACCTCCGCATTAAAATCATTCTGAAATCGTATGGCATCTTTTGTATCTTCTAATGTCAGACCATTACAATATAACTGCGACAGGTTCAAAATTACAGTTCGCTCTATCTCATTTTTATCCATCCACTCCAACTTTTCTTTAAGAAAGAAGCTTGGTGCTGTAATCGGTCTAGCCCAATTTCCTTGTCGCATAAATTTTTTATCCTCATCAATCCAAAAAAGCTTTTTAGCTTTCATAAATTGTGGAATTTGGTGGGGTTCTGGCAATAAATGCCCATGCCCATTTATTTTCGATTTTTTCATTTTATATTGGTATCAATTGTTAGGTAAAAATCGCATTTTTCAATACTTTCCACAAGATAAATATTGTATCAAGCTTTTTAATAATAGTTCGTTGAAAAACTTTATTAGTTATCACAAACAAAACAAATAGCATAAAATTACAACGGAGTAAAATTTTATTATAAATGAAAAAATCAATTGGAATTATTCCTGCTCGCTATGCCTCTACTCGATTTCCAGGAAAACCTTTGATAGATATAGCGGGAAAAAGTATGATTCAACGTGTTTATGAGCAAGCGATGCAATCCAATTTGGATAAAGTAATTGTTGCTACAGATGACGCTCGGATTTACCAAGCTGTACAAAACTTTGGTGGTACTGTAGTTATGACTGGACTTCATGAAAACGGTACATCAAGGTGCATAGAAGCCTACTTAAAAGAGACAACTACTTACGACATATTGGTCAACATCCAAGGGGATGAGCCATTTATTGCACCTAGCCAAATCAATAGTATTCTCTCTGCCTTTAACGTTCCCGATACGCCTATTGCCACCTTAGCCAAACAAATTGACAATTTAGACGATTTGCTCAGTCCTAATGTTGTAAAAGTTGTTTTTTCTACTCCTATTGCAGCAGGTATTCACAACGCTCTATACTTTAGCCGTAGTCCAATTCCCTTTGTTCGAGACTTGCCTCAAGAGGCATGGCTTACACAGCAACATTTCTACAAACACATTGGTTTGTATGGCATCTTTTGTATCTTCTAATGTCAGACCATTGCAATATAACTGCGACAGGTTCAAAATTACAGTTCGCTCTATCTCATTTTTATCCATCCACTCCAACTTTTCTTTAAGAAAGAAGCTTGGTGCTGTAATCGGTCTAGCCCAATTTCCTTGTCGCATAAATTTTTTATCCTCATCAATCCAAAAAAGCTTTTTAGCTTTCATAAATTGTGGAATTTGGTGGGGTTCTGGCAATAAATGCCCATGCCCATTTATTTTCGATTTTTTCATTTTATATTGGTATCAATTGTTAGGTAAAAATCGCATTTTTCAATACTTTCCACAAGATAAATATTGTATCAAGCTTTTTAATAATAGTTCGTTGAAAAACTTTATTAGTTATCACAAACAAAACAAATAGCATAAAATTACAACGGAGTAAAATTTTATTATAAATGAAAAAATCAATTGGAATTATTCCTGCTCGCTATGCCTCTACTCGATTTCCAGGAAAACCTTTGATAGATATAGCGGGAAAAAGTATGATTCAACGTGTTTATGAGCAAGCGATGCAATCCAATTTGGATAAAGTAATTGTTGCTACAGATGACGCTCGGATTTACCAAGCTGTACAAAACTTTGGTGGTACTGTAGTTATGACTGGACTTCATGAAAACGGTACATCAAGGTGCATAGAAGCCTACTTAAAAGAGACAACTACTTACGACATATTGGTCAACATCCAAGGGGATGAGCCATTTATTGCACCTAGCCAAATCAATAGTATTCTCTCTGCCTTTAACGTTCCCGATACGCCTATTGCCACCTTAGCCAAACAAATTGACAATTTAGACGATTTGCTCAGTCCTAATGTTGTAAAAGTTGTTTTTTCTACTCCTATTGCAGCAGGTATTCACAACGCTCTATACTTTAGCCGTAGTCCAATTCCCTTTGTTCGAGACTTGCCTCAAGAGGCATGGCTTACACAGCAACATTTCTACAAACACATTGGTTTATATGCCTTTAGCCGTTCTTTTTTGTTGAAAACTTATCCAATTTTGGCTTCTGGTCAATTGGAAGCAATCGAAAAATTAGAGCAGCTTGCTTGGCTAGAACACAATCAGTCCATCCGTATTTTAAAAACGGACTATGAGGCTCCTAATATCGATACGCCTGAAGATTTGAATAAGGCTTTGGCTTGGTTGAAAAGTAATTGTTGATGGAAAAAACAGCTTGCTATTCCTAAACTCTCGTACAATTGGATGGAGCAATACCAAAATAGCAACATATGAGATTTCCCCAAACTGTACCATTCGTATTGTAGAAAAAAGACGGCAACGTTAAAGTTATCACTCTACATTACTGATGACCCAAAAGTCGTGTGCTTTTAAAGCATCATCTGTAGAACGGTGTTGTATTTTTTGAGCCTTAAATGGCAGTTTGGCTTTTTTGAATGCTTTTTGAAGTGGTTGAATGGCATCTTGTCCAATAATTAAAACAGTAGGCTGTTGTTCTAAAAAAGCGTTCATTGCCTTAGGAGAATGCATTTCTTCATAAGTTCCAAAGTGTTGTTCGGCATAAACCAATAGACTTATTTTTTGTTGCTTGATATTCAAACCCGTAAAAATAAGCCTTGCCTTGTTATTTTGTCCACTTTTTTCGTACGCTGTTGCTATGATATCGTCAAACGATTTGATTGGTGATTGCTCTATCAGCGGGCTAACACAAGTCCAAAGTAAAAACATAAAAACGCCTCCTAATACAGCGGTCTGCTGATACAACTGTTGAATATTTTCTCGTGCTTTTAACAAGGATATCAAAAGCAACAAAAGCACCATACTCATGGGGAGTAAATATACCAGCGTCCCATTTCCGACTAAGTAAACACCTGCTATAGGGAGTCCTATAATAATGAGTGCAAAAATTAAAGTATACAATACTAAGCCTATTTTTAGCAAGTTGGATTCAGCCTTTTTGTTTTCTAAATAACCAATTTGTAACGCCATTAAAAAAGCTAGTGCAGGCTGTGCCCCCATTGAGTAAGAAGGTAACTTACTACTCATAAATTCCCAAAAGAACCACCCCATTACCAACCAAATGACCAACATCAGCTCTTTGTTAGAGGGCTTTATAAAACCTTTAACAGATGCTTTGAGCGTTGGGAGCCAAAAAGGTAACCATGTCAAAAATGCAATGGATAGCACAACCAAATGATAGCCCCAAAAACCTGATTGTCCCAAGACAGATCCTCCAATTCTTCTCAATACATACCACTCCCACAAAAAAGGTAGTAAGTGAATTTTGTGTCCGTTCGCTTCCTCTTGCCACCAATCAGCAAAAGGAACGCCATTACCTGTTTGCTCCCACAGTAAGACGTCTTGACTATACGACGCATAACACCAACCAACAAAAGGAGTAATTGCCAACCAAGCAAAAAACCAAGGGTGGGTTTTTATTAAATTTTTCCTATTAGGATGAAAAATAGCTAATAATACCCACATCCCTCCTATTAATAAAATAATTGGAGGTCCTTTGACTAAAATTCCCATTGCAATAGCTCCCCACAAGCCTAGATTCCACTTCCATGAGGGGCGATAAATAAAATTCAGCAATGAAAGTGCAGCAATTGTTTGAAATAATAACAACGAAGCATCGGTTAGCGCAACTTTTCCCATCAATGGAAGTTGAATAGAAGTTGCTAGAATTATGGCTGCTCGACAAGCGTTTTTTTGCCCAAACAACGACCGTCCCAACAAAAACACCATCCAACAGGTCAATAAAATGGCAAGTACACTAGGCAACCTAAGCGCAAATTCGTTGACACCAAATAGTCGATAAGATAATGCAATGGTCCAAAAATGAAAAGGAGTTTTTCTATGAATTACAGACCATTGGTAACTAGGTTCTACCCAATCTCCTGTTTCCAGTATTGTCATTCCGAATCCTGCATAAGCTGCTTCGTCCTCATCCCACAAACTTACAGAATGGTTCATCCAAAGTAGATTAACAACAAACAAAAATCCAATGAACCAAACAAATTTAGGGTACTTTCTCATTCAAATAACAATTTCTACTGTACTGAACCTGTTTTAAATCAAAAAAAGAGTGCTTCCGAAAAAGCACTCCAAATTATAATTTTCTTTTGAGTTATTATTTATAATGCTCCATTGATTTTTTAGTTTTTCCATAAAAAATATACAGTGCACTTCTGATTGGCAAAATAGGGTACTAGTTTTTTTAGTAGAGTTATCTTGTCTATTAGTAGTTAGCTGCGCTGCTACTTCGTGGTCGTTGATTAGTTCGCTACGCTCATGAGGGCACAAGCTTAGTTTTTTACTTCTTACCAAAAAGATAAAAAATCACATTTATATTATTTTGATAATCAGAATTTTAACACAAGATGCAATAAATTTACAACTTATTGATTATCAACTGCGCAGCACTCACGAAGTACCACGAAGTATTGGTCTATTGGACTAGAGTGAAAAATTAAACCCTAATACAGCCCCATATCTCAACGGTTCGCCTACTTTATAGCCCATCACAAAATCGGCTCGCAAAAATCGAAATATTCCCCAGCCTATACGATCTAAACCTATATTGAACTCCATATACTCTCTATTTTCAGGCGTATACAGTACATGATAACCTGCTACAAACTCAAAACCTAAGACTTTTAAACCTGGAATCTTATTCCAAATTGCCCCATTAAAATGATGCTCGGCGTGCAGCATAACGAATGCTGAATTGGTGCTATTTTGATAATAGGGCAACAGTTGAAACGTTCTCAAATAAGCATCATTCTTTGCAAAAATAGTCTGATTACCATTAAAATGATGATAATCCATAAAATAAGTCTTCGCTCTATTAGGAAACCATCCTCCCGTCAGATTGAAGCTAAACAGACCTGATGTTCCTAGGGCTATTTTTTCCTTTGTCAATTTTAATTCTAAATAGTCATAATTGGTTGTTCCTCCTAACCAAGGTACTCCCTTTTTGTAGCTGATCCAAATATCAGGAAATTGAGAAGGCTTGTAAACTCTTCGATTGGGGTACGTTACATATTTTTGCCCTAAACGAATCCGCAGTTTTAAGGCTAGTTCCAAATGTTGGTGTGTCAAGAAACTAGGATTGTCTTTATTAATATTCGGTTGCCCTATATCTTGAGGATGATTAGAAAAGTAGGCTCTTGTATTTTTAGGAACAAACGACCAATCGGTTGTATTGACCAATGCCGAACGTTGTGCATATTTTATCCCCCCTTCTACATACAAACCATTCAAAATCTCTTGTGAATAAGTTGCACTGCCATACACTTCGTCATAAAGCTTGAGGTAATTGCGCTTCTCCAATAACGTATAGTAGTTATTAATCATGGGCATAATCGGATTATCGGAGTTGAACTGCAACGCTTTTTTACCACCTTCTATTTTTAGTTTGGCCTTACTAATAGCGCTGAACTGCATTTCAAACGCTCCTGATCCTCTAAACTGCTGCTCCGAAAAAGCATAATTTCCCTCACCACTAATTCGATACCATTGATATTTTTCGGCATTTACTGTATGTTTAAAATTAGCATTGAGACCTAAAACAAACCCTTGAACAGTATTAAAATAAAAGTTTTGGAGAATAGATGAAACATTAAAAGCATATCCTTTGTGTGTATTTTGGTAAGTATACCCTGTTGCTAAATCCATCAACTTAAACTTATTGGCAATTCGATCCATCGAATCTTTATAAGCTTTGGAATTGTAGATTTTTTGCAAACTATCTTTTTCGTGATAATCTTCTATTTCATCCTTCCCTAAAGGTACAGGACGAATGGAATCCCAAGCTGCTTGGTCTTGCTTATTGGCATTATCTTCCACTTTAAATATTTCGGCATTAAAGAACTTTTTGTCAAAGTTAGGGTTTAAATCATAGTTGCTAAATACACTCGCAAAATAACCATAGAGTTTGATAAATAGCACTTTCAATGTAAATGTTAAGTTTCTAGAAAAAACGGTCCAAGTTTTATCGTCTAATTTGATGTGCGTTTCTCTAAAATGTAAGGTATCTAAAATAGAAATATTTGCGCTTTTTCCTGTTGTAAATAAGTCTGTGCTATGAATTGCCCAGTCCTTGTCAACAATATAGATGTACCCCGCCACTACTGCTCCCAACTTATTTTTAGGAATCACTTCTATTTTATATACTAAATGACCTTTCTCATCATAAAAAGAAGTCTCCATTCGATATTTGTAAGCACTCAAAGCATCGTTTGCTATGGGAGATAAAATTTGAGCTTCGCCCAATTGAATGGTATTTTGATAAAACGACAGTTTGGCCAAATCACTCCCCGAATTAAAACTAAATCCTTTGTCATCTCCACTTACTTTAGAAAAAACCATGACTTCCTTGTACTGACCTTTTTTGTAGTGCAATCGCGATAAAGATTCGGAAAGATACAATATTCCAAAATCTAGGGAATCAACGTCCAACGAATCATCTTCCAAAGAAAATCCCATAAACGATTTGGGCAATTCATCTACTCCCACAGAGTGTTTTCCTTTTACATAAGCATCGCAACTATACTCTTTTCTTTGGTTGAGGTAAAATTTTCGTTTTTTAATTGCTTTCCGAATCACCCTGTAAGCAGGGTCTTCTCCTGCCGTTACGACAACTTCTTGAATATTGTTAACCAAAGGTTCTAACACAACATTCAATTCTATGGCTTGTTTTCCTATTGTTACAGACTCTACCTTAGAAGTATATCCAACATATTGAAACACTAATTGATACGTTCCTTCCTCTAGTTCCAATTCGTAAAATCCATCGATATTACTAGTCGTACCTATTGAAGTTCCTTCTACATGGATACTGGCAAAGGATAAAATTTCACCACTAGAATCTACGATTTTTCCTTTAATGGGGGTGGCTGAAAGAGTGGATATAAAAAGGGATAAAAAACAAAAAAACGAATTTAAATATTTCATTAAATTATAATAATTTGAATTCGACAATCCTTAGATACACAAAAGGTAAATACGCTTTTATAAGTAATAATTGCTCAGAAAATGAAATCAATAAAACTTTATCAGCGGATTGTCATGGAGTAATAACAGAATATATTGAGTGAATGTGTAAGAATGGGAATACTTTTGATAAAACGGACTGTAACTACCAAAAGACGATTCAAGTAAAGAAATGTTACAGTCCCTTTTCAAAAAACGTTAAAACATTGCAATAATGAAAGTAATTTACGTTACAAAACACTTAGGATAATGTCCAAAAAGTATCCTCACTTCCTAATTGCTGAATGTTGCCCAATAATTTACTTGGATTAAATCCAGTTATTTTTTTAAAATGGTTAATAAATTCTGACTGATCGTAATAACCAACGTCATAAGCTAAATTGGTTAATAAAGGCTTTTGATGCGCTGTTTGATACCTTTGCAATGCTTTTCTAAACTGAACTACATTAATATAATCCTTTACCGAGCAACATAAATGTTTATTAAATAATCGAAGCAATGTTTTTCGACTAATTGCTAAGTCTTGTGCCAATGTATTGACCGTATACTTATCGCTCGCATTCAACAATAACGTTATAGCGCATTCTAAGCGGGATTCTTGAAACCCTACATACTGTGCTTCAAAATATTCGTCTAAAAAATGAATTTTATCAGCTATATTTTCTGCTGCATAGATTTTATCTAAAAAAGGGTTCATAGAAACTCTAAAATACTCAAAACTTTCTCCTTCTTTTGTTGCCATAAAACGAACGAGTGGCGCGCTCAAAAAATGATTGATCCCTAAAGATTGAAAAACAATGCCTATTTTATAAAATGGTGGTTGTTGTACCACTTGTTTGAATACTTTGTTGACGCTCTGATAAGCATAATGATAATTTTCGTTCTTGCTAGGGACTACTTCATATAGATTATTAGAATAAGAAATGGCTGCATTTTTATAAATACTTAAAGCATTCTTATAATGAGGATAAAAAATATACTGTCTTTTTTGGGTTGCATCAATGCATTCTTGAAAATAATAATAAGCAATATACTTTTGTAAAAAGGTACTAGCAGGTTTTTGGGCAACAAAAAGCTTTTTATCTATCATTGATTACAAACACAAGTTATGGATTAAATATTGACAGTATAGAACGTTTGACAAACGCCCTGTACCAATTTCAAGATACACCCACTACAAGAAAATCAGTAATTTTCTTATTATTTTTTATTATGTTTTTTTGTGAATTACTTAGTTAATAATAAGGTCTGAATGGTATCCACAATTACGGCTTTAAATGCGTCTAAAGATTTGTATTGATGGGGATTTTGACGAATTTGCTGATATGAAAATGCTCCCTCTGCTTCTGGAAACAGAACAATCGTTTCCCCAAATCTTAAATCAAAGAGTTTCATATTCACAAAACAAAAGGAAAAACCGTCAGGGCTTTTAGCGTAAACCCAATCAAAATGATGTTTTTGAGAAGCAAAAATGCCTTGTGCTGTCAAATAAGGATAATTTCTAGATTGCACAAAAACATCCTCTGAGTAGGTCTCATTTTGGGCAACAACCACGATTGTCAAGCCGTACTGCGGCTCCTCACTGTCCACTGTAGCAAACTCTCCCACACAAATCCCTTTTAACGTTTTGGTGCTATCTTGTATAGAAAAAGGCATGCTTGCCACTGCATATTCGTACTCTGCAACAGGAAAAGGACTACAATTTAAAGGGTAAACACTAAAAACTTCTTTGTATTGGGCATACATTTTCTTGTCTTCTTGAAAACGTTCCAAATTCCATGTCTCGCTATTTAAATTATCTGCTGCTCTTTTCTCCAGACCTTGCAGTAAGGCAGTTTCTTTTTCATTGCTTTGAGGTGGTTCAGAAGTTGAGCAAGCACACAGCAAACTAAGGCTACCCAACAGCCATAATTTTAGTTGTATAGTTATATTCATTTACTAACTATTATTAATCGGTTGTGAAGCCAATAAGTTGTTGTTATTGGATTTAGTGTTTCTTTATTAGCCTTGCCATCCATTTCATATGTCATAACAGCCTTGATCTTTCCTTCCAAATTTTGTGCTGAAAACCAGTAACCAATACAGATCAAAACAATTGACACCGATATACCTTTTATGTTCATTGATTTATATTTTAGTTTTTAGAATCAATAGTTAGCTTCATTAATACTATATAAAAATCCAAGCACAAAGATAAATGACAACCCTGTTTTATAATTGGTAAAATGAGACAGCTTTTAATAAAAAAGGATTTGAATGCGTACATCCAAATCCTTCTATGCTAATCTATCAAAGATTACATTTTTTATTTTTAACCTTCAAAATGCAACGAAATGGCAAAACCTCTAGAAAATAATTTGTCTATTGTAGAAGAAAATGTAATATTTTCATCTCTAGCATGGATGTCCAAAACGCCATAAGAAAACTTAATTTCTGGTGACAAAATGAAATAAGGGAAAAATACTTGGAATCCAACTCCTAGTTCAATCGCTAAGTCACTTTGGTTTAATTTTAATAAATCTTCTGCTTTTCGAGAACGAGAATTAGACGCCAAATCAATGCTGTATTTTATTCCACCAACGACAAAAACACGGAAATCTTTATAAGGTTTTGATTTGTATCTAAAATGCACAGGAAACTCCAGAAAAACTGACTCTATTCGTTTTTCAACAATAGAATTATCCGTCATTACATATTGCAATTTTCGGTCTGCAAACGAAAGTGTTGGCAATAAAAAACGAAAATCAAAACGTTTTCCTAATTTGATATTTGCTACAATCCCTAAGTTGAACCCTGGTCCATAAAGCGAGTTAATAGTTTTGACAGAATCGTTGTTGATTAGTTGTAAATCTTTCTCTACTCGATACTTAGAAGCGTTAAAGCCCAACGTAATGCCAAAATAGTAGGATTTTTTAGAAAATTTATTGTCGTAATTAAAAGATCCTTTTTGGGCATTAGAAGCCAATGGAGCTGAAAAAAAAAGTAGTACAACTACAGCTATTTTGTAGCGGTATAAATTGAACAAATTCCTAATGAAAGCTTTTTGCATGTTGCGTTTTTTAATCCAATGTTAGTTAATAAATCTAGAAAGTCTTGCCCTTCGGGAAAGGCTTGAACAGATTCATAGAGATATCCATAGGCTTTTTTGTCTTTTGAAGTTATTTTTCCGATGAAAGGTAATATATATTTAAAATACATATTAAACAATTGCTTAAACGGGAACATAGTTGGTTTCGAAAACTCCAAAACTACTAATTTTGAGTTAGGTTGCAAAACTCGCACCATATCTCTTAAACCTGCTTCTACATTTGCAAAGTTACGGACACCAAAAGCAACGATTGCTGCATCAAAAGTATTGTCCTCAAATGGCAAATTCTCTGAATCTCCTTCTTGTAGAGTTATAACGTCATCTATACCTAGTTTTTGTATTTTTTTATTGCCGACTTCTAACATTTTAACAGAAATATCTATTCCTGTAATTTTATCAGGATTCAATTGGCGTTTTGCTTCAATTGCCAAATCTCCTGTTCCTGTTGCTACATCCAAAATATTTTTAGGGGCATCTTCTTGTAGAGTTGCAATTGCTTTTTTTCTCCAGCTTTTATCAATCCCTAATGACAAAAAATGATTTAGAAAGTCATAGTATTTCGCAATATTATTAAACATAGTCGATACTTGACCTTTCTTTTCGGCATTTTCTTCGTATGGTTTTACTTCTTCTGCTTTTACTTCTTTTACGCTCATAGTTTATTGATAATTATATTTTTGTGCAATAGATTCAAGGCATCTTATCAACCTATCCACAATTTAAACGAAACTAGCCCTTTCAGGTTCATATTTCTTGTTATCTTTGCAGGCACAAATTTACTACATTAATTATTAATAATCCATAAGGTATTGTGAATTCTTAAACTATATGTCTATCTAGATAGATTCTATACTAGAAAAAATATAAAACTTCCCGTTTATATAATAACGGTCATCACTTATATTGTGCAAGTTTTTTTGATAGATTTTTGGGTTTTAAACCAAAACTAACAACCTAAAGAACTAATTTTTAAATTATTAAAACAACTTGCATTGATTAAATAAAATAAATGCAAATAGTTAGCTACACTGCTATTGTGTCGTATTCCCTACAGTCGTGCAGGTGTCAACTTAGTTAGCAAAAAAAAGAAGCACGTTCACATTAGACTGGCAATTATAAATTTATCTAAAATTCAGAAAAATGGAAATCTTTCATTCTAAATATATATCTAGTCATACTAAAATAGAACAATGCCCAACCGCAGATCGTCCAGAATATGCTTTTATTGGTCGCTCTAATGTTGGCAAATCGTCTTTAATTAATATGGTTTGCAACAACAAATCATTGGCTAAAATATCTGGTCAACCTGGAAAAACCCAAACCATCAACTACTACGATGTTGATGACACTTGGTATTTGGTTGATTTGCCCGGATATGGCTATGCACGTATTGCTCAACGCACTCGTCAAGTTTGGCGCGAAATGATCCATACTTACTTTACTTCTCGTCCGAACTTACAATGCGCTTTTTTATTGATTGATAGCTGTATTCCTCCACAAGAGAAAGATATTGAATTTGCCAACTGGATGGGAGAAAATCGAGTTCCTTTTGTCATTGTTTTTACCAAAAATGATAAAAAGAAATCGTCCAAAAACAAGAACTTCTTCCAAGAGTTCAAAAAAGCATTTCTAGAATATTGGAACGAAATGCCACAGACCTTTATTACTTCATCTAAGACAAAAATGGGTCGAGAACCTATTTTGGAGTTTATAGAAACCCTTAATGAGCAATATTATGACTACGAGGATACCCTAGAGGAGTAAGTACTTGTTTTATTATTCCCCCTACACAAATTTAAGACACCTATACACAAGTACGGTTGACTCCACTAAAATTAATACTTCGTGCGGCTTAGTTTTTAATTGATTCGCTTTTTTCAAAATAATGTTGTTAGACTATATACAATGCTGTTTAGCACACACATATAGCTATTGTTAAATATGTTATCATTTTTTCACAAAATGAAAGTTAAAAGCGAATACACAAAACAACTTTTTGCATTGAGGTAATGTAAAATGATAGACAATTTTGAAAACCAACATCTCATACTCAGAAATATTTAAGCTATCCATTCCAATTATGATTGGATCGGCTGTTCAAAATTTAATTACACTTACCGATACTATTTTCTTAGGTCGAGTAGGCGAAATTGAATTAGGTGCCATTGGTTTGGTCGGTGTATTTTATCTAATGATTGCTTCCATTGGGTACAGTTTTTCCAAAGCAGGACAGATTATGATTGCTCGGAGAATGGGAGCACAAGAACTAGACAAAATTGCGCCCATCTATTATTCTATGCTAGCTTTTGCCCTTTCTTTGGCACTGTTGCTTTTTTTGTTTATGCAGTTCGGCGGAGATTATTTCTTTGCACTTTTTATCAATAACCAAGATATTTATACTGCTTGTATTGCTTATTTAGATTATCGCTCGGCTGGAATATTTTTTAGTTATGCGGGGGTCATTATTGTTGCCCTCTACACAGGAGTAGCGCGCACTCAGGTTATTATTTACAATGCTATTGTATTGGGACTCGCTAATATGTTTTTAAACTATGGTTTAATTTTTGGTAAATGGGGTTTTCCTGAAATGGGTATTGCTGGTGCAGGACTAGCTAGTACCATTGCAGAAGGTCTGGCCTTTATTATTTTTATCGTTTATATCTTATTGGACAAAAAAAACAGAGCATACGGTATCTTTGGTCGTAAAGCATTGATCCGATATACTACTATTTTAGACGATAATACAGACGATTTACCACCACCACCGCCGAAAATCAACTTTCAAATTATCAAAGCTCAGCTCAAATTATCAATGCCTATTGTCTTGCAATCTGTTGTAGGAATGGGCAGTTGGTTTATTTTCTTTATTATTATAGAGGACATGGGAAAAACAGAATTAGCCATTTCTAATATCATGAGAGCTGTTTATTTGCTCTTTATGATTCCTTGTTGGGGGTTTGCTTCTAGCATTAATACATTAGCCTCTAATTTGATTGGGCAAAACAAGCTAGACGAAGTGTTTGAGGTAACCACTAAGACAGCTATTTTATCCTTTGGTGTGACCATGCTTTGTGCTGCTTCTATGCTTGTGGCACCAGAAGTAGTTCTTAGAGTAGGGACTGACAACGTCGATTTAATTCAAAAATCCATTCGTTTAACAGGAGTTTTGACCGCTATTTTAGCTTTGTTTTCTATTGGTGCCATTTATTTTAATGGCTTGGTAGGTACAGGGGCAACGAACCAAGCCCTATTCTTTCAAATTGGCTGTGTTATCTTTTATCTAGCTTATATTTATATTGTCGTTCATCTCTTAGGTTGTAGTTTAGAAACAGCTTGGATGGCAGAATTTTACTACTGGATTATCTCATTAGCGACATCTATTTGGTACCTTCGTTCTAAACGTTGGCAAAACATTAAAGTATAACTTTTTCGATCATTGCCATAAAGCAATCTAGCAGCAACAAGCCGTCTCTTTGCAATTCAATACTTGTCTAAAAAATACGTCCCCATGCTTAATTTTGTACTATCACTATTGCCAGGTATTCTGATTGTTTTGTTTATTTACCACAAAGACAAACACGAAAAAGAACCTTATCGCTACGTGTTTTTTTGTCTTTTGTTTGGGATGTTAAGTTGTATTCCTGCAATCATGGGGACACTTGCCGTTGAATATGCAATGGGCATGCCTGCCCCTGCTCAATCTTTAGACTTGAGAGTGGTGGCATTTTATGCCTTCATAGCTGTTGGACTAAGTGAAGAATTGGCAAAATATATTTTTCTACGGTTATACATTTATCGCAAAGAAGAATTTGATGAGCCTATGGACGGAATTGTATATGCCGTAATTATTAGCATGGGATTTGCCATCTTAGAAAATGTGCTGTATGTCTATGAAGGGGGCTTGAATGTAGCTATTTTAAGAATGTTTACGGCTGTTCCTGGTCATGCTGCTTTTGGTGTCATCATGGGCTATTACATAGGGCTCGCAAAATTTCACCCAAGTCCTAGTCAATCATTTCGTTTGCATTTACAAGGCATCTTTTCTGCCGCTCTCGTTCATGGGGCTTATGACTTTTTCTTGTTCCAAAATAATTTTATTCTACTTTCTTTTTTAGCCTTTGCCATCTTGATTATAGGAATTTGGATGTCCAACCGACTTATTCATTTGCATTTGGAAAATTCTCCTCATAATGAAGAAAACAAGATCTAAAGTTGATCAACTTGCGACAATCTTTAATATAAGCCAAAGTTACTTTAAGGTCAAATAATAAGTCCATTTCATCGATACTTCTTGCTGAATTAACAACATGGTTAAATCCCTTTTAACATACAATTAACATAAAAATATTTACAAAACCTTATACATAAACAACTAAAAAACATACTAAAGCTCCAAAAGCAATAAATAGAAGCTCTTATACTTGCCTATTAAGCCTCTGAAAGTGTTTTTTTTTGTTAAAAAAAGTTCACCTCCCATATTTTTTACTACTTTTGTGCCGTTAAGCAATTAGTCCCCCTCTATTCAAGCTGTTTTGAATACGCCCTTAATTTTAAATTATACTTTATTCTCATTATTTAGTTAAATCTGCTTGGATGACAATGTTATAGCCTATTTTAGGTTAAAAACAAACCAACTCCTATAACGAATAATGCGTCTATATTCCTAAATGTTCAAACGAAACACTTTAGTAATTAATTAACTATAAATAAAAAATTTTAGCGTGTTTAGTAACCACAACTTCATTGCATTTCTTGCAGTAACATTGCTTTGTTTTTTCTCCTGTGAAAAAAAAGAAATTATTTACGATGTTCCTAGTTCTTACAACTTTGAAAACGTCAATTACGAAGGTCAAAACCAGCGCATTGAAATGCTTACTGAGTTTATGGCTTATGTCAAATCAGCGAGTAATGCGGGTATCTCAACTATCAGCAAAGCAACAATGCTGAACATGTATCAAAACACCAATGCTCCTTTTTCTAATCCAGCCCTCAATCAAGCTTCGACTCAACTAAAAAATAAGACACATCCTGAAGCACAGTTTTATGCAGAGGACTTAATTGAAGAATTAGAAATTGTTAGCCAAAACATGAATGTGGCAGCAAGTGTAGGCAACTCTGGTGTAATGGTTGATGCGGCTTCTGGTGGTCGCTATTTACTAAACGAAAATGGTGTAGAATTAGGGCAAGTTTTAGAAAAACTCTTGGTTGGTGCCACATTTTATTATCAAATCACTCAAGTTTATCTAGGTGAAAATAAAATTAACACTGACAACAAAGGTGTGATAGCAGGACGAGGTACTAATATGGAACACCACTGGGATGAAGCATTTGGCTATTTTGGAGTTCCAAAAGATTTTCCCTCTACAACAAGTGACTTGCTTTACTTAGGCAATTATTCGGACAAAACCAATAGTATTATCGGCTCTAACTCTAAAATCATGGATGAGTTTTTGAAAGGACGTGCTGCTATTTCGGCAAAAGATTATCCGACAAGAGATAGTGCTCGTGTTTCTTTGAAAAAATCTTTTGAAATCTTAATGGCTGCGACTAGTATTTCTTTCCTAAATGATGCCAAAGCCAATGTTTCTAGATTAGCACTTTATTATCATAATCTAAGCAAAGCTTATGGCAATATTATGGGGTTGAGGTATGGAGCTTATACCACCCTATCGGACGCAGAAATAGATCTAATATTAACTTATATAGGTGGCAGTCCTGATCCTTTAGATGCCGACTTTTATAATGCTTCAGGTCAAAACATAGATAAAGCTATTGATGCGATTGCCGATGCTTTCTCCGATCTAACAGCTGTAAAAAATAGCTTATAAATTCATTATTATTAATCTACCAATCTAGTAGGAATTGAATAGAAAATGTTCCCATCTTTTATTCAAAACTCAAAGTGTAAAAAACCATTCTTTTGTATTGGTTTCTTATCAGCCTATTCCTACAATAATAACAGAACTATTAAATTATGAAGGCGATTCATATAGTAATGCTTTTATTATTTTCCTATAATATTACATTTGCTTGGACTGAAATCAATGGCAATATACGTGGCTTAGTTAGCAATCTAGATTCTGGGAGACCTATTCGAGGGGCAACGCTTAAGCTCGTTTATTTTGAAGATAAAAAAGAGATTACTAAAACTTATTCACAAGACGCAGGAGAATTTATTTTTTCAAATATCAAGCCTGGTATCTATGATGTAGAATGCTCTGCTTTTGGTTTTAAAACAACCCGTTTGATAGGCTTACAAGTCAAGGAAGATCAAACCAAACTGGCTTACATCAAGCTAGTGAGAGGTCCTGCTGCTGAAATCAACGAAGTTTACTCCTATGCTTCAATTCAAGCACAACAAAAAATAGCTCTAGAAACTAGTTCTAGTATCAAAGAATCTATTGAGGATGCGCCAGCCACAGTATATATTGTGACTTCAGATGACATAGAAAGTCGTGGTTATACGGGGCTTAATGAGTTGCTCTTAGATGTTCCTGAATTTGAAATACAAGAACGTCATAGCAATCAATCCTATAATGCAATTTCTGCAAGGGGTATTTATGGCAATGAAAAAATATTGATCTTGATTAATGGTGTTCGATACAATAGTATGACAAACAACCAATATGCCATTACCGAAAACTATAATATTAGATATGCCAAGCGAGTTGAAATTATACTTGGTCCTGCATCTGCCTTATACGGTGCCGATGCTTATATGGGAGTGATCAATATTATTACCAAAGAAGGCGACGCTGCCAAAGGCTTGTCATTGAGTAGTAGTTATGGTATGTACAACACCACCAACAATTCCTTTCAATTTGGTGTGGGCAACAAAGATGTCTCTTTTGCTATGTCTGGAGGGGCTTATTACTCAGATGGTGTTAATTTGAATGCACACTACCCTGAGGAGTTTTATTTTTACAATCAACAGTATTTGCAAAATGGAACCATTCTTAGTAGCCCAGTAGACCCTACAGGAGCAACACAAACCATTCCTATCAAACCCTTTGATTTGAGCCGTTTTTCTTATTTTGTGGAAGGTAATTTAAAATTCAAAGACTTTAATATTGGTATCTTCCACAACCAAGAACAACACAGCAGTTCAACAGGTGCTTTGCCATACTATTCTCCTTATTGGAAAGAAGCTCGATATGGAAGTTCTTTGACGAGTATTAATGCTCAACATACTTACAAGCCTAAAAAATCTAGAAAATGGACCTTAAAATCATTGCTTAATGCAACGTTTATGTTTACTCCTAATAATAGCAAAATCATCAATACTTTTTCTAATTATCAGGATGCTTATAATGTGGGTACCAATGCAGGAGTTCGACTATCTGAAACCTTTAATTACAAAATCAACGACCAACATCAGCTTGCCTTTGGTTTAACAGGACAATATTCAGCAGCACTTCCTAGAACAGGAGGTATTTCCCAACAACAAACTACCGTTTTCTTTCCTATGCGGACAGTAAATGCAGCTGACTTAGATATTTACTACCTAGGAACTAATGCAACTGATGTTGATGGAAACAGCTTAAAACTTTATCAAGAGCTATACTATATTCGTCGGACTATTTTAGGAGCATTTGGAGAATACAAGCTCAAACTGCACAAAAAACTTTTGCTTACTTTGGGAGCTAGATTCGATCAAGTTATTGACATTAGTGAATATGCACCGACTAAAGATCCTAATGCTTATAATTCGATCAATCCTAGACTTGGCATTGTCTACAAACCAATGAGCAATCTTAATATTAAGCTGTTTTATGGAGAAGGCTTTTTACAACCCTCTCCAGATCACAAATACGATCACTTTGGTGCCTTCTACCCTGTCGCGGACGAAAGTGGAGGGTACACACACATAGAGGGAGATGTTTGGAGAATTCCAAACGAACAACTAAAACCAGAAAAAGTACGTAGTTTTGAGTTATCAAGTAAATATGCCAAAGGTGATTTCTCTATTAGTTTAAACAGTTATTTCAACCTAATAGAAAATTCGATTATTTATGAGACGAATTTTATCAATCAAACGTTTAATGGCATTCCTGTCAAAGCTGCCGAGAAACCTGTTAATTCTACTAGCAATACCTTAAGCTATGGTTCTACATTGCGGGTTGATTATAGATATATTTTAGAAAGAAAAGAACGAGCAGAATTTAGAATACATGGTAGTTATAGCTATGCTGATGGCAATATAGAAGGCTTAGAACATTTGCCTTTTACAGCAAAACATACTGTTAAGGCTGGTTTGTTGTTTAAATTTTACAACTTTAGCCTTAATAACAGTTTGATTTATCGTTCTAGTACTTATAATGAAGGTTTTACAGATACTGAGGGTGAGTTTTTCCAAGTAGGAAATGCTTCTTTTGTTCTATGGAATTTGTTTTCTAAATATACGGTAGTCAAGAAAAGAAAATTCTCAATGGATATTTTTGTTAAGATCAACAATGTATTGAATAGCAAATATTATCATACTACAGACAATACTCCTATTTCCTTTGGAGCTTCGCCACAAGATCCCATTCGTTTCTCAGCCGGTTTGAGTATAAATATAGGGAAATAAGTTTTGCCAAAAAATATCCAAAAATAAGTCGCTGGTTGATTGACTAGCGACTTATTTTTTAGTTTAGCGTTTCTCTTTAAGCCTTAATTCAAAAATATCCTTTCTCCTATCCTTGAGATTTCGGACACTACCAAAACGGTTCAACTCTCTGAGCAAATCTAAGTCCACATCAGCAATTAAAATCATTTCTGTATTTGGAGTAGCCTCTGCTTTAATTCCATTAGTCGGAAAGGCAAAATCACAGGGTGTAAAGACCATAGATTGTGCAAATTGAATGTCCATATTATGAACATTAGGCAGATTTCCTACGCTTCCAGCAATTGCGACATAACATTCGTTCTCAATTGCTCTTGCCTGCGAACAATGCCGAACTCTCGAATAACTGTTTTGAGTATCTGTCAAAAAAGGCACAAACAAGATGTTCATTCCTTCATCAGCCAAAATACGTCCCAATTCTGGAAATTCTGAATCGTAGCAAATCAACACGCCAATTTTGCCACAATCGGTATCAAAAGCTTGTATCGTATTTCCGCCCTGCATGCCCCAAACCTTGGCTTCATCAGGGGTTACATGTATTTTTTCATAACGCTCAACGGTTCCATCTCTTCTACATAAATAACCTACATTGTACAAAAGTCCGTCCTTCATTTCTGGCATGCTTCCAGAGATAATGTTAATATTACAAGAAATTGCCCATTCCGAAAACTTCTGTACAATCGCATCGGTATACTTGGCTAGCTCTCGAATGGCCACAGGTTCTGATAAATGATTGTTTCCCGCCATCAATGGGGCATTAAAAAACTCTGGAAATAGTACAAAATCAGCATGATAAGCTGCTACAGCATCAATAAAGTATTTAGACTGTTGCAACAATTCGTCGAAAGTCCGATAAGGTCTCATCTGCCATTGTATCAATCCTAAACGAACGATTTTCTTTTTGATAGAGGCTGCCTTGTGGCTAGGCTGTTGATAATAGATATTGTCCCATTCTAGCAACACCGCAAATTCATTCGACGCTTTATCCCCCTCCAAATAACCACGCAAAATTTTGGACGGGTGAAAATCATTTGATATCTGAAAGTTCAAAACAGGATCGTTAATTTCTTTTCGTTTTACTTTATCAATATACTCCTTAGGTGTCAAATGAGCCGCATATTTGTGATAATTAGGAATTCTACCTCCAAAAGCAATTCCTTTTAGATTCAATTTCTCACAAAGCTCTTTCCGATAATCGTATAATCGTCTCCCCAAACGCAATCCTCGAAATTGTGGCTTAATAAAAACATCAATTCCATACAAAATATCTCCGTCATCAGTGTGGGTATCAAAACTATAATTTTGTGTAATTTCTCTGTAAGTATGAGTATCCGAACAGTCTTCGTAATTCACAATAATAGACAAGGCGCACCCTGCTAATTCGCCATTGATCTTAATAACAACTTGCCCCTCTGAGAATTTTTGAATTAAGGCATTAATCTGATATTTTTCCCAATAATTATCCTCCACCGAAGTATAAGCGGCTATCATTGCCTCTTTCAATTCTTGATAATCATCTAGACTCAAAAATTTCAATTCTATATTTTCTATATCTTGCATTCTTTTCTCTCTTTTAATTTTTGAAGACTGCTCTGTCAAGCATTACTTTACAAAACACGCTAAACTAACTATCAGACGCATAAACAAACCAACAGCGACCTTATGAACTCAGCTAAGTATTATGCTAATATAACTCAATTTCAAATCTCTGTTGCTTCGATACTCAAGATTTTTTTGCACTGTTAATTATAATTAGTAGTTCGTTGATTTTTTTCTTTTTACCAAAAAGATAAAAAAGCACATTTATATTAGTTTGATAATCAAAACTTTAACACAAAACACAACAAAAGCACAACTTGTTGATTATCAAACTAATAAAGTTTTTCAACGAACTATTGTTATAATAATTATTACAAATAATTTTTACAAGAATAGTAGTTAGTTGTGCTGCTACTTTATTAAAAAAAGAGGTAAAAACAAGAATTGTTGTGCCTTTTAATAATGTAATAAGGGAAAGTAGCGACAACAAGTACGTGCCCCTAAAAAAGTATTAGAGAATAATACGCTTACTTTTAAAAGGGGTAAGGTGTTCGAGATAAGAAATTAATGGATGAGTATTTTTCTTTAAAAAAAAGAAATTTAAGCATCAAAAATAATAGAATCACATACAACAACAAGTGTTGAAATGGATACAAAATACCCTATTATTAAGATTAAACTACCATCGCTACTTCTACTAAAGTATGCCATTGGAGGAGGTTAAAATAATAGGCGCTCCATCTGTGATAAGAATGGTGTGTTCATGTTGCGTTACAAAACCTCCTTTATTTCCAACCAATGTCCAGCCATCTGCCATTTCTAAAGCATAATCAGAGCGAGTAGAAATAAATGTTTCGATAGCAACGACAGTATTTTTCTTAAATCGTTGACGATTAAAACGATCTCTATAATTTAAGATGTTTTCGGGTTTCTCGTGCAAGCTTCGACCAATTCCATGACCTGCTAAATTTTTAATCACTTTAAAACCTGCTTTTTTAGCATTGGTCTCCATTAAGTGCCCTATATCTGCTATTTTAACCCCACCTCTAATTTGTCGAATTGCTTTTAGTAAGGTGTCTTTGGAGGCATCTACCAAAGGTTGATGTTGGTGAATGTCTTTTCCCAAAACAAAAGAGCTCCCGTTATCTCCAAAAAAGCCATTGAGTTCTGCTGAAACATCAATATTAACCAAATCACCTTCTTTTAGTATTTTTGTAGCAGAAGGGATACCATGTGCAATTTCGTTGTTAACACTAATACATGTCCAACCAGGAAAACCATAGGTCACATAAGGCGCGGATTGAGCACCATATTTTTTTAGCAGTTCTCCACCAAAGTTATCAAGTTCTTTGGTTGACATTCCAGGTTTAGCAAAAGCCATCATTTTACTTAATGTCGTACCAACGACTTTACTAATTTCCTGCATTCCCACTAATTCTGATTCTTTTGTTATCGACATGATTGTAGCATTTATAGTTTGATCATTAACGTTTTCGTTGTTCTTTACGCATTCTCTTAGGACCATACCAAAGCCAGAAGCCTGTAATGGTAAACAATAGTAACGCTAATCCCATTATGGTTGTATAAAATAATTTGAACCACCCTTTAGAAATTCCTAAAGCAGCATCCACAATAGAGCCATCGTGAACATTTTCAATCCAATCAGAATGTCGCTTGCCTATATTTAATACGGTTCCTGTAGTGCCATCTAATTGAATTTCCCAATGATGTTCACTATAAACAAACTTCAACATTCCTTTGTTCTGTCGAATATCAATTCTGCTCAACTTATTTGAAAGCTTCGGATTGATAGAATCCTTTAAAATTTGAGTAGCAATTTCATTCAATTGATCAATTGGTTGCCAGTCTTTCAAGTTGGTCGATGTCCCTTTATAACTTTTTGGTAAAAGAACACCTGCGCTATGCTTTTTCCATCCCAAAAACACGCCTGTTATTGCTATTATAAAAAAAAAGACAAACAACAAAGCGCCTGTTAAACGATGTACTTTTCGAAAAGTACGTAAAGTTTGCGCCTGTTTTTTTCGTTGAAGGGTGGTCATAGTGAGCTGCAACTACTTTAATTTCTTTAATACCTTTTTAGGCAATATTTTTTCCAAAAGAGAAAGTAATCCTTCCTTTCGCTCCAACAATTTCCAGCCCTCATATTCAGGATTATTAATTAGATATGTAGCTCGATTTACTTGGATACTAAATGTACTATTTTCTGTATCTAAAGAAACATTCTTTTTTCCATAACTGCCCTCGAACAATATTTGCATCATTTTTAAGCCTTCCTCATCTTTTCCTTTTATAGTCATTTTCATCAAAAAAGAGTAATCAACTAATGCGTATTTTATTCCTTTCAGAAGCAAAACTTTAGAAATTTTTTCAATGGTATTATTTTCAAACTCTATCTGTATTGTCGTGTCTTGAGCTTGATTTTTTAAACTTTCTTCCAAAACACTTCGAGGCACAAGATCAAACAATTTAGGATATAGATAATCCATTGTTTTGACATAATCTTTGGCTTTGACTACTGCCATATAATTTTCTATGGTTTCTTTTATAAAGTCTGCATCAGACTGCGCCCCAATAGTCGTATTAAATAAAAAAAGAATACCAATAAGTAGGTGTTTTTTCATGGTCATTTTAGTCTTAAACATTACTTCCTCGAAACTACACAATAGTACTAAAAACAAAGTACCCATGCGGTACCACATAGCAGCAGCGAACCGAGCTCACAAAATAAATTGCATTCATTATCAACAAGATCCCCCTTTCCAACCTTTACAATAAAAAAGTGCTTAATAAAAGCGAACATCTTCTTGAGTTTCTGGCGTATAAATATAAATTGGCAAGGTAATTCCAATTCTAAAGCCAATTAAAATATCAATTCTATTTTTGGTATCTTCTTGACGGGTATCAAAATTATACCCTCTCCTATTTTTAGTAAAGGCTTGCATAATATCAAAACCACCAAAGAAATTCAGTAAACGGTTTCTGTCCAAATGGCGATAACCAATGTATTGACGCATAGCAAAACCTGTTGTCATTCGATCATATCCTTTTTTGTATTCATCCGACAAGCCAAAAATATCACCACCTAGTACCTCTATACGCACCCAATGTTGCTGGTACCCCCCTTCAAATCGAACTTCTATTCCCGAACGTTTGTATTTTTTTAGAACAGGAATCAAATAACTAACACTACCTCCTAAAAAGAATCCGCGTTGTCCTAATTGAACATCGGACAACTGACCAAATCGGTCAATAATAAACCCTTCTTCTTCTCTCAAATTCGCAACTACATCTGTTTTAACATCGTCAATAAATTGAAAATCTCCTACCAAGCCAAACGCCAAGTTATTGGACAAGATATACTGTACTTTTCCTGCCAAAGAGAAATTGTACTTAAAATTCTCTGCCATATCTGCCAATGGCAAGTGGATTCCGTAAGAAAAATCAATCAAAAAGCCACTTGGTGGCTTTGCATTTTCATCAAAAATCTTTTGTTCTATTCTTCGTCTTTTCTGTTGAGCCCATATATCATTGGCTTGTCCTAATAAAACGAGCAAAATCACTAAGCTAAATAAACTGCGCATACGGTTGTTGTTTAATCATTTGTAATGTTGTTAGAGCAGTTGGGGAACGTTATTTTGTAATCTATACCTAAGTACACTATTAATTAAAGATGCACGAAAAGGTCAAAAAGGTTGTTTTCAAGCAAAATTATTACCAAACAAAGCGAACAACTTGTTCTATGTCTGGGTGCAAACTTTGCGCTACTGGACAACTTTTAGCTGCTGCCTCTAGTACTTCTTGAAAATTTTCTTCTATCCCCACTTTAGGCATTGTTACAGTAACTTCTATTTTCGAAATTCTTCTTGGGTTAGAAGCCATTGTTTTGGTTATTTCGGCTGTTGCACCTTGTATATTAATATTTTTTTTACTGGCACGAATCCCCATAATGGTTAGCATACAGGTAGCTAATGCTGTTGCTACAGTATCTGTTGGAGAAAATGCTTGCCCTTTTCCATTATTATCCGTAGGAGCATCTGTAATCATAATTTCGCCTGATTTCAGATGGGTTGCTTCTACTCTCAATTCTCCTAAATAAATTGCTTTTGATGTCATTCTTATTATTATTATTTGAAATGCCTAATTTGAATAAATCATTACTCCGTAAAAAACCATATCAATTTGATTATCAAAAAACACACCTTCCCCTTACCTTTTAAAAAACTGATAATAAACCATACAGAACTCACAAAGTATTAATAATACAATCACCTATTACTTCGTGGTTTCAACGACCACATAGTAGCAGCGCAGCCAACTATTGCTATTTTAAATCGAAAAGGTTATTGACGCCAATCGTTCGAGCAACAGTGAATCCCTCTCCGTACAAGAAACCAGCAGGACGACCATACATAGCATTTTTACCTTTGATAAACTCTAAGAAACTCTTTCCTGAAATAGGTGTATCAGGCTCCTTAGATTCTGGATCGTAAAACTGTGATTTATATGCTTGAATCACTTCCATTTTTTGATCTATGTAAGGGCTTATATCCACAACAAAATCAGGCGTTAAATTATGATCTTGGATGTAGTGATAAACTGCTTTGGGTCTCCAAGCCTCTTGTGGTTTATCTTCCCATTCTGTTTCAATTCGGCGCAAACCTGCATAAAAACAGGCATCCGCTGTTAATTTAGCGGCACGACCATGGTCTGGATGGCGATCAGAGACCGCATTAGCCAAGACAATTTCAGGGCGCATCAAACGAATAATTTCAACAATTTTGAGCATGTTTTCTTTCGTGTATTGAAAAAAGCCATCTGCCATTTCTAAATTTCCTCGCACGGCTGCTCCTATTAATTTAGACGCTATTGCGGCCTCTTTCAAACGAATTTCAGCACTTCCTCTTGTCCCTAACTCTCCACACGTAAGATCCAATAATCCGACAGTTTTTCCCATTGCAATATGATGCAGTAAAGTTCCGCAACAAGAGAGTTCAATATCATCAGGATGCACTCCAATTGCCAAGATATCTATTTTCATTGTTTGTTCTTTTCTTTGTAGTGAATCTAACTTTTGCTACTTGACCAATGAAGCTTTTTTGAACCTCCATTAGCAAGGTAGACCCGCTAATTTAGTATTTTATAATTTTATGTTGAGCCATGACATTGCCTTGCTCATCTCTTAATGTTAAAATATACAAACCAGATTGCCAACTACCTACATTCAGTTGTCTTTCAAAGTTTGAACCGTGTATTTCTTGTCCAACGGCATTGTGAATATACAATTGATAATCTTCAGCTACTTCATAATTTGTCAACTCTAAATTTAGGATATTATCTGTTGGATTAGGATATACCCTTAGTTCGTTTTCGATTACCTCCACTTCATCTACTGCAATTGTAGAAAAATTAGGATCTATAGAAACTAGAGGGCGGATCATAACCGAGCCACTTACAGTCGATTGAGACCAAGTAGTGCCAACACCAACCCACGTTTTTTCTTTTGTATCGGTGCTTCTATCAAAACCAACAGGAACTTCTGTACCAAACGATTGTTGCCAACCAACATAGAAAGTTTGCCCTGCTGCTAAATCAATAGGAGTCGCATTGCCTAAAAAATCGACTAAATCTACAAAATAAAAGCCATTAAAACCATATCTATACTGCAACTTGTGCAAATCTCTTGAAAACACTTCAGAGTCATCAGACAAACTATCCACCCAAACTTTGATATTAATCAAATGGTTTTGAGAATCTTCGATAAAATAAGGCATATGAAAATAAATCCCCCTCAATTTATCTGCTTGTTCTGCTTTATATTCTACTGCAATCTTTGTCCCTAAATTTTGTGCAACAATACGGGTTTCTGCGGTTCCATCGTCATAAGCAAAATAGTTGTCTAACACTGTTCTTCGCTTAACCGTATCGTTGGCTTCAAATATAGGATTACTTTGAAAACCAGATGGATTCAAAATAACATATGTTGTCTCTAAAGTTGTTTTTTCTGTCGGATTAAGCGTATTGTGCGTCCCAACAATGGTATGTGTCAAACTATCATCAGTATTTGGGCTTGGAGCATACGCCCCAACAGCAGGAATTCCTTCTGTTAAGATTGACGTTGTATTGGGAAGTATTTCTTCGATGGTGCAGCTCCTATCCAAAGTGGCAATTTGACTGTGATTTCTATTATAATTTTGAATTGTCAATTCGGTTGCCCAACAAGTAGCCCCATCAAAATGGGTCCAAGGCATGGCCATCAACTTGTCTTTTAGTGGTGTCGTTGGGCGATGTGTAAACGCAACATCAGCATAACTACCATAGGTTGGGTGCAAGGTATCGGCATTGTTAGAACGATTTTCATCCAACATGACATAATCCAAGTGCCAGTGGTCGTTGCTTCCTGTAACACTTGCTAAATTTCTAAACCGAAACTGAAATCCATTGTACAAATAATACCCACTATCAATAGCAATATATTTTTGCTCAAAGGGCAGAATTGTTTGAGAAGAAACAGAGTTGTCAATTCCTGCTTCTGACCAAACCTTTACCCAAGTATTGCTAGTATCTTTAAATTCTAAAATAAAAGAATCTTGTACCTCTGGACGGTCTCCTAGTCCTTGTTTTTGATAAAAGAAGCTTAGATAGATCGCATCTGAAGCCGTTTTGCCACTCAAATCTAAGTGCTGAGAGGTTAAAGTATCGGCTGGGGTTCCTAACGACACATTGCCTTGGATGTTATAAGGGGAGCCATCTGGAGATAATCCATCAAAAGTAGCAACTCCTACAGAAGGAGGATTCGAAGCCATGTCTCCATTAATAAAAACATGGTTGTCTTGCCAATTCGAGCAACTTGGATAGATATTGCCTATTGGTGCAGCAAAATCGTCAAAAAATGGTAGTCCTAAAGTATCGTTTGGACAAAGTTGATTGTTTCTTGAATTGGGTCGAGGGTTATCTTCTAGGTATTTTACAATAACAGGATTATTCTCTAACGGTACTTGAATCAAGTTTTGGGCATTGCTACTATACCCGCATAAAACCAAAAGGCTACCCATAGATAGCCTGAAAAGCGCTTTCAGAATGGTCATAAATTTTTGTTCTATTTTTGAATTAGTAGTTCGTTGATTTTTTACTTTTTTACCAAAAAGATAAAAAAGCACATTTATATTAGTTTGATAATCAAAATTTTAACATAAAACGCAATAAAATCGCAACTTACTGATTATCAAACTAATAAAGTTTAGCTGCGCTGCTACTGCGTGGTTTCAATGAACTATTGTGAATATTAGTAGTTCGTTAATTACTTCATGCAATCGCAGGTTTAGCTAGCGACGCTGCTACTATGTAGTTTTAACGAACTATTGTGAATATTATAGCCTACCAATTAACCCGCTATACTTGTACGGTTAGGTTGTGTTTTAGTAAACTAATGTGAATAGTAATACTCCTATTGAAGTTAGTAGAATATCTGCTTATTATGAACTTCCTCATTGAGTTCGCCAAATTTACAAAGAAGTTCGCCAAAAAAAAACTTGAAGCATTATTCTCTACTAGCAAGGATTGTTTTTTACCTTACAAACGAGAAGATGCTTCAAGTTGTATAGCTGAAGTAGCTACTTTAAGACTTTTTTTAGCAAAATTGAGTCATTCAAGTTGCTTGAAGTCCTCAATTTGATTTTTTTGTGGCTCTTATTTGTTATCCTGCAATGCAAATACCTTTTTCAACAGGTCTGTTACTCGTTTTACAGGATCTTTTCGGATAAGCTTTTCTTCTTTCTCAATCATTAAGAAAACGCCATCCATTGCTTTGTTGGTAACATAATCATCCAAATCAGGATTAATTTTTTCTACAAAAGGAATTCTATTGTAATTGGTCATAACAGTTGACCAAGCATCTGAAGCTCCCACTTGATTTAATGATTTTTGAATCACAGGATTAAACGAAGAAAACAGTGCCGAAGAAGTTGTTTTTCTCAAGTAGTTGGTACAAGCATTATCCGTTCCCATCAAGATATCCATTGCATCCGTTACGGTCATTTTTGTGATTGCATTGATAAAAATATCTTTGGCTCCAGAAGCGGCATCTTCTGCGGCTCGATTAATTTTTTCTATAGCAACATCTACCAATTGTCCTGCGCCTACATCACGCAGCGTTTTTTCTACTTTTTGAGCCTCAGGTGGAAACAATACTTTAACAGCAGCATTTTTGAAAAAACCATCTTTAACAGCCAACACGTTGACTCCTTTTGAAGTTCCTTGTATCAAGGCTTGTTTTAAGCCTGAAATAATCTGATCATTGCTCAAGCCCTTCCCCCCACTAGAAGAACTTCCAAGTGTAGAATTAGCAATATCTTGAAGCGTGTCACAATTAGATAAAGAGAATATGGATAAAAAACAAAACATCCAAATAGTAATTCTTTTCATTATTCCTTGTCTATTATAGGTTATTAAATTTGTTCTTTGAAATCTCTGTCTAAAATTTCATTCTCATTTTAGACAGTTTTTTTGGAACTTGTATGTTTTACTAAAATAATAATACTTAGTTGCGAGTGTTACTGTGATTTTCTAACAAAGTAATACTAAAAGCAAGCCAAACTTAATCTTCTCTACTTTTAATAAAGTGTGGCAACAAACAATTTCGGCAAATATTAGGACCAAAATTACGGGTTAAAGTAGCTCTTGTTTCTGGATATACTTGTCCGTATTTTGTCCAACAATCACCTCTCGCATGAGAAAGAAATGGACGAGAACACTTATTGCACTTAACCACATAGCTTTCTTCTATTTCTATAAATGCGCGTTGCACACTAGCTCCTAAAGGGGGATTTTTCTTGGTTACCCGTATTTTTAGAGCTTGTACCGTTGTGCAAATTCCAATTATTTTATTGATAATGCGCCTTGCTATTGTTTCTAATAACTTAGATTTTTTTTGCATTTCTACTTTTACGATACGATAGATGGTCTCATAATTAATCGTTACATCCAAAGCATCGCCTGCTGCTGCTGCCTCAAAATCTGTTTCCAAATAAACATCAATAATATAATCCCCTCCTATTAATTGCTCCTCTGGATAAAATCCATGGTAAGCATAAAACTCCATTCCTTCTAATGCTATTAATCCCATAATCCCATAGTTATAGTTATTTTCAATAGTAGTTAGCTTTGTTACTCCCTACGGTCGTGAGCTCGCATAGCTCGGTTCGCTGCTACTTCGTGGTCGTTGATTACCTACTAAAAATCAAGCCAATACGTTTCTCCAACGAAGTAATGTAAAACAGCAAATCACTCTACAAATCTGGTAATCTATTTCAATTTATCATCAATATAAGTCAATACTTTATTCATCAAATGAACTCGATCTTTGCCCCTTACATTATGTGGGTGCATTGGATAAGGAAAGAAATCCATCAAAATGCCATTATCAACAAAAGCTTTGACCAAACTCAAATTATGCTGCATTACAACAACATCATCTACCGTTCCATGAATAAGCAATAAATCTCCTTTTAAGTTTTGTACATGATTCTTTAGTTGTGTTTCTTTGTACCCTTCAGGATTTTCTTTGGGCATATCCATATAACGCTCTCCATACATTACCTCATAATAATTCCAATCCGTAACAGGTCCACCAGCAACTCCTACTTTAAAGACATCTGGATGCTTTAACATCAGGGAAGTTGTCATAAAACCACCATACGACCAGCCATGCACCGCCATTCTATCCGTATCAGCATAAGCCAAAGATTTTAGATAGTCGACTCCAACCAACTGATCTTCCATTTCATGCTTGCTCAACTGTCTGTGAATGACATTTTCAAATTCTAACCCTCTATTGGCTGATCCTCTATTGTCCAAGGTAAATACCAAATACCCCTTGTTAGCTGCATAATACATCCATAGTCGAGCATTCCCCAGCCAACTATTGGTCACCATTTGAGCATGAGGTCCTCCATAAACATAGACAATAACAGGATATTTTTTAGATGGATCAAAATTAGCTGGTTTTATCAAACGTGCTTGCAATGGTGTGCCATCTTTCGCTTTAAGACTAACCAATTCTGGGCTAGATATTTGATAATCTTTATAAGGATTTTCAGCTGTATGCAAGGTATTTTTTACTTTTCCTTTTAAAGTAACAATACGTGTTACATGAGGTGTTTTAATATCAGAATAATCATCTATTAAATATTTTCCAGAGCTACTCAAAGAAAAGCTATGCACACCATCTTCTTTGACCAAACGCTTAGAAGGCTTTCCACCTTCCAATGGCGCACAATAAACAGTTGTATTCAAGCCACTTTCGTCCGTGCCTTGCACCAAAATCATTTTTTTAGTATCATCCAAACCCAACACTTTTAACGTTACCCATTTGCCTTTGGTCACTTGTCCTAGGTATTTCCCTTCTGTATTATAACGATGCAAATGCATAAAGCCATCTCTTTCTGACCACCACAAAAATTCTTTGTTATTGCCAGGAATAAACCAAACTGGATGCTCTGGTTCTACGTATTTATCATGTTTTTCTTCAAAAAGTGTTTTAACTAAATTACCTGTTTTGACATCATATTGATTTAACCAAACGTGATTTTGTTCTCTATTAACAACAGCTACGTAAACATACTTATTCTCAGGTCCCCATCCCAAATTGGTCAAATATTGATCTTTAGGACCATCTACTTTTAGATAAATTGTTTTTTTAGTCGCTACATTAAAAATTCCAACTCGAGCATACTCGCTTTTTTGCCCCGCCATAGGATATTTAATTGTTTTTAAAGCTCCTGGTGTTGTTGTAATATCTAGTAGAGGATAATCTGCTACATCTGTTTCATCTTTTTGATAAAAAGCCAAGTGCGACCCATCAGGAGACCAAAAGGTACCTTTCCCAATTCCAAATTCGTATCGAGCAATCGCTTGACCACTAACAATATTAGGATCTTCAAAAGCAGTTACTTCCAATTCACCTCCATTTTTATCTTGAACATATAAATTATGCGCTTTGGTATAGGCTATATTTTGAGATTTTTTATGATAATCAATGTTGGCTTCTTTCGGCATACGGACGACTAATTTTCGACTAATATTGTCCCCTTCTAATGCCATCCAAAATCGTTGTCCTCCATAAACAAAACTAAACTCTTGCTCACTCTCCCATTGAATAAAAGGCATTCTAGATAGTTCTTCACCAAAAGCCTTATTTAGCGCTTTCAAATCAAACAGTTCCTGAGCTGTCTTAGCTCCTACTTTTTGCATCATAATCTGCTTGCTATCCTTAGAGTGGAATGTAACAACATCTTGTCCTTTTCTCCATGTCAAATTAGCAACACGTGTCGGATAAAACTGTCTCCACTGCCCCAAAACAGCATCTTCCAAAGTCAATTCTTTGTCTTGTGCCGTTATTCCTAAAGACACACCTAGTAAAATGATTAATACGATTAGTTTCATGCTAATATTTTCAAATTAGTACTCCAAAAAATCTTAATTTTACAACTTGGGAACAAAAATACACTCCTAACAATGAAACTGTTTATGAAGTTGATTTTTTATCTGTTACTTATTGCTTTCCAATTATCTTTGGAGTATTGTTCATATGTAATTAGTTAAATAATATTCTACCTGCGGCTTGATTCTGCCCTCCTAAAAGCTAAAGATACAATAAACCACAAAACATCCTATATTTTAAGTCCTTCTCCTATTTTTACCTTTCATTTTTTATGAACACAATAAAGGTTATTTAAGTAGATTTTGTATGAGCAATAAAAATGACCGTTAACGGAGATTAGACAATGATTTCTGCGCAGCTTTGCGTCCGAACTAGCTTGGCGAAGCATGCAAGCTAGTTCAGCAAACAAGCAGCAAAAATCATCTAATCGTAGTGTTGGGTCTTGATTACCTTCGGTGCTACTTCGTGGTTTGCTTCTTTTATCAAGAACCCGAAGGCTCACGAAGTAAAAGAAGGACAGAGGAGTAAACTATTCCCTACTGTTAAAAACCAAAAGATATAGTAACTATTCCCATAACTTTTTACATGCATAACCTTTAATAGTTAGCTTAGTTCCCCCTGCGATCATGAGCCAGCAAGCTGGGTTTCTTACTCCCTATGGTCGTGAGCTCGCTATGCTCGGTTCGCTGCTACTAATGAATAAATAATGGAATAATATTAATAGAATAGATGATACATGATCTCCTTTTGAGAAGGATTTTCTATTTTACTAAAAAAACACAGCTATTTGTACTAAATAATAATTTGTTAAAGCCACACCATAACAACAAATATGAAAAACTTATCCCTTAAAAATATTGATTTAATCCCCTCTCCTATAGTATTAAAAAAACGATGTCAATCTATTGCCGTACTTGAAGCTATTATTTGCCAAGAGTGGGAATATAGGTATTATTCTTACAATAAAAACTGGGACAAAGAAGCGGCTTGTTGCCAAATGAGAAATGGCTCTGGTGATGAGATGCTCATTTTATTTCAACAAAATGGAGCGATTATAAATGGTTTTATCCATGAAAGTCCAGTACAAGATAAAGGAAAAATAACTCAAAACCTCCCTAACGAATTTCATGAATTTATGTTTACAGAACCCGTCAAAAGTATTGGTACGACTTTTTGTATTTGGAATATTCCCTCTAACAGCAAATGGACAAGCGGCATTCACCTAGACAATACGCTTCATGAGGTGGTTTGCCGTGATTCGGAAAGCTTACTTCAATTATTAGATGGAAATCCTGAAACATTTCACCAATGGGCAATGGAATATTATGAATTAGTCAGTTTGAATCTCAATGCAATTCAAGCAATTTATCAACATGCTCCTATTACGAACTCTTTAATCAACCAACTTACCTCCCAAGGTATTGACTTTAAAACATTAAAAGAAGACTTAAACGAAATTGGTTACAGCTACATACTATAAGCCCCATCAACGATTAAACATCGTCTTCTCCATAAATTTCTTTCACACGTCCGACTTCTCCTGTATCTAGGCGCACCTTTATTCCATGAGGGTGAAATTGGCTTTTTGTCAAAATGTTTTTCACATAGCCCTCCGTTAAAACACCTGAAACTTGGTCTTTTTTGAGCACAATAGCCACTTCCATTCCAGGTTTTATATCTGACCGATTTCTTCCATCCATTTTCTACCTATGACTTATTTTTTGTTTTTTGAGTATTGGTTTTAGTAGATTTAGAGCTACTTTTTTTTCGGTTATTGTTGGATTTTTTAGTGGTCTGATGCCCTTTCTTCTTGTAATGCTTTTTATTACCTCCTTTTCGATTTCTTCCTCCTCCCCTAACTTTATATTCTGGCGCTTCTCCTAGTTCTTTTGGCAATGGAATTTGAGGTATTTTACTTTCAATCAATTTTTCTATTCTTGCAAATTTGTACATATCGTCTGGATTGACCAATGTCAATGCGACACCTGTCGTAGAAGCACGTGCTGTTCTCCCCACACGATGCACGTAATCAGCAGCATCTCCAGGCACATCGTAATTGATCACCAAATTAATATCTTTGATATCGACTCCTCTACTCAAAATATCTGTAGCTACTAAAATTCGTATCGATTTCTGCTTGAACTCCAAGAGTACTTTTTCACGTTCATCTTGGTCTAAATCGGAAGAGATACCTGCCACCGAGTACCCTTCTTTGCGCAGCGATCGCACAATATCAAATACTTTCCTTTTAGTAGATGTAAAAATCAGGATGCGTTCATAATTAGGTTTATCAGAAATTAAGCTATGAATCAAGGGTGTTTTTTGATTATCATAAGCTAAATAGACGGCTTGTAGCACGCCTTCTGCTGGCTTATCTAAAGCAATGTTAATTGTTTTGGGTTGGGTTAAAATTTGATTGGCTAAAGTTCTTATTTTGGGTGCCATGGTAGCACTAAACATCAAGTTTTGACGTTTTTTAGGTAAATAAGAAATGATCTTTTGGATATCATCTAAAAATCCCATATCCAACATTCGATCAGCCTCATCTAAAATTAAATGCTGTATATTATCAAACTTAACGTAACCCAAATTTAGGTGTGAAATAAGTTTACCAGGAGTAGCAACAATAATATTACTTCCTTGTGTCAACGCACGTTTTTGTTGTGCAAAATCATCTCCTCCACTACCGCCATAAACAGCAATCGAACTTACTCCCACAAAATAGGCAAATCCTTGTACCTGTTTTTCAATTTGAATCGCCAATTCACGAGTTGGACAGATGACTAATGTATTGGTATGTGCCGTAGGGTTTTCAGCTAACTTATTCAAGATTGGTAAAATAAAAGCTGCCGTTTTTCCAGTTCCTGTTTGAGCACAAGCAATCAAATCTTGTCCTTCTAATATCAATGGGATAGCTTGTTCTTGAATTGGTGTTGCCTCCACGAATCCCATATAATCCAACGCATCTAATAGATCATAATCTAACTCTAATTCCTCAAATGTCATTTCTTATCAATATATAATATATGCAATTTTTTACGCCCGCGAGTGACGTTTTCTTTTTCTATCATTAGCTCACTTTAAAACATACAAAATCAATTACTCCGTTAATAACCAATACAATAAGCCTTCACAAAGCAAACAATAAGCAGTTAATTATCAAATTAACACACGATTTTTTTTATTTTTTGCTCAAACAGCTAAACTAACGGAGAATAATGAACTCACGTAATATAGCAAGTAACTAAAAGAGTTACGATGAATAACACCATAGGTAATAAGTGAACTATTACTATCAAAAGTAATATTTTTTTTTTAGAAAGTCTTAGTAAAGTAGCTTTCTATTATTTCTAGTCTATTTTTTGACAGATTTACAAGCCGTTAACATCATTTGCTCTAATAATTGTCTCATTTTTAAGTTAATTTGAAAGTCTTGTCCTAAATAATTGCCTATCTTTAGTATGTACAGTATATCTAATGCCTCTTTAGTTCCTTTATTCCCCTTCTAAAAAGTTATGAACTGGATCAAAAAAATAAAACAAATACGCTCCAATACACGCAAACGAAAGCAACAAGAAGCATTCTATCAACAGTTTATAAAAAAAGGCGATTTGTGTTTTGATGTAGGTGCTAATGTAGGAAGTCGTACGCATACTTTTTCAACTTTGGGCGCAAAAGTAGTTGCCATAGAACCCACTCAAAATTGTTGTCAAATCCTAGAAAAAAAATTTGGTAATCATCCACTCGTTGACATACTTCCACTAGCTTTAGGTGCCCAAGCGGGAGAAGGCACGCTGCACTTAGCCAATTATCACGAAGTTTCAACACTTAGCACTTTGTTTATTGAGCAATATAGTCATCAAGAAAAGCATCCTATTGTATGGGACAAAACAATAATAATTCCATTGTCAACCTTGGATCAACTTATTCAAAAATATGGATGCCCTCAATTTTGCAAAATTGATGTAGAAGGTTATGAAACAGAAGTGCTAAAAGGCTTGTCTCAACCGATTCCCTACCTTTCATTTGAATATAATAACCGTCTACAAAACAAGGCACTAGAATGTCTTAAAATTTTGTCTAAATTTTCTAATTTGGAATACAACTTCTCCCCTTATGAATCCATGCAACTATACTTAAAAAAGTGGCTGCCCCAAAACGATTTTTATCAATACATTCAAACATTACCTAAGCATATACTCACTGGAGATATTTATGTACATTGGAATCCAATAGAACGGTAAATTCATCAAAATATGATTCCCTATAGCCTCCTAGTAGACTGCCTAGCAATTATCTCATAATTTTTAACACCATACCAACTATCGAATCACGCCAACTGGTATTTGATGTTTTTTGATACCGCTTGCTTGTACAAAGTGAATCTTTTGCTTCGGGAAAACAGCTTCTGCTCCCATATCAATCCACTTAGCTGCGCCACTTTCTGTTGTGTTGTGAATTACAACATTGGGGGATGAAACGACAGAAAATGGCAGCCAATCTTCCAAATTTATTTTATCATCAACAACCAATCCCTTAATTGCCCAAAAAGGAACATACTCCCCCTCTTGGTAAGTTCCTAAGTCGTAATTTCTAAATAACAACGAACTGCCTGCCTCAATATAAAAAGCTCGAAAGCTTTGCGCCTCTTTTCCATGGTAAATTAATTCAATTAGCTTGCTATTTGCAGAACCGTATTGCTTGACCAAAAAAGGAGGGCTAGCTTCTGGATTGGCATAAAACTGTCCATCACTAGGCATTGTTTTTTCACCCGAAACGGGCATTAGATACCACATGGCATATTGATGATTATTTTTAATCATCAATTTCACTTTTTGACCTTGCACAGGCATTTTGGAAACCTCTTTTTCTATGATATTGTGATAAGAAATAATAGAAGTACCTTCCATCTTATCTTCCAACTGAATAGTAGTCCCCCCACTATTGGCATTGACTTCGCCAGAAGTCTTTCCTTTATTACTTTGCACAATACTCTCTTCCTCTGAATAAGCTGGTTTTTCAGTTGTTTCATCTGTTTTTAAATGCTCTGGTTCTTCTTCAACAGCATCTTCAACTTTAGGAGTAGTTTTAGGCAAAGCCCTCCCCTTGTTCTCTTGTTGTGGAATGGTCTCTTGTTTGAATGAATCTGACTGACTTGCACAAGACCACAATTGTACAATACATATTAAGCACAGACTAGGAATATATGATTTCATAGTGGGGAACGTTAGTAAGAACGACTTCTTCAATTAAAAAATAGGCGGAGGAAGATGTCTAGAAAATTCCCATCCACCTTTATCAGCAGCCTCTTTGATACTCCATGCCGTGTCAATCAAAGCAGCTTCTTCTGCTTCGTTTCGCCCTACAAATGGTGGTAAAACCAAAATAAAATCTGCGGCCATTTTTAAGTTCATTGTTTCAATCAATTGCATTGCCTTTTGTACAGCATCTGCTATATCTTGGCAGTTTGCAATTGTAAAATCACCTTTGGATAACAGTCCTCCATTAGTAGTATGTACTCCTAATCGGACTTGAAAAGGTGGTTGAACTCCTGGTGGCATCAAAAATAAAATTGATTGAGCCGTTATGTCAAATTGATCGGTTGGCATTATTGAGAGATATTTATTTTTCGTCTATAAATTTAAGCTTTCTTTTGGGCTTTTGCAAGTCCTACTGTCAGTACGATAATTAGAACAATTACAACCAAAACAACAGCTAATTGTCCGATGAAATTCCATGCTAGATAAGCAACATCCGTACAGAAAGTTAGAATTAAACCAATCCAAAACATCGTTGCTATCATTCCAAAGATTCCATAAAAAGAACCAATAATTACTAATAACAACTCATTTGCCCAATTCTTCCCTTCTTTTTCTAACTGATATACTTTGGGCAAGGCCTGATATAGCAAGACAAGCAACGCAATGGATATTCCTATCAAATAAATTTTACTCGCTACCAAGAAAAAAGAAAGCATATATATTGTTTTTAAGTCATTCTATCGTCATGGTCTAGTACATCCACCCCATTATTCGGCGCTTGTATTTTCGTTATTTTCGCCAACAAGAGCGTTCCTGTTAATACCAAAAAGGAAAGAAAACCAGCAGCAAACAAAGCAATAAAAATAGCATACGTTACATTTTTCAACCATTGCGAGCTATACCCCAATTGGTGTTCTCCCCATATCATTCCTCCTAGTATAAGTAATATTTTGATAACACGAAAACCAAGAAGCATGGACAAATCCCCATACATTTCAGTTCCTTTCTTAGTCTTAGAATCCTCGTATAAGCTAGGAATAGAACGGATAGCCTTGCCTAAAATCCAAGTTGCGACAACCATTCCTGATGCAATTGCAGGCAATGTTAGTTCTTCTGTCATCATAGAGAAGTCATTAGAATAAGACTAGAATACCAATTATTATCCAATGGTTTTATTCTTTATACCCAAAGCTTTTCAGCATCTTATCGTCATTTCTCCAATTGTCCTTAACTTTCACAAAAAGTTCTAAGTAAATCTTTTTCTCTAAGAATTTTTCAATAGCATAACGAGCATCAATTCCCACTTTCTTAATAGCAGCTCCTTTTTTTCCTATGATAATATTTTTCTGACTCGCACGAGCAACAAAAATAGTGGCATGAATTCGAACCAAATTCTTCTTAGGATCAGGATCTTCCTTAAAAGCATCTACAACTACTTCACAAGAGTATGGGATTTCTTGATAATAATTCATCAAGATTTTTTCTCGAATAATTTCAGATACAAAAAAACGTTCTGGGCGATCCGTAAACTGATCTTTGGGATAATAAACAGGACCAATCGGAAGATTATCTAAAATACATTCTAATAAAACATCTGTTCCCTTATTTTGCAAAGCCGAAATAGGAATAATTTCCTGAAAATCAGCCTTGTCTTTCCATTCCAATACTTTGTTCAACAAAACACCTTCGTCTACCAAATCTTTTTTATTCAAAACTAAGAATAAAGGTACCTCTACCCCCTGCAATTTTTTAAACAATGGGTTGTCATTATCATACGTTTCGGTTACGTCTACCACCAAAACCATAATATCACCATCTTTGAATGAACCTGAGACAAACTTATTCATGCTCTCCTGCATTTCATAAGATGGGTCCTTAATAAATCCTGGCGTATCAGAAAATACAATTTGATAATCCTCGTCGCTAACAATACCAATAATACGATGTCTTGTCGTTTGTGGCTTATTCGTAATAATAGACATACGCTCTCCTACCAACGCATTCATCAAAGTCGATTTTCCAACATTTGGACGACCGATAATATTTACAAAACCTGAACGATGTGGTTTCTTCATGTTTCTTTCTTTAACGTTTTAAATCCTTTTGTTTAACAAGTGGTGCATCATAACAACACCAAACTCTCTATAAAATAAAAATACCAATAGTCTATCATATCGATTATCTGTATCGGCCTCTATATTTAGGCTTTTTCTGTTCTCCAAAGAAAGCATCTCGTGCATATTTCCCCGTTAACATTCCCAGCCCAGCTAACAAAGCACCAATGGCAACCGTTGGCAAAAAAGGATTGAATTTTAGTACTTCTGTCATCATACCTGACAACTGCCCCCCATTGGCATTATCTAAATAATAGGTATATAAACCAAAAAACAAGGCACCGCCTAACAAACCACTCAAAAAGCTCAATCCACCTTGAATTTGAACTATAAAACCAGTCACAGCAGCAACCACTACAATGCCCCACCACCCAATAAAGGTACCGAAATACCCTAATACAAAAATAGCCAATGTGGCTCCTAAAAATTTAATCATTTTATTTCTTTTAACAGTCATCTACTAATCCCCCTCTAAGACTCAGACACCACTCCTTAAAATAACTTAGCGTTATGACCTTTTCTCAATCTTATTTGACAAAGAGCATTTCCTATTTATCGATTTTCAGCCAATACATCTCTTGCCTCCATCAATGCGAAACCTAATAAGTTTCTCCCTTGCCAAAAAGCAGGTTGTGCGGCATGTTCGTGGTCTTTAGCCAATCCTATTCCCCAAATTTTATCCAAGGGACTGGCTTCTACCAAAACACGATTGTTGGTATTCAACAAATACTCTTTTAATGGCGGATTTTGTCCAAATTTGTGAATAGAACCTTGTTTAACAATTTCAAATGCATTGGCTTCCCATTTTTCAGTATCAAAATTATGTACCAAACGACCTAATTTTTTGGCTTTGGCAGCCGAATTACTTGCTAAAATGCGTTCAACCATTTCTGGATCATCGAATAGACGCGCTTTTTCTGCCATCATCCAATGCTCGGCGGTTTGGTAGCGAATGCCATCGACCACAAAGGAACAATCTTGATCAAACCATTGACTCATACAAGTAGCCCCAATCGTTCCGTCTTTTTGAGGTTGATGCCCCCAAAAAAACAAATATTTAATGCGATTTTCTTCTTCGACTTTCTCCAAAAGCCATTTTATAGTATATTTCATCATAGAGCAAATTTAAAGTTTAAGTCAGATTTTTTCTTTAATACTTCATGGATTTTTTCGTTTTTTTATAAAAACCACAAAAAGCATCTTTACATCCGTTTACGCTAAGAGCACTTATTAATTGACTACCAATCACTTACCCTTTTAACAATAAAAAACACCTTACTAACAATCAAGCTAATGCGATTTTCAAACGAAATAATGTTCTTATAAAACAACATCTATTTTTCGACTTAACTCATAATATTATCAAAAACTGCGTACTTTGAGCAAACATATATCTTTGTTTAGAATAGACCATTGTCTGTAAAGGTACTTTGATTTGACCAATAAAGATAAGATTTAAAATACAAAATTATCCATGCAAAAAATAAAACCAAGCATATTATTAGCCAGCAAGTCACCAAGAAGGAAGCAACTATTAACAGAACTCGGGTTTGAATTTGAGGTTGTCTTACAAGATATAGTGGAAGATTTTCCTGAAGAATTGCAAAAAAAAGAAGTTCCTGCGTTTTTAGCACAACAAAAAGCCAATGCTGTCCGAACACATCTAACAAATGGGAAAGTAATCTTGGCTTCCGACACCATTGTATTGTTGGAGGATACTATTTATCACAAACCGAAAGATTACGAAGATGCTGTTCGTATTTTAACAGCTTTGTCTGGAAAAGTGCATCAAGTCATTACAGGCGTATGTCTATTGAGCTTGGATAAAGAGGTCGTCTTTTCAGATGTTGCTAATGTACATTTTGCGCCACTTTCTCGCAAGGAAATTGATTACTATATTCACAACTACCAACCTTATGATAAGGCAGGAGCTTATGCCATTCAAGAGTGGATTGGGCTCGCCAAAATTATCAAAATTGATGGCGCTTACAATAGTATTGTTGGACTACCAACACAAAAGGTTTACGAAGCTTTGATGAGCTTTTAAGATAAAAAAATAAGCTAATGCAATTTTAAACAAAGTAACGTTTTGTACAATAAGTAATCGTTCAGAAAAAACTATATAAAAACAACCTTCTTTTTGCGCTACTCTTCATCGAAACATCTTGCTTTAGCCCGCTACCACGCAGTAGCACCGCAGGTAAATCTGCACTTTTTCTCTTTGACTAGCACTAAAAATAAGTCTATTTTTTTAGCTATATTTTTTTCTGCCCACTTACTTATTTGTTAAAACTTACCATCTATCACAACCTTTTCAAGACTTTTGGCATTTCCATACTATTAATATATATAATTAATCACACAAAACGATACAAAATAGTATGAATTTAAAAGATGCAAAAGTCCTTTTAACAGGAGGCAGTTCAGGACTAGGAAAAGCAATGGCAGAAGTTTTGACAGAAGCAGGTGCTAAGGTGTTGATTACAGGACGTAATGCAGAAAAAGTAAACAAAGTAGCCAACAATATTGGCTGTTTGGGGCTCGCTTTTGACATCGCTAATTACGAAATATTGCCCAGCAAAACAGAAGAGGCTATTGCAAAGTTAGGAGGAATTGATGTGCTTATCAACAACGCTGGTATTGGTGAGTTTCCCGCTTTGGGAGAAATTAAATTAGAGCATTTTGAACGTGTGTTTTCTACCAATGTTTTTGGATTAACGTTATTAACACAAGAGGTATTGCCACATTTCAAAAAACAAGGTAGTGGTCACATTATCAACATTGCTTCTACTGCCGCTCTAAAAGGTTTTGCTAGAGGTTCTATTTATGCTGCATCTAAATTTGCATTGCGTGCACTAACACAATGCTGGCAAGCAGAACTACGCCCTTTAAACATTCGTGTACTCCAAGTAAATCCTAGTGAAGTACCAACGGCATTTAACAATCCAGATCGAGAAGAAAAACCAACGGTAGAACATAAATTAACACCGACAGAAATCGCTCATAGTATCAAATCTATTTTGGAAATGGACGACCGTGGTATGATTCCTGAATTGTCTGTTTGGGCAACCAACCCTTGGGCTGCTCAATAATCTTCTTTTATATTTTTTGATTTCTTGTCTTTAAATCACTTGGGATTTTATCAAAAAATATTCATTTTTGCACCACTGCGCCTTCAATTAGGCGCAGTTTTGTGCATTAACCGAACATACCTCTATTGGTAATTGTACATGCTCTTGTCGTAACTATTAATATTAATGGAAACCATGAAAATAACATCATTTGAAACTAGTATAGATTTTGCTCTACAGATGGATGAGCAAGATTCTCTAAAAAAATATAGAGATCAATTTTATATTCCCCAACATAATGACGGAACAGAAAGTCTTTATTTCTGTGGCAATTCTTTAGGTTTGCAGCCGAAAAATGTAGAAAAATATTTGCAACAAGAGTTAAACGACTGGAAAAAATATGGTGTCGAAGGGCACTTTCATGCCAAAAATGCATGGATGCCTTACCACGAGTTTTTTAGTGAAAAACTATCTAAAATAGTCGGGGCAAAAGAAAAGGAAGTTGTGGTCATGAATACATTGACCACCAATCTACATCTTATGATGGTCTCGTTCTACCGCCCTACCCAACAACGTTATAAAATCATAATTGAAAAGGCAGCATTTCCTTCTGATAAATACGCCGTGGACTCTCAAATTCGTTTTCATGGTTATGATCCTTCTGAGAGTTTGATTCAACTAACACCCAGAGAGGGCGAAGAAACCTTGCGTATTGAAGACATTGAGGCTGTTATCAAAGAAAATGGGGATACACTAGCATTGGTTATGATTGGAGGTGTCAACTATTATACAGGGCAGTTCTTTGACTTAAAACGCATTACTAATGCAGGACATGCCGTAGGAGCTTTGGTTGGTTTTGACTTGGCGCATGCTGTTGGTAATGTTGATTTGGACCTACATGATTGGAACATAGATTTTGCAGTTTGGTGCCATTACAAATACTTGAATAGTGGTCCAGGTGCTATTGCGGGAGCTTTTGTGCATGAAAAGCACTTAAACGATCCTAACATCCCTAGATTTGAAGGTTGGTGGGGACACGATAAGAATACTCGATTTTTGATGGGCGACCAGTTTCACCCTATGCCTTCAGCAGAAGCTTGGCAATTGAGTAATGCACCTGTATTTTCTATGACCCCTTTATTAGCTTCCTTAGAATTATTTGATGAGGTAGGCATGTCTAGGCTACGAGAAAAAAGCACCTTCTTAACAGCCTATATGGAATTTATGCTCTTGAATATTAATACCGATAGAATTAGCATTATCACCCCACAATCTCCCAAAGATAGAGGCTGTCAACTATCTATCAAAGTTGAAAATGGCAACAAAGCATTTTTTGAAGCCATTACAGCTAAAGGAGTTATTGCAGATTGGAGAGAACCAGATGTTATTAGAGTAGCCCCTGTGCCTCTTTACAACAGCTTTTTAGATGTTTATAACTTTATACAAGTAATGCGCACATGTCTCAGAGAATCTAAATAATAAGTGGATGAAGTTTTTCAAAAAAATATTCCAATCTGAGTCAGAGAACAATAATTACTATGCGGCATTTTGGGCATGGTTCCAATCAAAAGAAAAAGAATTCCATAAGGTTGTAAAGGAACGCAACAATGTTGAACTTGGTCTTTTCAACAAGTTATCTAGTCAATTGGATCAACTGCACGAAGGCTTTTACTTTCTGGCAGGTATGGCCGATGAAAGCACTGCTGAATTGGTTTTTACCACAGAAGGGAACATCAAAAACATCGTTTTTGTTGAAGCTTTGGTAGCAGCAGCGCCTTTTATCAAAGGGTGGCGATTCACGGCTTTAAAACCGCCTTCTAATTCTCCGAACATTAGTATTAAGATGTCTGGATATGAGTTCAATAAAGAGACCATCAGTTTCTACTACCATGAACACGAGGCACAACCCGATGCTATTGATATTACATTCGTGCATCAAGACTATAAGCCAGACAACGAAAAAATTATCTCTAGTGGCACCTTTATCTTTTTAGATAATTTTTTGGGAGAGCTTAACTTCGCTACACTTATTGACAATATAGACCTAGTTGGTCCCAATCAAGCTGACCAAAAGTTGATTCCTATAGAGAAGTTGAATGCCTTTCTAACTTGGCGACAAAAAGAATTTATTGAAAAATATAATGGCACTCGACACAATACGGATGATGATGAGTATGCTATGCTAGAAGGTGTTCTTGAGAATGACAATAGAATTATTGTGACTATTAATAGAGAACTTTTGAGATGGGATTCCAAAGCTTCTCACCCTTGGATTCTTCGCGTTGAAATTCCTTACAATGGTGAAGACAACAATGGTATGCCCAATCAAGAAATGTATGATTTTTTAAATGATTTGGAGGATGAGCTGACTCAAGAGCTTCCTAGCAGAGAAGGATATTTAAACGTTGGTCGACAGACAGGCGATCATAAAAGGACTTTATTTTTAGCGTGCAAAGAGTTTAGAAACCCTTCTTTGGTTTGCTTTGCTCTCCAACAAAAATACCATTCTAAGATAACAATAGATTATACCATATACAAAGATAAATATTGGTTATCTTTCAATCGCTTTGTAAAGCATTAAGATGAAATACTACGTAATATCAGGAGAAGCTTCTGGAGATTTGCATGGCTCTAACTTAATCAAAGCTTTAAAAGAAGTCGATGCTTTTGCTGAATTTAGAGCATGGGGTGGAGATTTGATGCAAGCTGCGGGGGCTGTATTGGCAAAACATTACAAAGACTTAGCATTTATGGGAATAGGACAAGTATTAAAAAACTTGCCTACTATTTTAGGAAATTTTAAATTTTGTCGCCAAGATATCCAAGCTTTTTCTCCTGATGTTTTAATCTTAATTGATTATTCTGGGTTTAATCTACGAATAGCCAAATGGGCAAAAAATCAGGGGTATAAAATCTTCTACTATATCTCTCCTCAAATATGGGCCACCAGAGAAAAACGCGTGGAAAAAATCAAGCGCTATATCGACAAAATGTTTGTTATTCTTCCTTTTGAAGCAGACTTTTATGCCAAACACAACTACTCGGTTGAATTTGTAGGTCATCCATTATTAGATGTCATCCATGCTCATCAAACAGAAATTGATTTTAGAGACAAACACCAATTGGGAACTGCTCCTATTATTGCTTTGTTGCCAGGAAGCCGAAAACAAGAAATTAGATCCATGTTAGCAACAATGCTAAGTATTGTTGACGATTTTCCCGATTATCAATTTGTCATTGCTGGCGCTCCTAGTATTTCTCCCGATTTTTATCAGCCTTTTACTCAACACAAAACCAATGTAGTTCTTTTGCAAAATCAGACCTATCACCTGCTAGAAAACAGCCATGCTGCATTGGTTACTTCTGGTACAGCAACGTTAGAAACAGCACTATTCAAAGTGCCTCAAATTGTTTGTTACAAGGCTAGTGCTTTATTATATGCTATTGTCAAACGAATTATAAAAGTTCCTTTTATCTCTATTGTTAACTTAATCATGCAAAAAAAAGTCGTGCCAGAACTCATCCAACACGACTTAACTACACAGCAGCTAAAGATAGAACTTCAGCAAATTATAGCTGGACCTAAACGGCAAGAAATGCTAGAAAACTATCTGCTTTTATCTAAAAAATTAGGTCATCAAGGTGCGTCCCAAAAGGCAGCCCAGAGCATGATAAAGCATTTGCGTTTGTAGTCCAACCAACTTACTCAAAATGGATGTTTCTTCCCAAAAAACATCCAAGGAGAACAAAAGTCACTGGAGACTTTCGTCTCCTTGCTTACTTAACTCAAAAAACGTTAATAAAGTAGAAAATGGTTGGTTTAAGAGCTGCTTTTTTTCCAAAAAAGCTTGGGCTAATTTAGAAAAACAAAAAAATCAATAACTATTAATCTATAGGATGCCATTCTTTTATAAAAAAACTTTATTTTAACCCTAATACTTTGGGAATGAAACCATGACACTAACAAGAGTACCATTAGGCTTTTTGTATGGCACTGATTGTCAAATTTTAATACCTGGCAATATCAGGACAAAAACTAAACTGTTTTCAATATGGTATTATATCAAAGTAAATAATCATTTAAACACTGACAGTAAATAAGACGATGAAACCAAAACACATTGCAATTGCAGGAAATATTGGCGCTGGAAAAACAACACTTTGTGAATTATTAAGCAACCATTATGGATGGGAAGTAAATTATGAATCAACAGACGACAATCCTTATTTGGAGGATTTTTATAATGATATGAGTCGTTGGTCTTTTAATTTGCAAATCTACTTCTTAAACAATCGGTACCGACAAATTGTTGAAATTCAAAGAGGTAACAAAACTGTTATCCAAGATCGCTCTATCTACGAAGATGCACACATTTTTGCGCCCAACTTGCATAAAATGGGCTTGATGGCTACTCGCGACTTTCACAATTACTTTGATTTATTCAAATTAATGAGCTCACAAGTCAATGCTCCAGATTTGCTTATTTATCTAAAAGCCAGTGTTCCTACCCTAGTGAATCACATTCAGAAAAGAGGACGCGATTACGAATCTACAATGAGCTTAAATTATTTAAAATCGCTCAATGACAAGTATGAAGATTGGATTAACAACTACGAAGAAGGCAAATTACTTGTCCTGGATGTTAATGAATTAGACTACAAAAACAATGCAGAACACAGACAATTTGTTGTTGACGAAGTTTCAAAACAATTAAACTTAGAAGGACTTTAACACGCTTAATTTCGTGGAGACTTAACACACTTTTTAAGTATAATACAGAATCATAAGCTATCTCTAGTAGAGGTAGCTTTTTTTTATTATTCTATTTACATTAATTTAACATTAGAAAAGCATTTTTTCTAAAAAACCTTTTTTTGCCTGTCACAAAAATACGACCAAATAACATTTTGAATTTCTTTGTTTTTATAGTTTTTAACCTAACGGTTAACCACTTTTTTTCATTTAAAACTTTGTTAAAAGCTTAGAATACTTTTTTTATGAAAAAAGTGTGCAATTACAAATAATAGATAAAAACTAACTATAATAATCTAATAATCAAAAGATTGAAATATTAAACAATTAATCAAAAATACAACTTTAACAAACTATTTTGTTAAAAAAAATTTAACAAACTGTTATTTTCCTAACTTTTATAAGTACATTAGACACGCAAACTATTTTTATTTAAACTCAAAAAACAAAAGGTTTTTTATGAAACTATTCAACACGATGCTAGTGTTGCTAGTCTTCTCTATAGGGACCGTTTATGCCCAGAAAACAATTTCTGGTGCCGTAACGGATGAGAATGGCGATGCAATCATTGGCGCAACCGTCTTAATGAAAGGCTCGGCATCTGGTACTATTACAGATATTGATGGAAATTATTCTATTGAGGTACCAGAGGATGCTACAACCCTTTTATTTAGCTACATTGGGTATGCTACACAAGAAGTAGAAATTACAGGAACTACTATCAATGTTACTCTATTAGAAGGAGTAGATTTAGAAAAAGTAGTCGTAACAGCTTTGGGTGTTAAACGCTCTGAAAAAGCTTTAGGTTATGCCATCCAAGAAGTGGATGGTGAAGAAGTCGCAAAATCCAACACTGCCAACTTTGTAGATGCACTGAATGGAAAAGTAGCAGGTTTACAAGTTACAAGTGCTTCTGGTGCTGCGGGTGCTTCTTCAAGAGTTGTACTTAGAGGACCTACCTCTTTGAATGGTAATAATGAAGCATTAATTGTTGTTGATGGTGTTCGTATCAACAACGAAGAGTTAACAACAGAGCGTTCTTTAGCTGGTGTTGCCTACTCTAACCGTGGTATTGATATCAATCCAAACGACATTGAATCCGTTGTTGTCCTAAAAGGTGCTGCCGCATCTGCTCTTTACGGTGCTGAAGGGGCTCGTGGAGTATTGGTTATTACAACTAAGAAAGGTAAAGGCGGAAAAACTAAAAATGGTATTTCTGTAGATTATACCTCCACTTACACACTTTCTCAAGTAAACAAATTACCTGAGTTACAAAACAAATATGCGCAAGGAACAAGTTGGTTTAGTGCTGATGGTGTAACTCCAGAATATAGAGGTCCTGAAACAGGTTGGCCAACAAGCTGGGGACCACTAATTGATACACTTTATTGGGATGGAGATGCTACCTATCAATACGACAACAATGGTAAAATTGTAGGTCAAAGCGATCCTAATGCAGGTCAAAAAGTAACTCCTTACGACAATCTAAATAGCTTTTTCCAATTGGGTCACGCTTGGAAAAATGCCTTGTCTGTTTCTGGTGGAGGTACTGTCGCCACATACCGTTTTTCATTCAGTCATCTAAAGCAAGATGGTATTATTCCTAACAATACATTTGAAAGAATCAATGTTGGTCTAAACTCTCAGGCTAATTTCTTGGATAATAAAATGAAAATTGGAACTAGCATCAACTATGTTAATTCAGGAGGAAATAGAATTCAACAAGGCTCTAATACTTCTGGTATTATGTTAGGTTTGTTGCGTACACCTTCTACATTTGACAATGCTAATGGTTTAGCTGATCCTGTAAACAATTCTAGTTCTTATTACTTTTCTTCTGATAAAACTCAAAGAAACTACCGTGGTGGTGGTGGGTATGATAATCCTTACTGGGTTGTAAACAATAGTCCTTTTGTAGATCGTGTTAATCGTTTCATTGGTAACCTGAACGCTTCGTATGAATTTACAAAGTGGTTGACATTAAGTACTAAAATTGGTACGGATTTTTATTCCGATACCAGAAAACAATCGTTTGAAATTGGTTCCAGAACACTTCCTAATGGTCAAGTAATCGAAGATCAATATACTTACCACAATATCAATGCTTTTGTAAATGTTTTAGGTAGCAAGTACTTTGGCGACGACCATAGCCTTAGCTATAACATTGGTACAGAATTTTTTACAACTCGCCTCAACCAACAATTAACCCAAGGTGATGGGTTAAGCTTCCCTGGATTTATGCACTTGAGTAATACAGGTTCGGTTACATCTATTACTGATCTAACAAGGACAAAGACCTACTCTTTGTTTGCAAGTGTAGAGTATGGGTTCAAAAACATGTTGTACTTATCCTTAACAGCAAGAAACGATTGGTTGTCGACTCTAATTGCTCCTACCAAGAAATTTAAAGCGGGAGATCTTTCTGTCTTCTACCCTTCAGCTTCTTTAAGTTTTGTATTTACAGAATTATTACCTGACAATGATATCTTATCTTTCGGCAAGGTTCGTTTCTCCTTTGCTCAAGTAGGTGGTGGAGCCCCTACAGCATATTTGACAGGAACCAACTTTACCAATCCTGAGCCAGGAACAATTAATGCACTTAACGATGGTTGGACAGATGGTATTTTATTCCCATTCAATGGGCAAGCTGCGTATATCTACGATGCTGTTTTGGGCAATCCAAACCTAAAACCATCTAGAACGACAGATTACGAGGTAGGAGCAGATTTAAGATTCTTCAAAGGGCGTTTAAATTTAGATGCTACTTATTACTATCGTCAATCTGCTAACCAAATTTTAGTCGTGCCAATTGCGGCTACTTCTGGTTTCCAAAGAGCAGTTTTGAACAGTGGTTCTTTGAGCACCAATGGTGTTGATATCGTCTTAAATGCTACTCCTGTAAAAACAAAAGACTTTAGATGGGATATTGGTATCAACTTCACACATTGGAAAACAGTAGTAGATGCCCTAGCTGATGGTGTTGAAAGACAATACCTAGATGGTTTTACGGGTTCTAGTATTTACAATGTTGTTGGTCAAGAGTATGGTCAAATTTATGGTGGTGCCTTTATGCGTGTTAACGATACAGATGCTAATGGCAATCCAATCTTTAACGTAGACAAGCCATATAACCCTAATGGTCAAATGGTTATTGACAGCGCAAGTGGTTATCCACTAGTTGATCCACTTGAGCGTCCAATTGGTAATCCTAATCCTGACTTCTTGTTGGGTATTAACAATACCTTATCATACAAAGGACTTTCTTTATCTTTTCTTTTAGATTGGAAACAAGGTGGTCAAATGTGGAATGGAACCCAAGGTGCCTTGACTTATTTTGGTATGAGCAAATTGACAGAAAACAGAGACATGCCTGGTGATGCTCCTAACTATGTTTTTGAAGGCGTTACACAAGATGGTTCTACCAATACTAAACCTGTTTTGAGAGATGAAAATTGGTACACAGGAAATGGTGGAGGATTTGGCTCTGTTGCAGAACATTTCGTTCAAGAGACTTCTTGGTTTAGATTACGTCAATTGAGCTTAAGTTATACCTTGAGTTCTAAATTACTTAGCAAAACGCCATTTACTGGAATTACCATTTCATTTGTTGGTCGTAACTTATTCTTGATTACACCTTATGAAGGAATTGACCCAGAAACAAGCTTGGTAGGTTCATCTAGTAATGGACAAGGTTTGGATTATTTCCAAATGCCTAACACGCGTAGTTTTGCACTTAGTCTAAATGTTAAATTCTAATTTGTAACCATAATCTATCATGCAAGCATAGCAGCATATGTTGCTGCTATGTTGTTCTTTTCCATTAAGAACAAATAAGAGCATGTTATCAAAATAAAAAATTATGATTCGTATAAAATCATTTCATCTGATCATCTTGATGCTTATCCTAGTTGGATTTAGCTCGTGTGAGCAGTATTTTGGAGATACCAACGTAGATCCAGATAGCCCCTCTAGCGTCACTCCCCCTGTAATCCTTCCTGCTGCTCAATTGAGATTGGCATATGTGGTAGGTGGAGATGCGTCAAGATTTAGTTCAATCTTCACACAGCATGTTGACGGGGTTACTCGCCAATTTTCTGTCATCCAAAACTATGGGCTCCAACCAACAGATGTTGATGCACTTTGGAGTCAAAATCTTTACTCTGGTATCTTACAAGAGATCAACCAATTAAAGATTAGTGCTAATGGAAATCCACATTATACTGGAATAGCTCAAGTCTTAGAAGCCTACACAATCATGTTGACAACCGATTTATTCGGCGACGTTCCTTATAGCCAAGCATTACAAGGACGTGAAAACTTACAACCAATGTTTGATAGCCAAGAAAGTATTTATACTAGCATTCAAAATCTTTTGGACGAAAGTATCACTAACTTCGCAGCTACCAACAATGGACTTGTACCTGGACCAGACGATGTTATATATGGTGGAGATATTTCTCTTTGGACTAAATTTGCTTATTCGCTAAAAGCTAGAGCTCATTTGCACTTGGGGTTAGTTGATCAAAGTAATTACACCAAAGCACTAACGGCTTTAACCAATGGTTTTTCTTCATGGGAAGATGATGCTGACTTAAAATTTGGTACGGCAGCAACGGCTAATGCACCATGGTTTCAATACAACAATGAAAGAAATGATATTGCTGTTGGAGCCAACTATGTTAGTTTAATGAATTCTTTGAATGACACTGTTAGAGGGAAGATTTTGGGTGCGCCACTAACTGTACCTCATCCTATATTTGTACCAGATCAAGCTCAACCTCTAATGACGTATACAGAGTTGAAGTTTATAGAGGCAGAGTGTAGAATGAAAACTGAAGGTGCTACTGCGGCAACGCATCAAGCTTACTTGGATGGTATTTCTAGTTCTTTTGCGGAATTGGGTGTTAGTGGAGACTATCCTGCTTATGTGGCTCAAGGTGCCGTTGATCCTGGTCAAGCTACACTTAGTATGAACGAAATTATGACGCAAAAATACATCGCATTGTATACAGATGTAGAAGTATTCAATGATTGGAGAAGAACAGGTATCCCTAGTTTGACTCCAAATTCTGGTTCTCAAATTCCTGTTAGATTGCCTTACCCTAATGATGAGGTTAACTATAATTCAAATTGTCCTGTAGGGGTAACTCTATTTGACAAAGTATGGTGGGATATGAACTAAATTCTGCTCATAACTAATAGTATAGGGAGCTACCTCTTTTTTTGGGGTAGCTCTTTTTTTTGTATCAGGCTAATTTCAAGTAAACAAATTTGCTCAAAAAATGAGTTTTTCAAACAACTCTATAGCATTATTACTAGGTTTGATCTACTTCCTTATAAATGGTGATAGATGATTGGCGGATGCTATTTTAGTTTTCTCAAAACTACAATAGACGTAAACTTTTTTCCTTCCCCTCTTTTCCTTTCCCTCATTTCGCTCGGCGGATACTATTTTAGTTTTCTCAAAACTAAAATAGACGCAAACTTTTTTTCTTCTCCTCTTTCCTTTCCCTCGCTTCACTCGGCTGATACCATTTTAGTTTTCTCAAAACTAAAATAGATGTAAACTTTTTTCCTTCCCCTCTTTTCCTTTCCCTCGCTTCGCTCGGCTGATACCATTTTAGTTTTCTCAAAACTAAAATGGTATCAGTCCCAAAGACTTCCATGTATACCGACTCTTAGTCCTAAATCCAATGTAGTAGATTGATCTGAATTGTATCCAAACCGTGCAAAATATAAAATATAAACGCTTTCTTCTGCTCCTACTGCTATTTCTCCGACATACGTCATAAAAAAGGGATTGGGATATCTTTTATGGGCAGCCGACCGATCGTGTATATTTATCTTATTCCACTGAATCCCTCCTCCTACTTGCATAAAAAAGAAACCATTTAGAGGAATTCTGAAATTTGCTAGAACTGGAAAGGAAACCGCACCGATCCCTTCATAACCTGCTAAGTCTAGGCTGAATGGAAAATACTTGACAGAAGCTTCTAATGAGAATAAAAAGGCTGTTTTTTTACCCAAAATAACTCCCGCACCCAAACCAGGCAATACATTAAATGCTTGTCCCATATTTTTAGGAGTCCCATCTACTGTTTTGAGAGGTTCTTGATACCAATGGTACATATTATAATCAATGAATAGCATTGGACGGATGAGAAACCTAGCTTCACTATTGAGTGTTGAGTGACTTTGAGCTGACACAAAGGTGTTGACACTAATTAAAAGCGCAAGAATTAGGAAATACTGTTTCATAAAAAATTGTTTTATAGAGTATTGATTGATACTAGGGAAACAACCTTTTAGAAATATTGTTTGTTTTTTTATTATAAAAAACAAGAACTTCATTAATTATAAAAAATTGTAAAACAACATTTTGCAACTAATTTCACAACTATACCTAAAACCATTTATTAATTTTATACTGCATCTTTTTCCGTTTGTACGCTTTTTTCCCATACAATCCAAAGGATATCCGAATTCCAAAAGTAAGATAACTATCTTTATTGTTAGAATTCCCTCGGCGTGTTCCTGTCAAATGATCGGCAACTACTCCTGTGTATTCTTCCGTTCTGTTTGATAATGCTACTGCTAACTGGCTACTATTCATTAATGTTTTTTTAGGCAAATAGATCGTGCTCACATCATCTAAGTAATCTGTTGTTGTAAATCGATATCCGATTTCCAAAGCGATGTTTAATCGACCACCAATAGAATACTTTAAACCTAATAATACAGGAACAGCGAACTCTACCAAGCTATATTTAGAAGGATAGCCCTCTAAGCCTTGACCTTCTGTTCCAATCGCTTGTAGCGCAACCCACTCGCCTTCGTACTTTGTGGTTGGATTGAAGACAATAACACCTATTCCAATACCAATATAAGGTGCCAGTATTTGCTTAGATTTTTTAGGATAAAATGGTAGTATATTAAACTCAGGAATTAAGGAAAATTCCATCAAATCCGACTTAAAGCTGAGATTTCGCTCGCGAATATTGTTGTGTTTTGAGGAACGGTCCTTGGCTTCTAAGGTTCCTTTTATAAAACTTAAAGTAACGGCTAAGTGAGGATGAGGATTGTAACGAAAAAAGCCTCCAAAGGCAGCATTGGTATTAGACAAAATATCTCCTTCGTTAACATCTCCATTAAAACTTAAGGCTCCTCCAAAGCCTCCTAACTCTACAAATTGAGCTTTTGTAGTAGACAGGCAACAAAAACAGCTTGTGAGGAGGAGAATAATTAGCTTATACATAAGAAAATTTATGGATTATCAAATCAAAATAGTATGCTACAAAAGCAGACTATAAATACTGTATAGCAGTGTCTTTTGATAATCCATAAATCAATATATTGTATTGCTAAACAGATTAAAACTGAGAGCTTTTACATCCGGCTCTTCTCTTGCGACGTTTGCGGGCACCTACCAAACCGTTTTCAATAAAGTTGTAAGAAACAGTCACCATAGTAAACACATACCAATCGTTCAATTTATCCCCTCTTACTAAGTTTCCTCCTCTAGCATTAATATACCCATTGTATTCTGTCACTGCTGCCTCTTCTTTTGAACCAGCAATTGCAGTATTAGGATTATCTATATAAGGCGTAATGTAATTCAAAAACTCGCTTAGAGTCATTCCTTGAATATGCGTTGCTAACTCTGCATTTAAATTCGGATCACCTGCCAAAGCTCTTGCTTGCAATTCATCTAAAATAAAAGAATAACTCTTATCCGCAAATAACTCTTGTGTCGACTTATCTCCATATTGTCCTGCCAAATAAGGCGTTTGATCATAAAACGGCTCTCCTGTTAAAGCATTTACAGGATATGTTTGACCAACATCATCCAAATAATCTGTAAACGTTGGACGGAATCCTACTTCAAAGCCGATGCTAATATTACTATTAACAGCATATTTAATCCCTAGTCCCATTGGAATAGATATTTGCGTTCTAGCATAAGGCGATCTATTGGAAAATGTAGAACTTCCCTGTCCTTCTGTGTTTATTTCTTGCAAAAATACCCGTTGACCGTCTAAGTTTGGATCAAAATGTGTCGTATAAGGATTAAAGTTAAACACACCTATTCCTACAAAAACATAAGGTGAAAACATTTTCTCATGTCCTCTAGGCTGAAATCCCATTAGGTTTGCTTCCGCAATCAAAGAACCTTCAAAAAGATGTGAGTTAAAACTTAAATTTCGAATTCTATTTCTAAAATCAGGCGAATCGGCATCACTTCCAGAAATAGATCCCAATGCCAACTGCAAACGTACGCTAAAAAATGGACCAACATTATATCGACCAAACAACGCACCACCAAAATGCATGTGCTTAAAATCAAAAATTGAATTGGTCAATTCGCCAGAATAGTTCATAACACCACCACCTAGACCAACTTCAAAGTAGTTATGTCCCCAATTAAATTGAGCTTTAGTTAAAAATGGGGCACACACAACTGCAACAATCAACAATATTCTTTTCATAGTAACAATTTAATACGATATCTGAAAGGTATTTTAGCTTGGAGTGGTCTTCCTTTTGGATGTTTTTTGAATAGTAACGAACAAGCACTCCCAAATATTATAAACCACTCTAACGAACTAAGTAATCTGTTTTAATTAAAAATACATTTTTAAAAGAAATTTTCAAAAGAAGATTCGCTTTATACCCCTTATAACAATGGCTTTTTACAAAAAAAGTAGAATACACATAAAATATACTGTCGTTTCCTTTCTCCCTCTAATTTATCAAGGAACATAAATGGTATCACGATCATAAGACAAGAAGGTGAATATTCCTGTTCCTCCTGTGATATTAGACTGTATAGCCGCAGGCTGACCAAAAGGACTATTATTGGCTCCTTGAGCATCTCGAACCGACTCTAAGTAATCGTGGTAATGCTTCTCTAAATGATAAATAGTTCCAATTAATGTATCTCCCGATTCAAAACGATAATTGGAGGCTGTAGTTACAACATTGCCATTAAAAATACCACCATCATCTAATACTCGATCAAATCTTGGTTTTCGACCTACAGGAATAGGCAAAAGCCCTTCTCCCTTTTTGGTTAACGAAGTTTCATGCAATACCAAACGATAATAATTTTCTGTATTAGGGTCGTCTTCTGTTGTTAATAAAGCATATGCTTTTCCTGAGTTATTAAACTCTGTCTTAAAATCTAAAATAGGTGATGGAGGCAAAAATTGGGTGGTTGCCGTAGCATAACGATTGCTAATGGTATCCCATACTTCTACGGTAAATGGTTGGGTGTAATCCAATGGACACAATGAAGTAGAACCATAATTAAAAAATCGAGTTGAATCTGGACTTAAATAAGGCAAAAAGCCATAAGGAATAATATCGTCTACGTCACAATTGTCATTAAAAAAGAAAGCCTCATTTAGCGTGTCTTTTATTCCTCCATGTGTTATAACAACAATTGCTTTTCGAACAAATGGACAGGCTTTCAAATCATCAAAATAGTCCTTGGTTTCTGTCAATAACAATCGATAAGGTTGTCCAGCTTCCAAATAACACTCAATGACCAATTTCTTTTCTATTGGTGGCAATTCTACTTCAACAACTGTCTCCATATCTTCGCAAGCAATCAATACAAGAAAAAGCGACAAACAGACTAAATAACGCATTCTTTAATAATTGTTGTAATAAAATTTAATTGGTTATACTTGCTATTTATCTCGCAACTATAACTCCTCTAACAGTTTTTCTAACTCTTCAATAGAAGCTTGAATTTCTTCTCTTTTGGCTTCTATAATCTCTGTCTCCGTTTCTAAAGCAATGATTTTTCTTTTTACATCATCTGATAGTGCGTCTGGAGACTCATTGGCACTCGTACAGCTTATGATAGAAAAGGTAGAAAAACATCCTAACAAGATAGCTTTTTTCATATTTTTTGTGCAATTTATACCAACCTTTAGTATTAAACATTATCGTACATTAAAACTGTAAACAAAAAAGTGAAAAAAAAGTATAAATACAAGAAAGTAGTGTGAAAAAGGTAGAAAACATTATGGTATAAAATACCGATCGTGATATTTAACCCCACACTACACTATAAAAATCGGACAGTTCTTTGGAGCAATTTGTTTAAAACAGAAAAAGACTCTGTGTAACGATGATGATTCTTTTTTTTCATTTTAAAAAATAGATCCCAATGAGTACTTATACAACTATTATTGGAATTGATGTCAGTAAAAATGTTTTAGATATTAACGAATTAACAAATTCAAATAACAAAAGTTATTCAATTAAAAATACAAATCTAGAAATAAGGATATGGTTATCTAAGATAAAAACAAAAAATACTTTATTTGTCTTAGAACCGACTGGCTGTTACAGTCAACGAGTCTTATACTTTTTAAGAAATTTAAGTTTCGACGTATCCCTTGTTAATCCTAGTCAAAGCCATAATTTCATGCAAGTACTAGGTATCACTAATAAAAATGATGTACAAGCAGCCAAAGCATTAGCTTTGATGGGACAACGTTTAGACTTGCCTTTATACAACCATCGAACAGATGATATGGAAAACCGAAAACAACTTTTGACAACGATAAGTGGCTTAAAAAAGCAACGTCAAATGCTAAAAAATCAACTGCATGCTTTTAATCACCAAATTGTATTTGCGACTAAAGCTGTAGAATCATTAAAAACAATTTTACAAACCGTAGAGATTGAAATTCAAGAACTAGAAGAGCAATTAAATACGCTTGATGATGAGGAGATAGAACATCAACTGGAATTGATGCAATCAGTTGTTGGGATTGGATCTAAAACAGCACAGGCATTAATCTGTGCAACAGGAGGTATACAAAATTTCAAGCAACCACAGCAACTAGCTAAGTTTCTAGGTCTTGCTCCTTCTTCTCATATTTCTGGATCTTCTGTTTATAAAAAAGGAGGAATAACAAAAAAAGGAAACGCAGAAGTTCGAGCATGCTTATATATGGCTACCCGAAGTGCTAGGAAATATAATAAAAGTTGTAAAGATTTATACGATCGTTTGCGAAGCATCGGAAAATGCCACAAGGTTGCTGCTGTTGCTGTTATGCATAAACTTGTCAAACAGGTTTTTGGCGTTGTCAAATCTGGTAATCCTTTTGATAACCAGTATTATTTAAAATTTAATGTAAATTAATCACTTTTTTGTTTGCATATATACACAGTTCATCACGAATGAAATGGTATGCCTACAAAAACATCCTGCTTTTTCAACTATACAACTCTATTCGTGTTCATGTCTATTGGTTTCTTATCAACATATTTTCCAAAGCTTTTGCTTTTGATTCTATCATATCAATTCTAGCCATTCGTATGACATACTCTCGTTCAGAAATTTTATTTTCTTTCCTTTTCTGAGATAAACTATCTTTTGCCAATGCTATTTTGTCTTTTGCTTTGCCAACAACCATTTCTCCATTTTGTATAGAAACTTTTATGGCTTCTTTTTTTTCTATATTCCTAGCTTTAACATACGCCATGCGATCCCGCACCGCGCTTTTTTCTTGAACTCCTGTTGTTTTTATCAGTCGATCAACTCCCGCCGTTTGAGTTGCCTCTTCCTTTAAATTATTGATTGTGCCGCCTTGACCTGCTGCAATATGGCTTAAAATAAAAAGCCCTCCCAATATGTTTAGTAAATATTTCATACTTAGCATCATTTGTTGTTAGATAAAGTTTCACACGACAAATATCTGCTATTTTCACGCTATAAAGTGACTGTTTTTTGCCAAAAAAGGCACATTTTTGCCAAACTTTTATTTCAAACAAAAACCCAACAAACAAATAAGCAAGAACTAAAAATCAAATAAAACAAATAAAAAACAAACTCAACCACCAAATATCAGAATAAAAAACACAATAACTTTAAAGCCTTCTGATTGCTTACCATGTAAAATTCCAAGTTACGGTAGGAATAATAGGGAACAAAGAAACGGTTTTAGCTTCAAAGCGATCTGGTAACGTTGTTTGATTGCTCTGCCCTCTACCATTGGGATAAACCGCATCAATGTACATAAAAAACGCATTTCTTCGATTGTATACATTGTACACACTAAATGTCAAGTCGCTCTTAAAACGCTTTTTGCTCAATGGAAATAATTTCCAAACAATCCCAAAATCCATTCGATGATAAGCGGGCATTCTAAACGATCCTCTTTCTGTATAAATAGGCACAAAGGAATAGGGATTAGAACCTACAATTCCAGATGACAAATAACGCCCAGCAGGCAAGGTAGTTGCATTTCCTGTTCCATAAACCCACGTAGCACTTACTGTTAATGGGAATTTGGGACCTGTCCAAGGAATATCCCAAATAACAACAACCGAAATATCATGTCGTCTATCATGTTTGGGGTGAAACGGTTTTCCATTGTTGATTTCGGCAAATTCTCGCCACGTCCAAGACAACGAATAGCCAATCCAACCACGTATCATACCATTTTTCTTCTCCAAATAAAATTCACCTCCATAACTATAGCCTTTTCCAAATACAAACTCCTTATCCAATTCATCATTGATAAACAATTGCGCCCCGTCTCTAAAATCAATTTGACGCTGCATCCATTTATAATATCCTTCTCCGCTTAGAAAAAAGTCCTTTCCTATCGCCCAAGAAAAACCCGCAGATACTAAATCTGATGATTGTGGTTGTACGTTTTTATTAGAAGGATACCAAACATCAGTTGGCAAGGATGCTCCCGAAGTCGAGACCAAATGAATATACTGTGTCATTCTAGCATAACTTGCCTTTAAAGATACGGTAGGGTGAACACTGTATTTGAGTGCTAATCGAGGTTCTGCTGCCCAGTAAAATTGCCCTGAATTATAAAAAGCACTCCAACGCAAACCTGTTAATAATTTAACCCGACTTGAAATTGTCCAATCATCCGAAAAATAGGCACCAAATTCTCCTGATTGAAAATTACTTCCCGCCTCAAAGTTCAAATTATTTCCATTGCCTGCACTAAACCTCCCTACCGAAAATTGATGATAAATAGCATTCAAACCAAATTTGATCAAATGTTTTGTCGATGGAAACCAACTAAAATCTGTTTTCAAATTCATATCCCGAATTCCAGATCCTAAGCTAACATCAAATTCGTCAAACTTATTCTTAATAGTATACAAATAATCCGAAAATGTAAAACTCGTATTGACAAATAGCTTGGAGGAAATCGTATGGTTCCAACGCAAAGTTCCTGCGGCATTCCCCCATTCAAAATTAAAATTGATCCCATCAGCAGCATACAAAAAAACATCTCGACCAAAATAACCACTTAAAAACAAACGATCTTTTTCACCCAAATCGTAGTTGGCTTTAAGATTAATATCATAAAAACTATAGTTGGGGATTTGCACCCAATCCTCATTATCTTTGTTCGCTTCGTTAAGAATAGACGTAAAAATATCTACGTACGTTCGGCGCCCTGAAACAATAAATGAACCTTTGTTTTTGACAAGTGGTCCTTCTATTGTCAAACGAGAAGAAATAAGTCCCAATCCTCCTGTTACGTGAAAATCTTTTCGGTTGCCTTCTCGCATACGAATATCAATTACAGACGATAGTTTTCCTCCATATTCTGAAGGGAAGCCCGCCTTAAATAATTTGACATTCTTAATCGCATCTGCATTAAACGTACTAAAGAAACCAAACAAATGACTTGGATTGTAAATTGGAGCCTCGTCCAAAATAAAGTGATTTTGATCTGCGCCACCACCTCGAACAAATAAACCAGACGATCCTTCCGAACCAGATTGTACTCCTGGCTTCAACTGCAATACTTTAATGACATCAACTTCTCCAAATGCAGCAGCAATTTCCTTTGCCTCTTTGACAGAGACTTCATCCAATCCCATTTGCGTAGAATTCACTTTTTCTTTGTTGGAATTTGCCTGAACGGTTACCTCTTTTATCTCCACTCCTTCGCTTAGTTCAAAGCTAAGGATCGTATCTTGGGACAAATAAAATTGATGGATAACTGGCGTTAAACCAATATAAGAATAAGTAAGTCGTATGGTGTCTTGCGCCAATGTCAGCGAATAAAAACCGTACTCATTCGTAATGGTTCCTGTTGTCCCATCGCCTACATAAACATTAGCCCCAATCAAAGTTTCTCCACTAGAAGCATCTTTAAGGACACCACTTACAGTATGAGTTTGTCCCCAAACAGCACCAACTAGTAAAAACAGAAACAGGCATATTGTATATCGTAACATTCTGAAATAATAATTATCAATCGTAAATATGTTATAAGCTCACGAACCAATCATTTAGCCAATTATAATTGCTAGGAAAAAAGAAGCGAGAAATCAACTTTCAAGTCAAAATCTCGCTTTTCTTTATTTTAGAAACCTACAATAGCTTACCACTCTCCCACATCTCCATCATCATTTGTAGAGTCATTGTCTGCATGGTTGTAATTGTTCTCCTCATATTCTTTTTCTCTTTCTTCATGACGGCGTGTAAACTCATCATAATCATAATCTGGCAACAAATCATTTTTGATATGATCTACTACATCTACTAAGCTTTCTACAAAGCGGTTGAAATCCTCTTTGTACAAGAAAATTTTGTGTCTAGAATAAGAATCATCTTCGAATCGACGAGTGCTTTCTGTAATAGTCACATAGTAATCTGCACCTTTAGTTTTGCGCACATCAAAGAAATACGTTCTTCTCTTTCCTGCTTTTACCTTCTGAGAATACACACTTTCAAAACGGCTATCTTTATTATCAAATCCCACAGTCTAAATAGATTTTAATGAGTAAAAATTCATTTTTAAGTAATTATCTTTTCGATTTACAAGGTAAAACTTTTTTGATAATTATTAATTATTACGATGCTAAAATAACAAATGAATTCTATTAATCTCTATTATCCGCTTTTTTTTTGAAAATAATATTTTGTCAAATGTCTATTTGAAGTAAAATTCTCTAAGCTTCAAGGCTTATTAAGCTTGTAATAATTTGTCATAAGCAGGTTTGTGCGCAAACATCAAGACAACATTCAAGGTTGTAACAACTGCTGCTCCTGCTATTCCCGCAGGGTCCAAAAAAGCATGAAATAAAAATGCATTCAGCATAATTGGGAACAAAACAACGACCATCAAAGGCACAAACTTGTTGGTCAAAAAAGAAATCCCTGCCAAAACTTGTACCGCTCCAGCAATAGGCAAAATATAGCCTGCTTTAACCATTGCCCCCATAAACTCACCTGCTTCTGGCGACAAAGGTGGCGTCTCCATAAAGTGCAAAAACTTGTTAGATCCAAATAGAACCAATCCCAAACCTAACAGTATACGAATACCTAAAACTACTTTCTCATTCATAATAATTCAGTTTAATTAAAATCAAAACATTTAATGTATATACATCTTTTAAGGCAAAAAAAAGCACCTATGTATCTCTCATTTTATCCAACAAATCAGACAAGAGCAAAGCTTCTTCATCGGTTAAGTTGACAAAAGTTTTATTCTTCTTCATGGCTCTAGAAATTTGATTGACCATATCCAGTCCAGCTTCTGTAATCATTACATCCACTCTTCTTCTATCTCTAGAACAAGCATTTCGCTCCAACAAGCCTTTTTTCAACAGCTTATCAACCAATCTAGAAGCATTGGAATTTTTGTCAATCATTCGTTCTATTAATATCTTAACGGTTGCGGGTTTAGGGCGCATCCCCTTCAATATTCTAAGTATGTTATATTGTTGTATTGAAATTCCATAGGGTTTCAACAACTGTGTCTGCAATCCACACAACCAAGAAGCTGTAAAATTTAGATTTACAACAGCTTTTGTTTGTGGACTATCAAAAGGCTTTGTCTGTTTGATCTCTTCTTCGATTTTCATTTTTATTTATTTCTACTAAAGATTCGTCCCGCTTAAAAACCAGATTGAAATGGATAAATTAGTATCCTATTTTTTGAATACAGGCTCTTTTCGTCAATCTAATACAAGATGTTTTTTTATGTTTTTAGTTAATAACTAAGAAATAAGTGGACTATTAACTAAATAGATTCTTAAGTTGAACCAATCTACTCATACACTACGAAACTACACAAACCTATCAAATGTTCTAGCATTTTGCGTTTTTTTTATAAATTCTTAGTTTTTTCCTTCCAAATACTCTTCTATTGTAGCATATTTTCCATTAAACTTGAATTTTACATCTAAATAATTTTGTATAGCAATTAACTTTGTATGGATAGGGGTCGCCAAGCCATCTTCAATCAAACTAAGACCATTTTGAGTTACCCCAACAGCGTCTGCCAAATCTTGTTGAGAAATTCCCTTTTGAAGTCGTTCTTCCCGTATTTGTGCTCCAATACTCTTATAAAAATCCTTCCCTAAGTCCTGTTTTTGAGCAGCTTCGCAAGCTATAAACAAATTTGCAGCAAATACCAACAAAAATATTCTATACCACATAAATACAATGTTCTGTTTCAGAAACAAACAAAAATGTTTGCATTCTAATATTATTTTTAATAACTTTACTTTCAAGTTAATCGTTATTGATTTTAACTCAAATTTTCAACCAACATAAAGGTAAAACTTTTTGTTTTAATAAATTATTAGTTGATAGAGTTTTTAAACTTTTTGTCTTAATTTTTAACAAGATTCAGAAGAATGTTTTTAACTACTATACAAATGTGATAATCTAATATTTTTCTTTGACGGATTATCACACCATCAACAAGATCTTAAAGTACACAGAATAACCAAAAGCATTATAACCATGTCTAACTTTATTGATAATACTGTTAACCAACGCTTCCGCTTAGTTTATGATCAACTAAAAGAAGAAGGAAAAATCAAAAGTAAATCAGATATCGCTTCTCAATTAGGAACGTACAACCATGTTGTTAACAGTATTCTAAAAGGAAAACGCAATATCACTTTAGATCAAATGAATAAATTGATTGATATCTATGGTATAAATGCTAACTTTCTTTTTGGTGGAAGCAACCAAATGTTTGAAGGGCATGAAGATATGCACATCCCTCTAACTCAAAAAATATTTGAAGGACAAAAGAACATCACACTTGTCAATGCACATGCTATGGCTGGAAATTCATTGGGTGCTCAAAATTCTGATTACGATGATGCTAGCCAAGAGAAAATAGAAATTCAAAAGTTTTCTATCCCTGGTTTAGAAGGGGACTTAACTGCTATTGAAATTAGTGGCGATAGTATGTTGCCGAATATTACCAATGGAGATATTGTTATTTGTGAAAAGGTAGAAAGTGGTCCGAATGGTTCTATTAAAGATAACTCGGTTTATGTTGTCGTAACTAGTGATTCTGTTGTTGCTAAACGAGTTCAAAACATCAAACACGAAAATCAAACGGTTGGATTGCGCTTAATTTCAGACAATCAAATCTATCCTCCTTATGAAGTAGAGATTCAAGAAGTACTAGCACTCTACCGTGTCAAGCACAGAATTACCAATTACGGCATTGCTTAAGAGTATGTTTAAACATTACTTCAAGCTTCAAGTATGCTAAAAGAAGTCTAATACAGATTTGCTCAATAATTTTTTATTTTAAAATCGGCAAGGAAATATTCTTTGTCGATTTTTATTTTTCATTAACACTCCTACGATGCCACAATTAAGTATTATCACAGCTACTCATAATAGATCCAAGCTATTTCAGGAGATTTGCCTGCCTAGTTTACTGGCGCAAACCAATCAAAACTTTGAGTGGATTATTATTAACGATGGTGCTTGTTCTACTACTCGAAAAATTATTCAACAACAATCCGAGTGTTCGATTATTTATGTAGAGACAGCCCACAAAGGACTTATTCATGCCCGCAACAAAGGACTTTCTTTAGCTTCTGCTCCTCTTATTAGTTTTTTGGACGATGACAATGCTTTACACCCCTCTTTTGTACAAGAGGTCTTGAATTTTTTTGACGCCAATCCGTCTGTTCAAATGTGCAACCCCATCCGAAAACAAAGACGAGATATTTATAAAGATGGTGTTCGTATCAAAACAGGAAAAGAGTTTTTTCGTCCAACAATTGATGCTACTAATATTGATTTTATTCAGAATAACCCCAAAGCATGGTTTGATAGTAATGGTTTTGTTCACAAAAAAAATGATACCATTCGCTTCAATTCGAACATGCTAATTATGTCGGATTACGAGTACTTACTCCAGTGTTTTTCTTTGTGGGGTTTAGACTCTTTGGCTATTTTACCCAAAGAATTGATTTTATACATACAAACGAATCATGGTATTATTGGGCAATCCAACTTTCAAGAGTGGTTGCAAGAATTTGAATTCATTTATCAAAATCAAACAGCATACGCTATCTTCAAAACCGTTCCTATAGAACCATGGCTACTGAAGGAGATTGAAGATTTGAAACTCAAAGTAGAACAAAACAAAAAGCTACCTGGTTTCTAAAATTTTTATCCCCAAACACCAATAGCTCCCTACAGTGGATTTAACTCAGCTCGGTATCGTTGATGCTGCTCGACTTGTTCTCTTGTCCACAACATGGGTTTATAATCTCCGTTTACCCATCTTTCCATTTGGTCGGCATAATGAGGAGATTGAACATTCCCACTTTGCCCTACAGGAGCAATACATTTGCTATTAGCAAAATCTCCCATGTCAATCATTTGGCGATAAGAAGCACCAATCAAAGACTTTCCTCCATAGTGTTCTCCTGGTACAAAAGCCATTTGACATAAAGTATCAGTGTCCCCTCCTATTGGTAGGTTCCCTGTATCAAATATTTCTCCCAAAATAGGTTTCACTCCAAGAGCATGCTTAGCAACCATAGGATGCAAGCGCCCCCATTTCCAATTGGCGGTATTGCTACCCAATTTATTGGTTAGGTATTCGGTGGTATTTTTCAATGCTTCTAATAAAATTTCTTCTGGCGACCTCTCCCACCAAACAGAATTGGGATTATCAAACAATCGTAAAATGGCCGTTACATCGTGTCCAAAAAACTCTGATACAGCAAAAATAGGTAGCTCTTTTCTAGGAACAACCCCTCTTATGCTTTTATTTTTATCAAAAATCAAATCAATTAGCTCTTGTTTTAATACTTGATAAATTGCTCCACCAACAGAATCTGCCGTCAACTCACAATCCCAGTTCAAGAATAAATCAACTGTCTTTTTGAGGTAACCAGACAAATTTTCGTATTGTTTTTCTTGAATCAATCGCCGTACTAATTGAATAAATGAAGCACCTGGCAAGCTCACAAAATCTAGCTGCCACGAGGCGAAATCATCGAATCCGAACTTATCCTTTGAATCAAGCAACGTTTGCAAACGCTTGGCACGATAGCCATTCATCCATATATTTCCTAAATCGTATGGATAATCATCCCCCACTAATTTATTATTACAAGTATAATAATATCCTTGCGTTGGGTTTAAAACATGTGGCATGGCTTCAAAAGGCACACGTCCAGTCCATTCATGCAAGGCATCATATCCTTTGTTGGGCAACAATCCTTTGGATCGAGCACGAATAGGCACTTCTCCAGTCATGTAATAACCAATATTATTCTTAATATCTGCATACACTAAGTTAAGAGAAGGAACGGTTAATTTTTCGCAAGCCGCAACAAAGTCATTCCAATTCTCGGCTACATTTAACTCATAAAAGCCAAAAATCATCTCATTCTGTTGTAGTGCTTTGGAACAAAGTGTAACTTTATGCGTGCCATCTAAATTTAAAATGGCAGGACCATGATGTGTTTGAATTACTTTTTCTTCATGTGGAGCTTTTTCTCCTTTGATGTATATTTTTTCTACTCGAACGCTGGCTTTTAATATGCGATCTCCAAAGTGGTACTGCAACCCATCGGGGTTGACAAATTTTTCTATATAAGTATCTTGAATATCTGCGTATGTAAGTGTTGCTCCCCAAGCCATATTGGCATTGTGACCAATCAAGACAAGAGGCACTCCAGGAATAGAAACGCCTGTTACTTCATAATCGGGTGCTACCAGATGATTTTCATACCAAATATTGGGAGTATTAATGAGTAAATGTGGATCGTTGCACAATGCCGCAGCTCCTGTATCCATTTTATCAGCAGCAACTACCCAATTATTGCTACCACCTAAGGGGCGCAAGTATGGACCTTTAAAAGCTTCTAATGTTCCATCTGCTTTTCGTTCGTTGGTTTCTATCCCATAGTTCAAACAAACAGGGTTGGTAGCCAAGTACTCTGGGAATATTTCTTGGGCTTTTTCCAATCCAAACAGCTCTGCCATTCCCATACGTTCTAACTCATGCAGCCACCCTTGTGACATCTGCATGGCCAACAAACGTGCCATTCCAAAACAATCGGCAACCGTCCAATTTTCCATTGAGACTTTGAGCAACTTAAATTCGACAGGAGGATATTTACAAGTAGCAATAAAATAGTTGACTCCCTTTACATAACTTTCTAAGTATGGGAACAAAACATTGCTGCTAGCTTCTTGCTCGTCCGTTTGCCCCAAATGTTTGAATCCCATAATTCGAGCAATGCGATCCACTTCCAAAGCATCCTTTCCGATTACTTCTGACAAACGACCAGACACTATGCGTCGAGTTAGTTCCATTTGCCACAAGCGTTCTTGGGCATGTACATAGCCTTGTGCAAAGAAAGCATCTTCTTTGCTTTCAGCATAAATATGAGGGACACTCCATTGGTCTCTAATAATTTCTACCTTCCCCTTCAAGTCAGGTGCATGAATTATTTTATTGAGATTTGGAAGATTATTTTTCGCCTGTTTGTGTACAAACCATTTCAGGACAGGCTTTAACATTTTAGTTAGGAAAGTCATTATTAAAGGTGATTTTTAGGCAAAGAAAAGTCATCCACGAGGAATACGGGATGACTTTGTTATAGTATGCAAACACATCGAACTAGATGTGCTACTTATTAGAGACGGATGCCACTATTAAAAAGTAAAGCAACAACGCTCATTTTTACATTTTGAGATTTCATTAAGCGCTCCAATTCTTCTGCAAAAGCTTTTCTTGCAGCTTCATCTTCTGGTTCAGCTTCTAAGTTAGCAACAACATCGTCTGCCATTCCTTTTTTAATTTTGTTCCAAAAGTTACGCACTCTACGTTCCAACTCAATTCCTTCTGCTTTGCGTTTGACCAAACCACTGCCGACCATATCCACGACGTGTCCAATTGCAATTTCTAAATCTTTATCTTCTGCCATGACAATTTATTTGATTGTTTTAATTTTTTAGGATTTTGCAATACTCCTTGTAGTATTACGACTATAATGAATCACTTTATACTTTATAATCATACCCCACTATTATAATTATCATAATTGGTGGATACCTGTTTCATAAAATATGTGCTAAATATATTAGATTTTAAGGATAATTCAAAACCTGTTTAAAAATTAATTCAACGAAATAGAAGGATTAAACTACTGCTTCAAACTGGGATCCATTCGTTCTGCTTTTTTCTGAAAATTATCTGCCAAAACATAATTTCCCATTCGTTTGTGTGCATGCCCAATTACCAAATAAGCCTTGGCATATTCACTATTTTTAGCCAACAATTTTTCTGCTTCAGCAATAGATTTATCGTATTCACTCATCTTGAGATAAGCAACAGCAATATTGTAGTGTGCTTCTAAGTACATTGGATCCAATTTTAGAGCTACCTTCATAGCATCAATAGCATCATAATGTTTGTTCAATGCAATATAAGCAGCTCCCAAGCCAAAGTGATAACGCTTTTGATTGGGATTTAGATGGATGGCTTGCAAATAGGCATCAACCGCTTTATTAAAGTTTTTTAATTTGAACCAACAACTACCCAATTTATAATATACAAACTCATCTTGTTTGCCAGCATCAATTGTAGCCAAATAATAAGCGCCTGCTTCTTTGTATTCTTCTCGTTCGTAATGAATCAGTCCCAAACCTTGATATGCTTTCGCATGCGCTGGTTCCAAATCAATTGTTTTCTTAAATTCTTCTCTTGCCTTTTTAGTGTTTCCTATCTCGATATAATTTAGCCCAAGGTTAAAATGCAACGAAGCAGCCTTAGAGTGCTCCATGATTCCTTTTTCTAGAACAGCAATGGCCTCTTTATATTTTCCCTCTTTGCTATACTCGCTGGCTTGTCGCCCGTACTTGGCAATACTTTCTTCTAACTGTTCGTATAATTTATCATTCCCTGCACTATATTGTTCAACTTTGTCAAATGCTTTTGAAGCTGCTTTGGGTTTTCCTGTTTTACTATAACTTTCCCCTAACAGACGCCAAGCTTCACCATCATCAGAGTTGCGTTCTATATAAGATTCTAGGTGTGCAATAGATGCTTCGTACTGTTGAGCATAAAAGTAAGATTTTGCCAAGTCATACAACAAACTCAAGTCATTTCCTCTGCGAGAATAAGCTGTTTCTAGCAATTCTATTGCTCCTTCATAATTTTTATCATTATAATAAATACGCCCCAAGTTCAAATTTGTATTAAAATGCAAATCATCCAATTCCAAAACATGTTCATAATCAACAATAGCAGCTTCCCTATCGCCCAGATGTTGCAAGGTAATTGCCATTAGATAATAGAAATTGGGATTGGTAATTTCACCTGTATAATCTTTTAGCTTTGCCAAACAATCTTTGTAGGACTTATTCCTGTAATTTTGTAAAGCCACCGTATAAACTTGGTTTTCTAAAGTACTAGCATCGCCACTGCTGTTCTCTTTGTCTTGGTTTTTGATACGATTTTGTTGCTCCAAATACGCTTCAATTTCTTTGACTTTATTAGCGGCTTTTGCATAAGTTGGATCAATTTTTAGTGCCTTTTTTAAATACAAAATAGACTTATGATATGCTTTTAGATCTACATAAGTAAGTGCCAAATTATAACAAAGGGCTTTATCAGAAGGCGCCAATTCGATAACCTTTTCGTATAAACTTGCAGCAAGCTCGTTTTGTCCTTCTTGTTCATGGCAAGTAATCAATACTCGAAAAGCAGGAACAAAATCAGGATCTTTTTTGACAGCCGATTCAAAAAAAGGCACTGCATCTTTATAATTCCGTAATTTGTAATAGACGAGTCCAGCGTTATAATCTTCAATGGCGTCTGGTTTTTGTGCGAATGCCCACTGTATATTCCCTAGGAGCAATAGAGCCATAATAAGCTTCATAATATTCATTCTTTTTATCCCTAAAATTACTTTTACTTAGTTTTCGTTTTATGTCATTTCTGAATGCTTGTAAAGTAAATTGCAATAATAGACGACTATTTGTCTATTTGCTACATACTTTACCTCTTAGCCTCCAACTCGTTATAAAAACAAAGTCGTCAAGCATGTTGAGTATTATAATATTCTATTTTATCAGCTAATTAATTGGTGGGAATGAGTGTCTATAATTATTAGAACGTTTATAGGGCATAAACTTCGTACATTTTTTAGTTTTTATTTAAAAAATAATCTAATAATTTTCTAGATTGTATATCTAAGATAAACATATTTAGAAAGTAAACAGAACTAGATTTCTTTTTTTATACATATTTAGTATTTCTTTAACGTTCCTGTTACATTATTGACTTGTATCTATCGTATTTTGTAATTAGTAGTTAGCTCTGCTACTCCCTAGGGTCGTGAGCTCGCATAGCTCGGTTCGCTACTACTACATGGTTTCAACGAGCTATTGGTAATCCTAAAATGATTGTTTTTATTTAAAAATATAAGATATAGAACTATGGTTCTTCCCTAGTGCCTTCAAAAACCACACCACATTGATTAACAACTCAATACAAAACATCCAATATACTCATCTCAATAAATTAATTTTTATCATAATTGTCTAAAAACTTGTATTAACAAAGGCTTACAAAAATTTCAACTAAAATTAACATATAAAATTCTATTCGGCATTTAATTTTATATCCTCTTTATACTGTAGTAAAGACCAAACATAGCCAAAATATAATTTCCTATTTTTCATTTTTTAAACTGCCAAGGTGGTTTTAAAAGGAAAGTCCTTTTTTCAGTATGAACATTTTTAGTTAATTTAGCACTTTCAATGTATCAATCAATTTGATTAAAATTAAGATAAGACCATTATGAAAAAATTATTTTCTACTCTTTCTGCTATGTTGTTGGTAAGCTTTGCAGCACAATCACAAGTAGTAATTAATGAAATTCTTTATAACGTTCCTGGTAGTGGAGAAAATGAAGAGTTTATTGAACTGTACAATGCAGGGTCATCTACAGTTAACTTGCAAAACTACACATTTACACAAGGTGTAACCCATACCTTTGGCGCAGATACAATTGCTGCTGGTGGTTACTTTGTAATTGCTTCTGATTCTGCAGCTTTCCACACTGCATTTGGAATGGCTCCTAATGCTGTTTGGACAAATGGAGGTTTGTCTAATGGTGGAGAGGATGTTACTATTTACGATGGTGCAGGTACACTTGTTGACTCTGTTGACTATGAGACTTCTGCTCCTTGGCCAACCAATGCTGCTGGTGGAGGTCGTTCTTTGCAATTATGTGATCCTCTAACGGACAACATTCTTGCTGCTAGCTGGGGAACTTCAAATGACTTTGCTGGTTTGAATGGTACAACAGGTACAGACTCATTGTTTGCAACTCCTGGTATGATGAACAACTGTGTTGTTGTTGTTCCACCACCACCACCAAGCTATCCATTGTATACTTTTGACCAAATCAATGATGTTGATACTAGTGGTAATGCCGATTCTTTAAATGTAACTTGCGAGTTGAGAGGAATTGCTCATTGTATTGACCTTAGAGGTGGTAATGGATTAGATTTTCCTTTTGCTAACAGTGACAATAGCGCTGGTATTAGAGTATTCTCTTTCAACGATGTAGATGCTTATAGCGTTACAGAAGGTGACTCTCTACACATTTGGGGAACTGTTTCTCAATTTAATGGTTTGTTACAATTTGCTCCAGATAGTATTGCTGTTATTTCTCAAGGTAATCCAACTGCTAGCCCAGCAACCGTAACTCAATTGAATGAGTCTTGGGAAAATAGACACGTTATGTTTGCAAACATGTCTTTAGTAGATACTGCTGAATGGACAGGAACTGGTTCTGGTTTTAACGTTCGCATTACAGATGGTAGCGCAGATACAATCACACTTCGTATTGACAACGATGTTGATTTGTACAACATGCCTGCTCCTCTAGGAACATTTAGCATCTCTGGTTGGGTGACTCAATTTGATCCTTCTGCTCCTCGCAACGAAGGATACACCTTGTCTACTTGTGGTATGAATATGATTACAAGCACTGCAAAGGTAAACAACAAAAAAGAGCAACCAATTACTCTTTTCCCTAATCCAGCTGCTAGTGTTTTGAACATCCAAAGCGCAACAGAAATTCAAACAGTAATGGTTCACAATACACTTGGACAAACTGTATTGAACGTTACTAATATCAACGCCTATACCACTCAAATTGCTACCAATGACTTAGAAAATGGTGTTTATATCATTTCTATCGTTACTGGTAACCAAGTAATGACACAACAATTCCAAGTTGTAAAATAAGATCTATACAAAACGATTAACCTCGTTTTGCAAAAATCTAAATACTGGACTAGTTTCTGGTATTTAGATTTTTTTTTGTCTAGTTTTTTATTAAAACGTCTTGAATTGAAAGCTTTTAATTTTTAGCTCCTTAAAATGAGTAATACCAATCTTAAATCAATTCCTTAACACTAATTATCTAGTATTTCTAAATCTTCCTCTTCTTCAGATTTTTTTAGACAAAAGAACACTACTAGAAATAAAAAATAACCTAGATTAAATATAGAAATATTATCAAAAGGATGATATTTTTTTTTAATTCGGCTGTATTCATCACTTCTAAAATTGTAGCTATATTCCTCATAATTAAGATGAAAATTAATTATTTCATTATAGTTCATGAATACGCCAACCAACATGACAACATCTAGGACAACAGCCGATAAGAGCCAATAATTGTTATTTTTTTGTTCTGAAAAATAGTTCCACACTAGCATCTTAATCAAAAACAAACCAGCAAGTATCCCAAGCACTTCCCTAACATCATATAAAGGGCGACCGCTCAGATCTAGAGAATGTTGAACAAATAATTTCAGTTCTGTATAAGCTAATAATCCTAAACAAGCTATTAGTAGGTAACTAAAAGGATTTAAAAATATTTTTTTAAATTTAATCATTTTAAGTAGTATGTCTGAGAAGCTATTTAAAAGAATACCTACAACGAAGTATTATCAAATTAAAACGCTCATAAAAATCAATCAATGCAACTAGAATTTAAAGTAGATAAAATTGTCCAATATTTAGAACAATACAAAGATCGATTACCTAGTTTGTACCAGTGGAAATCAAAAAGTGAAAAGTTAGTTGATTTAAAGGTGATCTCTTCAAAGGAATTAAAGGAAGTAAATGCGATCAAAAACCTTTATGAGAAAGAGCTTTTTTTAAAACCAAAAATCCAACAAGCTCTTTCTTCTTCTGTACTTAAAAATCAAGCTTTGTTCGATGAAATTTGCCTTTGGATTATCAAAGAATGGGGAGGTATAAGAGGAGCAAAAGACTCGGATACGTTGCAACTACTAGAAATATATAAAAACAACTCTACTCCTTCATTTCATAGAATTGCAAGTTCCTCTAAGGTTGGCTCATTCATGTTTCCCGAAAAGTATATTATTTATGATTCAAGAGTAGCATATGCCCTAAATTGGATTCTCTTATCTGAAAATGCTAGCAATAAATTTTTCCCTATTCCAGAAGGAAGAAATTCTAAAATGTTAGCTTTTGATATGAATGTATTAATTCGCTTAAAGAACATTGAAAAATATCAAGAAAATCAATTAAGTGATTTAGATAACCGACAGTATATAAACAAGAGAGATAAAGATTGTTTTATACCAAAAGAATCGGCTTATGAAGTGCTAAATAAATTAGTAATACAAATTCATCAACAGCTTTGGAAAGGAGATAAAGAGAAAACAAAAAAGCTATACTTCACAGAAATGTTACTCTTCTCGATTGCTGATAAAGAAATTTACAGTGATATAACTAAAAGGGTTACGCTTGGTATTACTCCAAATCATACACTATAATTGTTAGTAACAATACTGCCAACTAGCAATAAAAAAACATGAGTGATCCTTTAAATGGGATGACTCATGTTTCTATTAAATCTATAATGTTGTGTTTTATCAAAATTCAACAATCGCATTGGGAAACATAGTTCTAGCTTCTTCAACTTGAGCTTCGGTCAAAGGATTATCTGACAAATACAACTCTTGTAGATTGCCAAAGTGCGACAAGACAGCTGGCAAACTTGTAAAATTATTATTCCGCAAATCTAAAAAGCGCAAATTTTCTAATTGAGCCAAATCATCAGGCAAACTAGACAACTGATTATCAGAAACATCCAAATCTTCTAAATGAGTCAAGGCACAAATTCCTGAAGGCAATGTTCTAAATCTATTTTCTTCTAAATTTAACCATACCAGCAAAGGCAACGCTCCAATTTCTTCTGGTAGTTCTGACAATTCGTTAAAACTCAAATCTAGTCGTTCTAAACTTTCCAATTGCCCAATTTCTTTATCTATCGTTGTCAATTGGTTGGAATTAAGATACAGCTCTTTTAAGTCATATAAGTTATAAAGAGCGGGGTGAATGTGCGTGATTTCATTTTCTTTACAATCCAACCAAGTCAGCTTGCTTAATGCCCCTAGTGCTTCTGGTAATTCTTTGATCTTATTTTCTGACAAATCCAACCATTCTAGTGCTTGTAAATTTGATATGTCCTCTGGAATATTGACCAAACCTGTTGTTGTTAAATCTAGTTCTTGAAGTTGTGTTAACTTAGCAACAACCGAAACCCATCCCCCAAAGTTATTGTGTTCTAAATTCAAACGAGTTAATGCTTGGAGATTTTTCATTGATTCAGGAAGCGTCGTTAATTGGTTGCTTCTTAAATCCAACCATTCGACACCTACTAAATTACCAATTGACTCTGGAATAGCTTTTAACTTATTTTCAGATAAATCCAACCACTCCAAGTTGATTAAATTACCGATTGACTCTGGCAGTTCTTCAGCCTCAATCCCCGTCAAGTCCAATTCTCTCAGTTTAATTAATTGGCAAATAGATTCAGGTAGTTTACCAAAGGGATTTTCTTCCAAATCTAGCCATTCTAACTCTTGTAATTGAGCTATCTCCTCAGGCAAATCCGTCAATTGATTATCTGATAAATCGAGCCATTCTAACGCCTTTAATTCGCAAATAGAAGCAGGCAAAGCTTCTAACTCATTAATTTCTAGATTGAGTTTCTTCAGCTTTTTTAACTGCCCAAAAGAGCTCGGCAAAGCACGTAATTTGTTATTTTTTAAATCTAACCAATCCAAAGCGGTTAAATCTCCAAAATTACTAGGTAATTCCTCAAAATCGTTTGCAGATAAATCCAACCATCTCAACTCTGACAAGTTCGACATTAGTACGGGCAAATTTGCTAAATAATTATCAGACAAATCTAGCCAATGCAAGCTACGAATTTCTGTAATTTCATCTGGCAAATTCATTAAATTATTGCGCTCTAGATTCAGTCGTTCCAATCCTTTCACTTGGTTTAGTCCAGACGGAACAGCGCTTAAATTTTTTCCACTCCAATCTACTTCTATTACTTGTTCTTCTTCTAAGTATATTTTTAATTGTTCCTCTACATTCATTGTTATATGCTTATGCTGATTGTATCCTATTCTGACTTGAAATTTAATCTAAATCAAAATAAATATTTGTATGGGGTAATAATTCTATAATCGTTTCTTTTTCTTCCTCTCTAAAATAATTGCCTTCTAAATACAACTCTTCTAAAACATTTGCCAACAATCCCAACTCCATAGGTAATTCGGTCAATTGATTATTTCTCAAATCCAACCAACGGAGTTTTTCTAAACTTACAATCAAATCAGGAACATTGCTAATTTCATTATCTGACAAGTCCAATTCTTTGATTCGATGCAAACTAAAAACCTCTCTAGGAATAGTAGACAAAGCATTTCCTTCTAAATTGAGTCGTTCCAAGCGTTGTAGTTGTGTAAAATTGGCAGGCAAATCTTCCAATTCGTTATAGCTAAGATCTAATTTCTTAAGTTTAACCAACTCCCCTATTTCTGTCCCTAATTCTAAGAATAAATTATACTCTAAGTGCAGTTCTTTTAGGCTCGTTAAGCGAGCAAATCCTGTTGGCAAATTATCCAATTGATTTTCTCTCAAATCTAAGATTTCCAACTTAGGCAACTCTCCTATTTGTTCTGGTAATTCTTCCAAAAAGTTTTCTGACAAGTCCAAGCGTTTTAAGTTGGTCAACTTACAGATAGAATAAGGCAATTGCTTTAGTTCTATTCCTGTTAAATCTAAGTCTTTCAAATTAGATAATTCGCAGATCACTAAGGGCAAATGCTCTAATGGATTCAACTCGATATTGAGTACTTCTAGATTTTTTAATGCTCCAAAACTTTTAGGCAAATACTCCAACTGATTCTCACTAACATCAAACTGAGTCAAAGATTCGAGTGCTCCAAAGCTTTCTGGCAAAGCCTCTAAATAATTAGAGGATGCATTTAGATATTTTAAGTTTTTTAAACGTCCAATCTCTTCAGGCAAGGCAACCAATTGGGTGGCAATTACATCGAGTCGTTGCAATTTGCTCAATAAGCCAATTGTCTTAGGCAAGCGTGTTAGTGGATTCCCTTCAATATTAAGCTCCATTAAGCCTGAAAGTTGTTCCAAAACAGTTTCTAAATTTTGAATTTTATTGTGGCTAATATCCAAATAAATTAACTCCTTGCAAGTTCCAATATTAGAAGTTAAGGTTTTAAAGTTATTAATAGACAAATCTAGCCATTTTAGCCCTGCTAAATTTCCAAAATTATCCGATAACGAATGAATTCGAGTATCTGACAAATCAAGGACTTCTAATTGAGATAGTTGTCCTATCACCTCTGGTATTATTTTTAGTGGGTTGCTCTCTAATTTAAATGAACGTAGTTTCTTTAAATTAGCTAATTCAAGTGGTAAAGTTGTTAATTTATTTTGTTGTAAACCTAATATTTCCAGCTCTGACAATTCGCATAAAGCCAAGGACAAAAACTGCAATTCATTACTAGAGCAGTTGAAAGAGCGTAAGGCTTTGAGTTGAGCAATTTTTTCTGGTATTTCAGCTATAAAATTATGCTCTACATTGAGTTCTTGCAAAGAGATTAGGCTACACAAATCGTCGCACAATTCGCTCAACGCATTGCCAGATAAATCTAGCGCCCCCAAGTTTTCGGTTTCCAAAACTTGAGCGGGCAACTGCTCTAACGACTGGTCACTCAAATCTAAGTTATTAAGTGTTGCATTTGTTCTCGTATCCAGTATCTTCTCTATTGTCTTATTAATATCCATCTACACACGAATTAAGGCGTTTCTTTTCGCTAAAAAAAAGTTCTTGATTTTTCTTGGATGGCATCCAAGCATTCAACTTATTTTTCACGTTCCTAAATTAACAAAGTTTTCTTGATTCTCACAACAAAACTCTCAAGGGATAAATGTATTAGTGAAAAATAATTTTGGTTTGAATATTCTGCTTACGAACATCCTTGAATGCAATATTTAAATAATAAACCCCAGCAGGCAAATTTTGACGCGACAGACTCCAATTGGTCGTTACTATATCACTTTGTTCAAACACTTTTTGTCCTACACTATTATATAATAAGACAGCGTACGCTCCTTTATCCTCCTCCAATGCTATGTTAATATATTGAGTAGCGGGGTTTGGATACACCAACACCTTGCTCCCTTCTGTGGCAATAGACAACTTAGAGGTTGTTATTGGGCACAAGATTTCGTGTAAAAACATCGCTATTCCAGTAAAAACAGAATCTTGCCATTGTGGATTAGTTACATAGCTAACATGTCCATTGCTATTGGGAATTGTAATCAATACATTGGGAATACCCAAAGCAGTTGCGGTGTCGGCAATTACTTGGCTTCCTTCTAAATAAGAAATGGGGAAACCTGCAATGGTAGAATACCCTTGCCCGTACGGTACAATATCATCGTTATCATCGTGCACACTAAATACAGGAACGTCATTCATATCCACCCAAGAAGCATTCCCCAATGCTCCCGATAAGTTTAAAACACCTTGCACTTCTGATGAATATTGCGTATTTGTTGTTGTGTTTCCTTCAAAACCACCGTTATTATGAATTGCTGTTAGAATATGAGGTGGAATATTATCAGTAGTATCTAAATAAGCAGTGTGCAACGCCATAATAGCCCCTGCCGATCCTCCTCCTACAAAAATTGCGTTCGTATCAATATTGTATAAATTAGCCGTAGCGGCATCCTCTCTAAAATAACGTATAGAAGCCTTCATATCTCCAATCGCTTTCACCACCACATCAGCAAAGACAACCGAATCAGGAAAAGGGACAAAAGGACCATCGTACAATCTATAATCGATAGTTGCTGTTACATAGCCATGCTGTGCATAGTAATGACAAAGCGGTGCCATATCTGTTCGTTCTCCCAAAATAAAACTTCCTCCAAAAGCCAATATTATCAATGGTCGTTTGCTGACTGTATCAGTTGCAGGTTGATAAACATCCATATACAAACTATCTACATTACCTTGATAAGTCGTATTGACACCAAAGAGCAGGTTAAATGTAGTATCTATATCTGTAAAAATAGTATCCAAATAACGAGAATTGTTACAAGTAGGATGCTGTGCTTGGCTTCCTTGAGTAATCAAGAGGACAAACAATAAGTAGCAATGTTTTATCATTGGCTAGACTAGTTTAAATAAAAAAATGTCCTGTCTAAAAAAAGACAGAACATTAAGATACAATTTATTTTTGAAAATCGTTCGATAAAATCACATTGCCACCACAAGCATCTGGCAAGTATTCTAAGAAAAACTAACGAAAAATCACTTTGGATTGTATTGGTGCTATTTTAGCATCTTCAAACTGAATATTAACATAATAAACACCTGTTGCAAAATTCTCTTTGGCTAAGATATAACGATTGGTAAACACTGCTTTCTCTTCAAAAACTTGTCTCCCCATATTATCATACAAAGTAATTGTATAACTAGATGGTACGTTATCAAATGCGATTATCATATCAATGTCGGCAGGGTTCGGATAAAAATTAGCCGCAATAAACTCCTTTGACAATTCTTTGGTACTAGAAATCAATGGGCAAATAACATAATCGTGCAAAAATTCTGACGATGTATTCAAAACTGTATCTTGCCATTGTGCAGCATTATTACCAAAGTAGCTCACATGTCCATTACTATTAGGCAATGTAATTAAAAAATTGTCCACCCCTACGGCAGTTGCTTGCGGATGCATTACCCCACTTCCTTCCACATAAATAATTGGAATACCAAATACTCGAGCATCATCTCCATTATAAGGAACCGTTCCATCGTTGTCGTCGTGTGCCGAAAAGATAGGTACGCTACCCGAGCCAATATAATCCGCATCCCTCAATGCTCCAGAAAAATTGACAACCCCTTGTACTTCGGAACTATACACCCCTACATTGTTACTACTATTACCTTCAAAACCTCCATTGTTGTTAATTGCTGTCATTTCATTTGGTGCCAAATTATCTGTTGAATCTACATAAGCGGTATGGGCAGCTGTAATGCCACCGGCAGAAATTCCGCCTACAAAAATCATATTTGGATCAATTTTATACTTGTTGTCAGTAGCAGCATCTTCTCTCAAAAAACGAACAGCAGCTTTCATATCTCCTACTGCTTTGATGACAACATCTGTCATATCAGCAGAATCTGGAAATGGGAAAAAAGGACCATCATACAATCTGTAATCAATAGTGACTGCTACAAAACCACGTTGAGCATAATATCGACAAAGATCATCTAAGGCTTGTCGTTGACCACTAATAAAAGAACCTCCAAAAGCCAAAACAATAGCAGGACGCATTGTTGCAGCATCTCCCATTGGCTCATAAATATCCATGTAGAGGTCTTGATTATTCCCCGCAAACGTGGTATTATTTCCATATAAAACATCGGCGGTAGTATCGACGGCAGTAAAGACTTCGCTTACATAGCGGGTCCCGTCACAAGTAGGATGATTTTGCGCTGAAAGGCTGATAAACACTCCTAATAGAAGCGATAATGTAAAAGTGATTTTTTGCATGTTTTTCGTTTTTCGATTTTAACTTTTTGGTTAATACTTATAGCCAATTTACAAAAAAATAATCATTTTTTAACCTCCTTGTCTAGAAGAACCAATACTTTATCGAAGAAATAGTAAAAAAAATAATTTAACGTTTATCAAAAGGAACTCTTTTCAATCATTTTTTTTTATTGAAGTGTTTGAAGCCTCGTAATTATCTTCTTAGTATTTATTGTTAATACTTCGTGAGCGCTGCTACTGCGTGGTTTCAACAGAGTAATGCATTGTGGCTTATTCTTTGTTAAAAAATCCATATTGTCAAATTAAAAAAATCACCGTGTAGGATGGCTATTTCAATTACCCCATAACTGTCATTTTACAGCATATTCCTTTCTAACCATTTTATCAATTTATTCTCCCAATGGCACTCATTAATTTAAAGCAAATAAAAAAAGTTATCAATTACTTATGGATTAGCACGGTTCTGTTTGTTTTAATTTATGTCCTTCTTCACCCTACTGCATTTAATGCGGAGCAGTTGTCCTCCTTTTTAAGAAAATTTGACCACTGGGTTTGGTTGGTATATATCATTATCTCTTTTTTGAGAGGGATTTTTTTATTTCCAAGCACCCCTTTTGTCTTTGCAGGAGCTATTTTATTTCCAGATAAATTAATCTTGGTAGGGATCGTATCAATTCTAGGAATCTTGTTCTCTGCTACACTACTGTACTATTTTGCAGATGCCATTGGATTCGGAGACTACTTGTCTCAAAAGTATCCTCAAAAAATTGAAAAGGCACGTATTCAGCTAAACAAACCTCAAGGGAAATGGCTTGTTGCGGCATGGGCTTGGTTTCCGTTTGTACCGACAGATATTATTTGTTATGTGGCAGGGTTGGTAAAAATGAAATATCCTATTATGATAACTGGCATCTTTTTAGGAGAGACTATATTGGTAAGTCTTTATTTGTATCTTGGGAAAGATATTTTGAGCTTTTTATAAAGCAGTTTTTACAATTCTTTATTCAATATTGTCTAAATCGTCACATTACAAAAACAATACTTTTATGCGTTATCTATTGCTTATCTTATGTTTTGCTCTTGCAAATTTCAGCTATGCTCAAAAGAGCTTTAAAAAGATTGTAGAAGAAAATAAATTTGTCACTTTAGAAGGAGAAGAGAAATCGTTTACAGAAATTTTTAAAGCCAATAAAGGAAAAGTTATCTACATTGACTTTTGGGCCAGTTGGTGTGGTCCTTGTCGGCAAGAAATGCCCGCCTCTCTAAAGTTACATCAAAACTTACAAGGCGAAGACATTGTTTTTGTTTACATTTCGATTGACAAAAATGAAGCTGCGTGGAAAAAAAGCATGGAAAACCTAAAAATTCAAACAAAAGGGCAACACTATCGTAGAAATCAAGATGAAATGATTGAATTTTTAAAATTTTTCTATATTTATTCTATCCCACATTACATGATTATTGGCAAAGATGGGCAAATTGTCAACAACGATGCGTTGCCTCCTAGCAACGCAAAATTGGAGCGCCAGTTGCGTAAGTTATTAAAAGCAAAAGTCAAATAATGCCGTTTGCGGTACTTGTCTGTTTTATTGGCTTTGCAAGACCTCCCGTTTGGGCTCAATATAGTTCAAAAATAAATCCAAAGCTTGGCGTTTTTGGGAGGTTAATTTATAATCAATGTATTTGTAATAATAATCATGCACATTGAAATTAAGGTAGCTAGATTGGAACAACTGTGCCACTTGATGTCGTTTTTGAATCCCCTCCTGTAATGCCTTGTTAAACTGTTTGAGAAAAGAAGTTGGCAATTCGACATTACTAACCCAAGCCGCAAACACAAAAGGCAAATCGGTATGTTTCTTCCAAATTTCTCCCAAATCGTAAACATAAGGATACACCACCTCCATATCTATGGTGCGGTCTCCTATAATTAAAGCAGCAGTCTTATGCTTAATCTTACTTTCAAAACCTGCCTTGGCATTGATAAATTGTGGGTTGATTTTCCAGTAATTAGCTACTAAATAACGCGTCAATGCAACAGAGGTTCTAGACTGATAATCTAGGTACAAATGGGTAATTTCTTCAATTGGGCAGTTCGAATAAATACAAACCGTTTTCACAGCACCTTCCGTTCCAATACAAAAATCAGAAATAATATGTGGTGTTTGGAGTTGAGGAATAACAGCAACAGGAATTAATCCCAGATCGACTTCGCCTGCAATAAGCTTACGGGCACATTCAGAGGGGATATCTAAACTTAAATCAATTGATTGCTCTAATCCAGATTGGAACAAACCATACAAAAATGGCTTTGTATTGAGATAAGAAACGGCGGAAATTTTAAGTGGCTGCTTCAAGTTATTTATTGTTTAAATGAGAAATGTCGTCTTGTAATTTTAAGTGGAAATTGGTGCCATCATAATGAAACAAACAAAGACCTGTATTTTTGTGTTTGTATTTAGGCATATAGGATAATGGTTGTCCTTGCAAAATAGCCATTAAGTAAGCCATGCATCCTCCATGAGTACAAACGAGTACTTTTTGATCGTTCAGCGTTCTTAAGTAATTCATAAACCCTGTCAATCGTAACCCCATATCTGCCGCACTATCTCCTCCTACCAAACTCTTTTGATAGTCGCCTTCTGCCCATGCTTGCAGCAGCCCCAAATAAGCTTCATGCATAGCTTTATCAGCCTTCTTGCCTTCCCACTCTCCCCATCCGATTTCATCTAAATCGCTACGGCGTTCTGTTGGAATACCCAATGCTTCAAATGGGCGAGCCGTTTCTTGTGTTCGTTTCAAAGTAGAGGTAATCAATCGGTCAAATGCCACGTCTTTGTATGCCTCAAAAAAGGCTTGTGCTTGTGCCGCTCCTGTTTCATTCAAAGAAGAATCGACCCCTCGCCCTTGAATAATGCCTTGAGTATTGTACAAGGTTTGACCATGTCTATATAAGTAAATTTCCATAAGGGTGTAAGACTTGCATAGCTTCGATAACCGTAATATCTATTCAATACTAGCTGTTAGAGTATTTTGATATGTTTGAATTTACAATTAAATAAGTCGACATCAATACAGAAAGTACTGTTATCAAAGCGTCAAGATTATTTTTGTATTACTGGTAATTCTAAAAAGCCAACTAAACTGTCTTCATCTTTACTAAAATCATAGTCCATGTAGTCTTGTATGACATTATAAACAGTATCTCTTTCTATCGGATGTCTGTCAACTGCTTTTATAAGTTCTACCAATTGCTGCGTATTTAAACTAGGAGATTGTTCTTCCGACCCTGCCATTGAATAGATCTTAGTAGTATCATCAATTGTTCCATCAATATCATTCACACCAAAAGCCAAAGATAGCTGAGCGGTAGTACGTCCAATCATTGGCCAGTACGCTTTTACATGATCAAAGTTATCCAAATAAATTCTACCTATAGCATAGTTTCTCAAATCTTCTACAGCAGACACTTCTTCCAAATGCGACAGCTCGTTGTTTTTATTTCTAAATTTGAGAGGAATAAACGTTTGAAATCCTCCTGTTTCGTCTTGCAACGCTCTCAATCTTGCCATATGGTCCACTCGATGCTTGTATTCCTCTATGTGTCCGTACAACATCGTTGCATTAGAGTGTTTGCCTAAATTGTGAAGTATTTTGTGAATTTCCAACCATTGATCGGCATCACATTTTCCACGGGCAATTTGTTCTCGAATCTCTGGATCAAATATTTCTGCTCCTCCACCTGGCATCGAGTCCAAACCAGCTTCTACCATCGCTTTCATTCCTTCTTCGTACGACACCTTTGCCTTCTTAAAAACATAGTGATACTCTACAGGAGTCAAGCCCTTGATATGCAATTCTGGACGATGTTCTTTGATCGCCTTGAATAATTGGAGGTAAAAATTGTAATCGTATTGTGGCAGCACCCCTCCTACAATGTGCACCTCTGTCACAGGCTTATCATCATATTTTTTGACGATATCCAACATCTCATCGTGTGTCAACTCCCAACCTTCCGAACGTTTTTTTATCAATCTTGAATACGAACAAAAAGTGCAGGTGTACACACAAACATTGGTAGGCTCCATGTGAAAGTTTCGATTGAAATAAGTCTTATCACCATGCTTTCTTTCTCGTATATAATTGGCTAAAACACCTAAATATCCCAATGGAGCTTTTTCATACAAATACAGAGCATCCTCATCAGATACTCGCTCTTGATTACTTACCTTTTGCGCTATTTTTTGTAATTCTTTGTCCAATGTTTCATCTTGGAGCAGAACATTTATATTTTTGTCCATCTATTATTTTTTTAGGTTACTATGCCTGTTTATTTTAAGAAGCGTTGCACTTGTATTGTCAATTGATTATATGCTTGAGCAACTCACAAAGATCGATGAATTTGCTACTACTCCGTTAATCTTTTTTGTAATTAAATTAGCGTTTGGGAGTAGGTTTGTAGCAAACCATTGCTTAACAAATGTACAAATAATTTGGCTTAGTCGAAATATAAATTTTAAAACTTTCAGAAAAAAGTGAAAGTTCTATCCATCTATGAATAAGATAACACCAGAATCCATTCAAAAGTTTGAATTTTACTCCATTTTTATCAATAATATTTTTTTACTAATTGGCGTTTCTTTGCTGGGATGGACCTTGTTTGAAACGTTATTCTTGGTTTGGCTAGAATTAATCTCCGCCATAGTTGTTTTGATTTATCTAAAAATCATTATTCCCCTAAAATATGGACGTCCAGGCTATCAACACCTCCCCGAATTTCGCACTCCTGCGTTAAAAGTCATAGGGATTTCTATTTACACGCTAATTTTGCACTATTTCGCCTTAATTTTTATCATCCGCTTAGGACAAGTAGATACATGGGATACCTCATCAGGTGTACTCCAGACCTTAGCTCAGATGCCACTGCAATTATGGAATAGTAGTTTGTTATTATTAACTGTTGTGTTTTTGTTGGCCTATCTACTTCCCCCCTTTATATTAGAACGCAGAGGGATTCGTCCTTCTATTGAAACGATGCCTTTACAAACAAAAATCATGATTCACCCTAGCCAATTTATAGCACACTATCTTTGGTTTTTACTACTTTGGGCAACCCATCATTTTTTGAGCATCAGTAGCCCTATTTTGCTAATGACCATTCTTATGGTTGCTAAATCGATCTATGAAACGCTACTCTTTTATCGAATCAAATCAACATTTTTTATCTGATAAATAAAAGATATCGCATAACAGAGACAAACACGATTCTCCTATTATCAGTCAAGATTAGGCAAAAAAAAAGCGCATTATCTCAACGCTAAGCAACATTGAGATAATGCACCGTAAGTCTACTTAAGAGTAAGACTAAATTTCTATATCAAAATTATTATCTTCATTATTATTCGAATCTAGGAACTCCAAGTCATCCTGATTATCCATATATTTATCTCTTACTTTTGTTTTTAGATTACCATCATCATCAAAATCATCATCGTCAGCAATAATATTCTTAGCTTTTGCTGGAGACATTTTAATCAAATAATATTTATCTTCTGTTTCAAAAGGAAGTCCTTTTTGTCTAATTCCCTTTGCGTCTGAAAAAGACACCAAATGGCGTGCAAAACCTCTAGGATAAGTCAATTTAACTTGCTCCAAAAGTTCCTCTGATAAGTTTTCGTAACTCTTAATTACTTTAGGCTTGTTCATCGCTTCTCAGCTTTTTAAATAGTAATATTCAAATACGTGTTTCTAACATCACTAATATAAATCTATTTCAAAATATAAAGCAAGTATTTAATTCAATTTTTTAAAATTTTGCCCTCAATTGTACTTTTATCTCAGACCGTGTGCGTCCCTCTATTTCATTCAATCCTGAGCTAATAACGTCTCTATCTGTGAAGTAGGTTTGAGAGAAGCGAAACCAAACGCTAAAATTGCGATTAATTCGATAACTCAAATTAAAATAATATCTCAAACCTCTGCCTGAATAAGCGGGTACAGAAAAGGCATACAGAACATCATTTTCATAAGCATAAATACGAGTATCATAATTATCGGTATCAAAAAATGCCAACCGAACTTGTGCTTTTAGCGGAATAACCTTAGGCTTAAACACCAAATCCTGATAAATCATAAATCCTTTATTAAATTCTTGGTTTTGGTAGAACGAGAATTCAATTCGAGAGCGCAAAGCAAATTGACTAGAAACATTATAGCTGAAATGAAATCTTAGATTTTGCTTATCGTGATTGATAATCTGATCAATATTCGTCACATTATCTGACAAGTTTCGCCCTTTGCGTTCAAAACGATATTGAGCATACATTGTAACAAAATAATTGGGTGAATATTCTAGCTTGCTAAACACCTCATATCCCCTTGTTGGGGCATCTATTTGATAACGCAACCAAGGGAATTGAAAAACATCAAAGTAAGTACTCAGTTTAATCCCTGCTCCTAAGCGTGTTTCTACCCCCAAATACAAGCCCGATTCGTTGCTAGCATTCGTCCCTTCTGCAAAAGCATTGCCATTAAGGGTGTAATAAGATTTATCATAATAACGATACAACGCTGCTAAACTTACTCTTGGGTCTAGATCTATTAACAAAGCATTCACCGTTGCTAAACCTTCTAATCTATTAGCAGGTTTAAGGAAAGCAATTAAACCCTCATGTAAAGGCTTTTTAGATATATCATCTAACATTGCTTGACCTCCTATCCCATTGATTGCTGTTTCTCCAAAAAACTGCAAATTTCTATACCTAAATGAATAATCCAAACTAGCATTAAAACTTTGTCGCCCTGCAAAATTAAACTGCTGATACAAAGCAGGATTTTCACGTTTTAGTTCATTGGTTAAATAATTGTGGACAAAATTTCCTGCCACATGCCAACTTCTACCACGATAACCAATTCTAGCCCCTGAAGTAACAATTCCAATGGAATTTTCATCCTCAACTTCTCTTTCTGTTCTATGGAAACCAATATCTTGTAAAGAACTAACCGCAAAATCCAAGTCTCCTATCAAAGAATCTATAATGGGGTTTAAGTTGGCATCTCGTTGGCGATACGATCCAAAAACCGTCACTTCTAAATTCTTGTTCTTTAAAAACTGGAAATGCCCAGCAGCCCCCCTCATAAACAACGCCTCGTTGACCGAGGTGTAAGGTCGTATGGGCAACGAAATACGTTTGACATTCAACACTTGAGCTCCTTTTCGAATACCAAAGCCTCCCCAAATAGTTAATCCTTGCCCAAAGTATACTTGAAAATCTCCCAAAGCAATACTGTGAACATGCTTAGAAACCTTCTTCAGATAAAAGTGTCCAGAATAGTAGTCAAAGCCTTGAGGATTTGATCCAGTAAAAAATTCTTCTCCAGCATCTTTTTCCATCGTAACTCCAAAACTCATTCTGTCTTTATAAGTCATTCTATATCTAAAATAAAACTTATCGGGTGACCCCAAGTAACGCGTTCCTGTTTCTCCTGGCTCTAAAGGTTTGTATCCTTTTTGTTGTTCTAAGATTCGTTGATAACGAGCAAAAATTTGATGTCTACTATATTTCAACATCCTTCCAAAATTCATTTTTTCTTGCTCTTTAGTTGCCGATACAGTTATATAAGGAGTCAATCGAACAATTGTTTTCACATCAAAAGTCGGCACACCTTGTAGTTCGTATAAAGAGTAAATTTGCCCAAAGCGTTTGCGGTACAACAATAAGGCTTGTATTTGAATTGCAGAGAACAATCCAAAAGCCGTCAATTCTTGTTCTGTTGCATTGTTAATATCTAGAGGATCTCGTTCATAAGCTTCTAGATATTCAAACTGAGTTCCAAAATCAAAATTTTCACCATCACTATCTTCTACCAAGTTTTCAATCAAAAACTGTGTTCCATTGCTAACTTCGTTTTCATCTGCTTTTTCCTTTTTCGCTTTTTGAGCTAGGAGAACATTAGAAAAAGTAATGAATAGTATTAATAAGAATATTGCTCGCATAGTTGGTTCGTTTAGTGTGCTTCAGGAGTTTTTGAAATCGCTTTTTCGCCTACAATATAGCTAACCGATAAACTAGGAGTAACTCCTAAAATAGTATGATAACTAGTAGCGATATCTATTTTAAGTCCTCGCATATTTAATCCCAAACCAAAACTAGCCATCACTGGAGTCGTAGATACACCTGCTCGAATGTATAAAATGTGAATAGGATGATACTCGATCCCAAAACGACCATTAAACGGATTATCCAAATCTTTTTCGATTTCTGCTGTTAGTCTCAATTGATTAGATGGCAGGTAAGCAACTCCCAATTTGAATAAAGATGGTAGGACATCTCCATTCGGCAATTGAACTTGAACAGGGCTAAATGTATGGGCAGCAATATGGAATTGCTTGCTTACCTTAGCCAAAATTCCTAATTCGAAGGTAAAAGAGTGTGCCGTACCATATTCTCCTATCCTAGTTCCCAAATAATTAAATTGAGCTCCAATAGACATACGCTTGAACAATTTTCGAGCATAAGAAAGACCTATTTTTTGCTCGTTGTATTTGCCATATCCAAAATAATGCACACTTAACCCTATTGTGCCGATTGATTTATGGGGGTACGCTACTCCAAACAAAAAAGAATTCAACCCATCTGCCACCAAAAATCGTCGTTCACCATAAGCTGTAAATGACAAATGTTCCAAATATCCCAAACCTGCTTGATTGGTAAAAATGCTATTGATGTCTGTAAAAGTTAAACTAGCATTCCCCATAGCAGCTCCTCTAGCTCCCGCATTTTGTGGAATTCCGTTTTGAGCAAAAACGGCAAGATAAAAACAGTTTAAGAAAAATGTTAGTATTATTTTTTTCATACTAAATGGTTTATAGTAGCGTATTCTGCTAATCATTTTAGCAGTGTATTAAATTTGATAAAGTAGCTTCCCGTAATCCAACAATAAGCTCTACAACAACATCAACATCTGCAACAACGGAATTTATAAATCACAAAAATTATTATCTCTATACTTGTTAATAAATGTGTAATTGTAATTAACAATAATATTCCATTGGTTTAGAGTATTGTTAAGCTATATTTTTGGCAAAATGATCTGTACAAAATGAGGAATCTAAAGCAGGTATCCAAGCTATTGATGTTTATTTTTTTGTAATTTTCTTGTAAGGATACTTGTTCAATCTTCTTTTTACATAGAAATATTTCGCAAATGTATTATTTTAGCAGAACATTCAATTGACAGTTCTTTCCAAAGTGTCACCCACTAAGAACGGCAATGAAAAATTTAAAAACAACTTTTTTAAATTTAATAAAATTTTAACTTCTTCCTTAAAAGTTGCTAAATGGTATTAAATTTGGCTACATTTTTATAAATAAGTAGTATTTTCTAGGCATCTTTTATTTTTCTAGCGCACAACTTTGAACACAATTTTTGTTTCGCCGTTAGTAAAGTATGCCAATAAAACAAAGTAACAACTTCGGGTATTTTCCCAAATGACTACCACCCAAAAAATAGGTGTTATGTTATTATACAAACTTTATATTTTCAGAACGTAGGCAATTAGAGCCTTTTAAACTATTTTCAAATGAACAATGGTAACAAAATGATTTCAGACAAAAAAATGATTGAAATCTACGAAGACATGGGCGATGAACATATTCTAACCTCTTTAGATACTCCTATGCGGGAGGGAGCCTTTGATCTTTCGGATGATGAAAAAATTGAAAAAATCCAAGAACACTTCTATGAAATCATGGATATACTTGGACTAGATTTAACTGACGATAGTTTAAAAGGGACACCTTATCGTGTTGCAAAAATGTATGTAAAGGAAATTTTTAGTGGTCTCAATCCTGCCAACAAACCGAAGATAGCTCTCTTTGATAATAAGTATCAATACAAAGGGATGTTGGTCGAAAAAAATATTCTTTTACAATCTACTTGTGAACATCATTTTTTGCCGATCTATGGCAAAGCCCATGTAGCTTATATTGCTAATGGAAATGTCATTGGTCTTTCTAAAATCAACAGAATAGTACAGCATTATGCCAAACGTCCTCAGGTTCAAGAGCGCTTGAGTATGCAAATCCTAGAAGATCTAAAAACGGCTTTAGGGACAGAAGATGTAGCAGTTTATGTCGATGCCAAACATATGTGTGTCTCTTCACGAGGTATTAAAGATATTTCTAGCAGCACTGTCACAACAGCTTATAGTGGCAAATTTAATGAAGAAGCTACTCGAAAAGAGTTTTTAGCAGCTATCCACAGCCAACAAGATTACTAAAAACTGTTTGACAAGACCTACAGCATGGAAAAAATCATAGATTCTCAATATTAAAAGAGAGAGGCTCCACAAGAGCAGATTTAGTAAAACAAGCAGAGCTTATCTCTTAAGGTTTCTTTAGGACTTTTGTTCTTTAAATTAGAATAGGAAGCGTGGCTTTTCTTTAAAAGAAAAGCCACGCTTCCTATTTACCCCTCTTATATCTGTCAATCAACCAGATAGCAATCCCATCAACAACTTACAGAACAGCCTCTAATTAATATAAATTAAAAACATAAAACATATACATAATATAAAAAACACTAAGGTACAATTCCTAAATTGAAATATTTTTTTTCATATTTTAAATCTTTTTTTCTACAAAAATTCCAATAAAACCACTTAAAAATCTATTTATTTTACTAACTTAACAGTAACCAATATTTAATGCCGCAAAACTCAAATATAACCAAACTTTATTTCATTCGGATTGTTTTCCAAATAGGAAACAAATAAGTTTTTATTGCGTATATTAAAAACTGAATGCCAATTACTTAGAAACTGGCACAATATTCACCTTACTATGAATGATAAGTTACCTCACTAGTTGAGTAACCAATACGATACAACCTAGCAAATATGAAAAATTCCCTACTCACTAACTTTTTATTTTCTTTTTTACTTTTTTTATTTATAGTTTCTTGCAATGATCATAAAAACAATGAAACTTTCGGAACGAGTATCTTGGATACCATGTCAAATGAAAAAATAGGCCATAGCACTCGTGCGTTTGTAGAAGAAAAAGAAGAAACTATGGTAAGTTTTACGGTGATCTACAACGGTGATCTTACCAAAATGACTACAGATGAGAACAGTGCATTCAAAAAATTGATTGAAAATTATAACTTAGAAATACAAAAACCTTTTGAAATTGATGAGGAAAACAAAGGAATTGTCTTAGTTCCTCAAGCGCCACTAGCCGCTCCTATCAAAGTAGGAAAAGAAATATCACTAGTAGATGAAGTTTTGATGGTGGAAGTTGACAATGTAACAAAAGAAAAAGACGAAAAAGATCCTTCTTAAAAATACATTAATAGTAAACCTTAGAATATGGGAGCTGCCTGACATAAATCAGGCAGCTATTTTTTTTAACTATACTTTTTTATGAACGATTACTTATTACATTACTCCGTTGAAAAATCGTATTAGTTTGATTATCAGCAAGATGTATCTTTGTTGGCTTTTATACTAAAAGATTGATAATCAAACTAATGCAAGATGCTTTTTTACGTTTTTCGTAAGAAAACTAAAAAATCAACGGAGTATTATTATTATAAATAATCATCAAAAAAAATTCTATAAACCACGCAGTAGCAGCGATTATTTTTTTAATACATTTGCATGCTATCTACGCGCCAAATACTGGTGAATAGACGCAAAATCTAAACGCCCCATACCTGCCATTTTAGCTTCTGCAAAAAGTTCCTTTGCTAAATTTGCTAAATACAGTGGCTGTTCTTGTTCATAGGCTGTTATTGCCGCCAAATGCAAATCTTTATGCATCCACTCTAATGGAAACTGCACCTCGTAATCTGATGTTCGAATCATTTCTGCTTTGAATTTTGTAAAAGGTGCCGTAACTACTAAATTTGGAAGTGTATCCAATAAAAATTCCTTAGACAAACCTAATTTCTCCCCTAATAAAACTGCTTCTGAAAAAATTAACATAGATTGAGCAAGCAATATATTCACTAACATTTTAAATGCTGCTCCTTTGGTCGTTTTGCCCAAATGCAAGACTTTCTTTCCCATCATATCTAAATAGGGTCGAATACGTGCCAATACAACTTTTTCTGCTCCAATAAAAAAAACTAATTCGGCATTTTCAGCTTGCGGCTTCGTTCCCGCTACAGGCGCATCTACAAAAACTTGCCCCGAACGGCTAGCCGCTTTACTGACGAGGTCACTAAAAGATGGATTGACTGTTGAACAATCTACCCATAAAGCATTTTTTTTCATCATTGACAACACCCCTTCTTGTCCCAAGAATAATGCTTCCACAACTTCTGGTGTTGACAACATACTAAACACCAAGTCAGCATCTTTAACGGCTTCCTGAGCCGAGGCAGCAACAATAGCCCCTTTTTTTTCTAGTGCATTCATGCTTGCCGCAGACCTATTCCAGACCGTTAACTCAACTTGATGTTTTAATAAATTAGCTGCCATCCGACTCCCCATAATTCCTAATCCAATAAACGTAACTTTCATACTTGTTATTTTTACAGTGAACTGCCTACAAAAAACTGTTTATCAATTCGCTAAAAAGCATTTCAAAACAATCAATTGTAGACTCTTATTTTAAAGAACAAGACCAAGATACTTGCCTTTTATCAATTAAAATATCCGATAAAAAGCAGAAATAACAGATTTGCATCAAAATGATTTATCAATAGTTAGCTGCGCTGCTACTAATTTATAGCAAGAAGTCTTTATTCTTAGAAAGACTATATTGCTTAGGAGATAAACCAAATCTTCCTTTAAACTCTTTGATAAAATAAGATATATTCTCATATCCCGTTGCCACCCCCAACTCCGTTACACTAACCTCTCTTTCATTTAATATAGATAGAGCCTTGTCTAGTCGCTTGTTTTTAATCCATTTTTGAGGTGTACAACCAAAAGAAGCTTTAAAATCTCTTCTAAATGTACTTAAACTTCTCCCCGTTAGATAAGCGTAATCCGCAACTTTTAGAGGCTTACTAAAGTTAGCTTCCATAAAGCTTTTGATGTGGCGTTTCTTTGGAAGTGTTAAACGAAATAAGAAACTAGCAAGTTCTTGCTCTACTCCTAAGGCATCTAACAAATGCAACATTTCTAGTATTTTTAAATGTAGAAAATGCTTATCTTTTAAATGTGGATTGCTGTAGATGGTAATAAGGGAATCTGCAAATGATTGTAATGTAGTTTCTATCTTAAACTTTAAATAGTTGGGGATATTTTCTTTAGTAGTTTTTGTACTTTTAGCTACAGACAAAAAATCTTGAATGAGTAAATCATCAAAATAAAAAAGTAAACTTTTGAACATTTCTTTTTGAGGTAACAAATCGGATATGACATACATTCCTCTAGGAATAAAGAGCATCTCTCCTGCTTTGGCAACTAATAACTGCCCATCATAATTTCTAATATGCTGCTCCCCTGACAAAACCATCGAAATGACGTGATTAGAAATATAGCCTTCTCGACGGAGCACAGGACGGTTTAACGCTTTACTTAAAATGCAAACATTTCCATCCTTCAAAATAATTTGCACTCCCTCTGATTTGAATAATCGCTGTGGTATTAATATCATTTCTCGTTTTGTCCAATAGTCTATTAGAATTCGTAGCTCTTTGTGCTGCTACTGTGTAGTTTCAGCAAACTACTCTATTATTCAAATAACAATTTAAGGTTGTTTTCATCTAAAAAATAGCACTAAAACACCAAAAATCGAATATTTACGTCAAAAAAACAATACATCACCTAGAGATACCCTTGTTGAGAAATTCTTGCAAATAGAATAAAAAATGGATTTAAGTCTCTATTTGACCTTAAATCCATTGCCATCCAGTAATGCTCTCTAATTTAATCTTTTAGTTGTTCTATTTCTTCCAATACTTTTTCAGCCTCCGCGTTTTTTTGAGTACTTGCTGCCCTATCTATATGCGAAAGTCGAAAAGATTCTTCCATCAACTTTTTGTATTTTGCTTCTAGGATTTCCTTTTTTGTTTTTTTCTTAAACCAACCAAACATAAATATCTTTTTTTAACAGTTAAATGCATCATAACAATAGTTAGCTGCGCTGCTACTACGTGGTCGTTGAAACCACGCAGTGACAGCGCAGCTAACTAAAAGAACTACTATCATAAATTATACGATTAGCAATTATAGTAGTATTAAAAACACGGTTACAATTCCTATTTTATTCCTTGCTTGTAAGTTTCTAAGGCACGCTCTCGAGCCATTTTGTGCTCTACCATTGGTTCAGGATATTCCTTTGTGTTGTATTCTGGAACCCATTTTTTAACGTACGCTTCCTTTTTATCAAATTTAGTAAATTGAGTAATTGGATTAAAAATTCTAAAATAAGGGGCTGCATCACATCCTGTTCCCGCTGCCCACTGCCAGTTTCCATTATTGGCAGACAAATCATAATCCAACAACTTTTTGGCAAAATAAGCCTCTCCCCAACGCCAATCGATCAACAAATGTTTGCATAAGAAGCCAGCAACAATCATCCGAACTCGATTGTGCATATAGCCTGTTTTGTTCAGTTGGCGCATTCCTGCATCAACCATTGGATAGCCTGTTTTTCCTTCGCACCATAACTGAAACTCTTTTTCATTATTCCGCCAAGCAATATCATCGTACTTTGCTCTAAAATTATGCTTGACTACTTTCGGAAAATGATATAAAATTTGCATAAAAAATTCTCGCCAAATCAATTCGCTCAAAAAAGTTTCATCGCTTGGTTTTAATGTTGCAATTATTTGACGAACACTTACCGTCCCAAAACGTAGGTGAGGGCTTAAATAACTGGTTGCATCTTCACTAGGAAAGTCTCTAAGTTCTTTATAATGCTGCAACTCTGACAAATCATAAGGCTTGACTTCAATTGAAGAACGTTTAAAATCAATGTCCGCCAGATTAGGAAAATCAAAACTTGTTTGATAAAATTGCTTGTAATCTTGAATTGCTTTGGGTTGAATAGACGCTCGATCAAAATGCTCCAACCACTTATTCTTATAAGGAGTATAAACAACATAAGGATCTCCGTCATCTTTTAAAATATCCTTCTCTTCAAAAATAACTTGATCCTTAATTCGGTGCAACGCTATTCCCTCCTTTTCCAACAAATCGGACACTTCTTTGTCTCTAATTCTAGCATAAGGCTCGTAATCTTTATTGGTATAAGCCACGGTAATATCAAACTCTTGCAATAAGTCTTTCCAAACATCCACTGGCTTTCCCTTTCGACACAACAAAGAGGCCCCCTGCTCTTTGAGTCTATCATCCATATCTTTTAAGGAATCATAAATAAATGTCAGTCGAGCATCGTCCCTTGGCAACTCCTTCAGTATATTATTATCAAAAATAAACAAAGGCAATACAGGATACTCATCCTCTAAAGCTGCCAACAATCCCAAATTATCTTCTAATCTTAAATCTCTCCGAAACCAAAATATACTTACCTTCATATCTTTGTTTTAATACTCATTTTGATGTGTTTGATTTTAAAACAAAAATGCAAGAATTGGGTTTAAAGAATTTTAAGATTTATACCTATACTTCATCATGACTAAAAGCATTTGGCAAGAAAGAATCTGGACATCCAGCAGTGTTATTGGAGATTTAAGTTCAAAAGGTAGTTTCATGATTTAGTTTTATAATAAAAAGCTACTCCCCTCCTCCCATTGGGGTACAAAGTTCAATGATAAAGCCATTCAAGTCTCTAATATAAGCTACATCCTGCCCCCAAGGTTTGGTTTGCAATGCTGAGAGCAATACGGCCCCATGTTCAACAGCTCTATCTACTGCCTTTTGAACATCGGATGTTGTAAACGCTAACTCTATTCCAAATGGTTTCTGTTCTAAACGGCTTGTGACAAAACCATCTTTAAGATTGGAAGTAGCTAGTTCTAAATTCGCAAATGCTATAGTGGTCGCTCCTGAAACTATTTCTCCATAATCTTGCTCAGGGGTTATAAATTTTTGCTCAAACCCTAAGGCATTTTGATAAAAAACCATTGTTTGAGGTACATCTTTTACATAAAGTATGGTGTATGCATATTGAATATCCATAGCGTCTAATATTTTTTATGAGTTTAATTGCATTAATAAAAATTCTTAACCCTACGTTCAATCCTATCCCTAAAACTCAGGGTCTACTTGCATTGTCATCAATTCCTTTGTCACAGGATGAACAAATTCGATAGATTCAGCATGCAACAACAAACGTTCGCCCTTTTTTCCATACAAATCATCTCCAATAATTGGAACATTGAGTCCCAAGGGATGTGCTGCATGGACACGCAATTGATGTGTTCGTCCTGTGATAGGATAAAAATAAACCCTAGTTTGATTATTGGAACGTTCAATAACCTCCCATTTTGTCCTAGCATTTTTTCCATGTTCAAAGCAGACAATCTGCCTTGGGCGATCGTCCAAATCTACCCGATGCGGCAAATCAATAAAACCACCCGCTCCATCTACATAACCATCCAACAAAGCGACATAACGTTTCTTGATTGTTCGTTTAATAAATTGATATTGTAAGCTTTTGTGAATTTCTTTCTTTTTGGCAATGAGCATCAATCCAGACGTTGACATATCTAAACGATGTACCGTCAAAGGTCCTGTAGCTGTTGGATAACGCTGTTTCATTCGAAGCAACACAGAATCCTTAATAGTAATTCCTGGTACAGAGAAAAAATCGGCGGGTTTATTAATGACCAACAAGTCTTCATCCTCGTATAAAATGTCAATGGTTTTTCCTTCCGCAGGATTGGTCAACATAGGGTTTTCATCCATTGGAATACCAGCCAACATATGTCCCAAAATTGGTTCACACTTACCTCTACAAGCAGGATAGAAATAGCCATGTTTTCTAATGGCAGATTTAGGAGACTCCCCCCACCAAAACTCCGCCAAAGCAATGGGTTTCATATCGTGCAAGAAGGCATATTGTAACAATTTTGGAGCCGCACATTCTCCTGCTCCAGCTGGAGGCACGTCATTTATTGTCGGTAGAAAAATATCATACAAACTCTTCTCCTCTTTATCTTTATTCAGAAACACATATTGATTGAACAACTGACGTTGTAAGGCAGCAGATTTTTCTTTTCGAGCCTCTTTCAAAGCCATCAATTCATTCTCATAAATAGCCACCTCTGCTTGAGTCATTGCAATTCGAGCTTTCCAAAACTTTACCAATTGCTTGTAATAATATTGCTGACCAAGGCTTTCATCTTTTAACTCCTGTTCTAGAACTTTAAACGCTTGAGGACTCAACCTATTTCGCCCCGCTTCTCTAGTTGCCTTTCTTCGTTTCTTATCTTCTTTCATTTGCTTTCGTTTGAAAGCAAGACGAGCTTCTGACAGTTCTATTTCTGCTTTTAAATAGCTTTGATAAGCCAAGTATTCCTCTTTTGTTTCGAGGTCTTTGATCGCTTGATTAATTGCATTAATAACCTTTACTCCCGCAACAAAAAAGCCATCTTCTCTTAGCATATCAAACACAGGAGGAACAAACTTTGCGTGGTGGTTTTCGTTCGCCAACTTACCTGAAAAAGCGGCTAAATAGCCCAAGCGATTGTCCTTTGTTTTAACCACTAATACACCAAACATTTTACCAATAGCCATCTCATCGGTTCCCTCCGTAGCATAAAAATTATGCTTCCAGTCCGATTGCGTTTCTAGATAAACTTGCAGTTTTTTTGCTGCAAAAATGCTAATAGGATGTGGTTCGTAATAAAATGGGAATGTAAATTTTTCAGGCAATACAAACTCATCCATTGATTCCTCAAAAGGAATAAAACAATTTGGCAGTTGCCCTAACTCTTCTTTCTGCTTCATAATGTTGATTCTCGATATAGAAATGCAAAAGTACAAAGCTTTCTTTAATATTTAGAATACGAGCTTTTATTCTTATTTCAACCGTTCAAAACTTACTTAGCTAGCATTTCAAAGGCTTTTTCAATGGCTTCATCTCTTTTATTAGTTTGTTGTTTGACATAATGCTTAGGAACAAATTGTTCTCTAGGCGTACCAGCCACATGAAATAGTTTTGCAACAGGTAGGCGGTAGCCATAAGAACGATGCTGAAAAGGAAAGAACTCTATTTCACCAGCCAAACGTTCCATTTCTGTCCCAACAACAGTAGCTCGTTTCATTCCATCAAAACCAATTGCCAACCCTTCTCCCATACTCCCCGTCCATCGTCCAACCAAAACGACTACTTTTCCCTGATACACCTTGCCCCTAGGAACAACCAACTCCATCCAAAGTCTTTTAATCAAAGGGTTCTGAGCAGGATTATCATAAGCTTTTTCAACATAAGCGTGCATTTGATAAGGCGTAGGTTCTTGAATAAAACGCCCCATAATTCCTCTCGCTTCGTAAGTATCTCCACCATCTACTGTGTTTCTCAAGTCTAAAACCAATCCTTGAGTTTCAGACAATACATTCAAAGCACTATCAAAAGCATTGACCAAAGCATCTTGCCCTAAGGAGTTGTTAATTCTAATCCAGCCTATATTTTTCTTTTGACCAAAATCGAGTAAGTGCGCTTCTTTTTTAACAACAATTTCATCCAAATCAAATGGTACAACTTTCTGATTACGCAGCTTTAAAGTCAATACTCTTTTTTCATTATAACGCCCTGCTAATAATTTATTGGCAATCCATTCTCTAACAATAGGATCATTTTTATCTTGACAATGCGTTGGAAAATGCTCTATTGCCTGATCAAAATTAACGCCATTAATTTGTTGAATTTCTGCGCCAATTAGCTCTACTTCTAATGGCTCCATCTGACTCTGCCAAACATTTGAAATGATCGGTTTTCCGTTGATAAGTTGTGCATATATTGGAGCGTACAAACGAAAAGAAGTTGGTGTATTGGTATTTAAAATTAAGTGACTGTCATAAAATTCGTCTAACAAATATTCGAACAACAAGACGGCATCTGCTTCTGTTTTTAGACCAGCCACTTTTTGACTATAGTGCTCTCGAAGGCAATTAATGTCTATCTTTTTCTCTTCCCAATAGGCATAGTTATTAGATAAATCATCCAATAACATATTGAGATCTTCTTCTACTTTAGGTAAGTCTAATGTTCTATTTTGTGACTGAGCAAAAACCGCCTGTATCAACAATAAGTAGATTAGTATGTTAAGCTTCATGTTTTTATACTTCTATACTTATAAAATTTATTCCAAAATCTCTATAACTTTAGCAATGTCTCTTTTTTCTCCCAATCTTATTAAGGCAAAAACCAATCGAGGAATAAAACCTGGCGGATCTACGCAGTTGGCAATTTCCTTAATCGTTTCGTCTCTATCTTTTATCAATTTCCAACGTTCTTCTTCTGCTGCTGCTGCTAATTTCAAGGCAAATCGCCAAGCACCATCTCGGGCTGCTTTCATGCTAAAGTTGACCAGAAAGTCATCTATTTTTTGGGACAAGGTAAGAATATATTTTAAGGTCGGCCATATTTCAGAAAGTTCTTGCTCTACTTCGCCAACTAAACTAGCCAACAATGCATTGATACGATCAAAATCCTTTTTCAAGCTATGAATCGAGTCGCCAGGTGCTACTGCTGCCGCTGCAATACCTAAGTCTAGGTTAATATGGGCGTTCATGCCCCATAGCAAATGTTGCAATACAATAGGCCAATACTGCTTGGTATGATCAAAAGCAACCGTCCAGCTTTTAGTTGTTGTTTGCCCTTCAAAATAGTTATCATAAGCATTCAAATAACGATTGGCAAACAACACGTCCAAACGCTCCATTCGTTCTCCATCTTCAAATTCTCCAGCTGCAATACCTTCTTTTACTCGTTTGGTTACTTTTCGATACAACGCAGCAAAGTACCCCTTAGAGTTATTTGTTTTTTTAGCATCTTCAATAATCAAATCCAATGCTTCAATCACTTCATCAATTGTTTTAGCTTTCATTTTAAGGTAAATTAGAAGATTAATAGTCCCTAGAACTCCTAAGTATTAAAAGTATATAACATCGTATTTTTTCAAATATACATTGAAGTTATCAAAAAATGCCACGTCAAGTCACGCATTTCAAAAAATACTCTTATCGTTGTATAGTAGTTAGCTACGCTGCTAACTATTGGTTGTAAATATTCTTTTCTAGAAATTAGCTCTAATCTCAGCCCTTCCTACATGCACCACGTTATCACTTTCTCCCGTTTTTCGTCCTTCATAACTCACCGTTAATTGAATACTTTTGGAAAGTGCTTGAGCAATCGAGATATTCCACAAATAATTACTACCAGCTTGCAAACCTTGTGTCATAGCATATCCAACAGAAGAAGTAGGGTCGCCATCAAAAGCCATCTGAACAATTGAAAAACTTCCTTTTATATTTGTTTTTGCCGTTTGATTGTAACTAATTTCAGTGGTTACATCATGGCTTTGAACCAATTCTTGATCGTTAATTCGATTCTTTTTGTAATTGTATTTATACTTGAGAATTACCCGAAAAGATTTTTGATATAAAAATGTAAATTGTGGTTCTATGCCATAAAACTCTATGTCATAATCTCGTATTGGAAAAAACTCTGAACGATTGCCTTGTAAACCATAGGTTCCCGTTAGTAAAGCCTGCAATCGAATGTTCCTCAAAGCAGCAGACGGCTTTTTTCCCGCCCTTCTTTTTCCTGGCTTTATGTTCAGACGTTGGTTCAAACTATACTCTGTAAAATTTCTACTTTCAAAACCTGTACTTAGCAACGTTTTTCCTCTACTGTCCCGCTGTCCAAACTCAATACTATACACTCCTGTTCGATTAAAATAAATGTTATTATTAATACTAGAACTAACCGACACCAACGCTGTATCAACAACATTGAGTTGAAAGGGATTAAACGCCACAACACCCTTTGCTCCATCGTATGTTTTTCGATCAATTTTAAAAATACTTCTTGTCGAGAAACGCTGCAAAACATCTAGTCCTATTGGCAGTTTATAATCCTTGCCTTTTTTCTTTCGAGCGGCTTGAATCAGTCGTTTTGGGCGAATCGTTAGGCTTTGACTAAAGAGTACATTATTCGTGCGAATAAACGAGCCAGTTAGTAAGGTTACTCGAATGTAATCTGCCTGATCTTGAAACTGAGCTTGTTCAAATTCATTCACTTGCTGCGCCTCATCTCCATTTCGATCCACCCAAATATAAGTCCCTTGTCCTTGATCTACTTTGACATAATTGTATTCTACTTTTTGTTGCTGCCCAGACCCTAATTGATAAATTGTATTAGAGCGAATAAATCCTTTTTTGATGTTTAGAATATATTCTAAACGCCCCAAATACGTCTCTTTAGGTTCTTGGGTTGTCAATGTACTGTCTTGAATTCTCAAATTCCGATACGTCAAATTCCACTTTAATTGAGAAGCCGCTGTCTGTGTCCATTCTCCCGCTAGATTGACATCATCGGCTATCGCATTGGTCAAAAAACCATCTCGCCGAGGTGTATAATCGTAGCGGCGAATATAGTGTGTTTTCAAGGTAAGGTTTTCGCTGGCAGGTAGTTCTGAATAGACTTTAAACAAATGATAAAAAAAGCTACCTTGATTTAAGGTATCTGTATAAGCATCTATTCGGCTATTTTGTTCTAGTTCTCCATAGACGCCTATTTTCCAATTAAATAGCTTTTTAAAACGTTGTGACACATCCAGTCTTGGGCGTATAAAAACACTGCGTTCGAGAGGCGTTTCACTTTGTACCAAACTACTATTACTAACGACTTGAAAGCCATTATATCGAGTATTAACACTCAAATTATGTTGATAGCCATTGTACAAAGTATCTTTATTCAAACCACTAAATTGGTAGGCGACACTTCCCCACTTTTGACCTTCTAAACTCAATTTAGCTTTATACAAATGTTCTTGTGTTGGTTCAGTCAAATTAATATTCCAATCCCTAGAAAATTCTCGTGGACGATACGGTTCTATAAATTCAAATTCTTTTGTTAAAAACTCGTAATGTGCATTAAGTTTCAAAAAAGTATTCGGTTTGGAGGTAGTGCTGTCGCTGGTTAAGCTATCCAAAACACTTTTTTTATTCCCAAAAATCGGAACTTTGTGTTGGTAGGTCAAACGCGCTGCAATTCCTTGGTTGTCTTCGTTTCCAATTTCCGAAAAAGTATTCTCGTCCACATTGCTCAATGCAACATCCGCAGAAATTGCTCCATTATTTCCAAGTTTGTAATCCATCCCAAGATTGTACAATTGCCGTTGTTTGGGTGTTGTTAACAATTGGACGGGTTCGTGTGTTCCTCTAGGACGATTGGTAATAGGATCAGGAGCAACCCACTGATAAACAACACCGTTCGCAGCTCCTTGCGTACGGATATAATTTCCCCCTCCTTGTATAATAGCAAAACGAGCGGTATAAATAGCAGAATCTGGATCATTGGAAAATACAAGTACATCCTCATAACGAAATCCGTTGACAATGGTATCTACCAATTTATAAAATATAGTACCAGTGTTTTCTCCCGTTCGATCAGGTATACTAATGCCCGAAACATAGGCTTGATCTATATTGTCTCCAATACGCTGCAACACCGCTTTGGCAGAGTCGGACAAAGATTCTGCAATGGTCTGACCTTTGGCATCTTGTTCAGAGTAAAAATTAAATCGAACGGTGCTTTTTTTAGTTTCGTAACTAACATTTGCAGTACCTAAGGTTCTCAAAAAGGTCAAATCTGTGTAACTAAACTCTACTTGGATTCGCTTATCTTTGGTAATTAATTGTTGAGGAGTGAATGTTAGTTCACCTAGGTTATAATCAATCACATAATCGTTGTCTGCCCCTCGTTGCAATAATTTACCATCAATATATACGCGCTCGGTTCCTGCAACAATAATAATAAACTGCTCTCCATTAGCCCCCTTCAAACGATAAGGTCCCTGATTGCCTTCTTCCCCATTAAACACATCTCTAGAAAACTTACCTTTGGATACGGCAAAACTTCCATCTGTTTTTAAACGACCTTTTCCTACTTTGAGATTTGTAAAAAGTTGTCCTCCTTGCAAACGGCGATAGTAATTCATAAAATAACTGCCCTTGGGTCGTTCTATGTTATAATCTCCTGCAATTAGTCGCTGTCGTTTGTATTTGAATTCTATAAAAATTCGATCAAACTCATCCAATTGTTGTGTATTTCCTTCTGGTTGCAACGGCACATTATTATCTGTAATTGCGCCTAAGATTTCTATGTCTCCTAGCTTGCCCGCTACTTGCAAATTAAACGTAGAATTCAAAATCAAATCTTGACTATTTCCCAAAGAAATTCCTCTAGCAAATACACCACTGTAATCTAAGTCGCTAAAATTAAATGCATCCCCTCCCGTTTCAAAAGGATTATAAGTATAACCATTTCCAATCAAACCATCATGCTGAATATTTTTCCCAATCAACGCAACATCTTTGTGTTGTTTTTTTGCTGTAATAGGATAAGGAAAGACACGAAAGCGAGCTTGAAAGAGGCTATCTTCTGGTCGATTAAAAAAAATCAATTGATTGCCCTCTATTTGATAACTGGTATCGGAAACAATCTGATTTTGAGTATTTCTTAACAAAAGCGAATTGGGAAATACAACTTGACTATCTAAAACAATGGTATCTTTAGCAACAATAGTTATATTCCTCCAATTAGAAATAGGAGGCGTTTTTTGAGTGCTATCTTGCTGCGCCCAAAGTGAACAGGTTTGTAAACATAAAAAAATACCTGTCCAATAAATAACGGTTCTTTGCTTTTTTGTCTTAATACGCTTTTGTTTAGTTAGTACTAATGTTTAGCTCTATCTTTTCGATAGATTTCTTGCCATCAACTTTCAATCTTCAACTGTCCATCTACTAAGTCTAAACGTAAGGCACACCCTTTTATGTTGGGGTGTTCTAGCAACCATTTTGCCAAAGGAGCTATAATTTCATTCTCCAAAGCACGTTGCAACGGTCTTGCTCCATAGCGTTTGTCAAACCCCACTTCTGCCAGATGCGACTCCAACTGTTCTGTAAAAGACAAAGTAACTTGACGTTTATCAACTCCTTCTCGTTTGTTTAAGGCTTCTAATTCTAAACGTGTAATCGCTCGAATATGCTCCTGTTCTAAAGCGTTAAAAGTAACAATATGGTCAATTCTATTCACAAATTCAGGTCTAAAAAACTTGCCAATAGCCGATTCATAATTGGTGGTATCTTCTCGACCAAAACCTACAGAAGCTCGGTTGGATGCCCCTAAATTAGAGGTCATAATAATAATCGTATTTCTAAAATTGGTTACACGACCATAGGCATCCACCAACAAACCTTCATCCAAAACAGTTAATAGCGCATCAAACACCGAAGGATCTGCTTTCTCTACCTCGTCCAATAAAAGTACCGAAAATGGGCGTTCTCGAATCTCTTGAACCAGCTTACCAATTTCTCCACCACCTCCAATAAATCGAGCCAATTGCGCAGGGTGCTGAAACTCACTCATGTCAATGCGTACCAAGGGCGATTTTTTCTGTCCTTTTCCAAAGAAATATTCTGCCAAGGCTTTTGTCGATGCTGTTTTTCCAACTCCTGTTGGGCCTGCAAAGATCATCGTAGCAATAGGTTTCGCAGGGCTGTTCAATCCTGCTTTAAAAATCTTTACAACATTTGCCAACGACTCAATCGCTGTATCTTGTCCAATGATTCGATTTTTGAAATAGGCTGTCAATTCTTTGTCATCCAACAACAAATCATCTCTCAAAAAAAGTTCTGGCATTCCTGTTTGCTTGATAAAATTATCAATCACTTCTTTTTTAGTAATCTGAGTTCTATTCTCTTGCAAGGCTTGATTGATGCATTGACTCAAAAACTTCACTCCTTTGCCAGGAAAACTTTCATAAGGGTAATAACGCAACAGCAATCGATAACTAACCGATAAGGCTTTTTTGTCAATTTCTACCTTCATATTCTGTCGGCAGTAATCGGCAAATTTATCCAAGATAGATTGAATCTTGTGTTCTGGCAATTCTTCTAATTCAATAAGTTGAAAGTTTTCTACAAACCCAGGCAGCATTCGGCGCATGCTTTCTAATTGAGCGGGAGTTACTTCTCCTACCATTTGCAATTTGCCGTTTTGTAAGAATGAGGTCAAAAATGCAGCGACACTATCTTCTGGTCCTTCTCCTCCTGTTTGCAATAGCTGCACCATATCCACCACCCACAAAATACCATTGGCACACTCTAACTCGTACAATAATTCTTCTACATTTTGTTGCCACTCTCCCAAATATTTTGCTCGTGCGGTAATTCGTTGCGCCATCAATTGCCAAAAAGTCAAATCTAACTTAGAAGATTTGGCAGTAATCTTTCGCATTGCTTGTCTCAAAACAGAACTTTTGCCCGTTCCGTGTTTTCCAACCAATAAAATATTGGAGCGAGTACTAACTATTTTGTCTACCGCTTCCCCTACTTCTCTTTCTAGTTCCCAGGCTACTTCAGGAAATGACGCCATGTTTTTTCGCAATGATTTAGACTGCGGATAGCGTTCTGCCATAGCTTCTAACTCCTTAAATTTATCCGTAAAACTCCAACCATTGCTAAAATTATATTCTCTATATAGATTAATACGCAGTGAAATTTCATCCAAATTTGGGCGCAAGCCTGTAATCATACGGTATATCTCGTCAGGTGTTTTTTTATTGAGAATGTTCATCGCAAAATTCTGTACCAACGATACTAATAATTTGCTATCATAATAATAAAAACTCTCTCCGAGCAATGGTAAAAAGCAGCAAAAATGGCCTTGATCAGTCGGTCCAAAAACAGCGTCTACAGGCACTTTAAGTACTTTGCTAGAAGGATAAGAACGATTGTTATCTCGATATACAGGACGCACCTTTACCTCAAAAGTCTTTAGACGAAAAGATTCAAAAGGTGTATAAGGATAGTCGTCGTATTTTTTATACAACCGTTTTAAGTGGGTTGTCAAACTTGATTTGACATGTTTAATGTCTTTATCTATAATCTGGTGGTGTGTTCCAACTAACAGTCCTAGTACTCTATTTTCTGATAGTTGATAATATAATAAAGGATAAACAAATTTTTCCATGATATTTTCTTCGTGAATTTAAGTCCACTAAAGTAGGCAAGTAATTATTAAAAAGCAAATTGAAGATTGATTAAGAATCGGAAAAATCAGGAAGTTTTATTCTAACAATAATAATCTTAACTGCTTGGTTAAAATCTTTTTTTTGACTACTTTAAAGAGATTTTTGTCTTACTCAATTAACCATCTAATTACTAAAATTTACACCTTATCAATGAACAAAACAACCATTGCACTTCTACTCTCTATCTGCCTATCAAGCCTTCAGGCTCAGTTAAACAACACCATTCGCCCCCAAGATGTTACCATTGCTAGAGATGTGTGGGGTGTGCCTCATATTTTTGCCCAAACGGACGCTGAAGTTATTTATGGTTTGGCTTGGGCACACTGCGAAGACAACTTTGAATTGATTCAACATGCTTATGCAGCCACTCGTAGGCGTGCAGGTGAAATTCTAGGCAAGGACGGGGCAATTTTTGATGTCATGCAGTTTATGTGCGAAGCAGAAACTATTATCCAAGAACAATATGAAACTGCTTTTTCGGACGATTTCAAAAAGATTATTCGTGCCTACACACAAGGCATGAACGACTACGCCAAGGCTCATCCCAAAGAATTGTTATTAAAAAAACTATTCCCTATCAACGAACAGGATGTGGTTACGGGCTACTTACTGGGCAATATTATTATGACAGGTGCTGCTTTTGATATTGGGAAAATCTTTGAAAACAAAATTCACAATTATGAAAAACACGCTACACAACCGACTGGCTCCAATGGTTTTTCTATCAGTCGCAAACGAATGCAAGAAAATAAAACGGTGTTTGTTAGCAATTCTCATCAACCCTTAGAAGGCGTTTTGGCATGGTATGAAGTGCATGTTAACAGCGAGGAAGGATACAACATGCTAGGAGGAACATTTACCTTGGGTATGACTCCTTTTGTTGGAACCAATAAAAATCTTGGTTGGACACATACGGTTAATCATCCAGACATGACAGATGTTTACAAATTAAAAATGCATCCCAAAAAGAAACTGACCTATTGGTACGATGGGAAATGGGAAAAATTAGAGGTCAAGAAAATGAAAATAAAAGTCAATGTTATTGGCATTAAGTTTCCTGTCACCTTAACTTTTTATAAGTCCAAACATGGTATGGCGATGAAAAACAAGCATGGTTATTATGCCTTGCGCTTTTCTGCAAACAAACATATTGCAGCTGCCGAACAATGGTATAAAATGGGTAAAGCTAACAATTTTGAAGAGTTCAAAACAGCGCTACAAATGCAACAAATACCTTGCTTTAATGTGGTCTATGCCGATAAAGAGGATAATATTTATAATTTCTGCAATGGACTGATTCCCAACAATAGAGCAATAGGTTACAATTGGCATGGTGTTATGCGTGGAGATACGTCTGAAAATGTTTGGCAACCGACATTTTATAAAATGGAAGAGCTGCCTCAGCTGCTTAATCCTGCCTCTGGGTATATTTTCAACTCTAATAATACGCCCTTTACGGCTACGAAAGCAGGAGAGAATATCAACGCTAGTGATTATCCCAATGAGTTAATGGGATACTTAGAAAAAGAAACCAATCGCTCTATCCGTTTTATGGAAATCATGGACTCTATTGGAGATCGAAAAATGACCTATGAAGAGTTTAAAAAAATAAAGTTTGATATTCAGTATGCTCAAAATACGTTTTATACTTACAATATTGAGAATATAGATATTCTACCTAATTTAGATCCTAATAAATACCCTGATTTGGCGGATGTCTTAGATTTGGTAAAGAATTGGGACCGCTCTACCGACAAAGAAGACGAAAACGCCGCTGTATTTTCTGTTGCTTTTACTTATATTATTGATGAATTAGCCGATCGTTCTGCATTATTAGACACCAATACACTTCCTGAAGAAGTATTTGTTAATGCCCTACGAAAAGCTAAAAAATATGTTCTCAAACATTATGGAACAATCAAAGTTCCTTTTGGCAAAATGCATATTCATAGACGCGAAAAAGGTAGTGATCTTTCTTTTCCTAGTTCTGGAATGCCTGAGAATATCGCTGCCATGGCATATACTCGTGATAAAAAAGAAAAGGGGAAATTGCGCACTTATTCTGGTGAATCGTACATTCTCATCGCTCAATACGATGACAATGGTGTTGCTGCGCTAGAAACCATTAATTGTTTTGGTAGCTCTAATCGTCCAGAAAGCCCACATTATACAGATCAAATGGAAATGTATGTCAATCGACAATTAAAAAAAATGACCTTAAATAAGGAAGAAATTCTAAAAACTGCCAAAGAAATTTATCATCCTGGCGAACGGGTTCAAAAATAGCCTGTGTTTTATTATTGGCTAGTACTTTCAAATAAAAAAACTTAGGTCTACAGACCTAAGTTTTCCTTATTTATTTTTTAGCAATTTGTCAATCGCTTCTTCCATATCTTCTAGCATTAAAGGATGCCAGTTCACATCTTGATAAGTTACTTTCCCATCGGTGTCAACTAAGTACATTCTAGGAACGTGTAAATCTGCAAACTTATTAAACAACTCTCTTGTCGGATCCTCAACCAAATCATAGCTCAAACCTTCTTTGTTTGACCATTCTTCTAATTCTTCAGCATGATGCTCTCTACCAATACCGACTATATTAATTTTATCCTTTAGGTGTTTGAACTTGTTGCTTATAGCTGGTGTTGCTTCCAAACAAGAGGAACACCATGTTGTAAATAAAACTAGTAGCGTAGGTTTCTCACTACCTTCCCCAAATTTAATATTGGTTCCTTTAGTTGTTTTTACATCAAAACCTTCAATATGATGTATTTTTTTAATGTTTTCCATGTTTGTATTCGCATTGTTAAAAAGTGGGGACAATCAATTCTTATAAAAATAAGATATTATTTAACGAATTCAAATTAAGCTACTGTTAAACTTTGTTATTATAGAATGATTCTATGAAATAGTGCATAAAATTCCTTTTTTATTTGGCTGAGCCAAAAGTTTAAGAACTTTCATACTCTTGCCCATCAATTACCATTTTGGAAATAATTTCGCGCATTACTTCAGAGGTGCCTGCGCCAATCGTTCCAATTCGGGCATCTCGAAATACTCGGGCGATTTTGTAATCTTCCATATAGCCATAACCACCAAAAAACTGCAAACACTCTGTGGCTACTTTATTGCACAATTCTGTTCCTAATAGTTTTGCCATAGAGCATTCTTTCACGGCATATTCCCCATCGTCGTGCAAGCGGCAACAATGATAAGTAAAGTAACGGTTCGCTTCCATCTCCGAAGCCATTTGGGCTATTCTATGGCGCAATACTTGAAATTTATTAATCGATCGCCCAAATGCTTTGCGTTCTGACATATATTGCAACGCATAATTTAAGGCGGCATCACAACTTCCTATCGTGCTAATTGCCCCAACCAAGCGCTCCAACTGTAATCCGCCCATCAAATAATAAAACCCCATTCCAGCATCTCCAATCAGGTTTTTGGCAGGTACCTTTACATCATCAAAACTTAATTCTGCGGTATCCGAAGCATGCCAGCCCAATTTTTTAAGCTTTCGAGCAGAGACACCTTCAGCCTGTCGGTCTATAACCAACAAACTAATCCCGCCTACGCCTGCGTCAGGATCTGTCTTAACTACCGCTACCATAAAATCACCATATACACCATTCGTAATAAATGTTTTACTACCATTAACAATATAATGGTCTCCATCTCGAATGGCTTTTGTTTGGATATTCATAACATCAGACCCCGCACTAGGTTCAGAAATAGCAATGGAACAAATCCACTCTCCCGAAATTGCTTTAGGAAGGTATTTTTCTTTTAAATAATCCGATCCATGTGCCAAAATGTAAGGCGTAGACATATAAGATTGTACCATAGGTAGGATGGCAAATCCCCCTGAAAAGCATTTGGAAATTTCTTCTACTAAAATTACAGAATAGAAAAAATCTAAATCTGACCCTCCATATTTTTCTGGAAAATTGAGTCCAAAGTAGCCCATCTCTCCAAATTTTTTCCAAAAATCTTTTGGAATACGGCGATCCTCTTCCCATTGATCTATGTTAGGGACAACTTCTTTGTTCAAAAAATCACGCAAAGATTGTCTAAATAGATGGTGTTCTTCAGTAAAATAGTATGATTTCATAATTGATTATTGGTTGTTTAAGTTTCTTACAATTGTTCTTTATCATTACTCCGTTGAAACCACGCAGTAGCAGCGCAGCTAAATCGTATTAGTTTAATTATCAGCAAGATGTATTTTTTGTCAACCTTTACACTAAAAGACTGGTAATCAAACTAAAAAAGCAACGGAGTACTACTTTATTATAGCTACTCCTAATGATTAGGAAAAAGCCCATCCATTACAATAGTAGCACAATCTTTATTTGCGCAATCAAATGTTACATTCATTTGATTGTGCAACTGAGTTTTCAGCTCTTCGAAACCTTTCATAAAATTACGGGGCAACGAAAGTCGTTTTAAAACAACTTCTATTGCTTCTAATTCTTTTAATACTTTCACTTGAGAATGGATGTAAGTGGTAGAGTTCATTTCTAAAAAGAGATATTGCTCCAATTCATTCATTAAGTTGTCAAGTTTTAAATCCGATGCTGGCATTGATCGTATTTTTTCTACCCGCTTCCAAAATGCCAAAAGTTGCCCATCTCCTAGAATGCTATGCCAACAAAAATCACAATCGTGCTCAGACAATGCCCCCACATCAAAGGAATTATACTCACCTACAGCATCGTATAACAACTGAAAGATTTCGTCATCGACTTTTGCTGGAGTTGTCTTTGCTTTTTCTAAAAAAGCAAGCACATCAATGTATAATTCTACAGAGCATTCACTACACAACTGCGTATAAGTAAATATTTTAAGCAAACACTTTAACATTACTTCATCGTATACACCTTCATACAAACGTTCTGCTATCGAAGGCAACAGTTCTGCGACTGCTTTTGGTTTCGTGTTGTAATAATCCAGTAACGCCTCTGCGGTCGAAATTGCATCAAAATCATGAATTACTTGCTGAATGGTTTCGTGCTTTTCCTTTCCTATATCTTTGATCAATTCTTCCGAAAATGGAATGGTAGCTGCTATATTAGGTGTGCCATCCTTAGGTCTTTCTATAAACTCTATTGCCCCTCCATAGACCCAACCAGACACACAGTTATCTATATCAATCTTATACCAATGAGCATTGAACTCCTGATTTCTAAGTGTAATTTTTTCTTTCTGATCCGACTGCTTCCCTTGATAAGCCCAATAAGAATTTTCTCGGAGCGATGCCACCACTTTTGAATGATTCGTACTAGGACGATCTCTTACTCTTAGGTGATCAACCTTAACTAAGATATATTCTTTTTTTTTTCGAAATAGTATCCTTGATAGTTGAAATAGTTGTTGAATCAGATAAAGTTTCTGCTGGTGTTTGATTGGAGTTTTTTTCAGACGTGCAACTAATTAGAAAAATAAAAAGAAGTAAGCCTGCAATAATGTATAAAAAAGATGCTTCAGATAATAACTGGTGATCTCTACCTGCATTAGAGTTTCTCATAATCGGGCGGTTTGTGTGGTTCTGTGATTTGATTGCTAAGTTCTCTGGGTCACCTTTAGATAGATAGTTGAAAAGTAGTTCAGTTGTCCTCTAAAATAAAAATAGTTCTGTAGTCTTTGGTACTAATCTCCCAATAATTTTTGTTAAAACTCAAAAACATCTCCCCATAGTCGTTGCCCTCCGTCAATATAAATTGTTTCTCCTGTAATAAAAGCAGCCATAGGACTCATTAAAAAAACCGTCAAATCTGCAACTTCTTGAGTAGTTCCAAGTCTCTTAAGAGGAATTCGATTACTGACATCTTTTAGTAATTCTGGTGGGTATTGCTCTAATCCTGTTGACTTAATAATTCCTGGTGCAATTGCATTAATATTGATTTGATAGCGACTCCACTCTACGGCTAGAGTTTTTGTCATATTGTCTACCCCTGCCCTTGCTGCACCAGTATGTACCATTCCAGGAAAACCTCGATACACATTAGCTATAATGTTAACAATATTCCCTTTGTTTTGAGGAATAAAAAATGTATTTGCCATTGTTTGTGTCATATACCAAGTACCATTTAGATTATTATTGATCACGGCATTCCAACCATTTGGGCTGATATCCTGTGCTCGAGAAGGGAATTGCCCTCCTGCATTATTGATCAAAATATCTAAGCGACCAGATTTTTGTTGTATCTGCGCTGCTATTTCTTTTACACGATCTATGTTCCGAATATCTCCTGCTATAGCGTAGCAGGAACCACTTTTACCAAGTTCTTTAGCTGCTACTTCTAATTTTTCCTGATTTCTAGAAGTAATATAAACAGTAGCACCATACGATAAACAAGACGCCGCTATCTTATAACCAATGCCACTTCTTCCTCCTGTGACTAAAATGACTTTATCTTTTAATAAATTCTGAGCAAACATGAATTTCTTTTTTTAGGAATGTGCAATAGACCTTAACAGTCCGCTAATTTTTAATTATTTTTGTTTAAAATTAAGATACTAAAAGTATCAATAGCTTTATCCAAAAGCGCTTCTATTTTCTCCATATTTTTTATTCTTGTCGTCTAAAAAATAGGGCAATACTTCTTTCAAAACAATGTTATTTTCTGGATACTTTTTCAGCTTACTTAACTATGAAACCAATTAGAAAATTATACGAACAATTGGGAGTTGACAAATACTACAAAGATTATGGTCATCAATACCAAAACCCTCATAATCAACAAATCGAAACACTCATTATTAATAATGAAGATAAGTTGGACTATAGTACCGTATTAGACTTTTGTGCAGGAGGTGGAGAAGTAAGTTGGATTTTAAAAGAAATGGGATATTCTAATATGACAGGAAGTGACCCTTATACACATCAATTGTATGAAAAAAATTTAAAACAAAAATGCTATCGTTGGTCTTTTGATGATGTTATTAAAGGGAAACTAGAAGGTAATTACAGTTCTATCATCTGTAGTTTTGCTATGCATCTCTGTGAAGAACAAAAACTGTATCCTTTGACCATCCAGTTATTTCAACACAGCAAAAGTCTCATTATTTTAAGCCCACACAAACGCCCTGTTTTAGAAGTACTTAGTGGTGTCGAACTAGATTTTACAGATCATGCCTTAACTCCAAAAGGAAAAAAGGTATTTTTAAAGCATTATATTTATAAATTTTAACAATATGGGGGTAGAAATAGAACGTAAATATTTGGTACAACTAGAAGCTTGGGAAAAAGCCAAATCCCAAGCTACCTGCATGGAGCTTTCTCAAGGGTATTTATCTTTAGATCCAGCACGTACCGTTCGTATTCGCATCCAAAAAGAGCAAGCTTTATTAACCATTAAAGGCAAAAGTCAAGGAATCTCTAGAGTAGAATTTGAATATACCATTCCATTGGCTGAAGGAATGGAATTGCTGAAAATATGCCAAGGTTCTATTATTAGAAAAAAACGGTATGTCTTAACAGTAAATGATCTCACTTGGGAAGTTGATGAGTTTGAAGGAGACAATGTAGGCTTGATTTTAGCAGAAGTAGAACTCGATACAGAAAACCAATCTATCGAACTTCCTCTATGGATACAAGAAGAAGTTTCCCATGACCAGCGTTATTTTAACTCTAATTTAGTCCTACATCCTTTCAAAAACTGGTCATAAACTAGCTTCGACGATTTATTACTTCCTCTACTTTATCCTCTGTAACACCCATTTTTTTTAGCTATTTGTGAAACAGGCATTCCTAAATCCCCCAATAGCTATTGCTTAGTCAAATCTTATTAATGGTATTTTTCTCATAGTATAAATATACTGTTGATGGATAAAATATGTTCCCCCTAATTTATCCTTAACTATTCATTTTGCTCTAAAAAGGTTCTTGCTCTAAGAATAGCATTTCTTCGAACATTTAGGTAAAATAAATTAAAATCTCCTACATGATAATTATCTCGTTGAAAGAGTCCTCCTAAAAACATTTTAGGCTTTCCGACCCACAACACAGGACCATGTACTTGTGCATCAAACAATTTTTTTCTCAGTATATTAAAACCTAACAATATTGCTCCCTCATTAGCACTGTAAGGAGCATAAGTAGTATCTGCTTTCCAAGTCAAAGGATTTACACAAACATCTTCATCTTGAATCCAATCTGGCATATAACCACGATTATAAGTTCTCCAAGTTACAAAACATCCCGTCTGTTCTGGTTCTGTTCCTAAAGGAATGGACTCATAGGTTCCTTCTTCTACCCCCCATCCTACAATATAAGCTGCAATTAGCTGCTTGTACAAATCCGTTCCATCAAACCATTCTTTAAGCAATAGTTTTAGGTGTCTTGCTCCTTGGCTATGCCCCGCCAAAATAAACGGTCGCCCTTTGTTTTCGTTTTTTAAATAATACTCAAACGCATTTTTTACATCTTCGTAAGCCAAATCCAAGGCCTTATTTCCTTCTTGAGTGTATGGTTCAAAAAAACTACGAATGTGCGCTTGACGATACCTTGGAGCATATACTTTTCCTGCTTGATTAAAAATACTTGCTTGTAATTTGATTGTTGTTTTGTCTACCTGTTTGTTCATTTTATCGTCCTCTACAGCAGCATTCCACAAATATTCATTTTGGGGAGTCTCTGTAAAAATGGTTGGATGTACAAAGAAGACGTCTACTTTATCTGGTAAATTGGTTAATTCCGTTTTTAATGGTCTAGGAATTTTATCTGCTTTGTCCTTTTTACTAGGATGTGCTGCCCAATTTTCTAGTTTGGAATAATCGGGTCGAGCGGGCTGAGGAACTTGACCAAAGGCTTCAATTTTAGTTTGTGTGTAAGAAGTCGTTGCAAACAAAAGAAAAAGTATTGTAGTCGTTAAAGTAACAATTTGCATAGTTTTATGAATCGGTAAAATAATTTTGCTGTTATAAAATAGAATACTTCGTATTGGTAATCAGCTGTAGCGTACTCACAAAGCACCTTGTAGTAATAAAAAGAATAAATGTGTAATAAACAATCATAAGATCTATTCTGTTCAAATTCCTCTAATTGAAATGCAAACTAAAGATACTAAAGTTCGTTTGAACATTGCAATAAAAAGCTTTTCTAACTCCATTTGTAATCCGTTCTATGAAGGAACTATATTTTTTAAATTGCTGTTTTAAATTTTGAGCAGACACTTTATACTCCTTATTGCCAAACAACGAATTTAATAAAGGAAACTTTTTAATTTTTCTACCTAAAGCATAAAAATCAATCAAGGACTACTTTTTAGTCTTCCCTTTTTTTAGTATTTTGACTAAACTTTTATATTTATTTAAAATCCATTATTCTAGAAATAATCCTCCATTGATTTTTTAGTTTTTTTTAGAGCAAAATTACATCTTACTAATAATCGCATTCATGCAATACTACTTAGTAGCAGTGCAGCTAACTAAAAGCGTAGCGCTCACGAAGTACCACGTAGTAGCAGCGAAGCTAAACTAATACGATTTTCCAACGGAGTAATGCTAGAAACCAACAAGCTTTTTTTTGAGTATAGTCTATTTATAAATAACACATAGCCCAATGATAGAATATAATTTAAATTTCATGCATCCACAATATGGAACTACATTGAATGTAGACATTGATGGTTCTTTTACCGTTGAAGAAATGATCAACAATCTTCTTTTGAGTGGTTTTATCAACGAGAATAAAAATGGATATGATTTTGAATTAATGGGACAAGCACTAGAACGTCAGATGACTTTTGACGAGATTCAGGAACTCTACGATGGTGCTGTGATAAAAATTATAGCGCACAAAGATGATGCACCAGAAATAATTCCAGCTCAAAAAGAAATTTCTCTTCGAATTAAACACCCTACAGAGCCTTTAATTTTAGATATTCAACTCCCTAAGGATAGCCCTTTAAGTAGCATAATACAACAAGCTTCTGAAAAGAATTTTGTGCAAGGTGTCGATGGTATTTTGCACCTGCAAAAAGGGGATAAATTATTAGACTTAAATGAAAATGCACTTCAAAATGGACTGACAGAGGGAGATTTTTTGCAACTAACACAGGTTGATGCCAAGCAAGAAAATCCTTTAGAAACAGCTGTTGACACTCTAAACCAAAAATTAGAGCAACTAGAAACACAACTTCAAAATCAATTGGTTAGCATCAAAGATGCTTTGCCTGCTGCTAATATGATTCCTATTGATCCAACTCGTGCCGTCAATCCAACAATGGAACATTACGAAAGTATTGACACGATTGTTAATCGTTTGCGAGAAGCGTCCAAAGAACCTCCACTAAAACCAATTCGTCCCATATCGCTACCCATTCTTCTAATGGAAGGGCTCTTATTGGTCATTGCTCTATTGGTTGTATTACTTTTGACTGGCGTGATTCGCTTTTAAACATAAACATGAGTCATCCCGAATTTATGAGATGACAAAAAAATAAAAACTCTTGCGTAAATTTGGGATTAACGACAATTCCAAAACGACAAGAGTTTTTTTATGTATAAAACATACTTACAAGATAAAATAGAAAAAGGAAAAATAAATGGTGCCGACAATTTTCTTTTGAAAAAAAGTTCTAAATACTTAGAAGGATTACTGATAAAACTAGATGAGCAAATAGATAGCCGTTTGGTTAGAACATTTTATAATCTATTCATTTCCATACTGATATTAAGAAATAAGAGTAGCGGTTTACTTTTAAGTGAGTTAGGCGGGTACATTTGTGGATTTCGGAAGGCACCAGCAGGGACAAAGCGAATAAGCAACTTGTTAAGGAGCAAAAAATGGGAACACAAGTTAATAAAAGACTATTTGTTTGAGAAGACAAAAGAGCGTATTGCCAGCTTGCAAAAAGAAGGAAAACGCCCTTTGTTGTTATGGGATGATTCTCGTTTAGAAAAGCCAGAAAGTTGGTGGAGTGAAGGATTGTGTAGTGTCTGGAGTAGTAAAGGCAAGCGATTAACAAAAATTAAACGCGGTTTTTACCGACCACCAAGTAGCAGAATATGTGTCCCTGGCTATAAGTGGACAGCTACGATGTTGTCTTGCCTAGGAGGAGTGCCAAGTGTTTGTCAAATGACTTGGTGGACAACAAGAGGCAAGCATAAAGAACTCGCTACTAATATCATTTTTCGTATGCTAAAACGATTAAAAAAGGAATTAAATACAGGAGTTCTACATGTTTTGGATAGAGGATATGCAAATATCTGGACAGTAGAGCATATGTTACATTTCCAACAAGATTTTCTGATCCGTTGGAAGAAAAATCATCTACTTATCGCTACGAAAAAAGGAAAGAAGAAAACACATTTATTAGCCCGTTCATTTAAAGGAAAAAAACCTAGATTAATTTATGACAAGGAACGAAAAGAGCAACGTTCTGCAACTATAGCATGGGGAGAAGTCTTTCATCCAGAGTTACCCGATATTCCCTTATATTTAGTTATTCTTAGAGACAAAAAAAGACAGACTCCTCCTATTTATTTTCTGACTTCTGTAATCATTACAAATGCCAGAACTGCTTGGGAAATGGCGAATAGCTATATGCATCGCTGGGAAATTGAGCAATCTTTTCGTTTCTGTAAAACAGAGTTAGCAATGGAATCTCCTAGATTGTGGTTTTGGGAAAACAAGCTTAAGTTATTAGCTATCGTTGCTTTGGTTTATGATTTTCTTTTAACTCTACTTCGAAATTGGAGAACTTGGGTCAACCTTTTCCTCCGAAACTGGGGACATCGAACAGGAAATCGGTATAGAAATACTTCCATACCGATTTACCGTCTTAGAGCTGCCATCTCCGTTTGTATTTTTTCTCTCTTTGCTCTATTACAAAATTCGGGATGACTCATGTTTATACCGATACTACTTTTATAATATTGACGGGGCAAGCTTTTTCTGCTCGCTTATTATCTTCATATTCATGGTCTCCAACCTTTACGATATGAAAACCTCGCTTATTTTCACTTCCTATTAATACCGTTTTACCATCTTTTTTAGACATCGCCCAACGGTCAGAAGCCATTTCACAGCAATAATTGCAACCAATGCATTTTGCTCGTTGTAAAGAGATCGTTACCATATTAATTATGCTTCAACTTCTACATCTACAAGCTTATAAAGCTTGTCAGATTTTCTAATTAATTGCTCCAAAGGAAAAGTACAATCCATTCCTTTTGTTGCTTCATTTACTTTTTGACTGTTAACCATCAACTCTGTGATTTCCGTTTCTACAACTCCAGTAGTAGGACCTATAATAACGACTTTATCGCCAACTTTTAAGCTATAAGAATCAATATCAAAGTGAGCTACTTTTGCTTTTGGGTAATAATGAATTCCTTTTCCTAAGAACACCTTCTTTTGTTGTGCAGAAGAACCATGCTTCTTTGTCCACTCTCCCATTTCCTGTCCCAAGTAGTATCCACTCCAAAAACCTCGGTTGTACACCTTTGCCAAGCGAGCCATCCAGTCATCAATTTTTTCTTGATTGTATGTTCCTGCATAGTAAGCATCAATAGCTTCGCGATAACATTCTATAACCGTTTTCACATATTCAGGAGCACGACCACGACCTTCGATTTTTAATACACTAACTCCTGTCGCAATTACTTGATCCAAGAAATCAATGGTACACAAATCTTTTGGTGACATAATATACTCATTGTCGATTTCCAACTCATGCCCTCCTTCTATATCAACAACACGGTATTTTCGACGGCAGTTTTGAATACAAGCACCACGGTTTGCCGACGAATTTTGTGTGTGCAAACTCAAGTAACATTTGCCAGACACAGCCATACACAAGGCACCATGTGCAAAAATTTCAATACGAACCAATTCACCACTAGGTCCTCTTATACCATCTTTTTTAACTCCTTCTACGATTTTCTGTACTTGACGCACAGACAACTCTCTTGAAAGAACCATGACATCTGCAAAAAGACTATAAAATTGTACCGTTTCTATATTCGTCACATTCAGTTGAGTTGAAATATGAACGGGCATTCCTTTAGATTTGGCATACTGAATAACTGCTTGATCCGACGCAATGATAGCCGTAATACCTGCTGCTACTGCTCGATCTACAATTTTTTTAGCCAAGCCTAAATCATGATCATAAATGATGGTATTTAGGGTTATATATGTTTTTACATTCTTTGGAGCACAACGTGCTGCCACTTCTTCTAAATCATCTAATGTAAAATTCATAGTAGAGCGAGCTCTCATGCTCAATTGCTCTACTCCAAAATATACTGAATCTGCTCCTGCATCTATAGCTGCTTGCATCGCAGCAAAATTGCCAGCTGGCGCCATTAATTCTATCATTACTCTTCTTTTTATTTTTACGATTGTTACCACTTTTTGACAGCCTATATAAGTGCTTTATCTGGGCAAATGGCAAACTGAAGTGCAAAGTTCGTTAATTTTCACCAAAATTCTATTATGAAAGCGACAATACTTCTTCGAGACTTTGTTTTTTTTTAGTAAAAATTCCATACTGTTGCTTAATAGACAAAAAAAAGCTACCATGTAATCAAGTTACAAAGTAGCATAGATAAAGTTATAATAATAGGCGATTACAACTTATCCAAACTATAATGGTCGCCTACATAGTCCCCATAATAGGCAACTTCTAGCGTTCGTTTAGCACCTACTAAAAAATCAGCATTGATAATAGTATCATATTTTTCTCCCTTTTTGGGATATGATTTTCCTGCATAAAGCTGTTGGCCTTGCATATAAACCTTTTTGACATCATCTTTGCCCAATGAAGCTTTTACTTTTTGCATCGAACGTTCAATAGCATACTCCTTATAAATTACTTCGTCAGGGTCAGAAATTACAGGAAACGGTATTTTGGCATCTTTAACATATTGAGCCATTGTTTCTTGGTTGCTCGGATAAATAGCAACAACTTCGATGCCTTTCTTTTTCAAATCTTCGTAACGCTCAATCAATTCGTGCGTTCGCTTGTTACAAATTGGGCACCAAACAGGTCTAAAAAAACAAATCAAGACTTTTTTATTCTCCTTCAACAGGTTTTGAAGTTTTATTTTATTGCCAACCGCATCTACCGTATTGATATTGGGTACTTTGACATTTTTAGATAGTTTTTGAGCAGATAATTCAGTAGTGCCCAAAAACAATAGCAAACTAGATAATAATAGGATTACATTTTTCATAAAAATGAGTTAGTATAAGTAAAGATAAAAAATAACAATAATTGAGGATTACTCTTTCTTAAGAACATCTAAACTAGACCAATTGGTCTAAAATTGCAAGTTTTTAACAATAATTTAGGGTTTTACCTCTTTACACGCTATTAGGAACCTACTTAAACATGGCTTGCAATTGCGCCCAGAGTAATTTTTTCTTGGGTAAATTACTGGCAATAACTTGCAACGTGTCAGAGAACAAAAACTGTACCTCCTGAAAAATGAATGTCTGATAAATGTCAATATTCAAATGCAACCCAAATTCTTTTGGATGGATACCAAAAACAAGTACTTTTTCTAAATGAAAAAGTGTTGCTAATTCTTTATAAGAAACCGTTGTAAGCGTGTTAATCACACAAACCTCTTCTTCTATATTTCTTCCAACAGCTTGGAAAATTTTTCCTAATAAATTCAAATCCTCTGTAGTCGCATTTTTCAGCAGAACAACAATCGACAAGCTCGAATTAATCCCCTCTTTCCAAGTGCTATTTTCTTCAATATCATAAACTTGAAAGTTATAAAATGCAGGACTAGGCTCTATATTCTTATTTTTTTTCATGCAATAAACGTACTTAGAACAGACAAAGGTGATTGATTCCTAAAATGAAAGTTGTTTTATGGTGTATTGTCACAATCGTGCAACCTGTCACAATAAATACTAATTTTTCAGCATTCAAAAATCTATTCAATATATTTTTGAACAGACTAGGACAAAATACTTGCAATGAAATAGTTTTTCTTCCTTTTATTTAAATTTCTAGGGTTTTCTTAAGAAAAATGAAGCTGTCTGAAAAATAAAATCAGACAGCCTCATCTAAACATAAATCCAACAAGATCAAATTTAGAATAATAATTCTTACATCGTTAATAATATAATTACATCTTGTTAATTGTATATATCCAAAGCTTCCTTAAGTTTTAAAGGTTGATTCTTTAAGCCTGTTTTTTCATACTCAAAATCAAATAATATCTCTAATTCGATAGTACTTCTTTCTTTATCTATCTTTATCCATCTTAAATCAACAGGCGAATGAACAGATTTTATATACACAGAAGAGCTTTCAACATCTCCCTCTTTAAAAAAATAGCCTTGAGAAGAAAATATTTTTTTTTCTATTTTCAAATTCACTACTCCTACGAAATTTACTTCCCAAATAGTTTTTTGACCTTGATACAAAAAAGGCTCAAATTGTATTTCTATTTCAATCTCTCTGTCTTGTTCTTCTTCTATTTTTTTTGTTATTGAATAAAAGACTTTAATTATATCCAAGCTTGCAACAATATTTTTTTTTGATAAGTCTTTTATATTGTCTTCTCTAATAAAAAAACTTTCTTTATTCTTATATTGCAATTCGCCAACTTTGAACTTTTCAAATATTTTTTCAATATATGGAGTTTCTGCTTTTGCTCCATTTTTCCATAAAAAATACATTAAAGAATAGTCATCAGCATATGAAGCCTGCAATATTGCATCTTCAATATCAAATTCAAATGTCAATCCATTATCAAAAGCTCTTTGCAACTTATCAAATTCTTTATTTTCATATAAAATCCAAAAATATTCTTCTCTCATAATTACCATATTTTTATAAATTCTATTTACCTGTAGCGTTTCCACCTGTGTGTTTTACTGCACTATGCAAATCCGTAGGAACCAATATAACTTTATTTGTGTGTTCCACATGATGAAAGGTGTAATTAGAGGGAGCTTCTTTACCATACTTTTGCTTATAAATCTTACCAGCTTCATATATATCAGCATTAGTACCATTCAATCCTACATTTATTTCTATAGCTTTTCCATTTTTCTTTAATGCATAAGGTGAAAAATCTGGAAATCCTGCATCTGAAAAATTAACTCCTTTTTTATACTTTTCACCTAAAGCACCACTCAACTGATAATTCCCTCCTGCATACTTTCTCCCATTTATAGGGTAACGATTATTTACTTTTCCAAGGTCTGTCACATCATTTCCAAACTTATTATAAGTTCTACCATTGAATTTAGCAAGTCCATTCTTATTTGTTGCTGCTTTTTTTATAGCATTAACAATCCCAATAACTTTAGTACCTATTTTTTCAACTTTTTGTAAAGCACTAGCCAATTTCTCGGACTCCTTTCCTAAATCATAAATAGAGTAAGTAGGTCCAGCATAAGGAATACACTCTATTATAAATTCGCCAATAGTTTCAAGCCAAGAATCTGTTGTAACAGATAAGGCTTTATCAGCATCAGATATTAATTGTTTTGCCCATTTCTTGGATGCATAGGCACCCAATCTATCTTTTATTTCTTCTTGTATGAAATTAGCTGTTACCTTTTTTAGACCTTTCAATGACGCTTTCTTAATTATACTATTAAGAAATTCTAGACCATCTAAATCTATTCCCTGTATAGGTCGATTCGATGCAAATTGATAAGGGGTAAGTTCAGGATACTCAGGAGCCAATGGATCAACGCTAAGAAACTTCCCAATAGCAGGATTATAAAGCCTAAATCCATAATCTTGAATCAATTGATTCCCCCATTCTTCTCTATCATTTTCTTTACCATTGAACCCAAAACGATAATTCCCAACATTCGCTTGTCGTTCAGGCATCGTCCATCCAAAAGGATAATACTGTTGATAACTCAACAAATTAGCTTCATACCCTGTTCCCGTCTTTAATTTGTAGTCAGATACTGTAGTAGTAACATTTCCTAAATGGTCGGATAATTCAAAGAGCTTGTCACTTATTGTACGAGTTTGCAAACCTTCCAAAATAGAAGTGCCAGATCGAACAATATCTTGTGTTCCTATAAAAGTAATGCTTTTTTTATCAATTCCTAAACGCTGACTACCAAAAAGCGTTCTCTCTTTTAAGCTTTTTTCAAAGGCAGTTCCATTGTATGTTTTATCATAGGTTGCAAGGATATTTCCAGAAGCATCTCGAACATGATACGTAGTAATTTCATCATTAGGATTGGCTATATTAGGATCCCATACCTTGGCAACCCGATTTCCAGTAGCATCATATAGGAAGTTGAGTTGACTAGTATTCCCCCCATTGGCCACTGTGACATAGTCTACCTTTCCATCCACACGCCAATAAACGTTCATTATTTCAGTCGTTCCACTAGCAGCAATAGGAGTTGTGCTTCTTGTCAAATTACCAATCTCATCGTATAAGTACGATTGTAGAGCTTCTAAATCCCCTACTCCTTGATTACCTTGTCCATCTTCAACACTATTCAAACGATTTTTAAAATCATTTGCGCCATAATTATACGTTAAGGCATCAATTAAATTATTATCACCATAACGACTTAGCTCTTGAAGATTTCCATTTCCATCGTAAGAATAACTTGTACTGTACTTGTTAGGAACAACAAACATCGCTGGAAAATTCTCATCTCCCAAAGGCGTATTAGAAACTAAAAAGTCACTGGTCTTAATTCTATTGACCTCGTCATATGTAAAATCACGTTGAGTAATACTTTCTCTATTTGGAGAAGGGAATCCAGGTAATGATTGAGCTAAAGCTTCTACATTTGTTCCATTTGACCAAGAAGAAACATTGCCATTATACAACTGTTGAGAACTATACGTGATCAAGTTATCCAAACCATCCCTCGTAAAATCACCTTCATAATAACCTAAGGTAAAACCAAAAACATCTTTCATAAAGATATTCTCATAACCATCTTTCCCAACATCATTGGTATTCGGATCAGAAGGATCTAGACCATATTGATCCATCAATGGATTATTAACCGATTTTATCCAACCATGAATGGTGTAAATATAATCTAAGCCTTGAATTTTGTCCTCACCTAATTCTGTTCGTTTCAACAAACCATGCGCATAGTAATTGTAATTCGCATCTTTATCCCAAATAATTCCATCTCTAGAGGTATAGGTTTCTTTTAACCGTTTTTGTTCATCGTAAGTATATTTGTGAAAGAAACGATCTTCTGAATATTCGTTATAGCGAATCTGTTTTATCGTTTCTGTTAATAAATCATAATCATAAGCAATGTAATTTTCTCCCAAACCAGGAATATCTTGACGAATCCATTCTACATTTCCGTGTACATCATAACTATAAGAAGTCGTTACAACAACTCCATTTTGATGACTTTCTGTATAAGAGACATTATTTCTCAAATAACGTTGTTGTTTATTAAATAAACCGTAATAGGCAATAGGAGTCCCTGCTATTTTGTGTGGAATACTATAAAAAGTCTTGACATGCTCGTCTTTTGTACTAGAAGCAGGTAGCTGATCCAAATTGAGCGCATCGACATCTGCTTGCGTCAATAGAGTAGCACAAGACATTTCTCCTACCTCAATCACTCTTTTTAAATCATCGTACAGAGTATAAGAATATGTAGGATTGGCTGCCGCTGCCTGTTTTGCATCTTGTACAAAACGCACCAAACCATCTTCTGTATACAAAGACGTTCCAATTCCCTTATCAGGCGTATTGGTTTTGACCATTTGCCCCAAAGCGTTGTAGTCGTACTGCGTCACCTGATGGTGGTTGGGAATCAACTTACTTGGTTGAGGTCCTGTTCCTTGTCTAAAAGCAAGTAAGTCATTCAAGTCTGTTCCTGTATTGTTGTTGATAAAATCAACACCAGCAGGCGGTACGGTACGGACTAATTGATCTTTTACATTGTAATAATATAAGGTATAATGGTGCAAACTCTGCTCAAATTGAGCGTCTAGTTGATCGGTTGTTTGGCGTTCACAATGATCTGCCAAACCATCCAAAGCATCTAAATTATCTAAAAAGTTCTGACTTTGTTTCGCCAAATCATCTTTGATGACATCCGCTTCCTTGTAATTGTTGGTAGTGGTGGCGGTCACCTCTTGTCGCTTCCAACGCATGTGCAACAAACTTAGATTCCGAGTAGGTGCAGGTGTTGGCAAGGTATTCAAGGCATAAGGACCAACTTGACAACCATGCTTATCTGTCACATACACATTATAAGCACCTTGATCTAACGCATTCAAATCATAAGGATAGGTTGTATTTCCATCCAATATTAGATTAAATGAAGTTTGTGTTGGATTAGGATTTTGTGTTAAATCTGCCTCAAAAGCTAGCTGATAAGGAGCGGTTCCTCCTGTAATATTGGTCACTTGTGGCAAACACCCCCCAAACAATCCTAAAGAAATTGTTGTATTGGTTGGTAAGGTCACAGAGTTGCTTAGTTGACAACCTCTGTTGTCTGTAACGGTATACGTATAGTTCCCCGCAACCAAACCATTTAGCGTATGCCCTGTATAAGAGCTTGCTCCAGGACCAGTCCACTCATAAGAAGTAATTCCACTTACATTATTATTAACATGCAACTTAATTTTTCCATCCGTCAACTCACAAGAAGGAGCCGTTGTTTGAGCCGTTGCGTTATACGTTTCCTCATAGATCGTAAGCTGTTCCGTTCCCACGCATCCATTGGCATCTGTAATTTCTAGCGTATAACTGCCTATGCCTGTTAATGTCGTTCCAACAGCCGTAGGAACTCCATTCACTTTAAGAGTGTAGTTTGCAGTTCCTCCCGTAATGTTATTGGCGGCTAAGCTAATGCTCTGTTGACAAGAATTTGCTTGGATTAAGTGAGGATTTCCACTAGCACCAGGAATATGAACTAGTTCTTGTTGACTACAACCTTGTTGATGCTGCATATTCACCATATACGTTCCAGCAGGCAAATCTGTTCTATGATTGCTAATCACTCCATCATGCCAAACAGTTTGATTTGGAGCGGTATAACTTGTTGCAGGAAAATCAATCTGAACATCTCCCGAGCTCGTACAACTCGCTGGCAAAATCGTAATGGTCGGTTCTGGCAAAGAAAAGTCAAGATTATGTATCGGTTGCCAATACCATTGATTACAGCAGCTACCAAAACGAAGTTCAATCCTAGTATTCGGATCCAAAGCATTGTTCATAGGTACCCATACTGTGTGAGAACCATTCTGTTGTACCGTTGTAGTATGAATTAACGTTTTAAAAGCATCTGTCCCACTTGCTGATCCGTCTATAGACGCATCGTGCTCATATATTTCGACATCAACAGAGGAGCATCCCCAATAAGCATTATAATCAAAATAAAAACCAAATCGGTTATTGGCACAATCAATATACTGCTCCACTTCTTGAGGTGAAGGGTATTGCCATCCTGCATTAAGATACTTACTTGCGGTATAAGTACAACCGTTCGCATCCGTTACCGTGACACTATGTGTTCCTGTTCCAAAGCCTGTTGCCAATGCTGCATTTCCAGTATTTGATAACGACCAAGTATAGGTTAAGGGTCCTGGTGGACTAGCGCCATCAAAACTAGCCAATAAGGTCGCATTATCTGAACAGGCAGGTCCATTATTCCAAATAGACCCTGGTCCATTGGGCTCTCCTACTATCAATGTACCATAAGCTCCTGCTGTGTTAAAAGTGAAGCTTCCTGTGCCTGTACAATTAGCAGCATCTGTAATTGTAACCGTATAGGTGGCGCCAAGAGACAAGCCTGTAATAGTTTGTGTCTGTGCTCCTGTACTCCATGTATAAGTATAGGGTCCTACTCCCGAGTTGGTCGAAGCAGATAGACTACCATTATTAGTAACACAGTTACTTGGATTTACCTCTGTAAAGTCTACATCCAATCCTGCCGTTCCTATATAGGGATGAATAGTCATTTGGCAACCTGTACTAGCGGAAATAATTGTAACTGGATAAGTTCCTGGCGTTTGAATTTCAACAGGTTGAGAGGCTTGTCCATGCCCAAAAACAGGTGTAGTATCGCCATTTATTATTGCGATAAAAGGCGCAAAAGGGCTGGCTGGGTTAGAAGATGTTATACCGGGCAGCCACAGTTGATAAGTTCCTGGACTTCCACAACGAATAGGCTTAATCACGTCTGGACCAGGAAAGTTCATTGTCGCAATTTCAAAATCTTTTGTTGAGGTACAACCGTTCTCTGTAACTGTTACCGTATAAGAAGAACTAATAAGAGGAGAAGGAACGATATAGGTTCCTCCTGTAGCATTTGGAATAGGATTACCTCCTGTTGGTCCCCAAGATATATTAGCTGCAAGAGAAGTCACAACCGACAATTCTGCCACGGAACCATTATCACAAATTACCTTGTTAGAGGTTTTAAGTGTTCGTTCTTTTTCCGCTACAATAATATTACTAATCTCAACAATTCCTTCACTATTGCAATTTCCTCCAGCATGTAATTCTACTGTGTATGTCCCTGCATTAAGATTGGTAAATGTAACGTCACTAGCACCATTAGGGTACAAACTAGTCTGATAAGTAGGTCCATTATATAGCTTTACCTCATGTACTGCCATTGTAGGATTAGGAGACAACATTGACCAATCTACTAATATAGAGCCAACCGAAACACCACAAGTATTATCCGTTACAGTATGACTAGGTGTCCCACTAGTCAAAAACATATTCGTACTTGGATATTCTAGATTGACGGTATAAGTACAACCATCTGCTGTTGTTACAGTGAGTGTACCAGCAACAGAATTATGAGAGGTGGGGATATATATTTCATCTCCTTCAACCGTAGGGTAACTAATTCCAGTAGTTACTGGATTGCCTGAAGCATCTACTAAATTCCAAGTATAATTGGTTGCAACAGCGCCACCTAACATAACGGCATTGAATTTCCAATAACAGCCTCCATCCAAATAAAGACTAGTAATGGCTTGCACACCAGCTCCTTCTACTGTAGCAGTAAGTACTTTTTCACAACTTCCTTTACGAATAGTTATTTGATAATTCCCAGGTGCTACATTCGCTAAAGTGTAGTTACCTGTTGTTTGTTGGTAATTAATTACTTGAAAATTATCAATATTTTCAACACTTATATCGTACGTTTCTCCTGCTTGAAAATCAGGTAAATCAATTGTAATGCTTCCTCCCAAAGTGTGGCAAGTTCCGACATCAGCACTAACCGTAGCAGTAAGGTATTCATCATAAATAGCAATACTTTTTATGTGGCTACAAGCTCCATCATCAGATTGAACCTCTACTAGATAGTTACCTGTTGGTAGATTAGTAAAAGTATGCGAACTAGAAGTCATATTAGCAGCTAGCAATACTTGTCCACCTGGATTTTTTAGATAGGCCGTATAATTAATGCTAGAATGATAATTGTGAAGTGTAATCTTTGCTGTAGCGTCTCCACTTACTCCATTGCAAGCATTTCCTTCTACCCAATTAAATGTGGGCGTAATATCATAGACATCAATAATGTAAGAATAACTCTGGTAACCACCTCTTCCTCGAACGTAAAGTGTTACCGTATGTCGCCCCTTAGGCGCATCTTCTATTGTTCCTGCACCTGGCTCGGTTAAGAAAGGTTCTCCATCTTCAAAATGCCAACCAAAATAATAATCTTCTCCTTCATAGGAATAATTAATCGTTGCTCCACTTCCATTACATATATGCGTAATATCTAAAGTTGGCTCAGGTGCCCCAAACAATAAAGTACTGAAGCAAAAAAAATAAGCAAAAAACAAAAATGTTTTCATGTTATATTGTTTTAGAGTTTTATTTATGGGTTACTTGGAATACTTACTTGAATCACCTCCGTTTCGTTCACAGAAGGATTAGGACAAGGTGTCATCGATGGACTAACACTTGGAACCGTATTAGGACATCCTGGCGCAGGAGAGACAAATAGCTCCAATTGCCAATTGGTTGCAATATCCCTATTAACCAGTTCACATTCTGTCCCAACATCAACGTGGCAATAGTGGATACTCACTCCAGCGGCATCAAAACACTGGATTGGGGTATGTGTTTCTGTGATTCCACAATGAGATTGACATTCAGCAATAATCTCGTCTACATAAGCATCAATTTCAGCAATGGTAATGTAATTCGGGTTTTGAGCCGAACATTGCCCTACTGCATAGCAAGCATTTTCAAAGGTTTGAATAACTTTTTGTCGAAACTCTGCCCTTCTCGATTCACAATCATTCTCACAGGCAGTTATCATAGGAACTAAATCAGGAAGTTCAGAACAGTTTTTATTAACTTCTAAAGTAGATCCATTCGCTACAACATCATCGTCTTGGGGCAAATCACCTGAATTGTTTAGGGTCTTGGCACATTGTAGGAATAAGTTCCTGCGTTGCCAAGGCCATTCATCGTGGCCAAAAGACGATTGGTTGCACGCACTAGTTGTTGTTTCATAATAACTGTAGCTCTCTTCACACATTAGGCAACTCAACGGTTTGTTCAAATTGCCCGATACTGTCAAAGTATTTCCTGCTTTATCTGTTTGACCATTCCATGGATGTGGTTGACTAAATGTTCTTCCCCAATACTCATAATATTTAAAGGCAAAGACTAGATTTTGTGTAAATGGAAATGCAGGGAAACTATGTTGATCGTAAGTCAAATTATGCGCAACTCTTTCATTCGTTCCATAATACTCTGCCATCTCATCCGCATAACCAGGAATTCCTAAATAACCACCAGAAGAAATAGATGGCGTACCACTCAAAGGCATATCGTAAGTATTAAAACTAATATTTGCGACCGTTCCATGTTGGCGATTGGCAGGGAGAGTACTCACATAATTGGAGTAATCTGATGTCCCTCCAAAAGCAGGGTCTATAATCCTAGCATATTTGTAACCTGTGCATTCTAAAAACTGCTTCGGCAAGTGTTTGGCACTTAAAGGAATACTGCTAAAAACAGGTTGCACCCCTCCATTATTTTGATCGTTTGTCATTTGATCTTCTAAACTATCGCCAAAGAAAAATTTGATAATCCATGGTATGCGCTTATTCATCTCATCTTGATAAGAACCTGCTCCAGCATTGCTATTGTTGATGGAACCATCTGGATCTGTTGAATGGTTGGATATGCCATTGTTAATCGCATTCTGGACATCTGGATCTAACATCTTTTTCATCACTCCAAATACATTTTCCCAACAAGATTTTAATTCTTCCACATCATATTGATAATCCATTAAACTTGAATTGACATATTGCAACCAAGTATTGCTAGAGGCATCATAATATTGATACTCATCGCTACCAGATATATTATCAGGATCAGCACTGGCGACATAGCGAACCTGTCCACCATAATATTTATCATTAAACATATGCCAAACCATACGATTAAATTGGTTTGCATTGAGCACTTTGTAATCATTTGTAGAAGAGGCATTGATATAAGCGAACACAAAATTTTCGTCTATTTGTGTCCACTGACTACCGTTCCAGTATTTATACCCATCAAAGAAATCGGCAAAAATACTATTGGGTTGACTCGCATCGTTGTAAATTTCAAGTCCAATTTCTTCCAAGAAATATTCTAAAAATGGCGGATAATCATATCCAATTCCATTATAAGTATAATCCGAACGTGTAATTCTAAATTTTTCTTTTTTGGCTTCCACCTCTGAAGCTATGGTTGTTTCATTACCATAACAATCCTCCAGCTTCAAGGTAATTTTATCGACTTCAAAAGCGCCAGCCGTTGAGGTTTGACCATCGTCATAACTAAGGCTTTTGACAGAATAAAAGGTAAGATCGCTAAAAGCAAAACCTGTCAATACCCCCGAAAACAAACTAATGGCATCTAGATTTGTTGCCAATGTTGTTGTATTTTGGTGAGTCATGTAGTTGTTTACCTCATCTACTGCTTGTTGCACATAAACCCAGTCAGATTCTGAGCTAACTTGATCTAAAAGTAGTCCTATCAAGTTCATATAAGTAATAATCTCATTTTCAACCTGTACTTGATAAGTATTAATCGCATCTTGGATGCTTGTCCCCAGAGGTTTTACCTCTTTGATAATCATATACGTTCCTCTTTCTAAGGCAACTCCTGTAGTAACTGTTTGTGTGGTACAAGTAGGTACAATCAATGGTGTTGTTTCATTGCTATAGACGACTTCTTGCGTAACATTTTGATTCAACATATCAAACAAAGGATCGTTGGGGTCAATCAAAAATTTAACGACTTTAATCTTAACTTCGTAGCTGCAATTTTGACCACTCAAACAAGGTGGCAATTGACCACCAACACCACAACCTGGCGATTGGTATTCAAATTGTAAATTTCCTACCGATTGAACCAGTTCAATTTCTTTATTTGAAATAAAACGACCGCCTTGATAAGAACCAAGATCCAAAGATTCGGTAATGACTAAATCATTGCTTGTTGAGTTGTCTAACTCCGTCAGTGGATAAGTTCCTTCTGGGTCATAAGCTGCTGCTAATGCAGTTGCTAAGACTTTCCCTGTTTTTGAAAGGTAGGTAACAGAAGTGGTTCCATTCGGGTCAATAACAATCTGCTTAGTTACGTGATTGGCATTAGGAGCTTCTATTCCAAAAATAGAAACCAACTCAGCATCGTCTACACTAACTTGAATGTTTGTTTTTGTTGTGCGTCCTCTCCCACTTGAAATAGGTCCAACCATATGTTTTTGACCAATGCCAGATTGCTCGATTACTCTGTTTAAACCATCGTTACTATACAATGTTCTTGTAAAAGGATAACCTTCTGCATCGGGAATTGTGATGTCTGGGTTATTGGGAGAATAATAAGAATAAGCACCATTGGTACTAATTTTTGAAGGGTCATAGACTTTATTATCCCTAGCATAATCTTCTTGTACGTATAAATCACCGCCTTGATTTTGAACAAAATTTTCTTTATAGCCATTCATCTTTCCATCTACTGGGACAGGAATGACAGAAATAGAAGAACGCCCCAAATGATCGTATAAAGATTGCCCAATTAACGTTTTATCTTCGGCTGGTAAATAGCTCTGTGTTTGTCTTGGACGCAATAATTTATCGGCATAAGTCATGCTTTCATACACTTGCCCATCTTCGGTAAAAGTTCTGCTGTATATGTAATTATTGTCTTCATCTACATCTGTGTAGAAAAAGCAATCGTTATATACAAGACTAGCACTTGACAAGGAAATTGTATTGGTTCCTGCAAGATAAGCAGCCGTATACAAAGGTGTGTTCCAACTTCCCCAGTTTTGGTTATTGGCAACGCCTCCGTCATAATAATTTCCAATTGGTTTGATTCTCCAAAGGTAATACCCCGTACCCTCAGAAGGCTTAAAATGCAAACTATAAATGCCATTGATTTGAGCTAGCTTTTCTTCTGGAATTACAAAAGACAATGCCTGATTCCAATCTACTTCTGTTTGCAACTCTTGGTTATTAGCTGGTCGATCTAGAATTGTATTTTCTAGTTTTAACAATTGAAACTCATAATTAGGATAGTAAACATGGTTACTATTCCATTCAAATTTATAATAACCACTGCTAGGTACTAAGGTGGGAATGCTATTTAGGTTGACTGTTGAGTAAACCATTGATGTATTGACCCCTGTTCCAACAGAACTTTTTAAGTCCATGTTATAACACACTTCAAATTTTAAGATAGCGTGTGGAATGGTCATTCCTTGGCTGTTGGTTACCGTCACCAATAAATTCGTTATGTCAAACAATTGATTGGTACTTAGATTGTAAGGATTTTTTGAACCATTAAAATTGATTCGATTCGGTGCTCCTATTCGTGAAACAAAAATCGCTTCTGGCTCTGTTGGGCTCAAGGTAATGGATTGGTTAATAGCACTCCCCAATACAGAATGGTTACTATTATCCACAATATCCCCTGACAAGGTAAATTCTAGCAAAAAATTATCTCCCCGTCCGTAGGGATAAACACCATTGCTTTCTATGGAAATTTTAAACTGTACTTCTGTCTCTCCAACCAGATAGTTTACTTTATCATGGATCGTAGAAGGGATATTAATTGGCAAATTTTGTTGAGAACTAATTACATCTCCCCAAGCAAAAGAGCTGCAACTTTGGTGTACTTGTCCCTGAGTATTACTAAAAAACAGCAATACTAATACAATGGGCAATGAAATATATTTCATAATAGATTTTAGTTTTAATTAGACTTCTTGGATGGTATAACCTTGGTATTTTTTTAATAGTTTTTGACTGGCATCATAGATTTTTGATTTTGCAGAATTAAAAATCTGTACAGGTTCGTGTTGATCTATAATTAAATATTTGAATTCAATTTTTTTGAGATAAGATTTCTCTTCCATAAATAGAACTACTTTTTGTAGTTGTTGAGAACTTCGTTCAAAAATAATATCAACACGTGCCACCTTACTCACTTCTTGCATTTTCGAAGACGGAATTACTTTAAGAATCCTTGAATTCTTATAATGTTGGGGCGTTATTTCTGTAATTTTTGCCGTTTCCCAAAGCATCTCCATCGCTTTAGACATATCGGCACTACTCATTTGTTCTTTTACAGCTTGAATATCTTTCATCTTAAAGATTTTCTTTGCCTCTTTATAAACAACATAAGCTTCTTTGTCGTCCATATAAACCTCCATTGGTTCTGACAACATCACTTGCTTATTACCACTTTTTTTTATTTCAACCTCTGTCGTTTGAGGGATATCCATTCGGTCTCTTGTCGTAGAAGTTTGAACATACTTCAAATGGACATTATTGTTCGTATTGGCTATGCTGGTTGTTTGCGTTACTTTTCGAGTCAATTCTAGCAAATTTTCTTGTGCTTGAGTAGTATGATTGCCTAGCAAAAGAAAACAAACGCCCCACCAAAACATTGAGCTTATTATTTTCATGATATATAATTTATTCTCGATTAAACAAAGGAATAAATAGTACAAGCATTTAGCACTTGTACTATTTATATTTCTACTTAAGAGGTTGATGTGTCAAAGGACTATTTCCTTGATTTTCTTGAATTGTTTTCATTCCTCTTTCTGTTTCGATTAAAGTTCTAATCAAATCTCCTTCGCCATTGTATTGATAAAAAGCACCAAAATGTTCTGAACCAAAAGTAGCAATTAACTTAAAGGACTTGTTATCATAAACATGGGTCGTCATTTCCGAATTAATGGGTTGAATTCTAACATCATCAATTGTCAATGTCGTCAATGTATTGCCATTCGCATCAGAACCTGTTACATTCATTTTTAGCTCGTAAATATTATTCGAAGCCGATAAGTTGGCTGGTTCAAATACATATTCTAACAACAACCATTCTCCTACTTGAGCAATAACTTTTTCCCCTGCATTGGGAGAAAACGTAGTGCCACCACTAGTCAATTTAACATCGATGTGTTTCGCTCCTGAAAATTTAATTCTATTGGCACTCCCCACTAGTTCGTTTCTAGCCCAAAGTCTGACCATTAACCCATTCCCTAAATCAGGATTTGTCACTCTATTATTTACCTTTAAATTATCAATAATAGTAATGGGAGTATTGGTTAACGTTAGGGCATATTTTCCTGCATGACCACCATTAACTAAGCTTGGATGAGGCGTTGTCGCATTAGCAAACTTTTCATCTTCAAAGCTTTCAAAACCTATCGTATTATAAGTGGCATTTTGAGCAATGGCGGTACTTAGGTACTTCTTATAGCCATACTTCGCTGCACTTGGCACCTCTGCAATCAAGTCCAACTCCTCTAAAGAATAACCATTGGGCGAATATTTGTTAACTCTTGTAACAGCAGTCCAATCAGGGTTTGATCCCGTCCAGTCAAACATTGTAAAATGGTCGTTGATACCACTCTTATATGTTTTTTGATTCGCTTGCCCCCAGTTGTTTGTTCCATTGTCATTGGCTGAAGAAGCCCCTGTGGTTGGATCATAAACATAAGTTTCAAACACTCGATACAACTTATTTAATTGCTCGGCAACTAAATGCGGGTTGCTAGCACTTGGAGCATATTCTAGAATCAAAGGATCTTGACTTCCTGGCGTTTCATCGAACCACTTGGCTGCATTTGCATCCGTTTTGCTCAAAGTTACTGCGGAAGCAGATAGAACACCTGCAGGATTAGTTGCCCAAGTATTAATATTCGAGGCAATAGGATTTCCATCAGCACCATAAGATGTTACCGACCCAACAGTCGCCATTAACTGGTTTGTATTATTCGGATCAACTGATTTTTTCCCCATCTCATTATAAAACCAAGCAGCAGGGATATTCCATTTGTAAATTGAGCCATCGTGCTCTTGAACGCCCGTTGGTCCTACAACTACATTTCGATCGTAGCCATCCGTAGTTTTGGTCAAAATTGGTGTTCCCGTCAAATCAGAATAAGCCAAATGTTCCACTTTAGAAATGGATTTGTTCATTTCAGTCGTTATCGACTTTAGCACAGAGGGGAAACTTAAGATTCGAGTTGTCATATGCCTTGCCATCCCTCGTTCTCCAAAGGAGAAATTTAATCCAAGACTAGGAGAAACACTGATTCCACCAAAATAAGCAATTAAAAAACTCAAATTCATGCCCGAACTAAAGGATTCTTCATAAACAGCTTGGGCGGCCATCGTCACATCGTCTTCTACTCCTAAGTGCTGTTCTTGCAACTCATAGCTTGAACCATTGTGTGTTAAAATTTTTGCTTTTTCACCTGGTTCAATGTACTCATAAGTCGTCTTAGAAGTCAAACTAATATCTGTATCCGTAGCTGCTGTAGGGTTTGCAAAATAATCCCGATTATAAACCCCTGCATAAGTTTGTTCTGATTTAACCTTTCCATTCATATTCGTCTGAATGAACATAAAAGCTTGGGTCATCCAACGGAAATGTCTATTGTAATTAAACAAGCCCAAACTTAGTGGCAAAAAGGATTCTCTACGATAATTCAAACGAACATCTTCAATAGAAGGAAAACCACTTCCCAATTCTGTTTTTTGAACGCTCTTAAAGCCTTCCAAAATTCCAAATTTAGGGTCATCAAAACGCATATTGGTCGGATAATCTTCCATTGTAAAATACTCTTTTACCGAAAATCCTTCGTTTTGTTGAGTCCCTTTGTAAATACTAGACACAACCACCCTACTATAATTGACAGATGGCGGAGGCAACAAAAACTCACCATAAGGCATTTCACCCTCTTTGCGATCTTCGCCTGCAAATATCTTGAGGAAAGGATTGGTATCTTTGCGCTTTTCATAATAAATCAAGGCATTTTCCTCTCTCCCTTCACCAGGTTCATTCGTTGCAACACCGCTACAAGTACCATCTTCCTTCACATAGTCGTACTCCATTCCAAACAACTGAGCATCGCCCGATTCCATCCCATCATCGTACATCAACACTCGTTTAACACGAACCCCTCCGCCTCTTTTAGGTGTAACCATAGGAACTCTTATAAATGAATGGGCATAGTTAATCGATTTACAGGTGCTATTGGCTGCATAGTCGGGATACTCTTTTGTTGTAAAGTCCGTTTGCATGGACGTAAACCCAGCATCATCTACATGATTACCATAAGTATAAATAGGATTACCAGTCCCCTCTACCTCTGCTTTAAAATTATCATATCTTGAATGAGAATTGGCTTCTGAAGGTAAAAAGTCATAGGCTGCACCAGCATAATCAAAATCATAGTTGCCATAATTATTCGCTGTAATGTGGTCGTAACACAACTGACGAGGTATATCCTTTCGATCTACAAAATTAGGTTTGTCCAAAGCATTTCCTATCGACAAGTATACTTTATCGTTGTTATTATCAATCCCAACTTCTCTAACAACTCCATAACCTGAAATATATTCTTCTGCCGAGCCTTCTTCCAACTCATATTTAAACTTGAAATAAATTCGATCGTCCTTTTTCCCTGCTTTGGTTTTTAATTTAAAGCCATAATCGACAGACAAAGGATCCGAATCTTGCATGTACAAATCTTTGATCAATCGCACCAATTCTTCCTTCTTAGGGGTATTGCCCTCTATCCCTAAATCTTTCAAATTCAAATAGAATTTATTCTTGGTTCCATCGTTGCTATCATCTACAGAAATACCATCTAACAAACTCACCATTGCCAAAGCCTGTTTGTCTTGTACTTTTTGGTACGTTTTTTCTTCGTATTGAATATGAATCTCACCACCAGAAGGCAATTTTATTTGCTTCAACATCCAAGCAGCGGGATCATAGCCCTGTGTATTGTCATAAACTCCTTGATAGAGCCAATGTTTATAGTCAAATCGACGTTGTTCGCCATCATAAGCTAAATTTCCCCATCTGTCGATTGCATGTTGGTTATAATAAGGTGTTTCCGCCAAACTTGTCGCGCCTGCTGTTGGCCAGTCTCCTCCTTGCGCAGGATCAAAAATCGCTGGATAACGATTTAAAACCTCCTGAGCAATAGATGGATTGCTTCCTTTCACCTTAGCATATTCGTATTCAAATTCATAAGGGCTTACTTTATGTTTTCTGACGCCCTCATATTCAAACCAAACTTTTTTAAGGGTTAATTTCCCTTTGTTGCTACCATTCCCTGGGTTACAAGCTTGTGTTTGGCTATTGTTAGGAATATTCTCCCATGCTGAGTAATCGTACTCCAAACAAGTAGTCACCAATGGTTTTGTCAAATCACTCTTAGCAAAAAGAACAATTTTTTCTAATTTTTCTACATCTTGAAAAAGGTCTTTGGCATCTTTGCTATTCAAGGCATAACCATTTCTGGTATAGTTAGCACCAGGATAACAACCATAGCTAGGCACACTAGAACGGTTCACATCTGAAGGACCAAACCCCAGTGGTTCAGTATTCGGTGTTTCCATAACTTGTCCTAAACCATCATTACGAGTATCGCCAGAACCATTAAAATCGGCACTTTCAATCCCAAACTGCTTAAAATCTTCTAAACCATCTGATTTGTTGGTAATAAAGATAGCCACATGAGACTTTGTCTCTATTCCGTTTAAATAATACATTTCTCGATAACCATGCGACACCGAACCAATGTCATCACTCTTCTTGGCATGCTCTCCAGGATTGTATTTCAATCCTGTATAAGGTGCTCTAAATCGGTACCAATTGTTCATATGGTCTCCACTATGATCTTTATTTTTAACCCAACGTCGATAATCAAAACGAGTATATCCTCCAAAGTCATCTTCTGTTGCCCCATCCCCTGTCAAATCAACATAATCAGGCGTTGTAATTTGAGTCATCAAGTAGGAGTTGGCATACCATTCTTCTAATTGTTGCCCCTGCTTGATTTTAAGATTTCTTTCTGAGTCTCCTGTCGAACCTTCGCTCACCATTGGATACACAATATTGTTATTCTCTAGCTTGGTAGGTCTTTGCGCAGAGCAACCATATTCATTCCCAATAGACGAAGCATTTAAGTCGATTCCATAAGTAAAATTGGCTTCATCTCGAACATAAACAGGTAATCCATAGGTGTATTTAACCCCGTTTGGGTTCCAAACTTTTATTTGGGCAATATGCTCTGATAATTCTGAATTGGCGACAGAACCATTTCCTAAAACTGGTGCGGTGTTGGTAAATGGATCAGAATCTAAGTATTGTAAAACTCGTTGATGTTTATCAAAGGCCTTTGTTGGGCTAATGTCATCATAACTAGGATGCGTTCCTGCTAAGTCCGAATTCAAAACGTATTCCATATTTCCTGAACCGCCTTTGTAATAATCGCTACCAGCATGCTTTGAATCCTCAATAAACTGACTCACATGTGGTCGCTCAAACGAAATTAAATCACCATCAACCACAGGATTACCATAATTATCAGAAGTTGCTATCGTACCCATAAAACCACCACGATACTCCCTCACGGCATCATCCAATCGATCTGGATGTACATAAAGCAAAGCTCCCCCAACATCATTCTTAGCCTTAAAAAAGGGCAATTCGGTTGGAGCACTTGGGTCTTCAAATTGCTTAGCATCCACATTCGTTCCCATTCCCCAAGAATTGGGGCGAACCAACCACATTCTTGACTCTGTTTTTGTTCTATTTTCAAACTGGAAATTAGCACCAATCTTAAAACCAACTCCTGTTGCTCCTTCAGACAACACAAAACCAGCACCACCTGTAATATTAGGAACGACAGAAACATTTCTAGATCGACCGTCAGCAGCCCAATCTGAATAATAATGCCCCACTTTTTTGTGATGCATTCTATAAGAACCTGAAATACCCTCACCAATCGCATTAAATTGATCAGCATTATTATGAACAATCCCTATGATATTATCACGAGCAGAGAAATTAGAATTTTTTTCTATTCCATAATCACTCATAACGTGTTCTGGTGTCGCTTGTCGAGCATGATAATCATGCGTACCATGATTAGGGTTATACATATACCCATAGGCATGATAATCGACTACTGGTTTATTGACCTGCAAGGTGGCTGTTTCGCTTCTATTATAAGCAGCCGTAACGGGTCCTAGAAGTGCCTGTGCCGTACCTCCAAAAGTATAACTCATTGCTCGATGAGGCTTTACGGAAGCCGCAACAGAACTATTCACTTGTCCAAAAATTCCGAATTGACCAGATGTTCCCACATTCAATCTTAATTCATTGGATTCGGCTATATTCAATAAGGTTCTTTTTCCCCAAGCACCAGCTCCTTTAACATCTTTTAAGTTGTCTTTAGCTTGTTTTGTAAAGGCTTCTAGCTTGGGTCCAATTGTTACATTCGCCGAAAAAGTAGCGTCCCTTCCTCCAAAGGTAACTCCTACCGACAAGTCGATAGGAATATTGGTTGAAAGACCAATGTATTTAGAATCTCCATAACCAGAATAATTATTCCAAGTATGGGTTATGTTTGAAGACACCCCTATGTTATTTGAGTTGTCTTCACCAAAACCAACATTTACCGAACCTCCTTGGGTACGAGAGAACGAAAAACTTGGTTTAATGACATTATACTCTTTAACTTTTCCTTTGTAATCGTCTGGCAAGCCGCTTTTGCTTCGTATCAAAGCCCCAGGGTTTAGTGTCCAATTAGCGCCAACCCACGATGCTTCGGAATCCATGGAAGGGTTGGCATTATAAGACAAAGAAAGCGCATAACCTCCCCCGTCCGCTCCAGGAATATTGAGTACGGGTAGGTTGTATTGAAAATCACCCGTCAGTGAATTGACCATATCGGTTGTTGCTACGGGAGTAAATTTCTCAAATTCAGGTTGTTGAGGTCCTCCTGTTAGTGCTAATGCCGCCGTAGGATAAGTAACTTCAAAAACCATGAACAAGACAAGGGTGAAAGCAACTTTCTGTTTGAAAGCTCTTGTTTGCTGGATCATAATTTAGTTGATTAGGTATTTGGTTTAATTCTATTTAATATTCTAATTGAGGTATGCTCAGAAAATCACTTTTATCAAAAAGAAAATGATGTTTCCCTGTATTATAAATCTCATCGTTAAAGACCAAATCAATTTTGTCTTCACGGTTCCAAAGTTCCTCGAATTCATCCTTGGCAAAAACAATATTGATCAAACGGTGTTTGGTCAAACCATAGACATTTTCTGCCTCTACTAAAACAGGTTTAATTTTTTGGTCGCCAAGCTTTAAGTAAATAAATTTTTGTAGTCCAAAGTTGACCGTAAGCGTTTGTTCCTGAAATTCAGCCAGAGAGCTAACTGTCTCTGTCATTACATCAAATTGAGCATCTGATTCTTCGGAAGGCGCTATCTTGAGGATAAAATTAAGACTAGAGTCGTATTCCTTTTTTAGACTGTCTATTGATAGATTAGGAGAATCCATCATGGTCTTATACACATATAGATCTGAAGGCAAATATTTCATACTAAATGCCATCGAACCGATACTTTTCAATTTTATCAAACCATTACTTGGTGTATTGAGATACTGATAGTACTCCTTTAGGTTATTGATGGACTGATGGCATCCCAAAAGACAACACGTCACAAATAGCAATGCCATGGCACCTAGTTGTTTATTCACCACGATATTTTTTATTTATGAAGGTTAAAGCACTTTCAGTTACATCATAATTTTCACCTCCATAGACCAAGCTACTCGTCCCTCCTGCTCCAATAATCAGATCGTAACCATTCTCTAGAGCATACTCTTTTAAATAAGCATCCATCTGTTTAATGACCGCTTGCGTCAATTTTTGGTCTTCCTCTAATTTCATCTTTTCTACCGATTGATGATAATTATTAAAGGCGGCTTCTTGTTGACGGAGTTTGTACCCTAGTGCCTCTTTTTCTTTTTCGTCTAGTGCTTCTTGCTTGGTCTCGTAACTAGCAAATGTTGCTCGGTAAGATTTGGATAGAGAATCCAAATTAGTCCCCCATTGTTGATTTTTGGCTTCTAATGTCTTGTATGATTCTATTGTTCCTAGATACTTTTCAAAAAGATATTCTGAGTGAACATAGGCAACTTTAGGTTGAGTTGCACTTCCAATAGTTAACCATAACATCCATGATGTTATAGTTATTGCAAATAGTATTTGCAATACTGTGGATAATTTCATGAGTTATAAATTTGGTTTTATTAAATTGAGTTTATTTAAATCTTATCACAAAGATACCCCAATTATACTTTTAATTCAAAGGTAAAATTTGAAAGGTAGAGGAGACTTGACGAAATGTAATTTTCAACCAATGAAATGTATATTTCAGTTAACGAACGTTTTTTCAAAAAAGGACTTTTTATAAAAAACGATCTAACTTGGAGGCTTAATGGAGAATTACTAAGTTACAAAGTTGACAAAAATTATTCCCAAAGAACTTTATCATTTCTCCGCCTATAACGCCCATTTTTAAACACCTAAACCAATAAACAATCCCGCATAAGCTTGTTAAAGCTCCATTGCAAAATCATTTTTTTTATAAAAAAAACGCAACTCTCAGAACCGAATATAATTCCACTTTGTTTATTTATAACAAAATATAATTCTTTTGCATCAATTCAAAGCATCTACAAAATTTTATTCTAAATAACAGAACAACTTTACCTTATTCATAAACAAAAATTTTGTTATTTTGAATAATGCAAAATTTTTAGTATTTTTGAAAGAAAATCAAAATGAGATAAAACTATATACATAATATTAGTTAACACTTTTCATTTTGTGTGAATATATATTTTATAATACATAATATTAGTATCTTATGAAATACCCAGTAAAAGTGCAGTTGGTCGAAAAGTCTAGAAGAGAAGGCTTGGATATTGAAAACCTCCCCTTTGGCAAAACATTCTCTGATCACATGTTTGTGGCCGATTATATAGATGGCGAGTGGCAAAATTGTCAACTTGTTCCTTATGGTGATATCTCCTTTGCCCCTTCCATGATGGCTTTGCACTATGGGCAGTCGGTATTTGAAGGAATGAAAGCTAATATTAGCACTCAAACAGGCGAACCTGTTTTATTTCGCGCCAAAAAACACGCACAGCGTTTCAACAAATCAAGCGAACGTTTGAGAATGCCTGCTGTTCCTGAAGAATTATTCTTAGAGGCAGTTAATTCTTTGACAGTTATTGACAAAAATTGGATTCCTCAATCTGCTGGTAGTGCCTTGTACATTCGTCCATTTATTTTTGCTTCAGATGAATCGCTAGGGGTACGTGCTTCAACAAACTATAAGTTTATTGTTTTCACAGGTCCTGTAGGGCCTTACTATCCAAAACCTGTACGTATCTTAGTTGCTCAAAAATATGTTCGTGCATTTCCTGGTGGAGTTGGTTTTGCTAAAGCAGCTGGTAACTATGCCGCTACACTTAAACCTGCTGAAATTGCTAAAGAAGAAGGTTTTGATCAAATTTTATGGTTAGATGGATTAGAGTTTAAATACTTGCAAGAATGTGGTACGATGAACATCTTTGCTGTAATTGGTGATACAGTATTAACTCCTCCTACAACAGATTCAATTCTAGATGGAGTAACTCGTGATAGCATCATTACTTTGTTAAAAGAAATGGGCATCAAAGTAGAAGTTCGTCCTATTAGCATTGATGAATTGATTGAAGCACATAAAGCTGGCGAACTAAAAGAAATGTTTGGTAGTGGAACAGCTGCTGTTGTTTCTCATGTTGCTGATATTTCTTATCAAGATGTTGTTTATGACTTGCCAGCTATAGAAGATCGCAAGATTGGTCCAATGATCAAAGAAAAACTAACAGATATCAAAGAAAATACAGTTGAAGAAAACCACGATTGGGTAACTCCTGCTGTTTCTACTATTTTAGAAAAAGTATAAATATCTGTTATCCAAAGAGTATACGAAATAAGTCAAGAAATTGTCTAAAATAAATAAAGCCAATTTCTAAGTACTTTCAAAGCAATGTCTTAGCAACCTAGAGCTGCTAAGACATTTTTTATTATCGTTCTTCTTTCGACAATACCTCTACCAAGGTGTACGTTATACTAGAACCATCCATGGGTGGATTAGCAATAGCCGTTTGTTTTACATTAAGATTATAAACATACCCCTCTTCGTAGGTAAATCCATCTATTTCACTGTAAAAATATTCCCAATTGTTACTACCAATCAAGCTTCCTTGTTGAACTAATAAACAGGTTTGAACCGCCTCTCCCACACAATCTTCTGTGTAATAATTTACTCTAAAGTTAGTTCCTTCAGGAATTTCATTATTAAAATTCTCAGACGTTTTTTGGCAAGACATCAAAAGTATACTCCATAACATCAACACATACATAGGCATTTGCTTCATGCTCATAATCTAATTTTTTTATTTTTTATAAATTCTATTAATTAATACTCCGTTGATTATTCCCTCTGGTCATGAGGGCGCAAGCTTAGTTTTTTAGTTTTTCTACGAACCCGTAGGCTCACGAAGTAAAAACGTAAAAAAGCATCTTGCATTAGTTTGATTATCAGTCTTTTAGCATAAAAGCCAGCAAAAGTATATCTTGCTGATAATCAAACTAATACGATTTTTCAACGGAGTAATGTTAATCAGAGACTATTAAAACCAGTGTTTTGGTATCTCACTCCTATTGCTGGAAAAACGAAACGAACTTAGTTTAGGCAAGCGAGGGATTGTATTTTAACATTTACAGTAGCAACTGAGTCCTAAATCTAAATTGAGGCTAACAAGATTTTTTATAAAACTGTTTCCTCTTTTTTATAAAAAATGACTTAAAATAGTGACTTTTGCAGCACAAAAAAGCTTCTTTGAAAGCATGCCAAAATACTTTAAAAGTAATAGAGTTATGAGTTTTGCAGACAAATTTGTTCGTACCGCACAACGTGTTTTACCTTCTCCATTTACAATAGCAATTCTATTAACCGCCTTCACGGTTATTTTAGCCTTGTTATTAACAGAATCAAAAACCAACCAATGGCATCTACTTGAAATTCTTTTTTATTGGGAAGCAGGCTTTTTTGATTTCTTAAAATTTGCGATGCAAATGATGCTAATTTTGGTATTGGGACACGTATTAGCATTAACACGCCCTGCCAACAAACTGATTAATAGCTTAGTTAGGCATTGTACGACAACCGCACGAGCAGCTTTTATTGTAACTTTTATCAGTATTTTAGTCGCTTTTTTGAATTGGGGATTAGCCCTCATTTTAGGAGCTATCTTTGCCCGAAAAGTAGGCGAACACGCCTCTCAACATAATATTTCCATTAACTATCCACTTATTGGGGCAGCAGGTTATGCGGGTTTAATGGTCTGGCATGGCGGTTTATCTGGTTCAGCCCCTCTAAAAGTTGCCGAAGAAGGTCACAAATTCGTTGCACAAATTGGATTAATTCCTTTTAGCGATACCATCTTTTCGACAATGAACTTGGTATGTATGATTCTATTGCTTACCATTCTTCCTTTAGCTATGTATTGGATGGGGAAACGGGTTAAAAGTACACCTCTACACCTAACTGAAACATCTTCATCTTCGACATCAACTAATGAAACTTCACTTACTGGCGCAGAACGGCTAGACTATTCTCCCATTCTTTCTACTGCTTTAGGGCTGATTATCGTTTTTATTGGTTTTTATAAAGTTCTAATTGCCCCATTAACACAAGGACAAGGATTTGACTGGAGTTTTAGTTTTATCAACCCCAACTATATTATTTTTATGTTATTTGGGTTTGCCATTTTATTGCATGGTAGTTTTTTCAAATTCAATCAAGCGGTAAGTGAAGGCATTGGAGGTTCTGCGGGTATTATGATTCAATTTCCTTTTTATGCAGGTATCATGGGCATTATGATTGGTTCTGGTTTGGTAGATGTTTTTTCAAACGCATTTACCGAAGTTTCTACCACAACTACCTTCCCCATTTTTACATTTTTTTCGGCAGGACTAGTAAACATATTCGTTCCAAGCGGTGGTGGGCAATGGCTGGTACAGGGTCCCATCCTAATCGAAGCTTCTCAACAATTGCATGTTCCAATTGAAAAAAGTATTATGGCGCTTTGTTATGGCGATCAGATTACCAATATGTTACAGCCTTTTTGGGCGCTTCCACTGTTGGGCATTACAGGTTTAAAAGCAAAAGAAATTCTTCCTTACACGGTATTTTTATTACTAATAGGAGTCGTTATATTCTGTTCAATTTTAATTTTGTTCTAATTTTAACATTCACACAATACAAGAGTCCTCTACAAATATTTTGGCTCAACATGGTTGTCAAATATTTAGCGGACGATTAACAACAATTATGATGAAAAAGAAAATTCTAGCCTTAGTAACAGGCGGCACTTTTGACAAAGAATACAACATGATCAAAGGAGAACTTTATTTCAAAGACACTCATTTACCAGAAATTTTTGAAAGAGGTCGTTCTACTCTAGACATTACCGTTCGAACGTTGATGATGATTGATAGCTTAGAAATGACGGAAGATGATCGATCCATTATTGCCCAAAATTGCAAACGTTGTAATTTTGAACACATTATTATCACGCATGGAACCGACACTATGGTAGAAACAGCCAAGTACTTAGCTGAAGCTGGCATTGAAGGAAAAACCATCGTTTTATTGGGCGCTATGATTCCTTATAAATTTGGAATGTCTTCGGATGGTTTTTTCAATTTAGGGGCTGCCCTAGCTTTTGCTCAATGTATGCCTCCTGGCATTTATATCGCCATGCACGGAGAGTGTTTTAATTGGGACGATGTTCGCAAAAATAGAGAAACGGGTTATTTTGTTCATACTAAAGCCGTAGAATAAGCGACTTTTATTGGGTATGATTTGATAGAAGTACTTTAGTCTTCATATTTTTCATTATCTTTGCGATAATTATTTTGGAGTTCATCTAAATTTTGTCTTCCAACAATTGAATAAGTGCTTCTACAAGTTGCTTTTAGAATTTAGAAAGATACTCTACCTGACACTTACGAATATATAATACAATACTATACAATGATTAATTTTTTACGATTTTTTACCATAGAACGCCAATTTATTCTCTTCATTGTTTCTTTGATTGCAATTGTAGGATTGCATAGTTGGGCTGGTTTTGCAGGATCTTGGTTGCCTATTCTTATTGTAATTATTTTGGTTGCCAAACACTTGCTTATTGGTACGGTCAATGCCGCAGCAATGAAAATGCAACAACAAGACTTTGATGGAGCAGAAAAATTGTTAAGCTATACTTTCAAACCAAGCTGGTTGCGATTTACTTATCACGGAATGTACTACTGGATTAAAAGTACCTTGGCATTCCAAAGAAAAGATTTTAAAGAAGCAGAACGTCTTTCTAATATAGCTTTAGGCTTAGATTTGCAAGATGATTTTAAGGCAATGATTTATTTGCAACTAATCAACATCTATGGTAGCAGAAACAACCGAATGAAAGTAAAAGAGTTGTACCAAAAAGCTAAGAAGCTGAATATTACGCAAGAATTGGTAAAACAAAACATACAAGAGGTTGGCTTGATGCTACAAGGCAAGCATGCAGAACAGAAAAAAATGATGGGAAAGAAAGCACAACGCTCTATGATGAATCAAAGTTATATGCGTCGTGGACGTAATAAAAGAAGGTAATTTTTTGATTCTATTCGAACTTAGCAACAATGATTTCTCCTAAACTTAGATTGGTACTGATTGTACTGTTTTTGATTTGCGGTATTATAGCTCCCTTTGCGCAACTAGGGAGCTATGTAATTTTTGCTTTTTGGGCAACTGCCTTTATTCTCTTGATGGGGCATTTTAGGCATGGTCCTATGTTAGGAATTTTGGTTGCCTTACGCAAAGGCAACATACCTCAGGCAGAACAATTAATTAATTCCATCAAGCGTCCTAATTGGCTAAGCCCTAGGTATCAAGCCTATTATCACTTTGCCAATGCATTAATTGCTTCTCATCATCAAGATGTAGATGCTGCCGCAACGCATTCAAACACAGCCCTAGAGTTAGGCTATTTGCACACCAAAGAGAAAGGCATTTTACTTTATAATTTGGCTAGAGTAGCTTTTGAGAGAAAAGAATGGAATAGATCAAGAGAGCAACTGGTACAACTCAAAAACCTTCCTATCAAAGACTTGCATCTAAAAAAACGTGTAGAGGAGTTGGAACAAGCACTCCATCAAATGCCATAATACTACTACTATTTATTCTGCCACCACAAACACTAGTCAGGCTTTGGCTTTTACATTTCGTGGCTATCTGGAATAAGTATTTTCTAAAAAATTCCATTTTTTCAAGAAAACAAGTATTTTTAGTACTTACATTTTGCTTGACCTCAACATTGGATTAGATTAACACTATGAAAAACTGCCTAAGTTGCAATACTACCCTGCTTCCTAATGCTTTATTTTGTCATAATTGTGGCAAACAAGCAGACGGAGATGGTGTTGTTTGTTTTGCCTGCAACAACCTTAATCCCAAAGGTGCTAGGTTTTGTTCTAGATGTGGTACGCCAATCAACATTCAATATACTCCTAAGCCTAATATCTCACCTGTTTATGGCTTAGATTTTAACGACATTCCAACATTACCAACACAACTCTCAGAAGCATTTAGGGTGTCAATTAGTTTGGCATTAGAAGCTGAAAACAACACTGAAAAAGAAGCACTTTTTCTCCAGACTTTTGAAAAAAGCACTTTCAAGCAAAATTATTTGGAAGAAGCAACCATTCTAATGACACAAGAGTTTGAAGACATATTTGAGGAACGAGGAATTAGTGCCTTCAAGGTAATTGAACACGAAGTAGAAAAACAATTTGCTGCATTGTTGGAACGTTTCTTTATTGAATATTGCAACCCCTTGCTGCCCCACCAACTTTCTAAACAAATTCTGCATTATCAGGAAGCTAGCTTTCTAACAACTAACTTGCACAGAATGGTCAATGCCTATTTGTACCTAGATGAAGAAGCACTGATCGCTTATAGTAATGCCATTGATATTCCTCTAAAAAAACTTAAAAATGCTCGCTCAACATTTTTTAGTCCTGAAGCGGGGGAAATTCCGTATGCTTTTATTGATCACACATTACTTCGTTCAGGCAAAGAGGGGTGTATTTTAACGGCTAAGGCAATTTACTGGAAAGCTTATTTTCAAAAATCAGCTCGAATTGAATATTTGGATATTCAAAAGTTAAATTATTATAAAGATCGAGTGGAGATTAACGATATTTACTTAAATATCAACCCTAGTATCAATTATAAAATATATCGTTTACTAACACGATTGCGCACCCTCTCCTATTAAATCTTTTAGCCCGTTTTACTTAGCCCATCCTCCTATTTTTTCTACTTTTTTTCAGTCTTTTTAAAATTGGTCTACTAATTGTATGCTTCCTTCTGTGAGGTCTCTTAACTTAGCTATTGATTGGTTATTGACGTTTGTTTCAAATATTAAAATTTTAAAAATTCTTTCAAGAAAAAGAAAGTTTTTTTATAAAAAATTAAAAGAGGTGTCAAAGGAACTTTTTTGTAAAAGAATACGTTTCGTCCGTTTTTTTAGTCCTATTGTCTGATATTCTGTACACTCTGTCATGTTTGCGAATCTTACTAAGCTAAAATCCATACTTTTTTATTATCTTTGTTAAGTAGAACTCACTTCAAATAAATACATATTTTAAGGGTGCAAAATAGCCCGTCAATGATTTTTAAAACATCTTTCATTAGCTGATTGCGAAAATTTAAAATTCAATCTATGAAGTTTTTAGCATTACTCCTATCGTTTTTATTTATTTCAAATGCTGCGCTAATTGCGCAACAAGCCGAACAAACAGAAGCGTATCAATATAACATTGATTTAAATAATGTTCAAGAGGATCAATTATCAGTTGAGCTTATTGTTCCCAATGAAATAACAGATAAGGATTTAACATTTAAGTTTCCTAAGATTATCCCTGGCACTTACGAGATTTCTGATTATGGTCAGTTTGTAAGCAGCCTAAAAGCTTTTGATAAAAAAGGTCGTGAATTTGGAGTAGAGAGAGTTGATCAAAATACATGGAAAATTGCTGGTAAAAAGATCTACAGAATCACTTACTTGATTCAAGATAGCTGGGATGCAGATATTCGCAAAGCTGTTTTTGAACCAAGTGGAACCAATATTGAAGCTTTAAAAAATTATGTTTTGAGTGCCAATGGGTGTTTTGGTTTTTTTGAAGGCAAGGAAAAATTACCCTATGTCGTTACGTACAATCGCCCTTCTAATTTTTATGCGACAACATCATTAAAACGTATCGGTGGTGATTTTGACTCTGACGTTTTTAAAGCTCAAGATTATCACGAATTGGTAGATGCACCTATCATGTATTGTGTGCCAGATACCGTGAATTTCAAATTGGGGTATGGAGACATTCAAATTTCTGTTTATTCTCCCAATGGACTTGTAACGGCTAAAGATGTTGCCGAAAAGGTACGTCCAATGCTAGAAGCACAAAATCAATATTTAGGAAATATTCTTCCAGTAGATCGCTATTCATTTATCATCTACTTATCTCCTACTGGTTATCCTTCAGGTGCTGCGGGTGCTCTAGAACACGCACGTTCTTCTCTCTTCTGTTTGATTGAAGAAAAGCCTGAAAAAATTTCAAAAATGATTGTAGATATTGCTTCTCATGAGTTTTTTCATATGGTGACTCCCTTGTATATCCACTCTGAAGAAATTCATAACTTTGACTTTGTGGATCCTAAAATGTCAAAACATTTGTGGTTGTATGAAGGTGTCATCGAATATATGGCTCAACATATGCAAGCTAAGTATGATTTAGTTTCTGACGAAGCATTCTTAAAAACCTTACGTGACAAGTTGAAAAACTCCAATCGCTTCAAACAAGGGATGTCTTTAACAGAAATGAGTAAAAACTGTTTGGTAGAGCCTTATGCAAAGCAATACCAGAATATTTATTATAAAGGAGCTATCCTGGCAATGTGTCTAGATTTGGAATTGTTAAAACTATCCAAAGGTAAATACGATATTCAAATGCTACTAAGAGATTTGTCTGGCTTTTATGGTCAAGACACTCCTTTTAAAGATGAAGAGTTGTTCCAAAAAATAATTGAAATTACAGGCTTCAAACAACTAAAGAGTTTCTTTGAAAAATATATCGAAGGAACAGAAACACCTGATTATAACGTCTTTGTAAAGCCATTTGGTGTCGAATACCTAGAAGAAGCAACTGTGGACGAAATTTCTCCTCTTGGTGGAATTGAAAATGGCGTTATTGGAAGAGATTCCCTAGATCGTTTTTATATTCGTAAACACGAAAAATTGGATAAATTTGGAAAAGAATTCATTGGACTACAAAAAGATGATGTTATCCTAAAATGGGATGGAAAACCATTTACTATAAAAACAGCATCGGCTGTTTTGTTCGGCTTCTTGGGTGGTGTCAAAGCAGGTGATAATCTAAATATTGTTATCCTTCGTAAAGACGAAAATGGAAAAGAAGTAGAAATTGAAAAAAATATTGAAGTTGTTAAAATTCCCACTATGAAAAAACACGTTTTCAGAATGGTAGAAAATCCAACTGACGAGCAACTAAGAATGCGCAAACGCTGGTTGTCTAAATAAAATATTGCTCTCGCGCTCAATCTAAAAATCCCTTGTTGTTTGAACACAGCAAGGGATTTTTTTTGCAATGTTTTATAGGTTCTTACAAACTAGAGCTTTTTGTTTCAATTCCTCTACTTTTACGTACAATTTTGATCTCTTAATTCGTTTACCTCATTACCGTATAATTCTGTAAATCCTAAATTAGTAGCCTTTTCTAAATTTATACACGCAGAGAAAAACACTTCAATGCCCCATCTTTCCCCATAGTATATTTTACCTTGAGAAAGTGGTACATTACTACTTTGTATCCGTTTAAAGTTTAAAGCTTGCTTTACTCGGGAATTTATTACTTTACTCAATTTTGAGTAGCTGACACTTCCTAATAAGAGAAGTCCCAGTATCAATTCATTTAATGGAGAATACCCCTGTTTTTATGGCTTTGGGAAGTGAAGCCTACACCATAGAAAATGGCAAGGAGTTTTTCAAAAAAGTACTTGGACCTAAAAAAATGCAATTCGCAGAGAACACAGAGCATTTTGATTTATATTGGAAACCCTAACACGTTAAACCAATTAGTGAAAATTTAAACAAGTTCTTCAGAAGCTATTTGGCATAAGAAAAATTAAGTGAGGCTGTCTGAAAAGGGCAGCCTCTATAAATATTTTAACGTTTCTGATGTTATTTAATAATTATTTTTTGAGTATATAAACCATTGATATAAATTACATACAAGCCACTTCTTATATTATGCAAATGAACCTGCTCTTTATCATTTGATGTAGTCGTTTGATAAACAATTTGCCCTACCGAGTTAATAATTTCAATCGTCTTAGACTCATATTTAGCATTTATAAATTCTAAGGTAAAAGTGCCTGTATTAGGATTTGGAAACACCTTAACTGAATCAAATATAGGACTATTTAACATTGTCATCCCTACAACTAAAATATTGTAACAATTTGATGTATCTACACAGTTATTGTTGGTAATAATAACGGCGTAGTTTCCTGTAGAATCAGGTGTAAAGGTTGAATTAGTTGCACCATTAATCCATTGATTATTATCACAATTGACCCATTGATATGTCGCAGCCATTGTCGTTGCCATTAATGTATTTCCAACTAAGCTTAGACTTGTATCAATACTTGTTACTTGAATGGTTAGCTGAGTATTCGCTGTACAACCATTACCATCCGTTCCTGTTACATTGTACGTTGTTGTTCCGCTTGGTACAAAAGCAATTCCATCTACTGCTCCATTATCCCATACATAACTTGCCGCTCCTATTCCTGTTAAGGTGATTGACTCGCCTGAACATACTACTGTGTCTGTACTGCTTGCCATTACTATTGGTAAGGTATCTACTGTTATCGTTAAGTTACCTGTTGCACTACAACCATTACTATCTGTTCCTGTTACATTGTACGTTGTTGTTGTACTTGGTACAAAAGCAATTCCATCTACTGCTCCATTATCCCATACATAACCTGCCGCTCCTATTCCTGTTAAGATGATTGACTCGCCTGAACATACTATTGTGTCTGTGCTGCTTGCCATTACTATTGGTAAGGTATCTACTGTTATCGTTAAGTTGCCTGTTGCACTACAACCATTACCATCTGTTCCTGTTACATTGTACGTTGTTGTGGCACTTGGTACAAAAGCAATTCCATCTACTGCTCCATTATCCCATACATAACTTGCCGCTCCTATTCCTGTTAAGGTGATTGACTCGCCTGAACATACTACTGTGTCTGTGCTGCTTGCCATTACTATTGGTAAGGTATCTACTGTTATCGTTAAGTTGCCTGTTGCACTACAACCATTACCATCTGTTCCTGTTACATTGTACGTTGTTGTGGCACTTGGTACAAAAGCAATTCTATCTACTGCTCCATTATCCCATACATAACTTGCCGCTCCTATTCCTGTTAAGGTGATTGACTCGCCTGAACACACTACTGTGTCTGTGCTGCTTGCCATTACTATTGGTAAGGTATCTACTGTTATCGTTAAGTTACCTATTGCACTACAACCATTACTATCTGTTCCTGTTACATTGTACGTTGTTGTGGCGCTTGGTACAAAAGCAATTCCATCTACTGCTCCATTATCCCATACATAACCTGTCGCTCCTATTCCTGTTAAGGTGATTGATTCGCCTGAACATACTACTGTATCTGTGCTGCTTGCCATTACCGTTGGTAAGGTATCTACTGTTATCGTTAAGTTACCTATTGCTATACAACCATTACCATCTGTTCCTGTTACATTGTACGTTGTTGTGGCACTTGGTACAAAAGCAATTCCATCTACTGCTCCATTATCCCATACATAACTTGCCGCTCCTATTCCTGTTAAGGTGATTGATTCGCCTGAACATACTACTGTATCTGTGCTGCTTGCCATTACCGTCGGTAAGGTATCTACTGTTATCGTTAAGTTACCTATTGCACTACAACCATTACCATCTGTTCCTGTTACATTGTACGTTGTTGTGGCGCTTGGTACAAAAGCAATTCCATCTACTGCTCCATTATCCCATACATAACCTGTCGCTCCAATTCCTGTTAAGGTGATTGACTCGCCTGAACATACTACTGTGTCTGTGCTACTTGCCATTACTATTGGTAAGGTATCTACTGTTATCGTTAAGTTACCTATTGCACTACAACCATTACCATCCGTTCCTGTTACATTGTACGTTGTTGTTCCGCTTGGTACAAAAGCGATTCCATCTACTGCTCCATTATCCCATACATAACTTGCCGCTCCTATTCCTGTTAAGGTGATTGACTCGCCTGAACACACTACTGTGTCTGTGCTGCTTGCCATTACCGTTGGTGAAGCAATTACTGTGAAATTTTGGGTTGCCGATACGGTACATCCTGATCCATTCGAATAAGTATAAGTCACCGTATGCGTTCCAATACCTGCTGAGATTGGAGAAAAACTAGTTCCTGTAACGCCTGATCCAGTAAATGTACCTCCTGTTGAATCAACGGTTAAAGCAATTGGTCCTTCGTTACTACAAAAAGTAGTTTGGTTATTAGTTATATTAACGGTCGGACATGGATAATCTGGTTCAAAATAATAAAAACCTCCATTGTACTCTCCTGCTAAAAATTCTAACACTCCATCATTATCAAAATCACCAAAAGCAGTTGTTGAAAATTGTCCAACATCAATCGTATCAAAAGGACTTTGAGTCATTAATACATAATTAGGCGTTGTAACGGTTCCTGTATTTTCATAAAATTCCACTCCTCCTGCATTATTTCCCAACATTAGATCAATATCTCCATCACCATCATAATCAATTAAATCAGGATGTAAAAATATACCACTTGTTAAACCATCAAAAGGATTCTGAGCACCTGCTCGCTCTACAAAAACAGGGTTATTAGCGGTTCCAGTGTTCTCAAAGTACTGTAAAGAACCACTTCCTCCTACCATGTCCAAGTCTCCATCATTATCTATATCCGCAAAGCCCGTTCCTGGAAAATTGCCAAGTTGTGTCCTATCTAGAGGATTTAAAGGAGATGCACCACTGCTATTGCTAGTAAGACCTCCTCTTCGAGTAAAAATAGGACTGGTAACAGTTCCTGTATTTTCCCAAAAAATCACATCATCTACTTGGTAATTACTGTAATTTAATTTAGCAGAAGTAAAAGCATCAAAATCATTATCATTATCTATATCTGTGAATGTAATTTGTAACTCATTGGTAACAGTTCCTGCCACATCTACCGTATCAAATGGATTTTGAGTATTATTTAATTGCCAAATAGGATTGGTTGAGCTACCTATATTTTCATAAAAAATAACTTTTCCTTGATTCGTTCCAGAAAAAATATCTAAATCACCATCGTTATCAATATCCACAGCAGAAGGAGAACTCAATCGCCCTGTGCTAGACGTATCTATTCGTATAGAGGTTCCTATTTGTTGTACGTATCCCGTTGGGAGTTGTGCATAACTAGATTCTAGACCAAACCATATTAGCGCAATTAAGCATAAACTTATTGTTCTCATTATTTTCATAATTATTATTTTTTGAGTAAAGAAATATTATCTTGTTTTTTAATGACTTCAATTAAAACTTAGCAAAACCTTCATTTTGGGCACGGGAATAACAGGCCTAGATTAGGTAACCAACCTAGGCTGTTATAGACTTTACCCAAATAAACTCAGTGATCAAATGAGTTTATTTTTGTAAAAAATTTCAATTTATATTGTAGTATTACAAAAGTAGATGTATTCCAAAAGAAGCACAAAAAACGAAAGGGGACAAAAGGGGGACTCTAGACTTTTATTTTTTCAAAGCGGGTGCATATCCTATTCTCAAAGAGTGGCAATCGCCAAAACTGCCACCTTTTCCTTCTAGGAAAACTGCTAAGAGGTTCAGAACTTGACTAAAGTAACTGATTTGGGGTTCTATTTTGTTGTTGAATTCAATAAATTTAATTCTTCCAACAGAATAATAGGATATAGCTGCTTTGATATCGGTACTTGCTGTACCAGTCTTTATAGATTTAAAAATTCGAAGTAACATTTCAAAAGATCTAAGACCAAATAAAATACAACTATCATCTACATTACTTGCGTCCTTGATATAATTGGCTTTTGTAATTGCCTCTATAAGCACTTCAATGATATTCTGAACAATGGCTGATTGAGTCGTTGGCACACTCCCCATGTCTGGAGGTAACATAGGTACAATATCTCCTGCATGTTGATAACGAGTAGTTTTGGATTCTAATCCCAAGTCATTATTATAACGCTCCATAAAGGATTTCCCTCCTGCACTTGGAGCAGCAAAAACAACTACTTTTTCCACGTCATACGCTATTTCCTTTAGCTTATATGCTGCCAATACAGCTACTCCTCCTCCTTGACTGTGTCCAGTTATGTATAGTTTTTTTGTTGTCCCCCAATTTTTTATAGTACTATTTATTTCATCGAAAATAGTATGTAACTCAAAAGCAAAACCTGAATGTACTTCAACATTTCCTTCCCAATGAGTAAAATTAAATTGAAGGTTCGTTAGCCAATCATCCAACATGGGACAATCCAACTTTTCATGACTAATAGTTCCCCTAAAAGCAATGATAATTCCCTGTTCTGTCTCCAATAAAAGGCAAACCGCTTCTCCAAATTGAATAGCTTTAACATCAAGAACCACTCCTAATGCTCTATACTCCTCATAAGCTGCTCCGCTGGTAGGAGGTATAAATATCCCATTATTAATTTCATAAGCTATGCTAGAGGCACATAGCATCTGATAGTCTGAAAAACCCATCGTAATATATTTTTATTGTAAATAAATTTAATAAATATCATTACAACAAATGTATATAAACAGTAGGTCGAAAGCAAAATCAGAAGGGGGACAAAAAGGGTAAAGTCCTAGATTAAATTTGCTTCAGGTAAATATCTAAGCGTAAGTCTGGCGATAATTCAAGTTTTTTACGAAGACGGCTTCTCCCTTTTTTAATTGCCTCTGTTGTGACACCCAAAATTTCTGCAATTTCCTTTCGAGTCAAATTCAGCTTGATAAAAGAACAAAGTTTCAAATCACCATTACTAAGATGGGGGTGCTTCTCAGCTAAGCGCCCCAGAAAACCACCGTAAATACTGTCAATTCGATCTTTCAAACTATTCCAGTGATCCTCTGAGTTTATATTATTCTCAATCAACCGAACTAGTTTTCGAAGTTCCATTTTAGTTTCTGGAACGCTCCCTGATTTCTGGATCAGCTCTAACTTTTTCAAGATTGTATTTAAGAAAGAGTGGCTTTGATCAATTTGTAGTGCTAATCCTGCCAATTCTTTCGTCTTTTGGGAGAGTTCTTGCAACTTTAGCTCTTCTAACAAACTGGCTTTATCTTTTTCTGCTTGTACTTGGGCTTGAATAGAACTTTGCAAAGTCAGAATGGCTTTGACTCGCGCCAGTAATTCAATTTGCTCTACTGGTTTTCTCAAAAAATCAATAGCTCCTGCCGCTAACGCCTTCTCCAAAGCTTGTGAGTTCGTCATAATTCCAGTATACATAATTACAGGAATAGAAGCCGTAAGAGGAATTGCTTTTAATATCTTTAACGCTTCAATTCCATTCATAATCGGCATTTCCCAATCCATCAAAATCAAATCGGGCAAAGCATGATTAGCCACCTCTACTGCCATCTTACCATTAGAAGCAACTAATACAGAATAAGGATTTTCTTTTCCCCTCAACGTATTAATAACCAAACTTCTATTGTTAACATCATCATCAACAACCAGTATCTTACTCATCTATTTTATTTTTGCTTGCTCTAATAATTCCAAATAAAGGTTTTCATCAATTGTCTTGACACTTTTATCAATCATAATCATCCAATCTTTGATGTTGCTATTATTCTTAACCTCAATTGTTTCAAGAACTTGATAAATTTCAGAAGCATAAAATATTTTTAAATTCTCCAACTCCAACAAAGCCGCCTGCAAGATCTGCTTCTCTTCCAAAGAAAAGGATGGTAATTCATGTTGAATATTAATTATCCCTACATTATTCTTGATTGCTGATGATGGTTCATTTTCTTGTTTAGGATAAGCTATTGGTAAGGTAAACCAAGCTACTGTCCCTTGCCCTAAGGTACTTTCTATTCCTATTTCTCCACCATTTTTAAGAACAAATTCCTTGCATAATAACATTCCCAAACCTTGCTTCTCTCCCTTTTTTTCAAGTAAGTTTTGCAAAGTTTTCTTGTCCATTCCAACACCATTGTCTCTAATCTCTATCAAAATAAAGCCACCCTGTTGTTTACTTGAAATTTCTAAGGTTCCATTTATCTTTAAAAATTTAATTGCATTGGTAATTAGATTTCTAAAGATTGTATTCAACATATAAGCATCTGCTTGCACCCAGTTATATGCTAATTTAGTTTCAATCCTAATATTTTTAAACTCAATCATGCTTCGAAGTAAACCGAGACTCTCTTTTATACTCGATTGCAAACTAATAGTTTTAGGAGCAAATAAAAGTTGTCCTGTTTGAGTTTTTGTCCATCCCAATAAATCTTCAAATAGAAAATAAGCATTACTAGAAGAGTCTCTTATGCTTAATAAAGAACTTTCCAATTCCTGCAAATTTTGTTCTTCCAAGTGCTTGCTTAAATTTTCTGAAACACCAATCAAAACACTAAATGGAGTTCTTAAATCGTGTGCTATAATAGAGAATAACTGATCTTTGGTATACTGTAGTTCTTGTAATTCTTTGGAAGTTTGCTTCTGTTTTCGATACAAGTAAACAACTAATAATAAGATAATTAGAACCAATAATGTAGAACCAATATAAAGTTGATTTAGTTGTTCTGTAAATTTATTTTTTTCATTCAATCGTACAATTTCCTGTTCTTTCTCTTTCGTTTCATATTCTTCTTGCAAAGAAAAGACAAGAGAATCTTGATGCATAGCAATAAAAGCACTTTTTGTGGTTTCTGCAAAGTCAAAATACTTTGCCACACTATCCATCTCATTTAATTTAATATAACTTTCACATAAACCCACAAAGATATTATGTACTCCTACCGCATTATTCACTTTTTGAGCAAGGGGCAATGCCTTTTTCATATACTTAATAGCTGTTGGATAATCTGCCCTGCTCAAGGCATAATCTGCCATGTCCAAAAAAGCGCCTGTTCCTACAATAATATTGGAGTTGATAAGATTTATCCATTTAGAGGATTCCACATAATGCAAATCTGCATTTATTGAATCTCCAGTTTGGACATAAGATTGATGTAAAGCAATGTGTGCATCAAATATTTCAGAAGGTATTTCATAACTTTTGGCAATTTCTAGGTGCTCTTTTGTATAAAAAATAACACTATCCCACTGTTCTTGATACTCTAAAAGTTCTCTTATTTTTCTCAAAACATCCATTCGGCTTTCTAGTGGAATTTCTGAATTTTCACGATACAACTCCAAAATTTCAGTTTTATAAGCTCTAGCTTTTTCGTATTGTCGAAGTATTTCGGTAACATTCACAATACCACATAAAGCCCCCAACATTCCCTGATGCCAATCCATTTCCTTTGCTATATCTTTCATTTCAAGATATGCTTCTAATCCCTTCTGATAATTTTCTTTATACAAATAGGTGGTGGCTTTTCCTGAATATAAAGCCAACAACATTTGAGTATGTTGCTGTTTTTTTGCTTCGACAATGCCTTTGTTAATATAAAGAATGGCAGAATCTAGTTTACCAAGTTGAGCATAGTTTTCTCCAATTTCTAATAATGGTCTTGCATATCGAATTACATTAAGTTTGGGATTTCGAGACTTGCGATAAGCTTGCTCTCCCCAATATAAAGCCCCTTCATAATAGGTCTTAGCCAAGTCATATTTCTCTTGATAACTTCTTACCAATAGGTTATTGTAATAAAACTCTGACAACATCCAAATCGCTGTTTTTATCGTTTCTTGCTGTTTCGAGGTCAAATTATTATAATACTCAATGCCAGCGTCACCAATCTCAATAACCTTTTCTCCATCCTCTCCTAAACCATATTGATAAACAAATTGAATACATTGGAAAACCGACATTTGGATGCTATACAGACCTTCTTCATGTGCCTCCTTTCCTAAGATTAAAAGCTGTTCAATATGCGGGGCATACATCGTTGGATCTAAGCCATTAACATAGGGTTGGCTATCAAAAATAGCTTTTAGTTCTCTTGCAATTGCTAAATTAAGTTCACATCGTTTGGACGCTTCCTGCTCGCAAGCTTCCTCCAACATTCCTAAATCTGTAGACTCCAGTATTTGGCAATGGTACCAAAAAACATTACTAAACAAAGAATCTGATGGTGCATCAAAGACAGAAGCCTTTGTCTGTGCATGAATTGAGGAACTTCCCTCAAAAAGTAATAAAATTGCGATAAAAAAAAATTGCCACTTCCCCATATTCAGCTATATTGATAATTAGTAGTTTCTCTCTTCTTAAGAAACTGATTAAATTTTATATTTACAAATAAATTTAGAATATTATAGGGGGACATTATGGTCCCTACCCTAAATTTAGTTTTTCAATGAAAAAATAAAAAGATTGCCACGAAATTACGCAACAATCTTTTTATTCAATTATTTTATTCTATCGGTTAAATGCCCCCCAAACAGTAGAAATTGCCTATACAACTTAGGTTTCCTTTAGAGAAAACTACTCTATTTCCTGTTTAATTTTTCTCATCGTATTAGCAAAGGTACCAGCAAAAGTAGCTATTTTTTTGAAAGCTTAGTCCTTCTTTGAGGGTTTTAGTAGCCGATTTTGAAATGTATTTATGGTTTAACAAGTATACCATCAGATACGATAATGCGAGAAAACTTCAACAAAAAAGTCCCTTTTTTATGAGGGATCTTTCGTTGAAAAAATACTATTTTTTTAATTTTGACACAGCTTAGTGAAACCTTACCAACAAATGCTCTGTTCAATATCGTTCGTAATTACGATGACGAGTTTTGTATCAATTTTTCAAAGAACTTTTATCTGATGGTTAATTTTGTCCATCTACTTAAAGAGTTAATTTTGTTAATTAAATGTAAAAGCATAATACAAATATTTATTTTATCTATTTTATAATCTATTATTGTAAACAACTCTAATTTCTTAATCAACCCATAACCCAAAATTCCTCTCTATTGATATAATATTACTTCCAAAATTTTATTTACATTTTAGATATAAGACTATTTCTTTATATGAATCAGTCTAATTCAGCAATTCTAACGATGTAAGAAAATATATTAAATAATAATAATATCAAATAGCTATTCTAATTGAGGTCGAATATTGACCTTTCTAGCGATTATTTGATAGATTAAGTTCATTGAAATAGTAGGAATAAAATCAAAGAGTACTCGAACTTTCTGCCTTAAATCACGCAATGTTTTTGCTTCTTTTAAGGCTTGTTCAAAACTTTCATCAACAGCCCTTGTAATCTGGTCAACAAAAAATGCTAATAGCATAATCAAAGCAAATACTGTTGACAAGTAGAATTTTCCATGACCATAATTATGTTCCAAATTGTAGTCTTGATTCTTCAAGGTGTTAAATGTCTCATTTTCAATTTTCCAACGTGCTCTTCCAGCTGTGGCAATAGATGAAACATTTGATTTAGTCAAAGTTAGGTTGGTAATCCACTTATTGGAATAAACCACTTTATCTTTTTCTAAATCATATTCTTCGTATTCTAAATAGTTTACGATAATATCTTGGTTTGCGCCATTTAGAATGAGGTTAGATGCCCACCTGTATCGACACAGAGTCTTTTCATTTTTCTGGTATTGACACTGATGCAAACTATCCTTTTTTCTAAGTTGCTTAACTTGTTCCAAAACATATCCTTCCTTGATTACTATGATGTAATCCATTTGGATATCTTGTGCTTGAAGTGCTTTAATAGTTGGACCATCAGCATATAAAGCATCTAAAAGAATTAAGATCTTTTCTTTTGGCAGTATGCTGCGTAAATGTGGAAATAATCGTTTACATGCCTTTCGTTCACAATCATTCTTTTTTGAACCATCCTGCCGCGTTATTGCTTCTCCAAAAACAGGAAAAACGGTCTTGAAATTAGGATGAACTACACTCGCTGCTAACAATTGGTGATGATGTTCTATTGTACCATTTTTTCTTTTCTTTGTTAAACATTGAGAACAACCAATCTTATTGGAAGAAAATGTACCTGTGGCATCAACACTTACTAGCAAATGTTGGTCTAAGTATCTTCTACTTTCGAGTATTTTGAGCCTTTCCAAATGTTCAAAGATTGTTTTAAAAGTAGGTTGAAAAACAGATGGTTGGACAGCATCTAAAATTTTTCGCATCCCATTATCTGTTGGAAGCTTACTAATTTTAAAGACTTGTTCTAAATTGTCCTTACGATGAATGGCATTATCTATAAAACTCAATAATGATGGATCTTTTAGACCAAACATAGCAAATGCTCCCATTAAACAATCATGTAGCAAATATTCTGTATGCCCTTTTCGATCGTCTGGAACTTGGTGAAACTCTTTGGATACTATTTCTACTAATTTGTCGTACATCGTTTACTTTTTAGTAAATGTACGTTCCTTTTTCAATGAACTTAAATATTATTTTATCATATAATTCTGTTTATCGTTAGAATTGCTGAGTCTAATTCTATTATATTTAAGCTATTACTGTCAGTTATAGATAAGGGATACCTGTCCCCCATTTTGTCCTGATCATACAAAATTAAACCCCACAGGCGTTCAACTCACTTACGGAAAGTGAGCTAACTCAAATTTTAAAATTCTATTTTAATTATGAAAATTCAAGAAAGTAAATTCGGTCAATTTGAAGCATTCAAAGTCAACAACCTTAAAAACGTAATGGGAGGGAAACAAATTGTTGATAGTGCTACATACAGAAATGGGCAAGCTGTAGATTCTCAAGCAAGCACTGTTTATGACAATTGGGATGAAGCTCGTGCAGATAACTGTGACACATTAAGTTGTCATGACGCAGAGTTTGATTGTGAAGATATGACTCCTACGGGAGAGTAATTATTTAAAATCCAAAGACTGAGTTGTTAAAAACAACTTAGTCTTTTAATTTCTTAACTAAAAGAAAGATAACTTTCAACAAAAATGTAATATAAAATATTATGAGGTTAGTTTGTTTAATATTCTTGTTATATATCTTTAATAGTAAAGATAATCTCCTTATTGCTCAAAACTATATCCAATATCACAATTTAGTGAATGAGGCAGAATATTGGCTTTATAAACAAGAGTATAAAAAAGCAGAAAAGCTTTATAAAAGAGCCTTTCGTCTAGAGAAGGCTTTTTCTAAAGACAGCTATTTATTGGCAAAATGCTATGCACTCCAAGGCAAAAAAAAAGCTTGCCATAATTGGCTAAAAAAAAGCTCTGCTACACCTATTTCCTTCACTCCTTACCTTATACATAACCCTAATGAAATTCAGAATTTTAAAAGAATTTTTTCAAAAAAAGGTGAATTTGATAAACTGTCGCTTGAGTTAAAATCTATCAAAAAAGAAGTAGACAAACAATTTAAAAATGATACTTACAAAATGTTACAAGACACTATAGCTGCATTGTGTTTACAGGATCAATTGTATAGAAAAAACGCCACACAAGAAGAATTGAACAATGATTTGTACCTAAAATTACTTCACCAAAATGATTTAGACATACAACAAAAGTTATTAGATATAATAAAAAAATATAGCTATCCTGGATACCCTAAGATTGGGACAGATAATGGTAATTTGATTTTAGTTCATATACTGAATGATGATAAAACACACAGAATCTATAAGGAATTGCTGTACGAAGAATTGAAAAAAGGTAATATTTTGCCTTTTGGTTATGCTTACATGATGGATAGGTGGCATCTTGTTAATAAAAATATTTGTTATTTATCAATGCGCATTTATACCCAGAAACTATGTACAGAAGATGATTATGAAGGAATTGTAGAAAGAAGATTGAACATAGGACTTAGTATCTACTTTACAGGTCAAAGAAGAAAGTTTTCTACATACAATCTACATCCATGGGTAAATGATGAATTTGTAAAAAAACACTCCTTCCTAAACAAAAAATGCAACTAATATGATTTTAGTACTCACACATCAACACGATGGTTCTACAAGGCAGATTTTGCGATGGTTAGATTATTTTGGAAAAGATTTTTTAGTCTTACATAAACACAAAGATTGGCTCAATATTAAATCTATTGATCTTCAAAAAGAATCTATTATTTTCGAAACAAGAAGCACTATTTTTTCTCTTGATGAGGTGGAATCTGTTTTTTGTAGAGGTGGTGTTATTCGCATATCTTCCTTTGTAAAACATCCTGGTACATTTAAAGATTTTCATACAAGTCTTCAATATTTTATGGCAGCACATTCTGTTGCTCATATAGATACTATTATTGATACCTTGTTTAGAAAAAAAGCTATTGGAAAAAACGCAGGTGGACGATTTAATAAAATTCTTGCTCTCGAATCTGCAAAAAAAGTAGGGCTAACAATTCCGAAAACAATATTTACCACAAGAAAAAGGGAAGCCTTGGCTTTTTACGATAAAGAACAACAAGTCATTACCAAAAGTTTGGATATTAATTTTGAGTACAATAATTATGAAAAAAGAGAAGGTTTTTTTCAATATACAGCCAAGGTTAGTCGAGAACAATTGGAGCTTCTCCCTGAAACATTTGGGTTAACTATTTTTCAAGCAATGATTCCAAAGAAGTATGAAATACGAACCTTCTTTTTGAATGATACCTGCTACAGCTTTGCCATATTTTCACAGCAAAACAAAAAAACTACCGTTGATTACCGATGCTATGATACAGAGTGGATGAATCGAACTGTCCCCTTCCAGTTACCAAAAACGATAGAAAATAAGCTCATCCTTTTTATGGCTGATTCCAATTTAAAAACTGGTTCTATAGATTTGATTTATGGACTTGATAATCGCTTCCATTTTCTAGAAGTAAATCCAATTGGTCAATTCGGCTATAATTCTGCTATCAATAATTATCAACTCGAAAAGAAAATTGCCTTAGAACTCGTATAATAAAATGACCATGCTCAATTCCAAATTAGAACAATATATAACCGAAAAAACAAGCATTGATAAAAAGAATATTCCTGCCGACTTATATTTTAGTGAGGAAATATTAAGACCACTTGATCAGGAAGAAATAGAAGTTGAGGATAAGAAAAAGGAAGCGAATGTTGTTTTATCTGTGAAACCAATCAAAATGTCGAAATACAATTATGAGGGAAAAGAAATTTATGTCCCTATTAAGGCTATTTCAAAAATATTAAACCCTAATAAAATCGTATAATCATGAAATTGTTCGCTGCAAACTGTAAAGTAGTACGAGGACAACAAAGAGCTTGCCTAATAGATTTACAACATCAAGAACTTCGTCTAATTCCGTTAATTCTGGCAGATTTTTTAGAAGAAAAGTGCACGTATGAAACCTTAGACAACTTGAGTAAAAAGATGCTTTTAGAGCTTAAAAGTTTAGAGATGGTCTTAGATATAGAAAACAATGAACGTGATTTCTTTCCTGATATTCCTTTAGAATTTGATACACCTTATGCCATAAGTAACGCAATATTGGATTATAATTCATCGTCTCATTACAATCTCATAGATGCTCTAAAAGCCTTAGAAAGTGTGCGATGTCCACATATAGAAATACGGTTCTATGATATTTTCAATATTGACTTACTCCATGAAATTGGAGCAGCTCTATTTGACAGTATAATTGATTCTATCGACCTCTATATTCCTTATAGTGCAGAACTATCGTATGATGAATTAGAGCAACTAAAAATCAACAACATCCGTTTTAGATGGATGTTTATTCACTCTGTTCCAGATAATTACTCATACCACAAAACATATCCATTCTTAAAGCATACGACAGAAAAGATAGCCGATCAAAGCCATTGTGGAGTGGTACACTACTTTTATTTTGAGTTACATATTTCTGTTTTCACAGAATCCCAACACCATAATACCTGTCTTAATCGAAAAATATCTATCGACACGCAAGGACGTATCAAGAACTGTCCCTCGATGCAACAATTCTTTGGGCACATTTATGATACTTCATTAGAAGATGTAATTTCGAATCCAGCCTTCACAAAAGTATGGAACATCAAAAAAGATGAAATTGAAAAATGTAAGGGCTGCGAGTTTCGGCATATATGCACCGATTGCCGTGCGTACTTAGAGCATCCTGAGGATTTATATTCTGCGCCATTAAAATGTGGGTATAATCCCAAAACGTGCGAATGGGAAGACTGGAGTACCAATCCATTAAAAGAAAAATCCATCCAATACTATAACCTTCAACCTACTTCTTAACCCTGCTTAGAATATGCCCATAAAATTCCCATTCTATAAACAGCTAGACGCAATGGATTGTGGTCCAACCTGCCTTAAAATGATTGCACAATGGCATAGCAAATCTATTCCATTGCAGTATCTACGAGAGCAAAGTTATATTACACGAGAAGGGGTTTCTATGTTGGGTATTACAGAAGCAGCAGAGAATATAGGTTTCAGAACTATTGCCGTTCAGCTCAACTATGCAAAAGAGGGTGATGTACCTGGACTGATGCAATTTCCTCTCCCTTGCATTGCCTACTGGCAACAAAAACACTTTGTTGTTGTCTACAAAATTTCCAAAAAATACGTATGGGTTTCTGATCCCGCAGAAGGGAGACTCAAATTAAAACGATCTTTTTTTGAAAAAGGATGGTGTAATAGAGGAAAAAAAGGCATTGTACTAGGACTCGAAACAACTCCTGCTTTCTATGAAGAAAATGTGGTAGAGCAAGACAGCTCCAAATGGAGGTATCTAATAGGATATATAAAGCCCTATAAGCGACTCATTTTGCAATTTATATTGGGTATGATGGCAGGATTAGTCTTTCAACTCATTTTTCCTTTTCTCACCCAATCTTTGATAGATGTTGGTGTCAACAATCAAAATATAAGCTTTGTCTGGTTGGTACTCATTGCGCAATTGGTTCTGTCAATCAGTCAAGTATTTGTTCGTTTTATTCAGTCTTGGATTGTGCTTAACATTGGTCGTAGAGTAAACGTCAATTTGATTGCTGATTTTTTGGCCAAAATGATGCGGCTGCCATTAGGCTTTTTTGATGCAAAAAATGTCGGGGATTTGTACCAAAGAATCAGCGATAACCATCGAGTAGAATCTTTCTTAACAGGCTCTATTCTCAATATGTTATTTTCTATTGTTACCGTTGTCGTTTTTTCGGCTATCTTATTGATGTACAACACGCTTATTTTTGCCGTTTTTTTCTTCTTCTCTATCCTCTATTTATTATGGGTGTGGGGATTTTTGAAATGGCGAAAAGAGTTGGATTATATGACCTTTCAGCAAGCATCCGAAAACCAACAGGCTTTGTATGAAATCATCAACGGGGTTCAAGAAATAAAGCTGCAAGGAAGTGAACGCAAACGACGTTGGAAATGGGTCGAAATTCAAGCCAAGCTCTTTAGTGTCCAAACTAAATCCTTAGCATTACGCCAGTACCAAGAATTTGGAGTTTTACTTTTTTCAAGACTCAAAGATATTCTCATATCCTTTATAGCAGCTACAGCGGTTATTAATGGGGAAATGACCTTGGGAATGATGGTTGCGGTACAGTATATTGTGGGGCAACTAAGTGCCCCCTTTCAGCAATTCATAGGCTTTGTCTACGCTGCACAAGATGCCAAAATCAGCTTGGAGCGAATGAGCGAAATTACGTCTGAGAAAGACGAGAATACGCAAGACGTCATTCAAACACAACAACTCCCCAATAGCATTGAGTTGGAACTTCAAGATGTATCTTTTTCCTACAATCCCATTTCATCCGCTGTCTTACAGCATGTTAATTTAAGAATTCCCCCAGGAAAAACAACCGCCATTGTTGGCGCAAGTGGAAGTGAAAAAACAACCTTATTAAAATTACTCCTTGGATTTTACGAGCCACAAAAAGGAAAAATACTGGTTGGAAAAACACCGTTATCATCCGTTGATAAACGCTACTGGAGAAGCTTGTGTGGAACCGTTATGCAAGATGGGTATATTTTTTCTGATACGATTGCTCATAATATTGCAGAGAGCGACACTTTGATTGATTATCAAAAGCTCGATCACGCTATAGAAGTAGCGAACATTAGTGATCTGATAGACGATCTTCCTTTAGGATATAATACCATGATTGGCTCAAAAGGGAGTGGTATATCGCAGGGACAAAAGCAGCGTATTTTGATTGCAAGAGCAGTTTACAAAAATCCTGACGTACTCTTTCTAGATGAAGCAACCAATTCGCTCGATGCTACCAATGAACGCAAAATTGTAGAGAATCTTGATAGGTTTCTTGAATCAAAAACGGTTATTGTAGTCGCACATCGGCTGAGTACGGTTATGAATGCGGACCAAATTGTGGTTTTAGATAACGGACAGATCGTAGAACAAGGTACTCATAAATCATTGCTCCAAGAACAAGGGAAATATTATAGGTTAGTTCAAAATCAACTCGATGTAGAACAAGTTGGAACAAACAAAGAATAAATATGCCAGAAAACACTCCATCATCTGAATTTACATTAGTAGAACAAGCCATGGGAAATCCCCCAGGATGGCTTACCTATTGGGGCATTACTGTAATTTTTATTTTTCTAGGCGTTACTTTAGGGATTACAGCGATAATCCGTTATCCAGATGTACTCCAAGCAGAAGCAATAACCTATATAGACCGCCCACCTATTGATGTATTTCCACAAAAAAATGGAATCATACAGACCTTATTCGTAGGTAATAATGACACAGCTGAGTATGACAGTCCTCTTCTTGTTTTAGAATCTACGACTGATTGGAAAGCTGTCTTGGCATTAGACAGTCTCTTACAGCAAAAAACACGCTCTATTGTCAATGAAGATTTACGTTCTAAGGAATTAGGTGAACTTAATACCTTGTACCAAGAATTGGCTCTTTTAGACACACAAATAAAGGATGCCAAGAGAAGTGACATAACAACGAAGCAAGTTACAGGTATTCGCAATGAGATCAAGCAAAATAAGGTTCTTAATGCTTCCTTATTAAAACAAAAAGAAGTCTTTGAAAAAGAATTAAGCAATGTCAAAAAAGACTTGGAACGCTCTAAACAATTACTCCAAGATGGAGTTATGAGCCAACAGGAATTTGAGAAAAAAGAGAATACGTATTTGCAGAGTGAACGAGAACTTCATCGAATGGAATCATCTATTATTTCTAACAGGATAAAGGTGCAGCAGCTTGAACTTCAAATTCCAGAATCGGACAAGCAAAGACACGATCTTTTCTTTCGCTTAGAAACGGAATTTGCAAAAAAGAAAGAAGCTCTAAAAACAGCAATCGAACAATGGAAAACGCAATATATCCTTCATGCTCCATCATCAGGAACCGTTGTTCTTAGTAGCAACTTTCAAGAAGGAAGTTCAATCAAAACGACTGAATCAGTTGTAACCATAATGCCCCTTATCTCGCAAAAAAAGTCATTCCTCAAAGCCAAAATGAATGCCAATGGTATTGGGAAGATAGCCATTGGGCAAAAGGCAACAGTTTATTTTAGTAACTATCCTTCGGCAGAATATGGAACATTGTCTGCAACGGTTTCTAAGATTGCTCCAATTCCTACTGAAAACCAGTATGAGATTCTTTTAGATCTTCCGCAAGATTGGGTGACCAATTATGGCATTGTAATTCCTAAGCAGCAAAAAATGAGTGTGACAGTTGCTGTACAAACGAAGGAATATACTTTATTGGAGCGTGTTTTTGCTGGATTGTTGGAGGTAATTGAAAGATGATACTTAATTGTGCCAATCAGAACCTAGCATGACAAATATAAAGTAACCATTTTTTGACTTTACCCCCTTCTTTTTTGAGGGGCAAAATCAAAAAATTAAGTCAGTTTTTTTCTTAGTACATCTAATAGTGTTTGACCATTCAAAGATCCATAGGGTCTGTGGCAGTTGTAAAAAATCTCCCACTCTTTAAACATTTTCCTAATGCCAATATCACCTACGTAATCAATTAGTTGATAGAATTCCGTCTTATCAGTAAGATTAGATCGTTCAACTTTTCCGTTGAGATGTCTGAAAAGTAAAAATCAGGCAGCCTCGTTTATTTTTGCACAAAAAGCAAGATGCATTATTGTAATTTAGATATGTAGTTGGATTTTAGCTGAAAAAAGCTTATTTCTTCTTTATGAAGCCGTTTTTACTCTATTATCTCCCTTTTTAGCTTCATTTTGCCCTAAAACCGACTCAATTGAGCAGACTCCGTCCACTGGAGCTACAAGTTTACTCCCCATTCGGGCTATATTCATACTTAATGCTAAACATGAATTGAGGAACTTCCCTCAAAAAGTAATAAAATTGCGATAAAAAAAAATTGCCACTTCCCCATATTCAGCTATATTGATAATTAGTAGTTTCTCTCTTCTTAAGAAACTGATTAAATTTTATATTTACAAATAAATATTATCACTAAATACCTAACAATCAGTTACAAAATGCCTTATTTTAAAATTCCATACAACAAATGGTTAAACTTGAGAGTGAGCACACACGTTTCTCTATTCTATATAGTTTTTGGCAAGCTGTTCAATAAATGGGAGTAATTTAGGATGAATTTTCTCTTTTACTTCATCAAATATAAACCATCTAGCTTCTGCAATTTCAGGAAAGCGCTTTCTTACTCCTGAGCCTTTGGGGTATTCCATTTCAAATAATGAACTAGAGATTAATTGTGGATTCACATCTCTTTCACAATAAAATGCACAAACTAACTTTCCTTTTCTGAGTTTTATTTTTCCCAATGGGTAAATATCTTGATTTATAACAATTCCCGTTTCCTCCTTAAATTCTCGTTTCGCAGCTTCTTCTTCAGACTCATTTTCATTTTTTTCTCCTTTAGGGAAGGTCCAAATGTTATTTTGATGCTCCTTATAGAATGGTCCACCTGGGCGAACCAGAAAGAATTCAACTTTATGGTTCTTTTTTCGATAAAGTATAATACCTGAGCTTAATTTCATTTAATCTAAATAGTTAATCGATCAATATGGGGGCTGTTTGTCTCATAATATTTAATCTATTATCAAGTTCTGGAAATGTGTTTTTAAGTTGCTCAAATGAGTTCTTTGAAACTCCTATAAAGTACCAAGTTTTGCCTTTATCATAAGAAATCCCAACTAATGAACTAATTGTATACATCTTTTGAAGATCAACTTTAATCGTTTGTTTCTGTTCAAGGACACATTGGTAATTATACTCATTAACCAATAAAGTTTTAGGAAATGAAAGTTTTGTTTCTATAATCTCCAATGGTAAATCTTTAGTCATCTCGTATTTAAAGTTTTCCCTAGAACCGTATAACTCTATGATTTTAGGATGTATAAAATCCATAAAAGTATCAATATCTTTTGCTTGAAAAGCATCAATCATAGTTTGACTATCTTCTAATACTTTCTTTAGAACAAAAACCGTATCTACTTGACAATTAGATACTTTACTAACAAAAAACACAAGGATAAATAGTAGATATTTAGGCATTATTCAAAGTTTAAATCTTTATTCATCTTCAGATAACATTTGCACAAAATTTTTATATTTTTCCGTAGCAAAATAATTAGTTTGCTTGGTCTCTTTTTCGTATTTCTATGCTTTTCTTGTTTATAATTTAGCATCAATAGAAAAGCCATATTTTATTAGATCTTCAAAACCTAAATCGAAACTTTGATCATGATTAAGATGTTTAGCAACAAGCTTTAGACTGTTAATTTCATTTTCAAGCTCCATTATCCTTTTGCACATTTGGTTTATTTCTTCTACTTCTTCAACTGAAATATGTTCTTTACCAAATAGCCTACTAGGAGATCCATGCCTATGCCCATAGTTGTATTGAGTATTTCGTAAAATATATGATCTAATTTTTTCAGGTTGCTGCAAGAATTTTTCAAGTTCTATATTTCTTGCGTCAAGTCTTTCTTGAAGAGAAGTTAGTCTAGACGATATCGCTTTTTTAATATCCATTCCAGATTTTTTAAAGATAAGTTCTCTAGCCATTTTTTTTGTTTTAATTACATGAATTTATTGATCAAATTTAAATTTTCTAATTATTCTTTTCTCCCAACCTCTCGTAGTATCAGGTTTAGAATTTTCTAATTCATTTTCAATACTCCAGAGTATTTCTTTGGTATGTTTTAAATTAAGCATTTCTCCCCAAGCAATAATTTCTTCATTTGGTATTTCACATTCCCACCAAAACAAAATATCAAGAATAAAAATTCCTTCCCACGCATATCTTAGTGCATCGTTTCTCCAATCTTTATTAGGAGCTTCTATATCATAGGTAAAGAATCCTTTTCTAATTTTATCATAAGCATAAATTTGGTAAAAGTTCATGTCACATAAAATCGGTATAAAGATATTCATGTGACAAGCCTCTTGATTTTTTTTATCCATATCATATAGCTCAAATGGAAATCTAAAGTATTTTGACAACGGACTTTCTTTAGCAATGTCTGATTCGATAAATAATTCTAAAATCATTTTAGGAAGTCTTAACTCTTTTAAAAAGATGAGTGTATCCTTTTTAGTTGTTTTTTTATCTTTTTTAAACCAATCTAGCATGGGAATTTTTGTTTTTTTTATTGCGAGTATGAGCTGTTGTTTTAATCCCACTTCAAGCTATACCTTTAAATCCACAAAATATGAAAGGCTCAAAATCAAATCAGGCAAGCCAAAATACAAATTAAGTATTCTGATTTATCAGAGGAATTAAAACACTTAAAAAATTGGATAATAGTAGAGAGTCTGTTTAAAGTAAATAAAATCTGAGTATAAGATGAAGATATAAATCTTAATCGCTGTAGTCTTTTATTTTTATTGAGGTAAAGTGAATTTTATTGGTAAAACATAATAGCACCTTATTCTCACTCCTTTATCTTTTCCAGGGCTCCAAAGGGGCATTTTATCAATTATCTTTAAAACAGCTAGGTTGCAATTTTCATCTAATCCTTTTATGATTTCAGGATTTGAACATTTTCCATCTTTTTCCACAACAAATCGGACATAAACAACCCCTTCTACTTTATTGTTTATACTTTCCTGCGGATATAATAAGTTTTCACGGATAAACTGTAACATTTTTTCTTCTCCTCCAATAAAATTAGGTTTTATACCAACCTCTTCATATGAAAATATTTTTACAGGAGATTTGTTTACAACTTTTTCCTCTTTTTGAAGTTCACTTGGAGCGATATATTTATAAAGGTAAAGAGCTTCATGCCCATTTATCATACTCTTGCTATTTAGTTCTAAAGAGCCATTTGCCTTAATTTTCCCTGAATATTTTACTTTGCCATATTTATTTTTTGAGTAAAAGGAAATATATTCATTTTTGATTTTATACTTACCCTTAGAAACATGCTCACTTTCTATTAATAACCAGTTTTTTACTTTCTGAGGTGTTCCTATAGATGTTGCACTTACAACATCTCTATTTTTATAAAATTTTAAGTATTTTTTCTCCTTCGACAAGCTTGTTGAATCAACAACTGCCATATATAGACCTTCAAAATATAACCTTTGAGAAAAGGTATTTAAATTAAAGAATAGTATAATGGAAAAAATAAGCATTTTATTTTTCATAAGTTCATGGTTTATATTATTTTATCTTTTAAGGTTCAAATTCATTTTAAACTACAGTCATTGGTCACTTTGCCTATCTTAGGGGCTATGTATAATGAAGATAAGTAATCTCAAGAGCAAAATTTACAATTTTGCTCATATTTTGTTTTAAACTGCCAGCAAAATTATAGGCTTTTCGGAGTCTTACCCAATCTAAGAATTGAGCTTTCACCTCATAGTTAATATGGTCATATACATAAGAAATTTTCCTTTCTATCTATAACCAAAACTCATCAGCTTTTGCATTGATTTCTTTAACTCTCTTTTTAATAAACTCTAAGTCCCTTTTAGTCCTGATATAATATTCAGGATAATATAAAAACCACTTGTTTTTAAGTTCTATTATTTGAGGAATTTCAAAGAAATAATCTTGTCTATTAAACTTCATTTTGACAGTGACATCCGCCCATTTTCCAACAATAAATCTATTAAAGCCACCATAATTTTTTATTCGTACTTCCTCTATCGTGATAGTATCAATTGTGGCATTTTTTATTTGGAAGCCTTTATCTCTTTCCATTATTTCTGTAATATATTCCGATCTGATTAAAAAGTTATTCATTCTCCTTTCAAATCTTGATTCGAGGAGTTTCATAAACTTAGCTTGATCTTTAATGTCAGGTCTATATTCAAAGTTTTGAGAAAAAAGATATTTTTGAGCTTCGAGAGGAATGATTGCATTCAGATATTTGGCTGTATCCCTATTTTGTAAAAACTCAACAACTTGTTTTGCAACTTCTTCAGGAGAGTCAAACCCTATTGAATCTGCTTTAAAATCATATACATTTTGAACGGCAGGAGCTTTAGACTTAGTTGTAGCCTCGGACAACGTTTTAGCTTCTTTTTTTATGTTTTCTTTATTCGTACATCCCACAGTTAAGGTTACTAAATTTAGAAAAAAGAATAAAATTATGAGATAGCTAATTTTTGTCATTAAATGGGTGGATTTTGATAATTGATAGTCAATTTAGTTTTATAGCTAATCGGCTATTTTGTTACAGATAACGATTAAGTGTATATGCAAAGGCAACTATCACTAATGCTTTTTCGCCTTTTGCATATACACTATTTTTTACAGTCATTTCTTCCTTACTATTAAAAAGGAACAACCGAACGAATTATTTTATATGTTGAATAATATTTTCCAATAAAATCTAGAGTTTATTTTTTAATAGCTTTTTAGTGGCAATAGTTCCATTGTTGCTTGTTATTTGTACAAAGTACATTCCTATTTTCAATGCAGAAACATCAATTTTGCTATTGGTGCTTTTTAGCACTTCTTTTCCTTGCACATCGACCACTTTTACCGATTGTAGGTTATCCATCTCAATCATTACAATATCACTTGCAGGATTGGGGTAAAGAGAAATATTCTCAGAAGACTCAATATCCTCAATACCTACAACATTACAATTTGAGCTCCAATTTGCAGTAGCATCTTTAAGCCAACCATTACCTTGATACCACGGTACAGGTGTATAACCAGCATCATGTTGAATACAAGTTAAACTTGGATTATTAAACGCAGACATACTCATTAAGTTAGTATTGTTTCCGTTAGAAACATTTAAACTGGTTAACTGATTATTGTTACAATTTAATACTTCTAGAGCTGTGTTTGTTGAAATATCTAAATGAGTTAACCCATTATTTTGACACCATATCTGTGTTAAAGCTGTATTAGTCGAAATGTTTAAACTCGTTAACTGATTATGTCCACATTGTAGGTAATCTAAAACGGTATGCACTGTAACATCTATACTAGTTAACTGGTTATTATCACATATTAATCTTGTTAAAGCAGTATTTGCTGAAACATCTAAATTAGTCAACTGATTTACAGAACAATTTAATCCTGTTAAAGCAGTAAAAGCTTCAATTCCTGTAAGGTCGCTGATACCTTTATTTTGCGCATAAATCCATCCTGTGTAAGCTTGTGCTTCATTTTGACAAATTTCACCATCACCATCTGTATCTATTATGCCAATGTTTGTTCCAACAATATTTGTTCCGTGCTCCAATAAGGCATTTTTAAAGTTAGCATCTGGTATGTTTACAATTGCACAAGTACCTCCGCTGTTTTTTTCGTTATATAATGCTGCTATTTGTGTTAGGGTAATCGGAGCTTTGTAAAAACGGAAATTATCTATTTTCAAATCTTGAGCAATGCCTGTTCCCATAACTTGTGAAGGAATATAAATATTTAACCCTCCAAAAACCCAAACGTTACTTAAAGAAACCTGTGCTTGATCATCAATAATTTCTGCGTTATCAAGATAAGTACGTAAATAATATTTTTGTCCTCCAGGCCAATAAACAAGTTTTACTGCTATATGATGCCAATTATTGTCTAAATAACCTAAAAAACTGTTAAATGATCCCAGACTAGTTAAACCACTAGCATTTTGTGTAACATTTAATTGTTGGCCATTATTTGCTACCTCAACGGTTAAGCCTATATTACTGTTATTTTGGTCTTTTAACTCTAACAGCTTAAATGGTGTGGTATTAGCACTAGCATTTGCTTTGAACCAAAAACTTACTACATATTCCTTTACATTACTAGAAAAAGCAATATTTCCTACATTACTCAAAACTTCTCCATTTGGAGACACAGCGTCATTTCCGTCTATTCCTTGAACATAATTAACACTATTTGTTGATGTTAAAGCTCCAGCATTATAGGAACTTCCGCTCGTTTCTAAAAGGTTGTTATCAAACAGGTACTCTACGACTAAATCTTGCGTAGGTATTTGTTGTGCTTGCACATTCATTCCTAAAAATGAAAGAATCATTGCTAATAAAAAAAATGTAATTTTTGCCATATTGCATAATTTTTTAATTAAAAAAAAGTTTTCGCAAAGGTCTATGAAATAAGCTTCTCAATCAACTACCCATTTGGGTAGTTTTTACACTTTTTTTAAGGCAAATCACAAAATTATAGTAGGCAGTAGTGTTTTTCTATTGATTCCAAGTTTTTTAAAAATGTTCTTAGTGTGGTAGTGTACGGTATTATTACTAATATATAATCGTTTAGCAATTTCGTTTCGTGTGTAGCCTTTTTGTAGAAGTAAAGCAACTTCTCGTTCCTGTTTCGTGAGAGTTTCTTGGGGAATATGGTCTGTTTTTTTAACAACAGCTAAATAACGCGTAGGTTCTTCTATTAAAAGAACATAGACACCATTAAAACAAACGGTATTTTGGTTAAAATCTTTATTTTTTAGTTGAAAAAAATAGGGCGTATTTTTATTTTTCTTAAAAAAAGCACGAGTTTTTGGGATATGATTAAATAACGAAGAATCCATTGTTGTTACAAATGAAAGTAAGTCAAAATCTGTTAATCGGTTGCACGATGTTCCCATAAAATTGGTGAGCATATTATCACTCACTAAAGTTGCACTAAGAAAATCGTCTTCAACTATCGCAACCATATACGATGATTGGTTAATAATTTTTAATGTTTCATCAGAATCTATTTGTTCGGGAACAATTAACCCTTTTTGTTTCATCTCCCCAACAATACTTTGCGCCACTCTATCTAAATCCCTGTCAATTAATTTAATATGCATTCTTCCACCTTGAAATGATACAATAAACTACAAAGATAATAAAATCTTTAACTAATCTTGAGTCCATATTTTTTGAGGTGCCTTTGTCCGTATAACAGAAAACGATTCAGGTATATTCTGTGGCGCAAACCATGCACATCTAAATATAGCTATTCCCTAGACAAAATTCATTCCCCCTCCAACCACCGTCTAAATTCAGGGGTTCTAGCACCACTTGTATAAAGCTCGATGCCCTTGGGTAAAAGAATTTGCATCTTGTTTTTGAAGTGAGGTTCAATCTTTAAAATATATTCAATGTTAACGATTTCGCTTCTATTGATTCGGAAAAATAACTGAGGGTCTAGCAAGTTTTCTAATACGGATATTTTATAGTTTACAATATGTTTTTCTCCATTAACATCTACAAGAATGCAAAAATCTCCTGAAGCTTGAAAGTAATAGGCCTCTGATACCTTCTTAATGATAATCCCGTTTTTCTTTTTTATGCTGAATCTTTGTTTGTAGCTTTTGTTATTATGCTGAAACATTTTTTCAATTAAATGAATGGTGTCTTTATTGGTTTGGATAGTATTCTTTTGTTCAAAAAAATGTTCATATTTCTGCATTGCATTATTAAATGCTTCTTGAGAATAGGGCTTGATAAGGTATGCGATACCATTTGTTTCAAAAGCATTCTCCATATATTTGTTGTAGGCAGTACAAAAGATGATTGGACAATTTATTTTTAATTGTTGAAATAACTGAAAACAGTTTCCGTCTAATAATTGTATATCAGAAAGTAATAAATCGCATTGAGCGAATAATTCTTTGCCTTTTAGGGCATCATCCACAGAGTCAAACCATTCCAAAACCTGAGCATCTGCCCTATGCTCCAAAAGATATTTTGAAAGTTTATTAAAAGCAGGTTTTTCATCTTCAATTATTATAACGTTCATACTTATGGTCGTTTATTTTTAGAATAAGAGGTAATGTTATGGTATAATTTTCATCAACTTCTACGATTAGAGGAAGATTACAAAGTATTTGGTAACGAGATTGTAAGTTACTTAAACCAACACCAAAAGATACAACAGGTTCTTCTTTAGATCTTATGTTATTACTGATGACCATCTGCTCATCTTCCACAATAATTTTCGTGATAATAGGCTTGCCTCTCGAAGCATTATTATGTTTTACTATGTTTTCAAAAACTGTTTGAATAGCACAAGGCGGAATGAGCCTTTCCTCCTTTTTTGTTCTTTTATTTATAATATTAAATTGATAATTTTCTCCAAACCGCTCTTTTATAAGATAAATATAATCATTGGCAAAATTCATTTCCTCCTCTAAGTTGACGGTATCTTCATCTTGCGTTCTAATCAAATATTGATAAAGCTTAGCAAGCCTTTGTATATAAGGTTTGGCTTTGCCGACATCTGTTTCAATAAAAGCATCTAAGGTGTTGAGGTTGTTGAACAAGAAATGAGGGTCGATTTGTTTTTTGAGATTTTTTAACTCATAAGTCTTTTGCAAATTTTCGATTTTAAGCATCTGAATCTGAGATCCAACTCCTTTTTTTAACATAATAATTCCCAACAGTATACTACTCAGTAGTAAAATAATAATAGATACATTTATAAAATCTCCTAAGGTAACCCCTTCTTCGTCTGGCGTCACTTCAATAAAGTAATAATATACAAGCCCCTGAAAAGCCAATAGAAAAACGGTAAATAAAATCGTTTTTAAGATAAGAAGTAAATAATGCTTGCGAGTATTAAGTTGCTTTAACCACCTAAACACTATAAAATATACAACTAAAACAGCATTCCCTACAAACACCATAACCGTATACAAACCATATATCCATTTTTCTCCCATGTCTTCGCTAGATAAAATTAGCAAAAGCGAAAAAATCCAGAAAAACAAAATGAATATTAACTTATCTCCTTTTTGTAATTTGTACAATCGTAAATTTTCCTCTGCCATAATTTATTCTGGTTGGGTTAGAAAATCAATACGGCAACACTATAAGTGTTGCCGGTCAATTCAAAGCAGGTGTTATTAATTAAATGTTGTCTCTTATGATAGTAGTAATTCGTTGATTAGCTGCGCTGCTACTACGTGATTGATGATCGATTATAACCAAATATTTCCTATCTCTTCTGCTATCTCATACAAATCAGAATTAGAGGAGTTATCTAAAACGACAATACTTGTTCCATTTTTAGTGTTTCGACTGTAATAAGTACGTGCTGCCAGCCAACCTCCATTGTGCCAAGCACCATCGTCTGTTACAACCCATCCGAACCCATAGTCCGATGATTTTCCATTATTCAATTGTGGTTTTTTAAATGCTTCTGCCAAATTAGAGCTGCTTAATAAATCATTTTCATACCAGAATTTATCCCAAATTAAAAAATCGTTTATACTACTAAATACGGCTCCATCACCTGCAACACCATCCACAAAATCAGGCAGTACTTCTTTATAAACACCACCTTCAATCTTAAATCCGCCACATTTGTTTGTAAAATCTGTCTCTGCAGAGAGCAAGTTCCAAACTCTCGTATTTTCCATTCCCAATGGCTCAAATAACTCCTCCTTCATATAATCTTCAAAACTTTTACCAGAGACAATTTCAACCAATCTTGCCAGAAGGATATAATTTGTATTCGAGTATTCAAACTTTTCAAAAGGTTCTTTTTTCGCTGAACGGTTTTCATTTATGATCAGCTCGGTGGCTTTCTGATTGGTAAGTACATTAATATTATCTTTATTCTCAAGCGCAAGCTCAATATAGATGTCAGGAATACCTGAACATTGATTTAATAAGCTACGAATGGTGACCTTTTCATAAGGGAAATTTTCAATATATTCGGACACTAAGTCGTCATAAGATATGCTTCCTTTCTCTTTTAATAGCATAATACCAGCCGCAGTAAATTGTTTGGATACCGAAGCAAGCCGAAATGAAGAATTGGCTGTTAGTTGTTCATTTTTTTCGTGACTGGTAAAACCATACCCTTTGGCAAGCATCGATTGCCCATCTCTTATAAGTAATACGGAACCATTGAATTTTTGGTCTTTTTGTAGTTTACTAAGCCATGAATCAACCAATTCAATCTTTTCTTGTTCTGATGCACCATTTGGAATTTCTAAATCAAACTCATCTCTGCAACTAGATAGTACCAATAAAATAACGAAAATTCCCCAAAATAAACTTTGTGTTTTAATCATGTTGTATAATTTATATTTTGAATGTATATAAAATAAGACAAACTTAGGATTACTATCCCTCAAGAATATTTTTACAAAAGAAAAAAACATCTCACCTACTTAACGCCTCCATTTACCTAATTTTGTTTTAGACAAAGGTAGAAGTGATTTACTTTTTAGTAAACCGACTTTTGTCGAATGCGGGTTATTCCCTGTTTAATTAAGAAGTTTTCAAGTTTAATGAATCAACACCTTAGCAGCCAAATCTGTAGCAAAAGTATCCCAAGCTACATAGTATATGTCGTACTTTTTACATTTTTTCTCTGAACCAATTACTTGATTGTGCTATAGACTCATTTACTTCAACATCTTGGTCGTAATAATTAAATTGGTGAAAAGGCGATTCCAATTCAGTATTCATCCAATATAATTTTTTGTCAGCTTTGGCAATGTCATTAAAAAACTTCTTGGTGTAGCTTGGTAATACTATACATAGCACCAGCACATGCACCCAACGCTCCAATTTTATTGCTATTAACTTCATTTAAAGATGCTAAATAATTATGCATTAGCTCTATCGGCAGAGAATGAGTTTTAGACAGTTCATAAACTCCCCCTATGGCGATATATTGCTGTGTTACCTACTGTCTTTTATTTATTTTAAATTCAAAATCACAACATACTCAAATGTTTCGTTTAATGAATAAATTTGAATACTTAAAGAAAACACTTTTTACATCTTAAAACATGATATGTTATGGTTTTGCTTAAATTACAATTTTTAATAGCATTTTTTTTCTGTGCAAATTTACTTTTTGCGCAAACTATCCATTATTACGGATGGGATTCGTTGTATCATCATTATCCTAGCGATATTATTGAAACTCAAAACGGAGATTTTTTTATTGTCGGAAATGTTAATTTAACAGCTCCAATCGTTGAGAATTATACATTAAAAAAATATTTAGTTCGTATTGATTTCAATGGAGATACAGTATGGACTAGCTATCATGACCATAGTCATTATGGAAGGTGTAATGTAATTGAGAGTGCTAATAATGATTTTTTGACATTAGGGAACATTGGACAAAATTACACGTGTGGGTTTATAGGTCAATCTATCCCATTTCACGATTATTGTACCTATAGATATTCCTCAAGTGGCTCAATACTTAATACTAACGTGATGACTGATAATTGTGAAAACTCCATTGATAATTATCTAAAAAATGATGAAGGAGGTATCACAACAGTACAAGGTTCTAGAAATCCAATAACAATAGGATCAATGTATGATTATACCATAAAAGAGTTATTGCCTAATGGACAACTATTAACAATTCCATTCCCTCCTGGGCTTTCAACTCCAGGTAGAATTGAAAAAAATATTAATGGTTATTGGTTACTTCAACATGATTCTTTGCATCGATTGGATTTAGGAGGAAATATTGTATGGCAAACAGCAAATACTTATCCAGTGTATATTAACGATTTTTGCAAGGTGAATGAAGATAGTTTTATAATAGTTGCCTCCAATCCTTATACTCCTGGAGTTGGTACTACTACGGTAATGAAGACAGATAGTTTTGGAACACCAGACTGGACAAGAACTTTTCCTATGAAAGGAATCGATGTTTTGCATCACTCTTCAGGAAACTATGTTATAACAGGAACTTTTAGTGATGATTTGAGGGTGATTGTTGTGAGTCCTAATGGAGATTCTTTGTGGAGTCGAACACATACTTTAACAAAACCAGCAACAGCAACAAAAAGTATAGAAGCAAGTGATGGTCGAATTGTTACTTTGGCTCAGGCAAAACCTCCTTATACAATTTATAATGTTCCTAGTCAATATGTGGTAGTTTTTGATTCTTTAGATTTGGCACTGACTTCCGTTTCTATAATAGATAACATTAAGAGTAAACGAGTAGATTTTTATCCTAATCCTACTTATGAAGTATTAAACGTGCAAATGAAAGATTTTAATCCTTCAATGAATTATACGCTTGAAATTTATAATTCAATAGGTCAGCTTGTTTCTAATTATACTGTTAATAAAAGACTCTCTACATTTAATTTATCAAGTCTAAGTTCAGGGATTTATTTTTTAAAGATAAATTCTAATAAGGGTTTAATTACTCAAGAGAAATTAGTTTTGAATAAATAAGATTGACAGCTTTGGGCGGGTGTTATTAATTATCATAATATGCGCTTTTTCATTGCAGGTAACGGCTCTTTCATATGCATATGCTGTTCTAAGAACCTAGCATTTAACAGTAAGAGCCCCGTTCTTAAGCCAAACCTACGATTTTTGCTCGCAAATTTTTAAGCCGAATAAGCAAAATCATAGGTTTGGCGTTTTTACACTGAGCTGAAGTCTATCTCATATTTAGGAGCATTTTCCGCTCATTAATAATTTATTAGATATTTTTCTTCTTCTGACCTTTTAGATGTTGGTTTCTAAAAAACATCTTCTGCACCATCCTACAACTGTTTCTTCCAAATCCGAATTTGGGTTGGAGCCAACTCATACTTTTGCATCAACTAGGACAAGATAAAAGTCTCCCAACAACAGAGCAACTTGTTTTCTATGTTCCTACCACCTTATCCCAAACATCATCCACCAACTTACTAGGCAGATCGAAATAAATCATCATTACTTCAATGTTAGAATGCTACAACAATACAAAAGGTCGCCTAACACCAGACAACCTTCTATATCAGTAAGAGAGCTTAGACCAACCATTCAAGCCGTAGTAGCTCGTCCCAATTACTTGACCTTAAGCACTAACAATAGGCTTACCTTGACATTGACCATTCAAATAAAAGGATGATTGTTGTCCAGCTTGGTGTTAGATAACAATTCATAGATAATTGGTTGCGCGCAATTGTGTTTATAAGAGAGTTATAGGGCATTCCAAAATAGGAGAAGGTCTATGATAAAATAAATTGTAGGTCATTTAAATTAAGCGAATTTCCTTCCTCATTAACAATTGTCATTTTAACAGGAGCACCACTTTTATCTACTATTTTGAGGAATGGTTCATTTTTGTCTACCAAATTTGAGTTGCCCCAAATTAAAATAGCACTCATTATTTTGATTAAATCTCCTCCCTTTTCTGTCAAGAAATATTCATTTCGAGCTCGTTTGTTGTTTTCTTGGTATTCTTTTTTCGCGATTAAACCTGCATTTTCCAACATTTTTAATTTGCTAGTCAAAACTGACTTAGAAATTTTCAGATTGTCTTGAAATTCGCTGAATTTGGAGTTGCCTAGAAAAAGCTCTCTAACTATTAACAACACCCATCTTTCACCTAATAAGTTAGCAGTTAATTGAATTGGACAATTCAATCTATTCGTCTCAGTTTTTTGAAATTTTTTCATTTTTTTACTATCTGGGTTCTTTTTTAGAACTTATGTACATATATTTGAGTTCTAAAATAAAACTATTTATTAATTGGTTACGAAAATAATAGAATGAATACAAATAATTTAATAAAAAGAGTGGCTATTATAGGGCATAGTAGAACTCCGTTTAGTAAAGCTAACACATATTTGAAAAGCTATTCAGCAAACGAACTCTTGACCACTACCCTTCAATCCATAAGCAACAAGTATGCTTTAAAAGATAAAATATTAGGTGAAGTTGTTGGAGGGGCTGTTATAAAACACAGCTCGCAAGGAAATTTAGTACGAGAATCTTTACTAAAAACTGACATTCATCCTCTAACACCAGCATTTGATATTCAAAAAGCATGTGCAACTTCTGCGGAAGCAGCTATAATTATTGCAAATAAAATAGCATTAGGTCAAATAGAAAATGGCATAGCATGCGGTACAGATAGTGCAAGTGATTCTCCAATAGTATTAAATGAATTATTCAGAAAAGAATTTCTAAATCAACATTTGAGTCTTTCTGATTTTACAAAAGAAAATCTGAGAAATTTAGAATTGATGCTCCCTGAAATCCCGAACAATAATGAGCCAGAAACTGGTCTTTCAATGGGTGAACATGCTGAGATAATGGCTAAATATTATAAAATAACGCGTGAAGAACAAGACCATTTTGCATTTAACAGTCACAAAAAGCTAACAAGGGCATATCAAAGTGGATTTATTGAAGATATGATTGAACCCATCGGGCAAATTAAGGAAGACTCAATACTAAGAAAGAACCCTTCTTTAAATAAAATGAGATCCTTAAGCCCGGCTTTTGATTTGAACTCTGGAAGCCTTACTGCAGCTAATTCAACTCCTTTCTCGGATGGAGCTGCGGGTATCTTTCTAGCCTCAGAAGAATGGGCAAAAAAACATAATTATCCAATTCTAGCTTTTTTAAGTTTTGCCGCTACAGCTGGAATTGAATATATCAACAATAAACAAAACCTACTACTAGCACCAATACTTGCGATTCAAAAAGCATTAAAACAGAGTAATAGAAATTTGGATTCATTTTCCTTTATTGAAATTCATGAAGCATTTGCTGCTCAGGCATTAACAACTATTAAAATATTGAACAATAAAGGTTTAGGTGATCCATTTTGGAGCAAGCAAAATTTAGACTCCATAAAAGGGGAAATTGATTTTTCTAAATTAAATATGGTTGGCAGCAGTTTAGCTACCGGTCACCCATTTGCAGCAACAGGCGCAAGAATAATTGCAACCCTCTCAAAACTTTTGAATCAGGAAGGTAAAGGTTCTGGGCTAGTCTCAATTTGTGCGGCAAGAGGAAATGGTCTTGCACTAATATTAGATAAATAATTAAATTAAAATTCGAAAAAATGAATGAAATCCTAAAAAGCGAAATTAAATTCGCAATTATTAAAAATGAAACGATAGCATATCGTACCTTTGGAAATGGACAACCGCTAATACTTTTCAATCGATTTCGAGGGACAATTAACGATTGGGATCCTGCCTTTATAACAAGGCTTGTAAAAAAAAATAAAGTTATCGTCTTTGATAATCTTGGTGTTGGAAACTCTTCTGGTACAAGTCCAAATTCAATAGAAGGCATGGCTGAAATAGCGTATGAATTTATTATATTCTTAGGATATGATAAAGTGAACTTACTCGGTTGGAGCATGGGAGGTCTCGTAGTCCAAGCTTTTGTTTTGAATTATCCCAAAATTGTTCAAAAGGTGGTTTTAGTAGGTACTGGATTAGGCGCTAGTGAACACACTGAATATCCTACAGAACGCTTTTTGAATGTGGCCACTAAAGTTTACAATATGAAACCTGAACATCATCAAACTGTGTTTTTTACAGATGATCAAAAAGGTTTACATGCTACTAAAGAATCACTATCCCGTATTGATAACTACTTGACTAAAGTTAAGCCAACACAACCAGAAACTTGGATTGCTCAGGGAACAGCCACTAAAAATTACTTTTCTAGTGAAAAAAATTACTTTGAAAAAATAAAATCGATTTCCCAACCAGTTCTAGTTGCTGGAGCAAAGGAAGATATAGCTTTTTCAAGTAAAAATTCTTTTCTACTGTATAAACAAATACCTAATAGCCAATTAATTCTGTATTCAAATGCTGCTCATGCTTTTCATCATCAACTACCAGATGAATTTGGCGGGCAAGTTGAAAGGTTTTTATGTCGTCAAGAAAAAACAACATAGAACATTGTATAAAAAGAATAGCGGTTTGGGATTATTTCCGAACCGTTTTTATGTTGAATTAAGTATCTTACTAACCTAAAAATAAGAGCGTTTATATCCGCTACTGTTTTTATACTAACCATAGGATACCACTAATTTTCTAGTGTTGTTGCACTAAACACTAGAAATACAGTTGGTAAAATAGCCTCTGTGTAATTTCAACAAATTTGTGTTTGAACCTTAGCATATTGCAAAACAAAAGGTTGCCCTCTATTACCAAAGGCAACCTCTATATCAGTAAGAGAGCGTAGACTAACCATTCAAGTCGTGGTAGTTAGACCTCAATATTTGACCATAAGAAGTAACAATAGGATCACTTTGACATTGACCATTCAAATAAAAGCCATCTTTATATTTGCATTCCCATTCTCAACAAGCTTCAATAGCATTTTGCTCCAATGCATGTTTCTGAGCTTGATTTTGCACAACCTTAGCTTCTTTACCCTCCTTTTCCAAGGCATATCCCCCCTTTATAAGATTTCACCACGAGCTGGATATTCAGAAGATATAATATAATCTACTGCTTTTATAAATGTTGGAAGATATGGTCGTCCCCATGGATTGCTATTAATTCCTACATAATACACGTGCTTTTTATTATCAATTAAAAATAAACCTGGTTCACTAAATACTTCTGGTTCGCCCTGTTTTACCCCTTGACTTAGATAAAGCCCCCAGTTCTTTGCCATCTCTTCGCTCAAATTATATCCCAAATGAAGATTAAATATTTCCCAGTTTTGCCTTGAAAAGGAGGCTCTTTTTTTAGTGTCCATACTTACTGCTACTACCTCAACTCCTCTACTTTCAAACTCAGGTAAAAGACTCTCTAATGTTTCTAAATATTTCTTGCACAATGGGCAATGTAGCCCCCTGTAAAAAACTATCAATGTAAAATTCTCACTCTTCTGCTCTTCTAAACTCCATTTCTCTCCATCAATTAAAGGAAAATTTAATCTTGGGGCTTTTTGTTTCGGTGTTGGTCGCATCATCCTATTTTTTAAAAGAATTTTCTAAATGAGAATCAAAACGTTTAAAATCGTTTTCAATTGCTGGGTTTTTCATTACATCATAAGCCATAAATGTTGGAAGTGGTTCTAAACCAAACCATTTAAAATTTAGATGCATTGGTTGAAGTAAATCGTCCTCACTCATTCCTCCAAAAAAAGACTCTTCTGGGTTGTTAAATGCCTCTTTCGGAGCATTAGCAGTAACAGAAATCATATATTTTCCTTCCAACTTCCCCCCCATTCCATAATTCTTTTTTGGAGCAGCTTTACTTCTCCCATCTCCCTCTGACATTTCGCCCATCATCCCCATTGAAAAAACTTCATCGATATACTTTTTAAAAAACCAACTTACTCCCATCCAGTTTAATGGAGTCTGAAAAAATACTAAATCAGCCCACTTAAATTTATCAATCTCCTCAGTAACATTATAACTATCTTCCATTCTCGTTATTTGTACCTCACAATCCATTTCCTTAAAAAAAAGCTCCGCCCTCTCTGTCAAACTTGCATTCAATTTACCTTCTGAAAAAGGATATTTTTGATGTCCATTGATAATAAATACATTTTTCATTTTAAAGATTTTTCTAGTTCTATTATAAAATCATTACATTTGTTTCATAAAGGAATAGCGAAACTAACGACATTTGAAATTATATTTATTTAATTCATAAATCAGTGCCTATCGATACTTGCGAAGTTTCAAAAGGAAACTATAAAATTTAACATCCCAAAATAATGTCTAAAAAATGCTCTAAAAGCCCTTGTTTTAGGGATTTTTCAGGTCTTTTTTTTGCGATTTTAGCACTCTATTTTGACTCGTATGTCCTATAAATGCAGACTTATGGTAAAATTAAATATAATTCCGTTTATCGTTAGAACCGCTGATAAAGGAACTAATAATAGTTTACTTTAGAAACTATTGTTTAAAAACTCTACCTAAGAAGTGGTAACCTAAAAGTAACTTATGGCACGAAAATATATTGACAACCCCAATTTGTGTACTCTTGTACATACAATGAATATCATTGGAAATAAATGGAAGCCCATTATTATATATTTACTATCTAATGGTCCTCTACGATTTGGGAAATTGTATGCATTAGTTCCTACTATTTCTAAAAAAGTTCTTACAAGTCAACTAAAAGAGTTAGAGGCTGATGGATTAATTAATCGAAAATCATTTGCAGAGATACCTCCTCGTGTTGAATATTCATTATCTAAAAAAGCAAAAGGCTTATTACCTGCTCTAAAGATGTTGAGCGCTTGGACAGAATTAAGTTATCCAGATATAAACTTTGAAAAATGTAGAATAATAGAAATATAAAAGCGTATAAATGTGCATGTTTTTATGCCACGTTGTGGGAATAACCTTAGAAGAATAAACGCATGTATTACAATGCAAAACCTTAGGTTTTGCTCAGAGAACAACTATATTTATATTTCCATGACTTCTGTCACGGAGTATACACGGGTTCTTAAAAACAAAACAAGTCACCCAACAACAGAGCAACTTGTTTTGTTACAACCTACCAATCCCTCATCCCAAGCATCATTGACCAACTTATTCGATAAGTCCAAATCAAACAAGTCGTTTTTAATGCCCCAATTGATGTATTTTCTACCCTGCTTGTGATGTGTAAAAACAGTATATCTGTAATCACCTAAAATAGAGTTTGATGTTATTCTAGTATTTGTGCAACCTAAAAAGACTGATAGTACTGTAAAAAGTAGGGTATCGTTTAGTAAAGTTTTCATAAATATCAAGGAAGATCTTTTTTATGTTGCATTTTCGGCAAGTTTTAATTAGCCACAATACGACTGTCTATCCCTGTACGCTATGGATATAACTAATCTCAAAGCAAAACCTGCGATTTTTCGGAGCCAGACAAGAAGAAATAATTTTTAGCTTTAGCCCCACAAAGCGGGATGGCTATATATAGCTTTGTTATGTACAGGCATTTTTTTTCCTTTTCCTATTGAATTACTACTCAAAAGAATCAAATAAAAGAATTGAATCTTTTTCCTCAAATTCATAATGTAATATCCTAATTTCTTGCCCTTGACTTTCAGATTTCAACAGTGTCTGGTTTTGTATAATTTTTTTAAATGCAGCGAGAGGTTTTATAAGGTTTTTAGAATAAAAGTCGACAATAATTTGATCTTTAATAAATTTCCCATTTTTATCTTCTTTAAAACAACCAATAAATCCTACGAAAACTCCACCAACAATAAAGCCTTCCCATCTGCTGATAAAGTAATAGTGAATTTCATTTTCTTTATTAAAGAAGTATCTTTCAAAGTCATAGGAACTGATTGCTTTTTGACAATTTTCAGTATTTATTTTTTCAAAATTATCTAAGCAAACAAGCTGACTTATTATCAAATCAGCCTTTTCTTTAGGGAGTTCTAGAGAGATGTTTTCAATTGATTTATTAGCACCAATTGATTTGTTTCCACAGTTTGCAAGTAATAGTAGAAATAATGTCAATAGTATTGCTATTTTCATGAATTTATGATTTAGTTTTTAGGTGAATGATAACCATTTCTCAATCCAACTTATGTCCCATACTAAAATTTTCTTGTAGTCTAGAGTTTTTACAAATATGAATGGCAAAACTCCTGAAATGATTATTAATTTATGTATAAATTTTAACTCGGATAAATTTAGTGGAAGTAACTTGGTTTTATAATAGCTTAGACTTAAAAACGTGAGAATTAGACTTCCATAAATTTCATAATTTAAAAATGACTCAGGGAAAAATACGAAAAGAACTTCACAAAGCCCAAAGAGAAGAATAGAAACAAAGTAAGCAACGAGAATCTCTTTTCTATCTTTTTTATTTAGAATAATTGCGATAGAAATTAATATCCCTAGAAAACTTTGTATTAGTATTCGGTATCCAAAGTATTTAGTGGGCAAATAATAGTCAATCAATGCAAATCTTTGAGGGTTATTGTCAAACTCAAAGTGCATGTTGAAAAGGGTTAAGCTTTCAAACACTAAAATAATGGAGAAAAGTAACCAAACAATACTTAGCAAGATTCTATGTATTGCACTCTCTTTATTATTGTTTTTAGAGTAATCTAGTAAATCAATTTCCAAGTTTAACTATTTTTGTGCCTCCAAGCCATACGTTAACCATCAAAGCATGTACGTTAGTTTGCCCTAAACGTATACATATTGTTCATTGCCATAAAGTTAAGGAAAGCAGTAAAAAAAGATGTATATTTATAGGATGAAAAGTGACAAAAAAAGACTGAACTTAGCAGAACAATTAAAAAAGCTAAAATCATTTATAATGTTAGCTAGTTTAAATGCTCAAAAACAGGCGATTTATTTGAGTCGTCCCAAGCAAGATTTCACAAGACAACGAAAATTAGATTTTTCAAAAACAGTTGGCTTGATATTAGGACTTTAAAAAAAAGCGTAAACGCTGAATTAATCTCCCAATCAGGACTATTCAAATCCAAAGAACCTCCCACAAAAACCGCCTTATCCTTAGCTCGTTCAAAGATAAAAGTACGTTTCTTTGAAGACTTATTTTTCTATACTTGCCAACTATTTTATCAAACAAAAACTCCAATAAAGCACTGGAAAGGCTATCGACTATTAACAATAGATGGAACAGGCATACGAGTGCCAGATATGGAAGAAAATAGACGCTTAATAGGAGTCCATAAGAACCAACATGGTTCCATAGCAGCCTGCAAAATATTGGCAGTACATGATGTTCTAAATCGAGTATTCTATCACGTACATTTACACCCCAGGGCGATAACAGAATTAGTTGCTCTACATCAGAATTTTGAAGTTCTCCCAAAAGATCCGATCATGATTTATGACCGTCATTATTGTGATAGTTTGCTATTAGACCGCCATATAAAGTCAAAAAAGCCCTGTTTAATAAGAATGAAGATTAAAGGGATAAAAGTAGTAGATGAATTTCTAAAGAGCGGCTTTAAGGATTTATATGCAAAAAGATGGGGAGTAGAAACGGCATTCGATGAGCTAAAAAAACAACTAAAGTTAGGCGTGTTCTCTATAGGGCACAATATGTATTACAAGATCTATGGTCGGTATTGGTCTTTTATAATATACCCTCAATGTTTCTTCATGTAGCCAAGAAAGAGTTAAATGCGAAAAAGAATAATTCCTTATCCTTATCAATAACATAATTAGTACGCTTTTTCCAAAATTGTTATTGCCTTAAATGTGACAGCCTTAAAAATAGGTTTTTAACAAATTATAGACCAGCTTTTGTCCTTAACTTTACGGAATTGGCAGATTGTTATCAGCTGTTTTTTTCTTTTATTGCAACAAAGTTAAAATCGCAAGGAATAGATTTTAGTTCAAGGCACCCATCCCATTTAATATATAAATGTTGGTTTTTGAAATATATCTTCATTAATAATTTATCTTTTCTCAGTACATTAAACCCTTTATTTTTATCTAGAACGATATCATTATCAAGGTATGTTATACAATATTTAGTTTTATTTTCTAGGAGAGTGATTTTGTAGGATATTTTATTTGAAGTTTTACCTTCTTTTATACTTATTGTTGCATACAAAATATCTGATTTTAACTTATAAGTGCCTATTATTGAGCCTTCTTTTATTGTAAAGAGGGATTCATCCTTATTTAGAAGAACTTCATTAGAGATAAATTGACCATTTTCGGTTAATTTAGTTTTGATTTCATAAGCAAATTTTGAATTGGAATTACTATCAATAACGGTTTCTTTATACCAAATTTCAGGATTTCGAGAAGCTTTGGGGAGCGAAATGCACCAATCCTTATTTCGTGAATTTAGTTGAAAAAAGTTGTAAATTTTTTCTTCTTCTTTATCTCCAATTAATAGTATAAGCTTGCTTTTAGTTTGTATTAAAAAGAGATCAAAATTTAGATTTTTTGAAATATTTGGGAATGATGCTAATAACTTTGTTTGACCATTAAATAACTCATAAAAAAGATCTGTTCTGTCATGTGGATTTATTCCAAGAGCTAATATAGAATCTAAACTGTTTTGGCTAGGATTCCAATCTTGATAAAAATTTATATCTTTAAACAACTCTTTATAATCTGAAAAATTAATTTTGTTACCATCCTTTATCCAATTTTTTAATTCAATTTTTAAAGGGTATTCTAAATCTTCTTTTGAGTGGAATTTTTCGATTAGTTTTTGATATTTAGAACTTTCAGAAGTTGGATTGCTGTCTAAACTATTTTTATTGTTTTCTATGCAGCTAAAGGATAGTAGTAATAAAATCAAGAAAAAGAAGTTCTGTTTCATTTAGGATTTAATATTTAAACAAGAGGTCTAACTTTAAGAACTAAATTTTGTGAAGGGAAGTTCCAATTGCTGATAACGGCTCATGCATATAGCGTGCTACACTATGCGAACAGAAATATAGCTATTCCAAAGCAAAATCTGTGATTTTGCGTAGTGTCACATACGACGATTCTTTAGCTTTAGCCCTATATCTAGCATGGGCATATCGTACACCTTCTTATGCACCGTTATTTTTGTTAATTTGGTTTACTTTTTTGATAGCAACCTCAATCTTATCAGTAATATTTTTTCTTTCGACACCAATTCCATTTAAGTGTTTCATCGTCCACTCATTATTTATGTCTGCAAGCCAGATAATATTTTTGCTTTTAATAAACTTGAAACTTTGATATAACGCAGTTCCCATACTTTCAAAATTTCTAAAATCAAGAACTAGAGCTTCATTTGGGAAGGATTTAAATTCCTTTTCAAGAGCTTCCTTTTCATTAATACTTAATGAGCCATAAATTCGAAAAATGAAAGGGTTTTTAGAAGATATTTTCCAAGGGAGACTAATGTCAAAATACCCCTCGATTTTTTCAAGATAATTGATGCTTTGTTCAGATTTAAGAACTCTATAAAGAAGTGATAAGGACTTGTTAGTTAATTCAAAAGTTCTACTTTGATTTTGAGGTGATCTGTAAGAAAAATTACCATTTTTTAGAGTGCACTTAACATTTATCCCATCCAATAGAATTCTTTCATCTAATTCTGGATTTTCTAATAAGTCTTGAGCTAAGTCTGAAATATCGTCTAAGGCAGATTTTACTTTTAAATCTATGGAGACTTTTTCTAGCCAATATTGATTTTGTGCATTTTCATTGTACAACTTTAATTCTTTTAATCTTTTATACTCAGCAACTTTTAGCTTTTCTTTTTTATCTAACCCTTGATAAGATTGAAAATCTGGATGAATTTCGATTGAAATTTCATCGTCATTTAGTTTTATTGTGGATGAATTGTGAAAAGAAGGGTAGAAGTTTAGTTCAATTTGCCTCATTACTTTATGATTCGTTTATTTTCAAGTGACATTTGATGGTGCATGACGTGAGTGTATAAAACTGTGCGGAATGCCATGATACGTATCTAATTTACTTCCCCCCAAAGCAAAATCACAGATTTTGCGGTGTTGGGCATGCCATGAGTTTTAGCCCCCCGACAGAAACCTAGCATGGATTATACACATTATTGGGCACTGTTTTTTGTTTTATTTTGTGATTTTCCTCCAAATTTTATTTAGAAAATCAGGTCTAACATATTTCCTAAATTTAGTTTCCATAAGTTTTTTACCTTCATCACTATCAATGTAGACACCCAGTAGCCTATTTGCAAAACCAAAAGTAAAGTCTTCCATAAGCTGGTCTTCTGTAAATTCATATTCTGGATCAAATTCGTCTTTCCAATAGAACTTGCCATCTTTTTCAAAACCTCGAGCATAAATATCTTCTTCCTCTTTTGTTTTTAAACCAAATTCTACTCTAGGCTTTAAACCAAGTTCTATCAAGTTTCCTTCGGATGCAATAACTTTAACTCTAACTTTCTTTCCTTTTTGAATCAATGAGTATGCATGGTAATTTACAACACTGTGACAAGCAATAGAAATTATTTCAGCAGAAGGGAAAAGTTTAGATAGATTTTCTTCTTCTCTTATGAGATTTAAATTTAGTTCCTCTACATTATCGAAGGATTTAGAAGTGATTTGATAATCATCACAAATAATAATATTTTCATTGAAATAGCCAATGTTTATTGATTTATCCCCAAAATACATGCAATCTTCAAAAATAACATCTTTTGCATAAGAATAATCCTCTTTATTTATCGCTTTTAAGATTGCATTTTCATCTTTAAAATTGTTTTGGTTTTGGATGATAATAAGTGATGTTTTCCAACCCATTTTAGCTTATATTTTAAGATTTTTTTTTTACGAAGCCTTTGCTTTGGCAATTACACACAACGATCGCGCTATATGTTGTGCCACAAGCTGTGCGTATTGGATATAGGCAATCTGTAAGCAAAATCTGTGATTTTGCGTTATCACACACACTTGAACTTTAGCCCTGAAATGTGTGATGGACATATAACGCATTGTTGTGTACAGTTTTGTTTTTAAATGACTTCGAGTTGTTCCTTTTTATTAGAAAAAGTTTGTAATATTTTTTTTGCGGTTTCTTTCTCAATTCTAAAATTTTCGATGATGAAATCTTTATCCTCTTTTCCTTCTCTATCTATAATTACTCTTTCAAAGTCGATGTATTGATTTTGCTCATCTTCTAAATAGTAAAGGTAGATTTTAGTGAACCTATCTCCTTTTCCTAATCCAAGTTCATCGATGGTTTTATATACATCTTGTTTTAGGCTTTCTATGATTTTAGGAGCGCCATGGATAATTTTAAATTTTTCCTCGAGAGTAAATTTAGGATACCATTTACCATATTTTTCAGAGTAGGGAAATATTTTAGATTTTCGGATGTAGATTATTGGAACTAAAAGAATAAGTAGAAATTCAATAACCCAAATAATAGATAAAAGTCCCCCCTTGAATTCTATACCAAATACAGACCAAAGACCTATACTATTTAATTCCATAATAGCACCCCAAAAGTCATTAACTGAAAAGATTAATCCCCAATTTAGTAAGTATTCACCTATGGCAGGAATTTGACCTTTTGATACGTAAAGTAAATAGGCAACCCACTGAAAATAATTTAGCAATATACCTATAATTAAAGCGATGATAAATTGACTTTTTTTATTTCGATTATGTGTGAATTTTGCAATAAAACGTGTACAAAAACTTAATAAAATTCCTGTACCAAAAGTAACTAATACAGCAAAATAAATAAGAGGAATGGATACTTGGAGTATAATGTAGACAAATGCTAATAAAATGGCAAGAGCTACACCAATAAGACTTGCAATTATTAAACCTTGAGGATTTATTGATTTAGGTTCTTCGTAGAATAGTGATTTTTGGCTCATGTTAAGAGTTTAGTTAGATAAATGCCACAATATACGAGAATTATTTTTAGTCAAAAGTGTAAACTGTTGGGGCTTGTCGAATTGTACACAACGTTTAGTGTATGGTTAGTAAGGGATTGCGGGCTTCAAACCTATCAAGTTACCACCCAAAGTTGATGCGGGTGATGATGTTTGAAAACCTCTGAACCCCTTATTAACTATACTCATTGTTGTGCGTTCGCTCATTTTAATTTATTCTATTGTAATCAATTCTACAAAATCACAAGATAGTCTAATTACTTTTCCGTCTTCGAATATAAAAATCAAATCGTCATTTTCCTTTGGCTCAGCTTGAGGTATTATTGAATCATTTACATCTCTCAAATCTTGAGGAAAAAATGAAATTTCTCCAAGTGTTACTTTATCTTCCTGATTAGCCTCTGAATCTCCATCCCCCAAAAATCTATACGAAACATCTTTAAAATTGAATATCAATCGGCTAAATTCATTTTCTTTAATCCAATTACCGTTCATTTTTACAAACTCAATCTTAAAATCGCTCACATTATCTACGAATCCTTTATAATCAAAATTGTTATGTAAATCAATTTGTATTCCATCCTTAATTACTGCATAATTATCCTCGATTGTAAAGTTTGTTTTCATTTATCGGTAAGCATAAAGTTTGATACTATTATCTTCTTTCTCAATCATGAATTTTCCAATTTGATTGATTATTTTCTCAATTGAGTCGATATCTTGCTTTTGTTCTTTAATATATTTTCTCGTTGTCCTTTTGTTTTGCTCAATATTAAAAGTCTTTGGAAATTCAATCCATTCTACTTCTTTGTAGAAAGTCGGCTCGATAAAAAACAGTTTGAAATCAGGAGTTTCAAATGAAGTGAAATGTATTTTATCATCATGAATCAATTTGTAGTTAACAAATATCTCATCGAGTTTATCAGTCAAGGTCTCAATCAATTTGTCCCATTTTGAATCATTCATAAATGACGATGTAAATTTCTCTTGTATTATTCTATCTATATCCATTTATCAAATTTTGCAGGATCTCCCTGAATGACGCACGACGTCTTGATATGCGAAGTACCACAGGTTATGCGAATAGGAATATAGCTAATACCAAAGCAAAATCTGCAATTTTGCGTAGTATCACATGCGACGAGGATTTAGCTTTGACCCTGAAATGTGGTATTGCCGTATATCTCTTGTTGGCAATAGTTTTTATTCATTTCGTAATTCACACATACTTTTCACCAGATGAGGATACAATTCTTGAAGATCCCTTCCTCCATAAAATTCTCTATCCATTTTATTTCTTCCATTGTCATCATAGTGAATGGCTTCTGGATAATTTTTACTAGTTTCTGTTGAAATTTCAAAATTGTTGAGATTTTCATGGTAGAAGGAGTAGGCATAGGCATAGTCACAAACATACAATAGTCCTTCAGCCCAGCAATTTCCAATATTGAAACTGTATTTTCCATTTATGAATGAGTTTATGTCTTTCTTTATATCATCAAAAAATGCTTTTCCTTTTAATAGAAGCCAGCACCTGAAATAAATATATCCATCAGTTGAGATGTAATCATCAAAAGTTATTTCACCATTTACTTTTTTGTAAGAACAGTTAAGGATGATATATAACTCAGCAGTATTTCCGATATAAAGTTCATTTAATTTCTCACGAATGCATTTTTGAAATAAGACGATATGTTTTTTTTCAAATTTAGAAAGTAAAATGGTCAAATTTTCTAAGTGATCATCAACATGATAATCACTCCAATGTGAGCTTATAGATCTATTAGATTTTTCTATAATTTCCCAAAAGAAATGTTCTGCATTCTCTTCATTCCAAATCTCATTTTCTTTAAGGATAGATTCTTTTAATAGTATTTCTGAATAGCCTTTTTTAAACTTTTGAGTAATAAGTTTTTTGCTTTCTTTTAGACACTCCTCAGAGGAAAGAAAGCGTTTTACACTTTCTCTACCTTTTGTACCAATCTTTCCCCAATTAATGATTTGGGTTTCTTCCTCAACTTTAATGTTCCAGAATTTATTTGATGTCCCAGTTTGATTGATTAGTTTTCTTCTCATAAGCTTAATTTCCATTTTTGGGTTCTCGATTTCTCCAATTATTGCCAACGTTACTATATATGAAGTGGCGAAAGGGCGAAGCCGTTTAGCCTAGCTCCTGGAATATAGCAAAATCTGTGATTTTGTGGATATCTTCTTTCAAGCTCTATCCGCAAAATCACAGATTTTGCGACCTAAGAATAAGAACGAAATTTTAGGCTGTTCATATACTCGCCATTGCCATATATAGATTGTTAGCGGTAGTTTAAACTTCTTTTATTCCTATTGATTTTAGGTATTCATATGTCCCATCATAAAACTCCTTTTTCCTAGTTTTATCTTCTTTCGAACCCAAAGGAACAAATATTATTAAACCTTGTCGAGAACGAGTCATAAGAACTCTATATGTATTTATCAAATATCTTTTCTTTTCTTTTCTTCTGTATTATGATATTTCCAACTGTTTCCAGTAAAGTATTTGTGGACCCAATTATTGTCCTGAAAACTAAGATCACCACCCCAAGCTAAACAAACCCCATCAAGCTCAAGACCTTGAACAGCAAATTGTGTTGCAGGAAGCTCAAGAAAAGAAGAAGAACGGATATCATCTTTAGAATTTAAAAACCATTGGGCTATTTTGTCCTTTCCTGAATTTGATCTAATTCCATTCTCAGCATCAAGTCCTAAAGATCTCATTCTTCTTGCACTTGAGGATATCAATATACCTGTTCTTTCATTTCCCATTGCTTTTTCCTTAAGCCACTGTTTGCATTTTTTTAGGTCTCTAGAAATTACAATAGGATACTTATTATTTAATTTTTCGAACACTCTTTGTGCTTCTAGCTTATTCAGGTTAAGGAGTTTTTCTACAAATTCAGATAACTGCATAGCTCTAAAACTTCTAATACATGTAGAAAGGTGTAGATTTTCCTTTTTAGTACCGTTTTTTAGTAACCAAGAATTTAGCTCTACATTTGGAAGATAATTAGGATTTGAGCAAATGGCATTAGAATAATATATATCCCAATCAGAGAAGAATTTTTTTAAGGCAATAAGCCATTCTTGAATGCCAGCTTCACCTTTATTAATTTCCTGACCTCCACCAATGAGACAAACAATACAACACCAATCTTGGTGTCTATCCATTACACTTATTAAAAATTGAGGTTCTGACATATTGAAATTAGGATCTCCTCCCCTTCCTTTAATAAATCTACTTGTTTCTTTCGTATTCCAAGCTCTTTGGGCTTCATCAAATACTACAACTTTTTCTATAGGAGCGGAACTATCTTTAAGATATTCGTCTCTAAAGTGGTGAATATTTTGAATAAAAGAGTTAGCATCGCGCCTAGCATCATCAATCTTTATTTTTTGTCCTATCTCAATCAAATGTTTATATTTATCTTGTGCTAAAGCTTCCCTTAAAACTTGAACCAATGGACCATTGCCAGATAAAAATACAGCTTGTTCTTCTTTATCTGTATTCATCCTTCCATTTGCAACATTGAGACCTGCAAGGGTTTTACCTGCACCAGGTACTCCTGTTACAAAGCAAATAGATTTTTTATTGTTTGATTTAGAGAAGTCTATAATTTCATTTAAGCAACTTGAAGTTAATGATAAATTTATTTTATCTGCACCATGTCGAGATATTTCCTCAACATTATGACCTCGATATAAGGCTTGAGCTGCTTCAACAATAGTTGGAGTTGGTTTATACTTTGAACTCTCCCAAGTGTCTACGTCGAGATTGTTCTTAGTAGGCATGATTTCTAAAATCTGATTTATTACTTTATTAAAGTTAAATTGATTTACTTTGAAAGGTAAGTATACATTATTCTTTACATTGAACTGATTTTCGAATAGAGGTGCATCTGTAGCAACTAGAATTGGAACTAGTTTTTTGTTATGACTTCCTTCATGAAAATTTTTTAAATCAAGAACATAGTCAATTAATTGATTGATAGAAGTTGTATCATATGAGTTTTGTCCAACTTTAAACTCAATAACAAATATGATATCCTCAATAATTAGAATATTATCAACTCGTTTACCCATTCTCGGTATTGAAAACTCAAACTATAATTGTCCTGTTTTATATTCAGTTAATAAGTTTTTTAGGATTTTAATTTGCTCCTTCCAAGCATTTGTTTGAGCTAAAATCAGATTTTGCAACTTATAATGAGAGTTTAGTTTGCCAAGAATAGAGGGCTCTGATTCTTGGATGAATTTTGAAATAGAATTAGAATAATAACTTCTCTTCATTTTAAGTTTTGTTTTTTATTACCGGTAACAACAGTATATACTCTGTACGCAAAGTCATGCCTCAATAAATGTAGCTAATCCCTAAAGCAAAATCTGCGATTTTGCGTCGTTTCACATGCAGATGAACTTTAGCTTTAGCCCTAAACTGCGTATGGTAGTATATACATTGTTGTACAGAGTTATTTTTTTTCAGAATACAGTTTTAACCATTCCTCTCTTTCCTTGTCTGACAGATTTAACAAGTAAAAGGTCCTTAGGATAAGTTCAATTTTTATCTTTTTTAGGAACTCGTTTTCTGGATTATACTTTAGGATAGTTTTGTTTTCAATCATTTTTTGTAATTCCTCTTTTACTTTTAAATATTCTTTTATTCCATCTTTCGCTTCATTTAGATTGAATTTTAGTGAAGAGTATCTTTTGTAGGTATCACCTCCTTTTAATCCGAATATGGTAATAAAGAACAAGCTTTCATTTTCAATTGGCATTTCTCCTTCGTTTCCAGCTCCTATAATTTGCCATTCGTCGTTCTTCTTTTGTAACGCAAAAATCCCGCGATGATTCACTTCGTATTTTCCCCATCGAGATGTACAAGTCCAATTTTTAAACTTTTTAATTTTTATGGAATTGCTATTGATTTCACCTTTTAGAACTTCATTGATGTTTACTTGAAAGTCGAGCTCATCAACAGATGTAATTTTTCCTTCAATTATTATTTCAGATAAGTCTACAACTTCATGCAAAAGGAGTCGAGAGTAATCTGCTTTTAGGCTACCAACCAAGGTGATTTGGATAAAGAGTAAGAATAGAAATTTCATGTTTTAGTTTTAGGGAATAACAATGATTTTTGGTTTAGGTTACGCAAAATTCTGTACAACGTTACTGTATTTTGCTTGGGGGCAAGCGAAACCGTACACCCAAGCCCCAAGATAAGCAAAATCTGTGATTTTGCGGATAATTTTTCAGGCGCAACCTGCAAAATCACAGGTTTTGCGACTTAGGAGTAGAAACGAGGCTTTAGGCGGTTCTTATACCCCCCATGAAAATATATAGATTGTTGTGTGACGTTTTTTTTATAATTTTTTTTGAGCAAAAAATACTCTTTCTCTTAGCAAGTCTCTAGTTTCGTTACTTTTTCCATGACTATACTCTAAAGTTTCATAGCCAACTCTGTCTTTAATGAATTTTCTTAATTCTTTTTCCGTGCAAATATCTAAAGTACTTAATATTTTTATGCCTTCAAGTAGTTCATTGAAGTCGATTTTTAGACTAGCATACTTGATGAGTAGTTGGTATGCATCTCTTTTAACTTCAAAGACTTTTTCTTCTTCATTCTTTTGATTAAACTCATTTTCAAGACTATAAAAATTAAATTTTTTCATTGATAATTTTCTTTAATTCACTTGAGCCATATTTTCTAACTAATTCCAAAGAGTCTTTAGTTAGAAATTTAGGGTTTCCACCATTTTCTAAAATCCATTTTACCATTTCTTCTTTTTTGGTATTTATTGCGGTGAAAATACTTGTGTTAATAATCATTCCTTGGTTTACATTTATATCAACTCCTTTTAGGATTGAATATTTCAAACCTTCAATTTCATCATTATGTACAGCATAGTAAACACCTTGAAAATCGTAATTTGAAAAATTAGCACCTAACGTTAGCAAATAATCAATGACTTTCATTTGAGAATAGGCAACGGCATTTTCTAAGGCTACATCAATTTCAAGTTGAGTATAACTTTTCTCAAAAATAGCTTTAAGTTCTTCTAAATTACCATATCCAGCAAGACTTTCAATAATATAATCTCTTGATTTTTCCATAGGTATGTTTTTTATGGCACACAACGTTACTGCATATAACGTGCAGAGAGAGCAAAATACGAAAAGTGAGTGTTACAGCTAAGCAAAATTGTAGATTTTGGCAGTAAATTTCGTTTAGTGTACTGGCAAGATCTACGATTTTGCGCTTAGACAAAAGTCGTGAATTAGGCGTTACAGAGTGCCTTGGATGGCTATATGCAGATTGTTAGATGCTGCCTTTTTTCTTTTAGATTTAGGAAGCAATTTCAGACCCTAACTTTTTGCATTTGAAAGTTGTTACAATATTATTTCAAATACAATTGAATCTTTAATTTTCTTTTCTAACAAGGCGATCTGAGCTTTAAAGATGATAAGAGTATTGGTGAAGAGTTGGCTAGGAATATTAAAAGTGTATTAATTAATTTTACTTATTTCACCCCAAATACTTTTTAACACAGTTTTATCAAATCGAGTAGGGAGTTTTTCTTCCTTAGATACTTGCTTATTCTTTATTTTTGGTAAAATATAGTTAGAGCCTATTGAGACAGAAAATGTTGGTTTTTTTATTGGAGTGATAAATATTTCTTCTCCTAAAGAGTAATCTTCTAAATTACATAATTCTAAAATTCTTAGAGTATCGTTATGGGTCTTTATAATTGTTATAGAAGCATATGCTCGCCCACCACAATTTCCTACTGAAATTTCATTACTTAAAACAATACCTTTTATTTTTTCTGTAGTACTGATGTATTCCCAGTTACATTGATTTCTGTGACAATTAGATTGCGAAAAAGATTGAAAGGAAAATAAAAAAATAAGAAAAAGGGTGAAGTATAATTGTTTCATGAGATAGTAAATTTAAGACATGTTCTTAATTAAAATATTCTATATCAAAATTCATGCTAGAATTTTTTCTTCAGGCTCTAGCAAAATCTGCGATTTTGCGTCGTCTCACATGCAACAAGACTTCAGCTTTAGCCCTAAACTACGTATGGTAGTATATATATACATTGTTCATTGCCATTCGATCATGATTCATGACCGTCATTATTGTGATAGTTTGCTACTAGACCGCCATATAAAGTCAAAAAAGCCCTGTTTAATAAGAATGAAGATTAAAGGGATAAAAGTAGTAGATGAGTTTCTAAAGAGCGGCTTTAAGGATTTATATGCAAAAAGATGGGGAATAGAAACGGCATTCGATGAGTTAAAAACCAACTAAAGTTAGGCGTGTTCTCAGGATATAGGGCACAATACGTATTACAAGATCTATGGTTGGTATTGGTCTTTTATAATATACGCTCGATGTTTCTTCATGTAGTCGAGAAAGAGTTAAATGCAAAAAAGAATAATCATCAGATTAACAGAAATATAGCGATCAGTATAGTAAAGAAAGACTAGTTTAATTTGTTGTTTTCAGAGCGTTCAAGCTGCAGTTAACCTAATAAAACGTTACCATGAAAAGGTTCGGCACGACCACCAACAGAAAGCGTAAGAAGCAAATGAGATTGAATGAACGGTATATGACAGAAAAAATCACAAACCAGCCTTTTAATACATAGGCTTTATAAAACACTGGTATACAATTAATAATAAAACTCTAAAATAGAACTATAATTTTAGAGCTAGGGAATTCCTTATCCTCATAAATAACATAATTAGTACGCTTTTTCCAAAATTGTTATTACCTTAAATGTGACAGCCTTAAAAATAGGTTTTTAACAAATTATAGACCAGCTTTTGTCCTTAACTTTACGGAATTGACACATTGTTAGACAACGTTTATTTTTACTTGCCAGCCAATTTTTGTTTTTTCCATATTGAGTTCTTTATCAATGAACCCTTTTTCTTGTAAGCTTTTTATTGTTCTTGGTGAATGAAGGACACCTTGCAGTTCTGTGTAGTTAAAATTTGAATGAACCATAAATAACCCATCGTTAGTATAGATACAAGTTTCTCTATGATTTTCATCTATTAGGTTTTCTAAATTTGGGTAGAGGACTTTAAATCCTTTGACTAGAGGTTTTTTGCCTTCAGCCTCCATTTTTAAATTCATTTTGCCTCTATCTTTTAAAGGATTGTAGTTTTCATTGAATCCTTGAAAATTATAGGTGATGGAATTTAGGTAAATAATATTTCTTTTTGAGAGAACTTTTAGACATGTCTGCGTTTCTTCTTGTTCTGGGATTCGATTTAGTAATTCAACTACTTTTTTGTAATGAAATAGAGCATCGTACTTATGTTTTATATCGAGCAATATTGTTTTATATAGTTTTTCTAAAACTAAGGATGACTCAGTCATTAACTTTATCCAAATTTCATTTTTTAGGATAGTTGGAATATCATTTAAAGTTTCGAAATGCGCATTAATAAATTTTGATATTTCTGTATTATAAGTTTTAAGTAGATTAAGTTGATTTTTTGACCAACTGTTTTTAAACCAAATTTGATCGATTTTGAATCTACCTAACCAATCTTGAAGAAGTTCTTGAGGAACATGAACAAAGGGCGTATTATTTTTGAAATTTATTTGATCCTGTTTGGAAGAAAGCGTTTCAAGTAAGTAAAAAATATTGTTTCTTGAGTTTATTGCAAGTTTATCCATCTCTCAGGGAATGATTTTTCTTGAATTTTTACGGTTCTAATTTCTTAATGTTGTCTAACGTTTAGTGTAAAATGCGTTTTAATGCATTTTTTACACCTTGTTATATTCTTTATTCTTCTTAATTAATTCTGTTAGTTGTTCAATGCGTTTTGAATCGAGTTGGCCCCAATGTGGTGGCTTAAAGGATTTAGACCAAAATTTCTTTATTCCTCTGTAGAAAGGAAGAATAATTTCTTCAAAAGTCCCTGAAATCTCTTTGGTGACCCTTGCAGAACTGGCAAATTCATCTGATTCTAAAATTATAGCCTTATATCCAGCCTCAAGTTTTTCCAATTGAAGATAATAGCAATATGGCTCGAGATGCCAAATAACTCTGGTCGGCTCCTTTATTCCTTTACTAATCTCAATTAAAGCATCACAAAGTTGAACCATAGGATCGAGAGGAACATCTGAAATATCCAGTTCTAAATAGAATTCTTTGTGAACTAAATTGGTCAATAACCATCCATGCTCTGGAATTCCAAATTCAACTTCTATTTTATTGCTTTCGGTCATTTATTAATTGAATATAATGGTAGCGCATATGCCTGTGCGAAGGATATGCGCTGTGAAGTTAAGCAATCCCTAGAGCAAAATCGCAGATTTTGCATTCTATCTATAAAACCAAATAAAAGAAGCAATATTTAAGCAGCAAATTTTTGAGTATTGATATAAGGCTGCTGCCTATTAATAACCGCATAAACTCTACCCAAAATTTTGTTTGCGATATTATTCAAAATAAGCATGGGATTCTTTCCTTCACTTTCTTTTTTTAGGTAGTAGTTATTTAATTCTCTATCCGCTCTTTTAGCATTGAGAGCACCTATTATTAATAGACTTTTTAATTTTTTATCAGCAAAGGGACTTACTTTTGTCCTGCCTTTTATACTTGTTCCAGATTGAAATGGGAATGGCGCAACTCCCGCATAACAAGCTAACTTTTTTGCGCTTTTGAACTTTGAAAAACCACGAGTTACTATGATCAAATAAGTAGCAATCTGAGGACCAATACCAGGAATACTTTGGACCAACTCATAATCTATCTTAAGTTGACGTTCAGATTTTATAGTGGCTAAGATTGCTTGTTTGATTAACTTCAAGTTCTTCTCTAAATTATTCAAGATACTCTTGCTTGATTTTGTCAATTCTTTAAGCATTTCCTTTGGCAAAAAAAGCCTCTAATTCTTTATTGCTCTTATATTTTTTTATAGACTTAACAATCCTTTCTCTTTGATAATGAAGGACTTTTAGTTTTTCTATTGAAGCCAGGTTGTTTTGACTCAAACTTAACTTCATTCGATTAAATAAGGTATATTGGGCAATTCTATAAGCATCTATTTTATCTGACTTTCCTCTACTGAGTCCTTTACTCAAGAACAAATCTAAAGGAGATAATTGACAGTAATCAATATCTAGTTCTTCCAATGTACATGCAAGTAAAGAGCTATAGACTCCTGTATTCTCAAAAGCTACTACAAAATCTTTATCTCCTAATTGTTTAACAATGTTTAAAAAGAAAGTCTTAGTTTCTCTTGTTTTGTTAGCTATTGTACAAGCTGATATAACAATTTCATTGGATGAATTAAGTGCTAATAAGTCTAAGCTTAATTTAGATACATCTACACCAATGTAATGGGAATACTTTTTCATAATTTAGATCATTAATTTGATGTTGAATTTCTTTCACGCCTTTAGTAGATCTGCTAATCTATTATTCTATTTGAAGCTATTCAACGAAGGGAGAATCTAGAGGACTAATGCAAAATATAAGCCTATTAGCTTTGCTAATAAGATAGTTCACCTCTACTTCTCTTTTTTCTAATTATACGACTTTATTTAGTTCATAGAATTACCTGATACAAAGTAAAGGCTAGTAATTTTTTCTTCGTGGTACTAGCAAAATCTACGATTTTGCGGAGCCTCACAAAAGGATGGACTTTAGCTTTAGCCCAAACGGCGGGATAGCGATATACGCATTGTTGTATTTCTGCCTTTTTTATTTTTATTCTGTTGGACTTGCTAATGCACTAAATATGAACTATTATTGTATAAGACTAACTTGTTCCCCACGAGTTGTAATTTACTAAATTCTTCAAAACGATGAAAACTCACATCTTGGCATTATTATGCCTTTTAATTAGCTACACTACTATAGCACAATACACAGTAACAACAACAATGAATACTTATCAGGATTTAAGTAATCCTATTTCTCTAAATCAGGGAGCAATGTGGACAGATGCAACAACATATCAAATTTTTTTCAACTTTGATTTTGATATTTATGGGCAGAACTTTACAGCTCTTAATGTCTACGCTGGAGGTGGTCTGCATTTTCCAGGTTTAGGAAATAAGCAGTTATTTGTTGTTCATTCTCCTTTTGGAGGCTATTTTCTTACAGATAAGGGGACATCCTCTTCACAGTCTCCAATTGGGTATGAGATTTCTGGGACAGCAGGAAATCAAATTTTAAAAATTGAATGGAAAAATGCAGGATTTCCTCAAACTGTTCCCAATCCCAATCCAGCTGACTTCATAGACTATCAAATTTGGCTATTTGAAAGCGACAATCATATCGAAATTCGCTTTGGTCCAAATCAATTCAACAGAGAGTCCTTTGGTCAATCGCCAGGAACTCAAACTTTGAGTGTTAAGTTTTTATATGATACTTGTAATGATATGCTTGGTCTTCAAGGATCCGCGAATTTACCATCGTATTCGTTTTATAATTCGTGCGTCCCCAATTATACTTTTATAGATGGCTCGCCCAATGCAGGGATTACATATGTTTTTAATCCAAGTGTAGGAACAGCTGTTACCAAGGTAATTGAAAAAGAAATTAAGGTTTATCCTAATCCTACTTCTAGTGAGATTTTAATTGAGGATCTCTCTGAATCGTTTGAGCTTAAACATCTTGAAGTCTGCGATATTACTGGTCGAATTTTATTGATGAATGATAATTTTGAACAGAATTTTGAGCTAATTTCTGTTTCACTAAATGATTTGTTGGATGGGATTTATTTTTTGAAGTTAATAGGCAAAGAAGGAACTATTATCAGTAAGAAAATAATAAAAGAAGGTAATTAGTTCTTTTGTCGATTAGTTGGAAGCCCAAAAACGTCGAAAATTGGTTGAATACAACCTTACTGCATATGCCCGTGCAGAAGAGCAAAACACGAAAAATAGGCGTTCCAGGAGAGCAAAATCTGTGATTTTGCGGCTTGGACAAGAACCCAATCTTTAGCGTCTCATAGTGGTCTGGATGGACATATGAAGATTGTTACCTACAGTTTTATTTTTATTTCCAAAATTGCCACCAAGCTTTCTTTTTAGGCTGTGGAGTATTTTCCTCTCTTTTATTTTTCACGTGTTGGGCTGCTTGCTCTTTTAAATTTTCAAGAATCTCGCCCCCCTTTTCAAGCTCATCTAGTTCTTTAGGGATAAGCAATATGATTTGTTTTAGAGATACCTTTTGAGTTCCAATATTCCATGTGTCTCCATAATCAAAGAGTAAGTTTTGACCTAATTCCCAATTTTCCATATTTACTCTACAGTCTGCCCACATTCCTTCATTCCCAACTCTTGTAATCCAAGATTTAATAAAATAAGTATCTGCTTTAGGAAAAAGTTGATTATTTAGTTCAGGATATACAGCTTGTAAGATATCTTGTGCATCATTCCCATTTACAAATTCAATATTATCACCTATCATTTTCTTCTGAGGTCCAATAATTATTTTCCAGCCTTGAATGATTTCTGGCTTAACAAATGGGTTATAAAAAACTGATTCAAGAATCCCAATTTTTTCAGAATCTTTAGAGCTAAATAAGTAATCTATCACTGGTACGTCAACTTTAGCTAACTCATCGATAGCACCTTTTATATCGTATTCTATATAGCTTGTAAAAATGGAAACGTTTTCACGTAACTCAAGATCACCTTTTCCGACAGCGGTATAATTTATAGAGACTCCACTTTTCCCTTCTACTTTTCCTTCGCCGAACTCGTACAGAGCATCTATTCTGTAGTCATTATTTTGTAAGGTTTGTTCAAAGAAATCTTCATTTTCTTTTTCTTGAATGGAATTAAAGGAGTCTTTAAAGCCTTCAAAAGTATATTTTTTTAAATCATCAGATTCCATGGATTAGCTTAAGTTTGATTAAACAAAACCCAATATATGATATTTTATTTAATATTTTTCGATTTTTAATTGTAGGTAACGGCAGTGGATAGACAGTAGCGAAAAGGCAGCGCCGCTTCGCCGAGCTAACCAATATAGCAAAACTCCGGCTTTAGGATCGTCCCCATAGTCGCTATTGCTCTGTGCACATTGTTAGCTACAGTTATTTTAAGTTTATTCTTCGTCCTTCAAAAGAGTCAAATTCAATAGGATCATTACAAGAATTCACTTTTTCGAAATGTTTTTTTTCTAGTATTTCTAGAATTTGCTTTTTTTCAGCTTCATCATAAAATTCAAAATGAATAATTCCGTATTTACAGATATAGAATATGGTTTTTGATTTAGGAAAAGTCATGTAAGTTTCTGGAAGACTAGCATTACATCGAATTAACCAGAAGAGATGAGGAATGAATTTTAAAATTTCGTTCTCTTTTAGAATGAAACCTCCATCAAAGTTTTTATTTATTTTTTCTTCCAGGTAATTCATTGCTCTACTGATAGGAGCATAATCATTTTCTTGAAACCAGCTATTTTTTATAAGACCCAAAATAAGTATTGATGATTCATTTAAACTTTGTCTGATGATATTTAGAATATCTGCAATGTCATTTAAATAGACGATGGTATCTGTTTTAGTCGACTTAAATAATGCTCTACCACAGAAATTTAGTTTAGTTTCTTTTTCAAAGGGGAAGTAATCTTTCTTTTTTATAAATTCATCGATTGCTTCTTGATTTAGTCTTTGTGCAGCTTCTTTTGTGAGTTTTTCAATCTTATCATTTTCAAAGAGGATTTCTTCTCCCTCTTTATACTGATGAGATAATTCAGGATTATAAGTTGAGTTTTGCAACTGAATTATAAAGGTTGAAAATGTGGGATTGAGTTTTAGAATTTCTTTTCTGGAGGCAATCATTTTTGCGTGATTTTTATTGAATTGTAGCTAACGGCAGTATATACTCTATACGCAAAGTCATGCCCCAATAAATGTAGCTATTCCCTGAAGAAAAATCTGCGATTTTGCGTCGTCTCACATGCAGATGGACTTTAGCTTTAGCCCTGAACTGCGTATGGTAGTATATACATTGTTATGAGCTGTTTTGTTGTACTATTAGAACCATTTTATTAAGAAATTTCAGTTTCTCTGACTACTAAAGGATTGAACCATTTAGATTTAGAGTATATGTCGATTTTTTTAGGATTTAGAACGCAAAGTCCCATACAAATTATCCAGTGAATTGATAGAAGAGTTAAGCAACATATGAAAATGTAGATACTTTTTCCTAAAAGGCTTTTGTTTTCGTTTTCTCTATAATTAATGTAATCATTTAGACTCAAAAAAGCTTTTGAATGAGTTTTCATGCCATATACGTTTACAATTCCCATAGAACCATTCAACTTTTCATGAATACCATGTGCTTCTGATTTTTTTATACTGAACTCAATTTTTTGATTTTTAGAAAGAGTCCCTAAATATTTCAAATCTGCTCTATTAATTGATTCTAGTCCAAAGTCATTTAATATGTATCGATTGTTATTTTCTTTTACATAGAAAGTAAATGTTGAATTTACTTCAGGTTTTGATTTTAAAGTTAAGGATATAGATTTGAAATTTGTTATTTCATCCTTTTTATAAGCGAATAGAATAATGTAACTCCCTAGGACTATACAAAAGATATTGAAAGGAATAAGGTATTTATTTAATGTGAGCATAGGTCTTAATTAAGATGTTTTGAAGCTTGATATATACTTTAAAGCAACATTGATTTTGTGTACATAATTCCGTGATTTTTTTTTGATTGCTCATAACGTGAGTGCCTATGGCTATGCGAACCGAAATATAGCCAATCTCCAAAGCAAAATCTACGATTTTGCGTCGTCTCACATACGACACGATTTTAGCTTTAGCCCTAAACTGGGCATGAGCATATGCACATTATTAGGCACAGTTCTATACTTTTTTTAAGGGTAAGTCTTTACTTAGCTTGAATATAGAATCATCTAACTTCTTTCTTTCAATTTTTTGAGGGACAAACTTTCTATCACAAGTGGGAAACCCATTAACATCCCATGCAATAACCATAGAGTTTAAAGTGCTATCAATTACATCAGTACAAGCATTTTTTTCATTGTTTTTGGGAAACTTTTTAGAACAGTAATATACATATTCAACTGTATAGTCTATAGGTTCGCTGAGAAACTTAATTTCGAATATAGTAATATTACATTTAAAACCTAAGAACTTTTTATGTCCTTCTGACTTTACATCAATTATTTTAGTTTGATTTTTATCTTCTGAACAGTAATACCAGAATATAGAATCTCTTTTAGGGGAATATGAAAAATTTTTTCCTTCATCTTTTAGAAGTAGCCTTTCTTCTATAAGAGTGTTTTGGGAGGAATAATACTTGGATAAAACTTTATTCCCTTTCACATACTTTATAAGTTTAGTGCCTGTAATTTCAGACAATCTTTCATCACTGACTCCTTCAATGTTTGATTTTGTGATTATTTCGTATGTAATTATCCCTTCAAAAATTTTTGGAGCTTTATGAAGAGAGTTTTCTTGAGGGAAAAATAACGAGCAAATTAATAAGATTGAAGAAATACTTTTCATGCTTTAGAATCAGTTTGAGGTTTTTATGATTTATTGTAAAGTCTTTAAAATAGAAAGTTTGAGTTTGGGATGAAAAATTGTGCCTAACGGTCGTCTTTGGTACGCCCAATTCCATTCACCACCCAAGATGAATTAAAATTTTTAGGTTCATTTCTCGGATATTCGTCTACATTTGTCTACATAGTTTAGCATAACAAAAGGTCATATCTTATTTTAATAAATAAGTAAGCCAATTGTTATTAGACGTTTATTTATTACCCTACAAAGTAAGTTTAGTTTGACTGCTGTTTTTTTTGTTAAAACAAAATTAATTCATTTTTGAACAAAAAAACAACATTATTAGATATTATTAGGAATAAAGCCTGACTGCGCGTACGCATACGCAAGGCAGAATTATTTTTCGTATATTAAAAGCATGAACTATGATAACTTAAAAAAGAATCCGACAAATTTCTTGTCTCTAACGGGCCTAAAGGTAGAAGAGTTTGAAAAACTTCTATCCGTATTTTATGGTGTATGGGTTCGATATTTTCGATGGCATACATTGGAAGGTAAAAAACATAAATTTCCAAATGCTAGACCAGAGCAAGACACCAAAACATTAGCTACTGTCGAAGACAAATTACTATTTGTATTGGTTTATTTAAAAAATTACCCTTTGCAGCAATTTCAAGCAGCCAATTTTGGGCTGTCCCAAGCAAAGGTTAGTATTTGGATGAAACTACTTCAACCATTGCTATTAGAAAGTCTCAAACAACTAGGAGTTGTGCCCTTACGAGAAGGGCATAAATTGGCACAATTACTAGAAGAATTTGGTGACGATTCTTATAACCAAGACGTAACAGAACGTAGTATACATCGAAACTCTGACCAAGATGTTCAAGAAAGCCAATATAGTAACAAAAAAAAAGACATTCCATAAAGAACAACTTGATTGGTGCTAATAGCCAGCAAATTTTGTTCTTAAGCCAGACACGCGATGGAACTGTATTTGATAAGCGAATTGCTGATGAAGAAAACTGTACTTTTCCTGAAGGAATCTACCTTCGTCAAGATAAAGGTTTTCAAGGTTATGCTCCTCCAGGAGTCCACATACAACAACCAATTAAAAAGCCAAGAGGTAAGCAATTAAGTGCTGTTGCAAAATGGTTTAATGCTTCTTTTGGGAGTATGAGAATTTCAATTGAGCATGCTATCTCAGGCATAAAACGTTGTTTGTTGGTCTGGATGACAGTCGCCACCTAGCAGAAATGAAATACACGAATGAGAAAGGAGAGGAAGTTGTTGCAAAAGTGAATTATTTGAAATTAACTCGAAAGTAGTCGTTAAGCTTAATTTTAGATAATAGAGGGTAAGTTTCATTGAAGCTTATCCTTTATTTTTTTAGACTGAAAAAGTATGTTAAAATTGGCAATAATTTGATATTTTTGATATTGAGTTATAAACCTTATCTACCATGAAAAAAGCCATTATATATATCATAGCAATCAACCTTTCCCAAATCATTCGTTTTTCACCACTGATTCTCATCACAGGAATATTGAACTCCTGCTATATTGGGGAGCATAGCACAGAGCGCCAAAGAGCTATAAAGATTAATGTAAAAGAAGCAAAAGGATTAGTATTGAAAATTGAAGAATACATTCCTGAAAATGATTCTCTTACTTTTTTGGATATAACATTTCACAATCCAACAGATTCACATCGGACAGCTTATTGGTATAACTTTAATTATGCTAAAAATAAAATTCCGTTAAGCCTCAATATCTCTGTAAAAGAGAAAAATGGTGATTATCTATGGCATAAATTCACTATGTCTTATTATATGGATCCAGGAGTGTATAAGATGTATAAAAAGTATACTGAGCAAATAGATATAATGCCAGGAAGTACCTTTAAAAGAAGAGTAGAATTAAATTGGATAGGAAAAAAGAAAGGAGAGTATGAGTTTACACTTCATTATTTTAGGGATGTTTTGGAGTCAAATACTATAAATGTAAGTGTTAAATATTAGTATTATATTATTCAGATGGTGTAGGTCAATCATGGTTGTTTTGATTTTAGGTTATCGTAATATTGAGGACTGCCTACTTTTTGCTTATCTAAGTGAATTGTAGAAATGGCATAAAACAAAGAACATTTTTGTAAGTAAGGCATAAGTATAAATGTCGGATAGTCTGGTTTTAACAGATAAAAAGTGTCCTTTTGAATGCAAATTCTGTATAAGTTCATCCTTTAAAACAGTTGACATTTGCTCCCATTCATCGTAGTCTAAGTTATTATTCAGTCTTATGGAAATCTGAGCTGAGAAATGATATTTATCTACTTCAATATTAGAAAATAACAGACCTTCAGAATAAACGATATATTCTAATTCATTTTCATCAACCAAAGCATTAACAGCTTGTTTTAGTTTATCCTCTTTTATCTTGAGCAATTTTTTCTCATAGTTTATCAAGGTAGTATCACACGCCCGAAGCAAAGAGTTAAAGGTTATTTGCCACTCCTGGAGTTGACGTTCTAAATCAACTAAGAGAAAAGGATCCCCCAATCACATCTATCACTCTGTTCTAAAACATCTTGATAAAAATCTTCTATTTCTTTACGTTGAGGGAGAAGAACAGAATCCTCTAGGTAATCGACAAGGCTTTGTAAATCTTCTTTTATCCATGTTTGCAATACTATATTTTTATTGACGTAAGCAGTATCAATAATTCCTACTTTAGTGGATTGTCCTACCGTTACAGTATTGATAGACAACATCAAAGACATAAGAAGTATAATAATTAACATAGATTTATTATTTAGGTGGACAAAAATAGTTAGGGTAGCTGTGAAAAAGAATAAAGCTACCCTACTTAGGATAAATTTAACCTACCCTAAAAGATGAGTTTTACCAATCCACCCCATCCAAAGCATCATTCACCACCTTATTGGAAAGGTGCAAATAAATCATAGTTGTTTCAATCTTAGAATGCTGTAAAATCGACTTCAGAACATGTAATGGAATTTTAGAAGCTAAATGAGTCGCAAAGGTATGCCGAGCCACATGGCTGCTAATTGCCTTATTAATCCCAGCACGAGCCGCCAACAATTTCAACGTTCGATTAAAATATTGATTGGTATATTGATGAAAAACTAGGACATGAGGAGCTGCGCCAGAAATTAAATGTTTTTGGATGAGCTGCTCAGGTTTCTTCAAGTGCAATTTGTACAAAGGAAGTAAAAGTTGCTTGCCTGTCTTTTGGGCAATGATGTTTAGGAGCAGACCTTCTTTTTCCTGTTCAATGTTTTGGTGTTGAATATTACAAGCATCTGAAAAACGCAAACCTGTATAACAAGAAAACAAAAACATATCTCGAATCAACTCCAGATAAGACTCTTTGGGAGAAAAACTCAAGGCTTCTAGGCGCTCGACTTCCTCCCAGACCAATACTAGGCGCTCAGTAGCGACCGTTTTAGGCTTAAATTTTAAGTATGGATTTTTATGCGCTTCAAAACTTCCTTTACTAATAGCCAAATTAATGTATTTGCGTACTTGTTTGTGATGTGTGAATACGGTATTGGTGTGCAAATTCTTTTTATATAAAAAGGTATCAAAATCGTGAATCAAGTTAAAATTCAATTCTGAGAATTGAACATCTTTTCGAAAGTCAGTCCAATGATTGAGCGCAGCTTTGTGTTTCCCCTTCGTTTCTTTAGATAGTTTGGTATCTGCAGCAAGTTCGCAACGCCAAAAATCAGTAAAAGACTCTACATCTTCATAACGAAAGAAATCTTCTACCTGGTTAATAGTAATAACGCCGTTCTTTTTGATGCAATCCAAAGCAAAGGCTTCTAGTGCATTAATTTGTCTTCTAATTTCAGCATTGTATTGAAAAGTGTTGGGATGATCAATAACTTGCTTGAGTCGTTTGCTCCATTGAAAGGGGGTAACGTAAATTCCAGTAGAGAAGAATTTACATTGGTCTTTTGTGTAAGCTCTGATTTGAATTAGTCCAGTTCCGTTCTTTCGTAGTTTGTTTTTGTAGTTGTGGACAACAGAAAATTGAATCATAGTTTGTTCTTTTTTATAGAAAGCTACGGAAAAAGCCTTCTATTTGGTGAACAAACGAAGAACAAAAAGCCCTGTAAACAGATGTAAAAGAGAGAAAAGCGAACAAAAAATAAAAGCAGCATTAAACGGCTGAAACAGCGATGTAGCCTATGTTTTATGCTGCTAAATGTAGACTTTTGATAGTCTGAGTAGCGCCCACAACAGAATGAGTAATGCATTTTATATCACTCTGTGAACGAATAAGATAAGAAAATTGTTTTATTTCGGGTACTAAAGTAGGGCAAAAAGAGAAAGGCTTCTTTCTACACAAAGTAACATATTGTCAATATGCCTCAAGATTAGGAATTCTTAGAGTTTTTTTAATAATCTCCATCATTTTTCCCTTATCTCAGTGCCTACCTATCTTGACTAACTCTATCAATCTGTTTTTCAAAAAAAGAGCCTTCTAGAACAATGGGCAACTAAGCGCTAATTTATTGAAATTACACAAGAGCTATTTTACCAACTGTACTCGGGGTGTTCAGTGCAACAACACGATAAAATTAGTGGGATCTCATGGACCCACTTAATTTTGATCGCTAATTGTTGTATGCCGTACTTTTTACATTTTCTCTCTGAACCAATTACTTACTTGTGCAATTGACTCATTTACTTCAACATCTTGGTCGTAGTAATTAAATTGGTGGAAAGGCGAATCCAATTCGGTATTCATCCAATATAATTTTTTGTCAGTCGTGACAATGTCATTAAAAAACTTCTTGGTGTAATTTGGTAATACCGCTCCATCTGAATGTACCATCAATACAGGTTTATTGATTTGTTTAGCATAAGGCATTGGGTCTATTGTTAGCCAATCTTCCCAACTTGCAACGGCAAATTTGTCGTTGCTCCATTCTTTTACTGCACCTCGTTCTGGATTTAGATAATAATCATAAGGTCCATACATTGCAGCGGTTTCATCAGTTTCAGATATACTTGGAATGTATTTTATTTCTCCTGTTTCCGCATAGGTTTTCTTCGCCTCTTGTGCCGCTTTAATTTTTGTTTGAACACCTTCTTCTCCACCATAAAATAGTTTTACAGCTTCGGCATCGTGTAACCAAGAAGCTACGGTAGAAACTGATTTAATCCTATTATCTTCCGCAGATGCCATAAGTGTGTACATAGCTCCAGCACACACGCCAAAAGCACCAATTTTATCGTTATTAACTTCATCTAATGATGCTAAATACGTTACTGCGTTTTTAACATCTTCTTTTTTAAGGTTAGGGCTTTCAAAAAAACGTGGTTCTCCTTCGCTTTCACCAAAATTTCTGAAATCAAAAGCCAAAGTAATAAATCCTTCTTTTGCTAACTTTTCGGCATATAATCCTGCCATTTGTTCTTTGACGGTAGTCCAGCTTCCTGAAACTACAATAGCCGGATACTTTTTACCTGACTCATAATTTTCAGGGTAATATAGGTTCCCGATTAAATTCAATCCTTCACTTTTAAAATTTATTTTCTTCATTGTTTCTTGTTTTACTGTTGTTGTGGTTTCTGAAATGTTTTGAATTTCTGTGTTATTTGATTTTTGACCACACGAAACCATAAGTGTGGTTATGATTGTTATTACTATTATTCTTTTCATATTGGTTATTTTAATTTATTTAACAATCCAAAAGCACGAGCCGCAGTTATTGGATTAAAAATTTCTACATATTCTGTTATTTTTTCCTCCTCATTAAACTTAAATATGGAATAGTAATCATTGCTATAAACTCCTGCATTGTTCTTCAATTTGATATTACCTGTATATTTTACGAATACAATATTTGGGTCTTCCATAGCGTATATTGCATCTATAGGAAAAGACATTCCATCAAAATTGGGAAATACAGGTTCCCAATACTTTTTAATGGCTTCTTTTCCGTTAGCTCCTTTTGGAAATATATCGGAATGATAGGGGTTTATATGCTTTGCATCTTCGGCAAATAAATTGGCTACTTCGGTAGCATTTTCATTTTCTAATGCTTTAAAAAATGCTTTTACAACTGATTTATTTCGTTCGCCAACTGTTGGTTGGTTGGGTTTTCCTGCTACTTTATTAATTGCTTTTTGTGGAAGCGATAGATTTCCATCTTGGTATTTTAAGTTGAAGGTCATTGCACTCACTTTCCATTGCTTGTTCTCTTTAATTAATTCAAAATTGTACGTACCGACAACTGTCCAAACCGAACCATTTTCATCTTCTAAATAGTGTGTAGCCGTTCCATAAGCAAAAACTTCTGCCTTATCATTTTGAATGACTTCTTGAATGTTTCCTATTTGATGATGCGTATGGGTAAATCCTGGCAAAATGGTTTTCCAAGCATTAGTAATTTGATTAGGTGTTAATTTTGATATTGGATTTCCCATAGAGGAATAATCTAACAGGACTTCATTGGCAAAATAGTTTTCTAATTTGCCCCATTGGTTTTGGTCGGTGGCTACAAATAACTGTGTAACCACATCTTTTGGTTGTTCCATATGCTGTGCTTTTAATTGTGCTAAAACAAGTATTAATAGTGTTGTAAGTATTGTTCTCATAACTCTTAAATTTTATGACAATACAAAGTTGCACAGATAGAAGCGACATTAGTTTATAAAATCAAAGCAAGAAGTATGAAAATCAAAGAATGGTTTCTTTTCTATACGTATTCGGTGATTTAGAAGTCAGTTTTTTAAAGAAACTACTAAAGTTATTAGGCGAATCAAAATAAAGCGAATAGGCAATTTCTTTGATACTTTTCTCGGTATGAATGAGTTGTGATTTCGCTAAATTTAACAGATGATTTTGGATGTGTTGTTTAGCGGTTAAGCCAGTAATCTCTTTAACAATTTTATTCAAATGATTAGGATGTATGCTCAGTTTTTGAGCGTAATACGAAGTGGAATGTAAATTAGCAAACGTTTCTAAAGCTTTATTTTGAAAACTCGTTTCAATGAGGGTTTGAAAACGTGATAGCAATTTCAAATCAGTTTTCCTAATGGCTCCCAAAGCATCCTTTTGTGAAATGCTTTTGCCAAAATAACGTTTCACAAAGTTCAGTAGCAATAAGACGTAAGATTCAATCAGTTGAAATTTGTCAGACTTGTTATTTTGATATTCTGACTGTATAGATTGATAGATTTTGGAAATAGTTTCTACATCTTCTTGTGCTACTTCAAAAGGCATATCCTTTTCAATTTTAAGGAATGGGAAATGCTGTAAAATATCCTGCAAAAAATAAGATTTAGCAATAAACTCTTGCGAAAACATAATATAAAACCCTTCCCAATTGGGTTTTATGTCCCAAGATAAAATTTGAAAAGGCGAATTGAAAAAGATAGTCGCTCCTTCGGGAAAATCAGTATGATGACCTACTCTTGCTTTTCCACTTCCGCTTGACTTTACAGCAATGGCATAAAATTCGTGCCTAAATGGTGGCATTTCATTTATTACGGTGGCCATATTGTCCTGAAAATTCCGAATATCGAAATGCGGATGTATAGGCGATGAAATGTTAATCGCTTTGCAATATTCTGGTATGGTTTTATAATGATTCACGTAGTTCTATTGTATGGCATACAACGTTGCTATATATAACGTGCCGCAAGCTATGCGCCACTAAAGATAAGTTTTTCCCAGAGCAAAATCGTAGATTTTGCGGAGTCTCACATACGACGAGAATTTAGCTTTAGCCCGTACGTGGGATGGCGATATACAGATTGTTAGATGCAGTCTTTTTTATTTTATAGTAAGCCAATAACTTTTTTATATGCTTTCAATGAATTTTCAATCTCTTTTCTAGTTATGTCATTTGGATTTCCCCATCGATTTAGAGCTTCAGAGTCTAAATTTCTCTCAAGAGTATGCAGAAGAAGCTTTTTCAATTCATTCACAATTTTTCCCTCAAGCATAAATTGAGCAAAACAGATTCCAATTATTACTTGATCTGTTCTTATTGCATAATGAAAAGCATCATATTTATCTTTGATTTCATCAAGAAACTTACGAGGGAGTTTTTTAGTCCAAATATTGAAGTTTTCAGCTTTGTCACACCATGGATTTAGTTTGCTTTTTAAGAACTCAACGGAACATTTATTGCGGTTTTTAGGTCTCCACTCGAGGTAATCCATCCAAGAATCCCAAATTCTATCAGAACATGAAATATCCATTTCTCCATAAGAAGTGAAAAATTCAGGAGTTATAGCCAATACTTTTTTAGCATCGGGATGCAACTGAAATTTGTAATCTTTTAATAAAGAGTCTTCCAATTCTTGTAATGAATTTCTCATAGTTTAATAGGTTTCGTGGGATAGCTTTAATACTCATCCCAACTAATATCTTTAGCAAAATCAAACCAATTTAGCTTTTCTATCTCTTCCAATACTTTAGATTCAAATGGAGGGGTGAATTGATTTTGAAAACAGATTAATGTAAGTTCAGAAATACCACCAATTTCAGGTTTTGATGTACCATGATGTCTTAATCCTGCAACACAAATAAAACTTGGAAGGCTCATGGGCTTACCAAATGGATATTCTCTTCCTATATCTATTGGAGTTTGTTCTGGTTCAATAAGAATGTATTTGGCATCATTAGTTAGTTTTAATGCTTTTTGAGGAATAAATTTTAAAATTCGTTCATTCATTTTATCATGAGGTACACCTTCAATAAGCCCTTCATAAGTATGCCATTGATGAAGACTCGTAATACTAACTGTTTTATCTTTAAAATTTATTTCCATAGTACTTGTCATATTCTTTTGGGTGAACCTTGATTGCATCTAACGTGAGCGCCTATGACGTGCCCGAAGCTATGCGTAACGAAATATAGCTAATCCCTAGAGCAAAATCGCAGATTTTGCGGAGCGAGATATGCCACGAGGCTTTAGCTTTAGCCCGACTGGGATGACCATATATAGATTGTTATCGACAGTTTATTGTTTTTTTGTTTTTGATGGATTATATAAGGAGTAGTAATAATCAAGAGCATCGTTAATTTCATCAAAAGATTCATCAACTTTTTTGTCTGGAATTAGGTCATCCATCACATAGAAGGAAGTTACGATTTTAATGGAGTTGCCGTTTTCAGGATAAATAATATACCCTGGAATATGTCTTTCTTCTTTACTAGGGTATAAATGTAACGAATAATGGCTTAAGGATGGGATGAATGTTGAGAGTTTTTCGTGATTTACAATACTATCTATCAAATTTGACATTTCTTCATATTCAATCATGCTTTCATTTTCGTAAAAGTGTAAATGCGAAAAATATGAATTTTTTGTTTTGTTCCATCTTTTTTCTAGCGCAGGGTTTGATAGAGCAATCTTTTTAAAAATTTCGATATTGTATTTTTCTTTAATCCATTTGAGACTATGCTTTTTATCTACCCAAAAGAAAGCTATTTTTAAAAGCATGTAAATATCTTTAGAATGAGCTCTTGCTACATGTAATGAGTCTTCGTGTAAAAATAGACTAAAAGATCCGTTCATATAGTGGTTGTTTAACCCAAAGCCTCTTTCCTTTTCTGCACGGTAGTTATAACTGAAATGTTCTAATCCCCATGAATGTTCTAATTTTAGTTTTGAACCAAATTCTTTGAAGGAGGTTTTAATTGTACTATAAAAATCGTCATCAAGCATTTTGAATAAAGTTTATTAGTAGTTTAGTTGATAATTTTATATGATATTCGGTAATCATATGTGGTAAGCAATATCTGTTTTTTTTATCCTTTGCGAAAGTTTTTATATGTTTTTATGAATATAACTTAAGAATTTAGAATTCGTTTTTGGTAGGTGAATTGTCGATAACGGCTCGTGTATATTGCGTGGTACAAGCCATGCCAATATAAAGATAGCCATTCCCGAAGCAAAATCGCAGATTTTGCGGTGTCGTACATGCGTTCATTCTTGTAAGACTATTCCCGATTCGTACCATGAAAATATACACTTTGTTGTGCTGGCGTTGTTTATTCGCACGAGATAGATTTATCTGGATTAGATAGGAGATAACAGAATTTTCCTTTTTCTTCCCCTGATTTAGAGTAAATAATTGTTACCCCTTTATTTTTAAGATGATTCTCAATGGTTTGGGAATATAAAAACTCTTTAAACTTTTTTGTTTTAGGGTCAATTTCATACTCAGATAGGAATTGAAACCTTTCGCTTTTCACTTTTATGTCATTTTCAAAGTAGTCGAATCTGTAATCCATTGATTTGTAATCTTCAAGTGAAATAAGCCACTTTCCTTGTTTATTACCATTTAGATCTATTTTATTTAAGGTGTCTAGTCCTATTATTTCATAACCAATGTATTCTTTGATTTTTTTATTAAAAAAAGTTATCAGAGGTTTTCTTTTATTTTTCCATCCCACTATTTTATAATCTAGCCAAAATTGGCAATCACATTCTGCTTCTGGAATGGGTTCTAATAATTTATCTGGATTTTCAGGGTCAAAACCAGGATGTATTTGTTCGTAAAATAAATTTAGAGTATCATTTGTTAGTTTAAATTTTCCTTTGAGATTTAGAAAATCAATACTACAATTATCTGCTGCTTGAAGCTTTAGTTCAAGAGTATCCTTCTTTACTTTAGAAAATAGAAGTTTGTTTGAAGGATAAGCTATGTTTTCACAGTTATGTTTGTGAAAATATGCAATTTGAATTTTTCCTCCAAGTTGTTTTTCTATATTAGAGTTTTGACTGTAAATGTTAGTGGAGTACAAAAAAGCAATAAAAAATATGAGTTTCATGTTTAGTTTTTTCGTTAATGTTGCACAACGGCAGTGGATAGACAGTAGCGAAAAGGCAGCGCCGCTTCGCCGAGCTAACCAATATAGCAAAACTCCGGCTTTAGGATCGTCCCCATAGTCGCTATTGCTCTGTGCACATTGTTAGCTACAGTTATTTTAAGTTTATTCTTCGTCCTTCAAAAGATTCAAATTCAATAGGATCATTACAAGAATTCACTTTTTCGAAATGTTTTTTTTCTAGTATTTCTAGAATTTGCTTTTTTTCAGCTTCATCATAAAATTCAAAATGAATAATTCCGTATTTACAGATATAGAATATGGTTTTTGATTTAGGAAAAGTCATGTAAGTTTCTGGAAGACTAGCATTACATCGAATTAACCAAAAGAGATGAGGAATGAATTTTAAAATTTCGTTCTCTTTTAGAATGAAACCTCCATCAAAGTTTTTATTTATTTTTTCTTCCAGGTAATTCATTGCTCTACTGATAGGAGCATAATCATTTTCTTGAAACCAGCTATTTTTTATAAGCCCCAAAATAAGTATTGATGATTCATTTAAACTTTGTCTGATGATATTTAGAATATCTGCAATGTCATTTAAATAGTCGATGGTATCTGTTTTAGTCGACTTAAATAATGCTCTACCACAGAAATTTAGTTTAGTTTCTTTTTCAAAGGGGAAGTAATCTTTCTTTTTTATAAATTCATCGATTGCTTCTTGATTTAGTCTTTGTGCAGCTTCTTTTGTGAGTTTTTCAATCTTATCATTTTCAAAGAGGATTTCTTCTCCCTCTTTATACTGATGAGATAATTCAGGATTATAAGTTGAGTTTTGCAACTGAATTATAAAGGTTGAAAATGTGGGATTGAGTTTTAGAATTTCTTTTCTGGAGGCAATCATTTTTGCGTGATTTTTATTGAATTGTAGCTAACGGTCGCGCTATATGCCGTGCCACGAAATGTGCGCTATGAAGATAAGTAATCTTGAGAGCAAAATCGTAGATATTGCATTCTATCTATAAAACCAAATAAAAGAAGCAATATTTAAGCAGCAAATTTTTGAGTATTGATATAAGGCTGCTGCCTATTAATAACCGCATAAACTCTACCCAAAATTTTGTTTGCGATATTATTCAAAATAAGCATGGGATTCTTTCCTTCACTTTCTTTTTTTAGGTAGTAGTTATTTAATTCTCTATCCGCTCTTTTAGCATTGAGAGCACCTATTATTAATAGACTTTTTAATTTTTTATCAGCAAAGGGACTTACTTTTGTCCTGCCTTTTATACTCGTTCCAGATTGAAATGGGAATGGCGCAACTCCCGCATAACAAGCTAACTTTTTTGCGCTTTTGAACTTTGAAAAACCACGAGTTACTATGATCAAATAAGTAGCAATCTGAGGACCAATACCAGGAATACTTTGGACCAACTCATAATCTATCTTAAGTTGACGTTCAGATTTTATAGTGGCTAAGATTGCTTGTTCGATTAACTTCAAGTTCTTCTCTAAATTATTCAAGATACTCTTGCTTGATTTTGTCAATTCTTTAAGCATTTCCTTTGGCAAAAAAGCCTCTAATTCTTTATTGCTCTTATATTTTTTTATAGACTTAACAATCTTTTCTCTTTGAGAATGAAGGACTTTTAGTTTTTCTATTGAAGCTGGGTTGTTTTGACTCAAGCTTAACTTCATTCGATTAAATAAGGTATATTGGGCAATTCTATAAGCATCTATTTTATCTGACTTTCCTCTACTGAGTCCTTTACTCAAGAACAAATCTAAAGGAGATAATTGACAGTAATCAATATCTAGTTCTTCCAATGTACATGCAAGTAAAGAGCTATAGACTCCTGTATTCTCAAAAGCTACTACAAAATCTTTATCTCCTAATTGTTTAACAATGTTTAAAAAGAAAGTCTTAGTTTCTCTTGTTTTGTTAGCTATTGTACAAGCTGATATAACAATTTCATTGGATGAATTAAGTGCTAATAAGTCTAAGCTTAATTTAGATACATCTACACCAATGTAATGGGAATACTTTTTCATAATTTAGATCATTAATTTGATGTTGAATTTCTTTCACGCCTTTAGTAGATCTGCTAATCTATTATTCTATTTGAAGCTATTCAACGAAGGGAGAATGTAGAGGACTAATGCAAAATATAAGCCTATTAGCTTTGCTAGTAAGATAGTTCACCTCTACTTCTCTTTTTTCTAATTATACGACTTTATTTAGTTCATAGAATTACCTGATACAAAGTAAAGGCTAGTAGTTTTTTCTTCAAGCACTAGCAAAATCTGCGATTTTGCGGTTTGAGAGTAAGCCCTACCTTTTTACATCACAAAGTGGTCCCTATTGCCATATGCGTATTGTTATGGACAGTTTTTTTATTTGAGTATTAATTGTCTTTTAAGTAATCAACGTAGTTGCTATCTTTCAGATATTCAACGATTATTGCTTTAATGTATGAATATAAGATATAGACAGAATTTAGATATTCACTTTCTTCTTTTTTAGCTATAAAATTTCCGTGAGCAATATTTGACCTTTGGCTATAAAAGTTTCCTAAGTGTTTTTGAATTATTGCTAAATCTTGACTTTTATCATGTTGATAAACTAATATTGCAGTTTTAAGTTTAAATTGCTTACTTATACTATCCTCAACATTGAACCTATTAAAATCGGGATTCCTAGTTAGCATGAACTCAATAATGCTGACTAAAAGTAACAATTTCACCTTTATGTCTCTAGTGTCTTCATTGACCATTCTTAATATATCTCCTACAAATAATAACTTGTCCTTTGGAGATAAGTTTTGGCTAGCTTTTCTTTTCTTTCTGCTTACATTTGCTTTTTCATTAATAGCTAATACAGAATCCAATAACTCAGACTGAATTAATAGACGATCTTTATTGAGAGGCCAATTTAGCCAACTTGGCTTATACTTTATTTTTCCTTTTCTCATTGAAGCGTATGCAAAAGATACTTTTTCAAGAAATCGAATAAGCTTATAAGATTCTATTTTATAGAGTATAGTTTGAGGATTTTCCAAAAACAACAAAGATTCACCTATAAATTCGTTTTCAGTAATAGAAATCAGAGAGAGAGAGTAGCAATATTTTGATAATTCAAAAAATGATTCAATGAAAGAGTTCTCTTTATTACTTTGATCTAAGAGTAAATCAAATAGAATTTCATCATCCTCTTGAACCTTTTCAAATAATCCATCATCTTCATAACGAATGATTATCCAAGATTTTGCAATTACATCTAAGGTTTTAGTTTCATAGTTTTCCTTATAAAAGTTGAAGGCATATTCATGCTCAACATCTCCTTCTAAAGCTTTTCTAAGTTCGCTTATTGAATAAGTTAAAGAGAAAATAGGATTATAATCTTTGCTTGGTTTATAGTTTTCTAAAGATTTAGCGATAAAATCTGAGATTAATTTAATTTCTTCCTCAGATCTTGGGTTGTCTAAAGTATATCCCAAACTTTGAGAAAGTAAAATACTATTTTCTAAAGGATAGACATATTTTGTAAGGGCAATAGCCATAATTATATTTTAAGAGTGAAAAATTTATTTAATGTAAAGTCAAGACTAGTACATTAACTATAATTTATCCTCAATCGTTCTATTGAGTGCGTTTTTTTAGAATTGTCCATAACGGTGGCGTATATCATGTGCCGCATGATATGCGCTGTGTAATATAAGCTTTCCCGAGAGCAAAATCGTAGATTTTGTGGAGCCTCACAAAAGGATGGACTTTAGCTTTAGCCCAAACGGCGGGATAGCGATATACGCATTGTTGTATTTCTGCCTTTTTTATTTTTATTCTGTTGGACTTGCTAATGCACTAAATATGAACTATTATTGTGTAAGACTAACTTGTTCCCCAAGAGTTGTAATTTACTAAATTCTTCAAAACGATGAAAACTCACATCTTAACATTATTATACCTTTTAATTAGCTACACTACTATAGCACAATACACAGTAACAACAACAATGAATACTTATCAGGATTTAAGTAATCCTATTTCTCTAAATCAGGGAGCAATGTGGACAGATGCAACAACATATCAAATTTTTTTCAACTTTGATTTTGATATTTATGGGCAGAACTTTACAGCTCTTAATGTCTACGCTGGAGGTGGTCTGCATTTTCCAGGTTTAGGAAATAAGCAGTTATTTGTTGTTCATTCTCCTTTTGGAGGCTATTTTCTTACAGATAAGGGGACATCCTCTTCACAGTCTCCAATTGGGTATGAGATTTCTGGGACAGCAGGAAATCAAATTTTAAAAATTGAATGGAAAAATGCAGGATTTCCTCAAACTGTTCCCAATCCCAATCCAGCTGACTTCATAGACTATCAAATTTGGCTATTTGAAAGCGACAATCATATCGAAATTCGCTTTGGTCCAAATCAATTCAACAGAGAGTCCTTTGGTCAATCGCCAGGAACTCAAACTTTGAGTGTTAAGTTTTTATATGATACTTGTAATGATATGCTTGGTCTTCAAGGATCCGCGAATTTACCATCGTATTCGTTTTATAATTCGTGCGTCCCCAATTATACTTTTATAGATGGCTCGCCCAATGCAGGGATTACATATGTTTTTAATCCAAGTGTAGGAACAGCTGTTACCAAGGTAATTGAAAAAGAAATTAAGGTTTATCCTAATCCTACTTCTAGTGAGATTTTAATTGAGGATCTCTCTGAATCGTTTGAGCTTAAACATCTTGAAGTCTGCGATATTACTGGTCGAATTTTATTGATGAATGATAATTTTGAACAGAATTTTGAGCTAATTTCTGTTTCACTAAATGATTTGTTGGATGGGATTTATTTTTTGAAGTTAATAGGCAAAGAAGGAACTATTATCAGTAAGAAAATAATAAAAGAAGGTAATTAGTTCTTTTGTCGATTAGTTGGAAGCCAAAAAACGTCGAAAATTGGTTGAATACAACGTTCAGTGTATATGCCTGTGCTAGAGGCTATGCGGACTGAAGATAAGCTTTTCCGAGAGCAAAATCGCAGATTTTGGTAGTAATTTAGCTTCAAGCTACTAGCAAAATCTGCGATTTTGCGGCGTCTCACATAATACGAGACTTTAGCTTTAGCCCTGCATCTAGCATGGTCATATGTTACACATTGTTGTGCATCGTTTTATTTTTCAAGCCAATTCTGTATTCTTTTAGTTATCTCATCATTTATTTCTTTTTCAACTGTTTCTTTACTTAATTCATTTCCTTGACCTTCTTGATAATGAATCGTAAAAAAATCAGATTCTGAATCGTAGGTTATATAAATCATAGGAGTATATAATCTATCATTAAAATCTTTAGCTTTACAAATTCCTAAAGAATCATGTGAAAAACTTGGGTAATATTTATCCCAAAATTGGTTTTCTTTGATTTGATACATATAATCTATTAGAGGCTTTAGCTCATAGTCAAATTCTTCACAAATTTCTTCGAACCAGGAAATTGCTTGAATCCATTGTTCTTTTTTTTCTTTATTCATTAAACCATATTTAAGAATGGTGAAATTTTCAATGATTGAGTTTATTTATCATTTTCTAGTTCAACCATGTTGTAAATACCTCCTGCGTTATCTATAGGAGTATTACAGACATACTTTTCTGCGTCATCAATTTTTAGCATTTCCCTTTCGAATTTCATCCCACTTTCACCATCAATGAAAACTGATAGAATAATGCTGTTATTTTGAGGTATAAATTTAAATTCATAATTGTGTTGATGATTGGGACTAAATTTAAAATGTCTAAAGGATAAATAGTATTTATTGTCATAGGTTATTAGGTAATCATTTTCACCGTAACTATTTGCTATGCTATTCTTTTTTTCTCCTTCAAAAATTATAGTGTATTTATTTCTATTTTTAAATAAGTCTAGATCATTTTCACGATTAATTGTGTTCACACTCACACCAAATTCTATTTTTACTTTTTCCGCTAGTAATGGTTTTTTAGTGATAATTTGGACATTATTGTTGTTCCATAATTCAAAGTAATTGGAGTTTAGGTAATAAGTAACTATAAGACTGATTGAGATTAACAATATAGCTGTTATGGTTATTTTTTTCATGGGCTAGATAGGTCAAGGTATTGGTTTTATGATGCACAACGTTTAGTGTATGTGGCGTTGCGAGCTTTTGCTCGCAATGAACACATACACTTTGTTGGCTGCCGTGTTCTTTTCTTTTTTCAATTTGTGCCCGAATGGAAGAACTGAATTTTCTTTTTATCAGCAAAACTCAATTCGAAGCACCTCTTTATTCTTCTTCTAAATTCTCGTAAGTGTGAAATACCAAGACTTCTTTATCTATTATTACTTGTTCGTAGTATTTATATCTTTCGTCCTCTTCTTTGATTTCACCTTCTTTTATTTCTGCGATGTCTTCAAAGGAATCAATTTCCCAGTTTTCTTCCTCAATTAAACTTTTACTTTTGTGTTTAGCATAATTGAGGTCTTCATTCATTATCCAACAATTCACATAAGCTCCTAAAAAATCAGACTCAAATTTTGGTATTGCATGATATTCGAAGATGAATAATTTTTCATTTTCTTTCCAACAGTATTGGAGTAGGGTTTTGAATATTTCTTTATCCTTTAATCGTTCAGCAATTTCAAAAACAGTTTCTTCTTCTTTATTTCTTAGGTACAAATCTGGATTGAGCGTTAATAATGGTCTAGCCCCCTATTAATCCGACAATTTTACAGTTGTTAAACAATAAACGAAATCATCTTCGTAATTTTGCATTAACGAACAACAACCGAAGGTGATTATTATACCGAAAAGTTGGAGGGAGGTGTTCCGTTTAATCACTTCCCTTTTTTTGTCAATCTATCAGGGCATAGAGCCCTTCAGATTGAAGCGAACAACTTCCCTCATGTTCATAAAACCCGAACCCGAAGGCTCACGTAAGTAAAGTTTCTTTGAGTTTATAATAAGGTATCTTTAATTTGAATTGCACCTTATTTTTAGCTTTTTCAATTCTTTCAATTTGCTCTATTTCCCAAAGTTTCCAAAAATCATGAGGAGACAGATAAGCAATAGAAGCATGTATTCTTGTATTGTTATATCGCTCATAAAAGAGGGTTAAATCTTGTTCCAAATGCTCTAAAGTCCAAAATGTTTGTCTATTTAGATGCTTAGCCAAAATGCCATGAAAGCTTTCCACATGACCATTCTCTTGAGGTGTATAAGGATGAGTAAACATCTGATTTAGCCCATTTTCTTCAAAGAATTTTTGAATCATTTTTGCTGAAAATTGAGGACCATTATCATTTCGAACTTCAATATGTAACTTCCTATTCAATGCATCTGCTGGCTGCAAATAATGCTCTATCACATACTCCCAAGCCTGTTTAACTTGAGTTTGACGCATGTTATAACCAACCGTAAAATACAAAGCTGCCCTTGTAAAAGTATCTAATATTGTCAAATTATATGCATATCTGCGTTGTTCTTCTACCCATATTTGTTTTATGTCCATTTCTAATACTTCTAATGGTCTATTGGGTACAACTATGCGATATTTTACATAATTTTTTTGGGCGGAGACTTTCTTAGCTTGCAAAAGACTATGTTCTTTCATTAGCCGATAGACTTTTTTGTGATTAATCAAATAGCCAGACTGTTGCAAAAAATAACTCATTTTTCGATAACCATAGTTCATATCTCGTTGTGATAATTGTGTTTTTATCTTTTCAACTACTTCTTGATTATCTACTATATCCCAACTTCCTGCTTTTCGGTACTTTGTTGATTTACTAGCCCTCTTCCCTTGTTTTCCTTCTTTGGGATTATAATAAAACTGGTCTTTACTTATCTCTGCCAAATCTAATGCCTGATCTCGTAGTAAGCCTAAAGCCATGTATTTCCGAACCAATTCTTTCAACTCACTCAGGCTTAGGGCTTTTTTCGCAAATCCTTCAACATCCGTATCATTAACTCTTTTTCTGCTACTAGCTCTTTGAGTTTACGATTTTCATCCTCCAAGCGTTTGAGCTCTTTTGTCCTTGCTTTCGATACTTTTTTGCCAAAATTCTCTTCTCCTTCTGATTCTAGCTTTTTCTTCCAAGAATAATAGGTTGCTGCATAAACTCCATACTTATCCAATGTTACTTTTACGCCATTTAGAGAGGCTTCCCGCAAAATCTTTAGTTTTTCTTCTTTTGTGAATCTTCTTTTTTCCATAATCCTAAATTACACTTTTTTATCTGTAATCTTGTCGGATTATTTAGGGGACCTTTACAATAAATGCTTTACGATTTCTTTATGGTTATATCTTGATGCAAGCATTATCAAATTTATTCCATTACTATCTTGCCAATCAATATTCATCTCCTTCGACCAATACATTTTTACCGATTCTAAATCTCCAAATTCAACCGCATCAAAAATATCTGCATCGTATTCCATTATTTGTAGTTTGTTATTTTCTTTTTTCTCATGGCAGCCAACGAATGCGCATATGACGTTGGGGAATAGCAAGGCGACGAAGCCGAACGTTACCCATAGCCAAATCTACGATTTTTCGATTATTTTTCCTAGTTATCGTCAAATCGTAGATTTGGCGCTGCGGGCGTAGAAACGGTACTTTTTGCGGCCGAAATATAGCCCCAATGGCCATATGCGCCCTGTTATGAGCTGGTTTTTTTTACATTTTCTTTAGAAGCTTTTTAACAATATTTGCTTGTGCTACTTTATTGAGAGTTTTTACATAGTTAGTGAATGTTTTAGTTGGGTTTTCTTTTTCTTCTACAGTTAATTCTCTATTCCAATTTTCTTCAAGAATGGATATGGTAACTTTATCTATCCGTTCAAGGTTTTCTTTCGATTTTTTATTTCGGAACCACTGAGGGATAAAATCAAATATTTCATAAGCTACATTTGCATCATCATATTTTTCAAAATTTAAAGAAATATGTAGCCTTTTCTGGTTGCTGATTTTTACAAAAATTTTTAGGATATAAGATTTTTCTTCTACACGAATTTTTAGTTCTTTCCCCGAAATTTTCGAATGAGAAATGCTTTTGTTTTCCCCTTTCTCATCTTTAAAATGTAGCTTGGTATTTGATAGTAGGAATAGGATTTTATTCTTCGTATAGAAGACAATTATTTTTTCATCTTTTTCAAGGTCAAATTCATTTTGATTTATTTCATCTCCAATAAAGAAGAAAGCTTTCTTGTCAACTTTATATGTAATTTTGGATAGTATTTCATTCTTAGTCAGCATTTTCGTTATTTTTTCTTCTTTTTTTATTTATGAATTCAGAATTTTTACCATCCCAATAACAATGAATGCATCTTTCCTTTTTAAAGATATGGACGCAATTTTCATATCCATACAGATAGTGGGAGCATTCAGGACAAAGTCCAGCCATTTGAGAAGATTTAGAATAAAATTCTCCATTACATTCATTGCAGGTTTTAATTTCTTTAGCCATTTGAGTCTCAATTTCGTGGGTGCAATTTTCTAACTTGCTCATAACTACTTGCTAAACGCAATAGTCTATTGTGTTTATTTCTAATATAGAGATATCCTAAATTATTAAAAAATCTAAAGGGCTAGCAATTTTTTTTAAATTTTGTTTAGAGATATGAGTATAAATTTCAGTAGTTTTAATGGAATTATGTCCTAGTAAGGTTTGAATATATCTTAAATTGACGCCTCTTTCCAATAAATGGGTGGCAAAACTATGTCTCAATGTATGTATCGTTCCATTTTTTCCAATTTTCGCTTTAACTAAAGCTCTTTTAAAAATAGCTTGGACACTACTTTTACTATACCTACCAGCATTAGCTCCTTCAAATAACCAAAAAGAAGGTTTGTAATTAATATAATATTCTCTTAAAGTTAGGAGCAATTTTTCGGAAAGAAGCGTATATCGGTCCTTATTACCTTTGGCATCTCTTATAAAAATACAGTTTTCTTTACTATGAATATCACTTATCCTAAGATTAAGCACTTCACTAAGTCGTAACCCTGCAGAATAAATCGTTAAGATGATGCATCTGTGTTTTAAATTCTTGATAGATTTTATTATTAACATGACTTCTTGCTCTGAAAATACATGAGGTAATTTTTTAACAGCTCTAGGACGGTGCCATTGGTAAGTTTCTTTGGGGCGATTTAAGACTTTTTCAAAATAAAATTTAATCGCATTAATGTATTGGTTTTGAGTAGAACGTGCAATGTTTTTTCTTCTAATCAAATGGATCATAAATCTTTGAATATCAGAATTTTTCATTTGATTCAAATTCTTTTTAGGATAAAAATCAATAAATTCTTTAAAGCAAGATTTATAGGTTTTTATCGTGTTGTAACTATATCGTTTTATCATCAACTGTTCTTCATAGTTGACTAAAAGAGTGCTTTTGTTCAAATTTCCCATAGGCTCAATGATTTTTGTATATAAAATTAAGACTTTACAATTAGGATAAAAAGCTTTTAATCAGGATTTTATTATCTTAATTGATTGTAATCAGATAATAAACGATTACAATCAGATAATAAACGATTATTTGATCTAATAAGAGAGATGAAGATAATTAGAGGGGATTTGTATTTAGGAAAAAAGCAGTGTGAAATAAAATGGTAGAGAATAATAAAAAATTATAATGAGATGAAAGATAAGACTTGTAGTTATTGTAAGAAGGGATTAAAAGGAAGAAGGGATAAAAAATTTTGTTCCTTAAAATGTAAAAATACATTTAATTATGAATTGAGACGAGATACAAAAACAATAACAAAAACAATAGACGCTATATTACATAGAAATTATGAAATATTACGAATGCTAATGTCAGAGGGAAAGAAAAAAATATATTATAATCGTTTAGTATTGGAGCAAATAGGTTTTCAATTTAACTATCATACAAGTACGTATGTTAATTCGAAGAAGAAGATTTATTATTATGTCTATGATTTTGCTTGGATGGAATTTACTACAAGAGAAATACTGATTGTAAAAAAGTAACTAGAAGTGATATATATACTTTTTAAAGGATACTTTTGTATTTTGATGTTGTTTAAATTGATAATAAGTATACCCCAAAAGCAAAATCACTGAAGTGACAATCCCAACCGTCACTGCCACTCGAGTCCAATCGGTTTTCATAGCAGGATAATCCCGATTCAAAGAACCGATTAACTGCCTTTCATAAGGACTATTAATACGTTGATAATAGCCAATCATTCGCTGTCTAAAAGCATTAAAAATACGAGCCTGCCCTACTCGCAGGATTTGCCGATTGAGCGCCTGAACAGAAGCCACCCCAAAAGCACCATCCACCGAAAGGCGCTCTCCCAAGTCATTAAGGGTGCGCTGCATTTCTTTGATGGCATTACCTCCAGCCGAACTTTTCATATCCGCCAAAATATCTGCAAGGGCTTGGCTCTGGATCAAGTCGCCTTGGATCTTATCCCAATACCTCACCTTGTAAATCTGCATGGCTTCAGTAATAGATAAGTTTTCCATTTCTGCTTTAGAGACCATGCGCCCACGCCAGGCAATGAGTGTCGGAGCAGCAATACTTCGATTGGTACCGATCAAAGTACCAACACCTACTTTATTTGAGGACCAATTGCCCTTGTCGTTATATAAATCCTGGTAACCTGCCATGATACGCCGCCACCGTCGTTTGGTGGGCAGCATCCAACTGTTGAAACTAGCCATAGGAAGAGGTTTTTGAAGTGGTTTTGAAAAAGCAACAGCAACTCAAGCGCTTGGTGCTGGAGTTGCTGGAGTAGATTGGGCGTAGAGCCAACGAAAGAATAAAAGGACAAGTAGCACAAGCAAAATAGGTTTGAGTAGGTCAAAGAGTTCTTGCATTAAAGAAGGTTCTTTTTGCTCTTGACTCGACCACCACCAATAGCCTGTACTACCAGCACCTAATAAAAAAGGAAGTAATAAAAACATGGGTTTAGATTGTTTTAAGCAGCTGCAAGACTTGTCTGCAGTTGAGCTAAAGTAATGCTCTTTTGTTGGGTGTATCGAAGGAGCATTTGCTCGGTTCTATCTCCAAAAATGCCATCCTCTTCTAGTAGAGGAATGAAGGTTGGAGCGTGTTTTTGATGCTCTTGATTTAAGAGTTGTTGCAGCTGTCGCACTTGTTCTCCTTGACTGCCTTTTTTAAGAAGGAGGCTTTCAGGATTAGAGGTAGTTGTATTATTAGAAACCGCTGTTGATTTAGCCCCTGTTAAGAGCGTTCCTTTAAAAAGGCGATGTCGATAAAAATACAAGACAAGCAAGAGGACCAACAAACCAACGGCAAGAAGTGGTTTTTGATATTGGATCAGTTTTTCTTTCATGTTAAATGGGTTGATCTTGGTTTTCTCCTCCTGCTACTTCCAAGTTTTTGGCTTGAGCGTTGGTGGTTTGAGGCGCTGGGGCATTTTTAGTCAAATCTTTGTTGGTCGTTTTCTTTGGAGCTGCTTTTTCAGCCGCTTGCTTTTCGGCTTTCTTTTTCTTGAGGTAGAAAAAAGTGCCCACTCCCAAAAGAGCCACAACAAAGAAAATGCCCGCTATTTTATACGAAGGTTTTGATAACATGATGATTGACAATTAAAAAAAGAAGGTGATAAAATAAAGGATTAACTAGCTGGTCACGGCTTGCAATTGCTGGATGCGTTGATAAATCAAGTCAAAATAACTCAAGCTGTTGATGCCTGTTTTTAGATTACAATCCACATGACAAGCTTTCATAGGAATGGTGATGTCCACGCCATACTTGACTTTGTAGGCTTTGACCGTTGCCATAAAACGAGCAGGATCCAAATCATAGAGCTCTTTGATGGGATTGCAGCGCTCTGAAAAATCAAAGTAATATCGAGTGATCAACCCTTTGTTGAGTCGAACGAGTAAAGGATTCGGATCATAAACCACTGTTTGTCCATGCTCGTCTTGGAGGTTGACTGTCACATCAATTTCTCGTTGCTCCACCGCTTTCTTTTGGCGTTTACCAATCAGATAAGCAAGAGCAATTGCCAGGAGTACCCCAGCGCCTAAAAATAGGTGTTTGTTTTCCATAACAATGGGCTTTTTAGGGGAAGTTTGAATTAGGTTAAAATAAGATCAAGGGCATCGTTGGTACGACTATCTTGCGGATCATAGTTCTTGCTGTAGTCCGTTCCTGTCTCAGGATCTAGGTAGGTAAACAGCCACCCATCGCCCCCTTTGGAGGTTGGAGCGGTTAAGGTTCGGATGGCTTCCCATTCGGTTACTTTGTTGAGCTGATCAATGGCTTCCACCCAGCGCTGCACAAAAGTATAGAGATTCCCTGCAGGATAAGCGGCTTTGCCGTTGTCGTTCACTTTGACCAACCAACGATCATCCACTTGATGCCCATTAAAATCTTTAAAAAAGTCCAACTCGCTGCGTTGTCCCCAATACCACCAAATATTATCGGCACTAATGGTGGTTGAAACGGTTGTTCCTAGCAGCAAATTCAATTGTACCGAGGGCAACCACCAAGGCATGGTGGGATCTCGTTTGTTGCTGAGATTTAAGCCCTCCCAGCCCCTATCCAAGAGCTTTTGTAAATCCGATCTTAGGGCAGGTCCTTGTGATTCGTGTTTGCCATAAATCGGGAAGGTCAAATAACGCTTGGCAGGATCCGAATGGACGTCCACGCCAGATACTTTGTCAAAGAGCTGGTCAATGGCTTTTTGTGTATCGGAGTTGAATTTAATCAACTCCCTGCCAATATCGTACTTAGCACGAATGATGTCCATGACCGCTACTTTGGATTGTAAATGCTCTGCTTTGGCAGTAATCAAAGCTTGTGCTCGAGTGCCTTTGATGTAAAGCGGCTCTTTTTGTTTGGGTTGGTTTTCGTTGCCTGTGTTGCCACTGTTAAAACTAGAATTGTTATGACCAAATAAAAAGGCAATCTGTTCTTTGGTCAAACCTGTGTTTTGACTGGAGACATTGTTGCGTCCTGTAACCACTGGCGTTGAAGCAGCGGTTTCTTTTTTGGTGGTAACAGTGGGCTCTTCTTCTTTTTTAGGACGGAGTACCGCCCAAACCGCCCAACCGCCAAGGGCTAGAATGAGCAGCAAACCAATGACCAATAAGGGTGTTTTATTCGTTGGATTTTCCATGCTTAAAAAAGATTAATAGGGCGATTAATAAGACAACTCCACCAATGACGCCTCCAATCAACCAGGGCGAAGGTTTGGGTGGAGGATCAGGAGCAGGCACATAAGTTGGAGTGGAAGGACTGGGTTTTCCCATCAAGGACCCTAAGAAGCCTGTAATGCTGTCCAAACCATTGGCACTGGCATTGATAATATCAGCGGCATTTTGTGGTTTTTTGTTGGGTTCTTGGTTGGAATCGCTGTTAGCGTTGTTGTTCTGGTTTTTGTTTCGGTCTTCACTCACCGTGCCTTCCCCTTCTAAATGGCAAGCCATAAAGAGGGGGGCATTAGGATCTTCACAAGCCATGGTTATACTTTTTTAACGAAGTGAAAAGAAAGTGCCAACATAAAAAGAACGATGCTGATTTGCAGCGCAAGCCCTGTGATGCTTTTAGCCGTGCAATAACCACAAGGTTTGTTGGGTGTTGCTGTTGGTGTGGGCGTTGGCGTTGTTGTTGGTACTGTGATGGTAGTCGTACTAAGAGTTGGATTGGATGGGTTGACCAAATTCTCATTGTTGGAGTTGGTCGTATTGGAGGTATTGGTTGGGTTGACCGTATTTTCTAATACCTGAGGAGTGTTTTTAGTGGGTTTGGGATCAGGAACAGAAGGCATTGCAGTGGTGGTAATCGTTGCAATCGGAGCCGTTGCCATACGAGATTCAGAAAGGGTACCTAGACTCATGATGTAGGGTGTTTGGAGTAAAAGAAAAGAAGGAGTAGAAGCAGCAATAAAACAACAACAGAGGCGCTAATGATGAGCAGTTGATCCCGCCGTTGTTGAACTTGCAGTTGTTGGCTAGCCTGAGCCGTTTGTGCTTGAGCCAAGGAGCCAAAAATGACTTTGAGGTCTTTGTTGGACAGTCCTTGGGTGCCAATATTTAAACCACCATCCAAGATGCCAATATCACCTGTGGAGATGGATTCAAAAACAGAACCTGCCATAGAAAAAGCATTAAAACAAGCCAAGTTGCATGAGGGAAGACAATTCCTTTTGATGGGTCGAGCAACAAGGAGGAGATCCTAAAAAGTACGGGGGAGGTCTTCCCGCAACTTGGCTTTAAGGGTTAAAGGAGGGTTGGTGTTATTTGGTGAAGGTGGTATCTAGGGTGATGTTGGCACCAATGCCCCGATAAATAGGCACTTCTAAATAGCCAAAGCCATCTAAGGTGACGTCAATGTCTGCTAGGACTCGAATGGTGGTTTGTTCGTCACTAGCCAACGATTTGGGATACAAAATATTTCGGTCGCCCATGCTAGAACCATCGTGTTTGAATTGACGCTCGACCATTTTAGCGGTAAAATGTTTGTCGTTGTCCGCATCAATGTGCATGCCATTAATGACCAATTGTTTGCCTTGACGAGCCAATTGGGCAATGGTTTGTAAGGTACCAGGACCATAGGTTCCACCAATTTCCAAGCCGATCAAAAAGTCAGCATGATCACCAGGGAAAATTTCAGGGCTATCGCCATCAATACCAATCTTCACCATGGCTTTTTCTGGAAATTTATAGCTGCCATCTTCCTTTTTTTCATCGGACAAAAGCAAGGTCAATTCCAATTGTCCTTGTTCGTCGCTGCCTTGTTTTTGAACCAAGATAGAATAGTTGGCATCAACAATACCACCTGCTTTTTGGACATCGGTGATTAATTCCTGCTCAACAGTCCCAGCAGGTAGAGGACGATAGGATAATTCACCATCGACATAAGCCCAAGGGCTCGCCATGCATAAATCTTTGGTGAAAGGGGCATAAATACGTTTTACATTCGCCATTTTCTAAGTTTCGTTTTGAGTTTGGTAGTAATAAAAGAATAAGCAGTTTGGACTTTCTTAATTGCCCATAGATAAGAGCGTTTGAAGAGGGCAAAATTGAGGATAAAAAGAAAGAGCAAGGAAAGGAACATTAAACCCGTTCTAAAGGCATCTAAGGCAAGGATCAATTGGTTTTGATACTCCATCAAGGCATACAATCGGAGGATTTCATTGGCTTGATTTTCGAGTTCTAACAAGTGCAATTGTTGCAACAAACTATCTACGCCATCCGAGCAATAGATCCCGACATTAAACAGGCTTAACAAACTGGTAAAAACCGATTTAAGAAGCGCTTTCATTTAAAGGAGTTTTTTGTTGATAATCAGGATTAGTAAAACCACCAATCCAATGACACCAACGCCAAGGTAATCGGGTTTGATAATGAGGGTGTGTTTGGATTCATCAGGGATGAGCATAATAAAAACAAGGGTTTTAGGAAGTAATTAGGCTGCTTTTTTGACAAGACAAAGATGCGGTAAAAAATGCTAAAAAAACGAATATGAGCGGGGCTTTAGTCCTCAGAATGGGCGTAATTCTAGCAACTTTAAAGCAGCTTTTTGGATTAAAAATAACCTTGAACAAACGGCAGTTAAACGGATTAAAAAGAGGGCTGAAAAAAATATACGCCTAAAATTACGCTTTTACTGTTTTCGTTTCTTAAAAGGCAGCAAACGAACCCCCAATCTAACTTGATGTACCTTTTGCAACACATCATAATCATAACCGAGTGCCCAACCTTTTTGGGAGACAAATTGCAAACCAACCGTCAAACTAGAAAAAGCATTGACATTCCCACCCACCCCCGCATTCAAAAACAGCCCATTGCTAGGTGTTGGAACAGGGGTATTGATGCGAATGGTTTTAGTAATCTGCTTTGGTATTTTTAGTTTATAATCTAAATGATTCTGCAACAGCTGACCATCCACCAACGATTCATAATAGACCGTCAAATTATCATCTTCTAAACTGTCTTGATAAAGCTTTGCAGCCATGTGTTGAGTGGTATCAACAAACTCTGATTTTATTCTATTTTGGAAACTATCCACATAAATAATTCTAGGTTCAGGAATAACTTGTCGAGGCAATTGCACGATAACAGGAGCTGGCAAAATCGTATCTAGAACAATCGTTGTATCCATTCGAATTGTTTGCTGATTACTCGAGCTAGATCCTTGCTTGCATTGCTGGAGGAAAATTACGTATCCAAACAAACATAGAATCAAGGCAAATTGTAACTTATCTTTCATGAATGATGGTATTTAAGGTAGGCTTCAATAATTGCCAAGGTATAAGCGGCAATCCGATCTCTTCCTTTGGTTGTCATTAAATAGGTTCTGCATTCTTGTTCATTGTCCATAAAAAAATGCTCCAGGAGAATGGCGGGCATGTCGGTCAAATGTACCAAATCAAAATTCCTGCGTTTGATGCCTCGAAACGTACTTTCTGGAAAATGTTGGACAAACAAGGCTTGAGACCAATGCGCTAAAGCCAAGCTGGAGCTACTGGCAGCACTGGAGATAAAAACTTCCGATCCTTTGCCTCCTCCCGCATTGGAATGCAAGTCGAGCAGAAAGGTATTTTTGTTTTGGGCATGAAAACGATTTGCTCGAGCAACTCGAACACTCCGATGAATGTCGTGCTGCTCTGGCACCAAATCATAATAAGGAATGCCTTTAAAATGGAGCAGTTCTAACAAACGGTTTTTGATGGCTCGATTAAATTCTCCTTCATAAAGAACCGCACCGTCAGACCAAACAGGAGAGCGTTTGCCCTTTGTTTGGTAGACGTTGCCAATCAAACCACCATGCCCATTGCTGATAATTGGAATGCAAGACATGATAACGTTAGTTTTGGGGTTAAGTATTAGATGGTCGAGCTCCTTCAACGCTAAAGCGGCTCTGACTAAAATAAATGTTTTGAATGCGTTGGATCTGCTTTTTTTCGTAAGTAGATTGATGGTTGGGCAATTTACCAATGTAGTTGTATTGGGGTTGAAAATGCCGTTTGAGCACCATCTCTACCGATGATAAGCGCATGCTGGTCAATAGAATTTCAAAGCTGACCTTTTGGACTGGAATGGCTTGTAAAACGCCCCCTTTTTGAAAGAGGCGCAAGCCTGATTTGTAGATATTAACCGAGTTGCCAATATAAATGACCTGGTCTTTTAACCGAATGACATAAATGCCTTTTTTGTGTCGATAGCGACCTAGGAGCTTGGAGGAAATGGGTGGATGAATGGTCAAGTTATTGCCCTGACGATTCATAAAATGTATGTGTGTTTAAAAATGATAAAAAGGACGATTATAAAAATAAAAAACTACAGCTCTAAGTTAGCAAAAAAAGCCGTTAGATCAATTGGATCGGTGCCTGCCGTGGTAATTTTAAATAATTGCAATTGACAAGCGTCGTTGTATCGAATCAAAAGATTCATTGTTTCGAGCTGTTCGATAATAAAGTCCTGGATATTGATGGTGCCAACCTGTTTTTGAACCAATTTTTGGACAACAGCAGGCAATTGCTCCAGCTGGAGATAAAATAAGTCTTCTAACAATTGAGCGGCATTTAATTGATGCAAGCAGTTGTTGTCAGAATCATAGATTTTTCCAAGTGCTTGCTGCTCGACTTTGGTTAAGATCAGTTGCAAATCAAAGGGATTGCATTGGTGTTGATCCGCTACTTCTGTGAGCAAATCTTCAACAATGGCTTCTAGGTTTTTCTGCAGCGTTGGCAGATTCAGTTTAAGCAAGGTTTTTAGCATCGTTATGTTTTGTTTTTCTTTGTTTTAAAAGGTGTATAAGATAAATCGCCCGTGTCCATAATCAAGGTGCAATAGCTGTATTTTGGAGCCTCTTTAAGAACTTTGTAAGCTTTCATAATTTCTCTAAAGTGTGGAATGATTTTACTCTTTTGAGTCGGTGGTGCCACATTGTTTTTAAAAAACTTGGCTTTGGTCAAAGCTCCCCAAGCACCATTGGGAAACATATTGGGATCGTGAAAAACCAAGGCAAACCAAATACCCACATGTTTGGCTCGATAGAAACAAGCTTTTTGTGCTTGGGTCAAGGTAGAGGTCAAAATATTGGTGGCATCATCAATAATAAAAAACAGCCCTTCATAGCCTTTGCGAGAAAGGCGTTTGTATAAAAGCATCTCGGTAAGTTTTTCATCTGCCATCATGGCTTTGACTTTTTTGCCTCGAAACTTTTTCATAAAGTGCTTTTCAAAGACATAATCTTTGCCTTTGTAAGAAAAATAAAGTTCCTGTTCTTTTTTATCCGACCACAATTCAATCAATTCATAACCCACCCAATCTTTGTCCCAACCCGAATTGTACACAAAAATAGTGGGTCGATTACAACGCAATGCAAATTGCTGCAAATCGTAGGTCTTTCCTGAATGGGGTTTTCCAAAATAAGCTAAAAAGAACGGATGGTGTTGGTCTATTGTCGTGGTTGTAAGCTTACTCATCGTAAATAATTGCTCTAATTTCAGGATTCGTTTTTCCTTGGTCAATCAAGGCTTGAATTTCAGGACTGGGAACTTCATCGGCAACATCAATAGCGCAATAAGTATTGTTGGGAAGGTGTTTGTATCTCCCTGTTGTTTTGTGAATGCTGAATAATTTGCGCCCATCCTGGTATTCTTTTAAATGGGAAAAATCAGAGCTGGCTTGTCCTTGCTCCTGCTCTTGTTCCTCTTCCAAGGGATCTTCTGCCGTGTTTGCTGCAGAAGTACTTGGTGTGGCTTTAGATTCCATTTGTTGAATTTGATAACGATGCCAAAAAGCAGCTCCCAAACCAGCCGCTGCCCAAGTACCCACTGCCAAGAGCAGCGTCATCAAAGGTGTGGGGGCTTTAATTTCTTGAGTACTCAAGTATTCTTGAACGGCAGCAATTAAAACTTTTTTTGCTTTTTCATCTGCCGTATATTCTGCCACATGCTGCCCACTAATAGAGCTACACAATTGAGCTTTGGCTAGGTCAATATAGGTGAAGGCAATTTCTCCCAACTCTGCCAAGTTTTTGAGATTTTTGCTACTGGAGCCTGTTGCTTTTTTGATTTCTTCAACAGGATTGGTTTTGGGTGGTTCTTGGACATATCCATCCAGTGGATCTTCTTCAATTTCAATGATAGGCTCTTCCTCCCAATTTTCTGCCAACTGTTCTTGGATATCAGAATTATTTTCTGCCGTTTCTGCAGCAGTTTCTACTTCTGAAAAATCAGTTTTTGTGCCAGTAGAGTCAGTAGAGGCGGTTTTTGTTGATTTTTGCTCTAGGTCTTTTGCGGTTTCAAAATCTAGTTCTTCCTCTTCGTCTAGATCGGTGGTCAAATCCTTGTTATTGGCTTGCTCCAGCAGCTGTTGGCGCAGCTCCTCTTCCAAATCATAGGTGGTATTTGGTTGCTTGTTTTCCATTTTTTTTGAAGTTATTTTTGTAATAATTTTTAGTAGTTTCTATGGCAGTTTCTGTTTAATTTCTGAGCAGTTTCTAGCTAATTTCTGTTTCATTTCTAGGCAGTTTGAAAATCAGTTTTTGTGCTAGTAGAGCCAGTAGACGCAGTTTTTGTTAATTTCTAGCCAGTTTCTGAGCAGTTTCTAATCCAGTTTCTACGTTAGTTTGAAAATCGTTTTTTAAGTCAGTTGTTGGATTTTTTTTGCACAAGGATTTTAACTCCATAATAAGGGTGGCATTGGTGGCGTGTGCTGCCAAAGAAAAGTTGTCTGCCATCGCTTGATTTTCGTCTGTCTCCAGCCAATCGTCTTCAAAAATGCCATTGTTGAGAATGCGAATTTCGTGGGCTTCTAGTTTTTGGATTTGTGCTTTAATTAAGCCTACTACAATTGTTTTGTCAATCGGTTGTGGATGGTCGGTTTGGGCATTGCCCAGTTGTTGTTTTTTCATACGTTACTTTTTTTTAGAATAGAATATTTTATATCTGTAAAAGTATTGTATGTGTTTGGTATTGGAAAGTTTTGCTGCTGAGGTTGGGGAATTTTGTGGCGTATATTTGATTAAAAAATAAAATTCTTTTTATTACGAATAAAGAACTTAGTGGAAATATTTTTATATTATTAATTAAATATTTTTATTATTCAGTTTCATAATTATAAAATGATTTGTTATGTCAAATGAAATTGACTTGGTATCAAGCTTAATCAAAGAAAGAAAATATAAAAAGGCTGTTGAAGAAGCAAAAAAAGTTATAGCTGATCCTTCCTTAGTGAAGGATTTTATGCCCTTATACGCTGAAATTCTTAGAAAAGCTAAACGTTTTAAAGAATTAGTAGAATGCTATAAAATGTGGGATGAAAATAAAATTTCTTTTTCTGATTGGGATTTTCGGCATTTTGCAAATGCTCTTCGAAAGAATGAGAAATATGAAGAGGCTTTGAATATTTGCAACATTGTAAAGAAAAGATCTCCAAATTTTAAACCTATATTAAGTGAATATTATTGGACTTTATTTTATAAAGATATAAAAGGTAGGAATATATCTGATGTTTCTGAAAATAAAATTTTGGATTTTGCTAATGAAGTTAAAACTAAATTCAAAAACGTAAGTAATAGAGAATTTACACCATATGACATTGTTTTATTATATATATCTGAGTTTTACCATTATAAAGGTAATTATCAAAATTGTTACAATTGGTTATCAGAATTGGATGGCAAAAAATTGAATAAAATAGGGAAATTCAAGAAAGGGGATGAAACTATTGTTTTTGTCCCTCAAAGAGCTAAATATTATCTTTATATGAGTAATTCTTTGCTGAATCTTGGGAAAAATGAAGAAGCTAAACTTTTAATAATAGAAGCTCTTTATACATATCCTTTTTGGAATAAGTTGTCAGAAATGTTATTAAAAATCGCAGAAAAAGAATTCGGTTGTGTTGTTAAATGTATGATGGAAGTTCATTGAAATAAAAGACAAAAATTTTAAACAAATGCCATTGATACTTAAGTTTCTTAGAAAACTTGGTAGTTCTTCGGTGAAATCGTGCAATTTTAGAGCGAATAAGAGTATTAATACCTTCAATATCTTTAGTAAAAGATTTACCAATAATATGTTGATAATAAGGTAAGACCTCTTTAAAACTCTTAAAAGCATCTGTACAGTAAAATTCAATTTCTATATCTAGACACTTTAATTGTGTCATTAAATATCGAAGTTGCTTTTTTGTACGTTTGCCCATTGTTACAGCTAATATTTCTTTGGTCTCAGGAGCGTAAACGTAGAAAACCCACACTTTTTTACCTTTCTGATTCACAAAGGAATATAACTCATCAATTTGCACTTTTTTATACTTCTTTTGTCTAGGAGTAATTTTAATTTTTTCTCCTTGCTCTAGTATAAATCGAAGAGTAGTTTTAGGACTAATTCCAAATATTTTGTAACAATCTCTAATACCACTACCATGTAATAAAGAACTTTGTAGCTGGGCTTTCATACTTGGATCTGCTCCTTGGTATAAATATTCAGCTTGAAATTGTTTGCCACAATTCTTACACAGAAAGTTTTGTCTTCCTGTGGTTTTTTTCCCGTTTTTAACGACCTTTGAATTGTGGCAATGAGGACATTTTATTTGTATAGATATTGAACACATCTTACAAATATAGTCTTCATTGTCTTTTTTTCTAACTTATCATACAATCTACATCACTACCAAGAATTCAGTTGCAAAGGATATGATTTATTCGATAAAATGTTAAAAAAAATAGGCTTTAAAATTGATAGAGTTAGAAAGAATTATTTAAAAGCATTGATAAATCTTGAATATACTGAGAGTTGGACAATGGGATTCCCTAATGATTATTCAAGAAATTTTCAGGTTTTAATGCTAGGTCGAGCTATTAAGAGATTATATAAAGAAATAGAGTTAAAAGCAACAACATCTAGTTTTCTTACTATAAATTATAACATGATTTCAGCAAGTGAAGTTGGGAATTTTGTGTTTTGCCCAGTTTCATATAGTATTCAGAAATCTCTTTTAGTAGATGAAGACCCAGAGAGTAATGTTGAACTTATTTGGGATGAAAAAAAAATATTATTAGATCGAATTAATGCTTACAAAAAAGCAAAAAATATAAATCATGCGTTCTCTTCAGAAGAAATGAATAAAATTGGAACTTTACCCAAAAGTATAGGATACATATTAAGTTCTAAAATACTCCAAGAAAATAAAAAAAATAAAAAATCAATAATTTTTTATAATAAAGCAAATGATTTTTGTGGGGTACCTGATTATTGGCTTTCGAATAATGAAAACTTTGTCGTAGAAGAAAAATTTACACGTTATAATGAAAATAAAGTAAGTAGTGAAAATGAGTATTTAAATCATAAAGCAGAATTATTAGCTCAAATGATTGAACTAGATAAATTGGGTGCAAAAAATGGGTACATTATTTATTGGCTATGGAATTTTGAAAAAGTACGATATGAAAATAGAGTTTCAACCGACTATAGATTAAGAAATGTAAAGATTCATGAAGTAAAGTTGACTCCTGAAAATAGGAAATACTATAATCAAGTTATCTTAAATATAAGAGATTTTAACACTAAAAAAGCTATAAATTTTAATGTTAATTCATTAAAACCCAATAAATGTATTAACTGTGGAGTATCGCAGTATTGCCATCATAAAACTGGTCTAATTCCACAAATACAATTACCTTACAATAAAAAATAAAAAGAAAAGACCTTACATGTATTCCCATCCATGTAAGGTCTAAATCACCCCAATTAAAACCCAAATTTATTCTTAGTTAGTTATGATCACTTTTGATACACTTACTATAAATGCTAAAGCAATGCCAAGAAGTAAAAATACTTAATAATAAAGGTTTTATATATTTAATTATATTATAATTTATTCTATTTTGAAAATAGAACCTAAAATGGGAAGCCTTCTAAAAATGTTTCCGCATCTGCAGCAGCAACTTATCAAACAAAGGCACCACTGTTTTTAACTCAGTAGGTGTCATATATTGGATAGCATGGTACTTCGTTTTGGTCAAAAAGATATTTTGAATCTTCATCTCCTGGAGTTTGTAACCAACGTACTGCTCAAAGAGCCGAGCAAAGATTTCATTTCTTCTCAAGAAGTAATCTAGATATTGTTTAGGAATTGCTTTTCGAATACGTCTCACATAACTAGAATCCGCTGTTTTGCTCTTGTCCCAATACGCCTTTTCAAGAATCTCCTCCATCCAGTAACGCATGGGCATTTTAGCGGCATCGTAAGTGATGCGTCTAGGATCTGTCGAGCGACCATCGGATAGCGCATAGATTTTGGGGTTCGCCTCTACCCTAGCGCCAAAAAAATAATCCAGGAAATGACCATACTCATGTGCAAAGGATCCCACCCCGCCCGAAAAGACAAAGCGGACTTTTTTCTCGGTAGGTTCATCAAAACGGTTCTCTTCGTAGTAACGAGTGAGATTGATAATATTGGTAGAGGGTTCATAATGGGCTAAAGCTCCCTTTACCCCTCGGGCTCCAAAGGCAATGCCCAAAGTTTTGTCCAAACCAAGGTTGTTTCCTTTGAATCGCAACACTCGATTTAAGTCATACAAACAAATGCCTAAAGCAGCCAAATAATTAAAACGGTCTTCATGCGTTACCCAGTTACCAAACTGATAGCCCCTCAATTGAAAGACTTCGTGCACCGTTCGAACATCTTTGAGCTTGTCATAAAAGCGTTTTTCCATCGCTCCTTTTCGAAAGAATTGATACAATTCTACAAAACCTTGATCTTCCCACCATCGTTCGGCTCTAGAGCCTCCTTCTGGACTTAAAGTATCTACAATTTTCATGGCTTAGCGTCTTTTTTTAAGTTTTCCTAATCGTTTTAGTTTCTTTTGGTTGAGCATGGATAAGGGAACCCCTCTCCCAACAATCTGCTCATCAGGATGTAATTTAGCTCTGGTTTTTTTTAGTTTTTTCATGTGTTTTTAGATTTGATGAAAGAATGAAAGCCCCTAAAATACGGACTTTGAATGCAAAAAACAAGGCAATAAAAAACGCCACTAGGAACTAATGGCGTAAATTTTAAAGGTTGATTTTTTCTATATTTTTGCTGAGGAGGCTTTGGGTCTCAGCTGCTGCAAATAAGTTTGAGTGCTTTTAATTTTTGTTTTTAGCAAGCAAATTTGTTGTTCTTGACAAAGCAATTGTAAAGGATTCTTACTTCCTTTCATTTGAGTTAATTTTTGCTGTTCTTTTTCTAATTTCTGCTGTAGCTTCTGCAGCAATTGATCAAGAATAACACAAGCATTTTTTGTTGTCATGAGTCGCTGTTTTATGGGGCAGTACTGCAGTAGTACTACTGCAGTACTGCTTGATTATGAATTGGATAAAAGATTTGTTTTTTTCTCTCTAGCAGCAATCAAACAAGAGCGTTTGCAATAGGTATGATTATGCGATTTGTGAATAAAACCACTGCCACATTCAGGGCAAATACGAGTATATTCCTTCTTAATTTTTTCCTCTTTTGGAGGATCTTTTTTTTGCTTTTCATAATCAATAAAACCAATCTTTTGGATACTTGGCGCCGCATGTGGTTGAGGAGCTTTTTCTTGTGGTTTTTCGCCGTAGTACTGCTGCAGTACTGCAGTAGTACTTCCTGTGTTTATCGGGGTTTCCGTATTTTGAGCAGTTTCCTTTTTCTCCTTCTCACATTCGGTATAATACCACCAAGAAAAGCCCATCGAAAGCAGAAACAACAACTCAAAACCAATGGCTGCTCGAACCAATTGTGTACTCAATTTTTCTCGCTCCAAAGTCATGGTAGATTTCCTAGATTCAAAATCCTCCAATGCCTTTTGTTCGATGACTTGGTTCTCGAGTAAAAGAGCCGCCAGAGCAGCGTCTTTTTGTGCTTGAGTCGCTTCAATCTTTTCATTGTATTCTTGCACCACTTTAGAATCCTTTCGAGCCAAACGCCCTTTGTACAACCTAGTATTCCGAAAATTATCCCGTTGTATCTCGAGCGCTGCCATTCGATTATCATAATCAGAAATAATGCCTTCAGAAGATTTTAAAACAGGTGCTTGAGGAGTCGCTTCTTCAACCAGTAGGGAAGGGAGAATTTTAGCCCCTTCTATCGAAATGTAAATACTTGCCCCAACCGCTACGATTGCCAAGAGAGCAGAGAACTTTTCAACTTCTTTGTACTGAAATAAGCCCTTCATCACATCATCGGTTGATTCTCGTTTGATGACCTCAATCATAATCACCAAAGCAATAGAACAAGCGATTCGAATCACCCAATGAATGTTGAGAAATAGATAAGAAAGCATGGTGAATGCTGTTGTTAAACTTGCCAGCTGTGCAATCATACCCATGCCTAAAAAGGCTCGATTTGCCCAAGCAAAACGATGGGCAAAGTTTTTGTGTTCAAATTTCTGTTCTAATGTCTTGTTTAAAGACCAATTGAAAATGGCGTAATTTTGAACTTTACGCTGCTTGTTGTGTGGATTTTCTGCAAAAGATGTCATAAATTTGTTTTTTTAAGAATTTGTCTAAGAGGATTTCTAGTTGCCGCTAGGGATCCTTTTTTTATGCTGGTCAAATTGTTCCAATTGTACTTTGATTTCGTAGAAGATCGTCCTTAAATAAAGATCACTTGGGTCGTCGTTGTAAAGCAACTCTTCCAAAGCATATTTCTCTGTTGGCGTGAGTTGGATTCGATAGATTTTAGCTTCGTTTTGCCAGTGTTTCTCCTGTCGTTTGCTGATTTTGATAATAATCTGAATCAAGGCAGCTCTCCAACCTTTTTGTATAAAATCATCGGCAGGCTCTGGAGCAGAGAAGGGGAGCAGCATTTTTGCCAAGTAGATCCAATCTTTCAAAGTCAGTTTGATTGGAATATGTAGAACCTTGATTTGCTCAATGGCTTGATAATAGGTCATACTCTAAAAAATTGTCCTCTGATAAAATTATGCGTGTGTTGTCCATTTTGGTAGACCATAATCCGCTCTACGTCTTGATTCCAATATTGAGGCGTTTCATCCAGTCGTTCAATTGGCATACTCAAGCCTTTGGTACGACCTGTTTTTAATTTGTAAGCCGCTTTGTAAATGATATAAAGCTTTAGTTTGACGCTGCCTAAGAGCTGTTGAAAAGCTTCTTTACTCAAGGCTTGATCCTGCTTTTGAGGGTGGTAATAAGCGTTGATTTTACCCGTTTTGTTATCATACAAAACCGCCCATTCAAATACTTTTCCTTTGAGAAAAACACGTTCCAAGCGATGAATGCCCAAGCTTGGGTTTTGAGGGGTTTTAGCATCCAATGAATAGCGTTTGATTGGGGTGGGGTTACCTGGTGTTTTGATTAATAAATAACTTAAAGAATCTCTTTTGATTTTAAATTCGGTTTTGGTACTACTAGCCATAATTAAGAGAGTTGATTTGAAAAAATAGGTTGTAAACGATCTTTGAATTTTCGAATGAGTTTTTGTTTTTGAGCGGCACTCATACAAGGAGGTGCTTGTGCAATCATGCCCCTCAATTTTCTCCAGGCTTTTTCGGTGACACGCATTGCATAAGGCGTCTTACCATCCTGTAAGGCTTGCAAGGCTGAAGTATGTGCTTGGTTGATTTGCTCCATCACCATTTGATAATAAGAGAGGCTTCGATTTTTGGGACTAAACTTGGTATAGATGGTATTAAAATCATCTTTAGAATAGCCCAGTGCACGATCCCAATGCTTAGAAATGAAATATTGAGTTGGCGCAAAGATTTTGTCCATATAATCATTCTTTAAAGCATTTTCTCGTTGTTTTTGAATGGCTTCGGACACAATTCTAAGAGCCGATAGCTCAATATTGGGCAGTTTTTTGGCAAACCACTCGTTCAACATCTTCCATTGATACTTTGGATTCTTGGCCAAACCTTTGAAATAAGCAGAATCCTTGAATTGCTCGAGCTTTTGTTTGCGAAACAGGCGCACATGATCCTCTACCAAGCGCAAATGCGAGCGGAGCAGGTCAACGGCTTGCTCTGTTTGAGCGACATTGAAATTTTTGCCGCCCCAAAGTGCGACTCGAGCTTGCTCAAAGAGCTGACGAGCCAAAAAATCTTCTTTGTTGCTGCTCGGAATGAAGACTTTTTGCACAAAATTGTTCGGCAAAAGATTTGGAGGACAATTGGAAATTGACTTGCTTCCCTGCTCTGCACCTGAGATAATCTTGTGATTTAGCTCTGCGCTAGCAGAAGCCTTATCCACAACTCCTGTTGGTGTTGTATTATATTGTTTTAAAGTATCTATATTATCTAGTATAGACATCTGCGGAAAAGATGTCCTTCTATCCGCAGCATCAAGGGGCTGAGCAGCATCAGAACGAGAGGAGCCCAAGGCTTCATTTGCCTCTATTTCGCCCCAAACTAGCAACTCATAATTCAGAATCAACTTAAATTTTCCACGTCCTCTAGGATCCTCATGCATGGGCAAAGGATACGCTTTTCCTGTGTGCATAAAGTTGACCTTCTGCACCAAAATTTTAGCCTCTAAGAGCTTTTGAATACAAGAGCGCACCGTGCGCCCACTAATTTGGAGTAGGGGACGAGCGGCTTGCTGGTTGACCATCGTGGCCAGGTACTCGTTGTTGGCAAAGCAAAAGAATTCTTGTTGGTGTATCGACCAATCAAAAACATTGGGCTGCTCGGTTTTCATGGCTTCCATGGTGCGAGGCATCAGCGACAAGATTGCTTGTAGGACATCGTGTACACTAGAAACCATACCACCTCGTTTGTGCGTACGAAGCCACTTTCGTTGATAGATCTCCATCAAATCATAAATCTTTTCCAAGCTGGCTTTTCGGTCCAGTAGATCGTAGATAGAGAATTGATGAAACTTGGTTAAAAATTGGGCGTGTTGCGCCATATTGTTATTCTGTTTAAAGCTTAAAAAATGGCACAGCCTTGCAGCTGTACCTCGGCATATAAGTCGCCGTAACTATACAAGTAAAAACTTGCTACCCTGTGACCAGAAGGAGAGTCGAACTCCTTTGATTGCTGCGGATAGACAATCTTCCCCGCCTGATCGTTTCTTGTTGTCAAAATTTTTGAATAGGGCGGAGCTGTAGCTCACCCTATTCTGTTTTAACATGCTTAATCAAAAGATGAAACATGTCTTAAATTGTTTCGCTGATAAGCTTTGAGGGATTCTTTTTCAAAAAACAAATAGCCTGTTTTTTTGTATTTGAATCCATCTAGTTTGCCCTCGTCCGCAAGCTTTCTTATTGTTCTAGGTTTGAAACCTAGGAAATATGCCGTTTCCTCTGTGTTTAAGAAGTCTTTCGTTTCGATAAGCTGTAGTAGATAAATTTTTTCAAGTTTCTCATCCATTTTATCTACTCTACTGTTTTGATCCTCCATATTTGTATTTTTAGGATGAATCCTGTTGGATTTTAAATAATTATTTATTGTATTTCTGAATGCTGTCGAATCGTTATTCTATCTATGCCTAACTCGAATTGTTCGACCAATTCAATGGCTTTTATTTCTAATAGTTTTTCCAGTTTTAATACCACCTCATAAGGCGTATTGGCTGGCGTTTTGAGCAAGCGAGTAAGCTTGTTTTGGCTAATGCCTAAGGTGGTGTTTAGTGCTTCGTATTGGTCAATCGAAAGGTTTTGTCTTAGGAATTGACAAAAAGTTGGTGTTTCAAAATCGGTCATAAAATTTGTTGTTTGGGCATGGCTTCGCCCTACCGCTTAAAAGCAGTGACAAGCCACATGAATAAAATAAGTGAAAGCATCAACTCGCTTTAACATTTGCTGAGTTCACAAACAAAGGAGCTAATACATTAAAATTTATTTGTTTTGTTGGACGCTAGAAGTCGCCTTCTAGTTGTTGATCCTCCATCCTCATAAAATCTCAACAATACCACTCGGTACGCCCAAAACCATTCATCCTAGTATGAAATGTTATTTTTTTAGGTTCGATTCTCGGATTTTCGTCTACATTTGTTTACATTGGTCTACATGGTAAATGATAAAAGGTATATTTAAAACCTTGAATAGAGTTTTAATTATTTGAGTCGAATATATTTTTAATCGTAATGTTTTTTTATTTGTATTAATATCTGTAGCTATTTCTTAATACAAACATATAATTATTATTTAAAAAAGTCAAACAAAAAGTATAAAATTATTCTTAAAATTATACTTAAAAATCTTTCAATATCCCAAAATGGCTATCAATCAGCGATTTAAACAATTATTAGAAGAGCTTAAGGTAAATGCTAATCAATTGGCAAAAGAGCTTAATATTTCACAACCTACAATTGCAAAAACATTGAGCGGTGCAACTTTGCCAAGCTCAAAGTTATTTGTTCCTCTACTAGAGAAATACCCTACTGTTAATTTAAATTGGTTAATTTCAGGAAAGGGAGAAATGTTTGTGGATGAAAATCCAATGAGTAAAGAATACTTGGATCGCTTGGCAGATAGTTTAGAAAGAGAAAATACGATGCTTAGAAAAGAAGTTAATGGACTAGCTGAAGAATTAGATCGGATCAGAAAAATAGTAGAAGCACTACCAGACGAGGATTAGAAATATATTTGATGCAATGGTGTCAGTAAAATCTAGGCAATCAAATGAAAGATAAACCTGAAAACTAATGAGAAAACTTGCGTTTTATTTCCTATCGCTTGCACTTGTATTTTATACTACTTTTGCTTGTTTGGAAACAAAATCTCCAAATACTCTCTCCAAAGCAAGTAAAGTTAAAATTTTATTTACTCCATCATTTCTTTGGGAAAGAGTTGAAATTTCACTGGGAGAAGAAAAAGTTATAGTTTCTTCTGAGGATTTTACATGGGATCACAAAAAACTAGAACATTATTTTCTACTTGATCAAGTAGAAAGAGACCAAATCGACATTTCCTATATAGGGTTGAATACTAAATTTGATACTACTTTTGTATTATCTGATTCTATTAATATTCTAAATCCCCCCCATAACGTAACAAACCATTATCAGGTTGAATATTTTAATGATTTTAAAATAGATACGACTCAAAATCAAGAAGGAGGAGTCGTGAATATAGAAGACCTATATGAAAGCAATTATGATGAATATGATGAATCTTTTTTAAGGGAATGGGAATCAGATACTTTGTTTATTTTATCTGAAATAATAGGAGATATTGCATATGTCGGTTATTCAAAATATAAAATATACTCGCTTGAAGATTCTTGTCTTATTGAAATGAAATCTAAGTTTTATGAGAAATCTACGACCTCTATATCAAAAATACCAAAGCTTGAATTTGAAGCAAGATTAAAAGAACTTGAAGAAAGCTGCTTAGAAATTCCTTTTGGATTGTGTATGTCCTCTGTTAAAATCATTTTTGTTCAAAAAAATAAGATGATAACATTTTATGATAGAAGTTGCTCATGGGATGGGTTAAAGATATTGGGGAAACTTATTAAGAATTAAAGTTAGTAATATGACAGATGATTATGTTTCAAAATACATCTTCAAAATAGTTATTATAAAGATGTTAATAATCTACTAACTGAATAAGAATAAACTAACTCAATAAAGGCTGTAACCATTATAAATAAAGCGTTGTAGCGTTTTAATTTTTAATAATTTTTTACTTTAAATATGAATCTTTTTGCTGTCTAATTCGTTGTATTAAGTCCCTTATTGTATGGTTTAACTAATCGGCTAAATCCTGTACAATTACTTAATGAAAACAAATCTAAAACTAAAAGATGCGTTGTTACAACAACTATCTGAGCTTGACACACGCATCAAACAGACAGAAAACAAGATTGCTAACCAAAAGATTGAACGACTTGTAAAATTGAAACGGTCTTCAAAAAAATGAAAACAGCAGCAAGGAATTGATTCTTTGCTGCTGTTTTTTACTAGAAGGCTTTACAGGGAATTATTTATAAGTCTACTATAGACCATAAAACCCTTTTAAATACTATCATCTGGAAACTATTTTTACTTAAAATGTTTTATGAAAATAGTACTCTTAAATCTAGTTTAAAGAATAGCTTATTATGAAAGTAAAACGACTCTCTGACGAAGTATTTGAAATTGAAAATTTCTTATCAAAAGAAGAATGTAATCATTGGATTGAGTTCAGTGAAAAAAAGGGATATGAAGTCGCTAAAATCAATATGGGTTTTAGAAGTCAAGTAGTAAATACAGGAATTCGAAATAATGAACGAGTTATTTACAACAGTCTTGATTTAGCAAATCAGCTTTGGGAAAAAATTAAAATTTTCGTTGTTTCTGAAACTAAATATGCTAAAGCTTGTGGTCTAAATGAAAGATTTCGATTTTATAAATACTCTCCTGGTCAAGAATTTAAAAGACATCAAGACGGAGCATACATACGAAATACAAATGAACGGAGTGAATACACATTGATTATTTATCTAAATGAAGAAATGATTGGAGGCGAAACAGAGTTTACTAAATTAAAAATCCAGCCTAAAACTGGAACTGCTATTATATTTAAACATGAAAGAGTACACTCTGGAAACATTATCACTAAAGGATTAAAGTATGTTCTTAGAACAGATATTATATATAAAAGCAAAAAAAATGAAATTTAAACTTTGGCTAGAATTTGAAGAAGTTGATTTTGGAGATTGGAACAAAGAAAATGAATTTACAAATATTCATGTTGACTTATCTGATGGCAGACATTATGGAATCAATGTTTGGACCTACAAATTTCTTGAAACTTCAATCAACTACGATATAAAAAATGGTAAAAATCTAAATGGATTGTATCTAATACCTCCAGACTTGTTTGTAAAGGAGCTTTCCAGAGAATGCATTGAAAAAACAATCTCTGCCCTATTAAAAAAGGGAAATCTTGAGCAGGTTTTAAATCCATCCATTATGTCTGAATAAAAAATAATGTGTCACAAACATATGTGCTCGCATTATTTACAAGCAATAATTTCTGAACTCTTAATGCTTTTAGATTTTAAACATATAGATTAAAAAACAGAACTATCAACATACAAACTCATGAATGATAAAATTGATATTTTCTATGCAATGGAGTACATAAATATCATTGGAAACAGAATTTTAAAAGTCTGGATAACTCCAAAGTATATTTTTGCAGCAAAAGTTAAAGGTTTTACATCTGAATACACTGGTATTTCCTTTTATGACCAAAACTTGGCAATCCACCCCTTATTAAGATTAGAACCCAAAGCTTATGTCAATTCTAAAGAGGAAAATAAATATTCACGCTTCTTCTTTGAAAAAATGTCCCCACAGCAATTTATGAGATTAAATAAAGAGAATTTTGTCATTCATAAAAATAAAATCAAAAGAATCGATTATACAAAGAAAAAAAAGTGGGGTATGGGAAATTACCCGCATACTGGCAGGATTTTTATCAAAACTGAAAAAAATGAATTTAATAAAAAAAACAATAGAGAGTTTATAATAATAGCAGATCAAAACATTGAGAGAATAATGTCCATCTTAGTAAAAAATCATGAAATCTAACATTCAATTCAATATTGGTGTTAGAAGACTCATAATATGAAACAACTCTTACTATATACAACCCTATTATTTACTCTTTTGAGTTTAGGACAATCATGTTGCCTACCGAAAACGACTAAATGTATACTTTCAACCAATACCAACTTTAGAATTATTAAAAGAGAGGAAAGAAAAATAGGGGTTGAAATGATTAAAATAAATGAAGATTTATTTATAAATACCGATACCCTCTTCATTTCACGTAAGGTTCAAAAATTGGCATTGAAAAATAAAGTAAAAAACGCTAAGGAATTTTGCTTATTGATAAAGCCAGGCACTATATCAGAATCTTATATATTAGAAGTCAATCACACCAAAGTATGTATCCGAAATATTAATAGTATAAGCATTAAAGGAAAATACTATCGAAGTAACCTATATAATTACTGTAAAAATTTATTCAAAAGAAAAATGAAAATAAAATCATGACAATAGAAAATTTAACAGAAGGAGAATTTGGTTATTTTGGAGCTACCGTAAATTTAAAAGCTTGGAATAATTTTCTAAATGGTCCCAAAGAAATTGATATAATCTTTGTAAATAGTGAAGGAGATACAATAAAAAATATTATGCAAAAATTCTCTAGTACCTATGGATACATTATAAAAAATCAAAATAGTATCCAAAGAGATATGCTAGATTTCTTGCTGAATGAATACCCTTATCAAAGAGAAGACTATAGAGACTTTCTTGGAAGTAATTTTAAAAAATTAATGCCATCAATAAACCATATTGATGAATTCTCTAATCTAATTGGTTTATCTACAATTTATTTTAGACCTGAAATAAAAGATGGAATAGCTTATGTAGGTTATCAATTTTATTGTGCTTGGGACGAAGAGCATGGTTTGGGGTTTATAACTCATAAAGATGAAACTTTGGATATGGGAGGAGCTACTAGCGCTTTTAATTTCTAAAAACTATCTATAACAATTCTTCATACAAAACATCGAAAACAAATATAAAAAGGCAGTAAAAAGAATCATTTCACTGCCTGTACAATTATACTACCAATCCACCCCATCCAAAGCATCATTAATCAAATTATTCGAGAGATGCACATAAATCATAGTAGTAGCCAAATCCGAATGCTGCAGCATTGCCTTTAAAATATGAATCGGCACCTTACCAGCCAAATGCGTCGCAAAAGTATGTCGAGCTACATGACTTGTGAGCGACTTGTGAATATCAGCCCGTTCTGCCAAGACTTTCAATGTTCTATTATAGTACTGGTTACTGTACTCATAAAATAGATGGGTACTAGGAGCCATTGCACCAAAGGAATATTTTTCGACAATATTTGTGGGTTTATCCCCATAGAGTTTGTACAAAGGCAAGATCAATTGTTTGCCTGTTTTTTGTGCCATAATCTTTAAGACATAGCCACCTTTTTCATTCTGCTCAATGTTTTCCCATTTGACCGAGCGCACATCTGCAAAGCGCAAACCTGTATAACAAGAAAATAAAAACATATCTCGAATCAACTCCAGATAAAATTCATCTTTAGAAAAAGAGAGCTGCTCCAGCTGTGTCACTTCTCCTTGAGTCAAAACGGTTCGTTCTGTTTTGACCTGTTTCGGACTAAATTTTTTATAAGGATTCTTATTGCTATCAAACATATCCAATTTAATAGCCAAATTAATATAGCGCCTGATTTGTTTGTGGTGGGTAAAGATTGTATTGATATGCAAATTGTGTTGATGCAAGAAACGGTCGTACTCAACAATCAGGTTATAAGTTAATTCAGAAAATTTAACATCCGTTCTAAAACGTTTCCAATAATTGAGAGCTGTCTTTTGTTTCTTCTTAGTTTCTTTAGCTAGAGTAGTGCTATTGGTCATTTCATACTCATAGAACTCTGTAAAGGAGTTGATGTTTTTATATCGACTAAGGACAACGAGCTGCTCCAAGGAAACAGAGCCTTGTATTTTGGTTTGCTCCAAGGCGAACATTTCCATTTTATCAATTTGCCGCCTAATTTCGTTGTTTAGTGCAATAGCATTGGAATGTCCAACAACACGCTGAAGCTTTTTGCTCCATTGAGTAGGAGGAATGTAAATACCAGTAGAGAAGAATTTGTTTTGTCCATCCAAATAAGCTTTGATCTGAATGAGTGCAGTTCCGTTTTTACGAAGTTTGTTTTTTCGGTTGTGCACAAGCGAAAAATGAATCATGATTTTAATTTTTAAAAGATTAAAAATCACACGACTCATCCTGAGGGTAACAAAAATGGGTACAAAAATAGTACAAAAAAACAGTGTATATGGATGTAAATGGAATGTAACCCATTTAGAAAACAAAAGCCTAAAAGTAAGCGGAAACGGCGATTAACACTAGCTTTCAGAGCTATGAATGTTTATAAAAAACATTCTTTTTAGTGCCCACAACAGGATTGAAGTTTATTTTTGTATTAATTTGGTTTTTAGCTCCTTGTAAACATAACTCTGTTTTCAGTGAACAAAATAAGAATAGTTTTTTATGCTCCACTACCACCAAATGATATAAGATACAATAGTACTCGTAAATTTTATAAGAACAAGCGAAATCTGTACTTGAAAAATGGGTAGTTTATGCAAAACCATCTTTTGGAGGAATCGACCAAGTCTTAGAATATTTAGGAAGATAGACCCATCGCATAGCGATCAGTAATTACAGAATTTTGGAGCTAAAAACAAAGCATGTTACGTTTAGTTATCTGGATCGAAAAAGGGGAACAATAGGAATAGAACGAATAAGAGGGGAAGAATTTGTGCTTCGATTTTTACAACATGTACTCCCCAAACGATTTACAAAAATCAGGCATTATGGCTTTTTGTCTACAAGGAGTAAAAGTGTTGATTTACCAAAGATTAGAAGGGCATTGAAGGTAAACCATCCCCCTGCAAAAAAGAAATGGAGTGCTAGGCAAATCATGATTACAACGCAAGGTAAAGATCCCTATCTCTGTCCAAAATGTCAATTGGCAGAGCTGGTGGTGGTGGCAGTTTTTCCTAGTATTCGAGGATCCCCACCTCGTTTTTTTAGCAGGGATAAAAAAGTAAGATTGCTCTAAAAAACCTTGTCTATAAACAAGGAGGGCTATCTATGTCCTTATGGGAAGAAAAAGGGGTAAACATGATTTTACAAAGAGCCAAAGAGCGATGAATATGGCAAAAAAGATATCAATAAGGATGGAATTGGATCTATTTTTCAAAAAAAGAGCCTTCTAGAACAATGGGCGACTAAGCGCTAATTTATTGAAATTACACAAGAGCTATTTTACCGACTCTACTCGGGGTGTTCAGTGCAACAACACGATAAAATTAGTGGGGTCTCATGGACCCACTTAATTTTGATCGCTAATTGTTAGGCACCGTTTTGATTTTTTTGCTATTTTAGATATTACGCAAATAGGCTGCGTAGTTATGTCGTAGCTTTGGCAAATAATCATTTAAATACTCCTGTACAATGAAAATTTCAACAAATCCAAATATTTACAATTTTTTTAATGAAGATTTAGTCGAGCTGAATTATTCTGAAATTGAATATAATTCATTCTTTCATGAGAACTTTTCTGATTGGATTAATAATGCTTTGCAGTTTCAAAGAGATTTTCCTGAAAAGACAAGCATTTATTGGACAGAGTTAATGAGAAGTGATTTTACTCTCAAGTTTCTATTTGAAGTAAAGGAAGTTTTAAGAGCTGATGTGAATGACTGGGATAATCAAAAAAGGGTGGATTTTGTTTGTTATTTTTTTGAAAATGCATATTATCATTTTGCTTTTTTGTCATTTTGTATGAATTATTCTCAAACTTCGATTTCTCGGCTATGTGAGACTTGGAATTATCCCCAAAAAGCTCAAAAATGTGAAAAGTGGCGCCAAAATGCTTGGAAGATAGGGACTAATTTTACATCTGGGAAGAATTGGATTTTACATAACTGTGATTTATTTAGACAATATGATGGAGATATTTCTTTAGTTAAAGAGATTAGGAATTCTAAAAGCCATTCAGATTTAATAATCAAAAAAGATAGAATCATACTTCTTAACGAAGAAAATTCCCATGTCATATATTCAGGAGAACTTAATGGTTTAGTCAAGTTTTTGCATAATAGTTTTTTAGTTACTTGTGAATTTCATTCAAGACTTCTGATTGAGCATTACTTCTGGTTGTTGCCATCAATAGTTTTAACACTGCCTGAAAAGTTTAACTACACCAAAAGAAATATCAAAAGCGATTTAGTAAAAGATGATGAGTCTGAGCAAACTAAAGAACTAAAGAAAGATAAGTTTTTCTCATCTAGTGATCAAGTTTCAAAGTTTTCAGAATTCATTATCTTCTGTGTGAATTATCTTATGCAAAACTTTTGGAAAGATTTTAAGGAGAGAGAGGATTTAATAAACCTCTTATTAGCTCCAAGAGGAATGAATGTTAAGACTGAAAAAATTCTTGATATTCAATTAGAAATTGCTGTTGAATTTATCAATCTTCTTTTTCAAGTAAAAAAATCTGTTGTTCAAAAAGTTTACGATAAAGAAATAGAAATCCAAAAATATACTGTTGATTCAATATTAGAAGTTGATGTTCAAGAAGTTTTAGAAGATGTTTCAAAGGTAGTTTTAGAGGCTCTTGAAGTTGCAAATACAGACCAGAAAAATTTTATGCTTAGCACACTGATTTTGCATGTTTTTATGACTTTTATATTGTCTATGCATAGTATAATGTCAAATTATCGAACTTTATTTGTAGAACAGGACTCCTAATGGTGCCTAACGTACAGATATACGCAGTGGCGAAAGGGCGAAGCCGTTTCCCCAAGCCCCTGCAATATAGCAAAATCTGTGATTTTGTGGATAAATTTTAGAACGCTTTCCACAAAATCGCAGATTTTGCGCCCCAAGAGCAGCGGATGAACTTTAGGCGAATCTTGAAACTCGCCATTGACGTATATCTGCGTGTTAGATGCAGTATTATTGTCGTATTTCTTTTTCATGCAAGTGCCACATTTTCCAAATAGTTGCAAAAGGGCATAACTCATCATGTGTTACTCTTTCCCAAGGTCTGTTGTCACAGAATTCATCAGTTTTGATATCTGTGAAATTTTTGCAATATTCTTTCATTTCACAATGCGTATGACCTTTTAGTAAAACCTTATATACTTCAGAGATTGCATTCAACGAGATTGCTTGTTCATGTGCTGTAGACCAATATAAGTTTTCATCATTTGTCATTAGGGGGATTCCCAAATCATCAAAAAGACTAATGATTTTCTCCATTGGGTGTTTTTTCCATTTAACCAAATTAGCAAAAGAAAAGTTATTTTTTTCTCTATAAACTCTTACTTTTTCAAATAAAGAATCAAGCCATTCTTTCATTGGGATAAATTCATCGGATGTGTAATAGTTTATAATGGACTTTTTAGAATCCTCAAATAGTTCTAAATATAACTCTTGATTGTTGTATTCTATTCTATTAAATAGAATCCTATATTGCTTTGCGAATTCAAAAACTTCATCTGACGTTTTGGGGATAATTTCTGATTTCATCATCTTTTTACATAGGTCTACAAATCGTTCACTTGGGTTAAATAAGTCTAGGGAAACTTCACAAATAGCAATTAATGCTTCAGTAACTATTTTTTCTTTAAAGATATGCTCAGCAACTGATTCAACAATTTTATATGGGAAAAAATCTGGTTTGGGGGTGCTTGGAAATAATTCTTTTTCAATTAAGTACGCCATACCTTCAAGAATACAAAAAGAACCAAATTTGATATCATATTCATCGTCAAATTCAAGATCCTGCAATTTAAGAATTATTTCAATATTTGTATCGTTTTCAGGAATCTCAAGTTCATTAATTTCAATAGCAAAAACAGCTCCACTGTTTCTTTCTACATCTTGAGAACCCGAATACAAACGGAATAATTCAGAATTGGTCCAAGCAATCGATTTAGGAGGTATACTACACGGAATGCTAAAACTATCATTTTTATTTCCAAAAATTTCCACACTAATTTCTCTAACAACATCAACAGTATGGATAATGTTAATCAAGCCATATGTAGTGAATAAATCTTGCAAAAAGTGAATAAATTCATGTACAAAGGTCGCTTGAGCTTCTTCTGAAAGTTTATTCAAATCATCTAATGGTTCTTTGGTTCCTACATGAAGCATGAAGAAAGAAGGAGTATATTTCCCCCATATACTAGTTTTTTTAGAATCTAAATCCATTTGATTTTTTTATACTGACTAACGGTACAAAGTGCTGTTGAAAATCAATAGTTTTTAAATTTTGATAAAGATAATTTATTTTCAACATTTTAAGGCTTTCGTTAGCTCTCTAAATTAATTCCAGTCCCTGAATAGTTGAATTGCATCTAACGTTTGTGCATAGACCGTGCTACACATCATGCGAATATAAATATAGCTGTTCCCGAAGCAAAATCACAGATTTTGATGGTAAATTTATTTTCGAACCAGCAGCAAAATCTGTGATTTTGCGCCCTAGGACATGCGTTCAACAGTCAAAGCCTTTACTCGAAATGTAGCATGGCTCTGTGCACCTTGTTAGGTGTCGTTTTTAGTCGATTGCTATTTCATACTTATCAGCAATTTGATCAACTACTTTTCGGATTTCCTTGTAGGGGAGTTGGAAATATTCTCTTTTAGGATTATATCTGTATAAATCCAATGTTTGGTGAATTTCTTTTTCAGCTTTATCACAGTCTGAAACTAACCATTCTTCCACAATATGAAATTTATCAGGAGAACTAGTAGAACTTGAAAGAGAATTGGCTCTATCTTGGGAACTTTTGGACGCTAATCCTATTTTAAAAACGTTTTTGTGATGTGCAGCACTTCTCATTACATAAATGTAGCCGATGTTAGGATATTTTTTTCGCAAATCATCTGTTATTTGAAGATCATTAAATGTCTTTATGTGTAATAACGATTTGGGGTTATCACTTTCGTACCAAGATTCTCGCTTTGTTACCCAAGTTCGGTTATGAATAGGTTTATCATTTTTGTCAACACCCATCTTTCCATACGTTAGTTGTTTCCAATAACCAGTTGTGGAGAACTTTAGATTAGATGGTTGTAATACAATTTGGCTAGGGGCAGAGTTTTCTTCGAGCTGAATAGCTTCTATGTTTCGATATCTAATTAAGTACCTTTTCTCAGATTTCTTTGTTTTGTCAAGTAACTTTCTTTTTCCATTCTTGGGGATGAGTTTGGTTGGGTGACGTTCTAGTTCTATCTCGTCATCATGAAAGCTATAATAAGAGGGAAGGTGCAGAAAATAATTACATAATTCAAATAAGGCATTACAGTTATCGAGTTTTTTGATACTGTTCTCGTGAATGTCTCTGTATTTTTCTTCTTTTAATTCTTCATCAGGATTTAAGAATACTGATAAGTCATCAGTAGCTACAACAAATCCTTTGTTATGCTCTTTTGATACATATCTAACATCAATACTTTTAGTTTCAAGATCTATTCTTGTTAGAACAATCGTTTTCCAATAGTCATCATAATCAGGCAACTTGGTGAGTTCAAACTCTTCTCCTTTAAGTTCTTTGTATTCATCATTTAAACCTCCTTTATCAGTATAAGGGCTATCAAGAGTCATATTAAGCTCTTTGTCCGTTTCAGTAATTAATTTACCAGCTGTAATTAGTAGAGATACCTCATTTTTATGTCTTATGAGAGAAACGGAACTTATAATATATTCATCCTCTTTGTCTTCGGTTTGAAAGGTTAACTCATCTAATTCATCGAAATTATTAAAACTATAAATAACTCCTTCATCCGTAAAGTTTTTTATTTCATCAATATCTTCAGGACAATCATCTGATGTAACGTAATTTAGAAAATCGCTTAGGTAAAAAATATGATCTTTTTCTTTTTTTATTTCAAATAGGGGAAATCCATCAAAGTCAATATATCGGAAAAAAGCTTCAGCAACATTAAAGGATGTAGGCATTGTATCTAATCCATAATTTGCATTTCGGACATTGTACTCATGAAAATAATACCTTATTAACTCATCGGAAGGAAATCCAACACCGTTTCTTTTTATTGCTTCGAAAGAGGCAACAACTTTTTTTTGAGAATTATTATTTTTTTTAGGTGGAGGATTAAACATTTTTTTTCCTAATTCTGCCATTCTCTTTTCATGCTCTTTCATATTGTTTGTTTTAGGTAGAAAAATTAAATATTGTGTTATTGATAATTTGCTAAGGATGAGTAATCTTTGAATATAAGAAAAAAAATGTAGTTGTGGAGATTAACAAAATTATAATGACACCTAACGTTTTGATATACGCAGTGCCACAAATTATGCACTGTGAAGATAGCTAATTCCAAGAGCAAAATCTGTGATTTTGTGTTGTGATGCATACGACGAGACTTTAGCTTTAGCCCTAGAGGTGGGATTGACGTATATCTCTTGTTATCGGCAGTTCTTTTTTTAATTGTAAGAGTAATCGAATTCACAATTTGAGCAGATGTCTGAGTCATCAGCAATATCTATTTCATCCCCACATTTTGCACATGGTTTGGTCTTATCTAATAATTTATATTCAGTTTCCTCATTTCTTCTATCATATTCAAATTCGTAGGGTTGACCACAACCTTCACATTCTTTTATTCCATTGTATTCACCGTCCCAAATAGCATTTAAAGTTCCGCAACACGCACAAATAAAATGTTCAGTATTACACCAACTACAATTACCAATTTCAAGTTTGTCATGAGTTGGTTCTGGGGTTGGAGTTGGTAGGTTTTTCGCAAATTCAAATTTAGTTTGATTGGGGTCATCAGTAATTGCCTTAACTCTTTCATCAATTAATTCAACAGGTTGACCAAAATATACTTCATTTAATCTACCATTCATTTCGTCACACAATTGACAATAGTGAATTTCATACTCTCTTTCCGCTTCTAATTCCTTGATATATTCAAGTTCTTCTTTTGATATAATATCCTTTTCAATTGTATTTATTGCTTCACCTACAATTTTATAAAACTTGCTTTCGGATTTTTCAAACAGAGGTTTGAGGTGAGGGTGCAATGCAACTTTACCATCCTTTTTCTCACAAAAATCGGCAGTATTGTAGGATATGAAGAAAGCCCCTTTTATCGAATGGGTTTCTACATAATCTATGAAACTTAATAATATGATTGCATCGGCAAAGCTATTTTTATGAATAAAAGGTGCTTTTTTTTCTAACGCATATTTGCCTGCATCAAGCATGATTTCCTCCTTAATTTCAATTATTTTTGTGTTTCTGTGCTTGAATAAATCATCAATTAGCTTGATATTATCAGTAATGGCATCTTCAATTTCCTTTTTCTTGGAATTGAATTTTTTAACAAAATCATCAAAATAATCGTTATCCTCATCTTCATTTAACAAAAAACTAAAAATATCTCTTTCCCCTTTTTTTCCTAGTAATTTTTGAATATTGCTAAGGGCTTCCTTTACATTGTTAAAGTGTTTTAGACCAACTTTTTTTACCTGCTTCTCCTTATTTCTGTGCCATTCCTCAAATATTGTTTTTGGCAAAAGCAAAGTAATATTATTTTTGTCAACTTCTTCTTTTAAATAGGTAAGAAGTTTAACAGGTTCTCTTCCATTTGCAAGGTAAATCCATGTGTTAGTATCAAGAGTTAAATGATGCATACTTAAATTTTTGATGTATTGAAAAACATTACTCCGTTGAAAAATCGTATTAGTTTGATTATCAGTAAGATGTATTTTCGTTGACTTTTGCGCTAAAATACTGATAATCAAGCTAATGCAAGATTCTTTTTTACGTTTTTCGTAGGAAAACTAAAAAATCAACGGAGTATTAGAAAAACAGAACCAACAGATTATTTTATAAAAAAGTTCTTGGGGGTGATGTAAAATTGCCGATAACGTTACTGTATATCACGTGCCACAAGTTATGCGCGATACAATATAGGCTTTCCCCAGAGCAAAATCGCAGATTTTGCTAGTATTTTTTCCTCACGGAACTAGCAAAATCTGCGATTTTGCGGAGTCTCACATACGATGAGAATTTAGCTTTAGCCCTATATGGGATGGCGATATACAGATTGTTGTCAGTAGTTTTATTTTATTGGTGGTCTATCATCATTTCTTATTTCTGCAAGATACCCTGTAAGCTCATACTTTTTAGCATAAGTCGTTTCTTTTACAAAAGATAACTTCAAGTTGATTTCTATCTCTTTTGACCATTGGCTGATAAGAACAGAATGTGTATTTTCCTCAATGTTTTTAGTCTTAGTTTCATTTCCAGCTATACGGGGAGCATCACAAAATTTTTTACTTCTAGTATATAATTTTTTTAGATAAATATCCGATGCTTGATCATTCGAAAATACAACTTTATCTGAATTAATGAATTGCAATAAATTTAAACTTTCAATATCTTTTTCTTCTTTAGTATAAATTGTTTTTTGCTTTCGATTTCCCACTTTATAAACTTTGCTGTCAAACAACATTAGAAGAACTTTTGGATTGATGGGGTAGAATATTTGTAATCCCTTTGAGGATAATCCAGTCCTTCCTGATGGATGAGCTTTCCTTTCTAAAAATTGATTGTATTTCATGACAGGATTGTCAGAGGTGATGAAAGGTTTTTGAGTCTCGTTTACGATTAGTTTTCCTTCTAAATCAAATGCTTTGTGTATACTTTTTAATAAGAACTTTAAATTTAAAAGCGCTGTGTTTTGTTGATTAAATGTTGTGTTTTCTAGAGCGTTTTTTAGATTTTTATCATGCTTCGATACTGTGTCAAACAGATTATTCATCATATTGTCCATGGAAATTGCCATGAATTTGGTCCGAGCTGCTTGGACTAAGGTGAAAAACCATAAGGTCACATAATCTTCCTCTTTCTTATTTGGAAGATTTTGAGTTCTTATTATTTCTTTCAGGATATTTGCAGATTTAGCTTCAAGTTCAGCAAAACTATTTTCTATTTCTGGTTTTTTGTCATAGAAGTAATTTTCATAGGCTTGTGTTTTTAATGGACCTTGAGGGATAATAGTGTTATTTGATTTATTGTAAATCTTTAGTTGTGTTTTCTTTGGGAGTATGCTGAATAGTTTCAGATAGAAGCGTGGTACATAATGTTGCTTTTTCTTGTCAGCCATCTTGATATTTTATTAATATGATAAAATCGACTTATTTAACATTAAACACATTAAAATAATTCAAAAAGATGATGAAAAAATGGATTTTAATTACTGACAACTACTTGCTAAACGCAATAGTCTATTGTGTTTATTTCTAATATAGAGATATCCTAAATTATTAAAAAATCTAAAGGGCTAGCAATTTTTTTTAAATTTTGTTTAGAGATATGAGTATAAAATTTCAGTAGTTTTAATGGAATTATGTCCTAGTAAGGTTTGAATATATCTTAAATTGACGCCTCTTTCCAATAAATGGGTGGTAGAACTATGTCTCAATGTATATATAGTTCGTTTTTTTCAATTCAAGTCAACAACTTCCCATACTCAGCAATCCTCCCAGCCCGATCCAAACGATTGACCACCTGCCTCGCCTTATAAAAGTCCTGGCGTTTTGTATTAATAAAATCCTTCAAAGCAAGCCCCGTAAAAGAACCCTGCATCATGCCATAAACCAAAATACGAGCCGCATAAGTTGGCTGCAGTGCTAGATCAGGCTGATTGACAAAATCCACCCGAAAGACCCGAGCCATCTTTTGATAATTCTCCTTCCAAGTCAATTGAACAAAACCCCGTCCAAAATACCCCGAGGACCAATATTGATTTTGAAGGTTATACAGCTCCGTTTGGCTAGGAGCTGCACGACGTTCCTGGACAGGACGAAAGTGACTTTCATGCCAAGCCGTTGCCAAGATATAAGCCAGCTTATTTTTATCCCCATCGCCATAACGATGGAAAGCCGCCACAATCTTACGAATAGAATCCTGTTGGGTTGCATCCATATAACCAAAAGCATTTTCACAAGCTTGGATGGCTTTCTCTTGAGCCAATTTTAAGCGAATCTTAAGAACCAGAAGAAGGAGTAAAAAGAGCAGTATAGCACCGCCCATCCATTTTAACGTAGTGTTGTTTTTCATGTTTGAATTTGTTGATACTGATAAATACCATAGGCAACTAAAGCGCCAGCTGCAGCAACTACTCCAACCGTCACTACCACTCGAGTCCAATCGGTTTTCATAACAGGATAATCCCGATTCAAGGAGTCAATCAATTGCCTTTCATAAGGACTATTAATACGTTGATAATAGCCAATCATTCGCTGTCTAAAGGCATTAAAAACACGAGCCTGCCCTACTCTCAGGGTTTGCCGATTGAGTGCCTGAACAGAAGCCACCCCAAAAGCACCATCCACCAAAAGGCGCTCTCCCAAATCATTAAGAGTGCGCTGCATTTCTTTGATGGCATTGCCACCAGCCGAACTTTTCATATCTGCTAAAATATCCGCAAGGGCTTGGCTCTGGATGAAGTCGCCTTGGATCTTATCCCAATACCTCACCTTGTAAATCTGCATGGCTTCAGTAATAGATAAGTTTTCCATTTCTGCTTTAGAGACCATGCGACCACGCCAGGCAATGAGTGTCGGAGCGGCAATACTTCGATTGGTACCAATCAAAGTACCCACCCCGACTTGATTGGAAGACCAATTGCCCTTGTCGTTATACAGATCCTGGTAACCTGCAATAATACGCCGCCACCGTCGTTTGGTGGGCAGCATCCAACTGTTGAAACTAGCCATAGGAAGAGGTTTTTGAAGTGGTTTTGAAAAAGCAACAGCAACTCAAGCGCTTGGTGCTGGAGTTGCTGGAGTAGATTGGGCATAGAGCCAACGAAAGAATAAAAGGACAAGTAGTACAAGCAAAATAGGTTTGAGTAGGTCAAAGAGTTCTTGTGTAAAAGAAGGTTCTTTTTGCTCTTGACTCGACCACCACCAATAACCTGTACTACCAGCACCTAATAAAAAAGGAAGTAATAAAAACATGGGTTTAGATTGTTTTAAGCGGCTGCAAGACTTGTCTGCAGTTGAGCTAAAGTAATGCTCTTTTGTTGGGTGTATCGAAGGAGCATTTGCTCGGTTCTATCTCCAAAAATGCCATCCTCTTCTAGTAGAGGAATGAAGGTTGGAGTGTGTTTTTGATGCTCTTGATTTAAGAGCTGTTGTAGCTGTCGCACTTGTTCTCCTTGGCTGCCTTTTTTTAGGATAGCCGCTTGAGGTGCGGTGGCACTAGTACTGTTAACAGTCGGTTTGGAACCTGTTAAGAGCGTTCCTTTAAAAAGGCGATGTCGATAAAAATACAAGACAAGCAAGAGCACCAACAAACCAACGGCAAGGAGTGGTTTTTGATATTGGATCAGTTTTTCTTTCATGTTAAATGGGTTGATCTTGGTTTTCTCCTCCTGCTACTTCCAAGTTTTTGGCTTGAGCGTTGGTGGTTTGAGGCGCTGGGGCATTTTTAGTCAAATCTTTGTTGGTCGTTTTCTTTGGAGCTGCTTTTTCAGCCGCTTGCTTTTCGGCTTTCTTTTTCTTGAGATAGAAGAAAGTGCCCACTCCCAAAAGAGCCACAACAAAGAAAATGCCCGCTATTTTATACGAAGGTTTTGATAACATGATGATTGACAATTAAAAAAGAAGGTGATAAAATAAAGGATTAACTAGCTGGTCACGGCTTGCAATTGCTGGATGCGTTGATAAATCAAGTCAAAATAACTCAAGCTGTTGATGCCTGTTTTTAGATTACAATCCACATGACAAGCTTTCATAGGAATGGTGATATCCACGCCATATTTGACTTTGTAGGCTTTGATCGTTGCCATAAAACGAGCAGGATCCAAATCATAGAGCTCTTTGATGGGATTGCAACGCTCCGAAAAATCAAAGTAATATCGAGTGATCAACCCTTTGTTGAGTCGAACAAGCAAAGGATTCGGATCATAAACCACCGTTTGTCCGTGCTCGTCTTGGAGATTGACCGTCACATCAATTTCTCGTTGCTCTACCGCTTTCTTTTGGCGTTTACCAATCAGATAAGCAAGAGCAATTGCCAAGAGTGCCCCAGCGCCTAAGAATAGGTGTTTGTTTTCCATAACAATGGGCATTAATTAGGTTAAAATAAGATCAAGGGCATCGTTGGTACGACTATCTTGCGGATCATAGCTCTTGCTGTAGTCCGTTCCTGTCTCAGGATCCAGGTAGGTAAACAGCCACCCATCGCCCCCTTTGGAGGTTGGAGCGGTTAAGGTTCGGATGGCTTCCCATTCGGTTACTTTGTTGAGCTGATCAATGGCTTCCACCCAGCGCTGCACAAAAGTATAGAGATTCCCTGCAGGATAAGCGGCTTTGCCGTTGTCGTTCACTTTGACCAACCAACGATCATCCACTTGATGCCCATTAAAATCTTTAAAAAAGTCCAACTCGCTGCGTTGTCCCCAATACCACCAAATATTATCGGCACTAATGGTGGTTGAAACGGTTGTTCCTAGCAGCAAATTCAATTGTACCGAGGGCAACCACCAAGGCATGGTGGGATCTCGTTTGTTGCTGAGATTTAAGCCCTCCCAGCCCCTATCCAAGAGCTTTTGTAAATCCGATCTTAGGGCAGGTCCTTGTGATTCGTGTTTGCCATAAATCGGGAAGGTCAAATAACGCTTGGCAGGATCCGAATGGACGTCCACGCCAGATACTTTGTCAAAGAGCTGGTCAATGGCTTTTTGTGTATCGGAGTTGAATTTAATCAACTCCCTGCCAATATCGTACTTAGCACGAATGATGTCCATGACCGCTACTTTGGATTGTAAATGCTCTGCTTTGGCAGTAATCAAAGCTTGTGCTCGAGTGCCTTTGATGTAAAGCGGCTCTTTTTGTTTGGGTTGGTTTTCGTTGCCTGTGTTGCCACTGTTAAAACTAGAATTGTTATGACCAAATAAAAAGGCAATCTGTTCTTTGGTCAAACCTGTGTTTTGACTGGAGACATTGTTGCGTCCTGTAACTGCTGGTGTTGAAGCAGCGGTTTCTTTTTTGGTGGTAACAGTGGGCTCTTCTTCTTTTTTAGGACGGAGTACCGCCCAAACCGCCCAACCGCCAAGGGCTAGAATGAGCAGCAAACCAATGACCAATAAGGGTGTTTTATTCGTTGGATTTTCCATGCTTAAAAAAGATTAATAGGGCGATTAATAAGACAACTCCACCGATGACGCCTCCAATCAACCAGGGCGAAGGTCTGGGTGGAGGATCGGGAGCAGGCACATAAGTTGGAGTGGACGGACTGGGTTTGCCCATCAAGGATCCTAAGAAGCCTGTAATGCTGTCCAAACCATTGGCACTGGCATTGATAATATCAGCGGCATTTTGTGGTTTTTTGTTGGACGCTTGATTGGAATCGCTGTTAGCGTTGTTGTTGTTTTGGTTTTTGTTTCGGTCTTCACTCACCGTGCCTTCCCCTTCTAAATGGCAAGCCATAAAGAGGGGGGCATTAGGATCTTCACAAGCCATGGTTATACTTTTTTAACGAAGTGAAAAGAAAGTGCCAACATAAAAAGAACGATGCTGATTTGCAGCGCAAGCCCTGTGATGCTTTTAGCCGTGCAATAACCACAAGGTTTGTTGGGCGTTGCTGTTGGCGTTGGCGTTGTTGTTGGTACTGTGGTGGTAGTAGTCGTACTAAGAGTTGGATTGGATGGGTTGACCAAATTCTCATTGTTGGAGTTGGTCGTATTGGAGGTATTGGTTGGGTTGACCGTATTTTCTAATACCTGAGGAGTGTTTTTAGTGGGTTTGGGATCAGGAACAGAAGGCATTGCAGTGGTGTTAATCGTTGCAATCGGAGCCGTTGCCATACGAGATTCAGAAAGGGTACCTAGACTCATGATGTAGGGTGTTTGGAGTAAAAGAAAAGAAGGAGTAGAAGCAGCAATAAAACAACAACAGAGGCGCTAATGATGAGCAGTTGATCCCGCCGTTGTTGAACTTGCAGTTGTTGGCTAGCCTGAGCCGTTTGTGCTTGAGCCAAGGAGCCAAAAATGACTTTGAGGTCTTTGTTGGACAGTCCTTGGGTGCCAATATTTAAACCACCATCCAAGATGCCGATATCACCTGTGGAGATGGATTCAAAAACAGAACCTGCCATAGAAAAAGCATTAAAACAAGCCAAGTTGCATGAGGGAAGACAATTCCTTTTGATGGGTCGAGCAACAAGGAGGAGATCCTAAAAAGTACGGGGGAGGTCTTCCCGCAACTTGGCTTTAAGGGTTAAAGGAGGGTTGGTGTTATTTGGTGAAGGTGGTATCTAGGGTGATGTTGGCACCAATGCCCCGATAAATAGGCACTTCTAAATAGCCAAAGCCATCTAAGGTGACGTCAATGTCTGCTAGGACTCGAATGGTGGTTTGTTCGTCACTAGCCAACGATTTGGGATACAAAATATTTCGGTCGCCCATGCTAGAACCATCGTGTTTGAATTGACGCTCGACCATTTTAGCGGTAAAATGTTTGTCGTTGTCCGCATCAATGTGCATGCCATTAATGACCAATTGTTTGCCTTGACGAGCCAATTGGGCAATGGTTTGTAAGGTACCAGGACCATAGGTTCCACCAATTTCCAAGCCGATCAAAAAGTCAGCATGATCACCAGGGAAAATTTCAGGGCTATCGCCATCAATACCAATCTTCACCATGGCTTTTTCTGGAAATTTATAGCTGCCATCTTCCTTTTTTTCATCGGACAAAAGCAAGGTCAATTCCAATTGTCCTTGTTCGTCGCTGCCTTGTTTTTGAACCAAGATAGAATAGTTGGCATCAACAATACCACCTGCTTTTTGGACATCGGTGATTAATTCCTGCTCAACAGTCCCAGCAGGTAGAGGACGATAGGATAATTCACCATCGACATAAGCCCAAGGGCTCGCCATGCATAAATCTTTGGTGAAAGGGGCATAAATACGTTTTACATTCGCCATTTTCTAAGTTTCGTTTTGAGTTTGGTAGTAATAAAAGAATAAGCAGTTTGGACTTTCTTAATTGCCCATAGATAAGAGCGTTTGAAGAGGGCAAAATTGAGGATAAAAAGAAAGAGCAAGGAAAGGAACATTAAACCCGTTCTAAAGGCATCTAAGGCAAGGATCAATTGGTTTTGATACTCCATCAAGGCATACAATCGGAGGATTTCATTGGCTTGATTTTCGAGTTCTAACAAGTGCAATTGTTGCAACAAACTATCCACGCCATCCGAGCAATAGATCCCGACATTAAACAGGCTTAACAAACTGGTAAAAACCGATTTAAGAAGCGCTTTCATTTAAAGGAGTTTTTTGTTGATAATCAGGATTAGTAAAACCACCAATCCAATGACACCAACGCCAAGGTAATCGGGTTTGATAATGAGGGTGTGTTTGGATTCATCAGGGATGAGCATAATAAAAACAAGGGTTTTAGGAAATAATTAGGCTGCTTTTTTGACAAGACAAAGATGCGGTAAAAAATGCTAAAAAAACGAATATGAGCGGGGCTTTAGTCCTCAGAATGGGCGTAATTCTAGCAACTTTAAAACGGCTTTTTGGATTAAAAATAACCTTGAACAAACGGCAGTTAAACGGATTAAAAAGAGGGCTGAAAAAAATATACGCCTGAAATTACGCTTTTACTATTTTCGTTTCTTAAAAGGCAACAAACGAACCCCCAATCTAACTTGATGAACCTTTTGCAACACATCATAATCATAACCGAGTGCCCAACCTTTTTGGGAGACAAATTGCAAACCAACCGTCAAACTAGAAAAAGCATTGACATTCCCCCCCACCCCTGCATTCAAAAACAGCCCATTGCTAGGTGTTGGAACAGGGGTATTGATGCGAATGGTTTTAGTGATCTGCTTTGGGATTTTTAGTTTATAATCTAAATGGTTTTGCAACAGCTGACCATCCACCAATGATTCATAATAGACCGTCAAATTATCATCTTCTAAACTGTCTTGATAAAGCTTTGTAGCGATGTGTTGAGCGGTGTCAATAGCATTTGGGGGAACAATATTTCTAGAGCTATCCACATAAATAATTCTAGGTTCAGGAATAACTTGTCGAGGCAATTGCACGATAACAGGAGCTGGCAAAATCGTATCTAGAACAATCGTTGTATCAGCTCTAAATTTATGCTCCTTACTCGAGCTAGATTCTTGCTTGCATTGCTGCAAGAAAATCACATAAGCAAAGAGTCCCAAAATCAAGGTAAATTGTAACTTATCTTTCATGAAGGATGGTATTTAAGGTAGGCTTCAATAATTGCCAAGGTATAAGCCGCAATCCGATCTCGTCCTTTGGTTGTCATTAAATAGGTTCTGCATTCTTGTTCATTGTCCATAAAAAAATGTTCCAGGAGAATGGCGGGCATGTTGGTCAAATGCACCAAATCAAAATTCCTGCGTTTGATGCCTCGAAACGTACTTTCTGGAAAATGTTGGACAAACAAGGCTTGAGACCAATGCGCTAAAGTCAAACTGGAGCTGCTGGCAGCACTGGAGATAAAAACTTCCGATCCTTTGCCTCCCCCTGCATTGGAATGCAAGTCGAGTAAAAAGGTATTTTTGTATTGGGCATGAAAACGATTCGCTCGAGCAACTCGAACACTCCGATGAATGTCGTGCTGCTCTGGCACCAAATCATAATAAGGAATGCCTTTAAAATGGAGCAGTTCTAACAAACGGTTTTTGATGGCTCGATTAAATTCTCCTTCATAAAGAACCGCACCGTCAGACCAAACAGGAGAGCGTTTGCCCTTTGTTTGGTAGACGTTGCCAATCAAACCACCATGCCCATTGCTGATAATTGGAATGCAAGACATGATAACGTTAGTTTTGGGGTTAAGTATTAGATGGTCGAGCTCCTTCAACGCTAAAGCGGCTCTGACTAAAATAAATGTTTTGAATGCGTTGGATCTGCTTTTTTTCGTAAGTAGATTGATGGTTGGGCAATTTACCAATGTAGTTGTATTGGGGTTGAAAATGCCGTTTGAGCACCATCTCTACCGATGATAAGCGCATGCTGGTCAATAGAATTTCAAAGCTGACCTTTTGGACTGGAATGGCTTGTAAAACGCCCCCTTTTTGAAAGAGGCGCAAGCCTGATTTGTAGATATTAACCGAGTTGCCAATATAAATGACCTGGTCTTTTAACCGAATGACATAAATGCCTTTTTTGTGTCGATAGCGACCTAGGAGCTTGGAGGAAATGGGTGGATGAATGGTCAAGTTATTGCCCTGACGATTCATAAAATGTATGTGTGTTTAAAAATGATAAAAAGGACGATTATAAAAATAAAAAACTACAGCTCTAAGTTAGCAAAAAAAGCCGTTAGATCAATTGGATCGGTGCCTGCCGTGGTAATTTTAAATAATTGCAATTGACAAGCGTCGTTGTATCGAATCAAAAGATTCATTGTTTCGAGCTGTTCGATAATAAAGTCCTGGATATTGATGGTGCCAACCTGTTTTTGAACCAATTTTTGGACAACAGCAGGCAATTGCTCCAGCTGGAGATAAAATAAGTCTTCTAACAATTGAGCTGCATTTAATTGATGCAAGCAGTTGTTGTCAGAATCATAGATTTTTCCAAGTGCTTGCTGCTCGACTTTGGTTAAGATCAGTTGCAAATCAAAGGGATTGCATTGGTGTTGATCCGCTACTTCTGTGAGCAAATCTTCAACAATGGCTTCTAGGTTTTTCTGCAGTGTTGGCAGATTCAGTTTAAGCAAGGTTTTTAGCATCGTTATGTTTTGTTTTTCTTTGTTTTAAAAGGTGTATAAGAAAGCTCGCCCGTATCCATAATCAAGGTGCAATAGCTGTATTTTGGAGCCTCTTTAAGAACTTTGTAAGCTTTCATAATTTCTCTAAAGTGTGGAATGATTTTACTCTTTTGAGTCGGTGGTGCCACATTGTTTTTAAAAAACTTGGCTTTGGTCAAAGCTCCCCAAGCACCATTGGGAAACATATTGGGATCGTGAAAAACCAAGGCGAACCAGATGCCCACATGTTTGGCTCGATAGAAACAAGCTTTTTGTGCTTGGGTCAAGGTAGAGGTCAAAATATTGGTGGCATCATCAATAATAAAAAACAGCCCTTCATAGCCTTTGCGAGAAAGGCGTTTGTACAAAAGCATCTCGGTAAGTTTTTCATCTGCCATCATGGCTTTGACTTTTTTGCCTCGAAACTTTTTCATAAAGTGCTTTTCAAAGACATAATCTTTGCCTTTGTAAGAAAAATAAAGTTCCTGTTCTTTTTTATCCGACCACAATTCAATCAATTCATAACCCACCCAATCTTTGTCCCAACCTGAATTGTATACAAAAATAGTGGGTCGATTGCACCTTAATGCAAATTGCTGTAGATCGTAGGTCTTTCCTGAATGGGGTTTTCCAAAATAGGCTAAAAAGAACGGATGGTGTTGGTCTATTGTCGTGGTTATAGGCTTACTCATCGTAAATAATTGCTCTAATTTCAGGATTCGTTTTTCCTTGGTCAATCAAGGCTTGAATTTCAGGACTGGGAACTTCATCGGCAACATCAATAGCGCAATAAGTATTATTGGGAAGGTGTTTGTAGGTCCCTGTTGTTTTGTGAATGCTGAATAATTTGCGCCCATCCTGGTATTCTTTTAAATGAGAAAAATCAGAGCTGGCTTGTCCTTGCTCCTGCTCTTGTTCCTCTTCCAAGGGATCTTCTGTGTTAGGTGTGGCTTTGGGTTCCATTTGTTGAATTTGATAACGATGCCAAAAAGCAGCTCCAAAACCAGCCGCTGCCCAAGTACCCACTGCCAAGAGCAGCGTCATCAAAGGCGTGGGGGCTTTAATTTCTTGAGTACTCAAGTATTCTTGAACGGCAGCAATTAAAACTTTTTTAGCTTTTTCATCTGCCGTATATTCTGCCACATGCTGCCCACTAATTGAGCTACACAATTGAGCTTTGGCAAGATCAATATAGGTGAAGGCAATTTCTCCCAGCTCTGCCAAGTTTTTGAGATTTTTGCTACTCGAGCCTGTTGCTTTTTTGATTTCTTCAACAGGGTTGGTTTTGGGTGGTTCTTGAACATATCCATCCAGTGGATCTTCTTCAATTTCAATAACAGGCTCTTCCTCCCAATCTTCTTCGAGCTGCTCTAGGGTATCAGAATTATTTTCTGCCGTTTCTGCAGCAGTTTCTAGCTCTGAAAAATCAGTTTTTGTGCCAGTAGAGTCAGTAGAGGCGGTTTTTGTTGATTTTTGAGTAATTTCTTCTTCTGTTTCTGGGTTGGTTTCCAACTCGTTTTCTTCGTTAATTTCTAAAGCCATTTCTTGTTCTTGCTCGAGCAGCTGTCGGCGCAGCTCCTCTTCCAAATCATAGGTGGTATTTGGTTGCTTGTTTTCCATTTTTTTTGAGGTTATTTTTGTAATAATTTTTAGTAGTTTCTATGGCAGTTTCTGTTTAATTTCTGAGCAGTTTCTAGCTAATTTCTGCTTAATTTCTAGGCAGTTTGAAAATCAGTTTTTGTACTAGTAGAGCCAGTAGACGTAGTTTTTGTTAATTTCTAGCCAGTTTCTGAGCAGTTTCTAATCCAGTTTCTAATCCAGTTTGCAAATCGTTTTTTAAGTCAGTTGTTGGATTTTTTTGCACAAGGATTTTAACTCCATAATAAGGGTGGCATTGGTGGCATGTGCTGCCAAAGAAAAGTTATCTGCCATCGCTTGATTTTCGTCTGTCTCTAGCCAATCGTCTTCAAAAATGCCGTTGTTGAGAATGCGAATTTCGTGGGCTTCTAGTTTTTGGATTTGTGCTTCAATTAAGCCTACCACAATTGTTTTGTCAATCGGTTGTGGATGGTCGGTTTGGGCATTGCCCAGTTGTTGTTTTTTCATACGTTACTTTTTTTAGAATAGAATATTTTATATCTGTAAAAGTATTGTATGTGCTTGGGATTGGAAAGTTTTGTTGCTCAGGCAGGGGAATTTTGTGGCGTATATTTGTAGGTTGGTTGATATTATTGTTTGGGGATTAAAAAAGAAAAGACCTTACATGTATTCCCATCCATGTAAGGTCTAAATCACCCCAACTGCGCTTGCACACTCACGCAGTAATTAAAACCCAAATTTATCTTTAGAAGGTTTAGTGGTTGAAGATTGGACTTGCATGTATTCCCATTCATGCAAGTCCTTAAATCACCCCAACTGCGCTTGCGCACTCACGCAGTAATTAAAACCCAAATTTATCTTTAGAAGTTTTAGCGGTGAAAGATTGGACTTGCATGTATTCCCATTCATGCAAGTCCTAAATCACCCCAATTAAAACCCAAATTTATTCTTAGTTAGTTATGATCACTTTTGATACACTTATTATAAATGCCAAAGCAATGCCAAGAAATAAAAATATTTAATAATAAGGGTTTTATATATTTAATTATATTATAATTTATTCTATTTTGAAAATAGAACCTAAAATGGGAAGCCTTCTAAAAATGTTTCCGCATCTGCAGCAGCAACTTATCAAACAAAGGCACCACTGTTTTTAACTCAGTAGGCGTCATATATTGGATAGCATGATACTTCGTTTTGGTCAAAAAGATATTTTGAATCTTCATCTCCTGGAGTTTGTAACCAACATACTGCTCAAAAAGCCGAGCAAAAATTTCATTTCTTCTCAAGAAGTAATCTAGATATTGTTTAGGAATTGCTTTTCGAATACGTCTCACATAACTAGAATCCGCTGTTTTGCTCTTGTCCCAATACGCCTTTTCAAGAATCTCCTCCATCCAGTAACGCATGGGCATTTTAGAGGCATCGTAATTGATACGTCTAGGATCTGTCGAGCGACCATCGGATAGTGCATATACTTTGGGGTTCGCCTCTACCCTAGCACCAAAAAAGTAATCCAGGAAATGACCATACTCATGTGCAAAGGATCCCACGCCGCCAGAAAAGACAAAGCGGACTTTTTTCTCGGTAGGTTCATCAAAACGGTTCTCTTCGTAGTAACGAGTGAGATTGATAATATTGGTAGAGGGTTCGTAATGGGCTAAAGCTCCCTTTACCCCTCGAGCTCCAAAGGCAATGCCCAAAGTTTTGTCCAAACCAAGGTTGTTTCCTTTGAATCGCAACACTCGATTTAAGTCATACAAACAAATGCCTAGAGCAGCCAAATAATTAAAACGGTCTTCATGCGTTACCCAGTTACCAAACTGATAGCCTCTCAATTGAAAGACTTCGTGCACCGTTCGAACATCTTTGAGCTTGTCATAAAAGCGTTTTTCCATCGCTCCTTTTCGAAAGAATTGATACAATTCTACAAAACCTTGATCTTCCCACCATCGTTCGGCTCTAGAGCCTCCTTCTGGGCTTAAGGTATCTACAATTTTCATGGTTTAGCGTCTTTTTTTAAGTTTTCCTAATCGTTTTAGTTTCTTTTGGTTGAGCATGGATAAGGGAACCCCTCGTCCAATAATCTGCTCGTCAGGGTGTAATTTAGCTCTAGTTTTTTTTAGTTTTTTCATGTGTTTTTAGATTTGATAAAAGAATGAAAGCCCCTAAAATACGGACTTTGAATGCAAAAAACAAGGCAATAAAAAACGCCACTAGGAACTAATGGCGTAAATTTTAAAGGTTGATTTTTTCTATATTTTTGCTGAGGAGGCTTTGGGTCTCAACTGCTGCAAATAAGTTTGAGTACTTTTAATTTTTGTTTTTAACAAGCAAATTTGTTGTTCTTGACAAAGCAATTGTAAAGGATTCTTACTTCCTTTCATTTGAGTTAATTTTTGCTGTTCTTTTTCTAATTTCTGCTGTAGTTTTTTAAGCAACTGCTGCAGTATAGAAACATCGTTTTGTTTGACCATAAAAGATAGTTTTTTACTGCAGTAGTATTTTTTTTACTACTGCAGTACACTAGTGTTTATCGGTGTTTGAATAAAATAATATCATTTATTTTACTGCAGCAGTTTGGTGTTTTACTACTGCAGTAATTCTTCGTAAAATAGGGCTTCTCATTCTGCTCGTTGTTCTCGAGCCTCAAGCATACAGCTACGAGTACAATAAGTATGGTTGTGGGATTTGTGAATAAACCCCGTACCACATTGAGGGCAAATACGAGTATATTCCTTCTTTACTTTTTCTATTTCTTGAAGTTGTTTTTGTTCCACTTCTTCATAATTAATGAAGCCTATTTTATTGATGCTAGGAGCTTGATGAGCATCTTCTGGAACTTGGATTTTTTCTTCCTCTTGAACCGCAGAAGGAGTATAAGCAGCTGCTACTTGAGCAATATTCCCTTCCTTTTTCTCCTTCTCACATTCGGTATAATACCACCAAGAAAAGCCCATAGAAAGTAGAAACAACAACTCAAAACCAATGGCTGCTCGAACCAATTGTGTACTCAATTTTTCTCGCTCCAAAGTCATGGTAGATTTCCTAGATTCAAAATCCTCCAATGCCTTTTGTTCGATGACTTGGTTCTCGAGTAAAAGAGCCGCCAGAGCAGCGTCTTTTTGAGCTTGAGTCGCTTCAATCTTTTCATTGTATTCTTGCACCACTTTAGAATCTTTTCGAGCCAAACGCCCTTTGTACAATCTGGTATTCCGAAAATTATCCCGTTGTATCTCGAGCGCTGCCATTCGATTATCATAATCAGAAACAATCCCTTCAGAAGATTTTAAAGCAGGTGCTTGAGGAGTCGCTTCTTCGACCAGTAGGGAAGGGAGAATTTTAGCGCCTTCTATCGAAATGTAAATACTTGCCCCAACCGCTACGATTGCCAAGAGAGCAGAAAAACGTTCTACCTCTTTGTACTGAAATAAGCCCTTCATCACATCATCGGTTGATTCTCGTTTGATGACCTCAATCATAATCACCAAAGCAATGGAGCAAGCGATTCGAATCACCCAATGAATATTGAGAAATAGATAAGAAAGCATGGTAAATGCTGTCGTTAAACTTGCCAGCTGTGCAATCATGCCCATGCCTAAAAAGGCTCGATTTGCCCAAGCAAAACGATGGGCAAAGTTTTTGTGTTCAAATTTCTGTTCTAATGTCTTGTTTAAAGACCAATTGAAAATGGCGTAATTTTGAACTTTACGCTGCTTGTTGTGTGGATTTTCTGCAAAAGATGTCATAAATTTGTTTTTTTAAGAATTTGTCTAAGAGGATTCCTAGTTGCCGCTAGGGATCCTTTTTTTATGGTGGTCAAATTGTTCCAATTGTACTTTGATTTCGTAGAAGATCGTCCTTAAATAAAGATCACTTGGGTCGTAGTTGTAAAGCAGCTCTTCCAAAGCATATTTTTCTGTTGGTGTGAGTTGGATTCGATAGATTTTAGCTTCGTTTTGCCAGTGTTTCTCCTGTCGTTTGCTGATTTTGATAATAATCTGAATCAAGGCCGCTCTCCAACCTTTTTGTATAAAATCATCCGCAGGTTCTGGAGCAGAGAAGGGGAGCAGCATTTTTGCCAAGTAGATCCAATCTTTCAAAGTCAGTTTGATTGGAATATGTAGAACCTTGATTTGCTCAATGGCTTGATAATAGGTCATACTCTAAAAAATTGTCCTTTGATAAAATTATGCGTATGTTGTCCATTTTGGTAAACCATGATCCGCTCTACGTCTTGATTCCAATATTGAGCAACTTCTTCTATTGAATCAATCGAGATACTCAAGCCTTTGGTGCGACCTGTTCGCCGTCTATAAGCAGCCGTATAAATCAAGTATAGTTTTAACGAAGATCTCCCCAAGGCTTTGTAATAACTTGTTTTATCGAGTTGTTCGGTGCCTGTTGTTGGGTGGTAATAAGCCAAAATTTTGCCCGTTTTATTATCATACAAAACCGCCCATTCAAAAGGCTTTTGTTGTAAAAATACTCGCTCCAAACGGCTAATCCCTCGTTGTGGGTTGTTTGGTGTTTTATGATCCATTGAATAGCGTTTGAAAGCATCTTTTTGATGGGGGTATTTAATCGCTAAGTAGGTCAAAGAATCTCGACCTAGTTTGAATTGGTTGCTTACTGTTGGCATGTCTTAAGAGATTTGATTGGAAAAAATTGGTTGTAAACGGTCTTTAAATTTTCGAATAAGTTTGTCTTTTTGAGCTTGGCTCACTTCAGGTGGTGCTTGAGCAATTAGACTTCTAATTTTTCTCCAGGCTTTTTCTGTGACATTCATTGCATATTGAGGCGTTGTTCCATCCTTTAGAGCCTGTAAGGTGGCGGTATGTGATTTGTGAATGTGTTCCATCACCATTTGATAATAAGATAAGCTTCTATTTTGAGCACCAAATTGGGTGTACAGCTTCATAAAATCGTCTTTGGAATAATCCAAGGCTTTGGTCCAATTCTCTGAAGTAAAATAGAACTGGGGGGCATAAAGCTTGTTCAAATAGCCTCTCTTTAGCCCATTTTCTCGCTGTTTCTGGATCGCTTCGGCCACTATTCGAACCGCTGACAGCTCTGTTGGGGGAAGTTTGGAGACAAACCACTCGTTTAATATCTTCCATTGACGTTTGGGGTTTTTGCCTTGTTTTTGATAATAATCGGAATCTTTAAAGGCTTCAATCTTTTGTTTTCTAAAGTGTTGTACAAAATCTCGAGTTAGTCTCAAGTGGGATCTCAAAAAGTCAATGGCTTGTATTTGTTGAAGCGCATTGAAGTTTTTACCGCCCCAAAGTGCCACTCGAGCTTGTTCGAACAGCTGTTGAGCAAAAAATTCTTCTTTATCCGTGGTTTTGGTCGGAATAAATACTTTTGGCGCAAAATTAACAGGCAAATTAGTTGGATCAGTAGGCAAGTTCAATTTGCTTCCTTGCTCTGTACCCTCATTAGCCAAAGAATTCAGCTCTGCGACAGCAGAAGCCTTATTCACAATTGCAGCTGGTGTTTTATATTGTTTTAATGTATCCTTATTATCTAATATAGAATACATCTGCGGAAAAGATGGTACACTATTAGTATTTATCGGGGTTCCAGGACTGTCCGATTGAGCCGCTTCTCCCGCCACTTCTGCCATCGTTTCGCCCCAAACCAAGATGTCTTTATTTACAACTAATTTGAAATAACCTCGCCCGTTAGGATCTTCATGCATCGGCTCTGGATAGTTCTTTCCTGTGTGCACAAAGTTCACCTTTTGTGTCAAAATTTGAGCTTCTAAGAGCTTTTTAATACAATTTCGAACCGTACGACCACTGATTTGTAAAATAGGTCGAGCCGCTTGTTTATTGACCATCGAAGCCAAGTATTCGTTGTTCGTAAAACAGAAAAACTCTTGGCTATATACTGCCCATCCAAATACATTGGGCTGTTCTTTTTTCATGTCCTCCATCGTACGAGGCAGAATAGAAAGAATGGCTTGTAAAACATCGTGAACACTGGCTACCATGCCACCTCGTTTGTGTGTGCGCAGCCATTTTCGTTGATAGATTTCCATCAAGTCGTAGGCTTTTTCTAAGGTTGCCTTTCTGTCCAATAGATCATACATTGACCATTCATGAAATTTTGTTAACTGGGGTTCTCCAACCATTTGTGTGTTTGTTATAATGTATGGTTTAAAAATAGGGTGCCGCTCAGAGCCGCACCCATCGGCATATAAGTCGCCGTAACTCGCAAGTTTTACTTGCTTCCTTGAGATCAGAAGGAGAATCGAACTCCTTTGATTGCTGCGGATAGACAATCTTCCCTGCCTGATCGCTTCTCTATTGCCAAAAGGAATAAATTTAATCTTTAAAATAAGCCGCATGATGTAGGTTTTCATCTCGATATTTGACTACCAAAGCCCGCTTAAAAAACAAAGGCCCATTTTTAGTATATCTAAAACCGCATAGTTTCATGGTATCATTATACATTCGAAGTGTTCTTGGTTTTAATCCCAAAATTTTAGCCGCCTCTTTAGTGGTAAGAATGGTATCCTTTTCATTGTGTTCGACAAGGTTCTTAACAAACTGTTTCAACTCATCTAATTCTCTTTTCAAAGCTAGAATAGAAATATTTTCTTCACTGATTGATTGCATTTTCTTTTGCTCTCCTGCTTCGGTCATATTATATTGATTTTAGTGGCAAGGGCTCCAGAAGAACCGCTGAATTCTCCTGGAGCATTGATTTAATTTTTTGTTTTAATCTCTTTTTACTTAGCTTTTTTACTTCATTCATTCAGGTTTGGTTAAAGAAATAGTTTTGTATATTCACGAGCTGTAAGTTGATCATAACCCAGCTCATATTGATTGACCAAAGATTCTAAGTCGTCTTTAAGGAAAGGAGCAAGCTTTTGAATCATGGAAAATGTCATTTTATTTGGCTGCATTAAGCGAACGGTTGTCATCCGCTTACTAATTCCTAATGCATCAGGTAATGTGTTAAAGTCCGCTACCGAAACGGTTCTTAACACATATTGGTAAAATGTTTGTTTGTCTTCTGTTTTGTCTTTGTCTGTTGAGTTTTTCTTCATCTGTTTGGTTTTGGGCAAGGCTTCGCCATAACCAATAAATCAATGATTTAAAAGTACTTTGAAACCTTGCATTAAATAAAAACGGATTGCTCTAGTGAAGAGAATCGAACTCAACCTTCTGAAAGGCTCTAACCTGTTAGAACACTAGATCTTGTATTGTTTTGTTGGACGCTAGAAGCTGCCTCCTAGTTGCCGATGAACTGTCCCCACAGTACTTCCGCAATACCTCTTTGGTACGCCCAATTCCATTCACCACCCAAGATGAATTAAAATTTTTAGGTTCATTTCTCGGATATTCGTCTACATTTGTCTACATTAGTCTACATAGTTTAGCACAACAAAAGGTCATATCTTATTTTAATAAATAAGTAAACCAATTGTTATTAGACGTTTATTTATTATCCTACAAAGTAAGTTTAGTTTGACTGCTGTATTACTTTGTTAAAACAAAATTAATTCATTTTTGAATAAAAAACAACATTATCGTTTATTTTTATTCTTTTTTGTTGTTTTTATTTTTTTTAATATCTCTTAAATGACTGTACAAGAACGGTTTAAAAAATTGTTATTTGCACTAGAAACCAATGGTTCAAACCTAGCAAAGCAAATTAGTGTTTCCCAACCTTCAATCGCTCGCATTATAAATGGCGAAAACTATCCAAGTCATAAGGTATTAATCCCTCTAATTGAAAAATTTAATGTCAATAGTAATTGGGTATTAACTGGAGAAGGAGAAATGTTTATTTCCCAAGATACAACGCCAGTAAAAAATAAAGACTTAGAGCAGTTAACGAAGATAATAGAAGCCCTAGAGCAATCTAATGAAGAGAGCAAAAAACGAGGCGAAACAATGGATAAATACATTGCCATATTAGAGCAAAAAATAGAAGAACTTGAAAAAGAAGTCCATAAAAAATGATATAAAAAAAACTACAAAACCCCGATATAATCGAACGAAGCCAAGATTTTCTGTGTTATTTATAATGCTCATGAATCAATTTTGTGGTGCCCAAAGAATAATCGATTTATAAGCAACGATCTAGTTGCTATTTTTATGTCCAAACAAGTTGGTTTGTGCGCATTTTGTTCACCAAAAACAGACAAACTTGCTAAAAAAACTCATCATCAGAACCAAAGAAATGGTTCGAAACCTGAAAACAATCCGCCAAGAGGAGCAAGAAAAAGAACTCCAAGACTCTTCTCACTTGCAAAAAGGGAAGTCAATATTAGAAACTTACCAAAGAGTTAAAAAGGAGTAGATTAAAAACTAGAAAACTGAATGAAAGCGACTGGAGCTGCTGCTCTTTGTCGCTTTTTTATTTTGTTATGTGTGAAGGATAAATATAATTTCATCAGGAAACATAGAATAATATTTATATATATTTTATCGTGTATTAATTTAAAACAATTATTTTTACTCTCAAATTGATTTAATTGTTAATGGTCATATTCCTATAAATACGCTGTATAAGGAAATGATAAAAACCCACACACTTATGAATAAGTTTTTAGTGCTGTTGTTGCTATTTGCTCTTACGAATACCATATTGGGGCAAGAAAACAAAGAAGAAAAAAAAGATTTTTCCCTAGCAAAAGTAGGTAAGAAAATACAAGGCTGCTATGTTTTTGTATTAACCACACCTTACAACGAATACGACCATATTCGCACTGAAAAAATGCCATCAGGTATTTTTAATGGAGATCCTAGCGAAGGTTTCTCCAAATTCATCAAAAAAATGAGAAAGCATTACCCCTATTTTAATGGCTTGATTGTTTCCCCCGATTTATCAGAAGTAGAGTTTATTAAGTTCAGGGATATGGAGATCTCAGGTGTAGGCTTTAGAATAGGAGACAAACTTATTTTTAAAAGTGGCAAAGAATTACTTTATGGTGAAGTAGTAGAAATAAATACTTATCGCCAACGAGTAACATTTAAGTATCTAGATATTTATGGAGATGAGAAAGTAATTGAACGAAAGATGGTACATGTAACTCCATTAACAGAGGAACAATATAAAGAAAAGATGGCAGAGCAAGCCAAAGAAATAGAAAAATATAAATATGAGGTTGGGCAATTTGCTATTTGGAAGGAGAAAAATAAATCTCAGTTTGGAATCATTCGTTTATTGAATGATAAATCACATAAGGCAACAATTGAGTATTTGGATATTTACGATGAAAAGAAGAATAGAGATGTTCCTTATCTTGATGTATCTATTATAGAAGAAAGTAAATACAATGAGTTGGCTAGTAACTGGAAAAAAGAAACGGATAAATACAAGTATAAGCTAGGAGAGCCAGTTGGGTGGGCAGAGAAGAAAGAATCTAAATTTGGTTTGGTAAAAGCTTTAGATAATAAGTCTCACAGGGCTACAGTTGAGTACTTAGATGTTTATGGAGATGAAAAGGTTAAAATGATCGATTATCTAGATCTTTCGAAGATGGATCAGTCCAAATATGATAGACTATTGTCTAGTTGGAAAGAAGAAATTGCTAAGTATAAATACGAGGTTGGAGAAACGTTAACTTGGACAAAAGGAAAAGAATCTATAGAAGGCATTGTTGTTGGTCTGGATGACAGTCGCCACCTAGCAGAAATGAAATACACGAATGAGAAAGGAGAGGAAGTTGTTGCAAAAGTGAATTATTTGAAATTAACTCGAAAATAGTCGTTAACAAGCTTTTAGATACAAAACTTATACAAATGAAAACTTTATTTAAATTAATATTCTATGTTTTGGGAATTGCTTGCATTTCAATATTTAGTATATACGTAGTTTGGTATATTGATAAAAATAATCTTGCAGAAGCAATTTTAAGTAATATTTCTGTTAAAACAGCTACTCTTTCCCCTGAACGTTTATTAGAAGGAAGGATTGATTTTTTGGACCCTCATGATAATCGTCCAATAGCAATGAAAATAAGTGACAAAAAGGACAAGAACATTGAATATCAATACATTTACCCATCACAGATTTTCTATGCTTCTGCTAATAAAGTAAAACTATTATTTCGAGATTCTGTATTTACGATAACTAATAATCTAGGTTTAAAAAAGATAAAAGATCGTTTAAATAACAAAAAAATGACTTCTTTTATACATACTCAAAGTTATGTAATTAATAGAGCTGCTATTATTGGTGTTTCAAGAAAGGGGTTACAAACTTATAACTATAGTTATCATGTTCAATTAGTGAACGGAGAAGAATTAGCAATTTCAAAAGATATCTATAAGAAAATGACAGAATCTATAGAGCTGGCAACAGAGGAATATATTTTTTGATAATCTACTGCTATTTTTGAAATTAATTTTAGTGAGTTTATAAGTGTTTGAGGAATTTATTTGACAACTCACTGTCCCTATTTGACGACTTACAAAATAGCTATTTGAAAAGTGTTTTTGACTGTCGTATCTTTACATTACAAGGATGAAACAACACATCTAATGTATTAGTACTACATTCATTTGATTAAGGCTGGCAATATAAACCTCATAATTGAGGGTCCGCATTGTTTTGTCCAAAATAAACATTTTTTAATTTAAAAACAACTTAGTTATGTCTAACAAAAATAATAATCCGAAGCAATCTAATTTAAATCACAAATCAAATCAATCAAATCCAAACAAAGGAACACCTGGTAATAATAAAGCTAATGGAAAAGCCAATGGTAATAAAGGAAAGCAGATGAATCCGAATCAGAAAGGTAAAAAGTAATTTAGAAATGCTGAGCGGGAAACCCTCCTGCTCAGTATTTTTTTATTTACTCTCCATATTTAGGGTAAATGATAAAAGTAATATAAAACAAAGAACATTTTTGTAAGTAAGGCATAAGTATAAATGTCGGATAGCCTGGTTTTAACAGATAAAAAGTGTCCTTTTGAATGCAAATTCTGTATAAGTTCATCCTTTAAAACAGTTGACATTTGCTCCCATTCATCGTAGTCTAAGTTATTATTCAGTCTTATGGAAATCTGAGCTGAGAAATGATATTTATCTACTTCAATATTAGAAAATAACAGACCTTCAGAATAAACGATATATTCTAATTCATTTTCATCAACCAAAGCATTAACAGCTTGTTTTAGTTTATCCTCTTTTATCTTGAGCAATTTTTTCTCATAGTTTATCAAGGTAGTATCACACGCCCGAAGCAAAGAGTTAAAGGTTATTTGCCACTCCTGGAGTTGACGTTCTAAATCAACTAAGAGAAAAGGATCCCCCAAATCACATCTATCACTCTGTTCTAAAACATCTTGATAAAAATCTTCTATTTCTTTATGTTGAGGGAGAAGAACAGAATCCTCTAGGTAATCGACAAGACTTTGTAAATCTTCTTTTATCCATGTTTGCAATACTATATTTTTATTGACGTAAGCAGTATCAATAATTCCTACTTTAGTGGATTGTCCTACCGTTACAGTATTGATAGACAACATCAAAGACATAAGAAGTATAATAATTAACATAGATTTATTATTTAGGTGGACAAAAATAGTTAGGGTAGCTGTGAAAAAGAATAAAGCTACCCTACTTAGGATAAATTTAACCTACCCTAAAAGATGAGTTTTACCAATCCACCCCATCCAAAGCATCATTTACCACCTTATTGGAAAGGTGCAAATAAATCATAGTTGTTTCAATCTTGGAATGTTGTAAAATCGACTTCAGAACATGTAATGGAATTTTAGAAGCTAAATGAGTCGCAAAGGTATGCCGAGCCACATGGCTGCTAATTGCCTTATTAATCCCAGCACGAGCCGCCAACAATTTCAACGTTCGATTAAAATATTGATTGGTATATTGATGAAAAACTAGGACATGAGGAGCTGCGCCAGAAATTAAATGTTTTTGGATGAGCTGCTCAGGTTTCTTCAAGTGCAATTTGTACAAAGGAAGTAAAAGTTGCTTGCCTGTCTTTTGGGCAATGATGTTTAGGAGCAGACCTTCTTTTTCCTGTTCAATGTTTTGGTGTTGAATATTACAAGCATCTGAAAAACGCAAACCTGTATAACAAGAAAACAAAAACATATCTCGAATTAACTCCAGATAAGACTCTTTGGGAGAAAAACTCAAGGCTTCTAAGCGCTCAACTTCCTCCCAGACCAATACTAGGCGCTCAGTAGCGACCGTTTTAGGCTTAAATTTTAAGTATGGATTTTTATGCGCTTCAAAGCTTCCTTTACTAATAGCCAAATTAATGTATTTGCGTACTTGTTTGTGATGTGTGAATACGGTATTGGTGTGCAAATTCTTTTTATATAAGAAGGTATCAAAATCGTGAATCAAGTTAAAATTCAATTCTGAGAATTGAACATCTTTTCGAAAGTCAGTCCAATGATTGAGCGCAGCTTTGTGTTTCCCCTTCGTTTCTTTAGATAGTTTGGTATCTGCAGCAAGTTCGCAACGCCAAAAGTCAGTAAAAGACTCTACATCTTCATAACGAAAGAAATCTTCTACCTGATTAATAGTAATGACGCCGTTCTTTTTGATGCAATCCAAAGCAAAGGCTTCTAGTGCATTAATTTGTCTTCTAATTTCAGCATTGTATTGAAAAGTGTTGGGATGATCAATAACTTGCTTGAGTCGTTTGCTCCATTGAAAGGGGGTAACATAAATTCCAGTAGAGAAGAATTTACATTGGCCTTTTGTGTAAGCTCTGATTTGAATTAGTCCAGTTCCGTTCTTTCGGAGTTTGTTTTTGTAGTTGTGGACAACAGAAAATTGAATCATAGTTTGTTCTTTTTTATAGAAAGCTACGGAAAAAGCCTTCTATTTGGTGAACAAACGAAGAACAAAAAGCCCTGTAAACAGATGTTAACAGATGTAAAAGAGAGAAAAGCGAACAAAAAATAAAAGCAGCATTAAACGGCTGAAACAGCGATGTAGCCTATGTTTTATGCTGCTAAATGTAGACTTTTGACAGTCTGAGTAGCGCCCACAACAGGATTCGAACCTGTAACCTTTGGCTCCGGAAACCAACACTCTATCCAGTTGAGCTATGCAGGCAAGTAACTTCTATATAAAGAAGATGGTTAGCAAAGATACAAAAATAGTCAAATTAGAGTTCTTTTAGAGTAGAATTAATTTGATTTTTAGTTTGATTCATATCAAATCATCTATTTCCCCAAAAGAGCGCATCATTTTCACTCTTATATAGGAGTCCTAATATAGACCCTAAAAGTACTAACAATACAATGCTAGGCTGAGCACCAAATAGGATTAAGCCAACCATTAATCCCAACACACCTCCCAAGGTACAAGCAATAAAGCGTCCAGTGTTATTCCCTCTGCTAATGATATAAATCATAGGAATAGCAATTGTAATTCGCATAGCCGCACCAACGATGGTAATATCAACAATACTTTGCCAAACAAAAGCAATCCCTGTTGCAAGCAATACTACCAAAACGGTAATCCAACGTGTATTTTGTACTTTGTTGGGAGCATTAGGAGCTAGTGTTAAACTAGTATGAGAAGCTACCGCAAAAATATTTGTATCGGCAGAACTCATAAGTCCTGCAAAAAACAACACTAATAAAACAGGGTAAAAACTCGGCGACAGCAAGTTTTGCATGGCATATATAAAGGCATTATCATAATCCAACGCATTATTTTGTTTTAGTGCGGCCAATCCAACAAACATTAGTAAAAAAACAATGATTATAATGGGAATAAGCGCCCAACTCATTCCGCGTTTGGCAGCTTGAACGTCCTTCGCAGCATAACAAAGTTGATAACGATCTGCCAAACCAAATACCGACAAACTTCCATAAAGCATCAACCCAATAATATCTTTAGTCTTTACAGGCTCTAAAGGTGGAGTTGCGATTAATTCAGGAATCGAAAACTGATCGTTGGATAAGACACTGTACACAATAATTCCTAATAAAATTAGAATAATAATGCTTTGAAATACATCTGTGATAATAACAGCCTTAAATCCAGAGAAAAGAATGTACAGAAGTACAATAGAGGCCGTAAAAATTAGAGCTACTTCGTAAGTGAGTAAATCAAAATAGGCGATTACTTTTGCTCCCCCAACTAACGATAATAGAATCCAAAAAAACTGTATACTAATAGTAATCCCATTAGTTAGCAAACTAGTCGTATTGTTGTTGGTGATAAAACGCACTAGATCTCCTTGGGTATAAAATTGCTGCCCAATCGTAGAAAATTGTTTTATTTTAGGAGCTGCCCAAAAGGCAAAGACGCTATATCCCACTACTACTCCTAAAATTAATGGAATAACGCCCCAAGGACCAAATTTATAGGTGTAACTAGTGTAAGTAATAAATGTACTAACTCCTACAGCACCTGCAAATTTAGAGGCTAAAATATTAAATTCATTGCGATCTCTTCCAGAAATTAAATAGTCTTCATCAGAGCCATTTTTGGAGTAAAAATAGGAAATACCAATAATTAGAATGACATATATACTGATAAAAATATAGATTTCCATTGTCGTGTTTTTATAGGGAATATTATTGATTCGTTCGTCTATTGTAAATTGTATTGGCTTAACAATCAGAATTAGTTTTTGTAAAAACTAAAAAAATAACAAACGATCAATTGATAACGCACAAATGTATCTAATTTATTCTAATTAGACAAAAAAATGCGCAGCCCACCACAGACTGCGCACAACATTAAGAACCTTCCTAAAACACTATAATTCTTTATATTTTTATAATACAGTTGAACACTGTGCTATTAGACACTAATTTTGTCAGTCAATAATTAACGTCTAATAACTCCATTATTCTTCTCTTGTTTTTAATTTGACAACAATATCTTTGGGCTGCCCTCTTCGATTGACCGTTACAACAATGTCATCTCCTGGATTTTTACTTCCAATTTGTTCTTGCAATTTAGGAACAGAGGAAGTTTGAATTCCATTGATTCTTGTAATAACATCTCCTGTATTTAATTCAGACTGAATCGCAGCTCCTCCTTCTATCAATTCACTGACATAGACCCCTTCTGTTACAGCCAAATCTAACTCTTTAGCCATATCACTATCCACACTTTGAATCATAATACCTAAAAACGCTCGTTTTACTTCACCATGATCTATTAGGTCTTGCATGACTTTTTTTACTAAATTAATAGGCACTGCAAAAGAATAACCAGCATAGGTTCCAGAAGGTGCATAGATTGCTGTATTGATCCCAATTAATTTGCCATCAGCATTCACCAATGCACCACCGCTATTTCCTGGATTGACAGCAGCATCCGTTTGAATAAAAGACTCAATGCTGTATTGTCCATTTAGGATACTAATATCTCTTCCTTTGGCACTAATAATTCCTGCGGTGACTGTTGAGCTCAACTCAAATGGATTTCCGATTGCTAACACCCATTCTCCTACCCTTGCTTCATCAGAATTAGCTAAGTCAATAACAGGTAAATTATCTCCTGTAATTTTTAGGACAGCGAGATCTGTAGAAGGATCTGTCCCCATTACTTCTGCCTCAAACTTTCTATTATCACTTAACAAGACATCTACTTTGGTAGCATCCTTAATAACATGATTATTGGTAACGATATAACCTTTTTCGCTAATAATAACCCCCGATCCTGTAGATTTGGAGGGACCTGGACTGCCAAAAAACTGGTAATACCTTCGTTCTCTTTCATTTCTAGCTCGGTGTTCCGTAATTGATGTAATATTAACAACAGCGGGCATAGCACGGTCAGCCGCATCAGCAAAACTTTCAGGACGCCCTAACGTTCCTTGGTTGTGCACCAATTTCTGTGCTGCTGGTTGTTGTACAACGGGTTGTTGTTCTGTCGAAACTTGAATGGTTTGTACATCTGTTGGAGGATTTAGTAGATAGGAACCTCCCAATGCCATAGCACCTCCCATAGCACTAGCTAAAACTAAAGAAACTAAGTTATTTTTCATATATCTCCTATTTATTGTGTGTATGTAGTATTAACGTTCTTGTATACGCTGAAACAAAATAAGTTATCGGACAATTGTTTGTCGGTTTTAAACTATGATTACAAACAATTTCAATTCACCAACTATTATTTTACTAGCGTATTCTTTTTGAATTACACTACTATAAACGCCACTTTTTAAATCAGAGTTGTTTTTCTATATGAGATTAACAAGATTTTAAGTTTGTTAGCGTAAAATGATATTTTTTAGTTCATCGTGTACTATTGGCACTAGCAAAACACAAAGACACAAAACACTCATTATCAGAAACAAAAATAGCATTCTCTAGTACTTTATTCTTTTATCCCATTCATTATTGCTGCTCAAAATGTTAAGAATTTTTAAGAATTAGGTCGGCAAATTGGGGCTTATTTCCATATAATATTTATCCAATCCTTCTCCAAAGCCGTTTGGTGTGACCTCCTTGGTAACAAAACCCATTTTCTCATAAAAGGGAGCCGTGTGCTGCGAGGTATCTATCATATAAATATGCCCAGGAAACTCTGCCTTCATTTTTTTTATTCGGAAAGTAGTCAATTGGCTACCAATACCTGTTCCATGTAATTGCGCCTCAACCATTCCCCACGATAGTCCCGCTTTATTCCGCTCATCGTCATAAAAATAACCGCCACAAGCAACTACTTGATGATCTTTCAAAGCAACAAAGTAACGACCATCCAACGCTTGTTTCTCCAACCATTTATCAAAATCATTAAATTCCTCCAACAAGAAATATTTCGGCATATTACTTTTAAAAATAGATAAGCAAGCTGCTTTGTGTTCAAGTGTATATGTTTCTATAGTAATCATAATGTATCCAAAGTTGAATCCTTAACTACGCTTTTACACTGTAATCGTGGATTATAATAAAAAGAAAAACCTACCTAGACGAAACTGCTTAGGTAGGTTTTTAGTTCCTAAAATTCGGAAACTAGTTGTTTAAATTAGTAGTTAGCTGCGCTGCTACTTCGTGGTCGTTGATTAGATCGCTGCTAAATTTTTGGCAACTTCTTCCCAGTTGATTAAGTTAAAAAAGGCATTGATATAATCCCCTCTTCTATTTTGATAATTTAAATAGTAAGCATGTTCCCATACATCCAAACCAAGTATGGGCGTCCCTACTTGTCCGACTATATTAGACATCAACGGATTGTCTTGGTTGGCGGTATCTGTCACCGCCAATTTGCCACTAGGTTCTTGAATCAACCAAGCCCATCCAGAACCAAATCGCGTTTTGGCAGCATCTTTAAATTCGTTGGAGAAGTTTTCAAATGTACCAAAATATTGTGTGATGGCATCTGCCAAATCACCAGTAGGTTCACCACCTTTATTAGGACCAATTACTTTCCAAAATAAGCTATGGTTATAGTAACCACCACCGTTATTACGAAGCCCTAAATCTGTCTCATTATCTTGAATTCCTGCCAAAATTTCCTTCAATGATTTTCCTGCCCATTGAGAACCTTCTAATGCCTTGTTAAATTTCTTGGTATATCCCGCATGATGTTTGTCATGATGAATTTCCATTGTTCGAGCATCAATATGAGGCTCTAAGGCATCGAATGCATAGCCCAACTCTGGCAATTCAAAAACCGTCGTTTTTTCAGGCTCTTTCTCCTTAGGTGTTTCTTGTTCTTGATCAGGTGTATTGTTATCACATCCTACTAATGGAGCCATAAAAGCCCCCATTGTTAGCATGGCACTAGTTCTTAAAAATTCGCGTTTTTTCATAATTAGGTATAGATTAGTATGGTAAATATCTTTATCAATGAATCAATTTACTTTCCAAGCAATTTCGATCACTAAAGATAGCGAAGGATATAAAAATATGAAACTAAAACAAAGAAAGATTGAATTGTGTTTTAGTTTATGAAATAAATTTTAGAATTAGCTGCTAAATGTCTCTCAATGTTTGGGCAATAACGAAAAGCTAAGTTACATGAAGATTTATTAAAAAGTTGAAAGCAGTTTTTGTACCTTTAAGCGGTCAGCTATGTAATCATATTAACCAATTCATCATAGTAGTTTATTTGTATCTAATAATTAAAACACAATATATAAATAAACTATATTTTCAAAGAACCAATAAAAACTACTCAGAAGAGCTAACGAATGTTAAAAGACAACAAAATTCAAAACTTAATTAAGGAAGAATGGAATCGCCAAAGTGCGGGAATTGAATTAATTGCTTCTGAAAATATTGTTAGTAAGCAAGTCATGGAAACAATGGGCACTTGTTTAACTAATAAATATGCTGAAGGATACCCTGGGAAGCGATATTATGGTGGTTGTGAAGTCGTTGACAAAATCGAACAGTTGGCAATCGATAGAGCTTGCGAATTGTATGGGGCTGAATATGCAAATGTACAACCTCATTCAGGTGCTCAAGCCAATGCAGCAGTTTATTTGATGGCATTAAACCCTGGCGATAAAGTATTAGGGTTTGATTTGGCACATGGAGGACATTTGACACATGGCTCTCCTGCTAACTTCTCTGGAAAAATTTACCAGCCTTTCTTTTATGGTGTTGAAGAAGAAACAGGGCGTATTAACATGGATCGAGTAGCTGAAATTGCGAAAAAAGAACGCCCTCAGATGATTGTTTGTGGGGCATCGGCTTACTCTAGAGAATGGGAATACGAGCGTTTTAGAGAGATTGCTGACGAAGTTGGTGCTTTTCTATGGTGTGATATGGCGCACCCTGCGGGATTAATCGCAGCAGGTTTGCTAAAAAATCCCTTAGAATATTGTCATGTTGTTACTACTACGACACACAAAACGTTAAGAGGTCCTAGAGGAGGGATGATTTTGGCAGGTAAAGATATTGAAAATCCGTTTAACATTCGTTGGAAGAAAAGTGGCAATCTTAAGAAGATTAGCACATTGCTCAATGGAGCTGTCTTTCCTGGAATACAAGGGGGACCTTTAGAGCATATTATTGCAGCCAAAGCAGTAGCATTTCACGAAGCATTACAACCTGAGTTTATCAATTATCAAAAACAAGTGATTGCCAACGCTCAAGTAATGGCAAATGCTTTTGTTGAAAAAGGGTACAAAGTCATTTCTGGTGGAACAGAAAATCATTTGATGTTATTGGACTTAAGAGCGAAAGGTGTTACTGGAAAAGATGCTGAAAACACCTTGATCAAAGCAGATATTACAGTAAATAAAAATATGGTTCCTTTTGACACGGAATCTCCTTTTGTTACTTCGGGAATGCGTGTTGGAACTTCGGCTATTACTACACGTGGCTTCAAAGAAGCTGATTGTCTAAAAACTGTTGAGTGGATAGACCGTGTGCTAACAAATATCAATGATGAAGATACGATTAGCCAAGTCCGTTCTGAGATCAACGAATATATGGCTAACTTTCCATTATTTGCCTCCAATGAGGCAGAAATGATTGTTGAAAATATTATGTAAGTATCAAAGAATTGCGTTGATTAAATAGTTCGCTATACTAGTGCGTATAGCGAGCTATTATCATAAATAAGCAATTTATTAATTGCCACTTTTTCGTCCTAGATTAGCTTATAATCGCAGGAATTTAAATGTAATGCTATCTTTCCAATTCATACCAACCAATAAAACAAACTTATTGGTCGACAACTAATTTTGTTTTATTGCTATGAAATTGTGCTAAACAAAAATAATTATGATAAAAAAACACATTCCCAATACTGTTACTTTGTCCAACCTATTGTGTGGTTGTTTGGCTTTGATTAGTATCTTTACCAATCAATTAGAGATGGTTCCTTTTTTCATTGCGGTAAGTTTGTTAGCTGATTATTTTGATGGACTTTTGGCACGTTTACTCAAAGTAAATTCTCCTATGGGAAGAGAACTAGACTCATTAGCAGATATGGTATCGTTTGGGGTTGTTCCAGGAGCAATGTTGTATTATTTGATTAATCAAGCAAACGGAATAGCAGGAATAGATTTTGGAGACACGTCTACATTGGTTGGATTAGTTGGCTTCTTAGTCACCTTATTTTCTTGTATTCGATTGGCAAAATTTAACTTAGATACTAGACAAACAGAAGGATTTGTTGGGCTTAATACTCCAGCTTGCACTATCTTTGTACTTGGTTTATTATTGATTACGTTAGGAAATTTATATGGGATGCGAAATGTTGTGCTTAACGAGGTCTTTCTATATAGTATTTCTGCTATATTATCGTATCTTTTAATTGCAGAAATCCCTATGTTTAGTTTTAAATTTAAATCCTTAGAACTTAAAGGGAACAAAATTAGAGTCTCCTTTATTGTTGTTTCTATACTGTGTTTTTGCTTGTTTAAGTTTGGAGCCGCATTAAGTTTGATTATTTTATTTTACATTTTAATTTCAATTGTATTGTGGATGGGTGGAATGTTGAAAAGAGAAAAAAGAGAATTTTAGAATATGCACTCTTCTTGCCCAATAATGTCCTTACTTTGTCATCTCATGTTGTTTTTCCTCCTATAGAATCTCATTCACTTCGTTTACCCAAATGTAACTTTCATTAGTTGAAACGTCACTTTCATTAGTTGAAATGCACCTTTCGTATTTTAGGCTTGCTTTCTGTGCAGCTTTGATTTATATTTGTATTAACCAATTAGAACAAAATAATATAAAATATTTCGTTCAGTCCCCTTATAAGGTTACTAACAAAACTAAACTCCGAAACTGACTAAATTTTAGAACCTTTATTACTTGCAAATACCATGAAAACCAAGCTAAACTTTTGCAAAAAATAAAGAACTAAACCTACCCTATTTTTTTTGTACCCTAATGAATTCTATGAGTCTTTCTCATTTGTAATGATGAGTTCAAGCCACCTGTAATGAGGTGGTTTTTCTGTTTGAATACCTCTCGATTACTCATAATGTTGCTTCATCAAGCCAAGTTTATAAAATAACTGCTAATTAACCTCGTAAAGAACATCCACTGTTTTGTTAAAAGCATGGTTTACGGCATAACATTTAGACTCTGCATTATAAAATCTAAACGTATCTCCTACTTTTGTTTGCTGAATAATTTTGAGTAATTCACCTTCAAAATCTCCTCCTTGATTCACATAAAACGTCCTTGTTTTTCCTCCTTTAGGGGTATAATCTACACTACATTGCCATGTATAACAAGTAGATTGAAAATCATACGGGCTCAAGCTTGAGTATAGTTTTTTCTGAATCCTCATCGTATCAGCTTTTATATACCTCGTTTTTTGCTCTGTAAATATATTTGAAAGAGAAGGAAAAGTTGGTAAATTCTTTAATTCTCGTATATAAAATGAAACTGGAGAGCCGACTTGTTGTCGAGATTGGGCATGTATCAACTCTACACGAACAATCGTATCTTCTTGACTAGGAAGAATAGACCAAGCCCCCATATTACCACTTCGCTTTTCTAGTTTCACAGGATTTCCAGCTTGATTACGGGCATTTGCTCTTAGCATCCAAAAAGGAAATTCATTAGACACGAAATCCAATTTATTCAATTGATATCGATATAAAATTCTGTTGTTTTGTGAGGAGATAGAGGTCATTTTATCTTTAGTTTCAAATAGAAACCTTTTTTCTAATGTATCAACTGTTTTCGAGATAGGATTTTCATAAATAACCTGCGCGGTATACGCTCTCTGACCAATGAATTTAGGAGTTGTCTTAAATGTTCCTATCCCCTCTTTTAAGGGAATCTCTTCATCATTGACTTTTATTTGATGAATGGTGATACCACTCAGAATTTTTAGACCAATCTCTGAACGAAACTCATTCCCTTTTATAATTGATGGAGCAAGAGGACATGAATAAATATCCAACGCTAGGTTTGGAAAATTGGTCAAGAGGGCTAAACTATCTATTTTTTGTTGCAAAGCTTGAATGTGTATTTCCTTTGCTTGCAATTCAAATTTCAACTTTCTAGCTTCATTCTGCTCTGTTGCTGAATAAAACGTTAGTGTCAACAAAATCATCAATGGCACACTATATATTAATCGATTCATGTCAAATTCAATTTTTAATAGTTTATCAAGTTACAAAGTAATTGCCTTGGAGGTGTATTAAATAAAAATTAACTTTTTGGTTTAAAAAAATAGTTATACTAGAGGTTAAACAACAAAAAAGTTATACATTTAAAAAATAAATACAAAACCACCAGCCTTAATCATGTCTGGCATAGCAATTTTTAACAATAGCTATTACCCTCTATTTATCAAGTATTTTGACAATAACAAACTCAACAGCGATAACTAGTTGGCTTTTTTTTATTATTAGTTTGAAACCCTACATAAAAACTTAGAAAAAACTAAGACGAGTTCTTTGAAAATATGAGAGAAAAGACGAAAGGGATTTCCCTTTCAATAAAATAATGAACTAATTTTAAGCCCAATGTAAAAATTGAAAACTGTTGATTTTGTTTTTCTTGAACTTTCTTTTTTACTGGACTGTTTTGATGTAAAGCACCAAATCCCATAATAAAACAAAAAGCTAATGCACCAACAATCAACAGATTAAATATGTCATAAGCTTCCTTTAATCTTGTTTTATGCATATTAAATCCTCTTGATTTGAAATCTTTGAACATGGTTTCAATTGAAAAACGCAGTTCATATTGCCTTATAATTTCAAAGGGGTCATCTAGATTACTAATCAAAAATATTGGCTCATCATATTTAGGATCATGCCAATGCAGAAAATTTACATCTTGAATTTTCTCTTTAGAAAACTCAACAGATGGGATAAACAAAAATGTTTCTCCATCTGGTACTTTTGTAAATCGAGGTTTAAAACAGTCTCCTTGCTCATGTAAAATTGTATTCTTGGCTGTTCTTACAGCATATTTCCAGCCTAACTTTAGGCGACATAATTGCTGTATAGATGCTCCATCAAACTCTCCATCTCCTAATAAAGTCACTTTAGTTTGAGTAAAAAGAATCGGTTTTAAGATTTCGGCTGCTTGTTGAATAATGTCTAAATGCATTTGTTGGGGGAAATGTCCTTTACGCCCTTTTCTGATTACCCAACAAATAGGAATACTACGTTTTTTCCAAGCTAGACTGACAACAAGAGCGACATGTTTACTTCCCATTTGACTCCCATCTATTACTAAACTAATGTCTTGATTATTATTCTTTTTGGATAAAGCAAAACGTAAAAATGCAATTAGAAAGGGAAGATAATGTACCTTGTAATCTGTCCACTTATTTGACAGAAATCGTTTGGCATGAACAACTCGACTTGCGGCATCTATATCTTGAGGTAAACCACTACCTATATCTGGCAAATGGCTACTTTTTCGTTTAATCATTCCTGTCACTAAGCCACACAAAGTGTTCAAACGGCTTAGTGCATGCCCCGATGGCTCTTGCTGATATAGACTTTTTAAACTATCTTTGACTTGTGAAAAAATCGTTTTTTTTCATATTGACAGGTTTTGTTTGATATTCGCATTACAAATATGACCTGTCTTTTTCTTTTCTCTACCTAATTTTCAAAAAACTTCTTCTTTTCTTTTTATGTAGGGTTTCAAAATTATTAGCAACATTGCTTGATATAATTATTTCTTTTAAAATTAATTTATTAAAACTATAAAATCATTATTTATGCAATCAAACATCACAGAAAATCCCCCACTTTCATTGGCTCATAAAGTACTAATTACGTTAGGTAAATTAGCGCAAAGAGCAGATGTTTCTGTTGATATTCGTACCTCTTTTAATGAATCATTATCTGAAAAGTGGATTCAAAAGTTACCAAGTGATATGGCTGCCTTTTTCCGCCAAATCAATGGTATATATTATGCTTGGTCTTTTTTGGACGAACAGACGATTCAAGGCATCTATTTCCATCACCTACAAGAGAATGGGAAAAAAATTGTCAATCAAAAAACAGGATTTTTTAGCTTGCCCTGTTTTAGCACCACGGGAAAAGTGGCTAAAGAACTGCCACTTCTAGATCAAAATGGTGCTAAATGGAAAACAAAAGGAGAAGCAATCTTTTTCGAAGGAACACAAGACTCCAAAGGAACATTTTTATTTATAGACAAAACAGGGGAAGAAACTATTTACGACTGGAGCAATGACGGTGAGGCGCTCAAAATTGCAGACTCTTTTTCAGAATATATAGAACAATGTATCCGTAATAATTTTGCAGGTTCTGCTAGTAATATTTTAGAGCGACTCAACGAATCTACTAAGTTGCGAACACCTTTTGAAGTTTCGATTGAGGCAATTGAGTCAATTGACCATAGTGTATTGCTTGAATACAACGGTAATAAATTGTTTTCAAAACACTTTGATGCAATTATGAAAGCCTTTGGTCGTAAAGAAAGAGCCGCTAAGCATTCCAATACTAAAGGTGCTGTTTTCTCAGAGTTGTTTGATGACCTTGCAAGCATTACTGAAGCGCAAGCTGCTATCATCTTAGCTGGTTTTGGTTTTTCAAATGGCACAAAAGAACAATTGGTCTCTTTTTTCCATCTCAATACCGCTCTAACTCGCCTAGATATTGGACTGAAATACAAACCTACAGAGGGTATTCCCAATGCTAAGGATTATGATGGATGGAAAGATAAGCGCACTTTAGCAAGAGCTATAAGCCTTGTGCCTGAATTAAAAAAACTTATACAACAGCCCCCTTTTCATCCCGATTTAATCCCCTTTGTCCAAGAACACCACAATCATTCTTGGACTCCTTTTGTTGCTTGCATACATACAGAGCATAACAATCGCCAAAGAAAGACTGTTTTCTCCGTATTGTATCCAACTGATGTGACAACAGAACTACAAACGGGGAACAAATTCATGTCAACAGCACCTCCTGTTGTCCCTACCGTGTTTAATAAAGTTCTCCTAGAACACCCCAAACTAGTAGAAACTAATTAAATACAATTTTCAATTGCTTAAATTTTGCCAGTTAGAACCTAAATATAAAAGGCTCTAATTGGCAAAATTATACCTTAATAGCATACGAATTCAAGAGTTTTCGGAACTTTTTTTCTTCCCTTTCCCAAGTCCTATCTTTTTTTAACTTTGAAACAATGATGCATTTGGTTTTTGAATTTCCAACCTTCAATAACTCTGAGATAGCTTGGCAATTACTTTGTTTTATTAACAACAAAAACAAAATATGAGCAACTTTCATAAGCTAATTGTTGAGAGGTTACTGTATAGAGGTCACTTTTAATAAAAAATCCTTAGTAGCATGCTTCACCTGCTCGCCTTCTTCTCCCCACCAAACAAAATGCCCCCCCGCTCTTACATACATCATTTTAATAGCAGGTATCATTTTCTCAAGTCGCTGAGCATGCTCTATCGAAACATCTATATCAACGATAGAATGTACTGCAAAAGTTGGGCAAGTTATATTGGTCCAGTCAACCGTTTGCAAATTCGCAGCTTTCGCGACTTCATCCATCATACCTTCGTACAAAGCCCCCATTGGAGTCATAGATTTCACAAAAGTCATAAATTCTTTTTTACGACTCTGATTTTGAACGATTTGTTTTGCGAGTAATATTCGTTCTTGACGATCCAAGTCTGCTTCCGTTTTTAGAAATGTTTCAATTGTTTTTTTGGGAAACAATTTAGCGGAAGTAAGTAATAACCACGAAATAATATTTTTTCCACTTTTCGATAGCACCAGTCTGCCCAGTCCAGAGTTTGCAGCTTGCTCATTAATACAATATTTACCAGAAACAGAACTCCACAAAACTAAGGATTGGGTAGGATATTTTTGTGCATAATACAATGCTGACAAGCCTCCCATGGAGACTCCAAAAACATGGATTTTATCCTTAACTCCTAAATAGTTAATTACTTCATGATAAATATCTGCATGACTTTCAAGTGTATAAGAGTCTTTAATCGGCAAATCGAAATATCCAGGACGATTGATTGCTATCACTCTAAAACCTTCTGCTACCAACCACTCAAAAGCATGAACAGACATAAAGCTCGCTCCTCCCCCTGTCGAGAATAGAATAACCTCCCCATTCTTTGGACCTATTTCTGTAAATCGTACCAACCCATACTTTGTAGAAGCCACTTTGTAATCCTTGCCTTTTTTTAGTTTTGACATAACATTGCATTAGTATGTATTAATACTTATCAAACTTATTATTCTTTTTATAGTGTTTAATCATTTTTCCAAAATCTTTATCTTTTTTACGTTTTTCGGCAACAGTAGATTCATAATGTTCTCGTTCACGCTCCATTTTTAAGTAATTTTCAAAATAAGACACATCTATTGCTCCACTTTGTATCGCTAACTGAACAGCACAGCCTTTCTCAGCAGTATGCGTACAATTTGAGAATTTACAATCTTGTATTAAGTTTTGTATTTTTTCAAATGTATTTTCCAGCCCATCCAAAGCATCTGTAATACCAACTTCTCGCATACCTGGATTATCAATAAGTATAGCCCCGTTTCGCAATTGAATTAACTCCCGATGTGTTGTTACGTGTTTTCCTCTATCACTATGATTGCCAATTGTCCCTGTATTCATCAAATGCTTTCCACTTAAACTGTTTATCAACGATGACTTTCCTACTCCTGACGATCCCAAGAGGCAATAAGTTTTGCCCTCATACATAAACGCCTCCAAATGCTTCAATCCAGCTTGCGTTTCGTTGCTCACAGGAACAATAGAAACATTATCCACTCTATTTCTTATTTTTTCTAATAAATCACTCAACGTTTGTTTATCTACTAAATCAATTTTAGATATGACAATGATTGGTTCAATCTTAGAAGAATAACAAAGTGTCAAGTAGCGTTCCAATCGATTAACATTAAAATCTCTATTGACTGATTGAACAATTAATCCATAATCGATATTGGTTGCAATAATTTGCAATTCTCCAAACTTATTGACTGCTTGTCTTGAAAGAATCGAAAATCTTGGCAAAATGCTATGTATAATTACGAAATCAGCTCCTTCACTCACATTCATTAATGCCACCCAATCTCCAACGGCTGGAAAATCTTCTCGACTATTCGCAGAAAATCTTAATTTGCCTGTAATTTCAGCTTCAAATTCTCCTTTTTCATGCTTAACAATATATCGTTCTTTATGCTCAGCGATAACTCGACCAATTTCATATTCTCCAAAGTTATCATTTTCTATCCTCAATTTATCAAGATAATCCTTATATCCTAACGCTTTATTTTTCATAAAATTATATTTTAACAACGTGGCTATATTTGATTGTACACCTTGTTATGCAATTAGTTCTATACAATCATAATAGACGATTGGTAGTCAGTATTTTTTTCTATTTCCCCAATTCAACCACCTTTATCTTCTTGTTTACTAGGTTTTTGAATCGATTCAGTTCCTTATTATTGTGGATTTCATAATGCATTGGAATAGCTATTTTAGGTTGAATTTCATTTACAATTTTTGCCGCTGCTTCTCCATCCATCGTCAATCTCTCCCCTCCTATTGGTACCAAGATGACTTCAATTTTATTTAATTTTTTTATTTCTGGAATATAATCTGTATCACCTGCATGATAGATTCTTACTCCATTTTTTAATGTAAGTATATATCCTACATTTTGTTTCGATTTGGGATGTGCTTTCAGCCACAAAAAGACAGGTTTGGTGTTATAAGCAAAAACAGTATTGATGTTAAGCGTTTCAAAATTTAGTTGCTCATTAGGCTTCATTACTTGGATTTTATCAGTAATGTTTTTTAGCTTTTTAAACACTGTCACAGCGCAAATGATATGGGTATCTTTTTTTAGTAACTGTTTGATATCCTTAATAGAGAAATGATCTGGATGTGCATGAGTAATTAAAATAAAATCAGCTTTCTCTGTTGTTTCGATAGCTACAGGATCTATATAAAGAACAAAGTCATCTGTTTTTAATTGAAAACTTGATGGAAAAAAATGAGATTGATTGACTTTTATTGCTCCCCAAGTAGTTAACGTTGCCCCTTTTCCTATGCTTATTTGTTGTGGAATAGGGTTTCTCTTTTCACTTATACTTATAGTTACCATAATGTAGGTTTGGCTAATTATCTACTATTGGAAATTATTTTTATATCACAACAAAAATACAGCTCAAAAACGTAACATTTTAAACGCTACCGTCTAAAATGTTCGCTTAAAAAGCACGACCATTTTTCGAATATCCGAAAAGTATGCCTTTAACCATGATTCATTCAAGGTCTCCATTGATATTTGTAAGTAAAAGTTATCTAGCCCAAAATGCAACATCATAAGAGCTAAAGAAGTATTTTCTGATAAGGAAATGATGTTCTTCCAGATAGGAAGTAACCCTTGAGTAGAAAACTGGCTAATACGTCTAAGACACTCTTCAAATCTTAATTGCTCTCGATGGATTCTCAATTGGCGATTGAATAACAAGTCCATCTTATGCTCTAAAATAATTGCTATGAGTTCTTCCTCACTTTCTGCCTTAGATTCTTTTTCTGAAATAATCTTAGCCTGCTTCAAATGAAATTTCAACAAACTATCTATAAAAACTTCTAAGTCAACAAACAAATGATAAAATGAGGATTTATTCTTGCCGACTTTTCTTGATAATTGTTCTATTTTCAGTCCTTTTGGTCCTTCATTAGCAAAATATTGATACCCTGCTTCTAACCATTTTTTTTCTATTTCTCTCATACTAAATGCTCCCAATTTACAAGTACTTAATAACCACATAAGTTCTGCTTATCTGACTTACAACGACCCATAAACATGAGTCATCCCGAATTTTTCGGCGATGACTTTTTTTTTGGAAAAAAGATAGGAATCTACTAGATTTAATTACCACAAAAAATTAGAGATTCCTATGTATTATAATAAACTACAAGATACAGAAAATATCAATAAAGAGAATGGAGCAGGATGGACAATTTTACATCGCTCACATCAATACTTGTCTAAATTACTCTTAAAACTAGATGAAGATTTAGATAAACGTTTGGTGCGTACATTTTATAATGTATTTATAGCAGTTTTAATGTCAAGAAATCGTTCAGATGCCTTGCTATTGACCGAGTTAGGCGCCTTAGTTCTTGGTCCTAAAAAAGCTAAAGCAGGAGTAAAACGTGTGAGTAATTTATTTCGCAGTAAGAAATGGGATTACCAAATAATAGATCAACATTTAGAAGAAGAGTTTGTTGCTAGATTGGAAGATAAGCAAGAATTAGGAAAAAGTTGGTTGATGCTCTGGGATGATAGTGTACTAGAAAAGCCCGAAAGTTGGTTTAGTGAAGGGCTAAGCCCAGTACACAGTAAGAAGAGTCAACGGTTAACACGAATAAAACCAGGTTATTATGATAAGCATAAACGTATTTGTGTTCCTGGATTTGAGTGGTCGGGTGCAGTTTTAACCTCCTTGCATGCGAAGGAAGTTCCTCAAATATCTAAAATGCGTTGGTTTGCCACAAGAGGTAAACATAAAGAGGAAAGTTCGGAGATATTTTATCGGATGTTTAATGCTCTAAATAAACGTGTAGCATCTACACAAGCGGATGTGCTTCATGTCTTTGATAGAGGTTATGCCAATGGTGTTTTTGTAGAACGTATGCTCAACTTTAAAGCAAAGTTTCTAGTTCGTTGGAAAAAGCTTAATAATTTGATTGATGAAAATGGAGTGAAGAAAAATACCTATCGTCTTTCTCTGGGACAAAAAGCTAAGGATCATCGCCTAATATGGGATAATATTCGGAAAGAAACGAGAAGCGTCAAAATACTCTACCGAAAAGTAGCTCATCCATGGTTTCCCCAAACAGATTTATACCTCGTTATTGTTCGTGATAAACGCAAAGGCACTTCTCCTATGTACTTGCTAACCAATGAAGTAATTGACACTTGTGGCAAAGCATGGGAAATGTTCTATTCTTATATGAAACGATGGGATATTGAACAGGTTTTTAGATATGGAAAATCAGAGTTGGGTATGGAGTCTCCTAGGCTTTGGTTCTTTGAAAATCGTCTTAAAATGTTGATGTTAGTTACTTTGGTAATGGATTTTTTGTTTCGGATGTTGAGGAACTTTAGAGCAACTATGACTACTATCATTAATATTTGGTGTCCTAGAACAGGAAATCGGCACCGAAAGACTTCGATGCCGATTTACAGACTTAGAAAAGCCATCCATTTTATCTTAACATTTTTATTTTGTCAATGTGCTTTAGAAAATTCGGGATGACTCATGTTCATTGAGCAATCATTTCTATTAAGAGCTTTTAGGAATAAAGCAAATGTGATTTATGGGGCATTTGATACAACAGAAACCACGTAAAAGGCAATAACTAGCAAAGTAGTTCGCCTCTTAATTTTACTTTGTGGGGGGACTTAGTTAGTTTCAGCCCCCCACTTATCAACTACTTATACAAGAAAGCATCTTTAGGATTGACATAATAAATCCTTTGATCGTTATAAAGCATGTATGTTTTTCCGTAGTTTTCATGACCAGTGTAGTTTTGTGCAATGTAAAAACCTTCCCTTTTATAATTTCCTTGAGGTGTTTTCATCACTACGATAGCTTTAACAATTCGTTTGAGTGGAACATTAGTTATAGGATGTCTTTTGATTTCCCAATCTGTGGAGTTTATATAAGCATAGAGCACTTCTTCTTTCCAATGATATGCCTGAGCCGTTTTTTTGATCAGTGCCGTTGCATCATTTTTTAGCTGAGTTATTTTCATTCCTTCTGAAGGCAAGGGTTTGGCTTCTTTGATTTCTTGATTTTGCCATGTCGCCCATAAAGCATCAAACTTTTCAAAAACAACTTTAGAAGTATACGTAGGGTTCGCTTGATACTCTTTGAACTTTGAGGTATCCTTAGCTGCAATAATAAATGTCTCAGGAGTTATATTATTCATCCATGCATGCCCCTCTTTGTCATTTTTACGGTATACATTAGCCCCGATAAGAATAACCCCAGGTTCTAACACCAAACATTCAGCATTAAAATAAGACTCTGGTCCTCCTGTCATTCCCATTTTAAACAACACATTTCCCTTATCAGCAGAAGTTTTATACTGATCGGGTATCATTGCATAATTGGCATCCGAGTTAGACCAATGTATTTGCATTGTATGCTTATCTTGTGCATATTCTATAGAAAAGCCACTATAAGCTTTTGTGGTATCTCGGCTAAAATGATTGGCAGGCGGAACAACGGCATAAGAGTTTAAATAATAAAAACCCGAAAAGTCAATGTCATCCTTAAAATCTTGTCTGTACGTTCCTTTAAAAATTAATGGTCCATTATCACTCATCAAGATTCGATCCTCATCGCTATAAGGAGTTTCGTTTAACTCTTCTAAAGTTACGCGCTGGACTGTTTTCTGGTTTGATTTAGTTGTTGTTCCTCCTGAAAGGTTTTTGATGTTGTCTTTGACCTTTGTTTTAAGAAGGTTTTTAAATTGAGCATTTGCTACCATTGAACTCATTAAAAAGGCAGCAATTAAAAGAATTGATTGTTTCATTAATCTTGTGTTTTGGATTATTAATGAAACAAAGATACCTTCAAAGAAATCAACATTCAACTCAAATTAACCAATGGCAGATTTCCTTAATGAATGGCTCAAAAGACCTTATTAATCGGCTATTGATACATTAACATTAGCTAAATAATGCTTTAAATTTTTGAATTTTGTATCTAGAGACTTTGGCTTTAACCTGGTTTTTCAGATAAATAATATAAGCCCCATTGTTTAAGCTTTCCACTTGATTCAAATTAACTAGCCAAGACTTATGTGTTCTAAAAAAAAATTGAAATTCCGATAGCTCTTTTTCAAACTGCCCCAAACTTTTGCTGACTAAATAATCGGTTGCATCATCAAAGTAAATTTTAGAATAAGCTCCTTCTGCTTCTATTGCAATAATTGAAGCAGGTACAATAAACTTGTTAAATATTTTAATTTTGTTTTTAAACGATAAATTTACTCCCCTGTTGAGTGCTTGATATTCTTCTGAGTCATTCAATAATTGATAATTTCTTTCCACCTTCTGCACGGCTTGTTTTAACCTATCAATATCAATAGGTTTTAATAAATAATCCGTAGCAGATAACTCAAATGCTTTAACAGCATACTTATCATAAGCGGTCACAAAAATAATTTCAAACGATTCACAATCTACAAAATTAACAATTTCATAACCAGCATAGTTAGGCATATCTACGTCCAAGAAAACCAAATCAATTTTATTTTTTTTAATAAAATCGACACCATCCATCAAATTATCAAAAACCCCAACTATGCTAACATTAGGTAAAAAACGATCTGCTAATAGACAAAGATTTTCTTGTGCGCTAGCCTCATCGTCAATAATTATTGTTTTTAGTTTGCTCATAATTCACCTACTTATTTGATTCCTGTCATTCGTTGATAGACTTCTTACGCTCCTACTGCTTTACAAAAGGTATAATTACCACTACTTTTGTCCCTGTAGCGTGGTTGTCTTCATAAAGATCTTCATAATGAAATCCAATATTCTCTACATTCATTTTTCGTTTCAAAAATTCAAATCTTTTCCTTAGAGCCTCCAATGCAAATGATTGGTGTTTTTGGTTCCGACGTTTATTAATTTGCTCGGCTGCTTTTCGACCAATTCCATTGTCAACAATAGTACATTTTAGCACCTCATCCAACTCAAAATCAATCGTCAATAATTTATCTGATTTTTTGTGCAACAATCCATGTTTCAAAGCATTTTCTAACAGCGGTTGTAACAACATCGAGGGCACCATTATATTTCCAACCTGATTCGTTTTGATGCTATAATTAAAATTATCTCTAAATCTTAACTTTTCTAATGTCAAATAATTTTCAAGCAATCCAACTTCTTCTTCAAATGAGATCAAAGGTCTTTCCGAAAACATTAAAGTTTGCCGCACCAAATCTGCAAACTTATTGATATAAGAATAAGAATTATCAACATCACCTTTTAACACCAAAGTTTGAATAGAATTTAAGGCATTAAAGATAAAATGAGGATTCATTTGAGATTGTAATGCTTTGAGATTGGATACTAATATTTCATCATTTTTTCTTTCCTCCAATTCACTATAAGCTGCATCCAGTTCCATTTTTTGCTGTCTGATAACTTTCATTCTAGAATAAATAATCATCAAAGCCACCACCACTACCAATAAGATCAATAAGGCACTCAATACAATATAACCAAGTCGTTTCTTCTCCACCTCTGTTCTCAAAATCTCATTTTGATGTTCAACTTCTTTTATTTTTGCTATTTTTTCAAATTCATATTTAGCCGATTCTTGAAAAATCTTTCGTTCAAACGATTTCATTCTTAAGCTATCTCGAGTATTAGCATATTCATTTAAAAAATAGTTTGCCTTTTGGTAGTGTTTTTTTTCCTCATAGATTTTTGTCAGTTTCCCAGAAGCAGCCTCTATTCCACTATAAAAATTAAGCGTTTTAGCTATTTTATAGCTTTCTAAAGCATACTTCTCTGCAAGGTCATAGTCCTCCTCGATTAATTTTAACTCTGCTAAGCTGTTGTTAGCAACAATAATATATTCCAAACTCCCATAAATATTGGCTATTTCTAAAATATGTTGAAATTCTGTTTCGGCTCCACCATAATCTTTCTGTATTACCTTAATCTCCCCCATTAGTAAATGCACCTGCAAAGCATCCAATTTTGCTCCAGCTTTATCAAAATTTTTCAGAGCTTCTACACAATTTTCTTCTGCTTCTTCCAAACTATCTGCCAAGACTAAAATTTTTCCTTCGGAAACCAAAACAGATCCAATTATTCTAAAATCATCATTTTCTCTAGCAGCATCCAAGGAAATTTGCAAAAAATTAAGCGCCTCTTTTCTAGTCCCTAATTGTAGATGTAAACTTCCAATGTTTAAGCTAGCATTAGCAATTCCACTCAAATCCTTAGAAGCCTCAGCTAATTTTAAAGCCAATGAATAGTAGTCAATTGCTTCTCGAATATCTCCTAAGTTTTCACTGATACCAGCCAAAGCATTGTATATTTTGCCCTGCCCTTGTATATTATCAATTTCTGTAAAAATATCTAACGCCGTTAAGTATTCTTTCTTGGCATTTATGTAATCACCATCTTCGTCATAAAAATACCCCCTATTCCCATAAGCTATCCCTTTATAATAAATACATTTTTGATATTCTATAGAATTAGGTGAATACTGAGCAGCCAATTTTTGCGCAAGATCCAACAAAAAAGCATTGTACCTAGGCCATACCTCTTCGTTCCAACAATTATCAATCAAATCTTCCAATACTTTCAAGCGGATAGTATCGTGTTTTGAATTATGGTAAGCCTCCATACTTGTCACCAACACAAGAGAATCATTTTGCGAAAGACGAATGGTTTCTAACGAATCAATTAGAAAATACTCCGTATCATTAAATTTAGATTGTGCCCCCAAGTTTAATTGTAATAACAAGAGGACTCCTAAATATATATATTTCATTTACAGTTTATTTCTTGGACAATGTAACACTCAAACCTCATAAAAATATTGTATTAAACACGACAGTGTTAGCATATGGTACTCTATGGGCTTTTGCTTTGTACTACTCAACAATCTTAGTTAACAAAAGTACATTCATACCAACCTAATAATCAAAAGCTTAACACAAAACACAATAAAACTACAACTTATTAACTATCAGCTATATAGCAAACTAACAACCTTATTTTTATTTATCATTTTTGAGGTTTATTCAATTTTTTAAAATTCTCTTTTTACAGCCTAATTTACTACTTTTTTTAAAGTTTTATTTATAAAAATATTTTTTTATAAGCTACTAAAAGGTGCATAACTGAGACATTTAGACTCAACTCATTGACTATTAAGTAATCGTTCAAAAAAACAACAAGTACCACACAGTAGCAGCGCAGTTAAAACAGCCTTCTTTTTGCGCTACTCTTCAATCAGAAAAGCTTGTCTTAACTCGCTAAGCCTTCCTTTTTTTTCTTTGATTAGCAAAAGAATAATTCCATTTTTTGTTCTTATTTTTTCTAACCTCTTACTTAAATTAAAAAAATCGGCAGAAAAAAAATTTCCTACCGATTTGCAAATTTATATTAACGAGTTTTTTCTCTTTAGATTACTTTCTAATTACAACGAGAATAGCACGATATTTTAAGCTACTGCTTTGGTTACTCTACTCGTATTTTTCTTGTAAAACTAGCATAACGACTACTTACTTTGATAAAGTAAATTCCCGATACATAACGATTTATATCAAAATCTATTTCATGGTAAGCGTTGGACGCAATACTTGTATTATAAGACGCTACGACTTGCCCCAAAGCGGTTATAATTTCAATTTGATAACGATCGTCTTTTGCTACCTGAAGGTATACCGTATTGCTTTCTTTATGTAATACTGTTGGAAATAATTTCTGTACAATGGGAGTTTCTACAGTCAACGATTGCACTTCTGTATAAGTAGACGTCCCATCAAAATCTACTTGTTTTAATCGGAAGTAATGCACTCCTGGTATTAAATTAGGTACTTTATAATCATAATACTGTGCTGTAGTCGTTGTTCCTGCTCCATTAACATATCCAATTTGATTAAATTCTGGTGCACCAGTACTAGGCAGTGCATGTTCCACTTCGTAACCTGCATTATTCAACTCACTTGATGTTGCCCAATTTAACACACCTGTATTTTTACCTTCTAGTTTTGCCGTAAAATACAACAACTCTACAGGCAATGGATCATTCATCAAGAATTGATAATCCTCCACCTCTCCATTCGTACGTCCCCCTTGAAAGTCTCCTATTTCTAGAGGATTGTCATCTAAACGAATTCGGATGTTCACCAAGTTTGTTGCAACACTGGCTGGAGAAGTCACAACGACTGTTGTTGTAAATGGTCCTCCTGGCACCGCTACTGTTCCTGAATAAAAATCGTCATAAACACCATCTGCATTCCAATCAATCCACATTCCATACGAAACATTATCTGCCACAACTGAATTTAAATCTAAATCTACATTATACACCGTTGAAGGCATCACCGTCCTTGGAAAAGCACCGGGTGTATTCGTTCCCAATTCCATTCCATCATCAAAACTATCACCATTCACGCCTAAAGCGTTGTTTTCAAAGTCGGTATTGGCTCCCAACCAAACATCTGTTGTTCCATCCAGTACATTATCACTATTCGCATCTCTAATTGCTCGATGATACACTTCTCCATATATTGCTGGAGCATCTCCATAATCTTTATTGACATCTAGTATTGTAATGTAAACTGTTGCAGTATCACATACTTGAGGGCTTCCATTGTCACATACACTGTATACAAATTCATCGTTGCCACTAAAGTTAGGATTAGTTGGCGTATAACTATATGTTCCATCTGGATTTAAAGTCAAACTACCGTTGGTCGGACCTGTCACTAATGACACCCCACCAACTTGATTATCGCCCTCTACATCCGTATCGTTTGTCAAAACATTATCATTTAATGTTGTTCCTTTGTCTACAAACTCTTCATCATCTATCGCATTGGTACTGTTGTACAATCTTGGCAAAACGTCAATGGTTACCGTTGTTTGTTCGCAGGTGATGGGTGCTCCGTCATCACAAGCCGTGTAAATATATTCTACCACACCTATGAATCCAGCAACAGGATTAAATGTATACGTTCCATCTCCATTTTGAATTAAAGAACCTGCTGTTGATACTGGATTTCCATTTCTATCTACTCCTCCAATTGTAGTTAATGCGCCTATCCCTACAGTAGCATCAACAACGCCATCACCGTCTGTATCTGTTTGAATGTTTCCTGTTACCAAAATATTATCACCATCTGGATCATTGTCATTCGAGATCACTTGACCGCTTACCGACACACCATCATACGTTGTATTGACATCTGGTGCTAAAGCCAATTCTCCATTGTCTGTCGTTGGAGCAGGTTCTACATCAATAGTTACTTTGGCTTCTGTACAAGCTTGCGGTTGTCCATTGTCACAAATATCATATAAATAGGTCACCTCTCCAACAAAACCTGTCGTTGGTACAAAGGTATATGTTCCATTCGCATTTTGAGTCAAGGTTCCTGCATTTACATTGGGAGTACCATCTTCATTAATTCCACCAACTGTTGTTCCTACTCCCAACCCAATTACTGTTTCTGGAGTACCATCACCATTCGCATCAATCTCAACTCCTGTCAATGTTTGATTATCTTCTTCTTGATCGTAATCATTGGTTAAGACATTACCAACAATGGTTACATTGGTTGGTGTTGTGTTAATATCATTGGTCGCATACGTTGTATTGCCCTCTCTCCAATCACGCTCAACTGTAATCTCATTTTTAGCATCTGGATGAGAGTTTGGATTCAAACCAATATTAGTTGCATTGGTATTCGCTGTATTATTATCATAACCATCCAACAAGCCGTCACCATCTACATCAGCCGTACCACCTGATAAGCCTGTATTCGCATTTGGACTATCGGCACCATTTACAACACCATCGCCATTGGTGTCGTGCCCTTCAATAACATCTGGAATACCATCATTATCAGTATCCAAATCTAGATAATCTGGATTATCTGCTGCACCATCTTGATTGTTGGGTATAATACCAGAACCCGCTCCTCCAAATATCGCATCGTTGCTATCATAAATATCATCTATCCCATCTCCATCGGCATCGTTATTAACAGGAGCAACATAAGTCCTTGTTCCTTGCCCTTCCGTATTATCAACAATGCCATCGTTGTCCGCATCTATGTCCAAGAAATTATAATTGTTATCACCATCTTGGTTGTCATTTGGATAGCTATTCGGTGCACCGTCACCATCCGTATCAGCTCCTGTTCGTGTAGTCGCATTCGCACTATTGGCTCCATTCGTATCGGTTCCTACTGCCAATGCATTGGTTGGATCACCATCAACCACATCATTAAAGCCATCTCCATCGGCATCGGCATAAGCATCTTCTTGACCATCTCTATTCGCATCTGTTCCGCCTGCTTCTTCGATATCCAAAATACCATCGTTGTCGGCATCCAAATCCAAATGATTGTATACATTATCCCCATCCAAATCACCGTTAGGCATACTGTTTGGTTTCCCATCACCATTGGTATCTGCCCCTGTTAATAACAAGGCATCTGATGTATTCGCTCCATTCGTATCCGTTCCTGCCGCTAAAGCATTCGTTGGATCACCATCGACCACATCATTAAAACCATCATTATCGCTGTCGGCATAACTATCAGCACGACCATCACCATTTACATCAGTACCACCAGCCTCTACTACATCTGGAATGCCATCATTGTCCGCATCTAAGTCCAGATGATTCAATAAGTCATCTCGATCTGTATCTCCAGTAGGGTATGAATCTGGAACTCCGTCACTGTTCCCATCTACGCCTGTTTGTACCAGTGCATTTGCTGTATTCGCTCCATTTATATCTGTTCCTAATGTTAATTCATTGGTTGGATCACCATCGACCACATCATTAAAGCCGTCACCATCCGCATCGGCATAATTATCTGCACGTCCATCTCCATTCACATCGGTTCCACCAGCTTCTACCACATCTGGAACACCATCGTTATCCGCATCTAAGTCTAAGTGATTTAATAAGCCATCTTTATCGGCATCTTTATTTGGATAACTATCGGGAATTCCATCGGCATTACCATCTCCATTGGTAATAACCAATACATTGGCAAGATTTTCAGAATTACCATCATTTCCTACATCACCGTCAACAATATCATTCCAACCATCATCATCCGAATCTGCATAATTATCAACACGACCATCTCCATTAATATCTGTCCCCCTTGTTTCTACCACATCTGGAATGCCATCGTTATCAGAATCTACATCTAAGAAATCTGGCAGCAAGTCATTGTCTGTATTATTATTAGCAATATCTACTCCTAGAGAAGCCGTTGGGATAAAAAAGTTTAAGTTGCTAATACAAGAAGTAAAGTCGCAAAAGTTTACATCTGCATTGGCTTGTAAAGTGATTGTGATAATTCCATCATCATTCCAAAGGTTCCAATCAGCTTGTGGGATTGTAACTGTAAAGTTCATCCCTGGACTAGAGCAATCGGTATAAGTAGGATTGTCTGAATTTTGACGATTAAAAGTGCCTCCAATTGGCGTTCCTCCTTCTCCTGCCAATGTAAATTGTTCAAAATCTGCTCCATAATCACCTTGCAATGTGAACGTAAAATTAACAGGACTAGTGACATCAACGGTTCCAGAGTTAACTTCTATAACATGTGAAGGAGAAGGAATTCTATTACAATTCATCATTTGGAAATTGTGCAAGGCTCTCACATTTCTAATACATGAAACATTGGTACACAAGTTGACATCTACATTGGCTTGAATCGTTAGATTGACAACATTATCATCATTCCATCTATTCCAATTTGCTTGGGTTATTGTAATGATGAATTGCATTCCATTAACATCACAATCTACATAAGCAGGATTATTAGAATTTTGTCTATTAAAAACACCCCCAATACTTACTCCTTCTTCTCCTGTTACAGTAAACGCCTCAAAATCTGCCCCATAATCTCCTTCTAGATCAAATACAAGAAACACATCAGAACTTGCATCTATATTGCCAGAATTAAAAACAATATTATGGGTAGGTGCAGCAACAGTTTGACAATCATCGGCTGCATTGTATTGTATGGTTCCTGTTGTTATCGGAACTCTAGATGGATAGGTAAACTCGTCATCATATACATCCATCAATCCATCTCCGTCAGAGTCTGTAGTAATATCTATTAGTCCATTTCCATCCGTATCAACCCCACCAGCTTCTACTAAATCGGCAATACCATCGTTATCAGCATCTAAATCAAAGGAATTGATAACAGCATCTCCATCGGCATCAAAGTTATCATTGACACCATCCATATTAGCATCCACAAATCCTGGGAAATTAGGATCTAAATAATCAGGAATGCCATCACCATCCAAATCTAGTAAAGGGTCTATGGGATGTTCTATCAGATCCAAAATACCATCATTATCATCATCAATGTCTATATCATCAGCGATACCATCACCATCCAAATCACAGTTAGGCGTCGTTCTAGCAAAAGGGATAGAAGATACATCATAAGACCAAAACCAAGTATTGATTGTTCTTGCATTTCCAAAATCATCGCACAAAGGAGCTGTAGTTGTTCCATTTCCTGAAGTAGGTCCAGGAACGGCAAATGTTGCTCCACCATTCCACGCATGTGTAGGGCCTGCCGCCCCCTCTAGCATATTTGTTGTAGCTACTCCTATTCCTGTGATATTGTCGGTAGCTTCGACACCACAAGTTCCAAAATCAGCCACAGTAGCATCGTCCCAATATAATTTTCTGGTACCCAAGGAAGGAAAAATTGCCGTTACAGAAAAACCATTGATATTTACTTCTGCATCATGCATTGGTATATTGGTTCGTCCTCTAAACAGTGTGACTGTAATATTAAAGCTAATATTGCCATTGACTGGAGCTCCTAAACCATCTAATCCATTCCAATTGATTACATGATTGCCTGACGTTAAGTCATAAATTTCTATAATTCGATCGGCTGTTCCAGCTTGAAAACCAGCTGTTCCGTTTAAATCTAATAGTATCGCAATATCCCCTGGATCAGGAACAAACAAGGGAATAAAATAATTGCCTGGGCAACCATAAATTTTGCTAGGAATAACTGGCGCACTAGAAGGAGGAGCGACAGCAAATATATTGGTATCTGGCACTGTCAAAAAAACTTCATATCCATTAGTTAATGGTGGAGCCGCAGCACCTGTATATTCACTAACTCTATCTACAGCAAAGTTGCCTGTATTCCTAATTCCATACTTATTCATTGCTAAGATATACCCCAATGGTCTAAAACCTGGCTCAAAATTAACCCTCAAAACTGAACTGTCGGCAGTATATGCATAATAATCTCCTTCGTAAGAAAAAGCGGAATTGGGTGCAAATGCAGGATCAGCTGGATCATAAGTAATGAAAGACCACCGTTGACAATGCAATCGCCCTGAATAAACGGTATTGTTTGCCTCCGCTACGGTAAAATCAAAGTAGGGAAAAAACATTTCGCTAGGGGCTCCCCCCACTACTGTAGTAGCTCCTCCATCAGTACTTCGGTACAACTCTACTCGATAATCTCCATTGACAGTTGGATTAAAAACAATAGGAGGATATCCCGCTGGGTTGAGCCCATTTACATTGGGACCTGCTACCGCTTGTGCATAGGTTGCAATAAATCCTGGTCCAGCTACAGGGATTGGTGTGGGAGGAACTACCTCTACCCCAAGCGGATCTACAATTCTATAAAAACCATCTGTGACAGGTTGGTTGGTAATTCGTTCCCAAGCATTGAGTCCCAAATAAAGGTTTTCTACAGTATGATCGTTGATGCTTATTTTTAGAATATTTTCTGAAATAGCGTCTCTATATGGTCCCATGCCAAGATCAAATCGCACAAATAATGCGGTGCCATTAGTATTGTTGGGCATCACAGCTGATGTTCCTTCTGCTCTCAAATTTTGATTCTCAAACAAAAGAAAAAAACAAAGGCACAACATCATTACCTTATAATGTACTACAATAAAGTGTATCTTTTTTTTCATAATTTTCTTTTTTTCTCTGTAAAAATTATTCCCTTAGTTAAAATCAGCAATTCTAACGATAAACAGAATTATATGATAAAATAAGATTTAAGTTCATTGAAAAAGGAACGTACATTTACTAAAAAGTAAACGATGTACGACAAATTAGTAGAAATAGTATCCAAAGAGTTTCACCAAGTTCCAGACCATCGAAAAGGACATACAGAATATTTGCTACATGATTGTTTAATGGGAGCATTTGCTATGTTTGGTCTAAAAGATCCATCATTATTGAGTTTTATAGATAATGCCATTCATCGTAAGGACAATTTAGAACAAGTCTTTAAAATTAGTAAGCTTCCAACAGATAATGGGATGCGAAAAATTTTAGATGCTGTCCAACCATCTGTTTTTCAACCTACTTTTAAAACAATCTTTGAACATTTGGAAAGGCTCAAAATACTCGAAAGTAGAAGATACTTAGACCAACATTTGCTAGTAAGTGTTGATGCCACAGGTACATTTTCTTCCAATAAGATTGGTTGTTCTCAATGTTTAACAAAGAAAAGAAAAAATGGTACAATAGAACATCATCACCAATTGTTAGCAGCGAGTGTAGTTCATCCTAATTTCAAGACCGTTTTTCCTGTTTTTGGAGAAGCAATAACGCGGCAGGATGGTTCAAAAAAGAATGATTGTGAACGAAAGGCATGTAAACGATTATTTCCACATTTACGCAGCATACTGCCAAAAGAAAAGATCTTAATTCTTTTAGATGCTTTATATGCTGATGGTCCAACTATTAAAGCACTTCAAGCACAAGATATCCAAATGGATTACATCATAGTAATCAAGGAAGGATATGTTTTGGAACAAGTTAAGCAACTTAGAAAAAAGGATAGTTTGCATCAGTGTCAATACCAGAAAAATGAAAAGACTCTGTGTCGATACAGGTGGGCATCTAACCTCATTCTAAATGGCGCAAACCAAGATATTATCGTAAACTATTTAGAATACGAAGAATATGATTTAGAAAAAGATAAAGTGGTTTATTCCAATAAGTGGATTACCAACCTAACTTTGACTAAATCAAATGTTTCATCTATTGCCACAGCTGGAAGAGCACGTTGGAAAATTGAAAATGAGACATTTAACACCTTGAAGAATCAAGACTACAATTTGGAACATAATTATGGTCATGGAAAATTCTACTTGTCAACAGTATTTGCTTTGATTATGCTATTAGCATTTTTTGTTGACCAGATTACAAGGGCTGTTGATGAAAGTTTTGAACAAGCCTTAAAAGAAGCAAAAACATTGCGTGATTTAAGGCAGAAAGTTCGAGTACTCTTTGATTTTATTCCTACTATTTCAATGAACTTAATCTATCAAATAATCGCTAGAAAGGTCAATATTCGACCTCAATTAGAATAGCTATTTGATATTATTATTATTTAATATATTTTCTTACATCGTTAGAATTGCTGAGTTAAAATATAATTCATCATCAATAATAATATAAAACATTATCACATATAATAATAAATAATATTGTTATATAAAAATTATACCTGTTAATTTATGCGGAAAAAATAGTTAATTCCAATTGTCATTGTCAAGCAGAGGTTCTTGTCCAAATTATAACTGACCTAAATATTGGAGCAAAAGATTATAGTAGGCTCCATCTTATGAGAATTAACTTCTAATATTCTAAAAATGATTGTTGCTTCAAGAACATTTATAAAAGATGTTCTAACAAATTTGATCGATCGTTAAGCAATGTCAACTGTTCTTTCTTAACTAATTCAATATAGGTATTTTAAGAATATTAGTGTTGTGAAGTAAGCTAAATGTGTGATTGATATAGTGTAGTAAAGTACTCCCTTTTGCAAGGAATCAATATAGGGTACTGGAAAAGTATCCTAATATCGTATTTTGAGGTTTTATAAAAATAGAAACAACATCCTATAAAATCATTACTCCGTCGAAAATCATATTAACTTGATTATCAGAAAGATACACTCTATCAATCTTTATACTAAAAGACTAATAATCAGCGGCGAAGCCCTCACACAGTACCACGAAGTAGCAGCGAACCGAGCTGTGCGAGCTCACGACCGAAGGAAGTAACAAAGCTAAACTAATGCAAGATACTTTTTTATGTTTTTACTTCGTGCGCCTGCGGGTTCGTAGAAAAACTAAAAACCAACAGAGTATTAATAAAATGATACAGTAGTCATTAATTTTGTCTACTTTTATCAAATCTCTAGCACTTGCAAAATTCAAAAAAGAAACTAGTTGTAAAATCTAGAGTCACTATTTTATTTTGTTATGGTTGATTGATCACTAAAAATAATTATGTTTGGTATTCATTTCTATTTTTGTGCTACTCTTTTTGCATCTACCTTTTGTCATCCTAATAATATACATTAATTTTATATTAATTGCAAGTTTTAGGCAACATTATTTAGCTGCGCTGTTATCCAGACAAAAGCTTCTATTTTATACCAGATCAGAATATATCTCTGATTAAAAACCTGTCATCAATACTAAAAAGCAAGCATACAATATGAAACGTTTTTCTTCTTCTAATCTATCTCCACAGATTATTCAAATGTTACAAGAAAAAGGTATTGACCAACCTACAGAAATTCAAGCCAAAGCAATTCCTATTCTATTAGAACATCAAGGAGATTTTGTGGGGCGTTCGGCGACTGGAACTGGTAAAACATACGCTTTTGGAGCACCTCTGTTGTCTAGGATTAATACCAATGAAGGAAAAATTCAAGCAGTAGTTTTGGTTCCTACTAGAGAACTTTGTGAACAAATTGGCAACGAACTGATAGCCCTAGGCAAATACATTCCTAATCTAAAAATTAAAGCTATTTATGGGGGCTCCTCCCTAAAAAGTCAAGTACACGAATTGAGCAATGGGGTACAAGTTTTGGTTGCAACTCCTGGTCGACTGATGGATTTAGTCAATCGAAGGGTTATTTATTTATCTACCTTAAAATTCGTTGTTTTTGACGAAGCCGATGAAATGTTATTAAGAGGTTTTCAAAATGATATTGACCGAATATTGGCAACTACTGACCGCCAATACTCTACTTGGCTTTTTTCTGCAACTATGCCTAATGAAATCAATGGTTTGATAAAAAAATACCTCCACAAAACACTAAAAAAAATTAGTATTGATAAACATATAACAACCAATAGCAGCATTCAGCACTGGGCAGTAGAATTAAAAGCAATCGACAAATTAAATACTTTGCTGTATTATTTGACACGTTTTGGTAATCAAAAAGGCACCATTTTTTGCCGCACAAAATCAGGCGTACAAAAACTTTACAAACAACTCTCTGCCAACAAATTTTCTTGTGGTGCTGTGCACGGTGATTTACCACAAGGTTTGCGAAACAAAATCATGGATCAATATAGAAATGGTCATATCAATCTCTTAATTGCAACCGATGTGGCTGCTAGAGGTTTAGATGTAGAAAACGTTTCTTTTGTTATTCAATATCATTTGCCTGACACGGCTATTGCTTATACACATCGAAGTGGGCGTACCTCGAGAACAGGAAACAAAGGGACTAGCCTTACTTTTATTTTTCCTGAAGAGAAGGCTAAATTACAATTAATAGAACAAGAACTTAAGCTATCTATCAACTACCTGCCTCTTCCTTCTGTCAAGGATCAATTGGTCAACAAGGCGATTTTGTGGGGAAGAAAAATTGCAAAAGAAAAACCCTTAGGAGATTTACTAGATCAAGCCAACAAACAAGCTTTTAAGGAGGAACTGCAACATTTATCTAAAGAAGAATTGCTAGAAAAATTATTGGCTACTTATTTGAGGGAACAATAATTGTACAATTGAATGCTCATATAGATAGCCCCTTGCGCAAGCTCTATTGACCAAAGGCATTTTTTTTGGCAAGGTCAAATAATTCTGGAAATTCTGGATCATCGCAAATTAACAATAAATATTCAAAGGTATCTTTGGGAAATTCTCCTTGTGCAACTAGTTTGCCGAGTATTTCCATCCAATCGGAAGGCTCTGGCGCATCAGAAGGGCAACTAAAAATAGATTCAATTTTTTCAATGATTTCACTAGAATTGGGAAAACGAACAAGCCCCTCAACTAAAGTCTCCCAAGCAATTTGAGGCGAATCATACACTTCTGTTAATGTGCCCAACAATGCATATAACCTAGCTTGATACGCTTCTGGAAATTCATCTTGATGTTCATATATTAAACCAATATAGTCTTTTGCATATTTTTGTATTATATCATAATCCTCCATGTAGGTCATCCAAAAATCCAACAGCTCCAAATTTCGAGCATTCCGTTTTAGTTCTTGAGATAAAATATTTTTTATTGCTTCATTATCTCCTGCCTTATCTAGTTCTTTCAATTTAATCGTTAAATCCATTTTTACTCTATTGAAACCTTTTCTTAAAAAACCTTCATTTTATAAGAATTGATAAATTTTCTACGTTTTTTCACATCCTTTTCTGTTGCTAAATAAGACAAAATAAATAGAAGCTCTTGGGAAGAAAACTTTAAAATACTTCCCCAAATATTTATCTCACCAAAACCTGTTTTAGTATTTATCCACGTACCAAATTTGTAATAGAGGTTTTGTTTTTCCAGCAAACGCTTATTCTTAAGATTTAAACAAATAAATGTATCGTTTGAATATTGTCCTGACGTTGTTTGTTCAAACACTTCTTTAATATCCTCCCATTTTATAAAGCTAGGTTGATGGTATATTGCTTTTAATCCGTTTTCGTTTATTGCTACCAATGGTCTATTATCCAAAGTCATATACAAAAAAAACAAACAAAAGCCGTCAAAAAACATCCCAGCAATTATAATGATTCCTAGAATATTTTTGGTTTCTTGAGTAATCCCTATATAGGCAAGTAGAGCTGTTAGAAATCCAAAAAGTAGGATATAGAGTAAATTGCTATTCTTTTTTCTATAAAAATTTAGGGCAAAAATTTCCATGAAGTAGGCAATTAGCTATATTAAATATAATACAACTGAATTCTATGAGATCCGTTGACATTTAAAGCAACGCATTTATCAAGGTAATAGTTCTACCGTTGCCACAATACCATAATGATCTGCTAAATCAATTTGTTTTCCTTTGTGATCGGCTTTAAGTCTCAACACTTTTTGTTCATAAATATTCGTTTGTGTTGCCCTCGCTTGCAATAAGACATAATCCAACTGAATACCCTGACTATGAGTGTTCCAAGAATTTTTATTGTCAATTGTATACGGTTCTTCCTCATTCAAAGGGTAATCCTTCACTCCGATTGTTTCTATCATTTGAGTGTATTTAGGGACATTAGATTTTCGGGTATTCATATCTCCCATAACCAACACGGGAACCTTTTCATTAGCATGCTTGTCTAACAAAGTTCGAATATCTTGGTATTGTAATGCTCTAAACTTTTCAGCAGCAGTGGAACCGCCAGATTGAAGGTGCGTTCCTGCAATTTGAAACAAAAAACCTTCTTTTTCGACCTCTACCAACGTACATCCCTTAGCAGCCCAAACATCTTCATGGGCTCCTTTTGCATAAATAACATGGTCGATATATTTCATTGGAATTTTGCTTACGATAAAAATTCCATTACTGGTTAACCGCCCTTTTTCAATACGGGTATCTACTTGGTAGGGATACATTTCTTTTAGCCCCTTTTTTAACTTGCGTTTGATGTCTCGATCAAATACCTCTTGAAATACAATCACATCATAAGGTGCATTTAAACAATGCTCGATAATCCATGGTGCTCGGATACGTTGTTTTTTTCTCAAAGCACTAGAAAAAATCCCTAAAGCATTGGGCAACATTTGAATATTCCAAGATACTACTTGAACCTCAACTCCCTTGTTAGAAGCATCTGTTTGTCCAAAGCTGGTTTTTATTCCCATTATGCCAATCAGACACAACAAACAAAATTTACATCCACTTTCCAGAATTTTTTTTCTTAGGTGTTGTTCTCTTTCTTTTTTTCTTTTTTTCAAAATAAATATATTTATGCAAACTATAAGTAACAGAAACGCCCATAAATGTATACCAATCTTTTCCAGAACTTCCTCTCGGCGTGTATGCTTTTTCTATCTGATTTCCAGACTCATCATAGCTTCTATTCGATAAATTTGCTGCCAAAAGACCATTGCCATTTCTCAATTCATCTAAGGGCACATAATCGCCACTAACATCATCCAAATAGTCTGTAAAAGTTTTTCTTAACCCAAATTCAAAGGTAAAATTGAACCGTTTGCTTACACAAAATTTAATTCCGCAACCAAACGGAATAGCCACCTCTACCAAACTATACTTGGGACCATAGCCTTCCATTCCTTGCCCCTCTGTCCCCAAGGGTTGTAAATAATGTTTTGTTGATTTGTAAACCGTGGTAGGGTTAAAATGAAAAACGCCAATACCCGCAAATACAAAGGGGGTAATAGGTTTAAAATTTCGTTGAGGATGAAACGGCAAAATATTGACCTGTGCCAAAGCAGAAAATTCTAAAATATGAGAATGGAAACTTAAATTTCGCTGTCTACGACCAGAATCATAACTAGAATTTCTATCATCTCCCCTAATCTGCCCCCAAATAAGGTTTCCCCGAACAGAAATCCGATCGGTAAAGTTATATTGATACGTTGCCCCAAGCGCAAAACTGGTTCCTAAAAAATATTCTTGTGGAGGAACTAAATCTCCTAAATAATTGCTTACTCCCATTAGAACGCCAACTTCGCCATATTGGGCATTCATTCTTAATGTTGTTATCAATAAGAATAAAGATAGTAAAACTACTTTCATGTATTTGTGTTTGTATTTGTGTTTGGTAATTATTGATCCAAGATACTGTTGTATCAAAAGCTTGCAAAGATAGTTCCTTACACTTTAAAGCAATGGTTTTTAGTTTACTTTTTATACTTTCGATGTTTTAATCATCTACTAAAACCATGCTAACAGCACTCAAGCCAAGGATATAAGTTTCCTCTGAACAACATAACATCACCTTCTAGAGGCAGCTATTTCCTTTTCACAAAACTACAACGTTAATTTAAGTGTTTTTATTCCTATAAAAGCCAACAAAGATAAAGTCGATTTCATTTGATTTTATAACTTTACGCACAAAACAGATTACAAAATAATACACAAAACACAACAAACTTCCTATGGAAAAGAAACCAACCATTTTAATCTCTAACGACGATGGTATTACAGCACTTGGCATCAGAAATTTAGTCGAAGTTGCCCAAAAATTTGGCAATGTAGTCGTAGTAGCGCCAGACAGCCCGCAATCTGCACAAGGGCATTCCATTACCATTGAAGACCCTATCCGTATTCACAGTTCTGATATTTTTGGTCCCAATGTTCAAGCCTATGAATGTACTGGTACTCCTGTTGATTGCATCAAGTTGGCTAAAAATGTTGTCCTAAAAGATCAAGACATAGATCTCTGTCTTTCGGGCATCAACCATGGTTCTAATGCCTCTACCAATGTCATTTATTCAGGTACCATGTCAGCAGCAATGGAAGCATCTATGGAAGGAATTCCTGCCATTGGTTTTTCTTTATTAGATTTTGCAGCCAATGCTGATTTTACAGCAGCCAAACACTTTGTAGAACAAATTGTATCCAAAGCATTGTCAGAAGGATTGGGCGAGACCTTGCTATTGAATGTCAACATTCCTAAATTGCCTTTAGAAGCCATCAAAGGCACTCGCATTTGTCGTCAAGCAAAAGGATATTGGTCAGAAGACTTCCAAAAAGGAATGGATCCAATGGGACGTGCTTACTACTGGTTGACAGGCAAGTATGTCTACGAAGATGAAGGGGAAGATTCTGACATTTGGGCCTTAGAAAATGGCTATGTTTCTATTGTTCCTGTTATGCATGATTTGACACATCATCAAGCTTTACCTAGTTTAGAACACTTTGGCAATTTGTAGTTTTTGCTGTTTCTTGTAACGAAGTTAAAATTTCGTATTATAACTTAACAACAATTCATTGTCTGCAAATTACAAACTGGAGTTCTGCAAGTAACAAATTTTGCAGAACATACCTTACAAAAACACATTATCTATGTTAAAAAATAAATTTATTAATGGGCTTATGGTAGGAATCGTAATTCCATTGATTGCTTTTCCTATTATTTATCTCTTTGACCAATCTTTAGTTAGTTCTGAGTCTGTTAATATAACAGGCAATGATCATTTTCTTTGGACAGGATTTAAAACAAGTACTTTGGTACTCATGGCTTTTTGTTGCAACTTAATTCCTACTTATTTTGCCAACAAACGCTACCTAGAAGAATTCATTCGAGGAATTATGGTACCAACAATCATCTATTGCTTTATTTGGTTCTTTTACTTCAAAGATAATTTTCTCTAACGATAGGCTTTTTTTGACTAGATTATGAATCTTACAATTTCCTGCTTTTGTCTAAAAAAAGTAGGTTTGTGTCAAAGTAATTCCATAACATACAAAATCTACATCTTTTAAATATGTACATTCGACCAAGAAGAAATAGAAAAAGCGCAGCAGTACGTTTTCATGCACAAGAAACCCATTTACACGCAGGACAATTAATTTATCCACTTTTTTTGTACGATGGTAAAAACATCAAGCAAGAAGTTCCTTCTTTGCCTGGAAATTACCGATGGTCTTTGGACCAACTTATTCCTGAAGTAGAAGCGTGTCTAAAACTTGGAATTACAACCTTTGTTTTGTTTCCTGCGGTAGAAGAACATCTAAAAGACAACATCGCTAGTTATAGCTATGCTGAAGATAATTTTTACCTCCATGCTATTTATACACTCAAACAAAAATTTCCAGAATGCTGTATCATGACAGATGTAGCAATGGATCCTTATAGCTCTGATGGGCACGATGGTTTTGTTTTGAATGGAGAAATTATGAACGATGAAACACTACCTATTTTAGCTAAAATGTCTGTGGCACAAGCACAAGCTGGAGCAGATATTTTAGGTCCTTCCGATATGATGGACGGACGAATAGGTTTTATGCGGGAAGCTCTGGACGATGCAGGGTTTACGAATGTTTCCATCATGTCGTACACCGCCAAATATGCCTCTGCTTTTTATGGTCCATTTAGAGATGCACTGGATTCTGCTCCAAAAGCTGGTGATAAAAAAACCTATCAAATGAATCCTGCTAACAAGCAAGAAGCTCTGCTAGAAGCTCAGTTAGACATGCAAGAAGGAGCCGATTATCTAATGGTTAAGCCAGCCTTGCCCTACTTAGATATTATTCATTTGTTAAAAGAAAATGCAGATGTTCCTATTGCCGCCTACAATGTTAGTGGAGAGTGTGCGATGTTGATTGCTGCTTGTCAAAATGGTTGGTTAGACTTTGACAAAGCCATGCCAGAAATGTTGATGTCTATCAAACGAGCAGGTGCCGATGTTATTTTGACCTATTTTGCCAAAGCTTACGCTGAAATGTTAGTACAAGGAAAAGGTTTTAAAGGTTAATTGTTGCTGCAAACGTTCAAAAGAAAACATTTAAGAGAAAGAATAAGTACTTGGTATGGTATTTATTCTTTTTTTTATTGGCTCAATTTTTTCCCAATCTTGGTAAGTGACCTAGTATACTATAACAATCATGACTCATTTTAAGCCTTTTTTATTCGCTCTATTCATTTTGTTGAACACTAATATTTTATTTGCTCAAACAAAGAAACAACTTTCAAACTTCTACCAAAATTTTGACTCTATTAAATTTGAATTATTACACTTATACACAGATGGCTTACAAGCAACAGCCTCCTATTCTTCTAATAGTAGTTATCCATTCAAAGGAAAGAAAATAAACCCTCCTCCCCTTCTAAAAAAGGTACTTAAAGTCGATCATACCAATGATTGCTTTGCCATTTTTCGATACTCCATTGCACCTCAAATTGAAGGGTTAATACTTAGGGTATACGATCAAGAAATGCAATCCAACACAATACACAATCTCATTTACAATACCTCAACACAAACCATCAGGGAAAGCATTTTATTAGCACACGACTATCAAGCCGAAGGTGGCAGTGGCGCAACTCAAAGCTGGATACTTGATTTAGATAATAACCATCAATTAGATATTCTAACACGTAGTTATTACGACAAGTACGAATACAAAAATGCTTCTGAAGAGGTACATTTAATACATCGTGAAAACAGCTATTTAAACATTGTAAAACAGAGTCATTTTCAAAGAACACCCGTCCAAAATGAAGACTTACAACAACTCATAGCAAACGATTTTCCTTACCGCCCTATTTACGCTCCTTTTATGAGTGAAGACACTCATAAAAAATTACTCAACAATATAAAAAAAAGCGGTTTGGTCATTCCTTCCGAAACGGATTAAGTTGCTTTCTCTTGAAAGGAGCTTACGGCAAAGATTAAAATCAAACTTAATCCTCCTGACAGCATAAAGCCATGAATAATTGGCAAAAGAGTTCCATCATAACGCAACCCAATCAAGGTTCCAATAACAACTGCTACGAAGGTAGATACTGATCCGACAATAGCTGAGCCTATTCCCGCAATATGCCCCAAAGGTTCCATTGCCATGCTGTTTAGGTTTCCAAAAAGAATCCCGATGCAAAACAAGGTTGTTATCAAATAAACCATTGTCAACCATAAGGGCATTGCTGTCCCTAAATTAGGCACAAGAATCGCAAAAGTTATTGCAATCAAGACTAAAGTACTAATCGCTGTTTTTACCATCATTTGCGAGCCATAACGCATCACCATTTTGCTATTAAAAAAAGAGGCAAAACCAATAGACATCGCCAATATGCCAAAGTAAATTGGAAACTGATCGCCCAAATGATACTGATCTTGAAAGATTTGCTGTGCTGAATTGAGAAACCCAATAAAAGCGCTCGAAACCAATCCTGCTGTAATGGTATATCCTAAGGCTACTTTGCTCGAAAAAATCTCTATCAATGAACTTCCTATTCGTTTGAATGAAAAAGGAATTCGATTTTCAACGGCTAATGTTTCGTGCATTCTACTACCAAACCAAAGCAAAATAAGTAAAGCCATTGCCATAATAAATATAAAAATGGCTTTCCAACTTGCCACTAATAGAATCAATTGCCCTACTCCTGGTGCTACGGTTGGAACTAAAATAAAAATCATCATAACAAAAGACATTACTTTTGCCATTTCTCGACCTTTGAATTGATCTCTGATCATTGCTAAGCTCACAGTTCTTGGGCTAGCCAAGCCCAAACCTTGTATGCCTCTTCCGATAATCATTGTTGTCAAATTAGTTGCCCAAATAGAGATCAAACTTCCTATCACAAAAATGATTAATCCTCCATACAAAGGAAGTTTTCGACCAGTACTATCCGAAATAGGTCCATATATCAATTGCCCTATTGCTAGACCAAAAAACAAGGCAGATATGGTTAGTTGATTGCTATTAGGATTGGTGACGCCCAAATCGGCTCCTATAGTAGATAAAGCAGGAAGCATGGCATCTATAGACAACGCTGTCAACGACATCATCATGGCCATTAAAACTATAAACTCTCCAAAATTCATTTTTTGAGTTGTGTTAGGGATAGTTGAGGATTTTGCTGTTTTTTGTTCGGTTGTTATTTGAGATTCCACTAAAATTATTTTGTTTGTTATAAAGATTTAGTAGTTAGTTACGCTGTTACAACATATTTTGAACCGACTACTGAAAGATATGGAAGAAACACTATTCAATTGAATAAAGTTTGGAATATGCTCTTTATTTTTATTTTTATTACATTTATTGTATCTAATGATTCCTCAAAAAGCTGTCCCCTGTTTTTTCATCATAAAGTTTCTTTTAATTATTGACTAATGTAATACACCTACACCGTCTGCTTATAAGAAGTAAGTAGTCAAAAATTTTGTTTATCAAACAAGTTAGTCGACTATCATTTCTCAGAACTAAAAAATTAAAGTAAATGCAAAAAACAGTTTACGGTCAAGCTAGACTTTCTATCATCCCTATTCGAGCCAATGCTAGTCATAGTAGCGAAATGGTCAGCCAATTATTATACAATGAAACGTACACCATCTTAAAACAAGAAGAGGATTGGCTGTACATTGAATGTTTGCACGACGGCTATAAAGGTTGGATAGCTGAAAATCAAGTGCACTATATTTCTCAAGAAATCTTTGACACGCCATTCAAACGATATAACCCCGATTTAATTGAGTGGGACCAACAATTGGAACTCAATTTATTTATGGGTAGCCCTTTTTATGATCTTGCTCCTAGTATTGTACCTCCTATAGAACGAGTTTGCAATGCTGCCAAGCAATTTTTGAATAGTCCCTATCTTTGGGGCGGGCGCACAGGTGCAGGGGTTGATTGCTCTGGTTTGGTTCAAGTTGCGTTTAGAATGGGCAATATCTTGCTACCTAGAGATGCCTCTCAACAAGCCAAAGTCGGAAAAAAAGTTGCTTGGGAAGATCGCCAGCGAGGAGATGTAGCCTTTTTTAAAGACAAGACAGGAAAAATCACCCATGTTGGATTGCTTTTGAGTCCAGATACCATACTACACGCTTCGGCTTGGGTACGTATTGACAAAATTGATTCAGTAGGTATTTTTCATCAAAATATCTGCACTCATGAATTATCTTTAATAAAACGTATGCGCTAATTATCTAATAACAAAGCTGTTGGAAAAAACTTTCAAAAAAAATTGTTTTTTTTGTTCAAAAAATTTGCAGATATGAATAATTCCTTCGTATATTTGCATCGCATTAAACAAAGCGGGTGTGGTGAAATTGGTAGACACGCTAGACTTAGGATCTAGTGCCGCAAGGTGTGTGGGTTCGAGTCCCTCCACCCGCACCAACAGAATACGCAGGAAAGTGCAAGTTGCCGAATCGCTGAATTAGCATCATGATTCTCAGCTTGCACTTTTACTTTTTATCAAAAAAAAAATCAAGTTATGCCAACAATAACGCATGAGAATGTTGATGAGCTGAATGCTATTGTAACTATTGAGCTTTCTCAAGACGATTACTTGCCTAAAGTTAATTCTAAGCTAAAAGAATATCGCCAAAAAGCACAAATCAAAGGTTTCCGTCCAGGTAAAGTACCAATGGGCATGATCAAACGTAAATTTGGTACTACTGTTTTGGTAGAAGAAGTAAACGAGGCAATTGGTGAAAACTTAAACCAATATTTTAAGGATAACAATCTTAGAGTTTTGGGGCAACCATTAGCAATTGAAGATAAAAATCTAAAATTGAGTATCCACAAACCTTCTGATTATACATTTAAGTTTGAATTAGGTTTGGCTCCTGAGTTTGAGATCAAAGGTCTTTCTACTGATAATCAGCTTCCATTCTACGACCTTAGCGTTAGCGAAGAAGAATTAGAGGCTGAAATTGACAACGTTCGCAAAAAATACAGCAAAGGATTCCAAGAAGGAATTAATGATGTACAAGAAGATGACATGTTGGCCATCAGCTTAGAAGAATTGAACGAGAACGGTGACATCAAAGAAGGTGGTGTTGTTAAAGAAGAAACATTCTTGGCTTTGAGAGATATTGCCAATGAGGAACTTAAAGATAACTTGTTGAGTGCTACTCTAAGTGATTCTTTTGATATCGATGTTTTCACTATCGAGGACAAAGATGAAACTTACATCCGCAAACATGTATTGGGGATTGAAGAAGATCAAGAAATCAATAAAATGTTCCGTTTGACGATCAAAGAAATCAAACGTGTTGACAAAGCTGAATTGAACGAAGAATTCTTCAAACAGTTATTCCCTAACGAGGAAATTGATTCTGAAGAAGCCTTTAGAGAAAAAGTAAAATCAGAAATCTACAAAGGGTACAAACAAAGCTCTTTAAATCACTTTAGCAACTTAGTTTTTGACTTTTTATTAGAAGAAAACAAGTTAGACTTGCCTGTTGAGTTCTTGAAAAAATGGTTGAAAGAAACCAATGAAGGTATTACAGATGAATTCTTTGAAGGAAAAGAATTTGAGGCATTTATCAAGAATACAAACTGGTCGTTGTTGCGCGACAAACTAGCTGAAAAATATAAGGTTGAGGTGAATTACCAAGATGTAGAAGATGCTACTCGTGGCGAAATCTTGCGCTATTTCAACTACCAAATCCCTCCTTATGGTGAAATGATGGACAATATGTTACAAAAAATATTGTCGGATAGAAAAGAGGTTAATCGTCGCTTCGAGGCAATTATGGATGAAAGAATCCTAGAAAAAACATCTGAAGATATGGGTAAAGAAATGAAAGATGTTTCTAGAGAGGAGTTTGAAGAAATCTTGAAAGATTATCAAGCAAGCAAAAATCCCGCTCCTGTAGAAGAAAATACAGAAACAGAAGTTGAAGCATAAAAAATCTTATAAAAGATTTTCTCAATGTTAAAATATTATAAAGGCGTTTCACGTTAATTGTGAAACGCCTTTTTATTTTTGTATCCTCCAATTTTTCGAGCTTTTTGATATATATAGTTAAATTTATTACGTTTTGAATCTAACATTCAGCAAAAAAAATGTATAAAAATAAAACATAATTTTTATACTTAGTCAGTTTTTTTTCATATCTTAGAGCTTCAAATATATACCATGTTAATGAAAGTATTCTTGATACTTAACCATAAATTAATTTTGGCATTATATTTTAGGAATTATTAAAATAATTTCCCTTTTTTTAATTCTGAGAAACACCCATCCCAAAATAGATTAACGTCCTATAACAATCCCAAATGGAACAACGAATCCCCTCATTTAAATTATCCTTGATTGATAATTGAAAATATTTTATTTATATTTGAACAGTTTTATTTACTTTTTATTATTGTGAATGAACGTTTTAGTTGTTAACCTTATTTAAATACTTTACCGTATGGCAAAATCAAAAATGGAGGTTTTTACCCTCAAAAATGGTAAACAAGAAATCAAACTTATTTACCCTGAATTACGCAAAGTGGTATTGATACTTCGTGCAATTGGTCATGACTTGCGCAAGAAAATCGTTGATCTTCTTCGTGAGAACGAAACAATGAATGTTACTGATATTTATGTAAAACTACGTATCGAACAATCTGTTGCTTCTCAACATTTGGCTATTTTACGAAAAGCTGGTATCGTCCTAACCAAGCGCAACGGAAAATTCATTTACTATACGCTAAACAATGAGCGTTTGGCTGAGGTATCTGTCTTAGTAGAACAACTTGCTGCCTAGAAATTTGTTGTCCCACAAATTTATTATAACAGCATTAAACAATTTTTTTTAATTTTATCAAAACATATCCCCTTACAATGGAGTCACAAACCGTTATCATAGACGAGGATAAGCTGGAATTCGCAGCTGAAGTTATGCGCGCCTTAACGCATGATTTAAGATTACAAATCCTTTCTTTTATTGACAAGAATAAGAATATCAACGTTAATAAAATTTACAATACTCTTGGTTTAGAACAGTCAATTACTTCGCAACACTTGCGTATTTTGCGTCTAGCCAATATCGTAACACACGAAAGAAAAGGAAAACAAATTTTTTACAGTGTTAATTATGATTACATTAATAATATCGTAGGAGACATCAGTGTTTTTCTTTCAAAAATTTAATTGCAATCATTGCAAACGGATACAAAAAGCGGCACCCCTTTGGGCTGTCGCTTTTTACGTTACGATACTTGTTGCTTTCTAAACAATCGAATAAGTATATCCTCTGATTACAATTCTGTATTCTGTTGTATCATCTGTGCAAAGCTTTTTTGCTCTATTTTACTTTGGAGCCAAATTAAAATATTGAAGTTGTCCAACGTGATTTTATTCCTAGCTTCTTCTGGTAGTTGATCAAGTTGTTCGTACGTTTCTTTGTATAGTTTTTCTAGTGCTTGATCCTTGTAAACTAGTGGCAACTTTCGCACGAAATTCGATAGAATTGCTTCAAATTCTGAAAAATTTTTCTCCGTCCGCAACATCCGATGCAATCGTCTTGCGATGCTTTCTTGTAAATCAACATTCCCTAATTCATAATGGGCTAATAAATAAAGTAAGTTGATATGAAACGATTCTTTGTTCCAATCTAAGTTTTGATTCTGAAGAATTTTATAACAACAATCTTGTGATTTGTTGTAGTCTTCCATCAAAAAATATAGATAAGAAAGTTGATAGTATATCTTCATAATGCCAAATGCACCAATATCGTCACGAAATACTTCTAACTGCTCATGAAATCGAGCTAATTTCTCTTTGACTCGACCAAATTGGCAAGTTCGGTTGGCAATTGTCAATTCTAAATAAGCCTCATACCGAAACACTAACATTTTAATGGTTTTCGGTGCTTGCTTGGCGTATTTTTGAAAGATCTGTGGTAACCAATCAATTTTTTCTTCTGCTTCTTGGTATGCTCCTACATCAATTAAGATACTGATGTAATTGTGATAAACAATAATATAGGATTTTAGATTGTCTTTTAGAATAATTGGGTTGGCCTCAAATAAGTCGACAATTTGCTTGGCAAAAACCAAAGAGTCATCTAAGTTTCCTTCTACTTGTGAAAAAAAAATATGCGTATTATAAAAAAGCTGTCTAGCCAAAAAAGAAGTTGCTTGCTCTTTTTGAAGCAAAGGATTCAACTGCATCTGTTCCAGTTTTCTTTTTGATAATTTATCTCCAGACAAACTATATTTCTTATAATACAGAAAACAAAGGCTAGATACTCTCCAATAATTGTTATAACTAGCAGCTTGTTGCAACGCTCCTTCTACTTCTGCCCAACTTTGTTCAATGATTTTTTCATCAAAACTATAATAATGTGTTTGATTCAAGGTTCGTTCCCAAAAAATAAACAACGATTTAAATAAAAACTTGTCGGATTTATGTGCTAAGTTAATTCCTTTTTGAATAACTCCCTGACATTGTTCATACAACCCTTTTTGATACAATATTTCAATATCTTTTAACATATCTGCCAACTGGCTTGTGGTAGAGTTTTGACTATGATATTGACGTAAACTTTTCAGAATCAACTTATATAGATCACTTTTTGCCACTCCAAAATTCTTCATAAAAGCCCTCCCTTTAAATTTTTTTATTAACTGAGCTTCGTTATAAATTGATTGTTTTGAAATAGCATTCATCAATTCCAAGTAATTTTTTTCTCCTTTTTGCAAGCCCGCCATTAGTGTGAAATAGCGTTTTTCGGATTTAGACAAAGATTGAATCAAGTCAACTAGTTTCTTCATATATTTTATACTATGCTTTTTTACGAAAACCTCTTTACTAATATAGTTCGTCCAAATTACGAAGTAGTAACATCTTCAATTATCATGTTAAGAAACTAAAAAATATGCTTTTAACTAAATAATAGTCAATTAATTAATAAAAAATAACCTTTAAAAGAAAACTTATTAAATACAAATAGAGATTTGTTTCTATATTTCTAAATATCGACCTTAGTGCTCTGTGAAATTATTATCTAATAATTTTTAAGTGAGCCTTTTATCCGTGCTGCTCATTTCATCTTTATTATGTTGATAGTGCCACTATCCAAGACAAAGCAAATTTCTCAAAATTTTGTTTTTTAGCAAAATCATTAAAATACATCAACCTCCAAATATTATTGAGTGAGTTCTTCTCTGGTTCAACCTTCCCCACAAGGTTGAACCATTATTCTATGGGTGATATCAACCTTACATACTTTCTTAGCAATAGTATAGAACGTCTTTCGTTTTGAAGTTGTTTAAAATTAAGTAATAATCAAATATGAAATCACTTTCTGTCCTACTTTGCGTTGGATTTTGTCAAATAGCTACTTTTAGGGGTATACTCATATTAAAAAAGACGCAGTTTTAAACAACTTCATTATTAAATACTACAATTGATGGTTATTTTCTAAATTACTATTATAATCCTTTATTTCCTCTTTGAACTGTACATGTAAAAATGTTATACTCTGACAACATTGATTATAAATAGTTTTTTAAGAAGCAAGTGTTTAGAAAAAAAATATAGCTAAAAATAGACTTATTTTTATTATCATTTTTCTTGTCTACTTACTTTTAATTTTTGCTACAGGGCATTCAAATTTTAAGAACTCTATGAGAAAAGTATTAATCAATACCTTTATACTAACTTTAGTCGCACTTGCTATTTCGGGCATTGCATATACAAGTACCACAAAACGTATTCAAGGAGAAGCCATTATCATTATTCTTACACTCGCCCTAATAGCAGCAGTTCCAATAACGATGGGCTATATCATTGCTTCGGCATCACTTCGATCTCCCAATATTGTTTGGACAATCCTTAAGTTTTTTTTGTTTTTAGTCAATGGAGGCTTAATTATAGGAACAACTATATTAACCACCGCAATTCTTCCAGAAGAAGGAGCTGTTTTTGTTGGATATCCTTATATTTTGGCTGGAATTTACACGTATTATCAAACCATAAAAATCATCCGTTCCCCCTCTTATATTGAAACACGAGCTCTGCCAGACGATGATCTTCTAGATGATTTTTTAATGGACTCAAAATAGCAATCATAAGCAATCCATAATAGATATTATTAATCACTCATTTTATTCTCACAAATCAATTCTAATGAATACTTTTTTTGCACGTTCCCTCCTATTTTTAACACTACTTTTAATCGGTTCTTATTCCTCCAAAGCGCAAGATCTTAGTAAGATTGCTCATTCAATACTTGGCAAATGGGTTGTTGACTACGAAGCAACTCAAGCACTAAGTCTATGTAGTCAAAAGAAAAATGCAAGCTATATTAAAACACTCAAAAAATGGAACACCATATTCAAATTTAGAAAAAATAACATTCTAATTACCTGGGAAACAGACCCTTCTAGCAAAAAAAACTACGAAAAATAAATTTTCTTGGAGTCTGAAGAAAAAAGACCTTCCTCCCGAAAAGCTAGAACAATTCAAACAACACTCAGACTTTGACACGATCCTAAAACAAGGTTATTACATTGAACTAAGTATTTTGGAGCATGGCCGTCCGAGACCCGATAGAATGGTTATCTTAAAATTAGAAAAAGACCGATTAGTTATTCTAGATGTTGGTTGTCCAGTTGCTCTAAAGAAGTAATGCTTGTCTTTTTGCATCTATAACAAATTCATAGTAAGAAAATAGGGAGCAATGCTCCCTATTTTCTTATTCAACTGATTCCATGACCATTTTTCTACCCCCTAAATCTATTTCTTGTTTCAGTATTTTTCTTGAAGTTCTATCGATATAATACGTGCTTACTGTTGAGTTATTAGAAATATCATCTGTTGTTTCTACGACCCAAACTTGTTTTTTCTTTCCTTTAAAAGAAATCGTCATTTTTTTCACACTTCTAATTGTAGCTCTAACAACCCCAATTTTTGCAGTAGGGTTATAATCAAAAATCGATATGGTATTAGAATAACCGTTTTTAAGTGGCAACAATCTTACGAGTTCAGGATAAAAATTACTATCAAAAAAAGAGGCGTTTGTTTTCTCAGAAATAGGAGTTTTAATGGCTGTTTTTTTGTCTAAATAATACCCTGTTACCTTTTCTCCAAAATTCAAAACCATATCTCTTTGAGCATTAAAAGAAGAATGATAAATGGGCTCAAAGTTCAATACCCCAACAACCGTACTATCGATCCATTGTACAGGGGATTGCTTCATGCTTATTGTTTTGATAATCTGTATCTTTTCGTTGTCTTTTTGAATTTTAGTTTGAATGTTTCCTATCGGTATTTTTAGAGAATCATTGAGCATAAACCAATCCATTTCAGATGTCTCAGATTGTATCAAGTTCTTTTTGGCAGGATTATACAAAGGACTTAAAGGAGTTTTTTGACTAAAAGCAGGGCTACAAGCACCTATCACGATTAGCCAAACGTAGAATGTGTATTTCATTGATTAACTATTTTATTCCAATGTGCAATTAGATGTTGACAATTTATTCTAACAAAGCCAATTTGGCTTCATTTTTTAAGCTATTCTAGCTATGACTAAATGTAGCAACTTTTCTGTTTCAACAGGAACAAAACAACTATATATATATATATACGACGAATTCTATTGTTTTTTCGATTTACTAAAATCTCCTTTTGCCCATTGCTCTTGCAATTGAAGATATTTTTCTTGAGGATGACAAGTTACCCAATCAATGTTATTCGCTTTGCATACTTTAATGTGAAACAACAATCCAATCAAAGGATGTCCTATGATAAATAAAAAACTCCAGTGTCCAATCCAATTTGCCAGAAGAAAAGAAATACTTACATAAAAAATAAACTTTCCAGGTATCTTCCATTTGGGGCGTACAAATCGTCCTGTGTGACAATAGCCAACAGTCCAGATTAGTATGGCAATAAGAACATATAACAGTTCTATATTCATAATTCTCTTAGTTACATTTTAAGACTAATTTAGCTTAAAGCGAACAGGCAAATTATACTTGACACGAACCTCTTTCCCATTCTGTCGCCCAGGAATCCATTGCGGCATCAGACGAACTAACCGAAGACACTCTTTTTCCAATGGTTCACAGATTCCTCTAATCGCACGAACATCGACAATCCTTCCATCCTCCATAACCGTAAAACTAATCACAACCATACCCTCCGCAGCATTTTCACGAGCAAATGAAGGATATTGAATATTGCTATAAATAAACTTCAATAGCTTTTGATCGGCACACTTTTTCTTAGCCTTATGGTCGCCCTCTTCTGCTTCACAACCAGGGAATCGTGGCATTTCATCTACAATAACATCATTCTCACTCAATTCTGCTTCCTCTACTTCCAATGTTTGTTGAATGATAGAGTCTGCTTTATACATACCTTCATTCACTACCATCCCCAACGTATCGTATTCCACAAAAGCACCTTCCCGCAAATCATCCTTCCAATAAAGTTCACTTTCCACCTTTCCATTTTGGTAATAATACTTCCAAAGTCCTTGTTTTTCTCCTTTGGTATATATTCCTTCAGAATAAAGCTTTCCATAACTGTAGAATTTCCAGATACCTTCTTTGTAATTGTTCTTATAATTCCCTTCCGAAGTTTTAAGTCCATCATCTGACCAACTCATATACGAACCATGCAAAACGTCCCTATCCTCATATTTATATGTACTTAAAGAGGTAATTTGCCTTTTTTCAGGGTAAATACTTCTTACAATATACGCTTCTTCTCCCCTGACAGAATTTATCCCCAAATACCACGCATATACTTTTGTCTCCGTTGGTTCTAAAAAGTCGTCGTAAGCATTTTCATAGGGATTTTTTTCAGCAGTTGTTTTAGTTGCTTTCTGAGTCGAATTACAATTGACAACTAAAATAGAAAGAGCAATTAATGCCATTAATTGTTTCATGTTGTTTGATTTAGTTTTGGTTTCAGTAAAATAGAGATCGTTTTGTGCCGACAACAAGTCAGTACAAAGTGACAAAGATAATAATTATGCCCTTTAATTTATCAACAAAACATGTATTTAGCCTGCTTCTTGAAACGATTGGCACTTAGCTCCCTTTTGTTAACAGACGATTGTTATCATAAATCAAAGCCAATAAAACCCATAAAGCCCCAAATCCTTCCCACAAAGCGATTAACAAAAGTGCATCTTGATCCTGAACGACACACCAATAGACCAATACAGGTACTGTGATCAATAACCTAAAAACAATGGTTATCTTAAAAAAAATAATCACTCTATGGTAAGCCATGTATAAATAGTAAGCTCCCATATTTGTTGAAGCAATACCACTCAAAACAATAATTGATCTCAACTCAGTTGTATCAACCGAAAATAGGTTCAAACGCTCTACCATATAACTAGGGTGAAATATCGTTGTTATGCCTAATATAAATGCCATACCACCAAATACAGCCATAGCAATACGAGATTGCTGATAAGAACAAGTTCTGCGTTTCATACAATACTTTTTAGTAGCTTGACTCTTAGTGAACACAAGCTTAGTTTTAAAAAGCTGAAAACCTCCTTAAGAGATGATCAGTTATTCTTTTTTTCTAGGTATTGTTTTAATTGTCTTAACAAGGTGAGATGAGCGTTTCGTGCGGTTTTGGTAACAAAACTTGATAGACCTAAGGGGGCGTTTATCGTTACTTGTTCTAAGATATGAGTATGATTAGTATTACTTGCTGTGAATTGATAAGTGCAAGATAGGGAAATACTAGGAAAGCTTCTTACTGTAAAAATGCATGTATTTTCTTCTTCTAATAAAACGCGATGTGCCAAATAAGTTTTAGGGATAAAAATAGATTTCCATACTTTTACCCGTTCTTGAATTTCAAATATCGTCACATTTTGCCCTTCTTCATCCCGAAACTGTTGTGCAATTCTTACACTTTTGAGCAAAGGGTGCAAATACACATGATTTTGCAAATCACTAAAAAAACTAAAAACATCTGCTAGCGTTCGTTCTACTACTATATCTATTTCGTAACTAGTTTTTTTTATAATTGCGTTCATAAAATCATGATTCTTTGATCATTCGATATTAATATGTTATCGCCAATAAGAATTTACAATATCTCTCTTAATCCTTTTATAAGGGTTCTATCGGTCGTAATTGATGGTTTCCAGCTGAATTGGAGTAGGATTTAAACGAATCCACTTCACAGCAACTTCACACAACCTTGCTGTGCTCCCCGATTTTCGTTTAATCTCTTTAATCAGTCCTGTAAGTTCTTTCAAAATATCTTGTTCAATTTCTTGCCCAAACTGAACAAACTCGTAGAAAGCATCTGCCATTCTTTTATAATCACTATCCCAATTTATGCCACCATTTCCATCCAATTCATTGGCAATTCGACCAGAAATTCGAATTACTTCTCCTTGAATTGTTTGAGCTGGTCCACTAGAGGGAACTAAGAAATTCCAAAGCTCTTGATGCTGTTGCTGCCAAGTTGTTGCTTGTACAGAAATAGGTGATTTTCCGTCATGTATTCTTCTTCTTTTTACAGGAGTAACATCAAATAAAATATATAGCTCGTCGAGAGCATTGCTTACCTCATCAACAAGATCTTGATTAAAGTTATTTCTGTGAAACTCAAATTGTTCTCCGATTTCTCTAACCATTTTTTTAGTCAATGGGCTTAATGTTGCTTTTGCATTGATAAGAATTTTAGCAATTTCAAGTACACGAATGATAGTAACATTCTGACAAAACCTTAAGGTCAACTCTAAAGGAGTTAAGTTATCTCTATTCAAAGCATCAATTGAAGCTCCCCTTTCTACTAATATTTGGGTATTTTTTACATGGTGTGAAGAAACTGCTGCGTGCAAAGGAGTCCCTATTGAACTTCCATTATCATGAATATCTGCCCCAAGTTCTAATAAACTTTCAATATTTCCTAAACGACTTTTAGCTCTATTATGAAGTGGCGTATTTCCCCAAGTATCTCTTGCTTTTAAATTCGCACCATGCTCGACCAACCACTTCGCTAACTCATGTGGACATTGGTCAAACGCCAGTGCTGTTTTTTTACCATAACCTCTATATGCATCCAATTCACATTTATCAAATACCTTGATTAACTCCTCTATACTTGCTTCTTTTAAGAGTGTCTCAAAATTTTTAGGAAGCGTTTTTCTTTTTCTTGCCATATTGTGATTCGTTAATGGTAAGAGACAATATACCAGTTATTTTCCACTCCATTCACAATCGTAGATTTTTCTTCATCTCGAACCACTCTTACCCCAGTTTTATACAAACGAATAAATGATATAAAAAGCCCTCTAAGACCATCATTGACATAAGGCGTATAGGTTTCTATAATTACTTTTTTCTCTTCTTTGTTGTGTTCTATACACTTGAAATAACCTGCGTATCCATTTCTATGATTCATATCATACATTGGACCTAATACCTCTAAAAACTTATCCAATGTCTCCAAGCCTTCGGGCGTTACAATTTCATCTGCCGCAGATTTGCCTAGCTCAAAAATGGTATTTACACCATACTCTCTTTCAATTCTTTTATAAAATCGAATTAAAATATCTAGCTTATACCACTCCTCTAGTTTAGGGTCCGCAATCCCCTCCTCTTCGAGCATTTTTAGGAGGTTTTTCTTAATAAAATTAGGTTTGGCGAAAATAGGATTAAATGCAGATTGCCCGATAAATTCAGTGTTGGGATCAATAGGCTCTAGCATATCTTTAATTTTATGGTTATGAATATTAATACTCCGTTGATTTTTTAGTTTTCTTACGAAAAACGTAAAAAAGCATCTTGCATTAGTTTGATTATCAATCTTTTAGTATAAAAGCCAACAAAGATACATCTTGCTGATAATCAAACTAATACGATTTTTCAACGGAGTAATGGAATATAATAAGTCTCTTCAATAAATGTTGTTGCTATTTCAATAATACAATTAAGTAATCAAGCAGGTTAAAACAAGCTTTTCTGATAAAGAGTACAAAAGGCTGTTTACTTCGTGAGATCGCTTTGTTTAGTTAGTTGTGCTACTACTACATAGTACTTATTATTTTTTTAAACGATTACTTATCGTGAATAATACAACGCTATCCTTAACAAGGATTAATATATAACCTTTCTCCAAATTATCAAAACAACTAGGTATACTGTTTAATAAATTATAAGTAAGTGGACAGGAAAAAATATAGTTAAAAATGTAATTGTTTTTAGTGCTGTTCAAAGAAAAGAATTGAAGTTTTACCTGCGGTGCTACTTCGTGGTAGCGGGCTAAAACGAGATTTTTTGATGAAGAACAGTGCAAAAAGGATTCTATTTTGCCTATAAATTTTTATAAACGATTATTTATTGTTTGTAAAAAACCTTTAAATCCAATTGATGATTTTTCAAAAGCCAATCCCCATTCTGATCATTTCTTCAAATATTAAAAGGTTACTTTTTTACTCCTAAGGCATTAACAGGAAGAATAATTAAATTTCTATAACAAATAATATTCCGTTGACTACCTACGGTGCTACTTCGTAGCTTCAACGGAGTGATGAACAAATTAACCCACTTTAATTTATGAAATACATTCTATGCCTCCTGATTTTCTTTCTATTTTTAGAAAAACCCCATGCTCAAATAGTACGTATAGACTACCTTATGGAGACAGTCCCCCAACTGGTTGCTCCTATTTCCAATACTCCACTAGCCAAAAACCAGTATCCCATTTCGATGCATTATGGAAGTGCTCAGATTAAAAATCTTGACATCATCACAAAACTTAAGCGAAAAACCATTACAAGAATTGATTTAATTTACACTGCCTACAAACGTTCCAATAAGTTTGAACAACACTCCCTTAATCGGCAAAGAATTCAAACCTTAAAGCGCCACTTTCCCATTGTATTTGATAACAACCTAATTCAGTGGAATTTTATCGAACAACAAACGACCGATTATCAAATGGCAGAAGATTTATTTCATGGATTTATGGTGTATACTACTGAACCTGCTGAAGTTTCAGCACCCAATTCATCAACCATCTCTGAATCTAGCAATGGTCGCTCGAAACTTTCTACAGAAGAAGAAATTGTCATTATTAAGAAGATACTCGAAGAAGCTTTTGGCTCCTCTAGTGGTACTTTTGCAAGTGAGTCGCCGCTATCTGGTGGAGGGGGAACATATGAAGCTCCCAAAACCATTATCAAAATAGATACCCTTATTAGTGAACGTGTTATTAAAAATACAACTCGACGTTTCACAGGGCTTTATCTCCCTAGAAATAAACGTTTGCTAGAAAAAGGCAAACGATTTAAAAGACCTGGTCTATTCAAGCTTCGAAAAAAAGAGTCTTTAGATCCAGATCCTGCTTTGGATAAAACTGTTTATGATACTACCTTTACAGAATCAGAGATTTATGAAGAAGGCTCTACAACACGGTCTATAATTAGTACTCTTTCTAAAAGCGGATATTCTGGTGGCTGGTCCCCCGGCAGAAGTAGTTATCGCCAACATTTGCAAGATACTGTTGTACTAAGGGTTTTAGAAAAGCGAAAAACTCGTTGGGAAAATCATATTATTGTGGAAGATGTTACAGGGAGTATGTATCCTTATATTGCACAAACTTTTATTTGGAGACGCAACAACTTTGAGCGTTTAAACGCTCCTCCATTTGTCTTTTTTAACGATGGGGACACTGGTCCTAATGGTTATGAACACATTGGTAACATTAAAGGCATTTACGATATTCAAGACGATAATATCGAAGTTGTTGAAGAAGTTTGTTATAGTACCATGCGCAAAGGTTCTGGTCGAGATGCGCCAGAAAACAATTTAGAAGCTGTGATTAAGGCTTTAAAAAAATACCCTGACAATGAAGGCATTGTTATGATTGCAGACAATTTTGCGCCTGTAAAAGATATTAAATTATTATCCAAAATTGATATTCCTATCCAAATTATTCTTTGTGGTGTGGAACGCTCTGGAGGTCGAATTCATGCGGATTATCTAAAAATTGCCATAAAAACCAAAGGTGCCATTTATACGATGAACGATGATTTCGAAGCCTTATCCGAACTAGAAGGAGGCAACACTATAAAAATCGGAGATCAAAAATTTAAGCTAACAGGGGACGAACTTCTTTTAGTACATTAAAAACAAAGAGCCATTCTAGGAATTATTTCCTTGGATGGCTTTCTTGTTTAACAAAATCAAAGTATGCATTACTTAAAAACTACCTGATAATCATAAGTCATTCCTGGATCACATATTTCAAGAGTTCCTTTTAGGGCATCAGAAATTACTTGTTGTGCTTTCTCTTTATGATAACGACTTAATTCAACTTTTAACCACTTATCTCTTACTTTTGAGGACTCCCCTCCTCCTATACTTTTTACCCAAATAAATTCTTGTTTTTCACTTCGATCTTTCAGACCAATATATTTTTCGCTACAAGGGGCATTGTATATTCCCTTATAAGATATAGTTTTTTGTCCAAGTAATTTCACTAAGCTTGTTTTTTCAATTTCTTTTTCAAGCTTTTCAATCGTTATAATATCTAAAGGTACTCCCTCATCGACTCCTTGTAGATTATTTTTGATATTGACTTGAGGCAGTTTAGGCAAAGCCCAATCTCTGATCTCAAAAGAATACATTTTCTCCCATTTTTTATTGAAAGTATAAATTTGAAAAGTATTTATACTAGAATTATCATCATGGTAACAAACAAAACCAATTTCATCAGTTCCATTGCCATCCATATCTCCAATTTTTTCTAGCCAAGCAAGACCAAAATCGCCAATATTTTTTAAGGTATCAACTAAAGAAGCGTTATCTACTAAAAATGAATAGTTTTCGCCAATTTCATGTCTAAAATAAGCATAACTACCAACAGGGATATTTTCGTAAAATTTATTGGTTTCTTTTCTTGTTTTAAGACTGACGAATTTTTCTGTCAGAGTATCTATCTTACCATCTCCATCAAAATCACCACTAATTTTAAAACGATATCCCCAAATAGCTTTCCCCATAACTTCTTCAATACGCTCCTCTTTAATCACCTCTTTTGGAGTTACTTTTATCGAATAATTGGACTCTTGTTCCGTACTTTTTTCCGAATTCTGATTGCATGAAAAAATAAAGATTGATAAAAATAAAAGTAGTCCCCCTTTACAAGTAATACTCATCATAAATTTTGGATTTTATTGTTTTGTCGCCTCTTCACTTTCTTAAATTTGAACTCATAATTTCTCGAATTTTCAACAACTTAAGTTTTTACTTTTACTAAATGAAAAAAGTTGCTATTTTAAAAGTCTAATAAACTTGTGCTTGAACCTAAGCATATCATTATCAACAATCAAAAAAGAATGAAAAGCATGAAACAATTTAAAATTTTAGGATTACTCTTCCTTAGTTGCTTGGGCTGGGCGTGCAATAAAGACAATAGTACCAATCCTGATTGCATTGGTTCTTTTACAGACCCCAGAGATGGCAAAGTTTATACTACAGCTATAATCGGTCTACAATGTTGGATGACAGAAAATATGCGTTTTGAAATGACGGGCGACTTAATCAACCCTATGAATCCGACAAACCAATATGGCAGATTGTATACGTACAATCAAGCCTTAAATGTTTGTCCTGATGGTTGGCACTTGCCTTCAGATGAAGAGTGGATTGCCTTAGAACGCTTTTTAGGAATGTCTAAGACAGAAGCTGATTTTGTTGGTTCTAATAGAGGCAATAACGAAGCTGCCTTATTAAAATCTACTTCTAGATGGTCTGATTTGAATGGCACGAATGACTTTGGCTTTAATGCGTTTCCAGCAGGTTCTAATAACAATGGTAATTTTCAAAACTTAGGGGACAATGCCCGTTTTTGGTCCCACACAAGTTCTGGCGCCAATACTGCTTACTCTAGAGTTTTCTTTCATAACACACAGCAAATTGCACGTTATAGAGATAATGTGAATTTCGCCTATTCGTGTCGCTGTTTAAAAAATTAAACTACTTTTATCATTACTTCGGAATAGCAGCGTAACTAACTAAAAGCAAAGCGCTCACGAAGTAACCTAACAATATCAACACACATGTTTCGATTCACACTGACCTGTTTTATTCTATCTACTTGCTTACACCTAAAAGCGCAACAAATAGATACTATCTCATTTGTATTGACCTCTTTTAACAATATTTATATTCCTGCTCTTTTAAATCAAAAAGATAGTCTAAAAATGATGTTTCACACAGGAGAGAGTGGTGTCTCCATCATTGAAGAAGTATTTAACAAGATCGCTATTAAAAAAAATGCTACCAGTACAGAAGCCAATAGTTGGGGCGGAAAAGGGACTGCTAAATTTTTTAAAAACAACACATTCTCTATTGGGAATCATCGTTTCGATAGTCTAGTCGTATGGGTGGACAAACATTCAGGACAACTAACCGATGGTAAGTTTGGACCACTTCTTTTTAAGGGAAAAATGATTGAAATTAACTACCATGATAAAAATTTTGTTATCTATGAAAGTGTCCCGCCAAAACAACATTTAAAACAGTTTCAAAAGTTTCGATTAACACAAGAAAAAGGCTTGTTATTTATTGAAGGAAAATTAAACATTGGGCGACAAAGGTTGCAACAAAAATTTATGATTCACACAGGCTATGGAGGAACAATTTTACTGGACGATGCCTTTGCTCAAAAACATCAATTAGGGCGTCTCTTAAAGATTACCAATGAAAGTACGCTAAAAGATGCTTATGGCAATACCTTAACAACTAAAAAAGCCGTCTTACCCTCATTCAAGATTGGGCGTACTAAGTTTAAAGCACTCCCAATTAGCTTTTTTGAAGGTTCCATTGGACGGCAAAAAATAAGCGTTCTTGGCAATGGGTTATTGAAACACTATAATATGATCTTAGATATAGAAAACAGCTTGGTGTATTTAAAACCTAATCATCTATTTGAACAATAGACCTTCTTAAGCCTTATATACCTATACATTAGATAGAGTCTTTAAGAAGATTCTATCTAATGTTCGTTTCACAAAAGTTGTTTGCCCAGTAATCAATTGATTTTTATTTTTGGCAATGTTTTACTTGCAGTTGCAAAACTTCATCGCCATACATATCAGTATATCCCTGTTTGAGCGCATTGTCTAAATCCTCACAGGCTTTAGCTATTTTTTTCTTCTCAATCCAAATCAATGCTCTAATTTTATATGCATAAGGATTGCCAGGAAAGAGTTTAATTGATTTATCAATATCTTTCATAGCTGCATTTAGTTGCCCTAATTTTAATTTACTAAAACTCCGATTGCTATACCCTAAAGGCTCATTGGGTGAAATTTTGAGAGCTTGATCAAAGTACTCTACAGCCTCTTTGTGTCTGTTCAATCCTTGGTATTTAAAGCCAATATTAATGTATGCAGGAAAATACAAGCTATCAATTTCAACTACCTTAATTAGATACCTTAAGGTTTCCTCCCCTTTCCCAACTTCATCAGCTACCATTCCCAAATTGGTCAAAACGGCTAAGTTAGTAGAATCTAGTGCGTAAGCTTCCATTAAATCTTGGTAAGCCCCTTCATAGTTCATAATTCTAGTTTTTGCCCCTGCTCGGTTCGACAAATAACTAACTCGCATTTCTTCTGTTTTTGCCAGTCGAATGGCTTCTGTATAATCTTTAATCGCATCTTCAAAGCCTCTCAAATGCAACAACAAATTAGCTCGGTCGTTGTATAACAGTGCTTCTTCTGGAAATTTTTCTAATGCCACACCATAAATTGCATAAGCCTCTTGATAGGCTTTTAACTGAGTTTTTAACTCTGCCCAAACCGCATAATAATCGGCTTGGTTAGGATCTAATTTAAGAGCTTGTTCAATTTCAGTTAACGCAGCTTTGTAGTTCTCTTTATCATAAAGTTCTAATGCTTTTTCAAAATAATCGGCTGCCGTCTGAGAAAAAGCAATATTGGCAAGCAATACGTAAAAAAGACAAAGTAATGTTTTCATTGTTTTAGTTTTAGTTTGATAATTCCTTATAATAAGACAAAAATCCAAAAACTCAGAATAGTTTTTGGATTTTTTATCCTAATACTCCGTTGATTTTTTATTTTTTCTACGAAAAACGTAAAAAAGCATCTTGTATTAGTTTGATTACCAGTCTTTTAGTGCAAAGGTTAATAAAAATACATCTTACTGATAATCAAACTAATACGATTTTTCAACGGAGTAATGTTATCCTGCTTGTAGTCTTTATTAGTCTACAATCGTAACCAAGTCATCTTTACTCTTGCGCACTTTTTCTAGGTTTACCAACCAGTCTTTCTCAGTATCTCTATATCCAACTGTCATCATCACACAGCTTCTAAGCCCTTTGGATCTCAAATCTAAAATTTCATCCAGTTTAGCAGGATCAAATCCCTCCATCGGAGTACTATCTACTTCTTCAAAAGCTGCTGCCGTCAATGCTGCCATCAATGCAATATAGGCTTGTCTTGCAGCATGATTAAAGTTTTCTTCAGCATCTCTCTGAGGATAAATATTTAATAATTGCTGGCGATAATTCTCCCATCCTTCGTTCTTAAATCCACGTACTTCATTGACCAAGTCAAACATTTTATTAATTCGATCTTCTGTATACGTATCCCAAGCAGCAAAAACCAATAAGTGAGAACAATCCGATACAACAGATTGATTCCAAGCAATTGCCTTGATTTTTTCTTTTACCTCTTGGTTGGTAACTATAATAATTTCGAAAGGTTGTAATCCACTAGAAGTTGGAGCCAAATTGGCGGCCTCTATAATGGTATCAATTTTCTCTTGAGGTACCTTTTTACCATTCATTGCTTTGGTAGCATAACGCCAATTTAACTTGTCTAATAATTCCATTTTTATTGTTTGTTCTTTAATGATTAAATTATAATACTCCGAAACAAGCAAAACTTAAATTGGTTCTAGAAAAATTATTTTGCACAAAGACTTAACATTTTATTAACTCATATTTCCTGTTGCCATTCCCCATAACACCTCCATTATCTATCTAATTTTTCCATTCTTAGATAAGAGGCTAAACCATGAAAGATCTTACAACAAATAGAACTTTGTTAAATCTTAGCCATTTTTTTATATTAAAATTGTATATTGTAGAATAACTATTCAATCTATTTTAAATACTACGCTACTATGGTTCAGTCTTACAAAAAGAAACACAAACTTGCTGCATCGTACGATACTATCATTATAGGTTCGGGGATAGGTGGTTTAACTACTGCTGTTTTATTAGCTCAGAAAGGTCAAAAGGTCTTGGTGTTGGAGCGTCACTATACAGCAGGTGGTTTTACCCATATTTTCAAGCGCAAAGGTTATGAATGGGATGTTGGAATTCATTATGTGGGTAGTATGGAAAAAGAATCTAGCATTCTCAAAAAAATATTTGACTCTATCACTGACCAACAACTAAAATGGGCAGATATGGGAGCGGTATACGATCGCATTGTCATTGGGGATAAAACTTATGATTACGTCAAAGGTGTTGGTAACTGGACAGAAAAAATGATTGGCTATTTCCCTGACGAAGAAAAAGCAATTCGAGCATACGTAGATTTAATTTTTAAGGTTAGTGCTACCAGTCGCAATTTTTTTGTTGAAAAAACAATGTCTCCAATTTGGAGCAAATTATTGGGATGGTTCTTGCGAAAGCCCTATCTCGAATATGCTAGAAAAAGCACCCATGACGTACTCGGTTCTCTAACCCAAAATCAAGAATTAATCAAAGTATTGGCAGGTCAATATGGAGACTATGGTCTACCGCCCAAACAAAGTAGTTTTGCCATGCATGCCTCTTTGGTCAGACACTATTTTTCAGGGGGCTTTTTTCCTATTGGTGGATCTTCTCAAATTGTAGAAACGATTGCTCCCGTATTAGAACGTTTGGGATCTACTATTCTTATTAGTGCTGAAGTTGACCAAGTAGTTATAGAAAAGAATACGGCTGTTGGTGTTCGAATGAAAGATGGAAAAGTATTCAAAGCAAAACACATTATCAGCAATGCGGGGCTATACACTACTTACAAAACTTTGCTTCCTGCTCCTATCGTGCAAAAACATCGTTTGCAACAACAACTTAACAAAGTACAACATTCTGTAGCTCATGCTTGTCTCTATATTGGTTTAGATGGAAGCCCTGAAGAATTGCAGTTGCCCAAAGCCAACTACTGGCTCTACCCTGACAAACTGAGTCATGATGAATGTGTTGAGAATTATTTAAAGGATCATAACGAGCCTTTTCCTGTTGTTTATATTTCTTTTCCTGCCGCAAAAGATCCTGATTGGAACAATCGCTATCCTGGTAAAAGTACAATTGATATTATCACACTCGTTCCTTATGAAACATTTGAAAATTGGGATGGAAAACGATGGAAAAAACGAGGTGAAGACTATGAAGCACGCAAGGAAAAAATTGCACAACGCCTCTTAGAGATACTATACAAGAAAGAACCTCAACTAAAAGGAAAAGTCGATTACTATGAGTTGTCTAGTCCATTAACAACAAAGCATTTTGTCAATTATGAAAAAGGTGAGTTATATGGTTTGGAACATACTCCAGAACGATTTGAACAAAAGTTTCTACGCCCAAGAACGCCTATCAAAAACTTTTACTTGACAGGGCAAGATATCACTACAGCGGGCATTGGTGGAGCAGCCTTTGCTGGTCTGTTAACTGCTTCTACTATTACTGGTGATAATATTGCAAAAGAATTGATGTCTTGAGACTAAAAAATTAAGGCTGGATTTTTCTTTTCAAACAATACAACTCATTCAAAAAAAGCAAACTTCAGAAACTATACGAACTAAAAAATAGTTATATTTATACTTTGCTGCATGACCAAATCACATCATTTTGATTATTAAAAAGATACGCTCTTATTGCCTAAAATATTAAAAATGACTTTAAAAGATAAATATATAAATCCTCTTACAGATTTTGGTTTCAAAAAACTTTTTGGAGTTGAACCTAATAAAGAGCTTTTAATTGATTTTCTCAATCAATTGCTCCCCTCTATCCATCAGATTAAAAACCTTACTTATACTAAAAATGAGCACTTAGGGAGCAGTGAATATGAAAGAAAAGCCATCTTTGATTTGTATTGTGAGAGTGAATCTGGCGAAAAATTTATTGTAGAAGTGCAAAAAGCTAAACAAAATTTCTTTAAAGATAGATCGGTCTATTACTCTACTTTCCCCATACAGGAACAAGCAAAAAAAGGGGATTGGAATTTTAAATTAGCAGCTGTTTATACAATTGGTATCTTAGACTTTATTTTTGATGAACACAAAACTCAAAATGAGTTATTACATACTGTTAAACTAAAAGATCAAAATGGCAATGTATTTTATAATAAACTAACCTACATCTATATTGAGCTTCCTAAATTCACTAAGTCCGATAACGAGTTGCAATCTAAGTTTGATAAATGGTTGTATGTTTTTAGACATCTAGCCAACCTGCAAAACCGCCCTGTTGTGCTTCAAGAAAGAATTTTTAAAAAACTCTTTGAAGCAGCTGAAATCGCTAAATTTACTCCCAAAGAAAAAGAACAATACGAGGAAAGTTTAAAATATTATCGCGATTTGAAAAATGTTGTTGATTCTTCTAAAGAAGAGGGAATTAAGGAGGGCAGAGAAAAGGGTATTAAAGAAGGAATCAAGACAGGAATCAAGACAGGTAGAAAAGAAGTAGCCAAAGAAATGAAAGCAGATGGTTTTTCCTTAGAAAAAATAGCCCGATATACAGGTCTCTCAATTGAGGAAATCCAAAAACTATAAAAGCCTCCTTGTGGTGTTATATCCCCAAATATTATTTTTAACTAAACTCCATACCAAATGAAACAACCCATCTATTTTATATTTCTATTATTCCTATTCCTTCATAGCTGCGATCTATCGCCACAAGGTCCTAGTGATGAAGCACTAAGTAAGATGACTCGTAGTGAAAAATGGGCAAGTTTAGAAAAGGGAATGTCACAAGAAAATGTCCTCCGAATTTTAGGAAAACCCAGCTCCCAAAAAGTTTGGTCAGGGCAAACTACTTATAAATTTGAATGTTTTACCTGTTCTGCTACCTTCAGCGAAGACGGGGAATTATGGTCTTGGTTCGGTCCTTCAGAAAGTCTATAATACAGTCATAAATATTTCTTACCCATTTTTAAGAGGCTTGAAAGCATTTCTTATCTTTAGTCAATGAATAAGACCGTCCTGTCATTTAACTTTGTTGTATAAACCTTAAAACAATCAAAAACTACAAACAAAGCTTATTATGACACTTGCACTAAAAATGCCTTTACCCCAACAACGTTCTGCTGCCTTAACAGCTGGTCTTTCCATTATAACCATGGCAATCCTTGCTATTTTTTCTATTGGTTATGCCTTTGGTCAATTAATTATCTTGGAAGATGCGATTATGACCATGAATAACATTCAACAAGACATAAGCCTATTTGTATTAGGGATAATAGGATTAATCCTTATCTTCATTTGCGATTTACTTGCCTCTTGGGGGCTATGGGGATATTTTAAGCGATTCGACGAAACTAGGTCCAAGTGGATGGCTGGATTTAGATTGGTTTATACGATCATTCTAGGAATTGCCATTACAACTTTGGTTTTAATCCTGCCCCACCTCCCAAATTCAACCTTATCGGCTTCTGAGGTCTTGGATCAAATTCAGAACTTCTATACCATATGGTCATTTGGGTTAATCATCTTTGGTCTTCATTTGCTTTTTTTGGGATTTATTGCTCTACGAGAAACTCCTGTACCCAAAACAATCAGTTGGCTTTTGTTAATTGCTGCTGTTGGTTATCTATTTAATAATATTGCCAGTTTGAGTAGCGACCATTATCTACACTACAAGCCAATTGTAGAAATGATTTTTAGTTTACCAATGATTTTTGGGGAGCTTGGGCTCGGTATTTGGCTTATTGTTCAAAACAATAAAAAAAGCTAGATGCGCTATTTCTTAGAAGCAACCCTTTTTCGAATTCGACTCAAAGACTCTGGTGTCACCCCCAAATAACTTGCAATTTGATGCTGTGGGACTCGATGCAACAAGTCTGGTTGATTTTTTAACAAATCGCAGTAACGTTTTTCGGGTGAGGAACTTATAAAGTTTGCAAATTGTTCTTGAGTTTTACCAAATCCTTGCTCCAACAACAGTCGAATAAATGCTTCTAATTTAGGATGTTGCTGATACATTGCCTGTTCTTGTGTTGGATTACCAACTAGTAAGATACAAGCTTCTACACAGACTAAATAATGCGTTGAAGGACTTTGTTCTGCGTAACTTGTAAAAGAAACGGCGGCTTGTTTTTCTGTATAAAAAGCAGTCGTCTTTTCTTCCCCATCTACTAGGTAATATTGGCGAATGCAGCCTTCTAACACAAAAAAACATTTGTCTGCAATTTCGCCCTCTTTTAACAACAATGTGCCTTTAGGGAAAGCCTCTATATGAAGTTGTGCAGCGATTTCCTCCATTTCTGTTGTTGTAAAAAACTCAAATTGAGCCATGTATTCTATAATTTTCTCCTTCATTTTTACCAGAATTTTGTTGAAACAACTAGATACAGTTTACTAAGTTACTCAATCAAAACAAAACCTGCCCAGTAAAAAGGGCTATACTTTTCTTGCATTTCCTTTTGCGCCAATTTCAACGCTTGTTTAGCAGAGCCTGTTTGTAAATAATGCTCATAAAAAACGCCCATCAATTCTGCTGTTTCTTTGTCGGGGATTCGCCATAACGTCACCAACATTTGGCGTACACCTGCCGATTTTAAAGCTCTCTGTAAGCCAAAAATACCTTCGCTATCATATACATCGCCCAGTCCAGTCTCACAAGAAGATAAAACTACTAAGTCTGTTTTATACAAGTCCAAATTTGATATCTCATAGGCGGTCAAAACCCCATCGTCTAAGCCTTCTATTGGGCGTTTGCCTTGCCACACTCGGTTGGCTCCTGTCAAAATCAAACCAGAGCGCATCAAAGGATTTTGTGCATAAATAATTTGTTTGTAAAATTCCTTGGAACCGACAGGGCTTGGAGTCAAAGGTCTGAAAAAATAGCCATGTGTGGCGATGTGTAAAATATAAGGTGCTGCTTTTCTAGAATGCAATTTTACTTTATCTTCCAAAGCCTCCTCTCCTACGTACTTATGCGTCTGCCAATTCTTCTGATTAAACAGCACATCAATCGTTTCTACTTCTTCTTTCGTTCCAACCAAGTAGTTAAAAAATAGATTTCCTCTAGAAAAATTATTAGCCAATGCTCGACTCAACGGCAACGCAGTATTCGCATAAGCATATAAATCATAAGTTGTTAAAACCTGTGTAGAATCTTTTATCTTTTTAACCAAATTGACCAACTTAGCAGAATCTACGCTAAATTTAGCCCCACCAACCAAGACAATATCTTTCCTTATATTTTGGGTATTGGTAGGGTATACAAAGTCTCTAAAAGAACCATATTGTACCACCTCATAAGAATCTAAAAGAAATTTTCCATTTTTGTCTCGAAGCGCAGCAAATGCTATTTGATGTAACAATCCAGTTGGAGATATATAAATTCGCTTAACTCTGGTCAACTCCGGTTCTAATGGTTTCCAAATCAATTCATAAAGTTCCTTATTGGTTAAAGAGCTATTGATGTAGCTTTGGCTATTTTTAGTGATATTAATATTTAATATAGCCTGCAACTCCTTATGATTGCTCAACGAAATCATTTGAGTCGTCTTTTTTCCTTTTTGGATAACCATCGCATAGTAGAGAATGGAATCTTCCCAATCTTTGCCATTATGATAGTTAAAATGAATAAAATCTATGGCTACTTCTCCCGCCTTTAGACGTTCTCGTATGCTATCTACGGTCAGCTGTTGACGGCGTAACTTAAACTGATTGGATAAAGCTCCAGAAGCAGCACTCAATTGTTTCTCTAACCCCAAAGCACGTTGATCCAAGTCTTCCAAATTTATACCCAACATATCTCGCTCCAATTTGGGCATTACCGCCGCTTGTGCCAATTGGCGGCGTACTCCCAGCCAATTGTAGTATTGGTTTCTCAATAAACTATCCCCTGCCGTTAACAAGCTAGCCCTTGTCGCAATACTGCCCTCCAAAGCCAAACCTTTTATTGCTAAATTGATGTTCGCAATTTCATTACTCAATTCAGGCATATTGGGCAATAGTTGTATTGCTGAGGAGTAAAATTGATGAACTGTTTGATTTAAATTCTTTAAAAATTTCAACCGCTCCGCTTCATTCAAACTAGGATAATAACTGTATAATTGATGGATTAAATTCTTTGCCAAATCCATTAATACTTCCAGTGCTTTTTTATAATCTCTTTTAACCAAATAAAAATTAGATAAGTGGCCTAAAGTAGTTGTATATTCTGGATGGCTGACACTAAATTCATCTTCCAATAATGCCTTAGCTTGTTGATGGTACTCTTCAGAGTTCTCCAATTCATCAACCGACAGATGTAGTGCTCCTAAACTGTTCAATGTGATTGGATATTGGGGATGGTGATTGCCAAATATTTTTTCAATCAAATCCTTAGCATCTAAATAATGCTGTTTTGCTTTCTGCACATCTCCTACCTGTTGATAAAAAGCGCCCAAATCATTTAATAAATCTGGATAATCCGCATAGTCTATTCCCGAAAACTGAACAATACTCTGTTGTGCTTCTAGATAATACTGCTCTGCTTTAACAGGATCATTTGCGGCTTGATATAATTCTGCCATTTGACTCAACCCTTTCGCATAATTGGGTTGATCAACGCCACTATATCGAATAGGGTTTTTATTCGCATTGATATCTATATTGCTAAACTCCACCGAATTCGTGCTAGTTGCAGATAATTCTACTTGTTCTAATTTTTTGTTATCAACAATTGGTTCTTCTATAAGAGTTGTCATTTGCTGATCAACAGAGTAATAAAAACATTTTGAGAGATTCCAAAATGTTCGTGCCGCAAGGCTAGATAACTTCACCTCTGATAATCGACTACTTTTCATAGCTTGATTCATTGCCCCAAAACTATGAATTTTATGCTGAGCAAGCCACTCTAACCCTTTCCAGTTGACAACAATCGTTGTCACATACTGTTGCTTACCTTCTAAAGAAACAACACGTGTTTTATCTTGACACAAAAAAGCCCGTTTAAGTCCATTATTAGTAATAAAAATCCAATAATCGCCTTTTGATAAGATTGCTCCAGAATATGTACTAGTAATTGTTGCTGTTAAGCCTTTGATCGAACTTACAAAGCGAATTGAATAGTCTTGATTGGTTTTAGCGTCTAAGGTTACCGAGCAGCTAATCCAACCCGATTCAGCTACCTGATAGATGCTTTTGTCACAATCTTTTTGTCCAAAGGTAAGCGTTGAGTATCCCCAAAATAAAATTATGTAGAGTAAATATGGCATATGAATGTTCCTGAGTTTATCATTGAGATACAGTAGAACAAAATATACTCTATTATGAGATGACCGATTAATTTTTAATTAATTTTCATTCTACTGTTTATGCTTGTCACAATAGTTCGTTCAACTGACTCTAACAGCAGTTCATTCTACCCAATAAAATGCGCGTGAGTGCAGTGTTATAACATATCATAAAGCATATTACTTTATTCCTAAAAGTACCATAAAGTAATCAATTTTAATTAGGAACTTGTTATAACATTATTGAATTTTTCCAATTTAAAATTTCATTTATTTAAGATGGCATATCCGTAATCAATGTAAAAGTAGCCGTTAGCCCTACACTAAAATTTCGAGGCAACTTATGCACTCCAAAAATAGCCCTAGAGTGTTTTCCTTTTTCACCTAAAATATTGACAAACAAATCAGAGGCTCCATTGACAATAGAGGGTCCTTCGTCCCAATGTTCTCCAGATTGATAATACGCATCAATGTGGTTCAACCCAAGCACTTTATCAAAACCTACTTTTGCTTTTATTTGAGCTAGGACATTCAAAGCACATAATTGCATCGCTTTGTAACCGTCCTCGGTAGAAATTTCTACGCCTAAACGACCTTGATAAAAATGAGCTTGATTAATAATTGGAAATTGGATAGCCACATAAGCTATTGCCCCACGTATATTGACAGAGACATAAGACCCTCCTGGCAATGACACATTAGGTAAACTTAATTTTAATTCTCGCAGTTTTTCTTCTACTAAATTCCTGTTCATACGTTAATAAAATAGGTTTTATAAGATATTCTTTATTCAAGGCAACTCACCATGAACCAAGTAGGATAAGAGAAATAAATATATTGCTCCTTAGTCTTCCTTGCTTAAGTTTCATAGTAAACAATAATATAATAATAATTCGCTAATTTTTGTTCTGTAGAAGGGCTAAAAAATGAGTTGTGGTAAGTATTAAAATTTATTTCCGTTTGGCTACAACCTCATCGTAGGAATACAGTGCAGTATCCACAAATTTCTTATTCCAAACCAAAGGATTCATTGCTAAGACAATTACTTTTAATCGGTTCATTCGTTTACATACGGCAGGAAATTCCTCTAATTTATTTCCTTTTAAATTTAACGTACGCAAACCTTGTAGACGCTCCAAATCATCTGGCAATTGGCAAATTTCATTGTTGCCTAAAGACAAATACCACATTTGCTGAAAATCTAGTAACTTTTTTGGAAAAGACGTTAGATTAGCTTTTTCGATAGCCACTCGTTTGGCATTTTTATACAAAAACAATTCCTCTAGTGCTTGGAAGTAACAATTTTTCAAAACGAAATCAGGTCGTTTGTCTATCAAGAAATTAATTAAGGTATTTTTTTCTTCTGTTGACAAATGCTGTAACCAAAAACGCAAACCATTCTTAAAATTCCTAAAAACATAACGACCAATCCTCCAAGCATCCAACTCCGTCCCTTTGGTATAATGCTGTAAATTATCCTCCAACGTGTACTCATCTAAGGTGGCACGCATAATGGGACGAACCTTAGCCGCCAATTTAGATTGCAGCGTTTTGCTTGCGTTTTGTTTTAACAAACTCAATACCTTTTTTCGAAAAGAGGCATCATTTTTTGTATCTCTCCAAATCAAAAACAAATCTGTTAACAAGACTTTCGGCACCCCTCCTTCCTTCATAATAGTCAATGCCAAGGTTCTATTTTCAATATCTTTGTGATAAAGCAAGGTCGTCAAATGTTCTATATCTGTTGGACTCGTTTCCTCTGTTTTTAGATATCTTCCTTTTTCAATTTCTAAAAAATTCAACAAAGTTGCTTCGTCGATGAACACCAATTGCTCAACATTATTTATTGAAGGTAGTTTGATGGGTGGTGCTAATACGACATGCGTTGTTGTAGCTTTTATTTTGGTAACATATTGAATTCCTTTTTCTTTTATTTTTTCTTTGAGCGACTTCTTAGGTAGATTCGTTTTACCCCAAATTGCCAGTTCACTTTTTTCATCTAGTGGATTGTTAGCCAATGCTTCTTGCTGTTGTAGCAATAGCTGCTCTAATGCTCGTTCACCAATCTCTTGATGTTTTAGAGTCAAGCACTTTAGTAAGCTGTCTTGTTCAAACGTTCTTTTTGAAGATTGAGTTAATAACTGATAAGCCACTTTTCTACCTTCAAAATCTAAAGAAACGGCTTTGAAAGCTTTTAATAAAATAGAAAAGGAAGTTCCTTTTAACCAATCCTCATCCAAACCCAAATCTTGGGCATACAAACGACAGCCATTAGAATTTAAATCCAAGTTAAGAATGGCTAAGGGCAATTGTTTGTAAGGATTGTTTCTAATATCTAGAAAAGTGAGTGCTTTTAGTTTTTTGATAAAATTTGGCGACAAGGATTCTAGTCGATTACCCGCAATTCTCAATTCCCTTAAATGCAAACAATCTTCGTCCAATTCAGGCAATTCAGACAACGCATTATTCGTCAAACTTAACTGGGTAATACGTGTATTGAGTGCGAAAAAGTCTTTGGAAATAGATTGGATTTTATTTCCTGTCAAATGAAGTTGTAAATCTCGTTCCCCAAATGCTAGTGATTTCGGAACAACCTCCAAAGCATTACCTGTAATTTCTAGATAAGTTAACTGCTTTAAATCTGCCAAGTACTCTGGCAACTGTTCTAGTCCACAATCTCGAATGACTAGTGTTTCTAAATGCTGAAAGTTCGTAATTGCTTGAGGAATACGTTTAACATCGCATTTTATAAGAACTAACGACTTTAATTTAGAACAAGCAAATATTGCTTTAGGAAGACGGTCAAGTTTTCTAAACCGTGCAGAAACAATTTTTGCCTCATTTCCTTTTATATTGCTAAAGTCGTATACTTCCATCTCAAATACATTATCTAGATTTTAACTTCTTGATCGTAATCAAAAAAGTAGCGTTCTTCTAAAGAGGCAATCGCAAAACCTGCGCCCTGTTTTTGACATTCTCGACTAATTAATTGGCAACATTTCTCAATATTATTTTTATCCAAATGCGAAAAAGGTTCGTCCATAATTAAGAATCTAAACGGTTGGCAAAGCGCACGAATAATAGCAATACGTTGACGTTGCCCATAAGACATTTGACCGCATTTTTTCTCCAACAAATGCTCTACTCCCAACTCTGTCGCCATCGCGACAATAGCCGACTCGGGTTGATGATTGGTTAGGTTATTTTTCAATTGTATATTTTCTAAAGCTGTCAATTCCAAAAACAAGCGTAAATCTTGAAAGACAACCGACAATTCTCGTTGGCGAATGTCTGCCCACTGATCCAAACTCAATTCTGTCAAAGCATACTCCCCTCCCAATGCATTGATACGGACATCTCCAGTATAGTCTTTTCTCAAACCATACAAAATGTGTTGAAATGTCGTTTTTCCTTTACCAGATGGCGCTTCTACAAAATATCGAGTAGCGGCATCAAAAGCAAATGTAGTCCCCCAAATATCAGAGGTTTCTAATTGATCGCTCAAAGGAATAGGAACTAGGTTGTTAAAAGAAAACATGAATAGAAAATAATTTAAGAATTAAAATGTAGTGCCGTGTTCACCAATAACTAGCTTATTGAACAAACAACTGTCATCAATATACAATTAAGTCCGTAGATTCACTTGGTTTTATAAGCTGATTTTCAGCCAAAGTTAGAGCCAAGAACTACTCAACAGCGCTTGACTTTTTCTTTTTCTTCCATTTGTAATAAACCCCAATACCAATATTGGGTCCCTGTTGTACATTATTTGCCCATAAACCACCCGACAAAGAAAAATTCATACCAACGTAATCCGAAACAGGTACAATCGCCTTCAAAGTGAATGCTACAAAATTTTGATTGTTAACATACAAACCTGTTTGTACTTCTTGGGTTGAGTTTGGAATATCCGACTGCCCTGGCAAACAAACAATCGCATCCAAAGCTACTGCTAAATAGGTACGCTTCCCTACTCGCCATCCTATTTCAAAATTCGCAACCCACTGGTGACTGTAGTCGTGGGTTCTAAAATTCATACCACTTTCCAAATACGTATACATTTTCTCTTTGCCATATCCTATAGATAAAGAAGGTTGAAATCCCCAACAAGGATAAGCTGTTCTCAACCCTGTATTAGGATTATAAGCTTGTATAGCAGTTGGTGCCGAAATCAAAGCATGAGCTGCTAAATGGATGGTTTTACTAAAAAAATTATACTTTCCTCCTAATCGAGCATTTCCTAAGTCGACTAGAGTTCCTGCATCCAATACCATGCTTGGAGGACCAAAAGCATTAGTTCCCAATTGATTCGGGTCAACAGTTTGCACCTCTTGCCCAGATGAAACAATTTTTAGAGGTAATGAAGCAGAAAGGGTGAAGCGTTTTGTCAAACCATATTCTGCATACAACTCTGCTGTAGCGTCAAAAATAGACCGATTCAAAAACTTGGTTCTATACGCATTGATCGAAAGTCTATTAATAGGCGGAATGGCATACGCTGCAAATTGTACATAGCCTTCTCCCTTTTTTTTTGCCCAAGGTCCACCAGCATAACTATCTCCCCATAATAGCCCAAGTAATAGTGTTAATATTGCGTATCTCATTTTATTTTGTAGTTAGTTTTTGCCAATACAACTCATAGATCAAAAAAAACACAAGTCATCCATAAACTGAATGACTTGTATTACAACATTTTATACTTCAATTAATATTTAAGAGCCAAATATCTCTCGTAGTTTTGCCTCCAACGTAGCTCCTCTAAGGCGTTTGGCAACAATATTACCTTCTTTATCAACCAAGACAGTATACGGAATACCACGCACGCCATAAGGTTTAGACAATTGAGAACTCCAACCTTTTAAATCACTGACATGATGCCAAGTTAATTTATCTTTTTTGATTGCATCGACCCATTTATCTTTATTAGTATCCAAAGAAACTCCTAAAATATCAAAACCTTTGTCCTTATATTTATTGTACAAACGAACTACATTCGGATTTTCACGACGACAAGGACCACACCAACTTGCCCAGAAATCAATCAACACGTATTTACCTCTCAAATCCGTCAATGATAGCGTTTTACCTTCAGGTGTTGCCCCTGTAATATTAGCAGCTGCTTCTCCTACACCAGCAGCACCTTTCAGCTTGGCGTATTGTTCTTTCATAAACTTATCTAACATAGGGTAATCTCCAGTGTACTTATCCATATAAGCTTTGCTGTACTTCATAAATACCTCATTGTTTCTTCCCATCATTCCAAAAGTAACTGCTACCAAAGTAGGTTGGTGTAGTTGGCTCGTTTCTGGAACTTTTGCAAATAAACTATCAAGTACTGCTTTTTGTTCGGGACTCTTTAACCCTACCGTTGAAAGTGCTGTCGCATAATTTTTTACATTCTCATAGTAAAATGGCAATCTAGCATATACAGAGTCTTCAAAATCTACATAATCAAAAAATGACTCCGCAAAGTAAGCTCCTTCTACTTGCCCAGATTTTCCATTATTTTGATAACTCTGAAAGGTATTAAAAGCCATAATACGAGCTAATTCAGAGTTTTTTTGGCGCAAAGAATCCAACAACATCATTTTTTCTTTGTCTTCTTTAGCCATTTTTTTCTTAACCTTTTCCAAGGTGGCATTATCTCCCTGTCCATTTTTATAATCGGTCATCAAAGTCATAAAAGTTTGGTTATAACCTTGAATTCGCTTCATTAGTTGATCATACTCTTTGTTCAAGGGACTATTGATAACCTTCAAGTCAGCTAATTTTGGTGTTACACCTTCCAGAATCACTGCTTTTTCTGTTCCCAACAAAACAGGTTTCAAATCTCTTAAACTAGCGCCAACATAATACATTCCTCTAGGTACTTGCCCTAAGTCGAAAGTACAGCCAAATCCTGCATCTGTTTTTGTTACGGCTTTGGTGACTACTTCTTCTGCTTGAATGCCTTTCCATGCATAAACACGAAGGCTATCTACTACATTGGTCGTATCCGAAACCTTTACTTCTAAGGTAATTGATTTAGGTAATTTTGTTGTTGTTTTTTTGGAATCGTTACAAGCCCAAGCTAGTATACACCCCAAGGTTAAAATTGTCCAAGTACGCATCATTTCTTTTTGGAATTATAAATATACTTTTAGTAGAGTTGGCGAACCAGTCAATAAAAAGGAACTTTTCCCCAATTATTGCGCTCTTTTAAAGTCTTTTTAATAAGGTTCTTTGAGAGTTCAAAGATACATTTTTTGCGGTAAAGTCTTGGATGAAAACAAAACTTTATGAAGTTGTTAAAACTATTAAAAATATCTGTTTCTTCTTTGACATTTAGAGAACGTAAAATATTACTACAATCTTTTTTTTATAGTTTTTTATCTTTTTCTGCTATCAAGCTTAGTAAGCCTTTAACCGTAATAATCATGGCTATAAAAATAAAGTTCGCAATCAAAATAATTGTCAAAATCATTCGGTACCCTCCTGCCTCAAAAACACTAAGTTTCGAAAAAAGAGTTGCCAATGCAATCACCCCTATCATGATAAACATAAATCCATAAATAGAATGGACCAAATATTTCTTATAATCTTCAGCAAACATACTCATCCCATTATTCATAATAGAATACAACAACAAACAAGAAGTACCAATCATCCATACAGTCAACGATTCTTGCGCTACAATAGCTGCTCCTAACATTCCTACAAGGGCACTTCCTCCAAATATTGCTGCTTGAACCATTGGAGGCATGATATTTTTCTTCTTTATATTTTCCATAATTTTAATTGAATCTAAGTAATCGCTCAGCATTTTCAACGATAACATTGCTTACACTTGTATTGACTATAAGATGAAGTGATTCGTCTTAACCGATCACTCAACAACATACGACTTGCCTGTTACATTACTTCGTGGGAAAATCGCATCAGTTTGATTATCAATAGAGTATACTTTTGCTACTTAATTTCTTAAAGGGTTGATAATCAACGGCGAAGCCCTCACACGGTAAATTGATGCAAAGATGCTTTTTTAGTTTTTCACAAAAAAGCTAAAAAATCCACGAAGTACTACTGTTAACAAACAAATAAAGAAAAAGTCACACAGCAAGCTATGCAACTTTACTATTATAGGAACTATATTTTGTGACCATCATTCATCGTTTAGCTTACAATTCCTTGGCAGCTAGACCCTGCTCCTGCGGTACAGCCGTAACAATGCTGTCCCAGCATAATGTTGCGCTGTTCCATTGCCGACAAATCAAAATCTTCGATGTGTTGAGGAACTGATTTTTCTACCTGTAGTTGCAACATTTGGTTGAAGTCACAATCATACAAATATCCATCCCATGAAACAGACAATGTATTGCGGCACATCACACCTTCTGCTGCTGCTGGATTAAACGATTCTAGCAACAACTGCATATAGTCGTCAAATTTATCTTCCTTCAACAAAAAGTCCAAGAAACGACTAATAGGTAGATTCGTAATGGTATACAAATTATTAAACTCGATATCGTACTCTGTTTTTAAAACACGCTTATAATCTGCTTCCAAGCTCATTTGATTGCCTGGCAAACTAGCGCCTCCAGGATTAAATACCAAATGCAATTTTAAGTCAGTTCCTTCTTTTCCATATCCCAAATCATTCAATACACGTAAGGCTTCAATAGAGCGCACAAAAGTCTTATCTCCTCTTTGTTTGTCTGTATTTTCTGCTGTATAACAAGGCAAAGAAGCAATAACTGTTAATTTGTGTTTTTTGAAAAACTCTGGATAAGTTCTGTACTCCTTATTAGAAACCAAAATGGTCAAATTGCTTCGAACAATAATCTCAATATCTTTACTAATAGCACGAATTTCTTCAATGAACCACTTAAAATTAGGATTCATTTCTGGAGCTCCTCCTGTTATATCAATTGTTGTCGTATTAGCTGCTTTGATGGCATTTAGGCAGTATTGCATTGTTTCCTTTGTCATAATTTCGGTACGAGTTGGTCCCGCATCGACATGACAATGCTCACAAGTCATATTGCACATATAGCCGATATTCACCTGAAAGATTTCTAATTGAGTAGGCTTGAAAGGCATCAAGTTAATATCTTGTAATTTTTGTTCAAACTTTGTTATTTTAGGAGTTGTTTCTTCCAAGATAGCAATTTGAACATTTGGAGTAGCTAATTTACTACCACGTTTTTTTAGCGTTTGTAATTTCATGTATGCTTGTTATTTGACAAAATTTTTGATAAAAAAACAAGGGCATTGATTTTATTTTGTCAGTTTCAATGTTTGCCTCAATACGTTATTTGTAATTCATGCTATTCATCTACTCAATCAGCGTATTAGATGGTGTCCATCATCTATACTATAAGGTTGCCTCTTGACAAGAAACTATAGCTATACCAATTCCTTGTTACATGAACTACGTTTAAGATACGTGCCTATTTGATACAATTTAACCAAATTTAATATTAATAAAGCTATAAAACAACGATTTGTTCAAAAGGTTTTGTGCTTTGATTTGCTCTACAATAAAAATTCTTAAAAAATTACAATAAAAAGATTTTTGTTTAGCACTCCTTTCTTTATTTTGGTTGTTTGGCTATATCAAAACATTCAATTATGAGCAAATACCTATTAGAAACGCCTCGACTTGGTTTAAGGACTTGGCAGGAAAGTGATTTAGAACCTTTTGCAAAAATTAATGCTGATTCTCAAGCAATGCAATTCTACCCAAACACATTGGATAAAGCTGCTACCCAAAAAATGCTTGCTCGTATTCAGCAACAATATGCCGATTACGGTTTTTCGGTTTATGCTGTGGATTTATTAAAAGACAAACGATTCATTGGGTATATTGGTTTTATGCGCCCTAGTTTTGAGAGTTATTTTACTCCTTGTGTTGAAATAGGTTGGCGGTTGGATCCTAGTGTTTGGAATCAAGGCTTGGCAACAGAGGGCGCATTGGCTTGTTTAGAGTATGGTTTTGGCACCTTAGGCTTTCAAGAAATCTATTCGTTTACCGCCGAAATTAACAAACCGTCAGAACGAGTTATGCAGAAAATTGGTCTCAAAAAAGTCGATACATTTCTCCATCCACTTCTCGAAAAAGATAGTCCATTAGCCCTACATGTTTTGTACAAAGCCAATCAATCATAAAATCAACCAAACACTAAAACTCTTTTCTTCTACTACGCTCTGAATATAAGTATTCGTAATATATTGTCTATTATAGTAGTAATTCATTGATTAGTTTTACTACGCTGTGTCGTACTCCGTGAGCGCTTTGTTTTTAGTTAATTTTATTATTCCTTGTGGTCATGAGCTAGCAAACTAGGTTCGCTGCTATGGTGTCGTTTCAATAAATTAATACTATAGATGAAGGCAGATTTTAAAAGAACACTAAAACCTTATGAAAAAAAAATTAATGTCCATTCTACTTTCTTCATTCTTTTTCCTTGTTGTACTTATTCTTGGAGCAGATTATTATGTTCAATCCTCTGTTCAAAACAAATTATACAAGAATATTGAGACCATTCCTTACAATAAAGTAGGGCTAGTCCTTGGCACTGTAAAGTTGCTTCAAAATGGAAATTTGAATCGCTATTACAAATATCGGATAGAAGCTGCGGCAGCACTATTCAAAGCTGGGAAAATTGACTTTATTTTAGTTAGTGGTGACAACAGCCGAAAAGGATATGATGAGCCTACGGACATGAAAGAAGACTTAATAAAAAAAGGCATTCCTGAGCACAAGATTTTTCTAGATTATGCAGGTTTTAGAACTTTAGATTCTGTCGTTCGTAGCAACGTTATATTTGGACAAAAAAACATTACCATTATTTCCCAAAAATTTCACAATGAGCGTGCGGTCTTCATTGCCAACCACAAACACATCAATGCGATTGGCTTCGAAGCCAAAGATGTTTCCATTCGAGCAGGTTTGAAAGTCCAAATTCGAGAAAAACTAGCCCGAGTCAAAGTTTTGATTGACGTTTTGTTTGGGGTTCAACCTAAATATCTAGGGAAACAAATCGAAATTCGGTAAAAGCGATAATCCCTACTTTAGGTGTACTTATCCACCCAAGTCAAAAGCTTGTTGAGTTCGTATGGGCTATTCTTATAGGCTTCTATAAAATGTGCTCTAAGATTGATAAAAACCTGTTTTCGCTCCGTTCGACTAGGACTTTTGCATGCTTTCTGAATCGCATTTAAAAAGGTTGAGAAATTAGCATCATTGTATTTTTTTCGTTTCAATGTCTTGATATAATTTTCTAAGAATTGAAAGTTTTCTAGTTCATAATGACAAGTAATCATCATAAAATCTACTTTAATCCGACTTGCTATATTAGCATCATCTTTGTAACAATCCCAATAAGCATTGATGCTATTCAAACAAGCATTGTAATCTTTGAGTTTTAGATAGGATTCTATTATTGAGAGCTGAACCACCTTTAAGAGTACAGGGTTTAATGCCGCAATATATTTACTCGTATAGTCAACCGCTTCTTGAAGTAATTTTTCTAGTTCTATCAATTTTTCTATAACGATTAAATGTTCTAGCTTTAGAATAAAAAACCTTAGTAATATATCTTTTGAAATACTTAAATCAGAGGTGTAATTTGCTTGAAAAAAAACATAGAGTTCATCCAATAACTCATTAAATCGTTGATATTGCTGCAACATTAATGCAGCAGCAGCGAAATTGAGTAAGAAATTACAGTATGTATTTTTATCATCTCCTTTTATTTTTAATGGCTTTAATTTTTGATGCATTTGTTCTCGAATCTTATAACCATCTTCAATACGCCCCTCTTGATTATTTCTAATAGCCAATAGCTCGCTGTGAACAATCTGTCCTGCAACTGTATAACATTCAAAACGGTCAAACTTATTTTGGAGTTCTGTCAATGTTGGAAAGTCTAGTTGCGCCCTAATCTTTGGTTTGCTTCTAGCATAATGGTAGAGTTTGTTCAACCAAACATACACATCTATCTCTTCTTTTTGAATGTCTAAATATTGATGAATACTTTCGTATAATTTTTCTGTATTTTCAATTAACTTGTTTTTGTTAAAATTGATTTTAATGAGTGAAAAATACTTCAGCTGCAAAAATTGGAACATAGCAACATAATTATTGTAGCCATGTTTTTGTGCCAATGTACTCCCTTTTTGGATCAACGTACTTGACTGGTTGTACAAGCCTTTTTTGATCATTATCTTAGCTTGGTTATAATAAGAACCCAATTTGATCTCAATATCGTTTTCTTTGTAAAACCCCTCTAGGCTCTCTAATACCAATTTCCCCAAATAGCTTTTTATGTTCTTGAACTTTTTTAGTCCAACCTTTGCTTGATATTCTTTCTCAAAGTCTGCTTGATTAATCGCTTTCCGCTTGTCCAATAAACGAAATAGCAAAACATACGGATTCGGTTCTTCTGTAATATGTCGAGTAGCATACAGGGTGAAATACCGCTTCTCGGCACTAGACAAACTCTGTATCAATTCTTGCAATAAATCTGTCTTCATAAAGTTTTCTTAAAAAAGATTAACCTAAAAAAGCTTTTTTAGTTGGTCATTTTGTAAAACACTCAATTTTCAATTATCTTTCTAGCTATTAGAAATCCGTCGTCTGTCGCTTCCTTTTATCAACTTTACAAGATTACAACCAGATGAAACAAGTATCTGTTCCCAATGACATACTTACCAATACACAGGATATTAATTTAATCCATTACAAAAGTAAGACAGAGTTAATAAAAAGTAAAGTAGCTTTCTCTCAATATGTATTTAGTTTTCTAATTGAGGGTCAGAAACAAATCCACAACACCGATGGGATTTTATCCATCAACAACAACGAATTTACGCTCATTACGAACCCAGTTTGTTTGATGACAGAAAAAAAGGGACTGGATTCTAATAGTTATGAAAGCTGTTTGTTGACATTTAATGACAAGATTTTGCACGATTTTCAACAAAAATATGCCATTACACCTCTTCCTTCTGAGAAGCTTTGCAAAAATGTCTTAAAATTTAGCTATGACAATTACACTCAAAATTTTCGTCGTTCTTTAGAAATTTTACCCCATCAACAATTATCTCAAGAAATTCTAACCATCAAATTTCAAGAGATCATGCTCTATTTGTTGCACAGAGAGCCCCAAATCTTAGATTCTTTTCTTTCTCAACGACATACAAACATAGAAACACATTTTAGATATAGTGTTGAAAACAATATTTACTCCAACTTGAGTTTGGATGAATTGGCATTTTTATGCAACATGAGTACCTCTACTTTTAAGCGTTATTTTGCCAAATTTTATCGCACTTCACCCCACAAATGGATGACAAACCAACGGATGAATAATGCCTTTCAATTGTTGCAACAAGGCAAACGGCCTTCTGAAATTTTTACTGACTTGGGATACAAAACCCTTTCTAGTTTCACTAGAGCTTACAAAAAACATTTTGGTCAACTACCCAGTGAACAGCTCCCTTCTAGGAGTATTTCCAACAAATGAGCTTTTTAGCATACCTGTTGACCTTTTTAGTATCTTCTTATAGAATACTTTTGTACTTAGTTAAAATATTTAGCAACAAACATTGTAGACCTCTTGTATGCTGTTTGCAAAACGTTGCACCATTAAAACTTTTATCTTATGTATCAATTTTTAGTATTCATCTCTATCTTTTTATTTTCATTCAATCTAAAAGCTCAAACATTTACTTTGGAAAGCAACGACTTAGGAGGACAAGCTACCCTCCAACAAGTTTTTAACGGCTTTGGCTGCACAGGAGAAAATATTTCACCACAATTATCATGGAAAAATGCCCCTAAAGGCACCAAAAGTTTTGCCATTACAATGTACGATCCTGATGCGCCAACAGGTAGTGGCTGGTGGCATTGGCTAGCTTTTGATATTCCTAGTACGACTAAAGAGCTAAAAAGTGGAGCAGGAAAAGCTCAAAGCGACCTGCTGCCAACAGGAGTAATTCAAAGCTTAACAGACTATGGAACTATTGGTTACGGAGGTCCTTGCCCGCCAGAAGGTCACGGTTTTCACACCTATATTCTTACTGTTTATGCCCTTAATACAGATAAATTAGGCGTAGACGAAAAGGCGAATCCTGCGTTAGTGGGTTATATGATCAATTCCAAAACCATTGAGAAAGCTTCTATTGTTGTCTATTATAAACGATAGTTCTTTTTAACAACTTGTATAAGATTTGATTTTTATTTAATTTGAGTTTACATTACTTCGTGGAAAAATCGTACGATAGCGCATTAAGTTCAAATTAAATAAAAATCAAATTATGAAAAATAAAGAATTTCGCCACTATGCTCACCTAATGGTAGATTGGATGGCAGATTATTTTGAGCAAATCGAAGACTATCCTGTCAAAGCACAAGTTCAACCTAGGGAAATCTATAATCAACTACCTGCTCAAGCACCGATTGAAGGAGAAGCAATGTCTGCAATATTTAAAGATTTTCAAGACATTATTTTACCTGGCATTACCCATTGGCAGCACCCTAACTTTTTTGCTTATTTTCCAGCCAACACCTCTTTTCCCTCTATTTTGGGTGAAATGCTTACTGCTACTTTAGGCGCACAATGTATGATTTGGGATACCTCTCCTGCTGCTGCAGAATTGGAAGAACGTGTCATGAATTGGCTAAGAGATTTAATGGGTATTCCTGATAATTTTGAAGGGGTTATTCAAGATACCGCCTCTACAGCTACCTTAACTGCAATTTTATCTGCTCGAGAAAAAGCAACGAATTTTGATAGCAATCAAAACGGTATCACAGCCAATAACCTTAGAGTATACTGTTCAACAGAAACACACTCATCAATTGAAAAAGCTGTAAAAATTGCAGGTTTGGGTAAAAAAAACTTAGTTAAAATACCTGTTGACGATCAACTCCGTATGCGAGGAGATGCCCTAGAACAAGCCATTCAGGAAGATATCAACAATGGACTTCATCCAACCTGTATTGTTGCTGCAATTGGAACCACAGGAACCACTGCCATTGATCCACTACAAGAGATTGCTGCTATTAGTCAAAAATATGCTATATGGCTGCATGTCGATGCAGCTTATGCTGGTTCTGCTTTAATTTTGCCTGAGTTTCAGTGGATGATTCAGGGTATAGAGCAAGTTGATAGTTTTGTTTTTAATCCTCACAAATGGCTGTTGACTAATTTTGATTGCTCTGTTTATTTTATAAAAGACAAAGAATGCCTCTTGAGAACCTTTGAAATATTACCCGAATATTTAAAAACAACCAATAGAGGTATTGTCAACGATTATAGAGACTGGGGAGTACCTTTAGGAAGACGTTTTAGAGCCCTTAAATTATGGTTTGTGCTCCGCTCCTATGGTGTCAAAGGTTTGCAAAAACAGTTGCGAACACACATTGATTTAGCACAAGAACTTACTAGTTGGATTCAGACAAGTACTGATTTTGAGATCTTAGCTCCTACCAGTTTAAATCTTGTTTGCTTTCGTTACCACCCTACTCCTATCAACGATGCAGCAACACTAAACAATATTAATGAAACTATTTTGCAACACCTCAACAAAACTGGTCTTCTGTACTTGACACACACAAAGATCAAGGGGCAATATGCTATAAGACTAGTCATAGGACAAACCTTTGTTAAAGCGCATCATATTAAACATGCTTGGCAACAGATTCAAGAAATTGCTAGAAAAACCATAACAGCTTGAACGTTTTTAACAAAAATCTATTAATTTTATAGTTTGAACTATATGATAATATTTTGTGTTTTTTGTCTGTTTATAGACATGTATCTACAAAGTAAAAAAATATATCACACGGATACATTTTTCTATGATAAGGCAATAAGCCTATATTAAATCACGCTGTAACTAAAAAGATGAGTCACCAACGCATACTAGATGAGGTCGCTAAAACAAGTATTCAATTAATGCTTCAAGAGACCTTCTATGGTCACTTTTTCACAAGTATTCTGAAAGATGTTTCAGAAAGAACGAGTTCGATTGCTACAACCATTAGCAGCAATCAGATGATCAAATTGATTGTCAACCCAGATTATTGGGATAACACATTAAAAATACCTGGCGACGAAGAGGCTACCAAAGCACTGCGTTATGGCGCCATCAAACATCAAATTCTGCACATCGTTTTCAAACATGCGCTACGTTTTCCTGAATTTGGCAATAAGAAGCTGTTTGGTATTGCTTCGGACTTAGCTGCCAATCAATACATTCGTTCCGACCAATTAACAGAAGATGCCATTCGAATGGAAGACTTTCCTGAATTCAAATTGAATAGAGGGCAAGGAATTGATTATTACTACAAACGCTTATCTGAAGAACTGCAAGATATGCAACAAGACGGTGGTAGTGGTTGTGGAGAAGATGATGAGGAGGATAATGCTCAAAGTGACGATAAGGCGGCTAACGGTTTGAATCAAGCTCAAAATCGCTTAAAGGAGTTGATGGAAAATGAAGACAACGAACAGTTGAATCAGCATAAGTTTTGGGATGAATTTGAAAGATTGTCTAGCGCCGAACAAAAAATGATTAATGCTGCCATCAATGAATCTATCGTTAACTCGGTTTCTAGGGTCAAATCCAAAGACTATGGCAAGTTGCCTGGCGGTCTTCAAGAATATATCAACTTACTAGTAGAATCTTTAAAACCTAATGTCAACTGGCGAAGAGTTTTGCGCATTTTTACAGCTAGTAGTAGCCGTACTCGTTTAAAAAACACGATACGAAGACCTTCTAAACGTTATGGTACAAACCCTGGAATTAAAATACAGTCAAAACAAAAGATTTTGGTAGCTATTGATACTTCTGGTTCGGTCAATGAGGATGAGTTAAGAGAATTTTTTGGTGAGTTGTATCACATTTGGAAACAAGGAGCAGAAATTTATGTCGTGGAGTGCGATACACATATTCACAACCAATATACTTACACAGGAAGACCGCCTGAACTTATTAGTGGTCGTGGAGGAACAGACTTTAATGCTCCAATTGAATTTGCTAATGAAAAACACCTACCTGATGCCATTGTCTATTTTACGGATGGCTATGCACCTGCTCCTGTTGTCGTTTCTAGAAAACCCATTTTATGGATGGTAACGAGCCAAGGTATTGACAAAGACACTTGGGATTTCTTGCCTGGAAGAAAGGTTAAGATGACCAAACAATTAGCCTAAGGTCTAAGAATAAATAAAAAACGATGAGAAGATAATATTTCTTGGTCCTCTCATCGTTTTTATCAATAGTTTGTTAAAAAAAACCTTACCACCCTAATAATCAACAAGTTAAAAAACTTATTACATTTTACATTAAGCCTTTGATTATCAACTGCACAGCACTCACGAAGTAGCAGCGAACCGAGCTATGCGAGCTCACGACCGAAGGGAGTAACAAAGCTAACTACCATTTTATAACACTATTAAATTAATACTTCGTGGCAATCAAATTAATACAATTTCTCCACGAAGTAATATTAAGATGTTTACTTAGTTATATTAACATCCATAGTTGGGTAAGGTATTCCTATATTATTTTTATCAAATGCCTTCTTAACATGCTCATTCATGTAAAAGAAAACATCCCACCAATTGTTAGGATCTGTCCAAAGACGCACTGCTAAATTCACAGAACTATCTCCTAACTCTGCTACGACAACGCCTGATTTATCCAAGTCAATAACATGCTCACAAGTTGCTGCAACTTCCATGATGACTCTTTTGGCAGTATCAATATCTGCATCATAGCTAATTCCAAATGTAAATGCTACGCCTCGCTTTCCTTGCATAGAATGATTGGTCATAGTTCCATTAGATAATGGACCATTAGGAATAATAATCACTTCATTATCTAAGGTTAACAGAATTGTATTAAAGATTTGAATTTCTTTTACGGTTCCTGTAAAACCTTGTGCTGTTAACAAATCACCAACCTTGAAAGGCTTAAATAGCAAAATCATTACTCCTCCTGCAAAGTTACCCAAACCTCCCTGCAACGCCATACCAATGGCAAATGCAGCAGCACTCAAAATGGCAACAAACGATGTAACTTCCATTCCCAATGTACTCGCAACCGCCAACATTAATAAGACTTTCAGTAGTACATTAATCATGGATACTAAGAAAGGGCGTAAGGAGACATCAAAATTTGCTTTCTTCATGCTCGCTCTGATAATATCTACCACCTTATTAATAACGATAGATCCTACAATCCAAACGACAATTGCTAATCCCAAAGATTTAAGCGCATCCAAAAAACTCTCTCCTTGCAAAAAGGCAATGATATCAAAATCGGTATCAGCCAAAAATAAAAATGCATTCATTTGATTAAAAATTTAATGGGGGTTTGATTAAATAAAATGATTCGTAAAAGGTTTCTGATCCTTAAATTACACTTTTTTATCTATCTACATAATTTTTTTTCGACAAATAGTATTTTTTACACTTTGTATAAACGTATGTTTAAGCTGTAGAAGATTCGAAATAAAAAGACTATTTGAGGGACGCTCAAATAGTCTTTTATCAAAGAAGTTGTTTAAAATTATTACTAGTTCTCGTCTTGTTTTAATACATTAACATCCATGGTTGGATAAGGTATTCCTATATTATTTCGATCAAATTCTAACTTAATATTCTCTTGCATATAAGAATGTACTGCCCAATAATCAGCTGTAGCTGCCCAAGGACGAACGGCAAAATTAACAGAGCTATCGCCCAAACTTGATACAAACACAGCCGTCTTAGAATGATCAGTAATATGTGGACAACTTTTTAAGACTTGGTCAATTACTTCTTTTGCTTTTTGAATGTCATCTCCATATCCAATTCCAAACGTCATGTCTACTCGACGAGTTGGTTCCATAGTTATATTTTGAATAGGTCCATTAGAAACAGGACCATTAGGCAAAATAATAACTTGATTATCTGGAGTTACTAAAATGGTATTAAAGATTTGAATTTCTCTCACTTTTCCTGTGAAGCCTTGCGAAATAATGACATCACCAATTTTAAATGGCTTGAAAACCAAAATCATTACTCCTCCTGCAAAATTAGCCAAACCACCTTGTAAAGCCATTCCTACTGCAAAAGCAGCGGCACTTAAAATAGCTACAAAAGATGTCACTTCCATCCCCAATGTACTTGCAACCGCCAGCATCAATAGGACTTTGAGCAATGTACCAATCATTGATATTAAAAATGGGCGTAGAGAAGCATCCATTTTAGCTCTTTGCATAGCATTCGTGATTACTTTTACAACTTGGTTGATAACAATCGTACCAACAATCCAAACCAGAATAGCTAAGCCCAACGATTTTAATGCATTAATAAAGCTTTCTCCTTGCAAAAAAGCCATTAAATCAAAGTCTGCTAATAATAAATATGTATTCATTTTACTAAAGATTTAAGGGGGTAAAAAATAAGATGTAAATAAATATAGTAAAAGGTTTCAGCATCGAAAGTATAGTTTTATATCTACTTCCCCTAATTATAGATAGGTATCTTTTCTTGAAAAATCAAATTTATGGTGTTATTTTTGGTACTTGGTAAATACAAATCAACATTGCCAATTTATTGATTATTTAAATACAATTCTTATGAGAACCACATTCCTTTTCTGTATACTCTGTGCTATTTTTCTTAGTGCTTGCGAACCCAATGTGACCCCACCAAAAAATGATGCCAAACTTGTTTTTAAGTTAAAATTTGACCCAACACAAGATCGATTAGATGCTTTTGCCCAACCCTCAAGTGTTCCTAATGGTAATGCTGCTCAAAATCCTCAATTTAATGGCATGAGTGCTCACAAAATAGAGCTAGTGCCTAGTGCTTTGACTCCTGTCAATGGTGGGGCTATTGTTTATCATGGTGCAGAAACCACTTCTGGCGGAGACAATGCCATTGATTTTGATAAAGCAGTTGTAAAAACAGAAGGTGAAACATTTTATGAAATTCCATTGACAGATGTAACACCAGGAACATATCCACACATTCGGGTATCCGTTAGTTACCAAAATTATGATATTGTTTACAATGTCAAAAATGTCCCTACTTGGCCTTCTGGCACCACAGATCTAAATAATGAAAAAGGTACGATTGCTTCTTTTGTTGGGTTTAATAGTTATATCAAAGATTTGACACCTAAAAATAGAACCAAGTCAATCAACTCAAACAAGCTACAAGGCTTCTGGGCATTTGAGACTAATTTAAGTAATCCTTATTCCAGTGCCAATTCTATTTATAGTGGCGATGCACAGGCTACAACTGTTGTGAACCCTCTAAATGCCACTACTCCTACCCCTCCAGGTTCTTGCTTAGTTACGGGTAGTTTTGATGGCAATCCATTAGAAATAACGGGAAATGAGACAGAAGATATTGTTGTAACGTTATCTTTTTCTACCAATCAGAGCTTTGAGTGGGTTGATTCTAATGGTAATGGTGAGTTGGATATTGATGCTAGTGCAGGAACAACCGAAGCGGTTGTAGACATGGGGCTTCGTGGTTTAAAACCAAGCTTCCAATAAGCCTTGCGGCTACCTAGTTCATTATCAATACTATTTATTTTAGTAGTTCATTGATAGACACATTACTTTGTATATAGTCGCATTAATTCGATTATCAAGAACAAAAGTTAAAACATATAAGTAAACCCAGTATCGTAAGTTCATGACTGTAAGAAATGGCAAAACGAACCAATCCACGACCACGGCGTAGCAACGCAACTAAGTATTATTAACCAATACGAAACAAAGTTACTGGAGAGATTTCTTGATGACAATTCCTCCATTTTTTTTATTCCTTCCTAAAAAAGAATTACATTTGGTGTTCCTTATTCTATTATAATACACCGTACACCAAATCAGATATTACAGCAATGGATTTCACAGCAATTTTAGAATTATTCAGTACCAGTCAAGCATGGATTTCTTTAGGTATGCTAACGTTAATGGAGATCGTTTTGGGTATTGATAATATTATTTTTATTTCTATCGTTGCGAACAAACTCCCTCAACAACAACAACCCAAAGCTCGTAATATTGGTTTGTTTTTAGCAATGTTATTGAGAATTGTTTTACTTTTTGGAATAACGATTATCATTGCTATGCAAGATCCCTTATGGGAGCCACATATTTGGGGCATGCATGCAAAAGTGACGGGGCAAAGTCTAATCTTGATGTTTGGAGGTTTGTTTTTATTGTACAAGTCCGTCTCTGAAATTCATCATAAATTAGAGGGTGTTAATGAAGAAAACACAGGAGATCACAACCCTAAAAACACATTAGGCAGTATCATTCTTCAAATCTGCTTGTTAAATATTGTCTTCTCATTTGATTCCATTTTGACAGCCGTCGGACTCACACAAGATGTCGCGCGAACACCAATGGCTTCTGACCCTACTCGTTTCTATGACCCATTGTCTATTATGATCTTAGGGGTGGTAATTTCCATGATTATCATGATGGCTTTTGCAGGACCAATTGGTCGTTTTGTCAACAAGCACCCTTCTATTCAAGTACTAGGACTCTCCTTTTTAATTTTGATTGGATTTATGTTGGTTGTAGAAGGTGCTCATAGCGCTCACCTAATGCCAAGCAATGTAGAAGTCCCCAAAGGGTATATGTATTTTGCTATTTTCTTTTCCTTAACAGTAGAATTGCTAAACATCAAAGTCCGCCAACAAGGAAAACCAGTGCAACTAAAGGGAGCATTGGAAGAAGCCAAAGAAAGAGATTTATACAATTTGGATACGACCAATGACACGACAGTAGAAGTAACTGTTGTTCAAGATAATGAAATGGAAAATGACTAATCAGATCAATAGGACTCCTTAGAACTGATCGTTATTCTTTATCTATCTTCTTAAGGCAGCAAATATTTGTGCTTACAACGAGTTCCCTGCCTTGCTTTTGCTCAAGATATCGTAAAGCAACTCTTTGGCACGAAATAGTTGTGCTTTTACAGTTCCAATAGGCAAATCAAGCTGCTCAGATATTTCTTGATAAGAAAGCTCTTCAAAAAATCGTAGTTCAATCATCACTCGATATTTATCACTCAACTTATTCAATAAATCGCGCATAATTAATTTACGCTGTTGGCGAATGTAGCGTTCTTCTGGATCTAAAGCCGTTGACTTTAGGTTATTAGAAAAATCTTGCTCGCCATCCTTTTCTAAAGTATCGTCTATGGATAATAATTTTAAGCGTTTTTTACGCAAAAAATCAATACCATTATTGGTCGCAATCTTAAACAACCAAGTACTAAAAGCATAATTGGGTGTATAAGTAGCTAATTTTCTAAATGCCTTCCCAAAAGCCTCTATGGTCAAATCCTCTGCATCATCGTGATTGTGTACCATCTTAAACATCGTATGATAAATCGAATCTCGATAACGTTCCATTAACTCTGCATAAGCCAATTGATTATTCCCCTCTACGGCCTTGCGAACCAATTCAAAATCTTCTAATGCTCTATCTGATAAGTTTTTATTCATTGGTTATGCTATTTCTATTTCCAAGTTTTGTTTTGCTGCCCCATCAAAGACGAAGCAAAAATAATATAATATATAGGAAGTAAGGCATCTAAGATCAAAACATACTTCAAAAACGATCGTTGTTTGACTTTCCTTAGATATTTCCCAAACACGAGATGCATCAATAAAGTTCTTAATAAAATGATTCCTACTATTGAGTTCGTCCAATTATTTGTTATAATAAAGATACACAATCCTAGATAAAAACAAAAATGAGAAACAGAAAGTAATCCGAGTAATATTTTATGTTTGAATTTGTAAGTCGTACTAGTCGAGTAATGTCGCTGTTTTTGTCGATACAAAGCCTTCCATGAGTTAGGAGGATTCGAATACATAAAACTATCTTCATGCAAGCAAATAGCTGTGTTGTGATTATTCGCAACCGCATTGATAAACAAATCATCATCTCCCGAAGCAATGTGCTGATGCCGTTCAAATCCATTTTCTTGTATAAAAAGAGACTTCTGATACATCAAATTTCGCCCCACTCCCATATAAGGAATTTTCCACAAGGCAAAAGAGAGATACTGAATGGCAACATAGATTGTTTCAAATTGCACCCAACGATTTAACCAAGTTTTGGCACGTGTGTAGGGACCATATCCTAACACAATAGCACTTTTTGACGCTTCTGCTTGTTGATACATTTGTCGTATCCAATTGCTAGAAGCTGCCTTACAATCTGCGTCTGTTAGCAAAATCCAAGGGTACTTCGCTTGAGCAATACCTTTTGTTAAGGCTTCTTTCTTTCCTTGACGTTGCTTATTACGTAGATGTACCACTTTTAAATGTGTAAATTGTCCTTCGTAGGCTCTTAATACATCTAAGCTTTCATCACTAGAGTCGTCGTTAACAACAATAACTTCAAATATTGGATAATCTTGCAGTAGTATAGATTCTAAGTTTTTTTGTAGATTTGCAGCTTCGTTTCTAGCACAAATTATAATGGATACTCCTGGAAACGAACAAATGGTATGATTTTGCAAGGGGCGATACCAAACTAATCGTTGAAAAACAATCCCCCAATAGCCTAATTGAAGGATAGCGATACTATACCACATTATAAAAAAAACATCCATGGTGATTTTCTTTTTTTGAACACCGAAAATAGAACTCCCAATCCAAAGCACACAATTTAAACTAAAAAAATGTCTATGAAGATGAAATTTGATTTAGAGGCCAATGATGTCAATTCGAGTGCAAGAGCAGGCTGTTTGCATACCGCTCATGGGGATATCCAAACGCCTATTTTTATGCCTGTAGGAACCGTTGCTACTGTAAAAGGTGTTCACCAACACGAATTGACCAATGACATCAACGCTCAAATCATATTGGGCAATACCTATCACTTATACTTGCGCCCAGGAACAGATATTTTGGAGCAGGCAGGTGGCTTACATAAATTTAATGGTTGGGACAAACCCATCTTAACAGATAGTGGAGGATATCAGGTTTTTTCATTGGCTCACCGCCGAAAAATAAAAGAAGAAGGGGCAACTTTTGCTTCCCATATTGATGGATCGAAGCACTTGTTTACTCCTGAAAATGTGATGGATATTCAGCGCAAAATTGGAGCAGATATTATCATGGCGTTTGACGAATGTACACCTTATCCTTGTGAGTACAAATACGCCAAACGCTCCATGCACATGACTCATCGTTGGTTAAAACGTTGTTGGACAAGGTTCAATGAAACAGATCCCTTGTATGGTTATGAACAAGCGCTCTTTCCTATTGTACAGGGTTCTGTATACAAAGATTTGCGCAAACAATCGGCAGAAACTATTGCCAACTATGATAGTGTTGGTAATGCAATTGGGGGATTATCTGTTGGAGAGCCTCACGAAGATTTGTATGAGATGACCGATTTAGTTTGTAGTATTTTGCCCAAAGAAAAACCTCGTTATTTGATGGGTGTTGGCACACCTGCCAATTTATTGGAGTGTATTGCGTTGGGAGTAGATATGTTTGACTGTGTATTGCCCACTCGAAATGCTCGTCATGCACTTATTTACACCAAAGAGGGGGCTATGAATATGAAAAATGCCAAATGGAAAGCAGATTTTTCTCCATTAGATCCTGATGCTCCTAATCCAACCTCTCGCTTTTATACCAAAGCCTATGTACGACACTTATTTGCTTCGGGAGAATTGTTAGGACCACAAATTGCCTCTATTCACAACCTAGCTTTTTATCTTTGGTTGGTTGGTGAAGCTCGCAAGCATATTATAGCAGGCGACTTTACTGCTTGGAAAAATGAAATGGTTCCTAAATTAAGTCGTCGTTTGTAGTACAAAATCGCTTTTTATATCAAAGAGAGGCTGCCTGATTCAATATTTCAGACAGCCTCTTTAACAACCACTTATTAGATATTATTCTCTTAATTACTTATTAACATTCTTACAGTTCATTTCCCCATCGTTCCAAATCCCTGTCATATACCAAGTGTCGCTATAGACGCCACCCCCTTCATAATTTCTTCTTATAATTGCCCCAACATAATAACACTTACCATCTTCTTTTTGAGTTGCAAATTCAACTTGTACATTTTTATTAAGAGGTATATAAGCATTTTTATTGACATACCACCCTGGTGAAGCAATGGTTACTCTAAGTATTTTTCCATATTTAGCAGGAAGCTCATCTTTGGCATACGACTCAATTTTACTATCTGACATTCCTTTTCTCAAACGCTTACTATCAATAATTTCTTGTGCGTACTTAGCTTGATGTGCTGCTAACTTGCCACTATTGATATATTCTTCTAACATACTTTTTTCTTTGTCCATTTTTGCGGTCAAGGCATTTGCTGACGTGTGATCTTTTAACAAGTTTTGCTTATATTCTTCTAACAACTTGGTAGGCTTCTCAAACTTTTTTAAATAATTATCTGCATTTAAAAGGTAAGTTTCTTCTTGACGGCTATTTAAACGGTGAATATTTTTGATAAGCGCATTTACGTCCTGCTCCAAGTCATCTACTTTTTTGTAAACATCTACTTCAAAATGATTGTTAACGGTAGCCACTATCTTTTGAGTACGACTGCTATTTTTAAAATGCTCTGGTTGCTCTTTTTCATAACCTGCTAGCAAGGCTTCATAATCTTTATAGTTAGGAGTAAAATTGTCATTACTATAATCCGAACCTAAAGCAACCCATCTATTGTACTCTTCTAAACGGTCAATGTATTGAGATTTATTAGAATAATTGGCAAGGTCGTCCATACATTGCTTTTTCAAAAGAGGATAGTCTTCATTAAATTGTTTTAAATAAGCTCTATCTTTTTCTGCAGGATCTTGGTTTAAGATATCTAAATTCTCTTTCGCTTTACTCAAGTAATTTAATATTTTACTTTGTGATTTCTCATCGGGACTTATTTTCCAAGAAGCATCCTCCATTGCACTTTTGGCATATCTTATATTATCCCTTACCTTGCTATACGTTTCATAGCTCGGTAGTTCTGAGCGACGTGTTGGAGCACCTTCAGAAGTCCTCCCTGTACTAGAACTAGAAGTGGTGCTTTGAGTTGTGGACGATTTTTTATTTGATTCGGAAGACGTTGAGTTAGAGTTGGAGGGTTTGGATTTTGAAGGAGCCGTTATTTTAGGTTTTTTGATTTTTATTTTCCCAAATTGGGCAAAAGAGTAATTGGTACAACTTAACAATAGAACGCCAATGATAATAGTAATCTTCATTTACTTTAGTTTTTTTTAATAATGTTTTCTTTGTGTTAAAATTAATGTATTTGAATACTCTAAAGTTAAACGCCCCTTCTTTCAAAAGAAAGGTAAAGTTTGTTTGCCTTTAAGATATTTACCCAACAAACAAACGACCTAAAAAACTAATTATCAACAAACTAAAACTAATAAGTAGAATATTTTTACAAGCATTTTTTAAAAGAAAACTTCATTACTGAGTATTTGCAAAAATGTATCTTTACTGGCAGGAGAACTAGAAGCAGTATTGCAATATTGTAGCACATCATCAAATTCCTGAACAATGGCTTGCCCTTGGGGCTTCACATTCTTGTTAGGAACAGGACTTTGCTTATTGGAAGCCAATACATTTTCATTGCGATTCTCTTTTGGACGAGCCTCTTTGTAGATGACTTTGATTAATGTGTCTGCTGGTAACTCTTTGACTTTTGTAATATATTCTTTAACAAAAACGGTATCTCGCAAATGTTCCTCTGCAACAATAATAGTTTGGTTTTGTTGGGCTGTTCCCAAGCCTCGTACAAAGAAAAAAACAAAAATCAAAGCAGCAGCAGCCTGCCACGCAGGTATTTTGTACGCCAATAAAGCAGCTATGATTCCTTTGGAAGGTTGCGTTTCTTTAGATTTTTTAGCTTTCAAAGCCGCCAAAGCCCTGTTAGGATGAGGAGGGGCAGGTTGAATTTGAGCCGATTCTAGTTCCCAAAAATCTTGGCTAGCCAAAATAATGCTTCGCTCATAATCATAGGCTTCCGAAGACATTTGCTCCAATACAAAAGCTTGTTCTGCTGCATTTAATTCATCAAATGCTTTTTGTTCTAATAAATTATATATTTCCATTTTTATTTAATCTTTTGTCAAAAGGCTTGCTCTAAATGGAGCCAATCTCTTTCCTAATAATTTTGTGGCACTACTCAATCTAGATTTAACCGTCCCCAAAGGACAATTCATCACCAGTGCAATTTCTTGAAGACTCAAGCCTTCTCTGTATTTTAAAACAAACGCTTCTTTGTATACATAAGCCAACTCGTCTAATGCTACGTTTAATTGCGCTTGAAAAATTCCCGTATTCAACTCCACAGACGCTTGAGTCGTTGTCAATTTGGGTGCCTTTTCTAACTCTAAAAAGCCTCCTTTTTGCGCTCTAAAATAATTCTTACAACTATTCGCAGCTACAGTAAAAATCCAAGTTTTAAAATTTCGTGTTACATCAAATTTTTCGGGAGTTTCCACTATTTTTAAGAACACATCTTGCAATAAGTCCTGTGCTTTTGCCTCATCTTGCCGCAACATCTTGTACATAAAATACAAAATTCGCTGACTGTATCGCTGATACAGTTCATTAAACGCCCATTCTGCCCCTTCTTGAACATGTCGCATTAAATCCTCGTCCGATTTGTTTTTTATTCTTTCCATAATAAAAAAAATAGGCTGTTCTGGTTCGTTAAAGAACAACCTAAATTAAAGCGAATTCATTATTTTTGGGCTAGTTTTTCATAATAGTTCAACTGTTTTTTTATGGCTTCTTCTTGCTGACACCCTTTGCTTATACTCAAAACAATCTTTTTAATTTTAGCTTGCTTGCGAACATCCTCTACTAAAATATAATGTTTGTATAATAACATTAATCCTGGAACATAGAGCAAATTATAACGATCCACAGCACTAGGAAAAACTTCATTGTGGAAGGTACAAACTAGATGATCTAATAAAATATGGTTCTCAAAATTATTAATCAAATAAGAAGTTGTGCTAATTTCCTCATCGCAATAAAACATTGCCAATCCTACATTAAATAACTTATCACTCAGACCTAAAGCAGCATGATTCCCAGCGATACCCGTATAAAGAGGACGTTCTCCTTTATGCTCAATAATGTGATCTACAATCATCTTTATTCCTGTAATTTCTTCTTCAATTTCAGGAATACGCAACTCTTTAAACAAAGCTTTTCGATAATCCTCTAAAAAAATCAAACTACTATTGATAACCGTCACATCTTTTCGTACTCCTTCTGCATACTGCAAGACTAACGAGGGGTACGTATCATTGTCTCCAAACGTAATTAAAATAGCATTCTTTTGAGTACTCATTAACATATTATAATTCCAATTTAAGAGTGTTGGCGACAAATCGCTACTAGCTTTCCAATTTTTGCATACTTCTTCTAACTTCTCTTTATTTCGATTGGTTTCATAATACGTAACCAACTCATCATATACATCAGGACGAGTAGCATCTAATTTATAAGCTTCGAAAATATGCTCAATTCCCTTCGATTTATCCATTTCATCATAACCTTGAATGTAATGATACTCATAGGTTCCTTTTATCGGCACTTTCATTTCGGTTACAATTGCCTTCATTCTTTGAATCCACTTTTCTCTTGTTCCTTGATCGGGTGCTAATATCTTAGCCATTCGCGCTGCTGTGTAATAACTCAACCAACCATCTGCATGTTTCGGATTTTTCGTTAGTTCTTTTTTCCACAATTCATGTTGTTCAACATACCAATCGTATTCATATTGCACCTTAACAATAGAATGTACTTTTTGGGGTTGAACGGTTTGAGCTTCCGCAAATATGATAAAGCTTAAACATAAGGTCATTACAAGAATTCTATTTTTCATTTTTCTGCATTTTTAGTTTTTATATTTATCCGTTATACCCCGCCCAAAATCAAAGGTTCGCAGAAGGTGAAAATTTTTCAAAAAAAAAATAGAAATCCAGCTAGGCATTGCTTCCATAGCTAAATTTCTATTCTCATTTAAATAAGATCTTAAGTTGCAACTATTATAATGTATACTTGCCTATGTGGTCAATCAAATCTCCACCCAAATAAAGCACACCATCTTGTTCTTCAATAGAGCTTGCTTCAGGTACTCGTTTGCCAGAAGTATCGTAATAGGTTTTTAATATTTCTCCCGTAGGGCTTAAATGCATCACAATGCCATAAGCCTGCATAGCTGGTTTCATAAAGTCGGGCAAGCCAAAAACAAGTTTTTTCAACCAAACACTAGGCTGCAAATTGTCTAAATCATCATTTCGGCAAGAGCTAAAACCCAACCAGAAACTACCGTCTGCTCTTCTAGAAATGCCATTGGGCAAACCAGGTAAATTGTCAATAAAGGTATCTATTGTTCCTTTTTTAGAACCTTTTAACCAATAACGCAATACCCTATATTTTGTCAAATCTACCATCAAGACAAATTCATCATTTTTAGAAACAGCTACGCCATTACCAAAAAAAGAACTATCAATCAGCGTTTCAACAGCCTTTGTTCTTGGGTCATAACAAAATAAACCACCATCTGGGCGTGCCTCTAAAACGATTTTAAGTGCATTTGACATACTAAAGGAATATTTAGAAGAAGTGCTAGAAAAATAAATTTTCCCATCATTAGCAATATCAACATCATTGGGAATTAAGAACGAGCGACCATACTCATCTTCTTGAGCCAATACCGTAATTGTTCCTTTAGGATCAACAGAAATTAATCCTCTTTTTTGATCGCACGCAATCAAATTTCCTTCGGCATCAAAATGCAAACCTGCCACCCATTTTTCGGTATCGCAAAAAACAGAAAGGGTTCCATTTTTATCAATTTTGACAATAGCTCCTTGGTTAAAATCATTTTTTTTGTGCACCCCACAATACAAATTACCTGCTTTATCAATCGCAATATCTTCGGGACCGTACCATCCCTTTAAATCAATCCATTCTGTTTTTTGTAATAATTCATTGGTTTTTAAAACGCCTTCTAATTTTGGTTTTTGCGGAGGCACCCAAGCAATAGGATCAATACGAGTCGATTTAATGGTAGTTGATACAATAAAAACTAATAATACGGTTACAACTAGGTACTTTGTTATCCTTTTAACTGTCATTTTTTTGTGTTTAATAATTTAATAAAACACAAAAGAGCAGCAATCAGAAAAAAGATACCTTAACAAATGTTAGGAACGAACAATTTCCCTGCGAATTCTGCTCAATGACTCAGGAGCAATACCTAAAAAACTAGCAATTTGATACAATGGAATGCCTTGGATAATTTTGGGATGGCTTGTTTCTATAAAATCTAGATAGCGTTGTTTGGCCGTTTTTGTTTGCATCAACATTGTTCTATCCAAGATGCAAAGATAGTTTTGCTCTGCCAAAATACGCCCAAATCGTTCAAAATTAGGAAATTGCTCATACAATTGATATAAAGCTTCATAAGACAAACTATAAGTTGCACAATTTTCGACCGCTTCTAAACATTCCAAAGACGGTTGTTGTCGCAAGAAACTAGAAAATACCGTCATTAACGCACCATCACAGGCAAAATAAGTATTAATTTCTTTACCGTCTTCCAAGTAATAAGAACGCATCAATCCAGAGTCTATAAAATAAATGTGTTGTGCAACCATTTCCTCTCGCACAACCAAAGACTTTGCATTAAATTCTTTATAAACCAAGTAACGCTGAAAAGTTGCCCATTCCTGCTCTGATATATTCAAATGTGTTGTCAATAAATCTTTTATATATTCCATAGTTCATCTGCCTTCGGCATTTTAAAAATGTTAGCATATTTTTGATTAGTAGTTCGTTGATTAGTTCGCTACGCTCATGAGGGCGCAAGCTTAGTTGTTTACTTTTTTCACCAAAAAGATAAAAAAGCACATTTATATTAGTTTGATAATCAAAATTTTAACACAAAACGCAACAAAGATACAACTTACTGATTATCAAACTAATAAAGTTTTTCAACGAACTATTGTTTGATAGTAAAAACAATATACTATAAACGAACAAAAGCCCCTTCTACAAAAGTAGTAGAAGAGGCTCCAATTATTTTGTCAAGGTACAACCTTGTCAACTTCTATTTATTAAGCGTTGGTGTTCTCTAACAACCCAAAAGTAGCTTTTACTTCGTCTACTCGATCCAATTTTTCCCAAGTAAATGTTTCGTACTCTTTACCATTTACAGTAACCAAACCTGGTGTACGTCCCATGTGACCATACGCAGCTGTTTCAGAATAGATAGGATTTCTTAATCCCAAGTTGCGAACGATTGCTGCTGGACGCAAGTCCCATAATTTTGCAATTTTTGCAGCAATTTCTCCATCATTCATATCAACTTGAGCCGTACCATAAGTATCAACAAACAAACCTACAGGCTCTGCAACACCAATTGCATATGCTACTTGTACCAAACATTGTTTAGCCAAACCAGCAGCAACAATATTTTTAGCAATATGACGAGTAGCATAAGCAGCAGAACGGTCTACTTTTGAAGAATCTTTACCAGAAAAAGCACCACCACCGTGAGCACCTTTACCACCGTAAGTATCTACAATAATTTTACGTCCTGTCAAACCAGTATCACCGTGTGGTCCACCAATAACGAACTTACCAGTAGGATTGATATGGTAAATAATATTGTCGTCAAACAAAGCTTGTACACGTGCAGGTAGTTGAGCCACAACATTAGGAATCAATATATTGATAATGTCTTCTTTGATTTTTGCCAACATCTCTGTATCATCTGCAAAATCATCGTGTTGAGTAGACAATACAATTGTGTTAACACGTATTGGTTGGTGATCGTCACCATACTCAATTGTTACTTGAGATTTAGCATCTGGACGCAAGTAAGGAATTTGCTTCCCTTCTCTACGCAATTTTGCCAACTCTCTTAATAATCTATGCGATAAATCTAATGCCAAAGGCATATAATTATCGGTCTCATCTGTTGCATAACCAAACATCATTCCTTGGTCACCAGCTCCTTGCTCGTCTTCTGATTTTCCAACATCTACTCCTTGAGCTATATCTGCAGATTGCTCATGGATAGCAGAAAGTACTCCACATGAATTTGCGTCAAATTGGTATTCTGATTTTGTATATCCGATTTTACGGATTGTATCGCGTACAACTTTTTGTACATCAACATAAGCCTTAGAGCGAACTTCACCACCTACAACCACCTGACCTGTAGTGACAAATGTTTCACAAGCTACTTTTGATAATGGGTCTTGAGCTAAAAAAGCGTCAATAATAGCATCTGAAATTTGGTCAGCTACTTTGTCTGGGTGTCCTTCCGAAACTGATTCGGACGTAAAAAAATATGGCATAACTAAGATTTTTTAATGTCTTGTATTTAAATTCCAAGCAAAGATAGTTAAATAATACACACTAAAAAACAACTGCATTCTAAAAAGCTATTTTGCTAAAAAAACCAGCTCAAGATCGAGCATATATTAACCTATGCAAACAAAATCAAACCAAGTTAAATTTTTAAAAATACAAAATACACAAAATATAATTTCATTTATTCTAAAAATTAAAAAAGATAAAAAACAAACTATTAAATAGAGCTTTTCTTTATCTAAGCAATTTATCAAATAAGTATTTTGCTTACGCTATTCGAATTAAACGCCTCAAACGCAATAAATAAGCCTTATGCTGAGCCAGTGTCTCTATATTCCCTTCAAAACTTTGAATATTTTTCAAATTAGGAAAACTTAGCTTAGCTTTCGACAGAGAATAGGAACAAATCAAATTGGGGTAATTATATCCCAAAATTAAGCTTTGTAAAGTATCTGTTTTTACTTTTTTTAGACCAATTTTTTTCGCCGTTCGTTCATTAATAATATAGCTGGTTCCTCGAACTTTTAAATTCCCTTCTCCTAAATTTTCGTATTCTTCAATCAAATTTAATAAGCCATCCAAATAAGATTTGACAATGAACTTTGTTCTTTGTTGCCCAGTCAATGTTCGATCCAAAACATAATAGTAATCGAACAAAGTGCCTCCATGAATAGTAATGATTCCATTTTTTTCTCGTTCTGTCAAAAACAAAGGGGAACGATAAACCAACACTCCTTTTTTGACTAAAGATGGCGTGTCAAAAAAAGGGGCAATAATGGACAATGTAATCATTACAAATAACAAAGACAATAAGGGACAACTAAGTGTCCAAAACAAAAAGAATAAAGCCAAATTGAATAAAATTGCTGTAATTGCTATTTTTATTTGTATTTGTTGCTGTTCTTTTTCCGTTTTTAAGTAAAATCGATGTTTCAAATTGGATCATAATAAATAGTTGCTAGAATCATATTCGCTTGCTTTCTTGTTCTTTATTCAAACAATAAAAACGACATACCAAGCTTTGCCTAGCTCAGTCAAAAGGAGCTAAATAATTAGCAAACTACTAAATAAAAGTATGTGAATAGCGATATGAAATAAGCAATCGTTCAGAAAAAATGATACTTTTGCAACAATGCATTTAGTTTTGAGTTCAATATAAGAATAAATTCACTTTGGTTAGTAGTTAGCTACGCTGCTAGCTATTATTTGGTGCAACGTTACTTTTAAAATAAATCAATATACGCCTTGAATCTTGAATTTTTAATTGCCAAACGAGTTGGAACTGCAACAAAAAAATCTTTTTCTAGAGCAATTTTGCGCCTAGCAGTTGTTGCTATTGCCTTAAGCATGGTTGTCATGATTTTGGCAACAGCTATTGTTTCAGGTTTTAAAAATACAATTAGTGAAAAAATATTTGGCTTTTGGGGGCACATTCACATTACTAGTAGTTACTCTCCTTCTAGCTATTCGTTTGAAAGCAGCCCTATTAATCAAAATCAAGATTTCTACCCTAGTGTCGATACAATCAGAAAGGTATTGCACAAAGTACCTGAAACAGATATTATAAACTCAATTGGCTTAAACAGCTACAACCCTAACCTTTACATTGGGTTATCACTCATGCTACTGGCATTGCTTTTTTCTTTTGCGCCCCAATTCTTAAAAAAGCGAATCCGCCTAAGTTATCGTTTATTTGTAGCTTTTCTGCTAACACTTGCCAGCATAGCCTTGCTGGTTACGCAAGAGTATCAAATCGTCCAAAAAGATGTCATTCACGAAACAGAAGGTGGTATTCGACACATCCAACTGTATATTCATAAAGAAGGCATTATCAAAACAAAAGACCAAATTGAGGGTATTGTTTTACGAGGAGTCGGAGCCGACTATGATTGGGATTTTTTAAAACAATACATCAAAGAAGGAGATATTTTAGACACCCAGTCAGAAGATGCTAGCAATGGCATTCTCATTTCTGAAACAACTGCTAATCGTCTAAAATTAAACTTGGGCGATAAGTTTTTGATTTATTTTGTTCAAGAAGGTAATTCCCTTGGGCGAAAGTTTACAGTGGTGGGCATCTACAAAACTGGATTGGAAGAATACGACCGCCGCTTTGCATTGGTTGATGTTCGAAAATTACAACAACTCAACAACTGGCGACCTTTCCGAAGTTATCCTGTTGAATTAAATTTAGATGAGGAACAGTTTATTCTAAAAGGCTTAACGGCTGGAACTGCCCCAACTGATTTAGGGTGGAAGTATGTCCAAGAGCACTGGAATAAAGGCAATCAATTGAACTTTGAAGATCCTAATTTTATGGGAGCTGTTATTCCTCATGAAGTTGCTCGACTCAAAGGAATTGATGTGGGAGATTCCTTGAAGCTAAAATATACCGATACAGGAGGTGACACGCACATGTTCAACTATACAGTCAGTGGTATTTATCAGGGTCCCGAAGATGCTAGAGTGCAAAAAACTGTTTTTGTCAATTGGCAATCTATCAACAACTTGAACCAAGTACTCCCTGCACAAGTTTCTGGATTCGAAATCTTTGTAGACAACATTAAAGATTTGGATGCACTCGGCGATTATACCAATTACGTTGTACTTATGGGCGCAGATCAATACGCCAATACCATCAAGGAAATTCAACCCAATATCTTTGACTGGCTAAGTTTGACCGATATGAACGAGCGAATCATCCTATTATTGATGATCTTGGTTTCAATTATTAATATGACAACCTCTTTAATGATTCTTATTTTAGAACGAACCAATATGATTGGTATTTTAAAGGCATTGGGAACTCCTAATTGGTCTATCCGAAAAGTTTTTCTTTACAATGCAGCTTACATCATCGGCTATGGTTTATTTTGGGGGAATCTTATTGGTATTGGGCTTTGTTTACTGCAAATGCAATTTGGCATCATGACACTTCCCGAAGATTTGTACTATGTATCGGTTGTCCCTATTGAATTTAATTGGCTAACTATTTTAGCTTTAAATATTGGCACCATGTTAATTACATTGGCAGTACTCATTATTCCATCTTGGTTGGTTTCTAAAATTGATCCTGTAAAAGCCATTCGATTTAGCTAAAGTCTACAACTATTAGTACTTCGTGGATTTTTTTTGCAAAAAACTAAAACATCCACAAAGTAATGCAACTATCACAATCCATTTCACTTATATTTTTTAGAATACGCAGACGTGTTCAAAATCTAAAAAATTCTTTGGTCTATTCTGTCTAGAAAATTCTTCTAAGACAGACTTTTCTAATTGGCGTACACCTTATTCCCAATAAGGCTCCTTTTTTCCCTACAGTGTTAAAGCATTGTCCCCATATCAATCATAATTTTGTTTTTCTATCTCCTTAGTGCAAAAAAAGTGAGTTGGACTAAAAAAAGCAGAAACGATTAAATATCAAATATTTAAAAAAATAAAATTTTATAAAAGCCTACATATAGCCCCTTTTTTAGGACAATATAAAATTAATTTATCCTCTATTATTCTCTTCGAGGACTCATATTTGCAATCCCTTTCCACGTCAATTAAAAATTCAATAAGTTGTCTTGTTAAGCACAAGTCGATGTATTCCCTCGCCTCTTTTAAAACCGAACAGATGAACACATCACTTGCTCTATCAGACTTCTTTTTTATCAAACCACAGTCCACTAAAGTTATCTGTCAACTGACAGTAGATGAACTTGCATTTATCTTTGGGCTAACTAATTAAAATACTATGAAAACAAATTATTGTTTACGCTTTCAAAAACTATTATTCCTTTGTTTGTTCCTTCTTACGATGGGACAAATTGCCCAAGCAACTCATGCTGTTGGAGCCGACTTAACGTATACTTGTGTTGGCAACAATACTTACGAAATAACCTTAAGGTTTTATAGAGACTGCGGAGGCGTTGCAGCTCCAAGCAGTCCATCAGTTACTATAGCTGGCAATTCAGGATGTTCATCTGTTAGTTCATCTCTAACGCTTTCCTCTGTCAGTTCACAAGAAGTTTCACAAGTTTGCGCTGGCACACAAACCACCTGCGCAGGAGGTTCCGTCCAAGGGACTCAGGAGTTTATCTATCAAGGTCAAATTCAACTACCAACAGGTTGTGATAGCTATACAATTAGCTTTACAGAATGCAACCGAAACTCAAGTATTACCAATCTAAATGCTAATAATGCTTGTATTTATATAGAAACGGTCATCAATACCGCTTTGGCTCCTTGTAATAACTCTCCACAATTTAATAATTTACCTGTACTCTATAGCTGTCAAGGTCAAATTAGCCAGTTTAACCACGGTTTTTTTGATCAAGATGGCGATTCTTTAGTATTTTCTTTAATCAATCCCAAAACAACAAATGGAGCAAACATTTCATTTGTGAGTGGTCTAAGTGCTACTACTCCATTGCGCTTGCAATCGGGAACTACCTTTCAGTTTAATAGTACTAATGGGCAAATGACCTTTACTCCACAAGCCAATTTAGGTCAAGTAGCTGTTATTTCAGTAAGAATTGATGAGTATAGAAATGGGCTTAAAATTGGTTCTCTAATTCGAGATTTACAAATGATTATTTCTGCCAATTGCTCTAGTTTACCTCCTGTTTCTGGCGCTATTACTCCAAGTTCTGGAACCGTTACAGGCAACTTAATTGCATCTTGTGGAGGAGCACCTTTAGTCATTGACTTTAGCGTATCTGATCCAGATGCCAACGATATTCTTACAGCCACGAGCGACATTAGTTCTGTAATCAATGGAGCAACAACTTCTGTAACAGGCACCAACCCTATTACCATCCAACTAATTATACCAACCGCTTCCATCCCTTCAGGGAATTATCCATTTACCATTACAGTAAATGATGGTGCTTGTCCTACTCCTAATGTTCAAATTATTGGTTATAATCTGCAAATTACCAATCCCTCTCCTACGGTTACCATCAATGCTAGTGCTACGACAATTTGTTCTAGCGAATCGGTTACATTAACTGCCAATGGGGCAAGTACTTATTCTTGGAATAATAACATAAACAACGGCGTTCCCTTTTCTCCCACCAACAGTGGAACCTACACTGTCATCGGAACAGCCAGCAATGGATGTACAGATACCGCTGACATTAATATTACCGTTAATCCAAGCCCTACGGTTAGCATCAATGCGACAGCAACTACACTCTGCCAAGGAGATTCTGTCACGCTTTCTGGCACGGGTGCCATCAGTTACAGTTGGAACAATAATATTTCTGACGGCGTTGCCTTTTCGCCTAGTGCAACTGATAATTATAGCGTTACAGGTACTGCTAGTAATGGGTGCACCAATACGAGCCAATTAACAGTCGTTGTCAATCCATTACCAACAGTAGTTGCCAATGCCTCCTCTACCGTTATCTGTCAAGGAGAAGCATTAACCTTAACAGGCTCTGGTGCCGCTAACTATGTTTGGGACAATGGTGTTGTTGATGGGGTTTCTTTTACTCCTACTAGTAATGCCACTTATTCTGTAACAGGAACCGATAATAATGGTTGTGCTAATACAGATCAGGTAACTGTTAATTTTGTCAACACTGCTCCACCCGTTGCCACCAATAGCGCCAACTCCAATCAAATCTGTCAAGGAACCAATACCCTTCTTACAGGAACGGTGAATAGTGCCAATGGAGAAACAATTGCTTGGTATTACAACAATACACTAATACCTGGAGCTAATAGCAGTACCTATACAGCTCATCAAGCAGGCGACTATTATAACGTGGTTACCAATACTGATGGTTGTACTACGCAATCATCAACAGAAAGCATTACTTTCTTCCCTCAAGAGCAAGCTATTTTTGCTACTTCTGCCGCTAATTTCTGTGGGGGAACGGGTACCATTACCTTAACTGCCAATACTATTGCTGGTGGCAGTTATACTTGGCTTAATAACAACAGCCCTATTTCGGGACAAACGCAAGCTACTTTAGACATTACAACTGTTGGTAATTATCAATTGGTTATCACTAGTTCAAATGGATGCTTAGATACTTCAGCCGTATTTTCGCCAATCAACGCTGCTTATCCACAAATCAATCTTACAGCCCCTAGTAATAGTTATTGTGCTGGTTCTAACTTAACACTAAACGCTAACTTAGATCCAGGAGCGACCTATACTTGGATATTAGATGGTAATAATATTACTACTCCAACGCTAGAAGACAATACAATTAGCATTAACAATAGTGGTATTTATACTGTTGAAGTAACGAATGCTTTGGGCTGTACCGCAACGTCTAATGCCTTAACCATTACAGAAGCACCGCTGCCGACTGCAACAATCAACGCTGCATCTACTAGCTTCTGCGTCGGAGGTTCTACAGAAATTTCTGCCAACTACATTGCAGGAGCTACGTACGAATGGTTTTTAAATGGCAACTCTCTAGGCGCAGCTACAATTGGAGACACGACATGGACTGCTAGCAGCTCTGGTAATTATACCCTTGAAATCAACGATGGCTGCATCAATACATCAAATGCGATCAACCTAACTAGTGTTGCTGTACCTGCTGCGGCTGGTACGATATCAGGATATAGTAACTTGTGTTTTGGAGAAAGTGAAACGTATTCTATTAACAATGTAAATGGTGCCACTTATTACGTATGGACCATTAGCCCTGCTGGTGCTGCAACAATTAGTCAAGGTCAAGGTACCAATACCATTACTCTCAACAGTACCCATGTTGATTTTCAACTTACCGTAGTTCCTACGAACTATTGTGGTGCGGGTACAGCTTCTAATAAAAACATTGATTTAAGCAATGGCTTTGGTTGTCCTGATGTTGCTTTCGCTGCCGATGTAACCAATCCTTGTGAAGGCGATCCTGTTGTGTTCACCAATCACAGTAGTTCCAATTTAGGTTTTGGCTTGAGTCCATTTTGGGACTTTGGAGCAGGAGCATCTCCTGCAACAGCAACTGGTAATGGTCCTCATTCGGTTACTTATGCTACCCCTGGTCTAAAAACCGTTACCTTAGAATATAGAGATCAATTTGGGTTTGCCTTTGATAGCAAGACTAGCGTTGACTACATCAATGTAACCGCCTTCTCTTCTTGTGGCGTTGCTGTTTCTAACATTCAAAATAAAGCCAATATTTCTGTTTATCCTAATCCAACAACAGGAAATGTATCTTTAGATTTGGGGCACATTCCAACGGAAGCAACCATTCAAATTACAAGTGTTCATGGGCAAATATTGCACACTTTAAAGGTAACACAACAACAATACTTAGATTTATCTTTGGAGGGATACCCTTCTGGTTTGTATTTGGTTTCTATTAAGATGGATGCTTCTACAGCCATATTAAAGGTAATAAAAGAGTAATGTCTTGTCACAATAGTTAGCGACATAGCTACTATGTGCTTGTTAAAACACCAACTATTGTTAAACTCTTACGGCAGCTTGCTACACGATGGCAAGCTGTCTTTTTTTGTCTCTAATCCATGCTTATTTTCCATAGAATGATAGCTTCCCCGACTTTATTCCAAGACAATTTTGCAAGCTTTCTAAAATTGTTGTATGTTGTTTTTTGTTATAGCAATATCAAGTTTACCATTTCATAAAAAGGACACTGTTTAGCAAATCACGGGTCATTATAAACACACTAACAAATCGTGCATTCAAAAACACAACTCATACAATACTTCAGGCAGTTCCCTAACACCCAACTAGTTGGGCATTTTTTAAAATTGCTACGATTTGCCTTTGAACAGCTTCAGATCAAGGAAGATGCCTCTAATTTATTGTGTTCTATTCACAGTGACAATACTGCGCTTTATGTACAACTCAACAACTGCCCTATTCTTATTCACAAAGTAAGAGATAGAAAACACTACATAGAACTGCTTTGTCTAGCCAAAGATCAAGACTCTTTACCCAATAGCCAAAATTTTCAAGCTAGCAAACAGAAAATTGATAAAATGCGTACGGGAATGGCTCGTTTTCAGTTATCCAAACCTGTTTTGACCAATCAAGTAATTATTGCAATTTGGTTACAAGCACTTCAGCTTTTGGCGCAGCAACCTCGCAAAAAAACAACGCATCAAAAGTCTAATAATCTATGGATTTATCGAGCTGCTATGAATATGTTTGTTTACAATGAGCTACTTAAAGATGTAGACAATAAGGATAAGTACTTGACCATTCTTCCCAAGGCCATTCAACAGTTGCTAAAAGAAGATTTGGATATTATAAAGGTCCAACAAGCTAATGTTTTTTGGTTTCAGAAAGCTCAAGAAGTTTTAAAAGCATTCCAAGATATTGAATTATCGCCCAGTATTTACCAACAATTTTTAGAAGACTATCAACTATTTGAAGGACGTTACGACAGCTTTGTTCAATCTGTTCAAAATAAAAAGCCTTATGCTGATTTTGCTTTATTAATAGGAAAACTAATTGCTTATATAGATGAAAAAGCAGCGGCCAAACAAGAGTGGAATGATTATTCAGACAAACGCTGTGTTGCCTATACTGGTATTCGACAAAACTTGTGGATTCAACAATTAACACAATACAAACAGGCTGGCAATGACTTAGATGCGATTCGCACTACAAATATCAAAGACGCCTTACTCTACTTAATTCATCCAGAGGAGCATACGCCTATTCTGTCGACTAAAAATCAACGCCAAATTGCCAACCACTTATTAGATAGTACTTATCAAGCCGATTTATTTACCTTGCAACTGGTCAGCTATTTTAACAAGTTTGATTTATCGGCAACAAGCTTCAGTAATTATACCTATCTAATCAAACTATTGTTGTATGCTCCTAGCATACAAAATTTGTGGAAATACACCGATGAGGATATTTATTATGATGAAATCACGCACCAACAAGTTACAGAGCCAAGTAATGGTTATAAAATAGCGGCTAATACTAAATTTCCTCTCAATCAAATCCTCTATGGTCCACCAGGTACGGGAAAAACGTTTGAAAGTATTCGCAGAGCCATTGCGATTGTCGAAAATAAGTCGTGGACACTGGTGCAACAGATGGATGCCAACACCATTCAAAAACGCTTTGATGCTTACGTAAGTAATGGGCAAGTTGTTTTTACTACTTTTCATCAAGCGATGTCGTATGAGGACTTTGTCGAGGGTATCAAGCCTGTTGTTGTTGACAATCAAGTCCATTACAATCTACAAAATGGTATTCTTAAAAACCTTTGCCACCATGCGTTACAAGATCCAGACAAAACCTTTGTACTAATTATAGATGAGCTAAACCGAGGAAACGTTGCCAATATTTTTGGGGAATTGATTACCTTATTGGAAGAAGACAAACGCCTTCAAATGCTCAATGCCTTAAAAGTACAACTTCCCTACTCCAAAACGCTTTTTTCATTGCCCCCTAATTTATATTTGATTGCTACAATGAATACAACCGATCGAAGTATTGAGCAGTTGGATATGGCCTTGCGGCGCCGATTTTCTTTTATAGAAATGTTGCCTGATTCTATCTTATTGAGTGAAAATATTGAAGGCGTAAACCTTCGACTGATGCACCAAAAGATAAATGAACGCATTGGTATTTTGCTAGACGATCATCACTTAATTGGGCATTCTTATTTCATGAATATCAGTAGTCTCAATGAGTTGCAAGAAATTTTTAAAACACAAATTATTCCTCTTTTGTTAGAATACTTTTATGGTGATTTTGGTAAAATTGGCTTGGTACTCGGCAAAGATTTTTTGGATCTAAAAAAAATAGAATACAATCGTTTTGCTAATTTTGATTACGAGGGCTTAGACCGTGCTTGGGACAAACCAATGTACAGCATAAAAGACTTCCCATTACCCAAAGATGCTTATCAAAATATTTATCAATAATTTGTTGTACTTTCTTGGTCATGTCGTTATATATATTTAACTTGCAGTAGTTAAATAAATATACTCTTCAAAAAGGTGATTTAATTATTAAATTTAAAGGGTCATTTATTCAATAATACTATCACTATCTATCTATCAACAACCCGAGGATATTAAGATTTAACAATTCCCACCAAATCACCAAAGGAACATCAAGCCATTCCCGCTTGGTGTTTTTTTTGCTCTGTGGCAATCTATAATATCTATCACAAAAAATTTAAAACCATTAATGCATTTGTTAAAAGTAGTTTTTATTTTCCCCCTCCTATTTTCAATACTTACAGGATGCACCAATACACAGTCCTCTCCTCAACAAACAGATTTAAAAAATGTCCTTAGCGGCAAAGAATTATTCATAGAATGGGGTCAAAAAAACTTGATCTCTTTTGAGAACGAAGCAAAGTTGCTTTCTGATAGTTTGCTCGAAAAAATTGCAGCGGATATTGCCAACGCTAAAGTTGTTCTACTCAGCGAGGGATTTCACAATTGTGAAGAAATGTTACGCTTGCAACAACAACTCATCCCCTACTTAATAGAACACAAAGGGTTTAATACAGTCATTACAGAAAGTGGCTTGCCTGAATCCAAATATATGAACGATTATATCCATGGCAAAGACTCCATCTCTAATTTATGGGAACGAAGTGTCGGAAGCATGTACACCCAATGGAAAACAGGTCGAAAAACCATCGAATCACTTCGCACGTATAATCAACAACATGCCAACCAAGTGGATTACATCGGAGCAGATATTGGCGGTTTTTATAATAATTGGCGATTTCCATTTGAGCAAATCTTCTCTTATATAGATTCAGTAGATGCTCCTCTTTCCAAACAACTTAGGCGAGACATGGCTCCTTACTTCAAAGTGATGACTAAATGGGCAGCTTATCATTATATGATTAAATTAACGGACAAACAGAAAAATAACTTGATGGTTATTTTGGAAGATTTAATTGACTCATTCCAATCTAACAAAGCGACCTATATTAGCAGAAGCAGTCTCAAAGATTATCAATGGATTTTGCAGTGTATTCGCTCGATGCGAATGGCTGAAAATTATTATCGAAATTACCAAGATGCCACTGATACCGTCAATAGCCATTCAAAATATGCGGGGTTAAATGGTCGAGAAATTGCCATGGCTAAGAATATTCAATGGGCATTATCATATAAAAAAGAGGCTAAAATTATTGTTGTCAATCACGTTGTTCATACTAAAACAGCCTCTCAGTACCAAGGCGAAATGTATGGCAATTTTACACCAATGGGACAACTGCTGCAACAGCAACTCAAGGATAGTTTGTATGTCATAGGTATGGTTTATGGGAAAGGACTTTTCTGGAACAAATGGCAAGTCCCCGACAAACGTTTTGTGGATACTATCCCCGCACCACCTATAGAAAGTATGGAGCACGTGATGAAAGCAATTGCAACAAAGAACTATTACCTCAATTTCAAAGAGGTGCCATCTTCTACCTATAGTTGGTTCAATGCCAATACAATAATAAAAGAAAATGATTATGAGATAACAATCAGACCCTCTGAGTGGGATGCCTGCTTTTATCTACACGAGGTTCATCCAGCCAAGCCTGTGGAATAAGTAATCGTTCAAAAAATAATAATTGCATCATGTCCACATTCACAATAAACATTCGACAAGAGACCCCACTAGATCATGCAGCTGTATTTGAACTAATAGAACAAGCATTTGCCAATATTGAATACAGCGATCACAAAGAACAATTTTTGGTAGAACGATTAAGAAAGTCAGAAGCTTTCGTTCCAGAACTTTCTTTGGTTGCTGAAGTAGATGGGGCGATTGTAGGGTATATTTTAGTTTCCAAATTGAGCATCAAAAACCAGACGTCTAGTGTGGAATCATTAGCGTTAGCTCCCGTAGCTGTTTTGCCCGAGTTCCAACAAAAAGGCATTGGGGGGCAACTCATTAGAAAAGCACATATTATTGCTCAAGAATTAGGGTTTAAATCAATTATTTTACTAGGTCATGCGGAGTACTATCCTAAATTTGGCTATCAAGCATTACACACCTTTTCTATAACATATCCTTTTGATGTTCCCAAAGAAAATGTGATGGCAATTGAGCTAGAAAAAGGAAGTCTTTCGAATGTATTTGGTATGGTTGAGTATCCCAAAGAGTTTTTGGAGTAGCATACTCCTTACTTAGTTTAACTTTATTTCAAAGCAAACTCCAAAGGCACCTTTAAGGTCACAACAAAATTTCTACCTTGTTCTGGAATTTCTAGAATGCGATAGCGACTAAGGTGGTTCAAATAAGCTGTGTTCAACAAGTTTTGAGCTTGCACACCAATTTGTATCACCTGCTTCCGAATGCGAATTTTAAACCCTAGCCCTGCATCTAACAGATGATAAGCTGGTGTTTCAGGCTCGTTTCGATCCGTCCGATTTTGAGCAAAAGAATAACGATGCGTAATTTGAGCATAAATATTTTCTAAAAATCCCAGTTTTTTCCACTCGTATCGCACTTCTGACAAAATGCTAGCTGGCGGCGTAAAAGGCAATCCTAATTGAGTTTGTAAATTAACATTCCAAACATATTCATACCCTTGCCTAAGGGTTAACTCAGGTACAGGTTGCCAAGACCAATCTAATTCACCTCCGGTATAAATCGCATCTGTTTGCACGTATTGATACAATTGCCCTGCTTCTGGCAGTGTTGAAAACTTTCCTGTTGGACTCAAATAAATATACTGCTGAAAATAATTTCCAAATCCCGTTATAGTTGCTTGGACTGTCTTCCACTTTATATGACTAGATAATTCTAATTGGTAACCATGTTCTGGCTTTAAGTCAGGCGTTCCCATTTCATGTCGAAACGTACCGTGATGAATCCCATTCGCTGCGGTTTCAGAAGGGTAAGGCACTCGATAACTTTTCCCCAAATTTACTTGAAAATTCCAAACATCTTTCCGTAAGACATAATTCATTCCCAAAGCTGCCGCATAGTTAAAAAAATGTTGCTGATTCATCGCTACCTTGGGTAGGTATTGTATGGTTTGGCGTTCACCGTAGACTGCTTGTGCATACTTGTCATTATAATTATAAGCATAATCTAGTCGAAGTCCCGCACTAAGTACCCATCGTTTATTCGGTTTGAATGTACCAAACCAATATCCCCCAGTACGGACGGTCTGAAAGTTGGGCAATAAAAACTCAAAACCTGCCCGTTGATTGATTTGATATTGAAAGCTTCCTCCATACACATGTTTCCATTTCTCATTGACATTTTGAGTAAAGATCAAATCACCACTAACCGTTTGCAGGTTCAACTGCAAGGCGACATCAGAATTATCTGTTGGGGGCAATTGATGATAATGCGGGAAGGAGTATTCTTGTCGTAAATTATTCTGATAACCGATATTCAATTGCAAACGATGTTGTTTGATAGTCAAATCATTGTTCCAAACCAAACTAAAATGATTCACTTGTTGACTTGGCACATCAATATCTCGGTCGTTGCCATCTATATCCAAAGCATAGGATCTAGGAATTCCTACGGCTCCTGAAAAAATACCTGCATTCAAATAATAATGACTAAAAGTCAACCTGCTTACGCCCCAATTTTTTATCAGCCCCAAACTAGCTCTTATATTTCGCTCTTTGCCAGCTGTATTTTTGAGCTGTTGATTATATATTGGTAAAACAAACTCATTGTATACAAAAACTTCCGCAGGAACTCTATAATCTCCAAAGTCCTGATAACTAAAACGAGCATCAAAGAAAAAATCAGATATTCGCCCTGCTACACTAGCAGACATTCCAGCATGCTGGTTATTGGTTTTATAAATTCCCAATAAACTGGCTTTAATTCTATTTTTGGGAATAATCTTATTGGGCAAAATATTCACAGCGCCCCCTAATGCATCTGAACCATAGCGCAAAGAAGCTGCCCCCTTAATAATCTCAATTCGATCTACTCCAAATTGATCAATTTCTAGCCCATGGTCAGCGCCCCATTGTTGTCCTTCTTGTTTGATACCATTATTGTTGACAACAATTCGATTAAATGACAATCCACGAATAACAGGTTTGGCGATTCCCACTCCAACATTGATAGCATTTACTCCAGTTACTTTTTCTAATGATTTCGCAAAAGTTCCCTGTGCATTCTCTTCAAAAAACTGCCCATCAAGACTAGTCTTTTGGTCTATACTCAACGCAGCTTCTTCGTTGACCACAATAGCAACATCTTTGTAATTAGTTGCTGCAAACTCAATATTTACCAACACAGAAGCCCCTTTTTCTACTAGTATTTTTTCTTGAATGCTTTCAAACCCCACATAGCTATATTGTAATGTATATGCACCTTCTTTTACCTCAAATTCATAATAGCCTTGGGCATCTGTTAATGTTGTTAATGACAACTCCATCAACTCAACAAAAACATTAGCAAGTATTTGATTGTCCTCTGTTGTAACCTGTCCATGTATGCGACTATTTTGAGCAGCAACCAAACCAAAGCAAAAAAATAGGAGGAATATGGTAGTTATTAATTTCATAATACAAAGATAATCCATTTGCAACAGTGTTGCAAAAATAATGCAACAAAGTTGCGTTTAAAAATAAATCTTTGATACCATTAAATTACTTGTTATCTTGGTCGCATAAAGACACCATTTGTGATGAAAACCAGTAACTACATACAAGTATTTGAACACCAAGTATTGCGAGTTGATCAACAACAATTGACCGTACAGCAGTTTGATGCATTGGCTTATTTTAATGAGCAACACGATCAAAAATACTTTAGTCTGCTACACAAAGGTGTTCGCTTTCGCCAATATGTTGGAGTGTTGCAAGTTGGAGAATTAACCATTGAAATTTTACCCAAAACAGATCAACATAGCCACAGTCCCCAAAATTGGCAGAAGGTGCTATTAGATTTGCTGCATGCTTGCGAATTTCTCAAAGTTGATGCTTTGACCAAAGCCCCTTTGCAGCTAAAAACAAGTCCATTGCTTTGGCTTTATATTGAGCTTTTTGTTCAGGAAATAGAACAATTATTATCACAAGGTTTGCAAAAAAATTATCGCAAACAGAGCCAAAATGCCCACCACTGGAAAGGACAAGTTAACTTTGCCAAACAATTGCAAAAAAACCTCACACAACCACATCAAATTTACATCAGTCATCAAACTTATGATTACCAACATCCCATCCATCAAGTACTGTATAAAGCGTTAAACATTATCGCACAATTCTGGATTGACCATAACTTAAAAAAGAAAATCCAGTATCTTATCAAGGCGTTTCCCAAGCAACAAGAAATTGTTGTCACAGAAACTCTATACAACCAATTATACGCTGCTCCCAAATTCAGAAAATACCACGCTGCTTTGGATTTAGCTCGAATGATCACCTTACAATACAGTCCTGATATAAGATTGGGTAATTGCCCTGTTTTGGCGATTTTATTTGATATGAATCAACTATTCGAACAATACATCCAACAACAACTAAAGAAAACACTAGACAACAGTTGGCAAGTCAAGGCGCAGGCTTCCAAGCGTTTTTGGGCAAATCGAAACCTTCGCCCAGATATTTGGTTGAGTCACGAGGGCAATAATTATATTTTGGATACCAAATGGAAGATTTTAAAACGCCCCTCTCCTTCTGACGAAGATTTGCGACAAATGTATGCCTATAATCACAATTTCAAAGCTAGCAAAAGCTTATTGATTTACCCCAATGTTTTTGATTTGTCTCAACGCAGTGCCGCTTATGCGCAACCCATTTTAGTACAAGGCAAAGCCGTTGAGCATTATTGTAAGGTTATTTTTGTTAATGTTTTGAATAAAAAAGGTACCTTAAACACCAATATTGCTCAAGATATTATCCAACATTTAGACCTCGACTAGGAAACTCTTTAAATAGATAAATTATTTTTAAGACTGCTTATGACCACTGTTTTGCCTTCTGAAACAACCACACACACACCAATAAGTATTTGGACCATTCGCATTATTACACTGGCATTTTTTGCTCAAATGCTCCTGTCAACAAATCTATGGTTTCCCTATGATCGTTCTTATCCAACAATTCCGCTACTCCCTTTTCTTAGTTTTAGTTTTGGTGCAACACTGACGCCCCTGCTCAGTGGTTTATTTTTGGGGTGTTTTAGTTGGGCTAGTTGTTCTCCAAAATGGAGAGAACAGGCACTTTGGATAGGTATCATTAGTCTATTCTTGTTAATTCTGGAGGATATCAATCGCTTTCAAGCTTGGGTCTATATTTATACTACTTTGTTGAGTATTGTTGGTTGGAATTGGCGGAAAAAACAACCTCAACAATTGCGTCTTAGCTTACAATTTACGATGGCAATGGTTTATTTTTGGACAGGTGCTCAAAAATTAAACATTCAATTTATCACAGATGTCTATCCTTGGCTTGTCAAAGTCTTTGAAGCTACAAAATGGCTAGCAGAGTACCCTAACTTAGGCTATGGAGTTGGCTTGTTTGAAATTTTACTTGGAATAACTTTATTAATTCCCAAAACTCAAAAAATCGGAGTGTTACTTGGAACAGGATTACATCTAGGAATCTTGATTTTGCTTATAAGTGACGAATGGAACAGCGTTGTTTATCCTTGGAATGTTGCCATGATTGCATTGCTTTTTACCTTGTTTTGGAAAAAAGAAAACGACGACCTTCCCTCCTCAGAATCACTCCCTATGCGTCCCAACTTAGGAATTATTATTTTATTTGGAGTACTTCCATTTTTTGATTTCTTTCAACTCATCCCCCACTGCCTAGCACTAGGCATGTACTCTGGCACCTCAATGGAATGTGATTTAATTCTTGATGATAATGGTCGGGCAAATTGCGTTCCTCCCAAATTACACGAGAAATTGCTGTACCAATCAGACACTCAATCTATCCTATCTTTAGACGACTGGGGTGTCGAGGATTTGAACATCCCACCTTTTGCTTCTGAGCGAGTTTATAGAGCTGTAGCCAAAGAATTTTGCCAATGCTCTCACTCCTACCAAGGCTATGCAGAATTTTACTATCCTGAACGCTGGAAAGATGAAGATCGACAATTAGTTGTCTCTTGCCAAGAGCTACTTCAAGAAGATTGATGATTCTAAAAAAAGAAAAGGCATTCTGCATCAACCAGAACGCCCATTTCTTAACCATAACAAACTTCTATCTTTGATAAGTAGCTATCAATAGTTAGCTTCGCTGCTACTACGTGGTCGTTAAAAAACTTTATTAACTTAATAATCAACAAGTTATAGATTCATTGTGTTTTTCGTTAAAATTTTGATTATCAACTGCGCAGCACTCACGAAGTAGCAGCGCAGCTAACTAAAAGCGCAGCGCTCACGAAGTAAACTAATATAAATGTGCTTTTTTATCTTTTTTTGGTAAAAAAGTAAACAACTAAGCGATAGCGATCTCACGACCGCAGGGAGCTACCACGAAGTAGCACCGTAGGTAATCAACGAACTACTAAACTATAACACTTATTGTTTTTTTATAAAACGGCGGGTTACTGCTTGCCTTCCCTGTTGCACACGCAAAATGTAAACACCATTAGGATACTCCTTAACGTTTAACAAGATGCTGTTTGCCCCTTTTTCGACTGGTAAATCTGTAGCATTAGACATTTGTTGCCCAATAACATCGTATACTTCAATACGGATTGCGCCTTCTTCTGTTGTTACATAATCGACTGTTAAATTGCTAGATACAGGATTTGGAGCTAAGGTAACAACAGGCTGTGGTTTTGTTTCAAAATTAATAGCCACCACTTTAGAATACGTCTGTGTTCCATCCACATCGACTTGTCCAAGTCGGTAATAATTTACTCCAAGATGAGGTTTTGTATCTAAATACTTATACTGATTTCTATTCGAACGCCCATTACCCTGTGCTTGCTGGGTGTTAATAGATTCAAATACAACCCCGTCCGACGATTTTTCTAGGGTATAATAATCCACACCAACTTCATTTTGAGTTTTCCAGTCTAACTGAACATGTTTATCCAAACGATTGGCTTCAAAACTCAGCAAATCTACAGGCAACAAAGTAGATGGCGGCGGTCCCAAATCTCCAATTCCAAATCCAGAAAATCCTGTATTGAAGGTTGCCGTTAAGGTTACATCCGTTCCAAAACTTCCTATTGTTGCTGGCTCTTGCTCAATTGTATAAGCTGTATAATTTCCACTATTTACTGCTGAGATAGGCGTATTGGAGACCTTAACAATTTTTAAAACACTACGATTTTTACCTGTTGCCGTTTCCCAAGCAGAAATTTCAGCTTCTGTATAGTATAACGTAATCGTGTAAGCACCTGTTGGAGTGTTGTTTGTTGGAGCCACAAAAAAAGTTTTAGCCGCTAAGGCATTCGCTGGATTAGCATTCCAAAATGGAGCCGTTGTTCCTCCTGCTGCGGTTGCATCTCGATCGACCTCTACACGAGTACATTGATAGTTCCAATTGGATAAGTTTTCAATTGTTCCCATTATATCGCCACTTGTTCGATCGTAATAATGAACGATTTCCATGCCTCTGACTGGAATATTTTGAGGAGAAGCCGTATTATCAGTAACTTGAATGTTCGCTGGTGCATCTGCTGTAACCACTATATTGTCCACAGCTAAGCCATAAAACCATCCTCCATCATCATCATATCTAAAGCGAATTTGAATGTTTGCTTGACCAATATATGGTGTCAAATCGACTGTTGTTCCATTCACCCATGGAGTTGATCCTACTCCACCGTTTACAGTACTTGTATTGGTTAATGTCGCAATGGTCGTATATCCTCCACCTGTCGAAATTTGCACTTCTGCTGTTTCCCGTTGCAAATCAGCAAAAGCGTGGTCAAACGTTAAAGTTGCCGAAGTATAAGCACCTGCCAAACTAAATACAGGCGACCTTAAACGATCGTTTGCCTTATCACAATTACAATTGTCATCGTTAGAATAGGCAAATTGTGTATTATTGGTGTTGGCAATCGTCCAATAAGGACTACTGGCATTAGCGGCATTGGCTACTAAAAAACGATCTGATCCATTGTTACCTTGTGCAGTAAATGGCGCCAAACCAGTTTCAAAATCTTGATTTAACAACGTTACGGTTCCCCCTCCTGTTGGGGGAATATCATCGTCATTAATCGTTAAATCATGATCTGCTAAATCTCCACTAGCAGCAACAGCATCTCCTGTTGTTGCTACATTAAAAGCAAGCAACAAAGTTTCTACACTTTCTACGACTCCATCATCATAAATGCGAACTCGAACCTGTTGAGTTGGAGTAGCTCCTGCTGGAAATGTCATTGTTGCAGGGCTAATATCATAATCAATGCCATTAGCAGCTGTTCCAGAGGTTGTAAATGTCACTGTTGCAGCCGCAGAAGGAGCCATTGTAATATTGACATCTAACAATACATCTTGAAAATTACACCCTGTTCCTTCATTAACAATTGTACCACCTCCACTAACAAAACCTATTGTTGGGACAGGAACACCACATTTTGTTGAATTGGGCAAACTTACTCGCCTAGGAGAAGCCGCCATCACAGCACGAACTCGCGCTTTTTGGTCTGCTGTAAAAACATCCATGCAAGCATCGTTGGTATAATCCATATAATTTTCTACCATATCTCGAGTCCCACAAGAGTTGTGATTCGGACATCCTCCATTAGAAGCATCGGATTCAGGAGTATCGGCACAAAAATCGTCTACACCGCAACCGCCATCTCCCCAAATATGCCTTAATCCAACCCAATGCCCAACTTCATGTGTTAATGTTCTTCCCAAGTTATAAGGAGCAGAAGGACCTGGATTGGCAACAGAACCAATTGTTCCAGCTCCAACAACAACCCCGTCTGTATTGGCAGCACCGCCATTAGCGTTTAAGCCTGCCAAACCAGAGTTACTTGGGAATTGTGCCCAACCCAACAAGCCCCCAGATAAGTTGGCACTCCATATATTCATATAATCATTAGGATCCCACTGCGTAGCGGGCTTAATTGTTCCATCTACAAAATTACTTGTAAAAGGACCATCTCCATAGGTTGTTATTCTATTGATGCCAGGTTCTGCCATAAGATTATCAGAAGGATCTAAAGTTGCTAGACAAAATTGCACTTCTACATCGGCAGCAGCAGGATCTGTACTTCCTGACAAATTTCTAAAATCAAGATTTAATTGATCTAATTGTGCTTGTATCAATGCAGCTGAAACATTGTCAATTCCTGCACCGTCTGTAATCACATGAAAAACGACAGGAATAGTTAAAACAGGGGCTCGATACCCTGCACTGACATTCGCTTTATAGGCATCTACCAAAGGTGCAAGCCAACGTTCAAACTCTTCTAAAGTTCCTTCTTCAGGATGGTGTTGCCTGTGGTAAGCATCTATCTCCATAGTAGCACATCGAGTATCGTGGATATGGAGCGGTGTTTTTTGTGCACTAATTGTTGCACTAAACATAAAAATAATCAGTAAACTCAAGTAGATTTGTTGCATAACCTTTTTTTTAACAGTTAGATATTTTTTTCAACGTTTACAATAGTTTTAACTAAACATTGCGTTCTCTAGCTGGGGGATAATTATATTTGGCTATGAGGCGAATTACAATAATAATAATTTTAATCCATTATAAAACATAGAATTATTCTTTTCTGAAGAAGAAAATTTCCATAAATAAGGTTTCTAGTTTTATAGCCTTTTCGCAACTTGCGGAAGTTTCCTATCCATATTTTTTATTTTTTTTCGGCTTTGTGGAACTTCCTTTGTTAAGGAATAGTTGTGTAATCAAGATTTTTAAGAGAAAAACATACGAAAACACAATATATACTCCATAGATCTAGTAGTTCTAAACAATATTTCTTGTCCCTATTAAATCTTCTTGGTGATATTACAGGAAACCTTACTATTTTCATCGCATTTTATTTCATACATACATTGGATTGTGTATTTTGTGGCCTCGTAAAAAACAGTTGTTCGACTCTATTTTACTTGACAATTCTAAAATAAGCTTAAACCGTCAATAAGTCCGAACACTAAAAAACTAGATTATGAACTTTATAGAAGAACTTACTTGGAGAGGACTGTTAAAAAACAAGTCTGAAGGATTAGAAGAAGCATTGCAAAAAGGTCCTATAAAAGCCTATATAGGGTACGACCCTACAGCCCCATCGCTTACTATTGGAAACTTAGTAACTATGATGTTGTTGAAACACTTGCAGCTGCACGGTCATCAGCCCATTGTTTTGATGGGAGGTGCTACCGGAAAAATTGGTGACCCATCGGGAAAAGATGCCGAGCGTCAATTACTTAGTTATGATGTTATCAATTCAAACATAGCGCGTTTTAAAAAGCAATTTCGCAACCACTTGGATTTTGAAGGAGACAATGCAGCCATTGTGCTCAACAATGCCGATTTTTATGACGGCATGGATGTCTTTACTTTTTTAAGAGATATTGGAAAAAACATTACGGTCAATTATATGATGGCCAAAGATTCGGTCAAAAATCGTATTAATGATAGAGAACAAGGTCTCTCTTTCACGGAATTTTCGTACCAACTAATTCAAGGGTACGATTTCCAATACCTATACAAAAACTATGGTTGTGTCTTAGAAATGGGGGGTTCTGACCAATGGGGGAATATTACAACAGGTACGCACTTTGTTGGTAAAGCAGGTGGGAAAGCCTATGGTTTAACCTGCCCTCTATTAACCAATTCAGATGGTTCGAAGATTGGAAAATCGGCAGGAGGCACACTTTGGTTGGCAGCTGACATGACAAGTCCTTATAAGTTCTACCAATACTGGATTGACAAAATTAGTGACGAAGATATTGCCAAAGTATTTAAAATTTTCTCTTTAAAATCTAGAGCAGAGATTGAGGCTTTATTGGAAGAACACTTGGAAAGCAATCCTAGATTTTTGTTGCAAACACTTGCTGAGGAATTAACCATTCGTGTACATTCCAAAGAAGCTTGTGATGCTGTAAAAAGAGCAACAGAAATTACGTTTAATAGTAAAATTAAGCCTGATTTTTTGAAAAGCCTTTCTCCTGATGATTTTGATATTTTGAGAGAAGAACTTCCAACATTCTACATTGACTTATTTTTGCTAAACAATGGCATTCAGATTGATGACTTGTTGGTCAATAGTAATGAAACATTGCCATCTAAAGGAAAAATTCGTAGTGCCATCAAAGGCAATGCCCTAGCTATTAATGCTGTAAAAGCTAAAAGTCATTCAGATATGATTACGGCTAGTGATTTGATCCATGGAACTGTTTTGTTTGTTCAAAATGGTAAGAAAAATAAATTCTTAGGAATTCCTTATGCGACAAGTGAACAGGATGAAATCGTATTAAAGACATACTACGAACATCATTTAACAGTAGAACAAGCAGCAGAAGATACTGAAGTTCCTAGCGTTGTTTTGGATGCTAACTTAAAAGAGGTGGTTGCCAATTTGATTGAAAAGGGGTACCTAGAACACAATGGCAACGATACAGTTCTAACAGTAAAAGGACTATTGTTTTCTAAAACAAAATTTGGGACTTAAATAAAAGATAAGGTAGAAATACTTTATTTATACAATAAGTAGCAGTGTTACTATTACGCAAGCACTGTTTTCAAAGAATAGAGGGAATGTACACTGGCACATTCCCTTTTTCTATTAACAAACTACTGCACTATTAATGCTGTATCAGTACTTTCTTTGTTGCTATTCTATCCTGCATTTGAACAACCATCATATACACTCCTGAGGTTAAATCTTGTGTATTCAATTGATAATATTGCTGCCCGCTTGAAAGGTTTTGCTCTTCCAATTGCACTATTATTCTTCCATTGACATCTACCAATTGTATCGTTACATCGCCTAAGTTTTCTAAATCAAATAGGACATCCAAACGATGGTTGGCTGGATTAGGAAAACATTGTAGCTTATTGGTAGTCGAAGGTTCTGCATCTATTTCGGTGGACAATTCTACCGTAGGCATTCCACTATGACCATGCATTGGCGACACATAAATAGCACTAGAACTTGTACAAGAAGCAAAGGAACAACCTTGCATTTGAGTCTTAAAAATACCTCCTAATTCTATCTTAAATCCTGGTTCCAAATGAATGGATTGACCAGCTTGGTAGCTTACATTCGCATTGCTAGATACTATGTTCTTAGCATTAATAACTTGATTCGCAGCAACCGTAGATAGATTGGTTATAGTAGCCCATATAGATATATTTTCTTTGCACCCCACATAATCTACTTCCTCAAAAATCCAGCTATTGGGTTCATTCTCGCAAGGGCAAGGCTGATTTCTATGGGCATAAATTGCCGCTCTATCATTTTGCAACACGGTTAGCATTCGCTGTGCTTGATCCTCCGAGAAGACATTTCGACAATCATCGTTAGTATACGACATGACATTAAATATATTGGGAACAAATAAATCTCCATTTAAGTCATAAAAAGGATTTCCTGAATAGGTACAATTATTACCTTGCCCATCGCTAGACACACGCCCTCCTAAACCATGATCTGCGGGAGTATCACACATCCCATCTCCTCTTGTTGTACACCCTGTACCATCTACATATTCCACTGCATTTGCATCGTGGTTATTAGGAATTCCATCTGCCAACAGATAAGTTCGTTCGTGTGTATGCAGCAAACCCAAATAATGCCCAATTTCATGCGCTAATGTATTCCCAGTAGACATTGCGTTATGCATGATAATACAATCCCCTGTCATCCAAGGAAAATAAGCCCAAGACGCAATAAAACCATCTGTCGTTGGATTGGTAATCGGTGCATAAAAAACATCAATGGCATAAGAAACTCTACTAGGAAAAAAGAAGTCATTTAATACAATTGAATCCACCTCATTCGTATACAATGTTGTATTGTCAATATAATGGATATCTGGACAAATTTTGAATGTCAAATCCATTGCTTGTTGATAATGCGTATTTGCATTTTCTACGCCAGCCAATATTTCTTCTGCTGAGATTCCTCCCGAACCATCAGAACGCCGTACAATATGTATTTTTAATAAAATTTCTATGGCTTGATTGGAGGAGCGTGTATAAAGTTGTTTTTGCTGAACTTGTTGCAGCCATCCTCTTGGTGGAGTGATATATTTTGTTCCACAACTTTGCCCATAATGTTCTCCAATGATAAAGAAACAAAATAGTAAGCTACTTAATAATATTTTCATAACATTTAGATTTTTTGTCAGTGAACGAATCAATTACTTTTGCTCTAGACGCTCTAAACGTTGGTGGAGCTGTTTAATTAGTTGTTGCTGTTGCTCAATTAACTCCTGTTGCTCTTGAACTGCTTTTACCAAAATTGGAGTTAATCCTATGTAGTTGACACTTTTGATTGACTGTAGCTGTTCTCCTTCCTCTTTCAGTTCTTTGGGATGCACTACTTCTACATTTTTGACTAATGTTGGGAATACTTGTTCTAAATCTTGTGCAATAAATCCATACTGCTCCCCTGTAGGCAAATTCAAACTTGGAATCGTTTTATAACTATAGGACTTAGGCGTTAATTTATCAATCATAGCCAATGCACCATCTACCTCTTTAATGTTTTCTTTTGTTGCCAGATCCGAAGACTGAGTGACAACACCAGAAACATAGACATCCCCTGCAAAATATCCTGCCTCTCCTATGGATGAAGCGGTAAAAGAATAAATGCCTTTCCCTGTTCCATTATTGCTATTGTACATAAAATTATAGATGCCATAATTAGAACTTCCTGCTCCACCATTATAATAATTGTAAATACCTCGACCGCTTCCTTCACTAGAAACGCTGTTGTTAATACCATATGCCATTCCTGTCCCATCATTAGTTATTTCATTATAAACACCATAACGAGCACCACTGCCATCGTGCTTTATTTTATTATAAAGTCCATAAGCTTTACTGCTTCCATTTCCCAACACATAACTATATGCCCCATAGGCATGCTGCGAAGAAGAAGCACTTGCATTTTGTTGAACAAAGTTATGGATTCCGTACTTTAAGCCATTTCCTCCACTAAACACTTGGTTTCGCAACCCATATTTTGAGCCTGTCGCATTCCTACTATTGGCTAACATCAAGCTAGCTCCTTGATTGGATTGAAAAATATTCAATTGAGCAGACGAAACGGTAGAATTTCCCACAGCCACTCTACCATCTGACCGAACTTCTATTTGAGAAAAAGTGCTTGGCAAAAAAACATACATAAAAAAAGCCATAACAGCCACGGGGAATAATCTTGGATTGTTCATAAATTTGATTTTTAAATTGTTTGAGTATAATAATTTTCTTTTTCCAATGCATTAAAAAATATATACACAAATATCATTTAATCTACCTCCAGATACAATCCGTGCAACAACGATACTTTTGCGGGATTTCCCTACTCTTATTTAGGGGATAGCACAAAAAAGAGGGCATTGACTCAAGCAAGCCAATACCCTCTCCCTAATAGATACTCTCTGATTAATTATATCTTACTATGCTACTTTCTAAATAGTCAAAACTTATAGTTTCCCCGCATATAACTTTGCATATTTAGCAATGTATTTTCCTAAAATATCAAATTCTAAATTAACAGCATCTCCAACTTTCATATTCCTAAACACCGTTTCTTCGAACGTATAGGGAATAATAGCGACTGAAAAACTATTGGGTGCAGGATCTACAACAGTAAGACTGGTACCATTTACACAAATCGACCCCTTATCGACTACCAAATGCTCTTCTGTTTCTTCGTATTCAAATGTAAAATACCAACTACCGTCTACTTCTTTGATATGGGTACACGTTCCCGTTTTATCGACATGACCTTGTATAATGTGACCATCCAAACGAGCATTAAAAACCATAGCGCGCTCCAAATTAACTTCTGTTCCAACGATCCAATCGCCCAAATTCGTCTTTAACATCGTCTCTTCAATAGCCGTAACCGTATATTGATTGCCATCAATAGCAACAACTGTCAAACAAACCCCATTATGTGCCACACTTTCATCAATTTTTAGCTCTTTGGTCATTTCAGCCTCGATTGTAATGTGAATGTTGCTACCTTCTTTTTCTATTTTTTGAACAACTCCTAATTCTTTGATAATTCCTGTAAACATATTTTATATTGTATTGTTTCTTAGATTATTACCAACCATTTTGCACCAACTAATAATAATTTGTGATTTGCCTTTTAACAAGCCAAACACATACACTAAAGTACTAGCAATATGGTTAATCGTATCTTTGTAATCATTGTTTTATAATATATTTTTCCAATTGAGAAGCGATGTTTCTATTGTCAGACAACCGAGGTACTTTATTTTGTCCTCCAAGTTTGCCAATTGATTTCATATAATTCCTAAAAGCATCTCTATGCAGCGGTCGAATTTTTAACGTTTGCAACACTTTCCCCTCAATTAAATCCTTGTAATAAATGTTTTGTGCCTGCATTTTTTTGTCTACTGTTTGAGCAAAAGCCTCTAAATTATCAGGCACAACATCAAATGCCACCAACCACTCATGATAAGGCAAAGCTTGATGAGGTGGTTGCACTTGAGGCGCAACCGTAAACTCTATGATTTTTGCACCATACAAAGCTGCGGCTTCCAAGATGGCAGTTTCTACCTCTTTGGCAATGACATGCTCGCCAAAAGCAGAGATAAAATGTTTAACACGTCCTGTAACCTTGATTCGATAAGGATTTGTTGATACAAATTCTACCGTATCTCCTATTTTATATCCCCACAGTCCTGCATTGGTATTCAGTACAACAGCATACTGTACTCCTAGTTCAACTTCTTCCAAAGATAATCGTTTAGGAACCTCTTTTCCCATTTCGCTCAATGGAACAAATTCAAAGAAAATCCCAGAATTAACATTCAACAACAAACCATCATCCTCTTGTTGATCTTGAAACGCCAAAAAACCTTCTGATGCAGGATATGTTTCTACACTTGGAATTTTTGCACCAACCAAAGCCTCTAGTTTAGCACGATAAGGTTCAAAGTTTACCCCACCATATACAAACATAGAAAAATTGGGAAAGACATCCAATACTGTTTTTTTGCCCGTATATTCTAACAATCGCTCATAATACATTTGCACCCAAGGAGGAATGCCGCTAATTAAACGCATATCTTCCTTTGCTGTTTCTAAGACAATTTTATCTAGTTTTTGTTCCCAATCCTCTATACAATTTGTTGTATAAGTTGGCATTTGGCTTTTTTTTAGCCAAGCAGGAATCAAGTGATTGGAAATTCCTGACAGGCGTCCTGTTGGTATATTGTAATGCTCTTCTAGAGTTGGGCTTCCTGAAAGAAACATCATTTTACCATCCATAAAATCGGTTCTTCCTGTTGTTGCCATATAATGAAAAATAGCATTTCTAGCTGTTCCAAAATGATTGGGAATGCTTTCTTTAGTCAAAGGAATATATTTGGCGCCCGAAGTTGTTCCAGATGTTTTGGCATAATATTGAGGTTTGCCCTTCCACAAAACATTAGATTGCCCCGCATTAATTCGGTAGATATAAGGTTTTAAATCCTCATAATCAGCTAAAGGAATTTGCATTTTAAAATCTTGATAAGACTTAATTTTGTCCATATTATGCTCCTTACCAAAAAATGTCCTTCGCCCTACCTGTATTAATTGTTCTCGTATTTTTGCCTGATAACGAAGTGCATTAGAAGCATCTCGCTCCACTTTTTTAGAGATAAACTTGGCTATTGGATAAACGATCTTTGTTTTTAATGACATTGGTCTTAATCTTAGAATTTGATGAGCACAAAAATAAGCTTAAAGTCATAAATTGTACTATTTTATGGATTCTAATTTCGTTTCAAATAAGATATTACTTGCAACAATTCTTAATCCCAAAATCAATCTCATCTAGCTAAAAACAAAAAACTCTTCCAACTATCACTAGAAGGAAGAGTCCTAAAAACCCAAACAAATAAACACAAAGATATAACGAAGATAAACATATTTTTCAGAACTTTTAAAGAGTACCACAAAATTTTATGCTTTTTTTTGAAAATTCAAAGTATTTTTTAAGTAATAACTTCGTTTTCAGCTCAAACAAGCCTACAAAAGGGCTTCATTCTATTTTAATAATACTCCGTTGATTACCTGCGGTGCTACTTCGTGGTAGCTCCCTGCGGTCGTGAGATCGCTATCGCTTAGTTTTTTAGTTTTCCTACGAACCCGTAGGCTCACGAAGTAAAAACGTAAAAAAGCATCTTGCATTAGTTTGATTACCACTTTTAGCATAAAGGTTAACAAAGAACATCTTACTGATAATCAAACTAATACAATTTTTCAACGGAGTAATGTTTTAAATAAGGTTATAATTTATATTATATTTATCTTCAAAGGTCTGTAAAACATGCCACAAATGTTCATCTAAATATTTTTTGGTATTATCGTAAATATATATTGGTATTGCTTGATAATAAGCCAATGCAATTCCTCCCGATATTGCGGCCATCGTATCGGTATCTCCTCCTAACGAAATGGCAAGACGAATAGCATCCTCTACATTATCAGATGCTAAAAAACAACAAATAGATTGAGGTACTGATCCTTGACAAGTGACATCAAATGTATAACTAGTTCGTATGGTTTCAATATCTTGCTCCAAATTATACATCATTTTTTCTTGAATTCGCTGCTTAATAACTTCTTTAGAAGCTCCGTTTCTAGCTAAAAATATAGCTAATGCAACTGCTTGTGCTCCTTTTATTCCCTCTGAATGATTGTGCGTAGGTAAGGCCGTTTTTTGGGCTTCTTCCAAGACCTTTTGTTCTGTATCAAAAGCCCACCCAATCGCCCCTACTCTCATAGCCGATCCATTTCCAAAACTCCCATAAGGAACACATTTTTCAAAAGGCGTTTGCAACCATTTTTTAAAATTTCCACCATATCCTACTCCCCAATATTGGTTTCCATAATCATGCAAACACCTTCCATAGTTTTGCCCCTTCAATAAAGCATCCGCAATTGCTAATGACATTGTTGTATCATCTGTAAAGCGACTCTTAGGCTGAAAAAGTTCAAAATTCTTATAAGGCTTTTCTTTTGTCCATGTTCCTTTGTAAAAAGGGTATTCGTAAACCGAACCTATGATATCACCAGCTATTATACCAATCATCCTACTTCATTTTATTATTAAACAAAGTCCTTTAACAGGAGTGTTTCTTAAAAAGTTCCCTATTTTTAATTACTTTCACTTGATGTATTTCTTTAACTATTTTCTTATGAGTAGTTTATTTCAAGTAAATAAACTAAATAATTACAAAACCAAATAAGATAACTTTTTTGAGAACATTATTATAACTACATCGTATAAATGCTAAGAAACATTTAATCAACCATACTACTATTTATGCTCAACAATATTGATTTAACCAATGTCCTTGTTTTGGACATAGAAACTGTATCTGGACACAAAAGTTATGCTGATTTAAATCCTACCATGCAAAAACTATGGGATATCAAATCAACACAAATACAGGCACGAAAACCAGAAGAAGAACGTTTAGAACCAGCAGAGTCTTACACAGAATTTGCGGGGATTTATGCAGAGTTTGGAAAGATTGTTTGTATATCTGTTGGCGTTTTTCGCCCCGATGCACAAGGCGCTTTGAACTTTCATCTAAAATCGTACTACGATCACGATGAAAAGAAATTACTAGAGGAATTTTCAGAGTTATTAACCAAGCATTACAACAATCCACGAAAACATTTTATTTGTGGGCATAATATCAAAGAATTCGATGTTCCTTATACCTGCCGAAGAATGGTTATACAAGGCTTAGAATTTCCCGAAATGCTAAACTTACCAGGCAAAAAACCATGGGAGTTGACGCATCTACTCGATACCATGACTGTTTGGAAGTTTGGAGACTTTAAGAGCTATACGGCATTAAAATTGCTGTGTGGTGTCTTTAACATTCCTACACCAAAGGATGATATTGATGGTAGTGAAGTTGGCAAAACCTATTGGGAAACCAACGATTTAGATCGTATTGAGGTATATTGCAAAAAAGATGTTTTGGCTACTGCTCGCCTACTCATGGCTTACAAAGGGATGCCCTTGATTGAAGATGACAAAGTGCATAATTTATAAGAGTAAGGGGTTTAAAGTGGCACCAACACTCATTTTAAACTCCTTAAAAACGATAACTAAGAAACTTTTTGAACGAAATTGTTTCCTAAAAAGATGTAACATTAATCATTTCCTTGAAAACTAAAATTATAAATGATTAACTACTAAGCAAATAACCATTGTTATTTCTTGTCAGGGGTTGAAGCTTTGGCAAAATTTAGTCCAGAACAAATTTTTGGAGGAAAGGATTCTATCATTACAGGTCCTTTTGATACAGGGGATAAGCTTCATTATATTGTAAAATTATATGTACCAGACGAGCGTTCAGAAACAGGAAACAAAAGAATACCTATCAAAGTAAAACCTACATTTGTCCGAAAAAAAGTAGTAAAAAAGAAAGCACAAAGTACAGGAGTTGATGACAAAGATATAAAGGATGAAACATACTTTGCAAAAGCAGGAACAGCAACAGAAGAGATTTGGGTACAGTTGCTAGAGAAAGCTTTAGCTCAGTTGGAAGGCTCTTTTGCTGAACTTGATTCAGAGGATGAAAATCTAAACTTAGCTAAACAAGAAGACGCTTTTCAACTATTAACAGGAAAAAAGATTTCTTCTTTTGATTTGCCTTCGGAATTAAATGCAGCCTTAGCAACACTCTTTCAAGTATACAATAATGGGAATAATAAATTACCAAAGGCTCGTTTTGTGACGAGGAAAGATTTTGGAAACAATGAGGAGCTTGCCGTTTCTGAATCGGGCGAAAAAAGTATCCATCTTAAAAAAAGAGGTTATTTATATGCCAATCACGAGTATTCTTTAGGAGGCATAGAAAATATTGAGCAATTAGGAAAAGAGTCTTTTGAACTGCAAAACCCACACAGCTCAGATTATCAAGGTGGTGAGAAAATTGTAGTAACAAGAGCAGAACTTCAACAGTATTTTAAAAAGATTATCATTGGCTAATTCATGAAAACTATCCTCTATCTATTTTGTTTCTTTATTCCAATTCTTTCTACTGCCCAAAAAGTTAGATTAAGTGGCGAGGAGTGGCTAAGTTTTCCTGATTCCATCTGTGAATTAACCAATACCAAAATTTTAGTTTTGGTAGATACTAAAGTTGATGTTTTACCTTCATGCATTGGAGAAATGACCAGCTTGAAGCATCTCCTCTTATCTGCCAACAAACTAAGAAGATTGCCTTCTTCTATTAAAAACCTAAAGGAGTTAGAATGGTTATACGTTGATGAAAATAACTTATTTACATTACCTACTAGTATTGGAGAATTGAGTCAGTTGACAAGATTGGATTTGTCTGATAATGGTCTTTGTAAATTACCTAAAACGATAGGAAAGTTAAAAAACCTGAAAGAGTTGAATTTGGCTTTTAATTATTTAGATGTTTTACCATCAAGTATAGGAGACTTGACTTCATTGGAAAAGCTAAATTTAACAAGAATTGGTCTGGATTCACTTCCTGAATCTATAGGGAATTTAAGTGCTTTAAAGGAGCTTAAATTAAGTTATTTTAATTATTTCAAATCCCTACCAAACTCGATTGGAAAGCTCAGATCTTTGGAATACCTAGATTTAAGCATGAACAGATTAGAAAGTCTTCCTGGGTCCATTGGGAACTTGTCCAAATTAAAGTTTTTAGATTTAGGACACAATGATCTTAAGTCGATTCCTACATCTATTAATAAATTGATTGAATTAGAACACTTAAATTTAAAATTTAATGATTATAATTCCTTGCCAGAGGGACTTGGGAACTTAAAAAAACTTCGCTATTTAAATTTAAATGTATCTCCCCCATACGCTTTACCCAAGCCCCCTCTTTGGGTTTTTGAATTGAAAAAACTAGAAGAGTTGTATCTGATTAATCAAAAGAGTAGCCGCAAGTGCTTTATGGATAGCTTAGTAGCGTTGAAAGCACTTCGTGTTTTAGATTTAGGAAGAGGAGGGCATAGAAAATTTCCTTCCTTAGATGTACTTCAAGAATTGAAACATTTAGAAGAACTTTATTTGGAGGGAAATAAAATAAGGAAACTTCCAAAATCAATTCAACAGTTAACGGCACTTAAGAAATTGAATATAGAAAATACCAAAATCTCAAGATTTCCCAAAGATTTAAGTGGGTGGCAGCAGTTACAGGAGTTGTATATTTCTAAACAGCACAACTTTCCAGAGAAGGAGTTAAAGCGTTTCCAAGAACAAATGCCCAACTGTCAATTGATTTTTGTTAACTAAAAATGATTTTTTACAATTCACCACTCCTTAAAAAACAGTATCACTATCAACAGAATAGACTGTTGGCAGCTAAAGCTAAATTATGCATTTCACCTCTATTGGGGCTTTAATCTAGTTTTTCATTCCTTTGAACTTTCTCATAAAATATTGTAATTTTGACATTCATAATCTATCAAAAATTGTTATTCATTACGTTCGTGAGAGCACAAGTTTAGCGTTTTAGTGTATCAAAAAGCTAATTTACGAGTTCTTTCTTACTATTTTGGTTTCAAACATTTTTATAGGCACCCCTTTTAAATAAAAGTAAGATGATGGAGGGCTATATAGAATGGTTATCTCCTTTTTGTGAGGCCATAACAACGGGATTAGGTTCTTTTTTAGATCCTAAAAAACGCATTTATTTTCCCTACCTTTTGTCAGCCCTTCTGCTAAGTTTGATTTATCTGAAATTCATCAATCCAAAGACTCGTTCTCTATCTTTGGCACAGTATATAAAATATTTATTCTCCCCAAAAATATGGAGACATCCTTCTGCCATAGTTGATTATAAACTTCTATTTTTTAATCATCTGATTAAAATTTTATTTATAACGCCCTATTTATTAGCCCATACTGCCTTCGCTTATATCGTTGTACAGGCGTGGGAAGCCAGCATAGGCATTCAAGATACTATTTTGTGGAATAGTACAGCCATTAATATTAGCTACACAATTAGTTTTTTAATTATCTCTGATTTTAGTCGCTTTATATTACATTATGCGCTGCACAAAATCCCTTTTTTATGGGAGTTTCACAAGGTACACCATGCTGCAGAGGTTTTAACCCCCATCACTCTCTATCGAGTTCACCCTATTGAGTTTTTCTTGTTTCGCTTAAGGAGCTTGCTTGTTTTTGGTAGCATCACAGGATCGTTTTTCTTTTGGTTTCGAACAGGAATTGAGCCACTAAGTATTTTAAAAATACATGCAGGCATTTTTCTTTTCAATCTAATTGGTGCCAACCTTCGACATTCTCATATCCCAATATCGTTTGGCAGCACAATGGAACGAATCTTTATTTCGCCTTCGCAACACCAAATTCATCACAGTGTAGAAGAACAACATTATGATAAAAACTTTGGTAGTATTTTTTCTATTTGGGACGGTTTATTTGGTTCTTTGTTCATCAGCCAACCCAACAAAAAGCTTGCTTTTGGGATTGAAAAAGAAGAACAAACACGATTTCAGAGTTTGTGGCAGAATTTATTTATTCCTTTTAAGAATATTTTTCGAAAACTTCGATAAAAAAAGCCCTACAACAAATTTGCTGTAGAGCTACGGTTAACTCAGGGACGAAGTTAATCCGCGTGTTGACCTCGAAGGTCGGTATATTAATGCCTGTCCTTTCTACTTTTTGGAAAAGCAAAAGGAGGACAACTAGCTTCTAATTTAATGGGGGTTGCTTTGTTTGGGGTAGTAGGGTTATTGTGCATAAAAAATCTACTAAATAGATTTTTATAGTTGTTTTATCAGAATACTTAGCAGCTTGATTACTATATAATAATATACACAATGAAGAAGGACTTCTATGGGGTATTTACATTTTTGTACTTGCAAGATAAAACTATAATTAGTAATAACAAAAAAAACAAGTTATTAAAAACTGTATATCACTAAATTAACCCAAAAAAATTCTACACATTGTTATTTTTGCAATATTTTAAAGGCATCTCAACCCTTTCCTTATTCTAAATTTAATTGATGTTAATAGTTTAAATATTCAGTACCTTAACTAATACAGTGAAATACGCTATTTTATTTCTATCTTTTTCAAGGTAAGCATCCCCATTCTCTCTCTTCTGCTCTGCATTTGCAAACATAGTGATGGAAAGGGTATAATTGGGATGTTTCTGTTGCAATGAACTGTTTTTAATTTGCCCTGCTTTTCCATTTTTTGGTTCCCAACCACAACAAGTGAATGTTAACCTTCCTAATCCATACTTTTCGACTAAAAATGCTTCTGCAACTTCTGAGTCTTCTCCTCGGACTTTGTATGTAGCTTTCAATACGACTTGCCCTTCTCCTACCGAACAATCAACAAAGTTGAATATTGGTTGTTTTTCTCCATATCTAGCCAATAAATCGCCACATTCTAAAGATGCGGGATTGGATGGAGATAAGACCTTAAAATCAGCCTTGCTATTTTGGGAGATGATAAATAATAATAAAATAAAGGTTGTAGCTCTTATTACGAGGTTCATAAGATATTATTGATTGAATTTATAATTGCAGCTAATTTATGCTCTATTCAAGAGGCGATAAAGCAATCATTTCTCGTGCTTTAGAACTTTTAACATGATATACGGCTTCATCCATAACCTGTAAGGCATTCAATTCTCCTGCCTTTACCTTTGCCCCTTGTTCTAGTACAAATGGTGTAATATCTTGAATGGAAATTATCCAATCTGTTGCAAAAGCACGTAAAATTTCGCCACGCAACCCAAGTTGTACTCCTCGACGATCCAGTTTTGCTCCATAAGGATCATGGTCAGGATCCCATTGCAAGCGCACGGAAGAAGTTTCTAAAGCCCTTTTCCAGTTTTCTTGGGCTTGGTAAATAGTTGGCTTATAAGAAGAAAAAACTGCTTCCTCTAAAATGGATTCAAAATTAGCTTTAGAAATTTCAATGGCTAATACCCGTTTCTGTGCTTCTTTGGTTGCCCATCCACAACGATACATCATCCACAAAAAGTTGGGCTTAATCCAACTCATTCTCGAAAAGCGATAATGTGCCCCACCAAATGCTTGATTGGCAACGGCATAACGAGCAATATTAGGATTGAATGCCTGATAAACAATAATATTATCATTGGAATATTGCGCTAAAATATGTTGCCCTTTTTGTGGCAAGTCTTTCTCATACTCTCTATAAGGTATAGTTTTTAAATTCATAGTAATAGGGGTTTTGATAATTTGCTGATAATTTCGCTGTTACTGCGTGGTTTCAACAAACTATTGAAGTTATTTAATTTACATTATTAAAGTATCACCTTATCTAACCTTTACTGGTATAAAATAATTCATCCTTCGCTGATAAATAATCAAAAAATATATAAAATATGCGTCTTCACTAAATTTACATTCATAAAAGGCATAAGCTATCATTAAGAAAAACTTATATTTACAGTGGTCAAAAAACACTAACTTTATATTGACTGTAATATCCCCATCCAAATTTCTTAGCTATACAATATTCCTTTTATTCTCATCTATATAATTTTAGTGGTCCGCTAATCAAATTATAAGCCCTTGAATACATGACGATTTTAAAACAACAACTGCTTTTTTTATTATTTATGCTGCCCTTATTCACTTTGGCGCAAGATAGTGTGCAGTACAATTTATTATGGAGAATAGAAGGTAAGCATCTAAAGCATCCATCTTATTTGTTCGGAACCATGCATGTTAACGATGCTAGAGCCTTTAATTTTAGTGATTCTGTTATGCTTGCACTAGAACGTTGTGAGGCTTTTGCTCTAGAAGTGCACCCCGATACAATGATGCGCAGTATGTTTCAGGAACTTTTTAATGGCTCCAAAGGCAATACCCTAATGGATGCTTTGACAGAAGAAGAGTATCAACAACTCAAACAAAAATTTGAGGAACACAGCACCTTAAACTTGGACGAAATTAACATTCAAAGTCCTTCTATGTTAAGCTCTATGATGGAACCCGACGAGGATAAAGCTGATGATAAAGCAACCTTTGTTGATGCCTATTTATTTGGCATCGCACGTACTTTAAATAAGTCTATTTGGGGTTTGGAAAGCATGAAAGATCATACTGATGCCTTTTCCAATTATAACAAAGAGCAACAACGTGAATTTTTATTGGGACTAATTGATGAAAACTACGAGAAGGAATATCAAGAAATGTTGGATCAATTTGTTGAGGTTTATAAAGAAGGGAACATTACTAAAATAGGCACTATGGCCAATGTCTTTGCTGCTACAGATTCTCAATTAATTCGAAGGAATTTCATCATGGCTCAAAGCATGGAAACCTTGATGGCGCAGCACTCCTTATTCGCCGCTGTTGGAACGGCTCATCTGCCAGGTCAAGACGGTATTATTAATATTTTGATCCAAAAAGGTTATCAAGTTGTTCCTGTATCGGCTACTTTTACGGGTATCGCTCAACAATATGCTATTGATTATGATCAAATGCAATGGTATACTCAAGTAGACAGCAATCTAGGTTTTTCTATTGATTTTCCTGGTCAACCGACACCACTTGATTTGTTTGAAGGACTGAATACTTTATTATATGTTGATTTGACCAATGAGATTTTTCTGGCTTCCTACAATATTGATTTGCGTGGTCGAACAGCTCAAGACAAAGAAGAATTAATCAACAATACAGTCAATCGTTACCTTCAACAAAGCAATCATGAGCTGTTGGAAAGAAAAGATATTTCGATGAATGGAATTGATCGTACAGAAGTCATTGTAGCTCAAGACTCTAGTAAACAACTCCGTATGCAGTTTATATATGCCAACAATATCTTGTATTATTTTATGATTGGCAACGATGCGCAGCAAATTAAAAGTTCTTATGCACAACGCTATTACGAATCGTTGCAATTGTTTGAACCTAGACCTAAAGTTGATACAGGCTGGACTGTAAGTCACTTATCTCAAGCTGCGGTATCTATAGCCTTTCCGTACACTCCATCTTATCAAATAGAAAAAAGTGATTCCAAATCGAATACACCCGCTTATACTTATCACAACTATACCGCCAATGATTATAGTTCCATGAGTTCTTATACACTGCGGTATTTTGATCAGCCAATCGGATATACCCGTACAACTAGCAAGTCGCAAGTTTTCAATTATATTGCCCAGAATTTTCGAAATCGCAATATTACAATCAGAAAAACGGATACAATCTTTTTAGAAGGCATTGAAGGAAGAACATATGACTTAGCAATTAACAATAAACATTATGTACGTTGCAAAGTTTACCTAAGAGGTGCCCGAGCATATTATTTGTTTCATCAAAACTTAACGGAAGGAGACAGTATCATTCAAGATGATGCCTTCTTTCAATCGTTTTCGTTCAAAGCCTACCAATCGCCCCGCTTTGAGACCTTTGTATCTCAAGATAGTAGCTTTTCAATTGATTTTTTTGGAAAGCCCCACATTGAAAAAGATACATTAAATGGCTATTATACGCATGTTACTAATTACTATAGTGACAATCCTAATTCGGGAATGTTACATCATTTTCAAGTAGCAAAAATTAGTAACTATCTTTCTATTGATCACTTAGATAGCTTTTACAATATGTTGACTACCCTAAGTTATGGTGATTCCCTAATAAGTACCCAAACAATTACGATAGATACAATACTAGGCAAAGAAACTGTTTTTTATCAACGCTATCAAGATAGAATTATCCGACAGTGTGTTTGGTTAGATCAACAACGAGTATATATTTCTCAAATTTACATTGATGACGATAGTACCTATAGTTCTTATGCCAATCATTGCATCAATTCGTTTCAATCTAACCAAGCCCTTCCCTTCTTTAATCCATTTCAATCTAAAGCCAAGCAGTTGTTAAAAGATTTGCAGTCTCCTGATAGCCTCATTCGCTACCAAGCCAATAGAGCTTTGGATTTTTATGACTTTGATACTTCTGATGTAAATCCCCTTCTTCTTGCCCTTGACATTACCTACCCCCAAGATAGCTTAACGACTGCTTTGCTAGTACAAGCTTTGCAAGAAGTTGCCGATTCTAGTGTTATCAAAAACTTGACTGAATTATATTATCAAAAAAATACGAATACAGCTGCTAGAGTTGCTATTCTAAAAACAATTCCTAAACTTGATACCATAAAAGGCATTGCTACCTATATTGATTTATTACAAGATCCAACATTTATTTCTTCTGCCTATGACTACCATGTTTTTGGTTTACTGCATCAATATCCTCGTCAATTTAGCTCTAAGTATGAGCGTATTTTAGCCTTAGCTAAGTATGAACCTTATCGGTACTATATCATTGATTTTAGCAATGCTATGGCTCAAAAAGATTCTTTATTTGCACAACAAATGCAAAGCTATTTTTCTAATTGGTTGCCTTATTTTAATGTTGATTTGGAGAACTATGAAACGCCTACAAAGGAATTTTGGCAAGATAATAGTCCACTCATTTACAAGTATCTAAATTTCTTTTCCATTTCAAATGACAAACCGTTTATAGAAAATATAACCGAACAAGTGCTTCGACAAACGATCAATCCTCGTATCAAGGCAAAAGCTTTGTCTATCCGCCTAGAAAAAGGATTGAGCCCTTATTGGTCAAAAAGTATGATTCGCCAACTTTTAAAAAAGCCATCTTATCGCCCTTATTTGTTGCCAGTCTTATTTCAACACGAAGCACTAAATCTAATTCCTAGAGTATACAAGTATGCGCCTAAAGTAGCTAAATACCTTTTTTATGATTATATACGAGATGAAGATGCCATTGATTTTGTAAAAGAATTGGGTAAAATCAAAACCGCAAAAGGTATTTTTTACGTTTATGAGTATCGTTTCTTAGAAGAAGAAACTTCTTTTGTGGGCATTGCGGGTCCCTTTGTTATAGGAAAACCCATTGAAACATATAATTATTATAATACGACCTACACCAATCAAACGCCATTATCCAAGGACTGGAAAAAAGATGGTCTCCAATTAATTAAGGATTTTGAATCCTATAATGCTGCTTATTGGGATTGATCAATTATTCATCATTTTATTAATAAATTCATTGTCTATTGAAATGAAGACACTAAGTTTCGTAAACCTTACTTACACAGCAAGATAACCTTCTTTCTGTAACGTTTCCAATATTTCAGAAAACTCATTCAGCATCATAGCCGTAGCTCCCCAAACGATTTTTTCTTTTAAATCAAAATAAGGGACATCCCTCAAGATCAGTCCACTAGATGTTTTTATTTTGGTTAACTTTCTTAATGTGGGGTCAATCAAATCTTCGATTCTAACCTCAATTACTTCAGCGACTTCTTTGGGGTCGGGCGTATAAACAGGAGCCTCTTTTAAGTAACCAACAAAAGGATGTACTAAGTATCGGCTGACTGGAATATACAATTGGCTCAAACGACCGATTATAGTAACATCTTCTCTAGGAATTCCAAATTCCTCTTCTGTTTCTCGCAGTGCTGCTGCTTCTAAAGTAGCATCTGACGCTTCCAATCCTCCACCAGGAAAGCTAATTTGTTTGCTATGAGCATAGGGCGTTTCAGGGCGTTCCATCAATGCAGTATGCCAAATTCCTTCCTTTTGGAATAAAAGCAATAATACACAAGCTTTTCTTGCATCCTTAGCTGCCTTCACATACATGTCTGGATCATTCTTTCGAAGTCCACTACTCATCATTTTTAGCTGTGCGTCTATGCCTGGCAAAGGATTTAATAAATGTTCTTTTAGTTTTGGTATAAATAACATAAGTGATCGTTTATTGGCTTATTTATGGTACTAATTCCCAGCGATTCTGTTGGTCTAACAATTATGTGCCCAAATAGTTCTAAAAAGAAAGTAACTCCCCTCAGCCATTAGGACTTCAACCTATTTATACAATAAACAACATACGCTCTAGCAATTGCCTCATTTTATTTGGCGTAATTCGTTCTATAATTTCCCCCCCCCTCGCATAAGAGATATTGCCCGTTTCTTCAGATATTACAAAAACCATAATATTGGTATTCTCACTAATCCCGACCGCTGCACGATGTCTCAGTCCCAAACGTTGAGGAATGTTAGGACGATCTGAGACAGGTAATACACAACTAGCCGCTATTATTTTTTGGTCTTTCAAAATCATCGCCCCATCATGAAGCGGGCTTTCTTTATTAAAAATACTTAAAATCAACTGTGAAGAAATATCCGCATTAACCATTACTCCAGAACTATATAGACCTTCTAAATTAGGGGCACTAGAAAACACCATTAATGCCCCTGTTTTTCTCTTAGACATAGCTTCCGAAGCTTTAATAATGGCTTGTATGGTTTTTTCTTTTAATATTTTTTTATTTTCAGACAATTGGTTTTGCTTAAAAAATCGTTGCAAGAATTTAAACCTTGTTTGTAGAGAACCTTGTCCCACAAATAATAAAAATCGACGTACTTCGGGCTGAAATAAAATCAAAAGAGCAATCATCCCAACACTTACAAACTGCCCCAAAATAGAAGATAAAAGGGGCATCTCTAGAACAGAAACCAACCTCCAGGCAATATACACGAGTACAAGCCCTATAAATATGTTAAATCCTAGGCTTCCTTTTAATAATTTGTAAATCTGAAAAAGGATAAATCCAACAATAAAAATATCTAGGGCATCCCAGATCGTAATGGTAAAAAAGCCTATTTGTATTAGATATAGCATGCCGTGTATTTAGTTAGGAGTCTGCTAATTTCTTATTGGTATACATTCTCAACAAAAACTATTAAGCAATAAATAACAGACTATTGTTATTAATACTTTGTGAGCAAGTAATAGCTATAAAAGTAGCTTGCAAAATACAACTTTTAAAGGAACAACTTATGATTAACAAAATAGTTTTTGATAGGCAAAGTTAGAACTTATTGATGCTAGCTGTTTGTCGCATCAACATAGGAGCATCCATATAATGAAAAATCACGTTCTTCCCCTTATAGTTTTTATCATAAATATCCATTTGGGTTCCCTTAGCATCAAACACAAAATGAAAAAACAAGCCGTCAAATGGTGCCATAGGGTTGTCGAAAGCACAGATTTGATTTTCTATAGTTTTTAATTCATAACTACCATCTTTGTTTTTAACAATGTAGTTTCCACAACCATCATTCATTAAGTCGTCTAGTTGTTGTTTTTTGTACGGATGTTTTTCTTTCCATTGTAGCAACAACTTTTTATTATTCGGTTCTTTCCACGAATAACAATCCACCCACAAGGTATCATTCTCAAAAGACTTGATATGAAAAATTTTCTCCCCCATTGGTTGTTCTGGGAAATTGGGTTGATACCATCCTATCGACATCCAGTAATCATTTTTTTTATGTGTCCATATTCGAAAAGCCCTAATTTCAGACAATCGAAGTAAGGGGTTTTGAGTTGTGTCTGCTTGTGCTTTATTGTTGTATACACCAGATGCTTTTTTGATAAAATCTTGGATACGTTTATGTCCTTCCTTATTCAAAGAGCTGAGCTGTCCTAATAAAGTGTTCTGATAAGAACATGATAATAAAAGTAATAAAATAAATAATCTCATTTTTAAATTGTTTCAAATTCAGATGGCGATTGATTAGGATTTTTTTTACTAATATGAGCATAACCTCTCCTATTGCAACCGCATCACTAGAAGCTGTTTCTTGAAATTCGCCCACAAATTTACAGTATGAAATAATATTCAAAGGAAAATTATTTGCCATAGAAGAACCCTTTCTTGCCATAAAAGAAAAAAAGTTAATAAGGTTCGCCCTTATTAACTTTTTTAGCAAGAAGTTGTTCTCAACAACCGTTATTTTTTGATTATTTATCTTCCTGAAGCCCCCATAAATAAACGATCCCATCTAACACCACCATTCTTGAGGCTACCGTTTTTCAGAGACAACCAAACAAACAATGGTTTTCCTACAATATGATCCTCAGGCACAAAGCCCCAAGATCGAGAATCTGCCGAATTATTGCGGTTATCTCCCATCATCCAATAATAATCTAACTTCGGCGTATAAGTAGTCGTTGCTTCTCCATTAATATAGATTTTTCCATTTTCAATCTTCAAATCATTCCCTTCATAAGCCGCAATCAAACGAGTGTATAACTCTATATTATCCATAGATAAGTTGATTGTTGTTCCTTTTTTAGGGATTGTAATAGGACCATAATGGTCAATATTCCAAGGATATTTTTCTCCATTATAAGGGAACGTTCCAGGTGTGTATCCCTTGGGTTTTAACCGACGTTCTATTTGATCTACTCCTGGCAAATCTTTTACCATTTGAGCAGCAACATCTGGGTGCATATAAGCAATGGAACGGACTACATTATTAGGATTTCTAGGATCTTTATAAAAAGTAACTCGATAGTTCTCTTCCAAAGTAGGTACTTCTAGTGTATTCACTTTCTGACCAATCAACTGGTACTCATATTGTACCCCCTTGATATCTTCTGCCTCTTTATCATTGACATACAAGACACCATTTTTCACCTCAATCTTATCTCCAGGAATTCCAACACAACGCTTGATATAGTGTGTTCGTTTATCAACAGGGCGATAAACCATTCGATCTGCAAACCGTACCAATAGTTTTTGGCGAAGGGCTTTTCTATCTTTAGGTGGTACTGCTTTTAACTGATTGTGGTATTGTAATTCATACGGAAACAAAGAACCATCTGCCTCCAAGCCTCCAACAGCCGTATCATCTTCTGGATAATTAAACACCACAGGGTCATAACGTTCTACATTTTGAATTCTAGGTGCTCGACTATAACCCCATTTTACCGCCTTACTGTACGATTCGCCACCAGAGAAAGGCAACATATTATGAATTAAAGGAAAAGCCAGTGGTGTCATAGGCATTCTAGAACCATAATGTACTTTGCTTACAAACAAAAAATCACCAACCAATAAAGAGCCTTCCATAGAAGGTGTCGGAATGGTATATGCTTCGATTAAAAACATTCGAATAAAATGCGCTGCAAACACAGCAAAAATAATAGATTCCGACCATTCTCTTACCTTTGATTTTTTTGGGAATGGGTTTTCTTTTTCCAAACGACGCATTTCTGATTTGCTATCAGATTTTGCAGCTGCTTTAAAACGTTTGCGAAGATCATTTTGAACTGCCCATGCTTGATGAACGTATTCTGGATTTTTAGTCGTCAAATAAGGGTAATAAATATAAGGTAGAATAATTGCGGCTGCATTATCAATAAATTTGTACTGCCCAAACGATTTGTTAAATTCAATCAACATCCCTGCAATAATAAAGAAATGTACGACAGGGATCAACATAGCAGCAACCCACCATTTGGGAGCGCCCACAATTTTTACCACAACAAAAGCATTGTAAAAAGGAACCAAAGCAGCCCATCCTGGCTCTCCTGCCTTTTCAAAAAGCTTATACATTCCTACAAATGGCAGCCAATAAAAACAAATAATATATAGTAACCAATTCATTTTTTTATACTTTAACGTAACGTTTCAACTGTTTTTTATCCATTTAAAAGTTGAAATTGTAAATAATTATCGTTTATAACTCATTGTCCAACCTTTCCAACGCATCTTTAGCACTCCAAAAAATGCTTCGTTAAAAATATCAGAACTCATTTTTGAAGATCCCTTTTCTCTATCTTTGAAAATAATTGGTACTTCTTCTATTTTATATCCAAGCTGCCATACAGCAAACTTCATTTCAATTTGAAATGCATAGCCTTTGAATTCAATTTTATCAAAATCTAGCTGCTCTAAAAACGAACGTTTGTAACAGACAAAACCTGCGGTAGCATCTGCTACAGGCATCCAAGTAATCAAACGAACATAAATTGAAGCACCTCTTGACATCAACAAACGATTGAATGGCCAATTGACTACTTTCCCCCCTTTGGTATAGCGAGACCCTACCGAAACCCCTACCTGATCTTTCTGGCAGGCTTCAAATAAACGAGGCAAATCGTTAGGGTTGTGTGAAAAGTCGGCATCCATCTCAAATATATACTGGTAAGTGGACTCTAAGGCCCATTTAAAACCATGTATATAGGCCGTTCCGAGACCTTGTTTGCTTTGCCGTTCCTCAACAAACAAACGACCTGCAAATTCATTTTGCAAATTTTTGACAAGACCTGCGGTACCATCAGGAGAACCATCATCTACAATAAGCAAATGAAAGCTAGGCTCCAAAGCCATTACAGCTCGGATAATATTTTCTATGTTTTCCTTTTCGTTATAGGTAGGTATAATAACTAAACGTTCTGACAAAACTCTGACTGCTTTAGTGGTGGTATAGAGTAATTTTTAATTTTGACTAACTTGATTTTGGGTGCACTTCATATTCTATAACTATTTTGCAGCTTAGAAAGCTATCTTAACACACAAAAATACTTCAAGTCACATATTAGGGTAAAAGTCGTAAAAATAATAGACTTATTTAGTATTAGACCTCTTTTCATTTTTTACTTTTTTACTAAAAAATGTTCTCTTGTACTAAATTACCCTTCTAAAATCAGCTATTTACTCTTAAAAATAATTCAATATAGAGTTTTGAGTGTCAAAAAGCAAACCCTTACCAGTACCTTAACGCATTCTAACATTAATTAACTAAAAGTATAGTTCTAATAATACATTCTGCTCCCAACCCTATGCTCATTTAAGGATTATAATGCTTTGAACTTAGATTCGATATAAGCCATACACAAATCAATCGTAGCTTGAATGCCTTTTTGATGTGTTCGTTCTACTCCATGTGATGCAGAGACTCCTGGACCAATCAAACCTACTCGATAATCATTGCCAGCTCTTAATGCAGCCGAGCCATCCGAACCATAAAATGGATAGACATCTAAACGATAAGGAATTGCGTATTTTTGAGCTAATTGAACCAATTGTTTACGCATACCATAATCGTATGGACCAGAACTATCTTTGGCACAAATAGAACAGGCGGTTTCTTCACCAGCCGTACCATCTCCAACAACCCCCATATCAATGACTAATAACTCTTCAACGGAAGGCGCATAACCACAAGTACCACCATGTCCGACCTCTTCATAGTTAGAGAAGAAGATTTGTACTGGCACATCCCATCCCTTTGCTTTTATTTGGCGGGCAAGTTCAAACAACACAAAACATCCTGCCTTATTATCCATAAATCGAGATTTGATGTAACCACTTGGCAATTCTTGGTAATTTGTTTCAAAACAAATAAAGTCACCTACATTTATCCCCAAGGCTTCTATGTCTTTTTTTGATTCAACTTCTTCATCCAAACGAATGTGCATATTGTATAAGCTTCGTTGTGCACTATTCAAATCCTTGTTGACATGAGCTGCGGGGTTATCTAATAACAAAGTACCTGTGTATACCTTCCCCTCCAAGGTATGTATTCTACAATATCCCCCTTCAAAACCATTTAGAGACAAACCACCTACTTTAGAAATTCTTAGTGTTCCATTTTTAGCAATGTCAGAAATAACAGCTCCTAAGGTATCTACATGGGCTGCAATTGCCAAAGTTGGAGCTTGACTTCCCAACGTGCAACGCACAGCTCCTTTATTAGTATAGTCGGGACTCCAACCATATTCTGTTAACAAGTGATGTATATATTGACTTGCTCTTTCTGTAAATCCACTTGGCGAGTCTATAGCTACTAATGCTTGTAGTGTAGAGTAATCTTTCATTGTTGATAATTTTGATTCGTATAAATTAGTATAATATATCTTCCCGCCGCAAATATACAATAGTTCATTTAATTTGAGCATAAGAACCCCAACAAGATACTATATCATATTATAATTATAAAATTATATTTGCTCTCCGCAAAATATCCATCCACATCCCTCCAAGGATATACACAAAAAAAGATCATTCTCGAATTAATCGGAATGATCTAAGTATATCGATAACTTGTAAAACACCTACTCTTGTTGTAATTCAACAACAATAAAATTAACTCGTCGTTGGCTTGCCGCCTCTACACTATAAATAGAATTTCGTGGATCATCAATATCGTCACTAATTCCCGCAGGAGCTTTTCCTTCCCCCAAAGGAAGTTCCTTCAAAGAAAGCTGTCCATTATCCAAGTATTTTTTGAGCCCCCCCTCTTTGTATGCCAGCATATCCTTCATAACACTCACGATGCGACGATTTGCTAGTGCTTTGTTATAAGCAGCAGAGGCACGAGGAGAGGTATAGCCTTGAATGGCAATTTCTAATTTAAAATCATTTTCCATTGCAGTAATTAACTCATCAAAAAACAAGTGCATTTTTTTATAGTTTCCTTGTACCTTATTATCAAAGAAATCGTCAATATTATCTGCAATTTGTTCTTGAATTGATTTGTTGTATTGAGGTACGTGTTCTTTTTTATACTTACTTCGCATTCCTGCATACTTGGTATACGTACTAGAATAAGACGTTTCTAAATCTCTTGGTTCGTTATTATGAAAATACAAAGCCAAAGGCAATAGCTTATTCAATTCATCCAAAGTAACTTGAACCGTTTCTTCTATAACTGTCTCTACTGGCTCTGGTGTTGGTACTGGGATTGGGATCGGCTCTGGCTCTACAATAGACACTGGTTCTGGCTCTGGCGTTGGGTCAGATAAGACCAAAGGTGGTTCAGGTTCTGGCTTTGGACGAACAGGAGGAAACTCTGGCAATTTCAATTCGTAAATATCATTGCAACAAGACTCGCCTGTCAGTATCTGCGATCCAGGGCGGTTACTAGCAAAATACCCTGTAGAATCATCAGGATTAATAATAAAATAAATATCATTGGCGGCACTATTCAGAGGAATACCGATGTTAATTGGTTCATCAAACTCTCCGTCAATTATATTAGCATGAAAAACATCGAAGCCTCCTAAACCTGGGCGATGCGAAGAGCTAAAATAAAGGGATTGTGTTGTATTGTGAAAGAATGGAGATACTTCATCCCCTATTGTATTGATATTTTCTCCTAAGTTTCGAGCTTCTCCGTATTCATTTTCGCCCAAAACTTCAGCCATCCAAATATCTTTTTTGCCGACTCCTCCTTTTCGTTCAGATACAAAATACAAAACCTCTTTGTTGCGCACGCTATCAAAACCAATAGCAGGATGTGTACACGTCACCCCTTCTACATTGATATTTTCAGGTAACTTAACGGCTTCTCCCCAATCATTTTTCCCTTTTTTGGGGCAATAATATATTTGGCAAATCATTTTTTCCTTCCGTTCATCGTAGTCGCACTTAGTCAGATATAACTTCGTACCATCCAAATTCAAGTTGGAATTTCCTGAATTTTCATATTTTAAGTTAAGATTTTTGTTTTTGGATTGTTCAAAACGGCTTTGTCCTCTATTATCAGCAGTCATAATTTTGCCCACTAGTGTTTGCCCTTTTCCAACTACTTTTCCTCGTGTCAATTCACGTTCAAACCTCAAAGAAGAATAATACAGTGTCTCTCCTACCAAATGAGGCGAAAAATCAGAATATTTTGTATTAACATCTCCACTCAGATGAATAATTTTAGAGGTTCGGTCTGGGTTTTCTACCAATTCTAGGGCTAAATAACACCCTTTTAATTCATGGTCTGCTTCCAATTGCAAATACGTTAACTCTATCCCCTTCACCTCCATTGCCAAAAACTCTTTGAAATACTTTATAGCCTCTTCATACTTTCCGTTGTGTTTCAAACAATAAGCGTAATAATAATCTATCTCAGGGTATTTGTCAGCATATTCTCCTGTTGCCACCAAGCCATAGTACTCCTGTGCTCTAGCATAGTTATAACTTCTTCGACAACTTTCTGCATAATAAAATTGATGCATGGCTAACTTGCTGCCTGACAATTTTAAATCTTTAGCAGAGAAAACGGCTTTATAAATATCTGCTGCTTCGTAATAATCTTTGGATTTGTATTCTTTTTCTGCGGCGGCTGGTGTTCTGACCTTTTTTTGAGCCAATAAAAGAACTTGGCTCATGAGCAGCAAACTAGTTGCCAATAATTTTGGATAAATGGATACTTGCATCGTAATTATTTAATAGTTTGGGATTCGATTTAAAGTTCAATAACTAACCTCAAAATACAGTCGTTCACTAATTGCATTCCTTGGTGAACATAGGGTGCTGTATTCCATACAATTCTCCTCTATTTGGCTATACGTTATAAGCCATTATATTTGAAGTATACTGACTACTTGATATAGTAGTTGATAGTTATTGCTGATTTATTCTTTTGCAAAAATAATGCAAAAAAAACAATCAAACATCTATTAATCAATTTATTCCAACTCCAATCTCTTTTTAGCCTTTCTGAATAACAGTAGCGAACTGCGCTGCGTGTTTTCAACAAACGATTGTCTAAATGACAATTGTCTTTTGTAGACACTATATAGTCGTTCACGACGCTTAGGAACAAAGTTCCTTATTTATTTAGCCAAAACTTTAGCTATAAAAAGTACTACAATAGCACCAAAAGTAGAGCTAACGATATCCATTAAAATAGAACCACTTCGAATTCCCAAAACACCTCCATCTACTTGCAATACCTTAAACAAAAAAGTACCAACAAAAGCGCCGATAATTCCTAAAATAATATTCATCAAAATTCCCATACCACGACCTTTCATTAAGCTGCTAGCAATCCATCCTGCCAAGCCACCAATAATCAATGTATACAACAAACTCATAATAATTCTTTTTTTTGTTATTATAATAGTCTAACTAATGCTTGCGTTCCTAAAATCGTTATCGCTTAGTTACCAAAAAGATAAAAACACATTCATATTCAACTGATAATCAAAGCTTAAAGCAAAACACAACAAAAGTACAATTTATTAATTATCAACTATGTAGCACTCACAAAATACCACATAGTAGCAGCGCAACGAACTATTGACTTTTAAGGAGTTAAGAATTAAATACAAAGCCCCACAAAGTATCAAGGTTAATACAATCCATTTTTAGATTCTCTAAACTTGGTATAAATATCCATATCGTAAAAAACACCTTCAAAATACATTCTATCCTTAAAATGACCTTCTCGTACAAAGCCCAATTGTTCTAATAAAAATACAGCGCTACGATTGTTAGAATCTACCTTTGCTTCAATAGTATGCAATCCAAGTTCCTTGAATCCATAATCAATAATCTGTTTAACAGCTTCATAGGCAACTCCTACTCCCCAATATCTAGGACTCAAAGCACCTCCAATTTCAGCTCTTAAATTATCCTTTTCTATTCGATTAAAACCACAGGTTCCTATGATTTTGTCACCATCTCGAATAACCGCTGCCCAACATAGCATTTCTTGTTTTTTATAGGCATCCTCAATGTGTTGAATCAAACTTTCAACTTCTTCCAACGAAGTTGGCTTTTTCTTGGCAATATATCGCAATACCAAATCATCGGTTTGCATATCAAAAATCTGTGGTGCATCGCCCATTTCAATTGGGCGCATTGTTAGTCGTTTGCTTTTTAAAATGGGGAACTCGACAAAAGGGGCTTCGTTAATTTTTTTAGTCATGTATATATCTGTGACTTTCTTTGTTTATAGGTGTTTTGCCTGATAGGCTGTTTAATATCGCTTTTATACGTTTAAAGTTACCAAATAGATTATGAATAGTTCATTTAAAACCCAAAATATTACTTTAAAATTCCCTATTCTTTCACATCTTATCTTTTTTCTATAATTTTGTGGTTGGTTTCTCAAACAATGATTTGCTACAACCATCCATGTTAGTAGTATCTGTGCCCAATAAGTAATTGAGTACAATATATTCCTAGCATTAACAACACCAGACAATTTTCATCAAAACAAAACATCATGCGTATAGATATCATTTCTGCCGTTCCTAGCCTAATGGAAAGTCCATTTGCTCACTCAATCATGCAACGCGCACAGGATAAAGGCTTGCTAGAAATTGTTTTACATGACTTAAGAACGTATGGAATTGGCAAGCACAAGCAAATTGATGATTATCAATTTGGAGGCGGAGCAGGTATGGTTATGATGGTAGAACCAATCGCCAATGTCATTGAATCGCTAAAAGCAGAGCGAGACTATGACGAAATTATCTATATGACACCTGATGGAGAACGCTTGGAGCAAAAACATTGTAATCAATTGTCTCTCAAAGAGAATTTAATCATTTTATGTGGTCATTACAAAGGAGTAGATCAAAGGGTTAGAGACTTGTATATTACCAAAGAAATCTCCATCGGTGATTTTGTGCTATCGGGAGGAGAATTGCCCGCAGCTGTCTTGGTTGATTCTATAGGTCGTCTCTTGCCTGGCGTACTTAATGATGAATCGTCGGCTTTGTTTGATTCTTTTCAAGACAATTTGTTAGCGCCACCTGTTTACACACGCCCTGCGGATTATAAAGGGCATAAAATTCCAGATATTTTATTATCTGGTCACAAACGAAAGATTGAAGACTGGCGAGACGAACAAGCTTATTTAAGAACTCAAAAGCTACGTCCTGACCTATTAGACTAATAGGTTAAGACAAGAATACAAACAACTATTTTATAATAATTTATCCACAACAAAACATTCCATACAGCGTACAAAAGTACACTATTTATGGTATGACAGTATTTAATTTTTGATATTTATCTGAGGCATTATTAGAAAGAAGTCAAGGGGTAACTTTTAACAATTTTTCTTTTTAATTCTTCATTTCAACAAAATTCATGTAATTTGCCTTTCCAGATAAGATTAATTCAGACAATAAGCTATATCATTGTTAATAACACTTAATCACAAAGACACTTTCTTAGAAGAATAAATGAATGTTGTAACCCTAACAACGGATTTTGGATGGCGGGACTACTGCGTGGGAGTTATAAAGGGTAACATCCTATCACAAGGCATACCTGTTATTTTCGCAGATATTACACATGATATTGAAAACTACAATATCGTGCAGGCATCCTATATTCTAAAAAATGCCTATAAAAGCTTTCCTAAAGGTACAATTCATTTGATTTCGGTCAACAATTTTTATAAAAAACACCCTCGATTTTTAGCTATCTTACACGATGGTCATTATTTCATAGGACCTGATAATGGCATTTTCTCACTTATGTTTTCAACGCCTCTTCAACAGGTTTATGAGTTAGATTACTCTATTGGTAACGCTGTTTTTGGAGTGAAAGAAATTTTTGCTAAAGCCATTGGTTTTATTTTAAAAGGCAAGCCATTCAAAGACATTGGCAAACCAGCCAAAGATATCTTAGAACGTTTATCCTTGCGCCCAATTACAGGAAAAGATCAAATTAGAGGCTCGGTCATCCATATTGATAATTACAAAAATGTTATCCTGAATATAGATCGACCACTTTTTGACCGAATTCGACAAAAGCGTGATTTTGAGATTTACTTTAAGCGATACGATCCAATTACCACGATTAGCAAAAATTATGCGGATGTTCCTGTTGGTGAAGTCCTTTGCTTGTTTAACTCGTCAGGCTTACTGGAAATTGCTGTGAATATGGATAAAGCAGCGACTTTGTTTGGACTAGAAGTAGACGAAGCCATTCAAATTGATTTTCTTATCCCTGAAATTGATTGATAAGAACTTCCCTTTCTATCCTTCATCCTAAAGCTATCTTAGTAGTTGCAATCCTTGTAGATTAGGTACTCTATAATAGAAATCTAAATCCTAAGAACACTTCCTCAAAAATAATAATTGTTTAATCTTTGCGGCATTTAATCTACTGACAATAAACAAACTGTATCAGATACACTTTATTTTTAAGTTCTTGTCTTTATCAAAAACCTTACCAAGTAGGACAATAAAGTCAAAAAAAAATGTATTTTTAGGCTTATAATGGTAACTTTTAAATGCTATTCTGCGTTTAACAAATAACACCACGCTAAAAAAAACTCAGATAACAAGTCCTACTCAATTAAAAACTACAGTTTTATGTTAAAGCAAAATCTTTCACAAAAACAGATACAAAAGTTATCTCCTCAACAAATACAGTTGATGAAGTTACTTCAGGTACCAACCGTCATGCTTGAACAAAGAATTCAAGAAGAGTTGGAGGCTAATCCTGCCTTGGAAGATTCAAAAGATGATTTGAACAAAGAGGAAGAAGAAGCACTAACTGATGATTTTATTGATGATGAAGCTTATGGTACTGACAAAAACGATAAAGACGAAGACATCAACGAGGAAGCAGAACGTCAAGAAGATAACTCTCTAGAGGAATATTTAGAGGATTATATGAACGATGACGAGCCTTCTTATAAATATGAAATTAACAATCATTCGGCAGATGATGAGGAAAAAACCATTCCTATTGCTATTGAAAGTTCTTTTCACGAACACATGGAACGCCAATTGGGGTTGCTAGACTTGGATGAAGAAGAGGAAAAAATTGCCGATCAAATTATTGGGAGTATTGATGAAGATGGCTACTTGAGAAGGGAACCGATTGCGATTACAGACGATTTGGCATTTGCTCACAACCTTATCGTCTCTGAAGAGGATGTTTTAAAAGTGCTAAAAAAAGTTCAAACATTCGAACCTGCTGGAATTGGAGCACAAAATTTACAAGAATGCTTAATGCTTCAATTAGAACGCAAGATCTTGTCTAGAGATGTTACCGAAAACTATAGTGAAGAGGATGTAAAATATCTGCAATTAGCACACACTATTATTGACAAATACTTTGAAGAGTTTTCTAAAAAACATTATAATAAATTATTGCGTCAACTTTCTCTCTATCGAGATGATCTTAGATTGGCAACAGAAGAAATTCTAAAATTAAATCCCAAACCTGGGGCTGTCTATGCGCCGTCTTCTAATCTAAAAAAACAATACATTGTTCCTGATTTTATCATTGAGACCAAAAACGGAGAACTAGAATTGTCTCTAAATAATAGAAATGCTCCTGAATTGCGTGTTAACAATCAGTACAAAGAAATGTTAAGTGCTTATAGCGCTGACAAGAAAAATAAAGTTCAACGGGAAGCAGCCATGTTTGTCAAACAAAAAATCGATGCCGCCCGATGGTTCATTGATGCCATTAAACAACGTCAGAATACCATGATGAAAACGATGTACACCATCATGCAATATCAATATGATTTCTTTCTGACTGGCGATGAAAAGCGTCTTCGTCCAATGATTTTAAAAGACATTGCAGAAATTACAGGTTTAGATATTTCTACGGTTTCTCGTGTTGCGAATAGCAAATATGTTCAAACAGAATTTGGAACAAAAAGCTTAAAAGAGTTTTTCTCAGAATCACTGCAAACAACGTCAGGAGAAGAGGTTTCTACAAGAGAAGTTAAAAAGATTTTGACAGAAATTATTTCTACAGAAAACAAGCGCAAACCATTTTCTGACGAGAAATTAAAAAATATGCTGCAAGCAAAGGGTTACAATATAGCTCGTCGTACTGTTGCTAAATATAGAGAACAACTAGGCATCCCTGTTGCCCGTTTGCGCAAAGAAATTTAACCCTCCTTTCCAATACTAGTTAATTAATATTGTCCGCTAAAATGTTATCCTTTAGCGGACAATATACGTTCCTTGCTTGATTTTGGCAAACTACTTTAATATAAGTACTATATTTTAGCCAATGCTTATTTCTCAATTTCCCAATATAAATTGGCTCAAACGTCAAATCAAACATCAATTCCAAAACCAAAAAGGTCCCAATGGTGTTCACCTCCCGACGGCAGGATGGCCAACCGTTTTGTTGCATACAACAGCCTCAAAAACAATTCGTGAAGATATTGAAGGTCCTCTTTCAATTTTCATGAATGTACAAGGGCAATCTATTATTCGCGTTGAGAAACATCAAGTTTTGATTAAGGACAATGCCTACGTTCTGACCAATAACAAAGCACGCTACGATTTGATTCTTCCTAATAGGAATGCGACGGAGGTTTTTAACATCCATTTTGGAACTCAATTCCTAAAAGATGCTAGTTCTTGGTTGTATCACACTTCAGGCAGATTACTAGATGATCCTTTTGACTCTAATACTCCTCTTCCTTCTTTCCAATTAAAAGCGACTTGGCGTAGCTCAACATTTAATCGATTGGTAACTCAACTACAAAAACTATATCTAATTGACACAACACCCACTGAAGCAAAGGAAGTGGCATTGTTGGCACTTTTTGAATACATTGTTTTAAACCAACAACAGCAGGATAAGTCCATTCAATTCCTAAAAAACACTAAAAAAAGTACTAAGGTCGAACTTCTAAGGCGATTGTATCTGGCGGTTGATTACATTTATGCTTATTATAACGCTCCTCTTCAATTAGAAGAACTTGCTCAAATTAGTTGCTTATCCAAATATCATTTTTTGCGTTCGTTCAAACAAGCTTTTGGAGTGGCACCTCACCAATTTATTCAACAAATTAGATTTCAAAAAGCATTGTATTTATTACAAAACAGTTCTGCTAACCTCCAAGAAATTGCCTTTGCAATTGGTTTAGAAAATGCTAGTTCCCTAAGTAGGATGGTTTATAAGATAAGTGGTTCTTACCCCAGTACGCACAGAAAATAGTAGTCTAATCCCCTGCCTTAGAGCTTTCTTAGTTTTAATCCATTCATCAAAAATAGCAATTTTGGTCATGGTCTCTTTCTGCCAATTGGTCGATATTTGTAGTATTAACTTAGTACTCTGTAATAATGAAAAAAACTTACGTTACAGGGCACTTAGTATTGTTAATCATTTTTTTTATAAAAAAACAAATACGCGATGACTTATCTTTTTGCAGCACAGCTAGGCTTTATAGCACTAACTATTATTTGGCTAATTTTAATTTATATTCAACTAAAAAAAAGCAGCGCCCATTTGGGAACAGAAATACAGCAAAACATTTTAAGAAAATATAGTATCGGCATTAGCGTATGGTTCCTCTTCATATCCACATTATCTATCCTAGGTGTTTTTTCTGATTTTTCGACTCTTCCCCCTCGACTTCCTTTTGCTCTAGCATTTCCTATATTAGTTCTTATATATTTGCTAATGCGCTTCGAGCATCTAGATAGTATTCTAAAACATACGCCTCCTAAATGGTTTCTAAACATTCAGTTCTTTCGATTTTTTGTAGAAATTCTATTGTGGTTTTTATTCTTAGCAGAAACGTTGCCGCAACGAATGACATTTGAAGGATATAACTTCGATATCATAGCTGGTGTAACTGGACCTATTTTTGCCTATTGGTGTTTTGCCAACCAACGACAAAAACAACAACTAGCCATTATTTGGAATATTCTAGGCTTGTTATTCCTAATCAATATTGTATCCATTGCCTTAATGACAATGCCAACTCCTTTACAAGTATTCCAAGAAGATAATACAATCATAGGTACTTTTCCAATGCCTCTGTTACCGACTATTTTAGTTCCTATTGCCTATTATATGCATGTTTTTTCTTTGCGACAACTCTTAAAAACAGCTCGTTGAGATCGATCAATAGTGAACTAGTTAGCCCTAGTAATACAAAAGTCATAAATTACGAGCGTAGTAGGATAGCAGATTAGTACTTGAAGAAAACAGAGCATTTTTAGAAAAGCAATTATTTTGGATTCATTCAAAATAATTGCTTTATTTTTTTACATATTTCTACAATCGCTCTAAATAAAGCATCTCAAATACTTTGTTAAGGAATTGTAAACTTCATTTAACAAATTAAAAATATAGTTTTCATTTTGAGTTTATAATCAAACTGTTTCTTTGCACCAAATTAAGGCTTGAGGTAAATACAACACGAGCCCCTTTTTAAACAAAATATACTATTAGTCAACAAGTTATTAATTATTCAAACAAAACAAAATGGGAAATCTTAAAAATCTATTTGCGTTTTTAACTTTAGCAATCGCCGTTAGTTTTACGGCTTGTACGCCCGAAGCAACTACTGTAAATATCAGTGGAAAAGTTACGGACGGTACAAATGGACTAGACGGTGTTATGGTTACAGCTTCTAGTGGTGAAACAGCAACTACTGGAACATCTGGTGACTATACAATTACTGCTGCAAAAGACGGTACACTTACTTTCAAAGCTGCTGGTTATACTTCTAAAACAATGGATATTAATAGCCAAACATCAATTGATGTAACGTTGACAGAAGACCCATGGGTAGCATCTTTTGCTGGAAATGGAAACAGCGTAACAGATCCTCAGTTTCCAATTAACTCTATCGTTCCTAGTGTAACATTGAGTGCAACAGCATCTTCTGATACTTGGTTTTCTCAAACAGCAAACTTCAAAGGAGCTGTAGCTTCTGCTTTTGGTTCTCCTTGGTACGACAACTGGTCTTTTTATAGCCGTATCGTTGCAGGAACAACTACTTCTGCTGCATTAAACACAAGTGGTAAAACAGTAGTAAACGTAACAGATACATGGATGCAAGCACAAGGAAATACAGTAACATGGACTTCTAATAACATCTATGTTTTAGACGGATTTGTATTTGTTGAGGCTGGTCAAACATTGAATATTGATGCTGGTACAATCGTTCAAGGAAAAGCAGGAACTGGTGCCAATGCTTCTGCTCTTATCGTTGCTAGAGGTGGTGTTATCAATGCTACTGGTACTGCTAGTGATCCTATCGTATTTACTTATGAAGGTGACAACGGAAACTCTTCTGCTACTGACCGTGGTAAATGGGGTGGTTTGATCATCTTGGGTAAAGCTGGCTTGAACTCTACTCCTGGTGAAACTCAAATCGAAGGTATTCCAACTTCTGAAACTCGTGGTTTGTACGGTGGTTCTGACAACGCTGACAACTCTGGTACGTTGCGTTATGTTTCTATCCGTCACGGTGGTTCTAACATTGGTAACGATAACGAAATTAACGGTTTGACTCTAGGTGGTGTTGGTTCTGGTACTACATTAGAATATATCGAGATTATTGCCAACAAAGACGATGGTATTGAGTGGTTCGGAGGAACTGCAAATGCTAAGTATTTAATTTCTGCTTACTGTGGTGACGATGCTTTGGACTACGACGAAGGTTATAGAGGTAAAAATCAATTTATCATCATTCACCAAGATCCAAGCTCTACAGCAGCTGACCGTGGTGGTGAGCACGATGGTGGAACATCTCCTGAAACAGGAACTCCATTTGCTACACCTCAGTTCTGGAATGTAACGTCAACTGGAAATCCTACTAGCAAAGCGATTACTTTCCGTGATAATGCTGGTGGAGAATACCACAACTCTATTTTCGTAAACTACGGAAAAGGAATTGATATTGAAGATTTGGAAGGTCAAGACCAAGATTCATACAAACAATTTACTGATGGTAACCTAAAAATTGCTAACTGTGTGTTCTTTAACATTGCAGCAGGTACTACAAGCAAAGAATTGTTTACCGTTTCTAACTAATAATAATATTCAAAACGAGGCAATAAAAATTTGTTGCCTCGTTTTCTTATACCTAAAAATTGTTTGAACATACCCACTGTCACCCAACAGCTTGTTCAAAAATTCTCATAAAAATTTCATTCTAACAATCGTATATAATTAACAACGGAGTCATGAAAACAATTGCAACTATTGCATTTTTATTTGTAATCCTACCCTTATTCTCTATCGCTCAAACTGGTTCTATTTCAGGAACGGCTATTGATGGAGAAACTAAAGAACCAATCATGTTTGGTAATGTTGTCATTGAAGGCACTGGTCAAGGTGTTAGCACAGACATGGACGGTAAATACAAATTTGAAAATCTAAAAGCAGGTACTTACTCTATCAAGTTTAGCTACCTTGGCTTAAAAGACAAATTAGTTGAAAACATCGAAGTAAAAGCAGGTGAAAATACTGTTGTCGATGTAAAAATGGGAGAAGATCCTGTTGTACTAGAATTAGGTGCAACCATATCTGCAGAACGTATTACCAATACTGAAACAGCTGTTCTTTCTATGAAAAAAGAATCGACATCTGTCTTGGATGGTGTCTCTGCCAAAGAAATTTCTAAAAGCGGTGACAATGACGCTGCTGCTGCTGTTAAACGTATATCTGGTGTTACTGTAGAAGGTGGCAAATACGTTTATGTTCGTGGTCTTGGAGATCGCTACAGCAAAACAACTCTAAATGGAGCAGACATTCCTGGTCTAGATCCAAACAAAAATACCGTCCAAATGGACTTGTTTCCTACCAATTTATTAGACAACATCTTAGTTTACAAAACATTTACACCTAATCTTCCGGGTGACTTTACTGGTGGATACATTGATGTTGTTACTAAAAACTTTCCTAGTAGTTTTACCGTAGATGCCAGTGCTTCTATGTCTTACAATACACAAACTACTTTTAACAAAAACTTCTTGACTCAACAAAGAGGTTCTACTGACTGGTTGGGCTTTGACGATGGTTCTCGCGCCTTGCCTTCTATCGTTGCTAACTCAACTGAAATTCCTGCTCTACAAAATAACAATTCTGCTAATTTTGATCCTAATGACGCTCAAAAACTAGTGGATATGACAGGTTCTTTTAAAAATACATGGCAACAAGTTCGCCAATCTGTTCCTTTTAATCATAGCTTTTCTTTTGGTATTGGTAATCGTTTTAAATTTGATAACCAAAGCGAATTAGGAATCATTGGAGCCTTGTCTTACAATCGCAACTACAGCTTCTACGAAAATGGTACTTATGGTATTTACCAGTTGACAGGCATGTATGATAATGTCAATACATTAACTTCTAACTTGGCATTGAGTGACACAAAAGGTGTAGACGATGTTCTATGGGGAGGAATGGTTAATATTGCTTATAAAATTAAAGCATCGCATACCTTTAATTTTATGGTGATGCACAACCAAAGTGCTACCACGACAGCAAGATACTTAGAAGGAATTAAAGACGATGATAGAGATGAAATCTTTCAAACTCAATCTTCTAGATTTTTACAACGTGGTCTAACAACCTTCCAATTAGGTGGGAAACACACTTTCTTGAAGTTTAATAATATCGAAGTCAACTGGAAAAGCTCTTATGCTCGTTCGACTCAAAAAGATCCAGACTTGCGTTACTTTACCAACCGTTATGACGAAGAATACGATATTTATAGAATCAAACCTTCTAGTGACCGTACTCCTTCTCGTTTCTACCGAGATATGGCACAAGGCAACTGGTCCAACAAAATTGACTTTACAATGCCTTTGATTCACTGGTCTAATGATGTCAAAGAAAAAATTAAAATTAAAGCGGGCTTTGCACACGCTGCCAAAGATAGAACATTCAAAGAAAATAGATATAGCTTTGAAAATCAACAAATCAACTACAACGGAGATTTAAACACATACTTTGCTCCTTCTAACTTAATCGCAACAACAGAAAATGGAGGTTATTTGAATAATGGTAATGGTGTTTATATTGAAAATGCCTTGGATTCTGCCAATATTTATGATGCGAGCCAAAGTCTTTATGCTGGATACGCAATGGTTGAACTGCCTTTGATTAGTGGCTTGAACTTGATTACAGGTGCTCGTATCGAATATACTTCTGTTCGCTTGAAAACATACAGCTATAAAGTGCTGACTGCTTATCCTGATCTAGATGGGAAACAAAATATTTTGAACAATTTAGATATCTTACCAGCCCTTAGTTTGAACTATGAGCCTTCTAAAAAAATGAAAATACGTGCTGCTTACTCTCGCACCTTGGCTCGTCCATCATTTAGAGAGCTAGCTCCATTTACTTCTTTTGATGTTGAAGGTGGATATGCGTTTGTTGGAAACCCAAACCTAGAGCGTACGATTACAGACAATGCTGATTTGCGTTGGGAATTCTACCCTACTAATAAAGAATTGATTTCTGTTAGTGCCTTCTACAAAAACTTTACGAATCCAATTGAACGTACTTTCAACCCTAAAGCATTAAATCCAGAGTTGACGTACAGAAATGTTGACAATGCATTTTTGGCAGGTGTTGAGTTGGAAGTTCGCAAAAACTTAGGTTTTATTACTCCTGTATTAGAGGATTTACAAATTGGGGCTAACTTCTCCTACATTTATTCTCAAACAACTATTGATGAACAAGAGTTAAAAGCTATTCGCGCAGAGAATCCTAACGCTGGTAATACTCGTGAGATGTACGGTCAATCTCCTTACTCTTTAAATGCTTTGTTGTCTTACAAAAACGATTCTTTAGGTTTATCGGCTAACGTTGTATTTAATGTCTCTGGACCTAAAATTTCATTTATTTCAATTGGAGGAACACCAAATACTTATGTACAACCTCGTCCATCATTGAACTTTAACATTAGCAAAACAATTGTCAAAGGATTTTCTATCAAGTTGGCTGTTAATAATATCTTGATGAGTCCTTATCGTGAAAGCATTGAATTCAAAGGAAAATCATACGATGTTTCTTACTACGAACCTGGTATGAATATTTCTTTAGGAATTAAGTACAATTTTGAAAAACAATAAGCTGTTTTCTCAAAGTAGAATGCTTTGCACGTTCTGAATTTAGCAATTACCATTGTAATTATATACATTGATCTTAGAAGATCTTAAACGCTTGGGATGGGTACCCAAGCGTTTTTCTTTATCTTATACCAAGCTATATTTTGATAATGGATTCGCATAATTTTTTTCAATCAATACTTTCATGTACTTTGTTATTCCATGTAATCATAACGTTGTTACTAAAATTCGATAGTTCGTTGAAACCTCCTAGTAACAGTATGGCTAATTACTAGAAATTATAACAAGCACTAAAAAGATGAAGCACCAACTACTTTTATTTTGTTTTATTGTAATTACAATTAATAGCTGCACCATACCTCCTTCTTCCCTTCAAAGAACACAAGATAAACCAGCAGCATTAAGTTATCTAGCACTAGGAGACTCTTATACTATTGGTGAGTCTGTTACCTCAAATCAACGTTGGCCTATTTTATTAACTGAGGCGCTACAAACTAAAGGTTACACCTTTCAAACTCCTGATATTATAGCACAAACAGGTTGGCGAACGGATCATTTGCTAAATGCAATGCAAGAACAATTGTCCTCGTCTCAACAATACGATTTGGTGTCTATTCTTATTGGGGTTAACAATCAATTTCAAAATACGTCTATTCAAAAGTATGAGCAAGATTTAAAAATTCTTTTTGATCAAGCTATTTCACAGTGCAAAACAGGACGAAATGGCGTTTTTGTGTTGAGTATCCCAGACTACGGAGCAACTCCTTATGGGTTGCCTAGAGCCAAACAAATCGGAAAAGCTATTGATGAATGGAATGCTGTCTATCAAAAAATTGCCACTATGTATCAACTACCTTGGTTTGATATTACACCAATTTCTAGAACAGCAACAAAAGAGAAAGAATTAATTGCCAAAGATGGATTACATCCTAGTGGCAAGATGTACCAACTTTGGGTAGATGCGATAGTGGAAAAAGTAATTGACTGCTTAAAATAAAAATTTGGTAACAGACTACAGCGTCTATTACCAAATTCAAATTGTAATTTTTTATGAAAGGAATGCTTATTTCAAATAAGCTGCTAAGTTTCCTCCTACTGTTTCCTTTAATATTTTTAGCCCCAATGAACGCGCTTCGATACCAGGCATTCCTTTAAACATAAAGTGTGTTTCTAAGCTTTGAAGGGCATCGTAGTAAGAAAAACGCAATAAACTATACATATTTTGTTGCAATGGACTGCCCGTTTCTAATGTTTTTAGATTTTTCCACAATCTTCCGTTCCATTTTTCCAATTCTTCAATTTCTTGGTGTGGGATTGGCTGTGGCAAAACATACAGTTGGTTGATAGAATGTAGCTCTTTTAAAGTACCTTTATTCTCTGAAAATTCTTCAGAAACTAAAGACAAAATACGTAATTCTTCAAGATCCATAAAACTACCACAATCGCTCGAAACAGTATAATCATCTCTCCTATTTTGCCAATAAGGCTGAAAAGCTTCTTTCATTAATTTGGGATGACGCTCAAACATCCAACAAGGGACATCAGGGCGTTCTTTTAACACCTCATACATCGCCTTCATGTGTTGAATCAGCTGCCCGATTTCTTCGTAAGAGTATCTCATGCTAAAATCATAACGTGTTTCGCCTCTATATCCTTTAAAAACTCTTTCTAATGAGTTGTTCATTAATTCATTTACTTTAGCCGTTTTATTAGCAATCCTCACATCTTCATTCAAATAAATATAGGCTAGAAAAACTTTAGAAATTGGATTTTTGAATTGCTCCAACCCAGCAGCAGCAGTAACTGCATCTTCAGGAATCATATTAATATAATATTGCAATGTATATTCCTCTATAGCATTGTTCAAATCCATTTCTTCTGCCATTTTGCGGTGCAACAAATAATGCTTGTTGGTCTTTTTATATCGAATCATGGCAGATTTTGTAGTTGGTGTTAACACCCCATTAGAGGCAACATCATATAATTTTTCTTGGATTAACAACTCCTGCAAAGCTTTTACAGAAAGACGCACACCTCCCGAATTCTGTCCGTAACTAGCAGAGCGTTCCAAGTCAAATTTTTCTACTTTGTGCAGTACTTTTTCGCTTACTTTTTTAATAAAAATATCTTTAGGACCACGTCTTTGGACTCTCGCTTGCACTTCTTCGGCTTCTGCTCTAGTATAATACGGTCCGATAGCCACACGCACTTTATTATCGCTTAACTGTGCTACTAATTGAGGAGAAAGACGCTGCCAGTCTGGCCAATAGATATCTGCTTGTTGGTCGTAGGTTGCCAACTGAACAATATAAACTGCATCTGTCTCTTTTAGTTCTTTTTTAACCAAGAAGGCATCTTTAAATCCTTTTCTTTGAATCAACCTTAGTTTATCTTTTGCTGTGCTTTTGCTAGTGTACGTCCCCATCATAATTCTATACAAACTGTTGTCCATTTCCACAGAATAAACATATCCTATAGAATGCAAAGGCTTAAATTTCTTGTACTCAGGCGTTGCATAAATAGCCAATTGAATTTCGTAGACATAATCTTGCGCTTGCGCAGACAAGAAGCACAATAAAAAGAAAGGTAAAACAAATAAATTTTGAAGTTTTTTTCTCATGTTCATTGTTATAATTTCAGCCTCCACACAGGAGATAAGGTTATATAATATAAATTAATACTCCATTGATTACGCATAAAACATAGTAATAGTTTTACGACCAACGCAAACTCAGTGGATTACTAACAACATGTTTGGAGTTTTTAGCTTGGTAAGATACATATTTGATTGGAGTATTTAAAAAATTGATTTTTTTTTTTCAATTCACTAGACATTATCATCATACCTTACAGTTAAGGCAGAAATAACAAGCAAAAAACAGGGCTCTACCCAATAAATAAAATCTTACTAGACTATGTTTTTTGCAAACAAAAAGCCATCCATGCTTGCATTCCTTTTAAGTTTTCTATTTTTGTTCTCTTTAAGTCATGCAAATCAAGGGTTAATTTACCTCAAATAGATAAAAAACAAGGGTCACACTCTAGTAAATCCTCGACAAATGATTTTTGAGTATTGATCCAAAGGGATTTTTTTATGAAAAAACAATTATTTTTAATTTTTATAATTTCTTTTTTAGGAATGCCCATTACATATGGAATTAATGGCATTTCTATTTTAGCTAGTCGTTCTCTTTTAGAGAATAGACTGGTTCAAAAATCAGTAGACGATTGTGTCATTTTATTAAAAAAAGCATGCCAATGTGAAGTTAAAATCAACGATCGCTCTCAAGAAATTCTTTTATTCTTGCCCGATATTGATACCAACAATGTTGCTTCTTATTCTACTTATGCCAACAAAAGGTTAGCGTATCCCATGATTGACTACCCTGTTCATGAATATACTTGGACTTCTAAACGTGTTCAACAACAAATTCACTTAGAATTGAGCACACCAAGTTTTTTAGGTGTTAGTTTTGGACTATATGGTTTGCTGCAAGAACAATTATGGTTTTCGTTTTACCATACTAAAGAAACGATTATTCCCGACTTAAAGTTTTGGCCTTTGACAGAAAACTTTTCTTGGACGGCTACCCCTCGTTTTGGGAAAAAAGGTTTTCACTTACATACCATGCACCCTTTAGAACTTACCGAACCCTTACTAAACCCAAGCTGTCCAAATGGTATTCAACAGATTAAAGAATATATTGATTGGTTGGTACGCAACCAACAAAACTATTTTGAATTTAATTTACTAGAACAAGAAGATTTAGAACATTGGGTGCAGTATATCAAACCTGCTGTGGACTATGCGCATTCTAGAGGAATTTTAGTTGGTCTAGATTTAAGTTTGCACATGACACAGCAAAAAGCTTTTATGCTATACAAGAACTTTCCAGCTTCTTTCCAAAGTGCCAAACAACAAATTGCTAAAAATCTGGAAATATTATTTATTTGTCCGTGGGATGTGATTGCCATGGAAGCCTCTACCACAGAATTCACCCAAGGTAACGCTTCCAAAGTTCAAGAACTACAATTGTATGTAACCGATCTTATCAAAAACAAACACCACGCACATTTGGCTGGTCGCCAACATGTTGTCAAACAGGATAAGATGCTTAGTAAAGCTACATCTACAGATAGCCTTACCCCAACGCAACAAGCACTTGATGCCAATAGAGCTACTTTCATTCATACGGTCATGTTTTATGGCTTGGTTGACAAAAAAGCTCCTGTATATGAAAATGAAAATTTGCTACACTTACTAGACTTGCTTCAAGAAGAACAAAAAGTCCGTGAAACTTGGTATTACCCCGAATCTGCATATTGGATTACTTTTGACAATTCAGTGCCAATGCTACTCACACCTTATTTAGAAACAAGATTAGCAGATATTTTGTTGATGGATTCCCTAAATGTTGAGGGACATCTAACCTTTAGTTCTGGCTGGGAATGGGGCTATTGGTTGATTGATTGGAGTATAGCAAGATGGTCTTGGGAACATACTTTTAATGAAAGAGTTATTCAACCTAGACCCACTCAGTTTTTAGCGGATATTTTTCAAAATCAAGCTATTGTAGATCATTTAAACACACTAAATAGACTACAAACAAACTATATTAAAGAGCAAGAACTAATTCGCTACATGGTAGCGCAAACCGTCACGGACGAGCTACCCGATTTCCTAGCATTGGAGTTGCATCCACGCCCCGAAAAAAGTTATCGATGGATGCGAAAAAAAGCCAATAAGGATGATATTCGCATTCTTCACAAAAAAGCTATTGATCCACTATTAGAATTTGCAACACTTAGTGATGCGATTATCACAGACCTAAGTTCTAATAAATACTTATTAAGTCCTGCACAAAATAAGTTGCTACAAGAATTGACATATGGACTAAGTATTACTAGTCTTAGAGCAAAACACAAAGCTCATACCTTGTCCTTTCTATTGGGTAAACGCCAAGAAATGTTAGATAAAGAGAGCCTTCCTAATCTCCAAGATTATATAGAACAAGCCCAAACAATTCGACTTGAAGCACAAGCCTTGGTCAATAAACAAGAGCAACATTACCGTTATCCACTAGAATATATTGCTCGCCCAATAGACCATGGAGGGAGTACCGCTTATGACTTTGGTTATTTATACCCTGTTAGTAATCTACATTTTTGGAAACGAGAAGAAGAACAAATTATTCAAAATAAGTATGGTCCTTTTTTCATGTCCATCTGGGATGTTCCTAGAATTCTAGGTATCGTAGATTAACTTTCTATTTAGAATCAATTTAAAGATGGATAGATGTCTGTCTTTATAAAGTGAAAAATCGAGTATTTTTCTTATTTTAACCTCCAAATTCAAAATCAATCAATCGTGCAGTTTATTTTATTTGCACAAAACATAAGAAATCAATCATGGATAATAAGAAATTGAATGTGCCAATTATGGCAGATTTGCATGCAGAAGGAAAGAAACCAGAAGTCTTGTTTTGGGTAGGTTGTGCAGGAAGTTTTGATCAAAGAGCTCAAAAAATTACCGTAGCATTCTGTAAAATTTTAAATGAGTTGAATATTAACTACGCGATCTTGGGCAAAGAGGAGTCTTGCACGGGCGATCCAGCACGTCGAGCAGGAAACGAATTTGCCTTTCAAATGAAGGCACAAGAAAATATCATGGTTCTAAACACTTATGAAGTGAGTAGAATTGTAACCACTTGCCCACACTGTTTTAATATTTTGAAAAATGAATATCCTAAAATAGGAATGTACGATGCTCAAGTAATGCACCATTCCCAATATCTACAACAATTGATAGACAATGGTCAATTAAAAGTAGATGGCGGTGCCTTCCAAGGTAAAACCATTACGTATCACGATTCTTGTTATTTAGGCCGCGCCAATGAGGTTTACGAAGCGCCTCGAAATGTTTTAAAAGAATTGGATGCCAACTTAGCAGAAATGGCTGACAACAAATCAAAAGGTCTTTGTTGTGGTGCTGGTGGTGCCCAAATGTTTAAAGAAGATGAAAAAGGCGACCGACGCATTAATTCTGCTCGTACCGACCAAGTTTTAGATACAAATCCTAATATTGTAGCTGCCAATTGTCCATTCTGTATTACTATGTTGCAAGATGGCTTAAAAGAACGCGAAAAACAAGATGTAATGGTACTTGATTTGTCGGAATTGATTGTTCAATCTAATAATTTGTAAACAATGGTTGACTATCAAGAATTACCAACAACATCTAGAGTATGGATTTATCAATCCAACCGTGCTTTTTCAGATGCTCAAACGCAGGAAATAGAAAAAAAACTACATCAATTTGTAGCTCATTGGCAAAGCCACGGCGCCGCCGTTAAAGCTTGGGCGGGCATTCGTTACAATCGCTTTGTCATTTTCGTAGTAGATGAAGCTCACGAAGCACCAAGCGGTTGTTCTATTGATTCGTCAGTTGCCATTATCAAAGAGATTGAGCAGGCAATGGAGGTCAATATGTTTGATCGCCTTAATTTTGCTTATAAAGTAGATGACTCTACGGTAGAATCCGCTGATAGAGAGGATTTTTCTGTTCTATATCAAAGTAATAAAATTAATGATTCTACCATTGTCTTTAATAATTTGGTGACGACCAAAGCCGACTTAGAAAGCAAATGGGAAGTTGCTCTTGGAACATCTTGGCACGCTAATATGGTTTAAAAAATCTTTCTTTCTTTAGAAATATTAATAAAAGTTGAAAGGCTCAATATCTTAGATGATGTTGAGCTTTTTTATTTTTAGCTGCTTTAGTTATCCAAATTTTATATCGAAAAAATTAAAAAAGTCATTTATTACCATCAAAAAAAACTTTTTTTGCGTTAAAAAAACTTTAAATCTGCCTAAAATTTAAACTTTTATTTCACACAAAAAACCCGTTCAAAAATAAAATAAACCTTTGCATTTTTCTTGATTATCAATTACATTTTACATCTATTCAAAACAAAACTACACCCACTGCTATGTCACAAATGCAATACAAAAAACTAAAAGCAAGCGGTAATACTTTTGTTTTTCTTCCATTAATTGGTGTAATTACAAAATGTAAGAAAAAAATTAAATTATTTATTTAACGAATAGGTAACAAGGAACACACACCAATACATTTCGTCCCCGTTGCCTTACAAACCCCTAATAAGTTATGGCTATTCAACGTCGTGGAAGGTTAAGAAAATCACTTACAAATCCAAGTAAGTATAAAGTTGTTATTATTGTTGGCGATGACTCTGAAGAGGATATAGTAAAGACTGTAGATGTCTCTATTCCTACTATAGAAAATCAACCCATTCCCTCTCCTAATGAAATGACATTACCTCTAAAAGTCACTAAAGAAAATGGAGATAAAAAATTTGTGTTCAGCGACTTAACATTTAGTGACAATGCTGTAAACTTTTCATATCCTGTAACTAGTGTTATGAAAGATGTCAACAACAAACAAGTTGGAGAACCATTAACCGTAACACTACAAGTAGAAGATAGTCGAGATGCTAGAGTTCGAAATGTCACTATCAGAGAAGTAAAACCTGAACAATTTAGATTAAGATTGGTCGTTGTTGGTGATCACGAAGATAATATTGTTTCTGCAGAGGTTATTTTTTCTGACTATTCTGGTCCAGAACCAATTCCTACAGAACTTTTGCTAACAGATCCTATTATAAAGGATAGCAAAAAAATCTTTAAAGACAATACTTTAAATTTTGATGATCCCTCTGCTGCTGCGGATCAAATCTATTATTTAGTAGTTGATTTAAAGGATGCCGAAGGCAATTCACTTGGCTCTACAGAATACACCGTAGTAGTTGAAGGTTTAGAAGTAGAAGCATAAACTATTCTTCAAACAAAAAATACGAAAAGCCATCTCTACCATAAAATAGGGATGGCTTTTTTTGTTATTTTATACAGAAAGTAAGTATTTTGCTCCTCTTCTACTAAATTTTTTTATTAGAATTTAACATTCTTGCAATTTTATGTATTTTTCATAAATCATTCCTGTAGCACTACAAATACCCACTCTATGAATATGCAGATTAAAATAAGTATTACTTTCATCTTTTTTTTCTTGGTTATTAGTAGCATTTACTCTTTTCAAGAATCCCCTTATACTCCAGAGCTACAAAAAAAATTAACCGTTGAGAAAAAAAAAGCAGAGGAATTGATGGATAAAGGTTTATGGGATGAATCTATCCAAGCATATAAATCAGTCCAACAAAAATACTTCAGCTTGGGATTAAAGTCAATTGCTACTGATGTATATGAGGACATTTTAATCGTTATTGTTCTACGAGATGATTTGGATATAGCAGAAAAACGTGAGATAATAGAAAATATAAAACGTAATGACTCTAATCCTAATCTAACAGGCATCTACTATGGTGCTTTAGCCCATTTATTTACTTTTTATGGTGAAATAGATTCCATAAATTCATACTATGAAAAAGCCTCTCTATTATATCAACAACAGAAACGTTATATATTAGAAGGTAATCTGAATACAACTTTAGCTTTTGAGTTTTACATGTTGGACAATTTACAGCAATCTGAATTATTTTTAAAAAAAGCAGAAAAAATTTTAAATAAAAAGCTAAAACCCAATAATCTAGATTTGTTAACAATCTATAACGTTCAAACTATGGTTTACCATGGTCTTGCCAAATACGATAAAGCATTAAAAGCAAATCTTACTAGTATCAAAACATTAAAAAGTGCCCCATCTACCACTCCTTTGATTTTAGCTTATGAATATAACAACCTTGCTACAATTTATGGCGCATTAAAGGATTATAACAATTCTCTAGACTACTATCAGAAAGCTCTTAATTTAATTAAATCAGGCAATTACCCCCCCGAAGAATTAGCCATCTATGTATTTAATATTGGAGCTACATACGCAGAGCAAGAAAAATTTTCTCTAGCAAAAGAGGCTTTTCTAGAATCCTTATCTTACCTTAATTCCTCCAAAGAAAGAAACAAAGATATTTTAGTCGACTATATCAATAATTACCATCAAATTGCCGTTTGTTATCAACAAGATAATAACTTAGATTCCGCATTATTTTATATACAAAAAGCTGAAGATATTAATCAAAAGTATCCCTATAGAATATCAGCTACATATAAAATATTAAGTCAAATTGCCCTAGCCCAAAAGGAATTTGGCAAAGCAAAAGAATATGCCTTAAAATCAATACAGAAAAGTAAAGAAGCCTATGGTGAAAAAAATACTATTTTAAATATTTCATACAACACGCTAAGTGACATAAATATAGCCGAAAACAACTACCAAGAAGCTCTGTTCAATACCCAAAAAGCATTAGAAGCCATTAGCTTAAATTTTTCGGATCCCAAAGGAGTGAGTAATCCTAAATTGGCAGATGTTTTAAACAAAGGAGAATTATTGTCTACCTTAAGAAGGAAACTCAGTATCCTCAAACAACTTTACAAGCAAGGCGATCCTTTGGTAACAGGAGATGATGTTTTTGGGACGGCTAAATTGACCGCAGAAGCCTTGGAGCAAATGAACCGAAAGATGAAAGATGTTAATTCTAAACGAGGTTCATTAAATCGACAAGCTTTGCCTTTATTTGAAGCGGCTATTTCTTCTGCCTTGGAAGTTGCCAATAAAACAGGTGATGAAAAATACATTAACGAGGCATTTATGCTATCAGAACGTAGTAAGTCTATGTTAATGGCTGATGCCATGCAAGGAGCGATTGCCTCTAGTTTGGGTGGTATCCCTGATAGCTTGTTAAAAAAATTGGATGACCTGCAAGAAGCGTTGGCAGATGCCGAAAAACAACGTTTTGAAGCTAAAACAGCGGGGAATACAGCCAAAGAAAAAGAAATGGAAGCTGCTGTTTTTGACTGTAAACACCACTTAAATTTACTAGAACATAGTTTAGAGGAGCAGTACCCTAAGTACAAAACGTTAAAAATGAAATCTTCTGTGGCATCTGTTCAAGATATCCAAGATGTCCTAAGTCCTAAAACTATCTTCATTGAGTATTTTGAAGGAGAAAATGATATCTACGCCTTTGCCATTACTAAAAAAGGAGTGTCTGTAGAAGTCATTGCCAAAGAGGAAGATTTTAAATTAAATATTTTCAGCTTCCAGAAGTCGTTGATGGACATCAAAGCTTTTACTGCTCAACCTGGCATTGTCTACAATGCATTTGTCAAAAAATCGCACTATTTTTATTCCAAACTAATTCAAAATGCCGTTAAAGAAACAGCAGAAAGATTGATTATTGTCCCTGACGGGCAGTTGGGATATTTGCCATTTGAGGTGTTGATTACTCAAGAAATGCCTCTATTAAAACAAGGAACCGACCAAGGAGCTGACTTTTCTACCCTTCCTTATTTGCTGCGTGATTATAAGGTTAGTTACAACTATTCAGGGACGCTTCTAATGGCTCAACAGGCTAAAAAAGAAAATATTATCAATGGCAATATTCTGGCATTGGCTCCTTCCTACGCCCCTACTGAAATGCCCAATTGGCGTGAAAAAAGAGAAGTAGAATTGAGAAAAACATTGATCGAGCTTCCTGGTGCTGTTAATGAAGTCAGCAAATTGGAAGAATTATATGCTGGTCAATTTTATATTGGTCAACAAGCCAATGAGACGATATTCAAAACATCTGCGCCTAAACATGGTATTTTACATTTGGCCATGCATGGCTTGGTGGATCAAAAAGACCCAGAGTATTCAGGCTTAGCATTAACCGAAGACCAAAGCAAAGAGGAAGATAATTTTTTGTATGCCTATGAAATTAAACAATTAGGACTTCAAGCAGGCTTGGTTGTCTTGAGTGCTTGTGAAACAGGAATTGGCAAATACCAACGTGGTGAAGGAGTCGTTAGTATTGGTCGTGGATTTATGTATGCTGGCGCCCCCTCTTTGTTGATGACATTATGGAGTTTGAACGATCAATCTGGCGCTGCTATTATTGAACAATTTTATCACAATTTAAGCCAAGGGATGGAAAAAGATGAAGCCATTCGTCAAGCCAAATTATTTTATTTGGACAACTATCCTAATGAATATACCCATCCCTTTATGTGGGCTGCTTTTGTTCAAGTAGGTGACTACTCTAGCATTAAAATAAATCATAAAAAAAATTGGAACTATTATATAATAGGAACTGTTATATTTTTGTTAATATCATTTTTTTTACTTATCTTAAAAAAACAGAAATAATGTATAAGGCAATTTAACCCCTAATTTAAAGTTGCCTGTTTCCCTGTTTAATTTAATACTTCTAAAATTTATCTTCTCCTTCGTCCACTATTTATATTAGGAAAGATTGATTTTAGAAACTGTTTTGTAATACAAATATATCCCCTATGTTTCTTCTAGACGAGAATCATAACACTCCCTTGTTGTTATGGTTGATGAAATATTTTTGGTGTGTTAATCAACAATCACTCAACTCAAGCAGTGCATTGTTTCACTCCATTATACAACAACAACTTATTTTCTCTACTCGTACCCAACTAAAACTCAATAAGACAATATGCTCATTGGCACCTTCTCTTGTGCCTTATCCACAGATAATACCTCCACTCTATTCACAGAGTTGGAGTCGCTTTATGATCATAAACACATCGATTCCAAACCTTATTTTTTCACTTAGTTCTAAAAAATAAAGCTAAGAGCTAAACAAATAAAACACATTTAAAAACATAGAAAACTTAAACAATTATGGCTTACGTACGAAACATGAAAGCAAAAAGAGGGGCTAATACCTCTACCAAAACAAAAGTTACTGTAGTAGTGGGAGAAGACAATAGCAAGTCTGTAAAATCCGTTCAAGTATACATTCCTACTATTCCAAACCAACCTACTCCTGAACCAGAAAATATTGTCCTTTATTTTGAAAGAATGGAAGGAGACGATCGAATTTTTTCTTATGATAATTTGAATTTCAGCTCTGATCCTGTAGATTTTACTTACGAAATGACAGCAACAATGAAAGATGGTTCTGGTGGTACTATTGGCAGCCCTTATAGCCAAGCCGTTCAGATAGAAGCTGAAGTTCTGGTTTAAAATTCAAAAAAATAGTTTGTTAAAAATTAGCAATCCTATTTTTCCCTGACTAAGAATAATAAAAATCAAAATAAATATACAAAGCTATCTCCTTTTCAAGAGATAGCTTTATATTTGTATGTATTACAGCTTCCCGTTACAGAATTCTAAATTCAAATGCTCTCCCTGTTTCTTTTCATCTAAGTAAAAGTGACTTACTATGCGTTATCGGTTTACAGCTATCCTCTTTTGTTGTTTTTTTTTTAGTTCCACTAGTTTTGCCTTCCAGTCGCCCCAACCACCTTATATTTTTTCCGTTCCAGAACTCAACCAATTGAGATTGGATGCAGAAATACACGTCAGCAATAGCTTACCCCATCAAGCACTAAAGGCCTTTCAAGCCCTACAAGAAAAATGTTGGGAATACCATTTGGATAGTGTTGCCATTGATATTTACGAGGATATTTTCATCGCTTGCATCTTATCCGATAATCAAACCTTGGATAAAACTTTGGCTTTTATTGATAGCTGTTACCAACAAGAAACCGATAGTAGCATCAATGGGATTTATTATGGAGCTATTGCCCATGCTTATTTGTTTTATGGGGAAATAGATTCTATGGAAAAGTATTACAATCTAGCTATTTCTATTTATGAGCAACAAAAACGGCACTTACAAGCCGCCCACCTCAATATTAATATAGCTATTGAGTATTTTTTTTTAGAACATTTATCTAATGCCAAAAAATATTTGCACAAAGCAGAAGCTATTGAAAAAAAACACCTAATCCCTCAACAACTCTATACACCAGCCTTGTATTCAGCTCAAACCTCTATCTACAAAGCGTTAGGTCTATACGAAAAGGCTATTAAAAGTATGATGAAAGCCATTCGCCATGGCAAAACTAGTCAATCAATGACTCCTTTTTTTTTAGCTTATGAGTATGCTCATCTTGCCAATATATACGATGATTTAGAAGATAATAATAATGCCTTAAATTACTATCACAAAGCCCTCAACACCCTAAGAAACGTAACCATAGATGATCCAAATGAAATTTCACATTTACTATATAATATAGCATATGTTTTCCACAAACAGGGAAAAATAGCAAAAGCAAAACAATATATCTTTCAATCTATTTCTTCGATTGAAAAGGCAGATACCCTTAACAAAAACTTACAAGAGAATTTAATTCACAATTACCAATTATTAGTAGATTGCTACTCTGACCAAGACTCTGTTCTTTATTATATTCATAAAGCACTAGAAGTTCATCATGATAATTCTTATATGATCAATATAACATATAGATATTATGGCTATTACTTCTTTCGAGAACACGATTTTAAAAATGCGCAACTATACGGTCAAAAATCGCTAGAAGCAGCTCTAAAAACCTATGGACCGAAACATACTCAAGTTGGGCTGAATTACCTATTACTGGCTCGAACGGTCTTTGCCAAACGCCATTATACTCAAGGTTTTCAGTATCTACAAGAAGCATTAAGTGCTCTAAGTACAGACTTCTCAGACAAGGACGGACTTTCTAATCCTAAATTATTGGATCAACTAACTAATAAAACAACTTTTTTAGCTGTTTTATACGAAAAAATGAAGTATTTGAATATACTTTATAATCAAGATTATCCAATTGCTACAGAAAAAATCCTATATCAAACTGCAAAATTAGCTACCCAAACCATAGAATCCATCAATCGAAGTATCAAAAGTCGAGCTTCTCAATTAGCTTGGTTGAATAAAGAAGCCATTCCTGCTTTTGAGCAAGCCATACAAATTGCACTAAGCATCTATAAAAAAACAAATAATACGGAATACCTAAGCGAAGCATTTGCCTTGGCAGAACGCAGCAAATCAATGCTAATGATCAGTACTTTCCAAGAAAATGAGGCTTTTGCGCTTGGCAAAGTCCCTCAAGAGCTGATTCACCGTGAGCGAGCTTTGTATCAACTATTATCAGATTCCAAAAAGAAGCATTTTGATGCTACACTCTCCAAGGATGAAGCTATGATGGCTTTTCAAGACAGTTTGATTTTTGAGTATACCGATCAAATTATGATGTTATTGCACCAATTTGAATTGGAGTATCCTGAATATTATAAACTAAAATATACCATCAAATCGACAGGAATCAAAGCCGTACAAGATCAACTGGATGCTAAGACTGCTTTCATTGAGTATTTTGAAGGCGTATCTAATATCTATGCCTTTAGCATTACCAAGCAGACAGCTACCGTACACACGATTCCAAGAACAGATTCTTACCACCAAGATGTTGCCGATTTTCAAGCTATTTTAATTGGTTTGGATGAAGCAGCTCAAAATACGGCTAAAAGTTACAACCAGTTTCTTGAAACAGCTCATCAATTCTATCTAACATTTTTAAAAAACAGCTTACAAAATACCTCTGTAGAACGATTGATTATCATTCCTGATGGGCGATTGAGCTATTTACCTTTTGAAGCTTTTTTAACCAAAGAAGTTCCATTAGATATCAATCAATCCAATAGCAATGCCAATTTTGCTCCTCTCCCATATCTAATTAGAGATTACAAAATTAACTACAACTATTCTGCTACCTTATGGATTGAACATTTGCTTCAAAAAGAAACTTCTAAAAATGGTCGTATCTTAGCTTTGGCTCCTAGCTATGCCAACAAAACCGCTCCCAAGTGGAGAAGTCCTTATGAAAAACAGCTTCGAACAGAGCTGGTAGAACTTCCTGGTGCCATTCGAGAACTAGATTTTTTAAAATGGTCTTTTGATGGTACCTTTTTGGTCAATGGTGCTGCAACCGAAGCCGCTTTCAAAGAAAAAGCTTTAGATTACAGCATCTTGCACTTTGCAGTTCATGGCTTAGTTGATACCAAACACCCTGAATTTTCGGGCTTAGCTTTGGCTGAAAACGGCGACAAAATGGAAGATAATATCTTGTATACGTATGAGATCAAGCAGTTGGGCTTAAATGCTGATTTGGTAGTTTTATCTGCTTGTGAAACAGGAATTGGAAAGTATCAATTGGGAGAAGGCATTTTGAGTATTGGACGAGATTTTATGTATGCGGGCGTTCCTAGTATGTTAACGACCTTGTGGAGTCTCAATGATTATTCTAGTTCTATTATCATTGAGAAATTTTACACCAACCTTAGCTTGGGCATGGAAAAGGACGAAGCCATTCAACAGGCCAAACTCTATTATTTGGATAATTACGAAGGCTTATCTACTCACCCTGCTTTGTGGGCTTGTTTTGTGCAAGTAGGTGATTACGCTAGCATTCCTATTCACAAAAGCTATCGGACATGGTATATTGCTTTGGCTGTCTTTGGAGGCTTGTTGCTTCTAAGTAGTTTTGTCTTTTTTAAATTTAGAGCTCGATAGTTTTCTTATTTCTTTAAGCACCGAACCAAGCTTTCTATATGAAGATTTTGCCAATCTACTTATCTTTATTATTTGTTTTATTTTCAACTTCTTCTTGGGCATTTCAATCTCCTATAGAGGCATATACCTTTAACATTCCTGAATTGGATAGTTTGGTAAAAAAAGGGAAACAACAGGCAAATGAAGAAAGATTTAATGCCGCGATCAAAACGTACCAACAATTGCAGCAAAGGTGTTGGGATGTCGGCTTAGATAGTGTTGCTATTGATTTGTATGAGGATATTTTTGACGTTCATTTTTTAAAAATGCAAGGATTAGCCCATACCTTAGCATTTATTGACAGTTGCAAACAGCAAGAAGCAGATAGCAGTATATTAGGGATTTATTATGCTGCATTAGCACATAATTATCTGTTTTATGGAGAGCCTGACTCTATGAAAAAATATTACACCTTAGCGGTCTCGCTATATACCCAGCAGCAACGGTATATGCAACTGGCTACTCTTTATCTTAATATTGTTAGTGAATTTTATTTTGGGGAACAAATTTCTTCAGCCCTAGAATACTTGCAAAAAGCAGAAGATTTAATTGAAAAAAAGCTACGTCCCAAAAATTATTATATTCCTGAGATATATCACCTACAAGCTTTAATTTATTTCAGCATTAGCAAATATGAAAAAGCTATACAAAGTTCATTGGCAATGATCAAATATGATAAAAATAGTGGTATTGCTTCTGACCATATGTTAGCATACGAATACAACAACCTTGGTGTAGCATTGGATCGATTAAATGATTATGAAAGTGCCATGGATTATTATCAAGCGGCTTTGTCATTAACTTTACAAACACAAACAAAAGATCCCAATAAAATTGCCTATCTATTGATTAATATCGGTACGTCATATGGCTTTCAAAAAAAAAGAACGCAAGAAAGAGATATGTACCTCAAAGGATTAGATATTCTACTAGAAATAGACTATTTAGATTTAGAATCTCAAGAAGACTTTATAAATGCTTGCTACTATTTAGCCAATTACTATAGAATCAAAAAACAAAGTGACTCCACCATCTATTATATCAATCAAGCTTATAAAATCAACCAAGTTAATGATTATAGAATATACCAAACTTATGAACTGTATGGTTTATACTTTCTGAATCAGAAAAACATCAGTAAAGCCAATAGTTATGCTTTTAAGATGTTAGAGAACACCATAAAAAAATATAACGTCAACAGCAGTGAAGTTGGATTATCTTACGAACTACTAGCCACCATATCCAAAGCTGAAAAAAATCACCTAAAAGCCTTAGAATACAACCAAAAAGCTCTAGAAAGCCTATCACCAAACTTATCTACTCAAGAAGGTTTTCCCAATCCTATCTTAGCGGATATATCCGATAAAAACCTCTTTTTAGATATTTTAGAGCATAAAATGGATGACCTTAGAACACTCTATGCTCAACAACACCCCCAAGTTTCACAAAGTGATTTGCATCAAACGGCCAGGTTAGCCACAGAAACCATGGAGTACATTAGCAAAGGGATAAAAAATAAAAAATCCAAGCAACGGTGGTTGACCGATAGAGCCATCCCCGTTTTTGAACAAGCCATTCAAATTGCATTGCTGCTTTATCAACAAACAAAACGTAAAGCCTATCTAAATGAAGCATTTTTGTTGGCAGAACGTAGCAAATCAATGCTACTACAAGAAGACTTCCAAACTCAAAAGGCAGTTAACTTAGGAAGTATCCCCAATCATCTTATCCTACAAGAGCAAAGTTTACAAAAATGCATTGCCGATATTACCAAAAAGCGTTTGGATGCTAAGTTGAGTAATAATTTTGATCGAATGGAGTCCTTAGACAGCGCACTTTTTGGATACAAGCACCAACTTATTGAGCTATTGCATCATTTTGAATCTGAGTACCCCCTTTATTACCAACTAAAACATACCTTTAAAACAACTGGCATTCAAGAAGTTCAAGTAGCTATAGATGAACAAACCATCCTAATCGAATATTTTGAAGGCACTAAAAACATTTATGTCTTTAGCATTAGCAAGGATACCGCCTTTGTGAACACCATCCAAAAATCAGATACCTATCAAGCCGACATTGCTAATTTTCGTTCTACGCTTGTAAGCATTCATGCGACCTCTCAAACTCCCACCAATTATTACAATAAATTTATTGAGAGCGCGCATAAGTTTTATGGTACTTATCTCCAAAACAGTCTAATTCCTTCTAAACAACGCCTAATTATTATTCCTGATGGTCATTTAAGCTACCTGCCTTTTGAAACCTTCTTGACTCAAGAAGTAGCACCAGAAAGAAATCAAGCCAGCAAACAAGTTGATTATGGTCAACTACCCTATTTGCTTCTAGATTATAAAATCAGTTATAATTACTCGGCAGATCTCTTAATAGAACGTCAAAATCCAACCCCAAACAGCCAACAAGGGCAAATTTTAGGTTTTGCTCCTAGCTATGCTCACCCAATTCTCCATTCTTCTAGAAACCCATATGAACAAACTCTGCGCAAGCATTTGGTAGACCTACCAGGTGCTTCTAAAGAACTTGAGTTTTTACAATGGCATTTCAAAGGGAGCTTTTGGGGAGGTGAATTGGCTACCGAAGCTCAACTAAAGAAAGAAATTTCGGATTATGATATTTTGCACTTTGCGGTTCATGGTTTGGTTGATAACAACTACTCTGATTTTTCGGGGCTGGCATTTGCTGAAGATGGTAATGATCAAGAAGATAACATTTTATATGCTTACGAAATCAAACAACTTGACCTCAATGCGAACTTGGTTGTCTTATCTGCCTGTGAAACAGCTACTGGACAATATCAAGCAGGAGAAGGCATTTTGAGTCTTGGTCGAGATTTTATGTATGCGGGCGTTCCTAGTATTCTTTCTACTCTTTGGAGCTTAAATGATTATTCTAGTGCTTATTTGATTAAGAAATTTTATACCAACTTAAGTCTTGGAATGGATAAAGATGAGGCTATTCGAAAAGCTAAATTAGATTATTTGGGCAATCACACAGGCATTTCTACCCACCCTGCTTTGTGGGCTTGTTTTGTTCAAATTGGCAATTATAATCCTATTGAATTAAATCCAACCTACAATAATGCTTGGCTTTTTGGTTCTATTGCTATTCTTTTAGTAATATTGTCCATTAGCTTTTTATTGTACAAAAAACGCAGTAGAACTGTACTATGACGCCACAATATTATATTATATACAAACCCTTTGGCATGCTTTCTCAATTTTCTAGAGAGCACGAAAGTCATCTCACATTAGCAGATTTGAAAATGGATTTTGACAAAGATATTTATCCTGTTGGAAGGTTAGACAAGGATAGCGAAGGTTTGTTAATTTTGACCAATGATAAAAAATTGACAGATGCCCTGTTGAATCCTAAAAACAAACACTGGAGAACCTATTGGGTGCAAGTTGACAATATTCCTACAAAGCAAGCTATTCAACAATTAAATCAAGGTGTTGATATTAAACTAAAGAAAAAAATATATCGTACGCAGCCAGCTAAAGTACACTTATTAAATACCGTTCCTAATTTGCCAGAACGTACTCCACCGATTCGTTATCGAAAAGAAATTCCCACGGCTTGGCTTCAGATTAGTCTTATCGAAGGTAAAAATAGGCAAGTGCGTCGAATGACGGCAAGTGTTGGTTTCCCAACACTGCGTCTAGTTCGATCCAAAATTGTTGACTTAAGCCTACAAGATATGGTTCCAGGAGAAGTCCGTCCCTTAGACAAAACAACAATGTATAAACTTTTACAATTGAACAAAGTCCGCTAAACGACCTACTTTATCAGCTACAATACGCCCCTTTTCGTTGCGCTTGACGGTACAAGCTTCAATTTCTGGCGCATGTTCGAAGAACAAGATATGTTGTTCTTCTACAGCTTTATTCAAAAACCATTCTTTCTCAGTTAAAGTTTGCAAAGGACGTACATCGTAGCCCATCACATAAGGCATGCTGATGTGGCTTGGAGAAGGCAATAAATCTGCGCAATAAATAATGGTTCGGTCTTGATACTGAATACGAGGCGTCATCAATGCTTCTGTGTGACCATATGCATAGCCGACTCCAAAGTTAGGCAGCCAATCTAGCACCTTGTCATAGGGCAATGCTTCTAACATTTTTAATATACCTTCTTCCATCAAAGGAACAAAGTTTTCTTTCAAGAACGAAGCTTTTTCTCTCGCGTTTGGTGTAAATGCCCAATCGTAGTGTGGTTGATTTGTCCAATAGGTAGCATTTGGAAATGTTGGTATTAATTTCCCAGCTGCATCTTTCAAAACAGCTCCTCCTACGTGATCAAAGTGTAAATGTGTCAAAAATACGTCTGTAATATCATCTACTGTTAAGCCATTGTTCGCCAAAGACTTTACCAAAGTAGCATCACCATGAGGGTGAAAATGTGAAAAGAATTTTTCAGATTGTTTATTTCCGATTCCTGTATCAATGATAATTTTTCGGTCGGCTGTTTCTACTAACAAACAACGCATTGCCCAAGTACACAAATTGTGTTCGTCAGGTTGCTCTAATTTTGACCACAAGCTCTTAGGTACCACCCCAAACATAGCACCACCATCTAATTTAAAATATCCTGTATCTATAACACTTAGTTTCATGAAATCTAATTTTAATATACATTAATGCCTTAAAATTCTATTAAACTGATGATCAACTTAATAAACCTGCTCATTATTAAAGACATAGAATAGTCTTTTTTATTTGCCGAATCCGATAGAGTTTCCTTCACCTTCTAATTCAGAGCTTAGTCCCGCCATTCTTAGTGCAGTTACTGCAGCTTCGACTCCCTTGTTGCCATACTTCCCTCCTGCTCGGTCCAATGCTTGTTCCATGCTATTTGGTGTTAGTACTCCAAAAATAAAAGGCTTACTAGTTGCTATTGCCATATTTTGTAACCCTTGAGCAACAGACATATTAATATATTCATTGTGGCTTGTTTCTCCTTTGATGACACAACCGATACAAATTGTAGCATCAACCGTTCTATTTTTATTAAGAATACGGGCACCTTGAGGTAGTTCAAAGGTTCCTGGCACTTGAATGGTATGGATATTTTCAGCTTTCGCCCCATGTTTTATCAAAGTATCGTAACACCCTTCGTACAAAGCGTGGGTAATTTTTTCGTTCCAATCGGCAACAACAATTCCAAATTTTAACTGCTCTGCGGATGGTAAAGTACTCTCATCATAAGATGATAAATTTTTGTCTGCGCTACTCATTCTTAGGTATATTTTAATAGTTTAATACAACTGATTATTTTTAGTAATAGTTAGCTGCGCTGCTACTATTTTAGACAATAGTTTTATTTAGAATAAAATTGGCTACTGCTCAACAACTTTATCCCAACAAACCATCGCAATTCAAATAGCCCCAAATAAAAAAGGTAAGATTAACACTAATTATAATAGCTAATCTTACCTTTTGGTTCTATATTTTTCGAAATAGTACGATTAAATTAGCGAACTATTTTAAACGAATCAAATCTTTATCTGCTCCCAATGTTTCTCCTATTTGTTGGTCAGCATTCATAATTTCTTGATAGAATTTTTTAGCCTCTTCTTTATTGCTTTGATGCTCCATCAAACGACCTGCTTTGTGCTTAGCATATAAAGCCAATGATAAGTTCTCTGTATTGCTAGCAGCTTGCTTATAATATCCCAAAGCAGCATCAAAATCATTCAATTCAGAAGCAGCATCTCCCATCATTGTGTATGCTTGTGTTTGAAGCAATTCTTCTCCACTAAAGTTAGAAAGATAATCTAAAGCCAATTGAGGCTGTCCAATTCTCAAAGAAGAAAGCCCAGCATAATAATGTGCTAAGTTAGCAGCAGGAGTACCACTATAATCTTGAATAATACCGACATAACCAATAAAGTTGTTGGCTTGACCAGGAACATTTCTTCCTTTTAGTGCAATCGTAAAAGAATCGCGCTTCATTTCTATATTTGCCTTGTATAGCTCCTCTTGTGCTGAAGCTTCACGAGGGTTCTTATATAATTGAGTATACACATAAAGCGCAACTATCAATATAAGCAGTCCGCCTATAACACCTACTATAAGTGTTTTATTTTCTTCAAAAACGTTATTTGCTTTTTCTTTTAACTGATCTGCTGTAAGATCCTGAATTTCAGTATATTCTTCGTTTGCCATAATCGTGTTACTGTATCTAAGTTCTCTTATTCTTAAATTAAATTTGTGTGCAAAGATAAACAAAGTTTTGACCTATTGATTTTTTTTACCCCAAAATTTCCCCTTAATATTAAATTTTATTCCTTAAACTATATTTATGCATAATTACTCAAAGGCAAACAAAACAGACAAGTCTGCCTATTTTTTGCTTCTTTTACTACTTTTGCTTTATAAAGCATTCAAAAATCACACAAAATACTATTGAAACAGCAGCTGATCTCTTCTCTAAAAGAGAGTCTCAAAAAAATAGCCAATGTTTCTAACTTGGTTAAATCAACAGCCTTCTAAAATCCAACAGTTGTTAAATAAGCGCTAGTAGCACAGATAAGTTGTTCACAGAGTAACAGCAAAGCTAATCAACGAACTAATAACATTGATATTTCTAAACAAACATAGTGACTAGGATGAATTAGAACGTTCATAACTGCACACAATAAAAAACCGATTGAGATTTAAACATCTCAATCGGTTCTCATGCTTTATTATTTGCAAAAACTAAACAAATAGTAAGCGATGATTAGTCAACAATGAATGGATAATCTTGTTGCTCATAATTATCGGTATAAATTTCTTCTGCGGGTGGAAATTCTGATTCCTCAGCAAATTTCACGGCAGCATCAATTTCTTCTTTTACTTTTGTTTTGATGTTATCAATATCCTCTGCTGTTGCGTGCTTTTTCTTCAACAAAGCTGCTTCGATAATATTGATAGGATCTTTGTCTTTGTACTCTTTTTCTTCCTCCTTTGTTCTATATTTAGCAGGGTCAGACATAGAGTGACCTTTGTAGCGATAAGTTCTAATTTCCAAGAATATTGGTCCTTTCCCAGAACGACAATGTTCTGCTGCTGCGGCAATTTCATTGTGTACAACTTCTACATTCATACCATCAATTTGCTTGCTTGGCATATCATACCCTAAGCCCAATTTATAGATGTCAGTAACGTTAGAAGTACGTTCTACTGAAGTTCCCATAGCGTAAAAGTTATTTTCACAAATAAACACAACAGGTAACTTCCAAGTCATTGCCATATTAAACGTTTCGTGCAAGATCCCTTGACGACAAGCACCGTCCCCAAACATACAAAAAGTCACATTATCGTTTTCTTTGTACTTATCTGCAAAAGCAATCCCTGCTCCCAAACCAATTTGACCACCTACAATTCCGTGACCGCCATAAAAACGATGTTCGGCAGAAAAGAAGTGCATTGAACCTCCTTTTCCTTTTACATTTCCTGTATATTTTCCATACAATTCAGCCATTGCAGAATTGCTATCAACACCTTTCGCCATTGCTGCTCCGTGTTGGCGGTAAGCCGTGATCCAAGCATCTGTTGGGCGAGTTGCTGTTTTCATACCAGCATATACGGCTTCTTGACCAATACATAGGTGCAAAAATCCTCTAATTTTCTTTTGGAAATACATCAAATTGGCACGTTCCTCAAATTTGCGAATGCGCAACATCAACTCATACCATTCTAAATAAGTTTCTTTTGAAAACGTTTTAGACTTAGTTGTTTTTCTTTTAGCCATAGCTTAATGACAATTTATCTGATAAGTAGTTAGTTTTTGAGATAACACTAATATAACAAATTAGTGTGCGTTTTTTTGCGTGATCATCCGCCCAAGTCACCAAGTTAACAACAGTGTCAAACTTGTGTATAGACATTTTTAAGTAAGTGGATTATCAGCTGCTAAGATATAGATTCTAATACAAAGACAAAACAACTCTCTGTTTTTTTCTGTAATAGTTTTTATTTTTCTTGTTGTAATCAACTCAATAGAGTTTCTACTGAAAAAGGTAGCTCTAAAAGAACTACCTAGTTATCTTTTCTTTTAATCAATATCCATTTCGGGTACGCCACCTTCTGGAATCACCAATTTTCCTTCTGTTTTTGCTTGAATTTCTTCTATCGAAACGCCAGGAGCACGTTCTAAAAGATGAAAGGCACCATCCTTGATTTCTAGCATTGCCAAATCAGTAACTACTTTTTTGATACAATTAACCCCTGTCAAAGGCAAAGTACAAGACTTTAATAGTTTTGATTCTCCTTTTCTATTGGTATGTTGCATCGCAACGATAATATTGCGTGCTGCTGCTACCAAATCCATCGCTCCTCCCATTCCTTTCACCATTTTTCCAGGAATTTTCCAGTTTGCTATGTCTCCATTCTGAGCCACTTCCATCGCTCCTAAAACCGTCAAATCTATATGTCCACCACGAATCATTTCAAAGCTCTGTGCAGAGCTAAACAAAGCTGCCCCAGGCAAAGTAGTCACGGTTTGTTTTCCTGCATTAATTAAATCTGCGTCCACGTTTTCTTCTGTTGGAAAAGGACCCATTCCCAACAAACCATTTTCAGATTGAAGAAACACTTGAATTCCTTCAGGGATATAATTGGCTACTAAAGTAGGAATGCCTATTCCTAAGTTTACATAGTAACCATCTTCTAATTCTTTTGCAATGCGCTTGGCAATGCCATTTTTATCTAAAGCCATTTTTTTTTCGATTTGTCAATTTGAAAATCCAACTATTTTCATCCTATCTCAATTACACTATCCTCTCACCGTACGCTGTTCAATACGTTTTTCGTAGTTTTCACCTTTGAAGATTCGTTGTACATATACTCCAGGCACATGAATATAATTAGGATCCAATTCCCCTGGTTCTAACAACTCTTCCACTTCTACAATCGTCACCTTTCCAGCTCTAGCCATCATAGGGTTAAAGTTCCGTGCCGTTCCTTTAAAAATTAGATTTCCATGAGTATCTCCTTTCCATGCTTTTACAATTGCAAAATCTGCATGTAGAGCTGTTTCCATGATATAAGGACGTCCATCAAAATACTTAACATCTTTTCCTTCGGCTACTTCTGTTCCAAAACCAGTTGCTGTATAAAAAGCAGGAATACCCGCTCCACCAGCACGTATACGCTCTGCTAATGTTCCTTGAGGAATCAAATCGACCTCTAATTCTCCACTCAACAATTGGCGTTCAAACTCTGCATTTTCACCAACATACGAGGACATCATTTTCTTAACTTGGCGTTGCTTCAGCATCAAGCCAATTCCAAAATCATCAACACCAGCATTATTGGAGATACAAGTAAGTCCTTTTACGCCTGCTTTTACCAAAGCAGTAATGCAGTTTTCGGGAATACCACACAACCCAAAGCCTCCCAACATTAAGGTCATATTATCCTCAATTCCTTGAATTGCTTCTTCGGCATTTGCCACTACTTTATTCATCTGTTTTGTTTTTAATTGTATGTCTAAAACCTCATGATATGGTTCTATATTAATAGTCGAATGCTAAACTATAAATTTTTGAAGAAAAAACATAAGTTAATCCTATTTATAGCATTCCTATCTATTATTTTAAATTGCCTTATTTGGGCACAATCACACAACAAAAAACAGATTCCCCCCTTTAGGACACTGCCACAAAAGTTATTTTTGCTTTTTAAAAAGAATTTTATTTGTCATCAAGGTTGCTCACAGTTGGGTAACCGCATTATTAGAACATGAATGAAACAAATAGAATGGCTAAAAGACCTACTTAAATTTTAAAAACTGGGAATACATTTATCGTTACTCGATACTCTATTTTAACAGCGCAGCTAACTAAGCACTAGCAATTTTACGAAATCAATTGATACAAGATGATTTTTTTATAATTTTTCATCTTCAGTATAGTGGTTGGTTTATTATAATAATCAAAAATGATTGGCAATTTCTTTTAAAGAATTCAAGTAATGCACCTCAGCAACTGCTTTATTTTCCTTAATTAGCTGGTTAATAGAATGTGTCAAGGCTCTAATTCCTTGATAATCCTTTGCTTTGACCAACTTCAACAAATCTAAGAGTGAAACCTTCACTTCTTTTATCATTTGGTCTTTTACAATAGCTCGGCTCGTCAGAAGTTCCTCACATTCTTCCAAGAAACCATACAACAAACAAAAACTAGCAACTGTCTCGTACATCCAAGTTAACTCCTCTCCTATTTTTGGCAAAAACCGTTGACAAAGTTTTATCAACCGATCTGGTTCAGAATGTTTGATAGTAGGATACCCCGACACATAATTAGCAGCTTCGTAGATAAAGTAAGGAATGTCTTCTTCAACAGCATTATTAGAAATTTGAAACTCTTTAATCATCTCAATATACTCCAGTGCTACCTCCGCTTCTTTGGCATACATACAACACAAGACAATATTATTTAATGTTCCTTCCATTGTTTTAAAATAAACATTCGGATTTTCCATTCTAATTTGTCGACTTTGTAAAATACAAGCAAAACTTTTTTTAGGTTTTTGCCGATTATACCAATACATGGCTTCCTGTAAGTAAGTAAAATCCAAATTGGCAAGCCTGTGGTGAGGCACATAAATATTCATCGGCATATTGGGGTACTGTTCTAGTAATTCCCGCAATTTGTTCAGATGGCGAGACAAAATATTGCTAATAGCAGCTGTTACCGCTCCCAATTGGCAGCCAATACAAAAAGCGGTGTAATGGTATATTAGTGTAAATCTGGGAAAATCTTTGAATGCCTTTGACTTTCTACGCATTTTATTCATCGTAGATTTATAATAATCTTGCAATAATTTATCATCATTTACAGTATAATAATTCGCACTAAATCCAGTAATTTGATTCTGAAACCACTGTAAATTATAAAGTAACTCTGCCGCCAAATCTGCCTTTTTTATATAATCCAAAATTTCTCTATTGCTAGGTTGATAAGCGTGCATAGCGCTTTTGATTAATCGAAACACCTCTGGCAACAACTCAAATAAATTATCGTCCCAACATTTTTGCTCTAGAACTTTTAACTTTTTCATGGCATCTTGGTGTTCATTTTTTAGAACTAATAACCGCAAAAACGCCAACTCTTTTTCTTCCTTTGTTAAAGAATTGGGGTGGTCTTTTATTTGATTTAGCAAATATAAATGTAATTTGCTCCTTAATTTATAAAACCGATTGATTAAGACTTTATCATCAACAAGCTCCCGCTCCTCTTTATAAATTGTTGCAACGGCCTTTTGAGTAGATATTTTTTGGGAGCCTTCTAGCAAATCTAAGTACAGCAACATTTTGGGCGATTGCTGAAAATCAAGATAAACTTGTTTTTTGTTAGCGATAGGTAATTCAGTATAGAGGTGTTTAATTATGGTGTTCATATTTTAATTTTTTTAATTGCTATTCAACAATTGTGCCTACAAGAACACCAATAAAAAAAGTTGTTGAAGAAATTAATATTCTCCCCAACAACTTAAACGCCCCTTAATACTGTGTTTTGCACAAACTACTCTTGCTTTAAAATTGTTTATATTTTTGATAATCAATATTCTCAAGCAACGAAGTAGAGTCCAACTTTTCTTTGTTAAAAACGACTATTTCCGCGCACACTTTTTTTGCTCTTTTTTTCTGTTTTATTAACATTATCCCTGCTCTTTTGAGGCGTAGCCTGACCATTGGTATTAAAAAAGAACATTAAATAAATTGTTCCATCAAAATTATCAACGCCAGCCGTAACTTCATTTTTTGCAGCAATATAATTATGTTCAACAGCAACCTCCTGATTAACAACATTGAAGTACTCTTCAGAAATTGTTGTCGCCAATGTATGCTGATACATTACTCCCCATCCAAACTCTGCTCCAATACAAACCTTGGGTGCAACAAAATATTCGGCACCTACAAAACCTCTAAGTCCAACGCCAAAAGCATTCAATCCCGTATGAGCTATTGTTCTTTTGTTTCCATTTAAGTTGGTGCCCCAATCATACGAGGTGGGAACAAGATTGGATAATGAGTAACCATTACCATATGTATAACGATAATCACTACTTTGATTATAAGTAAGACGAATATCGCCTCCCCAAAAACCTTGTAACCTGCCCTTGCCTTTTCGCATTTCATATCCCAATCCTAAGCTTGCTTGACTCCAGTTTAATGTACGACTATCTTTTACCATTGTAGAAGGATCGTTAGAGGCATCATCTTGTATATATTGTTCTTTGACAGAATGCCCCAAATTAATACCCCAAGCTAGTCTTAGTGCCGATTGATTTGTCAACATGTATTTTCCAATCAGTACCGAATTGCCAAAAACTGCAAAAAATTTATCGTTGTTCGCGTAATTGTTATTAGCTGTTGAATTAAAAGAATTTCCAAGCCAATAAAACACAGGAATCATATTCACTCCTAGGCCTATGTCACCTTTTTCGGGAACAATAACCTGTCCTTTATCATTTGTCAAAAGTTCGTCTTGAGCTTGAAGGTGAACAAAGCTAATGAAGAGTAATAGACATATAGTTGTTATTTTCATTTTAATTTTTTTTGTTGCAATACATCTCATTATTGCATGGTATTGGGGAATTAAGTGATCGAAAAAAAATGATTACTAAGAATTGAACTAGTAAATACAAAAAGAGGCTGCCCTTTTCAGACAGCCTCTTTAGTTATGTTATTATAGTGTATATATTCTTTATTAGAAATAAAAGAACATAAATACAGCACCATTCATGTTGTCAACACCAGCAGAAAATGCAGTTGTTGCGCCAGTAGTAGTATTGTTGATTCCTGCTTCACCTGTAGTAACATTAAAGTACTCAGAAGAAGTTGTTCTTTCAAATGTAGAGTTCAATGCAAGCCCCCATCCAAACTCTACTCCTAGAGAAAGTTTAGGTGCTACGAAGTATTCTACTCCTACAAAACCTCTAAGTCCAACGCCAAAAGTAGTGCTTGATCCATCAGTCAATACTCTTTCGTTACCATTGATGTTTGTTCCCCAATCGTAAGATGTAGGAACAACGTTAGCGTTAGAATATCCATTACCATAAGAATAGATATATCCAGTAGATTGTTGTAATCTCAAAATAAGATCAAGACCATAGTATCCTTGGATACGACCTTTACCTCTTCTCATTTCGTAACCCAATGCTAATGTATAGTGTCCGTTATCTGCTTTTCTAGAATCCAAAACCATATCCATTGGATTGTTAGAAGAATTATCTCTAACGTATTGGTTTTCTGTTACAGAACTCAAGTTAAAACCAAAGTGTACACGAGCAGCTGTTTTCTCTGACAACATGTATTTCCCCATAATAACAGAGTTTCCAAATACATTGAAAAACTTGTTAGAAGAAGCGTATAGGTTATTTGAATTATTGTTAAAAGAGTTTCCAAACCAGTTAAAGAAAGGAATCATGTTAACTCCCAATCCGATATCACCAGATTCAGGAAGAATTAGTTGTCCTTTTTTGCCTGTTAGTGGCTCGTCTTGTGCATTAGCACCAAAAAACAAGAAAGAACATACTACTAATAATAATACTTTTTTCATTACATAAGTTTTTTTGATAGTTTGTGTTTTTTATGATCTTGCTATTCAACAAAACCAATAAAATGCGAAACAAAGTTTGCAACCTTGTTCTTTAACATAAACTAAAAGATTCTTTTTAATAGTTGTGTTCTTGGATAATTACAGCACCATCCCAAACATTGATAGCCTCATCTCCTTTAGTGAAGATTTCAGTCTCTGTGATTACTTCATCGTTACCTGTTACCGTATTAAAACGCTCTCTTCTAACGTCCAATTCCAAATCTGGGAATTTAACATCTACATCGTAAGGAGTTCCGATAGCTGGCAACTCAACTACTACATTACCAGAAGCATCTACAGTACCGTCATAAGTTAATTTGTCATAAGAATATCCAGCAACAGGATTCTCTTGTAATTTCTCAGAGTTTACCACAAATTTAACAACAGTTCCAGCAGGAACGTTCTCATATTGAATCATTGTACTACCGTTGTAAGTAGTATCGTTTGTTTCATCTGTGTTGATACCTAAGTGAAGAGTTACCATTGCTGTTCCTGGCTCAGCTGGAGCAGTTTGAGTTTTTGTACAAGAAGTACCTAGTACTGCTATTACCATCATAACGATAGCAGCTAAAGTCAATTTCTTCATAATTTTAGAAGTTTGTTGGTTAAATAAAATGAAGTTTTGGTTTCGTCTAAATGTTAACTTAGTATTACATTAACCTTAAGACAGCGCAAAAGTACATCTTTTTTTGTTTAGAATCCAGTATATTTTTAAACTACTACTCTACTTTAACTTATGAAACTTAGTACATATTTTCATGTAGTTTCTTTGCCTAATCCTATTTATCAAAAAAACAAATAGATATAGACTTAATCTAACCAAAAAATCAAACTCACCATCTAAAACTAAGCTCTAAACTAAATTCCATTCAATTAATTATCAATAGATTACAACAACCCAAAAAGCTATTCAAAAGCTTTTACTAAGAGGCTATTTAAAACATATAATTGCAAATTTTCGCTTTAAATCTTACTCATTTTTCTATTTTATCGTTCTTCTATTTTGTCACTGCAACAATGTGCTATATTAGTTTGTTTATAGGCAAATTTTAACTTTTTCCTAAGACTTTACGTGTTAACAAAAACTTATGAATCCGTGGTGCAACATGGAGGATTTTTTGTTAAAATACATTGCTACTTTTAACACAAATCTTTGACAAAGTGTTAATTATTTGCAAACAGTACTTAGTTCTCTAAGCAAATTACTTCTATTGCCTTTTTTTTATATTTTATAGATTTTTATACTTAGTAATGAGGTCATCTACTTCATAAAAAAAGCTAACCACTAATTGACTCTATGTATCAAAAGAGGCAAGAAATTTAATATATTGATTTAATTACAAATCGTTATCTCCTTTATGAATAAAATAAACTACGAAGTCAGCAATAAATTAAAGCCTTTTGTTAATTGTATTATGGAAGGAGAAAATAATGCTAAAAATGCTCATACACATATCCCCTTATATGCAGATGGTTACCCTGGTATCATGTTTCAACAATCATCCAATGGCTTTTATTTACTTCCCAAAAAGAAAAAACTATCTGAATTGTTTTTATATGGTCAAACCATAGCCCCTGTTTCCTTAGATGTTCAAGGTCCATATAGATTTATCGTTCTTCAGCTCTACCCTTTTGCTTCTAAATACCTCCTAAACATTAACCCTCGTACCCTAAACGATGAATGTTATGACTTACTATCTACCCAACAAGTAGATGCCTCTGTCTATTTACAACGCCTCAAAGCAACTAACAGCCTAAAAACTCAAAGTCAAATTTTGACTGAATTGGCAGCTGCATTAATTGATGCTCATGCCGTTCCTCCAAATGATAGCATCCAAAAAGCTATTAGTATTATTATTCAACAAAAAGGTCAAATTAAAATCAAAGATATTTTGCACCAAGTTTATCTCACTGAACGGACTTTTGAGCGCCATTTTAGAACAGAAGTAGGGCTAAGTCCCAAACAATTTGCTCGGATTATACAATTCCAATGTTCCTTGAATCAGCTCCACACCTCAAATTTTGATAAACTAACAGAGGTTGGCTTAGATAGTGGCTTTGCCGATCAATCTCATTTTATTCGAACGTTTAAAAAATACACTGGTCAAACCCCTTCTTTTTATCTAAAAAATCAATTCTAATCTTCCCTTTATACTTTGTCGGTTTTGTTCTATTCTTTGGCATTTAGCCAGCCTACCTTTGTGTTATTAATTCACTTAAACACAATCATAAACAAAATTAGCCATGAAAGTCATTATATTTGGAGCCTCAGGAACGGTTGGAAAGCATTTGATACAACAAGCTTTAGAACAAGGGCATGAAGTCAGCACATTTAGTAGAGATATTAGCAAACTCAACGAGTTCGATCATCCCAAACTTTACAAAATACAAGGAGATGTTTTGCACAAAGAAGCGGTAGAAAAAGCCATCATAGGAAAAGAAGCTGTTATTGTTGTTCTAGGTGCTGGAGCTAATAGAAAAAGTGTTGTTCGCTCTATCGGTACTCAACATATTATCCAAGCAATGGAAAAAACAGGGGTAAATCGCTTGATTTGCCAATCGACATTAGGGGCAGGAAATAGCTACAGCAATTTGAATTTCTTTTGGAAATACATCATGTTTGGATGGTTTTTAAAACCTGTTTTTCTAGACCACCAACAACAAGAGCGTTTCGTCACTCAGAGCAACTTAAATTGGACAATTGTACGACCAGGAGCGTTCACCGATGGTCCTCAAACCAAAAACTATCAACATGGTTTTTCTCCTTCCCATCGCTCTCTAAAGTTAAAAATTTCTAGAGCTGATATTGCTCATTTCATACTACAACAACTATACAGCAACCATTATCTCTTTAAATCCCCAGGTTTGTCCTATTAGTGTTTAGTTGCTTTTTATAATTTTTTTCTTTCAAAATACTACCAGTCAATTCTCTCAAAGGCACTATTCATAAAGCTTTGGAGTAAAGCACCTTTACTTATTTTTCAAGCAAAATCTTAATTCTAATACAAAACAATGAAACTTTCATTACTATTATTGTTGCTAGCCGTACTTAGCACTGGCTTTATGGCAGGGATTTTTTTTACGTGGACCAATGCGGTTACACCAGGCATTGGCAAACTAAATTCTTTGGAATACCTCAAAGCATTGCAAGCCATGAATCGAGTCATTCTAAACCCTTTATTTTATATAGCATTTTTAGCTCCTATTGCAATGTTACTTTTAAGTATTGCCTTCAACTATGTAACAGCTCCTCCCAATATATTTAGATTGATTTTAAGTGCAGGAATTCTTTATTTTATCGGGACGTTTTTGGTTACTATTCTAGGCAATATTCCTCTCAACAATATACTAGATCAAAGCCATTTAGAAATTCTATCGCCTGACGTCTTGGATGAATTAAGAATCCAAATCGAGCAGCCTTGGAATCAGTTCAATCTATATCGAACTTGGAGTTCTTTTAGTAGTTTTGTACTCTTGTTAATTGCTGTTTTTTTGTGGTTGAAATAATCAAACAAGCCCCCTAACCAATTGAACATTTGCTAGGGGGCTTTTAATATCATAACCAATCCGTTACTTTTGTTTTACTTTCGCCTTAAAAGTATTGATTGCTTCAACTGTAAAATCAGACAAAACCAATCGACCACTCATAGCGGCACGTTCAGACAACAAATCGTCCCATTGCTCCGTTCCTTCCCAAAATACTTTTTTCAACAATTGCTGTGCTTCTGGGTTAGACTTAGCCAATGTGCTTGCTAACAAAGATATCTTTGTATCCATTTCCTCTACTGTTTCTGATACGTCAGCATACAAGCCTTGCTGCTGTGCCCATTCTGGCGAGTACCAAGCTGTTGCATTGATTGCCATTTGAGAAAAAGCAGAAGTTCCAACTTTGCGTTCAACCGCTGGACCAACAACAAAAGGACCAATTCCGATTGCCAATTCACTCAATTTTACAGCAGCATATCGAGTAGCATAACAATAATCTACAGCTGAGGCAACGCCGACACCACCACCAACAGCTTTTCCATGTACCCGTCCTATAATAAGTTTAGGACATTTTCTACACGCATTGATAACATTAGCAAACCCCATAAAAAAGGCATGACCTGTCTCAAAATCTTTGATAGAAATCAACTCATCGAAACTAGCTCCTGCACAGAATGTACGTTCTCCGCTACTTTTTAGAATAATAACAACTACTTCATCATCTTTTCCTACTTCGGTAATCGTATCTGCCAATTTTGCCAATAACTTACCAGGGAGAGAGTTGTGTGAAGGGTGAAAAAATTCAATAGTAGCCACCTTATTTTCAATGCTCACTTCTACAGAGCCTAATTCTCTTTTATCTTCCATTATTAATTATCTATTTATTCAACATTATTGCTCATAAAACTAATTTTATTACTTCTATACTAAGTTACAATAAAGAAGTTTAATCCACTGCAATCACTTCGCCATCTTGATCTAGTTTGCGTACCATCGTTAAAATGGTTGCTAACGCACAAGTCTCTCCCGTTTCATCATAAACGTCCACCATAAATTTCACAATACCTTTGGCGATATCATCTTCACTTTTCTTTTCTTGATCTACTTTCTCTTTTACTGTAAATTTAACCCCAATTGTCATCCCAGGATACACTGGTTTTGTAAAACGACATTCATCCAAGCCATAATTTAACAAAACAGGACCTTTTTTTGCCTCTACAAACAAACCTGCTGCTTTTGCTAGTACCCAATAGCCATGCGCCACACGACCTTCAAAGATAGTTCCATCCAAAGAAGTTTCGTCTGTATGCGCATAGAAATGGTCACCGCTAACATTGGCAAAGTTGACTATATCTGCTACGGTTACCGTATGTTTCGCTGTAATCCATTGCTCGCCTACCTTTAGTTCTTCAAAGTGCTTGCGGAATGGATGTACAGGATGCTCAATTCCTTTTGCTCCATACTGATAAACCCCTGTCAAATGCGTCAATGTAGTCGGTGTCCCTTGAATAGCAGTGCGTTGCAAATAATGTTTTACACCACGCAAACCACCCATTTCTTCACCTCCACCAGCACGACCAGGACCACCATGTGCCATCAAAGGCATCGGAGAACCATGCCCCGTACTCTCTTTAGCAGATTCTCTGTTTAGTACCAGAATACGACCGTGATGCGTTGCTGCTCCTAAGACATATTGTCTAGCTATAGTATCATCATAAGTAGCAATTGAGCTAACTAATGAACCTTTTCCCATATTGGCCAGCTCTACTGCTTCCTCTATGTTTTTGTAAGGCATAATGGTACTAATTGGACCAAAAGCCTCAATGCTATGTACTTCTGTTTTTTGGAAAGGATTGTCATTTAAGAATAACATTGGAGCCAAGAAAGCCCCTTTGTTGACATCTGCACCAATTACTTCAAAATCACGCTCAAAACTACCATAGACTAATTCGTTTTCTTGTGATAATAACTGAGCTGATTTTAATACTTCACTTAGCTGTTCATGACTTGCCAAAGAGCCCATTCTTACGCCTTCAGCCTGAGGATCTCCAATGGTTGTTTTTTTCAATCGAGCACTCAAAGCTAATTGCACGTCTTCCACCAAGTTTTCGGGGACAATAATACGGCGAATTGCAGTACACTTCTGCCCCGTCTTAACAGTCATTTCACGATGAACCTCTTTAATAAATAGTTGAAACTCTTCCGTATCTGGTGTTGTATCAGGTCCTAGTACAGAACAGTTTAATGAATCCGCTTCCATATTGAACGTAACAGCTTCATTAATAATATGTGGCAATGCCTTCAACATACGCCCAGTATGCGCAGATCCTGTAAAAGTAACAACATCTTGCGAATTGACCGTGTCTAAGATTCCAATTCCAGAACCACAAACCAATTGCAAGGCTCCTTCTGGCAAAATTCCAGAAGCAATGATATCTTTGACCATTGCTTGTGTCAAATAAGATGTTTGCTCAGCTGGCTTGACAACTGCTGGCATCCCTGCTAATAAATTAACCGCTAACTTTTCTAACATTCCCCAAATAGGAAAGTTAAATGCGTTGATGTGAACCGCAACGCCCGCTTTGGGAACCATAATATGATGCCCAACAAAACTACCTTCCTTAGATAAACCCACCATTTCTCCATCTACATAATAAGGCTGGTCAGAAAACTTTTTTCTTAAACTTGCATAAGCAAATAAAGTTCCTATCCCGCCATCTATATCAATCCAACTATCTGTTTTAGTCGCACCTGACATATAACTAATAGGATAATATTCTTTGCGTTTTTTATGCAAGAACAAGGCTAACTTTTTAAGCATCAAACCACGCTCTAAGAAAGTCATGGTTCGCAAATTTCTATTTCCCACTTTTCGTCCGTAATCCAAAATGGCAGCAAAGTCCATTCCATCGCCATTCACTGCGGATATAGCAGCACCTGTTACTGCATTATGCTGTATAATTCCATCGCCATCATAAGGTGTCCATTGACCTAAGATGAAGTTATCTAATTTATTAGCCATACTATATTTTGTTTTTAATTGTAAGTTCTATGTATATAAATAATACTTCGTGGATTAGCTTTGTTGCTACTACATAGTATTTTATAAGCAGCTCTTTTGTGCTGCTAGCACAAGCCCACTCGGCTATCGCTTAACTCTTTGCTTTGCTGTCCCAAAAACAAAAAACATCTTTGTATCAACTGTGCAGCACTCACGAAGGATTGCATCAAACAACCTTACTAGTTATTTGTGTTTGCCTACTCAAATATACTAGTAATCCTTACAAAGAAAAAAAGTATCTTGATAAAGGCAAAATTAATTAGTGTTCGATTCTTCTTTTTGATATAAAAAGAAAAAAGGTAGACACATTTAAGCATCTACCTTCTTCAAAAATATAGTATACAATTAATCGTCTTATTCGATACATTCTAAAGCATCCATCAACATTCCTGCGGCTCCCTCTCTAAGATGCACATCAAAAGTATTATTTTTCATCCCTACACGTATATCTGTAATTCTGTATTGTTTTAATAAAGCTATCGTAGATTCTTTTAGTACAAAATCGGTTGCATAACGAAACTCTACCTTATCCTCTACATTTCGCATCAGGTCAGCCAATGGTAATTTTATTTTTTCTTTATTTTCTAACAACAAAATTAGCTGATTCCGAGCATTGTTATCTGTAAACGTTGGAGACATAACCATTGTCACAGGGAACTTTAAGACAAAGTATCGCTTCTCTCCAATTTGTCGAAATTGTGCCATTACCTTCCGCAGCGGCAAAGCGCCATCTCGTTTAACTTTTTGGGCAATAACGATTGCTTCCGTCAATCGTTCTACTTTATTATCAAAAGCATCTACCTCATTTTTTTCATACAAGCAATCTTGTGCCACACTCTGCACAGAAAATAAACCTATAAGACCAGCAATTATTATATACTTCATTCTTTCTAATTTATGTTTGGAATAATTGATTGATAGTTTTATATCAAGATTCATACTAAAGTCGAACAGTTTTTAGAAAACCACCAAATAAAAATAAAAATCCCCCAATTACCCCAAATCAATTGAGCAAGCAGATTCCCTTTTTTTATAAAAAACAAAAGTTGTAAGCCTAACGTCTTGTTAAACTTACAACTTGCCTATTTTGAATGCCCTAAAGCATTTTTTATCATAGCCTTTTAAGCCTTTTCAATGATGGTTGCATATCCTTGACCAACACCAATACACATGGTTACCAAGGCATAACGCTTACCTGTTTTTTGTAACTCTAAAGCTGCTGAGTGCATGATACGAGTTCCTGTAACTCCTAGCGGATGACCAATAGCAATGGCTCCACCATTTGGATTAATACGAGCATCATCATCTGCCAAACCTAAAGCACGTGTACAAGCCAAGCTTTGAGCAGCAAAGGCCTCATTCAATTCAATGATATCCATATCGTCTAAGGTCAAACCTGCTTTTTCCAATGCTTTTTGAGAGGCTTTGACAGGACCTATGCCCATAATTCTAGGCTCTACACCAACAACAGCAGAAGATACAATCCTTGCCAATGGTTTTAAATTGTATTGTTTTACAGCATCTTCAGAAGCGATAATTGTTGCAGCAGCACCATCGTTTAATCCCGATGCATTGCCAGCCGTTACAGTTCCACCTTCTTTTTTAAACGCTGTACGTAATTTTCCTAGTACTTCCAAAGAAGTATTGGGCTTGATAAATTCGTCTTGATCAAAAATAATAGGATCTTTCTTTCTTTGAGGAATCGATACCGCTACAATTTCTTCTGCCAAACGACCACTTTCTTGAGCTTTTGTAGCTTTCATTTGTGACCAATAGGCAAACTTATCTTGGTCTATTCTATTGATATTATATAATTCTGCCAAATTTTCAGCCGTTACTCCCATTCCATCTACCCCGTACAATTCTTTCATTTTGGGATTGACAAAACGCCATCCAAAACTAGAATCGTGCATTTGTGCATCTCTACCAAATGGCTTAGACACCTTAGAAATCACCCATGGACCACGTGTCATATGCTCCACTCCACCTGAAATAAACAAATCACCATCACCAGCCTTGATAGCACGGTTGGCATGAATAATAGCCGACATTCCAGACGAACAGAGTCGATTAACCGTCTCGCCAGGAACAGACCAAGGCAACCCTGCTAACAACAAACACATACGAGCTACATTTCGGTTGTCCTCCCCTGCCTGATTGGCACAGCCCATAATGACATCGTCATACGCTTCTAAAGGAATATTTGGATTTCTCTTAACGAGTTCTTTGATCACCAAAGCTCCTAAATCGTCTGTACGAATAGGTGCTAATGTTCCACAAAAATTTCCAATTGCCGTACGAATACCATCTACAATATATGCCTCTTTCATGTTTTTATTTTTTTATAATAAGAGCTCTTTGATAACTCATAGATTTTGGTAAAGTTTGAGTAATCAAAAAACGATAAATGAGAGCGTGTCTAAAAAATTTCATTGCGCTAAATTCCTAGCCCAAACAATTTCTCGCTATACTTTGTTTTGTTCTTCTTTGATTTTATGCCTTTTAATAATATAAAAGATACCATTAACATCTAGTCAAACAAGTCTTACATTTCATTTGGGAAATACTCATTAAAAGACTCCAAGTCTACATCCATAGATGTAAAGCCAACTCCAAGTTCTTCCAATTCTTTCATAACAGGCTCATAAATTTCTGGGGTAATTGGAATTAACACACCTTTTGAGGTGATATTCCCTAGCAGAATATTCTTTACTCCAATTGCCAAAGGTAAACCAACCAACTTAGACATAGCCGTGTTAGAACTGTTTTCTCCATAGAAAATCAACGTAGACAAATGGCGTTTTTTCTGATGATCTAGTTCGTACTCTACCTCATGTTGCATCAAAATCATATCCTTATCTTCAGGCTCTAATTTCCATTTACGCTCTAATAATTCTTGCAAAATTTGCGCAGAAGTCGCTTCATCTAAAGGTATTTTTTCATCAGAAAACAGCCCCAGCCACTCTAGTTTATCCAAAGCTTCGTCAGCCATATTCAAATCAAAAAGCGTGGCAATTTGAGTTCTCAATGTTCCGTACCCTACTCGTTCTAAAGTTGGTGACAAATAACTTCTCACCCATTGGCGATAGGTTAAGTCATCCGAATATTCCATTTTATAAGTATCATCTGTCAACCCTAAACGCACCAAAATATCCCACGCTTTGCAAAATCCTTTGTAGCGAAGTGTTCCACGCATAATAGTTGGAATGTCATCCAAACCATAAGAATCCTTGTATTTTAGAGATGTTCTATTTGGATAAGCATCGTACCACCCCATTGTAGGAATATAAACTAAGTCCGATTTGCTAAACAATCTATGATAAGGAGTATGGCGATAACGATGTTCGTATAAATATTGAGAAACACCTTGTCCTGCCAAAACAACATTTCGAGGGTTCCAAGAAAATTTATAATGCCAAGGATTTGTATCACTTTCTGGAGCGACCAATCCCCCTGCATAAGAATAGAATGCGCTAATTTTGCCACCTTTGGCACGGATACTATTAATCATCTGCATAGCGGACATGTGGTCAATTCCAGGATCCAAACCAATTTCATTCAAGAAAATTAGTCCTTTTCCCTTTACTTCTTCATGCAATTCTTTCAACTCAGGAGAAACATAAGAAGCTGTTGCCAAATCCTTGCCCAAACGCAAGCAATCTTTTGCAACATGAATATGCAAATGTGCAGGCAACATAGAAACAACAAAATCTGCTGCTTCCAAATGAGGCAACCTTTCTTCGGCATCTAAAGCATTAAATGTCACTGCTGTTCCTTTATCATGTCCTTTTACCTTCTCTTCTGCCAAAGCTATGTCTGCATCTGCTACTGTAATTTCCCAATTATGTGCTGCTGCATGTTTTAGTAGGTATTGGATAAGAGATGTTGCAGAACGTCCTGCTCCAATAATCAATATCTTCTTCATTTTTATACTATTTTTATTATAAACTTTTGTAAGTTTATAGGCTATTGCTTTTATAAAAAGGGTTCTTGTCTGGTTAAAATTATCCGACTTGACTTCCCCAAAAGCTATTATTTTATTATTAGGACTGTTTTATACACAAATGTAGTTTTACTATTAAAAAAACCATAATTCCAAACGAATATTTTGCGATTCATTTGTAACATTCTAAGGAATGAAAGAAATCAGTATGAAAAAAATCACTTTGCAATCTGAAATAGAAGTTGCTAAATCTATTGCCGAATTGAGCGAGATAGATGCACAATTATTGGCTACAGCCAAAGAAGCGGCAAAAGGAGCTTATGCCCCTTATTCTAATTTTAAAGTAGGTGCAGCTGTTTTGATGGATAATGAGGCGATTGTAATTGGCAACAATCAAGAAAATGCCGCATTTCCTGTCACCATGTGTGGCGAACGGAACGCTGTTTTTTCGGCGGCAGCACAATATCCCAATATTGCTATTAAGGCTGTTGCCATAACCATTATTAGTGCCAAAGGCAATATAGATCGACCAATTCCTCCTTGTGGCTCTTGTCGTCAAGTAATTTATGAAAATGAGACCAGACATCAATCTGATATTCGATTGATTTTGCAGGGTGACATTGGGGAGATTTATGTTGTACAAAGTGTGAAAGATATTTTACCCTTGTTGTTTGATGCTTCTTACTTATAACTATCCCTCCATTATTTAACTAAGAGAATTACAAACAACAAATAAGAACGCCCCTATACATACTGCGAACTACGAATTGATATTATGTTTATTATATTTTCACACGGCAAAGAAAGTGGACCGCATGGAGCTAAGATCCAATTGCTATCATCCATCGCTCAAAAGATGGGTTTTGAAACCTATTCTATGGATTATACCAACTGCAAAAATGTAAACGAACGGGTCAAACTGCTGCTTCAATTCATAGAAGGACAACCGACTCAAAACCTTATTTTAGTAGGTTCCAGTATGGGAGGTTATGTGGCTACTGTTGTTGCCCAAAAATGTACCGTTGACGCTCTATTTTTGATGTGTCCTGCACTTTATTTGCCCAACTACCCCATTCAAGACTATCATCCCACAACAACAAACATTGAAATCATACATGGTTGGCAAGATACAATAGTTCCTTATTCACATTCTATTCGTTTTGGCAAACATACCAATGCAAAGGTACACTTAATTCAAGACAACCATCGCTTGAGTGAGCAACGCCCATTTCTTGCCGACACCTTTCAACAATTTTTAATTCGTTACCAACAAAATTATTGAGGGTACAGTGGTGTATTTTACGGTATTCTCAGACCATTTTTATAAGCAACAATTTTTGCTGTTGGAAACTGTTGCTTATAATTTACTAATGCCTCTTGGGCGGTCTTATAATCGGCATAATCTCCTATCAAAAAAGCATAATGTTGCTCTTTTAATAAGTCAATAAAAATCACATCAAACTCATAAAACAAAAAGTGATTCGTAGATAAATCTCCTTTTTTGTCTAAGAGCTGAATTTTGTACCCATTGTATGCTGCACTCATTGTTTGAGGTTTCGAAGGCATAGAACGATGGTACAGTTCGGTCGTTGCTCCTCCTTCTGCATACGCCTGATTGTTGGCTTCCAAAATTAAATCAAAATTGCGTTCTTGCATCATAGATGATAACGAACGCACCTGCATAGGATCTTCTGCTAAAATATCAATTACGGTCAATTCCGTTCTTCGATTCTGTTGATACAATTCCTCAGTACACTCGACTCCGTCAACACAAGAGTTAACAGGTTGTGTTTCTCCATACCCCTTTGCCTCTATTTGATTTTTTTGAACAGGAACTTTTGCTTTGATATAGTTAACAACAGCATTTGCTCTACGCTGCGATAGTTCCATATTAGCTTGATTGTTTCCTCTAGAGTCTGTATGCGCACTTAGTTCTACTACAATTTGAGGATTGTCATACATCATTTGAGCCAACTCATCTAGCTGAGGTTTTGCCTCTGGACGCAACGTTGCTTTTCCCAAATCGTAGTAAATATTTTCCATTTTCATCTTTTCATTCAAGACTACTTTTTTCATCATAACATTTGTCCCCAAAGTTCCCATAGTATTCTCTTTGGTTAAGTTGTCTGTTACACTAGGCGTAACGGTACCAAAACCCTCCATACAGAGAATACATCCATTTACATTCACATTTGCTCTCATTCGCTTAGCATAATACCCCTCTTTTCTTAACAAGAAAATGTATTCATTCCCTTGCTCCAAATGGCACTGAATTCGATGGCTAGGATGCTTCGCAATATTAACCACCTCTTTTTGTAATGTATTGTTATAAATTTCGATGTGAGCCCCTTCTATCCCATATGCAGGTGCTCCAGGATTTGTTTCATCTACCAAATCAGTTAAAGTCATATCTAATGTATACCCTGGCAACCTAGACAACTCCAACTTAGTAAATATTCCTTCATTGGCTCGACGTCCTTGAGTCGTAATGGTTGTTCTTCCTGTCTGAAAAGCTGATTTTTTAGCTTCTATTGTATACGTTCCATTTATAATTGGAATTTTCACTTCAAACTTTCCCTGTACATCAGTAATTGTTTTTAATTGATGCACACTATCTTCAGAACTTATGGTTACTTTTACTTCATTGAGATAACCTCGGTTATTACTCTCATAAATATACCCAACTAAAACTGCGTTTGGAATATCTTGCCCTACAAGCATACTACAGCAGTACAAGAAAAAAAATAGGTTCAATATCGTTTTATTATACATCATTTTTATTTGGTATATCTTCAATACAATCTAACAAAAGGTCACTTATAGAGAATTTTTAGTAAGAACAAATTGTTCCCACAGCTTGGCATAAAATTAGTAAATATTAATCTAATATACACAACAAGTTTCAGTAGCTAAGAGTTATCTTTAGCAAATTTTATGGCTCTTTATTAAGTTTTGAAAAATGAACAACAAGCAAATCAATCTCCCAATTACTGCTGCTAAATATTTATTATTAGGATTATGTTTATCCTTTTCTTTATCAATAACTGCCCAAGACTTTAAAGGCATTCCAACAGGAAATGAAAAAATCAGTTCCTCTAAAAATAGCTTTGAACAAGAGTTGCTAGCTTTGGTCAATAAAGAACGTGCCAAACGACACCGAAAACCATTAATATTAAATGAGCAACTTACCTATGCTGCTCGCTATCACGCCATGGATATGGCTGTAGACAATTACTTTGACCATGAATCCAAAGATCGACGCACCAATGGGTCATATAAGAAAGTTTGTTCTGTTTTTGAACGAATGGATCGTTTTCTAAAAGGAAGTCTTTTTTCAAGAGCAGAAAATATTGCTGTTGGCAATCAGTCCCCCGAACAAGTCATGCGTGATTGGATGTCTAGCAAAGGGCATCGTGCTAATATCCTAGATAAAGAAGCCAAATATATTGGCTTGGCATATATTTATGTCGAAGGTAGTGAATGGGGAGGTTATTGGGTTCAAAATTTTGGGTTATAACAAATATCAATTGAAAATTTAAGGATTCATTCTCAGTGAAAAAATCTTTAAATTTTCAATTGACTCAACCTATGGTTTTATTTTTTTACAACAATACGCTGTTCTTTCTTTCCATTAATATCCAGCACCAAGACATAGCTTCCTGGTAGTAGATTATTTATACTAAAAGTCGTTCGTTGTATACCACTAGCAACATTTCCAAAGTCTTGCGTTGCCAACGATCTTCCTAAGGCATCAAACAAATACATTTTTACAGGACCATCTTTGGTAATCGTATATTGAATGGTAATTTGTTCTGTAAAAGGATTCGGGTAAATGCTTAACAAAACATTTTCGTACGTATCTTCAACATCAGCCGTAGAAGTAATACAATTTCTAGGATTATAAGGTGCAGGCGCTCCAATTTGGCTAGCACTTGGCAAAGCCGCAATCGTACCATTGCTCAAATGGCGAGTTCCATCATCTGTTTTCCAAGAAGCACCATAATTTTCTACTGAGCTAATTTGATCAATTCTATCCACATAGTACCAATCTGCTTGTGCACGTGTTTTGTTGACATCCAAAACATAATACCCTTTCTCTGCCAAATCAATATACTTCATATGATCGTTTAAACTTTGCAAGACAGCTGCTCCAACACTTTGTGCCGCAGGTAACCCTGGAGATGTGACGCTGGTCACCACAAACTCTACCCCTGCTGAGCCTGCCCCTGTAGAACCATTGTAAGTACTGGTAGGAAGGTCGTTTGCCCAAGAAGTATGAATATCTCCTGTCAAAACAACGACATTCTCAATATTATTGGCAAAAATAGAGTCGTACAAGCTAGTTCGTTCGATTTCGTAAGCATCCCATTGGTCATCGTTGCCATATTGTTGTCCAAAAGGAAATGGATTAACATCAAAAGGAGCCATCATAACTTGTTGGCCTATAATTTGCCATTGTGCTGTTGAGGTATCCATATTATGACACAACCAATTAAATTGATCTGCCCCCAGTATAGTACGTCCAGGTGCATTAGCATTAGAAAACCCTTGTTCTTCTCTTCCTTGCAAACGAGTATCTAACATATGCAATTCTAAAAGATCACCATAACGGAATTTTCTATAGATTCTTTGTGTATCAACTGCTGGATCAGGCATACGCAATGGCATCCATTCGTAGTAAGCTTTGATCGCTTCCGCTTTTCTATTGAACCAGTTTCCTTCTCCTGCATCGTGATTACCAGCTCCCCCATACCAAGAGTTATTGGCAGTCTCGTGATCATCCCAGACACAAATAAAAGGATATTGTTGATGCAAACGCATCAGTGAATTATCCAATCGGTAATGAGACAAGCGCATTCTATAGTCACTCAAATTAATAATCTCATTAGCAGGCTGATAAGTACGATCGCTTCCGTATTCACCATCTCCATATTCATAGTAATAATCCCCCAAATGCAAAATAGCAGACACATCATTGCGTTCTGTGATTCTATCGTATGCATTAAAATACCCATGTGCATAAGAGGCGCACGAAACGACTGCAAACCTTAAACTATCTACATCTCCAACTGGTGCTGTTTTTGTTCTCCCTATAATAGACAACATGCCATCAGCTTCAAATTCATAATAATAAAATGTATTTGGCATTAGTCCTGTAACATCTACCTTCACTGTATAATCTATGGCATTAGAGGTTGTTACTGTTCCTGAATCAATAACATTCACCATTGCTGTATCTGTAGCCATGCGCCACTTGACTGTTTCTATCGTATCTGTTGTTGTTACTCTAGTCCATATAATAACAGCGTCACTAAGAGGATCTCCCGATGCAACCCCATGATAAAATGGAGCTAAACTTGAACGTGCTCCTGAGCGAGTGGTACTTTGGTTCGGATATTGGGCTTGTATTGTCAGGCAAATTCCCAAAAATAAACTAATTGTTAGTGCTATTTTCATAAATAAAAAAGAATGGATTGGTTTTATAAGAAGAATTGATTATTAACTTTTTGGTTAACTTAGTTACAAAGTGTTTTAGTGTATGAACCAAAAGAAATCATATCGTAAACTGTTTTTAGTTTTCTTACTATCAAGACAAAAAGCAGACTAGACTATCTGATGCTTTTTTAATGATGGGTGCAAGTAAAAAAATAGTTATTGCCAACACGAAATCTTTTGGACAATTGCCCAAATTAGGCAGGGGGAGGTCTGCGAATATACAACTTTTTTATTAAAAAAAACAGCCTTTTTTTGTTAAACATTTGTAAGCTCAATGCTACTTATTTTCTTTATTTGCTCAAAAAAAGAGGCAGCATCAAAGTTGTAGTCTACTATCTACCAGATACTTATTTTTTTTTATCATAAAAATATTCCTCTTAACATACTAACTATAAAGTTGCGCCATGTATCATTTCTCTTGACAATCCTTATCTAAGTATTTCTCAATATAGCTGCTTCACCTAAAAACTAATTAGGAATCTTTAACGAAAAACGATGGTTTCAGGAGCATTTTTAGCAGAATACTCAGCCCTCTATCTCATGACTCTAACAAGCCACAACGAGTAACAAAACCAACTTCATGGTACCACAAAAAAAGCCAACAAATCCAAAAACTTCTCAAAAGCTTTTCAATTCATTGGCTTATTAGAACATCTATTTCTTTCACGAAAAAACATTCTTTTATATGTAGAGAAGGTCTATTTAGCAGTGAATAATATGTCTTAATTTCGAACTATTAAAAGAGTTATTGAAAGTTAAGTACTGCCTATATGCCGACCTATGTATTGTCTTATTTTTTGGTAATACCAATAACTCCTCCAATCAAAAAGATGGCACCAGCTCCAAGCATTAAGTATCCTGTTGTTGATTCGCTATCTTTTTGGGCAGACAGCTCTAAATTCCCGATTTCCAAAGACTTAGTATTGTCATTTACTTGTGTATAACCAAAGATTCCTAGTCCGATTCCTATTACGATTAATCCTATTGAAATTACCTTATTCATGTTTTTTTGTTTTTAAGTTAGAAAATTATTTACTACAATACCTAACATACAAGCATTAGGGTTACAGCTTGTATTGGGTAGCAATACAAGGAGTATAAAATATGTTGTGTATTTTTGATTTATATTGAGAGCGTTAATAGTTGTATATGTATAGTATATGAGTTGCTATTTTATAACTATTGCTCGATGTGCAACTTAATTATATAACAATTCTAATATAAAAAAGATGTGAGAAATGACATTTTTTTGATTTTTTTCCTAATATTATTGAAGGAACAAACCTAGAATGCGTACAATTTCTGTCCTGCTTATCATGCTCCAAAGCGTCCATTCTGTATAAAATTATGTACCTGCCTGGCTGTAATGCTTTCTTTGTGAATTTGAGTATGAACGTAATTTAACGTTATAAAATCTGTCATAATAGAAGGTTCCAATTTGGTAGCGTCCACTTCTACTCGACCATCGTTAGGCTGCTTTAAAAAACTCCCCGTAATTAATCGATGATTCGTCCCTGCTATAATCCCAATATTAGGAATAGGGATATTTAACGGCAAGTCAATTGCCACAGATTTTGAGTGCAAAGCTATTATCGGTTTTAATAATCTTGGCAACAAAGGAATTTTAAGACCAATGTCTGCTAAACGAGTTCCTTTATTGGGAGTACCAATAAACACACAACGTCCTAAGTTGGGCACGACCTGTTTTGATAGATAGTATCGAATAATCAAACCACCCATGCTATGCCCTACCATATGAATGTTGGAATAAGATGCCGTATTGATCTTGGAAAGTTCTATTTTAAAGACTTCGTAGATGGTTTCTAGTCGCTCAAATGTTGTTGGTAGGTTTACTAGATGCGTATGATACCCCCACTGGCTGAGATGCTCTTGGAGGGGTTCCATGTCTTTGTAATTTTTGAAGAAACCATGAACTAATAAAATTAAAGAATTGTTATGATTCATAACTTTGTATTAAGGCTAAATGTTATTTCTATTAAATTATAAATTATTTTATATAACACTTATAATTTTAAGTAAATTCGCCTTTCAAATTAAGTTTTAGTTAAAAAATAATTTATTGGAAATACAGTGTATTTTTACTAACTTTACTTCCTTGTTCACCTATTTATCCTTGTCCTTCATTTATTATATATTTTTTAATTCTAATAATTATATTCTAACAATGTTAAAATCATTACTCTTCTCCATTCTCTTTTTTTCTTTCACAATTTATTCTTTTGCACAAGATAATCTAATTAAAAATGGTCAATTTGCAGATGGAACCAATAATTGGGAAGTTCTGCTACTCAATAAAGACGAACCGATTAAGGCACATATTGAGCATTCTGATGGATACAAAGAATATGGCTTGGCAGATAATTTTGTAGGGACAAATTTCGTAGAACTAGATCAAAAGTCAGCCATTCAACAAGTTATTCCAACTCGAAAAAATGGAATTTATACACTTGCTTTTGCTTTTGCTCCACGTCCTAACGCTGGTACCAAACAACTCATTGTAACAGCTGGTAAAAAAGTAATTTATACCACTACGCTCAATAATTCAGACGATAAAGGGGTATTTATTTACAAAACCGTCAACTTTACAGCTACTGAAAACTATACTAAAATTGGCTTCCACGCTGTTTCTATCTTGAGTAATGAAGATGACAAAGGTATTCTATTAACAGATATTTTATGCAATCTTTCTTCTACAGTAGACGTAAATAGAATCTCTTCAGACAAAAAATTCTAAACGCCGTTCTTTCGTTTTATTAAGGCTAGAGCTTATTACTAGCCTTAATAAAATGTCTTAATTCAAAGCCTTGCTAAGGCACAAGTAATCGCCCAGAAAAATTCTATAAACCACGAAGTAGTAGCGCAGCTAACTAAGCAATATGATCTCACGAAGTAAACAACCTTCTCCCCTATATCTGCACAGAATTACACAATTAGTTTTTTAATCCTGTAGGCATTTATTTATTGGAAATAGCCACAATAGACTATTGTATTTAGTGAGTAGTTGTGTAGAATTCAACTTCACTCAAAAATTCTTTCAGTATCATTAAATTCAATAAGATTTGTATATTGATGTATAATTGTCATAACATTGAGTAGAAAATACAAAACCGATGAATAAAGAGATTCCAAAATTTCATAAAACCTTCAATCCGATTTTAGATATTTTAAGTAATGGGAAAATTCTTCATACAAGAGAAATGCAAAGACTTGTCATTGAAAAATATTACCCGAAACTCACCAAAGAAGTTGAAGAGGATACTAATATTCTAAACTTTTATACTGAAGAAAACAAAAAGGTAAAAGGCGTAGCTACAAGCGACATTTAACTCTCCTCTCCTCAAGATTTAATTGATGAAGGTTTTAGACAAATCGAGTCCTCCATAAAAGAAGAATTACTTGAAAGACTAAAGGCAATATATCCATACTATTTTGAAAAAGTTATACTCATTCTTCTAAAAAAATAGGCTATGGAGATTTTATCGAAACTCCAAAATCCTCAGATGGAGGCATTGATGGTATCATAAATGAAGATAAACTTGGATTAGATAAAATCTACATCTAGGCAAAAAGATTTTCTAAAAATAAAGTTCGAGAAAAGACATCAGAAACTTTATCGGTGCAATGAATGGGACGGTGAACGTATGGCTTGGGAGCGCAAAATCACAGATTTTGCTACTAGTCCGAAAACAAGTTTACTATCAAAATCTGTGATTTTGCTTGCGAATGTCTTAAATTAGGTATGTAGCATGGCGCGCCACGCCGCAGACATGACCGTTAGTTAACTTTCATTAAATAACCAATTTTAGATTAAGTATGAACAACTGGATAGAAGAATTATATATGCCTATTTATCAGCCCATAGAAGCAAATAAAAAACTCTACGTTGAAGCCGTCATCTATAATGAAGTAAAATCCCAATATACAGAGAAAGAAAGTGAGTTCATAAAAGCCAATGGACTTGAAACTTTATACAGCAGTTTGACCGAACTTAGACTACACTGGAAACATCGAGATAAAAGAGAGATTCAGGGAACTTTTCATTTTTATCCCGTTAATAGGCTGATGATAAATTGGGATGAAGATTTTGGCGGTCATGATTGGGCCCCCAATATGAAAGGTTTTCGTCCGCTAGATATGTTTTATGAATCCAATGGTTGCGTAGGTTTCTTTGTGGATAGACCCGATAAGACAGGACTGTATTTACATGCCTTCGAAAGCAATGTTGAACCTCTGAATGTAGATTTGGAAGGCTATTTAAAGTTATTAATTGTGTCCAAAGGATTTAGTTGGTGGCAAATTGTATTAGTAAGTCACATTAAAGGAACTCACGAAGCTGGTTTAACGCAATTTCGAGAAAGCATGCCTGAGCTTTTTTCTAATTTTGATTTTGATAAATTTATAGAACTATACGAATCAGTTAGAATTGATAAAAAATAACGAAAAGCTAACAACATGCATATGATCATGGGAAGTGTCAGTAACCGCTTAACAACATCCTCCGCCCTTGGAGTCACAAAATCACAGATTTTGCTATATTGTAACGCTGAAGGAAAGACCTCCACTCTTTAGACTTGAATTATAGATTCTGGGTTTCATTAAGTGAAAAAAGCTATTTGGATTATCGAGAAAACTTTAATAATAAAAACCACGTTACTAAGTATTTTGGATGGTTATGTAATATGATTCCAGAATATGAAGACACCTTAGCTATTCCAACCACAGTATATACTAGAAAAGGAAATTTAAGACCTTTAATCATTCCTCACAAAAATTTTGATCATCCTTTCGTAAAAGATTACTATGAAGGTATTTCAAAAAAAGAAGCAGAAAACAGAATCAATAACATGCTCAATACCAATAATGAGTCTCCATAAACTTGGCTTCATTAGAAAAATTATATCTCTATCAATTTTAAATTTGGTACTCCTAAACTCTTCTTTCGGCTGTAGTTGCGACTCAATCCCCTTTAATATAGCCATAGATGAATCAACTGAAATATTTTATGGCAAGGTCATTAAAATCCATGAAATTGACCAGCACCTTCCAACTAAAATTGATGGCTTTTCTCATAGCTCAACAAAAACTTGGTGCACAACTTTTGAAGTTATAAAGAAATGGAAAGGCAGTTCAAAAAAAGTAGTAGAAATATACCAAGAAGGCACTAGTTGTGATGTGTTTTTTGATTTTGGACAAGGTTATATAGTTTATGCAAAAAATCAAAAATCTGTCAGTACACAAGAAAATTCTATCAAACTGTGGACTTGGCTCTGCTCAAGAACTCACCCTCCCTTTAATGATAATTACAATGGAGGCTGGGATGACCGAAAAAGATTAGATCAAACATTTCCCAATCACATAAAAACTTCAAAAACTTTAAATTTTTTCGAGGATTACATTTTAAAGTTCTTAGTTCTTATAAGTCTATTTTTTGCAGGAATACTGTTTGAAAAGAAAAGACAAAAACTCTTGACAACTCTATGTATATACTTATGGGAGATCACACCATAGATATCAGCATTAAAGGCCATAAGAAAGCAAAAAAATAAACCAAATTGGAACTTATAAAAATCAATTGCGATTATATAGTCATTATCAAAAACTAAAATATATAAATGATATTAGAACTGGCAATTGGAGATGCTTATGGTGCTGGCTTTGAATATGTGGAAAGAGAAATTATTCATAGGTACAATAATCTTAATTACAGACAACATCCTAAACATTTGGGAACTAAGCCTGGCATGTATACAGATGATACCCAAATGAGTTTGGGTATTGCTGAATTAATTCTTGAAAATAAAGATTGGACAGATTTAAATATTGCAAATAAATTTGTTGAGGTCTTTAAAAGAGATGAAAGAGAAGGGTACGCTCAAGGATTCTACCACTTCTTGAGAAAGATTAAAAGTGGTGAAGAGTTTTTAGAAAAAATAAATCCCACCAGTGAAAAGAGTGGTGCAGCTATGAGGGCACCAGTAATTGGTATTTTTAAAGACAAAAAAGAAGTCCTTGAAAAAGCTGAAATTCAAGCCGCCATTACTCACAATACTAAGGATGGAATAAATGCTGCTAAAGCATCCGCCTTAATTCCTCATTTCTTCATCTGGGAAAATGGAAAGAAAAAAGACTTGGCTAAATTCATTAAATCAAATGTAAAAGGCGATTGGTTAAATAGTTGGGCAGGTAAAGTCCGCTCTAAAGGGTGGATGAGTGTTAGAGCTGCCATCACAGCTATTCAAGAAACTAACAGCATGACTGATTTATTAAAAAATGTATTTCTTATACAGGTGATGTTGACACCGTTGCAGCTATTGCATTGGCTGGGGGAAAAGTCTGTAAAGAAATTAAAAATGACCTACCGAGGGGATTATATTCAAATCTTGAAGATGGTAAGTATGGGAGAGTTTATATTGAAAAAATTGATAAAAATCTGAAAGAAAAACTGAAAAACTCCTAAGAAATGCGGTCTATAACAGGTCGTATATGACCATTGGAGCTACGAGAGGCTAAAACCATTAATAGATTTGAAGAATCAAGATTTAATCAACGAAATAACGGATCATAAAAAAAACTTTAAAAACTGGCTAAAGGCTAATTATAGTTATGATGATATTATAAATGAAAAGTATGATGACACTGGCTACCCCAAATGGGCTGAAGTTGAAAATACATTTGAAAAAGCCTTTAAAGAACTGGATTTTTCGAAGCTAAAAGATGAAGTGCTCGAAGCAATAGGCTACTTACTTGCAAGACAATGGGATGTAGGGATTATTTTTCCATATTTCAAAGAAGAAATTAGTCAAATAGGAATGTCTGAAAATCAATTGTTAATACTTTCTAAATTCGGTCTTAAATCAAATGAATGGAGCTTCAAACAACAATGTGCTTCTTCATTACGAAAGGTTAAAAATGATATTCCAAAGGCTATTAAAATTGCCTTAAACTACTTCGATGACGAAGACGTAGATATAAAAAGACACTCCTTGAAATCACTTCACTATCTAGGATTGAAAAATTTATCCCCTCTTCTTGAAAAAGCATGGAAACTAAACGATGAGTTATTAAAAATAGTTTGTCTTAACCTATGGAAAGAAATAAACCAAGCCAAATTTAAAGAAAAACTTCTTGAAGCTAAATTAGACTCTAGAGAAATCATAAAAAAATATATCAACGAATTGAAAATAGAATAATATATATACCAAGGCAGGAATTTCGAGAAAAGTTCGAAAATTGTCTGCATGCAATAACTCAGTAAAATCTGTAATTTTACTCACAAAATTAGCTATATTTATTATCACAATGTAGTATATAACCAGACGATATTAATAAGCTTTAAGAAACCTTTTTAGCAAAAATAATCAAAAACATGAGTGAGAACCTTAAAGATGCAGGATTGTATTGATCATGATAAAAAGTTACTTGTGGAAAAGCAAACCGAAGTTAATCGTCTCAAGAAAGTTCCTAACTGGGAATCTAAACCTACTATCAAAACAGAAGTTGAAAAACTAGAAAAAGAAATTGAAACTGAGAAGAAAAAATTAAAAGAGCAAGAAGATAAATTGGCTGCTTTGCCTGAAGAGTGTATCCAACCTGTTACTTTAGAAATTACTTTTGAGAGAATGAATAATACCATTTCTGGAAAAGATGATAATCAACTTAAAAAAATAGCTCAATTTCTAAAAGATAACCCTTCTGTAAAAATTCAACTTATAGGTAATACTGCTATGACAAAAGGAGCATCTCAAAATGCCATTCCATCCGAAAAAGTAATTGAAACAATAGAAACAAGCCATACTATGCCAGATGATTCTTTACCCAAAAGCTTATCTGCGGATGAAATTAAAGAAATTAGAAATAGAAAAACGACAACAAAAGACTTAATGATGATTAGAGCAGAAAGAGTAAAGCAACTATTTCTAACTTTAAAAGTTCCTTCAGATCAAATCCAAACAAAAGCTGGTAAAAATTTGGGTGCACCATCTGATAATCAAAAAGTAATCTTAGAATTCTTTTAGTATGAAAAATCTATACCTACTTATTTTTTTGATATCCATTTCGTGTTTCTCGTGCAAAAGAAGTGGCATCTCTCCTACAGAATACAAGATAATTCAAGACATTACTCAGAAAGAGACCAAGTTAAAAAATATATCTATCAATAATTGTGCTTGGACTTTAATTCAGCCTTTTTTGTCAGAAGGTGTAGGAGATATTTACCTTAATTTTTGTTTAGACGAGTTAGATTCTATTAAAAAGTTGAACGAAAATACGTTACTCTTAGTATTTAATAATTGTCATGGAGTTACTATACAAAAAATAGAATGGACCGATAAGAATATTAGTTCAGAAGAAAAAAATAAAATAAAAGCTAATTCTTGTAAAGAAATCTATATGTATTTTTCCGACTCATTGCATTTAATTCAAATGAATAATATTTTAACAAAATCCGCAAATAACTGTGGCGCATCCATTGCTCATAATTAAGCCTAACAATATATAACCTCTATAGTTTGCTATTATAGAAATCAGAATATAGCAAGCTTTCTTTCTTTGCAACATCTTTTACCACCTGTGATAAGCTTTAGGGCACTTGTCTATAAATTCGGTATCATAATGATAGTATGCCTATTTTTTGTTCCTTTTATAATAACACTAACTTACATTTTTTCATTAATTTAATATCTCGTTTTTTTGAATCAACTTAAACACAACTATGCTAAATCAAAGTGAATTAAAGACTAAGGGTATAAAAAATTACAAATTTCTAAGTCAAATGTACCTCGACTCCTATTTTCCAAAATCTCCAGTAGATAAGGTTAAAAATGTATTGCTCGAAGTTTGTTTTGAAATTGAAAGTACTCCTCCTAAAGACTTAAAAGAATTATATGCCATTACTCATAGAGCTACAGAAAAAATTAACGACTTGCAAAATGATTTTTACGACAATGGAAGCGAAATAGAGACCGTGGCTAGAGAAACGATTTCTTTAGATTTTGAGTTCATTGCAAAATCATATGGATTTGAAGCTGATTTAGAAACGCTCGTTGCTCCTAGAGATTGGTAGATGGAATAAAGCCTTCTCTCATGAAAAAATATTTATTAGGATTCGGAATCCTCAGTATTTTCGTTTTGTATTCTTCTATCTCTTACATTACTAAACCATATAGAAATACAGATACCATTTTAGGACGCATTTCAAATATTGTCAATGAAAATAATTCTCTAAATCTCATTTGTGTAAATTTTCCTAAAACAGAGGTAAATATCCTTTGGGAATATGAGTTTAGTAGTAGAAAAATAGTTAAAAATGGCAATAAAATAAGCTCCATTGGGAATAAATATGGAAAGAATAAGTTTATTATAAAAGTAGGAAATATTTTTGAGGAATCATTATTACACTACAAAAGTAACAACTGGCATAGTTATGACTACGAAATAAAGATATCAAAAGTAAACTCAAACCTTTATAGAATAAATTTCTCAGCCAAAGGACCAAACTCAATCAATGAAAAAATTGAAGTAGTTCTAAACTAAGTTTAAGAAACCTCTCCCAATTCTAAACAAAATTTATTATGCTCAAATTCATTAGTTTGCTACTGTTTTTTGCTTTTTTAGTAAATTCTTGTTATCGTACAACTTGGGAAAAAAAAGCCATAAAAAGAGGCTTTTGGTTAGATAAATCTGAAGTCAATTGCCCAGATTTTAAAATTGAAACAGCTAACGTCCCTTTTTACGATGCCATAGAAGATAAATGGAAAAATGGTTCGATGGCGGAAACTCTTATTATTGAAAAAATTGAAAACAAGATATCTTTAAAGGATAGTAAATGCGAAAATCCAACGAAATTCTCCTTCCTCTTTGGTACTTACTATATCACCTCTTATGATTCATTAAACAATAGTTTCTCTCTAGTTAAACCATGGTATATCCATTACTACTTGAAAAAAGGCAAAAACCGACTGCCTAAACATTGGAAATGGTCATTCCAACCTCCGAAATATAAAGAAAACAGAACTTTGCTCCTATCTAGAATAAACAAAGATTCTATTTCATGTATACTAAAAATACAACCTGATATTGACAAAGGTTTTGTATATAAAAGTAGTGGAATTATTTCTTATTGGGGTGAAACAAAAAACTAACTCAATGAAAAAAAGCCATAAATAACAGCACTCAATATATCAATGAAGATGGAGAAAACTGCTTTTTGTCAAACAACATATATTCTTAAAAAAATAACTCCCTCATCTCAAACATGAACCAATACTTAATAGTTTTCAATCTATTCTTTCTAATGCTCTGCAATCAAAGTTGCCAGCCTAGTAACTCTTCAAAAAAACAAGATCAAACGAAACTAAATATTGACACATCAACAATAGAAAATCACTGGAAACAGGTAAAAAAACACTTAATTGGTTTAGATAGCATTCAAGCGTGGCATTTCATATGGAACAGCAATATCTTACTTCATGAAGGTTATGATTACACAGATATTCACGAAATAGTAATCACAAAGAAAGACCTAAACTCTGATAAAAGAGAAGAATATTTTCTCACTATAAACCAAGTTCGTTCCTTCTATTGTCAAGAAAACACTAAAAATAAATGGGAAATTATTTGGTCTGGATACGAAGATGGTGGTCATCCACCTAAATTAGTAGAATCCAAATCTAATTGGATAAAAAGCTATCATTTTATGTCTTGCTCCAATTGTTCTAGTGATGGTGTTACATTTCATAAAATATGCGCAAATCGTGTAGACGATCTTATATATATTGCTTGGGGATATAATTTTGATTATGAGACAAAATCTGGTAAAGCTGAAATTTATGAACAAGCTAACAGTTCATTTGAATTAAGAGGAGATTCTATTATTGCAGATTTTGATATCGAATTTCACTTACTAGGAAGTGAAGCTAAATTTCTAAAAGATTCAACTGTTCAAATCATTTATGAGTTAGATGAAAAAACTGATAGCCTAAAGATATTAAACGTTTCGCCATCAATTCTTAACCCATACTTTCTTAAATGGCTGCAAATAGAAAAAGAGCATTATAAAAAACATAACACTTTTAACCATGTACATCACTCAAACAGTATTACACTACTCGCCTTCCTTGATATGAAAAAATCATTTCTTATTCAACTAAAACGAGATCCTAAGTTCAAAAAAGATATTGAAGCGATTGAAAAGGAATACAACCTAACATGGGATAAATTTATTGCAAACTGGCTTGAATCAAGTTGGGCAAGTCGAGACCTAGAATAAAATACAGAGCAGTAAGTCAACAAAATCTATATGTCTAGTCTAAATCTTAGGGCTAAAGCTATAAATTGTTCCTCCATAAAACTCTTAAAAATTAAAAATGACAGTACATTTAATTAAAATAATCCTCCTAATTACTCTTTCAAATAGCTTTTTGGCTTGTAACAGGCAAGGGACATCTAACTCTAAACAAACTGAAACAAAGGTCTCGAAATTGGGTAAGTTAGTTTCAACACTAGATCATCAAATTTGGACCATATTTCAAGATAGTAAAGGAAATTTTTGGTTTGGAAGTAATGGAAACGGCATCTATCACTTCAACGGAAAAGCACTCACGCAGATTACCTCAACGGATGGATTAGTGAATAATATGATTCGTGGAATACAGGAAGATGAGAAAGGTAATATTTACATTGAAACGCCTGAAGGTGTAAGTCAATTTGATGGAACCCAATTTACAACTCTAAAGGTTATAAAATCAGCAAACAGCCAATGGAAACTCACTCCAAATGACTTGTGGTTCAATTGCAATGGAAATGCTAATAATGTTTATCGCTATGATGGTGAGAATCTTTATGAACTAGAACTCCCCAAGCAAGATATTCAAAAAAATCTTGGAATTGATGAGACCCAAATTTCGTATAGTCCATATACCGTTTTTGGAGTCAATAAAGATAAGAGTGGAAATCTTTGGTTGGGAACTGTACTAGCAGGTGCCTTTCGTTTTGATGGACATTCATTTCTGTGGGTTGGAGAAAAAGAACTCTCAAGACTCCCTGATGGGCGAGAACCAGGTGTTCGCTCTATTCTGGAGGATAATGATGGACATATTTGGTTGAGTAATTTTAAAAGCAAGTATAGCATCAAACCCAATTTACCCAAAGGCTATGAGCAACAAACAGCCGTAGAACTTTCTAGAGAAACTGGAAGGGATAAAATACTTTATTTCAATTCTGGACTTGCAGATGATAAAGGTCATTTATGGATGACAACCTATGGTGGCGGAGTTTGGAAATATGATGGGAAATCACTCTCCAATATTGAAATCAAAAATGGAACTAAAGATGTTCTCCTAATTTCTATTTATCAAGACAACAATGGAGTAATTTGGCTTGGGACAAACAATGATGGCGTATACAAACAAAATGGGATGACATTTGAAAAGTTTAAACCGAATCTATAAAATGCTGTTCCCTGCAATGGAACTTACATAATACTACTGACGGGGCATTTACGAAAAAAAGCGTTACCCTATAGAGCAACGCCATATACTTGTCGTACCTTGTTTTAGTTCAACTTTGCCAACAGTAGCTCTGCTACTAATTCTGAAGAAGCAGGATTTTGCCCTGTAATGAGCAAGCCATCTTCTAAGGCATAAGGTTTCCAATCTTCTTTTTTAGAATATTGCCCCCCATTTTTTTCTAGCATTTCCTCTACTAAGAAAGGCACTACCTCTGTCAATTCAACTGCTTTTTCTTCTGAATTGCTAAAGCCTGTTACTTTTTTTCCTTTTACTAGTGGTTCTCCTGCTTCGTTCTGTGTATGTTTAAAAACAGCAGGAGCATGACAAACTGCTGCTACTGGCTTATTATTATTATAAAATGCTTCAATCAAAGCAATTGAGTTCTTGTTTTCAGCCAAATCCCACAATGGACCATGTCCTCCAGGAAAAAATACAGCATCATAATCTTTTTGGTCAATTGTTTCTAGCTTCAAGGTATTTGCCAATGCTTCTTGCGTTTGAGAATCCTCATTAAAACGTTTGGTAGCAGAAGTTTGGGCACTTGGTTCTTTGCTTTTGGGGTCAATTGGAGGTTGTCCTCCCTTTGGCGAAGCCAATGTTATTTCTACTCCCTTATCTTTCAAAAAGTAGTATGGGCTAGCAAACTCCTCTACCCAAAAACCCGTTTTTTTGCCTGTATCCCCTAGTTCATCGTGACTTGTTAGAATGAATAATACTTTTTTCATTTTGATTGTTTTCTATTTTATTAGTGATTTATGAATGATTACTTATATAACAGATTTTCCACAGACTTGTTTTAATAAAACACCAAAGGCATTACGATTACTAGCTTCAATTCTTTGTCAAAAGAAAAAGGAGATGCCCAAAAGACATCTCCCATTTTAATTTATTTTGATCTAGTGTTTGGTTATACCACCAATTATTCCACTATAATCTTTTCTGTAATAACCTTGTTGTCTATCACAAATCTTGCTAAGTACACTCCTGAAGGATAATCCGTCATGTCAATCTCGTAGTTTTGCTCCAAACTTTCTTGGGGCTCAAAGGATTGTAATACTTGACCTGTAATACTCATGATACTCAATTGTACATCTGTTGTTTCTGCCAACACTAAGTTAACAAATACACGCCCTTCTGTTGGGTTTGGATACAATTTGAATAAATCCAATGCTGGAATTGTATTGACAAAATCAGGCAATTGATAAGGAACTACTATTCCTGTTACAACTTGCTGACAACCTGTGCTAGCATCTGTTATCGTCACATCGTATGTTCCTGCTACCAATCCACTAATGTCCTCTGTTGTTGCTCCTGTATTCCATACATATTGGAAAGTACCACTACCTCCAGTTGCTGTAATATCTACTCCTCCTGCTATCGCCATAATTTCCGCATAAATCGTATCTATGGTAACATTAATTGGTGTTGTTGCTGCGATGGTTGCGGTTTCTGTTATTTGACAACCGTTCGCATCAGTGATAGACACCGTGTGCGTCCCTGCTGGGGCATTGCTCAAATCTTCCGTAGTCGCAGAAGTAGACCAATTGTAACTATAGTTTGGTGTTCCTCCTTGTACAGTAATATCTACAGTACCGTCATTTCCATTACAAGCCACACCCGTTGTATTCACATTTACAGATAAAGCTGCTGGCTCTGTTATTTGGAAGCTCGTCACGTAAGCACAGTTAGAAGCCGTTCCATTATCCGTAACTGTTACATTGTAAGTTCCTCCAGAAACACCCGTCAAATTAGATGCAGTTGTCGTATTACTCCACTCGTAAGTATAAGGACCTGTTCCACCAGATACGGCTAAATTGATCGCACCATCTGCCGCACCACCACAAGATACATTCGTTATTGTCTCTGCGATAGTTGGAATTGGAGATACTGTTAAATCAATTGTATCAGTATCTGTACAACCATTCGCATTCACTACAGTTGCCCAATATTGTCCTGCCACAGTAGGATTCAAAAATGCTGACTGTGAACCATCTGACCAAATCAGAGAAGTAGCTGTTGAAACCGTGATTGTTGGTGTAATGGTAGCCGCAGAGCCTCCACAAATAGTTTGATCTGCTCCCAAATCAATGTTAATTCCGTTCGTATCAACATCAATTGTTGCCATTGCTCTTGGAGAATTACACCCTTGTATTGCTGCATAATACATCACTGCTGAATCCAATGGTGCTGTTGTAAAGGTTGGTCCAATATGAACTAGGTTACCACCTGTTGGAGCATCGTACCATAAAATAGTAGCTGGTGCATAACTTGCTGTTGCTGCAACAACACCTCTTCTATTCTCACAAACGATATTGTCTCCAGTCATTGTCAAGGCAACTTGATTACTTGGTAAAATAGTTGTTGAAACTAGCAATGTATCGTTTGTTGGGTTGCTATCTACAGAAGAGGATACAATAATTTCAAAGTTAAATGTACCTCCTGCGTTAGTATTTAATGCTCCTACATTTATTTGAGCTGTCGTTCCTGATACAATTAGTGGTTGTGTAAAACTAAAAGTTGCCGTTGCTGCTCCTGATACATTTACAGTAATTGGTGTACTAACAAGGTCGTTAGAACCTAAATTTGCAATTTGAATGATAACATCTGCACTCAAGCTACCACAGCCTTTAGGTTCTAATAAACCTACCGCCATAGCATCATTAGCAATAACAATATGCTCATCTGCTCCGATATCTGGTGTTGGTCCCATTGGGCGCATTTCACCATCAAAATCTACAGTAACAGGGAAAGACAATGCAGGGTCGGCTGCATCAACAGGCAAAGCACTCGTTACGTGTAATCCATTTACAAAACCAGGGTTTCCTGAAACACTATTAGCATCATACCCCAATGGTGCCGCTTGCCAATCTGCTAAGGTAGTATAGGTATTGGTACCAAATCGAACAGCATTTCCAGAACCACTGATATAATACATATTATGGTCCATTGCTGCTAAACTTACAGGGTCAAATGTAAAGAAACACTCTCCTGAAGAAGTAACCATGATATTATTACGTATATCAATATTGATATGATTATCCAAAAAGAACGTACGATTACCAGACAAATTATTGTGATAAACTTGTATCAATCGAGCATCTCTAAGGTAAAGTGCCTCGTCATTTGACTCTACCATATTGTTGACAATAACTCCATTTCTACAAGGATCGTTAAAACCACCAAAAATAGCAATACCATAATCATTAGAGGTTACTTCATTTCCCATCACCTCATAATTAGAAATATCAAACAACATCATTGCATCGCTACCACTACCTGTGATATCGTATACTTTGTTTCCATTCACAACAAGACTATCTTGCTCATCTACATAAATTCCATAATCTTCCGCATCGTGAATTCTATTTCCAATAATTTTATTTCCGATGTTCAACGAATCACGCTCTCCTCCTTCTAGGATAATTCCTGCAACCCCTCCAGCAATATCATTATTTTGGATGGTATTCCAGTTAGCATTATTTCCTTCTGTTGAGACACCTGTACTACTAGAGTAACTAGCAGAAGCCAAAACAGCCACTACATTTGTCAACCCAGCATTTGTAGATACATAGATATTATTTTCTTCTATTGTATTGTATTGAGCATTGTTGGTCAATAAAACACCGTATGCAGCATTGGCACCAGTATTCTCAATAGTAAAGTTTTTCATTGTGAAATATTCTGCTCCATCCAAAAGAAGAGTTGCTGCTCTATTAAACCCTAATCCATCGTGTGTCAAGATAGCACTAGAAGCATCTAATCCATCAAACGTTACCGTGTTGGCGGCACTTGTTCCTGGAATTTTATTAATAGTCCATGGACCAGTATACGTTCCTGGTTGGAATTCCATAGTAACAGGACCTCCTACTCCACAATTCATCAATGCACTCATAGCATCTGTTATAGTAGGGAAATCAGATGTTGGATGTCCAACAGAATATGTTCCCGATAATCCAGAGCAAAGATCAAGATCTAAGGTATCATTTGTAAACGCCTCATCAATCTGACCATTCGGCATGGTTGTCCAAAACTTCAAATCTAATGCAGAAGAAGGCAAGTTTAAATTTGCCAATAATACATTAGCATTGTCTCCTGGTGCAATAGAAGCTCCTGTATAAGCTACAGAAGGCTGTGCAACACCTGCTATTTCCCACTCTACGGTAAAGGAATTCAAAGGATCAAGACCAAAGTTTGTTACCTCTACTTCTACAGGCGTAAAACCTCCTGAATGAGGAATAATAGGTTGAACCAATGCGCTCACACCAGCATCATTAATGGTAGGATGTTCGATCATAACATCGTCAATGTACAAAATCCAGCCATCCAAACCTCCGTTAGGAATATGGAATGCAATAAAAGCATTTCCAGTAAATGCCGATAAATCAAGCACAACTTCTTCGTAAGCAGTAGCAGAGGAAGTATCTACTAAAATAACATTGGTAAAATCAGCTGGTGCAATTCCAGTTGTTGATACTAAAACTCTAAAATCATTCGGTTCGAAAGTAGAGTTACAACGATGTTTAAATCTTAACCTTTCTCCACCTGTCAAAGTAATTTGTGGAGATATTAAATAATCATCATTATTACCATTATTAAAATCTGTTCGGATTATAGCACACTCATCTCCCTCAAAAGGATTAAAGGTGTAATCCATATCCCATTCATCACCATCTCCATTGTTATCAATTACTGTCCAACAATTTTGTGTTGGTGAATTAGAATTAAATCCTTCCCAGAATGGAAAAACAGTAACAGGCAAACATAATGTAGAAAAAGTTGCAGGTCCTGTCTGTAAACTTGTATCTCCTGAACTACAGATACTAGATACATAAAAATCATAAGTAGAACCTGGTGTAAGACCTGTTAAAGGCAACGGATTGGTTGCAGTAGTAATCGAGGTTCCTGTACCTGGCGAGAAGCCAGTCAAGCCATACTCAATAATCCAATTGGTAGGATTTCCTCCTGCGGGTGTCCATCCAACATCTACGGTTGTCGCTGTGATATTGGTCGTTGTCAGGTTTCCAGCAGGGTCGCAACCACCACACTGATGTGTGAAAGCAAGACCTACAAATGGGTTGGGGCCATCTGCAAACAATTGTGCACCACTACTCGAAATTTGATAGGTAACCTCACCATCAAACGTCCCCGAATTGTAGGTGAAAGTGACCACATCTAAATTGTTAGCATTAAAAGTGACTTGACTTGAAGAACCGTTGGGCAAGGTGTAATTAGCAAAGAAGGTACCATTAATGTCCACATCTAAGCTTGCACCATTCCACCCATCACCAAAAGAATCTTGCAAATCAATCACATAAGTACACTGACTTGATGCTGCATAAGAAAAACTCAACAACAAAAGTAAACTGAAAATGTATTTCATGATTAAACGTTTTGATACAGTCGTTTATAGACTGAAGGGGTAAAAATTTGCTGTAATAAAATATGATTAAAATGATTAAAATTTCAGATTTAAAATCTGAGTTTTTTTATTGATTTTGGTGACTTTGTAAAAGTAGCCGTTTTTTATTTTCTGACCAAATTAAAGCTAACTTTACATGAATACTATTTCATATATTCATACAAAACTCATAATAATTTGTTGTTTAACTCCCATATTCTCAAAAAAACGAATACGATTTAGAGGCTTTACAAAATAAAATTCTAAATCCCCTATACACTAACACGACAACAGTCCATTGCAAGAAGTTGCAATGGACTGTTATTTTTTTACAATTATCTAACAATAATTTTTACTGCCGAACCAATACCGAGATTTCTGCTTTTCGTTCTTGAGACGCTGCTACACTATAAATAGAATTGGCAGGATCTTTATGATCATCACTAACTCCTTTAGGTACAAGTGATTCTCCTAACATAGCTTCTTTTATAATAAGATCCTTTTGGTTAACATATTTTTTAAAAGCACCATTTTTATAACCCATCATAAAATTTCGCAAACTAGAAACACGACGGTTTGCCAATGCTATATTGTATTTTTTTTCTGCTTTAGGGCTTGTATACCCCCTTATATAAAGCTTTAACTTCGCTCCTTTTTCTAACACCTCTAACAAGCGGTCAAAGAATTCTTGCGTACGATTATACTCGCCTCGAACCTTATCATCAAAAAATTGCTGTACAACTCCTTGTTCCGCTGCGGCACGCTCTGGACCAAATTGCTGGCTATACTCTCTTTTATACTCCTCTATCAAACTAGTATAATAAGCATAACTCTCTTCATAAGGAGTATTGGTAAATTTTACTGTAACATTAGAGTCTGGTTCATCATTGTGAAAATACAAACTCAGAGGTAATAAGTCATCCAATTCTTGTACCACATCTGGTGTAGGTTCTGACACAGGAGGAACTTCAACGGGTACTTCTACAATATCAGGCGTATCAACAGGCACAGTGACTACATCTGGTGTATCTACTGGAGGCGGTACAATCACAACATCTGGTGTATCTACTTTTGGAGTATCCACTTTAACAATATCAGGAATCGTATCTGGTGGAGAAGCTTTTAAATAAGCATAGTGATAAATATCATTACAACAAGCTTCTTTTGTTAAGGAGCGTGAGCCATCTCGATTACTGGCAATGTATCCTGTTGTATCATTGGCATTGCGAACATAGTACAAATCGTTTGCTGCCGAATTATAAGGAATTCCAAGATTAACAGGAACTGACCACTCATTATTAGAGTTATAATCACTAGAAAAAATATCATAACCACCCAAACCTAAATGCCAACGAGAAGCAAAATAAAGGCGATTTTCTTTGGTACTAAAATAAGGTGTTACTTCTGCATCTATAGAGTTAACCACAGCGCCTAAATTATAAGGTTCAGAACTCGATAAATCATCTTTTAACTCAACCCGCCAAATATCCATTCCTCCTTGCCCACCAGCTCTATCAGAAGAAAAATACAGCCATTCGGATTGCGTCGTTTGATCCCAAGCCAAATTAGGATGTGTTGTTGTTGAACTGTTTGAATTAATTGGATTCGGTAACCGTTCTGGTGCAGACCATTTTCCATCTGCTAATTTTTCACTTCTATAAATTTCACAACGCAAACTATCAGAACGTTTGCCAGAGCATCTCGTAAAATAAAGGTAGTTGCCATCGTGACTCAAAGCTGAATTAGCAGAATGTTCTGAAGGCAAGTTTAAATCTTTTTGTTCTTTTCCTTTCTCTTTTGTGTGATCAGGTGTAGTCAGTATTTTAGAAATGAGAGGCTTATTCAAATCCTTGTCTTTCTTCTCACCTTTTTCTCTTTTTCGATCAAATCGCAACGAAGAATAATACAACACGCTATCTATTTCGTGTGCTCCAAAATCAGAATACTTGGTATTAACATGCTCACTAAGATGCGTAAACTCCAACTCACTTTCAGGAATTGGTTGTTGAACAAGCTTTTTGGCAAAGTCACAAGATTTCATTTCCTGTTCTGCTTTAGCTTTATAAAAGTTATCTTTTTTATAACGATCTAAAAAGTATTTAAAAGCCCGTTTTGCCTCAGAGTATTTTGCATTGTGCTTGAGTGTTACCCCATAGTAATACTCTACCATTGGATAACGGCTTTTATCCTTGCTATCAATTACCTTTTTGTAGGCTTCTTCTGCCACATCATAGGCATAAGACAATCGACAAGCCTCTGCATATTTGTAATAAACACCTGGTGTTTTTTTTGATCTCAAAACAATATCATAATAATGCATTGCATTATAATATTCTTTCTTAGCAAAAGCATCATCTGCGGCTTTCTCATACGCTTTTAGATTTTGTGCTTGTAGAGAAACAAAGGGTAATAGTAATAAACATACAACTGTCAAACAAGATAGGGATGCGAATAAATTTGAGCGATTTTCCATGTAAAATTCTCTTAACGTTCTGAGTTTAATTTTTCTAAAAAATTGGACAGGTTTTGACTGATCCCAATGAAGGTACTTTACTCCAAATATATACAACAGATAATTCATAGCCACCGTTATTTCTAGTAGCAGCTTCAAATCCTGATACATTGATATCATAACTTAGCCCGACATGCCATTGCTGGTAAGCAAACCCAATTCGCGCAATGATCGCATCGTCCCAACGGTGCATGATACCTATTTCACCTGACGTTTCTCGTCCAGGATTTACATTAAAGTGATAACGCAAACTTGCTCCATATACAATTTCTTGATAATTAAGTTGGCGTTGAAAAATAACACTTGGCATAATATCAATACGCTGAGATACCTGAATGGAAGCATTAGCCATAACATTCCAACGAATTGGCAATAAAACGCCATCTACTCCGAGGAAAGACATATTGGGTCGAGTCAAGTGAAAAACGCCTCCACCTAAGTTTACCCACATTCGGTTACTAGATTGATATCGAAAGTTTAACCCCGCATTAATATCAAAATAGTTGATGTTTGTTTTTCCTGCAAATTTAGTTTGATCATACGAAACCAAATTAGGATCGTAAACATCGCCGTTAAATTGATCGTTGAATGTTAGCTTTTGTAGATTATAACGACGGTTGTTGTACCCTAACTGTACCCCTGCACCAATGAAAAAATGCTTTGTAATTCGTTTGGTATAAGCGGTTGACAGCATGACATTTAACAAACTCAATTGTCCATCCCCTGCTTGATCGTGGTTAAAAGTGAGTCCAACTCCCCATACATCATTCTCCAATTGATAAGGCAACAAATGTGCATCAAAGGTTAAAGAAACTGTTCGGTAACTTACAGGCACATCAAACCATTGGCTTCTGTAATTTCCCACTAAACGATAATCTCCATTAAACAAACCCGTGTGTGCGGCATTAAGATTCAACGGGGCATACTCAAATTGAGACCAATGAATATCTTGTGCAGATAAAGATGGACCGATGAGAATTGCCAAAATAAATAAATAAATGTGCTTCATCATGTTATAGTTTTTATCAACAGTTTCAACAAATAGATATAGATACACTTTTCCTATCGCACCAACTGTAGTATTGACTGTTATTATTCAGACGAACTAAAGAGCCTCTTTCAGCCTTTCTTTTCATCGAATGTTCTGTTTACACTCAACAAATTCATTCTTATGACTTTACAGTCAGAACAATTTGACCTGTTTTGTGAATTATGCTTTTATCTACACACTGCGCTTCTATGGTATAAACATACAAACCTGCTCTTAAGGTTTTTCCCAGTTTAGTTCCATCCCAACCTGTATCTAACATTTTTATTGTTTCGTTAGAAGCTCCCAAAACAGAAGAACTAGATTCAAAAATTTTTGTTCCTCGACGGGTGTATAGTAATAATTTTAACTCTTTAATTCCTGTCGTTTCTAAGACCAATGTTTTCGGTTCTTCCAATCCAGCATTAGATTCCCAATTAGTAGGCATATTGATTGCCTCTTCTGTACATTGTGCTTTTAAGACATTGGTTAATGTAAGTAATACAACAACTAAAAATAAATGACTTACGTTTCTTCTCATGTTAAAACTGATTCAGGCTTATTTTGTTTTATAAAATTAAGTGGATACTTTTTGCTAATAATTTATTTTGAAGTTTTATAGAGCCGATTATTAATCTAATACGATTTTTCAGCAAACGAATATATTATCTCAATAAAGTTATATTTCCTTTTTTTATCAATTCATTACCATCCAAACATCGACACCGCATATAATACCCGTATACATCTGGCGGACAATCTTTTCCTTTAAACTTGCCATTCCACCCCATATTTTTATCCGTGGACTCAAAAACTTGTTCCCCCCAACGATTATATATCATAAAACGTATCTCCGTAATTATATTTCCTTCGACATAAATAACATCATTATAACCATCGCCATCTGGTGAAAAAGCATTTGGAACAAATATATTAGGTTCCTCACAAATTGGCAAAGCAACATGGATAATTATAGAATCTTTTGTCCGACATCCTAAAGCATCTGTTACCGTCAAATAATACGTTGTTGTTTCTTCTGGTGTTGCAATTGGATTAAAAATAGTATCTCCACTCAACGTAGGATGGCTATTCCAACTATACGTATATCCTGCTTGTTGTGTTGCTAGTAACTGCACTGCGCTTCCTGAGGGTATGGTGTCCTGATTTGCAATAATAGAAAGTGCAGGGTTGCTTGATGCAACATTAACTATAGTTTGAGCAGTAGTAATACAGCCGTACTGATTTTGAGCGGCAACAAAATAACTGGTCGTACTAGTTGGAGCCACCCAAATATTATCTGTTCCTTGTCCCGAAACAATCGTGCCAGTAGGTGTCCATTGATAGGTCAAACTGTCATTTAAATTTAAATTGATCACTGTAAGCTGTACTGGTACCGTTTCACAAATTAATGCTGCGGAATCCAACAATACCTCCACAGGATAATATTCTACTTGTACAGAATCCATACGCACACATCCTAATGTATCTTCTACCTGTACATAGTAAACGTGTTGATTGTTCACAACGTTGGTCTGCAAATTTGGATTTTGCGATAGAATGTTGTTAAAAGTAGCATCATCAGCCCAAGTATATTGTGCCGTTCGGCTAGCATTGGCAGTTAAGGTAATATTGGGTTGGCATAAGATTGTGTCCAAAGGCACACTTAATCCCAAAGGAGATACGATATGAATCGTTGTTTCCGCAGAATCTATACAACCGAACTGATTCGTCCCTACCACCTTCAAACTAGTTGCGGTATTGCTTTCAACAAGCACACTATCCGTTCCTTGTCCCGCAAGAATTATATTGTTGGGTGTCCAAATATAGGTTAATGTATCCCCCAAATTATTACTCAACACTTGCAAAGCAAGAGAATCTGCACCACAATTGGCATATATCGAATCCAAATCTAAAGCAACCGCCCTACGACTAACAACAATAGAATCTACACCACGACACCCAAAACTATCCTGTACTTGCACATAAAAACTATTGTATACATCAACCAAACTTGCCGTCAATAAAGCATCGTTGTCTACAATAGTCTGAAAATTTCTACTTGTTGACCAAGCATAATTTATCATTTGAGAACTGCTTGCTACTAAATTAATACTAGTATCACAAGATATGGTATCACCCTGAATTTGAACGGTAGGGGCAGGTTGAAGTGCTACAAAAATAGAATCTTCTTGCCAACAAGTATCCAATACCCCACCAAAATTGGAGTACCCATACACTCGAACAGTATAAGTCGTATTTGTTGTTGGCAAAACCGTAGGATTAGCAACTGTAGAATCGGACAGTCCTGCACTTGGCGACCAAACATAGATCAAATTAGGTTTTGTTTGAATGTTCAGCACAATAGAATCATTCCCACATGTCGCCACGCTATTATTAGGAACATCTAAAACAGGAATTTGTGCGGTCAATTGTTTGCTTATTCGTCCTGTACAGTTTCCTATTATTTGAATTTGTAAATCAATGTTATAAGTAGAATCTATAAAATAAGTTGCGATAGGATTTTGCACCGTAGATGTTTGCCCATTCCCTAAATTCCAATTCCAATTAGTAATAAGTGTGTCTCCAGATATGTCTTGAAATTGAACAACCAATGAATCGCCACAATTTACAGGCGTCATGCTAAAGTCAATGGGAATATCATTTCCTCTATAATTAACAAAGACAGAGTCGAACGCCTCACAACCAAAACCATTTTCTCCTCGCACATAGAACCACCTAGCATCATTTATATTTGTCACCAATGTCGCTCCTACTCCTATAATTGCATTAAAATTTCGATCCAACGCCCATTCAACAACAGTAGCACTAGGAGCATTGACACTCAATTCCACCTGATTCAAACACAAAACAGTATCTCCCATTACATCAAAAATAAAACTATCGACACCAACAACAACAGTATGAGTCAACACACAAGTATCTAAATCGTTAATTCCTGTTACCGTTACTGTATAGGCAGTTGTCGTTGTGGGGCGAGCAATCGGACTCGGTATGGTAGGATTATTCAAACTTGTTGCGGGAGCCCATTGATAAATCAAATTCGGATTTCCTCCAATATTCAACTGTACGGAATCTACATTACACAAACCAATACTATCGCTGGAGTTGATAATAGGCAAATTATAATTTAAGGTATCAACAAACGTTCCTGTACAACCGTTGGTTGCTGTTGCCGTTAAACGAACAATGTGCGTTCCACTAGAAGGATACTGAGCCAAGCCATTCGTTGTATAGGCTGTTGATCCATTTCCAAAATTCCAAACATAACCTTGCAATTGAGTTCCTGCAGGAAAAGTAGTTGTATTAATAAACGAAACGTCTAAGGTATCGTCACAATCATTTATTTGTGTTATAAAACTTGTTGGAATTGGTATGTTTCGCCGATATATTTTAGCGGTATCTTCTGCAGTGCACCCATATTGATCCGTAGCTCGAACATAGATCAATAAGTTAAATGGTGGATTGGGCAAGCCCACAAAAAAATTGGTGGTGTTTGAAAGTGCTATCGGATTAAAGGTAGGCGAAAAAGACCAATCTACCTGAGTAGCATTATCAATTGTCGCCATCACATTAAACACACTTCCACAAACTACGGTATCTTTTGGAACCGCTATGTTAATTGGTGGCGCTTGAATGACGGTCACATCATGAATTGCAAAACAGGTATCTATTGAACTATAGCCTGTGACACTTACCGTATAGGTAAAAGGGGTACTAGGAACACTTGCTATTGGCGAAGCGTCGCTCGTACTGGACAAGAATGCCGCAGGCGACCATTGGTAATCTAAGTTAGGATTGCCTCCCGGATTAAGAACTAAGGTAGAATCGCCATTGCACAAAACGACCGTAGAGTCGGTTGTCAAAGAAGCAATATTTAAGGTCAATGTATCTTCCAAGCTTCCACTACAACCATTTGCTAAGGTAACCTCAAGACGAACAGTTGTCAATTGACTTTGTGTAAAGACAAATGTTGGATGTTGTTGCGTAGAGCTCTGACCATCTGAAGTTGTCCATAACCAACTCACAATCGGACTCACGATTGTGTCTGCTGTCAGGTCTGTAAATTGCAAGGCAATGGTATCTGAACAGCCCAAGGATTGATAAGCAAAATTCACATTGACAGGAACTTGATTTTGTTCTACTAGAGCAAATGCTGTTGCTGTACATCCATAAGGATCTGTTGCTCGAACATAGTATCCTGCATAAGGAAATGTCGTTGGCGTTGCCGTATAAGGATTTCCTGTACCTATAATTGTACCAAAACTAGGGTCACCTGCCCATTCATAAAAAATTGCTGTAGGACTAGAAGCTACTAAATCAACTGTATTTCCACAATATACGGTCAACGGTGGAACGGTTACGGTTACAGGGGGCGGAAAGTTAACATGTACTTGTTCTATATTGACACAGGTATCGCTGCCATTTATGGCTGTAATAGTTACGGTATAAGTTGTTGGGATAACGGGTGTTGCAATAGGACTAACAGCTGTGGCACTACTCAGTGTTGCCGCTGGTGACCATAGATACTGCAAACTAGCATCTCCATTGGGGTTCAGTTGCACAGAACTATTGCCTTGACAAATCCCAACCGTATCGCCATTGGTTAACTGAGGAATTGTTACATTAACAACATCCTCAAAACGTCCAATACAACCATCTATTGTCACAACATCTAATGCAACAATATAACTTCCTGACTGTTGATAGTTATGTACAGGGTTTTGCTGGGCACTCCCATTAGAATCTCCAAAATCCCACGACCAACTGGCAAGACTCCCTCCTGACAAATCTGTTGTTTGATCAACAAATTGTACGGTAAAAGTAGAATCGCAAGTTAACAAACTATATGCCCAATCTACTGTAATCGGGGTATTCCTTTTGATAATATCAACCGTATCAATAATAGAACAGCCTGCAAAATCAGTGGCACGTACTAAAATCCGTGTCACCGTTGTAACAGGAATTCGAATACTATCTCCTGTAAATAAAATCGTATTAAATGCAGGGTCTGTCGTCCATTCAATTATTTGAGCATTATTACTAACTGCCACAATTGAAATAGAATCTTGGCAGGTAATCGTATCTCGAATCACATCTAGTGTAATCGGAGGAGGTAAGACAACCGTAATGCTACGTTCCAAGACACAGGTATCTATGCCATTGGGTACTGCAACGGTAACAAAATAAGTCGTTGGTCCCGATGGACTAGCAATAGGACTCGCTACGGTTGTACTACTCAAGCCTGCTGCTGGTGACCATTGATAGACGTGATTGGGATTGCCCCCTGGATTTAAAACAACAGAACTATTCCCATCACAAATTCCTACCGTATCGGCACTAAAAACAACTGGCAAATCAAGCGTTATGGTATCTGCATAGCTCGCTGTACAGCCATTGGCAGCCAAAACATTCAAGTTAATAATATAGGTCCCTGACGTATCATAAACGGTCGAAGGATAAGGAATGGTGTCGGTATCGCCATTTCCAAAATCCCAATCCCATTGCACAATACTGCTGATGCTATCAATTGTTAGATCAGTAATATCCAAAAAGAAGGAATCTGTACAATTAGCTGTTGTTATATCAAAATCGGCATCAATAGATTCGTATTGCAAATAAATTTCTTGGGTAGAGGTATCGGCACACAAAGTTCCAGGATCAGCAATCAAAGTAACCGTATATCGTCCAGTATCTGGATAAATATAAGCGGGATTAGAAAAAGTAGAAGTTGCATTGTTGTCCCCAAACGACCAAACAAAGCCTGTCCCTAAAGAAGCACTGTTGTTTTGAAAATTAACAACCAAAGAATTATCACATTGAATATCTGGTGCAAAAAATGCTGAGGATACCAAACGTCCACATACACCTACGACATATTGAAAGTCACGCCGAGTAGTAGATATTAAAACACCATTTCTATATTCGCTGGCACAAACACCAACCACAAAAACGCCCAATACATCTGGTGTTCCAGTCAATAATCCTGTCGAAGGGTCTATTTTTAAAGAATCTGGTCCTCCCAACATATTGTTGACACTGTAAGGAGGCTGCCAAATAACTGGATTATACGGTGGATTATTGGGAGGCTGTGGCATTGACTGACTTGGCGTAGCTCCTGTAAAAGGGGTACACAGTTCATATACAATAGAATCTCCATCGGGGTCAAAAGCAGAATGGTTATACACAATTGGTACTCCTGCACAAATATACACTGGAGGCCATTCTATGAATCGAGCGCTACTATTACACGTTAACAAGGCTTCTTCTGATACATAAGAGGAATAGGTGGCTCCTGTCGACGTTGGTGCTACAATATTGACAATATCTTGATTTCGGCAACAACGCTGGTAAACAATTTGATAACCACCAACTCGAAAAGGTAGGGTAATCGTGTCTAAATATGTTGTCGTGTGAATGCAAACATTGGGTGGGGCTACCAAACAGGGATCTGTTAAATTCAAATCCAAAGTATCATTGTTTCTTAACTGTAATCGTAAATCATAAATTAAAGAGTCGTTGATGTCAAATACACCTATCGAAGCAGGATTATCAAACCATGGAACCCCTGTATCACAATCTCGAAATACGGTAACCATAATTTCATATTGATCATTTCCTAGGCAACGATAATTTATTTCTCCACCGACCATATGTGTTGCCAAAACTTTAGACGATAAGCAATTCAAAAGAAATAAATAGACAAAAACGATATGGAAGTATTTTCTATTCATCAACAACAAAGGGAAAATTTGGATTGTGTGTATCTATCCGTTTCATCTTTAAAAGACAACACTAAGCACACTTTGAAGTAAACTTTAAGATAGCATTTTTTTAGGAAGTTCCCTATATCTTGAATTACAATTTATCAATAAATGACAATATACAAGTCTTTGGTTTTGTGTTTAAATTGTTAATACTCCGTTGATTTTTTAATAATTTTCAACGCCCCCCCCTTTTTTTAGAGGATTACATGATGAAAAGGTAGCGTATATGAGGGAAATGATTAGATGTAGTTAGTGTGTTCCATATACCCCCTACAAAATGGGTATATCATTTATATGTTTTAAGTTCCTGTTTTAAGACTTTAATCTCTTGGTTAATTTCCGTCAACTCATCTTCTTTATCCTGAATTTCAATTTCTAGTTTTTGAATACTTTTGAGGAGTTTTCTAAAGCTAGTATCCATTAAGTTAGCATCTATCTTAGTTCGTTCACGCATGGTGTCAACCGACTCTTTTACCAAGTCCTCTATTCGAATTTTGTATTCGTTCGCATTGCCCAATAAATCAGCGTGTTTCTTATCAAAGGTTGTTTTGATCTCTTTCAATTTTTCATTCAATTCTATCTCTAATGCCTTCAACTCTTGAATCGTTGTAGGGATGTCGAGAGAATCCTTAGGGGCATTCAGTTGATTGGGACCATTGAGGAGTTGTTGAGCATTTAATTGCTGGTTTAGGAAAGCTATTTTTTGAGCAGCTGATTTGCCTTGCAATGTAGCATAAACAGGATGTTTTTCTAAGATTTTGGTATAATCTAGTCGAGCCTGTTTCAAGGCAGCAGCTTCTTCCTCCATCAATAATTTGGCTTTTTTGTCTTGTGCTTGAATAGCCTTTTTTTCTTCGTTCAGTTGAGAAGAAATATCCCGATTAGAAGCAAGAATAGTTGCCGTGTTTTTTCGAAAAAAGTCTTTTTCTTTGTCTACTTTAACCTTCGACCAAACAATTAATTCGTTGCGAATTTCTCTTAAACGTTGCTTAATTTTTGAACGCTGATTGTACAACGTATATTGCAATTCTTCTAAGCTTCTCTGTTTTTGCCCCTCTGTAAACGATAACTTGCCAATTAGATTTTTTCGAGTTTGTTGTGTTCTATCTTTTAAAACAGACGAAAATTTTGGAAAACTGGCTACTAAAAATGGGAGTAACAACAACAAAAATAACAAGCCCGACCCACCTATATCCAAAATTAACCCTAAAATAAAGCCAAAAATACTACCAACCGACATAATTGCATATCCAATATCACTCAAAGGGCCACCTGTTAAGACGGTAACAATCAGAAACAAAGCAAATACTACTGCCAAAACCTGAAAGGTATATTTAAAAACCTGTCCAATTACTCGACCTACCTTCTTATAATTCTCCATCGCCTCTTTCCAAACGGCTTCAAAAGAATAGGTCATTTGAGGTGCTGCAACTGTGGATTGCTTTTGGGATGGAGCTAATAAATTTTGCTCCTTTAGAGCCTTTTCTAAAGCCATTACGAACCAATTATTTTCATTGATTTTATTTAATTCCAATGTTTTAGAAGGTAGTGGTCGATTGGTAAGTAACAAAGGATTATTGGCTAAAGTTCGCCCCCATTCCTCGGCAGTTGGTCGCAATTTGGGATTTTCATAACCACTGACAAAAGCGCCCATAAATAGTTTTCTTAAATCCCGATCAATCTTGGCAAATCGTCGATGAGGCGGCGGCACAACGGTAAATTGTTGTGACAATTTAGGATCATGCACAAACAACCCATGCTTAATTTTATCACCCAAAGCATTTACATTATCATAAGGGGCTTTGGAGGTTGCCGCATAAGGATGCACCCCAAACAACAAGCGGTAATAAATTACAGCCAAACTAAAATTATCCCAAGAAGGATCTATCAAAACTTTTCCTGGCTTTGTTCCTGTGTAATATTCATTAGGGGTGTATTCTGGGGTCGCAACAGTAGCAGGGAAAAGAGTCATACCATTTTCCACTACTTCTATAGAATCAGTGTCTACAATAGAAACAACTCCGTTGCTTTTAATCAAAATATTGTCTGGCTTTAAATCCACCAAAACATATTTTCCCGTTGCATGCACCATCCTTAACGCTACCGCCAAATTATAACAAACTTTTAAGCGCAAACGTAAGGCTTCATCACCTCCTAACTTAAAGCGTTTCCATTCTTTCCCTAAATGTTTGGGTAATTTAGGAGATGTCAAAATTTCCAACTTCTCTCCTGTTGCCTTCGGCATAACAAACCCTGCAAAATCGCCTTGGGCATCATACAACATGTGCTTGACCCAAACAATCGGCTGTTCGTTTAAAGCACCTTCAAAAAAGGGAGGATTCTCTAATAAGTACTCAATTTTCGCTTCTTTTTGTGCATCTCGTTTATTCAAATGAAAAACTTTGGCTACACAATTGCTCAACTCCAACGGTTGCAAGATTTTAAACAACTCTCCCTCTCCTCCTGAAGCAAATGGATTATCTTCTATGATAACCGCTTGATTGATGGATTTTATGTACAGTTGTTTTGGCACGTTAGGAGTTGATAAGTTTTAATGGGAAATTAGTCGCTCAATGCTAGAGATTTTCTTCTTTTTTGGGTTGAATGTTTTTTTCGACTATAGGCGCATAAACACCTAAAATCATTGTTTTATCATCTGTTTCGTGCTTAAATTGCTTGCTGCCATCTTTTAGAAAGCCCCCCCAAATAGCATTAATTTCTTCCTGTGATTTTCGCTCTTTTTTAAGCTGTAACATTCCATTTAAGTTCGGTTCAAAAAACTTATTGTATGGACGGTTGGGGTCATGGTACTTCTGTTTTTCTTCGTCCCAGACATTGACTTCAAAAGAGCCATTTTCACAACCATCGCTCAACAACGCAAAGGCTCGAATATCGTTCTTAATAACTCCCGTTTCGATGTATAAATCCACACCGTCTGTTGTCCAGATATTAGAGGTGATAAAAACAGTCTCATTTACCTCGCTTCCCCTAAACGGCTCTATCAATGCTTCCCATTTGCCTGGCTCGACCGAATAAGCAGCTCGACCATCTCCAATATGCGTGGTTAAAATGCCAAAAGGAGCATACAAAACAGCCAATACAGTACATGCCAAATCTGGTATTTTATAAGCCTTGGCAGTAGCAAATTGTTCCAAACGTTGTCGAACGATTTGCAATCCTTTTAATGCTTCTACTCTCCAAACTTCTTCAGAAGGCATTTTCTCTGCGCTATCCCAACCATTTCTTTGAACAATTTCTTCCAGACAATGCGCCATATTTCGGGCTACAAAATCCGATCCTATATCTGAATGCTTAGCAGATCCTGCACCATCTGCAACGACAGCTACTCCCCACGTTTCGTTGATTCGTTGATGGGCACAACTGTCTTGACAGGGCAAATTCATCAAAACATGCCCATTTCCAATTACAGAAGCATAAGCGACAACCCAATTTGTATTCTTATTATTGCTAGACATTTTTTTGTTGTTAACAGTTTGTTTTCAATCAGTATCAAGTAGTAGTTGGCAGCGTTGCTAACTACTTATCAAGAACAAACTAATGCAAAAACCAAAAGGATAATGATGCGACAGGGCTTCACTATCCAATTGTTTCTATTTTTTTAGGCGTTCCCTAGAATTTCATTTGAGCCCAGTCACTTACTGGTGGCAACTCAATGCTATCTCCTTCTTTGGATTTGGTAATAATTCCAATACTATTACTCAACCACTTGAAGAATTCTGCAAATTTATATCCAGCTAATGGAATTGCTGGGGCAGAATTCGGACAAATCTCATTCAATACATGTTGATTAAATCCTTTTACCCCTAGTCCCCAAAAAGTAAACTTTTTGGAATCTACAGCACTTTGAATTTCACTAGACAAACCTTTTACATCCTGATCTCTGTCTGGTTCACCATCCGTAATCAAAACAATAATCGGTCGATAATATGGCTGCCCTGTTTCTTTATACCACTGCTTGCGTTGTTCTGTTTTACGCATCGCTTCCCGAACAGCATCTACCAAACGAGTAGTCCCTGCTACTGTTAGCGTTGGCATATCAAAATTATCAATCAACGCAGGATCTTGGATTGTTTTAATACTACTACCAAATGTAATAATTCCAACCTCTAAACGATTGGCGGCAATCAGATCTTCTTCTATCGCTGCATAAAATTCTTGTAAGCCTCGATTTAGCTCTCGAATCGCTGCACCACTCATAGATCCAGAAGTATCTAGAACTAAAGTACACAGACATTTTTGCTCGTAATTGTCAGGGGTTTCTCCTTGAAAGTAACTCATTCTTATTTAATTTTCTTGTATAGATTGGATCAACTTCTGATTAGAAACTGATTGGATTTTTTTCAAAACTTTCACTTAATAGTATTATTATCATATACAATAGCAATACTATCTAAAAAGTTCCTTAAAACCAACAAAAATTTTGGCTCTTAACAAATATACAATATTCAATAAGGAATCAAAATAGGAGCGGCTTCTTGTTTAAATTTTAATACGAATATATGCCGCTTTAACACATTCTTCCCAGAGCTTTTTGAAAATCATCCTTTCGTTTATTTGAAATTCACAAATTAGGCTATTTCGAATAATTATAAAAAATATGTTACGATATACTTAAAGTTATTCTTATTGTATTTTATCCAAATATATTATCCTATCTTGATAATGTTAATACTTCGTTGAAAAAGTAACGGAGAATGACGTTATTAAAAAGATTTTAATAACGGCTCAACTTCTCGATCCATGCTCCCCCGATTCAAGTGAACTCATACAGAGTTGATTGTCTAATGAATTAATATTACCTGCTCTAGCTTCAAGGTCTTGCCCCTCTATGCATTTCCTTGTTAGTTAGTTTTCTGATGAAGTAATATTTTGCAATGCTTCGTGAAAAGCATACTAATTCATTTCACGAAGTACAAATTTTGATCACACACAAATTACAATAGTTCGTTGAAACCACGCAGTAGCAGCGCAGCTAAACTTTATTAGCTTAATAATCAGCAAATTGCACCTTTGTTGCGTTTTATATTAAAATTTTGATTATCAACTGCGCAGCACTCATGAAGTACCACGAAGTAGCAGCGAAGCTAAACTAATATAAATGTGCTTTTTTATCTTTTTGGTAACTAAGCTTGCGATCTCACGAGCGCAGCGAGCTAAAAAAGTAAAAAACTAAGCTTGCGCCCTCATGAGCGTAGCGAACTAATCAACGAACTACTAAAATTAATACCAATGACCAAATTTAATTGTAAATGTTGTTTGGTGGTGGCATGGGTTGCTGTTCTGTTCTCTTGTACTTCTCCTGCCGAAAAAAAGACAGCAACAGAGCTGCCCATCCCTATCACAGATAGTACAACAGTAGTAGAAACAACTTATTCCCTAAATCAAAATATCATCAACTATCAACAACTTGCTACATGGCAAAAAGATACAACGACATCTGTTGTTATTATAGATGTACGACCAGATAGTTTATATCAAAAAGGACACATTAAAGGTGCCGTGCAACTCTGGAGACCCGATATTGAAAGTGTTCATTACCCGTACAAAGGAATGATGCTAGAAAAAGAAGATGTAGAGGCACTTATGGGGACATTGGGAGCGACAGCAGATAGTAAAATCGTTCTTTATGATGATAATGGCAATGTAGATGCTGCTCGTTTGTGGTGGATATTGACCACTTATGGTCACCTCAATAGTTATTTGTTAAATGGAGGCATTCAAAATGCTTCCAAAATGTTTGTCTCCCAAGCTTCAACCTCTCTTATTCCTCAGGTATTCCATTTTTCGTCTAGCGAACAACCCCACTTAAAAGCAACTAAGCAAGATCTTCTTCATGCTTTAACGGATACCAATACGCTCATCCTTGACTGTCGTACTACAGAAGAATTTATTGGCAAAATAATAAAGAAAAATGCTTTTCGAGCAGGGCATATTCCTCAAGCCATACACCTCAATTATACCCATACGATTGCTTACGAAAACAAATATTGCTTTAAAAGCAACAAAGACTTAGCAAAACTGTTTAAACATATCTCAAAGCATAAAAAAATTATCGTTTACTGCCAATCTGGCGTTCGGTCGGCACATACTACTTTTGTATTATACAAACTGTTAGGCTTTCCTAATGTTGCTAACTATGATGGCTCTTGGATAGAATGGAGTTATGACCAAACATTACCGATCGCAAAAGAGGTATGAGTTTTTTATATGTCGATAGTAGAGCCTTATTAATTTCAATTAGAAGAAGTAAGTAATCGTTCAAAAAAATAATCCCATTGTTTGTTCTTATTTTTTCTGACCTCTTACTTACTATGATTGAAAAATGACAAATTCTTTAACTTATTTTCGTTACTTTTAAGCATCATTTTTTGTCTAATGATGTGTTTGATCATATTAACACCAATACCATGAGTGACTATTTACAAATACTTAAAGAAGCCTATGCTAGTTACTACCATTTTTTAGTCAGTGAAATAACACTAAGTTATGACTATAAACCTTTGTGGCAAAACTACTTTTATCTTTTAATTCTAATATCGCTCGTTTTTTTTGGGTTAGAATTGCTGACACCTTGGCGCAAAAATCAGCCTAAATTCAGAAAGGATTTTTGGTTAGATGCCTTCTATATGTTTTTCAACTTCTTTATTTTTTCTTTAATTATTTTTCATGCAGCATCTGATGTTGTCGTTAATTTATTTACCGATGCATTGGCAGCTATTGGTATTAATAATTTAGTAGCAATAGAAGTCCAAGCCATGCCTATTTGGGCTCATTTGGTCTTAGGCTTTTTTGTCCGTGATTTTGTTCAATGGTGGGTCCATCGACTTTTGCATAGAAGTTCTTTTTTATGGGAGTTTCACAAAGTTCATCATTCAGTGGAACAAATGGGTTTTGCCGCCCACTTGCGCTATCACTGGATGGAAAATGTTGTTTACAAAACACTAGAATATCTTCCCTTAGCTTTGATAGGTATTGGCTTAAATGATTTTTTTATCATTCATATTTTCACACTCATTGTAGGACATTACAACCACGCTAATGCTAAGTTTCCTGAATGGGTCAAAGGCATTGGTTTTGGCACCCTTATAGGACTCTTTGCTGCTTTTTTTGCTTTTGAAGCAACAGGCTTGGGCATTCTTCTAATTGTAGGTATTTCGGCAGGTCTTGGATTTATCCTTAGTCCTGTTATCAAATATATTTTTAACAGTCCCGAAATGCACATTTGGCACCACGCTTACGACTTGCCAGCAGATAAGCCCTATGGGGTCAATTTTGGATTGACATTGAGTTGTTGGGATTATATCTTTGGCACCAATCATATCCCCTATTCAGGTCGTGACATTCGCTTAGGTTTTCCAGGTGTAGAGGAATTTCCAGAACGTTTTGACGAACAATTAGTACATGGTTGCTTGCCTACGCACAAGACCACTCAAACAAACTCCTAAATCTTGATTATTTTTAGCCGATCAATCATAATTGCTACTACATCGCTTCAACGAATTATTGAATCAATGAAATTACTTTTACTTTGTTTTTTGCTCTTTTCCTTCCAGTACACGCTTGCTCAAAATATAGAGTTGGCTGAAATGGATATTAATGACGAGGGATACACCCTGCTAGATTTTGGTATTCTCAAAGCGAAAAAAATCACTAAAAGAACCTTGATTTTAATAAACACAGGCGATCAAGATTTGGTAATTTCTAAATTGGAAGAGGGCTGCCATTGTACGACAATTAAAATCAAAAAAAAGGTACTCAAACCTAATGAACAAACTAAAATCTGCCTCAAGTGGCGTCCTATTGATGATAGCGAATTCAATTCTAGTGTCATGATTCATAGTAATGCTAAAAACTACCCTCAATTATGGATACAAATGGAAGGTAATGTAGAACAAGATTAGTCCTTATCAAGACTCCTTTTAAAACTAAAATACTATCTTCGTGTTTTATATTTAACAACTAGTCATCCATTCACATGAAATTTACAGGAACTGACCATTATATAGCCTCCAAAGATTTGCAATTAGCCGTTAATGCTTCCATTGCTATGGAGAAACCGTTATTAATTAAAGGAGAACCAGGAACAGGAAAAACATTATTGGCACACGAAATTGCTAAAGGATTGAATAAACAACTCTTTACTTGGCACATCAAATCGACTACCAAAGCACAACAAGGTTTGTACGACTATGATGCCGTGTCTAGGTTGAGGGATTCTCAATTGGGAGACGAAAAAGTACATGACATTTCCAACTACATTATCAAAGGAAAACTATGGGAGGCTTTTGAAGCAGACGAGCGAGTTGTTTTATTAATTGACGAAATCGACAAGGCGGATATTGAGTTCCCCAACGACTTACTACTAGAGTTGGATAAAATGGAGTTCTTCTGCTATGAACTCAACAAGACCATTAAAGCCAAGCATCGCCCAATTGTTATTATCTCATCGAATAACGAAAAAGAACTGCCAGATGCTTTTTTAAGACGTTGTTTTTTCCATTATATCTCCTTTCCTGATCGAGCTACTTTGAGTCAAATCATTGAGGTACACTATCCCAATTTGGAACAGCGTTTGGTTCACGAAGCAATGGAGCAATTCTATGCCATCCGAAACATCCGAGGTTTAAAAAAGAAACCGTCTACGAGTGAGTTATTGGATTGGATTAAGTTGTTAATGGTTGGCAACATTAATGCAGATGGTTTAAAAGAAGCACAACAACAAGGTCGTATTCCATTGGTTGGGGCTATCATTAAAAATGAACAAGACTTGGCATTGTTAAAACATTTGCAAAAAAATTAAGATGTTTTTAGATTTTTTCTTACTCCTAAAACATCAAGGCATTCCTGTTAGTTTGGTGGAGTACTTGTCCTTATTAGAAGCCCTCAATAAAGGTGTTATAAAAAAAAGTGTTGACGAGTTTTATTACTTGTGCCGCATTTCTCTTGTTAAAAATGAAAAGCATTTAGACGATTTTGATCGACTATTTGGATTATATTTTAAAGGTATTGAAACAATTACAGATGAAGCGTTATTCGAAATCCCTGAAAACTGGCTTACGCAAAACGGAGAACGATTGTTCTCCCAAGAAGAAATGGACAAAATCAAAGCCATGGGTGGACTCCAAAAATTGCTTGAGCGCATCCAAGAGCTTTTCAAAGAACAAAACGAACGACACCAAGGAGGAAACAAATGGATAGGTACTGGTGGTACTTCTCCTTTTGGGGCTTATGGTTATAACCCAGAAGGCATTCGTATTGGTCAACACGAATCTAGGCATCGTCGTGCGGTCAAGGTTTGGGACAAACGCAATTTTGAAAATCTCAAAGACGATGTAGAGTTAGAGACTCGAAATATGAAACTGGCATTAAAACGCTTGCGCAAAATTACCCGTGAGGGAACAGAGGAAGAATTAGACCTGCAACAAACCATCAAAAAAACTTCTGAAAATGCGGGAATGCTGGAGCTAAAAATGTTGCCCAAAAAGAAAAATACGGTTAAAGTTTTGCTGTTATTAGATATTGGAGGTTCTATGGATGACCATATTGAACTTTGTTCGCAGCTTTTTTCGGCGGCTAAATATGAATTCAAAAATCTAGAATTCTATTATTTTCATAATTGTGTTTACGAAATGCTATGGAAAGATAGTACTCGGCGTTGGGGAGAATACATTTCTACCTATGATGTTCTCAACAAATATAATAGTGACTACAAAGTCATTTTTGTAGGTGATGCGGCTATGTCTCCTTATGAAATTATGATGAAGCATGGCAGTGTAGAACATTATAATGAAGAAGCAGGAATTGTATGGCTCGATCGTTTTAAACAAAAATTCAAAAACTTGGTCTGGTTAAATCCGTTGCCTCAAAACGAATGGCAATGGACTCGCTCTATTCAAATGCTTCAAGAATTCACTGAGCAAAAAATGTTTCCTCTGACCATTCGTGGGATTGGAGAAGCTGTGGATGCTCTAAAAGATTAAAAATTGCTACGTTGTGTCAATGCGTTGTACTACTATTTTTTGAGGAAGCTAAAGACAAGTATTGATCACTTATAAATGGCGATCAATAATACCTTCCTCCATCAAAACAATCATCAAAATAGGGGCAGGAATATCGCCATCCCAATTGTACAAAATATCGCCTTCTACTTCCTCGCCCATCCTCAACAAACCATTGGGCCAGTTGCAAATGACATTATTAGAGGGCGAACTACCTTCTACTAATTTATTGTTGTGAAAGTTGTAAATAATATCGCCCGATTTCTGGTTGCCAACACGCAGATTTGTTCCATCCCAATTGTACAATACTTTATTGAACTGCGAATTCCCTTCTCGAATGGCAGCACCGTCAAAATTATACGCTACTTCTCCATACGGAGCGTTTCCAATAATTAGCTTTTTCCCATTCCAATTGTAGATGACTTTGGCTGTATCGGCACTACCTTTTTTTATTTTAGGATTCATCTTTATTTTTTTAATTTCTTGATGTCTGAGTACTCAGGTTACTTTACTAAGTGCTTTTCTATCTCTTATAATTCATCGTTACCCCATCACTTTGTTCCTGCCTTTGGACTAAAAAACACTAAAATCTAGTTTAGGGAATTGCCAAGAAGTCTGCTTTAAATTGAGTAAAAAGGTATTTATAAAACACTTCTTTATCAACATCTACAGCAATTTTCACTCGTCTACTATTGGGAGAATTGCTCAACAATGTCTGCCCTGCATTAGGAGGGCGAACCACAACTTCTGCTTGAACGTCTTCTACTACAAAATAATGCTCTAAGGCAACATAACTTGTTGCTAGAATATCCCACATATAATAAATATAGTGATAACTTGGGATATTATCGACTGTCAAGGCCCAAAATTGTGCCGCCAAGTTGGAAAGTTCATACTTAGCTTGTTTCGCCAACTTGGATAAAAAAGCCTTGTCAACAGGAACATGATTGGTAACATCCAGCGGAATTAAAATCAATGGTAATTCTAATTCAAAAAGCTTTTGTGCGTGAATGGGATCCCAATAAACATTCCACTCGGCAGTGCCATTGTGTTGGTAGGTTTGAACATTTCCAGGCGTTCTAAACGCTCCCCCCATCCAAATAACTTCTTTAATTTTTGTTGCTATGCTAGGTTTTTGCTCTATTGCCAAAACAAGATTGGAACAAGGACCTGTCATAATAATTTTAACAGGTGCTTCTGCTGCCTCTAAACTCGCAATCATCAAATCAACTGCCGTTGGTAAACTATAAGGATCTGGTGAGGGAGGTAAATTGATTAGCATAGGCAATGAATTAACAATCTCTGGTCTAGCCCTCCATTCACTAGGAAAAGCATTGACTCCATTAAACGTTCCTCTACCAATAGGGATGTGTTCTTTTTGAGTCATTTGCAACAACTTGTAGGTAGACTCTATGGCCGGCTCCAAAAAGCAATCTGCTGGAGTTACAGTAATCCCAATTAGTTCAATATTAGGCATTGTTAGTAAGAGTAAGACAGACAATAAATCATCTATACCACCATCATGATCCATCAATACAAGTTCCTTCATCTAGTTTTTTTCTTAACGTTTTAGCATTTTTTGACCTCAACTCAATGAATTGCAAGCAGATTGGTCTTATTTCGCCTCTAAAATCAAAAAAAATCAGAACTATTCAGACTATTTGAAACATTTTCTTTTATAAAGAGTATATTGTTGTGGTTTATAGTTTATTAAAAATATAATAAAACCTAACCTCTTAATACCATTACTTCGTAAAAAAAATTATATCAACTTGATTATCAACAAACCACGAAGTAGTAGCGCAGCTAAGTGCTATAATACAACACCCTATTTTTAAACTATATCAAATCAACAATCCGTATAATTCCATACTTTTTTGTGCCAATCATTACGATAAATAGTACAACCATTTAACATTATTCTGTTGAAACCACACAGTAGCAGCGAACCAAGCTCACGAAGTAAATCGTATCAGTTTAATGTTTACCTAATTAATTCACTTTTTAAACTCTAAACACTTTAATTATGTCTAAACTATTTTCAATCACTTTACTAATTTTAGCATTTTCTCTTTTAAACTCTCAATCCGCAGAAGCCCGTAGAGGGGGTGGATTCTTTAGCTTTGGAGGAGAAGCAATGGCTAAAGTCCAAGACTTTCCTGACACAGAACAATTTCAGATGGACGATGGTACTTATGTTGATGCAGGTTGTATTTACAAACAAGTGACTATTCTCTTTATTCCTGTTTGGAATTATGACATTCGTTGGTGTGGCTATACAGGTGAGGACGATAGTTATGTGATGATGACAAAAGAAGAATTGGACGTTCTTGCAAAGGAGGCTGATATTACCTTACCAGAATCGCCATCCCTATCTTTTTGGCACTCTATCGGAGGTAAATTACTTTTTATCGTTGTAATTGGAGGACTTATTGCCTATGGCATTTTTTCTTCAGATGATGAAGAGGAAGAAGAAGCTCCTAAAACAGAAGAAAAACCTGTGGAGTAAGTTTAAGAGCCTGTTTAAAATTTAGGCTCTAATTACAAACAGATATAGATACTTGCCTCATCAGCTATAAAGTTGATGAGGTTTTTTATTTAGATTTTTCTTAACAATTTCTTTCCCATCCTATTTTAAAATCATCCCGTTTTCTAAATCAAATTACCAAGAGCTTGTTTTAAAATGCGCATTGTACAAACTAGCAAACTATTAATTTTTTTGACAACCAATAGTTTCTATCACCAAAAAATTTAAACTACAAAAAATGAAAAACGCAATATTTTTAATGCTCCTATCTATAAGTTTATTTTCTTTTCACAATGCCAAAGCGCAAGTTTATGTAAAAAAGGGAGATCTAAAAGCTTTATTGAGTGACCAAAGCACCATTGGTGTTCGTTTTACGTATAACAATATGTCTGTTGGAAAATTTGGCTCTGAAGAGAACTACGTATTACAAAAAGTAAATCGATACGACAATATGAAATTGGGCAGGGGAAAAATTTGGCACAAAGCATGGATTAATGACAGGTTCTGTCATTTTCAACCAGAATTTTTGCATTGGCTTACCAAACGTACCGCAAAAACTCAACTTCAATTCTTGGACAATACCGATGAGACAAAGTACACCATGGTCGTTAATACCGATTATGTAGATTTAGGATTTAATGCTCTAATTATAAGAAAAAGAGCACAAATTCATACTACCATTAAAATTGTTGAAACGGCTACTAATAAGGAAGTTGCTGTCTTAAAAGTAGCAGCACAAAGCCCTCGGTTTATTTATAGTTATGATGAAATTTTCTCTAAAATTAGAGTAGGTCAGGCTTACAAAGAAGCTGGCAAAAAAATAGGAAAGTATTTAGCTAGACTATTATAAACTTCCTTTACCTACCCCAATTAAAAATGCTCCATCAAAGTAATATTGATGGAGCATTTTAGGCAAAGATAAACTCTTAGTTTTCTGTTAACAGATGCCCCATTTCATCTTCTTTCAAACGTTTAAATTCTAAGCCATTTTTAGCACTTTTTTTCAAATGCTCTTTGCTAGAGTTATAGAAGTGGAACCACATGAGGTATTTAGAATCGCTTAATTCAAATTCTAGATCAACATAACGTGCAGGACCTTCAGCTGTCAACATCTCACAATTAATTTCTTTTGGTGGTACGGTCTTAAATGTACCAGGCTTGTCTTCTTGGTGTGCAATGATCAAATCACAGCCATCTCCTCTAACCAAATCTTTTTTGATATTCAAGTCAGGGAACTTGGCGTGTTTCCATGCATTGACATATTTCTTAGGGTTTTTGAGATAGTATACCTCCATTCTAAAGGAATCTCGTGTTACTTGAACATACTGCTCTACCCGTTGATCCATTGGAGCATCTATTAATTTTGGAGAGAAAAACTCCAAATATACCCAAAATTCTCCTGGTCGATCTTTCAGAATAGGCATCACAATAAACTCTTGTTGCGGTTCTGTTGTTGTACCTGCTGCTACTTGGTCTCTATTGCTAAAATGTCCAATAACTTGGTATTTTAAACGATCAAATTTGTTATAAATTTCCGAAATTTCTTCGGCGGATTTAATGTCTTTTAAATAAGGCAAAATATGCTTTTTGTTTCGTTTTCTTTTTTGCCCATAAGAAGTTGTTGTTGCTCCTAAGCAAAAGAGCGCAACTAAACCCAAAACCCAAAATTGTACTTTCCCTAATTGATAACGATTAGAAAAACTGTTTTTTTGACTTAGTCGATAATGATTCATAATGCTATTTTTTATTCATAAATAAATATATCTCTCTCAGGGGCAAGAGATGTTATTGTTCAAGATATTACTACTCAAGCAGCTCAAAAATCATCCTACTAAGAAAAAGTAGGTATTTTGTCTTGCTCAAGTCCCAAGCACTCAAAAGACTCAGCAATGGATTACAGCATTGCTTCTAAATCTAATGGCTGTGCTTTCCAACTTTCTAGCAATATCTCTGCCAATTCGTTACTAAATGTATGCATCCGAGTCATTGCTGAAGGAGTAGCAAAACGCATTTCCTTAAAAATCAACAACATAGTACCATTGCATTCCATATGATAATATGGGTTGCTATTCAAATATTCAACCAATGGTTGGTTAAAAAATTTGCGTATGGCTGCGGGGTCTGCACCTTCTAGCAAAAACTTTTCTGAGAAATCAGGATACTCTTCCATATTAATATCCTCTTCTCTTAAGGCTAATTTCACGCCAATTTTATCTAAAAGTGCTTCTCGTTGCAATACAAACTTGGGAGCATTAAATGGGAGGTGTAAAATAGACACACTTGTATAACGTTCTTGGTTAGAGAAAACGCCTCCTTCCTCAAAGGTAATATCACAAGTCTGCCATTCAAAAAACATCTTATAGTTTCCTTTCGCTGTATTAAAGGTATATTCTATAGTTCTGCTTTTAAAAAATTCAAAGTCTTTTAATTGTTGAAAATCCCAACGAACCTCAGGCCAAAATTCTCCATTATTTTCTTCTGACAATGTCTTTAAGGCTATTTGACGTTGGTTTAACTGTGGTTTTTTATCACTAGGTAGTATTCTAGTTGCATTAGGATGACGGGAATAAGCATCGTGTGCTCCTAGACCAACCAATTCGAAATTAATATTATCAGGCAAATCATAGCGGGGGGCATCATCGTGCAAATACTCTAACACAGTATAATCTATCAGACGAGCATGAGACATATCTACAATGATATGCTTTTCCGTTTTGGCACTGACCTTCAATACTTTTTTCAATTTGGGAATATTGACAAAATTCACAATTCCCTCTAGTTTAACATAAAGTTCGTGTGTATTTTCAGTACGTGTTGTTTGAATAGAAGGTTGCGTTAGGTAATCTATAAATTTCTTAAGTTTTAAGTTTGACTTGGCATAGTGATTAAATACTGTTGTCACAATTCCGATAAACAAACCTGCCAATAATCCATAGACTAAGGTGGCAAAAAAAGTAGTAAAGAAAATCAAAAATTGATCGTCTCCTTTTCTATAAGTATCCACCCAAAGTTTGGGTGTTGCCAATTTGTATCCTGTATAAATCAATAATACCGCCAATGCTGCTAAAGGAATCCAACGAATAATTGGAGCACAAATTAGAACAAACAGTGCTAGTATAATTCCATAGTAAAGATTGGACCATTTTGTCTTTGCTCCATTATAAACAGGAATTGCTGTAATAACGGGCAAACCACCGATACATCCAGCAGCAATAGAACTTAATCCTGTTGCAATCAACTCTTTATTCAAATTCGTGTTGCGTTCCAAAGGATCTAATTTATCGACTGCTCTGGCACTTGCCAAAGTTTCAATAGCTGAAACAGCTAAAATACTCAAAGCAACCGACCAAAACTCCCATTGGTCAATTTTTGCAAAACTAGGAAAGACGAGGTACTGTTTTATATCTAATGGAATATCGACCAAATACGTTGGCCCTACAGGGTAAGCCGTGTTAAAAAACGGTACATAATGCGTCTCAAAAAAGTTAAAATAGTAAACAATTGGAATTGTAAATAAAACGATCCAAATCGGTGTTGGTACCCTTTGCATCATTTTTATACTCATCTGCTTGTGCACAAATAGTGTAATGGCTGCAACAAGGCTAATGATTAAGATAATTGGATTCAACTTCCAAAAACTCTCTTTGATCATAGAAAAGCTCTCATAAGCACTCTCACTTTCTAGCGAGACACCAAATACCAAATGAACCTGAGTAACAATAATTGTAAATCCTACAGCCGCCAGCATTCCGTTAATTGCTGCGGTTGGAATAATATCTCCTCGCTCACCTAATCGAAGCATTCCGAACAACAATTGCCCTATACCTGCAACAATAGTTGCCCCTAATAGAGATTGAAATCCAATCAAAGATTCCCCATCGCCTAGTGCTATTCCGCCAGACAACATCACTGCAATTAATCCCGCCGAAGGTCCATTAATTGTAATATGGCTCCCACGGAAGAAAGTTGCAACAATGCCCCCTACAACAGCAGATAGAACGCCTGCCATTGGTGGCACTCCAGATGCGACAGCAATGCCGAGCGCAATAGGTAGAACGACCAATGCTAAACCAAAGGCCGCAGTGACATCTTCTTTAAAATATTGTTGTATTGTTCCTAACTTCTTTGTCATTTATTTTATCCTTTGCTATTTAAATAGCCTAGTCTTTTGTACACTACAACCAATAGAACGGGAACTTTTTCTATTGTTGAGCATCCTTATTTATTTTCTAACAATTGTTTTTAATCATTGAGGTGATGTTTAAATTCACCTGTCTCTTATAACTGTATTCATCCATCAATTTCTTCACCAAAAGAATACCCAAGCCACCTACTTCACGATCTTCTAGGGGGATAGATAGATCTGGTTCAGGTGTATCAAAAGGATTAAAAGGTATTCCTGCATCGGTCAATTGAATAATTAATTTTCCAGTTGTGAACAGCTCTATTGAAATATCAATCTCGTGTTCGTCATCATCGGGAAAGCTGTACTTAACTATATTGGATAACAGTTCGTCTAACACAATATTTACCTTTACCATAATTGTTTCAGGAATATCATACTGTATCGCAAAAGTTTCAAACGCACTAATTGCACGTTGCACTTCCTCTATGGTGTTTTTAATAATAATTTTTTTTGAATGTATCTCCCCCATTGTTTATTCTTTTATTTCAACACACAAAGCGGTTATATCGTCAAATTGTTCTTCTCCTCGTTCGAATAGTAATATATCCATGACCAATCGCTCTACTGTATCCTTTACATTTTTGAAAGGTCGCTCTAAGGATTGGCACAACCGAGTTTCTGAAAACAATTCTAAAGCACTGTTATGTGCTTCGGTAATTCCATCGGTATACGCAAAAATCACATCTCCCACCGACAAGGAGATGGTTGATTCTCCATACGTTATATCTTCCATTGCAGCCACTACAGGACCATGCAAGGTGGACAACTTTATCAAGTTGCCTTCTTTTTGGCGAATAAAAGTAGGGTTGTGCCCTGCATTTGTATACACCATTTCTTTTTTTGCTAAGTCAATAATTCCCATAAAAACAGTCGTAAACATGTAATTAGGGTTATTGGTCGCCATTTCTTGGTTCACATGACTCATAATACTTGCAGTAGAAAAATCTGTTGCTGCTCTAGACTTTAACAAAGCCTTGCCAACAGCCATCATAAACCCAGCAGCTACTCCTTTTCCTGACACATCTCCTACTACAATTCCTAAATGAGTATCATCTAACAAATAATAGTCATAAAAATCGCCACCAACCTCTCTTGCCGAGATTAGTTTTGCATACAGTTCAAAATCTTTTCGTCCTCCAAAATCAGGGTGGCTCATTGGCACCATATTCAGTTGAATGTCTTTGGCTAGATTTAGTTCCGCTTCCATTCGAACCTTTTCTTCCTTCAGTAGTACAATTTCCTGCTCCTTTTGAGCCAAGATATTGTTTACCTCATCAGATTTATTTGCTTCTTTTCCCATCATTCAATTTATATTGTCAGGACTTGATTGTTATAATGATTTACCAAAACACCGTTTTAGTTAAAATTAGTCACGGCTTCGTCCAACGTTTTCTTTACATCCAAAATTTGACTAAACCCTGAAATGTCCAAAATTTCTTGGACAACGTTATTCGCATTACAAATTCTAAACAACCCACCCGATGCTTTTAACTTTTTGGCTGTACCCAAAAAAACACGCAAGCCTGCACTACTCACAAAAGCCGTTTGTTCAAGATTAAAAATAATTTTTTGATTATTTTCCAAATACTTGTTTACTTCTATCTCTGCTTTGGGGGCTGTTCCTGTATCTAGTTGACCGATAAAATCTAAAATCAACATATCGTCTTTCGTTGTACTTACAATATCCATTTCTTAAGTATTAAGTATTATTTTTATAATTCAAATTCTTCCTATAAATTCTAGTTGCTGCACAATATAAGGTAAACATTTCTTTAGATTGATATGGAAGCATGTCATAATAACCTATTATAAAAAACCCATCATCATCTAATGCATCATAAAAAAGCTTTAACACCTTCATTTTTAAAACACTATCAAAATATAGCATTACATTTCTACAAAAAATAATTTTAAAAGTTTCTTGCATTTCGTCCTGTACTAGGTTGTGCCGCTGAAATCTAATATGTTTTTTTAGTTGATTCACAACTCGAAAACTACGCTCCTCTTTAGAAAAATAACGTTCTACATCCCCTTTTGGATTGTATAAAGCATAAGATTTGGCACATTTGTTCCAAATGATATTGCTATAGCTGCCTTCTATTGCTTGGGCAAGTGCTTTAGCACTCAAATCTGTTGCCAGTACTTTTGACTTGTGCAACATAAAGTGCTCTTTTAAAACAATCGCCATAGTATAAATCTCCTCTCCTGTCGAACAACCCGCATGCCAGATAGTTAGTTCATCTTGATAACCAATTTTTTTGAGGACATCTGTTTTCAATTTTTGCCACAAATCGTAGTTTCTAAAAAACTCTGTCAAATTAACCAGCAACTCATCTATATAACTTACTATTAAGGACTTGTCTCTTAGCATTTGCCCCCATAAACCCAACATAGAATCTAAGTCTTTTTTAGCAATTAATCGAACAAGTCCTCTTTTTAGTGACTTTTGCTCGTAACTCGTAAAGTCTAATCCAAAACGAGTTTTTACTGCTGTTGTAAAAGCATTTAATTCCTCATCGGTTATCTGTAGTCGTTTAGGGTGTTCTGCCATATCAAATCTGCAATTCTCTTATAATTCTATTGTATTTAATTCTAGTAGTTCGTTGATTACCTACGGTGCTACTTCGTGGTAGCTCCCTGCGGTCGTGAGATCGCTATCGCTTAGTTGTTTACTTTTTCACCCAAAAAGACAAAAAAGCACATTTATATTAATTTGATAATCAAAATTTTAACACAAAACGCAACAAATCCACAACTTGTTGATTATCAACTGCGCAGCACTCCCGAAATAAATCTATTGTCCTTGAGCACTAAGTTGTTTGATATCATTGATAAAAGGCTCATTCATAAACCATAAAAACATAGGACTAAACGACTTACCTTTAGCCGAAAAATTGGTTTTAAAATTGATCACATGAGATTGGTTGTTCAAGCGTCTCTGTATAAATACTTCAAAAGTACTTGGATCAATATGACTCAATTGAGGTACCGAACCGTGCATTTTTCGTTTCAGTAAATTAGCAAACTGAGTAATAACCGCTGCTGCAATGATATTATCAACCTCTAACAAGATAGCATCTTTCATAGATTCAAATAGCACGGGATCTTTAATTACTTCAGGAGGCAAAGCAGCCTTTTGTAACATCTCTGCTTCCTCTTCTGTAAATACCAAACAACAAAATCCCTCTAATTCTCCAACCACCTCTGTTGTCAACAAATAAGCATTTCCAGTACACCTTAATTTTAAAGGCGTTTTATCTGCAATTCCTAAGTTGTTCACTCCAATCTGCTCAACGACGATGGGTTCTTTCATAAAGAAAGAAAGTGTCTCTGCGGCACTACTCAATCCTTGGTTAATAATAGCTTCAGCAGTTTGCATTTCTGCGTTGTTAAAAACTTCCATATTATTTTGTTGTCTTGTCTTTTTATCCTAATGCTGCGATGTTGGTACCAATTCGTTTTTCTCTAAATAAATGTGAAAGAATACTAACAATATCTAGTACCAAACACATTCTCCCTGTTCCTAGTATTGTCACTCCACTAAATAGAGCAACTTTGTCAATAGGTGGAGGCAATTTTTTCTCTACAATTTCTTTCTGTTGCATCAACTTATCTACCACTAGCCCAACCATTCGATGATTGTAGCTAACAATGACGATATCCAAGTTTGGATTTCCCTCTATTTCATCAAAGCGTTTGTACAAACTTCCTTTCTCTTCTATTTCCTTCATGGTTTCCATTTCAAACAAATCTTGCAAAAAGACAATCGATATTGTCTTGCCCAAATAAGTAGAAATCAAACCTGTATTAATCTTATGTATTTCGTTTTTAGGCATCGAAATAACTGCTTCTGTATAAGCCAAAGCAATCGCAAATTCTTGTTGGTTCAACTGAAACAACAACGCTGCCTTTACAGCCATAGAAGAAGGCAAACCGAGTATAAACGTAGTCCCTTTGCCCAATTCCGTTTCAATCGAAATTTTTCCACCTATAGATTCTACTGCCATTCTAACCACATCCAATCCTACCCCACGTCCAGAGATTTCCGTAACTACTTCGGCATTTGAAAACCCAGGCTCAAATAAGCACAGTAAAATTTCCTCTTTGGAAATAATTGGAGCGTATTCTTTTGGAATCAAGCCTTTTTTTATCGCCTTCTGTTTAATTTTATCTACATCAATCCCGTACCCATCGTCACTAATTTCAATATAAACTGTATCCTTTTCATTTCTAGCCCTCAATGTCACCACACCTCGTTCAGGTTTTCCCAATTTGAGTCGCTCCTCTGGTGGTTCTATACCATGTCCAACAGAATTTCGAACCAAATGCACCAAGGAATCGCTCATTGTTTTTAACACATTACGGTCAATCTCACTCTCTGTCCCTTCCAGCACCAAATCTGCTTTTTTGTTTTCAATAACCGCTGCATCCCTCAATACTCGATGAAACTTATTAAACAAGAACCCAACTTGCACCAAGCGAACATCCATGACACTATATTGCAAATCAGATGTCAAGCGGTGTAAGCGTGCCAAATCACTATTAATCCCTTTTTCCTCCAGCCGTTGAGCAATTAAAGTATCCTTCTCAATAATCAACTCCCCGACAATATTTAGCAACTCATCCAATTTTCGAACAGGCACCTGGACCATATCCGATAGGATGATTTTATGTCCTGTCTGTTCCAACTCATCGGATTCATCCTCATCATCACCTTCTCCCTCTTCTGTTGCTCCTATTACTGCCGTACTATTCTCTGTATTTGTCTGCTCTTCTGTATTACTCTCTTCTTTATTTTCTGTCGTTTGAACGGTTGTGGATTCATTTTGAGTCTCGTAATACGCCTTTGCCTTTCGCAGGGCAACCTGTAATTTGGTACGAATTCCTTTATAACGAACAGTAGCACCTGTTTTTACAGCTTGAATTAATTCACCCAAGACATCGTTGGCTCTAAACAAAGATTGAAACAACATAGAATCTAAGCTCATGCGTCCCAACTTCACCTCATTAAAAATATCCTCCATTACATGGCTCAACTCAGCAATCGCATCAAACCCCATCCCCATGGCATTGCCTTTGAGCGTATGTGTTATTCTAAAAATGGCGTCAATAGCAGATCGGTTTTGGTTATTTTTTTCCAATTCCGTAAATAGTCGATTGAGTTCTTCATAACTCTCCTCGGCTTCTGCCAGAAACATTTCCTTATATTCCTCTTCTTTTGCCATTGTTAATAATTAACTAATCATTTGTTTTTTGATACACTAAAAGTCTCTCTTTGAGAGCAACACGATTCTTTCGAAACGATATGTTATTATTTTATGCCAAGCAACTGACCAAAAAGGCAGCAATTTCATCCAAGTGCACCACTTGCTTTACAGCTTGATTTTGAACCGCAGCTTTGGGCATTCCATAAACAATACATGATGCCTCACTCTGCGCAATTGTATAACTTCCAGCATCTTTCATTGCTTTCAAGCCAATCGCGCCATCTTTTCCCATCCCTGTCAATACTACCCCTATTGCTCTTTCTTGATAAGCTTTTGCTACAGAAAGCATCAAACCATCAACAGACGGATTGTTATAAGCCAAAAATTCTTGCTCTGTTTTTCCAAAAACGTACTTTTTTCCTCTTCGTTCTACGGTCAAATTTACATCTCCTGGTGCCAGATAAACATTTCCAGCCTCCAACACTTCTTTTTGCTCTGCCACTCGAACATTTAAAGGCGTCAATTGATTCAAACGATCTGCAAATGCTGGAACAAAATTAGCAGGCATATGCTGTGCAATAACAACTGGAATTGTCAAATTCTTAGGCAGTTGCGTCAGTATTTTTTCTAAAGATCGAGGTCCTCCAGTCGAAGCGCCTAAAACAATACAGTCATAAGAAGCTTTGCTATCGAACGAATGCTCGTGAATGTTTACAGGTGTAGGCTCGTCCCGCACCTCTTCCAAATCAACCGTACTCGCCACCTTTATTTTCTCTATTAAATCCTGTTTTACTTCATCCATATTAACCCGATTCTTAGCGGGTTTATTTAGGTAATCAATAGCTCCTAATTCTAGACCTTGCAGAATAGGATTCATATCAACATTACCAATAGAAGATAAAATAATAATAGGTGTAGGACAATGCTCCATAATTTCAACAACACCATAAATACCATCGTACTCTCCCATATTGACGTCCATTAAAACCACATCAGGCTTTAATTTTTGCGTCAACAAATAAGCTGTTTTGCCGTTATTAGCTTGTCCAATAACATGAATGTCAGGATCAGTATTAATAATATCGTTGATTAGGATACGCATTAGAGCAGAATCATCTGCCACCAGCACCCTAATCTGTTTTTTCTCGTTCACGATGCCTGAATTTATTCTTGCATTTCTTTATCAATAACCTCTAGCAAACTCTCTGTCGTAAAAGGCTTAACGATATAAGCAGCAGCACCCAAACTCATCCCCTCTTGTATTACAGAATCTTGCCCCACAGCACTAATCATAATGACTTTAGATGGAATATTTTCATCTTCTTTTAATACTCTCAAAATATCTGTACCAATCATATCTGGCAAGATATTATCCAAAGTGATTAAATCTGGAAGTAAATCCAAAGCCATATCAATTGCCGATTCTCCATTGGCAGCCTGTCCCACAACTTCGTACCCAGCTGCTGTCAAAGCAGAATTAATCATCGTCCGCATATACAGGGAGTCGTCTACAATTAAAACTCGTTTACCCATTTTGTTTTTTATTTATACTAAATTTATCACTTTTAAAATCTAAAAATTTGACCTTTTTGGGTACTTCTACCACTATGAATAAGAAGTTTTAACACCTTCTGATTCGATCAACTTAACCATATCAATCAAAATAATCATTCGATCTCCTACATTAACAACACCGACCAAACAACTTGCATCTAAAGAAGAATACTGAATCAAAGTAGAAGCTTTATCAATATCATCAACTTCAATCGTCAACGTATTGGGCACTTCCTTGACTAGAATTCCCACTTTGAAAGCCTCGTTCTCGACGACCAACGTATAATTTTGAGCTTCCTTAGCCTCCAAGCCATCTCCCAAGCCAAATTTTTGCTCCAAATCCATAATGGCGATGATATTGCCCCGAATATTGGCAACGCCCTTGATATAAGGAGGTGTTTGAGGCATTTTAGCCACACGAGGAGTCAAAACTACCTCTTTAATTTGGTCTATCGGAAGCCCATATTCTTCTCCAGCCAATTTAAAAATAATCAACTGCATTAACTCCGACTGTTCTTTGGCTTTTTGATGATTTTCTGCCTCCCGCTTCACATCATCTATAGTATATTCTGTTTTGTCAGACATCTATTCTATTTTTAATCCAAGAGGAAAAAAGATTATTGCAATTTAAACTTAGAAATGCTTTCTTGAAGTTGATTTGCTACATTAGCTAAGTCTTCGCTAGTAGCAGTTACTTCATTCATACCTTGACTTAGTACTTTACTAGAGCTAGCAACCTGCTCTGTTCCAGAAGCTGTTTCTTCTGCTACAACAACAATTTTTTCTATATTTTTAGCGGTAGCATGAATAGAATCTTTTTGACCTTCGGTAGCTTCCACAATTTCTTTGGACAAGTCCAATGTTTCGTGACTTGCTTTTTCTATACTTTCAAATACTGATTGGGCTTCTTTCGAAGCTTGCATTCCACTCTTTACATTTAGCTCCATGCTATCGATTGCTTTCGAAGCAACACTAATATCTTTTTGAATTTCGCGAATCACTTTTTCAATATCCACAGCTGATTTTTTCGAACCTTCTGCCAATTTTCTAATTTCTTCCGCTACCACGGCAAAACCACGTCCAGCATCACCAGCACGAGCCGCTTCGATGGCTGCATTTAATGCCAATAAGTTCGTTTGAGCAGCGATATCGGTGATAACACTCAAAGCACTAGCGATTTCTTCTGAACGTTCAGACAATATTTCGATAGAATCAGACGTACTGACCGCAGAGTCTTGAATTTCGTTCATACTATTAGCCACTAGCTTAATCGTAGACAAACCTTCCGAAGAGTTTTTCTGTCCTTCTAAAGCAGATTTGTTAATTAATCCAGCTTTCTTAGCCATAGTATCAACAGATTTTAGCACATTGTCCATCATTTTGCTTGCTTCGTCTGTTTGTTGTGCCTGCTGTTGGGCTCCTTCTGCCATTTGTTGAGTGGCGGAAGCTACTTCTTGAGTCGTATTCTTCATTTCCTCCCCTTTCACTAACATTTCCTCAGCGGAAGCAGCTACTAGGTTTCCTATTTGAGAAATTTGCCCCATCAAAACATTGATACTATCAATCGCAACGTTTAGTTCATCTCCTAAATTTTTGATATCACCTTCTATAAAAGAATCGAAACGTTCTGTCAAATCTCCTTTGGCAAGTGCACCTACAATATCACTAATTTCCATAATAGGCATAGCCACCGACTCTAACAATAAGTTAACAGAACTTGCCAGTTCTTTCCAGTCACCAGTTGCTTTACTTGCATCCAGTCGAGCATCTAATTTTCCTTCTTCTCCCGCTGATACAATAACCTTATTAATTTCATACAAAAATTGCTTCTGAGGAGTTATATCAGTAGCTATTTTAACTACTTTTTCAACCTCCCCTCTTTTATTTTTAACAGGAGCATAGATTGCTTGAATCCACAAGGGTTCTCCACTCTTTTTAAACCTCTTAAAATCAGCACTTTGACTTTCTCCTGCTCTTAAATCTTCCCAAAAACGCTTGTAATTTTCAGAATCAGCATAGCGCTGTTCCAAAAACACTTGATGATGCTCTCCTATCAAATTATCACTATCATCATACCCAAAGAGATGTAAGAAATTAGCATTGATATCTAATATTTTTCCATAAGGATCAAACTCAATTCGAGCAAAAGAACCATCTATAGCTGTTTTTAGATTCGCAGCTTTTAAGGCTTCTTCACGTTCCTCTGTGATATCGGTTGCAATTTTGATAATCCGAATAACAGAACCATCTCTACTTAATAATGGCGTATAAGAAGCTTGCACCCAAACAACATCACCATCTTTTGTTTTTCGCTGAAAAACACCGTGTTGTGCAATTCCATTTGCCAAATCCATCCAAAACTGTTCGTATTCATCAGACGATTTATATTCTGTTTCAACAAAAACTGAATGATGTCTACCTACTATCTCGCTAGGATCATCATACCTCATTATAGAGGCAAAATTAGTATTGACATCTAATATTGTTCCATCTCTGTCAAACTCGACTCTCCCAAAAGAACTATCAATCGTTTGTTGTAGTAAAGTTGTGTAATTATTTTCGTTTCCAGACATCATATTTTGGATTTGATTTTCATCGACTTGATTAATGTTATCTATTTTATGTGAAGATAGGACATCCTCTTTGGCTTCTAATACCAAATCTATAATATTTTCAACTAGATTACTATCTATATTAGATGCATCCAGTGCCATATCCAAATGACCTATAAAAGCGTTAAAGTGAGAAACTTGAATTTCTAGGTGAGCATGGGCTCGCTGGATTTGCTCCCCCATTTTATAAGTCTCTTCTACCAACAAAACTTCTAAAAAATTGACAATTTTTTCTTTTAGCCAATCAATATTTATTGCCTCAAAAAACGGAAGTAATTCGGTGTCGTTCAGGATACGTTCATACCAACGATCAACAACCTCTACTAATACCGATTTTCCTCCAATTTCCTCTAATAGTGTGTTTTCCATAGTTATGATAGAAGAAAAGCAACTGGTAAATCTATTCAATATGATGAAATGTCCTAAGTTTCACCATGTAAAAGAGAACCCCCGTTCTTTTAGAATAGACTATACCAGTCGCACTATTACATACAAATATATAATATATTATTTAAATACACAAAGAAAGACTTTATAATATCACAATGAATTATAAAAAGTCTTTAATTGACTAGTGCTCTACATTTAATTAAGTGGGAATATAATTGCCTTGTATTTTGTACAATAAAAATGTTTTAGTTATTAATTTAAGTAGGACTAAATATATAAAATATATGTTTATCAAATAATAACTACATATACAAGCTCAATCATTTTAAATATAAATAAAAAATATCGCATTCTACAACTTATCCCTATAAATTTAAGTGGGGATACCCAAACTTATTCTTAGCTTTCAAAAAGGTTTTCTAAGTCTGGAGGTACACAAGTAAAATAAATACCTTTTTTTTAAAATAAAAAAAGCAATTTTAAATCTTAATTTTTGCTGCATCACGCCCCCTATTATGAAGGTTTTTTATCAATAATTTGACCAACAATAAGCCAAAAAAAATCTAAAAACCATGTTAACCTAATGGTCTAACTATTAAGTAATAACCCTAGTTAATTTCTTGAAAACTCATTTCATAATGTGTCCCTTTTTGAGTCAAATTTCGTTTAATTTCGCCTCTAAGCTGTTTGGCTAAATTATGGATTAATTTAAGCCCTAAAGAGTTGGTTGTTTTGAAATTTACATCTCTAGAAAACCCCTTTCCATTATCGCCTATATACAGCACATAATTGGGGCGTTCTAAGGCTTCTAGACGAATATAAATAGCCCCTTTTTGATCTCCTTTTAAACCATACTTGAGTGCATTGGTAATAATTTCATTAATCAACAACCCAAGAGGTATAGCTGTATCAATATTTAGCTTTATGTTGTTGGCTTCTATAGTCCACTCAATACTATGATTCGCACCTTTCATTGACAAAATCAAATAGTGCATCAAAGCTTCCATGTATTGAGCATAACCTATGGTAAGAAAATCTTCAGACTGATACAAGGTTTCATGAATCATAGCCATCGTATTGATCCGATATTGACTCTGCTGAAAAAGCACTTTGGTTGCCTCTTCATTGATGGTATTGGCTTGCAAACTCAGAAGACTCGTAATAACTTGTAAGTTGTTCTTAACTCTGTGATGAATTTCTTTTAGAAGCGTCTCACGTTCCTTGATAATTGTTTTAAGTTTTTGAGCTGTTTCTTTTTCATTGGTAATATCCTTGCTGTGTGAAGCATAACCAATTGGTGTTCCTGCATTATCCTTAATTAACTGTACAGACAAAAAGGCTTCAAAGGTAGTTCCATCTTTCCGCAATTGACGAATTTCTCCTGCCCACATTCCTGTATCAAGAATGGCTTGAATAACGGCTTCTGTTGTATGGCTTTCTTGGCTATTAAATACATCCACACTTTTCCCAATCAATTCATCTCCTTCATAACCATACAATCGATTGGCAGCAGGGTTTATATACTGTACAATTCCTTCTAAATTAGCAAATGTAATGGCATCCCAATTTTGAGAAACAATGTTTTCAAAGACACTCAAATCTTTGAGCAATACCTCTTTCTCACCAATAATTTGCTTTAGCTTTTCTTTGGTTTCTTTTTCCTTTGAAATGTCCTTACTATGTGATACATATCCAGTTGGCACCCCCATACTATCCCGAATCAACTGTACAGACAAGAAAGCATTAAACAAGCTTTTGTCTTTTTTGACTTTGACCAATTCGCCCGACCAAAAACCTGTTGCTTGCACAATTTTACTAATTGCATCGGTTTGGTGTATTTCTTGATTGTTCAAAATAGAAACATGTCGACCAATCAATTCATTTTCATCATAACCATACAAACGATTGGTTGCTGGATTGATATATTGTATGACACCATCCAAATCTAAAAACTTGATGGAATCCCAGTTCTGAGAAACAATTCCTTCAAAAACACGCTTTTGAGACTTTAGCTCTACCTCTTGCGTACAGTCTCCTACAATCAAAAGCATATATTGCCCCCCATATTTGTCTTTATCATCTATTAGATTCAGGCGAACTCGATACCATCGCTTGCTGTTTTGGTCTGGCGAACTGTATATAATTTGATTGTTTTCTTTGGTTTCAAAAACAGCTTTTATTTTAGCAACAACATCTATTTTTAGACCATCTGGAAAAATCTCATCAATTGCTCTACCTAAAAATTCATCTGGAGGAATCCACAGCGAACGCTCATCTGCAACCCAATATTTTTTAAATATTAATTTTGAATCGATCAAAAACACGATATCATCTAAAGACTTTAGAATAGAGTTCAATTCTATCATAACATACATTTCTCATACAAACCTAAAGAAACAACTTCCTTCTAATTTCTAAAGGGGTTACCGAATACATAATATCTATACCGTAGTTTATCCAACCAAAATTAATCTCAGAACAATCACCATTGCCACAACAAGACAAACTACCCATAAAAAAGTAGTGACCAAAAATCACAAAAACTCAAAATAAAAAATAATCTTCAAGAACAAAGCATTTAGAGATAGTCGTCTGTATGCGTTTTTAATAATATAGATTTATTATAAATATAATAAATTTCAACTAGCATTTCCAATAATAAAATAAACTTTTAAAAATCAACTCAAAGCAAGTTTTAAAATATATTTGTTGGCAAAAAATAATAGCTCTTTGCTTCAATATCAAAAAGTCAACTTTTTTTCAAAGTATTCTTTTTTAGGTCTTTATTAATTATAATCTGCCTATTCTCCCTAATAGATTATTCAAAAGTATTGCAAATGAGTTCCACCATAGTATATGAACACAAACGAGTTAAGCATTTAGAACAAGGCATTACTGAGAGTACTTTAGCGGTTATTTTAGACACCTCTTAAAGTGAAACGTACAGTTTTATTGATAATTCTCTTTTTTAATTCACAATAATAAAAACCCTTTTGTACATTTGTATTTTAATTAGAAAATAAACTATTCTACATAAAAAAGTTTTTTGGATTATGCCAACAACATCAAACAGAGTAGCGAATACTCCTTCTTCTCCTATTCGCCGATTGGTTCCATATGCCGAAGCGGCAAAAAAAAGAGGCGTAGAGGTATTTCATCTTAACATTGGTCAACCAGATATTATAACTCCTCAAACGGGCGTGAATGCTCTACAAGAAGCTGACTTGGGAGTCATTGCCTATTCACATTCAGCTGGTCTTATCTCTTATAGAGAAAAGCTTGTTGAGTTTTATAGTCGATACGGAGTTACTGTTGATACAGAACAAATGATTGTAACCAACGGTGGGTCTGAAGCATTGTTATTTGCTATGCTTGCTTGTGCAGATGCAGGAGACGAAGTTATTGTTCCTGAACCTTTTTATGCGAATTACAATGGTTTTGCAAAAAGTTTAGATATCACTATTGTTCCAATTACCGCACACATCAAGGATGGTTTTGCATTGCCAGCAATGGAGGATTTTGAAAAGAAAATTAGTCCAAAAACCAAAGCCATTTTAATTTGTAACCCTAGCAATCCTACAGGTTATTTGTATTCTGTTGAAGAATTGGAAAAACTAAGAACCATCGTAAAAAAACACGATTTGTTTTTGATTGCAGATGAAGTGTATCGCGATTTTTGCTACGAAGGACAAAAGCATACTTCTATTTTGGCATTAGAAAACATGGAAAACCATGCTATTGTTATCGACTCAATATCGAAACGTTATAGTGCTTGTGGTGCTCGAATGGGTGTTGTTCTTTCAAAAAATGAGTCGTTTATGGTAGAAGCTATGAAATTAGCGCAAGCGCGCTTGAGCCCTTCTACTTTGGCTCAAATTCTAGCAGAAGGCTTGATAGATACCCCTCAAAGTTATTTTGGAGATCTAACCAAAGAATACGACCACCGTCGACAAACCGTCATCAATCGCTTACAAGCAATGGAGGGTGTTGTTTGTCCTAATCCTAAAGGTGCGTTTTATGCTTTTGTTAAATTCCCTGTCGATAATTGTGATAAATTCTGCCAATGGCTTTTAGAAGAGTTTGAACACAATGGCAAAACAATTATGATGGCTCCTGGAGCAGGTTTTTACAATACAGATGGATTGGGTGTACAAGAAGCTCGCATCGCTTATGTATTAAATTCTGACGATTTGAACACGGCAATGGATTGTTTGGAAGCAGCTTTGAAGGCATATCCAGGACGTTTGGAGACCAATAAAATCGAATTGGACGTCAACTAAAAATGATTTTTACAAGAGCAGGATACGTAGCCACGTGTGCTGCTTTTTTGTTTCTAAAACGATAATAACGTATTCGTATAACGTCAAACAACATGCAGTACTATCGTTTATTGGTGCAGTAGCAACAACAAGCAACTTTTGGGAATGCCTTGATTTTATGCTTGGCTTTTTTAATAAAAATTAAAATGTTTGGCTACTCATATACTTCATTTAAGAGATTCATTCGTTAAGATAGTGAAGTTTTTTAGGTATTAATTCACTTCTAGTCTTTAAACTTTTGTAAATTTACAGATAATGCTGCTTTTAAGCCGCTTTAAAAATACAAATAGCACTTAAAATCAGCGTATTATTTTATAAAGAACACCTAACTAAAATTTTGTGTATTAGTCATTGAGCATAATTAATATACAGAGAAGTTTTTTTTAAGAGGATGCTATTTAGAAACAACAGACCATACTCTTAAAAGCTTCAGAAAAAAGAAAAACTTTATTTTTAAATTTAGATTACTTTGTAGCTTTACGAAATTATGCTTAAGCAAATAAATTGCCAATTTCAAAAGAGTCTTTTATTATCTTAATCATAATAACTACAAGGTCTATCACAAAAAAAAACACGACTAATGAAGAACGTAGGTCTTAAAAATCCCAACGCAGATTTAACTACGCTTGGTCTGAAGAATGTAACCGCTTACTGGAACTTACCTGTTCCTAATCTAGTAGAACGCACCATCGCTATGGGGGAAGGTGTCTTGGCCGATTCTGGTGCACTTGTGATCAAAACAGGAGAGTTTACTGGGCGTTCACCCAAAGATCGCTTCATTGTAAAAGACGCTGTCACCGAAAATACAGTTGATTGGAATGATATCAACATGCCTTTCGATTCTGATAAATTCGATGCTTTATATAATAAAGTAACCGCTTACTTAGAAAACAAAGAGGTTTATGTACGTGATGCTTACGTTTGTGCAGATGAAAACTATCGCTTGACGCTTCGTTTGGTTGCTCAAAAACCATGGTCTGCCATGTTTGCTTGCAACATGTTTATGCGTCCAACAGAAGAGGAAATTAAAAATGCAGCTCCAGAATGGACAATTTTGTGTGCTCCTGAATTTATGGCTGTTGCTGAGGAAGATGGCACTCGCCAACACAACTTTGCAATTGTTAATTTCTCACGCAAGGTAATTTTGATTGGGGGAACTGGTTATACAGGAGAAATCAAGAAAGGTATTTTCTCTGTTTTGAATTATGTTCTACCTCACAACAGAAATGTATTATCAATGCACTGTTCTTCTAATGTAGGAAAAAATGGAGATACAGCAGTTTTCTTTGGGTTGTCTGGTACAGGAAAAACAACGCTATCTGCTGATCCTAAACGCAATCTTATTGGCGATGATGAACATGGTTGGTCGGATACAGGTGTCTTCAACTTCGAGGGTGGTTGTTATGCCAAAACAATAGATCTTTCAGCAGAAAAAGAGCCTGAAATTTTCAATGCTATCAAATTTGGTGCAATCTTGGAAAACATCAAATTCCACGAAGGAACAAGAACACCAGATTATGAAAATACGGAGATTACACAAAATACGCGTGTATCCTACCCTATTTATCACATCGATAATGCTTTAGAGCCATCTCGTGGAGGTATTCCTAAAAATATTTTCTTTTTGACTTGCGATGCCTTCGGTGTATTGCCTCCGCTTTCTAAATTAACTCCTGGTCAAGCTATGTACCACTTTATCTCTGGTTACACAGCTAAAGTTGCAGGAACAGAAGCTGGAATTACAGAACCTGTGACTGTATTTTCTGCTTGTTTTGGAGCTCCATTCTTACCGTTACACCCTACACAATACGCTGAAATGTTAGGTAAGAAAATGAAAGAACACAATGTTAATGTGTGGCTAGTTAACACGGGATGGTCTGGTGGTTCTTATGGCGTTGGTAGCCGTATGCAACTAAAGTATACTCGTGCTATGATCGCAGCAGCACTAAATGGAGATTTAGATAATGTTGAATTTTCTACATTGCCTGTATTTGGGTTGAGCATGCCAATGACTTGTCCTAATGTTCCTGATGAAGTACTTAATCCAAGAAACACATGGGAAGATAAAGAAGCTTATGACGCTAAAGCTCAAGAATTAGCACTTGGTTTTGTTCAAAACTTTGAGCAATACAAAGCACAAGCTAATGAAGAAATCATGGCTGCTGCACCTAAAAATACAGCAAGCGTTCAATAAACAAGCTTATTATTATAAGGTGCTCCTTTTTTGATGTGTGGTGCCTTTTTTATAAGTAATGTCTATATCATGAAAGCCATCTCTAGTCGTTAGGGGTGGCTTTCATCTTTTGATCATCTAAACTTCTCTACCAAGGAATTATTGCAAAGCTAGAGAAACCTCATTACTCACAAAAATAGTTCACTAAAAATCTCTTAAAGAAGCTATACATCTACAACATATTTTTATATATTGTAGGGTTCCAAAAAATTTGGTTCTAAAATAAGTTGGGAGTTGATACCCCAACAATATATTCACTTTAATACAGTTTTATATTATGCCAGAAATAGGAGAAGTAGTTCGTCTAAAATCAGGTGGTCCCGACATGGTTATCACTTATGTTTACCAAGAAAATGAAGGCTCTCGTGAAAAACTTGCACTCATGAAAGGTTTTGGACCTGGTGATATTGCTTGTGAATGGCAACAAGTAATTAATGAAGAAAATATTCGAACAAAAAAAGAATCTTTTAAAGCTGCTACGGTCGTTTACTTAGATGGTCGACCAGTGAGCTAAGAATATCTAAATTACTTACCTAATGATGGTTCATTCAATATAATTGGATAACCTACTCTAATCAACAAAAGAATAACTCAATTAAAATATGGAAATTGGAGATTTAGTCCGACATAAGGTGTCTAAAGTAGAAATGACCGTTATGCGGTTAATTGGAGATGAGGAAAATGCAGCTTTTGAATCTATTGATCGTCGTATGCAAACCAAAGGTTTTGGAATGGGCGATCCGACTTGTATGTGGTTTGAAGGTAGTATCCTGCATTATGGCGTCTTTAAAGCAAACGAATTGGATGTCTTGGTATACAAAGCCGCTGGTGCAGCTGGCATCGGTGCTGATGACGAGGACTTAGGCGATTTAGATCTAGATATTGATGATTTAGACCTTGACTTAGACGATTTGGATTTGGATTTAGATGATCTTGATTTAGACGATGACTTAGATCTGGATCTTGATTTAGACCTTGATCTAGATGATGATGATTTGGATTTAGACTTGGACTTAGACGACGATCTAGATTTGGATGACTTGGACTTGGATGATTTAGACCTTGATTTGGATGAGGACGATGATTTAGACTTAGACTTAGATCTAGACGATGATCTGGATTTAGATGATTTGGATCTAGATGATGATGGAGACGATTTTGACGATTTGAATATCAACTTTGGAGATGATTTAGATGACTTAGACTTAGATGATTTGGATTTAGACGATGATTTAGATCTGGATTTAGAGGACGATACCGAGGAAGAGAAAGCAGCGGAAGCTCCTGCTAGTGACGACTTAGACTTTGACCTAGGGGACGACTTAGATTTGGATTTGGATGAGAACGATAACTTAGACTTAGACGAAAGTGATTCAGAAGAGGAAGATGACAGTCTAAATCTTGACTTAGACGATGACTTAGATTTAGACGATGACGACAGCTTAGATCTTGACTTAGACGATGACTTGGATTTAGACGACGATGACAGCTTAGATCTTGATTTGGATGATGATGATGATTTAGATTTGGGTTTTTAAGGAGTAAGGAATAATAGATGTCAACATTTCGATTTAAACAATTTACTGTACAACAAGATAAGTGTGCCATGAAAATTGGCACAGATGGCGTACTATTAGGTGCTTGGGCGGATACGCTTCAAGCATCTTCTATTTTAGACATAGGAACAGGAACGGGTGTACTAGCGCTGATGTCGGCACAAAGAAATGCAAAAGCTCTTATTCATGCTTTAGAAATAGATCGAGCTGCATTTGAACAAGCTAGTTCTAATATTGAAAATAGTCCTTGGAAAAATCGACTTAGGATTTTACATCAATCTATACAGGATTATAGTCAAAAACCTTTGATACCACTTTTTGAGAGCATTATATCTAATCCACCTTATTTTAAAATAGAATCGGGTACTTTGATCAAAGATGCCGCTAGACGACAAGCAAGAAGTACAGATACTCTAACATTCGATACTTTGTTAGACAGTGTTTTTTCCCTTTTACATCCTAAGGGAAATTTTTCCGTTATTTTGCCTATTGACGAAGGAAAGGAATTTATGCAGTTAGCACTGCAAAAAAAATTTTACATAAAGAGATGTACTGAAGTCATCCCTAGAGAAGGAAAAATGAGTAATCGTCTTTTGCTCGAACTTGTTCTTTACGATACTCTTACAGAGAAAAAGTCTTTAATTATCCGAACAGCAGAGAAAGGTAATCATCATTATACAACAGCCTTTAGACAATTGCACAAAGATTTTCTGTTAGCTTTTTAACAAAAAAGCTGCATTATTTTATTATTATTTATAATAATATTATAACTTTATAGTTACATTCTGTTATTATATATATAAAGAAAAAAGGCTAGCAGTAAAAACCTAGACGATAGTTTCCAACTGCTAGCTTAACAAGATTTTTTCTATCCTAGTTTCGTCCCTTAAACTGTATGGATAGTTTGTATCTTATTATACAACTTTATCAAATCCCCTTATTTGCTTTAGTTGTTAATACAAATATAGACCACATTTTTATAGTATGCCAAAACAGAAGTGTAAACTTTTCCCGTTTTTTTCGCCATTTTTAAACACAAAAACCTCCATAACCAACTACAAAACAACACTTTACACGAAATAAAATTTCCCCAAAAAATACCCATTTTTTTTCTCAAAAAAAACTTACTTTTTTTTCTCAAAAGACAAAAAAGAGACATTCATAATAGCGAATCTTAGAATTTGCCTCTATTTTAAAATAACATTTTACAATAAAAGTCTCGATTACGCTTTATTTGAAAGTCTAACCAAAGCATTTTGGCACTTTTAAGCAAAACGAATTTGAAGAAATTCCAAAAACTCAGTTGGATTCTTAGCGATTTAATTTTGATTGTACAGTCTTTATCTTCCCCAAAGCTCTTCCTCTAAAAAATCTATTTTTCTTGCTCCACTTACTCACTCCTCATTGTATTCATAATTAACAAAAAAGGCAAAGAATATAGCTTCATCTAGTTACTATCTCCCTTGCCTTAACACTTCATTTTTAGATAAGTAAGCAATAATAAGTAACACACTAGTATAAAATTAATACATGAGTTTGTTGTTACTTACTGAGAACAACTTACTTAAGTCAATGCCTGAACTCTTAAAGATATTTATTGTTTAAATCAGGCACTTATCTTTATATAACTATGGTAAACACTTGAAGGTCGTCATAGTCATCAATTGTCTCTACAGTATATGTTCCTGGTTTTAATCCAGTCGTTGAGATTCTAGTTTGTAAACTTTGTGTTGTCTCTTCTATTACAACAACACCCGTCGAATCTATCACTTTAATAGACAAATTAGTAGCTGTTGGTTGGTTGACCACAATTTCGGTCATTGCTTGAATTACAGTTCTTGGTCCTCCATCTACTTTTGGAATTACAACCGTATTAGGAACCTTAATAGATGCGTGACGCACATCAACAATTCCCGTAATATTTAGCAGCAGCATAACAGCTGCTGATGTAGCAACAAAAAAATTTGATAAATTCATGTTTCAATTGTTCTTTATTATTTAGAAAATAGATTGGGGGGTTCTAATATAATAAACAAGTCACAGGGTAAGTTTTATCAATCAATAGTTATGGGGAACTCTTGATAATCTCCATGATCATCCACAGTCTCTACTATATACGTTCCTTTACTAAGTCCCGCTGCCGAGATTACGGTCTTTTTTTCTTGGGTTGCAGTTTTTATAACAACATTTCCGTTTGAATCTACTATAGTTATATATAAGTTAGTAGCTGTTGGCTGATGAACGACAATATCTGTCATTGCTTGAATTACAGTTCTCGGTCCACCCTCTACCTTAGCCACTTCGACTAAGAAAGTTGTTGTTGTCTTCGAAGCTTCAGCAACGACGCCTAATGTAAATGTAATAAAAATTAATATCGTGATAAAAAACTTTGGCATATTCATAATAATAATCTGTCAGTCTGTGAAGTAAATAGGGGTATGGGGTGGGTTTCAGAGTTTAGCTATTAATTAATTGTTATAGAGAATTCTTGATAATCATTATAATCATCTACTGTCTCTACAGTATAGCTGCCAGATTCTAATTCCTCTATTGAAATCACAGTCTGTTCACTTTGAGTCTCTGCTTCTATGACGGCATCGCCACTAGAATTTTTGATGGTAATATATAGATTGGTACTTGTTGGTTGTGTTACCGTAATATCAGTCATTGCTTGAATTACAGTTCTTGGACCTCCATCTACTTTGGGGGTAACAACCAAAAGGTTAACTACAGGTTCTATTGTTGTTGTACTAGATGCATTCAAAGAAAAAGTAGTACAAACGAATATGGCGATAAGAAACATTAACGTCTTCATATGATATAGGTATTTGTTGTTGTTAATAAATGATTGATTTGTGCAGTGGTTCTAGTTGGTACAAAGCGATTATTCTACAGCAATCGAAAACTCTTGATAGTCACCATAGTCGTCTACTGTCTCTACTACATAGTCACCTGGCTCTAAGCTTTGTATCGAAATCATTGTATTTTCTTCTTGCGTTTCTGCTTCTATCGCTGTATCTCCATTTGAGTCTTTGATAGTGACGTATAAATTGGTTGCTGTTGGCTGCAATACTGTAACATTTTCTTCTGCTCCAGTCATTGCTTGAATTACGGTTCTTGGTCCACCTTCTACTTTTGCCATCGTATAATCAGGGAAAACATTTGTCGTTGAATTGGCATTAAAAGAGAAAGAAATAGTAAAAAGTAGCGCGATATATATTTTGAATAAGTTCATGTCTGTCTGTATTTAGTTGTGTGTTTATTAAAAATTGATTGATTGATTGATTGATTGATTGGTGTTGTGTATATATTTGATTACTCAACATTTATGTAAAACTCTTGATATTCTTGAGAGTCGTCAGTAGTTTCGATCTTGTAAGTTCCTGCATTCCACTCTTCTGTAGAAAAAGTAACTTCTTGTGCACTAGTAGTCGCTTTAGCCATAAGTTGTCCATCTGAGTTAAGGATAGTGATGTATAAATTGTTAGCTGTTGGTTGCAAAACTACAACCTCGGTCATTGCTTGGATTACAGTTCTTGGTCCGCCTTCTACTTTCTTGGCTTCTACAGTTATATCGTTATCAATAATTGTAGGCAAAGTAGCAGCTGCGTTGAATGAAAAAGTAATAGAAGTAAGTACGGCGATAAAAAATTTTGAAATATTCATGTTCCCTGTAAGTTTTATATTTTTATATCTAAAAAAATGAAGTGTTAATTTGCTTTTTACAATTTATAGTCGTAGATTTATGGCTATTATATCAATAAGAAATATATTTCCACTTGATAAAAGGCTAGCGCATGAGTAATAGACGACTCAAAACTGCTTAGTTTAACAAGATTTGGTCCTAAAGAATTAGAACATATTGTCCCTTTTGTTATGTATGCTTTAGAACCTTTTGTCCTTATTAACCAACTTTAAATAAGTCCCCTTATTTGCTTGGTTGTTGACACAAATATAGAGTGCCTTTTGTCCAATAACTAGGACAAAAAATGGCTCATTTCCCCCTTTTTAAAAAAACTGGGGCTCGCCCTTAATTGACACAACTCATTACAAATCAATTTTTTATAACCATTTTTAACCTTTTAAAACGTCCCCAAAAATGGAAAAGAAAAAAGTTGCTTTTTTTTTAATAAAAGCTTTATCAGACAATGATAGGGGGACTTTTATTAAGAAAATAAAGTGCGGAAAAACGACGAAAAGTGCAGAGCGACATGAGAAGTTATTTGCCTACTTGGAGAGCCTTCAATCTACTGATGAAATCAATTCAACCAAACTTGTAAAAATGCTGAAGTTGTCTAGCTCTAAAAAGTTGACTCCTTTGTATGGCGAGCTGATTTCTGACATCAAAAACCACTTAATTACTTCAGAATTAAAAAAAGATGAACTAGTACAAGAACTCTTATTGCAAAAAGCGTTATGTAACAGAGAAGAAGTAGAATATATTAAAATTTTACACGAAGAAATTCGAGAACGAATTAGTGAAAATGCAGACAAACCTCTTCCTCCTGAAGTTTATCATCAATATGCTCAGTTCTACAAAAACCTATATTCTCATCCACACACCAATACAAGCAAAGAATCTGCTTCCATTTATTTGAGTTTTAGCGAGAACAACTTAGACACCTCTTATTGGATTAGTAAATTAAGATTGCTGATAGAAAAAGCCAACAGGGGGATTGCATTGGCACACGAACGATTCTTGCTTCAAGAATTAAAAGAACTACCTGATCTTACTCAATACAATCATAATAATGATAATCACATATTGAGTATCTATGCTCGAGTGTACAAGTTTGCCTTGGCTCCTTTCCAAAAAGAAGACCTAGAACACGTATTGACGATCATTGATAAGTATTCTTTTAATTTGCCAAAAGAAGACAAAGAACGTATTTTCACATTCTTGATGGGTATTATAGACTATTACAGAGTACACGAAGAAACAAAAACAAATCTGACAGTTTACGAAGTCTATAAGGTTTACAAAATGGGCTTTACCAATTTGTGGTTGGTTCAAGATGATGGCTTGATGTATTTTGAAGATTTTATCAATATGCTCTACTTAGCCTTTTACTACAAAGATTCTAGTTTGTTAGAATCTATTGGTTCTGATTATACCCAATACATCCATGAAGGATACGATTCTTTTATTTCTATGCTATCCAAAGCTTATAATTTCTTCTTACATAAGCAATGGGAAGCGGTTCTAAAATCATTTTCAAATCAAGAACTTCCCAACAAAGAACATCGTTTGCACTTTATTGTACAACGCAACAATATTGAGATAAAAGCCTTATTTGAAGCATTTGTTCACGATAAAATTGAAATTCGTGATATCTTAGGCTATTTAGAAAAACACTATCGTTTTATACAAAGAAGAAATACGTATTCGGACGAGAAAAAACTTCGTAACTTCAATTTTATCAAATTCTTAAGAAAGCTATACACTTATCTTACCAAGCGTATCACATTTAATTTCAACAAGGAAATTGCAAAAAAAGAAATTACTGCATGGATTGCAGAAGTAGAAAAAGCGGGAACAGAAACTATTGATCAGCCTTGGTTAAAATCGATTGGTGAAACACTCTTGCAAGAATTGGGGCTTGGCGCAGCATAAACATACCTCAAAAATCTCATTGAATTGGTGTATTATTTGTGGTGAATAAACAGTTGACTAATCACTAAAAAACAGTTTATGAAGCTTTTTCTATCACTAACATTTTTAAGCCTTTCTTGTAGTCTTTGGGCTCAACCTCAGAAATCCAATCATCCAATTCGTGTTGAATCTCAGCCAACCTATACCAAATGGCAAAAAAATTACTTTATCTCAAAAATTAGCTTCTTTGAGAGACGTACGGTATTAGATTTGAAGTTTGTCTTCGAAAGAGGCACCAAAGAATGGACTAAGTCTGTTATTTTTATGCCTCCTAATACGGTTAATTCATGGTGCCTCAAAGACCCTGAAAGTGGTCAAATATTTGACCTGTTAGAAATTAGTGCGGTTAAACGGAATGGCGTAGAAATCAAGGAACGCATTAAGTCTCCTAAAGATAAAGTGCAAATTGAGTTGCCCTTAGAAGGTAGACCGAAAGAAGTATTTACTTGCCAAGTACACTTTCCTAGACTTCCAAACGAATTAAAAATAGTCGATCTACTAGAAGGTCCTAATAGCAAATATTCGAAAGGACACTGGAATTTTTTTGATATTCAACTTTTCCCTGTTGCTCCCGAAAAAACCGCTCCTTCTATGCAGGAAAAAAAGGAAACTTCTGATGTTAGCAATGACTTTAAGTTGACCTCTGATAATCCTCCTCAAGATCACCCCGTTTTACCTTCTGCCTTAGTTTCAATGAACGATATAAAGTGCAACAAAAAGTTAGAACTTAGTGAGATTGTATTCCAAGACAATTCTATCAAATTTCAAAATATTATCAAAGCTGAAAGAACGTTGTCAATCTTGCGCACCTATCTCCTAGCGTATCCCAATAGCCAAATTGAACTGTATGGTCATACAGATATTTTTGGTACTCCTCAACGAAATCTAGATCTATCTCAACAGCGTGTTGATAAATTAAAAGATTGGTTTATTCAACGAAGTATTTCTACTTCCAGAATAAAAACACATGCATTAGGAGGCACTCAACCTTTATTTCCTAAGGGGAATGCAAAAAATAGACGAGTAGAGGTGCAGATTTTGTGCGACCTATCTCCTAAAAATTAGTTTCTATTAGACGATTCGAACTTGCCATTAGTCCTATTCAAATAAATTTCTATATTTGTAGTCTAGTAACTTTACTGACTTTAATATTATACTTCGTAGTTTTTTCGTTTTTTGCAAAAAGTAAAAAAATCCACGAAGTAAAGTAATATACATCAAGGAATTAATAGCAAGTCTCATTCTATTTTATGCGCCAACTTATAAAAAAACAGCCTTTCTTAAGTAGTTTATTCATCAACTTGGTGCTTTTTGTCGTTTTCCTAAGTATTTTCTATACTCGATTTGGAACAACCGATGATGTCGAGATGCAAATGGTTTTGGCAGGAACTGGGATTATACAAGAATCATCGGCTAATCTGCGTTGGTCTCATATTTTTTTGGGGCACTTACTTTCTAACCTATATATTTACTTTCCTAGCTTACCGTGGTACGGTCTCTACCTAACTGTTGCCCATTTACTAGGAATGTCTGCTATACTATATAGTATCTTAATACTAAAACCAAGTTATTATAGAGTAGCTATTTTTGTAGCTTGCTTTTTACTAGGCGAAACAGCCTTATTGCAAGAACTCCAATTCACCTCTTCTGCCCTAGTCTTAGGGACAGGTGCTGTATTTTTGTTATTTACAGCCATTTCAAACCCCAAAGATAAACGGCAAAAGCTGTGGTTTTCTTTGAGTTTTGGGATGCTCTTATTGGTAGAAATGATTCGTTGGAACTCATTTCAACTGATTGTAGTTCTAAGCCTTCCCCTATTGTTGTATGCTATTTTTCAACAAAAAGAAAAGCGCGTCGCCAACCTACTTATTTGCACATTAATGCTTGTTGGAGCTTGGGTAGTCGAACAGGGACATTATTGGATTCAAAATCAAGATCCTGCTTGGGAGGCTTATAATGAATACAAACACTCCTTATCTGCTCACGATATTTTAGATTATCACAAACCTCAATACGAATGGAGTCCTTCTACAGCAGACGATTATTTCTATAAAGTAGGTTGGGAATACGAGGATTTAATGCTTTTTAAACATTGGTTCTTTGCTGACTCAACTGTTTACGGCGTTCAGCAGTTTAAAGCACTTCAAGAAACCTTTCAAAACTGTCCGTATCCTCAAGAACACTTAGAAGACCGACTGTGGCAATTTTTTATAGGATCTCCCATTCAAGACTATGTTTTTTATGGTTTTCTATTGGCAGGACTTTGTTTGTTATTCATCAAGGGCAATCGTTGGATTTATCTATCGTTAGGCACCAGTATTCTAATGATTTTTGCTTTATTGTGCGCGCTGTTTTTATTCAAACATCTACCCTCTAGAGTCAGCTACCCAATGGCATTCTATTTGATTGCCTTATCAGGTTTGTTCATTACCTACGACAAAGAATTGCAGCGAAAAACCAAGTTGTTTAGTTTGATTTTTATCAGTTTCATGGTTTTATCAAATCTAAAAATGGTCACACTAGAGAGTAGTAAAACAGCTTTTAACAAGATGTATTGGTCAGCGGCATTGGATAGTTTAAATGCTCAAGCGGATCAACTTTATATTGGAGGTGGCGATTACTATATGCAATCTACAATGACTCCTTATCAAGCAACCAATGATTCGCTATTTTTAAATTTTAATATGCTTGATTTGGGACATTTTGCAAACTCCCCCAATCACTACAAGCAATTGGAAGCCTTTGGCATTAAAAACATTCATACAGAAGCGCCATTGGATACCAATATTTATCTAATTCACCGTTATAATGCCTCATTCTTAAATTGGTATGCTAATTTTTTGGCACGACACTACGACTTGCACATTCAATACGATTTGGTACGCAAAGAAAAGAATGTCAATGTTGCTGTTTATAGAATTCAGGAGCAAATTAGAGACAAGCCCAACTCGCAAGGCATTAGCTTGTCTAATATGGAGGAATTAGGTATTCAACCCAAAAAGAAACAATCATCTCCTGAAGATGCCCAAAAACCCAAAGCCAATTATTTAGAACAAGAGCATTTTTACTTACCCCAATAAGTATTCTAACAAAGAGATTTATGGTACTAATGATTGGGCAAACTGCAATTTATTCGTTAAATTAGTTGTCTAGAGTTTTGCTATCCTGCAATTTGTCCGTATGGTAAAACTCTTAAATTTGTCAATACCCAATATACCTCAATGAGTCTTAGTGTTTATACCAAGAAGAGTAAAGAAAAACTGATGCTTTCTCACAAGCCATTTGCTAGTGGAGGAGAAGGGCATCTATATCGCATTATTGCTCCTCGCTCCTTTTCCAATTCTGTTGTTAAAATTTACCATCCCAATAAACTTAGCCCTACAAGAGAAGCTAAAATTGATTACTTATTGGAATACCCTCCCCAAGATAAAGGACAAAATGCTATTGTTTGGGTACAAGATAGTATCAGAGATGCTGCTGGCAACTTTCTTGGTTTTGTCATGCCTTTGGTTGAAGGAGAAAAATTAGAAATTTTATGTACCTCTAACTTGCCTAAAAAATTAGCCAATACTTGGTATCGGTTTCATAACAAAGCAGACAATGCACTAGAATTGAGATTAAAAGTTTGTTATAATCTCGCTACAGCAATTCATCAAATTCATGCTTCCAAACGCTATATTTTAGTAGACTTAAAACCAGATAATATTATCATTACCTTAGATGGTTTAATTTCTTTGGTTGATTTGGATTCGGTAGAGGTTGTTGAAAATGGTCAGAAGTTGTTTGATGCTCCAGTGGCTACGCCCGAATATACTCCACCCGAATATTACAACAAAAACAATGCGCACGACCCAACACAACAACAAGCTTGGGATCGTTTTAGTATGGCGGTCATTTTTTACAAACTACTCATGGGCATCCATCCCTTTGCTGGTTCTTTTCGGTCTCCTTATGATAATGCTACGACCCTAGCCAAAAAGATAGAACACCATCTTTTTGTTTTTAATCCTGAGATCAGTTCTTATAAAAAAAGTATTCCGCCTCCGCATGAATCCTTTTATCACTTGAGTCAAGAATTCCAAGATTTGTTTCTACAAGCTTTTGTAATAGGTAGTAAACAACCAGAATTGCGACCAACAGCACATGCTTGGTGTTCTGCAATTATGCAACACTTGGACATTCAGCGTTTCAGAGTTCTACCATCAAAATTAATTCAATTACCAGAAAACCAAACGTTATTAGAGGCGGTATACCAAGCTAGTATTTCACCTGATGCTTTTATTCAGGAATTAAAGATGCCTACAAACAATTCGCTGATAACTTCATTTCCCACAAAGAAATCTGATGCAACCTTTATGCTTCCTCTTCGGCGAATCAACGCTGCCATTTTAGCATTAGGACTGACCTATGGTCTTTCGAATATTTTTTTTAATAACAACTTGCCTGTTGGTTATTTGGTGGTACTAATTACAGTTGTTAGTTCGATGACAATCCTTTGGTTTAGTTTTTTTAGTCGTCAAAACAATCGAGAAGCCTACTTGCTAAAGATATCTTTATCAGAAACTCTAAAATTTGCTCAAAAACAGCAACAAATATTTGAAGGGATCAAAGAACATTTAGAACAATTTTGGAAGCGGTTGAATCAAGAGCATTCTAAATTTTTCCCCAATGCATCTCAAAACCAACATTATTCCATTCAACAATCTATCGCTCATGAATTTAAGCAACTACAAGAAGATTTGGAACGACAAGATAAATTGGCTAAAGACTTAATTCAATCCGAGACTTTTGAATACACTGCCCTAAAAAAGAAATACAATCGTGCTCTACATACCAATTCTGAGTTTGCCGCAGCAACATCCTTAGATGCAGAATTATCAGCGATTGATTTTGCATTGCAAGAAAGTATGGAAGATTTGCAAAAAATGTTGGGCAAGGAATTAAAGGCAACGCAACTCGAATACGACCAAGTTGTTGAAAAAGATCAACGTAGACTTCGAAATTTGGAACGTTCTGTACAACAAAAAATTGGACAATATCGAAAAACAAGCTTGCAAGCTAAAAAACAAGAAGAAAAGAAGACTTTGATTAAAATGAAACGTCAAATTCAGAAAGATTTTGCCAACGTTCCCAATAATATTGCCACCAAAATTAGCTTGTTTAAAGATGAAATCAAACATTTTTTAAATCAGCACAACATTCAAGATATCCATCAAATCAAAAACATACAAGCTCCAGGGATTGTTACCCTAGAAGATGATAAAAAAGTCTCGATTGCTCCACTCAAATATTATCAAATCCACGAACTACTGGAATGGTGGATGGCGGTCAAATTGGGAGAAGTTGAATTGAGTAAAACACTAAAAGAGCAGATTCATCAACATTACGAAGATAAATTTCAGGGGTACAAGAAAAAACTTATGGATGAACTCAAAAAAGTGCAACAAGAAACTGCCAAACGCAAACAATCGATACAAAAAGAAGCTTCGGTTGTGCTTAAAAAATTACGAGAAAAAAACACTCCTCAGATTGCCGTATTAAAAGAAAAATATGCGCAACAAAAAGCTTTTTTGGAGCAACTTTTTGAGGCTAGAAAAATAGAAGAAACCGAAATTCATGAACGATACCAAACTCGGTTTGATGCTTTGTTAGAGGAAGCTCAAACTAGAGCTAATAGAAGTAAGGAGGCTATTCAAACTATCTATCAAGCTAATACCGCTGATTTTAAGCGTATTGCTGCTTATCAAAAAAATCGAGCTAAATATACCATTGGTTTGGAACGCCTAAAAGAAGAATACAGTCGCTTAAAAGATAGTCGTTCTAGGTATCAACGCACCAAAGAACAAGCTCAAAAATATCAAGAAATCGACCTTTGGAAACACCTTCAACAAATGTTTTTTATCGCTCCTATTTAATTAGAATAAACATACTATCATTACTTCTTGGAAAAACCGTATCAGTTTGATTACAAATAGGTTGCACTAGTACCGCTTACTTCCTTAAAGAGCTAATAATCAAAACTAATGTAAAGATGCTTTTTTATTTTTTTGCAAAAAATAAAAAATCCACGAAGTACTAATACAATAATACTAATCAATGACAAAAAAAACAGCTTTAATTATTGGCGCTTCTGGCTTGGTCGGAAAACGCTTGGTTCAACAATTATTACAAGACGAACGCTACGAAAAGATCACGGCATTGGTTCGAACACCATTGGAAATAAAGCATGAAAAGCTAACTCAAACTCGCTATGATTTTAACTGGCCTAATGCGGACTTGGCCATCGGAGATGAGTTATTTTGCTGCTTGGGAACGACAATCAAAAAAGCGGGCTCTCAAGCTGCTTTCAGAAAAGTAGATTATGATTATATCGTAGAAACTGCTAAAATTGCCCTAGCTAATGGCGCTAAAAAAATAGCAGTTGTTTCTTCTATGGGAGCAGATAAAGATTCTAGTATTTTTTACAATAGAATAAAAGGCGAAACAGAGGCAGCCCTTCAAAAATTAAGTTATGAAGCGTGTTATATCTTGCGACCATCTTTGTTAATGGGGGCTCGCGACGAGTTGAGAATGGGAGAATTGGTAGGTAAACTATTTATGACAGCATTTGCTTTTGCTGTACCAAACAAATACAAGGGTATTGAGGGCAAGCAAGTTGCCAAAGCTATGATCGCAATTATGAATTCTAATAAAGTAGGGTTTCAAATTTTTGAATCAGATGCGCTTCGCACTTTTTAGATTCAGTTGAAGATTTAAACTATGAATATGAATACCCATAGTTTAAATCTTCAACTAAACTTTTGGTTATCTTCCTTTTACTCTACACCAACAGCTTGGCATTTATTCCACAACCAAGCTTTCTCCTCTCCTTCCAACGAAGGCGACAAAGCTGCATACACACGTTGATGATACTGATTCAACCATGCAATTTCTTCTTTTGACATCAAAGATAAATCAATCAATTCCGTTTCGATTGGAAACAAGGTAATGGCATCAAATGCCAAGAAATCTTTATTAATTGGAGAAGGTATACAAAGCATTAAGTTTTCAATTCGAATACCATATGCACCTGTTTTGTAAAAACCTGGCTCATTAGAAGATACAGTTCCCGCTTTTAAAGGAGAGGAACCTCTCAAGGTTGTCGTACTTTCTGCAAACCCTTGAGGGGGCTCATGGACTCTCAAAAAGAAACCAACTCCATGCCCCGTTCCATGTCCATAGTTCAGACCTGCATTCCAAAGATTCATTCTAGCCAGTACATCCAGTTGAACCCCAGTTGTACCTTTAGGAAAATGAGCCGTTTGCAAGGCAATATTACCTTTCAAAACTAAGGTATAGTGTGTTTTTTGTTGCGCAGTCGGTGTTCCAAAACAGATGGTTCTTGTAATATCTGTTGTTCCATCCAAATATTGCCCACCACTATCAATCAAGAGCATCCCTTCATTTTTGATGGTAGCGCAAGTTTTTTCTTCGGCACGATAATGCACAATAGCTCCATTGGATTGATACCCTACAATTGGCGGAAAGCTCTCGCCTTTGTATAAATCTTGTTGGCTTCTGAAGTAAATTAGCTTATCCGCTACTTCTGTTTCTTTTAAATCTCGATTTTCAACTGTTTTTTCTAACCAGTTGAAAAAATGAGTTAAAGCAATTCCGTCTTTAACCATTACCGATCTAAAATGAGTTATTTCTGTCTCATTCTTAATCGCCATTATCGGCATAATAATCGAAGTCCCCTTTATCAAATCCGCTTTGAGAGAAGGCTCAAAAGACCAGCTAAAGTTATTTTTGTCTACAAAAATGGTATCTTTTGCTGGTAATACACTCAAAGCAGTGCCTACAGCATGGTAATCCTTTAGGGATACTCCTGATGCTTTTAATTTACGTTTTAACTCTTCAGGCACTTTATAATCTCTAATAAACAAGGTTGCCTTTTCTTCACTCACCAACAAATAAGAGAGTACGACAGGAGTATGATCAATATCCCATGCTCGAATGTTCAACAACCAAGCGATTTCATCCAAACCACTAATAAAATAATGCTCTACTTTTCTTTTTTTCATCTCCGCACGAACTTGCGACAACTTTTCTTCTCTAGGCTTACCATTGTAGAAAACATCATAATCGTATGCAATTGTGTCAGGCAGAGGGGGACGGTTTTCCCAAACTTTACTACTAATCCGTTCGACATCTTTAATGACAATATCTTTAAGACTACAATGAGATTTTAAATAAGCAATTTGTTGTACAGAAAACAAACTTGCTTCTACCCCTATTGTTGCCCTTTCAGGCAATGTATTACACAGCCATTCAACGTGTTCTGGTGCATGCTGTACTTTTTGTTTGTGCAAGGTAATTCCTGTCCCTTCCAGTTCTGATTCTGCTTGCAAAAAGTATCTGGAATCGGTCCATAAAGCAGCATAGTCCGCCAAAACAACTAACAGTCCTGCTGACCCTGTAAATCCTGAAAAATAAGTTCGTACTTTCCAATGTTCTGCCACATATTCGCTTTGATGAGGATCATTAGCAGGGATAATTAAGGCATCAACACCTTCTGATTTCATAGCAACACGCAGTGCTTTCAAACGTTCTTTTATGGTCATTTTATTATTTATTTATTATTTTTAATAGTAGTTACTTAGTAATGCTACTTCGTGGTCGTTCGCTTTGTTACTTGCTACACTACTAGCACAAAGGCCCAAGGTCATGAACCTAGCGAACTAACTAAAAGCGCAGCGCTCACGAAGTAATCAACGACCACGAAGTAGCAGCGTAGCTAACTACTAATACTAGCAATACTTCATTAAAAATTGCCAGTAACAGATCGTACTTACTCCAATATTTTTTTCACTAAAAGATCACTCCACAAAAAGCAAGATAATTATTTGACGAAGTGGTGCAACTAATGTAATTACATTAACAGAATAAAAGTAAAAACAAGCGTAAATTTATTAGACATTACCAAAAATTAGGAGTCTCTTGTTTGCTTTCCAAATTTGTTATATTGGTACACTTAACCGCAAATTTCTTACAAATGGACAATATAAAAACCTATCAGCATATCAATGCCGCCAATGCCAAGCTAAGTTTTGGTATTTCTAGAATGGAAGCCATTTACACGCAAAGAAAAGGGAAACCAGATGCCCCACATCGACATAATTACTATACAGCCTTGCTCATAAAACAGGCACAAGGAAAGCATTTCATTGATTTTGAATCCTATCCACTCAGTGATTTACAAGTTTACTTCATCACGCCAGGGCAAGTACATCAACTCATAGAAGAACAAGTTTCTATAGGGTATTCGATGGTCTTTTCCGTAGAGTTTTTGATACAAAACAACATTCCTCTTTCTTTTATTGATGATCTTAATCTTTTTAATAATTATAACCAAAATCCACCTTTAGATTTAAATATACAGCAATTTGACAAATTAGCTTATTATTGCAACGAAATGATCGCTTGCCAAGACAGTACCCACAAATACAAAACAGCAGCAACAGGGGCTTTGTTGAAACTATTTTTAATTACCTGCAATCAAATTTGCACCTTGCCTACTGACAACCCTCAACAATTGGAAGCCAGTAATTCTATCTTAAAAAAATTCAAGCAGTTGGTCGAAAGTAATTATTTGACATGGCATTCTACTTCTGACTATGCCCGTGCTTTAAACATTACACCAGATCACCTCAATAGAACCATTAAATCCTTGATTGGAAAAACTGCTAAAAATTATATCCAAGCTAGGATAACCATTGCTGCCAAACGATTGTTGTACTTTTCTGATTTGAGTTCCAAAGAGATCGCTTACCAATTAGGGTTTTCTGAGCCTGCTAATTTTAGTGCTTTTTTCAAAAAAAACACGGGCTTATCTCCCTCTCAATTCAAAAAGTCGTGATGCTATCAACAACTCATTTTATCCATAACTAAAACAATATAACACTATGTACGCCAAACGAAATTATAGTTTTAAAATGACCGCCAATTGGTCCAAAAAACCTTTTTTATATGGATTAGTCTATGCGACCGCAATCTGTGCCATTCCCATTGTATTAAAAATTAAATTTTCTTTGCCTTGGCAACCTGTCAGTGTTATTGGTATTGCAGTGGCTTTTTATTTGGGGTTCAAAAATAACAGTTCTTATGATCGCACTTGGGAAGCTCGAAAAATATGGGGTGCTATTGTCAATCACAGTCGCTCTTTTGGCGCTGCTACAATGGCATTTGTTCAAGGAGATGGTCGCGAAACAATCCAAAAAGAACTACTTTATCGGCATATTGCTTGGATGACAGCACTTCGTTATCAACTTCGTTTAAGCAAGGAATGGGAGCATACACAAGAACGTATCAAAGGACTTTATAATCCTACTGTCTGCGAAAATTATTACCAACAATTAGACACAGAGTTGTTGCAATACATTCAACAAGACGAAGTGGATTATTACAAAACAAAATCCAATATTGCTACTCAAATATTGATACGACAATCCAAACGACTACAAGAACTAAAGGATTTAGGCTATTTTAATGATTTTAGACATGTGGAGTTTCATGAGTTGATTACAAAACTATACGATGATCAAGGAAAATCTGAGCGCATCAAAAACTTTCCCTTTCCTAGACAATATGCCTCTACGGCACTATGGCTAACCATGGTCTTTTGTGCCTTGTTGCCCTTTGCTATGTTGGATATTTTTATGGAACCAGCAGGTTGGACAATTTTCTTTTGTCCGCTAATTTCAGCTTTACTTATTTGGGTTTATTTTCTGATGGAAAAGATTGGCGATTATTCCGAAAACCCTTTTGAAGGAACGTACAACGATGTTCCGATTACTTCTATTGCTAGAGGAATTGAGATTGATTTGAGAGAGATGCTTGACGATACGAATATTCCTGCGCCACTACAACCCCAAAATGGCTTTTTGTTATAATCTAATAGATTATCCTACTACTAATAACAACAGTATTGAGCAATAATTGTTCATCGCTTTTTCATAAGTTTTATCCGTTTTTTCATATTCCCTAATTGACTGTTTTACTCGATATTTGTAGTTACAAAAACAAACGAATATGAATCGAAAAAACTTTATAAAAGGGGCTTTGTTAACCAGTTGGGCAACCATTTTTTCGCCTACTAGTATCAAAGCTGAATCAAACAAAAAATCCACTTATGATAGGTTACTGAATCAAGTTGGATTTAATCATTTACCCAATAAACAAGATAAAACGATGAACACAGTATTGCATAAAGCCGATAGTAGAGGAAAAGCTGATCATGGATGGTTGAATAGTTACCACAGCTTTAGTTTTGCGAATTATTACAACCCCAATCGAATGAATTTTGGTGTTTTGAGAGTCCTAAACGACGATCGAGTAGCAGCCAATAGAGGTTTTGGAAAGCACCCACATGACAATATGGAAATTATCTCTATTCCATTAGAAGGCGACTTGGAACATCAGGACAGTATTGGAACAGTTTCTGTCATTAGAGAAGGCGATGTACAAGTAATGAGTGCAGGAACTGGAATTTTTCATAGTGAAATGAATAAAAATAAAGATAAAGAAGTCAAATTTTTGCAAATATGGGTCTTTCCAAAAGTTAAGAATGTTGAGCCTCGGTATGATCAAATTTCTATTCGGGCAATCGAAGAAAAAAACAAGTTCTACCAAGTATTGTCCCCCAACAAAGACGATCAAGGTGTTTGGATATACCAAGATGCTTGGTTTCATATGGGAAAATTTGAAAAAGGCAAAAAAGATAGCTATTCGATCAAAAAAGAAGGAAATGGTGTCTATATCTTTGTTCTGGAAGGCAATGTTAAAGTCGATGGTCAACAATTAGAACGTCGTGATGGCTATGGGATTTGGGATATAGAAAAATTCAACCTAGAAGCTAGTTCAGATGCCAAAGTTTTGGTCATGGAAGTTCCCATGAATCTCTAATGGAATGTTGTACAGGTTGTTAAAAAACGATGGTTCTTCTCAATATTTTGGGAGGAACCATTTTTATTGAATATTTTTGGATTTTCAACAGCCTTTATTCTCATTTACGACCAACAATTATTTCATTGATTTACAATTAACTTAAACCCATTTCTCTTTATGCCAAAATTACTAATTTTCCTTTGCATCTTCTCTTGTACTTTAACATCAATAAGTGCCCAATATTATGGTGGTTCTAAAAATGACAAAGGGGTTGCTTTTTGTCAAATTGATCAACAATTTTTTCTTGCTGGTACAACTCGAAGCTTTGGAATGGGAAGTGACGATATTTTTGTTGTAAAAGTTAACGAAGCATGGGAAGATAGTTACCACTCTGAATGGGGAGATATTCACTTTGATGTAGCAGGGGACATTACGGCAACTTCTGACGGACATTATCTTGTAACAGGGCATTCATGGGACGCTCCTGGAGGACGTAGTACGGTCGTTTTGGCTAAATACAATACTTCCAGTCAATTAATTTGGATTGCTTATTTTGGTGACTATCACAACGATTATGTATACAGTGTCAAAGAAACACAAGATGGAGGGTATTTAATGACAGGTATTAATAGAGCACAAGGCGATTTAGGGGCTATTTTCTTAGCTAAAACGGATCAAAACGGTATTTTGCTTTGGCAAAAATTTTATGACACAGTAACAAGGGACTCTGCTAAAGATATAGGTATGGATGTTGTCGAAGCTAATGATGGTTCTCTTCTTATTTTAGCCACAACGAGTTCTTTTATTGGAAAAATAGCCAACTCTTCTGAATATTTTGGTTCTTCAGCGTCTAATATTTTAGTCATTAAAACAGATGCTTTAGGCAACGAAATTTGGAGAAAACCTTTTGGCGGTGTTAAACATGACTTTGCTAGAAAAATTATTTCAGATGGTACGGGTCATTTTTATATTGTAGGTTCTAGCATAGAACAAACCAATGGGAGTTTTGATGTCATTATTTATAAAATAGATAGTAACGGCGATTTGATTTGGCGGAAAAACTTTGGTGGAGATGGCTACGAATATGGCAATGATATTGATATTAATGCCAATGGAGAATTACTGGTTACAGGAACGAGTAGTAGTTTTTCAGTAGATGAAAAGCCAGATATTTTTGTCTTAAAATTAAATGCGAATGGTCAAGAAATCTGGTCAACAACTTTAGGCGGAGAAAATAGTGACTACGGAAATGCGGGAGCATATTTGGCAGATAATTCCATTGGTATTTTAGGCACTTCCAAAAGCCATTCTAATCAAGATGAGGATTTATATTTTGTGAATATATCGACCACTGATGGTCGTATCCTCAAAGCACTCAATCAAGATAACACCATCGAAAATATTGCCCCTATCCTGTTCCCTAATCCAACTCAAACATATATTAATATTGATACCAAAACAAAAAATCAAAATACAACCATCAAATTCAAACTCTACGATATTTCAGGAAGGCTGATTCAAGAAGAAATGTTCCAAGGCAATTCTCAAACCATTTATTTTAACAATCGCTTGGCTCAAGGAGTTTATGTCTATAGGATTGAAGTGAACGACAAAGGCTATCAGGGCAAGATTATTATTAACTAATTTTTATAAATCATTTATTTCAACAAAAGACCAAGTTAATTGATTGTTTGCCAAAACATGCTTAAAAATAATAGCAACATCGGCTGCATAAATCGTTTGACCAGTTTGTAATCTATATCCATTTCCCAATCCTGCGGCTAAGTATTCAACTCCATCAACCGAAGTTTCGTGGAATGATTTGTACCAAGACCCCGTGTCTCCCATGATGTGAAAAACATTCACTCCTCTTTGTTTGGCATTAACCATTAAAGGATAGATAGATTTGGTATAACTAGACGAATCATGATAACAATGTGCCATCCAGTTTTGAGCCTCATTATGAGCATAAGTAATAGGATTCGATACTCCTGGTACATCTATAGCAATACCGTGATGTATCAAAAACACCAAATGACCTGACTGTATTGTGTCACAAACAGATTTCACCAAATTATATTGAGCATTTAATTTTTCACAATCCAAAGGTGTGATATTTCCATCTAAAACAACAACCGTTAAGCCATTCGAACTATAAGCATAAAAACTTGGGCGTTCTGTAAATTCTTCAATCCATTCTAGATTCCCATTTCGTGTATCATGATTTCCCAATGCCCAATGTGTCATCGGATTATCTAAGTCAAACAGGCTATCTAAATATTGCAAGTTAGTATACTTCAAGGCTGCTTCAGACCCTACATCTCCCCCCAACCAGATACCATCGAACTGGCTCATGTCCATAGCCTCCAAGCGAAAATCTACTTTTTTCCCATCAGGATCTCCTTGATAAGGATGTCCAAAAAATGCATATGTCAATGTGTCTTGAGCATTTGTGCAGACGACAACACTCCCCATTAAGCAGATCGTCCACAGTATAGTTCTTAATATCGTCATGTGTTTTTAATTTACATGGATGTGTCCTAAATAAGATAAGCAATTACAAAATATACGATCTTGCGGTAGTGCTACGCTGCTACTGCACAGTCGTAAAAACACTTAAAAATACGAATTTAATTGCTCTGGGTATAAATTTTAACAGTAAGATTAGTTCCCCCTACACCTGCTGTTCATTTGTTTTTCCATTCAAATCATGACTTTATAATAAGAATACCTTATCTTAGTAATTAGCTACGCTGCTACTTCGTGGTCGTTGATTATTATTCGCTACGCTCATGAGAGCGCAAGGCTAGTTCCCTGCGGTCATGAGATCGATATTGCTTAGTTGTTTACTTTTTCACCAAAAAGACAAAAAAGTACATTCATATCGTATTGATAATCAAAGCCATAACACAAAACACACTAAAATCACAACTCATTAACTATCAAGCCAATAAAGTTTTTTCTTTCAACAAACTATTGTCATCTTAGATTATAAGATATTTAACTCCTATCATACCGTCTACTATGAAATTAAAATTTTATTTTCTTATATCCTTTTTTAGTAGTTTAGTAACCTTTTCCTTATCGGCACAAACAACAATCAATCTCAAAGCATACTACTTTCCTTATCAGAATTTTTTTGAGCCCATTGTCTACAAATATGTCAATTTAGACAATCCTAATGATATTTTTTACTGCCTAATGGAAACAAAAATAGTAGACGGAGATACACTAGTTATTACCAATACATTTGACCAAGCTTTTTATGAGGTAGATGCTGGTGAAGAAAAAATCACAGCACAGGGCACCGAATTAAGTCGCTATACGATTTATATCACGGGTATTCTTACGCCAACTCGTCCTATACACAAAGATATTTTTCGTTGGCAACAAACGAATAAGGAAAAAATAAAATGGTCGGCTCGATACAGCAGCCCTTTTGGAGAAGAAAGTATCCGAAAAATGCGCGAATATGTTGGTACTGGTGCTGATTATATTTTTCAAAAAAAAACCTATCCAAGTATTTTGTTCAAAGATTCTTATCGACATAGCATAAAAGCCAATAAAAGTGTCCGCACTTCTGATTTTCATCAACTGTCCTTGTACTGCAAAGGGATTGGATTGGTTGATTATCAGCGCGAGATGGACAATGGTCTTCAACTCCATTATCAGTTAGAAAAAATAATCTCTAAAGAAGCATGGGATGCACTTAAAAAACAACCTTATGTAACTGAGAAACCCATAAAAAAAATCTAAACCAAACTAAAAAAAGCAAACATTCAAAAAATGCAGAATTTAGAAAAACTTAAATTTCCTATTGGTGAATTCTCCCCTCCTATTCAAATAGACGCCACTACCATAACACACTGGATTACGAGTATAGAAGCCTTTCCAAATCGGCTTGAAGTATTGGTCAAAAATTTAAGTATTGAGCAACGAAATTGGAAATATCGTCCCGAAGGTTGGAGTATCAAACAGGTCGTACATCATTGTGCTGATAGCCACATGAATAGCATCATTCGTTTCAAATTAGCATTGACGGAAACAAACCCTAACATTCGCCCTTATTGGGAAAATAGATGGGCAGAGTTACCTGATTCTTTGGACAATGACCTCTCCTCTGCTCTATTGTTACTAAAAGGTTTGCATCAAAAATGGGTTTTTCTTCTAAAAGCATTATCTACTCAAGATTTAGAACGAGAATTCATTCATCCTGAACATGATCGACGTTTTTCTTTAAAAGAAAATATTGGTATTTATGCTTGGCACTGTGACCATCATTTGGCGCATATAGAACAGGCGATTAAAGCGAAAGGAGTTTACAATTAAAATTTTGCTACAATGAACTACAAACAATTGAGTGACAAGATATGGATTATAGATCGCTTTTTGTCCCCTAAGGCTTGTGAAGATTTAATTTTTTTTAGTGAAACTAGAGGCTTTGAAGAGGCAGAAGTTAGCCTATCTTCAGGTTCTAAAATGATGAAGGGGATACGCAATAATTATCGCTTGATTTATGAAGATCAACAGTTGGCAAAAGAGCTTTGGGAAAAGTTGGCTCCTTTTTGTCCTCATCAGATAGATGGTTGGAATGCTGTCGGACTAAATGAGCGTTTTCGCTTCTATCGCTACGAAAAAGGACAACGCTTTAAACGACATATTGATGGGCGTTTTCAACGAAATGAATGGGAAGAAAGTCGGATTACATTTATGGTTTACTTAAACGATGACTTTCTTGGCGGAGCAACAAAATTTGATGATATTAGCGTCCAACCTCAAATAGGTTCTGCTCTTTGTTTTATGCACGAACAAAAACATGAGGGCATGCCCATCTTGAGCCATGCTAAATATGTCCTTAGAAGTGACATAATGTATCGGAAAGAATAACTTCAGTAAGAAACTATAAGTAATGAATAAAGACATCATTCAAGAACGAAGAGATAATTTAGAACAATTTGCTAAAGAAAGCTACCCTGTTATCATTGATTTTGCAGAGCGTTTAGAACACCATGATCCTTCTTCTATCTTACTTAACTCAGAAGCCATGACGCTTTTTGTTGGTACGGTAGCCGAATTTATGCAATCAGAACCTGTTGATGCAGAAACAAGGGTATGGATTTCTGTGCGAATTGGGTACTTAATTGGAGAGTATTTGATTCAAAAATACGAAGGGCATTGGGGCGTTAATTTGAATGAAAATTCTCCCCAATATGGTCATTATGTCGTCTTTGCTATCTCTCCTACCAACTCTCAAAAAGCCTACCCTGTTGATCCATTTGAAGCTGCCAATGAGTTTGTCAACCAAGAGCCAGATAGAGATTTAATTTCTTTGATTGAGGAAATTGAATTGATGATTAAGTAAATCTATTGATAACGTTTTTTTTTCTCAACCTTCAATTCAAACGCACGATACACCCTTAGTTACCAAACCTTAACACCCTAAAATTTTATGTCAAAAATCACCCATGTCTATTGGTTTGCTCCTTATAATTTAACTTGTCCAAGTACTAGATATAGAGGCAAGATGCCACTTGAATACGCCCAAGAAAAGCATAACATAACCTTTGATTTTGTCACACCTAGTCGGTCTCTCAAAGGGTTGTATGCCTTTGCTAAAATTTATTTTAAAATTTTATTCTTTCGTAAAAAAAATGCACTCATTGTCATACAAAAGATTTGCTCCAATCGTCTTTATGCCAATGCATTAAAATTGCTTGTTTTGCTTAAAAATAAGCAGACACTCTACGACTTAGACGATGCTGAATATTTACGTCAAGACACTAAATCACTTCACTTTTTTCTCCAACATTGTGAAAAAATTCAAGTTGGAAGCCTTGCTCTAAAAAACTACTGCCTCCAATTCAATCCAAATGTTTATATAGCGACTTCCCCTGTCTACAGACATACCTCCAAAAAAGTTTCGAAAAATAAAAAAATACACATTGGCTGGGTTGGAGATGTAGGAGATGGCAATAACATATCTCAAAATTTCTCTCACAAGACCAGTCTTTTTCACATTCTTTTTCCACAAATTCTACAAATAAAACACCCTTTAAAATTATCTATTATTGGAGTTAAAAAAGCTAGTGATGTTCCCCAAATAGTTAGATTTTTTGAGCAATCTAAGAATATTGAGCTAGACATTCCATTAAATTTAAACTGGGAAGATGATGCTTGGTTGTATCCTAAAATTTGTCAATTTGACATTGGTCTTTCTCCGCTTGTGAAGCATCCTTTTAATATTGCCAAATCTGCTTTTAAAGCCAAACAATATCTTTCTTGTGGAGTGCTTACTATTGCAAGTAATGTAGGAGAAAATAGCAGATACGTCAAACATGGATACAATGGTTTTATAGCAGATCAACCGAGTGATTTTGTAGACTTTATTCATCAAGTGGCGACGATGAGTCAAGCTGAATACCGTGTTTACTTAGAAAATGCCTTCAATAGTTATGAAAATTTTTCGATGCATAACTATTGCCTGCTTTTGCTACAGAAAAAGAGGGATACATAATGTTGTCATCAATATAACATCCATATACCAAAAGTGGCTAAAAGCTAGAAGCTTTTAACCACCTTAATATATTTCATCGGAATCAATAAGCGTTATTTAATCACGCCCAATTCTTTACCTACTTTCGTGAATGCCGCCACTGCTTTTTCTAAATGATGGCGATCGTGTCCTGCTGAAATCTGCACTCGAATTCTTGCCTTTCCTTTAGGTACGACAGGATAATAAAATCCAATAACATAAATTCCTTCCTCCAATAATTTATCAGCCATTTGCTGTGACAAAACAGCATCATACAACATAATTGGAACAATTGGATGATCACCAGGAATGATATCAAAACCAGCAGCTGTCATTTCCTGACGGAAATAAGCCGTGTTCTCTTCTAGTTTATCCCTCAACGCTGTGCTTTCTGTCAGAATATCCAATACCTTGATTGAAGCCCCCACAATAGAAGGTGCTACCGTATTAGAGAATAAATATGGGCGAGAACGTTGGCGTAACATTTCTACAATTTCCTTTCGAGCGGCCGTAAATCCACCCGATGCGCCTCCTAAAGCCTTTCCTAAGGTGCCTGTAATAATATCTACTCGTCCCATAACATCTCTATACTCGTGAACCCCACGCCCTGTCTTTCCCAAAAAGCCAGTAGAATGACATTCGTCAATCATAACCATAGCATCGTACTGATCTGCCAAATCACAAATTTTGTCCAACTGTGCAATCGTACCATCCATAGAAAACGAACCATCCGTAACAATAAGACGACGGCGTGCGCCTTGTGCGGCTTTCAACTGCTCCTCTAAGTCATCCATATTATTGTGTTTGTAGCGATAACGAGCTGCTTTACACAAGCGAATTCCATCAATAATAGAAGCATGGTTTAACTCATCTGAAATAATAGCATCTTCTTTATTCAGAATCGGTTCGAAGACACCTCCGTTGGCATCAAAAGCAGCGGCATAAAGAATAGAATCCTCCATACCCAAAAAGTCAGCAATTTTTTGCTCCAACTCTTTGTGAATATCTTGCGTTCCACAAATAAAACGCACCGAAGACATACCATACCCATGCGTATCAATAGCTTCTTTGGCAGCTTCAATGACAGCAGGATGAGAAGACAAGCCCAAATAATTGTTGGCACAAAAGTTAATTACTTCTGCTCCTGTGTTCGTTTTAATATCTGCGGCTTGAGGTGTTGTAATGACACGTTCCTCCTTGTAAAGTCCAGCGTCTTTTATATCTTGTATTTCTGCTGCTAGAGCATCTTGAACATTCTTAAACATAGTGTGTATTTTTTTGATAATTTAAATAGCTTCTTGTTAGCAATAGACATTATCACCAAACAAGCAACAAACAATTGCTCATTAAACGAGCTATTAGATTAAAATCTCCTGTTTTCTGTTGCCAACCAATGCTACAAAAACATTCTCTCATCGTACTCAGAAGAACCTTGCGCTTTGATTCGCTTTAGATTAACAATCATATCTTCCACCATCGCAGGCAAATCATATTGTTCTTGCCATCCCCAATCGTTGCGAGCATAGGTATCATCCATATTTTCGACCCAGGACTCCGCAATTTGCTGACGGAAATCAGGTTTGTACGTAATCTTGAAATCAGGAATATGCTTTGTTATTTCCGCGGCTAGTTCTTCTGCCGAAAAGCTCATAGCACGTACATTATAACCATAATGCATTGAGATTTTCTCTAACGGAGCATTCATCAACTCTATTGTTGCACGAATGGCATCAGGCATATACATCATTGGAAGATAAGTATCCCGCTCCAAAAAACACTCGTAGGGTTCACCAGCTACGGCTTTGTGAAAAATATCAACGGCATAATCTGTTGTTCCTCCGCCAGGCAATGACTGATAACTAATCAACCCTGGATAACGTAACGAGCGAACATCTAAATTAAATTTCTTGAAATAATACTGCGCTAAGTGCTCCCCTACTTCTTTGGTGATTCCATACATTGTTTCTGGTTGCAACACCGTAAACTGTGGCGTTGCCTTTTTAGGCGTTTGTCCTCCAAAAACAGCAATAGAGCTAGGAAAATAGACTTTGTCTAAATTTTCTTGACGGGCAACTTCCAGCACATTAAACAAACCATTCATGTTCACATCCCAAGTCTGGCGAGGATTTTGCTCTCCTTTGGCTGAGAGCAATGCAGCAAGATGGTATATTTGGGTAATCTTATGTTTTTTTACAATGGCTAACAAACGTTCTCCATCCAAAATATTCAACTTTTCAAAATGACCAATAACACTTGTTCTTGGTGGGTTGATGTCTGATGTGATTACATTTGCAATTCCATAAGTATCTCTTAGAGCATGACTTAACACGGTGCCAATCTGCCCTTCTGAGCCGATTACCAAAATTTTATCTGCACTCATTACTAGTAGTAGTTTTTTATTTTTAGGTAAAGTAGTTTTGTACTTGATTTTTTGGCTTTTCAAATATCTACTTTTTTGGTTAAATACCTTGTATTTTTACCTTAAAAGATGCACTAAAATTGCAGAAGCACCTATTTTTTGCCAACTATCCTGTACTTTTGTTCTTGAATTGAAGCAACAGCAACACCAATTGCTTCCCTACCAAGGAGCAACTCTAAGAAAGTATAAAATTTATGAAATATATTTACAGTATCCTGTTTATTTTTGTTCTGGCACCTTATGTCATTGCCTGTAGTGCCGCTTATCAATATAGTTTGTTTCCCTTAGGGAGTACAGCAGGACAACTTATTTTATTAGAAGTAGAATTGGATCGCTATTTATCCAATCCAAGCAATCAAATGATGCAAATGGGTGGAGGACGCCCTTTTGAGAATACCCCAGCTATTGAAGTTCGTTGGAAGGGAACGCTAAAAGTTTTTACCTATCAAATGGGCGAAATGGTTTTGAATACAGATCTAGGCGTTATAGATATTTTAGATTCAGATTATGAAGAAGCCTTACTTCCCTATTTTCAGAAAGCTTATGAAGCCGCCCGTGTTTTGCCTATGTTTGAAGCAGCTGTCTTGGAAAATGTAGGCTATTGTCACCATGATAGAAGTTGTACTTTTATGGAGCTGCGCATTGACACTCAACAGGTCAAGTTTTATGCTTCTTCTAATGAGGAAGGCTACGAAGACAAATCCTGTCTTGTGCCTTTTGCTGAAAAAACATTGTTAAAAGTAGAAAATCAGACTAAGATTAAGTTTACTGATTTTGATAATGTCGAAAAAGAATTTCAAGTGGATTTTTTCCGACTCTGGAGTCCACAAACCATCCGCCGTTATACTGTTGGTGGACAAACGGTACAAGTGTTTACCATTGGAAGAGGTGACAAAAGTCGTTATTATGAAACCAAAGAAACAGAATGGAAAACACCTGTTTTAGAAACAATAGGGCATTATATTCAAGGAAAGGACGTTGTTTTTCATGGACAACGGTTTGATTTCTTCCATGTTTTTTAATGTACAGGTCACTCTATAACTCTGCCTTTTACTGCTTTGCAATCGACTTCATATCAATAATCTTTCCTTCCTTATCTTTGAGTACAATCCAATATTGTCCTGTTTCTAGATGACGAATATCTATTGTATTCTGTTTGATAACAGGTCGTGAAACTCGCCCTAATTTATCTACAATCTCAACTTGTTGAAAATGAATTGTAGAGGATAGATAAATATAATCATTAGAAGGGTTGGGGTATACTAATAGTTCATTCTGTAACAACGGTAATGTTGAAATGGCTGTATTAGGGCTGAATGAATCGTAAATAATATAATACTGATCACTTGCTTGTCGATTCGTAAAACCAGATATAATAAATCGTCCATCGTTCCTTACTTGAATATCAATTCCCATATCAAAAGAAGTCCCGCCATAATAGCGTTCGTTTTTAATTCCTCCGATTGAATCAATTTCCATAACAAATAAATCGGTGCCTTGTATAGCGTTGTTGTACATATATCCTGTTACAAAAATTTCATTAAGAGATTTTACTACTAAATCAAAAATAGCATCTCCATTATTTGTTTTGGGTATCGTTCCTTGCCAAAGGACATTCCCTTGCAAATCTGCACGAATCAAATAAGGATCAAAAGCGGTCGAAGTTGCCGTCCCCATTTCTCCTACTATAATTAACTGGTTATCATAAATTAGAGCTTGCTTGCAACCGCCATTGTAAGGATTGGCTACCACTGTATCCCAGAGCATATTCCCCGATGCATCACAACCAACAATAGCCACATTATAATTACCAGCAGGTTGCAATTGATCGCCGACCAAGAGGTATCCCCCTTGAGGTTTTTCTATCGCAACCATTCCAATATCATTTCCTCCCAAGTCGTGCACCTGCATCCAATCAAAATAGTTTTTATTATCAAACTTTGAAATCAAAAAATCATTGCCAATTCGATTGGGCAGAGACGCAAAACCAGAAACAACAAAACCTCCATCCTGCGTAGCCTTGATATCAAAAAACTGTTCGGTTTGTCCTGTTTGTCCATAGGTCTCAAAAGATTCAAAGATGCCTAGAGTATCCACAATTAATATAAAACCATCTATATCACTCGTCAAGATATTATGCGTTTCTCCTGCAATAATTAACTTACCTCCCTTATAAATCATATTATTAGGGTAATCATTTTCAGATCCTCCAAAATAGCGAATTGGAACCATCGTATTTCCCAAAGAATCAACCCTTATCAAGGTAACATCTGCCCCACCATTCGTTCCAGTATTGGTAAACCCAACTACCCAAAAAGAACCATCTGCCATTGGATAGGTTGCAATTGCTTTTTCATTGACCAAAGTATCTCCAAAAATAAGTTCTACTTGTGCATGCACATTCGCCATAATATTTAGAAAAAGGCATACCAATAAAATTTTCTTTAAATGGTTCATAATTTTTTATTTTAAGGATGGTTCCCTTTGTTATGCAACTTAAGAGCATACTACATTGAATATGGTGGTATTCGTTTTTTTTGTTTCAGTACTTATAAAAATACGCTAATATTTTTTAAAACTTATGTTCATTCCAATAAAATCATTTATTTTCTTGTGCTTGTTTGGGCAGATTGCTTAAATTTAGTTTTCTATTATTCTAGTAGTCTATTTACTTAATACTCCGTTGATACCACGCAGTAATGTTTTACGACTCATAACAATCTAATCATAATCCATCCACAATGACTGATGCCAATAACAATCCTTTAGAGGTAAACGATTCTACCCCCAAAGAGACACTCCCTAAGAAAAAAAATAATCAGATTATAATTATTGTCACCCTGCTTTTATTGGTCGTTTTTGCAGTGGGGTATTACTTTGTGTCTACCAAAAATGTAGCAGAAGAAAAAATTATTACGCTAGAACAAGCTGCACATCAATCGGATAGTTTATACAATGAATTAAAAGTTGAACTGGCTAGATACAAACAAGAAAATGAAGAATTGTATGCTCAAATTGCTCGAAAAGAGGCGGAGCTAGAAAGTCAGTATTCCAAAATAAAGCGCTTGATAGAACAAGCTCAAAAAGATAAAGCTGCTCGCCGAAAAATTCAATTAAAATTAAAAAATCTAGATTTAGAACTCGAAAATATGCGTGTTTATGTCGATGAACAGACCCTCGATTTGAATGAATTACGAGCTGAAAATCGCCGTCTCAAAAAAGAAAAAGAATTGTTAGACAAACAATACGCTAAAGAGTTGGAAGAACGCAAACGACTCGCCGAAGAAGGAAAAAACCTACAAGATACCAACGAAGAACTCAACAAAAAAATAAATACGGCTTCTGTTCTACAAACCAACAATGTACATGCCAAGGGCTTGCGCTTAAAAAATAATGGTGACCGACGTGGCATCAATTCTGCCAAACGTACGGAGTTTATAGAGGTTTGTTTTGATATTGTCAAAAACGAAGTCTGCGAACCTGGAGCCAACCGCTTTTATTTGCGCTTAATTGATCCCTCTGGTGCTGTTGTTAGTGACCCCAATAGAGGTTCGGGCAAGCTTACCTTATTTGAAGAAACGGCAACCATTAGTTACACTACCAGCAAAATATTTGAGTACAATCCTTCTGTCAAAAATCTTTGTATAGAATGGTACGCTTATCCCAATACGCCGTTTCGAGCAGGAACCTATAGAATTGAGTTGTATAACAAAGGGCGCTTGGTAGGTACCTACGATTTTAATACGAAGTAATGCTAAAAATCGAAGGAGGACACCTCACACTTGAAATGTCCTCCTTCTACTATTAAGAAATATTCATTTTTGATTACAATCCTATTCCACCATTTCCTGTTCCCATTTTCTGCTCTATCTCCTCCTTAAATTCATCCATTGTCTTTTTACTATATGACTCAGGAACAATAAAAGCATCCTCGTCTAAATTTTCTTTGATAACATCAATAGCGGTAATCTTAATGAGCATTCCCTCTACTCGCATCTCAAACCCTAAAGGGAATCCTTGCATCACTCCCAATGTTTTTTCTACTTGTGAAAGGGCGGTAGGGCGTAACTTTTCAGTTAAATAAACAATCAGTTTGTCACTGCTTCCATCCCCCATCTCTAACTCTGCCTTGTAACAAGGGTACTTTGCTATCTTTTGTTTTTTGTTTTTAAAGTACTTTACCTCTACATCTTTTGTTGGTGCTTGATTTCTACCGCCAGCTTCTTTCAATTCTTTTAGAAAATCACTGTCTTCATCAATAGATACAGCCGTTTTTTCATAAAAAGTAGGGACATCCATCAACAAGGTAAACAGATTTTCTGTCATATTATTAATCAATTGAAAACTTGCCATTCCTCCCATAATGGAAATATCCATTTTAGAGTCTTTTCCTTTTAGGTATAAATTAATAAGAGAACTATTGGCAAATTGAGCCGCTTCGGGCATACCCTCTACCTCAATTTTGTATTTGATAATACCTTCATCAAAATTGGCAGGCTTCTTCTTTTGTGCACTTGCAGATGTAATAATCCCCAAACCAATAATCAGTGCTAATAGGAAGTTCATTCTTTGTTTCATATGTATCTGTTTTGTTTAGTAGGCAAAAATTTATTGTTAGGGGCATTACTATAATATACTGCATCGAAGCACAAAAAGTTAGAAAAGTAAGCTATTTTATTAATTTCTTAACGATTCTTTTCTATTTCTTGCTTAGCAGCTTTTTCCAAACCATCTACTGTTGTCAACTCATAGCCCTCTGGTATACTTAAAGAAAAAGCCCCATCACTTGGCGTTCTAGAACTAACTTTATCAGCCATAACACGAACTGTTGTACCTTCATGACGCACAATAATCCCAAGTGGAAATCCTTTTATTTCATCTACTAGATAAGTTGCAAAAGGGTCTCCTTTAGGTGTAATCTTATCGGTAATATACAGAATAATGTTGGCACCAGATTCTTTATCCTTCATCAAGACTTTCTGACAAGTATAACCTGCAATCGTTTTAGTGTCTTCTGTATGACGCATAGGGTTTTTAGCCGCCTTTTCCATATCCGCTTTAGCTTCTGCCAACTTATTTTTTTCTAGTTGAAGTGCCTTTTTTTGCCCTAAGACATCCATTAAAGACAATCCTTTTTCTGCCTTATGATCTACTACTAAACTAACGGTGTTGGTTCCTCCTGCTACTTTTGCAACTGCCTTGGTTTTCTGACCTTTGAAAGCTACTTGCAACGAAGAACCCATCGTTAAAAATGCTGCGGCAGGTTCATCACTATCAACACTAATAGAGTAACTAATATAACCATCCGTAAGTGCAGATTGAGCCTGTGCAGAAACAGCCAATACCATAATTGTAAATGTCAATACTAAAAGACGCATAAATTTTTTATTAGATAAATAGTCCACTTCTTTTTAGTTGCCAGCAAAACATTAAAAGTACCTTGTGTTAACTAATTTTACTATTACTTAGTAGTTCGTTGATTAGTTCGCTACGCTCATGAGGGCGCAAGCTTAGTTTTTTACTTTTTTACCAAAAAGACAAAAAAGTACATTTATATTAACTTGATAATCAGAATTTTAACACAAAACGCAATGAATGCGCAACTTACTGATCATCAACTGCGAAGCACTCATGCAATAAACTAATAAAGTTTAGCTTCGCTGCTACTGTGTGGTTTAAACGAACTATTGATTACTAAAAGAAGCGGATTAATAATTAGGAATTTATTTAAGAACATTATCATCAGTCATTTACAATAGTACTGTCATTGCAAACAACCAACCATTAAATTTGATAACAAAACACCAAAAATTAGTGCTACTAAGAATGCCCCATCTTACAGACCTAACGTTCCACCCATATTTTTGAGATCTTCTTCTGTCATTTTAGTGTAACCTTCAGGAACCTTCGTATTGAAGATTTTTTTAGATAATTTATCCAAGGAAATATTAACTGCTTCAATCTTAAACTTCATTCCTTCTGCTTCCACTTCCCATGCCAAAGGAAAACCTTTCAAGCCAGAAAATTTCATCATATCCATATCCCCCAGATTGCCTGGTTTAATTTTTTCTGTGATATACACAATAACAGGATTGGGTGAACCTTCTACGGTCATTTTAGCCTCTTGGCATTTATACCCTGCAATTTTTTTATACGTTTTGGTATACTCTACCTGTGGTGGCTTTTGGTTGACGTTTTTAGATTCTTCAGCCGTTTTTTCCATAGACTCGTTGTTCATTTCCATAAACTTCTTTTGTCCCATCATATCCATCAACAACAAACCTTTTTTATCCTTATTGTCAAAACGACCATCTATTTTTATCATTCCGCTCATTACATCTCCAACAACTTTGGCATTATTAGGAGTAAAAAACAGATCTATAGTAGATCCAGTTAATGCTGCTGCCATTCCACCTTCGGCAGTAATTGTATATTTTACATGTGCCTCATCAACTGTTTTCGATTTCTTTTTCTGTGCAAATGTTGGTGCTGATATAGCGACCAATAAGAGGCTAAATGTAAAAAGTTTTAATACTGATTTCATTGTATTGTATTTTTAAAAGATTAGTAAGTAGGTGATTATGCTTTTCCATCTAAGCAACGCTCTAATTCACGAATAGTTTCAGATCTTATTGCTTTAATTCTTATTATACAAAAGGAATACCATAAATGTTTTCTTACCTGTTTTTTCAATTCTATTAAGATATTAATCCTCCGTTAATTAGTTTGCTTTGTTACTCCCTTCGGTCGTGAGCTCGCTATGCTCGGTTCGCTCATGACCTTCGGCTTTTGTGCTATTAGCACAAGCCTACTCGGCAAGCTTAGTTACCTGCGGTGCTACTGCGTGGTTCCACGGAGTAATTAATAGCTTTTTTAAAAGAATAGCACTATAAGATAGGATACCCTCTAAGACCTGTTTATTTTTTCTTTTTTCTTCGAGCCGCACGTTGTTCTTTTTTAGATTTTGGTAAACCTCCCATAGCAACTAACTTTTTGAAATCTTTTACCAAGTCATTGGGCACCATGATAGCTAAATCATAATGTTTAATCTTCCAAACACCATCTTTTTTTACCAAAACCCCCGATCCACGACAAGTTCCCATTTGAGTATCGAGCATTTCCTCAAACCAAGCTGTTTTTTGATTGTTACTAAAATAAATTTCACGCTTAGAAGCAGTAAATGCCCAAGCAGTATCGCGCTCAAAGGCAAACTTCGACCACTCTCTCAATTCGTCTCTCAACCAACGTTCCGAGGCATCTGTCCCTAAGTAAATGCCATCTTCTGTCATTGCTCCAAAGAAAGCATCGGCATCCGCTGTCGCTGAAGCTTCGTGCCAATGGTTCAAGACGTTCTCAACCATCCCCTTATTCTCCACAACCGTTTCTTCTGTGATACAATTTTCTTTTCGACGCGTATCTGTGATGTTTGTAATTAGCCAAGTTCCTTTTTCAGATTTCCCTAAGGTAAATACATTGACTCCACAATGACTCAACTGATTCGTTGCCCCTGTAAACATCGTATATTCAGTCCATACAATTGCCAAATTATCATCTTGACTAATATCATAGTTCCATAAACGCTCATCATAAACGTATTTTTTGGCAATTACACGCTTCATAAATGTCAAAAAAGAAGCTTTAGGCACCGCTTGAATTTTGGGAGTGCCGTTTTGAGTTAGTGTTGTAAAAAGTACGCATTGATCGTGCATCAATTGATCTAATGCTATCGTGTCTTTAGCCTCCATGGCAACAAAAAAATTATCTATTACTTTTCTAATTTCTCCCTTCGATTGAGCCTGAATAGCATTACTCCAAAGAGCAATCAACAATGTAAAAATTAAATTATATTTCATACTATTTATTAATATTTTAATACTCAACAAAATGACCTAAGCAGTCGGCGTTGTTCTAATAAAACTACTAGATCAATATAATCCTAAGATAATTTTTTTTGTTAAAAAAATAAGTCGTAACTCATATTCATCTTCTATAAACAAAGAGATATACGACTTACGACTTAAAAGCAACGACGAAAACAACTGTTTAAGCAAGCACTCAAAATGATTCGTAAACATTTTGTCTGTCTTTTGAGTTTAGCTCAATCAAAATCCAATGCAAAATATAATTTAAACAAATTCTGCTTCCTGACTTATAGCTTCCGCATATTAATTAACTCCATAAACAACGTTTTTTTACGCCTAGACACTTCTACTTCTGAGCCATCCCCCATTCTAATTTTATTCTTCGTTTTCATAAACTGTTGAATATGACTAAGATTAATTAAGTGCGATTGGTGTACTCTAAAAAAACCTTCGGAAGCCAATAGTTCCTCAAACTCTTTCAAAGTTTTGGGAGCGACAATTTTTTTGCCAGTAGCTAGATAAATAATGGTATAATTACTACTTGCCTCACAACGAATAATTTCAGAAATGCGCACAAAATGAAATTCATCTACAGAAGGAATCGCAATTTTATCAAACTTGTTTTCCTTATACAATTCAAACATACTATCGACGCTCTGTGCAGAATTTTCATTACTCGACTGTTGCACCTTGCCTACGGCATCAATTAACTCCAAAGGATCAATTGGTTTCAGCAAATAGTCAATAGCAGAATATTTAAAAGCCTTGAGGGCATATTCATCATAAGCTGTTGTAAACACCAAATTAAAATTAATTTTTGGCAAACGTTTGAGCAAGTCAAAACCTGTTCCATCGTTCATTTTGATGTCTAAAAACACCAAATCTACCTTTTTGCTAGCAATTAATTTTAGTCCCTCTTCTACGCCGTCTGCTGTCCCTACTACATTAACGTCAGGGCAATGCATTTGCAAAAATTTCATCAGCGTTATTTGAGCTGCTTGCTCATCATCTATAATTACCGTGTCAATCATGTTGTTTTATTAAGCTTTAAATTTGATCGGCAACAACAACTCAACCTGTGTTCCTGTTGCGTTTCCTTCTGCATCTTTTAAATCAAGTACTTTTATAAAAGGACCTGTTATTTTTTCTTTTATCGTTAAATAACGCAAGCGTTGTTCTGTAATCTTAATCCCCAAAGACTCCTGCCCTTCTTCCGTTTTAAAAGCCGCAGCAGCCACTCTGCCGATGCCATTGTCTTTGATGGTGCATTTGATCATAGTATTATTATAATCTTCAAACTTAATCAACAAAGTTCCTTTTTCGGACTTACGCAATAAGCCATGGATAATTGCATTCTCAATAAAAGGCTGAATGACCAATGGTGGAATCATCACAAAATGAGCATCTTCAATTCCTTCCTCATCTAGCTCATAATCGAAGGCTTCTTTAAAACGACGTTGTTCCAACTCAATATAGTTGTCTAGAAATTCAATTTCCTGACGCAATGGGATATAAGCCTGTCTAGAGTTTTGCAAAATGCGGCGCATCAAGCGAGAAAATTTAGCCAAATAAATACTCGCTTCTGCATTGTTGTCTGTTGCAATCAAACTTTGGATAGAGTTCAAAGAATTGAACATAAAGTGAGGGTTCATTTGCGAACGCAATGCCCGTTGTTCTAATTCTGTTTCTCGTATCTGTGTTTTTAATTTGTCTTGTCGAAACACCAACAAACCAATGGTTATAATAAGTAGCAAACCACTAATCAATGCTACAATGATATAACGATTTTGCGTGTTCTCTAACTCTTGATTTCGACGACTCTCTTCATTTAACTTGACAATCAATTCATTCTTTTCTTCCAACTCTGCATTTTCTCGTTCCAACTCCCTCGTCTTATGTTTGATTTGAATTTCTGCTATTTCTCTGTTCTTGTCTTGATTAAAAATAGAATCTTTTACAACATGATATTTTCTATAGTAATCCATGGCTTCTTTGTGTCGTCCACTACCTCTATAAACATCTGACAAGCTTTGATAAACATCTTTGGTCAATACCATTGCCCTTGCATTTCGAGCAATTGGCATTGCTTTTAACAAATACCCTTCTGCCTTTTTGTATTGCCCCCGATCCAATTCTACTTTTGCCATTCCTTGCAATACTTGCGCAATACCAATAACATCATTCAGTTCTGTATAGCCTTCCTCTGCTTTTTTGAAATAAGCAATGGCTTGATCGTTGAATTGTTCAGAATTGGACAATAAGCCTAAAGCATAATTTCCATAAGCAACACCTCTAGTATTCGACATCTTCTTGCTTAGTTCCAACCCTGCCTTCATCAAGTCATTGGCTTGTGTCCAAGCATCCTTTTGCATATAAATTAGCCCTTGCTCTGTATAAATCAAAGCAGCTAAATTTTTATCTTTTTCTTTTCCCAGATAAGTAGAAGCCTTGTTATAATAGAGTACGGCTTTGTTGGTATCTTGCAAGTTGGCATAGGACTTACCGATATGGTAATAGCCCAATGCCAAGCTTTTTTTATTGCTTACTTGTTTTGCTATATTAATGGACTTAATGCTATACTCAATGGCTTTGTAAGCATAACCTTTAACGCTGTAAATTAAACTCAACCTTGCGTAAGCCATTGCCTTCAAAATTGGACGATTCAAATAATCAGCGATTTGAATGGCTTCCGTTACCTTCTTGATCGCCAGCTCATATTGACCAAAACCAAAACTCAACAAACCTTGATCGTTCAGTACATTTCCCATCCCTATTGAAAGGGAATCCTTTTGTGCCAACTGGTAGGCTTCTTCGCAATAGCGCTTGGCACGTTTAACATCTCTATTATAATAAATAGTGGTCAACTGATTATAAGCAGCAATCCGCTTCACTCGATCTACCTCCTTATTCAAGGCCTGTTCTTTAAGCTCCTTGATTAGAGAAGAAGATTGCCCAACACTCCACTGAGTTCCTAGTAATAAAATTATACAAAAAAGATAGTTCATTGATTAAGATTCTGTTCGCTGATTTTTGCTATAATAACACAGCCAACCTGTCGTTACAACTATAGTAAACAATAAATAAAGAGCGCTTAATGCGATTCCTTCGATTTCAAAATTAGTAATTAATAAGCTGCCTATTAAAAATACTGCGCCTAAAAAAATAATTCGAGGAATAAGTATTAATAGAGTAACAAAAAAAATTACCACAAAACTTGATAGCCACCATACGACGATATTACCAACCCACTGTATCCATTCCGCTTTCGTTTTAACCTTAAGAAAAGCTTGTGCGCTATCTAGTATTAATAGCAACAACACCCAAGTACCTGCTTGTATAAAAGCAATATAACTCTCTGAAGTTAAAACACGCATAAGGTCATTTCTACTGCTTACTAGTGAAGTAGTACTAGTATACAAAACAATAGTCAATGCAATATTTAAAAAGCCAACTACAAACAAATAAAAAGGATAGTTGAATTTTGGTTTGACCTCTGCAATCCCGTTATCCAGTAATTCATCTTCCATCTCTCAACAAGCTATTTTCAGTGTTTACTTTCCTTTCTTAAGCGCTACCTCTTGCCGAATAAATCGTCCACTAGGCTGTAAAATATAGTAAATTCGTTGTTTCTCATTTCCTTTTTTGTAATACTCTTGTTCTGTAAGATCCGTTCCATATTCAATTACAGAACGACTTGAACGCATTTCTATCGTAGAATCAACCAAAAAATGACTGGTCATTTTTTCTCGCCACTGCTGTCCATTGTATTCCAAATCAAGATTTTTTCCAACCTTACAAGCATCCAACAAATGTCCTGCATAATCATATGTCAATAGAAAGGTAACATCGTAATGATCCCATCCTGTATCTTCTTCAAAATTGACTAAAAGCCCAACATAGGTAGACATTCTGTAAACACAACATAAAGCCGTATAGTGCATCTCGTGGGGCTTATAATTTTGTGGTTTTATAGCCAAATAATTAAAACTCCCTTCTGGTTTTAGTTGGATAGGATTCATAATGTAACGCTTTGCCAAACGATAAGGAATTATTTTTTTATAATCCTCTTTAGCAGATTTTTTAGTTCCGTTCTTCCAACGAAATCCTTTCTGTTGAATTCCTTCGTGTACCACAAAAGGCAAGGCTGGTTCCAAATCAAAATAATTCAAAAACTCTTGAAAGCGTCGAATGTTGTCAAAACGATAAGGAATTAATTGTCCGATAGGTGCCTCAATTGCTGTTAGATCAAAGGTATAACGACGATTTTTGAGGATATTTTCCCAAGTTCCATCTATCGTTTGCCAATCGGCACTATAAGTTCCGACAAAAATAGAAGGATTTTGATTGTCGATTCGATCTACTTCTCTCAATACGATTGTATTTCCCTCTCTCAACTCCCCCTCTATAGCTACACTCTTGCGGTATTTATCATAAAAATAAGCTCCTGTCACGTTCACACCCGACTGTTTTAATTCCATAGTAATGGAATATTCTTTGTTTACAGAACCTTTAAAAAAATGATATAAGGTATCTGATTTTTGTCCATAAACACCAAACGTTATCAAGAGCAATAACAGTAAATGCAATAATTTCCTCATGCTGCTACAATCGTCTAAAACTAAGAATGCGTCTAAGGTAAGATATTTAAAAGAGAAATAGAAAAGGAATGTAATCTAAGAATTACTAAACGAGTATTTGGCATTTGTTTCGATTATTTGGAGGGTTAGGTAGCATTCTTTGCTAAAATTTAGCTAAGTTAGAAGCCTATTTTTATTAAAATTTCACTCCCAATAGCAGTAAAAAATTAACAATAGATGGCTGTGTTCTTCCTTCATGTCCCCCCGTAAAATATCGAAACATTGTTCCCAAAGAAAGATAACCTACACGATACTTTAATTCCATATTGGCTTGTGCTCCCCAATAAGATAGATCAGTGGTATAAATACTTGGACCAAGATTCAGATTCACTTCTACACCGCTTTTCTCTCCCGTTCTAAATAAACTACAAAATCCAGCTGCTCCAATATCGACGTACCAACCACCATTGGCAACATCAACTCCTGCGCCCAACCATGTTGCTTGAAATCCTAATTGATAACGTGTATGTCCAGTATAATACCATTTATTTCCAAATCGTCCACTAAAAGCATGAGCACTCTTCCAACTAGCTGGTTCTGTTTTTATAGAGTGAGACTTAAAAGCAATGGAACGTTCTTCATAAACCAAAGACATTCCTACCCCCAAATCTACCCAAAAACCATTCTTAAAAACTCTATCTTCAGGAAGCTTTTCCAGCTCCCAAACTGGTTCATCATCCAATTCACTTTGCGCACAAATATTATTTCCCCAAAAAAAGAGACAAATGATGAACAATATACATTTTGTCATGTTTTTCTATTTACTAGAGTTATGCAATTTTTAGAAATTTTATTTCCATAAAAAGAAAATAATCCTAAAAAGATAAGAACAAAAAAACTATTTATCCGTTTTTTCTCTGTAAAAATCCTTCAAAATCAATGCTTAAAATTGCCTTTTCTTCTATTTATAAATACACTCTTCCCGAAGGACATCGTTTTCCTATGTCTAAATACGAACTCATTCCAGCCCAATTATTACATCAAGGCATTATAGAGCAAGAGCATTTTTTTGAGCCCCAACCCTTAGAAGAAACTTGGATTTTGCGCACGCACGACAAAGCCTATTGGCAAAGCTTAAAGGAACTCAGTATTAGCCCTAAAGCTGCCCGAAAAATTGGTTTTCCTGTTCGCAAAAGTTTGATTGATCGAGGTCGAGTGATTGCGCAAGGAACCATCGACTGTGCGTTGTATGCAAAACAATATGGTGTTGCGATGAATGTTGCGGGAGGCACGCACCACTCTTTTCGTGATAGAGGCGAAGGTTTCTGTGTATTAAACGACTTTGCGATTGCTTCTAATTATCTCCTAGACAATCAATTGGCACAACAAATTTTGATTATTGATCTAGATGTTCACCAAGGTAATGGTACTGCCAAGATTTTTGAACAAGAGCCAAGAGTATTTACTTTTTCTATGCATGGTGCTAAAAATTATCCGCTCCAAAAAGAAAACTCAGACTTAGATATTCCACTCGAAGATGGTCTGAAAGACGAGCCTTACCTAGACTTGGTTCGTGCTTACATTCCTCGGTTATTAGAAGAAGTTCAACCTGATTTGGTGTTTTATTTGTCTGGTGTTGATGTCTTAGCTTCTGACAAATTAGGTCGTTTGGGCTTGAGCATTGAAGGGTGTAAAATACGAGATCAGCTCGTTTTTGAATATTGCAAAGCAGCCAACATTCCTGTCGCCGTTAGTATGGGAGGTGGCTATTCTCCCAAATTAGCACATATTGTCGATGCCCATTGCAATACTTTTAAAATGGCTCAAGAGGTATTTTTTGATTAAAATATCGTACTAAGATAAAGTTTTATTTGATCTATAAAATCCAATAACAATTTGGGTTGAAATATCAATAAAAAAACAAATCCCCATACCGATCCCCAATAGTGCGCATCATGCCCAATGTTGTCGTTACCTTGTTTACTTTTGTAAGCCGAATAAGCCAAATACAAGCCACCAAATATAAAAGCAGGAATTCTTATTGGTATAAAAATGATTCCAATCCCTCCTAATGGACTCAATAAAATAGTAGCAAACACAACACTAGAAACGGCTCCTGAAGCTCCTAGAGCGTTATAAGAAGAACTATATCTATGTTTGTAAAATGAATAGACAGACGACATGGCTAATCCCGTGAGATATAGTGTAAGGTATAAAATTGGTCCCATCAATGGACCAAAATATCTTGTACTCTTCAAATCCATTTCCAATTGTCCTCCAAACATATACAGTACAAAACTATTGAGTCCTAGATGCACCCAATCCTTGTGAATGAGTCCATGACTAAAAAAACGATACCACTGATTGTATTTATCAATAGCATACGCATTAAACAACATGCGACGTTTTTCGTCGGAGTCTTCCATATACCGATAAGAGGTATAAATTGTAATGGCCAATATTAGATAGGTTAACGGTGCTTCGTGCAAAGCAGGCTCGTTACTCAATTGCAAAAATAAGCTATTCATGGATGTTTGTTAATTGTATATAAAGGTTTTAGAAGTTTGGCTAAAACAATATAGCTACTTTTTAATAGCACTAATAATTTCTTGGTTTAAAATATCACTTTCAATTTCACCATCTTTCAAACGAATAATCCGATGAGCATGTTCGGCAATATCAGGTTCGTGTGTTACCAAAATAACGGTATTTCCATTGTTATGAATTTCTTCAAACAAAGCCATTATTTCAATAGAGGTTTTTGAGTCTAAATTTCCTGTTGGCTCATCTGCTAGAATAATTGATGGATTATTGACCAAAGCTCTAGCTACTGCCACTCGTTGTCGCTGTCCACCAGACAATTCATTAGGTTTGTGATGCACTCGATCTCCTAGTCCTACCGATTCTAATACCGCTTGAGCTTTCGCCAAACGATCTGATTTTTTCATACCAGAGTAAACCAAAGGCAAAGCTACATTTTCTAAAGAAGACAATCTTGGGATTAAATTAAAGGTCTGAAAGACAAAACCAATCTCTTTGTTTCGAATCTCTGCTAATTCATCATCTACCAAAGTAGATACATTTTGATTGTTCAACAAATAAGTACCCGCAGAAGGAGTGTCTAAACAACCTAACATATTCATCAAGGTTGATTTACCTGATCCTGATGGTCCCATCAAAGCTACATATTCGTTGCGTTTAATATTCAATGTTACCCCTCGAAGCGCATGCACAACTTGCTCCCCCATTTGGTAACTTTTTTTGACATTTTGAATGTCTATGACTCGTTGCATGGTATTATTTTTTAGGCACAAAATCCAAAGATACAGAATTGATACAATAACGCACGCCTGTTGGTGGAGGACCATCGTTGAAAATATGCCCCAAATGGCTTTCACAAGTAGAACAAACCAATTCCACTCGTCGCATACCATGGCTATTATCTGCTCGTTGCGTAATGTTCGCCGTTTCTAACTCTCCCCAAAAAGAAGGCCAGCCACATCCTGAATGATACTTATTGGTAGAATCAAACAAAGGTGTTTTGCAAGCATTACACAAATACGTCCCTTCTTCTTCATGATTGTAATACGCCCCTGTAAAAGCTCGTTCAGTGCCAGCTTGTCTCAATACGTTATACTCTAAGTCAGAAAGTTGATTTTTCCATTCTGCTTCTGTCTTATTTATTTTTTTCATTATTGACCGTTTTCTAGTTGTTCAAAGTTTGAAATTACATGTTATGCTTATAGGTTTTATTCGTATTATTGCATAGGTATAATAATACCCCTTAAAACATTATTATTAACAATAAAAAGTAATAATCGTTCTGTTCTTAACATCAATAGTTCGTTGAAAAACTTTATTAGTTTGATAATCAGCAAGTTGTGTCTTTGTTGCGTTTTGTGTTAAAATTTTGATTATCAAACTAATATAAATGTGCTTTTTTATCTTTTTGGTAAAAAAGTAAAAAATCAACGAACTACTATAACATAGATATGATAATCAACCACTCTTTCATATTTCAATAAAGATACAATTGTCCTTTGCATCTCATCTAAGAAATCGACCAAAACAATGGAACAACTCGACGAACATCTAAGCTCTACGAATCTCAACACACCTCCTAGTTTTAGGCAACTAGGAATTACTTTTTTCATTTATTTTATACTCTTAATTTTCAGTATTGTTATCTATACGACAATATTTGAAACGTTTGGTTTATTTAGCCTATTAAACCAATTTCAAGATACAATAAAATTTCCAATCAGACCTGTCCTATTACTTTTTGTCCTAGAAGGCTTGGTTATTTTTTCCAATTACTATTTGCAGGGACGTTTGTACGAACTATTTCACCAATCCATTTCAAAAGCCGTACTTATTCCTATTTTATGTTGGGTAATCATCATAGGTGGCACTTTCATGTACGACACGTACCAAAGTATTCCTATTAACCTAAATATTTTCATAAGGTTAGGGACATTGCTGGGTTGGTATGGCACTCTGTGTTTAATTATTGCGTATTATTTTCAACATTCTAATAGAAAGCTATATTACAGTTTGCTATTTCTACATTGGATTTTGTATGCCCTTATATTTTATTTCACGTTCTAGTACTTTGCTAGCTGCTAATAAAAACGATTAATTAACAGTTTAGTGTGAACAATGTTGGTTTAAAAGTATTAATTTTAATACAAGTTTTTTTTACAGAGTATCACCAAACAGCATTCATGAAAATCATACCTATTCTTAGTCTTTTTTTGCTATTCATTTTATCAACGGCTTGCGAAAAAGAATTCATCCCTGAAACTACCTATGACGGTCCAGAGCTTGTTGTAGAAGGTTATATTAGTGTAGGTCCAGGAGCATTACCGCCTTATGTCATTCTAACCAAAAGCATTGAATATTCCTCAACGATTGGCAGTGATATTTTAACTGATATTTTTGTCCATGATGCAGAAGTTAGCATTTCGGATGGCAATAACAAAGTGCAATTACAAGAACTATGCGTAAGCGATCTTCAGGCACTCCCCCCCTTTCTTCGAGATGCAATCCTTCAAGCTATCGGAATACCCAACAACTTTGACTCTACAGGATTTGATATTTGTGTCTATACCGATTTATTGGGGATTGTTGGCTTGGGAGTCGATGTAAAAGAAGGAGGAAGTTATGATTTAGAAATTAAAACAGATGATTTTAATACTGTCACCGCTACGACAACCATTCCTTACGCTGTTATCGTAGATTCTCTGACCTATATCAACCATCCTAGCTATCCAGCCAATGATTCGTTAGTAGAAGTAGCTGCTCATTTCAAAGATCCAGTTGGTCCCAATTATTATAGAGGTTTTTCCAAACGAAATAACGAACCTTTTTACCCTTCTAGTACACGAGGCACCAACGGGTCGGTGAGTGACGATAATATCTTTGATGGGCAAGAATTTAGCTTTGGAGTTATTCGTGGGCAAGATCCTTTTGGAGATTTTGACTTTGATACTTTTGGTTATTTTTGGCGGGGCGATACGGTTACTTTTCGTGCGGCAAACATTGATTATGCCCACTTCCGATTTTGGCAAACACTAGAGTATAATTCAGGTTCTCAAGGACCTTTTGGCACCTACACTCGTATTGAGTCCAACATTAAAGGTGGTTTGGGAATCTGGGGCGGTATGTCCTATCGTGATTACACCTTGATGATTCCTGAATAGATTGCCGACATAAAAACGCTTCTATAGAATTTGTAAAAAAGTCAAAAATTAGCCCATCAGTATCCTAAAACTGTTTATAAAATCCCTAGTTTTGCACATACAAAAACAACAGGGATGCAATTCTATTTAATTTTATGGTGTTTACTTTTCTTGAGTACTCCTATTATGGCACAACAAGACAGTACCATCTTAACCGATCATAGTGATACGATTATTCTTGAAAAAAGTCGCTTGCCCGACTTTGGGCTAGGACACAATACCAAACACTTAGGCAAAGAAGTTTTAAGTACTTATAGTAGTCGAAATTTAGCGCAAGTACTTCAATTAGAGAGTACTTTTTTTGTCAAAAACTATGGCCCAAGTGGTATTAGCAGCCTATCTGGACGAGGTGGTGGTGCTAGCCATACCGCTGTTTTATGGGAAGGCTTTAACATCCAAAGCCCCATGTTGGGTCAAGCTGATATTTCCTTACTTCCTGCTGTTTTTGTAGACTATGTAGACATTCAGTATGGTGGCGAATCTGCCTTATTTGGCAATAGTTCTATTGGAGGCGCCTTGCACCTTGGAACCAATTCAAAATTTGGTAGAGGCTGGCATTTTGAAGGGAATTTGCACGGAGGTTCTTTTGAGGATATTGGCCAACAATTCAACTTAAGTTACAGCAATCATTGGTATTCGGGCAGTATTCGTTCTTTTTATCATAATGCTAAAAACAATTATCTATTTAAAGATATTAATGCCTTTGGTTTTCCTAAGCCTATCAAAGAGCAAACCAACGCTCGTTTGCAACAATGGGGGATTTTGCAAGAGCACAATGTCAAGTTTAAGAAGCATCAATTGGGAATCAAAGCGTGGTATCAAGACAGCAAACGTCAAATTCCTCCCCCTTTATTATTGAGCAGTAGTAATGATTTTCAAAAAGATGAAGCATTGCGATTGGTTGCTCATTGGAAAACCTATTTTGATACGCAAGTTTGGAAAGCTCGATCCGCCCTATTCTTAGAATCCCTGCATTTTCAAAGTGATGCTGTTAACTCCTTGAGTAAGATATTAAGTTCTATTTCTGAAATTGAAAATAAATGGTATTTAAACAATTTACACCACTTCAATTTTGGCTTGAACTACAGCTTTTTTAAAGCCAGTTCTGGAGGCTATACTCAAGATCCTCAACAACACCGACTCGCTCTTTTTGGTGCGTATAAGTTTACAAGCGCCCAAAAGAAATGGGCAGGCACGTTTTCTATAAGAGAAGAGTTGGTCAATAACAATCTAATTACACCAGCAGCATCCTTAGGAGGCACCTGGAATTTTTACAAAAAGTTCCGACTAAACTTACACTTATCCCATAACTACCGTTTGCCTACTTTTAATGACTTATATTGGAACACATTAGGAAATAGCAACCTAAAACCTGAATATAGTTGGAATAGTGAATTGGGGCTTTGTCTACCATTTTGGTTCAAACAGTTTCATATTGAAACAACGATAACTGGATTTTGTAATTTGGTAAACGATTGGATTTTATGGTCTCCCAATACAGCGGGCTTGTGGCGACCAAGTAACGTTGAACAAGTTTGGGCACGAGGAATGGAATTAAATGTGCAAGGAAAATTTCATTGGAAACAATGGCAATTCAAAGCGGCCGCTAATTACGCATTTACACAAAGCACTCGTACCAAAGGCTCTGAACAATCTACCATTGGCAAACAGCTTATTTATACCCCAGCACACAATGCCAATATACGACTACAAGTTCAATACCGTCAAACCAGTTTGTTGTATCAGCATAGCGTAACGTCCTTGCGGTATATTGATAATGCTAATACAGAAATATTACCTCTATTCCACGTTGGGTATCTGCGCTTGAATCAACGTTTTAGTTTTAAAAACACTTCTGCAAATCTTTACTTACAAATCAATAACTTATTTGGAGAAGATTATCAAGTTGTTAGCAACCGAGCAATGCCTTGGCAACAATTTGAACTGGGAATCGGAGTTCGATTATAGTTTAACTTAAAACAAAAAACTCTCAAGAAACAATTTCTTGAGAGTCATTCAATCTGTTATTAAAGTCTTGCCTACAATATTCATTCATGAAGAACATCTATAGAGAATTGGGCAAGAACGCTTTATTTTTACGCAATGAAATTTTCACATACTCCTTAGCAGGAAATTTCAAATTTTTAGCGTTTGCTTTTTCTAGTTGTACAGAGGTTTTAATTTGAGCCAAGGAATACTCTTTAGAACCAGCTTTGTATACTCCTACCAAACGATTCAAAACATCACCCATGATAGCCGAAAAGTCTTCTGCTGCTACCAAGTCTGCTTTTCCATCAATCTCCTCTACCGTATGACAAACAACGTCTAAGATAATTTCTCTTCTTTTTATTTTGTTTTGGACATCTTGTGGTAGATTTGTCCACCAATATTGCAATGTTTTGATATTGTCATTGGTAACATTTTTTTCTCTTAGAAAAATATCTGCTGTAAACTCTTGCAATTTTACAGGAACTTGTTTTACCAAACGAATATTGGTTGCATGTTCGCCTTCTTGTGGATTTTTTTGACCATCAATCAGGGTTGTACTAACAGTATATTTCATTTCTGTTTCAGAACCAATAATTTGTTCCAAAGCTTCACCTGTATTTTCTATTTGTGAGTCATTTAATTGAGGGTTAATATCCTTTTTATCGTTTGTACGAATATTAGATACCACTTCAATATCTATTTCGTTTGATTTAATCTGAGATTGAACAGGTTTAGGCAAACTATCCCACCAAGATTCTAATTCTTTGACATTAGCGTCGGACAATTTGGCTTCTTTTTGTTCATTTTTGGCACGAATCAAACGAATTTCGTGTTCTTGAATTGGCACAGAAATCGTCATTTCTTCGTCTATAGCAGTTGTTGAAGAAGTAGTATTCAGTGCTAAGTTTTCATTGTTAACAATAGCGCTATCGTCATCATTAGCAGCAACTGGTGCAGCATCATTGGCACATCCAGTTAGCAAAATTGCTACAAAGGAAGTTAAGATGATGTTATATATAAATGTGTCTTTCATAATTTCTTATTAATCATTACCAATAATACAGCAAAAATATTGCCAAAAACACTATTTCTTTAACAAACTTTTAACGGCATTTGCAGGATGAATTAACGCACCTGTAACTTTAGTATTACGAGTCTCTAGACCTGTTTGTTTCAATATTTTATAGGCTTCTTCGGTTGTTAACTTAGGTTGAATAGATTTCATAAGCCCCAACAACCCCGCCACATAGGGAGTCGCCATAGAAGTTCCATTAAAATATTCGTATTTATTATTTGGAATAGTAGAGTAAATATCTACTCCTGGAGCTGCGATTCCCATTTTTAGACCGCTAACATCATTACTGAATACTGCTTTATCCAAATCTGGTGCTAATGCTGCTACTGTAATCACTCCATCGACAGAAGCAGGTGCTCGTTTTCTGGCATCTATATTTTCATTTCCAGCAGCCACTACTACAATACCTCCCTTTTTGTTCGCATACTTGACAGCCTGTTTGTATGCTCTTTGAGATTGCGCTGTAGCAGGTCCACCAAGAGACATTGACAAAACATCTGCCCCATTATCCGCCGCCAATAACATTCCATTAATGATTGTTCGTTGTGTTGTATTGCCATATTTGCCAAATACTTTTACACTAGTTACCTCTACAAAATCGCCTGTTGGTGCAAACGAAGCGATTCCTATACCATTGTTGGAAACAGCCGCTGCAATCCCTGCACAATGCGTTCCGTGTCCATGAGGATCCGTATTATGATCGGTCGAAATAGATACAAAGCTGCTGTTTAAATCTTCGTGTTTTGCGTCTACCCCTGTATCAATGATTGCAATTTTTGCTTTTTTCTTAGGTTGTATTTTTTGCGTTGCCAATAATTCATACAATGCCTCTACATCCATGGCTTCATGTCCCCAAACTTTTTCTACATCTGGATCATTTGCTGTATATTTCTTTTTCTTGCGAGCCAGCACATCTTTAGCAATACTTTCTGAAGGATCCAACGATAACACTTCATTCGCTTCAATATGATCAATTAAATTACTCGCTTTAAACGTAGCAACAATCGCATCGTAATGTGCAATTTGATTGGTTGGGATATTAACTGCATAATAATCGTCCAAGTCTGTGCTTGCGCCATCTTTAAGAGCAAAAGCAGGCTCTAGCTTTAGCTGATATTGATCAATAATAGTTTGTAATTCGGACAATTGATGACCATTACTAACTTCTACCAACAACTCATTGTCAGGGTCTAAACCATCTATATTAGTAGAAGTTGATGTTGTCTGTTCCAAAGCATCTGACTCGGCAAATGGGAACCAATCAATTCCTCTTACACCACAATAGTATCCTATGGTCATTAAAATCAACATAGGAATAAAAATAATCTTGCTGCTACTAAAAGTATTTAGAAAAAAGCCTGCTCCAAACAGAAAGACAATGTTGATCGCAAGTGTTGACCAAGAAACAACTCCTGGCATTAGCAACGCCATTCCCAAATAAAGTCCAAACGAACTTAAGAATAGCTTTCCAAAAATTCCTCGTATCTCATTGTTTTCTTTAAACAGAAACCAAAAAGCCAAAGAAACAAAAGAAGCCAAAAATATAATTAATGTGAGCATACTCATCCTATTGTGTTATCTATTTCTTTAATTAATGCCCTTTTTATCAAAAGGTTACCTTTTTTGTAGTTCTTACAGTTGTTTGAACATAGTCATAAATAATACTTCGTTGATTTTTTAACGAAGCAATCCATAAAAGTGGTTGCACTTTTTACATTATATTAAACTCCAAAATTTTTATAGTAGTTCCCCACATAAAAATTGAAATACCTCCAGCTACTTTTTTTGCTTCTACCACTACCTTTAAGCCATCTTTTTGCAATGCTTTAGGCATTTCTTGCGGTTTCCACTTATTGCCATTCTCATCTATAATTCCCCAAAAACCACCCGATAAATTCTGATGTGTTACAGTTCCTTTTATTTTCATGGAGTGTCTTTATTTGTTTGAGTGTGTTAATTTGTTTATACTAATAATAACGTATATTTGCCACAATCTCGTTGTCCCTTATCCTATTTTTTTACCTTTTTCTACAAAAAGAAATCAAAATCCGATAAAAAACCATTTAATATGACCAATATTTCCGATTTAGAATTAGAAATTTTAGAATTAATCAACCAACACAGAGCAAGCCTAAACCTCACTCCACTCAGCATTCATCCCTCTATACAAAATTCTAGTTTTCAACACTCTACCAACATAGCAAAAGAAAACATTCCCTTTGGTCATGAGGGATTTTCTGAACGTGCCAATACACTAGTTCAAGTGTTGAATGGTTCGGCTGCTGCCGAGAATGTAGCAATGGGACAACGGAGTGCTAAAGAAGTTGTAGACGGTTGGCTAAATAGCTCTGGACATCGCAATAATATTGAAGGAGACTTCAATTTAACAGGTATTTCTATTGTTAAAAATTCTCAAAATGAAAATATTTTCACACAGCTTTTTATCAAAGCTCCTGTAACTAATTTAGACACCTTAGAACCTTCTCAAGAAGGAACCACAGATGTTAATTTAAACTACGCTATCTTAAAACTGATTAATAAACATCGATCAGGACAATATCTTCCCCCATTGCAAATCAATCCACATATACAAGCTATTGCCACACAACACGCACAAGCTATGGCTTCAGGAAAAATACCTTTTGGACACCAAGGTTTTGAAGATCGTGCCAAGCAACTACTAAGTAAGCTACATGGCTCTAGTGTAGCCGAAAATGTGGCATCTGGTCAAGAAAATGCGCCATCAATTGTCAATAGTTGGTTGGATAGCAGCAGCCATCGCAACAATATTGAAGGAGATTTTAATCTAACTGGCATTGGAATAGCTAAAAGTGAGACCCAAAAAGTGTTTTATTGTCAAATTTTGATAAAAAAATAAAAGCTACTCAAATTGAGTAGCTTATCTTTAGGTTTAGTTTATTTGTTTGTATTTTTAGCTATGATTATATGGGTAACCTAGGAACTTTTAGCACCTAAGTGCTAGGAATATTTCTTGTGTTTGGTAGCTCTTAATGCAGCTCTACCAACTTATGTTACCGCTGTGTTAAAATAATTCTATTTTTTTCTTTTTAAGTAAGTGGACAGAAAAAAGTATAGTTAAAAATGTAATTGTTTTTAGTGCTGTTCAAAGAAAAGAATTGAAGTTTTAGCGGGCTAAAACGAGATTTTTTGATGAAGAACAGTGCAAAAAGAATTCTATTTTGCCTATAAATTTTTATGAACGATTACTTATAACGTAGGTTTCACTTCCAAATCTTCTTCTTCTACCACTGCATCCTCAAACACCCCATTGGTTTGTGACACCAAGTATCCACCCAATAAAATAAGTATACCTGCTATAAGTAAACTCAAAGAGGAACTATTCCCATCCAGCAAAATCCCTATTAAAGCTGTAAAAAGAGGAGTGGTATAAATATAGGTGCTTACAATAGAAGCATCCAAAACTTTGAGCGCAAATGTATTTAACAAAAAGGTAATAAATGTAATACAAATCAAAATAAACCCTAACGCAATCCAAACATTCGTATTAAATTCGCTCCATTCGATACTGGTCAAGCCCCATCCCCATACAGGAAACAGGTAGACCATACCAAATGTAAACAACCACCTTAAAATTGTTAGGGGATGATATTTGAGCAACAAAGGGCGAATCAGTGTCAAATAAATAGCATATGCCCCAGCACTAGCTCCAACCATCATATTTCCTAATAATGGATTCTTAGCATCATTGACCAACCCTGTATCGCCCCAAATCAAAAAAACACCACCAATCGAAGCAATAAAAACGCCTACTAATTTTCCCACCTCTATCTCTCCCCTAGCAATAATGGCGAATAGTATCAAAAATAAAGGGGAAGTTAATGTCAGTAGTGATGCATTGATTGGAGTAGTTAATGCCAAACCTCCAAAAAACAAAACATTACTAATTGTAATTCCAAATAATGAACAAACAGCCAACAACAGCAAGTCTTTTCCATCTACTTTTTCTCGAACACTAATAAATTGAACTGTTCCAAAAATCAAAGCGGCAAAAATGGCACGCAACAAAGTTAGTTCAAATGGAGAAATGTACGCAGCGGCATCATTGGCAACAGTATAGCTACCTGCATATAACAAAGACTCTAATATGAGAAAAAAATGTGCTAAATATTCTTTTTTCATCCGTTCCAATTTTTATTTATTTCTTGCTGTAACCAACTCTTATATAAACCTTTGCAGCAAAAAATGGGGATTCACTTTTAATTCATAATGAAGATACTATTTTTTGATTATTGGAGTCACATTTCATCAAAAAAATAGCTTTAAATCCTCTATTCAGAATCTTTTTTAGCACCTAAGACTGAACACAGTTCTATTTTTATTGTTTTAATAGCACTACTTTGTGAAAAAATCACATCAGTTTGACCTATTATTAGACAAAGTGGTTGTTTGCAAAAAAGTCAAACCATCTCCCTACAAGATAGTTTGACCAAAGCAATAGCTAAAGAAGTATTTAGCTCATCATTTATACATTTATAATAATGCTGTGTCCCTAAAAGGTTACAAAAAACTTAGAAATGTGTCTTACAACTGAGCGGTACTTGTATCTTGGAAAGACTCTTTGAAAATCATCACTTGTTCTAACAAACGTAGGAACGATTTGTCAAAGAACGCTTTTTTTTTACTAACTTCGCTTTGGGGCAACTTAGCAATTCTGTATCTAATTTTTATTTATCAACAAAGCCTATACAGCAACAATTTGCAGATTGCCTTATTCGAATCATTAAAACTAAGAAAACATTGAGCAGAAATAAAGAGGAAGAATTGAAATCTGGACAACTATTGGTGGCAGAACCTTTTTTGATGGATCCTAACTTCAAAAGAGGTGTCATTTTATTGTGCGATCACCAACAGGATGGTTCTTTTGGTTTTATTTTAAACAAACCAATTGAAATGAATATCAATGACTTAATTTCAAGCTTCCCTGAATTTGAATCTGAAGTATACTATGGCGGTCCTGTCCAAACTGACACCATTCATTATTTGCATACTAAGGGTGATTTACTGCCTAATAGTATCAAAGTACTTTCAGGCGTTTATTGGGGAGGTGATTTTGATCAACTCAAATCGTTTATTGAAATGGGGAAAATACAACCTAGAGACATTCGTTTCTTTGTTGGATATTCTGGTTGGTCAGCAGGACAACTAAGAGAAGAACAAAAAATATTATCTTGGATGACAGTAAATGGGCATATTGACTACGTATTTGGTGATAATAAGGAGCTTTGGAAAAACGTATTAGAAGAACAAGGTGGCACCTACAGTATTATTGCTCAAATTCCTACTCCCATTCTCAACTAACCCATCCACTATCTCCCTAAAAAAGAAAAAGCTATTTTGATATCGTATCAAAATAGCTTTTGTGTTTATTGATCGAGAAATAGGACATTTTCTCTTTTTTAACTTAACGTGGTAATGGAAAATCTTTCATGACTAAAATGAATTTTGTGTAGTGTGATAGTTTAATTATTCATGTAGAAAAGTGTTTACCTTTCATTCTATAAATTTACAAAAAATTAACGACTTTTTTCCTATACTTCATCATTTTTTTATTCAATACCAATGAATTAATAGATGTTATCCCTCGCCTTTTTTATCAAAAAAAATGACCACTTCTAACAATTTAATAAGAAGCAGCCATTTTTAATTATGCTATTATAGTGTGGTTATGGATTAGTAGCTTGTTTCTGTTTAGCCTTATCATTGGTGGTTCTTCAAAGGCGCTACATTATAGATTGTCAATCAAAACACTCATCAAGTCTAAAAAATAACAAATTGATTGTCAAACATTAAAAAGCTAAGCATAATCCATAAGTAAGTATTTAGTCTAAATTGTCTATCTATCGAACAGCAATGGGATAAGATGCTCCACGGTTAGAAACCGATCCAGAGCTCCTTGGCAACGCATTGCGTACTTGCATAATACCTGCTACGTGTGGTGTTGCCATAGATGTACCACTCAATGTTGCGTACCCTCCATTCAAATAAGTGGAATAAACACTACTACCTGTTGCAATAAAATCGCATGGTCCTCTTCCGTAATTGGAGAAGGAAGACCAGTTTCTAGAGCAAGTCATAGAAGCAACCGTCAATACATTTGGTGCATTAACACAAGCTGGTTGATAGTATTTTGCATGAGCACTACTATTTCCTGCCGCAGAAGCAACGCGAGTGCCAGCATTACTCAAGCTATTTAAGATGGTTCTATAAGAAGAGCCTGTAGAACAACCATTTCCATAGTAGCCCCCCAAAGACATATTCACAACATCTCCTGCCAAGTCGTTGCTAGCCACATGGTTTAACCCACTAAGAATTCCACTAGTAGAACCACTTCCGCTACAACTAAATACTTTTACGGCAACAACAGGCGCGTTAGCAGCAACTCCCACAACACCGATAGAATTATTTCGAGCAGCAGCGGTTCCTGCTACATGTGTTCCGTGCCCATTACAATCATTTGCAGTTCCTCCCGCAAATGTTGCCGAATAAGATGTTTGAACATTCAAATCAGGGTGGTCTAAATCAATACCAGTATCTACAATCCAAATCCATCGAGCAGTTCCAGCATTCGCAGCTCCCCCTGCTCTAGTAATCCCACAAGGCGTTGTTTGTGCTCTTGCTCCGCTGTTGTCTATGCTCTCAATTTTAAAATCTGGCAAAGATTCTTCACGGTCATGTTCTAAAGAAGCTACCTTGTTATTTTTGGACAATTTTTCATACTCAGCTTCTGTCAATTGAATAGCAAACCCAGACATTACTGCCGTATAGTATGCCAGAACTTTGGTAGGATCAATTTCTTCGTCAATTAAAAAACGATTCAACTGATCAATGACTATCGTTGATTTTTCCTTCATAAATTGGCTTTTAGCAGCTCTATCTGTAAAAGGTCCATTGGCATAAGATATTGCTGGCGCAACAGCTGCATCTTTCAAAATAACAATGTATTGATTAGGTATTATTTTTCCCTCATTACTAACAGGCGTAACTACTTCTTCTGCTGCTACGTTTTGGACTTGTTGAGGTGCATCTTTGTTACAAGAAAAAAGTAATAATGGTAAAACTGCGAGAATAGTAAAAAGCTTTACTAATGTAATCCCTTTCATAATAGTGTGTGTTAAATGTGTTATTAAAATAAATTAGGTTAATGGTGTTCTTAGACTAAACACTTACAATTTATAGATAGATAAATAGTTAATTCATTATAATAGGACGTCAATAGCCTGCTTTAATTCTAGTGAATTAAAGGGTATTGATTAAAATACAAACCAATAAAAGGGGCACACCTAAGGCTATATTACAACTCTTGTATAGAAATTGTAACAGCTCTAATGTGATTTTTCAATAAAGCGAATGGATAAAAAATAGTATCCTACTCTGCCAAACCCAGAGGATAATTACTCAAAACTTAATTAGTTAATTTTTAGGTACTTTAGGACATAAAATTTCTTATCAAAAAAGCCGTTCACGACATTTTTAGATTGTCTAAAAGTGACCGTTTTCATTTCGGTAACAATTGTGTGCTAAAAATTCAACTTACATTGAAAATACTCTTTAAAGAGGAAAAAGAGTTTGATAGTATTTATAAAATCAGTACAGTATTACTTTTTTATAGACAGTCGATTATTCTGCTTTCAAAAAGTATTGGTATTTTTTATTCTTGTGTTTTTATTTTTTTCACAATATATGTATTTAAAAAATAAAATACTAGTTTTTTATTTGTTTTGTTTTTAAAAATTTAAAATTTTATGATAAATACTTCTTATAACATGAATAATAAGCTATAGAAATAGTTGATTGTATTACAAGTCTCGTTTCCAAAGAGTAATGCCCTTTTTGAGGAGATGAATTTGACAAAATAAAAAACAGCCCTAAGGCTGTTTCGATTTTCATTGGCATACTTTTATTGACCATTTCAGAATCTTCCCCTCAACGCTTATTTTTGGGGAGGTGTTGACTTAGACCAATAAGTTGTATCGGGCAACATTAAGGCTCTTTGGTGTGCGTCAGTATAAGTATTGATAATATTCGGACGACTTGCATTCGGCAAAATTTGCACATCGTAAATTTCATCAACACTAGACAACCAATTTAAGTTTGCTACTACCTTTCCCGAAGGCAAATGAACAACTTTAATTCCTGCCGCATCAGATTCCTTTGAAATTTTCAAGTGCTTAAAAGTAGAAGATTTTTTTCGCAGTTTAGAGGTTCCTATAAATAGATATTCTCCATATTTAGTCATCCCTCGAACAAAGCCTGGCACTTGAGTCACTACATCATATTTTCCAGTTGCGGGGTCTACACAAACCAACTGCTCCTTTGCTGATAATAAAACATAAAGTTTTCCATCGTATAAGCGGGGCGCATGTGGCATTGCCAAACCGCTCGCAATAATTTCATTGCTGGCCACATCCATCAAAACTCCACCACCAATAATATTATCTCGCCAACTCTGAAGTGTATTTCCCGTACCTAGGGCAGAAATGTAGATAGGTTCTCCATCTTGCATTGCTAAGCCATTTAAATGACAGCGATCTTCTGAAGCTAATTTATCAATGAAATGAGGCTTCCAGACAGGACGAAAGCTATAATCCGAGTCTATCTTACAAAGACAAGAGAACGAAGTATTCACCCCCCACAAAGCATCCTTTCCATAATGCAAATCATGCATATCCAAATGCCCTGTATAGTACGTTGCTCTAGGCAAGTACAACGCATCATATGTATTTGGTTTGGCGGGATATGTCTCTGCTAGTCGCTTTGAATTCGCCAAAATAATCACCTCATTTTCAGTAGCTATTGCCATTTTATTGTCCTTTACGGCTATCCCCATTGCACGTTTAAACGTTCGAGGCAACTGCACCAATTGATTGCGATTCGTAGCACTAACTAAGACTACTTTTCCTGCTTGATAAGTACTTACTACGATGGTGCAGTTGAGTTGCATCAATAGCTCTGGCAAATTAGGACTGTGTGTACAAGCAAAAGGTGGTAATGTATTGGTGTTTATATTTTGATTCATTCTAGTTTAATGCTTATTTTGCTAATACTGCATAAGTTTCAATTATTAATACCCTATTGATTTCCAATAGAATAACAAACTATCGTATACGCAATATATTATTTTAATAATTTATCTTCTTTGTATTGATAAGTACCTTTTAAGTCACCATTTTCTTTATAATAAGAGCAAGTGCCATTTTTCTTATCCTTTAGAAAGTACTCTTCGCTCAATACCTTGCCATTCTCATAATAACTTGTCCAAGTTTTTTCTTTCAGTCCATCTATCAAATAGCCTTTTGACCTTAGTTTTCCAGTAGGATAGTAAAAAATAACCTCTCCTGTTTCTATACCTTTTTCATAGGTCTTGGACATTTTTAACGTTCCAAATTCGTAATAAGAACTCCAAACGCCATCTTTTAAGCCATCTTTATAATTTTGTACTGCCTCCAAAGCTCCATTGGCATAATACAACTTCCACGTTTTATCTTTTCGATTTTCTTCTATATCAATTTCTTCAACAATCCAATAATAGGATTTATCTTTCAAATCTTTATTCAAATCAGGGCTAACAGCAACATCTGCAACGGCTCGAAAAAATCGACTGGCTTGTAAAGTTCCATTTTTATAAAAAACAGAACAAGCACCAGATAATTGTCCTCTCGAATAATTTTCGGTTGTTCTTAATTGCCCATGCCCAAAGTAAGTTTTCCAAGAACCATGCTTTACCCCTTGCTCAAAACTACCTTCTTTCCCCAGTTGTCCATGCTCGTGATAATACTTCCAAGTACCTTCTTGCGCATCATTTATAAATTTTCCTTCAGAAAGCAGTTTTCCACTTTCATAATAATATTTAAAATCACCTTCTCGCTGCCCATTCGACCAATACCCTTCCAACTCTACTTCCTTGTTATCATAATAAAATAACCATTTGCCATCAGGCTCATTATGCTTATAATTTCCCTTGCCACTAATTTCTCCATTCGGATGATAAAATGTCCATACCCCTTCACGCTGATTATCAATAACCTTTCCCTCTTCTTTAAGTTGTCCATTATCATGATAAGCCTGCTCTATTTCTTGCCCAAGACTTAACAAAGAATAAAACATCAGTATAACTAAAAGCAATCCATTCATTGTAATCGTTATTTTTCTGCCATTGTTTCTAAATTGGAACTAGGGACTTCTTTCCCAAATAGCATGACAGCTCCAAACATCAAGGCTATTCCAACAACAAAGCTGATGATAAAAGGAATACCAAATGCCGTAGAAACATAGGTCATTGTAATACTAATACTTCCTACTGTCAACGCATAAGGAAGTTGCGTTTTGACGTGATCTATATGGTTACAATTCGATGCCAGCGAGCTAAGGATGGTTGTATCCGAAATAGGAGAACAATGGTCGCCCAATACAGAAGCAGCTAAAACCACTGCAATGACATTATACAGCAACTCCATTGCCGTTTCTAGTGGCAAACCTGCGTTTTGGCTGATACTCCAACAAAGAGGAATAGCGATTGGGTATAAAATAGCCATGGTACTCCAACTTGACCCTGTTGAAAAAGCGATGACAGCAGCCAAAATAAACACAACAACAGGAACCATATAAGGACTCAAACTATCTCCCAAGGTAGTCGTTAAAAATTCTGCGGTAGATAACTCTTCTGTTGTCGTTGCCAAAGCCCATGCTAAAATCAAAATCAACAAGGCTGGCATCATTGTTTTGAACCCAGCGACAACCGTTTCAATAGCGTCCGAAAGTTTCATAATACCCTGAGCTACTGTCAAAATCAATGCTAAGACAATAGCCGACATAGACGCCCAAAGCAATGCGGCATAAGAGTCAGAGTTTCCTATTAAGATACCCATTTTTCGAACAAAACCTGCCTCTCCTGAAGATTCCAGCAGTTGCATTTTTGACCAAACTTCCCCCCATCCATTGTGCGCTACCTGTACTCCATTTTCTACTAATGCACTATACGAAGCCTGCATCCCTGTATCAATCAACCCCATCAAAGTTCCGAACACGACCATTAAAATTGGTAAGAATCCGTTTATCCAACGATGTGGCGCTCCTTCCACAGGTTCTAACTCTTCCATATCATCGTCACTTAATGCTTCTCCCTCAGTATCAAACACACGACCAGTTGTTCTTGCGCGGCACTCCGCTTTATACATTCCTCCATAATCTCTTCCTGTAAAAATAATGATTAGAATAAAAATCAATGTAAAGAACGAATAAAACGAATAAGGCAACGAACTCAAAAACATAGAGTACGCAGATGGAGGATTCTCCAAGCCAGACAACAAGGGCATTGCATCACTGATATAGTTCAACTCTGCTCCAATCCAAGTGGTTATAAAAGCAACCGCAGATATAGGTGCGGCAGTACTATCGACAATATAAGCTAATTTTTCTCTCGATATTTTGTATTTGTCGGTCAATGGACGAATCGTATTTCCGACAATTAAACTATTGGCATAATCGTCGAAAAAGATAGCAACTCCCAACAACCAAGCAACAAATTGAGTGCTTTTAGGGCCTTTCGCCAAAGGTGCCAGCTTTTTTACCACACCTGCCATTCCTCCATTTCTAGAAATAATAGCAACCACTCCTCCTATCATAATTGAAAATACAATGACGGACAAATGGCTCGAATTATTCAAGGCTCCAATAATATAATGGTCAATAACACTAAAGAAGCTTTTAAGCAAACCATAGGGTGTTAGTTGCATCCCTCCAATGACCCAAGCTCCTGCCAAAATCCCCATAAATAAAGCCAATAATACTTGACGGAAAATCAAAGCTAAAAAGATGGCTACTAGTGGCGGTATAATTGACCACCACAAAGGAATGGCTTGAATACGCAAGCCTCCATTTTTATATTTTTGCACGTGCACTAACTGTGTGTGCTGGTTGTCTAGACAAATAATTTCGTCTTCTTTGGGATGAGTTAATGGATCACAATCTGCACAATTTTTAACTTTACAAGCTCTGTATTTTGAGCGTACAGATACTAATTCTCCTGCATAGGAAGCCTCATAATCCAAATGAGCAACGCCCTTTTCAAATAGAACAACTTTTGTCGACCCACCGAGTTCTATTGTTGAGGCAAACTGATTCGGAATGGTTGACTGTCGGTAAACGTTCTTAGCTATAATGGTTAACTGATTGGCTTCAAACTGTAAATCAAAATCCAAAAGCCCTAAGGTATCTATAACAGGTCGTGTTGGTTCGGGATCAGCTTGAACAATTGAATTGCTATCAACGTTGTTTAAAGTATCTACTTGCTGAACAGTATTGCTATCGGTTGGATTTTGAGCAAAGATGGCAGTTATACTCAAAATAATGAACAAAAAAGTAACTATAAGTCTCATTGTGCGTTTTTACTTAAAAGAGAAGTATGAAGTTCTATCAATTTAACATGTGAGTAGAAGTATAAAAGTTAATATTGGACTACTTCATGTTAAAATTGTGTAATAAAGGTAATATTTTTTTGAAAACAGATGAAGTTAGTTCTATCCTAAATTAGAATCATCTATTTATTTGCGCTTATTGCACCCCAACAAAAGCATACAGCACAAAGAATTAAAGGCAACCAAAACCAATTCAGCCCAAACGACTGGTTAAACACTCTTAGTAAGAACTGTTTAGCCTATACCAAGAGTAAATCAATAAACAATAGCATATTGAACCTTTACGATTCGCTTGATATAATCATTAATATAAGGCTCAAAATTTTGCAATTTGCCTGATTCGCTCTATTTTTCTAGGGATATGCTTTTCGTAGAAGCAATCTCCCCCATTCAACACAGAGCAATTTACCTGTGGATGTTAAACTAAATTAATTTATTATGATAAGATACCTATTAATATTATCTACCGTTTTATTGATTGTAAGTTGTAAAAAGAAATATAGTTCTTCGGATACAACGGATGCTACAGATTCGACGCAAGTTGATTCTAACACCTTGGTTTCGGATGTCAACTGGGGTGATGAGGAGGAAGCTATTTATGTTGAAGAAGAACCCGAAAAGAAAAAGCGCACTCATCGTTCTTCCTCTAACCGTAACCATCGTAGTGGTGGTGGAGGTGGCACTGCCGACACAGATGTTGATGTGATTAAATACAAAAACCATACTCGAGATGGGGATCGTCCTAGTGATTTTGCAACAGCCATTATCTATCCTGCTATTCGTATGGTTTATAGCGACAACTTTGCAAAACCCAAGGCTACTGTTTTGAATGCTCAAAAAGATGGAGAGCGTCATACGATTGACTTGGCCATCACATGGAAAGATCATTGGACTCCTAAATATAAAATCGAAGGCACTTTAGAAGTTAATACAGATGGTAGCGATGCCAAATTTACGATCACCAATAAAAACACCGAAGCCGAAGTGCTTGAACTTACCGAAGATAATTTTCAAACGGAAATCACACTACCTTCGTTATAATCTGATAAAATACCCCCACTTATACTTCCCAGCCTGTCCGTTTTAACCATTCTTTTATATGGTTAAAATAGACAGGTTGTTTTATTTTGATTTGGAATCATTTTTGGTTTTTGCTTAACTTTATTTAGAAGTCATACACGTTTCAGTTGCGTCAACTACAAAACATAATATATACAATCTAACTATGAAATTACAAGTACCTTATTTACCTTTTATTACAAAATCATTCTTTTCTCTACCTTTTATTGTAGTCTATTTATTACTACTTTTCACTAATTTTAGTCATGCTCAAGATCAAAAAATACTAAAAGGAAAACAAATATCAGGAACAACCATTAATGACGAGCAATTAACATTTTTGATGAGCCATCAGGAAGCTCTCAAAGAATTTGAAAAGCCTGCTTCTTTGAGTATGATGGAAATTCCAGTTAAAGTACATATTGTCAAAAGTACGACCTCCAATTCTGCCAGTATCGAAGAGATTAAAGAAGCCTTTGCCAAACTCAACAAATACTTTGTGCAAATTTATGTCCAATTTGTTCCATTGGGTGACTTTAACTATATCTCAAATGACAAGTATTTTGACTTTAACAAGGAAGATGAAAATGCTCTTTGTGGCAGTAACGATTCTAAAAATGTCATCAACTTGTATATTGTTGGAAGTATTTCAGACGGTCCCCTAAAATTCTGTGGTTATACATATTATCCTGAGGATTTAGAAAAAAATACGGATCGTATATTCCTAGCCAACGAATGTTTATCAGATGGTGTTTCGCTCGCTCGTCAAATGGGACACTATTTTACATTGTTCTCTACTTCTGGACTCAATGTATCTGAAACGCAAGAGTGGGTGAATGGCGAAAACTGTGCAACCGAAGGGGACTTGATTTGCGACACGCCAGCTGATCCTGGTTTGGAATTAAGTTCTGTTGATGATCGTTGTGGGTATATTGGAAAAAAACAAGATCAATCGGGCAGAAAACGTTTTTATAAGCCAGATACCAAAAACTTAATGTCTGATAATCCTCGTTTGTATTGCTGCGATCATTTTACAGAGCAACAATATCAAAAAATGCTTTACGCTGCCATCAATCTAAGAAATTACTTAACCTTTCCTAAAAGTCAATACTCCAAACGTCAATTAAAAGTTTTAGCAGCCGAAAAAGGTTTGAGTGGGCAAGTTTCGGTCTTTATGCAAGGAACTGAAATGCCTGTGGTTCGCAATGGGAATATGTATATCAACGAAAAAGAACTTTATCCAACCAATACCACCTACAACATTGCTGTTGTCAACAATCAAAAAGGCTATATTTATGTCATTGAAGGCGATGCAGAAAGAGGCATTTATTTGCAATACCCCAAAAAAGGAGACAAAGTATTTTTTAAAGGAGAAACAACAGCTGAATTTATTGTTCCCTCTAATTTAGAACGTCTAAAAGTAGACGAACTAAAAGGTAAGGACGGAAAAAATCATATTGTTGTTTTATTCTCAAAAAAGCAATTAAGAATCGAGCAGCTTATTGATGAAATGAATAGCATAGAGGAGTATTTGGATGTCGTTCAACGAATATATACCGTTATTGGAACGGATTTGATTCCTTCTAAAAACTTAGTCTATCAAAAAAATGGCATCCAAGTTCAAGGAATTGCAACCGATCAACAAATCATGCCTGTTATCATTGAATACAAACAACCATAAGTTTGCTACAAAAATTGTGAGCTCACCCCAAAAACACCTAAAACCCTAATTTACAACACCTTAAAACAAAAACAATTTCTTAAACTAACAAAAAGCGACGCGATTCAGGCTAATATAAATTACTTGTTTTTTGAATTTGAAATCCAATAGAATAGTTTTTGTTTCTTTAGTAGGCATCTATCATTTTGTGTCCTTTGATAACATACTTCATGATTTTTATTTAACAGCCAAAGGACTTTATTTCTTAACAACTTTGGATTTGAACATCCTTTACAAAGCGTTAATTCAATGAAAAATATCCTATTTCTACTCTTATTCCTTTGTTACTATACCGCACAATTAACTGCACAACGAGAATTTGAATACATCAATCCTCCTAGTATACAACATCAAGATTATACCATTGACATTGATAATATTATCTCTAAAGAGGATTATTGCAAATTTAGATTAACCATTTATAACAACACCGAGTATTACCAAGCTTTTGATTTGAGCAAAGTAGGTTTTATTTATGAAAATATTGGAACTTATTACCCAAAAAAAGGCACTATTAAAATTATTCCTCCTGATGAAAAGATTTCTCATACAATACGAATTGATGGCAACATGAATTATATGGTCGAGCAATTCCAAGTTGCCCTAGAAGGCTTGTTCTACGCTTCTGGTGGTACTCCTGTAGAAGTCGCAGCTCGCTCTTTAGAAGCTGGTAAAGCAATTGATTCCAAACAACTAGAAGTCGAAATCAAAAAGGTGAATAACAAAAAAGGACGTTTTAGTTTTGCGATGAATGGTCAGTATAAGGGGGGCAAAAAAGAGTTTGTGACAATTGATCCTACTGAATTAAAGGCAACAGATGCCGAGCAACAATCTATTGATGCCAAGGTGGGAAATAAAAAGCGTTTGGTGCTTCAAAACGGCAAAAAATTCAACATCAATGGCGACTTTGAGAGCAATAGCTCTTCTCTTCAGTTAGATTGGACAGATGTTATTACTAGCTATACCTTGACAGCACAACCCAAAACAGTTGTATCTATTTATCATACAGCACCTGTATCGACTCCCGCTGTTACTTCAACAACAACGACCACGACGACTCAAACAGTTCAAACAGTAGAAACGGCATCCAACACACCAACTCCAACTCCAACTCCAACTCCTAGACCTGCGGCTAAAAACAATTGCGCGCCACACGTTGCTCCCTTGGGAGGGCAACCTGTCAAAATTACAATTTTCTCAGAAGAGGGCGAGTGTTTTCAAGTACGAGCATTGGGACAATACGTAAATCCAAATTATGCTAGTAGGGTTACCTTTGGTTTCCCTATTGTTGGAAAAGTTGCGATAACAATGGAAAATGGCGCTACATTCGATAAAAGCATTTTATTGAATAATGATATTTATGAGGTAACGTACAAAATTAAGAAAAACAAGAAAGGTAAGTATGTTACCAAAATGCTATTAGGCACTGTTGGTTCTACTGGACCTACCGCTCAAGAATTAGCAGAACAATCTGCTGCGAATTTAGAAAAATTCAAACGTGAGCAAGAAGCTAAAAGCAACGCCCAACTAGAGGATCATAGAAGAAGAATTGCGGCATTAGATGCTAAGACTGAAACAAAAACAGAAACCTATAGTAACAACAATAGCAACAATTCAAGCTATTCGAGCAGTTCGAGTCATTCAACAACCTCTTCTTCTATTTCCAATAATAATCGCAGTAGCTCCAGCAAAAGAATGTCTGGGCAAATGCATTTAAGATTTATGGAAGGTTCTACTCCATTGACCAATATGCGTGTAGAAGTGAGTACGCTCTCTGGATGGACAGGTTCTGGTGTAACCGACTCCAATGGTGATGTGTATATTGATGCAACCAATTTGAATACTAAAAACATTAACATTTACGCCAAAAATAGTAGAGCAGAATACAAACTAGCTAATATTGTAAAACTTGATGATAACTTGTTTGCTTTGATTGAACCTGCTACTTTATTATTAAATACGACAAATAAAATGATTAATGCCGCCGAATCGGGTGATACTGATGCTATCTTAGAAGATATGGGTTGGTAAGAATGCCATCAAAATAGTCACACAATCAAACCTGAGGGTTGAATGGAAGGTTTTTATAATAAGTAATCGTTCAAAAAAATAATAACAAAAAATGAGATTTTTTTTTCTGACCTCTTACTTAATGCCGAACATTCAACCTTTTTTAATTTCACAATTGCCCCCCATCAAAGCCAAGGTAATTGTATGCTGTCTGGTGTGTTATAATACGCTCTTGCTTTTATTTGAGCATCTTTGGGTACTTCTTCTAAAGTCAAAACAGGCGACAAGCAAACATCCTTTTCAGCTGCCCAATCAGCCCATTCTTCCCTAGTTTTGGTCAAAAATAAGGCTTCTACCAAGTCATAAGCAAAAACAGAAGTTGATAATTCCCCAAAGTGCTCTCGTTGCCAATCGGGTTTTTCAACTGCCAAACAAAAGCGATTCCAGAAACGGACTTCTAATGCCCCCAAAGCAACCCACTGCCCTCCCTTACATGGATACACATTGTAATTAACTAGACCTCCATTTAACAAACGTATTTCTTGGGGATTGACTCCGCCTAATAACTGCGCATACGGAAAGGTTAACAAAGGAGCGACGCCATCTAGCATAGCGATATCTATATATTGTCCCTTACCTTCTACGAGTGCTGCTAGGCAAGCGGTTACTAACATATATGAACCGCCTGCAACATCTGCAATTTGTACACCAGGAATAACAGGCTTTCCTCGTTCATCTCTAATTAAATCTAGAACTCCTGTACATGCCAAATAATTCAAATCATGCCCCGCTTTCAACGCATAAGGACCTTTTTGACCGTATCCAGTCAACGAAATATAAATCAAATTAGGGTTTACCTTTTTCAAATCTTCGTAAGCCAAGCCCCAACGCTGCATCACCTCTGGTCGAAATTGTTCCACCAAGATATCTGCTTCTCGAATCATTTGCAAAATTTGGGGTCGATGCTCTTTAGATCGGTAATCAATGATAATAGATTTCTTTGTAGCATTCAACATCGTATACAACAGAGCCTCTCCATTTTTAAAGGGGGGATAATGACGTGTTTCATCCAACTTAGAGGGATGTTCTATTTTGATAACTTCTGCCCCCATTTTTGCCAATAAATCTGTTGCCAAGGGACCAGGTAGCAACAAACTAAAGTCTAAAATTCGTTTCCCTTTTAATGCGTTTGATAACATGTTTTTATTTTTAATAGTCGGCTGATTGCCTACGGTGCTACTTCGTGATTTAAGCAGACTAATGTACTTTAAATCATTAACTTTTATTAACACCTAACTTAAATTTTTAATAAAGCTACTTTATTCATAACTAAAAATTTAGTTATTCTTATATTTGGATAGTAAGGAATCGATCTCAATATAAATTTTGATGACATACTTACCTCAAGCACCTCCAATAACCATTGTTTTACGTCGTGCCCAAATCAGTAATTTTTGTAGTCTACTTAAATCGTTAAAAGATTCCAATTAAGCAACATTTTTATTATCAAAAAAAACATCCAATGAAACAAATTCCAACCGTACTCTTTCTCCTATTTTTGATGTACAATACATACGCACAAAAAACAACTTCTTCGCAACGACTGTTATTATTAATAGAAGATGTCACCGTCATTCCAATGCACATTAACAAAGTTTTGGAACATCAAGATGTTATTCTTGAAGATGGCGTTATTATACAAATAAGAAAGCATACCGACCAAGATACAAGTACCTATAGTTTAGGTCGTATAGATGGTCGTAACAAATTTTTAGTCCCATCTTTTTCAGATGCACACGTTCATTTGCCCGAAGAGGAAAACCTAGAACGAGTTTTTCTAATGAATATCATGAATGGCGTTACCACACTTCGTTCTATGCGAGGAGAAGCTTGGCATTTAGACATTGACAAGAACGCTCCATTTACCCCAAGGCTATACCTCTCAACCCCTGTTATCAGCCGTAGTGATAGCCTTAGCCCTAGAATGGCTGAAAATTTACTAGCTCAATATAAACAATCTGGCTATGATTTTGTCAAAATAATGAGTGTCAAAGATCCAACTACTTTTGATTATCTCGTTGGTGCCTCTAAAAAACATCAATTGCCCCTTGCAGGACATTGCCCTTCGAATATCAACATTTTTAATGTTAGCAATAGCGGCGTTTTTCAAAGCATTGAGCATTTAGGAGGCTTTTTTACATTGACAACAATGGAAGAGATTCAACATGCGGTGGACGCTAGTCTTGCTGGCAATGTTTATCACTGTCCAACGTTTGGCTGGTATTATACAGGACAAATACCTCCTACCGATTTAAGAAAAAGACCAGGCACAAAGTATGTTCCTTCATCTTGGATTGAGAAATGGGAAAAACAAATTTCAGAACACGAGGTTGAAACTAGTAAAGAAGGGCGTCAAAAAGAACGTACCATTTCTGCACAACGCTTTAAGAGTCGTTTGATGTACCTAGGTTTTATTTATCGACAAGGTGGTCAATTACTTTTGGGTGCTGATGCTTCTGGTATTTATGGTATTCCCGGATTCGATGTGCATGCGGAAATGCAACATTATGCCAATGCAGATGTTTCTAATTATGACATTCTAAAAACCACCTGTTATAACTTATCTAAAGTTTTTGGTGAGGAAAAAAATTGGGGTACTATAAAAGTCGGTTGTCAATCAGATATGGTTTTATTAAATGCCAACCCTTTGGAAGACATCAAGAATACCAACAAAATTGAAGGAGTTATTTTTAAAGGAAATTACTACACACAGGATTATTTGAAAAAACGACTAGAACAAATAGCAAAATAAGAATTGGTTTTATAATCTAGACAAGCAACCATCTAAAACAGTATAATTTGACAATCTTAATACATGAATCTTTTTTACCCCTAGCCTATTTTGTGTAAAATTGTTCTCATAAGTAAGAGGTCAGAAAAAATAATCCCATTTTTTGTTCTTATTTTATTTGAACGATTACTTAAGTTGTACTAATGATAAATGCCCCATATTTTTGACAGTAGTCCGCTAATTGACACATTTTTTAGCGGACTATTTTTTATTCTTTAAACATTTAATATGCTGCTCCAAATTATCCGAAAGTTTGATCTTGTTGGCAAGTTTTATGCTAGTAGTCTAGGAAAAAAATGGATCCACAACAAATTAAAAACTGTTCTTCCTCATTTAAACCAACAGGAAGAAAATCTAGATATAGGTTGTGGTAATGGAATAATTACACACACTTTACGTCAAAAAGGTTTTTCTTGTACTCCTTTGGATGTAGCTGATTTATCAATTATTCCAAGCGTCCATGTAGTTGTATACGATGGCATTTCCATGCCTTTTCAAGAACAAACCTTTGACACAGCACTGTTGTTGACTGTTTTACATCATACGCCTGACCCCGTTTTGGTATTAAAAGAAACAGCTCGCATTGCTAAAAAAATTGTTATTATTGAAGATATTTATAGTAATAAAATACAACAATATATGACCTATGCAATGGATACCTTAGTCAATTTAGGGCATTCTAGTATGACTTATCAAAACAAGTCTGATAGCGAGTGGAGAGCTACTTTCGAGGAGTTGGGATTGGAACTCATAGAAGTTACTAGCAAACCAGTTTTATTGTTTTTTAGGCAAGCAACTTATGTGTTGCAGCATGCTACCAAATCATAAAATAGCTCTATTTTTCTAATTACCTTCTTGACATTACTCGACTAAAAACCAAGCAGTAGCAACACAACAAACTAAACAAAGCAATCTCACAAAGTAAATCATATTAGTTTGAAACACACGAATCATATACCATATACTTAGCACAACTTATGAATACGAACTTAACGACCAATATTTTAATCCTAATTATAATAACTTTATTTACTGCCTGTACTAGCAACAAAAACAACACAATGCAAAAAGAACAGTACTTGCCAGATATTATCAAAAATGTTGAATTAGGAATGCCTCAAAGTGCCGTGCTTCGCCTTAGAAAAAAGGCTTATATTGTTAACTCTGTGCAAGAAACTCCTAGGGAAATTTATACCGAAGACTTAGAAACGTCTAGTTATACTTCCGTTTATTATCTTTTTGAAAAAACAGGCAACAAAGCATTGGTCGAAATCAATATCTTGCATCAAGATAAAGCAGCAGCGGAACAGACTATTAACAACTACTTTGGAATATCCAAAAACAAAAAACAAAACCAATGGCATAAAACTTTAAAAAATGGTCGCATCGTTCACGCAACTTGGCGCAAGAAAAAAGTGTTTATCTATTTAGATGAAAAAGAAATAAAGGTCGAAAATATACGCGAACAGTAGTTTTTCTATAAAAAAAAGCAGAAATTTGTACCTGATTCATAGGAGGACCGCTTTAGTCTATTTCTCCTGTAGTAGAGCCTGTCGAAATACTTAGGGAACTTAAGATAGACTCTTAAAATACTAAATATAAAAACATAAAATGAAACCAATCAAAGTACATCATAAAGACGACGGTAACCACCATCAACCCGACCACAATTGTGGTCCTAATTGCAACCATGAACATCATCAACATGATGTTACAGAAGATACGAAGGTTTTTAAAGAAGATAAAGTCAGAATTATTCCTGAAAAAAAAGCCAATCGAATTACATTTGAAAATTTCATACAATTTTTCCCATTGGTAGAATTGCCCTATACAATCACCTCTGATACACAACGTTTAATCAGCCAAAAATGTGATCCACTTTCAGCAACTTGGATGTTTAATTTTGTGTTGGATAAAGATGCGGTTATTGATGAATACACCGAATATATGCCTTGTTTTTCGATCCCTGATACACCAGGCTTTTTTGCTATTGTTTTTTGGGAAGCAGGCATCGAAGGATCTACTTATTATCTAACTACTTTTTCTAAAAATGGAATTTTAATTGATAAAAAGAAGATCGCGGGAACTAAATACGAACAAGATGGGTTGTATCAAATGGTTTGCACAATCAGCCCTACTTGGTTGTTTAGTTGTGCAGAAGGGCGTTTAGACGCTGAGGGAAATACCGCTCCAGTATCTTCCGATGACAATCACCTCCATACTTCTTTACAATTGACAGGAGATGGAGAAATTGTTCCGATTTAATAACCAACCCTTAATATCTTGCATTTAATCGTTGGTCTTATATTTACAATTACTTAAAAATATTTATACAAAAACACTATAAAAACTACATAAGGATAATCCTAGTTTTCTACCTAACCAATAGAAATTCTATGGATTAAAGTTGTTTTTTAAGTTTAGAAAACAATCTATAAGTATATAAATATCCAATACTTTATACAAAATATCCTTATTAGCCCAACCAGAAATAAAAATTAATGACAAAAAAAAAGAAAGGCTCTAATAAAAAAGGAAAAAACTTACCTGTACACCTTTTAGAGAAAAAAATAATTGATTTGTTTAGCAAACAGATCACTTCACGATTTGATGCCAAAGGCATTATTGGTAAATTAAGAATTTCAAATTCTAAAGATTCCGTTCAACACACCTTAGATAAATTGGTCGAGAAGGGAAAAATTGAAAAAGCCAGTCGTGGTAAATACAAATGGAATAAAGCTGCTAAAACAGCGAAGAAAGATAAACGAAACAATGCTCAAACGACTATTGGTAGAGTAGATGCGACTCGTAGCGGCTCTGCTTATATTATCAGTGAAGATTTAGAGCAAGATATTTTTGTTCCTGCTCATAAATTAATGGGGGCTCTCAATGGCGATACTGTAGAAGTATCGTGGTATATGGCTCGAAAGGACAAACCTGAGGGACAAGTCATTCAAGTCCTTGAACGCAAATCTGAAAACTTTATCGGTACCTTATCCTTGTCTGATAAATTTGCTTTTGTTATTCCTGATAACCCTAATATGCAAACCGATATTTTTGTTCCACTAAAATATGTCCCCAAGGAAGCAGAAGATGGTGCAAAAGTAGTTGTAACGATTGTAAAATGGGCAACAGACAACAAGAATAATCCAGAAGGAAAGGTGACGACTTACTTTGGAACAGAAGGAGGAAATGATATTGAGATGAAATCGATCTTAATTCAAAAAGGGTTTAATCTAACTTTTCCTCCAGAAGTACTCAAAGAAAACGCTGCTATTGATACTGAAGTCAAGCAAAGTGAAATTGATAAGCGTAGAGATATGCGTGCCATTACCACATTTACAATTGACCCTGCGACAGCCAAAGACTTTGATGATGCTTTGTCTATTGAATTATTAGAGAATGGTAATTACGAAATTGGAATTCATATTGCCGATGTAGGGCATTATGTCTTGCCTGGTTCTGAGTTAGACAAAGAAGCTGCAAGAAGAACAACTTCTGTTTATTTAGTGGATCGCGTACTACCTATGTTGCCTGAGAAACTATCCAATGGTGTTTGTTCGTTACGACCCAATGAGGAAAAATTAACCTTCTCTGCGGTTTTTGAAATGAATAAGCAAGGTAGTATTATTAATGAATGGTTTGGTAAAACCGCTATTTATTCTGATCGTCGTTTTACTTATGAGGAAGCGCAAGAACGCATAGAATCTGGTGAAGGGGACTACGCTCAAGAATTGCAACTACTCAATGGCTTGGCGTATAAATTACGAGCACAACGTTTCAAAAAAGGAGCGATCAACTTTGAATCGCCTGAAGTTCGCTTCAAACTAGATGAAAATGGTGTTCCGCTTGAAGTATACCTAAAAACTAGAAAAGATGCCCATATGTTGGTCGAAGACTTTATGTTATTGGCTAATAGACGGGTTGGAGCACTAATGGATGGCTTGCACGAAAAAACAGGCATTCAATGGCCTATGGTTTATCGTATTCACGACGAACCAGATATGGAGCGAGTTCATAACTTCACTGATTTTGCAGCTCAGATGGGCTACAAGATGAAGATTGAATCTCCCGAACAAGTAAAAAAAGCTTTTGGAAAAATGCTGAAAGAAGCGGAAGGAAAACCAGAAGCGGATATTTTGCAACAACTAGCCATTCGCACCATGGCTAAAGCGGTCTACTCGACCAACAATATTGGGCATTATGGTCTTGGTTTTGCAACTTACTCGCATTTCACGTCTCCTATTCGACGCTATGCAGATGTGCTAGGACACCGTATTTTGTTCGACTATTTGAGTGACAACAACAAGCGAATGAACGCACAGAAATTAGAAGAGTTATGCAAACATATTTCTAAAAAAGAGCGCGATGCTATGGAAGCAGAACGAGAGTCTGTAAAATACAAACAGGCGGAATTCTTAGAAAATCATGTAGGCGAAAAGTTTGAAGGAACTATTTCTGGAATTACAGACCATGGTATTTATGTTAGCATCAAAGCCAATTTCTGTGAAGGGATGATTCGCTACGAGAAAATGTTTGATGACTTTAGCCCTGATGAACATCATTTCCAAATCAAGTCGCCTTCAATTACTTATCGAATGGGAGATAATGTTTGGGTTAGTGTCTTGGGCGCTAATAAATTTAAACGACAAGTTGATTTAGAATTGCTAGACCCTGAAGATGAGGCGAACCGACCTCCTGTTCGAGAAGAAGTAAAGGAACTAACATTTGCAGAACAAGAAGTAGCCAATAAAGCACAAGAAGTTGCTTCGGAGGTTGCTAAAGAGGCTCCTGCTCCTAAAAATGAACCTAAAAAAGGTATTAAAAGAGTTAAGGTCGTTCAAGAACCTAAAAAGGGTAGAAAAAATGTTCAATCTACTTATAATGCGAAGAACGAACCTTTCGAAGCTTTGTTGCCTGATGTTCAAAAAGCATTTAACAAAAGCCATATCAAAAATATTGCGAAGCAGAAAAATGCAAAATGGAGATATGAAATTGCTCCTTCTGCTCCAATGCCAGACTCTGTCTTGTTGTTGCATTTCAACCCAGAAGCGGCTTTAAACAAAGGATATCGTGGTCAAAAGTTAATCTCCAAACATCCTTTCAAGCCGCAAGGAAGCACCAAAACGTTCTTCAAAACTTATTTCCCTCAAGAAAGACTTTCAGAGGGATATTTGTCTCCTTTCCGTTCTTTGGATGACAAACAACTCTCTAAAAAAGATATTGAATTAAGTTTGCCAATTTTTGAAGCTTTCATTCAGTTATTAAAGCCTAAAAAAATTGTTTCCTTCTCAGTTCCTATGGTAGAAACCTTGCAAAAGAATAATTATCTAAGCAATCTTGAAGAAGAGGAAGTTACAGATCAAGGACGTACGGTTATTACCTCTAGAGGTGTTTTGAATGTTGGTGAATTAAAAATTCCAATTTATTTCGTTCCTAGACCTTCCTCCCGTTTACTAAAGGGACTAAAAACCTTGGCTTGGGAATGGGCATTGACTTAATTATTACCTTGATTTTCATAATCCTCTAACATTGTTCGTGGATTATTTTATATAAACTCTGCTGCTCTTTAAATGGGTAGCAGAGTTTTTTTTATTGTAACTGATTCCTTAAATTTAGGCATGAAACGAACCATTCTACTATTTGGCAGCTTAACCATTGCTTTGTTACTGCTCTTTCAAGTGAGCAAGTATTCTTTGTGGCACCAACCCTCTCACCTAGAGTTTTATATTGTTTGCATTGGTCTTTTGTTTATAGGCATTGGAATTGCTTTAAGTCGTTTTTTTACCAAAAAAAATATTTACAATCCAACGGGGACACCAATTCCTAATAGCACTCAAATTCCTAAAGAAATTGATCAAGCTAAATTAAAGGAAACAGGATTAAGCAAAAGAGAGTACGAGATATTATTACTCATCGCAGATGGTCTATCCAATAACGAAATTGCTCAACAGCTTTTTATTTCAGAAAGTACGGTCAAAACACATGTTTCCAAAATTCTTTCTAAGTTAGATGCCAAAAGAAGAACACAAGCTGTTCAAATTAGTCGGTCGCTGAAAATCATCTAAAACTACCCTGAGGACTCTAAAATCAATGGTACTAAAGTATGATTTTGCTATTTCAGTCGCAAATCGTCCTTAAGTACTAGTATTTTTTCTAAATAATCTCCGATGTTTGGGTTGTTCAAAAAATTTAATTTGCATTAACAATTACTAAAAAACTTCGATTATGAAAGAAAAATTAAAACCAGTATTAGCGGTTATTTTAGGGCTATCTTTTGCTTTTTTAATTATTATATTGAGCCAAATGCTAGGGCATATCCTCTACCCTATTCCAGATCAATTCAAAAATATTGATTTTTCAGATCCCGCCAACCGCCCTCAATTAGAAGCACTCATGGCAATGGCTCCTACAGGTTCTTTAATTATCGTATTAGTAGGTTATATGTTAGCCGCTTTTGGTGGAGGTTTTTTAGCAGCAAAGATAGATTCAACACGCACAACAAAACTTGGTTTAATCGTTGGTACTTTGTTAACCTTAGCAGGGATTTCTAATCTAATGATGATTCCACATCCCATATGGTTTGTCCTAATTAACTTGCCAAGTTACCTATTGTTTGCATGGCTAGGAAGTCGCACCGTTAATCCCCAATAATAGTTACAATAGTTCGTTAAAAAACTTTATTAGTTTGATAATTAGCAAGTTACGCCTTTGCTGTGTTTTGTGTTAAAGTTTTAATTATCAAACTAATATAAATGTGCTTTTTTGTCTTTTTGGTAAAAAAGTAAAAAATCAACGAACTACTAAGTTAACTACTTATCATGAAAAAGACTATCTTTCGATATGGCTGTCGAGCAGGAATTGCAATAACAACATTTAGTACCATCAACTGGTTTTTATTTTCGGACTTACTAGATTATTCTAGTAGCGAAATTGTTGGTTATTTATCTATTTTAGTAGCTTTATCAACCATTCCACTTAGCATACGATATTATCAACAGCAACATTCTAAACAGCCCCTCTCTCTTAAAGAAATATGGAGTCTTGGAATCGGTATTTCTACCGTTGCAGCAACATTTATGTACTTATATAGTGCGCTATTTTTTCATTATATGGGAGATGATTTTATGCAATGGACACAAGCCAATATGGATTCTACGCAGTGGCAACAAATGCAAGCACAAATGGCAACCATGCCTAGTTACTTTTTAAGTCCTTGGTTTCAGGCTTTTGTTATGTTTGCAACCGTATTTCTGATTGGTGTTATCATCACGATTATCTGTACTTTGGTTGTAAAGCTACGTCCAAACTAAAAATGTTGCTGATAAAAATCTACCACTCGCTCATCAACAAAAATATCTTGTGGGCGCAATGGACGACGCAACACAATTCCTTCTAATGTTCTGCAACGGCTCAAGGCAACATACGTTTGACCATATTCAAAGGCTCCTTTGCCCATATCAATAATTACTCGGTCAAAAGTTTTGCCTTGGCTCTTGTGAATGGTCATAGCCCAAGCCAATCGAAGCGGATATTGAGTAAACGTACCAATATTTTCCGTCTCAATCTCGTTTTTATCGTTCAATTTGTGGCGTACGACATCCCATTCAAAAGGTTCTACATCAATATATCCTACGGTTCCATTCGGTTTAAGTATCATTACTTTTATAGAATTTGCGGTCAAGTCATGTACCATTCCTACTGTTCCATTAACATAGCGCTTTTTAGGATCATTTTTTAGAAACATCACTTGAGCACCTACCTTTAAGTTTAGAGGTGTTTCTGCGGGCAATACGGATACAGAACCTGTGATTTTCGCCAAATACGAAAATGTTTCCGTTCCTAACTCCTCTAATTTTTGCTTGTTAATCTTGTCTACTTCTGCATTTCGAGCCGATAGGATGACATAAAAATCTTCATCTTCTAAAGTTTCTTGATACCGCTCATTCAGGTCATTAAATTCGTCCTCATCAATACGGCGCAACCGAATAGCATCCAAGAGGCGTATAAAACGCAAGTTATCTTGACGATACACCTCTCTCAATTCTATCATATTAATTTCTAACTCCTGAAACACCTCCGCAGAAAAGAAATAAGGGCTTTCGTACTGTTGTTGGAACAGTATTTTTTCTTCTCTCGACGCGATGACAGGCGGTAATTGGAACAAATCCCCAAAAAAGATCATTTGAACCCCACCAAAAGGCGCTGGATTTCCTCGATTTACCCGCAAAAAGAAGTCAATTTGTTCTATCATATCTGCTCGAACCATTGAAATTTCGTCTATTACAATGGTATTCAGAGCTTGGAACATTCGGCGATTGCGTCGGACTTTGATTTCTTCTTTTTTTAAGGGACGAGGTGGGAATCCGAAAAAGGAATGAATGGTTTGTCCTTCTACATTAAGTGCTGCGATTCCTGTAGGAGCTAAAACCACTACTTTTTTGCGAGTATGTGCTCTCCAATATTTTAGTAAGGTCGATTTTCCTGTTCCTGCTTTTCCTGTAATAAACAAACAATTCTGTGTTCGCTCCATTTCGTGCAAACAAGCTTTAAAATCAGGATTCAAATCTATGGACTCTTTGCTCAATTTCTTTCTTTTTATAAGTTACATTTCAGTAAAAGTTATTCCATGCCTCTTAGCATTTTAATCTATTCCCCAAAATAAGATTAATCGTAGGATAATTCAAAATAGCGTTCTTAAACCTGCTTATTTGTTTTTGATTGGTAGACAAATAAAATAACTTATGCTCTACAGTATGCTTTTGTCAACTCTTGATTGTGAAACTAGTAAAATAGTTTAAAGTCATTAAGAAATTTAGTATTATTGTTTTACAGTAGTTAACTATTGTTCCCCCTACCCTATAACAATAGTTAGCTGCGCTGCTACTACATGGTCGTTGAAACCACACAGTAACAGTAAACCGAGCTGCGCGAGCTCACGATCTCAGGGAGCAACAAAGCTTATCAACGAACTACTACTATAACACTCAATTTAATTATCCCATCCCCACACATTACAAATTATGAAAAATAGTTACTTATTTCTTTCCATTTTATGGCTTTCTATTAGCATTTCTTATGCACAATCCAATTATTACGTCTCCACGACAGGTAATGACGCTACAGGTAGCGGCACTATCAATAGTCCTTGGGCAACCATTACCCACGCCTTAGACAATGCGGCAGACAGTAGTACAATTTGGGTTTTACCAGGCACATACAACGGTCGTGTTCGTATTCGAGGCAGTTTTCCACATGGCGTATTAGTAAAGTCTCAAATTCCTTATGAAGCAAAACTTCGACATAGCGGCATAGTCATGACCGTTTATGCACATTCTAGTGGCTGTAACGGCATCACCTTTGATGGGTTGGATGTTGCCCATGATGGTCCTGGTGCTGCTGCATTAGTGGTTCACATTGATGGCGCAGGAACTGGTGCTGTTCACGACATTACGTACCAAAATTGCATCTTGCACGATAGTTATAATAATGATATTGCAAAGATCAACAATAGTTGTTATAACATTACCATTCAAGGCAATCTATTTTTCAATCAAACAGGGAGTGATGAACATATAGATGGGAATAGTGTCGAAAATTTAATCATTCAAGATAATATTTTTATGAATGACTTCGCTAGTAGTGGTCGTCAAAATGCTAATAATACAAGTAGTTATATTGTCATCAAAGATAGCAATGGGAGCAACGATTTGTATACTGGCTCTCGAAATGTTACTATTCGTAGAAATGTATTTCTCAATTACGAAGGGAGTGCTGGACACAATTTTGTTTTAATCGGAGAAGATGGCAATCCTTACCATGAGGGATTTGATATGATGATTGAAAACAACTTACTATTGGGAAATAGTAGCAACACGATGCGAGCTCCTTTTGGAATAAAAGGTGGTCGAAACATTACGTTTAGAAACAATACCATTGTTGGAGATATGCCTGGCAATGCCTTTGCCTTTCGATTTAACACCGAAGGTAGCAACCCTAATAATGACAGCATTTATTTGTACAACAATATTTGGTCCGACCCAACAGGGAGTATGAATGACTTTTCTGATTGTCCTTTAACAGAAACAGATTTTTTTGTTCTGAATAACAATCTATTTTGGAATGCTAACAACTCGATTCCTAGCAATGCTAACGATTTGATCAACCATACTGATGACGCTAATGCAATATTGATGAACCCTCTATTAGGAGGGCAAAATAATTTAGTTCTACCGTATTTCAATTCAAACACCAATCAATTTAACGATGGCTCTACTACTATTCGTGGTGCTTTTGAGCGGTTGGTTGATAATTACGGCACTCCTTCGGCGGGGAGTCCCGCCATTGATGCCGCTAATTCTAATCAAGCCCCTTCTGATGATATTTTGGGTAATACCCGCACTACACCTGATATTGGAGCCGTAGAACATAGCATTGTTTCTAATTTAAGACAAAATCATTGGCTCCAAACGAGTACAGCATCTATTTTTCCTAATCCTGCCAGTCATAATTTCACTTTAAAATTGAGCCATATTTCTTCAGGAACTATTTACTTAAACCTCTACCACATAGATGGTCACTTGATTGAAAGTCGCGTCTTAAAGAATTCCACAACGAATGCCTTGGTAAAATGGCAAACACAAGAACTCCCCCAAGGTATTTATCATCTACAAATCAAGGGGACAAACTTGCTGTTAAATAAAACGTTACTCATTGCCAGATAAACACCTCCTCTTGCCAATATATAATAGAAAATCAGGTCTCATAGAAAGCTCCATGAAGCCTGATTTTCTAATTATTAGAACCTCCCATTCTAGCTCACTTTTGTCATCTATACAACTTCCATTGTACTATAAACAAGCCCCTTCTGTATACGTTTCAATCCCGTAGCATTCTGCATGCCCTGAATTTGTATATGTTTTCCCATTACAACCACATACTGGCTTATACTCGGTAGAATAATGGCAATTAATATCTAATTGCTCGACATCATTACATGTTTTTCTACAACTACAAAAAGTAATAATTAAAATAAGAAGTGAAATGCCTCCTAAAGTATTGGTATTCATCATAAACGTTTTTTTTAATGATACAGTTGTAATTATCATTACTCTGTTGAAACCACGCAGCAGCAGCGCAACTAACTAAAAGCAAAGCGCTCACGCAGTAAATCATATCAAACTGATTATCAACAAAATACACCCCACTACTCTTTATATTAAAAGACTGATAATCAACTGCGAAGCACTCATGCAATAAACTAAAAAAGCAACGGAGTACTAAATTATCTAAACGGTTTGTATTTTAAATTGGTACAACAGTATCCCAAAGTTTAACATCTTTCTCATAAATCTACCAAGCTCTAATTTTTCCTTGATGCCAAAATTGACCACTTTCAACATTACTATCTAGTAGTGTTAAAAAATCTAACGCAGCTTCTTCAGGTTTTCTTCGAGCAGTACTTCCTCCCATATCTGTTTGTGTCCAACCTGGATCAATGGAAGAAACTGTAATCTCCTTATTTTCCAATCGCTTCGAAAGAAGTTTGGTATACATATTCAGAGCTGCCTTAGACATTTTATAATGCGGCTGATAAGCATCAAAGCCTTCCTCACTAAAAGCTCCCCAAGACGATGTAACATTTATAATATGTCCTCCTTTTTTTATCAATGGAAGCACCGCTTCTGTCAAAGCAATCGTCCCAAATAAATTCACCTCAAAAGTTTGTCTTAATTGGCTAGAATTGATAGCAGCAGCATCCCATTTTTCTAATAATACTCCAGCATTATTAATTAAAAAATCAAATGACATTTTACTTACTTTATCTTTCAATGAAGTAATTGAGGCAGGATTGGCAAGATCAAGCTGATGCCCAATAAAATTGGCATTTGAAATAGGATAGCGACCAGTAGTTGACGTTCCTACTATAGTATAATTTTTTTTCTTCTCTAATAAGGATTGTAAGATAGCAAGACCGATGCCTCTGCTACATCCTGTAATAAGTCCTAATTTCATTTATATTCGCAACTAGTAATTTTATTTAAAATGTTACATTAGTTTGATTATGAATTCTTTAACAAACCAAACAACAAAAATTTACTCTATTGACAATCAACTGCGAAGCACTCATGCAATACCACGTAGTAGCAGCGTAGCTCAACTAATACGATTTTTCCACGAAGTATTGACCAAACACACCATAAAATTTACCCCAAATGATCCAACAAGTTTCGTTCTGCCCTCTCAAAAGCGTTCCATTGATCGTCTCGAAGAAAACGATCTCGAATAATTTGGTTGGGAGGTGATAATTTGACTAATTCCTTGTAATATTGTTTTGCTGTTGCATAATTTTGATAATGCTGTACTAATATGGTAACCATTGTTACCAACCGATAAGGAGACATTTTTATTTCCAATGCCTTTTCATATAATTTTAATCCTTTATCATACTCTTTTCTCACATCAATATACAATTCTCCTAAGTTTCCCATTAGCCAAACATTTTCAGGTTCTAACTCTAAGCCCTTCTTATAGGCCTCCTCTGCTCCATCGTAATTACCTTCCACATTCCACAAATAATCTGCCCAGCTATTCCAGTTAGAACATACATTAGGTTCTAAATCTAATAATTGAAGTAACAATTCTTTGGCTTGTTTTTTATAAGCAGCCCCCTCCATTCTTCTAGTACATAAAGTAGCTAGGTTCCGAATATAGACCGTTCTATTAGGGTGGATTTTCAACGCTTTGCTGTAGTACTCATAAGCCAAATCAAACTGATACGTATGATCATAAATCAGACCTATATTATTGAGTGTTGCTGAAGCTAGCGGATTGATACGTTCTACTTGAAGATAGAGTTTTAATGCTTCCTCGTAACCTTGATCTTGTTTGTCTAACAAAAATGCTAAATAAAATAAGGCATTTTCGTGCCTTGGATTTGCGCTTAATGCAATTCTATAATACTGCTCTGCTGTATCTAAATGTTTGTCAAACCGACGATGTAATTTATAAGCTACGGCATAGTACATCAAACTATATGTTGGATTTCGCTCTACCAATTGCTGATAATCCTTCCGAATATTTTCATGGGCTTTAATTAGCTCTTGAACTCTTAGATTGTAACGGTAAATAGAAGGCAATTCTATAAAAATAGCAAACCCTTTCGCCCAACTTGCCATTTGCTTATCTGAATACTTAGACAACAAGATTTTGTGCAACCTGCTTCGAAATTTGGATTCCTCATGTAGTTGCCAGATTAAGATCAATTCACGACGCAACATTGGAATTGCATCTCTATTATTTTTAAGTAGTTCTAGCCCCAACTCTACACTCGCATCATCAGGGCTCAATAGTAATCTTGATAAATTCTCTAATTCTTTGAGTGTTAGTTTTGACATAATCCTTTCATCTTTTGGATGGTCTATTCTACAAATTTAGTAAGCACTAAATTTTGTTAGAAATAAAAGTCATTATTTGTTCTGCTGTATAATGTTTTGTAAACGCATTGCCTAGACAATAAGTTCAATTCATCAGTTATAACAATAGTTGGCTATGCTGCTACGATCACGGTCAACAACAGGATTAAAAACAGTGCATTTAACATTAGTCCGCCAAAAAATCGTTATATTTGCACCTAATTCTTAAATAGACAACGATGGCTTTAAAAGACAAATATATAAATCCTCTCCAAAGGGTTGCGATTGAAGCCATAACACAAACAACAGGTCTTTCTAAAAAGAAATCCAAAACTTATGAACACTCAAAGCTGCTCATGCCCTATTATTCCCCTTTAACACCCAACTAAGTCCCTAAAAACAAACCCATTAAGATAGCAACTATTAAAAGTTCGCTTTTAAAACAACAATAATTATTTAATATACAACGCAATACTGATTATTCCCTTCTTAGCGTTTTTTCATTAATCAATAGTTTGTAATTATAACAAATGCATAAATTATACTTTTTCGTCCTTGCTAGTTTTTGTTTTGTAAATGAATTAGCAGCACAATACAACCATCAAGATATTTTATTAGGTCAATCAGGTACGACTTTAACTACTAATTTACGTCTCAACTATAAACCTTCCAATTTGCCATCTTACAGCACGGCAAGAAATAATATGTATAAATACATAGATGCTATCAATGACACCGTAACTTGTGTTTATACAGGACTTAAACGTTATTTGCCCTCTAATGCTACCAATCCCATTTCTGTTATGTTGGATAACAACAGCAGCATTAGTATTAACGCAGAACATACTTATCCTCAAAGCAAGACGGTTAATAATGCAGGGCGAAGCGATTTGCACCATATTTATCCCACTCGTGCAGCTGCCAACAATGGGCGTGGCTCTATTCCTTTCGGAGAAATTGCACCCAATAATATTGACAAATGGTATTTTGAAGCCAATACGTTAACGAGTCCCCCTCCTGCCAACGTATTGCCATTGCATAGCAAGCAACAAAACAATATTTTATTTGAGCCTAGAGATGATCATAAAGGGGATGCCGCTAGAGCCATGTTTTATTATTATACCATGTACCAATCAGAGGCAAATGCTGCCGACCCTAACTATTTTCACCAACAAAAAGCAAAACTATGTGAATGGCACTTAGCCGACCCTGTAGATAGCATGGAGTGGGATCGTACTTCTCGCATCGCTCCTTTTCAAGGCAATAAGGTAAATCCATTTGTCATGGACTGTACCTTGCCACAACGTTGTGGGTATTGTGCCACTACCTGTTCTCCTCCTAATTCAATCACCAAAGCAGAAAAAATGGGCTTAGAGTTTTTTGGCAACTATCCGAATCCATTCCAGCAAACGACAACCATTCGTTATGAACTTAATCGTCCTCAAAATGTTATCTTAACGGTTTACAATCATTTAGGGCAAGTAATAGAAACTTGGGATAATGGAACACAAACGCCTGGTTTATATGAAGTCGATTTGGATGCCAAACACTTAACAAGTGGGCTCTATTTTTATACCCTAACATTGGAGCATTCTGGACAAGCAGCTACTTTTTCTAATGCTCTAATCAAACAATAGGAAATAGTCTAATTTTTAACCTTATTTCCAATCACTACTTTTTATTATTTGATAATACTCTGTGGATTTTCTTTGATAGAAAACAAAAAACTATATTCAATAACCAACTGCACAACACTGCCTGATTACCATGCAGTAGCAACAAAGCTAATTAAATACCACTTTCTCACAGAGTAATGATTTGACACATTTGCTATGAAATACAATTGTTTATTTTTTTTACTTTTCGCAATAACCATTGCCTGTAGTTCTGATCCATCTCAAAGTGCTTTCCCAAAGAGAATTCCAGTCGATAATCGAGCAGAACATCAACCTGACGAAGCAAGTATTCTAAATGCCCAAATTAAAGAATCGCTAGAGTCCATGTATTTAGTTGAAACGCAATTAGAAGATGGAACCATCTCTAATTATGCCACTAGAGATGGTGTCGCAGATTTTGTAGCAGAATCAACTACCTATTATAAGGAAGAAGAAAAAACAACTCCTCTAAAAACAACAATCATATACTTAACAGGGAGTGCTACAGATGTTTATTGGCTTTCCGATAAGGTTGTAATTGTAAGCAAGGATGATTATCAATATTTATTCAAGAATAGTGTTTTAGTAACAACTTTGCAAGAAGGGAAAACGGTAGAAGTTGGAGAAAATGATCAAGAAGCAGCTAAAGAGGTGTTAAACATTGCTCAAAAAATTATTCAATCTCCTATTCCACAGTAGGTAAGCCACTAATTTACAATACAAATGAAACTAACACTTGGTTACTCTCCTTGCCCTAACGATACATTCATTTTTGATGCGATGATCCATCAACGAATTGATACAGAAGGACTGGAATTTGAGGTGCAACTGGGAGATGTCGAACAACTCAATCAAAAGGCATTTGCCAACGAATTGAATATTACTAAATTGAGTTATCATGCTTATGCTTATCTCATTGATTCTTATGCTTTACTAACTAGTGGCTCCGCTTTAGGTAATAACTGCGGTCCTTTGCTTATCGCCAAAACTTCGATCTCTAAGGATGATTTATCACACAAGAAAATAGCTATTCCTGGCAAATATACAACTGCTAATTTCTTATTAAGCTTAGCCTTTCCTCAAGCAAAGAATAAGCAAGAAACGCTATTTTCGAATATAGAACAGCAGGTTATTAATGGACAGGTAGATGCAGGGCTAATTATTCATGAAAATCGTTTTACCTATCAAGATAAAGGCTTGGTTAAGTTGGTTGATTTGGGCGAATGGTGGGAACAAACCACACAACTCCCAATTCCTCTCGGTGGCATTGTCGTACAACGTCAGCTACCTCTAAAATTACAGCAAAAAATTAATCGAGTCTTGCGTAGGAGTATTGAATACGCCTTCCAACATCCTACAAAATCAGAGCCTTATATTCGTCAACATGCTCAAGAAATGGATTTAAACGTTATCCGACAACACATTGATTTATACGTCAATGACTTTTCTATTGATTTGGGTTCTAAAGGGAAAGCAGCGATTGAGTATTTGTTTGATACAGCAGTACAAGTAGGGTTGATCAAAGCACCAACCGCAGATATTTTTGTAGAGTAGTATTTCCCGAACCATTTTTATTATGAAAGACACTTATTTTACCATAGAAAAGCCGAGTATTGGAGAATACAAGGAAAAAGGCAGTAAATTTATTGCTTATACCTTCCCTGTTTATTCAGAAGATGAAGTCAAAACTTGTTTGGAAGAAGTCAAAAAAGAGCACTTCAAAGCTCGGCATCATTGTTATGCTTATCGAATTGGTCTTGATGGCAAACGGTTTAGAGCTAATGATGATGGAGAACCTTCAGGAACCGCTGGACGACCTATTTTGGGGCAAATTGATAGCTTTGGGTTATCCAATGTTCTATCGGTTGTTGTGCGTTATTTTGGAGGAACGAAACTAGGTACTTCTGGGCTAAAAAGAGCATATAAGGAATCTACTAGAGATGCTTTTGAACAAGCTCAAATTGTTGAGAAAATTGTAGAAGACCAGTTCCATGTTGTCTTTGACTATGTCGCCACAAGCGATGTAATGAATTACATCAAAAACGAAGCATTTACAATTCTAAATGCAACCTACGAGGAAAAAACTACCTTGCTAATGACCATTAGACAAAGCGATGTAAAACGATTTAAAGAATCTCTAGAAAAAATTATCGGAGTAAAAGTAAATAAAGTATAAGGAGTATTAGACCATTTTGAGGGTAGCCTTAGACATTCCTCCATTAATTAAATCATAATACACCATATCCAATTCCTTTTGCTGCTTCTCTATACTAGTAATACTTACGGTTTTAACAATACCTCGATCCATCACCAAATCATTTTTGAGATCGCCAGTACCTGCATTATTATGAAAATCTAGAATATTACTTCGGGTAGGATCAGTATGTTTTTGCAGGTAATCTTCAAACCAAGTTCGGCGCAAATTCTTAATTTTTTGAGGATACATCGTAGATGACGACCAAATATGAGGTGTTAATGCATCCAACTTGTTTAAATACTTTTGAGATTTGTCCCACCTAAACTCCCAGAGTGCATTGTGCTCGTGAACAACCATTGTAAACGGTTCTATGTCTTTGAAATCATAGTTTTTTACAAATGTAGCCAAAGAGCTATAAGTTAAAAAATCTAGAACCATGATACCACGACTCTTGATAGACGGTACATATTTGTTTTGTTCAAAAGCACCATTCAACAAACTAACAACCCTTCCTTGAGTAGTAATACTAATCCAAGTTCCTCCACTTTGCGGTTCTTGAGGATAAACCCATGTGCTACTAGGAGCATAAATCAAACCTGGAGAGGTGCGCAAAGGGGATTCGTCCCTATTTTGAGTCCAAATAAATGTATTTTCTGAGGTTGGGATGTAAGTTAAAGTACACATATGACATTCCATTTATTATAATCAACAGCCTTAGTAACAATCCACAAAATATAACAACTAAAATCGTACTATTGTTATTGACTTAAATCCAATTCTAACAATGCTTGATAAGGATTTCCTGACAATTGCAATACCTTAGCAAAAGCAGGTTCTGTTTTCATACCTTCTGATTTCAATCGAATAATTTCCTTTCTAAAAGCATCTCCATTAGCCTCTAAAAGTCGATGCTCTACTAATAAGTGGCGATAAGCATCTTGTTTTTGGGTAGGTCTTTTTTGACCAAATATTTCTACTTCAAAATGTGTCCCCAAAAAATTAGCGACAGTAGATTGAATTTCATTAATCATTTTAGTTTTAATGGTAAAATTTTGACGTACCTGATACAACTGTTTTATTTTTTGTGCAAATGCAACATGGTCCACACAAGTACAAATAATATCTAGATCACTTGTTGGCAAATCAATTTCAATGGGGATTGTTCCTACCAAAATGGGCTGAAATTCTTTTAGAGCTTCCATCATCCCCAATTCTTCTAACTCCTGATAAGCCAAGCGTTGTCGTTGATTTCCAGTTTTAAGATAATCTATATGTTCAAAATTGACCATCTACCCCACTACCTTAGTTGCTTCTAACAAAATTTGGTTGTTGAACAATTCTTTCAAACGTCCATCATGTGTTACGATCAACAAGGTAGCATTAAAATTTTGACTTTGCTCCAATAACAGTTTAACCACCTCCCTACAATTTTTATCATCCAAACTAGATGTAGGTTCATCTGCCAATATTAAAACAGGGTCATTAATTAACGCTCTAGCAATGGCTACTCGCTGCTGTTCTCCTAAGCTCAAATTTTGAGGCTTGGCTTGCAGTTTTGTTTCCAAATTGAGCTTTGACAGGATATTTTTAATTTTATTTTTATCCTGTTTTGCTCCTGCCAAATATTGGGCAGTTAATAAATTATCTTCTACGGTTAAAGCTTTAATCAAATGCGATTGCTGAAAAATCACGCCAATATTTTGTCCTCTAAATCGATCCAAAGCCTCCCCGCTTAGTTTTGAAATATCTTGGTTTTGCACCATAATCTCACCACTTGTTGGCTTCCGCAAACCACCTAACAAGTGTAATAAAGTCGTTTTTCCACATCCAGACTCTCCCAACACCAACCAATGAGACCCTTGCTCACAATGCATATCAGGAAATTGAAATTTCTGTTGAGAATTGTATTGAAATTGTAAATCTTTAGTTTGTATCATTTTCCCTTTATTTTGATCTCTTATATGATAATTACGTTTAAACAAGTCCTTAAAGCGTACTAAAACAACTATGTAAAAATACAAAAAAAGGAGATGCCCAAAAGACATCTCCCATTTTAATTTATTTTGATCTAGTGTTTGGTTGTACCACCAATTATTCCACTATAATCTTTTCTGTAATAACCTTGTTGTCTATCACAAATCTTGCTAAGTACACTCCTGAAGGATAATCCGTCATGTCAATCTCGTAGTTTTGCTCCAAACTTTCTTGGGGCTCAAAGGATTGTAATACTTGACCTGTAATACTCATGATACTCAATTGTACATCTGTTGTTTCTGCCAACACTAAGTTAACAAATACACGCCCTTCTGTTGGGTTTGGATACAATTTGAATAAATCCAATGCTGGAATTGTATTCACAAAATCAGGCAATTGATAAGGAACTACTATTCCTGTTACAACTTGCTGACAACCTGTGCTAGCATCTGTTATCGTCACATCGTATGTTCCTGCTACCAATCCACTAATGTCCTCTGTTGTTGCTCCTGTATTCCATACATATTGGAAAGTACCACTACCTCCAGTTGCTGTAATATCTACTCCTCCTGCTATCGCCATAATTTCCGCATAAATCGTATCTATGGTAACATTAATTGGTGTTGTTGCTGCGATGGTTGCGGTTTCTGTTATTTGACAACCGTTCGCATCAGTGATAGACACCGTGTGCGTCCCTGCTGGGGCATTGCTCAAATCTTCCGTAGTCGCAGAAGTAGACCAATTGTAACTATAGTTTGGTGTTCCTCCTTGTACAGTAATATCTACAGTACCGTCATTTCCATTACAAGCCACACCCGTTGTATTCACATTTACAGATAAAGCTGCTGGCTCTGTTATTTGGAAACTCGTCACGTAAGTACAGTTAGAGGCCGTTCCATTATCCGTAACTGTTACATTGTAAAAGCCACCAGAAATACCTGATAAATCCTCAGTAGTTGCCGCATTACTCCACTCGTATGCATAAGGACCTGTACCACCAGATACGGTCAAATCAATTGCACCATCTGCCGCACCTCCACAAGATACATTCGTTGTAACATCTGCTATTGCTGGAGCTGCTGATACCGTCACCTCTACCGTATCGGTATCCGTACAACCACTAGCATTGGTTACTGTTGCCGTATAGATACCTGTCGCTGTTGCTTCAATAAAAGCAGATTGCGAGCCATCTGACCACAACAAAGATGTTGCAGGAGAAATGGTAACTGTTGGTGTTAAAGTAGCTGCAGAACCTCCACAAATAGTTTGGTCTGCTCCCAGATCAATGTTAATTCCATTGTTATCAACATTAACTGTTGCGACCGCTCTAGGTGAAGTACATCCTTGAATTTCCGCGTAATACATGGTATTAGCAGAAAGGTTCGGAGTTGTGAAGGCATCTCCTATATGCACTAAATTACCGCCTGTTGGAGCATCATACCACATAATAGTAGATGGTACATAGCTTGCAACAGCAGATACCATTGCAGTATTGTTGGCACAAACCGAAGTATCGCCTGTCATAGACAAAGCCATTTGGTTACTAGGTGGTATATTAACAGTTGTTCTGAAAGTATCATTGCTAGGATTCAAATCTGTTCCTGCGCTAATAATAATCTCAAAGTTATACTGTCCTCCTGCTTCTGTATTAATCGTACCAACTGTTTTATCAATCGTTATTCCTGATACTAAAATAGGATGAGTTGTATTAAATGTTGCGGTAGCATCTCCTGTAACATTCACTGTAATTGGAGCACTCAAAATCAAAGTTGATCCTACGTTGGCAATTTGAATAATAACATCATCTACTGGTGAGCCACAACCATTGGGCGATTTTAAGCCTACTGCCATTGCATCATTAGCAATAATAATATGTTCGTCTGCACCAATATCTGGCTTAGAACCCAATGGACGCATATCTCCATTAATATCCGTTGTAATAGGTAAGGTTAGGTTAACATCTCCTGTATCTACAGCCAGAGGACCTCCCAAGTATAAACCATTGACAAAGTTAGGGTTTCCAGATACAGAGTTTAAGTCGTATCCAATTCCACTTGCTTGCCAGTCAGCCAATGTAGCATAGGTATTAGTACCAAAACGAACGGCTCTACCTCCTGTACCACTAATAAAGAACAAGTTATGATCCATTCCACTCATACTAACAGGGTCTAATGTATAGAAACATTCTCCTGTTGTAGCATTTAAGATATTGTTACGCAAATCAATGTTTAGATGATTGTCCAACCAACAAGCACGTGTTGCGCTAAATGTATTGTGATAAACATAGATCAAACTAGCTTCACGCATATAAAATGCTTCACCACCAGCACCACAAAGCACCATGTTATTGGCAACTAAACCATTTCTTACTTTATCCGAAAAGCCTCCAAAAATAGCAATACCATAATCTCTTGAAGTAATATCGTTTCCTGTGATAGAGAAATTTTGAATATCGTACAATTGCAAAGCATCAGCACCGCTAGCTCCCAAATCATACACTGTATTACCACTGATTACGATGCTGTCTTGCTCATCGACATAGATTCCATAATCATCAGCATCATGCATATTATTATTCATAATCTTGTTCCCCATATTTTCAGAGTTGGAAACACCTCCCTCTAAAATAATATTGGCAACACCTCCACTAATATCATTGTTGATGATAGTTGTATGGTTTGTATTGTTTCCTTCCGAAGCTGTACCAACACTAGCTGCATAACTATTAGATGCCAAAACACCAACTACATTTGAAGGAGTCCCAATAGGCACGACAATTTGGTTATTATCAATAATATTATGATTAGCTTGGTTTGTCAACAAGACACCATAAGCAGGCGTTGTTGTTCCTGTATTTTCTATTCTAAAATTCTTAATAGTGAAATAGTCTACTCCATCCAACGTCACAGTTGCAGCTGTATTAGGACCAGAAGCATCATGTGTTATCGTAGCGTCTGCTGCATTTAATCCATCAAATGTCACCGTGTTTGTAAGACTTGCACCTGGGATTTCATTGATTACCCAAGGACCAACATACGTTCCTGCCACAAATTCCATTGTAACAGGACCACTTATACCACAACTCATCAATGCATCTAAGGCTTCACCTACTGTTGGATAGTCTGCCGAAGCATGTCCAACAGAATAGGTTCCTGATAAACCAGGGCATACATTTACATGTAATGTATCATTGCTAAAACGTTCATCAACTACACCGTTAGGCATAGATGTCCAGAAGCTCAAATTAGTTGTATTAGCAGGGAAGTTTAAGTTAGCTAACGTCATGTTAGCACTTCCACCAACTGGGATTGGTGTCCCAGTATAAGGTACATTGGTCTGCGTATTACCATCAATTGTCCAACCTACCATAAACGAAGTTAGAGGTACAATTCCATAATTTCTAACAACAACCTCTACCGAAGCAAAACCTCCTGTAATTGGCAACGTAGGACTAGCCAATTCTGCTACTCCAGCGTCATTCGTTGGCGGCGTAAACTCATCAGCTCCAATATCAACAGAAGCAGCTCCTGTAGCTGGACGAACATCACCATCAATATCTACTGTAACAGCAGTTGTTGCAATTCCTCTGTCGTTCAAAAATGCGCCATCCACATGCAAATCTGTTGCACTGTAAAATGTTGGTAAGCCTTCTAGAGAGTTTTGGTCATAACCATTGGCGCCATTTGTTTGCCAATCAGTCAAGTCAGCATAGGTAGAACCAAAATCTATCAAGTTTGGATTCGCAGGGTTCGTATAGAACACATTGTAATCCATATCTGAAAAGGTATTCGATGAGAACGTTTCAAAAGCGTAATTCGTCGTACTAGTACTTACAAAAATATTGTTTTTAACATCTACTGTATTATCAAAGTTAGACCATACACAGGCAGAAGCTCCTGAAACTATTGTATTATGATAGAAATCTGTTTCCCTTGTAAAAAACAAGTAAATCCCTCTGTCATTAGCTGACTTAACCATATTATTGGCAATCAATGCTTGACGTGTTGGAGTGATTTGAGAATTAGAACGATTGAAGTAAATCCCATAATCTTCTAAATGAACATTATTACCGACCACATCAAAATTCATCAAATAGTATGTATAAATTCCATAATGGAATGTACTTGGAAAATCATGAATATTATTATTGGCAATCAATAGAGAGTCTTGGTAATAAGTATAAATTCCATAGTTGTCTGCATCTGAAATATCATTGTTTCTAATAATATTTCCACTATTATATAGAGAAGTTGTAGACGACCCATAAAGAGAAATCCCTCTATCTGCTCCTGTAATAACATTTCCTTCAATCAGTGTGTAATTAGCATTGTTCCCACTAGAAGTTACTGATGTAGAAGAAGCTGTTGCAACAATTCCTGATGTATTAAAGGCATTGGTAACTGCCATTTGAATACGATTGTTCAAGATTTCATTGTGGTTGGCAGTATTGGTCAACAATACCCCCCACCCTTGTGTCGTAGATGTATTGGCCAATAGAAAGTTTTGAATGGTGATGTAATCGGCACCATCTAAAGCTACTGCTGCTCCGCTATTAACAGTGATACTAGCCGCTTGCCCAGAACCATCCCAAGTCACTCGGTTCGTTGCACTAATTCCAGGAATAGGACGATCTATTGTCAAAGCTGTTGTATACGCTCCTGCTTGTACTTGCATGGTGACAGGACCACCAACACCACAACCATACAATGCTGTTAATGCATCTTGAAAAGTTGGGAAATCAGAAGTAGCCGTACCAACAGTATAAGTACCTGCCAAACCTGTACAGAAAAAGGTCTCTAGAGTATCGTTATTATTATCTGGATCAGGCATTCCATTAGGATTGCTAGTCCAAAACTTCAGATTTGTTAAACCTGAAGCAAAAGCGGTGCTTGCTGATAAATTAACAGTGGTACTAGTAGACTGTGCTAATGCAGGTCCTGTAAAGTTCACAGGAGTTTGTGCGGTTCCATTCAAAGTCCATTCAATTGTTACATTGTTTAAAGCATTGTTACCAAAGTTATTTAATGTAACATCAACAGGGTAAGATCCCGCTACAGCCCCCAAAACAGGTGACAACATTGCTGTAATACCAGCATTATTAGGCAATGGCAAAGAACCAGTTATACTAACGTCATCAAATGTAAATCCATCTGAAGCAGTTGGGCTTGTTGCTTCAAAATTATCTTCTTGACCAAAACGAATTTGGAAAGTAGAAGTAATTGTTTGTCCTGCTGTTTGCATCAAGTCATCAATATCCAACACAACTTGTGCATACTGTCCTACTGAAGGACGATTGGCATAAAGATCATAAACTTGTACCCATGCATTAGAAGAACTACCTCTCATCCAAACACGATCGTTAGGACTGCTTTCCTCGCCATGGTTGGCATAATTAAAGGTCAATTCCAAATCATTGGAGCCTCCATAATTAGATAAATCTAAATTAGCAATCAAATAATTAATCGCTACGGTTCCACTCACGGCAGCATCAAGGGTCAATGCTCGATTTCCACCATTATAAAACCCTGCGCCTGCATTTGTGCGAGCTCGACCATTGGCTCCCAACTGTACTTCCCAGCTATATCCAGGTCCCGACAAACCAGGTACGGGATTTTGATTGGTGGTATAACTACCAGCTGTTGCTCCTTCAAAATCCTCTGTCCAAGGTAGGGATAATTGCCCTGTAGCATGCTGAGATGATAAGAAACATACGACCAAAACGGATAATTGTATGCTCCTTATTTTGTCAATAATATAAGTCATAAACTTAGGTTTTTGTACTACAAAAAAAGAAATAAATTTTGTTTTTAACGATTAGTAAAAATAGCCGTTTTTTGTGACTATAACAAATTTATAACACTTTTAAGCCCTCTGTGACAAAGTTTTTTTTGGGCTTTTTGTTCTTTTTAGACCCTTTTTGAGACCTTTTTTTTCTTTTTTTTTTATTTGCTTTTTTGAAGTTTTTATTCTCTTCAAAAATCAGTTTTTTCCAATTCTAAATGCTCTATTTAAGCATTACAACGCAACCCCAAAATATTATGACCTATATTTCATACTATTATTATTTTTATATAGGGCTCTTATTATCTAACAGTTAAAAGCAAACCACCTATTCCTCCATTCCAATCACAATGACACCACTGGGGGCTTAGTTCTTGTTACCTTTTCAAGGGTCATATTCTTTTCCCCCTGCTTTTCAGCAAAAACAAAATTCTAATAAAAGAATCTAAAAACCAGTTTTTGGGTCGTACTATCCTATTTTCTTGTCACTTTATCTATTATTTTAAATAAAAAACACCTAAAACAATATCCTATTTATTTTTATGCCTTATTTTAGGTAATTCATTGCCCATTTTAGAACTCAATTCTTAATTAATTAGAATCTTATAAGATTTTGAACTCTAAAAAGAGTACATTTATCCTCGATTAGAAAACAATAATTATGTTTCGTACAATACTTTATTATTTAGCTATTATTCTATTTAGCTTATCGCTAAACGCCTGTAAAGAGATGTCAAAAGAAAAAGAAAATACTACTATCACAGCCCAAACAGACCTCATGCCTCCTATTGCAGACAAAAAAGACTCTGCTATTGTTACGCATGGTCATACTAGAATTGATCCTTATTTTTGGATGCGTTTGACAGATGATCAAAAAAATGCCAAGACTCCAGATGCTCAAACTCAAAAAGTTTTGGATTATTTGAATGCTGAGAATGCTTATTTAAAAACCAAGATGAAGCACACAGAGCCATTGCAAGAGAAGCTCTATACAGAAATGGTCGATCGCATCAAAAAAGACGATGCTTCTGTACCTTATTTTAAAAATGGCTATTGGTATTATACCAAGTTTGAAGAAGGCAAAGAATATGCAATTCACTGCCGTAAAAAAGGAAGTTTAGATGCCAAAGAAGAGATCATGTTAAATGTCAATGAATTGGCAGAAGGACACAATTATTATGCTGCAACGAGTCTAAATGTAAGTCCTGATAATAAAATTTTAGCATTCTGTGAAGATGTTGTTAGCAGACGAATTTATACCGTTCGTTTCAAAAACCTAGAAACAGGTGAGTTTTTGCCAGACCGCATCAATGGAACAGATGGCAGTGGTGCTTGGGCAAACGATAACAAAACCTACTTTTATACGCTCAAAAATGAAATATCGCTCTTATCTGAAAAAATTCTCAGGCACAAATTAGGAACAGATGTAGCCGATGACTTTATTGTGTATTTTGAACGAGACCCTTCTTTTTATATCGGTGTCGGTCGATCTAAATCTGGTAAATACATTATCATTTATAATAGTAGTACCATTTCTAGTGATTACCACATCTTAAATGCAGATACCCCTGAAGGTGTCTTTGAGCAATTTGCCAAAAGAGAACCCAATCACGAATATAGCATTGACCACTACAATGATAAATTCTATATTGTAACCAACTGGAATGCTACGAATTTCCGCTTGATGGAAACCCCTGAAAACGCAACTGCAAAAAAGAATTGGAAAGAAATCATCCCACATCGCAAAGATGTTTTGTTAGAAGACATCGAAGTTTTTAAAGACTATTTGGTCATTAGTGAGCGAGGCAATGCGGCTACTTCTATTCAAATTATTAATCAAAAAACTAAAAAAGAGCATCGTATTGATTTTGGTGAAGAGGCTTATGTAGCGTATGTTGGTAATAATCCAGAATTTGATACCGACAAACTTCGCTTTGGCTATTCGTCTTTAACGACGCCTAGTTCTGTTTATGATTACAATATGAAAGAACACACTAAAGAACTGAAAAAACAAACGGAAGTAGTCGGAGGACATGACCCTAATCAATATGTCACCAAGCGATTGTTTGCAACGGTTAGAGATGGAAAAAAAGTCCCAATTTCTATCGTTTATAAAAAAGGCTTTGAACTAAACGGAAAAAATCCGCTGTTGCTCTATGCTTACGGCTCTTATGGTTCTTCGATGGATCCTTGGTTTAGCTCGACTCGATTAAGTTTATTAGACAGAGGCTTTGCTTGGGCTATTGCTCACATCCGTGGTGGTGAAGAAATGGGGCGTGAATGGTATGAAGACGGTAAAATGTTTAAGAAAATTAATACATTTAACGATTATATTGACTGTGCAAAATTCTTAATTGGAGAACAGTATACTTCTGAAGAACACTTATATGCAATGGGCGGAAGTGCTGGTGGTTTATTGATGGGAGCAGTGGTTAATATGGCGCCAGAGTTATTTAATGGTGTTATTGCTGCCGTGCCATTTGTTGATGTTGTTTCGACCATGCTAGATGAGACGATTCCATTGACGACTAATGAGTTTGATGAATGGGGAAATCCTAAGAACAAAGATTCTTATGATTATATGTTGTCCTATTCTCCTTATGATCAAGTAAAAGAGCAAGATTATCCCAATATGCTTATTACAACAGGTTTGTTTGACTCTCAAGTCCAATATTGGGAACCTGCCAAATGGATTGCTAAGCTTAGAGATAAAAAGACTGATAACAATTTGCTTATGATGCATACAAATATGGAAGCGGGGCACGGTGGTGCTTCTGGACGTTTTAAACGTTATGAAGAAATTGCCTTAGAATATGCCTTTTTGTTAGATTTGGAAGGCATTAAAGAATAATAGGCTCAAACTCTATATAAGTAATACGATTTTTCAACGGAGTAATGTATAAGGTGGGTATTAAACATTCTTCTTAATATCTATTGCCTATTTTTAATAAAAAAGTTCTATGAAGTTGTTTAAAACTAGTTTTAAGCAACTTCTATTTTTTAGGGTATTTTGTAATAATACTTAGCTGTGCTGCGTCAACTCGTTCTACTCTTTTGTGCTACTAGCACAAGCCTACTCGGCAAGCTTAGTTTTTTAGTTTTTCACAAAAGTAACGATTAACAGAACGGAGTACATACGATGGTTCTTAAATTCAATTTATTATGCGTTTTTATCTAGTTGTTTATTTATTGCTATTTAGTGTTGCTTGTACCAATACCTCCTCTCCCTCTCCTACACTTGATGCTATTCCGTACCCAAAAGAACCTGCACTAATTCCTCAGCCTCAACATTTGGATATTACCTCCTCTCAATTCATTATTAACGCTGAAACGGTACTTTGGATAGATGATGTTTATCAAAAAGAGGGGGCATATCTACAAAAACTATTGCACCATTCTATGAATGTTGATTTAAAAGCAACCTCTTCAGCTGAGCATAATTTTATACGCCTCACTTCTCTTAAATCAAAAGAACCCTTGCCAAAAGAAGGTTACCATCTTCAAATTGATAGTAATCAAATTATTATTTATGGTAACGATGCCGCAGGGGTTTTCAGAGGGATTCAGACACTCCGTCAATTATTACCTAGCACCTTCCACCAAAAAGAGCAACAAGAAGCTTGGGCAGTACCTAGTTTAGTTATTAACGATCATCCTACATTTCAATGGCGAGGTATGCTACTAGATTGCTGCCGACACTTTTTCAGTAAAGAGGTAATCAAAAAATACATTGACCTATTGGCATATTACAAAATGAATGTTTTGCATTGGCATCTAACAGAAGACCAAGGGTGGCGCATTGAAATTGATCGCTACCCCAAACTTACCCAAGTAGGCGCTTGGAGAAAAGGGGCGAATGGCGAACCTTATGGTGGTTTTTATACCAAAGAAGATATTCGAGAGATTGTTGCCTATGCACAAGAGCGTCACATTACCATTGTCCCTGAAATTGAACTTCCAGGGCATTCTCAAGCAGCTATTGCAGCCTATCCGCATCTTTCTTGTACAGGCGAACAACTCGAAGTTGGAACTAAATGGGGGGTATTCAAAGATGTCTACTGTGCTGGTAATGATAGTACCTTTCAATTCTTAGAAGCGGTCTTATCCGAAGTTATGGACTTATTTCCTGGAGAATACATCCACATTGGTGGCGATGAGTCTCCAAAGTATCGCTGGGAACACTGCTCAAAATGCCAAAAAAGAATCCAAGAGGAAAAATTAAAAGATGAACACGAACTGCAAAGTTATTTTATCCAACGCATCGCAACATTCTTAGAAAATAACGGCAAAAAGTTGATTGGTTGGGACGAAATTTTGGAAGGTGGTTTGGCAAAAAATGCAACGGTTCAGTCTTGGCGCGGCATGGGAGGTGCTTTGGAAGCAGCTCAACAAAATCACAATGCCATTAGCTCTCCAACTAGTCATGCTTATTTTGATTATAAGTTGGATGCCATTGACTTAGAAAAAGTCTACTCGTTTAATCCTATTCCTCAAGATTTGTCTACAGACAAACACCACTTTATTCTAGGAGGCGAATGCAATATGTGGACAGAGCATGTTCCTAATGCTCAAGTTTTGGATGAAAAAGTCTTTCCTAGATTACTCGCTATGACTGAAGTTTTATGGTCGGCACCTACTCAACGCAACTATTCGGAATTTTATCAAAGAGTGCAAGCCCACTACCCTAGCTTGGAAGCACTAGGGGTACAATACGGTGCCGAAACAATGCCAATCAGTATGGAAGTATTTACATCCACAGAGAGCATCAATATAAAGCTAACGAAGGGAACACCTGATTTGGAGTTGTATTACACAGTCGATGGCTCTACCCCTACCCTTCATTCTACAATGTACGAAACGGCCATCCCAATCAAAACAACAACAGAATTACAGGTTCAAGCATTTAAAAATAATAAACCCTACGGAGTACCTATTCAAAGAACCTTTACCAAGCATTTGGGTAATGGGCTAGAGCCTTCTTTGAGTTATGAATATAGTTCTTACTACACAGGAGGAGGTGTGCAAGCTGTAAGCAATGGCGCTAGAGGAAGTTTAAATTTTAGAGATGGGAACTGGCAAGCCGTTCAAAAAGTTCCAATGGAAATCACTATTGATTTGCAAGCACCTCAACCAATTTCTAAGTTATCAACTGCTTTTTTCCAAAAACAAGACTCTTGGATATTTTTACCTACCAAAATTGACTTTTTTATGTCTAATGATGGGCAGAACTTTACTCGCTTGGGAACCGTTTCCAACGATGTTTCGCCTAAAAAAGATGGTTCATTCATACAAACATTTGAATTAGAAGCTAAAAATACTACTGCACGTTATGTCCGTCTAAAAGCTCATAACATTACTTATTGTCCAAACTGGCATGCCGCCGCAGGTAGCGAAGCTTGGTTATTTATTGATGAATTTGTAATAGAATAATAATGGTCATTGAAATTTGTTTAGATAGTCCTCAAGCGGCTTTATTAGCACAACAATATGGCGCTCAACGAGTCGAACTTTGTGCCAACTTATTGGAAGGGGGCACTACGCCTAGCTGGGGCTGTATCAAAACAACCCGAAAAGCAATTGATATTGATTTGTTTGTACTCATTCGCCCTAGAGGGGGTGATTTTTATTATAACGCTTATGAAATAGAACAAATGCGGCACAACATAGAAGTCTGCCATGCATTAGGAGTGGATGGTGTTGTGATTGGTGCCTTGGATACAACAGGAGCAATTGACTTAAAAACAACAGAAATGTTGGTAGAACTAGCTCGTCCTATGCAAGTAACGTTTCATCGTGCGTTTGATCGTTGCAAAGCTCCTCTTAAAGCTTTAGAGCAATTAATAGACTTAGGCGTTGACCGAATCTTAACATCTGGGCAAGCTAATAAAATCGACCAAGGACTCCTTCTTATTGAGCAGCTGATTCAACAAGCTAATAAAAGAATCCAAATTCTTCCTGGTTCTGGCGTTGGTCCCCATAATATCGCACAACTAAAAGCAATTGGGGCAACAGAATTTCATTTTACGGCACAGCAATTTGCCAAACAGACGACAAGCTTTCAACACCCTAATTTCCCTAATACTGAGTATCAAAAAAAATTATTTGATGTTCAAAAATTAAAAGCCTGTGGGGAGATTATTCATCAAACTATTGGCAACTAAATCACCTTTTCAGGACAGCTACCAATCATTTCACTTTCTGACCTTAACAATTATGTCTCAGCTTTTTAAATTAATTTTACTAGTTCATAGCCTGCTATTCTTCTACGCTTGCACAACGCCTTTAAACATACCAACTATTGAAAAAATAGATTTAACTGGAGATTGGCAATTCAAGCAAGTTGGTAAAACGGGTTGGACAAAAGCTGTAATTCCTAGTGTTGTGCAACTAGATTTATTAAACGCAGGCTTAATAGAGGATCCTTTTTATGGTACGAATGAAACAGAAATTGGCTGGATTGAGTGGGAAGATTGGGAATATCAAAAAGATTTTGAAGTATCTGAAACATTGCTCCAACAAGATGTTATTGAGTTGGTTTTTGAAGGACTGGATACTTATGCTGAAGTTTGGATCAATGGACAAACTGTGTTAAAATCAGATAATATGTTCCGTACTTGGCGCGTCAATTGTCAAAAACATCTCAAAGTCGGAAAAAATCAATTAAAAGTTGTTTTTAAATCTCCACTCAAAGAAAAGGAAGCAGCCTTTCGTAACTTAGGTTATACCCTTCCTGCTGGCAACGATGCGGGCAGTCCCAAAGTAAGTCCTTTCGTTCGCAAAGCGCCCTACCATTTTGGATGGGATTGGGGTCCTAGGGTGGTAACGATGGGAATTTGGCGACCTGTTTATCTAGAAGCATATAGTTTTGTCAAGCTTCAAGATGTTTATTATGAACAAACGTCCATTAATACTCAAAGAGCAGCCCTTACCGCCCACATTCAATTGGATTACCCGAACTTGGAGGAAGAAAACCTGACTATTGTCATCAAAAATGATACACAAATTCTAGCAACGGAATCCATTCGCCCCAATCAACGAACGTTTCAACATCAAATTGACTTTTCTATTCCTCAGCCCCAATTGTGGTGGTGCAATGGTTTGGGAGACGCCCATTTGTATGAATTTACAATAGACATTTCGAAAGACAAACAGTTGTTGTGCTCTCAAACAAAAAAAATTGGCTTGCGAAAAATTGAACTCGTACAATCGCCCGATTCTATTGGAACAAGCTATTATTTTAAACTGAATGGACGTCCTGTTTTCATGAAAGGAGCCAATTATATTCCGCAAGACAACCTACTACCTAGAGTAACCCAAGAAGCGTATCAACAAACCATTCAAAACGCTGTTGATGCCAATATGAACATGCTCCGTGTTTGGGGAGGTGGAATTTATGAATCTGATTACTTCTACGAGCAATGCGATGCTGCGGGGCTTTTAGTTTGGCAAGACTTTATGTTTGCTTGTGGTATGTATCCTAGCGATTCTAATTTTGTTTATAATGTTCAAAAAGAAGTAGAACAAAATGTGCAACGATTGCGCAACCATGCTTGTATTGCGCTTTGGTGTGGTAATAATGAAATTGAAGTAGCTTGGAACAACTGGGGATGGCAAAAACAATTTGGTTACTCTCCTCTAGATTCGACAACCATTATCCAAGGTTATCAAACGATTTTTGAACAAATAATTCCCAATACCCTACAAAAAATGCAGGTTCAACAGCCTTATGTTCCTACTTCGCCTCTAAGCAATTGGGGAACTCCTGACAATTTCAAACACCACAGTATGCACTACTGGGGAGTTTGGCATGGTCGAGAACCTTTTGAAAACTATACAACCAATGTTGGACGATTTATGAGCGAATATGGCTTTCAATCCTTTCCAAATATGCAAATGGTACAACAATTTTCGGATTCTAGCCAATGGCATTTAGAAAGTGTTGTTATGAAACATCATCAAAAAAGCTATATTGGCAATGGAATGATTAAAAAGCATTTAGAAACGTATTACCCTACCCCCTCTTCTTTTTCAGAGTTTGTCTATTTGAGTCAATTAACACAAGCTTATGGGATGCAATTAGCCATTCAAAGTCATCGCCAAAGTAAGGGGCATTGCATGGGAACATTGTATTGGCAATTAAACGATTGTTGGCCAGGTCCCTCTTGGTCTAGTATTGATTATCTGGGGAACTGGAAAGCCTTACACTATCAAGTAAGACAGCTTTACCAAGATATTCTGATTCGAGTTCAACCAACAGACAATCATCAAGTTCAAATTGATCTTGTATCTGACAAAATGCAGGATACTAGAGGGCATTTATTAATCGAAGTTGTTCGTTTTGATGGCACCATTTTAAATACGATAAAAGAGGAAAACTTATCGCTGCGTTCGAATCAACAAGGTTTGCATTTCACCTACCCTTATTCGACCTTAGTTGGTGCTGCCCGACCCAACAACAGCTTTATTCGAGTCCGCTTTTCTACTGCTTCAGAAAATTACGAGCAGTTGTATTATTTTCTTCCTCCCAAAAGATTAGCTCTAAGCAAACCAGACCTCCAAACAAAATTAACTCCTATCAAAGGGGGCTTTGAATTAAGTATCACAAGCAATACCTTGATAAAAAATCTTTTTGTGCAAGGCAATAAGCATGGTAATTGGAGCAACAACTTTTTTGATTTGCTTCCCAACCAGCCCCAAAGTATCGTCTTAAAAACAACTGAAAAAATAACTTTAGAAAATTTGTATTTTTTATCCATCAATACTTTAATTTAAGTATTTGTTCGGAAAAAAATCGAGCAATAATATTCTTATAAACACAACAAGTACACAATTATTTAGTAGTTCGTGGATTTTTTAGCTTTTTTGTAAAAAACTAAAAAAGCATCTTTGCATCAGTTTGATTATCAATTCTTTAAAAAATCAAACAACAAAAGTACACTATATTGATAATCAAACTGATGCGATTTTCCCACGAACTATTGAATTATTAATACTTAAAAATATTTCAATAATTTATGACCTATGTTTATTTAGCCCTAGCTATTTTGTGTGAAGTAGTCGGCACCTCTTGTCTTAAAGCGAGTAATGAATTCAAAGAATGGCTCCCCACTTTGGGGGTTATTTTAGGCTATATAGGTTCCATGTATTTCATGACCTTATCACTTCGAAAGTTAACCTTAGGAACTGTCTATGCCACTTGGTCTGGATTGGGCATTGTTCTTGTTGCACTCTTCGGTTTTATTTTTTATAAAGAAAAATTGGATACTGCTGCAATTATAGGGATGAGTTTAATTATCGCAGGGGTATTAATTATGAATTTGGTTTCTAAAACTAATGTGCATTAGGGTATCCTTTTAAACAACTATAACACTTTAATGAATCAATTATGCCAATTAAAGTTACAGAAGATTAAAAAATTAGCCAACAAATCCTATCCTCATATCGTTCTAAAAGTAACCCCTTAAAACTATATTTCTATGTTAAAAATGAAATCTGCTTTATTTATTTTTCCTATACTTTATTGTATTCTAAGTTGCAAACCAAAGAAACAACAGTTACCTGAAAACAAATTTGTGATTGAATTCTTAAATGAACTAATAGAAAGCAAAATTCTAAACGAAGATAAAAGTCTAGTATACCCTTCTATACTTGTTCATAAATCAATTTTTGATAGCTATATTAAAACGATCAAAGAAAATACTCTTTGGGAAAAAAGTATTGATAGTTTAAATCAACAATCCATTCAATCAGCATTTCAACTAATTGAGGGAAAATTTCATATTGATACATCATTATTCCCCCATTACATTCCTTTCCTTGACGTTGGGCAATGGTCTTTATCTTTAAAAGAAACGTATGAGATGAAAATGTATTTAAATACTCTAGATCAAAAAACAAAACTTGATACAGATTATCTAAAATTTAGTAAAAATAATGACTCTATTTGGTATGAAATTTCTACTCCAATTTTCACAAATGATAAACAAAACGCTTATTTAAATATTTCTGAATACTGCTTGACTTTTATGTGTGGTTCTCATAAAGAAGTTCTGCTTTCTAAAAATGAAAAGGGAGTTTGGGAGGAAACAATTTTATCTCAAAGTTGGAATTAAACAACCCTTAAAATAATCTACAGACCTCTTTAATGACACCCCACCCCAAAAAACCTACTTTTTAACCAATTGCTGCACTCCAATTCTATATTCGTCTTCAATACGAATAAAATAAACTCCTTGAGGTAGATTGGAAATATCAATAACCGAGCTAGCATTGTTCAAGGTTCTAGATTGTACTTGATGCCCTTGCAAATCAAGAATAGTCACCACACTGTTCGAAGCAAAATCTTTGCTCTGGATGGTAATTTCATCTTGACTAGGGTTAGGATATACATCAAATACCAAGTCTGCTTTTAGAGTTTTGGCATTATTAGTTGACAAGTTCGTTTCTTTGGCTGCTTTTACAACAGGCTGAATTCCTATCCCAGTATAATGTTCCACTTGTACATAATACAAGTCACTCTGCAAATCAGAAATATCAATGATTCCTTGTGTTTCTTTACAAAGTGTTTGTGTTTTTATAGGGTTTAGGTTGTTGTCTAATAATTTTACCACGCTATTTTCTAGGCAAGTAGCCCAGACAACTTCTAATTGTTGGTTTAAATTATTCAATTCTACTTTAAAATCTAAATTAGGTTTATTGCTAATTTGTGCTTTTGAGATAGAAGTAGTACCAACTAAAAATAATGAAATTAGAATCAAGTGAAACATTGCTTTCATAGTGTTTCTTTTTTAGGTTAAACAAATAGGAATTCGTTAATTATATTGTTTGGTGTAGTAACGACCCTTTACTCAACATAAAGTCGTATAACCATTATTAACAACAAGGTTAAATGCGCTACCTTAAGAGGCAAATGGTAGATGGGATTCTTTTATAATATTATATTAAACTAGACATTAATTAGTTACTGTACGAATAAAGTCGATAAATAGGTACATAATTTAGATTAAAATATTCTCTAAGGCTGAATAATTAACTGTTGGTAAGCATATTTTTCGCCATTGCACTCTAATACAAGCCAATAAGACCCCATCGCTAAGTTTTCCGATGACATCATCCAAACACCTTGTTGTGCATTCAATTCTTTCTGTAAGACAAGTTGACCTAGATTATTATAAACTGACAAACTACCTCTATAATCACGCATAGCTGGCAACTTATAATGAATGGCTGTTTGTATACTAAATGGATTGGGTTGACAACGAAGATAGGCGTCGTCTTCCAACGATTTTATACCTGTTGGCACATAAAAACAAGCGGAGCTGTCTTGATAGGTTGCCAATGGATTATAATTTAAAGCCAAGGTATCCATACAACCATAAACCAAACACCGTTCTAATAATTGGTATACATCCAGCTTGCCATACCCCCAATGAATATTGGGCAAAGCCAATACCTCTACCAATACAAAAGAATCTACCTTTGCGCTACTTTCTAATGCTTGTAGAACATCGGCATAATTCGCATAAGGTTTACATTGAAAATACAGCGCTACAGCTCCTGCAACCATCGGAGCAGCCATTGATGTTCCTCTATTAAAAATATGCCAACCGTCTGCATCCAAACGGTTATTATTAATCGTTTTATAATAATTTAAAGCTCCTAATGTTGACGCAGACATCACCTGCCCCCCTGGCGCTGTTATATTTGGTTTTTGCAGCCCAGTGCGCGTGGGTCCTAAACTCGAAAATCCAGAGATTCCAAATTGAGGGTAACCAGGAGTGCCGACCTGCAATGTATCGCCAAACCAAGAAACAGCACTTGTTCTATTTTGATACGAACTTACGGTGATCACTTTTTCTGAACAGGTCCAATAACCAACAATACTTTGTATATTGTCAGGACTAGTATAGTCAGACACAGGAACATCACTAATCATATCCGATGACTCCAATAGCGTCTCGTGACTCCACACATCATATTTTCCTGTCCCTGTAGTCGTCAATTGCCAACGCCCCAAATTAGAAGAAGAATGTAAATTGACACGCACCTCATAAGCATCTTCATATTGATCGATTAAAATTTCTAAGGTGACAGGATTGCCATTTGCATCTAAAAATAAGACTTGAGAAAGTGTCGCAACAGAACCTGTAAATGAAAAATCCTCCAATACATTATAAGTACTTGTTTGTGCAATTGTTTGTTGATTTTGTGGATTGATTAATTGAAAAGAAAAATCTATTTCTGAAAATGTAGCAGTATCAGCATATAAATCAAAATGTACTTTTCGTCGAGCATTGTGGTATTTGAACTGCGTCTTGGAGCTACTATTATTTAAAGCTACTCCTAGGTGAATTGGAAATGCTCTAGCATTGCCCCCCGCTTGTATCAAGGCACGACCATTTTTTTCTTCCAGCATATTATCAATCAACTGACTGTACAAATCCTTCCCATCGTGGCCACTAGAATAACTCCCAACACTTGAATTAATAGCACAAGCCTGCCCCAAACTGTCTGCCTTGCCAAATAAATAATGTATGCCATCCACAAAACTACTCAAGAAGGTGGCATCTCTAGCAACACTAACACAGGCTAAATTCGCCTTGGGTGCAATCCCCAAATATTTTCCAGAAGCACGCGCATTGCCAGCAGCCGTTCCCATCACATGAGAACCATGTTGGTCGGGTTGATGCGTACACTGATGGTTGTCAATATCTGTTTTTTTCCAAGACGCTCCATAGCCATAATACGCTTCATGATAAGTGGTATTATTAGAAATTTGATCCCACAAATATAGAATTCTAGTTGTAGAATCTGGATAACAAAAATCAGGATGTTGCCACTCAAACCCATCGTCAATCACTCCCAACAAAACTCCTTCTCCTTGAAACCCATGTGGTAGCAAACCACCTCCAGCATGCGCATCCCAAACGTTATTATTCGTCAACATAATCGTATCTTCCGAATAAGCTAAATGCCTCCCCTTGGCAACCCTATATTCAATTCGCTGTATATCAGAATGTCCCAATAACTTTTCAACGGTTGCCAAGGAAATATAAACAGAGGCAATATTTTTTACCCCATATTTATACGTTCCACCATCAGTCGTTACAATTTGCTGGATCGTATTCAAATTTCCCTTTACCAAAAGGGGCAAAAGTTGTTTTGAATAGTCAACTAAAGCCGTGTTTTTTAGTTTTAAGTATAAATCTGTACTTAGTTTAGAAGGTTGCTGTGCCCTTACTTGGAGCGCCCAAAAAGAGAGTAAAAGTATCCAATATTTCATATAGATTTGTATTACATTTCGTTCAGAAGTTGTTATTTATAAAATTTGAACTGGTTCTCAGCTAACTTTTTGGGGTAATTAAATTCTAAGGTCAATTTATTTATATGTTGTTACAGTACAGATTTTTTGGGAAGATTGGGTACTATAATCTGGAATATTTAAATAAAACCACGACTCTTATTTTACAAGTTTTGGGTATGTCAGTAGATAGCAATTGAGAAGCTTATACGATACTCCTTGTTACTTGCTCACAGCAACTTAATTTAAGAATAAATAATTTAGAACCTTTTTATATTGACATTTAAATTCCAATTAAGTTGGGCATTTTTAACATTTTTTATAACTTTTGGGCTGATTTAGCCACTTGTTTACAAAAGTGTGTTAAACACCAATCAATCATCAATCAATATTAAGGTAACAATTTATGGAGCGATTTACTCTATTGCTTTGTTACTAATAAACTTACAAAAATAAATTAGAATATGCAACAGGCCATATTTGCAGTTATTTTACTGATAACTTTTGGGCTTGCCTTTAGAAAATACAAATTTGTGTATGACAACATCATGTTGGGGCAAAAAGATAAAATTGAAGGCGATCGTTCGCAGCGCATCAAAAACGTTTTAATGATTGCTTTAGGTCAAAAAAAGATGTTTAAACGTCCTTTGGCGGCCGTTATGCATTTGTTCATTTATGTTGCTTTCCTATTTACCCAAGTTGAGTTGATTGAAATTTTTGTGGATGGTCTTACAGGATCACACCGATTTTTCAGCCACTACTTAGGCATTATTTATACCATTTTGATTAGCTTCATTGAAATTCTATCTTTAGGAGCGTTGGTTGCTACGTTTGTATTTTTGGCTCGTAGAAATTTATTAAAACTACCCCGTTTTGTCAAACCAGAAATGGAAGGTTGGCCCAAATTGGACGGTAATTTAATTTTGTACGGCGAATTTTTATTGGTTTTGTTCATTTTTATAATGAACAGTGCCGATATGCAAGCTCATCCTGATTTAAATTTCTTAATAAGTGGTCAATTGGCACCACTCTGGGGGGACACCATTTCTCCACAGAGCCTACACATAGCAGAGCGTGTTGGTTGGTGGGGACATATTTTGGTTGTATTTGCTTTCTTGAACTACCTACCCTATTCCAAGCACTTGCACATTATGTTGGCTTTTCCCAACACCTATTATGCTCGTTTGACCCCAAAGGGAGAAATGAAAAACATGCCAGACATTCAAGCAGAGGTTGCTTCTATGTTTGATCCCAACGCTGCTTTTGACGAGCCAGATCCAGATGCACCAATGCCAAAATTTGGTGTAGCGGATGTTTTTGATTTGCAATGGACAGATATTTTAGCGGCATATACTTGTACAGAATGTGGTCGATGCACCTCTGTTTGTCCTGCTAATTTAACTGGCAAAAAACTATCGCCACGAAAAATCATGATGGACGTACGAGATCGTGCCGAAGAGATTGGGAAAAACATTGCGGCGAACAAAACTGAGTTGATAGCTGATGATAAAAAAGAGTCTACAAGTGTTCTGACAGCTGAAAATTATGACGATAAGAAAAATCTATTTGATTATATTTCAACAGAAGAACTACGAGCTTGTACGACTTGTAATGCTTGCATGGAAGCCTGTCCAATTATGATTAGTCCAGTGGACATTATTATGGATATGCGTAGAAACCAAATCCTAGAGCAATCGGATTCTCCTGAAGAATGGAACAATATGTTCAATGCCATTGAAAACAATGGTGCTCCTTGGGCTTTTTCTCCCGATGATAGAGATAAATGGATTGAAGAGGCAAATGCCTCCTAAAATCCCTCAAAATAATACTGTCAAGCTACTTGAAAAATATCAAGTAGCTTTTTTTATGCTGCTATTTTTTAACCTTACCATTGTCAAATAAGCATAAAAACAACAGGGCACAAAATGAAAAACAGCAAACAAACATAGTTCTTTTTAGTGCGAAAAAGATTGAACAATTCTTTAAACCCTTACTTAGGAATAAAAAATCACTTGTTATAGTCATTTTTTTTTTGTAAGTTTAGCGCTTGAAATTATATTATTTTTTCTCAAGAAGAATCCTATTATCAAATAAATTATGACTTTAGAGGAATACAAAGACGTATTGCAGCTTTATAAATTATCCAGTAGCTGGATTGAAGATTATCTTCGCAATAATCTGGAAAAACACAGCAGTAAATTAAGAAAGCAGTACAAAGAAATGCAGCAACTGCAAACAAAAACTGGACAACTTATTGAAAAGCAAGCTAGTGACGTGGGCGAAGATTTGGACGCTGGCGATTTGCAAGAAAAAATCATTGCGTTAGCCAAAGGCTCTGTTGCTTTTGCGTCTTGTTTTGGAGATATACAAACTTCTTTTGATAGCAAAGCCCCTGTTTCTAAAGAAACAACTCTTCTAGCAATTCAACTAAAAAAGTTAGTTTCGACTTGGTATGGCAAATTTTCTGATTCTTCTCAAGATAATAGTACCAATATCTTGATGGCTCATATTTATGATCAAGCAAAAAAGCTTATTGCTGCTCCCAAAACATTAAACGACGATGGTTATTCTATTGTTTTTTATGGTTCCAAAAGTTCTCGCTGTAGAAATATGCGCAAAAATATTGAGCGGGCACAAGAAGAATTCGAAGGCTTGTTGGACATAGAATTGCATTTGGTCAAAGATGAAGCTAAAATTACGCATCAACTCGGAATTGAAAATTTCCCAACGATTCTATTCAAAAGAGGCAAAAAAGTAGTTTCTAAACATGAAGGGTACTTGAGTATTTCTTCTGTGCAACAAAAAATAGGTATTCTGTTAACAGGTGCTAATTTTTCTGATAGTAGCACCGTAAAATCTATCTCTGAACTCAAATCTGTCAACCAAAAAGAACTTTATAATTTAGGCGAACATCTCCTATTTTATTTTGTCAAACCATCTTGTGGTATTTGTAAACAAACGACTTCTGTTGTTGATAAACTTTCCAATGCTTATCACAAAATCAAATTTGAAAAAATAGAAGTGGACCACACCCACATCTTGCACAAAAATTTCGGTGTAAATGAAGTACCTGCTTTAGTTTTTGTACACGATGGCAAAGTAATCGGTAAACATACTGGTTATATCAATCCATCTAACTTAAAACGCATCATGGAGCAATTTGCCATTTCTAACAAAAAGAACATTGGCAATAGTACTTCTGGCAACGTAACCATCATAGATGAAGACTTAGACAATGCTAAAAAGGGCAGAAGAATCAAAGACAAACATTCTTCTAATAAAGAAAAAATAGTTTAATCCTCTCTAAAAGCAAAAAAGTGCTGTTGAAATTAATATTCAACAGCACTTTTTTTATCTTTTTGCCAATAGCCTAAGCTTCTGCAATTTCTTTTAATAGAACATTTAGTTCCTTAATTTCTTCTCTATTGTATTTGTTGGTTGGGTTGGTCAACAAGCCCAAATAATACTCAAAACTAGAATTTTCCTCGTCCAATTCAATTTCTTCTTCTTCCCAATAAGGTAAGTTGTCTAAGCTACCATGATTCCCAATGTGCTCGTAAGCCAAACGAATTGATTTAACAATTGTAGGTTGCTCCAATTCCTTAAACAACTCTCTCATAGCCTTCATTTGCTCAATCATTTCTGGGGTTACTTCCTTATTTGTTTTATAAGCTGTAACTAATCCTTTAATAATTTCCTTAATAGAATTAAGTACATTTTTATCAACCGTCTTTTTCATATTTAATTAGTCTCTTTCTACAATTATAAAGATCAAAATTTCGCTTTTAAATCAATTGTTATCATATCTAACTTAAAACTAAAGCAATCGTTGACTATTGCAGCGTAAAAGTTAGTTACAAGATGGAACTATCAATGAATTGTCCTTAGAATGAAAGTGATGACTCATTGCTTTATTCCCGCTTCCTTGTACATTACTTCGTGGAAAAACAGGCAATTTCATGCAACAATCGATGATGCGTCACTTGAGTTTACCAAACAAATGTACGCTATTTTTTTGTAATCCTAAATTGAATGCGTTCATTTTTTTGGCGACCTTCTATTGTTTTATTCAAGGCAATAGGACGAGATTGACCATAGCCTCTGTACGTCAGTCGTTCTTTTCTGATTCCAGAGGACAATAAATAATTATAAACGACCTCTGCCCGTTTTTTGGATAAAATTTGATTTTTTTGAGGATCTCCTTTATCATCTGTATGACCAGATATTTCTACATGGTAATTAGGATTTAAGCGCAACGTACCAACCAAATCATCTAAGGCCCCTTGCGAACCTGACAACATTGTAATTTTTCCTCTTTCAAAATCTAGATTTTGCATGATAACTACTTGCCCTAAATAATACTGTTTTTGCTGTACTTTTACATCCAAAACAATGCGTTCTTCTCCCCTTGTTCGAATCAAGTCGAAAGAACCACAATCGCAACTAAAGTTGGTGCTTGAATTGGTAACACAAACATCATCAATGTAGTAGTAAGCAAAGTCAACATGAGGATTTTTGAACGTATCGTTTTCTATGGCACCTGTAACTTTTGTTTTTTTATCATCATCAAAATTACCCAATACCAAATAACGCTCTCCTCCTTGTGCCTTATATTGACAAGTTATCTCTACCCAAGCGCGTTCATCTAATGGCGAGCGATCTTCTTGCAACATATAAGTCATATTTTTAGTAACAATTGGCAACTCATCTTTTTGATTGATTCTAATTTTAGAAGCCGTCATACCCAAAGCACCTACCGCCCTGTTAGAAGATTGCGCCAAAAATACATGTGCTTTTACACAATACGTATTTCCAGCCAACAAAGGTTGCTTGAGTTCTAGTTGTACATATTCTCTAAAGTTGCGTTTTAGATATCGGCTAGCATAAGCATAAATTCCAGTATATGCATAACCTGATCGAGCCATACAACGCCCCATTTTGTTATAAGGCACATCTACATTTTTCCCTGCTGCCCTTTTGTGAAAATAGTCTGGACTTGCTTCAGTTGGCGAAGACCAATAATCCACCATTCCCCATTCTCCCAAATCTGTCGGCACCTTTCGATACTGTTCAAAGCTTGGGTTTTTAACCATATTTTGTAACACCTGAGCATAAGTTGTCGTACCAATCAATAAAAGTGAAATTGGCACTAAAGTAACCAGTAGGGATTGTATTTTATTCATAGTTTTAAGACTTGCTATGACGGTACTTATTGGGGTTCGGGAGTACCATTTTTTAATAATTTTTTGCAATAATTTACTCCTTAAAATTTAAGCTACATTTATTTCCTAAACATTCATATAGAAGTTATTTATTCTTCTAACACATCCTTTGCCTATCTAAGATTTAAGGTGTAGTTTTGCGCTACGATTCGTTTATTCTGATTAAAGCAGCATCAAAAATAAACATTTTAGACAAGTCAACAAAAGATATGACAATAAGAGTCTGCTTATTGAACTTTATCTCAAAATTCCTTTGCCCTAAAGTTCTATCATTTCTTATTTTTTAATGAACATAAGAAGTATTAAGTAACCTTTTCGAACCTTATATTTCAATCAATAAAAGTTAATAGTAATCACAAAATGAAAATTTTAAAAAAAGTTCTAAAATGGACATTTGTTGCCCTTGCCTTATTTCTAACCTATGTTATCATTTGCCTTCTGCATGGTACCGCAACAGATTATCAACCTCAAGAAGTCATTGAATTAAGTCTTCCTAAAGGCAATACTCCTGACACCATCCAAGCTGGGACATTACGCTTTTTGAACTGGAATGTAGGATATGGGGGCTTGGGAGCTAAATCTAATTTTTTCTATGATGATGGCAATCCTTTTTTCTTTTCTGGAGGCAAAATGGTTCGTTCTCCCAAAGCCTACGTAGAAGAAAACATACAGGCAATTGCCGATTTTGTTGGTCAACAACAAGCAGATTTTGTGCTTTTACAAGAAGTAGATTTAAATTCTAAACGCAGCTATTTTATCAATCAATACGAGACATACCTAAAAGAACTGCCCAACTATAGCAGCAGTTTTGCCCCCAATTATAAAGTGGAACGTGTTGTTATTCCTGTTGCTGAACCGTGGAATGTCATGGGAAAAATGGAAAGTGGTCTTGGAAGTTATTCTAAATACAAACCCAGTCAAAGTACCCGATATCAGTTCCCCGGTTCTTATGGTTGGCCAGATTATATTTTTCACTTAGACCGCTGTATGTCATTACAACGCTACCCAACTGCACACCCAGAAGGCAAAGAGTTGATTGTTATCAATACCCATAACTCTGCTTATGATGGTGGCAAATTGAAGGATGATGAAATGGCATACTTCAAGCAATTGGTTTTAGAAGAATACAACAAAGGCAACTACATTGTAGTTGGTGGCGACTGGAATCAAACGCCTCCAGGCATTGCCTTTGATGCTGTCGGCAAATCAATAGGCATCGAAACCGATTCTAGTTATTATGCGGCTAATATTCCGAGCGATTTTATGCCTCAAGGCTGGCAATGGGTATACGATCCTGTTGTTCCGACCAATAGATGCGTAATTGATGTTTTAGAATATGGCAAGACAAGTGTCACTTTGGTCGATTTTTATTTGGTTTCGCCTAATGTAAACGTTAAGAAAATAGAAGGCAAAAACTTACAGTTTGAACATTCTGATCACAATCCTATTTTGCTAGAGGTGGAGCTCCTAGGGCTTCAACCAACTATAGATAGTATTTCGACAGATTCTCTTGCTCCAAATTCTTAAATTAGTTACATTCTGACTTCTCAACTAAGAACTAACACATGGAATCATCTAAAACTACAATGTGACTCAAAGATCGCCTCTCTTTTAATCATTTTTTATTTTTTTAGAAGAAACCTGTAACATTGGTACAAGATTCGTATTAAGACCATAAGTAAGTAAAAATTTAAATAAAACTGTAAGTATGATTCGCACGTTCATTATGGTACTACTTAGTAGTATAGGGTTTGTTTCTTTTGCTCAAGAACCACCGCAAGAAGAAACGGCAAAAGTCATTATAAAAACACAAAAAAAACGAGGGGATGTTGTTAACGATAGTCTCTATCAAATTCGCATTCAGCAATCGGAACTAGACGGCATGTACATTCCTAGAGATCTGTACGATGTTTTTAACGAGCTAGACAAATTGATGGATGACGATGCTAAACAGACTTTCATGGCATATTCTGATGCAGAGGTAGATCGAAAAACACATGGCTCTTTAGGGGTTTGGTTGGAACACAAATGGTCACTCAGCGAAGGCTCTCGACTATCCGAGTATTTTAGAAAAATGCGAGTTCCTCATTATGACTATATGATTGGAATTATTATCACCTCCTATCATCGTCATTTGCACGGTCGAGATTTAAAAATTAAGGAACAAGTTACTTTTTTTAGAAAACTTTGGGCAAAAAAACAACAGGCTAAAGCAGAAGAATTGATTCAGCGCGGCACTGTTAAAGAATAAAACAAACAACACAATCACCTTACTTCCAGTGCACCGCAAAACAACATAAACATATTTCAGATTGCAGTGTACTGGAAGTGGCTTGTTAAAAGCTTCCAAAGTCTCATTTTCTATAAACAGCATCTAAAGCTGTATGCAACTGAACACTTTTCAGATTGGGTAATTTCTTGAGTGCATCCACAAAAATTGCTGCGCCTTCCATTGATGAGTTTTTCACGTCTATTTCTTTTAAATTTTCCAACGCTGAAATAGGAAACGTAAGGGGAATGTACTTGCCATCTAACACCAATTTTTCCAATTGTTTAAGGCTAAAAATTTCGTTAGGAATTTCAGTGCTATCAGATTGGTATGTCAACTTTTTAAGTGCCTTTAGTTTTCCTAGTTCTTCCCAACCTTGTTCATAGAAATTGGCATTTGTTAAGTCTAGCTCTTCTAAATTTTCTAAAGTACCAAAATCTTGAGGTAATCGAATTTTTTCCCTTTTATACTCTAGAATTAACTTTCTTAATCTTCTCATTTTTGCTCCCCCATGCTGACTTGTGAGCGCATGAACGGGATAATGCCTACCTTCTAATACTTCCACAATATCCATATCAAACAAGTGATTGATAATTTTCCCATCTCCTTCTTGTAAGAACAATTGACCATTTTCAACTCGTCCATTCCAAAACAAAGCAGCTTCCTCTTTTTGTTCTATTTCAGGTAGTTCTTTTATAGCATCCGTATACAAACTAGGAAAAGGATATTTTTGGCTGTAATAATTGTAAGCATATTTTAACAATTCAATGGGTTCAATTTCCGTTTCCGTACAAACTTTTTCGAGGTAACGCTTTGCATCAAAAAATCCCACTCGATTCTGTTTAAAATTGAATCGTATTTTTAATACTTCCAATAATTTTTCAGAAGCATTTAATGTCAGAAGATTTTTAGACTTTCGAACAATTTGGGCATTCTTACTAAATTTATGCACAAAAAACAACGTCGTCATTAAATCTTTAGGAACACCACCACTTTTCAACAACTCTAGTGCAATAAGAACATTTTCATCTATCAATGTCACCAGCATTGCTCTTAGATGAGCAACATTACTAGTAGTGCTTTCTTCATCTTCTAATAAATAAGCAGGGGCTACTTCATCCAAATAATGATTCAGCTCTGTTTCTGTCAATAAGATAAGCGCATTATCTAACAAAGCTTCTGTCTTCTTTATATTTTTGCCCAAAACAACATGTGAAGTCTTTGCACCTTTTTTAGCCACTACTGCAATTCCTAAATCTTTTAACTGAGCTTTTAATGTTGCTTTTTTCTTTATCGTTGTCCCCAATACAAGTAATTCACTTCCTGCCTGAAAGTTTTGTTTATCAAAAGGCTGTAATCGACTACTTATTTCTGCCATAACAGCAGCTCTAACTTTTAGATGATTAACAGGATAACACCCTAAAACCTCGGCATTAGAAAGTGCTTTTTTAGCCTTTTTTTTGTCTGATAATAATAGACAAATTGCTTGGACAACCCCTTGATTTTCTAATAAGTTTGCTTTACTTAAAGCTTTTTTTATGGCTAAAATATCCTTGACCGATTGTTTGCTACTTTCCCGCCAAAACAATTTAAAATCCAAAAGCTTCTCGTTCAACTCAAAAACCCAAGGATGCAGCCATCCCATTGGATTTTCAAACCAGTTAAACAATTGAAGTTGAGGAAGCAAACCGAAATTTGCCGTTATCGTTTCAATCTTGTTGTTATCAACGGTCAGCTGCTCTAATTTTGTTAGTTGACCAATTTTCGAAGGCAGTATGGTGAGTTTGTTGTTGGGTAAATACAGTTCTTTTAACTGAGTATGCTGATAAACCCAATCAGGAATTATTTGACAACCATTCGTTCTCAAATCTAAGGTTTCTAGATTAGGCCAGTAACAATGATTGGGCAGGTCAAAACTTGGAATCTCATTTGCCGATATTTCTAAGCTAAGCAATTGAGGCATTTTTAACAAGACACTAGGAATTTCTTTTAGCTGACAATCGTAGAGTGTTATTTTTTTGAGATGCACCAAATTAGCCAATGTTTCAGGCACTTCCAATGCCTTGGATACCACTCTAATGCTTAGTTCTTCCAAATTTTTTAAATCCTCGATATAAACAGGCAAAGCCCCGCCTCCCCAAAAAGCAATACTCAATTTTCGCAACTTCTTCAATTGTGTAATTTCGGGAGGAATAGCATTTAGTATACGAACAGAAAGTATTTCTATATTGGTATACTCAAAAACATCGTCGGGCAACAAACCTGTGTTTCGATCTGTTTCGACATACAGGTGTTGTACTTTCGATTTCTGAGTTTTGGGGGCATTTTTATAGGAATATTGTTTCATAATTCAGCCAAGCAACAATTAGTTTACTTTTTTCTTGATATTAAAAGACATCCCTATTTCTGGTAAAAATAATGTTTTACCAGCTTCTGAAAATGCTTTTTTAGCTGCTGAATGATCTAATTTTATAGGTGGAAAAGTATCAAAATGGCAACCAATAATAGTGTTACACTGTATAAAATTACTAGCCAATACCGCATCATCATAGCCCATTGTAAAATGATCGCCAATTGGCAATATGGCAAAATCAAGTCGTGGGCACATCATTGGAATTAGTTTCATATCCATTGTTAGTGCCGTATCGCCTGCAAAATAAAATGTACCACTGTGATCATTGCTAATGACAAACCCCACAGGATTGCCCCCATAAGTACCGTCTGGCATAGAACTAGAATGTACAGCATTAACTAATTTAACCACCCCAAAATCAAATTTAGCCTTTCCTCCTGTATTCATACCGATCCCCTCTATCCCCTGCTTTTCAAACCACTGAACAATTTCATACACAGCAATAATTTTTGCATTACTCTGAATTGCTATTTCTAAAGTATCTGCAAGATGGTCCCCATGCCCATGAGACAACAAGATAAAATCAGGTTGAATGTTCTCCAGGTTAATTTTCGAAGATTTGGCTTTGGGATTAGGAGTTATAAAAGGATCAAACAACAGTTTTTTATTTCCTACTTCTACAAGAAAACAACTGTGCCCATAATATGTAATTCGCATATTTTAATTTACTTTTAGAGTGATTTTATAATGGTTTAACAATATCAACCTACTGCCGACATAAAGTAGTTTTGCTGTTTTTGTATCATAATCTAGTAACACGAACTTAGGAGAAATGCCATAAAATACTATAAACTATTTCAAAAATAAAATTGCTTAAGCCATTATTGTAAGCTTCCTTAAAGTTATCTTATTATTGTATCGTATTTTCTGATCATTGATTAGAAAATTACTCCGTTAAAAACACGCAGCAACAGCGCATCTAACTAAAAGCAAAGCGCTCACGAAGCAAATCATATTAACTTAATTATCAACAAGATGCTTTTTATGTTTTTTGTAAAATTCGAATCGAACGCAGCGAGCTCACAGCATAGCAAGCAACAAAGATTCCCAAAGTAACAACTAAAAAAGCAACAGAGTATTATTACATTACTCCGTTGAAAAATCGTATTAGCTTAGCTACGCTGCTACTACGTGGTATTGCATGAGTGCTTTTTTATGTTTTTCGTAGAAAAACTAAAAAATCAACGGAGTATTATTATTATAATACATGGTTTAAATATACTTTGGCTATTAATTTATTTCAAAATTTGAAAATTGAAAAATCTTATCCATGGTATTTTTTAACTTTCTAAAATAGAAATCCGTAAACAGTCTACTCATTCTAAGTAAAACGAAAATAAAAAAATGATTACCGTATTCTCAGGAACAAATAGAAAAAATAGTCGCACTCAATTGATTGCAAGTTATATTTACGAACAACTAAAAGCCCAAACAGAAGAAGAAGTACAATTATTTTGTTTAGAAGATTTGCCCCATGATTTTTTACATGCAGACATGTACAGCGAAGCGGGGCAATCCAAAGCACTAGCAAGCATACAAGACCAATATCTTGTCCCTGCCAACAAATTTTATTTTGTTGTTCCTGAATACAATGGAGGTATTCCTGGCGCATTGAAGTTATTTATAGATGCTTGCTCTGTTCGAAAATATGTGGACTCATTTCACGGAGGCAAGAAAGCTGCTTTAGTTGGGGTTTCGGCAGGTCGCTCGGGAGGTCTCAGAGGCTTAGAGTATATGACGGGCTTCTTAAACTACCTTAAAATTACCGTGCTTCCCAATCGTTTGCCTATTTCTCTAATTGAAATGCTATTGACCGACGATGCACTGACGGACGAAGGTACGCAAAAAGCCTTGCAACAACAGATCACAGAATTCTTAGAATTTTAATGCGATCCTTATGGGATAAGAATCGTTCCTTAAAAACAATTCTTATATTTGCTTGCATACAAAAATAGTCGCCAGACTGCTTTATTTTATCATTTTAACATCAACTAATGTTTACTGCTATTACATGGAATCCTGACCCTATTATTATCGAATTTGGTGGTTTTGCTTTGCGTTGGTATTCCATGCTATTTGCTACAGGCTTTATTATTGGCTTTTTTATCTTGCGTCAACAGTTCCAAAAGGAAGATGTAAGCATGGAAGTTTTAGACAAAATGCTACTCTATTCTGTTGTCGGAACCATACTGGGGGCACGAATTGGCAATTGTTTATTTTACGATTTTGCCTATTTTTCCAAACATCCTTTAGAAATTTTACTCCCCTTCAAGTTCTCACCACAGTTTGAATTTACTGGTTACCGTGGCTTGGCAAGTCATGGCGCCATGCTAGGGCTCCTACTTGCCTATTGGTTGCTTTCTCGAAAAACAGGAAAATCTATTTTGTGGTTCTTAGACAAAGGAGCATTGGTTGCAGGACTTTGCTTGGCCTTTATACGAATGGGGAATTTCATGAACTCCGAAATTGTTGGTGCCCCAACCGATCTACCTTGGGCATTTATTTTTCCTAAAGTCGATGACATTGCTCGTCATCCTGTTCAATTATATGGCTTTGTCGTTTACCTTAGTCTTTTCTTTTTTACACTTGCTTACCACAAAAAAGTCTTTGGAAAAGTAAAGGATGGACATGTTTTTGCTGTTTTCCTATTTTTGCTAGGCATCTTACGTTTCTGTATGGAGTTTATAAAAAAACACTATGTTTTTGATCCCGATAGTATTATTAACATGGCGCAATTGTTGAGTTTGCCAATGATTTTAATTGGTGCTATTCTCGCTTGGAACACAAGAAATAAAACGTTGGATTCTTGATGCTCCACTGTAGTCCTTTGCTTCAATAAGTCCACCTAAAATGATTATAGACCCTGAAGATTATTCTCTTGTAAGAGATTATATTAACACTATAAAAGCACAAGAAGCTATTTTATGGGAAGGGCGAATGATTCCTTTAGAAGTGAAGAATACTCTTTTCAAAGATGAAATTTTGCTTATTATTAATCTTATATTACTTCTAATAGGTATTTCCATTGCCACTTTTTTAATTCATGTTGGGTTAACAATAATTATTTTATCTATCTTATTGGGTGCTTTTTTATTTATTTTGCAACAACGACAAAAAGACATCCAACAAAACAAACTCAAATACAGCAAATACCTTATTACGTCCAAACAATGCATTCTTGTTCATTGGTATCAACAACAAATTCATATCAATGCGGTTAGTGCAAAATCGATTAAACAAGTACAAACACATCGAAATGCTAATGGGGAAATTGCTGTCTTGTTTCATACAAAACAGGCGATAAACTTTGAGATGTCCTATTTTATTGATGATAAAAATACCGATTTTATCGGATTCATTAACATAGGAAATCAAGCCAATAGAGTCACTAAAATTATCCGTGAGCACCTACTCCAAGAAAAATGAAATTTAAATTCAAAGACGCTGCTTTAATCCACGACTACCTTTCAACCATTAAAACAGTTGAAACGGTTTTGTGGGAAGGAAAAATGGGCAAACCGCTTAAATACTTAGAAAACTATAATTCAGGATGTCTTTTCGAAATACTATTCTCTTTCTTTTTCTTTGTTCTCATTTACAATGTAAGCAATGACGATAACTTTGATCTCCTATTTTTATTTTCTATTCCTTGCTTGATTGGTTTAATTAAATACCATCAAACCATCAAAATCAAAAAACTAGATCTAGCTAAAAAGCACACACAATATATCATTACCAACAAACGTGTCATTTTTATCTTGTATAAAGATAATCAAATCCACATTGAGTCTATTCCGTTTAGCAATATAGAAAAAGTACATAGCAGCAAACAATCGGATGATACTGCCAACATTTATTTATCTACGATCCAACCTGTCTCCTTTCAAACATTCAAATATTGGTCTCAGAAACCGCACCAGCAGTTAGTTATGGTTCAAGTAGAAGCGCCCGAAAAAGCGTTAAGTATAATTCAGTCGCACTTGCTTTAAACGCTCTTTTTTATGAGTTTAACCACTCTACTACTTTCCTGTCAAAAGGGAAAAAAATACTACTCAGCGTTTCTTTTAAGCATAGTTTTTGCTATATTAATTAGGACAATAGATACGACATTTGCATCCTCATTCAACCACTAAAAATTATAATTAATGCAACACCTTTACCAAACAGTTCCAACCAAAGAAAAAACCACTTTTTCTAAATGGTTAAAAATTGGTTTATGCTTTGCACTACCTTCTATTTTCTTGAGTGCAGGCAATATCAGTCCGCACAATTACAAACCACTAGAAACCGATCTATCTGATTATCAAAAATTAAAAGCAAGAGAAGCAGCGCAAATTTTCAACAAAATTTGCAAAACTGTCAAAGATACTCGCAAAGCTCCTACATTTAACTTTATTTATAATTATCAAGGAAAGCCTTATTATAATGCTTATTATAGTCCTAGTAATAATACCATTAATTTTGGAGAAGGGATTTATGATTTGGCGGCAGACTTGGGTGCCGACTCATTGGATATTGTTGCTACAGTAATGGCACACGAAATTGCCCACTTTTACAAAGATCACGGCTGGGCTCATGCTTTTGGAAAAGCCAACCCTGACAATGATATTAAAAAGAATGTCAAAGAATCTATGTACGACTCGGATGATCGTGCTAGAATGGAAGCGGAAGCTGACTATTTTGGTGGCATATTTGGTTATATGAGCGGATACAATACTTTGGGTGTTGGTGGAGCCTTTTTTGATAAACTGTACGATGCTTTAGAGATTCCTGACGAGACATTTGGTTATCCTTCTCGTCAAGATAGAATTGCTATTTACAACAACTCTAAAGAAATGCTAGAAGAGCTAATTCCAGTTTTTAATACCGCTAATTTGCTCAACTTGGTACGCCGTTATGAAAAGGCTTCTATGTGCTATGACCATGTTATTGTTACGTTCCCTAGCCGAGAGATGTACAACAATGCGGGAGTGGCATTGGCACAAGAAGCAATGAGCATGTATAGCCCTGAAGAATTGAAATTCGTCTATCCCTTTGGGCTTGACTTGGACACAAGATTGAGTCATGCAGGAACAAAAGGGGCAGGAGAATCCAAAGAAGATAAGCGATTGCGATTGGCAAAAGATGCCCTAGATTTATTTAACGATGCCCTTCGTATTGACGACCAGTATGCACCAGCTTATGTTAATGCAGCCTTAGCACACTGTCTACTAGGTGAATATGAAATGGCACTTGGATTAGCTAATAAAGCCATTCAATTTGCCGCTACCAACGATAATAAATTATTGGTTGGCAATGGGCATATTGCCCGTGGCATTGCGTTTGCCTTATCCAACCAGAAAGCAGATGCCAAAAAAGAGTTTAAAGCGGCTGAATCTGGCAATGCTCTACTTGCTACGACAAACTTAGATGCTGTTACCAACAATGTGTTTGCCAAGTTGTTTAAGAAAAAAATATCTGAAGAAATTGAGGGAGAAGAAGAAACAATTGCAGAAGTAGGCGTAGAAGCAATAGAGGTTTTGTTTGACGATAAAGATGCTTTCAAAAGTATTGATATCAAAAAACAAAACGAAAAACGTCCAGAAACGGTTGTTGTTACCGTTGAAGAAGAAGATTTTGACGCAACTCTAGTAGCGACTTACAGCGGTCCTTGGAGTGCCAAAGAAGAACTGGAGGGCTTTTTAATGACAAAACCTGATTACGAAGGTGAAACCGCTCGTGGTATTAAAATTGGCTCTTCTTTGGATGCTATAAAAAAACTGTACGGCAAGCCAACTAGAATGCTTGGAGGAAGCCAAAACAACTTTGTTTTTTATGAAAAAACAGGGCTTATCTTCTTGCTGGATGCAGATAATAATGTTACCCGTTGGCTTATTTATGGAAAAGTGAAATAGAATCATAAAATAGAACCTCTTTAACCAATTTTTGTTGTGGGTCAATTTGTTGATCGAAAAGAACCTTAAATGATCTTTCTTCTTTTTTTCTCAACAAATTGACCTTTTAGTTTTTACAAGCTGTACGCTCAAACTAAACTGGTAATGTAAATCATTATCAAAACATCAAATACTTCAATTGTTCATCATAATACGTTTTATACAATGGCTCAACATGGAATTGCAGTTACTCAGAAAAAGACCTTCAGTAGATCAACCAGCATTACTCAAATAATAAAAGCAACCCCTACTGTCGTTTGGGGTTTATTGACGCAGGCAGATAATTTTCCGAAATGGAATTCTACTATTATCTCTATAGAAGGTACTATAAAAGAAGGGAATCTTATCAAACTAAAGAGTACACTTGCCCCTAATCGAACGTTTAAATTGAAAGTAAAAGAAATGCTTACAGAGCAGAAATTAGTTTGGGGAGATGCAATGGGGAAACGAACCTATACCTTAACACCACAAGGTAACGATACGTTATTCAGTATGCATGAAAAAATAGGTGGTCCCCTATTCCCTTTATTTGCTAGTCAAATTCCCTCCTTTGATGCTTCGTTTGAGCAATTTACCAAAGATTTGAAAGCTGAAGCAGAACTTATCGCCAACGCTTAAGCATTGTTACGATGCTTTGTTTTTGATTTTGTGTTTTTTATTACTGTTATTGTCTTGATAAGTGCCCTATCCTCGTATGGCTTCTACGGGAACCATCTTAGAAGCTCGATAAGCTGGAATAATTCCTGCTATAACTCCAGAAGCTGAGGCAATTAACAAACCTCTTATGGCATTTGCTGGAGACAAAAAGATATCATATTCTGCAATACTAGTGGCTGCCTCTGCTCCTAAGATAACAAAAACAAGCCCTACTACCCCACCTATCAAACAAAGGATAATAGACTCGACTAAAAACTCCATTAAGATAACATAGTTTTTAGCACCCAGCGCTTTCTTAATTCCAATCAAACGAGTTCGTTCTGTTACCGAAACAAACATAATATTCGCCACACTAAACCCACCAACTATAATGGCAAAAAAGCCTATAATATATCCTGCAATTCGGATGATACCAAATACGTTTTCAAATATTTGAGAAACAATAGATAACGTATTGAGTGAAAAATTATCTTCTTCAACAGGTTTTAACAGGCGCTTGGCTCTCAATACACCAGTTAGTTCTGCTTGTAAAGTTTCTAAACGCACCCCTTCTTTAGCTTTGACAGAAATTGACGTTCGTCCTCGATTAAATCCTGCTTTTTTTAAGTTGACATATTTTCTTGCCGTATTATAAGGAATTAAGCCAGCACCATCAAAATCAAGTGGATTAATCAGATCTTTGCCTTCTTTTTCCAAAACACCAATAACTTGCAATCGCTGCCCTTTCACCTTGATATATTTGCCTATAGGGTCTTCAGTAGGTCTAAAAAGTGTTTCGGCAACGTCGTGTCCTATAATAATGTGATTGGTTCCTTTGTAAAATTCGAGGGGAGTAAAATAACGTCCTTTGCTAAACTTAAGCCCGAACATATCTTTGTAGTGATCCGTTACTCCTATAAAAAAGACATTAGAAGCATTACTTGTTTTAGATTCTGCGGTGCCATTACCAATAAAAACCGTGAACGTAGCAATATCTGCCGTTTGAACCTGCTCTGCAATTACTTCGTAGTCTCGATAGTCTGTTTCGGGGCGGCGCTGGTACTTCCAAAAGTTTCCTTCGTGTGGGGGTTCGCCCCAAGGCATTTTACTAATATAAATAACATCGTCTCCCAATTGCTTAAAACTATCTTGGATATTGGCTTCTAAGGAATCTACCGCAGACAGCACCATTATTACACAAAAAATACCTATCGTAATACCAGACAAAGACAACAAGGTACGCAACTTATTTCCTGCCAATTGTTGAAATGCCTGACGAATACTTTCAAAGAAAATTCTTGGTAATAATAATAGTGTGTTCATGTTTTATTAAATCAATAGCGGTAATAAGTAATCCATAAATTACAATACTTCAAATTCTGTTCGCCGATTCCCAGCACGTCCAGAGGCAGAATCATTACTATATTTAGGCTTGGTCTCGCCAAAACCTTTGGCTTTCAAACGCTTGGCATCAATTCCTTTCTCAATTAAATAATTCATCACAGCTTGAGCACGAGCTTCCGATAGCTTTAAATTATCCTCTGGTTTTCCAACATTATCGGTATGACCATTAAGTTGAATTTTTAATGTTTTATTGGTCTCTAATAATGCTTTCAGTTTATTCAATTCCACTTTCGATTCAGATTTTAACTCAGCAGAAGCAGTTGCAAAGAAAACATTTTCCAACACAATAGGTTCACGATCTATTTTTTTAGTAGAATCGGCTGTTCCATACACAACTGGCTGTAATTTTGCCTCCAATCGATAAGCCAAATCTAACGATTTTTCTTCCGTTAAATTATAATTAGCCGAAAAGAACAAATACCCTTCTTTTTGAGCATTCAAAGCATATTGACCAACAGGCAAACAAGCTATAAAAGTTCCACGTTTAGACGTTTGAAGCTGTAGCACTACTTTTTCTGTTTCCAGATTAATAATCTCAATTTCCGCTGCTACAGGCAAATTAGTTGTTGCACTCAAAGTGATGCCATTAATATACGTTACCGCAGCTGGTCGAGACGACTCTGGCAGCTCAAAACTATACAAATCCATCGATCCGTATCCCCCCAAGCGATCAGACGCCAAATAAGCCACCTTTCCCTTTCGACTCACTGCCAAGGCTTCTTCCTGTTTTTCGGTATTAATAGGGTAACCTAAATTCATCGGTGTTCCCCACTTACCATTGTCTTGCATTCTAGTGACAAACAAATCAAAACCGCCCATTCCAGGATGTCCAGTAGAGCTAAAGTATAATGTTTTTCCATCAGGATGCAAAGAAGGAGAAGACTCATCATAAGGTGTGTTCAACTCGCTTACATTCTCAGGGATACCCCAAGTTCCATCTGATTGTAATTTAGAAACAAAAATATCTTTGTCTCCCTGTCCCCTCGCCCCACCACGAACAAAATAAATAGCATCGCTGTTAGGAGCGATAGAAGGCTGTGACTCCCAATTTTTAGAATTAATAGGAGCCCCAATATTTTTAGGTTTCGTCCACTTACCATTTATCTTCTTGGAATAGTATAAATCACAACTTCCGTAATCCTCTCTTCGGTTACAAACCGTAAAAACCAATAGTTTTCCATCTGCTGATATACACTGAGCGGCTTCATTTTCAGGTGTATTAATACTTGTAATGGGTTGCCGTTCTTCCCAACCATTTTCCGTACATTGACTTCGGTATAAATCTTCTTGTCCTCGTTGTCCTTGCCCCTCTTGAACTGTAAACACCAACTCGTCTTCTAAAGTAATCGAAGGAAAGTATTCCCGATCATCAGAGTTGATTCGAGTCCCTAAGTTTTTAGGGTCAAACGGAACGGGGTTCGCGAGTGCTTTGGGTCTAAACTCAGCATCCCCCAAACGCTTGTTGGCTATTTTGACTAAATTAGGGTGGATTTTATCAAAGCTCAAAAACTTTTTTAAATACGTCACCACATCCTCATACGCCTCCTCTTTCATTGCAATTCGACTCAAATCCATATAAGATTTTGGGTAATAATCTGGCGCCAACTCTAGGGCTTTTTTGAAGTAGTTTGTTGCGGTATTTAAATCTTGTTCTGCTTCGGCAATATACCCCAACTGAATGTATGAATTGACAAAAGTTGGATCCTTTTTTAATAACTTACCCAACTCTTTTTTGGCGGTTTTATAATCTTTTCTAAGAATATAACCATATGCCTTTTTGTACGCTTCTTTTGTTTTTTTAGAGGCATTAACAGCTGTTGTATAATCAGATTGCCCAATTAATACCACTCCACTACTAGCCGTGAAAACCAAGAGAAATAAAATATATTTTAGATGCATTCCATTCATAATTTAAATACAAGATAGATATAACTTTGATGAGTTCTCATAAATAGCCTGAGTTAAAAACTTTTTATCGACAAAACGAATAGAGTTCTCTGCAAAGTGCTTAGGGATTCTTCATTTTCTTTTTAATAATCAAATTATACCCCAAAAGTTATCAAGCAATAGGTTCTTAACATAAATTTATACCAAAATGGACTTATACATTAAGATACAAAAAAAAGCTACTTCTAAAAAGAAGCAGCTCATTGAGTATTTTTACAGAAGTGCGGATTCTATAAAAATGGGTCCAATGTTTAGAAGCCTTTAGTTATTTCATTCGTTGTTTAAATTTAGTACTTCGTAAATTTTTTAGCTTTTTTGTAAAAAACTAAAAAAGCATCTTTACATCAATTTGATTATCAACCTTTTAAGAAATTAAGCAACCAAAACATACTCTATTGATAATCAAACTGATGCGATTTTCCCACGAAGTAATGTTAAATTAGTAATTAATTATGTTGCTACTTCAGGAGCGCTGATTAGCTTCCAATACAATTACTCATCTTCAAAAATATTTTCTTTCTTGCTGTTCATATCCTTGTAATCTTGTAGTGCTTTTTCTGTCAGAAAGACATCTGTCATAGTACATTCATCTACATTCAAACCAGCCATTTGAGTACGAATCATAATGGTACGATCAAAGGTTGCTCCTTCTACATCTGCTTCGGTCAAATCTGCATCTGTTAAATCCGCTTTTCGAAAGTTGGTTCCAATCAAACTTGTTTCTTTGAATGACGCACCTTTTAATTTTGCTTTGATAAACTTGGCTCCTGTCAAATCTGTTTCTGAAAAGTTAGCCCCCTCACTATTGGTCAAACTCAAATCGGCAACTACCAAATTATGTTCTCCAATATCTGCGCCTCTAAAATCAGCATTCCTAAGGCTAGCAGCAGGAACAGGATCATGGCCACCAATCAACCTATCCTCATTATCATATTTTTTGGTTCGAATAGCTGGTTTGTCTCCAAAACGAGCCCCTCTCAAATCTGCTTCTCGAAAATCGGCATTGTCCAAATTCATACCTCTAAAATCTACTCCAGGCAGACTAGCCTCTTTCAAATTGATTTTAGGCAACTCACCATGTTTTTCTTTATAAACCTTCTGATAAGCAGCAAAAACCTTGTGGCCTTTTTTGATAATTTCTACCTGTCGATCATTATATGGGGTTTCGGGATCATCCCCTTGTGCTAGTAATGTTGAGGTTGTGAATATACTGAAAAATAGAAGTGTAAAAAGTGTAACTGTTCTCATATTATATTTTTTTAGTGTCTGTAGAACTAACAATTACCTCTCTCATTGCAAAGAGCATGCAAATTATTAACATATTCTTAAATTTCTAAAAAAAAAGCTGAAGCAACAAGTATTCTGCAACATAAAACAAAACCAGTCTTAAAAAGACTGTAGACAGTTTTAATGCTAATTATTACTTTTGATACGCATCAAATCGGCGTTGTTCCCGTGCTAATAAGGCGGTGTATTTGTACGGTGTTTCTAAAGTGATTGTTTGTTTTTTCTCCGTAATAGGGTGTTGAAACGTCAATTCAATTGCAGTCAAAAACAGCCCCTTATGCTTTAAGATCAAGCCTTCTTTTCCATAAAGCGCATCTCCTAAAATTGGAAAACCAAGCTTAGAAAGATGCATACGCAGTTGATGTGTTCGACCTGTTTTGGGGTACAGGTTCAGTAAAGATAATTGACCACTCTTTAACGAATCTACGGTTTTTAAACACTCATACATACTTAAAGATGCTTTTCCTTCTATTGGAAAAACAATACTTCCCTCTCGAGGAGGCGCTCCAATAACTATTGCTTGGTAACGTTTCTGAATGCTTTTAGCTTCAAATTGCGCTCCTAGATTTATCCTAGCCTGTTTTGTTTTAGCAACCAACAAAAGACCAGAAGTGGGGGCATCCAAACGATGAGCTGCTCTGGGTTGTTTTAATCGGTCTGGTGCTGTAGATGGTTCTAAGTTATACAATAATGCTTGTTCAATGGTTCTAAACTGGTTGCCACTAACAGGAAGCCCTGCGGGTTTAAAAATGACTGCCAAGTAAGCATCTTCGTATAAAACTTCTAGAGGCATTTTTAAAACCTTACGAGGAGCATGGTCTATATCCATCAGCTGAATTTCTTGATGACTCTTGACCCAATCTCCAGTATGACCTTTTTTCCCATTGACATAAACAGCTCCCTTTTTAATGGCTGTTTTAACACTCTTGCGAGAGGGCAACTCTGCAAAAACACCACATAAGTAATCACTCAATCGTTGTGGCACTTCGATTTCAGGAACAACATGTGTTGCCAAAACTATCTGCATAAATTATTCTATTACAATACAAAAGCCATTCCTATGAAGAAATGGCTTTTGAATATCTTTGTTATAACGATTTACAAAACTCTTAGGCAGGGTATTTGCCTGCTTTTTCAGAACAAAGATAGTAAAAAATAGCTCTATACTTTTTACTATTAGATTTTCCCATTTTTTCAATCGCATAATCAACAATACCATCCAAATCATCACTTTCAGAAAGACCTAATTTTTTAACTAAGTAGTTATTTTTTACACGATCCAACTCTGATTGATCTGAGCCAGAAACGGTTTCTCCGTCTTTGTTATAAATAGAAGGACCACATGCTTTAGTACAAGCTATTAATTTGTCCTCATCATATTTAATTCCTAATTTTTCCATGTTAGCTTTGTAACCAGCTACTTTTTCATCGAACTTGCTCATGTTTAGCTTTGTTTAATGTTTTAATTGAATAATGTTATTGAGTTTAATAGTTAAAAACAACTACCAACCATTCTTGTTAGACAAAAAACATCATTTCTCTTAATTGTGGATGGCTTTTTTTTGCCAAAAAGTGTCTTTTCTTGCCAAGTTGCTTAAAATCCACTAAGAATTTTATGTTTTGTATTACCAATGTAAAAAAATCGAACAAAAAATTAAAACAATTCCACCAACTTCTCACATTTTAAATTTTCGTAGAATGGTCTTACAAACAAACAGATTTTGTTTAAAATAAGCCTTGGAACTCACAAAACTATAGTCTGTTTCGATTCGGTTTAATCTTTCCTCGCAAGCTTGGCAATCTTCTAGTACTGTAGCCAATGCTAAATTAAACATCAAAAAGCGCATATTTTCAAAAGCTCGATAAGGCACTGCTTCTATATTATTGGTTGTAAAACTAGTATCATTTAAATAACTGTCGTACTCTTTGACAATATGGTTCGACCAATATTTATAAATGGTCAATTGTGGTACAAAGTCTTTGTCTCGTATGATCGTTCCTTTTTCAGGATCCATGGTATATTTAAAAATCGCTGACTTTCCATAAACGCTTCCTATAGGAATAATATAATGTTCTAGGATAGTATAATCATTGGGGCTATTTTTTGTTATAAGGACATCTCCTAAATTTTGATTGAAGTCGTATAAATCATTCCCTTCTTGCTTGATTAAAATGTTATCCAAGCGAATTGCTCCTTTTTTGTCCAACAACTCTTTAAAATCTTCATAAGTCCTAGGTGTTTCAAAATTCCAATCCTTATAATCTATCTGGAATTCTAAAGTACTTTTTACAGCCTCTGTCTTTTTTTCTGTATTGATTGAGTTGGTGGAATCCCCACAAGCACCGAACAAGAGTGCGGTTAATATTATGTATAGTGTATTTTTCATACAAACAAGGTAAGAAAACACAAGCCAAATTGCAAATCAATAATTATAATAATAACTTTGAGGCTGTTGTGGGAAATTATCCAATGTTATAACCTACAAAACTACTTTGTAGACACATCATATCAAATTGATTATCAAAAAACAGCAAAAGCATGTTAAAGAAATACGATAAAACAGCTTTATTAATTTTAGATGGTTGGGGACATGGTCCTAACCCTAAAGTCAGTGCCATTGCTCAGGCAAAAACCCCTTTTATCGACAGTTTGTACCAAAACTACCCCAATTCTGAGCTGGTCACTTATGGCGAGCAAGTTGGCTTGCCCGAAGGGCAAATGGGAAATTCAGAAGTAGGACATCTTAATATTGGAGCAGGTAGAATCGTTTATCAAGAATTAGTCCGCATCAACAAAGCAGCAAAAGATCATTCTTTGCACGAAAACAACACATTGGTTGAAGCCTTGAAGTATGCGAAAGAAAATAATAAAGCTGTTCATTTAATGGGCTTGCTGTCTGATGGAGGAGTACATTCTCACATCAATCACCTAAAAGCTTTGTGCGATGCCACGCAAGAACATCAGTTATCCAACGTCTATATCCATGCATTTATGGATGGTAGAGATACCGCTCCTAATGGTGGCATTGGCTATATAAAAGAATTACAACAACATCTTCAAGATATGCCTGTTCAAATAGCCTCTATTATTGGGCGTTACTATGCAATGGATCGAGATAAACGTTGGGAACGCATTCAATTGGCGTATGATTTATTGTTGCATAACAAAGGAGCGTATTTTAGCGATCCTATCAAAGCATTAGAAGCTTCTTATGCTGCTGGTAAAAGCGATGAATTTATTCAGCCGATTACTTGCCATGATGCAACCATACAAGAAGGAGATGTTGTCATTTGCTTTAACTTTAGAACAGATCGTTGTCGCCAAATTACAATGGCACTAACACAACAAGATTTCCCTGATTTTAGTATGAAAACACTCCCGCTTCATTATGTAACAATGACGCGTTATGACGATACATTCCAAGGTGTAAAAGTGCTCTTTGAAAAAGAAAACTTAACCAACACACTAGGAGAAGTACTAGCAAAGGCAAACAAAACACAAGTTAGAATTGCTGAAACTGAAAAATATCCACACGTTACTTTCTTCTTTTCAGGGGGACGAGAAGCACCTTTTGAGCAAGAAAAACGCTTGATTGTTGCCTCACCTAAAGTAGCCACTTATGATTTGCAACCCGAAATGAGTGCTCATGGCATTACAGATAGCATTTTGGCAGAGGTTGAAAGCAATCAACCTAATTTTATTTGTTTGAATTACGCCAATGCGGATATGGTCGGTCACACAGGCGTTTTTGAAGCGGCTGTCAAAGCTGCTGAAACAGTTGACACTTGCGTCAAACGTTTGGTAAAAAATCTACTACAACATGATTATGCTATTATTATCATTGCTGATCATGGTAACTCTGATTATATGATTAACGACGATGGCTCGCCTCATACGGCTCATACAACCAATCCTGTGCCTTGTTTTTTTGTTGCCAATGAGATTAACAACATTCAACTTCAAAATGGCAAATTAGCTGATATTGCTCCTACTATCTTGCAATTAATGGCACTCCAAGCTTCAGAGGAGATGAATGGCACTCCGTTGTTAAAAATAATATAATACTCCATTGGTTGTAACAATGATTGGCAATTTCAATAATCACCAATCATTGTTACAATAATACCTACTTGCTAGCAATAAATTAAGCTTTCAGTTCCATGTTTTATTATTTTAACTGAACAAAACAATCAATATAAACGGTTACATCCAAACCAATGGACCCCGCTCCCATTTTTTCTCCCAAACCATATTCTTTTCTTTGGATGGTAAATGTTCCTGTTAGATGCTGTCGGTTTTCTTTTTCTTCTACGGTAAATGGAATGGTTATCTTCGTGCTAATGTCCCGAATTGTCAAGGTCGCTTCTGCTTCGTATCCTTCTTCTGTTTTAGAGATTTTATCAGAACTAATTTTAACTGTTGGATAAGTAGCAACTCCAAAAAAATCATCTTTTTGTAAATGTTTATCTCGTCCTTTACTTTCGGTATTGACAGTAGCAGGATCTGCCGTTGCTTCAAAACTAGAGGCTTCTAAATTATTGGCATCAAAATTAACGGTTCCTTTCAAATTCAACATGGTTCCTTTTACTATCTTTCCCATATTGCTCACCTCAAACTCTATTTTTGAAGCTTTGGTATCAATGACTTGGGCAATATTAGATTGAGCAAAAAGCAAGGCTATAACTAATAATACTAATTGTTTCATAATCTTTAGTTGTATAAAATGATTGATATATATAATAGTCGATTTAAATTAACAGATGCCTGTTTATAAAGATACAATTCAAAATCCCTATTTTTGGCACTTAGTTCATTAAGATGCATTTTAACAACTTCTACCCGTTTATTGTTTTCAATAATTCTCTATTTTTATAGGGCGACTGTATTTCAGTCGTTAGCTACGCCACTACTTCGTATTTCTAAATTCACTCAAAATGCCTAAAAGATTATTTTTATGTTTATTTTTTGCTTGTTTTGGCGTCACTACAGAAGTTATTTTTGTCGCCATTAGCAATTTAATCAATCAAACACCTTACTGTAATGAACCGCTTTGGTCTTTAACTGGTAAGACCTATGTTTGGATGCTGCCTATTTACGCTTTGATTCCTTTGATTGCAGAACCAATTGTCACAAAGACAAAATCGTGGCACTTTTTGCTTCGATTGATTTTTTATACAACGCTAATTTTAAGCATTGAATTTATTTCAGGCTTTGCCTTAGAACAGTTGACCGGCAAATGTCCTTGGGAGTACACTACAGGATGGCACTTTATGGGCTATATACGGTTGGATTATATTCCTGCTTGGATGTTTTTTTCTTTTTTAATTGAGTATTTATATCGTTTTATAGATAAAAATTTAAACCACGTTACATGAAAGTAGAACTATGGGTTATTGGCAATACCTCTTTTCCTTATTTGAAAGAAGGAACAGCGATTTATGAAAAACGCCTAAAGCATTACCTTCCTTTTGAATATTCAATTATCCCCGATATTAAAAATGCTAAAAATAGAACCAACGAGCAATTAAAATCAAAAGAAGGAGCAGCCATACTAAAAAAATTAGACAAAGGAGATTGGTTAGTTTTATTAGATGAAGGCGGAAAAGAATACAGTTCTCTAAAGTTTGCTAATTACATGGAAAATATGCTACAACAAAGCCACAAAAGAATTATTTTTGTGGTTGGTGGCGCTTATGGTTTTTCACCTGAAGTATATCAACGGGCAAACGCCAAAATATCGCTGTCTAAGATGACTTTCTCTCATCAAATGGTTCGTTTATTTATTTTAGAACAGCTCTATAGAGCGATGACTATTTTAAGAAATCAACCTTATCATCACGAGTAATTTTTAGTATCAATATTATGACGTATCTTCAAGAAATCATCCAAAATCCCAATACATTTTACTTTTTCAAGTCGTTGCACATCATTGGTTTTGTTAGTTGGTTTGCAGCTCTCTTTTACTTACCCCGTCTATTTATTTACCATACTGAAGCTATGGACATGGAAGAGCCCAAACGTTCAATCATCATGGAACAAATGGGCATTATGGAGCGTCGACTGTATACAATTATTATGACCCCTGCCCTATTTATTACATTTTTAGGAGGGTTCTCTATGCTGTATTTACGAGGTTGGACTTGGTGGACATTCAATATTTGGATGCACTGGAAATTTGGCTTAATACTTCTCTTGGTAGGCTATCACCACTATAGTAAAGGTATTATGAAACGTTTGGAAAAGGGAGAACAAGTAATGACCTCAACTCAGTTTCGCTTGTACAATGAGATCACCACACTTTTTTTGACGGCAATCGTTTTACTAGCAGTTTACAAAGATGGTTTGAAATTTATCTATGCCCTTGTAGGACTAGTTCTATTTGGTATTGCCTTGGGCATGGGCGTAAAGTGGTATAAAAAAATCCGAGAACGGGTAGATTAGATAAAGGATAAACATACTTATAAAATCACAGGCTTCTTTCCGTATCTCAAGTCTTATATTTTTTATTGGAAAGAACCCCATGATTTCATTCTAACAACGTTAAATAACTTTAAACATGCTCTTCTCTAAACAAATCTACAACTCTGTTTAGAGTACATTTCTTGTTTAAAATTTGGAAAACTCCATTTGAAAAAGTGCCCAATGTTCACTCCATCTAAATGAATATTTCCTATGAATTGCAAAACATCGAATGCCTCTGGTTGATCATACCACTATCCTCATTTTTAAGGAAACTTAAGACATCTTTGTTTCTGCATCTAATATATTTCATTATCGAAGTTAAAAAAAAGACATTTTGAGGGAATACTTTCAAATAAGAAAAAAATTAAAATATATTAAAAATTAAAAGTCAACAAAAAACAACTACTAAGTCATGAATCTTTCAGAGCATTATGCCCTTGTCTATTCTATGTTGGTTGGTCTAACACTTATCCTATATATAAAAAAATGGGGTGAATTATTGCAAGTCCGTTCTTATTCGATTTATGTTATTGTTCCTTTACTTTGGTCCTTAATTTTTGTCGTTTTATACCTAAAAACATCTATTTTATTAGTCAACACCACTATAAATCCGATGCTAATCACTATATCTATGTTAACAACAGCTTGTTATTATTGGATTGGGATGTTGGCTTTTCCTAATACTCAAACACTTAATACCAAAGATCAATTTGCTTACTTAGATTATTACGAACATTTTAGGAAACAACACTTTTGGGTTATAGGACTTGCATTAGTCGGACAAACCCTGACATGTATCCACCTTGCCCCTAGTGCCAACACGTGCTCCAATTATTTACTATTCGTATTACTGAGCATCGCTTTTTTTACAGAACATAAAGGCTTGATGTGCTTATTGGGTTGGTTAGTTGGAGGGATATTATTACTATAATTGGAGTTATAATGACTTAACTTTTGCCGATTTCTTTTTATAATCTAGAATATTTAATCGTTCTGTGCACCCTTGAAAATCTTCTTCTACATTGGATGCAATAATCGTTAACCTATCGGGAGCGTAGGCATATTCTTTTAGCAAATCAACATACCAAGCAACCGCCTTCCGATCTAATGTAATAGTAGGTTCATCCAACAACAACAAAGAAGTATCGGAACAGATTGCTAGAGCCAATTTTAGGCGTTGCTGCATTCCTGAAGAAAAATATTTAACTGCTTTTTTTCTTGCTGATTTGGGATATTCTAGCCGTTCTATCAATTCTTTTTTAGAACATCTCATTGTTTTAAATTTCCAATGAAAATCAATAACTTCTTGTAGCGTAAATTCTTCAATTAACTCTATATAAGGAGCAGCAAAACTCAATTCCTTATAAGCTTGATCGATGGAAATAACTTCCCCTTTTTTGGAATAGATTAATTTTCCTCTCGAAGGAGACAAATGTCCTGATAAGACCTGCATAAATGTAGATTTTCCAGAACCATTATTACCTAAAATGGCATAGCCAGTTCCCATCAAAAATTGATAGTTTATTTCTTTGAAAATCCACTCAAATCGATACCTTTTTCCAATATTTGTCAACTCTAAATTCATACTACTACTATTATATATCACAACAGAAGCAGCCAAACTGTTTTTTTAACAATTTAGCTGCTTCTGTTTTATTAGACAAGATAAAACCGTTATGACCTTAGCTCCTGATATTAGATTTCAGGGGCATCGTTATTTTTAGGGCGTTTATTTGTCAAGCCCTTGATGACTCCATTTTTAGAAGCTCTCGTAAAATCTATAATACGTTGACGCTCTTGGCTATCTTCAATATTCTCTTCAATAAATTGAATGCCTTTAGAGATATTTCGATGCTCTACAAACAATTGGTGGTAAATATCCTGAATTGTTCGGATAGAGTTAGAAGTAAATCCTTGACGACGTAAACCAACTGTATTGACTCCAATATAAGAAGCAGGATAGCGAGAGATTCGGACATAAGGAGGCACATCTTTATTCAACAAAGTACCTCCGCCAATCAGTGCGTGCGCACCAATTTGTACAAATTGATGTACAGCAGTCATCCCTCCTAAAATAACATGTTCTTCTATTTCTACATGTCCTGCTAAAGTAGCATTGTTCGCCAAGATACAGTGCTCTCCAATAACACAATCATGAGCCACATGAACATAAGCCATCAACAAACAATTGTTTCCAATAACTGTTTTGTAATTGGCTCGGGTACCTCTATTTAGTGTACAATATTCTCTAATGATCACATTGTCACCAATTTCCAATGTTGTATCCTCTCCATTGTATTTCAAATCCTGAGGAATTGCTCCAACTATTGCTCCTGGAAAAATTTGACAATTTTTTCCAATTCGTGTCCCTGACATGATACAGACATTTGCTCCAATAGTAGTATTGTCTCCAATCACTACATCTGCTTCAATAGTTACCCAAGGGCCAATTTTAACATTTTTACCAATACGTGCATTAGGATGAACAGCTGCGTGCTGATAAGGTTGCATAACGTTTTCTTCCATTCGTTTTATCGTCTAATAATTTGCGCTAATAGTTCCGCTTCGCATACTAATTTGTTACCGACATATGCTTTGCCTGTCATTTCACACAAACCTCTTCGAATAGGGCTAATGAGCTCCATTTTAAAGAGAATTGTATCTCCTGGCAAAACAGGATGTCTAAAAAGTGCATTTTTGATGCGCAAAAAGAAAGTATCCCATTCATGAGGATTCTCTACATTTTCCATAACCAAAATACCACCCGTTTGGGCCATAGCTTCTATCTGCAACACCCCTGGCATAACAGGATTGTTAGGGAAGTGTCCAGGGAAAAATGGCTCGTTCATTGTCACATTTTTAACCCCAACCACATGTTTGTCAGATAGCTCTATGATTTTATCAATTAACAAAAAAGGAAATCGATGCTGAAGTTTTTTTGTTATTTCATTAATATCATTAACTGGTTTCTTATTCGGATCGTATTTGGGTATACCTCGCAATTTGCGAGATGTCTTATAAGTGCTTAATAATTCTTTTGCTAGTTCTGTATTAGCGGCATGTCCAGGTTTTTTAGCAATAATCTTGACCCTCAGATCCAATCCTGTTAATGCCAAATCACCAACTACATCTAGTAATTTGTGGCGCGCTGCTTCATTTTGAAAACGCAATTCGGTGGTGTTCAATATTCCCGATTGTTTGACCTCTATATCTGTCGAGACATCCAACTTCTTTGCCAAGGCAGCCAACTCTCCATTTTTTGGAACACTATCTACAAAAACGAGCGCATTGTCTAATTCGCCGCCTTTGACCAGTCCAGCGTCTGCCAAAGCAGATAATTCATGCAAGAAAACAAAGGTTCGATTCGGTGCAATTTCTGTTGCAAAGTCTTCTAAATGATCTAGATTTGCATACTGCTTTCCTATTACAGACGAATCAAAATCAATAAGGGTTGTAATCTCAAATTTTTCTGAAGGTAAAATTGTATATTCTGCTCCAGAAGCCTCATGTTTCCAAATCATTGGTTCAGAAACATCCAGATAGTTTTGTTCTTCTTCTTGTAGATCAACTCCTACTTCGTTTATCTTTTCAACAAATGGCAAAGCAGAACCATCTAATATCGGCACTTCTTCTCCATCAATATCAATCAGGACATTACTTACTCCAGTACCTTTTAAAGCAGCCAGTAGGTGCTCTACCGTAGACACAGTGGCGTCCTTTACTCCCAAAACGGTGCAGCGTTGTGTTGCTACAACATGATTAGCGTCTGCTTTTATAATTGGCTGTTTTTCTAAATCAATTCTGCGAAATTTTATGCCATGGTTCGCAGCGGCAGGATGCAAGGATAGTGTGGTTTCCTTACCTGTGTGCAATCCTTTACCTTCTATCTCTATAGATTGTTTTATCGTCGCTTGTTTCATAACTCTATGAAGCTTAAAAGATTGTTAGATAATATGGTTTCATATATAGTGAATACTTTATGCTTTTTTTTCTTAGCGGCTACAATTTACTAATAACCGTTCGGACAATGGTTGAATAGGTATATCTTTTTTTCCAAGTGCTCCTGTATTTTACAATAATATCCTTTACTTCTTCTGGTGCAATTGGGGCAATTTCAGATAGTTTTCGCCTCAACTCTGTCCCTTTTATTTTATGTGTAATTATTATTCCTCTTGAAAAAGCAGCATTGTAGCAATCTGAAAAATCAAAAATAATCTCCTCATCAATCAAAATTCTAAGTTGTTCCTCCCCTACACGATTATATACTGCACTATGATTTTCTTTGATTAGATCCAAAATTACTTTGATATCTGCCTCTATAAAATCTCCATAACAATAACGCATATAACTTCTTCCCTGATAAACACCTTCATAACCATCTGAGACTTTAAAATAACGCAAGTCTTTGTTATGAAAATAGCCATCAACTGTTGTATGTCCCCACGCTTCGCCTTCTAAATGACCTAACTTTGCTAATGCCCCTATTGCTTTGGCAATCAATGATTCGCTTCCCCCATCTGAAGTTGAGTCATTGTTAGCCCAATCTGATGCGGCTGTACAAGAGTAAAAAATAATATTCACATCACTAGACATATATGGAGAGCAGTTTTTAATAAATGCCTCTATATTGTCACTATTTAACTCTTCTCCTTGGGGACCGCTATTAATCGAAATGCCATCAATCCATCCATGAGAAGCCAAAGCAACTGTTTTAAATAAATAAGCATCGTCTGCCATCTCAAAAACAGGATTTTCTATTGCTGGTGTATAATAAGTTTGGTTATTGTAGCGGTGTGCCTTGGTCATACATTTTTTTACAAAGGCTCCTAAACTAGTAATTGAGTTACCAACTCCTGCTGATTTTTTTTGAATATATTCAGGCATTGCTATACCTATTTTCACAGAATCAACCGTTGGTGTACTCCCAGTAAAACCAATTGCTTTTTGTTCCCTTGCCCATCTGCCAGAACCATTCTTAAATATCTCCAGATTTACGTCATCATCAATCTCGTAAAAAATAACAGTCAACCCATTTGGAAATTCTTTTAACAATTTATTCCCAAAACGTATTTCATCGTCAATCAAAATTGGGTCAGGAATTGGGATCGGTTTGATTTCAACTTCTATATCAGGAACTGGAATCGGCTCGACAGGCAAAACAGGTAGTTTTATTGCTCTTAAAGGTGGTTCAAACATGGGAAAATATCGCAAGAACAATTTATCACAAGATTTTGTTTCCCAAGCTATTTTAGAAGATTTTAGGGCTTTCTTGAAGGCGATATACGTCTTTTTTAATTTCCTTTTGGTTACTTTATCTTCCGTATTAGAGATCAATTCTTTTACTTTTTCCTTAATATCGTCTTCTGAATAAGGCGGTCTAAGTAGTTCTCTTTCAATTTCAGCATCTTGATACAAGATTTCCAAAGAAGCTTTGAGGTTTTTATAAGCTTCTAATTTTTTTGATAATTCAGGACTGATGCTCTCTGGATTATTTTTTTCCGCCTCAATAGCTGTTTCCAACTGGCGGATCATCTCCATCAATTCTTTTAATGCTTCTAGTAACTCTAACATAGTTTTTAGGGTCTGCTGTTTTTCTTTAAGAGAAATAATATTAGTAGCAAAATAATTGTTCCACCAACAGCCCCCCATAAAAGTAGAGATGTATTAGAAGATTTTGCAGTATTGCTATCTTGTTTTATTTCCTGTTCTTCTTGTTTCTTTTTTAATTGTAAAGCTAACTTTCGTTCAAATAAGCTATCAATTAGAGTTTTTTCTTGAGGAGTTACCTCCAATTTATAAGCCAAAACTGGACGATAATCCAATTGAGCCCCCAATGGGTAATTTCCCTTTAGGTATTTTCTCATCTCTGCAAATTCTTGTTGACTCACTCCTTCTAAGGTTCGTTTGGGTAAAGTAGGCTTGGTGTAATATTTTTTTGAATAGGCCTCTTCTACATTTTCACCTGCTGAAATCCACGACAATTCATCCGACTTGATTTCCTCATAAAAAGCCTGCCCTATTTTTATTTCCTCCTCCAACAACGCTTGTAAACGTTGTATATCCAAAAGTTCTTTTTTTTCATTGGCATATTGCGTGAACAATACATAAGCTGCCCTTCTTTTATATATTTCTTGCACCTTAGGATCTTCTACCTCATAAGACGCTTTTAGATAAGCACGAGCAGCCAAATGTCTTGCAGCAGAGCGATTGCCTGTATTAAATAATAAGTCCCCCAACACTTCTAATAAAATGGGAGAATCATAATTTGCAAAACGCATCATTCCCAATACACCGATCAATGCTTTGTCCAAAACATCTGTAGGCAATTTTTCAACATCCTTTTGGGTGCGTTCTTTATGTTTTTCTAACAAAAAGCTATAGAAGTTATTGTCATTTAACGTACTATAATAATTTTGAGGATACTTATAAAAAGTAGCATCTAAGGGTAAATTGATTTTTCCTTCTTTGGATTTAGACAAAATATACTCCACCAAATACTTCTGATAAATCTCACGTCCAAAATGAGCATTTGTGTCGAGCAACAAAGCTTGATCAATTGCCTTTAAAGCAGCCTCTAAATTCCCATCAAAAATATAAAACGTTCCTAAATTTGCATATGTCTTGTAAGAAGGACCTTCTAACTCTTCTTTTTCATGCATCAACTGAATTGCCTTTTTCTGCTCTCCTAGTTTAGAATAAGCAACTGCCAAATCGTCGTACCAATCGAAGTGTTTGGGATTTTCCTTTAGTTTTGCGGTTCTGTCTTTAACTCTCCAATAATAAAATGCAGGTGAATGTCTTAAAAAATTTCCTGCAATCAACTCTAGTGCGCTTGGGAACTGCTCTCGCTCCATTTCGAGGGTATCATAATCCCACAAACAGGACGAAAAAAGTAGTTGCACACTTCCTAGTATCAATAAAACTAAAGTGTATTTTAAGAGTTGATTCATAATTGGTAAATAAAGAACAGGATTCCTTTTTTTTGGTTACAAAGATAAGCTATTTTTCAAGGCATTATAATCCCAAACAATTTTTATGTTAAATAAATGAAGCTTTAGCTTCTAACATTAGCAATGATCAATAGAAAGCAACCGCAACAACTCAAACATTAAAAACCTAACAATCAAACTAATACACAAACAACTCTCTATTAATACAAAGATACATTTCGATACAAAAAAGACCTCTTGAGTATTATTTTAACTTCATCCACTCTTTTTCCATTTTATCTACTTTCTTCTGTAATTCAGGCAAATTTTTAAATACAATAGCACAACGATAATACTGCTTATAATCTATTGCAGGTGATCCCCAAATAGCCGTATTTTCTTTTTTAACAGACTGAGCCAAGCCACTTTGCGCTTGAATTTTGGTACCATTGGCAATCTTTAAATGACCTGCAAAACCTGCTTGCCCTCCAACCATACAGTTATCTCCAATCTGAGTACTCCCTGCGACTCCTACTTGCGAAGCCAATACCGTATGTTTGCCTACTCTAACATTATGAGCTATCTGAATTAAATTGTCTAATTTTGCACCTTCCTCTATTACCGTGGCATCCATCGTAGCACGATCAATAACTGTATTGGCTCCAATTTCCACCTCATTGGCAATTAAAACAATCCCTAATTGAGGAATTTTTTTGTACGAACCATCTGTTTGTGGCGCAAAACCAAAGCCATCACTACCAATAACAGCATTCGCATGAATAGTGACATGATCCCCCAATTGGCAAGCTCGATATATCTTTACCCCCGAATGCAGTGTAACATGATCCCCCAACACAACATCGGCACCGACATAAACGTGTGGGTAAATAGTTACATTTTTTCCAATTTTAGCACCTTTTTCAACATAAGCAAAGGCATCAATTCTTGCTCCCTCACCTATTTCAGCTGTTTCATCAATGTAAGCCTGCTTAGAAATTTGCTTTTGTTGCTCTGCCTCCATTGCATCGCTAAAGTGTTGCATCAAAACACTCAAACTGGCATATACGTCATCAACTTTGATTAAGGTTGCCTTTAAAGTTTCTTTGGGTTCAAAATCTTTGTGCACCAAAATAACAGAAGAGTCACAAGTATAGACATACGATTCATATTTCATATTGCCTAGAAAACTGATGGCACCAGGTTCTCCTGCTTCTATTTTTGCTGGCTTACTGACCAACACATCAGGGTTTCCCACCAACTCCCCACCTAGCAACTGACTAATTAAACTTGCTTTAACTTCCATATTTTTTCTTTTTTTCGTTCGTTCGTATTCTCAACTATTTCTTATGTTCAACTTGTAAGAATACTTGTACCATTGAGTTTCCTAATTTTTTATAAAAGCATCTATTCGAAAGGGCTAAAATACGATTAAGCTATTTTAATACCTTGTAAATTTTTCCTCCTAAACTTAATGAATTTCTATCCAAAATCTCTACTTTGAGAAAATTATCCATAGTTTAATATTTTGCCATGCAAATAACATCTAAGTTACCCAATCTAGGAACTACCATATTCACGGTCATGTCTGGCTTAGCTAATCAGCACAATGCCATCAATTTATCTCAAGGATTCCCCAACTTTGACTGCGACCCTAAGCTAAAAAATCTAGTCAGTCATTACGTTCAAAATGGGTATAATCAATATTGTCCTATGACAGGGCTTCCTACTCTAACACAACGCTTGGCAAATAAAATTGAGCATTTATATCAAGTAGCCTACAACCCAAAAACCGAAATCAACATTACTTCGGGCGCTACTCAGGCTATTTTCAGTACCATTCATGCCTTTGTGCATGCTGGTGACGAGGTGATTATTGTAGAACCTGCTTATGATTGTTACCAACCAAGCATACAACTAGCAGGCGGTATTGTTGTCCCCTATCAAATTAAAGCACCTGATTGGAAAATTGACTGGGAAGCGTTTGGGCAACTGATTACTCCTAAAACTAAAATGATTATCCTCAATACGCCACACAATCCTTCGGGTAGTATTTTAATAGATGACGATTATCAAGCTTTACAAAAATTAGTAGCAGATACTAATATCTTAATTTTGAGTGATGAGGTCTATGAGCACATGATTTATGATGGTCAAAAGCATTGCTCTATTTTAAGCTACCCCGCTTTGAGAAAACGAAGCTTAGCGGTCTATTCTTTTGGCAAAACCTTGCATGCAACAGGTTGGAAATTAGGTTATATTGTCGCCGATGAAGCTTTAATGTACGAATTCCGAAAAGTGCACCAATTCGATGTTTTTTCATCCAATACTCCTATGCAATATGCCATTGCCGATTACTTGGAAGACGAAAGCACCTATTTAGGCTTAGCTAACTTTTTCCAACAAAAGCGAGATTTATTTTTAGATAAAATCCAAGACAGTCCCTTTGAATTTATTCCTAGCGCGGGCACTTATTTTCAAGTAGCTGATTACTCTGCTATTAGCGATGAACCAGATACAGAATTTGCCAAACGTATGACCATAGAATATGGCGTTGCGGTCATTCCTATCTCTGTCTTTTATCATAATAATTTAGACAACAAAGTTGTCCGCTTTTGTTTTGCCAAAACAGAAGATGTATTGGAAGAAGCTGGAAAATTAATCAAAACCATTCAACCTAAGTAGATCGTTTTTAAATGATTCAATCTCATTGTTTAGGGCACAATATTTTATTATAAATAAGCCACTCTAATACTTTCACAGGAGCCGTATTCGGCATATAAGCAGCAATCATTTTGACACAATCAATCAAGTAATGATCGTGTAGTTTCCTTATTAAAGGAACAATGGCTTTATTTTGTACATACACAAACGGCTCTAAATTCGTAGGCAAATAAATTCCTTCTTCCTCTTGCACGTAAGTTGCTCCTAAGACAGGCACTGATAGAATGCTTGCTTCTTTATTGACAATTAACTTAGCTGTTTTTTTTAAAGTAACCGTTTCATTTTCTACCTCCGAAGCCGTCAAGAACGTTTGCCTTGTTTTCCAAAAAGAATGGTGTTTAAATTGTTGATGTTGGTTGTAAAAGGCTTTGGTCCACGTTTGATTTTTGGTAACTTCTATATCAATAACTTGTTTGTAATAATTAATTGCCAGCATCTCATTTTGTGGCTGAGATAATAAAGTATTCACGACAATAGCCCCTTGAAAAGCTGATTTAATAGCCTTCTGTACACCTTGTGAAGCTATTGGATCTAAAGAATATGCAGCATCACCTACCCTAATATATTGTTTAGAAATAGGTTGGCTATCCACATAAGCAGTCGCATCACAAGTGTTGAGTATAGAGTCTCTTCTGTGATACTTTTGAGCAGGAAATAATGAGGCACATTCAATACTTTTGTTATAAAATTGATTTAAAGAAGTATGTTTTTTGATAAAATCAGCATCGGAAAATACACACATCAAATAATCACACTCCGATACTGGTGCTCCCCAAACCCAACCGTTTGGAATCGCTTCAATAAAAGAGTTTGTACACATAACTTCATTGCATCTCCAATAAGCATAAGTAGCCAATGTTTTGGTCAAATATGCCTTTTTGATAGAATTCTTGACAACGGGTTTTCGACCACTTGCCTCGACAAGAAAGTCCGCTTGAATGTTTATCGTTTTATTGGTGGCGTCTTTGATACTAATATCCCACTGTTCTTCTGGGCTTAACTGCAACTGTAACTGCTTAAAACCTTGCAAGAGGTCTACTCCTTTTTTTACTGCCGCATTCATCAAAATTTCGTCAAAAACACCCCGATCAACGTGCCACCCTGCTTTATCAGTATCAAAATTTTTGTCAACAATATGTTCGCTTGCCCACAGCAACTTCGATTCTTTAGCACTAACAAATCCTTTGGCAGCCACAATATCTCTAATCTCCAACAAATCCAACCAATGCAGAATTCCTGCACTCAAAGATAAGCCGATATGTGGACGGGGGAACGCCGCTTTTTCCAACAACAGCACCTTATACCCAAATTGAGTCAATTGATGGGCTATTGTAGAGCCTGCTGGACCTCCCCCAATCACAGCTATATCGTATTTAGATTGATACTTATCCATAGTTTATTTGTTCCAATTAGGCATCAAACGATGAACACGTTCGTAAGATTGAATGGCAAAATGCAACCATCCTCTTATATAATCACAAGCCACTCTTCCTTTTTCAATTACCTCATGATGACAACCTCCGCCACAGAGGTAACGAGCCCAACATTCTGTACAAGGTGACTGTTGGTGTACGTGCCTATCATGAAGCCATTTGTGCTGCCATTCGCTGTTAATTCCTTCTTGGATACTTCCCATAGCACCACTTTCTTCATTAACAAAACGATGACAAGCATACAAATCTCCATCTGCCGAAACGCCCATATATCCTGCTCCTGCTCCACAAGGGTAAGGACGATGTGTTCCGTTGCTAATTTCCTTAAAAGCATTGATCATATTCAAGAATGGGTATCGTTTGCCTTGAAGTACAGCTTGTTCAAACCTCAGCCCGCATTCTATCATATTGGTCAATAAAACTTCCAAATCTTTTTTGCTCATTTCCTTTTTCCCATTGCTAGCATTTAGTAGAGGAGAAAAGCCAACGCTATGAAACCCCATATTGATAAACTCATCCAATACCGTTGCCAAACCTAAATTTTCAGCCGTCACAGTCACTCTTGCCGATACCTGCATTTTGCGTTGTGCGCTTAACAAAGGGCGTATTTTTGTCATAATTTGCTCATAAGTCCCCTTGCCGTTTTTTAAAGGCCGCAAACGATCATGTGCCTCTTTTAGTCCATCTAAACTAATCGTAATTGCAAAACCGTACTCCTCAAAAAACTGTATATCTTCATCTCGAATTAGCGTTCCATTAGATGTCGTTGAAAAATTAACGTTCACCTGTTTTTGTTCTGCTAAATTAGCAGCATACTCTGTTGCCAAACGAAGACCAACCCGATTCATTAAGGGTTCTCCCCCCAAAAACGTTAGCTGTACCGTGTCGCCTTTGTTGGCACCATTGATCAACATATCAATCGACTGTAAGGCCATTTCTAAGGACATATTCTTAGATGGTCCTCCAAAATCTCCTTGATCAGCATAGCAATAGGAACAACCTAGATTGCATTTTTGTGCCATTGCCAACGACAAAGCACGTAGTGGCGGTTCTTTTAAAGCAGTATCGTTTATTTTTGTCCTCATGTCCACGCCCAAGGCAAGCAATTCGTATTGAATTGCTTGCTGGTCCTGTAATTGCATCATTTTTTTTAAACGCTCAGCTGTTGAAAAATCAACATCAATAAGTTGGCTACCATTGGGTACAAACAGTTGCTGTCCTTTTGCCCCCTCAATAAGGTGTATTTGAGGTGTTTTAGGTTGTGCAGCCGTTGCAATATGTCCTGCCATTTTTTGTGCTAATAAATTCAATGAAGCGCCTTTTGAATATGACTTAGTTTCCATTTTATGCTTCTTTATTGTCATTAGAACCTAAGGCATCCTTTCCTTTAACGATAAATTGCAACTCACCTTCCCAATTCATAAACAAATCATCGTAAGTTAACAATCGGGAATCCACCCTATCGTCAGGAATATAACTACCACTACGTTTTTTAGACATCCAATTATCGCCCTTGCTTAAACCATCTTTATCAGGCTCGACATTGACATAATCTGGACGGCTAGCAGCCCAATAATAACAAGCACACTCTCTATAATCATTTTGCCAAGGGGCACAAAGACCTTGCGTTAATTCTCCTGGCTCTAAGATATCTTCTGTAAACGCAGCACTGTTATCTTCAAAAAAGGTATTGACAGTTAATACATGTAGCTCCAACGCATTATTATTAACATTCAAATCTTTGGCTTCAACAACAATCTCTTCGTTAGACTCTTCTTTGGTAAAATAACACTCCACTTCTTGCCCTTGTAACTGCAAAATTGCCGCTAAATTATTGGACCACTCCATAAATGAAACGCCATTAGGATTCTCTTTTGTCATCAAAGACACATTTCCACTACCAGGCATAGTAGGTCCTGTTGTTGGTACCATCGTTGGTTTTCCATTGATACCAACTAAGCGATGATATTTCAAACGTTCCAATTCTCCTTCTCCTTCAATAACAAAATTATTGTTCTCAATCAAAGTCAAGCCTTTAAAAGCACGTCGCCATAGATTTCTAAAATCAAATTCTAAGCCAGGGAAACAGTTGGAAATAGCCGACCTAGGTAAGATAGAAAAAGGATTTCCTTTACCTCTATAATGCAATTGGCTTTGGAGGTCGGATACAGGAATGGTTCGGCAAGTCTGATTTAACTGCTCACTAGCTTCCTTAAACATAGCGTTAGCAGCTGCCTTAATAATCGTATCAATTTGTCGATGCGTAAAACACAGCGCTCTCCCATCTGCACCCCGCATCAACCCAGGCATTTTTCGACGTTCTTCATCCGACAAATCCCCAATTTTATCTGGTCGTCTAATTGCATTATCAAACCAAGGTGATAAGCCAGTACTAATTCCATTGAACACTCGCTCATGAATTGCTCGAACAGCTAAGTTATCGACCAAGGAAGTAGCCATAATAGGCTCATACATTCTATTAAAATCATTAGAATCTTGGCGCACCATTGTACTTGCTGTATTGTATTTGCCGTTGTATGCATTGCCATTCATAATAGCCGTATTCATCAATCGAACCGTTTCCAGAGCACGACGAATAATGTCTTCCGCTTCTTCTATAGACACGGGCTCTTGCACTATGGGACCTTTTAATATTTGCTCAATTTCATCTGTAACAACACGAACAGGCAATGTATCAGGCGCAAAGGCTGGCGGACCAGCACTAATATGAGTTCGAGCTTTTAGAATATCACCTTGTCCTAAGTCCAAATGTACAGAAATAAACCCATCACATTCATCATCCAAATATCCCCAACTCACACGGGTACCATTTGTAGCATCATCATACCCTGCAAAAATCATAGCGGGATTGGTTAAAATAGGTCTTTCTTGATTGCCTTCTGTATAGCCAAACCAATCTTTTGTTTTATCATAAATGAGAAAAGCATCTCCCATTTGTTCATAAATAGGGTCTTTTTCTTCTGTCATCGTCTCGCCAGATATTCTCGTTTTAGAAGCCCCATAAACTTTTCCTGGACCAGGGGTATACCTAAATCTAATTTCTGGAAAATCTTCTGTCGGTTGGATGAACTGTACTGTTCCTAATGGCAAATATTTCCCTGCCAAAAAGTTATCACACAATCCCTTCAACTCCATTCGCTCATGTGTCGTAATATTGTTGATTTGAGCATTGATCTTATCTGCTACATTTTGAGTTCTCCTATATAATTTGATATTGGCCACATCAACATGCCAAGAGAGATTGCTCAATGTTAAGCCAGCCTCTTCCAACAATGCTTCTGTTAAAGGAACTAGCGTATTTTCATCTTGATCGGTAATCACAAAAACTTCTAAAAATGGTGCCACAGGATGAATTTTCCCCGCAGAATCGCCTAAGCCTGTAGAATCTTTAAAAACAATTTGTTCAGGCAGATAGGCTTCAATAACTCCTGTCGTCGGATTTACATTGAGTGTTTCTTTAGGAATAATCGTTCTAAAATCAAGTGGTTTGGTTTCCGATACTTCCAAATCAAAAGCTGCTAAAGGCTCTGTAGCAGAACCAAGTCGACCGATAGCAATAGGGGGCAATATTCTTATATCTATAATTTTCATTTTTTTACATTTATTGGGTGTGTTTAATTAACAACAGTTCACTAAAAACCTTATTAGCCTGATTATCATTCCTTTTACCACTAAAAGCAAATAAAAACATATCTTACTAATAAGCAACTACGAAGTACTCATGCAATACCCCTAGTCATGTTAAGCAGGAACATTAATAATAGCCGTAGCAATTTTTTGAAAATTCTCATCCGCTTCCTTTAGAGAATATAAATATTTTTTATGTTGCTCATCCGCGGTCAATAACAGTTCTTCAATAAGCGGTTTGGAAGCTTGAACCAAATCTTGATGTACTTTCCATCGACTTATTTCTCCCAATGGTAATTCCATCGTATATGGTGTTAAAAATGGTGGGCCTGCCATAGTTGAAGAACCTACTGCAATAGGAAGTTGAACTAGAACTCCTGCAATTCCTCGAAGGTTATACATTTCTCCAAATGTTGCATGAATAATTGTTCCTCTAGGAGAATAAGCTCCAGAATTATTAAAGCCGCCATCCAACAAAAAGCTATGTGTCAAGAATGTCAACAACATTCTATAACGGACATTAAATAAATTTCCCCACGTCTTTGCGACTGGATTTGTAATAACATCAATTTTGCTATCAGTATCCAGACCTTCGGAGGGTGAATAAGTAGGATCTGCCACTGTTTCGTTGACGGTAGGATTGGTTGCAACGGGTCTAGTAGGCTCAAAATCTTGTGGCATCTTGCGCCATTCTTTGTATATGGTTAAAAATCGTTCGAAGTGAGAATCTTCGCCATCAACTTCCTCCATTGCTTCTCCTTGTTCTGCAATTTTATTCAAAGCAGTGATGGCATCTGTTCTAGAAAGTAAAGGAGCTACTAATACATCTGGAGTTCCTTGAGGATTTGCCCCCGAACTATTTCCTCTTGCTCCTCCTTTATATCCTCTACCCCATTCATCAAACTTCGCTTGAAAAGGATAAGTACCTGATAAAAACACATCATCTGGAATTAGTTGATCGTCCTCTATAATTGCTAATATCTGCTTAAACAATACACTAATAGGATCGCCATGATTTTCTTCTGTATTAATAACTGCTTTTATTTCTGCCTTGATTTCTTTCATCTCATCGTCATCTCCATCTGTATCATTCAGCCAGTTTTCTGGTGATTCTGCGTACACGTATTTGGCTAACGAGTCTTTTGAGAAAGGTTCTAGCTTAAATTCGAAGGGATACAAAACAGAATCCCATGGAAAATCTTGACGATTAAAATTTAAAGGCGCTCCTATCAAGCGCAGTACATTTTGGACAGAAACAAAATGCCCCATTTCTTCTTTGGCGATTCCCAATACGATTTCTTGCCAAGCATGAACCTTGGCTTTGTACTTATCTAGTACTTGAGGACCTCCCAAACTATAAGCAGCATAGAGATACTGCACCATTAGGCTATGTTCTAGCTCAGCATCTACATGTAATAGATAACTTAACCAATCTTTGGGGTTAAACTCTGCGGGAATTTGAGCTTGTACAGCCCCTACTAATTCGGCAGACTTAAGGCGTTGAGGCTGCTTAAAAAGGTGAATTAAATGCCTCGAATAGCGATTTTGCATAAGATTTTTAATGTTTTAATTGTGATGAAAGAGCTTCTTGTATATTTTATTTTCATTGCGTTGTGGTTTTTAATTAACACAGCATACCACCTTATGAACTGTAGTGTTCACAAATATTGAATGAAATAAATATCTATAATTAAAACAACCTTATTTTATGCAATAAAGGGATTTACAAAATAGGACATTGGCATAATACCAATTGGGGACAAACTTTAATTAATTCTAATAAATTATGCTACCATTACTTTTTGGAAACTACGCAGTAACAGTGAACCGCATCAATTTGACAATCAGCTGCGCAACACTCACGAAGTATTAGTTCTACATAATAAGAATATATTCACAAACATCAAATTATATACAATTAATATTTTATAAAAAAATAAATATCTCCCAATATCTAGTCCTTTTTTTTGTACCTGATACAAAGTTCTATAAACAAAAAAAGACTGTCTTTTCAGACAGTCTTTTTATATTCTATATCTCATTGAGATTACTTATTCGTACAAGTATAACCACCTGTTTCTAATGTTCTTCTGTAGTCAATTGCAGATATCCCGCCAGGAATTCCTGTACTAGCGCTTGAAGTACCATTTGTTGTAATTGTAACTTGATCGTTACAAACATCGTACTTCGTATCAACATTGTTAATAGTTTGCTCACATACATAGCAAGTATCTTTTGCACAAGAAGAGAATGAGACAGCAGCTGTTATAGCTAGGGCACAAGAGAATAGTAATTTTTTCATGATTTTAAGATTTAAAATGAGTTATAAAATTTGTTCGCTGGCAAAGCTAACATTAATCTTGAATCAAAAAAACATTCATCCTTTAAATGCTTGTTAAATAAAAGTTAAATGCAGAGAAAGAAAATCCTAGCCCCTTTACTCGCTAAATGCTTTGGTTGCGATTGTTATTATGGGAGCTATATTTTGCAAAAATCATTGAGGTACAAAGCAAACTTTTTCTTTGAAATCATGATTTATTGTATCTTGCTAACCTTTATAAAGATAGACTTCAATAACAATGAAATTACGCTGGAAAATAGCTCAGGCTGCTGAAATACGCTGGTGGCAAGGCTATTTGAACAAAAAAGACAAATCAGAATACTTAACTTGGAAAAAAGATTACTGGAAACAATTTTTAAAAGATTGTCAACTCACCCTTCCTCCACAGGCAACTTGTTTAGATATTGGTTGTGGACCTGCTGGTATTTTCACCATCTTACCCTATCAAGAGGTAGATGCCATTGATCCCCTTTTAGATAGTTATGCAGAAAAATTACCGCATTTTGTGCCAAGTGATTATCCTAATGTAACGTTTCAAAACCTGCCCTTAGAAAAAGTTCAACTCAACAAAACCTATGACTATGTGTTTTGCTTGAATGCTATTAATCATGTCGCTGATTTGGAACAATGCTTCGATAATTTATTTTCATTGACCAAGGCTGGTGGCACCTTAGTTGTTTCCATTGACGCCCACAATTATCGCATCTTTAAACACCTATTCAGAGCTATTCCTGGCGACATTTTGCATCCGCATCAATTTGACCTTGAAGAGTATCAAACAATGGTTACAACAAGAGGTGGTCACATTCAAGCAACCATTCACAAAGATAAAGCTTTCTTTTTTGACTATTATGTTTTGGTCATTAAGAAAAAATAGTAGTTCGTTGGTATTAATGCAATAGACAATGTCCCAACCAATCTTTTGCTAAAAAACATATTTTTTCCAGATACGAGCTAAAGTTAATTTCTTTGTCAATTTCTATGTATTTTTAATGTCTCAATCATTTCCAAGCTTTCTCCCAATTTAGACCAATTGATACGATTACTAAAATAGTTTGGCTATCAATTTATTTTCTTCCGCTCTATTCCTTCAATGTACTTGAGAGTTTGAAGATCTAATTATCATAATATTTTTTATATCAAATCCCTTGTTGTAATAATGAAGATTTATACCATTACGTCCTTTCTATTCATACTTCTTTTTTCGCCCTCCCTTGTTGCGCAAGAATACTTTAACAATCAACTGACTTATGCTGAAATTGATAGCATTCAAATTGAATTATACAACAAAGGAGACTATAACAGTTGTGCTATTTTTACAGAAAAAGTACTTACCAAAGTTGCTAAAGAATTTGGTAAAGAAGATACACTGTATGCCTTTTATCAAAATGACTTAGGTTCTTTTTATTATGAACTTGGCGCATACAAAAAATCAGCTTTTCACTATTTCTCTGCCCAGAACATTCTTAAAAATAAAATAGGTAGGCATGACATTAATTATATCAAAGCTTTAAATGGTCTAGGAGCTGCCTATCAAATGAGCGATCGCTATACAGAAGCAGAAAGTATTTTTATTGAGCTAGAAGACATTATCACCAAACAATGGTCAACCAATCCCAATTTATTTGCTATTATTCTAAATAACTGTGCTCGATTATATTGGATGAATAAGCAATATAAAAAAGCAGAAAAATTACTGATAAAGACCAAAGACATCCAAAAGCAAAATTTGGGTGAATTTGATAAAGACTATGCGATTACATTATCCAATCTAGCCATTCTTTACAAAGACTTAAAAGAATACGATAAAGCAGCCCCTTTGTTTGAAAAAGTAAAGGAAATTAGGCTCAAAATACTAGGTGCATCTCATCCTTACTATGCAGTAGGATTACACGACTTGGGAGCATTTTACATCCTAGCTAAAAAATACGATGCTTCCGAAAAACTACTACAAGAAGCATTACTCATACAAACAAAAGTTTGGGGAATCAAACATTATCAGTGTGCTAGAACACTTTTAACCTTAGGTGATTTATATTTTAACCAACACAACTGGCAACAATCTGAACATTATCTCATTCAAAGTCTTTTGTCCAATACCAACGTAGCTTCCGATAGTTTTTCATTAGATAAAATACACGAGTATGATTATTTTTCTAATAGCTTGTTTCATTTGACCATTCAAAAACTATTAAGCATCTACGAGCTGCAATACCAAAATGGAGACAAGCAAAAGATTGAAGAATATTATGCGTTGGTTCAAAAAAGCATTGCTTTAGGAGAAAAATGGAAAAACTCTTTTGACAGTGATCAAAACAAATTAAAATCTTTAAAAAGCAACTTTCTACTCATAGAGAAAGGAATTGAAGCGGCTTTAATAATTGACACAGATGCTGCCATCAAAGAATCGTTTCGATTCGCAGAACAAAATAAATCCATTTTGTTAACAGATGCCATCAAAGGAACTGCTGCTAGGTCTCTTGGCTACCTCCCTGACTCTCTTGGCAATATAGAAGTCATGCTACAAAAAGAATTACATCAATTAAAGAACAAACGACTTCGGATACGTTCTAAAGAGGAACGCACCCATCTCAACCGTGCTATTTTGGATCTTGAACTTCAACGAAATAAATTCATTGAGCAAATAAAAAAGAATTATCCTAAATATTATGCTTTAAAATACCAAGACATATCGGTTAGTGTCGAAACGATTCAGCAACAACTAGATGATAAAACACTTTTGTTAGAATACTTTGTAACCGATACTATTTTGTACTTATTCAGTATTAGCAAAACAAAAATTAACGTTTATCCAATAAATATTGATGCAAAGGATTGGATGTTAAAATTAAACGTCAACCGCCAAGCCTTGACGGATTTTAATTGGATTGTCAACCACATGGATAAGGCTTACGAAAATTATACGTCCACAGCTCATTGGCTTTATAACAATATATTAGCAATGGCTTTGGAGGGAAATAATAAAATTAATCGCCTGATCATTATTACAGACAGAGAACTGGGCTATTTACCTTTTGAAACCCTCTTGACTGCTCCAGCACCTGCTTCTGCTAGTTATCAAAGTTTGCCTTACCTATTGAATCAATATACGATTAGTTATGATTATTCGGCAACCCTGTGGAAGCAGAATTTAGCCACTATCAGTCAAGCTAAGTGCAATTCTCAAATTTTGGCATATGCTCCTGCATATCACCAACCAGATTCTGCCAATATTATTCATACAAGAAGTCAAGAATATCGTATTCGACAACTATTAGAACCTTTAAAATCGGCTAAAGAAGAAGTACAAAAATTAAGCGAACTGTATGCGGGCAACTTTATCTTTGAAACAGACGCCAATGAGCACTCGTTTAAAACCAAAGCTTCCGATTATGGCATTATTCACTTGGCAATGCATGGTGTTGTCAATGCTGAACAGCCAATGTTATCTTCCCTCGTTTTTAGTGAAAACTATGATAGTTTAGAAAATAATTTCCTATATGCTTATGAAGTCTCGAAATTAAACTTAAATGCCAACTTAGCGGTTTTATCGGCTTGCGAAACAGGCTATGGGGAATTTCAACAAGGGGAAGGGATCATCTCATTAGGGCGTTCGTTTATGTATGCAGGTGTTCCCTCTTTAGTGGTAAGCCTGTGGTCTGTCAATGATTTTTCTACAGCACACATTATACGCAATTTTTATCATAATTTAAGTACAGGCATGCCTAAGGATGAAGCACTTCGTCAAGCTAAAATCAGTTATTTGAAACAAAAAAATGGCTTGGTAACACATCCTGCATTCTGGTCAGCCTTTATCCACATCGGCAACCACCAACCTATTTCAATTCATCAAGAAAGTGATTCGATGGGATATATTTGGGGCGGAGGTCTTTTTATTCTTTTGCTACTCTTTGTTATAACCAAACAATTGGGCAAGAAGGAAAAATATACTTAGTATATACTATTTGTCATGCATCAAACACGTCTAAAGCTTTAGCTCCTTGCCAGGGTATAAAGCTTTTTCTTTTCCTAAAAACAAGTTTTGGATAATAGGAATTCCAGTTTTTATAAAAAAATAACAATTCTTTATTCAAAAGCTGCCCTAAACTCTCAACTAAAAAACTATCTTTGCACCTTTTTTAAGAGTATGGTCAAACGAAATGCGATGCCCAAAGGCACTATTTCGATACAAAAAACACCTGCTTAAGTTTTGGCATTCATTGGCTAAAGCCATTTTTGTTACAAGGTTTTAGTGAGTTAAGTGCCTAATCTAAATATTAATAAAAAATAACATTGATGAAAAGTTTTTTACGAAGTTTTACTCGTAACCCCAAAAATGACATTCTATCTGGTTTAACCGTTGCTTTAGCTTTAGTTCCAGAAGCAGTAGCATTTTCTTTTGTTGCAGAAGTTGACCCCTTGGTTGGCTTGTATGGTGCATTTATGATGGGGCTTATTACGGCTATTTTTGGTGGACGTCCAGGTATGATTTCTGGTGCTACAGGTGCCATGGCTGTCGTGATGGTCTACATTATTAGAATGGGTAATGATGTTGGGGATAACTTGGCCACCCCAATCCAAGATTTAGGATTACAATGGCTCTTTATCACACTGCTGCTAGTTGGAACCTTCCAAATCATGGCAGGATTATTTAAGTTAGGAAAATTTGTTCGACTGATTCCTCACCCTGTAATGATGGGGTTTGTTAACGGACTGGCTATTGTCATTTTCTTAGCACAATTAGGTATGTTTAAAGAAACTGTCAATGGTGAAACACAGTGGTTACAAGGCTCTGATCTGTTTATTATGTTGGGATTAGTGGGCTTGACCATGGCTATTATGTTTTTGCTACCTAAGCTAACCGAAAAGGTTCCTTCTGCCTTGGTGGCGATCATTATAGTAGCTTGTATTACTATTTTTGGAGATTTGGATGTAAGTACAGTAGGTTCTTTTATTCGCGATGGAGGTGGAAATGGTCTAGAAGGTACCCTACCCTCTTTTCAAATTCAGATTTTCAGTTTGTTTGAGACTCTAGATGGACATTGGTTCTTTATTATAAAAATGGCCGCCATTTTAGCAGCCATTGGTTTGATTGAATCTTTAATGACACTAAACTTAATTGATGACATCACAGAAACACGTGGTAGTGGTAATAGAGAATGTATCGCACAAGGAGGTGCCAATATTATCAACGGTTTGTTTGGTGGAATGGGAGGCTGTGCAATGATTGGTCAGTCTATTATTAATGTAGAATCTGGTGGTAGTGGTCGATTGTCGGGGGTAACCGCTGCTATTGCTTTGTTATGCTTTGTTTTGTTTGGCGCGCCTTTGATTGAGCAAATACCGATTGCGGCGTTGGTTGGTGTTATGTTTATGGTGGTTATTGGTACTTTTGCTTGGAGTAGTTTTAGAATTTTGCACAAAATTCCACTATCGGATGCTGTTGTTCTAGTAGCAGTGTCTACAATTACAGTCATCGAGGATTTGGCTGTTGCTGTTATTGCTGGTGTGATTATGTCTGCCTTGGTGTTTGCTTGGAAAAATGCCATTATGATCCGTGCTAGAAAACGCATCAAAGAAGACGGTACCAAAGTATATGAAATCTGGGGTCCTTTATTTTTTGGTTCGGTTCAGAATTTTACAGCTAAGTTTGATGCTAAAAATGATCCCGATTGTATCGAAATTGACTTTATTGAGTCAAAAGTGAATGATCATTCTGGAATTGAGGCAATTCGTACAATTGCTAATAAGTACTTAGATTTGGGTAAAAGTATTAAACTGACTCATCTTAGCCCTGAGTGTCAAGTGTTATTATTAAAAGCAAATCATAAATTTGAGACCATCATCGAAAAATCTATTGATGATCCTCGCTATCATGTTGTTACTAGTACTGTAGATTTAGAAGTATAATCTTACCCACGTTATAAAACAACTCTACAAAGAGGCAAATCTTGTGAATAATTCCAGATTTGCCTCTTTTTTTATTGCCATCAGATCTTGATTTAGAGTAGAAATATCGCAAAATCCTTCCTCAAAAAACACCAACCTTTTTGCAAACAATATGCTTGCCTTCTATTTGCTACAAATCTCAATTTACACATTAAAAAAATACATAAGTGTAATATTCTTTTAGACACTCGATTTCTTTGAAATATTAGCAATAATACATAAATTATAGGTCCATATATTCCTTCACTCCTTATAAAACCAACTATATCATGAAGTTAAACCAGAAAATTGCAAAAACTCCAGATGATTTAAAAGATCTAGAGTTTAAAAAAATGAAACCTCTTGCCAAAAAAGAGTTTCTGCGCCTCGTCAAACGAACTTCAAAAGAAAATCCTACTCAATGCATTATACTAGGAAGTCACGATTATCTCGATAAACAAGATATGATTCTTCCTATATTTGGTGACTGGAAAGGAAAGTTTAAGAAATACGCCAAAGAAGAAGTTATCAAATTGCCTTTGAGTGCTATTGGTATAGTTTACTTTAATGGTGTAGACCCCCAAAGTGGTCAAGAAACAATCTGTATTGATCTAGCCAAAGGAAAAGGGAAAAAGAAGGGGAAGGAATTAAAACGTAAACTCGGCAAACTCATTCCTCTATCTAGTTACGAGATTATTTTCAATGAAATATCTGAAGATGCCTTTAAGAAATTAGAACAAGAACTAGAAAAAAAGCCAGAGGAAGATGAAAACGATGAGGAAGACGACAATGTTATTGAAACTTCTGATCAAGAAGGAAGTCAAGAGGAACTAAGTGTTGCCCTTGACCAACAAATACAAAAAGTAGCTAATAATATTGCTACGCATTTTCCTTCTACCACTCCCCCCTCTTTAAAACCTTTAGCTGGTATCATCAAATTGTCAGAGGATTTTTGGGCTAAAATGGATCGTACTGAAGGTTCTGTTAAAGAACATACTATCGAGAAGGCGTATACAGCTTATGCCGATTTAGAAAAGGCAATGTACAACTACTGGGTAAGTGCTACTAATATTGACGAATCTCATATTGAATTTATCGCATCAAAACTCGTCAAGGTTTTCTCCAATTTATTTAAGGGTAAAAATAATACAGAAAACAATGGTTATGGTAGTGGCAAAAGATTACACGCTTTAACCAAATCACATAGCACGTATCAAGAAATTAACGAAATCAGTACAACAATTAGTGATTTATCTGATAAATATAAGGACAATAAAGATATGCCTGTCAATACAAATCAATTAGATAGCATTGTTGAGGACACTAAGTTATTATTAAAAGGAGGACACAAATTAAGAGAACTCATTAAGGCAAATTATAAAAAGCCAGAGGTATGTAATCAGTTGTTAGAAGCATTGGCAAACTGGGAAGATGCTCGTGCAGCTATGGTTGAACAACTTGTTCCCTACTTAAAAAATTATTGCCGTACCTTCGAAGCAATTCTTACTCAAAAACAGACGGCCAAAGAATTGCAGCAAGAATCGGTTAGTTGGCTAAAAAGTATGGCAAATATAGAAAAGCTATTTCCAAAGTTTGCCGAAATGGATCAATTCCGTCAAAAAATAGAAAAGCTAGATACCGAAAAGCATCTATCACAAGATTTGCAAGCCATGCAAAAAGCAGAAAACGAACTACTTCAGTTTATTAATCGAACCAAAAAGATGCTTACAGATTGGTTCAATCAGGATTTGAAGTTGTTGGTAGAACAAGATGAGTTGTTAGTACAATCCAATAAAGTATTGGAATCAGAACAATCAAAACTCAATAAAACCATACAGAGCCTACAAGAAAAGCAAACCAATAGTTCTTCTTCAAATTGGGAAACATTTTGGGCTGAGAATGATCAAGAACGCGCTCAACTAGAATCACTCCTACAAGCTTGGAATGATAAACTAAAGGAAAATAAAGAAAAGCGCCAAAAACTGAACGATGCCTTTAGTCAAACTTTTAATCAATTTAAGAAAATATTAGAGCAAGTTTAGTTGGTATTATTACCCTATGAGAAGACACATCGTAATGTCTAATCTCATTGTTTCTTTTCCCTGTTTTTAACCAAAAAAAAATAAAATTATGTTTGAATTTTTAAGAAATTTATTTTCAAGCAATGAAGATAATCAAAATGAACCATCCTTGGATCATTCGTTGAATAGCCATAATGATTCTATCCAAGTCGAAGTTGAAGTTGTTGAAGAACTAAAAAAAATTGGCGCTCCATTTGTTGCCAATCTTACTAGAAGAGATAGTATCGCAGGCATTCATACAGATATTCAATCGACCATCGTAGAACCTCCTGAAGATCATGTCTCTTATCAAAAACATGCTAAAGATAGAATCAAAGAGAAAGTAACGGGCTGGAAAAATAAAGGTGAATTGAGCCAAGAAGAATTAGAAAGCATCGAAAAAATGCTGGAAGATGGTGAAATGACTTTTGGCGTCTTGGATACAGAAGAATTTGTGGACTCTATCAGAAACTATCTGGCTTACAAAGAAAAACATGGCGCCTATTCTGAAGAGGAAAAAAAGGTGCATACAGTTGCTAATGATTTTTCCAATTTACTATTGGATCGTGAGTCACTCTACAAAACAGAAGTGGGTACAGTGCTCCAAAAACTAAAGGCATTGGCAGATGAAATAAAGAAAGTAAAAGATCCTCAATCGCTGCGCTGGGCTGGTGTATTAAGTAAGGTAGAGGCACTTCATGAAAAAATTGACAAAAACAAGAAAGTTTTGGTAGAAGATGCCTTAGAAATGCAAGGTTTAATTGCTAGTTGGCCACCTTCTTTAGACAATCGTTTGTTGGAGCACAAATCTAGGGTAAATACAAAGGTCTTAGCACGTCCCAACGAAATGGATTTGTTTGATATGTCCTTGGACGATTTGGTCTTGCGAGATGCTAGTCAGAATGAATTAAATGCCCTTAACAAAGCTGTTGTAAAATCGCATTCTGTATTGAATCAAACAATCATCTTAAGACCTGAAGATGTCAACAAAACCATCCGAGATTTTAGAGAGTATCACCATAAACTCGATAGTCCTGAAAAAAAACAAGCGCATCTCAAATATGGCAAAGATGTTGACGAATTTGTCACGCTACTTAATAAGCTAAAAAGTGATAACAAAGATGGAAGTTCGGACAAGTTCAAACGACAAGTTAGTAGCAGCAATTTTCAAGAAGCTGCCACAAAACTAAAATTGGCTTTAGAAGCACAAAATCCCCAATTAGAAGGAATAGATAAATTGATTGCAGCTCTAAAAGATATCATTGGAGATTTCAAAGATAAAGGGGGCACCAAAAAAGCAGAGACAGCTTACAAAGCATTAATTAAAGCCTTAAATGAAGCGCCAACTACCTTAAGTCCTAACGTTTTGGTTTTGCAACAGGCTCAAGAACAAAGCAAACATAGTAAAGATTCTACATGGTATAGAAATGACTTGTTTAAAACTAGTAAAGGGCTCGCAGAAGGCTTTGCTTATATTTTTGAAGAGTTGAACGAGTATCACAAATACATCAACCAACTCAATAACTTTGTCTTGTCACTCATTACGGTAGAAAATGGAGAAAGTAAAGAGGCCTTAGAAAGTCGTAGCAATATCATCAAAAATCTATCTATTGAGGCAATTACGGGTAGTGTTAATTATATTATTAACTGGCAAAGTCAAGGAAAAACAACCAATGCCATTGAGTCTTTGCGTTCTGCTATGAAAAAAATTGGCGGCAGCGATGTTCCTGGAGCATTAACGACGACTATGGATGCTTTGTCTCAGTTTAAAACGGCTTTTGATCCTATTGCTGGACGAAATTTCACAAAGTCTTCGGTTACAATCAATGGTCAAAAAGTCTCTTCTGCTGATCGAAACAAGGAGTTTGATAATCCTCTTAACCCAAGCAACGAGAAAACGGCCAATAAAGGTATTGCTATTATGAAAGGTAGTGTAGATACGATTATGGCACTTAAAAAAGTTGTTCAAGAATTTACAAAACCTCCTTCTACGGATACTTTAAGTAAAACCATTGATTTGTGTGACAAATGGAACACGGCAATTTTGAATCTTAATTTTGAAAAGGATGTCAAAAGTCTTACTAAAAATATAGATATCCTTGCTAAATTCCCTGAAACAAGCACTCCTCCACCAAAGAAAGAGCAAAAGGAGCTTACTATTGAGGAACTCGAAAAAACAGGTGGATTTAGCTTGCCTACATTTAAAAATACCATAAAACAACGTTTGTTAGAATATATTGAGCAGCGATTCAAAGAAAAAACGAAAGATTTAAAGAATGTTTATGCACTTCGTTTTGCAGAATTACTAAAGTATATCGACAAAGACTTGGTAACCCCTGAAGAGATTGATCCTGACTACGAAACTCGAAAATTGACTGTCAATTATGTTGATAATATGATGGGCAAGATTGAGGATAGTGATTATGCAGAAATCCTTAATCCTTTTAAGGAACGCTATCGCAAGCGAATAGACAATGAGATTAATTGGAGAGAACTTAGCAAAGGTAAAGCATCCAAAATAGAAGATGCCGATGGTTTCAAAAAGAAAACGCCTATTACAACGCATAAGGATGCTAAGAAACAAGGTCCTGCTCAAATTGACTATCATTTAGAAAAAATCAGTGCTTTAGAAGAAGAAATTTCAAAAAGCACAAAAGACATGGACTTACAAATCTTTTTACCTAATGTGAACATTGTTCAGTTTGAAACGTTCTCTACAGCCAAACCAGAAGCTTTAGCGGAGCACAAACGCAAATACCCAGATACTTTCCAAAATCTTATTGAAGAAAGTGATACTGCTGCCCTACCTACTGTATTGAGAGCCATGCGCACAACAGGCAAAGTTGCTGATGGTATTGACATGATGTCTTCTAGTTTTGTGCAAGCTTCTCGTGTTCTAAGTAGTATTGTTCCTGACAACGATATGACGGAAGAAAATTTCCAAGTTGGGGCAAAGAAATGGCAATCTGTTGTAGAACTAATTGGTACTGCAGGAGGTGCTGCGGCTAGTATTACAGCTGCTTTTGTTGGGCCATACGCCCCTATTCCTCTATTAGTAGGTGGAATTGTAAAAGGAATCACTAGCGCCATTAATGTCATCATTTCTCAGCGTATCAAAGCTTCAGAAGCTAGACAATATTTAGATAAATTTATTGCTATTTTTGAGAAAGCAAGTTCGGCACTACAAGGTGCTAGGAATAAGGTTTCTAACCATAGAGAAAATCTACAAACTTGGTTAGCTTCTATTCTAAATGCAATCAAAAATATTAATGAGAATAAAGAAAGTTTAGAATTGGTATAATTAAATATAATACTCTGTTGATTACTTCGCTGCTACTGCGTAGTTTCAACGGAGTAATGTAAATAATAAATAGGGCGGAATTGAAAGGTGTTGCCAACATAAGTCTATCCTAGATTTTTTGTAGCAATCATATATTTCAGTTCCGTTCTTTTTTTAATAAAAATATCTATTTCTTTAAGCCCACTTGTAGACTAATTATATGCGCATAAAGTCCATCGGTTCGATAGAAAAAGGCATATCTTAAAATAACATTATTAAAATAAAAACTGGATTTTTTTCCTAGACGAGCATCAGGAAACCAACCGATTCCTATACCTGCTTTAATACTTCCTAAAGTTGAAAAATCATAATCAGAAGTATAGTATATCGAAGAAGGTTGATGTGCTCCATAAGGTGCAAAATAAGGCGAACCTTGCTGATAATATCCTCTTACAAATGGGTATAATGTAATTTTATTGTTGGGTTTGATCGCTGTTTGCAACGCTAAAGTATGCGCCCAAATTCCAAAATTATCCCAATAAAAACGATAAGAAGGTTGAAAAACCAATGTTTGCTTAAAAAACCAATTGGCTGCAATGCTCAATGGCAAACGAATCCGTTGACGGGGCAAGTTCTCTACTTTGGGATCTGTAGAGTTGATAAAATAAACTCGATGAAAGGGAGTCGATAATAATCCTTCCTGATATGTTGCTCCAAGCCCTAGATTAAGTCGGAGACGTTTATTAATATCTTGGCGTACATTTAAATTTATATTGTAGGAATTGCGATGATAAATACCAAACCAATCTATATATCTTAATTCCACAGGATAAATTAATCTAGTAGGTTTAAACCCTTGGCTAGGGCTGAGACGTCCCCATCTTAGATCATCGAAAAAGAAATCTGTCGCAATAGAAATAGAACGCATTTTATTTTTGCTGCCCCAACTAAACCAAGTGCTAATACCATCTGACCAATAATCGGACTCAATGCCCAACATATAAGCTGCCCCAAAACTTATATTGTGCTTTTTGAGGCTATACTGATAACCTATTCTAGCCTGTACGTGATTGTCGTGTTCAGAAGCCGATGATTTAATGAAATTAATTTTATCTGTAGAGGGAGACGTGATTACATCGACACTAGCATCAAAAATAATTAAGCTAGAATTGATGCCATAAGCCACATTGGCTCCCGTATGATAGACCTCTAAATGCTCATCTCCTTCCCCTCCCGTTACAGCGGAATGAGTGCCTTCTTGCGTGTACATAGAGAAAAAAGCTTGAACATCTAAGGTCGTGAGGGCTTTTTTTCGAAAACTACTGTCTCTTTCTTGTCCAAAACAGACCTGTGTGAGCAGTAACAATAATCCAATCAACTGTTTTTTGGGGATGCGCATTTTATACTATTTCAATTTTCCAATAGTCTTTACTTATTATTTTTCTGATCACTTAATTTATGATTAATTACAACCACAACCACCACTACTTTTCCCCATTCCTCCTCCTGCTGCGCCTTCCCGATAAGTATGAGCACTTTGCTCAAATTTCTCGGGTGCGTTTTGTTTGAACGCCATATCTTTATCTTCTAAATAGGCTCTTTGATAAGGCTTTACAGTAGTGCAGGATGATACGGCTAGCAATACCCCACCCAAAGCAAGACTATATTTTAGTTGTAGCCAGTTAAACCTGTTCTTGGCTGGTATATTCATCTGCTAAATCTATTAATTCTTTGATTAAATGATGTACTTTTGTACATGGATTATGCTTTGCATAACTTCTATCTAAATATAGATTTTCTAGTTTTTCTGCATTCTCAATAGCAAAATCTTGATCTCCAAACTTATCTAGAATCGCAAACATTTCCTCTGAATTTTTTCTATATTTAAAATCCGTTCGATTGGATGCCTTATTAATCTCTTTTTCCAGAAGTTCTTGATATCGTTCCCTCGATATACCTGTGTTGTAATAGCTAAAATGTAGAAGATACCATAACTCAAATGCCTCGTTAGACCATGCACAATTTACTTTTGGCTTGGAATTTTCGCCCTTATTAATCGCATTGTTAAAATTTTTGGGAGGAAAGCTGTCCTTGTCAAATACCGCCCAAGACTTATCAATTTTTCTTAAATATTTTTCCTCATATCTTTTCCTAAGTTTTTTAGTTTCTTCTATTATTGATAATGTATTTTTTCCCGTTCCATCAATATCAATATTCGTCAACTCCAAAACGCCTTTTGGAAGAGAAGCTTTTAAAGACTCAAAATAGTTGGGTTCAGTTTTGACTCCTTCGCAAACAATCAAATAGAACTTTCTTTTCGATTTAAACTGTATTTTTCTTTTTTCTTCTTTTCTTGCCCTTCTTTTAAGAATGGCATTATCTATTTTTATTTTCCTAGCCATTACCTAAAAGTTCTTCAAAATTACCAATAAATGGAATCGCTCCATATCTGCCATTAATATAGTCTTTTTCAAAAGACCTATCTTTTCTAATTTTCTTGTTTGACCCCTCTTCTTTGTACTCAATCAAAGAATATAAGTCACTTGCCTCGTATTTATCTTTTTCAAAAAAATAAATTTGATCTCTTCTAAATCGACCATATGACAATAAATTAGTATCGTGTGTAGCAAAAATTAACTGTGCATTATTATTATTATATTCTGGAGAATTGAATAAATTCGTTATAGCAGCAGTCATTAATGGATGTAATTTAGCATCTAATTCATCAATAACAAGAACCCCACCATACAATAATGTACGAAAAATAGGTCCAGACATATCAATTACTTTATTTGTACCAGATGACTCATGTTCTCTTAAATCAAAATCCTTATGTCCAATCTGCTTACCCTCTGCATTAAACTTTTTGTGTACAGTAGTAATTTTTGCAATTGTTTTCCCCTCTAAATCATTTATGATAACATCTAATAGTTCTGACGGTAAGTCTTTAGGTAAAATTTTTCCTTGAAATTTCTCTTTTCGAAACTTTAACTGCTCAAATCCTAAATCTAAATCCTTAAAAAAATCAAGCAGTCTTTCTTTAGATTGTTCTTTGTCCAACAACGAAAATGTTACATGACTATAATTTTCATGACTTAAACCTGATATAGTTTCTAAATTATTAAACCAACTAATAATTTTAGTTGCTGTCTTTCCATTAAACTGATCTACAACTGATAAAAACAAAGCATTATCTCTTGTTTTTGCTTCCAAAGCTTCTCCTTCGTTAAATTCATCAGTAATGCCAATTCCATCCTTTTCCCTTATAAAAAGAGGAATTTCCTCCTTATCCTCTAACTTAAATAGCCATTCTCCATAGATGGATTTATTATCCATTTCAAACCCGTACCTATATCTTATTGCTCCAATTAAAAAAACTACTTCGAAAAAAGATGGCTTATTCTCAGTGCTTGTATTCAATAGAAAAGGTACTATTTCAAACCTACTAGCAGAAGATTTCTCAGCAGATGTCAAGATTATCATTTTCATAATTGACATTGCCTTTATAAAATTTGATTTTCCACTCGAATTCGCCCCATACAGGACAGCACTCTTTAATAATTTATTTTTACCATATTTAAATGCTGAATCCTTATATTCCGTAATATTAGTAGCTTCTAATGATAAAGTTTTGGGTTCCTTAAACGATAAAAAATTCCCAACTGTAAATTCAATAATCATCTTTCATTTTTTATAGTTATTTTATTATTAGTAGTTCGTTGATTAGCTTTCAACAAACTATTGTTATTACAAACATAACAATAAAGTGAGATTTTTTCTCACAAAACCCCAAAAAGCCATAATAAAAAGATATATTGCTTTTTCGAAATTATAACAAAGACTTCCGTTTTCGTCTACATGTAAATATGCAGCAAAACTATAACTTATGAAAAACATGACTTTCAGCACTTCATATATTTACAACAACAATTCCAACTATTTTTTGATTTGTAAGTCATCTGAATAATGAATATTTTGATCCTTATCAATAATAATACAATGTGTTTGTGGCATTTGATTGATTAAATCTAGACCAATTTCTGTCCCCAATATAAGAATACTTGTCGCCAATGCATCGGCTATTTCTGTAAAATCGCTTATTACGGTTACAGATTGCAGCCCTTCGATGGGAAAACCAGTATGTGTATTGATGATGTGACTATAAATTGTATTTTGATACTCAAAGTTCTTTTCTGAGGTTCCTGATGTAACAACAGCAAAATTCTCTACAGGCAACCATTTGACAATCTTATCTCGATCCAAAGGGCTTGCAACACCAACTTTCCAAGGGCTGCCATCTGGACGTTGTCCATGTGCATAAATATCCCCACTAGAATTAATCACAAAATTTTCGACTCCTTTAGATAACAAAAACTCCTTTATTCGATCAACGGCATAGCCCTGCCCTATCCCACCCAAACCAATCCGCATTCTTGCAGGTATCCTAACTTGGTAATCTGGAAGTAATTCTACTTGTTGATAATCTACATACTGAGAGAGCTGTTTGACTTGAACAGAGTCAAAAGGGAATACTTGTGTTTGATCAAACTTCCAATAATCATAATAAGCTAAAAAAGTAATGTCAAAAGCTCCCTGTGTCAATTGACTAATAGCAATACTACGTTGCAATAATTTATAGACCTCCTCATGTACTCTAACGCCTTCTTTTCCTGCTTGTTGATTGATTTTGCTAATATCTGAGCTTGGAATCCATTCCGAAATAAGTGCTTCAATTCGCTTTGCCTCTTTAACACAATCCTCAATTAAGGTCCAAGCAGCCTTTGCCTCCTTTTTGGGGGCTACCACAATAAATTCAAAAAAACTTCCCATTAAAGGGACTTTTTTTCTATACTCTTTGGCTCCTGTTTCAAGGGGCAAATATTGTTTAATTTGTGCGACGAATTGATGAGTGGCTTCGCTTTTGTAATTTAAATGAGCCAACAATTTAAAGTCTTGGTTGAGTAATAAAAGTTTGGGAAATTCCCCTTGTGGGTTGAAACGTTCTGCTAATGCTTCATTTTGTTGCACAACATCTTTGGGCAATTGGCTTCTTTGAGGAAAATCACATTTTAACACCACCAAAGCCTCCTCTGCATAAGCTTGAAAGGAAGACTCTTGCAGGACATTTTTATCAAAACGAATGCAAGGCTGGCACCAGTCAGAGCCTGAAAAAACAAGCAATATGGCTTTATTTTTTTCTTTTGCCCAACGAATTGCTTCTTCTTGATTGGTTGTCGTTTGGCTCTGTGCATAAGTTGTTAACATCAAAAACAGTAACAATACCAACATAATTTATCTAGGTTAATTTGGTTGAATAGTTTACTAAAATCACATAATGATAGAAGTTCTAATAAATATAAGTGCCCTCTATTCGTGTACACAAAGTAATTATTTAGTAAACTACGATGGCTTAATGAATAAAAACAAAGATATAGTTCCACCAATAAGATGCCATATTTATTCTAAATAAGTGATCTGAATAAATTATAGTAATAGTAAGAACTGAGTTTTTTAGTTAGTTATTAGCTGTGCTGTTATTTTGTAATTGTTAATTACTCCCTCTCGTCACGAACAACGCCTTTCGCAAACCATCGGTAAGCATAACAATGAACCTTTACTTAGTCCTAATTGAGAAACAGAACGGTAAATATATCTGTAATTGAGGGACGATTACTTAAAGTTATCTAAAATTTATACCACAACTTAAACAACAATTCTACTTTCCCTGTTCTTAGATTAAGCGACTTTTTGTATTTTTGCCAGCTCATAATGGCTCAGCAAGTTGCTATTTATCCTATTAACCCAAAGCATCTAGTGAGCTATTGTTTAAAATTAACCTTGGTATTATGACAAATATAGAAACGATTCAAACTCAAATCACTCCTCTTAGAAAAGCTCTAATCGATCATTCTTTGTATCAAAAACTAAGTAGCATAGAAGACATTCAAGCTTTTATGGAACAACACGTTTTTGCGGTTTGGGATTTCATGTCTTTACTCAAGGCATTACAACAGCATTTAACTTGTACCCATACACCTTGGGTTCCTAACCCAAATCCATTACTGAGTCGCTTTATTAACGAAATTGTATTGGGAGAAGAAAGTGATTTAAACGAGGCTGGTACTCCTCAAAGTCACTTTGATATGTACTTAGATGCGATGGAACAAGTGGGTGCTAATACTGATTTGATCAAGCGTTTTATCGTAGAAATCAAAGCAGGTGCTTCTGTCAAGGATGCTGCACAAAACCTTCAACTTAAGCCTGCTGTTCAAGATTTCATCAATTTTACATTTACTGTTATTGATTCCAACAAGCCACATCTTATTGCCTCTGCGTTTACCTTTGGTCGAGAAGATTTGATTCCTGATATGTTTTTGGAAATTATCAAAAATGAAGAAGCTGCCAACCAAAAAACATCCTATAGCAAACTAACTTATTATCTAAAAAGGCATATTGAATTAGATGGAGACGAACATGGTCCTTTGTCTTTGCAAATGGTTCAGGAGTTGTGTGGACATGATGTAAAAAAATGGGACGAAGTATTGGCTGTCGCAATACAAGCACTAGAACAAAGAATCAAATTGTGGGACAGTATTTCCAAACAGCTTTCCGAACAATTAGAACCTAGTTTCTAACCGCAATTTTTAAAATCGTATTGACAATCCTTTAACTAATCAACCGACACACTCTAGTTTTTATTAGATAATACTTTGTTGATTGGACTGGTACTCTATTTTCTTTCGAGAAAGTAAAGTCACCCCTCTATTAACACATACCAACTATTTAAAACAACATTTACGAATTATCATTCGTTCTAGTTATAAATTCCCTTTTACCAGATAAAGCCTTGGTTATTTAAATCTTACGTTTTTGAGCATGGTTAATTTTGGCTTGTTTTTGGTAATTAATAAAATGCCTTCGGATTCTAGAAGTGCTACAATGATGTATAGAACCTAACTTACCAACGACTACATTGTAATTCCGTTAACTATTTAGTGTCTTAGACTCGTCCTAATATCAATGTCTAAAACACAAAAAAAATTAACCAGTTATGCCTAGATATACGTTTATCATTTTTGCATTTTTGTTCTATCACAATTTATTATTAGCGCAAGCATTAACCCCTTATTTCAATTATACCGTTACTGAAAAAGACAAAACGCTTTGGAGTATTAGCCAAAAACATGGCGTCTCACTTGAAGAAATAAAGATTTTAAATCAAAAAGACGACAACAAAGTACAAGTTGGAGAGGTCTTAAAAATTCCTAAGCAGATCGCTAAAGATCCCGACTATATTATACATGTAGTAGAGAAAAAAGACAAAAACTTATACCGAATTGGGTTAAAATACAAAGTTACAACAGAAGAGTTGATGTTGCTCAACAACAAGAAAAACAGCACTATTCGAGCAGGTGAGCAACTTAAAATTCCTAAAAATGGGAAATACATTATTCACATCGTTTCTGAAACAGATAAAAGTCTTTGGGGGATTTGCCAAATCTATGGTGTTGAAGTTGAGGATGTCAAACAAATTAACCACAAAAAGAACAATATTATCCGCAAGGGCGAACGCTTAGCCATTCCCAAAGAGTATCAAACAGCAACTACTTCTGAAACAACCTCAAGAACAACGACTACCCCACCCATCAATGGAGATCCCCAAGGCACCAAAGCAGCTTATGATATTGATGCGAATCAATGGCGTTTTCCGTATCATAATCGCAAAGAATTACACATTTTCCCTAGTATTAAAACAGGTTTTTCTAATTATTATAAACTAAGTCCTGTAGAGTATGCTGCTTTTTTTCAAAACTCCAAAGATTATGCTCCCAACAAGGAACAAAAAGACCGCTATTTTTATTCTATAGAAAAGTCTTTTGCCAAGAGTCTCGACAAGCAGCAAACGCGCTACTTGACATTAGAAGAACAGGCTTTATTGGACATGCAGAATGGCTATACCTACGATTTTATGACACTAATAGAAGTAGATTCGATTCAGAAGTCTTTTAAAATACTTCCCATCTTTTTGGTAAAAGATACTTATGGGAATGCTGCTTATTTACCCAAGGGAAGTTTTGCCTGTTGCGCTGATCCATTTCCTCTAGCAATGTATAAAAGAACAGAAGAAAAAGAAATTAATACATTCTCCACCCTTCTAACTCCTTCCATTATTCAACAAACAGAAGTTGTTAAGTTATTTAAAAACAATCAAGTTGTCCAGACCGATTCAACCATTTTAATTTTGCAACTAAAAACAGATGCTGTCCCTAGTTTGATTGATTCTCAAGAATATAGAAATGGGAAAAAAACGCGTGCTTTTAGTAATTTAAAACGTCGACAAGAGCTAGACTATTAGCTAATATGTTAAAATTCATCCTTTAAAGCGTTCTAAATCAGCATTTTTCAAATAAATTCCTTTGCTTTTTTGTATCTTGGTAAAGAGTCATAACCTTTCCAAGTTGATTACAATGAGAACGCTACTTTTTACATTCATTTGGGGCTTTAGTAGTACATTCGCTTTATCGCTTCATCCTAATTTATACCACAAAAAAGAAACGGACGTTAAAAAACGGTCTAGTAACATTCCCGACATTGCCTATACCTTTGACACTGCTTTTGCCAAAGAATTTGTTGCCGATTTTGATTTTGATCAACCTGCTAATTATGCGTTTCGAGAACTATCAGATGCAGGAATTTATCTCACCCATTTAGGAGAGAATAACAAGGCATTAAATGTCTTTCAATGGCTACACGAACAACACTCTGAAGAATATAATATTACTTCTAACTTAGGAGTTGTACATGAATTGAATGGCAATTTAGATTCTGCGGAACACTATTTATTAAAAGCTTTTACACAGTCGCCTCATGATCCTCCTAAAACCGAATGGGTACAATTAAAAATTATCGCAGCCAAACGATCTATTCAACAAGACCCCAACTGGTTACTACATCACCACGTTTTAAATTTGAACTGGGACACCTCCTTTTATCAAAATAATTCTACTCAAAGTTATACTAAACAACAAAGGGATAGCCTACAACTCCTTCGTTATACCAATTACAAAAATCAATTGGATACCCTGTGGTCTATCGGAAATGTTATGAAAACTCATATTCCCTATGTATCTAGTCCCAATCTTTTGGTTGCCAATATCATGAAGGAACTAGGATATCATTTTGCGATCAATTTATCTATTAAAGATGCCTTTGTTGCTTATAAAATTGCCCTACATTATGACCCTAAAAATCAACTGAACATAACCGAAGCATTAACACGATTAATGCCTCATTTTAGAAAATACGAATTTGACGAGTCTATTTTTGAAGCAAAATTTCATCCAGCCAATAATTCTTTATCTAGGCAGTTGCCTGCCAAGGAAAATCCTCCTGAGGATTATTTCGACTCTTTTTCTTTGCTCACATTGCAAGCAAGTATTGCTTTACTTCTTTTAGTTGCTTTTTTCAGTTATACCATCTTTAACCAAAGAAAAAAGTAATTTTTCACGCAAAAAATCTCTACTTAAGCCAAATGGACAAATACAAAATTACATTTCAAACTTGGAATAAGATAGCCGATTTATACCAAGAAAAGTTCATGGATAGCACGCTTTACAATGACTCTTACGCTGCTTTTTGCAAAGCAATTCCAACAACAGCCGCAAAGATTTTAGAAATTGGTTGTGGTCCTGGGAATATAACACGATACCTCATCCAACAACGACCTGATTTTCAGCTTACAGCCATTGACATTGCCCCTAATATGCTTGCACTCGCTAAGAAAAATGTTCCTAAAGCAAAGTTATTAGAAATGGATGCTCGTAATATTCATACCTTAAACGAAAAATTTGATGGGATATGTTGTGGTTTTTGCCTCCCCTATTTGTCTAAAGACGACTGTTTAAAGTTGCTACAAGATAGCTTTAATTTACTCTCCTCTAATGGTTTATTATACCTAAGTTTTATAGAAGGGAACTATAACGACTCTGGATACGAACAAGGAAGCTCTGGAGATCAAGTTTTTGTCTATTATCATTCTTCTTCCCAAATAAAAGCAGCTTTAAAACAGTTTCATTTTGAGATACTCCAAATCAGCTCCTTAGATTACCCAAAAGGAGGAACACAGCAACAACATATTATTTTCATAGCTAAGAAAAAGCACATATTGTCACAGTAATGGTGTTTACATTCTTAGGGCATATAGGCTTGGCTTCCTTTTATTTGCCTTATTTTTGAATATTAAGTAATCGTTCAAAAAAATAACAAGTACCACGCAGTAGCAGCGCAGCTAAAACAGCCTTCTTTTTGCGCTACTCTTCATCAGAAAAACTTGTCTTAGCTCGCTAAGCCTTCCTTTTTCTTCTTGGATTAGCAAAAAAATAATCCCATTTTTTGTTCTTATTTTTTCTGACCTCTTACTTATTAGATACAAAAAAGCAGCTAAGTTTATACCTTTTAACTGCTTTTTTGTGCATTAATATTGAGTTATGAGTATTCCAATTTATTTAAATTCGGGAAACAACAAACGAAATTTACCATTAGAGGCATTCTTAACCATTCCATCACCATCCAAAACAAGGTTAAACTCTCCTTCTACGATTACTAAATCACCATAACCTAAAGCTACTACTGAAGAACGTTCTACAGAAGTAATTTTAAGATAATTAGCGGGAAAAATATTGTTGTTCTTATCTGTTCTCCAATCTGTAGTACCATCGTTATAATCCAAACCAATATGAATAGGTGCATTACAAATGGCTGATGAAGAATAACACACTTCCAAATTTTGACCTACCAAACTATTTAGCTCATTGTATGTAACTGAGTCTTCATCCATATTAACATTAACATAGATACTCTCCGTTTTTGAAAAATTAGATAAGTTAGGTTTCAATATACCTCCACTTACAGAAATTATACTACTTTGAGAGGAGTTGCATTGGTAGCTGGTTGATCGATACTCTACAGGTGTTCCATCAAAATCAAATGTAATATAATAATCATTAGGAGTGTTGTTAGTAGTAGTAGTAGTATCTTTTTCACAAGAAAAAAAACCAACACTAACTACGGTAAGCATTAAAAATACAAATAGGTTTTTCATTGTTTAGTTTAAATTTAGTTAATAATCGTCTGTACAATTTTTGCACAAACTATTGTTGATAAAAATTATTTCCATCTAAGAATTGTTTTTCAGGCGCAATATGATGATTAAAAGTAAAAGAATTATACCATTTTTATTTTTTATGAAATATTTAGGATATGTCGTTCATCAACCTTTATCGACTTCCTTCTTCTCAATAATCATTTTCGATGACTTAGCATATTGTAGTAACTCTTCTAACATTTCAGCAGGCAATTCACTAATGTCAAATGCCAGCTTGAGTTTCCCTTTGACATTTTGATCTTTGTACACTTGAATATCCTCTACAGAAGGGTTTTCAATTGCTTCCTCATTCTCTGCCAACTTTTCTTCCACCACAACTGTTTCTACCACTCGTTCAATGACCTTATGAGCACTTGTTTCTTTTTTATCTTCATTTTTGAAGCGCAGTAAGCCCAATAAATGTGCTTCTGTCAAAGTATTGTACTTCGTGATACTAAATAAATCTTCCTCAATATTGGTTGAATTACTATTCACGTAAGCAATTTTATTGCACAAAACAGCATTTTCATGTTCATACTCTTTTACGACTTGATCTAAGAAGTAAACCACATAAGGCATTTTTCCATCATACAAATAAATGCTATATTCAGCATCTTCTCGCCATTTCATATAGTGATCTGCCCCCCATTCTTGGCTATTGGCTTCTAATCGTTCAAGATCCAATTTGTTCTCCACTTTGGTTGTTTTAAACTCAATCCCTTTGATATCCAAATTTGTCAAATATTGCCCTGCTGCTGTCAAACAGTCGAATACATGAGCAATACTAATTTCAAATTTTTCAAAAAGTTGTTTCTGTTGTTTTTGGTCAAAGTAATACAACTCTTGATCCGCATGATTATCGACTTTGTACTCAAAGGTTGGTTCTTCCTCTATTCCTCCTACCTTAATAATATAAGGTAAAGGTGTATTTTGAGTCAATTTAGGTAGTGTATTGTATAATTTTCTCAACCAATACAAACGCTCATCTTCGGAGGTAAATACCGTTCCTTCAGACTGAAGCCAAAGGATGGTTTGCAATAAATAGTCTTGTTCTGAATTTCGTAAATCATTCAGTTGTTTTTGTGAAACAGGCTCTCCAATATTTGTATGAAAATATTGGCGTACCCCTACTAGCGTAGAACGCTCTGTATTGACCCCTATAGCATTTAACAACGATAACTTGCCTCTAGGAATTAGAACAACTTTGGGCGAAGGGGGAACAAATTCCTCTACTTCCTCTCCGTCCACTGGAATTGGTTCCTCATAATCAGGCTGAATCGTACGTTCTTCCACTAACTCTTCTTCTTCTCCGACCCAATTCATCAACCAATCAGGGAAACGCTCTTTTACCAAAGCATATTCCTCAGGATAAACCAGCTCCGCAGGTAATAAACCACCCAAGCTATTCTCTGTATTTGTTTTAAGTTCCAACTGAGTAGGACGTTCCAAATCAGGAATTTCTGACCAAATTTCGTACAAGAAATTTAATAGTTCAGATTGCAATTGCTCTGGTTTTTCTTTCTCTTCCAACGTTCTAATCGGCGCACAATAGAAGGTATTTTTATCTATATAAGGACCATAAACCAAATTTTGAGACCCAAAACTAAATGCTGTTTCTTTCTCTTGTATACGAAGCAACTCATCAACTCCCGCATAGTATTGGGAATTCAAAATAGCACTTGAATCAATAAAAGAGTTGTTATTCAAATGAAACGCATCAAACGTACTGATTTCTATGGGTTCAGCAGCTTGTGTATGCAGCAAAAACGATTTGATAATTTTGCTATTATCATTATCCTTCGCATACAACAATGCAAAAGCTAGTTGATAAGCATTTTCCAAAACGGGATGATTTGCTTTTAGTTCATCAAAAATATCTTTGACCAGTTTCTCTTCCCCTTCAAAACAACGGCGTTGTAATACCGTGGGGGCCTCATAATCGACAAACTGATTCGCTATGTTCTGTAACAATGCTTGAATGACCTTAAAACGAGGCAGTACTTCTGATAATTTCAAATTAAACTTACCGCTTCGTTCAATAGAAATAGTAATCGCATCATCAAACCCAATATCATTCAACTTAAACAATTCTCCTTCTAAATTTTCGATATAAATTTTAGATCGAACTTTAGAATGATCTGCCTCTTTGTTTCTGAATATTTGTAACGTTTGGTGCTCAAAAGAATCTTTATTATATGTTTGTCCCTCTTTGAGAACAATTTTATCAATTTTGCTGAATACTTGTTCTTGTACGTCGGCATTGCCACTCTCTACAATCAATGCCGAAAGTAGTTCAGGGGATACTTCTTTAGACTTAGAAATCGCATTAAATAACTGACTTCCTCTTAATAAGCCTTTGTTTCTATAATCTGGCTGGTAAATTTTGGCAGGCACCAATTTATAAGTATCGCCAAAAATAGCATTAATTTTTTCCGCCAAACCTTGTTGTCCTTTTTCTACCGCATAAGGAATATTTCTAGCCCGCTTTCCAACTTCACACTCCCTCGAATTTTCTGGACTCTCTGTTAGATATAAGAAAGTAAATAAGTCCTCTTTTGTTTTTTCAAAGAAATGAACCAAACTAGCTGCTTCGCCTTTTTCCAAAACCACAACATCCTTGGCAATCGATTTAGACAAAATACTATTTCTAGTTTTGAACACCCCTTCTATCAAGAAAGGCAATACATCGGGATGTGGTGTATAACAATCCGTTAGTGTATTAATCGCTGTTCTTAGCGGACCGTATTTTTCTGTTTCAATCATCTGATTGTGAAAGAAAATTTGACCACTGCCAACAAAACCTATGCTAGTATCTACAAAAATATACTTGCTTGTAATCAATGGTTTAGGTGACTTGGCTAAGCTTGCATATTTTAGCACTCCTTGATAAAAAGATTTGATATTAGCCGCTATACTACTATGCGTGGTTACCGCCTTCCATTCTGCAACAAGAATGTTGTTATAAATATCCGTTTCTTTCGCCAGATAATTTTGCAACAAGACATCGTCTTCTTTTTCATCAATACGATAATCATTCAACCAATTTTCAACAGACTTTGTAGAAGCAATCAGTTTAGACAACACCATGTGTTCCCCTTTTTGATTACGAAACAGTTCAATCCGAGCTAGTTCTTTGGCTGACAGAATGCCTGTTAATAGTACAAAGAAAGCTTTCTTTTCCTCAGGATTTAAGTCCGTTGTTTTACAACGTTCAATTAATCCATTTAGCCCTTTTTTCCATTCCTTACTAGCTGTGGTAGGGCTTGTTCTAAATGGATCAGCTTCTAGAAAGGGCAAAATACTAGGGTGTGGTAAAACAAGGTTCAACACTTTAGATACTGCCGAACGCAAAGCGGGGTAATCAACCTCTATTTGCCCTAAGCAGCGATGATAAAACACAGTTTGAGCAGTACAAAATCCATGCTCTGAGTTGGTATAAATATAGTTGGCTTCGTCTAGTTTGGGCTGATTCGACTTTAACTTAAAATAATTGGCAACACTTGTATAAAATGCCACCAAACTTTCTTCATCCTCACCATCAATTCCTTTAACTAACTCGTCCCAAAAAGGAACAATAATATGAGTGTATAGTTCCCACTGATTTTTTTTAGAAATGTATTGCTCTGCTAGTACTTCTGAATCCTCCTCTTCTGCTATTTTAAAATTCTCTAACCAATACTCAACATTGGCATCAGCGGGCAATAAGCCATGCAAAGGAGCAGGAAGTCCCTCTTTGTTATAAAATAAATGCACCCCTCTTAACGCTTCTTTTTTTACCCCATCTAAGCTCATCAAAAAGCTATATAAGTTGTGTTTTTGTTCAACTGAAAGCGTTGCATTGTTAGTACGTGCAGTTATTTTTTTAAACAAAGCCTCATCGTTGGTCAAATAATCTAACTGAGACTCTAGTTGCTGTAGAATTACAGCGTAATCTAAAATATTAAATTCCAATACTGAAAACCCTAACCCTTTGATGGAATCTCGAATAGGCAAGATATGCTCACTCATCAAGAAAATATCTTCTTGCCCTTGCAAATCATCAATAGCATAAAAATGAGCAGCACCTGTTGTACTTGTAAATTTGAAACACTTAATATTTCCAAACTTCTCTAAAAATGCCTCATCAAAGTCAACCCGTTTTAACTCTGCCACAAAAACTTGGTAATCTTCTGGTGATAGTTGTGCAATAAAGTTATTCAGCAAACTTAAATTAGCTTCCATGATTAACTCCTTTATTCCCCAACGCTTTAAACCTAGTTTAGCATTGTTGGCTGCGGAGCGCAAAATATCATTTTCTTCCTTTATATCCGTCCAATACAACCACTCTCTCCCAATTCCCAAACTCATAGGCTCAATGGGCAATGCTGTTCCTTTTGCAATGATTAAATCTTTGAGGTAAAAATTACCTTTATTGGTTGGAATATTCATTTGTATATACTCCAACAATGGATCGTACAAATGTTTATTAATCAATTCTGCATCGTATTCTGTAGAACGATCTGTCAACAACAAAGCCTTATAAATATGGCAATAAGTCTCTAAATTCTCTTGTTTATATTTATCCAAGTTACGTTTCAACGACTTGGCAATATACTTAAAGGTTTCAATATTCGCTTCGCCTTGATCATCTAAACGGGTTCTATCTGTAATTTTGGCAAAAGAAGAACTGTGCACAAAATAAGCCATTCCATGACGCTCGTTTCGCATTGGGAAAAACTGATATAAACTAGGCGCTTCTTTTAGAGCCTGCATTTGCTCCAAACTAGCAGGAAAGCCCAATGAAATTTCAATCGGACAAGTTGGAAATTCAGGATCTATATTTTTAAAATCTTCTGTACCAGGTAGAATAGAATAACGTTCAAACTTAGTTTCAAACTTCTCTATGATATCTTCTTGCAAGGCTACCTTTTCCAAGGTTTTAAGATTATTCATAGCATAACCAATCCCCGAAGTAATGTTGAGCAACGATTCTTTTAGTTTTTCATGTTTTTTAGGACCAAATCGCAAGAAAAATAGAGAGCCTTGTTCCAAAGAGAATTGTTGCAACAATTCTTTATTTTTATTTAAAAAAGCTACTAAGTCACCCAACTCCTCTTGGTTAAACAAAACTTGATCTTTGTAATCTAAATTCTTTACCGATTCTTCTGGAGAAGTAGGAAAACAAGCCAAAATAATTTTTAACAGCCAAGGAGCAGTATCAGCCTCAATCAAATTTTCTAAGTTCAAACTACCTCCATCATAATTCATCAAATCTGCAAACTGCTTGTTGTTGTACCAACTAAACAATAAGGGACCAGCCAAGTCTCGCAGCAATTCTTCCGCACCATCTGATTTCCCCATCAACCGATAAGCTAACTTAAAACCAATACCATAGCGTCCAATTTTTCCACAATTTTCTACTTTTGTTTTATCAGCTTTTGTCCCTTGAAAAGAATTCAATAAAGCCTTCAAATCTTTTTCAGAAAAAGCACGTCCATTATTCAACACCATAAAAAAGGTTTCATCATAAATAACAGCACACTCCGTCGATTGGCTATCTGCTGCATTTTGTAAAAACTCATAAATCGCTTGCTCGTCTTGTGCATTTTGCAACTTAGGCGTTAAATCAGCTTTAATGTTCTCAACAATACCATTGACCATTTTATAAAAACCACTATTCTCATTATGACCACTCCCTATAAAATTTTCATCCCAGTTAGGCATGTCATAACCTTGGGCATTGCGCCAGTTTGTACGAAATTGTTGGATATTTTTGATTTGCATAGTTAGCTGAGGTTGTATTCAGTTGTGTAATGTTTAATTTTCTAACAACTTGATTGTTAAGCGATTTAAAAGAGCTTAATAATAACAATCAAATTAATATACTTTTTGGTAGGTTGTTATTGATTATAATACTCCGTTGATTTTTTAGTTCTCCTACGAACCCGTAGGCTCACGAAGTAAAAACGTAAAAAAGCATCTTGCATTAGCTTGATTATCAGTCTTTTAGCACAAAAGCCAACAAAAGTACATCTTACTGATAATCAAAATAATACGATTTTTCAACGGAGTAATGTGATTATAAATAATACAAAAAACATACAGTAGTAAATATATTCATTTTTAGCTTAAAAAACAAAAATATGCACAATTTAAAACAAAAAGTTTTAAAAAATTCTATTTAAGTCTATCTGTACTGGCTAACAGCATGCTTGTTAAAAACACTACTGTGATTCAACGTTTCTTCTATTTATTTATAGTGTCTAAAATAGCGATATTCTAATAAATATATGCATAAAGACCTTTATAAAAATAGATACTAAATCCTTTTCTTTTTTTTAAACGCAAACAATAAACAACCCTAAACCTCTATCTTTCAGCCATCTAATTACATCCACTTTAAATAAAACGGCTTAAAAGCCATTAGAAATATTAGACAAGTTATCAAATTATTTTTTTTAGATTTACCCAATTATTATAATCTGATTTAGACTCTGTATATTTGCCATCAAAATAGTTCAAAAGATTTTAGTTATATAAAATCAACGGAGTAAGTAATCGTTCATAAAAATTTAATTATAAATATTTGGACATTCAGCAACTATCCTTCTAATAATCAATTGAACAACACACACGTTCCTCCACAAAGTATTAAAAATTAAAGATTACTTCCAATGCAATTTCGTTCAAAGTTAATGACAAGTTTTTTAAGTATTTTCTTTTTCTATTCTTTTGCTAATGCTCAATTTGCTCCTATTGCTGGACAGCCAGGAAGTACAGCAATCTACAAAGACTCTAGTATTTTGGTAGCTTGGGCGACCCAATGTGTGGTAGAACGGGGTTTGGTTGACATCAGCCAACCCAGTTTAGGTACGGCATCAGCAGGAAGCGTTGCGGGTACTTTGGGAATGGCTGGAGATGGTTTTACCTTGAGTCTTGGTGATGGTGGACAGGCCACCCTTACCTTTGAGCATCCGATTCAAAATGGACCAGGTGCTGATTTTGTAGTCTTCGAAAATGCTTTTAATGCTACGTTTTTAGAATTGGCATTTGTAGAAGTAAGTTCTGATGGGCAGAACTTTGTTCGCTTCCCTGCGATTTCCAATACAGACACGAGCGTTCAAGTTGGGGGATTTGGCAATTTGGATGCTACTCGTCTGTATAACTTTGCGGGTAAGTATCGTGCCAATTATGGTACTCCTTTTGATTTGCAAGAATTGGCAGCAGACTCAGCTATACTCAACCTTAGTGCAATCAGTCATGTTCGCATTGTTGACGCTGTTGGCTGCATTCAAGATGCTTATGCGACTCGTGATAGCCGTGGAATCAAAGTCAATGACCCTTGGAGTACTCCTTTTCCTTCTAGTGGCTTTGACTTGGATGCAATAGGTGTTATTCATCAAAATACAACAATTGCTATTCAAAAAATTCCTACTCCTATGGTTAGCATTTTTCCCAATCCTGTTCGCCAAGGAGCTCCTATTACCGTTGAAATTTCAACGCACAATACAGGTGATTACACTTTCTCTTTGTACAATCTTCAAGGGCAATTAATTCTTGAACTACCTCCCAATACACAAAAAATCCCTACACAAAATCTATCCAAAGGTGCTTATCTACTCAAAATACAAACCGCCACTCAACACTTGACTAAACAACTAATTGTTTACTAAAAAGGAAAAATTCAACCACTAAAGGATATAATTCTATTCTATGTCTTAATCCTCCTATTGGCAAACCAATCATGATATTTGAATTGGAGATGTTAAATCTTTTTTAGAGTTAATACTCTATTGATTAGCTTCGCTGCTACTGCGTGGTGCTTCGTGAGCGCTGCGCTTTTAGTTAGCTTTGTTACTCCCTATGGTCGTGAGTTCGCTATGCTCGGTTCGCTCATGACCTTGGGCTTTTATGCTACTAGCACAAGCCTACTCGGCAAGCTTAGTTTTTTAGTTTTTTACAGGAGTGCTTTCCCATAAACTAACAGAATTTAGCTTTCAGCAAGCTTTGTTTACTACTACTATGTGGTTTCAACGAAGTAATGTAAAATAAAAAGTTCATTTCATTTTTTTGTTACAAAAGTTAATCGTAATATTGCAATATACAAATTAATAAAATTAATTATGGGAATATCCAAAACAGACATTTTTACCAACGAACAAAACTCGATGGCACAAATAGCAAAAGCTCTAGGACATCCTGCTCGGATCGCTATTGTTGAATTTTTATTGCAACAAAAATCCTGTATTTGTAAAGACATTGTAGAAGAAATTCCCTTAGCCCAGCCGACTATTTCTCAACATTTGAGAGAGTTAAAAAAAGTAGGATTAATCAAGGGGAACATTGAGGGAAATAGTGTTTGCTATTGTCTTAATCCAGAACCTTTTAAACTACTAGCCAATTATTATCAACATATACTTTATTCTATTCAACCAATGGACGACAATTGTTGTTCTGAAAAAGAAAAATCATGAAATTATCCACCTTAAAAAAGCATATTGCTAACATTGACCGCATTCATTTTCAGCTACCTGATGGCAGCTCAGTTCCTAGCCATTATCATGTGACAGAAGTAGGAATGATTCAAAAAAACTTTATAGATTGCGGCGGTACATTAAGAGAAGAAAAAGTAATTAATTTTCAGTTGTGGTATTCTGATGATGTTGACCACAGTCTTCAGCCTCAAAAATTACTCGACATCATCAAATTATCTGAAGAAAAACTAAGCTTAGAAGATTTAGAAATAGAGGTAGAATACCAAGCTGGAACGATTGGCAAATATGGCTTGTCCTTTGATGGCAAACATTTTTTGCTCATCAATAAAATGACCAACTGCCTCGCTCCTGACAAATGTATTCCCCAACTAGGCAAACAGAAATTAAATCTCAACGATTTGATTGCCAACCAAAATGCTTGTTCGCCAGACAGTGGTTGTTGTTAATTTATTACTACTATTCCCCCCTCTGACTGGTCACAATATACTAAAACCATATCAGCGAAACCGCAGTCTACAAACGCACGCAGACCAACAACCAAGAGGAACGAACGAAACTAACTCGATTGCTTCTTTAGAGTAGATTTCTATTTTTTAAGGGAGCAGACAGAAGGCGTTGATAAAAAGGTTTTTTATTTTTTTAACATCAATAATTATCGTATATATTTGTACAATAGTTCGTTGAAACCACGCAGTAGCAGCGAAGCTAAACTTTATTAGTTTGATAATCAGCAAATTGCGCCTTTGCTGCGTTTTGTGTTAAAATTTTGATTATCAAACTAATATAAATGTGCTTTTTTATCTTTTTGGTAACTAAGCTTGCGATCTCACGAGCGCAGCGAGCTAAAAAAGTAAAAAACTAAGCGATAGCGATCTCACGACCGCAGGGAGCTAATCAACGAACTACTATTTGTATATATACGATAATTATTATTCATCCATTGTTATACATGACCCAATTATATTCTTCTATCTACCAATATTGCCAAGAATTAGAACAAAGTTTTGGACAAATTATTAACCATAGGCAGCAACAATTATTGCGCTTAAGCACTTTTTTGAAAGAAAAGATACATGCTTCCCAAACACCTGATATTATCGCTATCTGTACGCACAACTCGCGACGCAGTCACTTAGCACAGATTTGGTTGGCCATCGCTGCCGATTACTATCAAACACCTTCAATTCGAACGTTTTCTGGTGGCACCGAAGCTACTGCTTTTAATCATAGAACAGTTGCAGCATTACAACAAATTGGATTAAAAATTACAACAGACAATACAAATCTACTCAACCCTGTTTACCAAGTTCGCTGGAACGACAGCATGCCCCCATATTTAGCTTTCTCTAAACAATATGAAGCCCCACCCAATCCCCGCAAAGACTTTGCAGCGCTTGTTGTTTGTAGTCATGCAGATATTCATTGCCCGATTGTATTCGGCAGCGCTTTAAAAATAGCACTTCCTTATGCTGATCCTAAAGCATTTGATGGTACAGACTTAGAAGCGGTAGAGTATTTAAAAACTTGTCGGCTAATTGCCTTAGAAATGCTTTTTGTTCTAAAACAGATTACCTTATGAGAGCTTATCTAGCTGAATGTATCGGTACTTACGCTTTAGTTTTTTGTGGAACTGGTGCAATTATTATTAACGATATCAGCAATGGTACAATTGGACATCAAGGCATTGCTATCACTTTTGGAGCTATTGTTATGGTAATGATTTATGCCTTAGCCCCTATTTCGGGAGCTCATATTAACCCTGCTGTTTCTATATCCTTTACATTTACTAAGCACCTAAACTTTAAGAATTTAGCTTCTTATTGTATCGCCCAAATAACAGGCGCATTATTGGCTAGTCTCAGTCTAGCATTTTTATTCCCTACACACCAAACGCTTGGAACCACTCTTCCGTACGAATCTTGGCAACAGTCCTTTTTGCTTGAAATAATCTTAACTTATTTTTTAATGCTAGTGATTCTAATGGTTGGTCAAAATAGACATACTCAACCATTTACAGGGGTTGCTGTTGGAGCTACGGTTCTCTTAGAAGCAATGTTTGCAGGTCCAATAACAGGTGCTTCTATGAACCCTGCTCGCTCTATCGGCCCTGCATTAGTTTCTGGTCAACTGCATGCGCTTTGGGTCTACATCATTGCGCCTATTTTAGGTGCCTTATTAGCTGCTGTAACTTGGCAATTATTGACAGAAAAATCAAGCAGAAAAAACATCACTATTTAGATGACACCATTTATTGGTCTTGTTTTTCGAACTCTATTTTATTTCTTTACAACACAACACAATCTACACCTTTAAAGGTCGTATAAAATAAATCACAAACACCTACAAATCAATTAAAAATAAAATTTCAAAGCCATTTGAAAATCCATAAAAAAAACTTTTTTAGACTTGAATAGGTTTCTACGATAGAATAATTTCGTGTTCAGATTTTTAAAATTATTATCAAAAAAGAAAGCAAATAATTTAAACAATGAACACATTCAAACTGATAACAACATTAGCACTACTTACACTATGTTCCTATAGTTTTGGACAATTTGGAGGGTTAATAAAAAAGCCTAAAAAACCCAATATTACTACTACAAAAAATAAATCGAGTAAAAAAACGACAACATCTAACTCTTCTCAAAGCTCTCCTGTCGAAAGTAATAGAAATAAGGATGGAACACCTAAATACAATCCTGACGATGCCACCTATAAAGCTTATTCAAAGGCTAGAGAGAATATAAAATTTGCCAAAAGCATTATGGAGGGTATCGAATGGAAGCAAAATAGAGAGAAAGCTCAAAAAGATGCTGCTAAATATTTGGCAAAAGCAAAAGAAGGATTAGATATTTTAAATCAACAACCTTCTGAACAAAATCAAAATTACCTCAAGGAATTTAACGAAACATATACGACTCTAAACACTACTTGTTCTAGTGAGACAGCTGCATTTAACAAGAGAGAAACTTTTGAAAAAAACATAAAAAGTTATGAGAGCTGGATTCGATACGGAAATAAATCCGAAGATGCTGGGATAGATTTTTCTTATCAAGGCTTTTACAAAGAAATCGAAAATTACAAAAAAGAACTGCCTGAAGCATTTGACAAAAGCTCCAATGTGCAAGCAATTTTCAAAAATTTAGATGATTATTTTAAAAATAGGGTCTATAAAGAAGTAACCAAAGCCGAAGAAGAAGCCGATATTATCATCGAAGCAATGTATAAAAAGCAGCTTTGGGAAGGACATGAGAACTATAAAATAGAAGCCGCTTCTTATCTCAAACGTCTCAATCAAATTTTGACTCGCATCCCATCCAAAGACAAACTACAAGATGAAACAACTGCAATTGCTTTAAGAAACAAAATAACTAAAGAAACCAGCATGTTGAAAGAATTTATTGATAGTGGACAATTGGAGGCAGCCATTAAACAACGCCAACAAGAGCGAATAGATGCCGTCCGCCTAAATCCTAAAGGCATGAGCAATAGTACTTACGAAAAAATGGCTTTAGATCGTACGTTCAGCGATGGAAAACAAATCTTAAGAGCGGTTATAGTCTCTTCTGACTGGCAAGTTGTTAAAAATGCTTTGGATTTGCCCAAACACAAATCATTATGGTATAGCATTGCTGTAAAAGATAAGGATGGTGTTTGTTACAAAGCAAGTGGAGAACTAAGAAAAGATTATGAAGGAGGTGGGAAATATGGTGCTCCCAAATTTTTATTTTCAGAAATTGATACAGAAATGAACTGCAAAAACATTCACAAATAATCAATCACCCAACTAAGCAGCTGCAATTTTTTTTCACTTACGCAGCTGCTATTTTTGCTTTTATGCCATTTCTCGAAATTCTTCATCCCATTCTTCTCCATCTACCCCCCAATAACACAACTTTTTAAATTCTTTTTTATCAATTTGCCAATCCAACCATCCTAAAAAATTGAAATACAGTAAGAATTCTCTTTGCAAAGAAGAATGTTCCCTTAAAAAAGAGAGCAACTTAGCCCTAAAACGAATCAATTCCCCTATATGCTCTTGTTGTGGTAATGAGATTAACTTATTGATCAGCGAAATAAACTTTTTATCAAAATCAAAAAGAACATCTTTCTTCTTAAAATTTCGTCGAACATTATTCAGGTAAGATCCTAATAGGATATATTCTTCTTGTTCGTATAGAATTATAATTCTAAGCAGCGAACTATAATTGGTTGGTTTCGTAGCCTGTTTATCATTCAGTATTTCATCTATTACTTTTAAGGCTACGTCGTAATCCTTATTACTATAATGTGATAGTGCAAATTGGTAATGCAGGAAGGTCGAAATCGTTTGATTAGGATAGGTAGAACTAGGAGGCAAACTTTTTATGTATTCCTGACTTTCTTTAAACAGCCCTGTTGATAAATAGCCCTTTAATTGTGTCGAAGCAATGCTTAATCGAACATAAAATGTAATGTATTTTTGATTTTCAGGGCTAATATTATTATAATCTTCCAACAAAACAACTATTGTTTTCCAGTCTGTGGAATTAACAATAACTCCTCCTAAAGCTGTAAAATGTATTCGTTTATATTCTTGAAAAAGTAGTGGAGGCAACTCCTTTGTAAAATCATAGAGGTACTGATGATACTTTGCTGCACTTTTGGTATCTCTAGCAACTGCTGCCAAATAAGCCCGAAGTTGTAATGCTGCGACTTCGCCTGGAACACTTTGCTGCTGGTATGGTTTATAAACAGGAAGACAATCACTTATTTCTTGAACCAAAGTAGGCAGTTGTCTAGAAAACTTTAGTTTTGAAGAATAAATAATTCGCCCCAATTGTATTCTGCAATCAGCATACTCTTTTGTAATAGAAAATATATCTGCATATTTTTGCTCATATTTTTCTAAATCAGCTTGCTCAACATTGTCATAACGGAAACGTGTATTTTGAAGTTTAAACCACCATTCATAAATCAAGGGCAGGATCAAAATTCGTTGCTGCCTTTCTGCTATATATTGCAACTCTAGCAACTTTTCAAGTGCTGTATTTAACAAATTTTTGCTAAACAAAATTTCCAACTCTATCAGGCCTTCCATCAGTTCTACATCTACATTCTTATAGGCTTGTTGATTTCTCAAACTTTTTAATATTTGCTGGTACAAATACGTTTGAATGCCACTCAACCCTTTTACCTGTTGAAACTTTTGCTTAAATTTTTTTCGATCTAAGGTTTCCTGTTTGTCCAAATAATCAAACACTTTTAAGTAAGTACCACTGTCATTATCCAAACGATATTTCTTTGAAAACAACTTAAAAGATCGTTTTTCTTCCTTCTTCAAACTTCCAATTAATTCATAGAGTTTGAAAATTGTAATTCTATTCATAACAAAACCTATCTAGCAACAACTTACCTTCCCAACAATTGGTATGGACCTCATTCTTCTTTATTTTTTTGACTATACAAAAGTAATAAATTAAAATAAGTTTATCATTGGAAATAAATCATTTACTTTTCAATTCAAATGAGCTAACCAAATAAAACGCCTCAAAATTTTTAAACTAAAAACAACTCAATGATTGCCGTTCAATTACCTTGAGGCATTTTTATCCTTTACTTCGTGGGAACAGCAGCGAGCGCACGACCAAAGGGAGTAACAAAACTAAGTACTAACTACCAATACCTTTTATTAAATGCTAATTAATAGATTACTTTTATTGCTTCACAATTTTTTGCATAGGATAACGTAGCATATTGCTAGTAACCTTTAACATGTAAACCCCAGCATCTAAGGCGCTCATATCTACTGTCTCTTGATGATATCCTTTAGAGATCGTTCTATGCTCTTTTTCTAATAACTTGCGTCCTGTCATATCGTATATTTCAACAGTGATTGTAGCCATTTCTGACGCCAATAAGCTTACCGTAATTTGCTTGCTGGTTGGATTTGGGAAGACTTGAATGCTTTCATTTTGATTCATCTGATAATCAATTGCCTTCATTTCAGAAACCATAGCATTTCCCTGATAGTCATATTCTCTAATTCTATAATAATTAACACCAACAAAAGGATGTTTGTCTACAAATTGATAGGTAGTTAGATTCGTACTATTTCCTGCTGCTGCCACACGTCCTAATTCCGTCCATTCTAACCCATCTAAACTATGTTCTACCAAAAAATAATCACTATCTTTTTCTTGCTCTGTTTGCCAATCCAACTCTACCACTTGATCGACTAGATTGGCATTAAATTCTTGCATTTGTATGGGCAATAATGTTGTAAAATCAAATGCATCTAAACGGTTCCAATGAGTCGCCCCTGCAATATTCCTCATTGTAATGTGCGTAGCATTATTCGGAGCGACAAAACTTACGGTATATTGTACCCACGTATTAGGCACCGTAATCCCTGTATATATTAACGTACCAAACGTATTGTTTGCCGTAGATGCTCCTATTTCAACATTGCCTTGTGGTCTAAATTGAATATCAGAATAGGCATAAAACGTAAAGGTGTAAGCTGTTCCTGCTACCAAAGGCGTAGAGAGTGCCATGGCTAATTCATCGCTATTAGGAGCAGCAAGAGCAATACAATAAGTACCATCTGGTATCGTAGGCACATAACAGCCTGCCACCATAATATCGGTTTCATTTCCTGCTCCATAAGCATTAACATCGCTCATTAGTGCATTAAAAGCTGTGTTATTAAGATTATAATTACAGCCTGTTGAGGTTGTATTCTCAAAACTGCCATTCAAAAAGCTTTGCGCTTTTGACGACTGTACATACATTAGGAATAAAATTAGAATATAAAATTGGGATTGCATATTGGGGAATTTTAGCGCACTGTCTGTGGTATAGATACTTTGTAAGTATTGATATTAATATTCTTACAAAAGAATCTATTAAGAATAGCTAAACAAAAGAACTTTATTACAATGACATCCAGTAATTTATAGACAAATCATCAATCTACTTTTCGATTATCTGAGTAATTACTATCAAATAAGTGTATAAATTTTGGAGTCTTTATCAACTTGTTCTGTAAAAAACAGCATAACTTAACAGGCAGTGGTTTAAGGTGAAATAAAATACTACTCTATAAGGGGAATAAATCCATAAAAGAAATGTTATTATTATAGTAGTTCGTTGATTAGCTCCCTGCGGTCGTGAGATCGCTATCGCTTAGTTGTTTACTTTTTTAGCTCGCTGCGCTCGTGAGATCGCAAACTTAGTTACCAAAAAGATAAAAAAGCACATTTATATTAACTTGATAATCAAAATTTTAACACAAAACACAACAAAGGCGGAATTTACTGATTATCAACTGCGCAGCACTCATGAAGTACCACGAAGTAGCAGCGCAGCTAAACTAATAAAGTTTTTCAACGACCACGTAGTAGCAGCGCAGCTAACTATTGTATTAACTAATAGTTAGCTACGTTACTACTAATTAATAGCCAATTCGGTTTAGTTTCTCTCATTATCCTACCCTTCTTATTGAGAGTGTGGAAATATTGAATTCATAAAAAACATTCGTCTGTATTAAAAATATATTGTATTGCTTTGTGTGTACTTAACAATTGACTACTAATAATAAGCAGACTACTAAGCAAAAGTACATCTTTTTTAATTATCATACAAAGTATATTAGTAGGTTAACTTTTTCGTTCGGTTGTATTATTTTTTGTGTAATTTTTTTTCTGCAGCAAAATACGTATAATATGGAATTACTTATTCAACACTCATGAAATGGTAACACAACTAGGTGTTAAATATATAACGAAAGATTAACTTCATTCATTCATTCAAAGTTCCAAAAAATGCAAAAAATTCTTCTTCTTCGTTTCAGCTCTATTGGCGACATTGTCCTAACTAGTCCTGTTGTTCGCTGTTTAAAAACACAGTTACCAAACGTTGAGATTCATTTTTTGACCAAAAAGACGTTTACTTCCATTCTCGACGCCAATCCGTACATTGATCAGGTACATACCTTTGATAAAGACACACAACCTCTCAAACAAGTCGTCAAAGCACTACAAAAAGAACAATACACACTACTCATTGATTTACACAAAAATCTTAGATCTTGGTATGTTGCTCGCCAATTAGGGATCAAAACCATAGCGTTCAATAAATTAAATCTTCAGAAATGGCTGCTAACGCAATTTAAGATAGATAAAATGCCCCACCTTCATATTGTAGATCGTTATTTGGATACTGTTCGAGAATTAAATATTAAGAACGATGACAAGGGCTTAGATTACCACATTCCACCTCAAGATTATATTGATTTAACAACACTCGACCAACGTTTAACCGATCAGACCTTTATTGTCTTTGTGATTGGTGCTGCCCATGCCACCAAACGCTTGCCTGCTTCCAAAATTAAGTCCATCTGCCAAATGCTATCCAAAGAACTAATTGTTCTCATTGGCGGCAAAGGAGATCGTGAAGCTGCCCAAATTATTGAAACAGCAGGAAATCAGGTGATCAATGCCTGTGGCCAATTCAACTTACATCAATCGGCATCTATTGTAGACCGAGCCAAAGTAGTTATTGCTCATGATACGGGTTTCATGCACATTGCTGCTGCATTAAAGCGTCCCATTGTTTCTATTTGGGGCAATACCGTTCCCAAATTTGGCATGTATCCTTACTTGCCTAGTAATGGTCCTAAATTTACCATCATAGAGCAACCGACGCTCACTTGCCGCCCTTGTTCCAAAATTGGTCACCCGCAATGCCCCAAAGGACATTTCAATTGCATGAATCAACTCGATGGAGCGACTATTGTGGAGGCTGTTTTAGATATTCTGGACAACAACTAAGTCTACTGTATCTCAGTCAAAAAGGTTGTTTCACTTCAATACCACACAATATACAAACCAATACACTATATTTTGAAAAAGCACTAAAAACACGTTGTTTGATTTCTTTATTCGATGTCAAAAGAATTCACTTATTCCTGTAAAAAATAGTTTGAAAGTATCAACTTTTCTTGTTTTTTGGACGTTTTATAATTAGTTTTGCATTCTTATTTAATCACTTATCCATAATATTCTAATAATGGCTATTTATATCACTGATGAATGCATCAATTGTGGTGCTTGCGAACCAGAATGCCCCAACAACGCCATCTATGATGGAGGCGTAGAATGGGCTTATGCAGATGGTACAGGTGCAACGGGCATGTTTCAACTTGTTGATGGACAGGAAGTAGATGCGCATAAAATGAATGCACCGGTTGAAGAAGATTTCTACTATATCGTAACTGATAAGTGTACAGAATGTGTTGGTTTTCACGAAGAACCACAATGTGCAGCAGTTTGCCCTGTTGATTGTTGTGTTCCTGACGAAAATCATGTAGAATCAGAAGAAAGATTGCTAAAGAAAAAGGCGATTCTACACGTTTAATTTGCAATTGCTTTACCCCTTTTTATAAAGAAGTCATTCTGGATTCGTTCAGAGTGACTTTTATTTTTGGGCTTACCCAACCAACATTTGCTCCTCCTTTTATTGAAGTTATCTTACCATTCATTGAAAACTGGTCGTCCTAATAAACAATAAATAATTTTTTTAGTCTATACTTGTGAACATTAAAGGACAAATATAGGTTTCATCCTAAACCTAACCCAACCTCTATTACTATAACCATAACCAAATCGTTTAGATTGAACATAAATCATGAATAAAATATTTCGAAAAATTAGTGTTGTTATTGGATTTGTCATTCTTGTTGGAGGTGTTTACTTTGCCTCTCAAGTTGGAAATTCAAGTGCTAACAAAACGAAGAAAACCAATACAGAATCTGCTGGTATGGCTACCGCTAAAACAAATTATGTTTATACCATGAAGGCAGCCAATGAAACCCTTTCATCTGAAGTCGTTATAAGTGGAAAAGTTGTTCCTCGCCAAAAAATTGACTTATACTCTGAGGTTACAGGTACCATAAAAAAAGCAGGGAAAGAGTTTAGAGAAGGCATTTTCTTTAAAGCCAAAGAATTGATGTTAACGCTAGACGATACAGAAGCTCAATTAGAACTCCAAGCTGCCAAAAGTCAATTGTACAGTTCTATTATCAGCATTTTACCTGACTTGGAAAATGACTATTCAGAAAATTTTGAAGCATGGCGAGCTTATGTAGATAATTTTGATCTCAAACAACCTATCAAAGAATTGCCAAAAACCAAAAATGCTAGAGAAAAGCTTTACATAGGAGGTCGTAACATCGAAAATCAATACATCAATATCAAACGTCAAGAATATCGGTTGACCAAATACAAAATTTATGCTCCTTTTGATGGCGTTCTTAGCAATGCTTCCACGTATGAGGGGGCATTGGTTCGTAGTGGTCAAAAACTAGGGGAACTAACGCACCCTTCTCGCTACGAATTGGAAGCAACCGTTTCTCTGTATGATGTACAGTTTTTCAAAAAAGGAAATAAGGTCAACCTCTATTCGGAGGCAACCAATGAAACGTGGTCGGGTACGGTCAATCGCTTTGGAAAAACTATTGAAGAAAAGACTCAAACTCAAAAAGTCTTTATCACTATCAATAGCAGCCAACTGAACGAAGGCATGTTTCTCAATGGAAAAATTACAACTAAGTCTTTGGATAATGTCGTTGCCTTGCCTAGAAAGCTACTTATCAATAATAATAAGGTATATGTTGTCAAAGAGGGAAAACTAGACCTCCAACAAATTGAAGTGGTGAAAGTTGACAACAATCAAATGTACGTTCGAGGTGTGGAAGACGGGACAGAGTTATTGGCACAATCTGTTTTAGGTGCCTACCAAGGTATGCCTGTCCAAGTAATTCAGTAAAATCAATCATAAATGAAAAACGCAATACAATATTTTATAAAATACCACATCACAGCAGATGTATTGCTGCTTTTGATTGGTATACTGGGAGTGCTTTCTGCTATTAATATTCAACGCAGCCAGTTCCCTAGGGTAGAAAGTCGAGAAATCGTTATCGAAACGACTTATATTGGTGCCTCTCCTACTGAAGTAGAAAAGGGAATTACCATAAAAATAGAGGAAGAAATTGATGGATTAGAAGGGATCAAAAAAGTTAGTTCTACCTCTGTCGAAAACTTATCAACGGTCAATGTTGAAATTTTTAGCAACTACAAAATTGAAAATGTCTTAAGCGATGTCAAAAATGCGATTGACCGAGTCAATACATTTCCTGATGACGCCGAAACGCCTGTTATTTACAAAAGAGAGCGAACAGATGCCGCAGCAGATATTATGATTAGTGGCGATGTTGATTTAAAAACACTCAAAGAGTTTGCAGAAAGAGCAGAGCAAGAATTATTGGCAAAAAAGAACATCTCTAAAGTAATCGTATCGGGCTATCCTGACGAGGAAATCGAGATTGCTATTCGAGAAAACGCTTTAGATGCTTATCAATTAACATTTGAAGATGTTGCCCGTGCTGTTCAAGGTTCCAATGTCGAATTGACGGGAGGAAATCTAGAAATGGGTAGTACTAAAATTACGATTCGTGCAGAAAATAAAGCCTACTATGCCGAGCAACTTGAAAACATTATCATTCAAACAAGTTCTAGTGGTACCAATATTCTCCTAAAAGATATCGCTGATATTAAGAACCAATGGGCAGATGTTCCACAACGAGAATTTTACAATGGCAAACCTGCTGTAAAAATTCAGGTGATGAGTCGTTTGAGTGAGGATATTATTACAACGGCTACCGAATCAAAAGAGTTTATAGAAGAATTTAATAACGAAAACACAATTGTTGAAGCCTTTTTGCTTCGAGATGGAAGTATTGGTATTCAACAACGTACAGAGTTATTGGTCAACAATGGATTGATTGGATTTGTTTTGGTATTGCTACTATTAGGCTTGTTTTTAAAACCAAGAATTGCCTTTTGGGTCGCCTTGAGTATTCCTATTTCTATTGCAGGAATGTTTATAATCATGCCTTTTTCTACAGTTAACATCAATATGTTGTCACTATTTGGGTTAATCTTAGTTATTGGTATTTTGGTAGACGATGGGGTTGTTATTGCTGAAAATATTTTCCAGAAATACGAGAAAGGAATTCCTGCCAAACAAGCCGCCATAGAAGGTGTAATGGAGGTCTTGCCTTCTGTTATCTCTGCTGTTATTACAACTTGTTGGTTCTTTATGCTCTTCTTTTTGATTGAAGGGCAAATGGGAGACTTTATGTCTAATATTGCCTTTGTCGTTATCTGTACCCTACTCTTTTCTCTAATTGAGGGCTTCTTTATCTTGCCTGCACATGTTGCGCATTCCAAAGATTTAGAGCATGGGAATAAGAAAAACGTTCTAGAAAAAACCAGTACCGCATTTTTTGACTTTCTAAAAGACAAAGTTTATGGTCCTACCCTTCGTTTTTGTATCAACAACAAAATGATTTCTATTTCTGTAGGCATTGTTATCTTGGTTCTATGCGGTAACTTAGTAAAAGGAGGGATTGTAAAAGTTACTTTCTTCCCTAATGTAGATCAGGATAATGTAGTGGTTGCCTTAAAATTACCAGCAGGAACAACAGAAGAGGTTACTCAAGGTCTTTTGACAAAAATTGAAAAAGAGGCATGGAAACTAAACACGGAACTATCCGCTCAACGAGAAGATGGTCAAATGCTAGTACAGTCAATTGCTCGTTCTATTAGCAATAGCCCTAACGAAGGAAGCTTGTTTATTTCTCTGTTAGATGGAGAAACTAGAAATATGCTAAGTTCTGATTTTGGAAATCAACTGCGTGATAAGGTTGGAAAAGTCTACGAAGCAGAAAGCTTAACCTATGGGCAAAAATCTATTTTTGGTGCTGCTATCCAAGTCGGTTTTGTTGGTGAAAACATGGAGGAATTGCGCAAAGCAAAAGATGAATTCAAAGAGATTTTGGAAGCCGATAGTCGTCTCAAAAATGTTGAAGACAACGACCAAAAAGGAGGGCTAGAATTTCATATAGAACTATTGCCTAAAGCTCGTGCATTGGGCGTTGATATTTCAACCGTCATTCGCCAAATTCGCCAAGGCTATTTTGGTTACGAAGTGCAACGATTGCAACGTGGCACTGATGAGGTTAAGGTCTGGTTGCGATACACCAACCAAGAAAGAGAATCGTTCAGTCAATTGCTCAACATGAAAATTAGAGTGGGGCAAAATACGTATCCTTTAAAAGAACTGGTCAAACTAGAACAAAAACGAGTGGCGTTGAAGATTTCTCACGTCAATAACCAAGCAAAAATGGAGGTTAGTGCTTCTTTGAACGATCCCAATGCCTCGGCTACAGAAATTTTTGACGAAGCAAAAGATGAAATTGTTCCAACTATCTTGGCAAAACACCCTAGCGTACAGGTTATTTATGAAGGTCAGAGCGAACGAGCAGGTGATACAACCTCCTCCATGAAACGTTGGTTGCCAGTTATTTTGTTACTTGTCTTTTTTACAGTGGTTTTGACTTTCCGTTCGTTCTTTCAAGCGGCAATAGTTTTACTCTTAATTCCATTTGCTTTTATTGGAGTGGTAACAGGACACTGGATTCACAATCTACCAATCAGTATGTTGTCTCTTTTTGGTATATTGGCCGTTGCAGGAGTTGTGATTAACGATAGTTTGGTTTTGGTGAGTACCATGAACCGTTTGTTAAAAGATGGTTTGAGTTTTATGGATGCTGTTTATGAGGCTAGTATTTCCCGCTTCCGCCCAATCTTACTAACTTCTGTTACGACTGTCGCTGGACTACTGCCTATTGTTCTAGAAACCAGTTTGCAAGCACAGTTTGTTATTCCTATGGCGGTATCCTTAGCCTATGGATTATTGTCCGCTACCTTTATCATGTTATTAATGCTGCCACCATTGTTGGTCGTTGTTAATAACCTCCGTAGAGGATGGAGATGGCTTTGGGAAGGAGAAAAAGTAGCGCCTAGAGCTGTTGAACCTAGTGTTCTAGAAGAGGAGGAAGAATAATTTTAAACTTTTTAATACAAAAAGGTTAGCCAATTACTAAGCATTACTCCGTTAAAACCACGCAGTAGCACCGCAGGTAACTAAGCTTGCGATCTCATGACCGCAGGGAACTAGCCTTGCGCTCTCATGAGCGTAGCGAATAATAATCAACGGAGTATTAACTAAAAAGATATAACATGAAATTTAAAAGCATCATTATGGCGTTCTTATGGAGTAGCCCTATATTAATGCTAGCTCAACAACAGCCTATTCAATTGGACGATGTCGTTCAAACGGCTATAGAAAATAATTTTAATATTAAAATTGCTAAAAATAATATAGAAGTAGCTGCCACTAATGCCACTATTGGCGCCGCTGGTTTTTTGCCTACCATTGATTTTTCGGGGGGCTATACTTATTCTAATAATAATAGCAAGACGACCTTTTCTGGTAATATTCCTGATCAAAATGAACCCGCAGCAGCTTCTCACAACTTTAATGCAAATCTAAATTTGCGCTATACTATTTTTGATGGTCTAAAACCTGTTTATCAATTAAAAAAGTCAAAGGTAGATGTTCAGTTGAGCAATACGCAATATCAACAGCAGATTGAAACGACTATTTATAACGTCATTCAAGCCTACTACAACTTAGCTTTGTTGCAAGAAGATTATAGAATTGCTACTGAAAAATTAGAGCTAACAAAAATTCAACTCAAGCGCATTGAAACACAACGAAAATATGGTCAGGGTTCTGAAGTAGAACGCTTGAATTTATTGACCTCTTATAACAGCGATAGCACGCAATTGCTACGTCTTAAATTAAATATGCGCCAAGCTGTCCGACAGTTAAATAAAGCTCTAGGAACAGAGGAAGTTGCTGATGACGCTATTGTTCAAGTAGATACAGAACTAGACTTGTCCTTAAACTATGAAACGGTCAAAGAAGCTGCCTTAAAAAATAACTTAATGGTGATTTCAGCTCAGCAAAATATTGAAAAAGCAAACCTTGATTACCAAATAACTAAAACGGAATTGTTTCCTAAACTAAATACAACGATTACGTATGGTTATAATGGTTCTAGGAATGACGTTGGTATTGTAAAAACAAGCGATGCCTTTGGTCCTAGCGTCAATTTAGGATTGACCTATACCATTTATGGTGCAGGTGCGGTCAAACGTGCTAAGATTCAAAATCGCCTAAATATTAAAAATCAAGAACTCAATCTAGAATTGGTTCAATATGATATTGAGCAAAGCGTTAAAGATGCTTATTCGAACCATGAAAACAATATGGCCTTAATCCCTCTGGAAGAGAGCAATGTAGTCATTAGTAAGCAAAGTTTTGATCGTATTACTAAAGCCTACAATTTAGGGCAAGCGAGTCTCTTAGATTATCAACGTGCCGAGCTCAATTATATACAAGCTCAAAAACAAGTCATTACAGCAAAATACAATGCCAAATTATCAGAATGGGAATTGCGTCGCTTAGCAGGTACTATTGCCAAATAAAGAGGAATTTCTAGTAAAACCATTTTAAAACTATAAACATTCATCATCAGTTCGTTCATAGTTTTAAAATGGTTTATTCTTACACTTCACCAATCTAAAAAACAATGCTTTTCTTAGAAAAAAACGGCTATCAACTGCTGCCCCTCTTTATTTCTGAGGCTACTCTACAAACACTACAATCGTGCAGCATAGCATTGGAGGGGGCTTCACCAAATATCCGAAAAAATGTCTTTTGCCATTCTACTAGTATAAAACCTATTTTTAAGCAAATCGAAACCAGTTTAAAGCACAAAGGATTGCCTTGTTTTATGACAGATTATTGCTTTTATCTATCCAAGTCTAAGCAAGAAAATTGGCCCTTACAATTTCACCAAGACATTAATCTTCCTGCTTATTTACAATTGGATCATTCTCAAAAAGAATTGTGGTTAAATCAAGGCTTTTGGGTGCGAATCAACTTAGATTTCAATGATCGTCAAACGGGTGCCTTAAAAGTAATTCCTCAAAGTCACTTAAAAGGAAAAAACAGTCCTTTTTCTAAAGAAGAGGTTGTCTTTTTAGATGCAAACGCAAGGGATGTTATTTTATTTAGTCCCCTACTCTATCATGGTTCAGATAGAATGCAACAAACTGCTCAAAGGCGTGTTTTCCAATGCTTTTTTCAGAAATCTACTTTTAATTCCCCCCAATAGCTACTTAAGTAATCGTTCAAAAAAATAGCAAGTCAAACGATCTTATTTTTTGTTATTATTTTTTCTGACCACTTACTTAACTAATTTTAAAGCACCATAACTTTGATATAACATACACAAGATTTCGGCATATACCACCACTTTTTGGGCAACTGCCTGTAAATACAAAGCCTCATTAGAATGCCAAGCATTGGTAGCATAAAACATGATAGCTATTTGTATCGCTAAAACGATAGCAAAAACAGCCATTGCAACAGCATAACGATTGGGATATGCTTGCTCTCTTAAAATAGCTAAGGTATAAAAAAGGGTCATCGCCAAAAACGCTAAAAAACCTACTCGCACATACAAACGATGTCCCCAATAGTCAATATCCCAAGGAACTTGCCCAATTCCAATATAGCTTGCGCCTGCCAAAACACCAAAAATCATAGTCAGCAATCCAAACACTTTGGCAGTAGGTTGGGTAAATAAATTGGGCAAAGCCACAAAAAAGACCATCAAACAAGTTCCTCCTATCCCCAACGCTGTCTTAAAAATCCAATGCGTCAACCAATTGGAAGTATGGTTAAACGTAACTGTCCGACCTAAGTCACTAAAAAAATTATATAAAAAGGAATAATGCTCTAGATAAGGCTCGTGCAACGTTCCTCCTGGATAAACTAGCATTGCTACAAGAGTCAATATAATAAATTGCAAGGCACCAAAAACACCTAAAGTATAGCAACGTTTCTGCCAAATTGTTGTCATGTATTTAGTAATAATAGTACGTCACCATTATGAGGTGTTTATCTCATGAACTTCGTTTTATAAGTACTGTGCAGTTGATAATAAAAACCGTAGCACAAAACATAATAAATTTAGTAACATTCTTATTTATCGCTTTGATAACTCATAGCAATATTCATAATCCGAAGTAGATTCTTCAACTCTCAAATGATGATTGATGTTTATATTTTGAACTTCCCAAACGTAATGAATTAAGCCCCCCGCTTGATCTGCTAAGGCAATCGAAATAATGTATTCTGTAACACTATCTCCATCGTCATCTGTTCCGTCAACAGATCTAATGTCCCAAATTCCTTCTAATTGATCACCATTAGATTCTGTGTAGTAAGCTGTTTTATCTTTCTCAAATCTAATCAAATCCCCTTCGTAGTGAGAAAAAATAGATTGGTGCCCAGCAAAGGCTTGATAAGAACGTTGGCTAGCACTTGTAAATTCCCAAGTTCCCTCTATGTTCATTTCTATACGATCAAAGGTATCTTTTCGACAATTGGAAAATGTGCAAATAATTAAGGCAAGTAGTAGTACTAATTTTGGCATGAAGTGTATTTTTAAGGACATTATACAAAGCCAAAAAGGTTTTCAACCTTATACTAGTAGTTCGTTGATTACCTGCGGTGCTACTTCGTGGTAGCTTCCTGCGGTCGTGAGATCGCTATCGCTTAGCTGTTTACTTTTTCACCAAAAAGATAAAAAAGCACATTTATATTAGTTTAATAATCAAAATTTTAACACAAAATGCGATAAAGTCATAACTTATTAATTATCAACTGCGCAGCACTCACGAAGTACCACGCAGTAGCAGCGCAGCTAAACTAATAAAGTTTAGCTGCGCTGCTACTGCGTGGTTTCAACGAACTATTGCTATACGGTTATTAACTTATTCAGATCTATATAATGTAGAGTGAATGAAAAGGCGTTCTTAATAATTTTTAGAACCAAATTTCATACCTCCTTCTCAACTCCTCAACACTTTAACTATCCCTATACACAAAGATTAACATTTCTAAGCTCTCTGACCATTCAGTAAATCGAAAAAACTGGTGCTAGTTTAAAAATCAGCTACACTACTACTCCGTTTACAATATATGAGAAAAATCTTGCCAGTAGCGCGTTCTAGGCACCTCTGCTTCACAAAGCACCTCTTCATTTGAAATCGGGTCTCTAAATTGCAGTTGCCAAGCATGCAAACAAATAGCCAAAGGAAGGTGTTTTTTGGTGGCACCATACTTTTCGTCTCCTATGATAGGACAGCCTATAAAGCCAAATTGCGCTCGAATTTGATGAAAACGACCTGTCTGTAATTCTATTTTGACAAGGTGACCATTAGCACTTGATTTTAAAAGCTCGTAAGACAAAGTACACTGTACACTACCTTTCTTATTTTCCTTAAAAATATCTGCTCGTTTTGCTTTTTGGTTTTTGACCAAATAGTGCCGCAACGTTCCTGCCTTGTTTGGTGGCTCATTCTCAAGGATAGCTAGATACGTTTTTTTTATTTTTCGACTACTCAACTGATCATTGAGTTTTTTAAGGCTATTCTTCTTTTTGGCAAATACCATGGTACCACTTGTAACCCGATCCAAACGGTGTACAACGCCGACAAAAGCAGCATTTTTAGGTTTTGTTGGTGCCTTGAAGTTCTTTCGATTCTTTGATGCAGCAACCTGATTACGCTCCAAACTGTATGGAGTTCGTTTGCCTGTTGTTAGATACTCTTCTACTAAGGATTCTACTGTAATTATCTCGAAAGGATTTCTTTCTGTAATTAAACCTGCTCTTTTATTAATAACAATAAAACTAGGACTTTCTTCAATAACTTTAAGCTTCTGAAACATAACTGGTAAACGTATTTTTTCTTTAGTATCAAGATAGTAGCAGTGCAGCTAACTATTGTCAAGAAGTACATTACAAATTAATAAGTGGTACTCAACCCTACTAAAAGTATCAATAATCGGCAAAGATATTCTTTTTTAAGCATTATTGTACTGTTCCTTAGAAAGTTTATTAAAAACAATTTTATAAAATTTACGTTACCAAGCTCTCCATCAAAAACTCACAATTTCAATTTCCACTCGTCGATTTAAATACGCAAATTTACCATGAATATCGTGTAACATTCTTTTACATCCATAGCCAACTGAATCCAAACGTTTGGGGTTAATTTTATAATCAATTAAAAATGTTGCTACGGTAGCTGCTCTAGCATCTGATAACTCTTGAGAAAACACTTCTCCATCTAGACAACCATTCGTATGTCCTTCAATTTTTATTTTCAACTTTTTATTGCGTTGCATCATTTTATACAATGCCTTGAGTGTGGGCATAGACTTCGGCAGTGGCTTGGGCGAACCACCGTAAAACAAGATATTGCTAACAACAAACTTAGTTCCTTTTTTTAATCTTCGAATGGGTGTTTTTAATTGAATATTTCTCATTTTGGTTTTAATTTTAAACGCCGTCATGAGTGTATCATAAAAGAAGTACCCCTCCTTGCTCACCTCTAAATGCAATAGGTCATTCATCTGGCTTTTGGGCAGATCAAACATTAGTTGATACGCTCCAGTCATAGAGTCTGCTGTTGTTTCGGCAATAACAAGACCCGTTTTAGTATTCGTCAAAGTAATATTGGCATCCAAGCTCCCCGCTCCATCTACTTGAACAACTTGTCCTGTCAACTCCATATTAATACTGTAATCGAAATGCAGCCAATGCCCTTTGCCATTGCCATAAACATTATTGACTAACAGTACATATTTTTCTTTGGGTTTTACAACAACAGATTGAGCATACGCCGCGTTAATCCCAGAAGTTACCAACATTTCCTCGCTTTCCATATCTAGCCCTGTCCTACTTCCTATAGCGGGTTTATTCCGAGAAAAATTAGTTCGAATTGGCAAAATTGTTTTATTCCGAACATTGGCACAAAAATTATCATCTGTGTATTTGTATAAAGCAAAATCATAATCATTTAAGCTATCCAAAGGCTCTATTTCAAATGTTAAGTGCCCTCCTGTTTTTGTTTCAAATTCATACCAAACGGTGTGATTCTCACGCTCCATAAAATGCAAACTCTTTGAATCGTTTCTACTAAACTCCAAGACTTCGCCATGTCCATTAGGACTTGTTGTTGGACCAATTGTTTTTCGTGTTTCAATGCTCAAACGAGTTGTACAATCTGCATGACCGTTTATATCCAAAGTATCGTTTGATATTTGTGCGCAAAGTATATTTCCGATTAGCAACAGTAAGCCACTTAGTAATAATTGCTGATAATTTTTCATCGTATTGAGATTGTTATATGGAAATTGATCGAGTGATTAATACATCTAACTAATAAAAACTAAACAAGAAGCTTCTAAGTTTTTGGTCAGCAAGTTAGCTTTTATTTAAACTAGATGATTGCTGTCTATATATAATAAAAACCTCCTCAAAAGATACAACTATTACTATCAATACTTCTTGTCTTCTACCTAAAATATTATTGATGAAGAATTGGGTGATATTTTGGTGCTTTGACAAATTTGTATATTTTTGCATTAAATCTTATTTAGACTAAATAAAAATAAATTTAAATGAAACACTTCTCTGCTCGCTATATACTGTTACTCTTGTTGTTCTCCATTGCCCTTGTTAGCAATGCTCAGTATGTAAAAGGAAAAGTTGTAGATGGTTCTAATAATGTTCTTCCATTTGCTGATATTTCTATAAGTGGAGAAGGGTTTCTTTTAACAACACTATCCGATAGCATAGGCACTTACAATTTTGACAACCTTCCCAAGGGAGTCTGTACTCTATCCGTACATTATTTGGGGTATGAACGCTTTGAAAGAACAATCTCAATCACCGAAAAGAAAACATACACCATCAATGTCACCTTAACCAGCTCTACCAATGTGTTGCAAGAACTAGAAGTTGTTGGCCAAAGCGATGAACAGATGCTAAAATCTTCTGCCTATGCGGTTGATGTCATTGCGACCAAAGCTTACAAAAACCTTACGGTTGATTTGAATCAGTTGCTCAACAAAACCGCAGGCATCCACATTCGTTCGGTAGGTGGGCTTGGTTCTGCTTTTAATTTGTCTCTCAACGGGCTTTCGGGCAATCGCATTCGATATTTTGTAGATGGTATTCCTATGGAAAATTTGGGTACGTCTCTAAGTTTGAACAATTATCCTGTCAACTTAGTCAAAAGTATTGAAGTCTACAAAGGCGTTGTTCCTATCGAATTAAGCGCAGATGCACTAGGCGGTGCTATCAATATTGTCAGCGATTACAAAGGAAAAACATTCTTGGATGCTAGCTATTCATTTGGCTCTTTTAATACCCATCAAATTGCCTTAAATGCACAATACTCCCAACCCAATAAAGGCTATTTCATAACACTAAACGCCTTCTTTAACCATTCTGATAACAACTACTGGATGGACGACCTTCCTGTTTATGATGAATTGGGCAATAAAGTAAACAACATCAGTATCCAACGATTTCACGATCAGTACACTTCTGGAATGGTCAGATTTAGAATAGGTTTATTAGATAAAGTGTTTGCAGACGAATTGTCACTCTCTGTAATGGGAGCCTTAAATAGAAATAATTACCAACATCCCAATAATAATATCAAACTAACATTTGGGGACTACCATACTAAAAACCAAACGCTTTCTGCACAAGCTTTGTATAAAAAATCGTTTAAGAAGATAAAAATAAAAGCGTATACCCAATGGAGTAATGTTGTCGAATCGGTTGTCGATACTAGTCAAAAAAAATACAATTGGGCTGGTGTGTATTGGTGGAGAGATGCCAGTTCTTCTAGAGGAGAGTTGAACGAGCGTCGCTCACTCTTTGTTTTGAATGACAAACTAATCAACTCTAGCTTACAACTTTCTTACAAAATACATCCTCGCCATCAAGTCAACTGGGCAGTGCATCAAAATTTCTTGTATCGAGAAGGCAAAGATAAAGTTGATGCATTAAGGCGATCATTTACCACTCCTAGTACTTTGCATAAAAATTTAATGAGTTTAGGGTATAGCATCAACACCAAAAACAAGCGACTAGAGGCAACGGTCTTTGGCAAAGGCTATTGGTTCAATGCCCATATTATTACTCAAGATTATACCAACAATGATGTTGAGAATACTGTCAACAACTTTTTGGGGGGCTATGGCATTGTAGGAACTTACCGACTCCCTAAAAAAATGCAATTCAAACTGTCGTATGAAAAAGCATATCGCCTTCCTGAAACTTATGAAATATTAGGTGATGGCATCTACATTCGCCCAAACCCAGCATTGCTTCCAGAAGCAAGTCACAATATAAATTTTGGATTTAATACGAGTCCTACCATACCACTATTTCAGTTTCATTATGAGTGCAACTTTTTTTATAGAAATGCTCAAAACTACATTCGCTTTGTCCCTCTAGGTCCTTTTGGTTCTTATGAAAACATCAACAATGTTGGTGTTATTGGAGTAGAAATGGGCGGTGCGGTTCATTATAAAAAAACCGTTAGCTTGTCTCTTAATGCTACCTATCAGCACCTTACGGACGAATCTCCTTTTGATGAAGGTTTGCCCAATGTTAACTACCAAAGTAGGGTTCCCAATATTCCATATTTATTTTCCAATATTCGCTTGGGGTACCACTTCGACCTAAAAACAAAAGATCTACAATTTGCTATTTTTTGGAGTGGGCGCTATGTCCATCAATTCTACTTGACGTGGGAAAAACTTGGCAATGCTACGACAAAAAATGTTATTCCAAGTCAGTTCATTCAGGATTTGAACCTAGAATGCTCGTGGAAAAAAGGCAAGTATAATTTAGCAGCTAGTCTTAACAACTTTACCAATACCAAAGCATACGATAATTTTAATATACAAAAACCAGGGATTGCATTTTATGTCAAACTAAGATGCTTTTTCCTGAAATAAATAGGTTCATTTTTTACCATCATCCTTACTTCGTTCAAACATTTTATAACACGAAGTATCAAATTACTTATATCATGTATAGCATGTCTAATTTAAATAGTTTTTTCTGCTTATTGCTCAGCATTTCTTTAGGTTTTGTTGCTTGTGAGCAAAAAGTAGTGACACCTCAACCTGTTGAAGCAGGAATTACATATGCCCTAAAAACGACAGGTACAGATGAAACAGAGTTTTTATTGAATAAAACAGACCTTATGCAGGGAGAACTCTCTGCTGTCAATAGTGGTGTAGAGCAAACGGGCTGGCGTTTTTATTATCCTGTCGGCAAAACCTTGTTTGCATCGGGATATAGTGATGACAATCAATGTGCTGCTTATGCCTTAGACGAAAATGGAAGTTTGATGAAAAAAGGAGAGTTTATTTTTGATAATGCCTTAGAAATGTTTGGTGCATCTTCGGATGAAGAGACCTTGTTGGCGATGGAGATTCCTAGAGCTGGTTTCCAAAACAGAAGGCTCTATTTTATTGATGTCAATACTGTTGGTGTCAAGAAAATCGTTGGAACAAAAATATTTGAATCCATTCCTGATTCTTTGGTTGCTTGGCCTACTGCCTTAAAAGTTCGTGGCAATCATCTATTTGTGCCATTTCATAAATTGGACGTACAAGGCAACTTTAGCACACCACAACCCAACGAAGCTCTAATTGCTGTTTATGATTACCCAAATGTAGGAACAAGCCCTACCAAAATTATTTCAGATTCTAGAACTTGTCACATTGGCGCGAATGGTGCAACAGAGGGCTTGATAGAAGCCGATAATGGGGACCTTTATTCTTTCTCTTGTGGTGCTATTATGGCTGGGTTTTCTGTCGCTCCTACCAAACCTTCTGGTATTTTGAGAATCAAAGCAGGGGAAACTGATTTTGATCCTAATTACTTCTTTGATATAGAAGCGGCAACCAATGGAGGTAAATTGTTTTGGTTTGATTATGTAGGTAATAATAAAGCTATTGCTAGAATATTGACGTCAGACAATCCAGCCGCTCCTTGGGCAGCTTATGGTCGTGATATTTTTAATCAGAAACTCGTCATTATTGACTTAGCAAATCAAACGATTACGGATGTTACCAATGTACCTTTGCATGCCAAACGATACACCTCTCCTATCTTGGTAGAAGAAGGAAAAGTTTATGTAAGCATTGAAACAGCCAATGATGCTTATGTCTATCAAGTTGACATCGCTTCTGCTGTAGGAACCAAAGGTGCCAAAATAGTAGGAAAAACAATCAAAGGGTTTTACAAACTTTACTAAGGCAAAGTATTTCAAAATTTAAGTAATTGTTTAGGAAAAAGCATTTTAAAAATTGATTTTTTCTAAGCGATTATTTGGCTTGATTTTGCACTTATGTTATTGCTTTAGTCCGCTCATGCTTAAAAACACAGCACACTTGTTAATTATAATAAGTCAAGCATTAAGAGCGGACTATTGCAATGTATTGCAATTCAACATTGCCTATCAAATTTATTTTCTAATACTCAATATCAATAGCCTGATAATCATTCATAGGCTACTATTAACAATAACTTTCGCCTATCTATTACTCTGTTTCAAAAATCGTATCAATCTAATTATTAGCAAGGTACATTCTTATAAATTTTCAAATACAATACTAATAAGCAACAGAGTATCACCTATTAAGATTTATGAAAAATAAGCCTCCTCTAAAACAACGCATAAAAAAAGTAGCTAGAAAAGTTCATCTCTTTTTAGGCTTAGTAACTGGTTTGATTGTTTTTATTCTTGCCCTAACTGGTGTTTGTCTCTCTTTTCAAGATGAGATAAGAGATTTTGGCGCAGATTACAAAACGGTTCCCAAAGAATCCAAACCATTTTTGACCGCTTCTGAGGTCAAAGAAATAGCACAAACCATTTTTCCTGACAAAGCCATTCATGGTAGTGTTTTTGGGAAAGCCACCGATGCTATTGAAGTTATCTTTTATGAAGCAGAACCTGAGTTTTATTATAAGGTTTATCTAAATCCTTATAGTGGTGCTGTCTTACACAAAGAAGATTGCCTTTCTGGTTTTTTAGCTTTTGCTTTGCAAGGGCACAAAACGCTGTGGTTACCCAAGTCTATTGGTGCTGTCTTGGTCTCCTATGGTACCTTTCTATTCTTAATTGTGTTGGTATCGGGTCTTCTGCTTTGGTGGCCCAAAAACAAACGACATTTCAAACAAACCCTACAAGTCAAATGGACCAAGAGAACTTCTTTGAAAAAGAAAATTATTCAAATACATACGATTCTTGGTGTTTATCTATCTTTATTTGCTTTGATTATTGGTATTACAGGCTCTATAATAGGTTTAAATTGGTTTTATTTCATTGTTTTTAAAGCCGTTGGAGGAAGTAAAGCTCCTCAATTTATTATTCCTAATAATATCTCTACGCCAAATGGTAATCCGTCCGATACCATTGCATTGGATCAATTGATTCCCCGAATCAAAAAAGACATTCCCAATTATCAAAATTTAGAATTGCATTATCCAGAAACAGATTCTACCGCAATTTATGTAGAGGTGTCGTATAGCCAAGGCGTTTATTACGACTCTGATTATCGTTTTTACGATCAACATACATTACAAGAAATAAAACCAAATTCTATTTATGGTATTTATAAAGACAGCGATTTTGCCGATAAAACCATCCGCATAGCTTATGATACGCACGTTGGAGCAATTTTAGGATTGTTTGGTAAAATTATTGTCTTTCTCGCTAGCTTTCTTATTTCTATTTTACCTGTAACTGGTTTGTTAATTTGGTGGAAAAGAAAAAAAGATATTGCCGAACGAGTATAGTACTCGTTTTTTTTGTTGATTTTCAGTTAATTACACCACATAAATGTATATTAATGATTATCAATTTTTTGATAAAAATTTAAAAATAAAACTTGCGATAATGGAGATTGTGACGTTATATGTAATCCATAAAAGGATTTTTAACAAAAAAAGTCTTTAATATGAAAGCAAAATCAGCATTAATACTAAGAATAGCGCTATCTATTATACTAATTTGTGCTTCAATTATTTTTATTCATACTTCTTTGGATTCAAAGAATAGAAATAATTGTATGATCAAAGCAAAAAGCTGCGATAATGGAGTAAAAAGATACACTTATACCAGTAAGTATATTGGGGAATGTGACTGTACAGTAATCTGTCAGTAGATATATCTTTCCCCTCAAAGAGGCTGTCGGAAAAGTCCGAAGTCTCTTTTTTTTTGTGCAACTTTTAGCCGTATTAGAAAGTTTTGTGCGCCCCCCCCTCTCCTCCTTTGCAACATTCTTATGCCGTTGCAATCACAACTGTATATATTTTCATTGAAAGTATATTTCCTATAAATCTCATTATCAGATATTTATTTTTTCAACTCTAAAAAGGTGAAAAAATTATTTAGAATAAGTCTAAATAAAATTGAATTATAAAATATAATTACATAGCTTTGTGGCATTAAACTTATTTAGACTAAATAAAAATAAGCAATGATTCTAAATTACCTTTCTAAAAACGAGACAGATTTTAGCAGTATTCTAGATGCGACATCGGTTCACACGCTAAAAAATAACATAGAAAAGACGATTGATTATTTAATTGGATTTTTTGAACGAGAAAAGTTTTATAGTGGTGCTTCTATTGAAGAATTAAAAAATAAAATGCAACAAATTGGAGAGGCGACGGGGCATCCTCTTAATTTATCAGCCGCATTGGATGAAATCAAAGACATTTACTTGGATCATACCATCTCTTTTCATAATCGAGATTATATGGCACATCTAAATTGTCCTGTCACGATTCCTGCTATCATTGGTGATTTCTTGGCTTCAACAATCAATACAGCAGTTGAAACATGGGACCAAAGTACATCTGGCACCTTAATCGAACAAGAACTCATTGAATGGATTGCAACAAGTTTCAAAATGCCTGCAACTGCCGACGGAGTTTTTACAAGTGGAGGAACACAATCAAATTTCATGGGCTTGTTGATGGCTCGAGACCACTATGCACATCAATATTTAGGTCTAAATATTAAGCAGCATGGCTTTTCTAAAGTGGTTCATAAATTTCGAATCTTCTGTTCTGAAAAAGCACATTATAGCATCAAAAAAAATGCTGCCTTATTGGGCTTAGGTTACGATGCTGTGGTTGAAGTACCAACAGATGCGGTATACAAAATGAATCCACAAGCCCTATCTCAAGCCATTGAGACAGAAAAAGCAAAAGGCAATATCCCTATCGCTGTAGTCGCTACGGCAGGAACAACTGATTTTGGTAGTATAGACCCTATCGCTGACATTTCTAAAATTGCTAAGGCTCATAACTTATGGTTGCATGTAGATGGTGCTTATGGGGGGTGTTTTATTTTTACCCAAACGCACCAAAAAACATTGGAAGCAATCCAGCATGCCGACTCTCTCACCATTGATTTCCATAAAACATTCTTTCAACCTGTTTGCTCTAGTGCTTTTATTACTGCTAACAAGGCTAATTTTAAGTATGTATCCTACTATGCCGATTATCTAAATCCAATAGAAACCAAAGATGCAGAAGCTCCCAACTTAGTTGTCAAGTCGCTTCAAACAACTAGACGTTTTGACGCACTCAAACTATGGTTCACACTACGGATGACAGGGATTGAAACCATTGCCTCTTTCTTGGAAATTGTACACCAACGCGCCTTAGATGCCTATAACTTATTGTTAGCAGCCGATTGCTTTGAGGTCATGCACAAACCAGAGTTAAGTACGGTCGTGTTTCGATACAAACTAAAAGCAGGGATTGAAGACGACGCTGTTCTTGATAGTGTCAATTTAGCCATTAAAACTGCTTTATTTAACACTGGACAGGCCTCTATTGCCAGTACCAAAATTAATGGCACGACCTATCTAAAATTCACGCTACTAAATCCCAAAACAACTCCTTCAGACCTCAAAAAGATTATTCAGTTAATCATTCAACAAGGAAATATCTTCTATTCTAACAACTAATATTACTCCGTTAAAAAATCGTATCAGTTTGATTATCAGTAAGATGCATTTTTATTATTTTTTATGATAAAAGGCTAATAATCAAACTGATGCAAGATGCTTTTTTATGTTTTTTATAAAAAAACTAAAAAATCAACGGAGTACTAAACTAATATACTATCGTAATGAACACAAGTAAAATTTATGACTTCATCGGTATTGGTGTTGGTCCTTTTAACCTAGGATTGGCAGCACTAACAGAACCTATACAAGAACTACAGGGACTATTTTTTGACCAATCCACTTCTTTTGACTGGCATCCAGGAATGATGATTGAAGGAACAACATTACAAATTCCTTTTATTGCAGATTTGGTTACCTTAGCAGATCCTACCAACCCTTATAGCTTCTTAAATTATATCAAGCAAGCTGGTCGAATCTATGCCTTTTATATTCGTGAAAACTTTCTGTTACTCCGAAAAGAATACAACCAGTACTGCCAATGGGTTATTCAACAATTGCCCAACGTTCATTTTCAATCTCGAGTAGATTCTATCCATTACAATGCCTCCAATAAACTTTATGAGGTTTCTGTTTTTCATCAGCCATTGCAAAAAACGCTTGTTTATAAAACAAAAAAAATCGTATTGGGTACAGGAACAAGCCCACATATACCCAAGTGTTGTCTTGCGCACAAGGAAACGCTTATTCATTCATCTAATTATTTAGCACACAAAAAACAACTGCAACAGCAAAAAAGCATTACGATTGTTGGAAGTGGTCAAAGTGCTGCTGAAATCTTTTACGATTTATTGCAAGATATTGATCATATGGAGTATGAATTGAATTGGATTACTCGTTCTGATCGTTATTTTCCTTTGGAATATACCAAGCTGACTTTAGAAATGACTTCTCCTGAATATGTTGATTATTTCTATCGCCTCCCTGCCGCCAAAAGAGATGCCATTCTTCAACGTCAAAAACATCTGTACAAAGGAATCAACGGCGATTTGATCAATGCTATTTATGATTTACTGTATACCAAACGCCTTTCAAAACCTAATATAAACGTACAGTTACAAACACATTCGACCTTAAAAGAAGTTCGTCCTACTGCTCTATCGGAATTAGAGCTTACCTTTCATCAACACCAACAAGATGCCTATTATGAGTTAAAAACAGAAGGGCTGGTTTTGGCGACAGGTTATACCTATAGGTTACCTAAATTTCTGGAAAGCATTCACGAGCGTATTCAGTGGGATGACAAGGGGCGATTTGATGTCCAAAGAAATTATAGCATCGATACTCAAAACAATGCCATTTTTGTTCAAAATGCTGAATTGCATACGCATGGTTTTGTAACACCTGATTTGGGAATGGCTGCTTATCGCAATTCTTACATTATCAAAGAAATGACAGGAATTGACTACTATCCTATCGAACAAAAAATTGCTTTTCAACAATTTGAAGTAGACCACACTTCCCAATTACAATTAAAAGACCTTGAACATCAAGTCTAAAAATACACCTTATGGATTTAAGATTTTTTTTAATTTTAATGACTTTAGTTGCTGTTGTAAGTGACTATCTACTGCATCCTTTTTATCCTCAATTTTTTGAATTAAGATTTGGCATTACAGATCCTAAAATAGTTGGTTATTATTTTGGGGCGATTTGCTTTATGGTCATGATTGCCTTCCCTTTCTGGGCATACCTAGCCAAGAAAATAGCAGAACTAAAAATTTTAGTTATTACTCAAGCCATTGCAGGGGTTTTAGCCTTGTATTGTTTCAGTACTAGTTCTTATTTTAATTTTTGGTTGGCTTCTTTAATAATGGTTTTATTCAAGGGAAGTTATCTACTGGTTTATCCGTTTATTCTTAAAATAATCAAAAAAGAAGAACAGGTACACACCATTGGTTTGCTCTCTGTTATTGTTCATCTAGGTGGCATTGGAGGAGCTGTGATTGGCGGTTTAGCAGTTGATTTTTTAGATCCTCGGTACATATTTTTAATCATGGCTTTGGGGGATTTTGTTCAAATGGCTATGAGTTGGTACCTTTTAAAAAGCAACCGTTTTTTGACCAATCAAGTCCTAACTTCAGCAGCAATAGCAGTAGAAAAGCGTAGTAATAATGGCTTTATTCTAAAGGTAGGTTTACTCACTTTAGTCCTGTATTTTAGTGATTTCTTAATTCGACCTTTTTTCTCTACCTATTGGGAAAGTATTTCTATATACGACAGCAAACTAGTTTCTGGAACGATGTACGCTATTCCTGGTTTTGTGGCACTGATTGGTCTTTTTTTCAATCAAAGACACGCACCTAATAACCTGTATAGAGGTATTTTATCCGCCTTATTATTAGGAATAGTTGGGCTGTGGCTACAAGCCTCTCAAATAGATGTTGTCTTAATTTTGGGTAGAATCATTTATGGCTGGGCAATATTTCAAGGCATGGTTCGGTTCGATGTCCTTTTGTTTGAACAAAGCCATCCAGATGCTTATGCCCTAGACTATAGCAAGATTCATTTTTTCCAAAACTTAGGCGTTTTATTAGCCTCCTTGTCAGTCGGAATTATTGTTGACTTAGAAGGATTAAGAATGCCTTTCTTGATTGCTGTAGGTTGTTTTATGGCGATTCTTTTAATGTATTATATACTCTTTTATGTACAAATAAACGTCAAGTCTGCACTCAATAACAAGGTGTCTAAAACATAACACACCATTTCAAAGTAAACCGACTATCAATAATAGTAGCAGCGAACCGAGCGCAACGAGCTCACGACCGCAGGGAGTAACAAAGCCAACTATTGTCAATAAGATTATAACGATTTAATATTATGATAAAAGATAAAAAAGAAACTGTACTCTATCAAATCAGTTACGAGCATTTTGGCACCATTGAGTTAGCCCCATTTGATATAACAACAGATGTTCCACTAATTCACCAATGGGTCAATCAAGAATATGCTTTTTTTTGGGGATTGCAAGATACAACCCTAGAGCAAGTAAAACTAGAGTACCAAAAGCTAATTCACCCAAAACATTACGATGTTTTTATGGGCTACTACAATGGAGTGCCAGCCTTTTTATTGGAACGATATGATCCTGAAAAAGACCTCATTTCCAACTACTATAGTCAGCGAATTGGTGACTGTGGCATCCATGTATTAGTGGCCCCCGCAGAACAACCGATTCCCAACTTTACATGGCATATTTTTGATGCCATCAGTCGCTTTATTTTTAGCAATCCAACTGTTGAACGCATTTTAGTAGAACCAGATATTCAAAACAAGAAGATGTTTGCCATTTGTGAGCGCATTGGCTTTGTTTTAGATCGAATTGTCAGTCTACCGCACAAAACAGCACAACTTGCTTTTTATGAAAAAAAAGATTTTATCATCAATCAAAAGACCCATCGCATGATCAAACGAAGTGCTATGAATACGACCAATAATAATATTGTTTCACCACAACAAGCCATTGCACATATTCAACCACAAATATGGCAACAGGTCAATCGTCTATTAATCAAAAAAGCAATCTGTGAGTTTTCACACGAACGCCTAATTGAACCTGTAATTCAAGAAAGTTCAGAAGGTTGGAATACGTATACCTTAACAACAGATGATACTAGCATTGTCTATACTTTTAAGGCCAAGGAAATGGCCTTGAATCACTTGTACATAGCTTTAGATTCTATCACCAAAACCAAGACAGGAACCCCTGTTTCATTAGATGCCCTTTTGTTTATCAAAGAGTTTAAAAATGCTTTAGGGATACAACAAAAGAATTTAGCCATTTATTTGGAGGAAATCACCAGCACTCTCTATAGCAGTGCCTATAAACACATCAAACAAAATCCTTGTGCCAAAGAATTGGTCTATGCTGATTTTCAAACAATCGAACAAGCCATGATGGAGGGACACCCTGGTTTTGTGGCCAACAATGGTCGTATTGGTTTTGATAGCGGTGATTATAGAGCTTATGCCCCTGAATCGGGCAATTCATTTTCTCTACTGTGGTTAGCAGGGCACAAAGATCGAACATTCTATGCGGGGACAAAGGATTTGCCTTATGAAACCCTAATTCAACAAGAATTGGATGCTGAAACACGTGCGATGTTTTCGAAAATGATAACAGACGATGGTTTTGCCCCTGAGGATTATTATTTCATTCCTATCCATCCTTGGCAATGGTTCAATAAATTATCCAATATATTTGCGCCCGAAATAGCTCAAGGCAAACTTATTTGTTTGGGTTATGGCAACGATCAGTATTTTGCGCAGCAGTCCATACGCACCTTATACAACAGTACACATCCTCATAAGTTTTACACCAAAACAGCCTTATCCATTCTCAATATGGGCTTTATGAGAGGGCTTCCAATGTATTATTTAGGAACAGCTCCTCAAATGGCAGTTTGGTTGGAAAATTTACTACATCAAGACAAATATATACAAGAAACTGGCTTTGAAATGCTCGGAGAAATTGCATCGGTTAGTTATATCAATCCTTATTATGAAGAATTGGGTCCTCACAATGATTATAACAAAATGCTGGCCTCTTTGTGGCGAGAAAGCCCAACTTCCAAACTTCAAGAAGGGCAACAAGTCATGACGATGGCAGCACTGCTGCACGTAGATCAAAATGGCGATGCTTTGCTGCCTGAACTTATCAAAGCTTCTGGCTTAACAACCGACCACTGGCTTCGAAAGTATCTCAAAGCCTACCTAAGTCCTCTCCTACATTGTTTCTATCAATATGACTTGGTCTTTATGCCACATGGTGAAAATTTAATTCTTGTGTTTGACAACCATATGCCTATCAAGGTCTTTTTGAAAGATATTACAGAAGAAGCCGTTATTTTAAATCCTAATATAGAGCTTCCCAAAGGATTAGAGCGGATGTATGCCCCTGTTGATGAAGATGTAAAACTACTCTCTATTTTCATTGACATCTTTGACGGCTTCTTCCGTTTTTTGGCACAGATTCTAGTAGAGCATGCCAACTATGACGAGCAACGATTTTGGGAATTGGTAGCCGAAAACATATTAGACTACCAAGCTAGATACCCCGAACTACAATCTAAGTTCGAGCAATACGATTTATTTGCACCTGATTTTCAATTATCTTGTTTAAATCGCCTCCAACTAAATAATGGCAAGCAAATGATTGATTTAGATGATCCGACGGCTCTGTTACAATTTGTTGGGCGCTTAAAAAATCCTATTGCAAATTACAACACAACAACAACTTCTTCTATCATCAACCAGGCTGCTTTATGAACCAAACACCGTTAAAAGAAACACATCCTATTTCCTTTCGACCATTTAGTGTCAAAAAAGACGCTGCTTGTTTATTGAAATGGGTCAACAATCCACATGCTCAATATTGGGGTATGTTAGATGCTACGGCAGAGGAGCTGATTACAACTTACACGCATTTGCTCAGTATCCCTGACTATAAGGTATATATTGGGGAGATACAGAATGAAGCTGCTTTCTTGATGGAATCTTACAACCCCAAAACGGATCCTATCGGGCAACATTACCCCGTTTTAGAAGGAGATTGCGGCATGCATGTATTGGTCAAACCTCCTCAACATCGAATTTCTGGTTTCACTTGGCATGTCTTTTCTAGCATTATGGATTTTTTATTTGAGCAAAACCATTGCAAACGCATTGTTGTCGAACCAGATGTCAATAATCACAAAATTCATCGCCTTAACAAACGAGCGGGTTTTGTCTACGACAAACAGGTCAACCTACCTGACAAAAAAGCTTTCTTAGCTTTCTGTACTTACGAGGCTTATCAGCAAAGTCGAGCTGAATGTAGTGTCTATTAAGCAGTTTCTTAAACCATCAAAGATTTAAATATATTATCAATGACTTCATCTTACCATCATTCGATTATTCAACATCTAAATCCTGACAGTTGGGCTATTGTCAATCGAAAACAACTAAAAAAAGCAATGGCTGAATTAGCGCACGAAGGACTAATAAAGCCAACGTTAAGAAAGGATAGTAATACTTCATATATTGTCTACGCTGATGATCCTAATATTTATTATCAATTTGATGCTAAAATATTAGCGTTAGAACACTGGCACATCGACGAAGCCTCTCTTACCAAGATCAATTATGGTCAAAAAGAGACGCTAGACTTACTTGCTTTTGTTTTAGAATTTGAAATTCAATTGGGAATTACGGCAAGCGTCTGCCCTACCTACTTAGAAGAATTGACCAGCACACTTTCTAGTCAAGCATATAAATACTGTCATCAAAAAAATAACTCAAAAGCATTGGTTCAGGCCGATTTTCAGACCATAGAGCAAGCAATGGTAGAAGGGCATCCTTGTTTTATAGCCAATAGTGGTCGCATAGGCTTTGATGGAAATGATTACGAAGCGTTTGCTCCAGAGGCAGCCAATCCTTTTACTTTAGTTTGGTTGGCAGGACATAAGACTCGCACTTGTTTTAGTGCTATTCAAGCCTTGAGTTACCAGCAACTTTTGGAACAAGAATTAGGACTTTCGATGATACAGGATTTTAATAAAAAAATAATCGAGTTGGGACAAAATCCTGATGATTTCATTTTCATTCCTGTACATCCTTGGCAATGGTTCAATAAGTTAGCGTTGGTTTTTGCCCCCGATTTAGCCCAAAAACGACTCTTATATTTAGGAACGTCTAAAGACAGCTATGTCGCTCAGCAATCTATTCGCACACTATATAATAAGGATAAGCCCAATCATTTTTATACCAAAACGGCTTTGTCTATTATTAATATGGGATTTATGAGAGGCTTGTCTCCTAATTATATGAAAAGCACCCCTGTCATTACAGACTGGATTAACCAATTATTAGAGCCTGATGCTTATTTGCAAGAATGTGGTTTTCTTATGTTGGGTGAAGTTGCTACCATCGGATATACCAATCATTATTATGAAAAACTAGGCAGCTCTTGCGCCCATAATAAGATGCTTTCTGCTTTATGGAGAGAAAGCCCTCTATCCAAAATAACAGCATCGCAACGAGTCATGACAATGGCGGCGTTGTTACATATAGATCATCAAGGAACAGCCTTTCTGCCAGAACTCATAAAAGCATCTGGTCATTCTATAGAAATATGGATAAAAGCCTATTTAAAAGCTTATTTTTCTACGCTATTGCATTGTTTTTTTAAGTATGAATTGGTCTTTATGCCTCATGGTGAAAATGTCATTCTCATTTTAGAAGACAATTTACCAACAGGTATTTTCATGAAAGATATTACAGAAGAAATTCTTCTTTACAACAAAGAATTGACACTTCCTAAAGCCGCTCAACGAGTGTTTGTCGAAACAACTGATGAAATGAAAATATTGTCGTTGTTTACCGATGTTTTTGATTGTTACTTTAGATTTATGAGCGCTATTCTTAATGAACAAACTCATTTTTCAGAAGATTCATTTTGGCAACTTGTAGCAGAATGTGTACACGACTACCAAAAACGCTTTCCAAGCTATGCAGAAAAATATCAACGCTACAATCTTTTTGTTCCTCAATTCAAAAAATGCTGCTTGAATCGCTTGCAAATCCGCAACAATCAACAGATGCTTGATTTGGAAGATCCCATGAATAGTTTGCAATTTGCGGGTATGCTTAACAATCCAATCGCTTGCTATGCCAATCAAGCATTGGGCTACTCTACCAATAATTATCCATCAAAAGAGCTAAATACGCTGTAAAGTAATTATCTAACAAAATGATGAATGAAAAAAATAAAGCTGCATTTTTAAGCGAAATCATTCGCACCCGAAAAAGTGTTTATGCCGATGATTTTTTAGCTAAAGAAATCCCTGATTCGATACTAACAGAATTAATCATCAATGCGACTTGGGCACCTAATTATAAATGTACGGAACCTTGGCGTTTTGTGGTCTTGAGAGGCAAGCATCGAAAAGCATTGGGCACTTTTTTACTAGACTATTATCAAAGAGAATGGAACGAGAAAGATTTCCCTCCTTCCCGATACGAACAGACACGCCACTATCCACAACATGCTACGATGGTCGCTATTATTATGCAACGTTCTTTAAAAGTAAACATTAAAGAATGGGAGGAACTCGCTGCTGTTGCTTGTGCCGTTCAAAACTTGTGGTTGTCCTGTACTGCTTATGACATAGGGGGCTATTGGGATAGCTCTGAAGCTGCTATTTTATATGGTGCTCAATTAGGTCTTAAAAAAAATGAACGGTGTTTGGGGCTTTTTTATATGGGATACTATTCTCCCAAACAAGCACCTCCCAAAAGAAGAAGAAAATTATTACGAAAAAAATTAAGTTGGTCAGAATAAACAATTGCTAAAGATTAGCTTCCCTCGTGAGCAACTCTTGGCGTTAACTAGATTATCGCTTATTAGCATCAATGAACCAAAATAAAATACAAATGAATCCAAATATTAATAATAGAAATAGAGTACTTGCCATCGACTTGGCAAGAGGAATCAGTGTCCTATTTGTTGTTGTTGTTCATACATTATGGATGTATGGAAATCCTTATACTCAAAGTAGCACTTGGCTTGGAACGAGTATTCATTTCATCGGAAAAGGTACTCCAATGTTCTTAATCGCCATGGGCTTCTCTTTTTGTCTATCTAAAAGACAGAGTACCCGTGCTATCATTCGTAGAGCCTTAGGGCTATTGGGATTTGGTTATGGAATGAATCTCTTTAAGTTTGTTGTTCCCTATTTCTTAGGTATTCTACCTACTGAATTTATAGCAGCCTATGGTTGGACAGCTCCACTAGAGTTTGGGCAATTAACTTATCTATTATTAACGGGCGACATCTTGCAATTAGCAGGAATTTCGCTATTACTTTTGGTTGGGGTTCAAAAATTGGGCAATAACAAGTTTATTCCATTGGCAATAGGACTACTTCTACTAATCATTACCCCATTCGTACGAGGTATTCGTTTGGATATAATAGGTGTTGACTATTGCTTGGATCTACTTTGGGGAGGAGAATGGAATGTTTACTTTGCAGTATTTCCTTGGTTCTTTTTTATTTTAGCGGGCATGTTTTTTGGCAGGTGGTTCAAGGAAAAAAACAACCATCAAACGTTTATTTTTAGGCAAATGCTACTATATGGTCTGCTGTTTCTTCTTATTGGAGGAGGGTTAGTTTATAGCAATTTTAGCTACCACTTTAACGATTATTTTCATTTAGGACCAGGTGGTGCTATCTACTTATTAGGTTTTAATCTTGTTTTGCTGTTCATTGTTAACAAAATTGCAGGCTATTTTGCCCCTAATGTATTTTTTAATTTTTTGATCTATTCTAGCCAACGAGTTACGTTATTATACGTATTTCAATGGGTTATTATTTGTTTTGGAATGGGAATCTTGGGGTACCAACAACATGGTGTTGGCGTTGTTCTTGTCCTTATTCCTATCATCACCATTTTCACTTATTTTATTCATTTTTATTATGAAAAAATGCATAAAGTTTCTTTTAGAAAGAAGAAAAAAACACTTGGAATATCTGTTCGTTAACCTATCATTTTTTAAATTCAATTCGGCATTTTCCTCATTATTTTGAATTATGAAATTTCTACTCTATCTTTCGACAATGGTTTAAGTAACATTCCAAAAAGATAGAAATGAAATTTAAGTGCATCATTTTTGATTGTGATGGTGTTTTGGTTGACAGCGAAGCTACTTCAATAGGTGCGATTGTTGATTTGGCACAAGAAATGGGCTATTCTATGTCTCTAGAACAAGCTATTGGTGAATTTTCTGGTCAATCATTGCAATATTGTTTTGATTATATAGAAAAAGCTAGTGGTCAAAAGTTTCCTGCTAATATTGTCCATATTTATCGTGCTCGAACCTATGAAGCTTTTGAAAAGAGCCTACAACCCATCCCTGGAATTCATGCAGCTTTAGAACGCTTGACACTTCCTCGATGTGTTGCCTCTAATGCTCCTCAAGAGAAAATTCGATTGAATTTAGGGCTGTTAAAATTAACACACTTTTTTCAAGGTAATATTTTTAGCGCTTATGATATCCAGAAGTGGAAGCCTCAACCCGACCTATTTTTACATGCCGCAAAAACAATGGGTTTTGCGCCTCATGAATGTCTCATTGTTGAGGATAGTTTGGCGGGTGTTACTGCTGCCAAAACAGGTGGCTTCGAGGTGCTTGGCTATGCTTCTAAGCGTACAGCTAAACAGCTTGAGGAAGCAGGAGCCACTGTTTTTTATGATATGAATTTGCTTGATAACTATTTATAATAATCACATTACTTCCTAACAACCAATTAGTAGTAGCATTCGACAATAGTCCACTTAACCTCCTTGCGTTAAATTAGCTAGGTAGTTTATCCATAAATGGGCTAATACAGAATTGAATAATGACTGGACAAACTCATATGAAAATAGGATTTGATGCCAAACGACTTTTTTGCAATTTTACAGGGTTGGGCAATTACAGTCGCACGCTAGTATCTAATTTAGCGACCTTTCACCCAGAGCATCAATACCATTTATACAGCCCTAAAATTAACCATGATGCTCGAACAACTCCCTTTTTAAATTCCAATCTCTACCACTCTTTTGCCCCCAAAACTTTATTTAAAAGTTGGTGGCGTACCTTTTCAATTCCCAAACAACTACGAGCAGATTCTATTGAACTATACCACGGTCTTAGCCACGAATTGCCCATTGGCATTCAACGCAGCGGTATAAAAAGCATCGTCACCATTCACGATCTAATTTTCAAAGTTTATCCCCAAACGTACTCTTTTTTTGATCGACAAATATATGATAGAAAATTTAGGTACAGTTGTCAGCAAGCAGATCGAATTATAGCTATTAGCGAACATACAAAACGAGATATTGTACAATATTATAAGATAGCTCCTGAAAAAATAGAGGTTATCTATCAAGCTTGCCATCCTATCTATTACACCTTAAATGATTCTACTTCTATAGAAGCCTTGCTAAAAAAATATAGATTGCCCGAACGATATGTTTTGTCTGTGGGAACCATTCAAGAGCGTAAGAATTTAAAGTTGCTAATTCAGGCTTACCAATATTTGCCTTCCGATCAACAGTTGCCTATTGTAGTCGTTGGACAGGGAGGGCAGTATAAAAAAGAAGTTCAAACGCTGATTAAAGCAATGCAGTTAGAGAAAAAAATCATCTGGATAACGGACTTGGCATCCAATGAAGTATTGCAAGCACTCTACCAAAAAGCAACACTCCTTGTCTACCCTTCTTTTTATGAAGGCTTTGGCTTGCCTGTTGTTGAGGCTTTATTAAGTAAAACTCCTGTTATTACAGCAAACACCTCTGCCCTAACAGAAGCTGGAGGTCCACATTCTTTGTACGTATCTCCAACCGATAAACAAGGTCTTGCTCAAGCCATTCAACAAGTGTTGAAGCACCCCACCTTAGCACAAACAATGTGCAACAAAGGATACGAGTATGCCCAACAATTATTTCATCCTCAAAAGCTCAGTCAACAATTAATCACCTGTTACCAACAATTACTACTCCGCTAAATAATCCACAGAGTAGTGATTGGAAAGAGACCTCAACTTAAGATATATGCCAACACTACTGGCCCATAATTCGATTAAAACCACTGAAATATATACTCATATTTTTAAACATTTTTTTCAACAAAAATTGCTGGCTCTTTAGATTTTTTAATAATTTGGAACTTATTTTTTATAGATAAATACAATGGACTATTGTGTTTGGCAAGTAGTTAGTGACTATAAAAGTAAAAACCTAAAATTCAATTTCAAAAAGTTACTTTATAAATAATGAATTTCGACGATTTCTATAGTACCATAGACACTGAAGCTACTCAAAATACTGAACGTCTAATCAAACCTAATGAAATTACTCCCTTTTTAATTAAATTGAATCGAAGAGCTGAATAGACTAATTATGACACGTACATTGATTACTGCTGCGCTATGTTTTTTTCTAATTAAACTTCCCTTAAATGAGCAAATAACTGAGGTATGTTTTCTTCTTTTTTCAATTTTATTCTTTATCTATAATGTTTTTTTTGAAGAAAAAAGTAAAATTATAGACTTATCTGGAGCAATAATATATACTTGTATTTTTATTTATTTAAGTGATTTTAGTTTACTTGAATTACTAAGTTCTTTTATAATCATACTATCCTTTATTGTAAAAACACTATCAAAGAAAAAGCAGAATTTAAAGATAAAGTCTTAAAATCTATAGCTCCTACCCTTAAACTAAAAGCTCTTAAGTATATTGCACCACCACCAGTCTCAAAAGAGCTAATTTTTGAATCAGAAAATCAAGCAATTCTCTCTTGTGACCAACTAAGGGTTCTTCATAAATGGTGGGATTCATTACAACAAGAACTCAAAAACAAAGTAGAAAATAGAGAAGCATATATAAAAGTTATTGGCTATACTACTACTACAGGAAATGACCGATATAATGACAAATTAGGTGAGCAGCGGGCATTAGATGTCAAAAAACTACTAGATACTATTATTGGTAAGTAATCAGAAACTGAAGGAGTTGCTGATATCCGATATTCCTCTAAAGGAGAAATATCGGATGATCCAGACAGATATGTAAAAATACTTGTAATTGTTAGATAAAACAAATGAAAAAAATACTACCTATAATAACTATTATATTGATCTTTCTCTATTCTTGCAAGAATAATCATTCACCCAACTTAAATGAAAAAAAAAATGGGGAATATCATGATATTGAAAGTATCATAAATAAAAGAATTATGGAATATACTTTAAATCTTAAATATGATTCATCTTCTCAAGTAAAATTGAATAATGATAATTACAGAACAATTGCCAAATGGCTTGATAAATTTGAAACAGATTCCATCCTTAAAATTGTCCCTATTGATGAATTAGAAGACCTGTTCATATTTCAGATTGAAGCAAGTGTAAATCAAAAAATTTCAAAACATACTTGTAAAGAAAGGATGGAGAATATTCAAGACATTATAGATACTAGATTAGGGAAAAAACAATTCAACATTAGTGTCTACAAAACATTAAAAAGCTATAAGCCAACATCTAAAGATAAGAACGAAATTCAAATAAGAATAAATAAGTTCTTGTTATAAAAAACTCTACCTAACAACAAGCGATCAAAATTAAGTGGGTCCATGAGCTCTCACTAATTTTACCCTGTTGCTGCACTGCTCCTCGAGTACAATTGGCAAAATACTCCCTATATAGTAAGTGGGCATAAAAAATTATAGGTAAAAAATAGCCTTATTTTTAGTACTAATCGAAGAGGAAAAGTGTGGCTTTACCTGCGGTGCTACTTCGTGGTTTATAGAATTTTTTCTGAACGATTACTTAATTTTAATAAATTAACACTTATTCATCCATTGTTCTAGAAGGCTCTTTAGAACTAAAGCTTGGGGACTTTGTTTAACACCACAAAATCTATGATTTTTCTTTGGGATTAGTTATATTCATAGTGCATAATTTGTGGCACACTGCCGTGTCCCCTAAATAATGGATAATACATCGATTATTCATTAAGAATTCTAAGCTTATTTTTTCTAAAAAAAACTGAAAATAATATATTTGCCCCAACATAAGTAAAAAGTATGTTGTCAACCAAATTGTTCATTTGTTCATGCATTCTAGGGTAACTAATCGCAGCATAATTACAGACATGTAAGTATAACGAGCCAATCATTCAAATTTTAGAACTGGGTTATCCAAGAATTTTTTTATTGTTCAGGAGATGAGTCAACAGATTCCCCATATTTTTGTCGCTCACAGCAAATTGCATGGGCGAGGTGTTTTTACAGGTGTACCAATTAGCTCTGGTAGTATTATAGAAATTTGTCCTATCCTATACCTCCCTAAAGAAGATATTCCAGCTTTGCAAGGGACCATTATCAACGATTATTATTTTGAATGGGACGAGGATTTACAAGCAGGAGCACTTGCTTTGGGCTATGGCAGCATTTACAATCATTCTTTTACCTGTAATGCTACCTATCAAGTTGATATGGATGCGGATGTTCTTTATATCCACGCCTTGAGAGACATTGTTGCTGGCGAAGAAATTACGATTAACTATAATGGCAATCCAGAAGATGACTCTCCGCTTTGGTTCGACACCAAATAGCAAAAAAGATGCGCTGATTTAAGTACCATCCAATCAACGCATCATAAATAAATACACCACTAAATTTGAATTCATAAGAACAGGAATACTACTAAAAGAAAAGCATCCAGCCCTCTTAAAATCTTATCTTGCACATAGAATCATCTATCCAAACACTTTATTTTAGTTACTAGTCGTTCCTAGTTTTACATCCCCCTAAAGTGGTGTCAAAAAATAAGTAAGCTATCTAATTATCCTGTAGTAACCTATTATGGTCTTGTCACTGTTCCACTAGGATTAGTAGTATTGTTATTATTCATATTATAAGACGTACCATTCGTCGCATTAGCGGGTACTGTTGCAGCCAACGGTTTTAGTAAAAATGGCTTCTCACTATTGTCTGGAAATGGTTCTACAGAAATAACAACATTAGCATTCGACAAATCCAAAGGAAAAGTAATTCCAGAAGGAGCATTGGTTAAAAAGTCTTCGCCAGGAAAAGCTGGTCCTGCATTAGGACCACTGTAAGGTGCAGCATCATCTGCTCCTGAAACATTGGTAAATGTTCCTGTACTCAAAGGCATTCCATTAACAACAGCCCATCCTTCGTATCTCCATCCACTGGGTAGCGTCGGTAACGTTAAGCTGGGTGTTCCTCCTGGTACCAACCACCAAACGCCACTATTCTCGTTATTAGACAAAGCATCTGTTGGAGTAGCTAAAATATAAGAACCTGCTGCTGTAGAAAAATCATTTCCCAATGCAGCACCATCTCCAACTGAAAGTGTTGCGGTATTGTTGCTAAAATCTCCTGCCAGAATTTTGACAGCACTAGGTGCAGGATCACTATCGACACTAGGTTCTATCGATAAGACAAATTTTGTTGCATTGTCCAAATCACTAATATCTGCTTCAAAACTTGTTTGAGATAAAACTCCTGTATTATTAACGGTAAAAGTCCCTGTAGAAACTGGAGTTCCATTGACAATTAACCAACCTTCGTACACATAATCATTTCCTAAATCTTCTAGCCCTGCGATAGAGACTGTAAAGTTATTGGTTGTAATTGGTGTTTCTTGACATCCTGTTAAAATAAACAATCCACTGACTAAGGCAATCAATAAAAAATTTGTTATTCTCATCTTTTGTACTTTTTACTAAATGTATCACCACATTGGCACTTACAGCAAATCTTCCTCAAATAGATTTTAATGACACATTCATAGTTATAGAAATAATTGGTTATCAATTTGGCTAAAAACAATTGCCAAGCTGATAAAACAAAGATGAGGCAAATACCTAGTCGATAAATAGGTCAGAATTCCTTTACTTTTAACGATTTTTCCCTTATCGCTCTTTTGAGTCGTCCAATTTTCTTATCTCAAATTATATATTGAAGCGTATGTTGTATTTGTGATCAATTTTCTATTGGATAAGACGATCGATTCCATACTTATTTTGTACTTTAGAAAAGGTCTTTCAACTTAAATTTCATAATATGCTGTCATCAAAAGTCACCGTAGTTGTTCTTTTTTGTTATATCTATATGCTTAACGGGCTTTCTTTTCTGCAAGCCCAAACTATTCTAACAGTTGGATTGAGCAAGTACACCACAGAACTTCGTTCTATTATTGAAGATAGCGGATACGTACCGCAGAATGTTTCTTATTCGGATATTTCGGCTCAATCTTTAGAAAATAAAACAGCACTTACCCTTTTTAACCTTCGACAAACGTGGAATCAAGAGCAACTTTTTTCTCAAAGTCAAGTAGAGGCTATTTTAACCTTTGTTCGAGAAGGTGGGACACTTTATTTAACTAGCAGAAAAGGTTATGACAACCTACTGACACCACTTGGTATAGAAGTTATTGGAGTTGATGGCGATCAAACTGGACGAGAATGGCCATTGATTGAAACTGCTATTACCTCTTTTGTAGCGCACCCTTTAACCAAGCAACTAAGTAGCATTCAAACCGATGTTAGTGGTCGTTTTTTTAGTAGCTCAGCTTGGAATGTATTGGGTTATTCTTCCAATAGAATTCCTTTACTAGCAGTAAGAAAATGGGGATTAGGCAAAGTTATATTAGGCTCTGGTGAGCGTATTTTTAGAGATCCTCGTATAACAAGCAATCGTTACGAGACAGATATTTTTCAAAGTAGCAATCGCCAATATCACCTTAATTTATTTGCTTATCTGTCGCAAGATCTAGTCCCTACCTCATCTGATACGCCACTAGGCTCACAAGGCAAAATCCACCTATTCCCCAACCTTACAACAGGTATAGTCTATGTTCAAGGTCGCGATATGCATACAATCGAAATTATTGCAACAACGGGGCAAATACTACGAACCATTCCTGTATCTCAAAACCAACTTCAAATAAACTTACATTCCTTGCCTAAAGGGTTTTACTGGACAAGAATTCATACGGCAACACATACAGTTAGCAAAAAAATTACATTAAAATAATCTTATACAAAATATAATATTCTATAGAATTAAAAAATAAACAAATTTTATAGCATACTTATTTTTATTTTTTAAATAAAAAGTTATTTTTGTTATGCAACAAGTCGGAAGTATGAAGTAATCGTTCAAAAAAATTATCGGAACTACAACGTAGTTAATACCACTACATAAACTTCTTCAGGTACTAGACCTAAGGAAGCCCAACGAACTACTGTACTTTCGTAGTAACTTTTAAATACTTTCTCCCTCGTTTTTTGATATAGACTTAAGTATCAACCACTAATGGTACTTCATCCAATAACATATCTTAAATCATAAATGATCATTTACATTAAGTTGGCTATCCTTCATAAATATCTATTGAAATAGAATCTATAAAATCACACAAACATTAGTTCTATTTAATTCTGTGCTTATTTACTATTTTGTAATATAATTATTACAGATAAGTATCGTATATATCATTAACACTTAAAACTTTTAAACTATGGATCCTTTTATTGGAGAGATTATTATGTTTGGCGGTAATTTTGCCCCTAGAGGTTGGGCTTTTTGCGATGGTCAGCTATTACCTATTGCTCAAAATTCTGCTTTATTTTCTATTTTAGGAACTACTTATGGTGGTGACGGTCGAACTACTTTTGCACTACCTGACCTACGTGGTCGTGTTGCCATTCACCCTGGGAATGGTCCAGGTCTAAGTGACTACCGTTTGGGGCAAAAAGGAGGAACAGAGACTGTAACGTTAACAACGAATCAAATTCCCTCCCACAATCACATGATTAATGTAAACAACAGTGCAGGAACAACCAACGATCCTACCAACCACTTTTTAGCCAACACGGGTGCCTTTGATTCGGAATATGGAACAACAGCCAACACCATCATGAACAGCAATGCCCTAGGACACACTGGAGGGGGACAATCGCATACGAATATACAACCTTACTGCTGTGTCAATTTTATTATTGCTTTGCAAGGGGTATTCCCATCTAGAAGCTAACAATAGTTATTCCTATCCAATTTTCAAATAACCTAAACTAAAAAAATATGAATCCATTTATTGCTGAAATCATTATGTTTGGTGGTAATTTTGCCCCTAGAGGTTGGGCGCTTTGTGATGGTCAATTGTTAGCAATTAACAGCCATTCTGCCTTATTTTCTATTTTAGGGACTACCTATGGAGGTGATGGCCGAACTACTTTTGCACTACCTGACTTGCGTGGTCGTGTTGCAATTAACCCTCGACAAGGACCAGGCTTGAGCAACTATCGCTTAGGTCAAAAAGGAGGTACCGAAGATGTAACCTTGACAATCAACCAAATTCCATCTCATAATCATACTATTAATGCAACAAGTGTTGTTGGAACAACAAATGATCCTACCAACAACTTTTTAGCCAATACAGGTAGTTTTGATAACGAGTATGGAACAAGCGCCAATACAACATTAAATCCGCTTGCCGCAAGCAATACTGGTGGTAGCCAATCCCATAACAATATACAACCTTTCTGTTGTGTCAACTACATTATTGCTCTTGAAGGTGTTTATCCATCTAGAAATTAAAAAGTTATAAAAATAGTTCATTTCTTGTCGTAAAATGCAAGATTGAGCTATGTATAAAAATTAAGTCAAGAGGTTATTAGGACAATCTAATAACCTCTTTTTTATAGTACATCCTTAACACTTAGTCAACATTTTCAAATACTAGAACTAAAATCTAAAATGAGCAAAAATGGTAAAATTTAAAGGCATAGCGTTGGTATATTGTTCTTCTTTTTTGGGAAAGTTCGCAAGGTTATTATACTGAACGTTATACGTGTTTAACACATTCAAGATAGAAAAGCCAAAATCAATACTCAATTCTTTTACTTTAAATCGGTAAAGAGCGCCCAGATCTAGGCGACTATAAGGTCTTATATTTTGAGAAGAAGTCAAATTATGTATATTCGGAAAACCGCTTCCATACACATAATTAACAGAACAAAAAATTTGTTTCCAATTAAACATTCCCGCTATTTTAAGTTCGTGCCGTTGATCCTGCGGAGCCCTTGTAAGTGGTTTGTTTTTATCAACTTGTACTTCTGATTTGCTCAAAGTATACGCCAACCATATCTGTTGATTTTTGTAATGAGCAGAAAATTTTGCATCTAAACCATAATTAAAGGTTTTGCCTAAAGATGTCTCGATAACTTGACTGTTTCTATCACTCCAATACTGCAAGGTGTTTTTAGTATGTCTATAATAAGCTTCGACCCGACAGCTCCAGTATCGATAACGTCCAGAAGCACCCAAGATAGTATGAGTAGCTTTAGGAACGGGGTGGTATCGACTGTTGGTTAACGACCAATGATAGGTATAATTTCTATAAATGTCCACCAAGGTGTTTTCGGTTATAAATTGATTGTAAACGCCATGCGCTAGATTAATTTTCCATTGTTTGGATGGGGAGAGAATGGCTTCAACTCTTGGCTGAACCAATAATTGTGTTTTGTTCTCTAAAGGCAAATCTATCCGTATTCCCATCCTTAGTATCAACCATTGAAACAAACTAATCTCTTCTTTGATATATCCTCCTAAACGAAAAGACTGTTGCTCTACCTTTCTAAATCTTTTAATAATGCCATGATTAATCTTAGACTTATTGTGGGTCAGATTGGCACCAAAAGAAAATTGATGGTATTGCGAAGCAGGCAAAGCATGATCTGCTCGAACAGACAACTCGCCCACGTTATTAAAAAATCGCTGCTCAGAAATTCTTTGATTTCTAACTGTAAAAATAGAATCCTGAAAACTAACAGAATAGACACTATAATTTGTTGCAAATTCAGAGTAAGCCATCTTAATCGTGGTATGTCCTATTTCTTTCCAAGGTTTTATGTAAGTCATACTTCCTCCTATTAAGTTGCTCAGTCTTTGGTATACTAAATAACTATTGGTGTTTCCCAATCGAAAAGGACGTTGCGACATATCAAAATTAGCCAAAGTCGTAAAGCTCAGATGGCTGCCATCTTGAAGTCGATGTGTATACTTGCTAGTTACATCGGCAAAAATAGCGGTAGGCAGAAGGTTGGTGGAATAAACAGAAGCATCTGGCGCTCCAACAATTCTAGTACCCAATTGAATGCTAGAACTAGGGGCTATTCCCTTGTTGATATAGCCATTGAATGACTTTTGCGTCCCTACCATTTCGCAAGTAGTTGTGTCTTTATTACCCGATTTACTTGTAATATTAACTACTCCCCCCAAACGATCTCCTATTTCCACATTATATCCCCCTTTCAGAATTTCTATATCTTTAATAAAAATAGGATTGATGGCTCCTATTCTATCGTTGTAATTACTAGTATTAAAGATCGTTATTCCATCAAACAAAATATGAGTCTCCCCTTTCTGTCCTCCCCATAAAATATAGCCATTGTTTTGTTCTCCCGATGCCATCACTCCTGGCTGTAAACGCAAAAAAGAAAACAAACTGTTGTTGTTATTTCCTGGCAAGAAAGGCGTTTGACGATTGTTGATTTTAGCCAGACCTGTTTTTTGTTCTGGGTTTAAAATTTTTATCTTTTGAGTAGATAACACGGTTATTTCTTGCAATTCGGTTATAGATGGAGTGAGAGCTATCACCAAACCATGATCTGCATTAATAAGAGTATCTAATACAAAATACCCTACATGAGAAGCCAATAAATTCGCACTCTGATCTTCGGACTGATACGTAAAGTTTCCTTCTGAATCCGTTGTAATGCTTGTTTTATCAATTCTAATGGTTGCAAAAGGTAGTTTTTCTTGATTTATTTTATCGATTATTTTACCTTGATAAATGTATTTTTTATTTTTAGAATAATAGCGTTTAGAACTTCGTTTTTGGGTAACGATAAAAACTCCATCTATCATTTTATACTCACAACCACAAACTTGGGTTAAATAATTCAAAGTCTCATAAGGAGATTTAAACTTTTGAGTCGTTGTAATCAAACATTCGTTCAAAAGCTTGGCATTAAAAGAAACTTGAACACCATAGTCTAGGTGCAAACTAGCCAATAATTCTCCAAGTGGTTTTTCTTCTACACAGACATCAATCTGCTGGGCATGGCTCTGGCACGCAAATAGGATAATGATCCATAAGAAAGCAATTGGAGAATCTAATAATTTCAATGATTTACTATTTTTTGCTTTTAGTTAGCACTCAAAACAAACCTATTTTTATTATATTTTTTCTGACTTCTTGGAACTCTTTCAAGTAAATTTCTTTCATTTTCGCAGAGCACTTAGTATTCGTAGTTAGCGGTACGTACTAGCAACATCTTTAGCTATTGAATATATTATAATAGTAGTTCGTTGCTTTTTTACTTTTTTACCAAAAAGATAAAAAAGCACATTTATATTAGTTTGATAATCAAAATTTTAACATAAAACACAACAAAGATATAACCTATTGATTATCAAACTAATAAAGTTTTTCAACGAACTATTGTTATAACAAAACTTTTAGATTAAAATTTAAAATGAACAAAAATCGTAAAATTGATTGGCATTGCTTGAATATATTGCTCCCCTTCTTTTGGAAAGTTGGCTAAGTTATTATACTGGATATTGTATGTATTCAGCACGTTTAGCACCGAGCAACCAAAATCAATACTCAATTCTTTGACCTTAAAACGATACAAACCTCCAACATCTAATCGACTATATGGACGTATATTTTTGTTAGAAGTTAGATTGTGAATATTTGGGAAACCACTTCCATAAACATAGTTGGCAGATAAGAAAAATTGCTTCCAATTAAACATCCCTGCTACTTTAAATTCATGTCGTTGATCTTGTGGTGCTCTTGTAATTGGTTTATTTTTATCAAACTGTACTTCTGATTTACTTAAGGTATAAGCCAACCATATTTGTTGATTTTTATAATGTGCTCCAAGCTTCACATCCAAACCATAATTGTAGGTTTTACCAAAAGAGGTTTCTATAATTTTATTGTTACTATTGCTCCAATATTGTAATGTATTTTTAATTCTCTTATAATAGCCTTCTACTCTACAGTTCCAATATTGGTAACGCCCAGAGAGCCCTAAAACAGTATGCGTAGCTTGAGGTACTGTATGATACTGTCCATTTGTTAAAGACCAATGATAAGTATAATTTCGATAGAAATCCACCAAAGTTGTTTCTGTTATAAACTGATTATAAACACCGTGTGCTAAATTAATTTTCCATGCATTCGAAGGAGAAAAGATCGCCTCTATACGTGGCTGTATATACAATTGAGTTTTATTTTGCAATGGCAAATCCGCCCGAATCCCCAAACGAATAAGCAATCCTTTAAACAAACTTAATTCGTCTTTTAGGTAAAACCCAAATCGATTAGAATATTGCTCTATATCCGCAAAACGTTCAATAATACCATGATTAATCTTAGAACTGTTATGCGTCAAGTTCACCCCTAGCGATAATTGGTGGTATTGGAGCGCAGGAAAACTATGATCTCCTTTTATAGATACTTCTCGTACATTATTATAAAACCGTTGTTCGTATATACGTTGCAAATGTATTGATGGAGCATTTCCACCATTATTCTGAACTGAAAAAATACTAAAATCTGTCGCAAAATTGGAATAAGCTACTCTAAGATTGGAGCGCCCCAGTTTCTTCCAAGGCTTGATATATGAAAAACTACCTGCTAACAATTCGCTGATTCGAGACTCTGTTTTTATACTTGTGGTAGAAGGTATATTTCTAGGACGCCTCGAAATATCCACGTTTGCCAATGTTGTAAATGCAAAAGAAGCTCCATCGTCAAATCGGTGTGTATATTTCGTGGTAGCATCTATAAACATTGCTGTAGGAAATTGAGTAAGAGAAGCAATAGCATCGGGTCCAACAAAGCGAATTCCAACCTGAACACTTGACTTAGGAGCTACATTTAAATTCAAATATCCATTAAAAGAGGTTGGTGTCCCCATTATCTCTACCGTTGATGTATCTGTATTTCCCGACTTACTTGTAATATTGACTACTCCCCCCAAACGATCGCCAATATCTACATTATAGCCCCCCTTAAGCACCTCTATATCTTTTATCATGAGTGGATTGATCGCTCCTATCCTATCATTATAATTACTGGTGTTAAAAATTGTCATACCGTCAAAAATAATATGCGTCTCTCCTTTTTGTCCTCCCCACAAAATATAACCATTGTTTTGTTCCCCCGATGCCATCACTCCTGGTTGCAAACGCAAAAATGAGAACAAGCTATTGTTGTTGCTACCTGGCAAGAAAGGTGTTTGGCGATTGTTTAGCTTTGACAATCCTGACTTTTGCTCTGGGTTTAGCAAATTTATTTTTTTCGTTGATAACACCGTTATCTCTTGTAGTTCGGTTATAGATGGAGACAATTCAATCCACAAACCACGATCTGCATTGATGAGTGTGTCCAAGACAAAATAGCCTACATGCGAAGCCAATAAGTTTGCCTTCCGTTTGTCGGACTGGTATGTAAAGTTTCCATCGGCATCCGTTGTAATACTCGTTTTATCGATCAAAATAGTTGCATAAGGTAGTTTTTCTTGGTTCATCTTATCCACTATTTTTCCTTGATAAATGTAGGTTTCTCCTTTGTGGTACACACTCTTTCTAGGGCGAGGCTTGGTTACAATAAATACACCGTCCAACATCTTATAGTTACAACCACACACTTCTGCTAAATAATCAAAAGCTTCGTAAGGCGATTCAAAATGTTGATTGGCTGTAATTAGACATTCATTCAGTAATTGAGCATTAAAAGATATCTGAATGTTGTAGTTCTGGTGAAAACTAGTCAATAACTCCCCCAAAGGCTCTGCTTCTGCATGGACATTAATTTGCTGAGCATAGCTGTTGTATGCCAATAGAGACAGAATGAGTAAAACAATTATGGAGCGTGGTGTCTTCAATTGTTTTTAATCGGTTATTGAGTATATAGTAGTTAGCTGCGCCGCTATTTTGTGGTTGTTGATTATTATTCGCTGCGCTCATGAGATCGCAAGGTTAGTTCCCCTCATGACCTGCTGTCGTTTTACCCTATTAAGCAGCAAGTTTAGTTAGCCAAAAGATAAAAAAGCATATCCATTTTTTCCTTTATTTTTTTGACTACTTACAAAAAAGAGCAAAAATTCATCATCATCACCTCGTCCAATAATCAAACCAACTATAATAATTATCAACCTAATTAACGTTTAAAAGAGTAATTCTTTCTTAACACGCTAAAATTTAAAATGAACAAAGAATGTAAAGTTTCGTGGCATGGCTTGAATATATTGTTCCCCATCTTGCAAAAAATTTGCCCAATTGTTGTATTGAATATTATAAGTATTTAAGACATTGAGCACAGAACAACCAAAATCAACACTTAACTCCTTAACTCTAAAACGATAAAAACTACCAATATCTAATCGACTATACGAGCGTATGTTGTTATTGGATGTTAAGTTATGCTTGTTTGGGAAGCCACTTCCATAAACGTAATTAATAGACCAAAAAAATCGACCTACATTAAACATTCCTGCTACTTTAAATTCGTGCCGTTGATCTTGTGGCGCTCTAGTTGGGGGCTGGTTTTTATTCAATTGCACTTCTGCCTTGCTCAAGGTATATGCCAACCATATTTGCTGATTTTTGTAGTGTGCCCCAAACTTAACATCTACCCCATAATTATAATGCTTCCCAAAAGAGGTTTCTATAATTTGATTGTTACTATCCCCCCAGTACTGCAAGGTATTTTTGGTACGTCTATAATAAGCTTCTAGGCGACAATTCCAATATTTATAACGACCAGATACCCCGATAACGGTATGGGTTGCTTGAGGGACAGGATGGTATTTATTATTGGTCAAAGACCAATGGTATGTATAATTTCGATAAACATCAACAATAGTTGTCTCACTCAAAAATTGATTATAAACACCATGCGCCAAATTAATTTTCCATTGTGACACAGGAGTAAATATCGCTTCAATTCTTGGTTGTATCAACAGTTTTGTATAGCTCTCTAGAGGTAGATCCGCTCGAATTCCTAATCTAAGCGTAAACCATTTAGAAAAGCTAATATCATCTTTAACATAGGCTCCAAGCCGATTGTTCTTTTGCTGAACGCCTTCAAATCGTTTGAGAATACCATGGTTGATTAGAGAGCTATTGTAAGTAAAATTGAGACCAAAGGACAGTTGGTGGTACCGAGAAGCAGGTAGTCTATGCACCACTTTGGCAGAAACTTCTCGAACACTGTTGTAAAAATGCTGTTCGCCAATGCGTTCTAACCGACCTGTTCCATTAACATACAAGTCATAATGGCGAACATAATAATCCGTCATAAATTCAGAATAAGCAAGACTAAATTGTGTTTGACCAATATTTTTCCAAGGTTTGATATAGTTCAAATTTCCTCCGTACAAATTGCTCAGTCTAAATTGATTGATATACCAATAATCTGCTAAATAATGTTTTTTGGGAACATTCGAGGCATCGACATTAACCAACGATGTAAAACGTAAAGAACTGCCATCCTTAAACTGCTTGGCGTACCTCACTGTCAAATCCGAAAAAAAAGCCGTTGGTCGTATATTAATAGATGCAAAAATATCTGGTACAACGATACGAATGCCAAGTTGCAAACTTGACTGCTTCTTGAGGTCTAAATTCATATAAGCATTAAATGAATTGTGTGTTCCCAATAATTCTGTGGTAGAAGTATCCACGTTACCCGGCTTACTTGTAATATTAACTACGCCTCCCAAGCGATCGCCAATTTCTACATTATATCCACCTTTTAAGATCTCAATATCTTGAATCAACAGAGGATTAATTGCGCCTATTTTATTATTATAATTGCTTGTATTGAATATCGTAATCCCATCAAATAAAATATGCGTCTCTCCCTTCTGTCCTCCCCACAAAATATAACCATTATTTTGCTCACCAGATGCCATGACACCAGGTTGCAAACGCAAAAAAGAAAACAAGCTATTTTTATTGTTTCCTGGCAAAAATAGTGTTTGACGGTTATTCAATTTTGCCAAGCCAGATCTGTCTTCTGAATTGATTGTTTTAATTTTTTGATTTGAAAATACCGTTACTTCTTGCAGTTCCGTAATAGAAGGTGCTAATTCAATCAAGAAGCCTCGCTTTGCTTTGACAAGCGTATCTTTTACAAAATACCCCAAATAAGACACCAACAGTTTTGCTTTGTTTTCTTCGGATTGGTAGGTAAAATTTCCTTCTACATCGGTCACTATCCGTGTATTGTCAATCAAAACTGTTGCATAGGGCAAATGGCCTTTATTTTCTTTGTCAATAATTTTTCCTTGATAAGTATATTTTTGTTTGAGCGAACGCATTTCCTTTGATATAGAACGCTTTTTGCTAATCACAAAAACGCCATCAATCACTCTGTACTTGAAGTTACAAAGTTTGGTTAAATACTCTAAAACTTCGTTAGGAGATTCAAATTGCTGATCTACCGTTATTAGGCATTCATTCAACAATTGAGCATTAAAAGAAACTTGAACATCGTACTCTTGGTGTAAACTTCCCAATACCTCGCCCAAAGGTTTTGCTTTGACAGACAGATTGATTTGCTGAGCATAACTTTTGGAAGATGCATATAATAATACGATAAAGAGTAAAACAATTTTAGAGAGTGGTGGCTTCAATCCTTTTTTTAATAATTTGATGTTATGCTATAAGTCTTGTCATCTTTTTTGGTCAACTCTAAATCAAGCGATTCCGTCATAATCTCCAAGACAGTTTGAATACGTTTCTCTTTGTCAAAAAAGCCAGAATAAGGTTCCTGTTCCAAGTTTTTGTCTAGTTCTATGGTCACATCAAACTGGCGTTCTACCTCTTCTATTGCTCTTTTAAAAGCAATATTATTTAAATAAAACTTATCATTCATCCACCCCATACTAGACATGCCATCTTTCTTAACTTCTTTCGTCAATACATTATTTTTCAACACTCCTTTTTCGTTAGGAGTCAGCACAATAGATTGATCTGAATTGGTCGCATGGACGCCAACTTTTCCTGTTTTACAAAAAACCTGATAGATCGTATCTCTAGCATAAATATTAAAACTGGTCCCCAACACTTCTGTATACCCCAAATCAGAATTGACTACAAAACGATTGCCTTTTTCTACCTCAAAAAATGCTTCTCCATCCAACGATACAGCACGTTCAAACACCCACCAATAAGGTGCATAAGATAGACTAGAACCAGCATTTAATCGCACGACAGAATCGTCTGGCAATGTATGCGCCAAATGTTCTCCATTAGCAGAATAAACATTGGTTGTATAAAAGCGCATAAAACCAAGCCCTGATATAATTAATATAACGGCAGCAGCAGCCCATCGAGTTAGGTAGAGCGGAATAATTTTTTTTGAAGGAGGCGAGGTCATTTTTTGGGTCATCGCTTCCCAGACCTCCTCTTTGGTCCTTTTATAAGGAACTTCCATATTTTCAAACAGTTTTAATTGTTCCTCAAACTTGGCATCTCTATCTTTATTTTCTTCCATTTTTACGTTACTTCTAAAATTAATGAACTATGTGACTTATAATTTATCATACTTATAGTCCAAAGAAATAAAAACATAGGAGCAACATAGTTACCTGAAGCCCCATTCTTAATTTACCCAAAGCATTACGCATACGCTTCTCAACGGCTTTAACGCTTATCATCAATCGATCAGCAATTTCTTGGTAAGTTAAACCATTCATTCTACTCATTAGAAAAACAACTCGTTGCTTTTCTGGCAATGAGGATAGTACTTTTTCATATTGCCTTTTTAGGATTTCATAATCCATTGTCCCTTCGGTAGGTTCTGTCTTAAATGCCAACGGCATCGACTGTAAATATTCGTTCTTTACTTTTACCTTTCTCAAATGAGAAATAAACGTATCACTCGCCATTTTGTATAGCAAGCCTTTGATGCGCCCTTCTTCCAAAACCATTTGCTTTTCCCATATTCTCATAAAGACATCTTGTGCCAAATCTGTGGCTAACTCGGTATCTCCAGAACGATAATAGAGATAATTCCGAATGGCATCAAAGTATTTATCAAAACAAGCTTGAAATTCTTCTTTGGTCAAAACCTATCTATTTTTTTGTGGTGATTGTATGCACTACTTTTGTCATCTAATAACTATTCTCCATCAACTCCTCATTCTCTTACCAATCTCCAATTATTTTCAACTCCAGAACAATAGTTATATAACTCCTAACCGCTTGATATATCTCCCCCCCTACTTTTTGTATAAAAAAATAGGTTCTTTTTTGAGATTATCCCTCCCATCAAACTACTTACACCAATGATTATTTAAGAACTAGATTCATGACAAAATTAATAAAAAATAAAAACAATCAGTTCTTCATTCTCTAGTTGGGTTTTAGGAAGCTGTTTAAAACTATTTCTAAACAAAAATTACTATCCAACAACTATAACAACGATCAAATTTATTCTCTTAATACAATACAAACCTTTTCTCCTTTTCGCTACTCCTAAACGAGAAAATCCGTTCATTATTGTAAACAAATCAAGTACCTAATGTTAGATGCACATACTCTTTTTAGCAATAGTGAGCTATCGAATCTTTTTATCTAAACAGCAAAAATCAAAAAAACACCCCCAAAAACAATCACCTGATTATCAAGCACAAGCTACACAAAAAAACACGTTTAAATTCCAAGGTTTTCTTTTTCTCAAAATAAAAAAGGTAGGGTACTCTGTTCATTCATGCGGTTTAACTTTTAAATATTTCAAAACAAAAATGATTACCGTATAACTATGACAACCATTAAATTTCCCTCCCCTTTTGGTCTGGTTTTCCTATTAACTTTCATCACTTTCGAGGCATTTGCTCAAAATAAAATATATGTAAATAGGAATGCTTCGGGTGCAAATGATGGCACCTCTTGGGCAGATGCTTTTCAAGAAATTCAACCTGCCATTAACGCTGCCAATACAGGAGATAGCATTTGGGTAGCCGCAGGAACCTACTATCCCACTCTTGCCGTGGATATAGACAACTCAGGGCATACAATTTTCCAAGAAAAAACATTCTACATCAACAAAAATATTACCATACATGGTCAATTTCAAGGGAACGAAACTCTTTTCTCTCAACGCAACAAAGCACATCAAACCATTCTAAGTGGAGACATTGGAAGTCCATTAGATTCTACTGACAATGCCTTTCATGTCGTTTGTTTTGATGGAACTACTGCTAATGGTACAATTACCAACAATACTGTTTTAGATGGTTTTATCATAGAACAAGGACAAGCTTCTGGCACCAACTTTCCACACAATGTAGGAGCAGGTATCTTTAATAATGGTCAAGGCATTGGCAATGAATGCAACCCTGTATTAACAAACTTATTCCTGCATCACAACTCTGCTAGTGCACAAGGAGGAGCCTTGTATAACGATGGTTCTCAAGGCGGCATTTGCAATCCCTATTTAACACAGCTTCTATTTCATTCTAATACTGCTCAAAATGGGGGTGCCATTTTTAATAACAGTAATGCTGGGGTTGTAAATATATCTATTCACAACAGTTCTTTTACCAACAACACCGCTACACATTCTGGGGCAGGGCTTTACAGTTCCTCAACTAACAGTGGTCGGCTTGATATTGTTACAATGAAAACTAAATTTGACAACAATTCAGCTTATGATGGTGCTGTCTACTATAATCATATTGCTACCAATAGTCATCTCAATGTTATGGTAGATAGCTCTTTTTTTGAGCACAATCTTTCTGTAAATCACGGAGGAGTATTTTGCAATCAATCAAGTGCCAGTAACACAACAATTACTATCAATAATAGTACTTTTAGCAATAATAATAGCAGCAATCTAGGAGGCATTTTTTACAATACTAACAATAATGGCGCCTACTCGACCATCAATCTATCGACCAACGAATTTAAAAACAATCGTTCTAATTCTTCTGGAGGAATTTGTTATACAACAGCCAACCAAGCCTCTCGGCAAGATATGTTCTTCACTCAAAATAAAGTTGAGTATACAACCGCCAATGGAAATGGAGGGGTGTTTTTTAACAACGGAGATTCTAGTAGTATTTTCCAACTTGAAATCATCAAAAACCAATTCGAATCTAATAATGCAAGTTTAGGAGGAGTTTTTTACGACATGTTGACTAACAATTCTAGCTTAGACATTCAGTTAAAAAATAATTCCATTACTGGCAATACAGCTTTTAATGGTGCTGTATCTTTTCTAAATACTCGCTCTGGCTCTATTTGCAATTTGCTTTCAGTTGGCAATGACTATGTCTTTAACCAAGCGATTAACAAAGGAGGGGTGTTTTTTAATCAATACAATGCAGCCACAGGAAACACCACTCTAGTCAACGATATTTTACATGTTAACAGAAGTGAACACGACGGTGTTTTTTACCATAAAGGAGAAGCGAATAGTGCCCTTCACACCCAAATAATCAACTGCACTTTTAATGAAAATTATGCTTCTACAGGAGCTCGTTCAATTAGTAGTTTTGCCTTTTCTAGTGTCAATACAATCTCTATTAGCAATAGTATTTTTTATCACCTAGGTGGTGCTCTTTCTCAAATAAATACCAATGGTGGGCAAATTAACCTTACCTATTCGCTTTATAATGATAACAACCCAGATGGAATAGTTACGTTACCTTTCGGAGTTACTGGCAGCAACAATATTGAGGGAGATCCCTTATTCAATAACGAACCAAGTGGCGATTTGACTTTAGCCGCCCTTTCTCCTGCTATTGATATAGGAAACAACGATAGCATTCCTTCTATTTTTACAGTTGACAACAATGGTCAGCCTCGTATTTACAATACAATTATTGACTTAGGAGCACTAGAAACTATCAATAATTTATACAGTGAAATACGATTTTTAGGTCACGAACAAACATCTTGCAATGGTCTCATGGACGGAGAAGTTTCATTTAAAACTTTGGGAGCTACCCCTCCTTTAAAAATCAATGGCGTCACCTATCTTGATCCCGTTTTTAATACGTTTTCTGGTCTAGCAGCTGGTACATATCAATACAACTTCGAAGATAGTCTTGGCAAAACAGATACGATTTATATCAATATTACAGAGCCCGATCCTATTGTATTGAGTATTGAAGGCTTTTCTAATGGTCGTGCAAGTGTTACAGCTAGTGGCGGTACAGCCCCATATACCTATCAATGGAACGACAACAATCAACAAACAAGTGATGTTGCAACAGGTCTAACAACAGGAACATATACTGTCAGCGTGACAGATGCTAATGGTTGTATGCAAACAGCATCCGTTAATATCAGTATTATTTCCAACACTCAAACAATTGAAATGGACGAAGCAAATACTTTGAGTATCTTCCCCAACCCTAGCAACGGTGAATTTCAAGTTGTATTTAACTTAGCTTCTGCACAACAAATTCATCCCGTTTTGTACAATCTACAAGGGCAATGTGTTTATAAATTTCCAGCAAAAACAGGTCAAGATATCAACTACGAAGTTGACTTAAAACAGTTACCTGCGGGAACCTATCTATTAAGCACTTTTATTAACCAAAAACGAGAGCATCAATTCATTGTTTTAAACTAATAAAGTCCCAGATTTAAATAGATAAAAATTACTTATTGCCTGTTAACGACCACATAATACAATATTCTTTCCCAACTAAAAAGGAAAAAATCAGCCCAAAGAACAAATAATCACAACCATCTGATTTTCAAACAAAAACCACATAAAAAACACTTGTAAATTCTAAGAACAACCGCCTAAAAAAAACAAAAAAAGGTAGGGTACTCTTTCTTTTACTCGGTTTAGCTAGTAAATATTTCAAAATAAAAATCATTATTCAAAATCATGACAAACACTAAGTTTATTACCCCTACTACACTCTTCTTTCTCCTATTCATTTCGATGAATTTTAATGCTTTTTCTCAAAACAAAATATATGTAAACATCAACGCTTCAGGTGCTAATGATGGTACTTCTTGGGCAGATGCTTTTCAAGAACTTCAACCTGCTATTAATGCTGCCAATGCAGGAGATAGCATTTGGGTAGCAGCAGGAACCTATTACCCCACGCTTGCTGTCGATACAGATAACTCAGGAAGTACAATTGACCGAGAAAAAACATTTTATATCAGCAAAAATATTACGATACACGGTCAATTCCAAGGCACTGAAACTCTCTTCTCGCAACGCAACAAGGCACATCAAACCATTCTAAGTGGAGACATTGGACTTTCTTTAGATCCTACCGACAATGCCTTTCATGTGGTTTATTTTGATGGAACAACTGCCAATGGTCCGATTACCAATAGCGCTGCCTTAGACGGTTTTATCATTGAGCAAGGGCAGGCATCTGGCGCTAGTTTCCCACACAATTCGGGAGCTGGTATTTTTAATAACGGTCAAGGTATGGGCAATGGTTCTAATCCTCATTTAAACCAACTCATTATCAAACATAATAATGCTGACGATCATGGAGGAGCTATATACAATGATGGTAGCCAAGGTGGTGCTGCCGATTTGTTAGTAAATGCAAGTTTATTTGAGTTTAATGGTGCTCAATACGGAGCGGTTTGTTACAACAATGCAGCCTCAGGAGTAATCAACATTAATTTAACTCATAATAGCTATGAAAACAACACTTGTACAGAAGATGGAGCTGTTTTGTATAACAATGCAGATAATGGCTACATAGAGGCGACCTTAAACAACTCTTACTTCAAAATTAATATGGCTAATAATGGCGGTGTTTGTTACAACAATATTCTCAGTAGTGGTACCGCTTCTGTTAATTTCTCTTCTAACAAAACTTCCAGTAACCAAGTTATCAAAAATGGCGGAATTATCTACACCAATAACACACAAGGGACATACAACTTAACAGCAGAGGATAATGAATTTGAGACCAATAGAGCTGTAGATGGTGGTATTTTTTATGCCATTCATAACAATGGTAGTAGTAACTTAAATATCAACAACAACTTATTTAACACCATCGAAGCAGATAGTTCTGGAGGTATTTTTTACAATCAAGCTAGCAATAGTATCGTTGGTTTAAATATTGAAAATAATAAATTCACATCCATTTCTTCGTATAAATCTGGTGGTGTCTTGTACAATTCAGTTGACTCTTTTAGTATACTAGATTTGAGTTTTTCTAGTAATACCGTAGAAGGGTGTGGTAGTGTAAGCGGAGGAGTTATTTACAATACAACGACCAATGCTAGTATCAATCATTTATTTGAAAAAAACTTTGTTATCTTTTCTAATGGAACTATTTCTAGTACTGCCGATGGAGGAGTTATTTTTCAAGAAGCTATCTTAGGAGCAACTTCTTATTTCCTATCTAATTCGAATAGCTATATTAGCAATATGGTGAATTTTAGAGGAGGAGCTGTTTTTAATCGTTCCGATTCTAGTTGGTCCTACACAGCCTATATCAACGATATATTTGCTCGCAATAGTTCTGATAATTTCGGAGGAGCTCTTTGCAACGATATACTTAATGGTGGCGTTTTAAACACTCAAATTACCAACTCTAGCTTCCTAGATCAAGAAGCCACTATCGGAAAATCGTTTGTTGCATACAACCAAAATGTTGGAGGTTCAGCCCCTTCCATTACCAATATTAGCAATTCTATTTTTTGGCAATCTCAACCAACAACAGGTCCTTTAATCCACGAAATCACAACTGCTAATACATTGGTGGATCTAAATTATTCAATTTATTTTGATGGCAATATCGATAATAATGTCATCTTATCGCCTGATGTATCAGGAGCCAATAACTTAGACAGTGATCCACTTTTTACAAGTACTATGTTTGGAGACTTAACCCTACAAAACACCTCTCCTGCTATTGACGCTGGAAACAATGATAGTATTCCATCTATTTTTAACACCGACAACTACGGCTCTCCTCGTATCAACAACAACACCGTTGATATGGGCGCCACAGAATACCTAAATGGTCTTATTACATCCCCTCAAAGTTTCTATCAACTTCCTCAATGTAATGGCGATTCTGGTCTTGTTAATATTATCTTGATGGGAGGTACTGCGCCGTATACAATCAATGGCGTTCCTTCTACCATGCCAATAGGCGCTGTTATCGTAAATGATGTTGCAGGCAATTATCAATTTAACGTTGTTGATGCCAATGGACTAAGCAAAACAGTCAATGTAAACCTAACGGAACCAGATCCAATTGTCTTAACAACAGCAGCTTTTTCTAATGGTAGCGCAAGCGTTACCGCGACAGGAGGCACGGCTCCTTATACCTATCAATGGGATGATGCCAATCAGCAAACCAGTGATGTAGCGACAGGTTTAACAACGGGAACGTACACTGTTTTAGTAACAGATGCTAATGGCTGTACACAAACAGCAACCGTTAACATTAGTGTTGTCTCTAGCACTCAAACAATTGAAATGGACAATAAAAATTCGTTGAGCATCTTCCCAAATCCATCTAATGGTCAATTTAGCATCGTATTTGAGTTAGCTTCAGAGCAATCACTGCGCCCTACCCTATATAATTTACAAGGACAAGTAGTTTATGAATTTGCCCAAAAAACAGGGCAAAACGTCAATTATGAGGCAAATTTGGAACATTTATCAGCTGGAACTTATGTTTTAAGTACGTTTATAAGTGGTCAACAAGAAACACAATTCATTATTTTAAAATAAAAATGAAAATATTTTTTATTTTATAATGTATAATGCTTAAATTTGTGTAGAAATTAATTTTTGCCAAAAAAAATAGTTCACTTAGTTCTTGGAGGAGGATTTAGTGTATATATCGCGAGCTTGGTGACGGAGGTCACCAAGCTTTTTAATTTTGGGCAGCAATACTCAGAAAAAAGTCTGTCCAATTTACCTTTCCATAGTTTTTTCCCAATCGAACAATAATTAGATTTTTTTGAGGGTTAACATAAATGTATTGTCCAAGTATTCCTTGCGCCATAAAATCCCCATATCGACTGGGAATCCACCATTGGTATTGATAGTCTCTAGCTGCACCATCCGAAAAATCGTATCGAGTGGACTGATGTACCCAATTTTTTGATACAATTTGCTGTCCTTGCCAATTTCCTTCATTTAGATACAAGCGACCAATTTTAGCAAAATCTCTCGCTCTTGCATTGAGGCAACAAAATGTTTTCTCCATCCCATTTTTCTTTTTATCAATACTCCAACTAGCATCGTACTCCATTCCTAAAGGATTCCATATTTTCTCTTGCAAATAATTCGTTATGCTTTGCCCCTTCAATGCCCGTTCCAATACCCACCCTAACAACTGAGTATTGCCACTAACATACTCCATGCTTTTACCTGGGCTTTGTTTTAAGGTTAATTTGCTCATATTTTTTCTCAAATTCAGTCCGTAATAAAATGTTGCCACATGTCCAAAAGGATTAAAATAACCTTCATTAAAATTCAATCCAGAAGTCATTTGAAGCAAGTGCTTGATGGTTACTTTTTCAAAACCATTTTGCTTCAACTCTGGGACATAATTCGTCATTGGTTCCTCTATTGACTGAATTAATCCATCATCTACAGCACAACCAATTAGAATAGACAAAACTGATTTTGCCATAGAAAAAGAAGGTACAATAGAAGCTTCTTCGTATTTATTGAAGTAGTTTTCATAGATAATGGTATCATTCTTAATAACCATAAAAGCCACTGTCTTATTCTTTGCTAACATAGCTTCTAAGCTATCTATTTTTGCGCCTTCTTTGTTAGGACGTTTCTCGAATGAGAAGGATGTTGTTGGTTTCTCTAATACTCTTTTAGGAAATTTCTTATGATCTTGAATGTCTGCGAAATTATAAAACACAAATCGACCTAAAGTACAAGAATCTAAAGTAATTAGGAGTAAAATAAATAGGCAACAATGTGCAATAGAAAAGTGAGGCTTTAACATAATGGCTGTTTTTAGTAATCGTTTTAAGTGCTAGTAGTTCGTTGATTATTTTATGAGATCGCTTCGCTTAGTTACCTACGGTGCTACTTCGTGGTAGTTCGCTTTGTTACTCCCTTTGGTCGTGAGCTCGCTATGCTCGGTTCGCTCATGACCTTGGGCTTTTGTGCTACTAGCACAAGCCTACTCGGCAAGCTTAGTTTTTTACTTTTTTACCCAAAAGATAAAAAAGCACATTTATATTAGTTTGATAATCAAATTTTTAACACAAAACACAACAAAGGCGCAACTTGCTAATTATCAACTGCGCAGCACTCACGAAGTAAACTAATAAAGTTTTTCAACGAACTATTGAAGTACGCTACAAAATAAATAAAATTCATTATCATTCTATTCATTATCATCGTTCTGTTTACAATAGCTCCAATTTGATATTCTTATTCTTTAAGTCTTGCGATAAACAACTCATCCTCTCTCCTAGTAACCTATTTCTCACTTTAGATTAAACAAATATTCAAAAATTGAACAAACATTCAATTTTTGGCTTTATTTTTGAACCTCCTAGCTTAACCGATTCTAATACATTAACAACCAATTGACTTGATTATGAAAATTTTATATTTATATCTATACCCCTTGTTTCTTGTTTTATGCCTACTTCTTCCTACTCTCCCCTTACAAGCTGCTTTGGTTCCTATTCAAAAAACAAATCAAACAACAAAGAAAAGAACCTATAAAAAACGACGAAAATGTCTAAGGAAACTTTCTTCTAAACAACACAAGCCACTTCAATCTTACCGTTCTAAAAGTAAACAAAAGAAGCACCGCCGTCCAGATCAAAAAAATGACTACGAAGGTATTTGGGCTTTATTAATTTCTATTGTATCCATCTATTTTATTATTGCCATCACCTTAACCATCCTTGGTTTTGTCTTCATGCTTCCTGGTCTTTGGATTGCGGGAATAACCCTAATATTAGCTCCATTCATTGTTCTTCTATACTTTTTTATTAAAGGAGCTGTTGCTCAAAAAAAACATAGGGAAAAACCAACAAAAAAGAAAGCAGAGCAAAAAAACAAATAAGTCTCCCTCAACTAAAATGGAGCGATAAGAAATTCCTATCGCTCCATCTTTAAAAATAGACAATCTATCTATCGGTTATATGAAAACCCACTTACCATTTCATTTTTAAATTAAACATCAAGAAAGCAATTTTATCTGCTTCCTCTTCGATGACTTTGGTAATTGGCTTTCCAGAACCATGTCCTGCTTTGCGATCTATTCGGATAATAATAGGCAGTTTTCCGATATTTTGATCTTGCAGTGCTGCACCAAATTTAAAGGAATGCGCTGGAACAACACGATCATCATGATCTGCTGTCATAACCATTGTGGCAGGATATTCGGCAGGCTTAACATTATGAACAGGCGAGTAACTCAACAGATTTTTATATTGAGTAGAATCATCGCTACGTCCATAATCCGATGCCCAAAAATGTCCAATTGTAAATTGGTGATAACGCATCATATCCAGTACGCCTACGATTGGCAAAGCCACTCGGTACAAATCTGGACGTTGTGTCATACAAGCACCAACCAATAAGCCACCATTAGAACGACCTTCAATAGCTAGTTTTTGAGAGGAAGTATATTTTTGTGCAATTAAAAATTCTCCAGCAGCAATAAAATCATCAAAGACGTTTTGCTTCTTTAGCTTGGTACCTGCTTCGTGCCATTCTTGCCCCATTTCGCCACCACCACGAATATTAGCAACAGCATAAATTCCACCTTTTTCTAAAAAAGGCAAACGTTTGAGTGCAAAGCTTGGCAAAATAGAAATATTAAAGCCGCCATAACCATACAATAACGTAGGATTGTTGCCATCTTTCTTTAGTCCTTTTTTGTATACGATACTAATCGGTATAGAAGTACCATCTTTTGAAGTATAATGCGTGTACTCAATTTCATAATCAGCGGGGTTAAAATCTACTTGTGGGCGTTTCCAGACTTCTGATTTTAATGTCTTGACGTTTACTTTACAAATGGTAGATGGCAATGTAAAGGAGGACATTGTAAAATAGCCCTCGGCATCTGCTTTTTTACCAGATACTCCACTCAAGGTAACAGGAGCTGTTTTGCTAATAATTTCAGGAATTTCAACATCTCCTACATAAGTCCCATTCATTTCATAAACCGACAAAACATTGGTAATTTCTTTGGTATAACGAGCCACTAAACGACCACCTCGAACTTGTACGCCATTCAAAGTTGCTCCTTTTTTCTGAGGAATCAACGGTCTCCAATTTTTAGCGGCTGGCTTTTCCAAATCAATTTCAATAACTTGATATTTGGGTGCTTGATAATTCGTATAGACCAACAATTTGTTCCCAATATTATCAATTACATAAAAATCATGCTTAAAATCATCAACCAATTTGATAAAGCTAGACGATTCTTCACTTGCTTTTTTGTAATACAAAGCATTGCCACTTGTCGATTCGGTTACCGTCAAAATCCAAATGCTTTCATCTTCTGTTACCGATACTCCATAATTTCGATTGGGCTGTGTACGATCTGCAAAAATTAGCTCATCATCGGCTTGATTGGTGCCAACTTTATGATAATATACTTGATGAAATTGATTTTTCTGTGTGAACTTATCTGTTCCACTATTATCGCCATAACGACTATAGAAAAAACCGTCTTTGTACCAAGCCAAACCAGAGTAACGCAACCACTCTACTTTATCTGTCAACTGTTTTCCTGTAGTTGCATCTTTGATGTATACCGTTCCCCAATCAGAGCCTGATTCAGAAGTTCTATAAGCAGCAAATTTTCCATCTTTCGAAAAATTCAAGCCACTCAAAGAAATCGTTCCATCGTCCGAAAACGTATTGGGATCAATAAACACCTTCGCCTCGCCATCCCAAGTATCCTTTCTATACACAACAGATTGATCTTGCTTCCCATCATTTTTATAAAAATATAACTTCCCTCCTTCCTTAAAAGGGGCAGATTCACGCTCATAGTCATACAACTTAGTCAAGCGTTTTTTGATGTCATCACGATAAGAAATTCCGCTTAGGTATACCTCGGCTAATTTGCTTTGAGCAGCAACCCATTTATTAACCTCCTTGTCCTCTTCCTCTGTAACCGCATCCTCTAGCCATCGGTAGGGATCTTTGACTTTTACACCAAAAAAGTCATCTTCTATAGCATCTTTTCTTGTCAATGGGTATTTCATCTTTATATTATCAGGATCTTCCAAGTAAGCTGTAGAATGTTGCGCAGGAACAGTATTGGGTACTTTTGAATGACTATCTACTGTTTCTGAATTATTTTTGTTTTTTTGATTACAGGCAACAACAGACAAAGCTAAGCTGAATATTAATACCTTATATTTCATATTATTTTCTAATTTAGGTGTACAAAAGCCTTTTTATCAATTCTTAAAGTATATTTTGGCAAAGGTCTTGCAACAATTTAATAGTTATTCGTTAATAAGACAAAAATAAGTATGTAATTTTGTGCGCATAGAACATTCATTTTATTGGTCTCGGTGCAACTATTTATACCTATCTAAAAACGTTCGTAGCCAAAATTCAACATTTAGACATACTCTTTAATACAATTAATCGACTATATGAGTTTTTTCATTTTAATATTTGGGATACTATCTTTTATCTTTCGCCCTCTACCTACTGCTACCGTTTCAGAACAAGAACCGTCCAACCCTACTTTTTTGATTCCTATACAGCAAGATTCTACTCCCCCCATTGGCAACAAAGGAGTGGTTAAAATAAAGGAATTAGAAAATCCAAAAAAAAGAAAAAAAGCAGCAAAAGCTCAAAAAAATAGTAGCCAACAAGTTGTTATAAAAAATAACAAATCTGCTTCAAAAAAAACAACCCCATCAAAACGTGTAACCGCTGCCAAAGCTAAGAAAAGCAACAAAAAGAAAAAGTCTCCGACAGTTGTTAGCCAAGTTGATACTAGTAAAACGCCTTCTAGCAATAATTCTAAAAAGAAACGTCCACAGCAAAAACTAAGCTCGGAAGAAGAAATTAAGTTATTAGCCAAAACGCCAACGATTACAACAGAAAATAAAATACATCCAGAAAGTGCCGAAAACTGTCGATTTGCTTTTGATGTTATTGATGAGTTTACAGGAGTACAAAAAAGAGGTCTAGATGCCCGTCCGTTTTTTACATACACTCCCGACGAATATAGAAAATTCATTCAAGAAGGGGATTTTATCCGTTGTGAAGGTTTTTTGAGTCAAAGCTCTGAAGGAGGAATGGCTTTGAACATTAATTTGTATGTGGCTAGTAGAGAAGCAAAACTAAAATTTGGCGCTATCAAAGCTAATTCTGCTATGGTCTTGCGAACGATGGAAGGAAAAGAATATTTTTTAATGACCTATCCAGGCGCAGCGCCACAAGTAGTTGATAATGTTACCTTTTATCAATGTAGCTTTGCTATCAATAAGAGCGATTTAAAGCAGCTTCAAAAAGCTGAAATTGATCAAGTCAAGATTTCTTTCCAAAAAGGTTTTCAAAGCTACGATGTGTTTTATTTAGATTTCTTGATGGATCAATTTCCTTGCTTTGAACAATAAATAGCATTTTGTTTCTAACAATAGTTAGTTGCGCTGCTGCTGCGTGGTTTAAGCACTCACGCAGTACCACCTAGTAGCAGCGTAGTTAAACGAATACAAGATGCTTTTTTATGTTTTTCTATGAACCCAACCCGATCACGCAGCACAGCAAGTAACAAAGACGCACAAAGTAACAACGTAAAAAATCAATAGAGTATTCATTCAATAACTCCTTGTGCTTTCTCATATTTTTTTATTTTTACGCTCAAAGAGAAAATTTATTGTTAACAGATGCTATCCAGAACCTTTTTTGTCTCATAGCACTGATAAAAAATCAGCAAATAAACTATGCCATTTATCACAACCGATTTTCCTGGACTTATTGTTTTTGAACCAAAAGTTTTTGGAGACCATAGGGGATATTTTTACGAAAGCTACAACGCCAACCATTTTAAAGAAGGAGGAATTGACGCCATCTTTGTTCAGGATAACCAAGCTAGATCAACCTATGGCGTTTTGAGAGGGTTGCATTATCAACTAGGCGAACACGCTCAAGCCAAATTAGTTCGAGTGATTGAAGGTGCGGTCTTAGATGTTGTTGTCGATTTGCGAGAAGGCTCTCCTACCTATGGCAAATCTTATGCTATAGAATTGAGTGCTGAAAATAAAAAGCAACTTTTTGTTCCAAGAGGTTTTGCACATGGTTATGTTGTTCTATCTGAAACAGCAGAGTTTTTTTACAAATGTGATAATTTTTACAACAAAGAAAGTGAAGGTGGTTTGATTTATAATGACCCTCAACTAAATATTGATTGGAAAATTGATTTAAGCAAAGCACAATTGTCTGAAAAAGATTTGGTACTGCCTGTACTTGGACAACATCGAGGAAGTTTCACTTTTTAATACGTTGATATAAAATAACAAACATGAATATTCTAGTAACAGGCTCCAATGGGCAGGTTGGGAGTGAATTGCAGGCATTAGCAGATGCTTATCCTCAATTCTCCTTTATATTTGTAGATAAAAAAGACTTGGATATTGGCCATGAAGAAGCTGTTCATGCTTTCTTTGATACTCATAATTTTGATTACTGTATCAATTGTGCTGCTTATACAGCTGTTGACCAAGCAGAATCCGATACTGAAACGGCTTATCTTGTTAATGCAATGGGGGCTAAAAATTTAGCTACCGCCTGCAAAAAACACGCTACAAGATTGTTTCAAATTTCTACCGATTATGTCTATCATAATCATCAAAATACTCCTTTCAAGGAGCAAGATGCAACAAGCCCCAAAAGTGTGTACGGTCGTACCAAATTGGAAGGCGAAAAATTAGCCTTAGGCAATCATACTGAAACATTGATCTTGCGCACATCTTGGGTTTATTCCTCCTTTGGGAACAACTTTGTCAAAACGATGATTCGCTTGGGAAGTGATAGAGATCAATTAGGAATTATCTTTGACCAAATTGGCAGCCCTACTTATGCTAGAGATTTGGCCAAAGCCATGTTGGACATTATCAACCAAAATCCTAAGGAATTTACAGGGATTTATCACTATAGTAATGAAGGCGTTTGCTCTTGGTTTGATTTTGCAACAGCGATTTTTGAATTAGAAAAAATTGATTGTCAAGTAAATCCTATCGAAACCAAAGATTATCCAACTCCTGCACAACGACCTCATTTTAGCTTATTGAACAAAGGCAAAATAAAAGCAACTTTTGGATTAGAGATTCCCTATTGGAGAGAGAGTTTAAAAGCTTGCTTAGAATTGTTATAATTCTACCCATTTCTGCTAAGTAAGTGGGCAGAAAAAATATAGCTAAAAAATAGGCTTATTTTTAGTGCTAATTGATGAGGAACAGTGCAGCTTTACCTGCGGTGCTACTTCGTAGTAGCGGGCTAAAGCAAGATGTTTCGATGAAGAGTAGCGCAAAAAGCAGGTTGTTTTTCGTATAGTTTTTCTGAACGATTACTTATAACCTAGGTTTTATAGATTACAATGCTTCGTGGATTTATAAAACCTAGTCCTCACTCCTCTCTGGTTCTCTTCTATTCGGCTATAACAACTGCCTTTTTGGACTATCATAGAACGTCATCCGTTCTCAAAGTATCAAAATAAAACAAAAAATTAGTGGGTTACTATTGCTATACATTCTCTTTTTTATTAACTTGAATAGTCGTTGATAAAAGCCAATCTCCTTTTTTGTCCATTTACCAAACCATTAATAACCACAAACAATGCCTACGAACAATCCCAACAGACTACAACAAATGCAGCAAGTGCAACAACCCATTATACTCCAACAAGTGGCTCCTGCTGTGAATGTGCAGCAAACCAAAACACCTAAGCCTGTTCTCAAAAAGAGTCTAAATTGGAGCAAAACTTCAGTACCTGGGCGTGATGCCAATGTGGAAACCCGTGCCAATGCATTGATAAAAGACATTCGAGAAAACTTATCCAACTTGCGTCATTTGCACAAAGCTTTGATGAATGCTAAAAGTGCTGAATTACCCTACCAAAAAGAGTATCTAAACAAAGCAGATGAATACAATCAACTCTTGGAAGAACTCAACGAGTTGGAACGTGGCAATATTACTCAAAGTACGGTCACCGAACTACAAATTATTACAGATAAACTTGCTTTTGATCGAGTAAGAATCGATGCTATTTTTCCCGAAATCACAGACAAAGCCATGCAAATGGATGAGCAAATTACGGTTATTGTCAATAAAATTGGATTTAAAGAATTTTATGATCAAGCAGAAGTAGAACTCAACCAAATCAAAGCTTCTGAACAAAAGATGATCTTAGAAGATAAAAAAAATAATGCGGATGATAACGATGACAATGCCAAAGCCTCTATTAGTTCTGCGGTTTATATGATTAGCATCTTTAACGAGATGAAAGAAAGTGAGAAACGCATCCTTGCCTTAAAAAAGGAAGATGAAGAGCGGGCTAAAAGGACTCAAAGAAGTTTCTTGGTTGGAATGGCACTTATCTTATTGGCTTTTATCATTCTACTGTTTACCTTATATAAAATGGAAGTCAGCTGGAAAAGTATTAAAGATTATCCATTATTAGGCATTCCTTTAGGTGTGTGTATTTGGAGTTTTATTGGGAGTTTCGCAGCCATGCTAACACAATTTTACAAAGAGCCTATTTACAACTTTGGCGATCCTCTAAAATGGGTTATCATTCGCCCTGTCTTGGGAATAGTTATGGGAGCAGCGATTTATTTAGCGTTGTTTAGTTTGGTCTTAACAGGCAAAAGTCAAAACGATTTATTGCCATTATTGGTTGCTTTTTTTGTTGGTTATAGCGATACCTTCACTTTTGACATTATGTCTAGCATTCAAGGAATTATCTCTAGCTTATTCAATTCCACCAACAGCGATGATATTAAGAATAACGTACAACCTGTATATATGATGGCAGCACAACAACCTGCGACAACAGTAGTAACAACACAGCCTGCTACTACCGTGGTAACCTCGGATGCCCATCATCAGGATACAGGTTCTACTAACAATGCCAATACAAACAACACCAATACTTCCTCACCTCCTACCTCTGTTATTGAAAAACCCAATCCTTTGGATGATTTAAAAAAGCAAATGGACTTAGACCTAGACAAAGGAGCTGATGAATAATCAATCGTAGAACAACTTGAACCTCTATGCTCCAGATAGTAGCATTAGAAGTTCAAGTTGTTCGCTTGTTATCGAATGCCTTCTATATCCGCTTTAAATTTTTGAATCAATGTAGTGGTAAACCCTTCCATTACTTCCTCTTCTTCTTCATCTATCCCATTACTAGCTTTTGCCATCGCCTCCATTACGTCAATCATATTCTGATACTCTGGATTAGGACCAGCATAGGTACAATAGTCGAGTACTTTGGCATATATTTCGTCTATTGGGCGCTGTTTTTTACGCTCATAATTAAAAGACCATTTAATGTCTGCTGCCCAAGGATGTTCTGCTAAAACGTTTTCTAAGGCACTAATTTCTTCTTCTTGAATCAAACCATCTGCCATTGCTACGACATAAAGTAGTTCTCCAAATGCTTCGTATAATTTTTCGTGATTGTGTTCCATTTCTATTTTATTTAATGATTGGGTATTGGTATAATCCTATCTTATTATAAAACTATTTGTCGTTGCTAGGCGACATCAACGCTTTTATTCCATTGATCAAACTTGCCCAAGAGAAATCGGCTTTGCGTGCTTGCACCCCTTTTCTGAATTCAGCAGCTCGGTTATTTTGATAAAAATTAACAATGCCATCTGCGACTTCCGTTGCATTATTAGGAGCGACGACATAACCTACCTTATTGTGTTCGACGACTTCTGGCAAACCTCCTACTTTGGTCACCAACATAGGGACTTCAAAATGATAAGCTAGTTGAGAAATACCGCTCTGAGTAGCCGTTCTATACGGCTGAACCACCATATCTGCGGCTCCAAAATATGCGCCTACTTCATCTTTAGGAATATAATCTGTTCGCAAAATCAGCAAATCGTGTAGATTGTGCTTTTCTATTAATTCTCGATAAACCGCTTCACTATCATAAAACTCTCCCGCCACAATTAATCGGACGCCTAAATTTCGAATCCTAGGATCCCCCATTGCCTCTAATAAGATATCCAGTCCTTTGTATTTTCTAATAAATCCGAAAAACAACAAATAAGGCTGTTCAAAAGGAATGTTCAACGCCGCACAAGCCGTTTTTTTATCCCAATGCGCTCCGTAACTATCGTAGATAGGGTGTGGAATATATACTACCTTTTGTTGTTGGGTAATAAATGCTTGCAACTCGGCTTCTACAGAACGAGACATCACCACAAAACCATCTACGGGTTTGACAAAATACTTCGCAAAGGTCTTGTCTCCAATTCGTTTTTCGTGTGGAATTATATTATCAATAATAGAGACAATTTTAGTGTGTCGGTTCTTTTTTATCTGTCTTAGTATCGTTCCCAAGCAAGGTCCCATAAAAGGCAACCAAAATCGACAGACTACCAAATCTGGTTGCATCTTTCTGATTTTATTGCCAATAGCCAGCCAGTTAAAAGGATTCACGGAATTCATAGCAACGTCAATATCCAAATCAACAGGTTGAGGTTCTTCTGAGTATTGTGTTTTGCCAGGAAAAAGGAAATTAGGATACTGCAAACTAAACGTCACGATGTGTACGTCGTCACCCATCTCTATAAACTCTCTTGCAATCCGCTCATTGAACTCTGCCAGTCCTCCACGCAAAGGATGTGCTGGACCTATAATAACTATTTTCATTTTTTTTCATTTTTAACAACATAGGTCTCGCTAATAATATCATTCATACCTCGTTTATCGGTAAATACAATCATCCATAAACCCAAAAACGTTATGGTTGCAACTATACTAGCTCCTAGGCGTCCCAATGCTCTTAACAAAGTCATCCGTTCTCCTTTTTTATTAACCACTTTTATAGAAACGATAAATTTTCCAACGGATGCCTGTAATTTACTTGATTCAAATAAAGGATAATAAAGCAATAGGCTTCCATAATACAAAATTTCATGAATTAAAAGCGCACTGCTGCTAGGCAAAATTAGGCTAATAATACTATCCAAACCAGCAATAAATACACTAATAATGATGATTACTATTAAATTAGTAGTTCGTTGATTTTTTACTTTTTTACCAAAAAGACAAAAAAGCACATCCATATTAGTTTGATTATCAAAATCTTACCACAGAATGCATTAAAATCATAATTTATTAATTATCAAACTAATAAAGTTTTTCAACGAACTATTGTTAAATCAAAATTCAGAAACGTACACTTTTTAAATCGAGAAGAAGCTCTTTGAAAATATCGGAATAAAAATCGTGAAATTCAAAATAGGCATCCCACAACATTTTGCCTATGCAAAAGATAGAAAAATGGGAAGGTTGATCTTGTCTACATATTTTCTTTAAGGTTTTAAGGTCAACTTTTTTTGAATTTAAACCTGCTAAAACAGTGAATAAATAGGCTAAACAAACTGCTATTAAAAGTCTAGATACTCTATCTGGTGCTCTTAATTTACTTTTGTGAATATTAAAACCTCTAGATTTTAAGTCTCCAAATAAGGTTTCTATACTGAATCGTTTTTTGTATAAACGGATTACTTCGGGTGGATAATCTATATTCGAAACTAAATACCAAGGGTCTTTATGTTTAGGATCATGATGACAAAAAACGTGAATAGGACCATACTTTTTATGGGTATAAAGCACATTCGGAATCCAATTTGTCTGTGTTCCTTCACTAGGATATAAATAAGCACCTAGTGTTATTTTCTCATCTCTACCCTTAAATCTAATTAACCTATTTTTAGCAGTACGGCAAACAACATCCCAACCTTGGGTTTTACAAAAGTTTAATAATTCTATTTTTGAAAACTCGCCATCTCCCAAAAGTGTCACTTTACAAGTTTGAGGTAGTAGTTTAGAAAAATTCTCTAATAACTCAAGATGCATTTCAACTGGGAAATGACCTTTTTTGCCTCTACGAACTAACCAACACAGGGGAATTGCTCTTTTACGCCAAACCAAACTAATCATCAAGCAAACACAGCCATTTCCAACAGGACTTCCATCTATAGCAAATACTGCTTGTTTACGAGTAGCTAGATTCTCTAGTATCTTAGCTAAAAATGGCAAAAAAAATGCTCAGTATCTATATATTCATTACTTACCCAACGTTTAAATTTCTTTACTCGACTTTGGAAATCAAGATCGGGGCAAACAACCTTAGAGAGGTTGGTTAATCGACTATGATTTGTTTTTAAAAGGCTATAAATCATTATTGAAAGGGTTGCTAATCTCCTTGATGCATTACCTTTTAACTCTCCTCCTTGTGCATTTTCTAATGCTTTTTTTATATCTTTGATCTTCATGGTTAGTGCTATTTATTGTGTCCGCTAAAACACTTTTTTATAATAAATACACTAACCTATTTTTTATTCCTGACTTTTCAATCAACTTTCTCGTTTTTTTCAAAAGTGTACGTTTGCAAAAATCAAAAAAGAAAGCAATCATACGCAATGTTGCTCCCACAGAAATCAATTGTGCTTCTTCTTTGGGCAAAGTATGATTTACCGACCATTCATCCAATAACTCATCACTCATAAAAATTACCTTCTTTATTGCTCCACAACATAAGTATCTACAATTAAATCGTGCAAGCCTCTTTTTTTGCTTGTAAAAGCAATCATAACAAAACCAAGATAAGCAATGCTACAAGACAACCCTTTTGCCAAAAGTCGAAGCAATGCCTGTCCAAAATTCAAGCCTTCTCCTTTTGAATCAACTACTTTTATTCCAAAAATTTGCTTGCCAATAGATGCTTGCCACTTGCTAGACTCCATCAGTGGAAAATACAAAAAAGAAATTGCTGCAGTTCCAAAATAGTCTACTTCATTAATAATCGTTGGTATTACAAGACCTACCATTCCAAGGATAGCACTCCAAAATGAGTGTATAATTGAAAGTATGATTAAATCTAAAAGAGCAGCTCCTAAGCGTGTCCAAAAGCCAATATAAATTTGCGTTTTGGATGCTTCTTCTAAATAATCTAAGTCGTCTAGTAATTCCGTATTCATTTTTGATTTTTATGCTCTATTACATACGTTCCTAGAATGCCCCCATAATTTTGAGTCTTATTGGTTAGTAGAAGCACTAATAAAATCGGACTTAACGACAGTTTGACAACAAATCTTGCCAAAGCATGCCCAAATCCTATTCGATGTTTTTGATGACCGACTACTTTTATTCCAATCCATTGCTTGCCAATCGTCCCTTGCCGTAGACTACTCTCTCCTATCGCAAAGTAACAAGCAATACCAAGATAAGATAGCAACTGTAAGTATTGGTACAAAAAAGAGGATTCGGTCATTATCAAGATCAAATCACTAAACAAAACATACACACTCATTAATAGGAATACATCAATTCCCATTGCCAACAATCGTTGTTTAAAAGAAGCATGAACCATTTGGTTTTCAAACAAAGAAGTTTGATTATCATCTAACAATTCATCTCCTTCCATTTATTTATTTTTTCAAATCTTCCTGTATTAAAGTTCTTTGCTTTTCCAAAAGAGCTTCTAGCACGTCTAAATTAACCTTTCCCATCGTTTTGTGTTTATCCAATCCAAGAAATTGATCAACGCCATATTGGTTTCTTGTCGGTGCATTTCGAGCAACCAATTCAGCTAAGAAGCCAGTCAAAAACAACTGGGTTCCCATAATCATACAAGTCAAGGCAATATAAAAATAAGGCGAATTGGTCACTAGAGGCATTGGAGCACCTTGTCCCAAATAATACAATTTGGTAAAACCTATAATTGCTGCCGAAACAAATCCTAGTGCAAATAAAATACCTCCCCAAAGACCAAATAAATGCATGGGACGCTTCCCAAAACGACCAACAAACATAATTGAAAGCAAATCTAATGGTCCTCTGATGAAACGAGCTGGTCCAAACTTAGTCTCACCATGTACTCTAGCTTGATGTTTGACTGCTTTTTCGCCGATTTTAGTAAAACCTGCATTATGAGCAATAACAGGAATATAACGATGCATTTCACCGTATACTTCTATATTTTTAACAACAGTTTTTCGATAAGCTTTTAATCCACAATTAAAGCCATGCAATTGAATGCCAGACATTTTTCGGGTCGTCCAATTATAAATTTTGCTGGTATTGTTTTTGATAAACGAGTCGAAACGCTTTTGTTTCCATCCCGAAACCAAATCATAGCCTTCTTCCGTCACCATTCGATACATTTCGGGCAATTCATCGGGAGAATCTTGTAAATCTGCATCCATGGTAAACACCACATCTCCTGTGGCTGCTTTAAATCCCTCACTTAGCCCTGCCGACTTACCGTAGTTTCGACGAAACTTCAGACCTTTAACATTAGGATTTAAACGCCTTAGCCCTTCTATTACCTCCCATGAGTTATCGGTACTTCCATCATCTATAAAAATGACTTCATAAGAAAAATGATTCGCTTCCATCACCCTCCGAATCCAAGCTTCTAGTTCTGGCAAAGATTCGCTTTCATTTAATAATGGAATGACGATTGATATATTTGGATTCATCTGTATTTTGGTTCGTTTTTAATAAATCTGGTACTGCATCAAACTTCCTCTTTTACATTTCTAGCCAATAAAGCTACTGTAAAGCTAATCATAATCCCCCAAAAAAAGCTGTACAAAAAATTGCTCTGTACTTGCCCTCCTGTCGTAAATAAATATCCAACATGGTTGTTTATATTCAAATCTAGCCCCCTCTGAATGGTATCAATTGCCCCAGGTGTAATGGTATCTCTATTCCAAGTTTCAGCAATATAACGACGCATCATTTTTTCGTAATGCATGGTTCTATATTGTTGTTCATAATTATCCGTATACATTGGATTTAGATAATCACAATACAACCAAGTACTAATAGCTATAAAAATTGCCAAAAAAGCAGTAGTTATCATTCCTATTTTGAACCCTTCCAAAAAACTTAAATAACCATTGTTGCTTCCTTTGCGAAGAACAATACTTAAGATAACAAAAAACACCAAAATTCCTCGAAACCACCACTCTGAAATGGAGGTAAAATCCAAACCTCCCAAATGAATTAAATAAACTCCCAATAGGTACAAAAGCCCTCCAACTGCGGCAAATTTTAATCCATGTTTTACTATATCCATAATTTTAATTCTCTTTAAACTTTCTATACTTCGTAAAATCGCAAGCTTAGCTAGCCGCACAGCTAATTACTAAACTTTATAACCTTTTGATAGTAGCAGGCTTTTTCGGGCTGCCAAAATTCCTAACAAGTATTTTAATAATCAGGTCGATCTCGTTTAAAAAACAAAGCTGTTACAAAAGCAACCAATAGCCCAATTAGCAATTCTATCAAAATCCCAATTGGATCACGCAAGCTAGGTCCAAATTCTCCTTCTCTATATTTTGCAATTTTTTGCTCAATGATTTCTTGTGTATCATTAGAAAAATCTTGGAAGTTTTTATATACCTCTACACTAGCATCTCGAACCAGTTCAATTAGAGTCGGGTCATAATAGTTAAATAGGAAATAGACAAAAGCAAATTTTATAAAATAAGCAATGGCATATGTTCTAAAACCAATTTGTAACAACTCCCCAAACGAAGCAAAATCACCACTATCGTCTATTTTTTCGGGATGTTCCTCCTTCAAATCTTCAATACTTCGCACGGTTAAAGTTGTCTGTCGTTCTTGCTGTATAGCATAAATTACTGTCAACACAAACAATAACAATGTAAATCGCTCATAGCCATCAACCAATAACGTTGGATCGATGACATATAATAAGGTGATAAACATCATGGATAAGAATCCAGCCATCACCCCTAATCTTGTACTTCTAGTCATTCTATTAATTTAATCATTTGCAACTTGAAGCAACCATGTTATTGGCTACCCAAGTACCTTCTTTTCAAAACACATAAAAGGATGTTTCCATTTTGTCCCCAAAGATATAGTTTCTTTAGTGCTTTGATAGCCTAGTTGTCGATAAAATTTCAAGAGACCTGTATTTATACTATAAGCGTCCAAGCGAATAGCCGTGTAAGCATTTTTTTGAGCATATTCTTCGGCAAATAGCATCAATTTTTGAGCATAGCCTTTTCGTTGTTGATCGACAGCTATTGCCAAACGATGCACAACCAAACAGCTTTCATTAGGATACTGCCAATCAACGGCATCATATTGTTGCGGCTGTACTGCATCTAAAACAATTACGCCTAACAATCGTTCGTCATCCAACAATGAAAACGACGCCTCTCTTTTAATGTCTTGTTGAATGAGCTCTACAGGTGGATAAAAATCTCCCCAGTTGTCAAATCCATGTTCAAGCATTTTCTGTCCACAAGCTCTATACAAGTTGATTATCTCATTTAACTGAGATAGATTTGTTTTTTTTATTTCTAGCATCGGTTTGTTCCTATTCAATAGGTATTATAATAAAAGCCATTCACAATGCTGTGAATGACCTCATACTTATCATTTCATCAATGAATTAGATGATCATAATCTGAATTCTCTACTTCTGGAGGTTTGTAAAAGATACGCAACAAAACCGTTGCCAAACCACAATACGCAAGTGGAGCCCAAAATGCAGCAACAAAAGCAGAAGGTCTATTGCCAATCACATCGAACAATGCCGCTCCAGTTAAAACAGAAAAAACATACAGCAATAAGGCGAACAAAATTAAAGCTCTTTTGGCAAGTTTAGTTCTATGGATAGCTACAAATATTATCAAAAAAACAATGGGACCACCAAATCCTAGAACAACGGGCTCTAATCCATCAAAAAAAACTGGTGCATCTAAGAAATGTCTTTGATTAAGTACTTCCTCCATCTTGTTTTCTAATATTGTGCCGTCCTATACTGTCTGATTTTCACTCATCCCCCCATAAACAATTGCTATTTTGCAGGAGTTAGAATTTGCTCATAAATTGTTTTATCCGCCAACATAGTTTGTGCCGCCTTAATTTCCTCATCCAAACGCACTCCTGTTTCCAAAGAGCCTTTTTCGTAATAATAACGGGTAACAATATAACGTTGTAACAAGTGCATCAAGCGTCCTTTTTGTTTCCTCAATTCTTCTTCTCCAGAAGTAGACAATACCTCTTTGATGTCCTCCAATTCAGATGCTAAGACTTGAGCATAAGCTTCTTTTTCTGCCTTTGTTTCAAGTTGTTCCAACAACATTTCCGTTTCTGTTTTGTAGACATATCCTCTTTCTTTTAAAAACATCAAAAATGCTTCAAAATCTTCGTCTGTCAATTCAAATTCACTTGGCTTCGCAATGGTTTTATTTTTCAATTCATAGGCTGCGGCAAAATCAAACAAGTATAAGTCTTTGTTTAAGGTAGACATAATTTTTAGAAACGCAGTATTATCGACAAACACATCGGGCTTAATTCCTCCACCAGCGTAAACGGTGCGTCCTCCCATTGTTTCGTAAGAAGCTTGGAGCGAATCGGGTATCTGTTCTGGTTTTCCATTTTTATATCGCAACGCTTGAATACAACGACCACTAGGAATATAGTAACGAGCTGTTGTTAACTTAATCTTAGCACCAAAACTCAGATTTCTCGTATTCTGAACCAAACCTTTTCCATACGATCGTTGCCCAACAATAACTCCCCTGTCCAAATCTTGAATCGCCCCTGCTACAATCTCTGATGCAGAAGCAGAAGAACGATCGATCAAAACACAAACAGGTATTTCATTATCAATAGGGTTGTTTAACGTGCGAAATACTTGCTGTGTAGCCTTGTCTCGACCTTTAATTTGTACCACCATAGATCCTTTGTCTAAAAATACATTGGCGACATTGACCGCCTCTGTCAACAGCCCCCCTGTATTACCACGCAAATCTAAAATGACTCCTTTTACCTCGTGGTTTTCCTTAAGTGTAGTCAATGCATTTGCCACATTCTTGCCCGCATTTTCTGAAAAAGAATTCAGAACGATGTAGGCGGTATTATCTTCTAACATTCCATAATAAGGAGTATTGGTTACGTTTATCTCCTCTCTCGTTAGTGTAAACGACAACGGCTTTGCAACTCCTTCACGAGCCACTTTTATTGTCACTTCAGAATTAGGTACACCTCTCATTTGAGTGCTAATATCGCGCATACTAGCACCAACAACACTTCTTCCATTGATCTCTAACATTTTGTCTCCTACTTTTAATCCTGCTTTCTGGGCGGGACCATTCTCATAAGGCAATGAGATAATAATATGCTCTTTTCCTTTTAGAATAGAAGCGCCTACCCCTCCATACTTGCCTGTTATTGTAGAACGAAACTGTGCCACCTCATCAGCGGGGATATAAGTCGTATAAGGGTCCAAGCTATTCAACATAGCATTTACTCCCGTTTCCATCAAATGTTCTGGATCAACCTCATCTACATAAAACGTATTTAACTCACGATAAATGTTAGAAAAAATTTCTAGATTTTTAGCAATTTCAAAATCATTGAGTTCTGTGGAAATTCCCAGCAGACCAAATACCATGATCAAACTAAGTACTATTTTATTCTTAAATTGATGTATCAAGTTCATATAACAAGATTATTTTCGATTGGAAGGTAGGTTTACAAATTAAAAACGTAAAATCAGAAAGGTTTGTGACTAAGTGCCTAGTCTGCTAAGGTTTTAATAATTTTTCAAAACGTGCTTTATCTTTGAATAGTTTGATAGCTTCAGCAACATCTTTGTCCCTAGCCAGACGGTTTTCTACTTGCCCTGTCATATAATAATAACGACCGACAATTTCCTGTTCTAAATACTGTTTTACTTCCAGTTTATTTTTTTGGAAACTATTCGCCTTTTCTGCTTTAATTTTTGCTGCTGTCTTCTCAAATTGTGCTACTAACTCTTGATAAGTTCCTTCTTTTTGAGCCTGCGCTTTTAGCTTGTCCAATGCTTTTTCCGTATTGGTTTGATACTTGAGCCATTTGTCTGTCGCATATAAGACAAAATCATTAAAAGCCTCCTCTGACAAACTAAACTCCTTAGCAGCAATAATAGAGTCGTGCTCGTCTCGGTATTTATTCGCATAATCAAAAATGAGATTTTCTTTGATAAGCGCACTTAACAAAACACTTTTTTCAGGCTCTTTGACCAAAAAATCTGGCTCTAGTCCTTTTCCATCGTACACTTTTCGACCACTCTTAGTAACAAATTCTTGACGCAGAGAATCAGCTACTTTTACAGACACTCCATCTTTATAATTTAATGCCTGCACACAACGCCCACTAGGAATATAGTATTTTGCCGTTGTTAATTTGACCTTAGAGCTATACCCTATATCTTTTGTATTTTGCACCAGACCTTTGCCAAATGAATTACGACCAACCAACACCGCTCTATCCAAATCTTGCAACGCCCCTGCTACAATTTCTGAGGCAGAAGCAGAGCTACCATTCATTAGCACAATTAGCGGAATTTCAGTATCAATCGGTGCATTCAAAGTCTTAAAAGAGCGATCCCACTCAGGAATCTTGGCCTTGGTGTAAACAATCTCATTCCCTTTGTCTAAAAATATATTACAAATATTTACGGCCTCTATCAAAAAACCACCACCATTGTCTCTTAAATCAAGAATCACCTGTTTAGGGTTGTGCTCTGACTGCAATGCTTTAAAAGCATCTTGTACATTTCCCCCAGCCCTTTGAGAGAATGTTGTCAAGACGATATAACCAGTTTCATCATCCAACATACCATAGTAAGGCACATTTTTTTTCGTTACTTTAGTACGTTCAATGGTCAACTCTCTTACTTTACCTGTCGAAGGGCGCATTACCTCTATCGTCACTTTGGTACCAGCTTTTCCCTGTAGAGTTTGAGAAACATCCTCTATTTTTCGATTTAACAATGCTGTGCCATCTATTTTAAGCAAAACATCTCCAACCCTCAAGTCATTCTCTTCCGCTGGAGTATCCTCTACCAATTCTTTGATCACAATTTGTTCATCATTCTTGGTCAATTCAATACCAATACCATCCCATCCTCCTTTTACCCCCATTTTCACCTGTACCATTTGGGCTTCAGAAAAATAGTTGGTGTAAGGATCCATGTGCCCCAACATGCTATCAATTCCGATTCGCATAAGTTGGTTGGGATCTGTTTCATCGACATATTGATTATTAATAATGCGATAGGCCGCCGCAAAATTCTCCATACTTTGAGAAATTTTTAGAAATCGACCACTAGTGGCCAATGCCACACCACCACCGATGAGTAAGAGTAACAGCCATTTAGTTTGGAGATACTTTTTCATATATATAGTTTAATTAGTACTTCGTAGATTAGCTTCGCTGCTACTGCGTGGTACTTCGTGAGCGCTTTGTTACTCGCTGCGGTCATGAGCTCGCTTTGCTATCGTAACAACAAGAAAACAACGGCACAGCACTCATGAAACGAAGTTCATCAAATAAATGGATACGATTTTTCTACGAAATATTGTTTAATTACACGCTTTTATATAGTTGCAGAATGAGTACTTCATGAAGTGAATTGCTTTACTTGTTTCGTTTTAGTTTTAGTCTAAAGTAAATTCAAAATATAGCGACAATTTTTTAATCATTCTATATGCTTACCAACCAAGTTTAATAAGCTTAGCAACTTTTCCATGAAGTATTGGAGAATAGAATCTAATATAAACAAAAATAGTCCCTTTCACAAAAGGGACTATAGTTTTAAATATCTTATAACATTTTGAAAACTTACCAAGAAATTCCCAAAGCAGTTTTGATTTTTTCTGTAGCATCAATACCACCATCAGAATACAAAAGCATTTTCTTATCTAAGATGTAATTGTATTGATTTTCTTTAGCAACTTTTTCCAAAGCAGCTTTGTATTCTTTATAAAGAGGCTCTGTTAATTCACCTTCTTTTTCTGCCAATTTACGATCTGCATCAGCAGCTTCTTTTTGAAGATCTTCTTGCATTTTTTGCAATTTAGCTTGAGCTTCTTGCTCTTGCTTTGGAGTCAATTCACCACGTTGTGCTTTCTCCATGATCTCTTGATAGTAATTTTGAGCATCTTTTTGTTTTCCTTCTAACACTTTTTGCAATTGCTTCCCATAAGCTTCTACTTCTGATTTAGCACGTTTGTATGCTGGCATTTCAGGAACAATGGCGTCAGAATCAACATAAGCTATTTTTTGAGCATTGGCAGTTGTACCCAATGCCATAAATGCAATCACGGTTAAAACTGATAATAGATTTAAGACATTCTTCATCTTGGTTCTTTTTAATTTTAATTTGTAATTTATAATCTGTTGTCATCCACAAACTGTCCCAACTCGAACAGCTTATTTCAATTCCTTACCTCTTTGATTTTATTTTAAGGATAAAGTATCTTTCAATTTGATATATACATATTGCGTACCATTTTTGGAACGACAGTAACAGTCAATGAGTATTTCAACCCTTGAAAGCCCCTTTTGAGAGTTCTAACAAAATCTATAAAGGATACTTTAACTATATTTAACGTAAGCAAACAGTTTGTAGTATAGTTTTTTTCGTGTGCAAAAGTACGGATTCAAGCGCATTTGCCCTAATTAAGTTAAAAAAAAATACCTTTTAAAATATAAAACCCTAAAAACCAATAAAATAACTAGATAATCTCTCTTGTTTTTAATGCTTTATAAATAGCTCAAATCTTATCTTTTAGCAAAACTTATCTTCTCTAACTTCCTCATCATCATACACTCATCCCGTTATTTTTTTCTCCCTTCTAGTTTCTTATAAAATAATACAAATTTAAAAAAACAAAAAAACAAACACACATAACCAACTAACTATCAATACAAAAACAAAACAAAAACAAGGCTGAATCTTATAAAATACACTCAAAACTGTTTTGCTACGATTAGTACGATCCATTAAATTTGCAGGCAACAATAAACACCTATTAATAAAGACAAATACTTAACTACACTATTTAATTACATCCTCAACTAGTTCTTATGTTACGTAAGCGCACTAGTTTGGTCATTATGTCGCCCCCTATCTAGTGGTTATCATTTTATTAATTATCAAAACAATACCATTTATCCAAGGATAACTACTATAAAATCCCCGTCTATTTGCAGCATTTTCAACCGACTAATAGCGAAGCCAAGATAAGACTAGAGAAATTCAATTATCAAACAAAAATAGTCACAAAAGTATAGGTGTCTATTTTCTATTCATCACTTCAATATTCGTAATTACATGTTTAAACTTAATCTATTTTTCACTTGTATATTGACACTCGTACTAACAAGTCTATCTTTTTTAGATTTGAATGCCCAAACTAAGATTTGGGGCGTCGGAACTACTGTAGGGGTAGCAGATGCAGAATTTCAAAATCCATTTATACAAGATACGATTGGTCCTTACTCTTCTACAGCGTGGACAGCTATTTCTATTTATGAAAACTGGGGAGGCACAAGCCCTGGCAATGCTTTTTGGGAAAGAAGCTTACTCGGCTATTCAAGAGATTACTATTCCAACCCTCCTTTTGCCGCCCCAGCAACACCCTTGCCATCTCCTTCCCAAACCAATGGTGTTGCTATTTTTGATTCAGGTTACATGGACAATGATAGTACAGCTTCTATTGGAGTAGGATCTTCTCCCGGACAACATCGTGGCGAACTAATTTCACCAAGAATTGATTTATCAGGATATACCGACTCAGCACTTGTTATTAAGTTCTTTTCGAAGTACTCTGCCAACAACTCTGCTACCAATGAATTGAGTGTTTCTATATCAACAGACGATGGAGCAACATGGAGCGCCCCATTTGATTATAGAGAAATTCAATTAGAAGAATTTGCTGATTTTGTTGCCATTCCTATGCCCAATGTAACGGCAGGGGTTAGTAATTTGTCACAATGCCGTCTTCGATTTGTTTTCGATACTTATTATTACTATGCCATGATAGATGATATTACCATCGAAATCGCTCCAGATTATGATATTGCAATAGGACGACCAAGTACCCTTAATACATCTAGGTTAGGAAAATCGGATATCGTTAGACTTGGAGGCAGCAGATATCGAGCTTTATCCAATATAGATCCTACCAATCTAAAGGAGTGGTTTTGGGGTGCCAAACTCATCAACTATGGAGGCAAAACCATTTATCCTTCTGATAATCCCAAGATGTATTTATCCATTGATTTTTATGACCTTGCTAATAACATGACTCCTAATGTCTATTTAGACACAATGAATTTAGATACATTATTGGCAGGCGAGTATACAGGTTCTACTTTTATAAAAGGTTTAAAAGATATTAACTTTATCAGCAACAACGGTGCAGGTAGCTATCGTGTCAAGTATTGGGTAAGTCATGACAATGCCGATGCCTTTACTTATAACGATACCGTATACCATACCTTTGATATTACACCAACGACCACACCTTTTATATCCAAAGGAGCCCTACGGTCAGATGGTCGAGTGACAGTAAGTAGAGCATTTTTCCCAAGAACAACACCTCCAGGACAAACCAGTAATATTACATTATTTGAATGGGGATCTGTTTATTATTTTCCAAAGGGACAAAGTAATGCCATTAATATTGACTCTATCGAGTTCCGTTACTATATTGATAATGGCTATGTTGGCCCTGCCTCGCATACGCTTGCCGTTAACATTTATAGATTAAGAGATGGGTCAGGAGCTATTGCCGCTAATGGGGTTCTAGATATGGATGAGTTAACACTAGTTGGTAGTAATCAAGTAACACTTTCTGGACTAGATACCTTACCAGCACCTAGTTATGGCGTTGGTGTTGCTTCTAATTTTGTCGATGCCATAGGGAACCCTCTAACAAGTTTAGATGATGATGGTTGGTATTATATTGCCATTAGAGAAGAACCTGCTGCAATGGGAGGACCTGCTTCGGTTACCCTAAAGACAGGTCTTTGGCTAGGAGCTCATGCCAGCAATTATGCTTTGAATACTTTTAGAACAGCTCCCGATACTATTATCAACCCTGCTCCTCTTATTGTCTCAGATGTACCTGCGACTAGCCCAACTAGCTATTGGTCTGGATTTGGAACCGACTTTGTGCCTTCCATAGGAATTCACCTAACCCCAGATTCTACGACAACCAATATTGCTATGGTAGAAAATTCTCCCAATATATCTCTAGTCATTACACCAAATCCTACCATCAAAGAACTGACAATTGATTTGAAGCTAGATGTTGCTCAGGATGTAGAATATATTTTGACCAACGCAATTGGTCGTGTATTGATGACCTTTAAAAGCGAGCAAGTTATGCTAGAGAAAAAAACGATCAATTTGGAAACAATTCCTCCTGGAACGTATTTTCTAACTGCCAAAACAAAACAAGGTAACCTAACCCAAAAAGTGATCAAACAATAGAGTTTTGTTTCTTGTAAGAACATTCTAACACTGCCATCAATTCCAAACAAATAAAATATTTGTAGCGCAAAAATTGTCCGTCAATTTTTGCGCTTTTTTATGGCACTTTTCTAGTTTTCTGTCCCATACATCCAAACAAGTCTTATAATCCTCTCTCACCAATCAACGAGCACTGGTGTTATTTTTTGCCTAAAAAATTGGCTTTGGAATATAGGTCGCACAAGATGTCTCCATAAAGTGAATACCTAATAATTTCTGAGTGTTTTTTTTCTAGACACAAAAATATATTTCAATTTATCTGTTCAAAGAAAAGCAAAAACGCATTTTTTTGTTTATTTTACCTTTGAACGATATGATTATCTCCCCCACTGTATTTTTTTCGCCCAAGTTGTCCTAAACAAACAATAAGAGTTTTTCATGTCAAAGTTTCCACTAAAACATTTTTTTCCCAAAACCCACCAAAATCTTTCTTTGGAAGAGGGTATATTTAATATTGTAAACTTTTACTCTTCTTTTGTTTGTATTTTTTTCTTTATTGCAGCACATATTTTTGGTTTTTCATTAGTCACCAAAGTAGCACTTTCTATTTGTTTTGTTTTTTATGCGCTCATTTATGCCTTGTCAACGGCAAAAGGATGGTTTGAAGCTTTGGTGTTTCCATTCGTACTTTTCACATTAATCGTTATTTCCTTTTTATGGTATTATTTAGGAGGTTTTTATAGCGATATTCCCATTGTTTTTATAGCTGCTTTTATCATCTTTATGATTGTAATGCCACCTCGTCATCGTTGGATTGGTATTACATTGTCGTTAATTACATTAGGAACCTTTATCTTCATACAGAAAGTACATCCTAACATCTTTCCTACAAAACCAAGCCCTCAAAGTTTGACAGATGCAATGACAGTTACCACAGTCCTTACTACCTTATTGATAGGGCAAATCATTCATATCCTCAAAAGTCGCTTTGAATTAGATCGGAAAATTTTGCAGCAAAAAAACAAAGAACTCAAACAAGCCACGCAAGCAAAGTCACAATTTCTTGCCAATATGAGTCATGAAATTCGAACCCCCATGAATGGCGTTATTGGTATGACAGATTTACTCAATGATACGGAGCTAACAATGGAGCAAGAAGAGTTGCTTAATGCTATCAAAATCAGCGGTGAACGGCTGCTTATTATTATTAATGAAATTTTAGATTTTTCAAAAATTGAATCGGGACAAAATCAGTTATTGCAAGAGCCTTTTTCACTAATCGAATGTATCGAAGAAGCGTTGGAAATTAATGCGCCAAAAGCGATTGACAAAAAATTAGAACTAAACTATTGGGTAGAGCCTAATGTTCCTTTTTATATCTTGGGCGATCACGGAAAACTTAGTCAAATTTTAATTAATTTGATTGGCAATGCCATTAAGTTCACTAATAAAGGTGAAATTTTGGTTACTATAAAAAAAATTGCCTCAACCAACCATCATATCGACTTAATGTTTAGTGTTAAAGACACAGGAATTGGGATTTCGAAAGAAAGTCAACTCGAACTGTTTGATGCGTTCACACAAGTAGATAATTCCAACCAACGAAAATATGGTGGGACAGGTTTAGGACTAGCTATCAGCAAGTTTTTGGCAGAAATGATGGGCGGTCAAATTTGGGTGGAAAGTGAAGAAGGACAAGGTTCGACGTTTTCTTTTACCATCAATGTTCCTCGATTAGAAGAAGTCCCGCCTCTTGATCAAGTTAGTATTCGAACTCTAAGAGACAAAAAAATACTAGTTGTTGATGATCACGAAACCAACCGTTGGGTGATCAAACGCCTGCTAACAAAGTGGGGAATAACAGCCTATGTGGTAGATTCTGCCGCTGCTGCAATGGAAGTTTTTAAAACAAAAAAGGATTTGGATTTAGCTATATTAGACGCTTATATGCCTGAAAAAGATGGCATTCAATTGGCACAAGAACTCAAAAAAAACAAAGCTCCTTTTCCTCTAATTTTGTTTAGTTCTGGTAATAAACCAAATTTTAAAAACTTCAATAAATTATTTGTCTCGTTTATCCGAAAACCTTTAAAGCAACATCATTTATTACAAACGCTCACCGATATATTTTCAAAATCTGAGGATCAAGCCACTCGGAAAAAGGCAACAATTTTCAACACTTTACTTGGTAAGCAAATTCCATTAAAAATATTGATTGTCGAAGATGATTTTATCAACCAAAAGGTTATCGGTAAAGTTCTAATAAAGTTAGGATATAAAGCAGATATCAGCAGCAATGGCTTAGAGGCACTTGAAAAACTTAAAAATACCACCTATGACTTAATTTTTATGGATATTCAAATGCCTGAAATGGATGGCTACGAAACGACCCAATCAATTAGAAATAACTCCAGTCTTAACCATTCTCAACTTATTATTATTGCTATGACAGCCAATGCTATGCAAGAAGATCGCGACAAATGTTTGAGCATTGGAATGAATGATTACATCAGCAAGCCTGTTATTGCTCAAGAAATAGAACAGATCATTCGAAAATGGAAAGAGGTTTAAGCCTCCCCCTAAACAACAATTATATTTAGGGGGCAAATGCCGTATAGCAATCTCTAATTACCAACTAATTCCCAAGACTGTCTTTACTTTTTCAGTTGCATCAATTCCTCCTTTCGAGTACAACAACATCTGCTTATCTAGTATATACGTATAGTTATTTTTTTCCGCTACCTTGGCAACTGCTTCATTAAATTCCTTATAAATTGGTTCTATTAATGTTGCTTCTTTTTCCATCAATTTTCGATCTGAATTTTGAGCATCTTCTTGCAATTCGAGTCTCATTTTTTGCAATTTAGCTTCTGCTTCTTGTTGTTGCCTAGGAGTCATCAACCCTTTTTTTATAGAATCCATTACTTCAGCATAATACGCTTCCATATCTTGCTGTTTTTTGTTGAATAGCTTTTGCAACTGTTGCCCATAAGCTTCAACTTCTGACTTTGCTTTTTTATAAGCCTCCATTTCGGGAACAATTTTCTCTGTTTCGACAAAAGCAATTGTTTGAGCAACACTTTTGGGTGCCCAATGGAAGCATAAAATAAGGGTAAAAAAAGCAATTAAAATTTTACTATTTTTCATTGTGATGTCTTTTTTGATAGAATCATATAGCATTTATATTGATCCTTTATTTTGATTTAATAAGCGTAAAAATAAAGGCTATTTTGACAATATTATGGCCCTTAACAATACCCTAATATTAGTTCTATACTTTTTAACAAAATTTAACCCTAAGGCAGCTTCAAAGGCAATAAAAACAACTAATAATCAATTACTATAGGCAATTACTCCGTAAAATTACGGACATCTAAATCATGGTAATCCCGTATTTACTTTCTCTTCAATAAGGCTGACTTTTGTCATTGTTTAACATCATTTCCCAAAACATACAATTGTCCCAATACTATGTCTCATCAAATACCTTTTTGTGAAGAAAAAAAAATAAAAAGTTACAGCGGTTATCATGAAATTTATGCCAAAATATTTAAGCCTAAGCATGTAGAGGAACTACAAAAATTGGTCAAGTATTTTTATAAGAACAACATCAGCTACTCGATTATGGGTACAGGTTTATCCTTTAACAATGCATTTCAGCATCAACATATTATTTGTTGCAAAAAGCTCAATCAACTACACTTAGACCTAGAAAACAATCGAATTCTAGCACAGCCTGGTGTTACATGGGGGCAAGTCATGAAGACCATCGTCCCAAAAGGCTATGTTCCCCCTGTTGTTCCTACTGCTAGCAATATAACTGTTGGAGGCAGCTTTTCGTGCGATACCTACTCTAGAATGACGGCGACATACGGCAAAGAAATTAACCAAATAATCTCCTTCAAAATTATCATTCCTAATGGAGACATTCTATACGCAAGCCGCTCAGAAAATGAAGACTTATTCTATGGTGCTATTACAGGAATGGGAACAATAGGAATTGTTATTGAAATAGAAGAACGTGTGGTGTATGTTGGAAAAAATCCTGCTTTTTGCTCAATTGTAAGAAGGTTTGACCGAACGAAAGGAGTTCGCTTCTTAAACCCTAAAATGAATTTTGACCAGCGAGAAGAAGAAGACTGGAAAGGCTCTTGTGCTGTATTTTATCATAAAAAAGGAAATTTGTGTACCTTATTAGCCAAACACAACTGGATAGATACAACAGCCCGTAATCCAACTTTGGTACACCAAATTAAAAACCCTTCTCGTGTTATAGGGGACTTTTTGATGCATTTCTTTCCAAAAATTGCGGAATTATCTTGGGATTATTACTACAAGATAATTGGCAAATCAGCCAATGAAGAAGCTATTTTTATTGATTCTCCTTATGAAGCATCTTTTGTTATGGAAACCAATACATTTAGCAAAGCAATTGCTAGAAAATTAAATATAAAACTCAATATGTTGCAGGTGACCTATGCTATTCCTTGTTCAACGAATTCTGAAACGGATCGATTGAAGTACGAAGCATTTGTTCAAAATTGTATGCATCTCCTAAAAACACATCAACTCCATACTGTTATGGTAGATGGAGCCCATGTTCCTCCTAGCAAAACGGGTTTATTTTCATCTTCCAACTCCAATCAAAAAAGCTACTTATTTACCATGACCTTTGAAGGGCTTGCTTTGCGTGATTACGACACGGTAAGAAAAACGCTAGAAAAGATTAGTAGTATTTGCTATCATGAATATCAAGGTAAAATACACCTTACTAAGAATGTAATTTGCCCCAAAAATATTCTCAAAAAAATGTATGCAGAGGCAATAGAACAACTACTTGTATTAAAAGAAAAGTATGACCCTAAACATTTGCTTCAAAATAATCTACTCAATGAATTATTTGACTTACAAACATTACCAACTAATCCATCTCCAAACACAACAACACTATTAGAACAATCCTATTAGAATGAATGGCTACTAATCTTGTGTAGCTCCTTAGAAAAAGAAATAACCACATTCTGCTAAGAGCAAGATGTGGTTATCTTATAAATAGGATTAATCCGTTTAATTACCAATACAATAAATAGCAATTTTTTATTAGGATTTACAACCCTAATTCTTTTTTCAATTTTTGGGTAGCATCAATTCCGCCACCATACGCCATTAGAGTCTTTTTATCTAAGACATAAGCATATCCATTTTTTTTGGCAACACTAGCAATTCCTTGTTCGAATTTTTCATACATTGGTTTCGATAAGTTTTTTTCTTTTGCTAGTAATTGACGGTCTGCTTCCAAAGTATTTTTATCCAAGTCTTCCTGCATTTTTTGCAGCTTCACCTCTGCATCTTGCTGCTGTTTAGGAGTTAACGCCCCAACTTTTACTTGTTCGATGATATCTGTATAATATTTGGCAATGGCTTTTTTCTCTGCATCCAATTGTTTGACCAATTGCTTTTGGAATGTTTCCAAAGCAACTTGAGTACTTTTATATTCTGGCATTGCTTTAATGACTTCATCAGTATCAATATAAGCAATTGGTCCTTGTGCTTGCACAACAAAAGTTACCCCAAAAAACAACACATTCATCCACAAGATATGGGCTAATAAATTAGAATATTTATTCATCTTATTTACCTAAGCTTTTAATGACATCTGCTGTTAAATCTTTGTCATCCGCAGCAAAGATCAAAGTAGCACCATCTGGAGCAGTAAAAACAAAATCGTATTTTCTATCTTTTGCAATCTTTTGGATCGCATTATAGACTTTTTCTTGAATTGGTTTTACCAAGCTTTGACGTTTTTTAAACAACTCCCCTTCTGGTCCAAAGCGTGCTTTTTGCAAGCTACGCACTGCTTTCTCCTTATTCACAATTTCATCTTGTTTGGTTTTACGCATTTCATCGCTTAACAAAGGCTCACGAGTTTGGTATTCGCGATACATTGTTTCTATTTGATCGTATTCCTTTGCGATTTCTTGTCTCCAACGCTCTGCCTGTTGTTCCAATTCTCTCTGTGCTGTTTCGTATTCAGGAACAGAACTCATAATTTTTTCCATATCAACATAAGCAACCTTTGAATATTGAGCTTGTGTAGACAAACCAAACATCAGCAAAATCACTAGCAATGATAATTGTTTCATAAAAGTATTTTATTTAGATTAAAAAAGTTGTTCGAAAATTCATTACTCCATTTAAAAATCTTATTAAACTGATTATCAGCAAGATGCCTTTTATTGATTTTTATGTTAAAATACTAATAATCAATCTAATACAAGATGTTTTTTTTTATATTTTTCGTAGAACCCAAACTAAGCTTGCCGAGTAGGCTTGTGCTAGTAGCACAAAAGCCCAAGGTCATAAGCGCAGCGAAGTTAACTAAAAGCAAAGCGCTCACGAAGTACCACGCAGTAGCAGCGAAGCTAATCAACGGAGTATTAAAAATTTATAATAAGAACTAACTGTCGGTCAGAATTAGCTCATAGTATTTTCAAGCGTTTTTTGGTGCTTACCCTCTCAAAACCAAAATTCCATTTATAGGTTTAGGTTTGAGTCCTCCCTCCTTATACCTAACAAGATTGTTGCCAAGTTTATAATAAAAAACAAAAGGAATACGCAAAGTTGGGGCTTTTTTATCAGATGGAGTATGCTTTTAACATAAGTTTAAAAAAAATACTCTATTTCTCCCCCACTTGGCAATTGTACCAATCATTGATAATAACGCTTCATAGCTAATTGAGACACCAAAAGAAAAACTAAAAGAGACTAGTGTATAGACAAAACACAATCATACTATCTAATCACTATTCAACAGGCAAAATCCAGTCAATAGGTGTTTTTCCCTGTTTTTCTAAATAGGCATTCGCTTGAGAAAAATGCTGGTTGCCTAAAAAAGCTGGTCCCGCCAATGGCGAGGGATGTGCAGCCTCCAAAATCAAATGTTTTTCAGCATCAACTAAAGCAGCTTTCTTTTTAGCAAAATTTCCCCAAAGCATAAAAACCACACCATCTCGCTCGTCAGAGATTTTTTTAATAACCGCATCGGTAAAGTTTGCCCAACCAATTTTTTGGTGCGAACCTGCTTTTTTATGCTCTACTGTCAAGAAAGCGTTCAATAGAAAGACCCCCTGATCTGCCCATGTCTCTAAATTCCCATGCTTGGGCTTTTCAAAACCAGGCACATCCTCCAACAATTCTTTGTATACATTTCGCAAAGATGGTGGAATTTTAGCTGTTTTAGGAACAGAAAAAGATAAGCCATGTGCTTGCCCAGGACCATGATAAGGATCTTGCCCTAAAATAACAACCTTTACTTCTGGCAAGGGCACTTTATTAAAGGCATTAAAAATCAAATTTCCAGGAGGATAAATTGTTTTGCCTTCAGCATTTGCGTTTTTTAAGAAACTTTTAATTTGAGCAAAGTAGTCTTTTTGAAACTCTTCAGATAATGCCTCTTTCCAAGTTGCTTCTATTTTCACATCCTTTATTGCAGCCATATTTTAGGTGATTTTTTAAGTAATTTAATAGGTTGCTAATATATGTTTTTTTGAGTCACAATGCAAGTTCAACACGCCATCTTTAGCAATCGTAAATTGTGCATTATGTTCATCTATGTCAAGACAAAAAGTCAAATAGGCTAAACATCTAGTTTCAGCCAATTTTTTGTCTTTTGATATTTTGTCAACTATGAGCAACTATTATAAATAAAAAACAGGGAAGTCACATTAAGTGCAACTTCCCTATCTACGGTTATGGTTTTGATAAATATTAAATCTACCAACCTTTTATTCTATAGTGGTTTTACGTCAACAATTGATCAAATAACAAAGCTTTAAATTCATCACTCATCAAATCCAAGTCGCCATTTTGGGCTAGTTTTTTCAACTCTGCTTCTACTTTTTGAGGCAAATTACTAGTATCAACAGCTTCCAAGTATAAGTCAACATCTGCTTCTTCGTCTCCAAATCCTTTTAGGGACAAATATTGCCCGTCAATACTCAATGTAAATTCGCGTTCAAAAGTCCCATTTAATGGAATTCCATTAATAATCACTGTTTTAGTCCCTTCGTTTTTAATTTTGTACAACATACGAATGGTCTCTTGTCCAGGATTAAGCATAAGTAGTCCTTTGTAATCCAATCCCAAACAAATATTTTCCAACAACCCCATAATTTGCTTTTCCATTTTGGCTGGTATCTTTGCAAACATTGGATTCTTAGAACTAGTCGTTTTTATATTGACCTTCCAGAATTTGTTGAAAGTAGGTTTAAGAACTGATGATAGTTTATTTGCTTTAAAAACGCCTTCCATTTCGTCCAATAAGGTGTGTTCTTTTTCTTTTAATTCCACACTCAAAAATGGCGTACAGTATTTTTCAATACACTCCTCGGCTTCCAGATGAAAAATATCGCTAGCTTTGCGCCAAGACCTAAAAGCAGCTTCTAAATCTCCTTTTGCTTGGTACATTTTTCCCATGCTAAAATGCCCTTCTGCATTGATTTCTTCATCATCCATTTCTAACAATCCTTGAAAAGCAGCAGCTGCGGCATCCCAATTTTCTGCTTGGGTATAGATAATTCCTTTTTTATTGTACAACATCCACTTGTCGTCTAAGACAATATCCAATCCTAAATCCAAGTAAGTAATGGCCGCATCTACAGAACCTTCCTTCACACGAGCTTCAGCTATCCCAATATAGGAATCAATCAATTTGGCATCCAAATCAATCACACGACTAAAATCTTCTATAGCACCTGCAGAATTGCCTTGATGCAAGCGAGCCCAAGCTCTTCCTAAAATAGAATTTAGTGCTGCCAAATCGCCATAAATTTCTTTTTCGATGGCATGGGTGTAAGCAATTTCTGCCATTTTATGCTTCTCCTGTTCTGCATAAAATTCTCCTTGGCTCTTGTAGCGATTGGCATCCTCTGGGTCTTGACCAATCCAAGCCTTAAAGGCCTCTTCAGTTGCTTTGGCATCACCGCTCATATTGTGCAAATTAATTTTTTGCAACCATAGCTCTCTATCATCAGGATTTTTCTCTAGTGCTTTAGAAAGATCCTCCAATGCTTCTGAGTAATTTCCCAGACTCGTGTGCACAATAGCCCTAACTTTATAAGCTACATCATAATCAGGTGCCGCTTCCAAAGCTTTATCTAAGTAACCTAAGGCACCTTTAAAATCGTTTTCATTGCTAGCGTAAACCCCCATAGCAACCAAAGTGTCTACATGGTCATCGTGTACTTCTAAGATGCTTTTATAAATTTGTTTTGCTTTTTCTTCTTCTCCTAACTTTGCATGCATCAAAGCCAATCGTGCTTTGTAATCAGGATTATCAGAAGCTTTTTCTATTGCTTGTTGATAATACTCAATAGCATCATCAATATCTCCTTGCAAAAACATGGCTTCACCAACATAATAATAACCGAATGCTTCTTCGGGGAAAGCTTCGATTGCTTCATCTGCTAAATCTTCTGCCTCTTCATAATCTCCATCTTCTAGGGCATCCAAGATGTCTTCCAGTAGTTCTTCTCTCTCAATGAGCTCCTTTTCTGTCATAAGTATTAAATTCGTATCGTGAGTGTTTTCTAAATCAAATTATGTGTCTGTTTTATGACGTTGTAATGAAATCCGATTTGATTTTAAGCTAAATAAACTCTCTCCTCGCCCAAACAAACCTTAAGTAGCTAATAATCAATAAAATAAAAACCACTCCTTTTGCCTCTTTTAAAAGAAAAAAATTCAACAAAACATTCGCTGTCCATGAGGTCAAACAAATAGACTCATTACCCTTGTAAGTTATGTAATAGTTTTTAGATAAAAAAATCTAAATTAAATTTATTCTATATGGAGCCTCCTCCAATTTTGCACAATCACATTAGCTGTTTCTTTATACGTTTCAACTTTAGACAGACCAGCCAAAACAAAAGCACATAAAAAACTAATTATCAATACACTGAAATCAAATATCAATTTAAAAGATACGTATTTTAACTACAAAAGATAAAAGATAGATTTTAAATCTTTTTATAGAATTGTGCTTCTTTTTAAAACAACTTTATCTTTGCTTGTACAAGATTAATTAAATAGATGCTGCTACAATATAAAAGTAATCACTAATTTTGTGTAAGTTAGCTAAGGACGGTTACAATACATTAATACCTCCTAACATTTGCTGGATATTTAATAGAAAGATAAACTACAATTAACAAAACGTTGCATAGTTTGCGTATTCCAGCATCTTTATTACAAAAGCAATGCAGTAGTCATTCGCCCTATATCAAGAATGTTTACTACGCTCAGGAATTATAAAATTTTATGGCAGAAGAAACCGAAGAAGTAATCGAATTAAAAAAAGTACCTGTTGACTTGCAACCTGTCAATTATCCTATGCCAATGGTAGAGGAAATGACGAGTTGGCCGATTCATAAACTCAGCCAAGAGAGAGAAGAGTTTATGAAATATGCTTCTGAATTTACAACTCAGCTGATCATCAACAAAAAAAGAAAGGAAAGTATGAGCGAAGCCATTGCCAAAGTACTCTACTTGGAACGGATGCGCATCGTTAACGAACCTTGGAAAGTAGATCCGCCTGATGAGATGGATTTTTGGAATGACATTCGAAAAAAATTGCTTCGAAAGTCCTTAGATCAAACAGAAGCTGATGTCAAGGAATACAACCATCGTTTGTTAAGAAGAATTACAGAACGTTATTTGCGAGAAATCATGAGCAACTTCAAGATTTCTACTTACAAAATGGCTCAAAAATTTTTGCCCAAATTATTTAGTACCATTTTAAATGCGTCTAGTATTTTTCGTTCTAAAAAAAGACTCCAAGACAAACTCCAAATTGTTGGTGATGTAGAGACCATTCGTGCCTTGGTTCCTCAGGGGACAATTGTTTTGGTTCCAACACATTTTAGCAATTTAGATTCTATTTTGGTAGGTTGGGCAGCCGATCAAATTGGGCTCTCTGCATTTACTTATGGCGCAGGAATTAATTTATACAATAAAATTTTAGGTTATATTTTTCCTAGACTGGGTGCTTATGGTCTAGATCGCCGCAAAAAGAATGACTTTTACTTAGAAACCCTAAAAGCATACTCGCAGCTCAATATGGAGCGTAGAGTACATTCTATTTTCTTTCCTGGAGGCACTCGTTCTCGCTCTGGAGCATTAGAAGACAAATTAAAAATGGGCTTGCTTGGAACAGCTATTGATGCTCAAGGCAACTTATTTCAAAGCAAAGCCGACAACAAAATCTTTATTGTTCCTGTTGTATTAAATTACCATTGTGTTTTAGAAGCCAAAAATCTAATCAATTCACATTTAGAGCGTACGGGCAAAGAATTATATCTGATCGAGAAAAAAGCGTTTGGTGGAGCTTATAATTTCTTAAAGTTTTTCTGGAAATTTTTCTCTTCTACTTCTGAAATTGTCGTTAACTTTGGGCAACCAATGGATGTTTTGGGAAATTTTGTCAACAAAAATGGACAAAGTTTAGACAAACGTGGCAATATTGTTGACTTGGAAGGCTACTTTATTTCAGGAGGAATCATTCAGAACGATCAACAACGCAATGCTCAATACACTAAAATGCTTGCCAAACAAATTGTCAAGCGTTATTCTAGAGAGAATGTTGTTTTGAGCAGCCATTTGGTGGCGCATACTGCTTTTAATATCTTTATGAAAAAGTACCCTAGTTTGGATTTATATGGTATATTAAGGCTTCCTAAAGAAGATAGAGTAATTGCATTGGAAGTATTTCAAAAAAATATTGAATTGCTTCGAAATCGCCTTTTAGAATTAAATCTAGCTGGCAAAGTTCGCTTGTCGAATGTTGTTAAAAATGGAAGTGTCCAAGAATTAATCAAGCATGGAATTGATAATATTGGCATTTTTCACGTGCAGAAAGCACTCTTTATTGATAAAAAACAACAGATCAAAAGTGAAAATCTTAACCTTTTGCTTTACTACCATAATCGCCTATTGGGGTATCATTTATCAGAACACATTGAAGTAACTAACATAAAGTAATAATGAGAACACTACTATTTTATCTATTCATTTTCACTTTTTTAACAGCTTGTTCTAACGAAGAAGACAAGGCATGGGAATTGGCTTTAAGTCAAAATTCAAGTGCTGCTTTAGATTCTTTTTTATTAGTCTATCCTGATAGTAAATATGCTGCCGATGTTGCAACGCACAAGGAGGAATTTGCTTGGTATGCTGCCAAACAAAAACATACGGTTTATAATTACAAAAAATATGCTGCGGATTATCCTAATGGCAAATACAAGGATCAAGTTCCAACATTGATTGATTCGATCAGTTCTGACAATATTAGTTTAGAAGAATTGACGAAGAGTACCTTTATTGGTAAAATTGACTATGGCAATCGCGAAACCGAAGTCATTGCTTTTAGTTTTGCTGAAATCAATAAAGATAGTGCGGGCATTCGTTTTATTGCTAAAATAAATACTTCTGATATTCGAAAAATGATTGAAGGTAGAATCGACCCTAATGGGTACTTAATTATGTTTATGGAAAACCCAGACGACAAAATTATGCTTAATATTACGGATGGTAGAGCATATCGAAAAGACAATAAAGTTATGTTAGAATCTACCAACATCAACCAATATTGGAACCTGATAAAATACAATGAAGAATAAGTTGTTCGTTTGGATAATATACTTATTTTCATTTTAACTGTAATTCGCTAAAACAACACCAATAGCACTACCCTAACAACACACGATTAAAGGCGTTAAGAATAACTATCGTATTAATAATAGTTGTATGATACCTTTAAAATACTTTGTGAGTGCTTTGTGATGCTGCTAACCAACACAACAATTTTTAACTCAATTCGTTTGTGAGGCAATAATTAGCGAATGACTATTTTATAAACAACTTCACAAAAAACTGATACCATTCAAATTATAATCTTATGAAATTATCTAATGTAGTTCTCCTAGTTGTATTGGTGGGAATATTTTTTAGTTCTTGTAACAATTACCAAGAACAATACGAAGCATTGGTTGAAAAAAATGCTGCGGACCAAAAACGTCTACATGAATTAGAAGAAGAAGATCGATTAGTTCGTGGAGAATATTCTCTTGCTATTGAAACCTTAAATTCTATTGAAGATACCTTAAGAACCATTGCCAATAATGAGAAAGAAATCCAACGCTTGACTCAACAAAAAGAGTTTAGTGGTAACTTATCTCAACGTCAGGCAATTATCGCCAAATTGCAAGCATTAAGAGATGCCAACGAAGCTGCCAAAGATGCTGCAAAGAAAATGCAAAAAAGAATGCGCTCGTACCAAATTGAAAATCAACAGCTCAAAAAAATGATTGCTCAAGCTGAAACGAGAATCATCGAAAAAGAAGAAGATCTAAAAGAAGCTCGGACGATTATTGATGATATGGAACTTGCTTTGGCAAAAATGGAGGGGCAATTGACGGAAAAAAGTGGTCAATTAGATGATGCGTATAAAGATTTGCAAGAACGAAATGCTGCATTGACCGAAACCAATGAAAAATTGGCAACAACTATTGCTGATCTAGAAACAAAAAATGATTTTATCGATGAACAAGCGAAAGCGTATGTTGCTTGTGGCGATAAAAGAGCTTTGCGCAAAGCTGGTATTCTAAGTAAGACTAGTATGAAAAAGTTAACCAAAACGTATCAACAATCTGTCCGTGAAAATGGCGATGAAATTGACTATTTTAACAACGACCAAATTGATTGTGGAGCCGATGGCGAAATTATATATGTCTTGCCTCTTCGCGACGAAAGCTCTTACGAAATACAAGGAGGTGTCCTTGTTGTTAAAAATTCAAAAGTATTCTGGGCTACCGACAAAACAGTTGTTTTGGTAAAAAATAACTAATCATTCGGCTGTCTTAAAAGTGAATTATTCCTTACCTACATTTGCTTTTGGACAACAATTTTCAAATTATAAAATCATCCCATTAGCAGCTATTTCTGCTCCCCTTTAATATCTAACAAGATTAAAAATACTTATGAGACTAACCTTATATATAGGATTCCTATTCTTCACCATTTTAGCAACCAGTTGTGAAGATTATCAATCTAAATTAGCAGAAGCTCAAAAAGAGCAACAGTTGTTAAATCAACAATTAGGAACTTTAGAACAAGAAGAACGCCTTATTAAAGGTGAATATGCGGATGCAATGGAAACATTATCAGCTATTGATCAAACGTTGAGAGAAATGGCGCAACGCAATGAAGAAATGGATAAATTGATCCAACAAAAAGAGTTGGCAAAAGGGACCACCAAAGAACAAGCAATTATGGTGCGTTTGCAGTCACTCAAAAATGCTAATATTGAAGCCGATAAAAAAGCTAGACGTCTCCGTACCAAGGCTAGAGCCTTTAAAGTGGAAAACGCACAACTCAAAAAAATGATTGCTCAGTTAGAAACTCGATTTACAGAAGTAGAGGCCGAAGTCAACAAAACGCAAACGACGATTGGCAACATGCAAGTTGCACTCAATAAATTGGAAACAGAGGTAGCTGCTACCGAATCAAAACTTGCTTCTGCTTATGCCGATTTAAAAATTAAAACGGTTAACCTAGAACGTACTAATGAAGAACTAGAGGCAACACTTAGCGATTTACAGAGTAAAAATGCCTTTATTGAAGAAGATGCCAATGCGTATATTGCTTGTGGCAATAAGAAAATCTTGCGCAGAAATAATATACTGAGACTGTTAAGTGCTAAAACTCTAACACTTGAATATCAATCACAAGTAAAAAAATTGGGCACACAATTCGATTATTTTAATAACCTAGAAATCGACTGTGGCAGTGGAGAAATTCAATACCTACTCCCTACTAGAGATCCCAATTCTTATAAAATTGAAAATGGTATTGTTACTATTTTAGACAAGAAAACATTCTGGGCAACTTCTAAAACAGTTGTTTTAGTCAAAAAATAAGCACTTGACGCACTGGTCGCTGTATAATTTGCAATTCATATATTTGTAATAAAAAGGGGCATTGTTAATCGATTAACAATGCTCTTTTTAAGTAGGTCACTAGAAAAATATAGCTAAAAATAAGATTGATTTGTATAATTTTTTCTGAACGATTACTTCCCATCCAAAATACATCTAATGCGACTTACCTCTTTCATTTTTTGATTTTTTAAATTCATTCATCGTTCTACATCTATGGCGACAATTATAAAAACTGAAGACGGCTCTAACAGTATTCAATCAGCCCAATTTGAGGCTACGTATCATTCCATTCATGGTGCTATTCAAGAAACACAAACCGTCTTTATAGAAGCAGCCCTAAAGCACAAAGCTACAACTCAAAACGAATTGAGCATCTTGGAAATAGGATTCGGAACTGGTCTAAATGCTTTTATGACTTATTTGGAAGCCCTTAAATTAGAGCTCCAAATTCACTATACTGGAGTAGAAGCCTACCCTATTTCAGAAGCAATAGCAAAACAATTAAACTATGCGGAGTTATTAAACGCACAAGACAAAGAACAACAGTTCTTAAATATGCATGCCCAAACCAATGAGTGGCTTGAATGTGCTCCTAACTTCAAATTCTACAAACAAGTTGGTCAATTTGAAGATATAACTGCTCAAAATCAGTTTGATATTATTTACTATGATGCTTTTGCTCCTAGTGTTCAGCCTGAACTATGGGAAACAACTATGCTGACTCAAATGTACCAAGCTCTAAAACCCAAGGGAGTCCTTACCACCTATTGTGCAAAAGGAGTTTTTAAACGTCGTTTGAAAGAAATTGGGTTTGATATAGAAGCAATTCCTGGTCCTATTGGAAAACGTGAAATGACGCGTGCTACCAAAAAGTAAGCCCCACCCCAATTAGAACCCTAGTCTATTTATAACTTTTCTCCGTCCAATAAACGCAAGAGTAACGGTGCTAATTCTTGATAATCTTCTAAGACAATTTCTCGAACTCGTTCGGGGCTATCTTCATCTTGGATTGGTAAAAACTCTGCCAAACTATCAATAATTTCTGTGCTATCTGTTGGAGCATCATAATAACTAACCATTCTAGAAGCAGTAGCGGCAGTCCCCATATAAGGAACATAACCTTCTATAAATTCGTATTCTACCCATATATTTGCAATTCGAACGCTACAATAAAAATCATTAGGGCTAGCAAACTCTTTTTCATAGTCTATGGGCTCCAAGCTTTTAATCGCTTCTAACAAATCCATATTCAACTGATTGACCATCATATAAAGAGCGATATATACATTTTCGCCCTGTCCCGAATCAATCAATGTTTGTATTTTATGCTGAATTTCTTTTTTTGTCATGGTTTTCTCATTAACACGGACTATCTTATGGATACACACACTCCCTACTTTTATCGTTTGGTTCCTGTACTGGATTATATTCGCAGTCATTATAATGAACCTATTGCCATCAAAGAATTGGAACAAATTTCATTCTATTCTTATCGAAGTTTGCAAAGAATTTTCAAATCTTTGTTTGGAGAAACAATTGGAAGTTATCAAAAAAGACTTCGTTTAGAAAATGCTGCTAAGTTACTGCATTATTCTGATAAAAGTATTACAGATATCGCTTTAGAAGTCGGTTATGCTGATTTGCAAGCATTTCGAAAAGCCTTTAAAAAACAATATAACATTGCCCCAAGTTCTAAGCGTCCAGAACTATTACAACTATTGAATCAATATCAACAACAACTCCAATATCCTCAACAAGATATACAAGCATTGGATGCTAAAAAAATACAATTACCTCCTATTCGGGTCGTTTTCAAAACCCATCAAGGAACCTATGACAACCAACAGATTGCGGTAGTTTGGGAAGATTTGTTTCGTACTTACCCCGAATTAACAAGAGCACAAGAATATGGTTTAATATTTGACGATATTGATATTACGCACCCTGATATTTGTCGTTATGATGCTTGTTTGAGCTGCCCTAAAGATTGGACAGCCCAACAATCCCCAACCAAAACGATTGGAGCGAATACCTATATGCGTTTTTTACACCAAGGAAGTTATGACAATATAGATGTTACTTACAATACTATATTTGGAGGTTGGCTTTTGGAAAATGAGGGCAACTTTTCTACTGGTGCTATTATCGAACATTATTATTACAACCAAAATCATACTACCAATGAAGCTGATTTTTTGACTCATATTTACATTCCTATTTAAGTAATTCAAGTTGGCAATTTTGGACTACCCAATTAGTTTTACAATCTACTACCTTTGGAAGGTACTTAATTATTAACCATCCAAATCAAATAATCATGCAATCAATGAATTTGTTCACGAGTCTTTTTTTTAGCCTATTCTCATTAACAAGTTGTCAAAAGGACAGCCTCCCTTATTCCAATCAAATAGACGACGACAAAATGCTATTGGTTATTACACCACCATCTATTCATAACCATTATTATGCTGATGCCTATGATGATATTGTAGCCTTTGACATTGCTTATGCCAAACATATCTTGGGAAAAGACAACGTCATTGTGTTGGGAGATGCTGCTACAATTGATTACCTCAAACAACATCTACCTGAGGATATTTTGTTGCAACAAAATTTAGAAGATATTTGGCTAAGAGATTGTTCTATGGTCATGCCCTACGCTCCCATTCAATTTAGATATGCCGCTGCGGCACAAGGAAACCAAGCAGATGCCGACTATGTCCAGGAGAAATTCAATGCTTTTGCCAACAAATACAAAATCAAGTTTTCTACAAGCCCTTATACCCTAGATGGTGGTAATTTTGTAGATAATTACAATGGTCGAGCCATTTTATCCGATCGTTTTTTAGAGGATAATCACTTAACTTATCAAGCTGCCAAGGCTTACCTTAAACAAGCATTAGGACTGAATGAAGTTGCCATTATTCCTAATGACGACCCTAATGGTTTGGCACATGCAGATGGTCAAGTCATGTTTATTGACAACAATACGATAGCCGTAACAGACTACAATGAGCCTGCTTATCAACAACTCATTCACGATGAACTTCGCACGGCTTTTCCTGGTATTAAGCTGCTAAAAGTTCCTACCATTCGAGACACAACTATTTGGGACGCTAGGTTTGGTTCCTCTTGCGGTGTTCACATCAATAGTACTGTTACCAAGCATCATATTTACCTACCTGTTTTTGGTAATGCAACTGATGACCAAGCCATACAACTCATTCAACGTAACAGCTCAAAAACAGTAGTGCCGATTGATGCCAGTCTAGTTTGCCGAATGGGGGGTAGTGTTCGATGTTTGTCTTGGCAAGTAGCAGGGGAAAATGCCAAACGTTTGATTGAAGCTGCTCGCCAATAATGGCTAAAAGAATTACCAAGCCATTAGAAAATTTAATAAAAAGGAACTAGAAGTTCCTTTTTATCTTCCTTTATTCAATTCCATATTATCAATATATGGATTTTTTAAGTCCTGTTATTTAGCAGTAGCACAATGTTCTTTTATTAGATCATTTACTTCTTCAGAATCTGCCGATTGCCCTAAATTAAATGTTTCATAACCTAATTCTTTGGCTTTATTAAACGCCTCACAAGCCTTATCCGATTCTCCCAATTCAAGATGGAGTATTCCTTTGTATTTATAGGCATATGGATTGTAAGGATCGAACTCTAAGGCTTTTTTTAGATCTTCTTGTGCTTTGTCCAATTGCCCTAATTTAAGATAAACAAAAGAACGGTTACTAAAACTATATGGATTTTCAATATTCAGTTCCAACGCTTTGTTAAATGCTTCTAAAGCATCCTCATACTTCTCTATCTTTAATTGACTATATCCTATATTATTCCAAATAAGCGATTCATTTAAAATTTTAGAAGTATATGTCAAATACTCGACAGCTTTTTCATGGGCACCTTGCTCTGAAAAAATACTTGCCATCAACCAAAAAGATTGCCCTTTCACCTTTCTGTAATTGTCATTTTTACTATTAATGCTTAATGCTTTTTTAGCATCTTGAAGCGCTTTATCATACTCTTTCAAACCATAATAACAATAAGCCCTGCGATAATAGATGTAATAATTCCACTCAGGATCATCTTCTATTAACAATGTTGTATACAATTGGGCAGCATCTTTATATTGAAATGAGAAATAAGCATCTTCAGCTTCTTCAAATGTACTTCTTTTTTGTGCAGTTACACTGCAAAAGCAGCTAAGGACTAACAAGGTCATTAGTATTAATTTCATGGTTTTAGTTTTTTAGTAGTTCGCAACACTGTTATTATGTGCTTTCAACAAACTCTTGAGTTTTTAAATAGTTTGCTCAAAAGTAATTCTATTGAAAAAAGGTAATATATACATTATTTACTACAAATAAAAAGACCATCAGGCACGAGTCCCAATGGTCTTTATAAAATAAGAAAACGGTTGTATAGCTAACAGCTATTAATACTCCATTGATTTTCAACAGAGTAAAGCCTATTTTTTAGACATTTTATTTACCTCAACCCATTGCCCACGTTTGCGAGCTTGAATGCTTTTATCATACATTGCCTCAACAGATAAAGCTGGCAAATAATAACGTCCCAAATAACTTGCGTTGAGCAAAACATGAAACGTTTTACTCTTGCCTTTTTTCAAATCAAAAAACGTATAAACTCGATCGTCTCGAATATCCAAATATTCTGCCTTGTCTCCCCCTGCAGTAGCACCAGTTAGACGTGTATTATGAATTTCCCATCCAGAAGGGAATACTTGATGAATGGCCAATTCATTGTAATCCATTGCCCCTGTATTTTTAACCGTCACTTGAGCTTTGAAATCTGTTCCTTGCGAAATGTTGGAGGGGTCTATTTTGTTCCCCATCATATCCACATATACAACCTTTAATTCTAAACCTTTTGCTGTTTCTGTTTCATCCATTGCCGCAGGAATACCATCTGAAATCACACGAGCAAATAGCACAGCACCACTTGTATTTTTAAATTCAACCTCTTTTGCCTGTTCGCCATCTAAATCTAATTGCCAAATTGGTTTCTTGCTCTTCAGTGTTTGCCAATTGCCACCCGCTAAACGGTATTCAAACACTAATTCTCTACTCACACCTCCTTGGCCTACAAATTTTGCCATTCCAACCAATGCTTGTGCTGTTTCTTGAGTATTCAACCAAGTATCAGAAGCCAATTTTGAGGTAATTTCCTTCACAATATCATTGGCATTATTACGCAAATCCATAATACTCAACGCTTGTAAAATCAACGCTTGATCACGGAATTTTGAACCAAACGTTGTCGCTCCTGTGCTTCCTTTATAAGGCAAGGCAGTTAACACAGCTTTAGCCGCTAATGTTTTAGCCACATCTTTTTGACCTGCAATATGATAAGCAGCAGCCAAATACCAGCGTGCTGCCACGGCATCAGCTGTTGTTTGTTTTAAACGCATCCTATTCATAGATCCCAAATCTGGTTTTCCTGCTAAAGCCAATAAATACAAGCGGTAAGCTTGCGTTAAATCATCGCCAACAGTTCCTTTTGCAGTCCACTTTTGAGCAGCACTTGTCTGAAACGCAATCCATTTATTCATAAATGCATCCGTTACCGTATAACCTGCTTTTTTAGCTTCTATCATAAAATGCCCTGCATAATTGGTCGCCCACATATCATCGGCTTGCCCTGGCCAATAAGCCATTCCACCACTTGGGTTTTGATAACGATACAATCGTTTCACCCCCGCCTTGATATTGGTATTGATTGCCTCTTTTTTTGTTTGAGGCAAATCCATCAAAGACGTTAAGTACACTTGTGGAAAGACTGAAGACGTGGTTTGTTCAACACATCCATACGGATAGCGAATTAAATATTTCAATCGTTTGCCCAAATTCATAGCAGGAATAGAAGAAACTTCCAGCACGCCATTATTCGTACCAAGCATGCCAATTGGTTGGTACGTTTGCTTCCACGATTGGTTATTTTCAATAGTTTGGTGTGCGACCAATGTTTCTCTTGGATTAGCATTTCTAATCGTAACATCTGTTTCATACACTGCCGATTCTTTGCCACTACTAACAGTGATCTTTACATGTCCTGTTCCAACTCTAGGTTTTGTTTTTAACTGGAAATAAGCCAAATCATCTCCGGGTTGCTTGAACGTCAATTTAGTGCTTTTGCTTCCTTTAATTTCTAACAAATCATTGCATTCAATTGTAACATCTACGTTTTTCACATTGTCTTTCATAGCAAAAACAGTTACTGGCAGTCGGAATGTTTCGTCTACTCCCAATACACGAGGTACTGTTCCCAAAACCATCAAAGGTTGGCGAACTGGAATTGCTTTTTCGGCAGCACCGTATGCCCCTTCATGAGCAGCAACAACCATGGCACGAACAGACCCAACATAATTGGGCATTGTAAATTTGTGATTTGCTGTTTCTCCTTCTTTCAAGTAAAATGGTCCCATGTACAAAACAACAGGCTTAAAGCGGTCAGGTTTTTTCCCTGCTTTGTTGGCGTTAAAGCCATCTCCACCAATACTCAATAAGCTTTTAACATCTCCACCAAAGGCACCGAGAACATCGTTGTACATATCCCAAGTTTTTACCCCTAGTGCCTCTCGTTGGTAAAATGTATGCCATGGATTTGGTGTTTTAAAACGAGTTAAATCCAACAAACCTTCATCCACAATAGCCACAGTATATGCCATCGCTTTGCCTCGTCGATCTTTGACCGACATAGCAAATTCTTGACCAGGACGCAACTCGTCAGGGATAACCATTTCTGGCTCTAAATGTGTCTTAGGATCTTCTACCGACAATGGAATTGCTCCATACATTCGAATTGGCAAATCATTTTTGGTTTGAGCATGAGGTTGTAACAACGAAACCGATGCATAGGCATTGGGTGCCATTTCTTTGGTTGCTTTAAACCTAAATTGTGTTGTTCCTTTCTTGGTATTTACCCAATGTGCTTCCACGATTTTTGTACCATTCTCTATAGAAACAAGTGCACGCCCTACATTTCCTGTTGGAATATTTAAAGTAATTTCCTCTCCTACTTTATAGGTCTTTTTATCTGCCGAAAAATTCAAAGCAGTTGCTCCTCCTGGATCATTCTCTGTTGAACGTCCTGCCCATCCTGGCCAATCTATATAAAAGACTTTTCCTGTACTATGTCCTTTTTTACCATTTGAAACACGAACTAAATAACGCCCCCAATTAGGGTACTTCACTTCCATTTCCCAAGTTCCTCGACCATTTTTAGTCGATACTTTTCCTGTGGCAACCTCTGTTCCATATACTTTTCCTCGATAACTCGAAACGGCATCTCGATTTTTATCAAACCACCATTTCCAATCCAACTTATACAGTTTCACCTCCAAATCTTCTTCATCCACAGGATTTCCGTCTTTATCTAATGTGACAATCTCTATATTGTGCTTTACATCTGTTAGCAACATATTCCTAGCCTCATCCCCTTTCGGTACACGTACTCCAACATACGTTTTGTATGGATGATAAGGCATTGCAAATTGACTAATACTAAAATCTCCCCCTGGCTCAAAAACTTGCATTCTAAAGTTTGCCTTTAGCATTCCTGGACCTTGTCTTGAGGCCACAATATTTGCTTTTACGTTTGCTTTTCCCGCTTCATCAAGTTTGTCCTCAAAGATGACTTTATCTTCTGGCGAAAATTCTCTAGCGGGATCATGAAAAACATATTCATCGTATTTTGTAAACTTTGTTTTTCCTTCTGATAACGTCACCTCTACTTTTGCTTTTAGGTTTTTAGCAACCGCTCCGTGCAACCATGTTGACGTCAATATTCCATCAAGTGATTTATTTTCTACTGACAATTCTTTTACTCCAAAGTCCAAATCCATTTTAAGTCGATTGGGCTTGATGGTTTCTATTTTAATATTTTTACTAAATTTTGCTCCTCCTACACGAACCGTAGCCAAGTAATTTCCTGTTGGTGCATCGTCATCTGTTTGACAAGTAAAATTGTACACGCCATTCACGCCTTTGGTTGTTGTTTTCTTGACCACGATAGAACCTCTAGAATCTTTTAATGTAAATACAACAGGGTGATTCTTTGGGAGTGTCTTGTCTTTGTCTTCTAAAATAAAGTTCAAAAACAACTCATCTCCTGGTCTCCATACGCCACGTTCTCCATAAATAAAACCTTTCAAACCATTGTGGTAAGTACTTCCAGCGACATCAAAGCGACTCATAGACAGCGCAGATCCATCATCTAACCGCAAGTAACCTCTTTGATCACCATACTTGGCTATCAAGAAAAATGGTTTTTTAGCCAAATTGGGGCGAGCCATACCCGATTTATCCGTTTTTGTGGTTCCGATCAATTCTTGATGATAATCATAGAACTCTAATTCCACATTTTTAAGTGGTTCTGTGGTCTGCAAATTATTAACAACAAACAAATTACCATTGTCTCCCTGCTTGGCAATAATTCCCAAATCAGAAGCTAATATATTGCGTTTTGCAACCAAATTTGGACGATAATAATAACGACTACAAGGATTTTCCAAATCACCATAATCATAATCATCTTCGTAATTATCCCAATAGCTACTGCTATAATTCGGGCTATCCCAATTCTTTGGCAATGCCATCATATTTACCTCGTCATAATGTGCTTCCTCTCGATCCGATTTTTCACAAGGATACAAAGAATACGATTGGCTAAACCCTAAAGCAATTTCGTAAATCGCACCTGGTTCGGGCGTAATCAAATCCGCCAAATCCAATGAGTGATTCGTCCATTCTGCTAAGTCCAATCCTTTAGTTTTAAACGGAATTTTCTTCTCCAAAACAACTGTTCCGACACGTTTTAACTCGCTATCACCATCTATGTGATTGACTTGAAAAAATTGCTTGACATTCTTTTCCCTTACTTTGATAACACGCACATCTATGGCATTTAGATTTACTGTTTTGAATACAACAGGCATCGACTTAGATTTGGGAATAATATTTCCATCTCCTACCCATTTTACTTGCGGCTTTGTATCAGAAAAAGTAATCGTTTCTGTCAACGGTTTTCCCAACTTCTTGCCCAGTATACTTTTAATCTCGCTAGAGATTTTTAATTCTTTTTTTCCTGAAAAGTTTCCATCTGTAAACAGTTTAATTTTATTGTCTTCAATGGCGTACTTTAAATTTCTGCTTCCCAATTGAATTAAGCCCTCTAAGTTTTGTTCTGCATCCAAAACATCTGAAAACTCCAATACAATATGCTGTTCTGGTTCATTATAGCGATAAGTATTGGTATGTATAAATTCACTTTCAGAAGGAATTGTAAAGGAATATTCTTCTGTAGTCGTTGAATTAACAGGCTTTCCATTGAGCTTCCAAGTAATAGGGTAAGCTTTTGCTTTTTGAGGTAAGTTCTCAATACTAAAAAGGTGCTTCTTATTGTTTTGGTGCTCCCAAATAATTTCTAATTGAGTAGCTCCATTATACGCTGTCAAAACCTTTTCGATACTTTCTATATCTTCGACATCGTGTGTTATCAACTGCCCTTTTAACTGCATCCAAGTATTGTTTTTATCTTTGGTAACAGTACTCGCCAAAGGACTAACATTAATAAACTGATCTTTTGCCTTAAATTGAAAGACAAAATCAGACAAGTCTGCTGGGATCTGAGGCAATATATCGGATAAATTCAGAGTTGCTGTGTAGATCTGTCCTGACTTTAAGTCTTCTGAAGGGATAAACTCAATCGTCTGTTTGTCACTCCAAACAGCTTCGCCCTTCAAATGGGGCTCAAAAGAGAACGGGCTGGGATATATAGGAGTTGAAACAGAAGCTGTAACCTCTTCTTGAAAGGCTACCTTTATGCTCGACTTTTTAGAGATTTCGCCATCTGTAAAAGCTGATAAATAATCATCGTAAGATGGATTATATTGGATTCGTGTTGGCTTTTGTTCTGTGGTGCATGCTCCTAGCAACAAGGCTAAAGCAACGAACAAAATACTTAGTTTCATTGTATTCATTTGATTTACTAATTAAGGATTTTTAGAAAATGTTTGGTTCTATGTTTTATTCGTTAAATACTGCTGATAACATTGGTTATACGTTTTGTAATGTTTACAAACGCCAAATAAGTTACAATGACAATCAACAACACCTCCTTCTAACAAAAAGCAATACCATAAAACTGAATCTGCTTAAGCACTTCGTTTCGCATTGTCTATCACTTGAGTTAAAATTGCTTGATTTTTATGAATATGAATAGAATACGTTCGCTGCTCTATCATACATTTATCACAATTAACAATTAAAGTCAACTGCTCTTGAGCAGACCAATAATACTCGTATGTAAGGTGATTTCGATTATCTTCAGGCAATAAAATATTTCCAATGGGATGGGCTGTTTTGCTGTTTTTCTTTTGAAAATATACTAAAATCTCAGGAGCTTGATGCATTATTCTATCTTTTTGATAGAGCATAATTTGGTATGCTGCGCTAGGTGCATGAATTTTGCCCCACAGCTTCTTTTCTTCTTCTTGAGCCGAACATAACAGAATAAAGCTGCCGAGGAATATTAAAATAAAATAATAAAGGAGTCCATTTTTTTTCATATTGACGATTGGCTAACTACTATAAAAAACCACTATATCAACACTTCTTACTCACAATATACGCCAAAATAAACAAAGCGTTTCACATTTATTTGCTTGTTTGAGTATTTGGTAGTTCCATTGATTAGTTGGTTTAAAGGATAAAACTTATTACCTTGCGCTGCCCTTAATACACTTTTGGTCCCCCCTTAGTAAATTCGTATTAAAAGACTTATACAACATGCAAAACCTATTTTTATTAATAAGTATCTTCTTCTGTACCTATACACTTAGTTATGCCCAAGAAGGGCTAAAGCTTGGCCTACATTTTACCCCTGGTCTTTCTATGGCACTAAACAACGAGGATATGGACAAAGGTTCTAGTTTAGATTTACAAACTGCCTTTGCCTACAATACTGGTTTTTTAATAGGGTATGGTATCACAGAAATTTTTAGCGTTTCAACAGGAGTAGGCTATCAACAACATACTGCTTCGTTTGTACACAATCGAGCAACATTGCCTACTAATAAGTTGAAAGATCCTAATTTGGGCGCCCCAATAACTCGCCAAGCCAACTATGTTCGCGTCCCTTTGCTTCTAGAAATTAGTACTGACCCAAATCGTGCAGCTGGCTTTTTTGCTCGTTTAGGTCCTCATTTTGATTTTTTGACAACTGCTATCTACAAAGACGAACGACTCAATGGTTTTAGTCAGTATGACAAAGGTGGTATTGATTTGCGTCAAAAAATTACATTGTACCAAAAAAATGAAGCCACAAATGGCATTATTAGTCTGGGGAGGCAAGAGAAAATTTATCGAGATTTTGTACCTGGAATCACTGCCGAAGTTGGTGCTCAAATTCGAATTAACGACTACTTAAAAATGACGTTATTGCTTCATGTTGAAGGCTCATCTAATCCCGAAGGAGAGGGCGCTGCTAGTTTTGCCCACAACTTAAATCGCGGAGATTACTTGGTCACCGCTAATCCAATTACCAGTCCTAGCCAGGCAACAGTAGATGCCAACAAAAGTACCCTAGAGGAAACTCCTTTCGATGCTGTTTTTCCCAATTATACAGATGAAGCAGACAAAAATGCTACTTTTAGGAGTCCTACATGGAATGTTATGGCTGGTTTTCAAATCGGTATTATTTATACCTATAGTCCTGAATAAATCGCTTTAAAAGCAATTCTGTTAAGGGATAAAAAAAAGCAAAACTATAATTTGATTCCTCAAAATTCTTACTAACTTTGAGTAGTTTAATCAAGCTATTAACAAAATCATAACAATATGAAAAACTTAACTTTTTTGGCTTTAGCCTTATTTTTGTCTAGCAATATTTTTGCTCAAAAAGGAGTAAAAATAGGACTTCAATTTACTCCTGGAGCTTCTCTATCTTTGCAAAATGAGGATTTTGATAGAGGTGAAGATTTGAATTTAAGCGGAGCTTTTGGATGGAATATGGGACTAACCGTGGGCTATGGATTTAGTGAGACATTTAGTTTGTCTACTGGGCTTATGTTTAACAATCACCAATCTAAATATGTTCATGATCGTCAATTCTTTAATGGCACTAGCACAGCGGACCCCAATTATAAAAAAACATTTACTAAGAACCTAGGTTATATTCGCATTCCTTTATTACTAGAAGTTGGCTCATCTCCTGACCAAGCTGGTGGCTTTTTCTTCCGTTTTGGTCCTCATTTTGATTTCATGACAGGTGGTAAATATAAAGATGAGCGTTTAGAAGGTTTTTCTAGATATGATAGTGAAAAAGGACTTGATTTAATGGGGCAAACTGCTTTGTGGGCTCCTTCTTCTGACGAAAAAACCTCTACAAAAACAAATCAAACAGATGATATTTATAACAAAGTTGTGATTGGCTTAAGTGTAGATATTGGAGGTCAAATAAAATTGATTGATAACTTAAAAATGATTCTTACCTTACACCTTGAAACATCTCTAACAAATCCAGAAGGTGTTGGTGCTTCTAGTTATAGTAATAATATTTCTGATGAAGTTTTTGCTGAAAACCTACTTTCTGCTGATGGTATTTCTGATGGATTAAAAGCTCTAAGTGATAGAACACCTTTTGACGCTATGTATCCTAACTATATTAGTGAAGATAGAAAGGGCGCAACTCATAGAGATGCACCATTTAATGTAATGGGTGGATTTACAATTGGCTTTATTTATACTATTCCCGTTGATTAAACTTTTTTATTCAAAAAAATGCGCTATACTCCAACGGTATAGCGCATTTTTTTTTGCCTTAAACAAGGAATGCACTACTTAAATACAAATCCATTAGCAAAAACACCTACCGTATAAGCGTCTATTAACATTCCATTGGTATCATAACGTCGTGCTTCTGCTGCATTAACACCAACAGAAGTTGCTGCATAAATATAGTTGGTAACAGGATCAAACCCTAAACCATAAAAACTTCCATTAAATAGACTTTCTTCTACATCTGTCCCAATGTGATATTTCCAAACTTGGCTTGTTCTGCTATAATAAAGCTCTCCCTTGTTCGCCGTATTGATGATTAAATTACCAATTGGCTTGCCTTTTCCAAACGAAATTGTTTTAGTAATGGCGTTGTTTGTTGGATTAATCCTAATCAAACCACTTGCTGTACTATTGGCAGTATCTATTGTTGGATAAGTCAAATAAGCTACTTTTCCAGCACAAGCCACCCAAATAAAACCATCTACATCTTCCACACAAGCACTAGGTTTGTCAAAAACAGAGATAGTTGTTTCAATTTGGTCTGTAACAGTATTAAGTACTGTTACAATATTATTGGTTCCATAGCCACCGACATGAGTAATGTAGAGTTTGGCATCCTTAAACAAAAGTTGCTCAGGTCCTACACCTACTGCAATTCGGTTGATAACGGTGTGTGTATTTAAATCCAAAATAGCAATTGTTCCAGTCAATCCATCATCCCCCCACTCTGTTACATACGCCTTATTCGTAGATATTGCCAAACAGTATCGAGGCAACCGCAAGCCTATAATTTGAGCTTTTTCTTCAAATGTATTGGCATCAGCTACCTCTATTTTATTTGAATTATTAACAACAATATAAGCCCTATCTTCATAAAAACTCATTGACTGTACCACATCTCCCAAATCACGACCATTTACTTGTTTGAAGATTTTTTGCTGTACCGTTCCATTCGTTCGATTGTAATAACTTATAGTGCCCGAAGTTTGCCCGAATACCCCTTCATTAATTGTAAATACTCCCTCCGAATAAGTTCCAGAACTACTTGGTGGCTTTTCTTCTGTACATGCCGAAAGAAAAAGCATACATCCCATCAAACCATACCATAAACGTCTCATATTGATTTTATTATTTGATTCTGAATAATTCTTTTAATTTATCTAGCCAACTGGTTGTTCTTTTGCGTTCACCATAAGGACCTTCTTCATAGTAACTATAATCATAATCACCTTTGCGAATAGAGCGTTTCATCTGCCACCAACGATAAATGAGCAGAATACATAAAATTAAAATGATATAATTCCAAAGCATATGATTTCATTTATTTTGTATTCAATTATCAGTCTATTGAATTCTCAAAAATTAATATCCTACAAAATGTTTTTCCAAGTAGTTATTGACCAATCCATCAATGTTGCTTTCCTTTCATAATTCCAAAGATGTGCAACAAAGCAGGGAATAAGGCATCCATAGATTCGCTTGCTCCTTTTGTAGATCCTGGTAATGTCAATATTAATGTATTTCCTTTGGTTCCAGCAATAGACCTAGACAACATCGCATAAGGCGTTCGATCTTGCCCATAACTTCTGGCAGCTTCCATAATCCCTGGAATTTCTCGATCCAACAAAGGCAAAACAGCTTCTGGGGTTACGTCTCTAGGAGATAGTCCTGTACCTCCAGTAAAAATAATTAAATCCTTGCCTTGCTCGTGCAACAGAGCTACTTGGCGCTGAATTTCGTCTACTTCATCAGGAATAATCTCATAGGCAACAACCTCAACACCACAATCCTCTAATTTGTGTATGATGGCTTTACCCGCTCTATCTTTCTTAGTACCTGCGGAGATTGAATCGGAGCAAACAACAACACCAGCAGTTAAACCATTGGGGTGTTTTTCTTTGTAATCTGATTTCCCTCCCCTTTTCTTCAAGAGTTTGATTGTATTAATTTCAATTCCTTTATCAATGGGTTTTAACATATCATACATCGTCAAGGCAACTAAAGATGCCCCATGCATTGCTTCTACTTCTACACCTGTTTTATAAATTGTTTTTACCTCTACTGTAATCAATAATTGTAGACCTTCAATTTCATAACTGATATTGGTATACTCAATCGGCAAAGGATGACAATCTGGAATCAAATCAGACGTTTTTTTTACACCAAAGAGACCAGCTACCTTTGCCATTTCAAAAACATCTCCTTTGGGAACTGTTTTATTTACAATAGCATCAATTGTAGCTTGCTGGCTGACGGTTACAATAGCATGTGCTACAGCCATACGCAATGTATTGGATTTGTGTGTTATATCAACCATACTCTATTTATTTACTTTCCATTGATGACTTTGATCCTTAAAAATTTCTTTTCCAAAAATTGGAACTTCTGCTTTTATTGCTTCTACGATATATCGAGAAGCTTCATAGCACACAGCTCGGTGGGGTGAAGATACAAAAACGAACAAACATATTTCGCCTGCTGCTACGGCTCCCAAGCTATGATGAATGTGCATACAAGTAATTTCAAATTGCTCGAATGTATGTTCTCTGATTTCGTGCATTTTTTGCTCTGCCATTTCTTCATAAGCACTATACTCTATAGCTTGGACTTCTTTGCCCTCAATTACATCTGCTCGTACTTGTCCCAAAAATATATTGTGTGCACCAATATCTGTTTTAGTTTGGTGTTTGGCAATAGATTGACCTATAAAAGCAGCTGGTATGCCTCCTTGCATAAATACTTTTTTAGGCAACTTTAATCGACTCATAATATGTTATTTTCTGTTTTAGTCTATTTATTTACACCTGCTTTACTCAATAGTTCGTTGAAAAACTTTATTAGTTTGATAATCAGCAAGTTGTATCTTTGTTGTGTTTTGTGTTAAAATTTTGATTATCAAACTAATATAAATGTGCTTTTTTATCTTTTTGGTAAAAAAGTAAAAAATCAACGAACTACTATTACTAAGAAGTTGTTTAGAAATAGTAGGCTGTGTAAATGTGATTTTTAGTAGGCATTTCACAAATTTCTACGAAAATGCTTCCTATTCGTCTGTTCGTACAAAGAACGTATATTCTACTCGTTTTTCTTTATTTTTAAATTGAATTCATCAATAAAGGTTATTCAACATCAATTCTACCATCTCTACAAGCACTGTACGTTTAAAACCTAAAAGATGTATCTTTTTCAGTATAATTTCGTTATGTCCATAAACGCTTTCTTATGATGCCACAATTCTACGGGTTACTATTAATATTCTTAGGGCTGATTCATACTGCTTCTTGTAGCTCTTCCAATAAAACAGAGGAAGTCTCTTCAAGCCACCATCAGAGCAAAGATAGTCTTATCAACGATAGTATTCCAACAAAAACGATAGACACTAGTTTGTCAAAAAAGGAGACTCCTCCTAGATTAGAAGATTTTTCTACATTTACTAGAACAAAAATTGAACAAAACTTAAACAAAAAGATAAGTCAAAACATCCCTTTAGTTGTTCATGTATTTGTTCCTCTTTGCGACAATGAACATCAAGGTATCGTTCCGACTACAGCCTCATTGGGCAATGGATTTAGCCTGCGTTCCAATTTATACTGGGCAACTAGCACTGGCATGAAGCGGTATTTCAAAGAGAAAAAAACATGGACGTTATTGCAAAGTACTAAAAACATTTATCATGATTCCACCGTTTTGGAACGTGTTGTTTTTAAAAGAACTTACCCCAATAAAGCAGTTGTTTATTTGGTAGCGGATGCTTATCGTGGAGATAAAATGTTGGCAACACTAAATGATTTTTTTAGAGCAATGTCCAATAATTATACTTCCACAATCGCTTTGCCCGATCATACCATTAGCATTCATGGTGGTGCAGATTTAGTTGTTTTTAATGGTCACAATGGGTTGTTAGACTTTCCTGAAGGAACTCCAACCACTTTTTATAATACCACCAATAGTCAAAAAGACATGGTAGCCATTGCTTGTTTTGCCAATGAGTATTTCGAGACAGAAGCACGCCAAGCACAAGCTTATCCAATTGTACGAGCCAAAAGCACCTTGCACCCTGGAGCGTTTATTATTAGTGCCATTATAGACGACTGGGCAATGCTAAAATCTGTAGAACAAATGCGACTGAGTGCAGGAAAAGCGTACTGTGATGTACACGACTGTAGCATAAGAACTAGCAAGAATTTATTTTATAAAGGATGGAGGACTGAAAATTGACCGTAAACAGAGGACTTTGATTCCTACGACCGAATAACATATCATAAGATGCAATAAGTTCTTGTTAGCTATCAAATATATTATTGCATTATAATAAATATACCTAATTTAACAATTAAGTTTTCAGCAAAAAAAAAAGAAAAAAAGAAACTTTTGAGGTAATACTTTTGTTTTTACTTACATTAACAACTGTCTTTTCGTCAATAGAAAACTTGTTTAAGACAAATCAAAAATTACAGAACCGTAAAAATTGTAATAAAATGAAAAATTACACCAATATCTTTTTTGTAGGTTTATTAACTATATTATTTGCTGCATCTTGTAGCAACAACAATCAACCAACTATGCAACCAACTGAATTAGACAGCGAAAGTGCTACGCTTACCAGAGCAGGCAAAGCTGAATCTAAAGTATTGGAAGTCAACTTTGAAGGACAAATGATTAAGCTAGAAACTAGTGATATCGTTGCTACTGCTCAAGCCATGAACTCAGAAGATGCCGATGCTCAACACATTATGAACATCAATTCTACTCTAATGGGAGCAGAAAAAGAAGCTCAGTTGCTAGATGTTAACTTTACAATGTCTGATGAACCTGTAGAAAATGGTATGTTTATATTTGGTATCGAAACAGAAGATGCTAAAAGTTTGAAAATTGAGATGTACGACGAAGAAGGTTATGCAATGGTTGCAAACAATCAATTTGACATCACAGAAGGAAATAACTACAAAGCTCTAAATGTTAAATCTTTAGATAACGGAACCTATACATTCCGTCTAAAAGATGATACAGGTAAAGAATTAAATAGAACTGTAAAAGTTAATGCGGCAGAATAAGCGCATTTGTTTATCATAGCTAAAAAAGGCGGTCTATCCACATGGATAGACCGCCTTTTTTTGTCCATAAATCAACGTTAAATTAATCTTTGGCTTTTACAACAACTGAATCCCTCTAACATTCGCAGCCGTATGAATTTCATCCGTCCAAATACTAACTTGCACTTCACCAATATGCTGTTTTTGAAGCAGTAACATTGCCAATCTAGATTGTCCAATTCCTCCTCCTATGCTTTGGGGTAACGTGCCTTTTAGTAAAAGTTGATGATAGTAATAATCCCTTCGATCCAAGCTTTCTTCTAATTCTAATTGCCGCATCAAAGCTGTTTCGTCTACTCTAATGCCCATTGATGACAACTCAAAAGAACGTTTTAAGATAGGGTTCCAAACAACAATATCACCATTCAACCCCTTCTTACCTTCGCTTGTTGTCGTAGACCAATCGTCATAATCGGGGGCTCTTCCATCGTGTTTTTTTCCATCTTGCAAAACACCACCTATCCCAATTAAAAAGAAAGCACCATATTCTCTTGCAGCAGCATCCTCCCGTTCCTTGGCATTCAAGCTAGGGTATTTAGCCAACAAATCTTCGCTGTGTAAAAAGGTAATTTGTTCAGGCAAAAAAGGAGTCAAATGATCATAAGTTTCAGAAACTCTTAATTCCGTTAGTTTCAATGCTTGGTAAATCCGCTGAACCGTTGCCTTTAAAACTTCTAGCGTTCGATCCTTCGTATGAATGCATTTTTCCCAATCAAATTGATCGACATAAATGGAATGCAGAGGAGACAACACCTCGTCTGGGCGCAATGCTCTCATATCGGTCACGATTCCTTTTCCAACAGGAATTTCATATTCTTTTAATCGCAATCGCTTCCATTTTGCCAAAGAATGTACCACTTCAGCTCTTTTTTCAGCCCAATCTTTGATTGGAAAACGCACTGGTCGTTCTATGCCATTCAAATCATCGTTAATTCCCGTTCCTGTCAAAACAACAGCAGGTGCTGATACTTTTGTCAAATCTAATGCATCTGATAAAGCAGTCAAAAATGTGCTTTTTACAAATTCTACTGCTTTTTCTGTTTCCAATTTTCCTAAGCTTACTTTTTTTAGAACTTTTGTTTCTGTTTTCATGATAATTGATGTTTTATTAAAATTTGAAGCAAAAAACATGAGTCATCCCGAATTTTTCGGCGATGACTTTTTTTTTGGAAAAAAGATAGGAATCTACTAGATTTAATTACCACAAAAAATTAGAGATTCCTATGTATTATAATAAACTACAAGATACAGAAAATATCAATAAAGAGAATGGAGCAGGATGGACAATTTTACATCGCTCACATCAATACTTGTCTAAATTACTCTTAAAACTAGATGAAGATTTAGATAAACGTTTGGTGCGTACATTTTATAATGTATTTATAGCAGTTTTAATGTCAAGAAATCGTTCAGATGCCTTGCTATTGACCGAGTTAGGCGCCTTAGTTCTTGGTCCTAAAAAAGCTAAAGCAGGAGTAAAACGTGTGAGTAATTTATTTCGCAGTAAGAAATGGGATTACCAAATAATAGATCAACATTTAGAAGAAGAGTTTGTTGCTAGATTGGAAGATAAGCAAGAATTAGGAAAAAGTTGGTTGATGCTCTGGGATGATAGTGTACTAGAAAAGCCCGAAAGTTGGTTTAGTGAAGGGCTAAGCCCAGTACACAGTAAGAAGAGTCAACGGTTAACACGAATAAAACCAGGTTATTATGATAAGCATAAACGTATTTGTGTTCCTGGATTTGAGTGGTCGGGTGCAGTTTTAACCTCCTTGCATGCGAAGGAAGTTCCTCAAATATCTAAAATGCGTTGGTTTGCCACAAGAGGTAAACATAAAGAGGAAAGTTCGGAGATATTTTATCGGATGTTTAATGCTCTAAATAAACGTGTAGCATCTACACAAGCGGATGTGCTTCATGTCTTTGATAGAGGTTATGCCAATGGTGTTTTTGTAGAACGTATGCTCAACTTTAAAGCAAAGTTTCTAGTTCGTTGGAAAAAGCTTAATAATTTGATTGATGAAAATGGAGTGAAGAAAAATACCTATCGTCTTTCTCTGGGACAAAAAGCTAAGGATCATCGCCTAATATGGGATAATATTCGGAAAGAAACGAGAAGCGTCAAAATACTCTACCGAAAAGTAGCTCATCCATGGTTTCCCCAAACAGATTTATACCTCGTTATTGTTCGTGATAAACGCAAAGGCACTTCTCCTATGTACTTGCTAACCAATGAAGTAATTGACACTTGTGGCAAAGCATGGGAAATGTTCTATTCTTATATGAAACGATGGGATATTGAACAGGTTTTTAGATATGGAAAATCAGAGTTGGGTATGGAGTCTCCTAGGCTTTGGTTCTTTGAAAATCGTCTTAAAATGTTGATGTTAGTTACTTTGGTAATGGATTTTTTGTTTCGGATGTTGAGGAACTTTAGAGCAACTATGACTACTATCATTAATATTTGGTGTCCTAGAACAGGAAATCGGCACCGAAAGACTTCGATGCCGATTTACAGACTTAGAAAAGCCATCCATTTTATCTTAACATTTTTATTTTGTCAATGTGCTTTAGAAAATTCGGGATGACTCATGTATTATTTTATAGATATACGAATACCAGTCAGCTCGAATGAAATCTGTTAGTTAAATAATTATTATTGTTATTATTAGAGCAAAAAAATACTGGTAACATTGTCTTAAATTGTATGGTTTGGTTCATTAGAATGTGGTTTCAATAAGGCAAAAAAAAAGAGCTTGAATCAGTTCAAGCTCTTTAGATATATTGATTTATAATACACACTTTTAGCTCTCACTATTCTTAATTGAAAAGTAGAAGTTATTATTATTAAAAGTGTTATTATTAATTATTCTCATGTAGATATTTTATTGTTTTGTTCGATAGTTGTTATACAAGTTTAAATAAACATTTTGAAAAAAGCAATAGTCTTGCACTCATTTTTTTATTTTTTGGCAAAATTTGAAGCAAAAAAACTAGTTCACATGACCACTTTTCACCAATTGCTCCACTTGATCTTTAAATGTTTCTGACAAATCTCTATACACCAATCCCAAATCTTTTTTGCTATAGCTATTGTCGAACTTCATCGGTATCCCAACATTATTTCGAACAAATTTCCAAGAAAACCCGACAAAAGGACCAACCAAATACATTAAGAACTTGGGCAATTGTCTCGATGGCAATTTATATTTATCCCCAAACTCTCGGCGTAAAATAGTTGCTGCATCTAACATTGTCTTTGTTGTCGCACAGGTAATATGGCGACCAGAAGCACTTTCTTTGGTTCCTGCCAAAATATGAGCAGCTGCAACATCTCGAACATCAACAAAACCAAACGCCAAATAAGGGGCTCCCGATTTAAACGTTCCCGAAAGTAACTGGATCATAAAGTCGGTACTTTCACCATCTGTCCTATCGCTCAACGATGGTCCCATTACAAAAGAAGGATTGATGACCACCAAATCCCAACGTTGTTGTTCCCCTTCAAATTTCCAAGCTTCTTTTTCCGCCAGAGTTTTAGAATAACTGTAAGGCTGATGTTTTAGAGAACTAGTTGTATTCCAGTATGCTTCTGTAAAAACACCATTTTCAGTTTGTTCAATATCTGAAGCATCTCCATAAATAGCAACAACACTAGAAGTCAATACAACACGCTTAACAGTTGACGTATTATTAACGGTCTGCAAAATATTTCGAGTACCTTTTAAAGCTGGATCTACCAACTCCTTTTGAGGATCTTTTACATTCACCTTAAATGGAGAAGCCATGTGTATAACCAAAGCACAATCCTTCATCGCCTCAGCAAATGAGCCTTCTTTAAGTAAGTCTGCTTCGTATAATTCTAACTTTCCAGGAAACTGTTTTTGCAACTTCAGCAAATGGTCAACTTTGGCAATTTTAGATTTGTTTCGAACAGTAGCGTTTACTTTATAGCCTTGTTCTAACAACTGTTTAACCACCCAAGAAGCAATGTATCCACTACCTCCAGTTACTAGTACAGGTCTTTCTTTATCAATCATTTTGTATATATTTTTATAACTATTTTGAGATAGAACCTTCTAAAGCGATTTAAGTTACTGCACTTCAAAGGTTCTTTCTTTTATAACAGTTTTTCCCTCTTTTAGTTGATAAGAATAAGTGCCCTTTTCCAATTTTAAACTTGGAATTTCAAACGCTTCAATATGTTTACCAAATTCAAATGTTTTGCATTTAAAAAGTCGTTTTAATTTTTTCCCTTTTTCATTATATACAAACAAGCTAAGTTTTGTTTTCTTAGGAATTTTAAACGATACATATAAAATATTAGGATTTGGTGGCACAACATCCTCGTGATTCGTTTGAGCAACCATTGGTGCAGTAGCATTGGAAGGAATAGCCTCAACATCAATTAATGCTGTTTTGATGCTCAATCGGGTTTCATCCAAGCGTGTCCAAATAGGTCGAACCACGTCTCCCCTAGCAACAATATTATTATAATCCCCAAAGAAAATTCCTTGGTTGGGATAAAAAGGCTTGTCGTTGACTTTGAAGTTCACAAATGTTTTTCCTCCATCTGTGGAACGAGCCATGTAAACATTTGTTCGTTCGTCATCAAAATCTCTTCGATCGTAAAACACAAAGTACAAATATCCATTGGTCTGATCTACCGTCATCCATGTTAAGAATTGATGTTTTCCAGGAGCATCGTTATTGACACGAACAGGCTTAGACCATGTGTCGCCTTTGTCAGTAGAACTAGACAACCAGACATCCGTATCGTCCGTACCATTTCTTTGATCCGTCCAGTTAACATAAATGGTTCCGTTATAAGCTCCTCCACTAATATCACAAGTAGTAACAGGCAAACCATTACAACGATAAATCCCAGGTATTTTATAAGTCCATCCTCCTGGCATTGGATCAATGGCGATATCCTTATCTAACCACGTCTCGCCTCCGTCCAACGATCGGTCAAACACCAACCCCTTGGGACCTGCCCAAGCCACATACAGCTCTCCATTTGGACCTATCGTAGGCACCGCTCCCTCTGTCGTATTGTCATCGTCCAAACAATCTCCATCTATTTCATTAATTTTTTTTGCTTTAGTCCAAGTCTTTGCCTCATCTTTGGACATAGAAAACATAATCGAACTTTTATCTTTGGAACTCGTACTTCCGTACTTATCAAACTGCGTCCAAGTAACGTAAATATAATTTGTTTTAGGATCGACAATGGCCCAATGCTTATCTTGTGCTTTGGCTCCATTTAGCCCCATATAAGAGCCATTTGTCCAACTCTTTCCATTATCACTGGTTTTTTGGCAAACAATTCGGTCTATCCAATTTCCTTCTTCGGGATTAGATAAATGAAAGAAGTAAAAATTGCCTGCTGTATCTGGAATAATAACAGGATCTCCCCAAACTCCATAGGTAGAACGCAACGTTTTTTCCTCCCATGTTTTGCCGCCATCTTCAGAACGGTATAAATTAAAAATGTTAGAACCACCCAACAAAATATTAGGGTCTTTGGGGTGCAAAGCTATTGTTGGTTCGTTGGGCTCATAAGAAGTACCTATGACTATATTTTTATGCGGATTTTTCTGAGCTTGCAGAACAATCGTAGATAAGAGTAATAAAAAGGCTACAAATGTGTATTTCATAATTAGAATATATTTTATAATAATAAGCAATTGTCTCTCAAAACTATAGATTCACCCTATTCTTTTTTGCACTTTGATTAGGGCTAAATAAAAGGCGTTTTTATTATAATTTTTGACCACTTACGCCATTATTCAGCAAAGACTATTATCAGGTATTTCAAAGCTTAGCAAAACCAATTCAGTTCTATCAATTTTTATAAATTAAGATTAGAACTTGCCCCTAAAAGATGGTTTACTCATGATTTTTAAGCAATCAAATTAGTGAATAATCCCCTTATTCAACCCATTCTTTTACAAAAGCGTTCTATATTTGTGCAAGACTTTGTATATACTCTTTGTGTGGAGTACCAAAAGTAAAATATATATCTGTAGTATAGCATAATTTTAGACGAATGTACGATTATATCATCGTAGGGCAAGGCATCGCAGGCACTTTAGTAGCTCATTTTTTATTAAAACAAGGAAAGAAAATATTGGTGATAGACCATAAGCATCATCAAGCTGCCTCAATGGTTGCTGCAGGGCTAATCAATCCGATTACTGGGCGCAATTTTGTTAAGAGTTGGCGTATTGACGACCTTATCCCTTTTGCCATAACAACCTACCGAGCATTGGAGCAACAACTTGATATTCCTATCTTGGAGCTAAAGCAAGTAGCCATGCTCTTTAATTCGATAAAAACAGAAAACGATTGGTTGGTTCGTTCTAGCAATCCTGATATTGCTGATTATGTCACCAATGGGTTTCGTTTAGATTTCTACAAAAACTTTCTAACCGATATTCAAAATGGTGTAGAGTTTCAACAAGCAGGTCGGGTGCGCCTCAAAGACTTAGTCTTAGCCTATCAAACTTTACTACAAAAAGAGCAGTCTTACTTAGAAGAACAGTTTGATTACGCATCCTTGGTTATTGAACAAAATCAGGTATCTTACAAAGATATGGTGGCCAAGCGTATTATTTTTGCAGAAGGATTTCAAGCCATTCAAAATCCTTACTTCAATTATCTCCCCTTTGCCCCTGCCAAAGGGGATATCCTACTGGTTAAAATCCCTAACTATCCTGCGCCTAATAAATTGGTCAAACACGGTGTATTTATCATTCATTTAAAAGAAGATTTGTACTGGATTGGTAGCACTTATAACCGAGATTACAAAACCATTTCTCCACTCCCCAAAGCGAAAAAAAGCCTGATAGAACGCCTAGAACGTATCTTAAAACTTCCATTTGAAGTGGTAGAACACATCGCAGCAGTCCGTCCAACGGTAAGAGATCGCCGTCCGTTTATTGGGCAGCATCCACATTTCAAAGCACTTTATTTATTTAATGGCATGGGAGCCAAAGGTTCGTATCTAAGCCCTCTTTTTGCGGCAGAGTTTGTAGCTTATTTAGAAGGCGAAAAAAGCTTAGATGCAGAAGTAGATATAGCGCGATACTATCGGTATTACGAGGAGGCACAACCTTAAATTAGAATGCTTTTTAGCCACTTAGTTATTGTTTGGGTCTTTTGGCATAATACAATAATTTTTCATGCAACTCAGAGACTTGCACATTCAATGTTTCCCACGCTATATTCTTAATAATGTAATCGGCTTTTTTTTCTTTTTCGGCTTGAGGCATTTGTTGATTCATTCTAGCTCGTACTTCTTCCTCGGTGCTATTATCCCGCTCCATTACTCGTTTTATCCTCAAATCTTCTGGCGCTGTGACGACTATAATTTTATCTAGATCAGCATAAGATCCTGTCTCAAATAATAAAGCAGCCTCTTTCAAAGTATAGGCAACACCTAACGATTCCTGCTCACGCTGCCATTGTTGACCATCTTTAAAAACAGCAGGATGCACAATACTATTCAGCACTTTTAGTTGGCTAGCATCTTTAAATACAATTCCTGCCAAGTGCGCTCTGTTTAAGAGTCCATCGCTCTGGTAAACATCTGCCCCAAAATGCTCCATTAATTTATTTTTTACCTCTTCTTGGTAATTCATCAGCCATTTTGCTCGATCATCTGCATAATAAACTGGAATCCCAAATTTTTCAAACAGCCTACAAACTGTTGATTTCCCACTACCAATACCGCCTGTAATACCTACTTTTAACATTTTTATTTTTTTACGACTCTAACCCTATAAGCCTGGTAATCAAATTATTCAAAATAGCTTTTTTTTTAGTATTGTATAAAAATAGAAATTAAGTGCTAATTTTTATCTTAAAATGGTAACACTTTTATATTTCCTGCATTAATAAATAACAAACCAAACACATAAGATAAATACAAGATGACAAGGCAATTTTGGTTGCCTTACCTAAAAACCTAAACACCAAACACAAGTGGAAACTAATTCCCTTGAAACTCCATGTAACAATAGTCTTGAATTATCCCGAACAAATAAAACAAGACAATCAAAGTTAAATCGTGTCCTAAAAGATGCGATTTTTTTTTAGTAAGAGGTCAGAAAAAATAAGAACAAAAAATGGGATTATTTTTTTGCTAATCCAAGAAGAAAAAGGAAGGCTTAGCGAGCTAAGACAAGTTTTTCTGATGAAGAGTAGCGCAAAAAGAAGGCTGTTTTAGCTACGCTGCTACTGCGTGGTACTTGTTATTTTTTTTGAACGATTACTTATTTTTCTCTTCCATTCTAATAAGAAAGCGAACCTTATCTAGCTACAAATTCATTTGTAAGAATCATTATTAGTCCTAATAATTTTTTCTTAGGAAAAAAAGCCGTATTTTTTGCACCTGAAAATAACAAAACAAGCGCTTTTCTTGTTAGGACAACAAAGTAAGCATCTGTTTTTCAACATTTTCATGCTTTTTTTTATCCCAAAGCAGTTACTTGCTTGATAAAACAACAAATAGATTTTTATAAAAACACTCAATAAAGCACAAGTAAATTGGACTTGGCTTTATTAAGACTAAAGAAATGGATTGCACTAGTTGTTCCAAAACTTCATCTACAATTCCATTCATAGCTCCAAAGAATAATTTTTAATGAAAAAAATAGAACTGGAAATAGTTGCTCTTTCTCATAGTTTAGCACAAACGCAAAATTACGCTATTGTTTTAGGTGAACAAGATGGTGTCAGAAGGTTACCTATTGTTATTGGTGAATTTGAGGCTCAAGCAATTGCTGTTGCAATGGAAGGTATGGCTCCTAGTCGCCCAATGACACATGATTTGTTCAAAAACACCTTGACAAATTTTAATATTGAAATTAAAGAAATTGTCATCAACAATCTAATTGATGGTATTTTTTATGCCAACTTGATCTGTCTACAAGATGGGAAACAAACCGAAATTGATTCTCGAACGTCCGATGCATTGGCTTTGGCGGTACGATTTGGTTGCCCCATTTACACCTTTGAGTTTATTTTGGAACAGGCAGGAATCATTTTAGAAGAAGAAACAGAAAAAGAAGTACAACGTGCTAAAAATAGACGTTCTGACCGCCAACCTAGAGAAAAAACATTGGCAGAACAAAGTGTTGAAGAACTAAATGCCATCCTACAAAGTGCTTTGGAATCAGAAGATTACGAAAAAGCAGCCAAAATTAGAGATGAGCTCAACAAAAGAGAAACTTCTTAGTTTCTTTTCCTTGTAGTTCTATGAATAGCCACTCCTGTTAGAGTGGTTTTTTATTTTACTTAAGTAATCGTTCAAAAAAATAATTTGAAACCCTACATAAAAACTTAGAAAAAACTAAGACGAGTTCTTTGAAAATATGAGAGAAAAGACGAAAGGGATTTCCCTTTCAATAAAATAATGAACTAATTTTAAGCCCAATGTAAAAATTGAAAACTGTTGATTTTGTTTTTCTTGAACTTTCTTTTTTACTGGACTGTTTTGATGTAAAGCACCAAATCCCATAATAAAACAAAAAGCTAATGCACCAACAATCAACAGATTAAATATGTCATAAGCTTCCTTTAATCTTGTTTTATGCATATTAAATCCTCTTGATTTGAAATCTTTGAACATGGTTTCAATTGAAAAACGCAGTTCATATTGCCTTATAATTTCAAAGGGGTCATCTAGATTACTAATCAAAAATATTGGCTCATCATATTTAGGATCATGCCAATGCAGAAAATTTACATCTTGAATTTTCTCTTTAGAAAACTCAACAGATGGGATAAACAAAAATGTTTCTCCATCTGGTACTTTTGTAAATCGAGGTTTAAAACAGTCTCCTTGCTCATGTAAAATTGTATTCTTGGCTGTTCTTACAGCATATTTCCAGCCTAACTTTAGGCGACATAATTGCTGTATAGATGCTCCATCAAACTCTCCATCTCCTAATAAAGTCACTTTAGTTTGAGTAAAAAGAATCGGTTTTAAGATTTCGGCTGCTTGTTGAATAATGTCTAAATGCATTTGTTGGGGGAAATGTCCTTTACGCCCTTTTCTGATTACCCAACAAATAGGAATACTACGTTTTTTCCAAGCTAGACTGACAACAAGAGCGACATGTTTACTTCCCATTTGACTCCCATCTATTACTAAACTAATGTCTTGATTATTATTCTTTTTGGATAAAGCAAAACGTAAAAATGCAATTAGAAAGGGAAGATAATGTACCTTGTAATCTGTCCACTTATTTGACAGAAATCGTTTGGCATGAACAACTCGACTTGCGGCATCTATATCTTGAGGTAAACCACTACCTATATCTGGCAAATGGCTACTTTTTCGTTTAATCATTCCTGTCACTAAGCCACACAAAGTGTTCAAACGGCTTAGTGCATGCCCCGATGGCTCTTGCTGATATAGACTTTTTAAACTATCTTTGACTTGTGAAAAAATCGTTTTTTTTCATATTGACAGGTTTTGTTTGATATTCGCATTACAAATATGACCTGTCTTTTTCTTTTCTCTACCTAATTTTCAAAAAACTTCTTCTTTTCTTTTTATGTAGGGTTTCAAAAAAAATAATAACAAAATATAGGATTATTTTTGACCGCTTACTTACTTCCTATAACAATGGAAAATGATGACTTACTAGACAACTCTGGAATTCAACAAGATCAACGAATTTTAGAAATGGTTCGGTGGTGGGAAATTCGACGCATTCCCTACAATATAATTGTTGGGTTGAGTGGTTTGTTAAGCAGTTTTGCTATTTTATCTCAACACCCCTCCATTAAATGGACTGAAATTTTGTGGTATGCTGCACTACCCTATGGCTTATTTGCGAATGTAGCCTACCTAGCAGGTTGGGTTATTGAAATTTTGATTTTTTACTATTTTAACGGTAAACTCAATACTTCTATTCGAAATACACTATTGATTTTAGGAACTATCATCAGCCTCTTTCCCTTTCTTTTGGGACTTCTCCTTCTTTTTTAATCATTCTTTAAGCAAGCCTGTGATCACTTCTAAAAAACGATCTAAGTCGCTAGTAGAAGTATATACATTAGGCGAAATTCGTATCCCCTCTACTCCTTCCAAGCTAGTTCGAGTATGGTGTATTCTATATTTTCGTTCCAATTTTGCAGAAATTAAATCAATATTCTTACTAGGCGTTCCAAACAAAGCAATCCCACCAGCATATTTATCTTGAAAAGAAGTATAAAACAACACCTCTTTACTACGTTGTAGTTCTTTTGCCCAATAATTTTTTAAATATCTCAATCTAGCTTCTTTTAGTTTAATACCAATCTGGTGGTGAAACTGAATAGCAATGTGCGTTGCTTCTTCTCTAGCCAAAGAAATGGTTCCTTTATGTTCAAATTTCTCAATCACCGAAGTTTGACTGAAGTCATGCGGATACATTGGCCATACGGAAGCTATTTTATCCTTTCTAATGTAGAGCATTCCTGTCCCAATTGGAGCCGACAACCACTTGTGGAGTGAACTAGCAAAGGCATCGCACTTCAAGTCGCTTATCTTAAAATCAAGATGAGCAAGGGAGTGAGCACCATCAACCAAGGTAAAAATTCCTTTACTACGAGCATGCAGACATATTTGAGCAAGCACTGCAACGGGAATAATTTGTCCAGTCCAATTAATGACTTGCGTTAAATTGATAAATCGTGTTTTGGTTGTTATTTTTGACAAATAAATATCTAAAATAGCCTTGTCATCCTCTATGGGAGTTGGCAAATTGACCCAAATTAATTTTATGCCATATCGCTTAGACAATTGTTCCCATCCTAATTTAACAGTAGAATAATCCTGTTTAGATACAATAACTTCGTCTCCAGCTTTCCAATCTATTCCCAACATCACCGTATTCATGGCTTCTGTTGTATTCTGCATCAGTGCAATTTCTTCGGGCAAGCAACCTCCTAGTTGGGCTAACTTTTCTCGCAAAATAAACCGATTTTTGGGTAGTTCACGCGCCAAATAATGCGAAGGCATTTGATTGATTTGTTCCAAATATTTTTTTTGATCATTCAGGACAATCGTAGGTTGAGGAGCTACGCCACCGTTATTAAGATTTAAGTAACTCTTAGATACAGCATAAGCCATTTGTACTCGTTTCCATAAATCTTCTCCTTGAATAGCTGCTTCTATAGGAAGGCTTGTTAACTCGTCAATTGTTTCGGTCAATTCTTCTGCGGCAATTGTTTCACTAAGCATAGAAAAAGAACCGAAAGCACTTGCTCCAATCATTTGTTTAAAAAAAGTCCGTCTATTGTTCATGGTTAGATGGTTTGGGGTCAAAAAATAAATAAGCAACAATACCTTCTACAATCTGCTCAATAATCCTATTTGACACATTGGGTTAGTTTCTTCAAAATTGTTTACAAAACAAGTTTTATCATCAAACTAAAAATAGCAAACAATAGGCTACTATAACATTTTGTAACTTGATGCTTGCTCCCGAATGAGGCAAGCTCTGCAAAAAGTCTCGCAACATTAATAAATCGAACTATAAATTCTTTTCTTCTTACAAATGCCGAGTAGCTTATATCATATTCTTTAAATTTATTGCTAAATTTGTGCTGATTTTAAGCTTTAGTAAGTAGCAAAGTAGCTTTATTTCAATAAATAACAAATAGTACCAATATGATTTTTTATACTTTAACTAAATCAAGTAGTTAAACTCAATGTTCTATAATGGGTTTTATATTGTCTTATAAGACAAATAATCTATAATCATACGATGGTTCTACTAAATATTTCTTTTTGTACTACTACTGACTTAAGATAAGGTGCTTTTCTCATTATTTGTTGAAAAACTGAAAATTAAATACAGTTTTATTATAAATATGTGTCATAATAAATAGCGTACTTTAGGCTATATAATATTCTAGCACTTAAAATTCACTTTAAAATTGCAAGGGTTATTGCAATACATTACAATATTGACTACAATTTTCTTATGAATATTTTCAGAAAACATAACATCCAAGTTATTTATGAAGACAATCATCTTATTGCGATCAATAAGCCAGCAGGTTGGTTGGTGCAAGGAGATGAAACAGGTGATTTACCTCTAACGGAATTTGTCAAAGACTACATCAAACGCCGATACAATAAACCTGGTGACGTTTTTCTAGGAGTTATCCACCGTTTAGATCGCCCTGTTAGTGGTGTGGTCGTCTATGCTCGTACAAGCAAAGCACTTTCTAGAATGAACAAACTATTTCAAGATAGACAGGTTCAAAAAGAATACGTTGCGGTAGTAGAACACCGTCCTTTGGAACTAGAAGATACGTTGGTACATTATCTATCAAAGGATACGGAAAGAAATGTTACGAATGCGTACAACAAACAAAAATACAAGAGTGCTAAACGCTCTGAGTTATCGTATCAATATTTGGGTGGGCTAGCAGATCATCACTTATTAAAAATTTTGCCGATTACAGGACGTTCGCATCAAATTCGAGTGCAACTGGCTAGAATAGGTTGCAACATTCGTGGGGATAAAAAATATGGTGCTTCTAAATTTAATACAGATCCAGGAGTCATTCACCTTCATTCCAACAAATTGTCCTTTGTCCATCCTGTAAAAAAAGAGCCTATTGTCATTACAGCTCCCCTCCCCGAAAAAGATCAGGTATGGCAAATGTATGCCCATATTGTAGATGAATTATAACAATAATTAGATATTTTCGAATAGAACTGAGTTCACTAGCAATGTGAACTCAGTTCCATTCTTGATTCACACTAATCAAACAATACAAGTTATAAAACATAGACAACGGGTATTATTTTATTTGTTGAAGAATGATCTTTTCAATTTTTTTCAATGCGTTGACTCCTTCCTTCATCACTGGCAACAAAGGCCATATATGCGGCATTTTTTTCCCTATTGTAACGTTCAAATCAACACCTTCTTGTTCCATTTTTGCTCTACCTAATTTTTGATCGGGATACAAAACATCGTATTCTCCCATAAATAAATCAACGGGCGGAAAATTTTTGAAACTTCCATAAAGTGGTGATAGCATCGGATCTTTAATGTCTAAATTTCCTTGACACATTCTTTTTGCCGACAACACACCTTTCTTACTTAACATACAATCATAAGGATCAACACGATCAATCTCAGGATTGGTCATACTACCATCAAAAGCAGGGCTAATGGCAATCAATCGCCTTGGCAAAGGTTGCTGCTTGGCTATCAATCGCTGTGTTAGCGTTAGAATAAGATTGCCACCTGCTGAATCTCCTATCAAGATAATTCTAGAAGCATCATATTGTTCCAAAGCTTTGGCATAAACAGCATCTATATTTTGAGTTGTTTCTAGAATTTTAGCCTCGGGTGCTTTGGGGTAATCTAGCATCCAAGCATTGATTCCTGTATTTCGCACCAATTTCGCCAAGCTGTCCCAACTTAGCAGATTAGGTCCACTTACAAAGGCTCCTCCTGGGCAATACAACAGCAAAAATTGATCATTGTTGTATTTTTTAGGAACAAGGCTTGTTACCAAAGTATTCAAAACCTTAAATTGAGTACTAGCGTTTCCTTTTAACACACGTTTACTGGGTATATGAATATCTTCTTTTCGGAGTTTTTCATACGGAATAGGGTCTTGTGCAAAAATTTTCTTTAGTCCCTTGATTCTTAAAACAGTCGTAACAATATAATACGAAAGGCTAGGCATGATCTTATTTTTAATGTACAATAATCTAATACTCCGTTGAAACCACGCAGTAGCAGCGCAACTAACTAAAAGCAAAGTGCTCACGCAGTAAATCGCATTCACTGGATAGCATTTTATAAAAACTTTTATCCATTATTTTTTCATAAATATCCCAAGCGCAATTCTGTGCCCCCCTTTTCTTCTACGGCTAATGTTAATAACAATAAATTTTGATAGGTTTCCACCCATGCTTTGGGGCTTGAGTTAATTTGTTCTAACTTCAAATCTTCTAAGGCATTTTTATGTTCCTCGCATTGCCCTAAAAAATGCTTCAAACTATCCCTAAGCCTCGGTGTTAATGCCCATGCTTTTTCATTTTCTTCATTGTTGTCTTCCGCTTTGTACTGCTTTTTGAGTGGTACTAAGTCTGCCCTATAAGTTTCCCCCAAACATTCTAAAAAAGTTTTTTCTTCATTATCGGAGGGATTTAAATTAGAAAACGACCAAAGATTTTGTGCCAATTGATCAGAAGTCATACTTAGATTCAAATGCTCTAAATCCAATACAGTCACTACTCTATCTTTTTTGTACTCCACCCTCAAATCAGCTGGAATTGGAGGCAATTCTATTTTTTTAACCTGTTTTTTAACCTCTTTAGAATTGGTCGTATCCTCTTCTAGTGGTAATTTAGTTTTAGGTAAGACAAGCTCTTTTTTAGGATTAAGTTGCATTTCATCTTTTAACTCTGACAACAACTCTTTTTTACTCTTCGGAATTACCAATTCTGAATCAGGGTCATATTTTAGTCCCGATTTCACTTTTCGTTCCTGATATTTGGCATCTTCCTTAGAATCCTTTACTTCCTGCTTTGTTTCCTCTAAATCATATTTAGAAGCATCTAAATCACGTTGCAACTCATCTAATAATGCCCTTTTAGAAATAGGTGTCTCTAAATTGTCAGACAATGGCTCGTTTAATGTTGTCTTAGGAGATACTTCTCGATCTTCTTCCTTTCCTTCTACTGTCAATACAGCATCTTTGTCCATCGGCAACTGAACCGGTTCTTCAGAAGTTTTAGGTACCTCTTTAACTGGGAGTGTTGTTCCCCAATTTTGTATTTCAATTATATTTCCTTCTGGATCTTGAACATAGACAAAAGTCAAGGTTCCCAAATCAGGGATAGATTTTGTCGCAATTCTTCCATATTTTTTACCTCCCAATTCTAGTACTTTTTCCACTACTTCATGCACATCATCCACCTCAAAAGCTAAATGACCAAAGCCTTTTCGATTCGGCATAGACTCTGCTGCTGCTTCCATTTTGTCGTATTCAAAAATTTCTAGCGTTGGTCCATTTTTACCATAGCCAGGCAGTCTTAAATGAGCTCCTTTGATGTGAGCATTAGGAACACCAGTCGCCTTGGACAGCCATTCACCAGACAAATCTCGCTGCGGCAATAGCAGTTTACAGTTAAAAACTTGAATGTAAAATCCAGCCAAAGCTTTCCAATCTTTACTGATAATATTGGTATGAACGTATTTCATGTATGGTCAATAGTTAAGTAAAAGGATAAATTAGTTATTCAAATATCAGCCTAATAAGTGAGGTAAATACTTCCGATTAATTTAAAATAGAGCCATTTTTTTGCTCTAACTTGTGTTGCCATTTTTTAATAATAGCCACTCTCGAAGGAACCAACTCTTTCTTTTTAAATCGTTGCTCCATAAAATTTGGAATATAAACATCCAACAAGCACAGCATCAGTTCTGCTCCTTGAATATTTCTTCGCTTGGCACCAATATCTTTTAGATAAATCTCTTTAATATCAGCAGCTATTAAATCCGTCCAAGCTTTCAACTCTTCTATAGCATTTCTCATATCTTCAAAAGATACCTCTAGCTTATGCAAGTGATATAACAACAAATGATCGATGTAACTTGGTTCCTCTTCTCGATTTTTAAAATAATGGTTTAAAAATACATTCAAACTATCGATATTCACTTTTTGATTTAGTTGAAAAGCGCCCTCATCTTCAATTTCCTTTTGCAACTTTTTTCGATACGTGTCAATATCTTGTTTTAGAATTTCAAAATGATAATCTGCCTCCTCAAATTTTGCAGACAACCAATATAGCTTTCGTACAAATTCATCAGGAATTTCAATTTCTTTTTTATAATTCAGCTTGTGTTCAATTTCCGCCCAAGTATGCATCAAGATTGTTCTAATTTGAATTTCAATCTTCAAATCTTCCAAACCTCTATAGTTTGGTGCCCCTAACCACTCTTTTTTTATTTTGACAATATAATGCGTAGAGCGATAACCAAATTCACTCACTTTTAGAATGCTTGATTTGTCTTCGTTGCGAATAATTTCAAATTCATCCCGAATGATTTGTTTGATTTTTTGAATATCTTGGTTGTAATAGCAAATAATACGTATACCACAAAAATCTTCGGTTTCATCAAAAGGGTTGAGATACTGCTTCCTACCTATCTTTTCAAAGAAGGACTTAAACTCCTTTATTCTATAAGAAACATTCAAATAAGTAATTTCTTCAGCATTTAAAAAACCTTCTATTGCTTGGGTAGCATTGACTCCTAATCGTTCGTAAAGTGGTTGTAATTGAAAATATCGCTCCTTTATTTCGGATTTTTCCATAAATGATAATTGAGTTTTAATAAGTAGTAGTTTATTACTCCCTTATACGCAACGATTTTGGCACTAAACAGCTCTAACCTTTGGGATATTTTAAATTGGGTCATGTCATTTATATGCCCAAAACAGCTCTATTTTACTACTACTGGCACAGTTTCAGTGAACTGTTGTATAAAAGGGAAAAATTCAAATCTCTTTACACATCAAATATAATCTAAATAGTCTATTAGCACAAACAAACCATCAGGAAGTAAAAGATTCGATCTATTAAACATTATCATAACAACCCAAATTACATCTAGAAGTTCAAAAATACTCCCATAATAAAACAAAGACTACACAGGACTCGAACCTATAGCTGCGATTTATGAGACCGCCGTGTTTCCATTACACCAATAGTCTTTGTTGTTTAGTAGTTAGCTGCGCTGCTACTGCGTGGTACTTCATGAGCGCTTTGCTTTTAGTTAGCTGCACTGCTACTTTGTGGTTTCAACGAACTATTGTGTTGTTTAAACAACGGTTTTAACGATAAACTAATACAGCATTGAATAAAGGATGCGACATAAATTATTTAATGCTGTATTAAAGTCCGTCATGTTTGAAAGTAAAATCTAATTCTGATAAATCAATACTATACTGTACTGCAACTAAGTTTTTCTTGTTTTTCAGTTTGAATATCAATTTAGTTTTGGTTTGTTTTTCAATTTCGATCAAACCAAAATTATTCTTTCGAATAGGAAACCCAATTCGATTTTTGTTGGGCTCTATGTCATGCCAACTCTGTGTTAATCCACTTGATGTAATATCATAGATTGGATAAGTATGCGCATTCTCATATTTAGATATTTCTCCCCAGTGTACATCTCCAGATAAAAAGACCACGCCCTTGGCTTTGGTTTCTTGGATAAGCTGCACCATTTTTTTGCGTTCGTGGGGTACATTCGTCCAAGACTCCCAACCATTGTATTCGTGTGAGAACTGATTGCTAGAAGCAATGATTCTTAAATCCGCCTTTTCTTCTAATTTTGTTTTTAACCAAGCCCATTGCTCTGCTCCCAAAAACGTTGAATCAGGAGATATTGTTGGTTGATAATCATTTTTGTAAGGAGTATTTTTTTCTTTCATCCGTGCTGTCAAATTATCTCTAAACGTCCGAGTATCCAATAAAATAACTTGAATATCAATCGGCGCATCTTTTAGGCGAACAGCATGGTATATCCCCCTATGCTTCCAACGCTCTGAATTCTTAGGTTCTTCCCAAAAATTGAGGAAAATTTCTTTAGAAGCCTCTTTAAATGGATAATATCGCCCTGCATCGTTTTCACCAAAATCATGGTCATCCCAAGTCGCCAATATATCCGTAGCCTGTTTTAAGCGTTGAAACTCTGGTTTGGCAGCCAACTGATCATATTTTTTTTGCAAGACATCCATATCTCGAGTATCGCCATAAATATTATCACCCAAATAGATAAACACATCAGGCTTATTGTCTACAATTGCATCCAAAATTGGCTGCTCTTTTGTTTGTTTTGCACAAGACCCAAAAGCGATCCGATATCGTTTCACCAACTGCTCTCCTTCTGGCACCCATTTCCCAGCACAAGCACTCATTATAACAGCAATGGTCATCAAGTAACCCAATGGTCGTTTCATAGTTATTTTAGTTTTTTCTTTGCAGCTAACTTTTCTTCATCACTCGAATGGCATCATAAATATACCCTTGACCCAAATTTCTATCAATATCCTCTAATCGCACAAAATTCCGACAACGAACATATTTTTTAAGGTCGTTCCTCACGTTGCACTAAAATAGGAATTGTAAACGACATCCAACTACCTGTATCTTCTGTTTTCGGTGGTTTCTTCAACATTGCTCTAGTACCTTCTTGGGCAGAAGCATATTCTGCTAATTTAGGGGCAGGAGCAGGTAAACCTGTCTGAAGTAACCCAGATATATCAAAACGCTGGTAGGCAATAAAGATTTTTAGGTAAAATACCACTGCCTCTACTTCTTGAGGAAAGTGCTTCATTTGCGGCGGCTGATGCAACTCCAATCCATTCAACACCAATGTTCCTCCTTTATCTGTGCTTAAGTTTTGGGGCGGTAATAAATTACTCCCCATTGCCTTCTGTAAAGGTAAAATAGCATAATTGCTATCTAGCAATAACGTTGAAACATATACATTTTCCGATCCTTTCAAGTGGTGAATTGCCAAATCAAAATCCAAAAGAACTGTAGAAGGATACAAAGGATTGTACAAAAATCGAATGGGACTTCCTCCTGTATTCAACTCATTTAACGACCGACTCAAACCACGCGATACATCTTCAAAATGATCCGTGTTCCAACTTTTCAAACACACCGTACTATGTATTCGATTAGGCTCTAAATCTCTAGATTTTGTTGCGGCGGCATGATACAATTTGAATTCAAACTCAAATTGATGGTTTGCTGTTGTAGTTTCCTGCAACTTATTATATAAATGGTAAACCGTTTGCCATTTACAGATTTTTTGTAGGGATAATATAACCCGATAGCCATCTTTTATGCTTAAACTTGATGTTTTTCGAAAGACAGGCACTCTGCCTTCTACCCCATTCCGATACGGATAAACAGCAAATCCATCAGACTCTGTTTTTAAGATATACGCTGCTTTTTCTGGACTTGTCCAATTAATAAATGGGGCATAATACTCCAAAACATCTTGCTGAGTCTCCTGAAATTGGGTAAAAGCATTCTGTCCTACGGTTTCTTCAAAAAAGACATGAATATTTTTTTTAGGATTTTTTTGATACACCAAAGCCAAATATTCAAATATAGGAGCTACAGAAGCTTTTTCTGTGCTCGTTATATGATAATCTCCTGTCCAATCTAAAAGAGTTTCTTTTCCATTTTTATATTTATACAACGTTGCTTCTCCTTCTTTCTTAATAATAGGAATTGTTGTTCTTTTCCCCTCCTTTTCGTACTGCAAAGCCGTTGCATAAAAAATGAATGTGCCATCCTTTTGATACAAAGCCAACCACCCTTTGGCGACCTTGACAACAAAATCTGCTGTATCAACTTTTGGAGCCATCCTAATGGCAGGACCTCCATCACTTTGAAAGTTTTTCAAGCTTTTTCTTGGAGCGTAATTTTCAAATAGGACAACTGTATTGCCTCCCGATTGTCCTGTATCGACACAAATCGCAACCCTCCATCGGCGCATATACCTAGATGGAATTTTTGCATAAAGCTGATTGCGATGTTTTCTACGGTCGAATGTCGCGTTTATTAAAGTAACTCGACTATAACCCGATGCGACATAATCAATCACTGCATTGGATTGCCCCGTAGGTTGTTGGTCTTGTAGAAATACCTCAATTGGTATTGCTTTTATCTTACCATCCAAGCTAGGCAACAACTCTAATTCTCCTGCCTTAATTTGCCACTCCGTTCTTCCTTTGGGCACGACAGGATAAAACCCATCAAACGCATCTATGTCTCGTTGTGCAGGCACTGCTCCACGCACCAACAAATCACCCAAAAAGATTTCGTGACGCTTCTTAAAGTTAGGGCTATATACATACAAGTCTGGTGTCTGTTGGTAGACCCCGCCAATATTCATTCTGATACGATTAAACAAATCTTGATAAGAAATGGCATTCTGAGAGGCTTCTAAAATATCTAACAAATGACTTGTAAATACTCCGCCTTGCAATGGTATTTCATAGGCAAATTGATGTTTGTCACAAGCCGCTAAGTGGATATGTTCAGCCATGGGCAACTCAATAGAAGCAACTTCATTGCTAGAAGATAAAACCGCATCTATCCATGTAGAAGCCTTTCGCAAGCCCGTATATGTTCTTACCAAGTCTTCTTGGGTAGCATTGGACCATACATCTCCTCGCTTTTCAAAATCTGTGGGAGCGGTATACCTAGGCTGTGGGGCTGCTAACGTTGGTTCTGGTTCATTTTCTTCCTGAAGGGCTTGTTCCAATTCTTTCAACTCATCTAAAACAACTGCCAGTTGCTCGGATTCTCTCGATGCTCCTGTAGAGTGACAAGAATCTTGAATAAAGATGATTTCTGGTTGCTCTTTTTCCCACAATTCATGCAGCAAAAAACGAATTTCCTTATCCAAAATATTTCGAATCACAATGCCATTTGCATCGGTATTACGAGCATCACAAGGAACCAAAGTCTGAAAGTTTCCATCTGCTTCATTAAATCCATTGGGTGCTTTTTCTTTTGAGCCATGCCCAGCATAAAACAACAAGACCATATCACCTTTTTTAGCTTGTCCCAAATGCTGTTCTATTTTATCTATAATATTCTGGCGTGTTGGAGGTGTATTAGAACCTGTAAACAAAGTTGTTGCCCTTAGTTCATATTTTTGCTGATTCAGATTAGACTCAATATAAGTTAACAACCGCTTGGCGTCTTGAATACAGCCACTCAAATTAGCTACTTTTTCATTCTCATAAGTATTAATACCAATGAACAATGCATAACATTTTTTTTTTTCCATCTGAAAATAATATTAGAGTTTAGAGAGCAAAACAAGAGCACACCTTCAACACATACACCTCAAAACCAACACCTTGAACGCATACAAGTTAATTTTAGTACTTAACAAAGATTTTCTAAATAATGTTAGCTCATTACTCCATTGAAACTACGCAGAAGTAGTCCAATAAAATCATACAACCGTCATTACAGATACACTCCACTAACCTTAAGACTAAAAAGCAACGGGATATTATTCAATGTAACGTTCTATTCTCTTGCGAACACCTTCTTCTTTTTTCTGAACAACCGTATTTTTTTGATTAAAAATCAGTTGCATCTTTTGTTCATCCAATCTTCCACGACCATTCTCATTCCGTTCTTTCGCAATTAAATTCGCAATATACGTGTGATGTTCTTTTTTACTGAGTTGTGTGACTTGCTCTTCTTGATAATCCTCGTCATAATTAGAATTGCTACTAATCTTGTATAACAATTCACAAGCTAGTTTATTTTCTGGATTTAATTCCCAAGCTTTGGCAGCCAATCGAAAAGCATAATTTTTATCGTCTTGTTCCATTGCTGCTTCTCCCAACGCGCTAAGCGTAGCCGATTGAGCAATATTTCGTTCCTTTTCTACTACTTTTTTAGTGCTTTTCAAAGTATCAAAACTAGCGATTAATTCTTTGGTAAATTCAGGGTTTTGTGCCATCAATTGCTGATATAAGGTATCTGCTCTCATTTCAGCAGCTTTTTTCAGCGAATCTTCTCTTGCCAAGATTTTAATCTCTTCTTCCTCTTCTTCTAGCAAAACTGCATTTTTACCATTCAACGATCGAGTAATTAAATTAAAAATAGTTAACAAAACAATACCACCAACAACAACAGACGTGATTTGCTTTTTTCTGCGTTTTATTTTTTGTTGACTCTCTCTGACAAGATTTAACTCTTCCTTACCCAACTCTATAGAATCAATATACGGATCAATGTAATTCAAATCATCCTTTGTCAATAACCTTTGATAATCCTTATAATAAATCAAACGCTCTCTTAACAATTGGCGAATTTGTGCCCGCATCTTGTCTTCCGCAGAAAACTTATCATAAATGCTTTTGGCTAAGCTATCGTGTGATAATTCTAGTTTCATAATAAGCACTTACTGATTCCTAATAATTTGTTTTGTGTTGCACCATCAAGCAGCAATGGTCGTTCTCGATCAAAAATCGAAGAAGGGTTTAAACGTCCTACATCCAATCCAAATGAAAGCCCTCTTATTTTTTGCCCTTTCATAAATTTTGTATCCTTCATCCCAATACTAACCTGATAAACAACGGCACCACTCCTTTTATGCTGCGGATTGATTAAGTTTAACACCTTCGTTTGACCATTAGATAACAACACCTTTAGTTGTGTGAGCTTTGGAATATTGCTTTCTCGCCCACTTGGAACAAAACGAATAAACAATTGTTGGTTGTTATTCGCCATCATTTGCAACGCCCAATTGGATGTACTTTGAACTCTAAACCATTGATTTGCCTCCTTTGCAACAACAGAACAATCGTCATAATTAGGAGCGTTCATTTTGTCCTTTTTTTGCTGGATAGGTGTCTTTATGTTGGCGTTATCCTTGATTAGGATATCATCTTTAGGCGGCTTGGGAAAATTGATTTTGTCCTTTTTGGTTATCGTGTTATTTTTAGGATCTTCCCCATTGATTTTAGAATTTTTAGGAGAAATGATTTTTTTCTTATCCTCCTCGCCTTTTTTGCCATCAATTGGCTTTATAGGAGTGATTTTCTTTGGTTTCTTCGAATTGTTAAAATCATCTTTTGGGGGCTTTTTCTGCTGAATAACTTGGTGTAATACTGGTGTTTTGGCAGGTGCACCGTCGTTATTATTGATATTATTATTTTTCTTAGAAGAAACAACACTTTGCAAAACCGTAGCCTTATGGTTCTTAATAACATTATTATCTTCCGAAAAGATTGCTCGAAAATCATCCTCACCCAACCTCCCCATTACTTGTTGGGATTGTTTGACGTATGAAGCCTGTTGCTCTACGGGTAATTTGGAAAAAGCAATTTGATTTTTTTGATTAATTGTTGCGATCATTTCTAAAGCCTGCTTATTTTCTGGATTCAACTCCCAAGCTTTTGAAGCCAATTGATTGGCATAAGTAGGATCTCCTTGTTCCAAAGCTTTTTTAGCTAGGTCACTCAAGGCAGCAGACTGAGCCAAATCTCTTTGTCGTGCCAGATCCATATGCTGTTTTCCTAAAGTATCATATTGAATGATCATTTGTTTAACAACATCGACATCTTGCAAATCTTGTTGACTAATAGAACCTGCTCCATTAAGCAATGTTTGCGCTCTATTTTCTGCTATACTTCGTTGTTTCTGAATTTCTTTTAACTCTAACTGAAGCGCCTGTTTATTTTCTAAATTCTCTTGCAAACTAAAGAAGACAACAGAAGCCTGTATTCCAAATATCAGTAAGACTATAGAGCTAGCTAGTACAGTAGTTCTAATCATAAATTGCCTACGTTTGGTATGTCGTTCACTTTTTTTGATAAACGCCAGCACAGCACTATTCAAGCTTAACTTGTCTAAATAAGGAAGAACATATTGCACACCTTCTAAATCCAGCAAGACGCCCGATGCTTGGTAGTATTCATAACGTCTTGTGATAAAGTTTCGCTTTTTAATAAGAATTTTATCTTCAGCAGAAGCCTTATCATAAATCGTCTTAGCTAATGAATCGTGTGATAACTCTAATTTCATGGTCTTATTTAGGAAAATTAATAGGTCCTTTGGGTTTTGGGGGTTGTTGCTGAATTTGATCTTGTAATTTTTGTTGCAATTTATTAATTTCAGCTTGCACTTTTTGTTGTCGTTGAGGTTCGGGGACAAAATTCATGGTAGGCGGCTCAGGTTCTTTTGTCACCTGTTCAATTTGTTCGGCAATTTTTTTCTCCTTATTGTCTGCAACAACAGCATTTTTAGGATTAAAAATAGCTCGCATTTTTTTATCACTCAACTCTCCCCATTTTTTAGCATTCCATTTAATATAGTTTCGAGTTTTCTGTTTAGAAAAAGGCGTTTCGAGCGTAGCATCAACACTTTGATAAATGACTTTCATAGCTTGTTGATTTTCGGGATTCAGTTCCCACGCCTTTCTAGCCAACTGAAAAGCATATTTCCGATTATCGTAGACAATAGGAGCTGCCAATTCACTCAATTTAGAAGATTGTGCAATTTTTAATTCTTGCAACAATTGCTCTTTATCATCATCGTGATGAACCTTGTAAGAAGCATAATCGTGCAGTAAAGTATCGTTTTTCTGCTGCAACTTCAACAAGGCCAAACGCAATTCCTCTTTAGTTGCATCCAAACCTTCTCTACTTTCTACCAAAGCACTAGATAATGCTTGTGCCTCTGCTTCTATTTCTTTATACTCCAATAATTGTTTTGCCAAAAGCTCTTGGTTTTCTACTTTTACTTGCTCTGTCTTATTCATAAAGTAGGTAATTACAAATACGACAGCAATCGCGATTCCAATAATTACAGCTCGTTGAAGCACTAAAGCTTGTTTGCTACGATCTATAAAAATAAGTTCATGTTGTTCTAAAGTTAATTGTTTCAAATAAGGACTAATATAATCCAAATCTTCTCTAGACAACAGCACTTTATTTTCTTTGAAATAGGCAAAACGATTCTTAATAAAATTCCTGATTTTGATCAGCATTTTATCCTCTGTAGAAGCCTTGTCATAAATTTTCTTGGCTAATAAATCGTGTGATAGCTCTATTTTCATTTTTAATCGTTAAATATCTCTTTGATCTCTAATTTAAGCATTTTATTAGAGAGGAAATAAAAATACATCCACTTCATTTAATAATTTTATTTCTTGCCTCTCAAACACAAGCCTCTACAATAAGCTTATTTTTTTGCTTCATTGTTACACAAGCCCCAAAACAACCTCTTATTTATCTGACTATCAACAATTTAATTATATATTTTTTTTTACTAAAAATCAACTTAACGCGATTTGTTACATCAAGTATCCTTATATTCTACACATTACCATTTATGCTCCTACTTTCTAAGTATTTGATGACCATTATAAATAAGCTCCTTAACTTGATTATTTTCCTCATGAACCACCTTGTAAACATCCCCTTCTCCACTATAAATTAACACCTCATCGACATATAAAGTTTGTTTGGACAACAGCCCACAATAATGGTCTAAGTGTAATGTCTTAAATTTATTAGGTGGCACTGTTACACTAAACTCAATCAACGACCAATCTCCATTGATAACAGCAGCTCGATCAGGTCTAGTTTGCCCAAGTTCCTGCCGATAACCAGCACCATCGTCTCCAAAAGCTATTATAAACACATAATTCATGGCATCAATCTCTCCATTAAATACCCATGCTTTTATTTGATAAGTAACAGGAGTGGTTTGTTCTTCTAAAGGCATCTTCAAAAAGACTCCAGAACCTGACTTAGGAGCACTGAAAGCCCCTGTCCCTCTAAAGGCATACTTGGAAGGTTGATTTTCAAAATTTTCATAAAAAACCGTTGCCGTACTATCCTCTACTAGCCAGTCTCCCTTTGGGTGTAGAGAAGGCATTTTTTGCTGGAATGTTTCCAATACCTCATCGTTCTCTTGGACAAACAAATCATCAAATTCCAAGGAATATAAAGCATACCCTTCTTTGTCAATAGAAATAAGTCGAGCCCGATTAAAAATTGCTTGCTCATATTCTGTCAAAGGCTCCATATAATTGGAACGAGTAATCAAAAATGGCTTTTTAGAAGGAAAATCCGATTGTATTTTTTTATCATAATAAGGAGCAGTACATAATTGAACTAAGTTCCGACTTTCCCAAACATCGGCTCTTGCTACAAATGCAGTAGCAATAGGCAAACCTGTATGCACAGAGGTTAGAATAGAGAAATGTGTTGTTCCCCCCAAAACAGGTCGGTAAAAATTGCCTGACCCTAGATAATAATAAGGCAAAGGCAATATTGCTTGATAATCTTCGACATTAATTTGCTCCAATCCATCTTTCAAGACTTCTGGGCGATTTTTTTCTAAAAAATAGTTCGGATGCAGGGTCAAATTGGTAGCTACTTCTGCATGAGCGCTATACCCTTCAACCATGTACAACATGGGGGCTAACAGCAGCAATAAAGCGGCTAAAATAGCCTGTTTTTTTTCTTTCAGAAAACGAGCAGCAGCTCCAATATAATAGATGCTCACTAAGGTTGATGCATAATAAAACACCCATGAAAATCGTCCCAAAGAGCGAAATTGTTTGATAGGATTGACATATTCTAATAAAGAGGGATATTGAATAAAAGGATAGGCCCAAGACAACAATAAAATCGGAATAGATGCCCAAAATGCTATTTTTACAACTGTATGCATCTTGTCTTCCTCTACTTTTTTGCGCCTCAAAATAAATTTAACCAGCTTAATTACTAAAACTAAGGTTAATGTGAGCATTGTTACAATACCAATGTATGACCACCCTTCCCAAGTTTGATTCAAGGGGTATCCAAGTAGTTCTTCTGCCGTTTTTTTAAATGGAGGATGATTGGGCAAAAATACATCTTCTGGTTCTCCGCAGTACTCAAACAAACCGTAAACGTCAATCGGTTTGGCAACATGAGTATCTGTCAGGCTAGTCACTAATTTAAAGATAACAGTAGGTAAAATGCCTGTTACAAACCCCAATATATAATACCTAACACTAGTAGCAAGGGATCGAATATTATAACACCAATAAAACAAAAGAATTACCCCTGTTAGCATGCAGCACATTAAGCCTAAATAAGGGTGCGTGTACAACCACATAAGGTTAAAAAAGAATAAAAGTCCCGCCCAAAACGTTGTTTGTATCTGTTCGTAGATTCGCAACAACAGATACAGAGTGAGCGGTATTGCGCAGCTATAAGATAAAGAATAGTGCCCTGTTAAACGAAAGATTTGTGGTTCTAAGAAAAGAATGCCCATCGCTCCCCAAACTGCCAAAAAACGCTGTACTCCTATACGTGCTAAAATTCCATACAATAGCAATGGTGTCCACCAAATCGAGAACAAAGCCAAGCCATTCAAAATACCAACCGTATAATCGCCTAAAAAAGGGAATATCGAAATTAGTATCTTTGTCAAAGCACCAAAGAACGGTTGGCCATCCAAATAAATAATTTGCTCTCCATATGGATAGTTAGCAATGGTGTGTTCAAAATAACTTTGGCTATATTTGGCATAGGTAACAAAGTTAAAATAATGACTAAAACCATCTCCGTATTTATTAAATAAATATTCATTAGGAGCTATCAGTAATGGTCCGTAAAAATAAACTAAAAATATACTTGACAATATTACAATCAAATAATCATAAAATTTGTCGTTGATTTTGAACAACTTCATTACTATTCTTTTTACATTCTTTGACAAGTCTCGCTCCAATACATTTCCAAATGCTTTGTAAAAAACACATAAGATGCAAGACCAAGGAGGGCTTTTTTGAAAATTTGTAAATATGACAAAAAAAAAGAACTCTTCAAAATTGGCTTTCCTAGCTTAACATCTTTATTTTTTACTTTATCAGTAATTGCTAAAAAAGCCCCAAGGAAAATTTTCTCCCTGAGGCTTTTTTTATCCGATACACTGTACCAATACCTAACTTCCGCTACGCAAAACTTTTTGCACTTCCTTATTGGTCAATTTACCATATTTATATTTTTGATCTATTTTTTGGATCATGTCCTCTATTTGTCGATAAGTATAAGTGTTTTTAGGTCTATTTTTTCCTAAGAAACCACTATTTCTTTTTCGCATCTTACTGTTATTAATCTGATTCAGCACATCCATAGCTTGACTATTCGAACGGCTCATTTCCCAAGCATAACGAGCCAGTTGAAAGGCTTCTTTGTATTGCGCTTCGGTTGGAGTTTCTGTACTATTAAGAATGGTATTAGCACGTTGACTTAATTTTTGAGATTGCTCAACCTCGCTCAATTTTTCTTTGATAATTTTATCCTGCTTGTTTATTTGTTCTTTCAAACGCTCTGTTAAGGCTTGTTTGTCAGTTTTAAGACCATCACGTTCCCGCTCTACTTTGCGTTTACTTTCTTTCAATTTTTCGTTCAGAATATACAACTCGTTCAAAGCATCTTGCAGCTCTTTATTCGTCATTTTGATAATCTGCTGATCATTGCCAATTCTTTCCGTTAACGACTCGTGAATGCTATCTTTTACGCGCAATTCCTCCAATCGAATTCCCAAGGAGTTATTGACACTCTTTAAGCTATCTTGACTTGCTGTAAGTTGGTTGTTGACTTGTTCTATTTTGATATTATTACTACGATAATAAACAACAAACCAAATTAAAACCACCACCACCACAATAAAGCTTAATACCACAAGCGTCACTTTGGTTTGTGCCCGTAGTTTGCTTCGAGTCAAAAAAGCTTTTTCCTCTGTTGTCAACTCCAACTGTTCTTCAAAAGGGGCAATCACCTTAAGCTCATCTGAAGTCAAATAAGCATGTTCTTCGTTAAAAAATCGATGTTTGGCTTGAATTAAATTAAGCACCATAAGACGCATTCTGTCTTCTGCTGATGCCTTATCATAAACCGTCTTAGCTAGTGTATCGTGAGAAATTTCTATTTTCAAAATGTACAGGGTTTTTAACCTAACAAGAATAGATGCTTAATGTATTGCTTGATCTAGTTGTGTTATTATTAAGTATTAGCTACGCTGCTATTCCGTGGGTTCAACGAACGATTACTTTTAATAACGTCTATTTATATTTAATTGGTATCTAATTTACCAAAAACTAGTCCAGTTGTAGACATTACTAATATAACGAAATTTCTAAACTTAGAACTTTTCAGCCTTATTTTTATCCATTTCCTTATTTCTTTCAACAAAAAAATACCGTTTGAAGTTCAGACTGTTTCATTTCAGCTCTTATTTTGGCAAACACTCTTGCTCTGTCCACCTTAGTTATTGTTTAATAAATCGAGTCTTAAACACTTCCCCATTATCTAGCTTCAAAGACAACCAATAGACTGCTGCTGGAATATCCTCTACGAGTGTTATTTTTAATAATTCTTGAGTTGTAATGGAATGGTTTCTTTGATAGACTAGTTGTCCTCGCCCATCAAAAATGGATACAGTTGCCTTTTTAGCACCTTTTGATTTCTCTCCCAAATCAATAAAAAACGCCTCCTGAACTGGATTCGGATAAAGCCCAAATCCTATGCCCAAAGTCCCTATACCCGATACTGCCCTAATTTCAGAATAAGTTGTTGCCCCATCAAAATCAATTTGTTTGAGTCTATAATAACTAATCCCTTGATAGGCATTCTTATCCTCAAAATGATACCTAGTTGGTGTTGTACTTGTCCCTGAAGCTTCTACCCACCCTATTTTGGTAAACATAGTTTCATGTGCCAACATCCGCTCAATATCAAACCCTTGATTATGAAACTCAGAACTAGTAACCCAGCCTAAATCTACCCTTTCTCTATCAATACGATTTGCCTCAAACGTCATCCATTCTATTGGCAAGATAGCACTAGGAGGAGGTAATTTTCTACCAATAATCTCTACTTCTGCATGAGCAATTTTATTCAAGCCTACTGCTTGAATTCGCACATATCTACCTTGAGCGTTTAGGTGATCTAATGAGAATTTTCGGGCAACGCCATTTCCATTAAAATATTCATAATCTGCCAATGCTCGTGCACTGGCAAGAGTTGTTGTCGATGTAAAGGCAGAATCAGAAATTAAAACATAAAAATTCTGAAAATGGGGAGATAAGGTTTCAATATTGGCTCCATTTAATTCTACTGTATTCCAAATATCAATAAAATCAATTTGCTTAATTTCTCCCAAATCTAAATCATACCAAGGCTCTTGTTCTACAAGTGTTTCAGAGAAACTTCCGACAGGCACCAAACCTCGTTGAAAAATTTGTGCATTGATGCGACCATTGTTATTACCATCGACCGCTTTTGTTGCTCCAGCATTGATGCTCGTTCCATTGTAAGTTAGTCCTATGTTGGTACTACTTTGAGTTACCGTAGCCAATCGGCTTATTAGACGGTTGGTAGGCAAAAAATTAGCGGGTGACTCAATCAATGCCATTGAAAGCAAACTAGAAGGAGCATTCATAATTTTTACACGCACGGGAAAAGAAGTATAGTCGTACGTTCGTCGATTGGGGAGGATTTCATTGATAATAAAGTACAATTGATCATTATCTGCGGTATCTTTATAAACACCATTGATACTAAGATAATCTTCAAATTTTTGTTGCGAAGCAAACTCATAAATTCGAGTAGGATAGTCTAAGCGTAAATTCCCCTGCGCCCAAGCCTGCTTGATTCCCATGTCGTAACTGCCCAAATCATCTGTAATAACACCATCTATTTCAAATCGGAAATCCCCCGTATTATAATCGACCACTAAACCTGAACTATCTAAAATCGTAAATGTTGTTGGGCGACTGGTAATTTCTGAAGAACTTAGATGAATCGGATTATCACTGTGCTCATCATAAACAGTTGTGGTGGCAGGATTTTCTTTTTCAAGTTGATAAAATACCCCCACATTTTCTAAGACTAGGTCTACAAAGTACCAAGGAGTAAAACCATTGTTACGAGTTTTTAAGGCACCATTTCCACTTTCAACTAGTTTAGAAACAGTAACTCCATAACCCAAATCAACTAATTTTATATTTTCAAAAACATGATTGTGTGAATGTTTCCACAAATACATACCTATCGAGCTAGCATTCTTTCCAGAAATGAACACATCTTTGAAGGAATAATCGGCTTGATAAGTGATGGATAAACCTTGGTTTACCCCCCAAGCAATAAAACCGTCGAATACCGAGCGAGATTCATGATTAACTCCCATATCCCGCTCTATAGAGCGCAAACCTTGATTAGAACTAATGACCGTTGTATTTTCTAAAATTAAAGCCACTTCTACGGGCATGACTCCATCTCCTTCTTTACTATACCCCCCACTACACAAAGGAAACTGATCAAATAAATAGTTCGGTCTAACACTTGCAAGTGCCTTAGCATCTACCCTGTCCAAATGATTGACAACAGGATTCATATTCATTACTCCTACGCCTTGCTTGACATTCGCAATAACATTTCCTCGACAAACGACCGCACGCCCTTTCATTCCCAAACCTTGCCCCGAAAACAGATAATCGTCATAAAACAAAGCAGCATGATATGGACTTGTAGAGTGTCCGTCTTTAACATCTACGACCAAATTATTATCCCAAAAACCTGTTTCACTCCCCGATTCAGAAACAATTCCCGAACCTGTTACATCGTAAACAACATTATCCGAAACCGTGGCATGTGAATCGTGGTGTGTAATTCCCCACCCAGGATTCCCCCAAACGACATTCCCTGTCACATGAACCATATTTGCCCCTAGATTTGCTCCTGTGCGGTGCAAGTGAATAGAATAGCGTCCTCTTATGTTTGTAATATCTGCTACAGGAGCCTTTCTTAACTCCGAACATTCTTGTCCTAAGGCAGATATTTTAGATTTAAACACTTTGGGCTGTACCCAATTTGCCCACAAAAAATCATTGAGTAGTTTTGATTTATCGGTTCGCCCCATATCTACAAAGGCGGCATTTTTGATTTGAATATTGGTTGGGTTGTGCATCGCCATCAAATGCCCTCGTTGGTGGATAATTGTAGAAACTGTTGATTTAAATTGAATATTTCTACTCAAATTTCCCACATAACAATGCAGATTATCCTGTACCCTTCCTTCGTGATTTTTAGTTAGATTATTGGTACAGGTAATGGTTGTTCCATTGATTGCTTGAATCGCTACCAAATCCTCACCATTTGCCAAAGTTGATTGATTGCCCCCTCTTGTTACCACCAAACTATCGCCAATATTCCAACCAACTGGGGTACTAGCCAACTCTATCAACGCTTGATTTCTCAAAGCATCCGCCCCTAATTTGATCATGTTTGTTTTTTCCTGCCCAACAATTTCCAACTCTCCCATAACAACAAGTCCTAACGACAACTGCTCTGGATCCCAAAGGTAACGTCCTAATACCCCCGCACCATCATTAATTAGATTTCTAGATATTTCGGTTACCGAAGTATTTCCCAACAAGGCATCTGCATAAGAATTAAATCGATCATCTGGTCCTACGTTATAAGTCACCTCATAAGTTGGTTCACCATCACTGTAATAACTGATGGCATTGGCATTCCATACTTGGGCAAAACCGCTAGTTCCTGACTTATGTGCTTCTATATCAAAAGGTCGAATTTCAACAGCTATCGCTCCATCAGTTGGGTTACCTGCCCGAAATGTCACTACAGAAGTGTTCATCCCTATAAATGTATCAAAAATCAACTGAGAGGTTTGACTGCTATTAGATTGTATACAATTAAAAGTACCATCTACTCGTATGGCAAAAATATGTGCCGTCGAATTCCCTTCATACGTAACGGTAATATTCGCAGGAATAACCACTATAGCCCCATCACTAGGAACAGTTCCTGTATTCCAAGTCGTCGGATCAAACCACGAACCATTTTGGGTAGCAGTATGGGTAGCAGTATTAGTAGGTATAAATCCTGTTAGATGTTGTGCGGTAAGTTTTGTTGTTTGTATGGACAATAACAATAGAAAAGATACAATGCCCCTATAGAATAACTTCATCACATTTATTTTTAATAAAACAAGTTATTGGTTCGTTTACTTTCTTTGTAAATAGTTGTTTTACAGTAAGCAAACTTTAGGGGGAAGTGTCAGTAATATACAATAAAAAAAAGCTTTTTAAGTCAATAAAGATATATTTTCACTTCAATTATTACACTCCATTACTCCGTTGAAAAACGTATCAATTTGATTATCAGTAAGATGCAACTCTGACCACTTCTAATCTAAAAATCTGATAATCAAACCAATACAAGATGCTTTTTTATATTTCCCTATGAAAAACTAAAAAATCAACGAAGTATTAACACTCAAAATAGCACAAAAAAATGTACCTTTGCAGCAAACTTACAAGACCTCTCAATTCATACAAAACCAAACAATAACTTGTTTTTATTGTTGATAAAGCCAATCTGTTGTTTATTACAACTCGTATGAGTTGAGAATCAAAAAAATTAAAAACTCACAGTATATTATGGAACAAGTCGCACCTTATCAAGCCAAACATAAAATTCGTATGGTGACTGCTGCTGCATTATTTGACGGACATGATGCTGCCATCAATATTATGCGTAGAATCATGCAACGCTCTGGAGCAGAAATCATTCATTTGGGACACAATCGTTCGGTACAAGAGATTGTTGATACTGCTATTCAGGAAGATGTGCAAGGAATTGCTATCACTTCTTACCAAGGAGGTCACAACGAATACTTCAAGTATATGTATGACCTATTAAAGGAACAAGGTGCTGGACACATCAAGATCTTTGGAGGTGGAGGTGGAACTATCCTCCCAACCGAAATCGAAGAGCTTCACGATTATGGTATTGCCCGCATCTACTCTCCTGACGACGGACGTGCAATGGGGCTACAGGGCATGATTAATGACTTGTTGGAAAAATGTGATTTCCCTACTGGTCAAAATATCAATGGAGAACTCAAAGATTTTAAACAAAAAAATAAATATTCTATTGCTCGCCTTATTTCTGCGGCAGAAAATACGGGCGACCATGCTGATGCTTGGCTAGAGGATATTCGCCAACAAGCGCCGACTAAAAAAGTACCTGTCTTAGGGATTACGGGTACGGGAGGTGCTGGAAAGTCTAGCTTGGTAGATGAATTGGTTCGTCGCTTCTTAACCGATTTTGATGACAAAACAATTGCCGTTGTTTCTGTAGATCCTTCTAAAAGAAAAACAGGCGGTGCCTTACTCGGTGATCGTATTCGCATGAATGCCATTAAAAACAATCGCGTCTACATGCGTTCGTTAGCTACTCGCCAATCCAACCTTTCTATTTCTAAATATATTGCTGATGCCGTTGACATCTTAAAAGCAGCAGAATATGATTTAATTATTTTAGAAACCTCTGGTATTGGTCAATCGGATACCGCTATTACGGATTTTTCCGATATGTCTCTCTATGTGATGACACCAGAATATGGTGCCGCATCTCAGTTAGAGAAAATTGACATGCTTGATTTTGCTGATGTTATTGCTTTGAACAAATTTGACAAACGTGGTGCTCTAGATGCTTTGCGTGATGTAAAAAAACAGTACAAACGCAACCACAACCTTTGGGAAGCCAAAGATGAGGAATTGCCTGTTTTTGGAACCATTGCATCTCAATTTAACGATCCTGGTATGAATCAATTGTATCGTGCCATTATTGACACCATTGTAGAACGTACCGATGCAGATCTAAAGTCTAGCTTTGAAATCACAAAGGGAATGAGTGAAAAAATATACATCATTCCGCCTAAGCGTACTCGCTATTTGTCTGAAATATCGGAAAGCATTCGAAATTATAACGAAAAAGCAGAACAACAATCTGAAGTTGCGGGCAAACTTTATGGCATCAAAAAAACATTAGAGGTATTAGAAAATCAAGGAGAAGCAGATAAAAGTGTTTTAGAAGCCGTTCAAAAAGCATACGATGAGGTTGAACTAAATCTAGATGGTCAAAATAAAAAAATCCTAAACAACTGGGATGACAAAGTAAAAGCTTACGCTAACGATGAGTTTGTTTATTTGGTAAGAAACAAAGAAATTCGTGTTCCAACATTTACAACCTCTCTTTCTCATACTCGTATTCCTCGTGTTGCTACTCCTAAATACAAAAGTTGGGGAGAAATTTTAAAATGGGTCTTACAAGAAAATGTACCTGGTGAGTTTCCTTATACAGCTGGTGTATTTCCTTTTAAACGCAAAGGGGAAGATCCTACTCGTATGTTTGCAGGGGAAGGAAATCCAGAACGTACCAATAGACGTTTTCACTACGTTTCTTTAGACATGCCCGCACATCGTTTATCAACAGCATTTGATTCGGTGACTTTGTATGGTGATGACCCTGATTATCGTCCAGATATTTATGGAAAAGTAGGAAATTCTGGGGTTAATATTTGTTGCTTGGATGATGCTAAAAAATTATACTCAGGATTTGATTTGTGCGCTCCAACAACTTCTGTTTCTATGACAATTAACGGTCCTGCAGCTGCCATGTGTGCCTTTTTTATGAATGCTGCTATCGACCAACAATGCGAGTTGTACATCAAGGAAAATAACTTAGAAGCCTTAGTTGAGGCTAGAAAAAAAGAAAAATACGACGACAAAGGTTTACAACGTCCTGTGTATTTGGGAGAATTGCCTGAAGGAAACAATGGATTAGGATTAATGCTGTTGGGAGTTACTGGAGATGAAATCTTGGAGCCAAGTGTTTATGCAGAATTAAAGCAAAAAGCACTTTCCTCTGTAAGGGGTACGGTTCAAGCTGATATTCTAAAGGAAGATCAAGCTCAAAATACTTGTATTTTTTCTACGGAGTTTTCGCTGCGTTTGATGGGAGATGTTCAGGAATATTTCATCAATAAAAATGTGCGCAACTTCTACTCTGTTTCTATTTCTGGGTATCATATTGCCGAAGCTGGGGCAAATCCAATCTCACAACTTGCCTTTACCTTAGCCAATGGATTTACCTTTGTAGAGTACTACTTGTCTAGAGGAATGGACATCAATAAATTTGCACCGAACTTATCGTTCTTCTTCTCTAATGGTGTTGACCCTGAATATGCTGTCATTGGTCGTGTCGCTAGACGGATTTGGGCAAAAGCGATGCGTGAGAAATATGGTGCTAACGCTCGTTCTCAAAAACTAAAATACCACATTCAAACATCAGGACGTTCTTTGCATGCTCAAGAAATTTCGTTCAACGATATTCGTACGACTCTGCAAGCCTTATATGCTATTTACGACAACTGTAATTCTCTGCATACCAATGCTTATGACGAAGCTATTACCACACCAACAGAAGAATCTGTTCGCCGCGCAATGGCCATTCAGTTGATTATTAATCACGAATTTGGTTTGGCTAAGAATGAAAATCCAATGCAAGGTTCTTTTATTACAGAAGAATTAACGGATTTGGTAGAAGAAGCCATTATGATGGAATTTGATAGAATTACAGAACGTGGTGGTGTTTTAGGGGCTATGGAAACGATGTATCAACGTGGAAAAATTCAAGAGGAAAGCTTGTATTATGAAACGCTCAAGCATACTGGTGAATTCCCTATTATTGGTGTGAATACGTTCTTATCTAAAGAAGGATCACCAACAATTATCCCTGACGAGGTTATCCGTGCTACCCAAGAGGAAAAAGAAGCACAGATCCAAACACTGTCAAGCTTAAAAGGTGCCAATGAAGCTAAAAGCCCCAAAGCACTTTCGAGGTTGCAAAAAGCAGCCATTAATAATGAGAATTTATTCGAAGAATTGATGGAAGCGGCTAAATGCTGTTCTTTAGGACAAATTACAACTGCTTTATATGAAGTAGGTGGGCAATATCGACGTAATATGTAGTCGCCTCATTTTCTTAAACAATAACAACTAAAAGGCTCAAATCTTCTTTAAGATTTGGGTCTTTTTTTATTATAAAATAGCACCCACCAAAAAACTCAACCATTTGATTAATAATTATTTACAAGCACAACCCTTTGTAAATGAGGTCATCATAATGTAACAAAAGTTAAGGCTTGATTTTATAAAAAAAAAAGATGTACCTTTGCTGCGCATAAAGCAAAAACCCTTATTATTTTTTATTTGTTCATGCATTCTCACAATCCCAAAAAATGAGAATTTAAAAACGAAATCATGAAAATACGTTCAAAAGCAAGCATGCTGCTAACGACTCTAAGCATGTTCTCTACTACCCTATTGTTGGGTCAAACAACCATTCCTAATGGAGACTTTGAGAATTGGCAAAATGTGGGTAATTCCGATGAGGAGCCAACCAATTGGAACGGTAATAAAACTGGTGGTGGTTTTGCAAATCTAGGACCTCAAACTTGTTTTAGAGAAGATAACAATCCACATTCTGGTACCTATTGTCTAAAGTTGGACAATGGAAGCTTCTTTGGCACACCAGTTAATGCAACAGCTACAACAGGAAGAATTGAAGCTCCTTCTACCAACCCTTCGGCAGGTTATATCAATACCCTAACGACCAATCCTGATTTTAACTCTCCATTTGTAGGTCGTCCAGATAGTTTGGTCGGTTGGTTTAAGTTTAACCAAGGCGGAACAGACATTGGTCGTATTCAAGCTATTTTGCACGATAGTTTTGATGTTTCTAATCCTGACCAAGGTGGCTCTGCTGCTCATATCATATCTGAAGCGATCTTTGATGTTCCTAATGGTACCACTAGTACTTGGACTCGTTTTGCAGTTCCTTTTAACTATACCAATGGTAATATACCTTCTTATATTTTGTTGATTGCTACCGCTAGTTCTAGCCCAGGTAGTGCCAACTCTAGTACAACACTTTGGGTTGATGATCTTAGTGTAGTCTATTGTACTCCTCCAACAGCTACGTTAAATGAAGTGGCTTGTGGTAGCTATACCGCTCCTAGTGGTGCTGTATGGACAATGAGTGGAACGTACCAAGATACGGTCGCTTTTGGTGGCAATTGTGATAGTGTTTATACCATTAACTTAACCATCAATAGTGTTGACACTTCGGTTACAACAAACGGCACAACGCTTACTGCCAACGCAATCGGTGCTGCATACCAATGGGTTGATTGTAACAATGCTAATGCCCCTATTGCTGGAGCAACAGACAGTGTCTTTATGCCAACAGCCAATGGTGACTATGCGGTTGAAGTAACTGCAAATGGTTGTACCATGTTGTCATCTTGCTATAGCTTCGTATTGTCAAATGTGAATCAGCTTAGCGATGCTGCCTCAATAAACGTTTATCCAAATCCAACTAAAGGGCAGTTTACGATCGACCTAGGAACTAATCATAATGCAGCTATTTTGATTACAGATATTAATGGAAAAACGGTTTATCAACAAACCATATCTTCTACAAAGGTAGTAACATTAGATTTAGATCAACCAGCAGGGGTTTACTTCCTTACGGTTGCTTCTGATGATCGATACTCTGTTGTTAAGCTAATCAAGCACTAAACAAAAAACTATAAAAACTTACGCTTGACGCCTCTTCATGATTTTAATGGGGAGGCGTTTTTCTTATTGAATTATACTTATTAGTAGTTAGCTGCACTGCTATTGTATGGTTTCAACGAACTATTGACTTATAGTTTTTAACTATTATTTTTAGTGATATGATCGTTACTCTAAACGAAAAATCTTATTTTAAGTGCCTCTTATAAATTGTACCATTTCATTATGAATAAGTTTGATCGGGTCATTTCTACGTTAATTTTGTTACAAACCAAAAAGATTCTAAAAGCTTCTAGTATTTCAGAGCGTTTTGGAATTAGTCTGAGAACCGTTTATAGAGATATTAGTACACTCAAAAATGCGGGAATTCCAATCATAGGAGATCCGGGGGTAGGATATTCTATTATGGATGGGTATCGACTCCCTCCAATTATGTTTAATGAAGAAGAAGCCCTAGCACTGCTTACAGCCGAAAAGTTTATCGGAGATATTACCGACGAAACTACACAATCATCTTATTCAGGAGCCATGATGAAAATCAAGGCTATTTTGAGAAGTACCGATAAGCAATCGTTGGAAGTATTAGAGGATTCTATTGCCTTTTCTCATTTCAAGTGGTGGGAAAACAAATCTTATCTTCAAGATTTATTCAAGAGTATTGCTGCTAAAAAAATTATTAAAATTGAATACCAAAAGGCAGACAAAAGTATTTCAAACCGCTTATTAGAACCCATTGGTTGTTATTATCAATACAGCAACTGGTATTTGGTCGCTTATTGTCAAAATAGGCAGGCTTATCGAACGTTTAAGATAAATCGAATCTTACAATTGCGTGCACTAGACCAACAGTTTGATGCCGAGCACATTAGTCTGCAAATGTATATAGATCAACAAACTAAAGCATGGAAGGAACAACAACAATTTCAAAAAGTAGAAGTAGCCTTTAATCGATCCGTATTACAACATGCAGAAAACCGAAAGTATTACTTTGGTTTTGTAGAACAAGTCGAAGAAAAGGAAGTTGTTCGAATGAAATTTTTAAATTCTTCGATGGAAATTGTTGCTCGTTGGTTGTTACAATTTGGTAATCAAGCTACTGTTTTGGCACCTCAAGCATTACAGTCTAGAATCAAAGAATTGGCAACAGAACTTTATGAGCATTATCAATAATTATTGTTTTAATTCTTCTCTCTAAAAAAATAAACATTTTTTAGCTTTCTTAGTTCCTACTGACATACTGTTGTCATAACCATATTTTATATTTGTCATAACAATTATCAGCAATTCTAACGATAAACAGAATTATATGATAAAATAAGATTTAAGTTCATTGAAAAAGGAACGTACATTTACTAAAAAGTAAACGATGTACGACAAATTAGTAGAAATAGTATCCAAAGAGTTTCACCAAGTTCCAGACCATCGAAAAGGACATACAGAATATTTGCTACATGATTGTTTAATGGGAGCATTTGCTATGTTTGGTCTAAAAGATCCATCATTATTGAGTTTTATAGATAATGCCATTCATCGTAAGGACAATTTAGAACAAGTCTTTAAAATTAGTAAGCTTCCAACAGATAATGGGATGCGAAAAATTTTAGATGCTGTCCAACCATCTGTTTTTCAACCTACTTTTAAAACAATCTTTGAACATTTGGAAAGGCTCAAAATACTCGAAAGTAGAAGATACTTAGACCAACATTTGCTAGTAAGTGTTGATGCCACAGGTACATTTTCTTCCAATAAGATTGGTTGTTCTCAATGTTTAACAAAGAAAAGAAAAAATGGTACAATAGAACATCATCACCAATTGTTAGCAGCGAGTGTAGTTCATCCTAATTTCAAGACCGTTTTTCCTGTTTTTGGAGAAGCAATAACGCGGCAGGATGGTTCAAAAAAGAATGATTGTGAACGAAAGGCATGTAAACGATTATTTCCACATTTACGCAGCATACTGCCAAAAGAAAAGATCTTAATTCTTTTAGATGCTTTATATGCTGATGGTCCAACTATTAAAGCACTTCAAGCACAAGATATCCAAATGGATTACATCATAGTAATCAAGGAAGGATATGTTTTGGAACAAGTTAAGCAACTTAGAAAAAAGGATAGTTTGCATCAGTGTCAATACCAGAAAAATGAAAAGACTCTGTGTCGATACAGGTGGGCATCTAACCTCATTCTAAATGGCGCAAACCAAGATATTATCGTAAACTATTTAGAATACGAAGAATATGATTTAGAAAAAGATAAAGTGGTTTATTCCAATAAGTGGATTACCAACCTAACTTTGACTAAATCAAATGTTTCATCTATTGCCACAGCTGGAAGAGCACGTTGGAAAATTGAAAATGAGACATTTAACACCTTGAAGAATCAAGACTACAATTTGGAACATAATTATGGTCATGGAAAATTCTACTTATCAACAGTATTTGCTTTGATTATGCTATTAGCATTTTTTGTTGACCAGATTACAAGGGCTGTTGATGAAAGTTTTGAACAAGCCTTAAAAGAAGCAAAAACATTGCGTGATTTAAGGCAGAAAGTTCGAGTACTCTTTGATTTTATTCCTACTATTTCAATGAACTTAATCTATCAAATAATCGCTAGAAAGGTCAATATTCGACCTCAATTAGAATAGCTATTTGATATTATTATTATTTAATATATTTTCTTACATCGTTAGAATTGCTGAACAATTATTCAAAGGGGAATTACCCAATTATTAACGTTTAAAATTAAAGCACAATGACAACACAAGAAGTAGCCAATCGCCTAATAGAACTATGCCGTGAAGGTAAATACGAGCAAGCAGTTAAGGAACTTTATTCTCCTGATATTGTGAGTGTAGAGCCAGAAGGTATGCCAGATCATATTGTTCAAGGGTTGGATGCTATCGCCAAAAAAGGAGAACGTTTTCAAGATATGCTAGAAAAAATAAACTCTAGCACAATAACAGATCCTATTGTTGCCGAAAACTTCTTCTCTTGTGGTATGTATATGAATGTCGTTATGAAAGGAATGACACAGGCTATTGACATGGATGAAATCTGTGTTTATACAGTGAATAACGGCAAAATTGTAAAAGAAGAGTTCTTCTACACACCTGATCCACAAGAAGTCCAATAGATGTCACTTTAATTTAACGTATACTTAGCAGAACTCGAAAAACAGCTTGTTTTTCGAGTTTTTTTATTTTCTTATCTTTTGTTGGCAATACTTTCTTATCCAATAATGATATATGAGCAGACCTATTCCCCCTCCCAAAACATTAAATAGTAAATCCAACAATTCTTTGTCTCGACCAGGAATATAAGCGAATTGAAGTTCTTCAATTCCTGCTCCAAACGAAATAACAAGCAATAGAGCAACAATATTTGATACAAAGACGCTCGCTACACGGTAATATTGGAATGTCCACAAACATAAGATAGCCAATATTCCATACGCCAAAAAATGACTGAGTTTATCCCTTCTAAAGATACTTTCTTTTAGCTGTTGCCAAGTGTTTTTATGAAAATAAGCTTCTCCCCTTTCTCCAGGTTCTTTGGGCATGTAATCGCCCATTGGAAAACTCAGAACAACTTCTTTGTCGCAGATTAAGATACCTCCATCCTCATAAGGCGTATCAAAAGGCTTGTTATTACTATGATTAAAAAAAGCTGTATCGCTTTTGTATTGCCGCCTAGTTCCATCCTCTAAACGATAAACTGCTGGATCATTAACCATTTTAAAATTATCTCCCTCTTTAGGAATTTGCCCAGAACTAATTTCACCTGTTTGATAATGTCGTGATAGCCTAGGCCACAAAGATCCTGTTATAATGAGCAGCATATAAAGTAATAAAAATGGCAGGCTGTATTTTTGTAACAATTCTAAGTCTATTTTCATAACGATACCTTTCATAGTTCAAACGGTGTTAAATAATGATATACATAAGCCTACAAATTCATTCTCATGCTTCAAAGTTAAAACAATATGTTAACAACCTCTCTCTCAACGGAAAAAGTTAAAAATATAGTTTTAAAATTCATAAAGTATCCGTAACTTGAATTAAACAACATTCCTCATTCCTTAAATAAAAATCTCTAAAACAAGCACTTACTCAACAACCAATTAAAATATCTGTCCTTTTATTCCTTCACTTTCCAAAACAATAGGACTATGTTATTACTTCAATATTCCCATTTTTTTCTAAGCTTACTATCTATTTTTTTATGTTCAGTACTTGCTACGGCACAAACCGTTAACAATGGTTCTCTGAATGGCAGCCCAATAGGTAACAATCAAATTACCAATGCGACAGGTTGGACTCGATGCAGTGGCTCGCCAGATTTGTGCAATACGACTTTTCCTTCTTATTTAACAACCTCTCAAGTTACTCCCGACAACTCTCCAGATGGTGGCAATTGGCTTGGTTTAGCCTCTATTAATGCAGGCGAGTGTGCGCAAACAACCATTACTGGCTTAACAGTTGGCAACTCTTATATTTTATACTTTTGTGGAGCTAGTTTTGGAACAGGTTCCAGTCTTTTTAATCAAAGTCCTGTCTTACCAACAGTAAGAGTCGGTACTACTTCGCAAACGTATAGCATTCCTATGGCAGCTAGTACTTGGGTGCCTTTACAACTGCCGTTCGTAGCAACAGCAAGTACAATGACATTACAATGCGAACATGCAGGATCTTCTCCTGCCAACGCTTACTATGCTTCTTTTGATGGTTTTAATCTATCTGCTCCCTGTTCGACCATATTACTTCCTATAGAATTGCTAACATTCAATGCTTTTGCTGACAAAAAGAAATATGCTGCTAATATTGATTGGCAAACGGCTCGCGAACAAGACAGTGAATCCTTTACCCTACAACGCAGTCTGAATGGAATTGACTTTGAAGACATTGCTACTATTCCTGCTGCTAATTATGCTGAGGACATTACTAATTATACTTTTGTTGACAAAAAGTTACCTATCAAAAATGGTAAAAAAGGAGGTTTATTTTATTATCGATTACAACAATTAGATTTGTATAACAATATTTTATATTCTGACGTAAGAGCTGTTAATTTCCCTGTTGAAGAACTCTTAGGATTTAATATTTACCCCAATCCAACAAAGAATTACTTGAATCTTGATTTTTTATCTCCAAACTCAGAAAATTCTTATACCTTAAGCATTTTTAATACGCTTGGTCAAATTGTACAACAACAAACGATCGATCCCCATGAAGGACTATATCAATTACAAATAGACGTTCAAGCACTTCACCAAGGAGCGTATGTCATTCAACTAAGCAATACTTATCAATCCTATCGTCGTTCGTTCATCAAACAGTAAAATGATTTTTTATGCCGTTTAAATTGCTCTTTTTTTGTACTCTTTTTGCAGTAGTATCTTGCACTCAACAAGCAAAATTAAGTGTTAGCGATATAAAAGAAGTAGCTGTAAAGCATTTTAGAGAAAAGGGCTTTCATGCGATTAAAGATACCAGTCATGTTCATGTCAAGAAAATCCAAACAGGGTTGGACGATGAATGGTTTGTTGCTTTTAATGCAGTTATGTCTAAACCTGTTTTATTTTTATACCACATCAGCGATCCCAATGAGTTGCCGCATTATATCCCTTTGAATAATAAATCAGAGGGTATTATAGAACATGTTGATTTTGAGAATGTCACTAATGATGAAGATTATGAACTCGTTATTGAACTACATTTTGACTATGGTTTAGCGTATCAAGCTAGAGAAATTGTGATTCTAAGACACCCTTTTGGCAATCCTGCTTACGAAATTTTTTCCTTTCCCTTTGAACAGGTTTGGGAAAGCATCGATTCGTTTGATAATCGCTATGGTTTGCCAGAACACAGCAAACGCATTGAAAATCATTCTTTTTATGAATTTTTTGAAGGGTACATCCTAATTAGAGGCACTATTAATTATAGAGAAAACCACTTATTAGAATACAAATGGAACAAGGAACATGAAGAATTTTTACTGATTCTAGACGAAGAGTTACACGAAGCCGAAGAAGAAGAAAACAAAGGAGGAATCATTCACAAAATCAAAGGAAATAAGACCTTGGTTGAAGTTAATGCTCATGAGGAAGGCTGTTTGGCTTACCTATTAGAAGATGCACAAGGGCATGTCTTAGATATTCCCTCAAAAATTCATGATGAATTATTGTGTTCTCAAGTAACTTCTTTATCCCCTAATGGTCGCTATTTGATTTATACTGATTTAGAACAAAATGCCATCTGTTTGTACGATATAGAACTTCAAAAAAACAGACCTATTCTAAACGATTTTGATAGTTATGAAGGGGTCTCTGAAATTGCTTGGCCTCCTAAAAATTCAAGTAAATTTGGTTTCATTTCTATCAATCAAGAGGAATTTTTAGAAAACACTAGAATTCATATTTTCACCTTGCGTGATGATGAGCAATTTTATGAACAAACCTACCATAAAAAAGTATATTATATTTGTGATATAACAGGGTTTTGTGTTCCTCAAAAGGATTATAATTACCAATTTAAAACCCCCAACCTTTTTGTATATACCCCTGATTCTACGGGAATCTTTACAGGGCTAAAAGTACCATAAGAAAAATTTCTAATTGCCAAATCACAGATAATTATTAGAAAAAAGGGATAAACTACATTTAAGTAATTTATCCCTTCTCTACAGCCTAAAGCTTGCTAAAAAGCAAGTCGTATTTTATGAATTAATCCCAATCTCCTATAATTTGAACAACCTCCTCTACATACGGATCTTTCTTTAAAGACTTGTGCCAGTTCTTGATACTTTCTGCACGAATGGTGTCCGCTTCAAGAACAGCTGCATCTGCTGCAAGTACATCTATTTTTAAAGCAGGAATATCTTTATCAATCCCCTTGTATTGCTCCGAAACTTTGTTGTACTTTTCTTGCTGGGCACGATATGCATCCAAATTTAGTGATATTTCAGTATCCTCTTGCAAACTCTTGAACCACTTCGCTCGTTCATCAATCATTTTAAATGTTTCGCTTGCAGCGACACGTTTTTCACTTTTCTTTTTGATCTTATCTAATTTTTTAATGCTTGATTTCTTATAGTAAATTGGATCAATCTCAGTCCAAGCCATTGGAAAATCTTCGTCTTTTTCACCAATACTTCTATAAGAATACACCCCAGGAAGAATAATGTCTGGAATAACACCTTTTAGTTGAGTAGAGCCACCATTGATACGGAAGAATTTTTGAATGGTAATTTTCATAGAACCTAACTCCCCTAAATCTTTATAACGTTGTGGTACAACAGCATCCAATTCAAAGAAACGTTGAACAGTACCTTTTCCAAAAGTGGATGGAGATGTTCCTACAATAATTGCTCGACCATAATCTTGCAAGGCAGCAGCCATAATCTCAGAAGCCGATGCAGAGAAAGAATTAACCATAATTACCAAAGGGCCATCGTACAACACACTAGGGTCTCTATCCTCTAACGGGTGTGGACGACTATCTCTTCCTTTTACTTGCACAATTGGTCCTGTTTCAATAAACAAACCACTCATATCTACCACATCACGCAAAGAGCCTCCACCATTAAAACGCAAGTCAATTACAATTCCATCAATACCTTCCGCAATTAGCTTTTGAACTTCTCGCTTCACATCACGAGAACAACGTCTACCTCTAGGATCTTGAAAATCAGCATAAAAACTTCTTAAATCAATCAATCCAACACGTTTTTTAGTTTTTTTGTGTTCTACCACTGCTGACTTAGCATAACTTTCTTCCATTACCACGATATCACGAACAATAGGCACTACGGCAATCGTACCATCCGTCTTTTTAACTGTCAAACGCACTTCTGTTCCTTTCTCACCACGAATCATTGGCAAAACATCGTCCATTTTCATATCAACGATATTGACAGGCTCCTCCTCTCCTTGTGCTACTTTGATAATCAAATCATTCACTTCCAAGTCACCTTGTCTCCATGAAGCAGATCCAGGAACAATGCGAACAACTTTTGTGTAACCATCCTCTTGGCGCAATTGTGCACCAATTCCCTCTAATTTTCCAGAAATACGAATATTAAAATTTTCTTTTTCTAAAGGAGGAAAATATCCAGTATGTGGCTCCAACACATTAGCAATCGTATTGATATAAGCTGCAATTTTATCATCTCTGTCCTCTTGGCTAATATCCTTCGACCAACGATCAAACTGTTTCATTACTTTTTCTCTAGAAGCAGCCTCTAATTCCTCTATGGTTTTGATTTCAACAGATTTGTCACCATCCTTTTCTGCTTTTTCTTGACGTTTAAGCTTGATCTCCAAATCCAACAAAACTCTATACTTCAACAATTGATGCCAACGCTCATACAATTGCTCCTCTGTTTTTGCATAAGCCATTTTTTCATTTGAAGTTTCAATTTTCTCTTCTTTATCAAAATCAAAAGGCTTCGCTAATATTTTTTTGTAATATTCCTTGACCAATTCTATTCGTTGATCTCTAATCTTATGCAAATCATCAAAGAAACTAAAATCCTTTTTCATAGCATAATCGTCCAACAAATCACGATGTTTTGCAAAGCCATCAATATCCTCTTGTAAGAAAAAACGCTTGCCATTGTCTACTCGCTTAAGATAAATATCATACGCTCTATGAGACAACGCATCATCTACTTTTGCAGGTTTGTAATGATTGTATTGCAAGCTTTGTAAGACAACATCAATTAATAAGGATTCCTTGTTGGGATAATCAGGATCTGTGTCTGCTGTTGTGAATGCAAAAACGGCAAAACAAGTCACAGCCAAACCGAATAAATATTTTTTATTTAACATCATATTGGGACTTTTAGCGCATTATATTAAGCGTGAAAAGATTATTTGTTTGTTCTAATACAAGATACTTAACCTTATAGAGATTATTATACCACTAAATAATTTTATAAACAATAAACAAACATATTTAACTACTATTTAACAAAATAAGGACTAAAATACATTTATTCTGTCTTTCAATTAACAATATTCTCCTTTTTTTTGTTTTTTGCACGATACTAAAAAGACAGTATACTTTTGCTTAACAGATTAAAAAAATAATTATGATCATTTATAATGTTACCGTAAAAATCAACCCTGAGGCACACGACGAATGGTTAACATGGATGAAAGAAGTACACATGCCTGACGTGATGCGCACTGGTCGTTTTCAAAGCAATCAAATCGCCAAAGTACTGGGTCAAGACGAATCGGACGGTATCACCTATGCTATTCAGTATACGTGTGAAGACATGAAGACGTTGCACCAATATACAATTACTGAAGCGCCAGCCTTACAAAAAGATCATGCCGAACGTTTTCAAGGTAAATTTGTTGCTTACAGAACGCTCTTAGAAATTGTATAGCATGAGGCGTTTTCTATTTATAATTGGAGGGCTACTCATAGTGCTAGGTTTCGTTCTAATCAACCAAGAAAAAGGTTATTTTAATATTCCTTTTTTCAATGTTCCTTCTGGGTATGTTCGTGCTGATTTTATCAACCAATCCCCAGAAACAATTCAAAGTATTCGGACTATAGGATTAACAACCGCAGGAATTATTGATCTAAAACCTTACACCCAAGAACATATTTTAGTCAAGCACAATAGCGGAGAAGGTAGTTGCGCTTTTTCAATTTATTTTGAATCAGGAAAAACACTTTCTACACCTGAAACATATATTGAAAGTGGGTATCATTTAACCTATACAATTTACCAAGATTCTATCCATATAGATTATTAATAATCAGCAAACATAAAACCTCAAAACATCAAAAAACTGATAATTATCTACTAAACACACCTTGGTAAGGAATAAGATGTTTTTTGATGTTTTAACTCCCTTCGGAAAAGAAATAGTCTAATACTAATAATTTTTTAGTATCATTTTCTGTCAACAAACTTAATTAGAATAATTAGGATACTTTAACTTTCTAAATTAGGTTGAATTCATATTTAATTACTACTATTGCAGCCACCACTCTTCCATTCTCTTGGAATGTTATGTAGATATTAATGATACTACTTAACTGCACTACGGCATAGTGTTCTTTACTTTATAAAATTACTATGCTATTCACAATTACTATGCAAGGCAAAATCCACAAAGTAATAAGTTAATCCAATATCGTTAATCTCTTAATGATAGCATTCTAATGCCCTTTTAAGGGCTCCATTATTATATTATCCCACTAACTAAAATTTGACAAAATGACAAAAATCATCTTGTATGTAATCATTGCTATGTACCTAGTCGCATGTTCCCCTGCATCAAAAGTAAGCTCAAAAAGCAACGGACTCAACGAACGATTTTATCCAAGCAAATTGGTGCATACCGACCTTCGTGAAGTTAATTTTAAGGATAAATTTATCATAATTGACTTTTGGGCAACTTGGTGTGCTCCTTGCATCAAAGGGTTCTCTCACTTTGAAACACTGGCATCTACCCCTAAATTTAAAGATAATGCCGTTTTTGTATTATTATCGGAAGAAGAAGAGCAAAAAATACTCAAACGCTTAAATGGTAGAACCCTTCAAAATGTGCATTTTGCTATAGATCAATCAGACTCTCTTTTAGGCAAAACTTTTGAAAAATTTGATGTTCAATATCTTCCTTATGCTGTTGTTATCCATCCCAATGGTGAGCTATTATGGAGTGGAGGCACGTACTCTTTGACCGATTCTAAGTTAGAACATTTAATCGCAGGAACCTATCAGGAAGCGCCACCTAAGCCTAAAAAGGCAACCAAGCAAACTATTATTGCCGATACACTTACAGGGGCTCACTACCAAATTACAACCTGCTTAGCCAACAAAGGTTCATCTTCAGGTTTTACTAAAAAAGATCAATCTGGTTACAAACGAACAGCTGTTTCTATCAGAAATTTAGTCAAAGATTTATCCAACCGATCAAATTTTAATCTGGTGAGTGATGCCAACATAGATTCTACTGTTTACTACGTTCATTTCAAATGCGATCCAGATTCAATAGAGCAACCCTTCAACTTTTTGTTGCACAAATTGCTTGCACATTACAACATTCAAACAAGCACCTATACTGCTGAAAAAGAAGTGTTTCATGTGACCATTTTGAATAGCGATTTATTAGCTCGTAAGACTACCTTACAAGTAGAAGATGGGCATGGAGGATTTGATTACACTGACAATGAAATTGTCATTATTAACAAGCCAATTACAACCCTAGTTAGCATACTCAATGAATTAGATTATGGTCCACTAATTTTAAAAGAACCTTTAAATACTGAAACGAGATATGATTTTCAAATCGACCTAAAAGAAGGTATCTCAGGCATTAAAAATCAGTTAGAAAAAAAATATGGTTTAGGGCTAGTCCCCACCACAACTCCAATCGAAGTTATCAAAATTCAACCATAAAAAAAAGGCTGTTTGACAATACATCAAACAGCCTCTATATTTTTTATTCGTTATCACGTTTCATGTAACTCTCCCATCCAATTTTCTTGTAAATTTCGGATTGTAAAGCAGGATTATCCGATTGATAAATGCCTCTTCCTACAATCATAATATCCACACCACGCTTAGAAAAAGCTTCATCAGGATGGTTATACGTTTGTCCTAAACCATCTTTTTTGCGATCGGTATTGATCCCTGGGGTTAACATCATAATCCCTGGATGTTCAGAACGATAATTTTGAGAAACCGTCCCTAATACAATATCACTATGTTGCTCCGCAATTTCGATAGCTTTAGTAGTATATTGCTTGCTTGTTAGGGTATCTTTGGTAGACATTTCTGCAACAACAATCAATGCCGTTGTATCTAATTTACCAGTTGCCTTTAATGCTTCAATACTAGAAGAGCCTGCTACAACATGTACTGTCACAACATCTGCCCAATCAGCTATACACAACGGTGCAGCAGTGAATTGTTGCATTACGATATGCCCTATATCTGCAAATTTTCGATCTTCAAAAATTAAAAAATTATGCTTTTCTGCCAGACTTTTCAACTCCTCTATAAGCTCAGGAGTAAAATCATTTAAATTATCTGTGTGTGTTTTTAACATACAGATATTGGGTCCAACAGCCTTCGCTAATGTTAAAAGTTCTTCTGACGTATTTACATCTGCCGAACAACACAAATTAGTTTTTTTCTTAAGAACAATTTCTGTCAAACGCTTGGCAACAGGATGCTTGGCATCCTTTCCTATTTTCTTATAACTATAAGATTTTTTTTGCTTCCTACGCTCTCTAACCTGTTCAAAGTCAATTCTATTGGTTTCAATAAACACGAGTGTATCAGTGTATTGTTTTTCATTGACTTTTCCACCTTCTTTAAGGATTTCTAAAATTTCTCGAATAGTATATACTGTTCGCACTTCGTAGCCATAGTCTCTCAACATAACAGCTCCACCTTGCATTCGATCAACAATTGATAACACATGCTTAATTTTTAATCCCTCTCCCTCTAAGGCTTCCAATGTCTCTATCATTGAAATTCCACTACTAATTACATCATCAATAACTACGCAAGTGTCATTGTCTTCATAAATACCTTCGACCATTTTTTTGGTACCGTGCTTTTTCTGTTCTTTTCGCTTCACAATCATAGATTTGGAATGAAGAACAGCCATCGTCGAGCTAAGAGATAATGCTGCATAAGGAACACCACATAAGTGATCAAATTCCGATTCGGCTACCAAATCCCAAAGCAACTCACTGATGTTCTTTAGGATGTCTGGGTAAGCAACAATTCGACGAAAATCAAGATAAAACGGTGACTGGAGGCCGCTTTTTAGGGTAAACTCTCCGAACTGGAGAACACCTAAATCAAATAGTTTAAGTGCAAGCTCTTTTTTGTTCATTAGTATTGAATTTCGGTTAGGATATGTACCTTTATTGGCGCAAAGGTAATTTAATCTTACTAAAATCAAAAAATAACAATCTCAACTTTTTAAGTATTATGTCAATTAATTTAAATACCACTATTGGTGGAATCGCCTTGAACAGCTGTATTTATAATGCTTCTGGTCCGAAATGTACCACAAAAGAAGAACTTGAAAATATTGGAAAAAGTTTTTCGGCGGCAATCTTAACCAAGAGTTCTACCCTAGAATTAAGAGAGGGCAACCCTAGTCCTAGATATTATGAAAATGACTTAGGAAGTATCAATTCTATGGGATTGCCCAACAAAGGGTATCAATTTTATGCTGACTTGGCAAAAAACATGAGGCAGTACAATAAACCCTATTTTGTCTCGGTTGCTGGACTTTCTTTAGAAAACAATCTAACCATGCTTCAAGATCTTAGTTCAGTTGATGCCATTGATGCCATTGAATTAAATTTATCTTGCCCCAATGTTCCTGGCAAACCCCAAACAGGTTATGATTTTGAACGTACACAACACGTTTTAGACAAAGTTTGTCAGTTCGATCAGCACACACTAGGCATTAAGTTACCTCCTTATTTTGACTTAATTCATTTCCGCCAAATGGCTGAAATTATCAATCAATATCCTATTAAGTTTGTTACTTGCGTCAACAGTATTGGGAATGGTTTGGTTATTGACATTGACCAAGAACAAGTAGTCATCAAACCTAAAGATGGTTTTGGAGGTATTGGCGGAGACTATATCAAGCCGACTGCATTGGCTAATGTTCGCCAGTTTTATTTACTGCTCAGAGATGATATTGATATCATTGGTTCTGGAGGGGCAAAAACTGGAAGTGATGTATTTGAACATATTCTTTGTGGTGCTTCTGCAGTTCAAATCGGAACTCAATATATGAAAGAAGGAGCAAGTTGTTTTGAACGAATCGAAAAAGAATTAAAAAATTTGATGCTCCAAAAAAATTATACGTCAATCAAAGATTTTCAAGGAAAATTACAATCTATCAAATAAACCACTGTTTATCAAATACTTACAGAAAAGGTTTTAGAGTTATTCTAAAGCCTTTTTTATTTCAAAACAAAGCACTGATAATCAGCCACTTAAACCCCTATGGATTAAATTCAATTACTAACATCTTATAAAAATGGCGCATATGTTAAAAAAATGTTAAGAAAATAAATAAAATTTGTATAGTCAATTTTGCCGCCATACATTCGTGCCAATTTAATCGCAAACAAACATTTTTAACAGAAAAAAGACGAACTATCATGATCGCAAATCCGCCGCTGGCAATCTTAGAAAAGAAACGAAAGGAATCTTCATTGTATCCAATCATTGAGCCTCATTTATTTTCACAAGTCGTGAATAAAATGAGGCTCTTTTTTTTGGAAAAGGGTTTCCTAGAAGTACACACTCAAAATCGTTTGAGCATTATGGCAGCATGCGAAGACCCAAAAACCATTGCTAGCTACAATTACCATGGCAATGTATGGCCACTTCCTCAAACTGGACAAATGTGGTTGGAGTATGAATTACTAGATAAACCTGATGTACCAGGTTATTTTTGTGTATCTACTTCTTACCGTAATGAACCAGATCCTGTAGATGGACGCCACTGTATTATTTTTCCAATGTTTGAATTTGAATTGAAGGGGGGAATTGATGAAATGATAAAAGTAGAAGGAGAATTATTGGAATACTTAGGTTTTGGAAAAGCAACGGATTTTCCTGGAGGCAAGTACGATGCAGTTGCCAAAGCATACGGAGTAAAAGAACTAGACAGAGAAGAGGAAACTCAAATAGGAAAAGACCACGGTCCTGTTTTCTTCTTGACACACTTTCCAGAGTACACTAGTCCATTTTGGAATATGAAAAGAAATGAAGAAGATTCTAATATTTCAGAAAAAGTAGATGTTCTTTTACATGGCATGGAAACAATTGGCTCAGCAGAAAGAAGCTGTAACCCACAAGAAATGAAGGATACTTTCTACACCATTGAAGAGGGTAAATATGCAGAACGCTTATTTGATCTATTTGGAAAAGAACGCGTTGAAGCAGAATTAGAAGAATTTTTACAACTAAACTTCTTCCCTCGTTCTGGTGGAGGCATTGGAGTAACGAGAATGATTCGTGCAATGCAACTATCTGGTTTGATTGAGGAATAATTCTAAAAAATAGTAAACGCTATTTTCAACTAGGGTAAAATCTAGGTTGGCTATGTATTCTCCATAGTCAACCTATTCCTAGTTTAATTACATTTCTTTTCAAAGATGATTTGCGATTTAAACTATAAAGAGATTATCACAAAATGTGGTAATCTCTTTTTTGTCTTTCCATTGTTGTATTATCTCACAGCAGCGAACTTAATTGCATTTTTAGACCATTCTTTTGTACTCCTAATTGTAGGGATTACATCTTCAGGTTGATCAACAAAAGACCACATTTTCATATGTTCTTGACTCATAAAACGCTCTTCTGCACAGCGTTCTAGCATTTCTTTTAGAGGGTCATAATAACCATTCGTGTTCAAAATAATAATTGGTTTGGTAAACAATCCTAACTTTTTAAGCGTAATTGCTTCTAACAACTCTTCCAAAGTTCCCGTTCCCCCTGCTAATGCAATCACCGCATCTACTCCATCAATTAACTTTGCTTTTCGCTCATGCATCGTTTGAGTGTATACAAAATCTAATACTTTCTTATGTCCCCACTCTACCTCATTCATAAATTGAGGCATAATACCTTGTATCTGACCGCCTTCTGCTAATACAGTATCCGCTAACTGCCCCATTAGACCAACACCACCTCCTCCATATACAACTTGTACTTCTTCCTTTACTAATACTTTAGCTAACTTATCAGTTGCCTCAAAAAAAGCGGCATTAATTTTTGTACTTGATGCACAATAAACACATACTTTCATTTAATTCTTATTTTTTAATAATACATTACTTTGCAGAAAAATTGCATCACTTTACTTCCTGAGTGCTGCATGGTTGGTTATCAACGGAGTATAATTCTATTGTTTCTCCTTATTAATTGATAATAGTTTACACTTATACAATGCCATGTAAAGCATAAAATAATAATGTCCGCTAAAAATTCATTATTTGATTTTGTAACAAACAAAAGACTATTTTGTTACAAATACTAAACAATAAATCTATCTTCGTTTTATCTAATAACAAAAAAGCGGCGATAAAATCTTATAGATCTTATCGCCGCTTTTGGCATATCGTTCCTAACTTTTCAACAGACTTTTTAAGAAAAAAAAAGAAGGCGGTGACCTACTCTCCCACCATAAGGCAGTACCATCGGCGCTGAAGGACTTTACTTCTTTGTTCGGAATGGTGAAAGGTGTCTCCCCTTCGCTATTGCCGCCTACTATTCTTTGTCCATTTCTAGACGTTTCTTCTGTTCTTGTTCTGAACTTTCTTTTTCTTGTTAATCAACAATTTCTATTGTCGATTTATTAACATACAATGGAGATAAACTAAAGCAATTTAGCTATAGATTCTTCTATTTAAAAAATAGAAAGCTTTCGGGTCATTAGTATTGCTCGGCTCCCTAACACATCACTGCGCTTCCACCTGCAACCTATCTACGTCATCATCTTTAACGTCCCTTCATGGAATACTCATCTTGAAGTTGGCTTCGCGCTTAGATGCTTTCAGCGCTTATCCATTCCGAACATAGCTACTCTGCAATGCACACGGCTGTACAACAGATACACTAGTGGTTCGTTCAACTCGGTCCTCTCGTACTAGAGTCAAAGCTTCTCAATATTCCTACGCCCACAACAGATAGAGACCGAACTGTCTTGCGACGTTCTGAACCCAGCTCGCGTGCCACTTTAATGGGCGAACAGCCCAACCCTTGGGACCTTCTCCAGCCCCAGGATGTGACGAGCCGACATCGAGGTGCCAAACCTCCCCGTCGATGTGAGCTCTTGGGGGAGATCAGCCTGTTATCCCCGGAGTACCTTTTATCCTTTGAGCGATGTCCCTTCCATTCAGAAACACCGGATCACTTAACCCTACTTTCGTACCTGTTCGACTTGTTTGTCTCGCAGTCAAGCTCCCTTGTACTTATACGCTCTTTGCATGATTACCAACCATGCTGAGGGAACCTTTGGGAGCCTCCGTTACTTTTTAGGAGGCGACCACCCCAGTCAAACTACCCACCTAACGATGTCCCCACACAGGGGTTAGTCTCTAAGCAATTGAAGGGTGGTATTTCAACAACGACTCCACCAGCACTAGCGTACCAGCTTCATAGTCTCCCACCTATCCTACACATCAACTACTCAAAGACAACGTTAAGCTATAGTAAAGGTTCACGGGGTCTTTTCGTCCCGTTGCGGGTAATCGGCATCTTCACCGATACTTCAATTTCACCGAGCTCATGGCTGAGACAGTGCCCAGATCGTTACACCATTCGTGCAGGTCGGAACTTACCCGACAAGGAATTTCGCTACCTTAGGACCGTTATAGTTACGGCCGCCGTTTACCGGGGCTTCAGTTAAGAGCTTCGCCGAAGCTAACCCCCTTCCTTAACCTTCCGGCACCGGGCAGGTGTCAGACCCTATACTTTGCCTTTCAGCTTCGCAGAGTCCTGTGTTTTTGCTAAACAGTCGCCTGGGCCTCTTCACTGCGGCTCAGTTTTTACACCGAGCGACGCTTCTCCCGAAGTTACGCGCCCATTTTGCCTAGTTCCTTAGCCATGATTCTCTCGTGCACCTTAGGATACTCTCCTCGACCACCTGTGTCGGTTTACGGTACGGGTTCCTGTAATCTATAGTTTAGCAGCTTTTCTTGGAAGTATGACTAATGGCATTATCTATCCACTCCATAGAGTTTCTAGTACTATCGAGTTTCCTGTGATGTGCGTACTTCACTACACATCCTACGTCCACTCTTCAACGAGCTATTCCATCAGCTCGCAGCCAACCGCCTGCTCCGTCCCTGCTTCACAATTACAGCAAGTACTGGAATATTAACCAGTTCGCCATCGACGCCGCCTCTCGGCTTTGCCTTAGGTCCCGACTAACCCAACTCTGTCTTGCATAGAATTGGAATCCTTGGTCTTTCGGTGAATAGGACTTTCACCTATTTTATCGTTACTCATGCCTACATTTTCTTTTCTAAGCTCTCCAACATGCCTCACAGCACATCTTCGCTGACC